>CAVQZC010000010.1:0-441587 GCA_963718315.1 uncultured Actinomycetes bacterium
GCCAGGGCTGGTTCAACGAACTGACCCCGGCGACTGCCTCCGCGACGAGCCGGTCGGCGAATTCGAGCGGCACCCGGCGACCTTGTCCGGGTTGCGGAAGAGCAGGATCGTGAGCGAGCAGCCGAGTGGCTTCGTTTCCGACGTTGCCGGGAGCGGTGACCAAGGATGATTTCGTCTCTTCTCAGACCGCGGTGCGGCCGCCGTCGACGTGGATGATCGCGCCGGTGATGTAGCCGGCCGCCGGGGTCGCGAGGAACGTGATGACGTCGGACAGCTCGTGCACGTCAGCGACCCGGCCGAGCGGAATCTGCTTGGCAAACTCGGTGGCCATCGCCAACCTCGGCTCCACCGCCGGGGTCAACGTCGGACCGGGAGCGACCGCGTTGACTCGGACGTTCTGCGGCCCGTATTCGGCGGCCCACGCCTTTGTGAGCAGCTCGATCGCCGCGCGCGAGGCTCCGTAGGCAGCCAAGCCTGGCTGGCCGTAGCTCGCGACGATCGTTGAGACGTTGATGATCGATCCGCCGCCGCGGGCAGCGATCTTCGGGGCGAGCGCGGCGACGAGGAAGAACGGCGCCTTGACGTTGATGTCGAACAGACCGTCGAACGCCGCCTCGTCGGTGTCAGCCGTCGCTCCCATGGAGGCAACGCCGGCAAGGTTGACAAGGACATCAATCTCGCCTGCCGCGTCGGCGACGCGCCCCACCTCGGACAGCTCGGAGAAATCCGCGGCGATGAACTGCGCATCGTGCCCACCCGCGCGGATCTGCTCTGCGGTGCTCGCGCCGCGGGTCTCATCGCGGCCGGTGATGATCACCGTCGCGCCCTGCTCGGCCATCGCCAGTGCGGCGATACCCATCCCGGAGGTGCCACCGGTGATCAAAGCCCGTTTGTCCTTCAGATCCATTGCCGACATCCCTTCAAAAGTTGGAACACACAATCCACTCTAGCGACGGCGACTCTAACATAACTGGCTCATGTAATCCAATATGAGCGCATTTGACAGCACGCGCTCCGGGAGGGCTTCCCGTAGATCGTCGGTCCCAGGGGTCAGCGGTCGAGCGAAGTGCTCGTGGTGCTGCTGAGGGTGGCGATGAGCGTGAGCATCGCGTCGAGCGCGGCCGCGAGCGGTTCGGAGTCGCGCTGGATCTGAGCGAGCAGAGGCCGCCCTCAAGCGCCGCAAGCAAGGCCAGCGCGAGCTGGCGCGGATCGGCCTCCGGTGCGAGTCGGCCAAGCGCGTGCATCCGCAGAAGACCGGCCATGATGCTGGCCTCCCAGCGCTTGAAGGACGCCGCAAGCACTACCCTGGCTTCGGGCTCCGTCTCGGCGAGCGCGGCACCGAGCGAGCCGACCGGACAACCGCCGCGCCCGCCCGTGTCGCGGTTGTGATCGACCACAAAATCGCGCCACTCCCGTAGGCCCTCGAGGCTGCTGAGGTCGAACCGCTCCTGCGTGCCGATGGCCCTGTCGGCCTGGCGCTCGATGACTGCGCGGACCAGCGCCGGCTTGTCCTCGAAGTAGTGGTAGAGCTGCGAGCTGCTGACGTGCGCACCGTCGCGCACTTCCTCGATCGTCGTGCCGGCAACGCCCTGCTGAAAGATCAGCTCCGCCGCGGCGTCGACGATCCGCGCGCGCGTCACGGCGCCCTTGCGCGTCAACCGCGGCCGACCAGAACTCCTTGAGGACATCAGGAGAAGTATAGCCATCAGAATGGCTTTGACATTCCATCTGAGATCTGTCATAGTGGATTGAATATTCCAGTCTGGAGAAACGACCCTCAGGGCTGCTACCGCCGGGAAAGCAAGAAGCCGCTGTGCTGGGCCAGGCCGCAGGGCCTAGCCGACGTATCCGCCTCGCGGTCCGACCGCGCCATTCAGTCAACCCTGGCTGGACCTACAAAAGATGAGAGGGAATCCCGATGAGCACACTCCCAGAAAAGACCGTGTTGATCACGGGCGCCAACGCCGGAATCGGCAAGGAGGTGGCCCGGCAACTGGCGCTCCGTCCCGAGTTCGCCCGCATCTACCTGGCGTGCCGCAACCGCGAGCGGGCGAAAGCGGCACAGGCCGAGCTTGAAGCGGAGACTGGTCGGCGCATCTTCGACATCGTTCTCATGGACGTTGCCGATCTGGGTTCGGTCCGCGCCGGCCTGGCGGCCATCGACGGATCCCTCGACGCGCTGGTCATGAACGCCGGCGTCATTGGCCCGAAGACGATGGACTTGACCGCTGACGGGGTCACCACCGTGTTCGCGACGAACGTCCTTGGCCACGTCGTCCTCCTCGAAGGGCTCCTGGCCGATGACCGGCTTGGCGAGGTTGCGGTCCTCGCCGGAAGTGAAGCAGTCCGCGGAGTTCCGAAGTTGCGGATGAAAGGGCCATCCTTCGTCTCAACCTCAGCCGATGAACTCGCCACCGTCATCGACGGCAGCTACTTCGCCAGCAGAAAAGCTGACTTCAACCTCGCGTTCGGCGCAGGCCAAGTACATCGGGGCCCTCTGGATGGCCTACCTGGCCCGCCAACACCCCGACCTCCGCTTCATCACCGTGAGCCCCGGGAACACCACCGGCACCCAAGCCCCCAGCGACCTTCCCCTACCGATGCGGGTAGCCGCCAAGTACGTCATGCCCGCCCTAGGTCTCTCCCACAAACTCGACGTGGGCGCGAAGCGGCTCGTCGACGGCGTCACCGACCCGACCCTGTCCAGCGGCGCGTTCTACGCCAGCGCGGCCAACAAGCTGAAGGGTCCGTTGGTCAACCAAGCGGACATCTTGCCCGATCTGGCCAACCCGTCGTTTCAGGACAACGCCAACGAGGCCATCCACCGCTTCATCACCCAAAAGACAGTCGCGTAACACCTCGCCGATACCCCATAACTGGCGATATCGGCGTCCTGCGAAATGAATAGGGAGTGATGACCTGGGACGGGCCGCTGGCAGAAGGCAGCGCGGGCGGAGTGCCGCCTTACCCCCACAGGCGGTCGATTCCCCCGACGATGATGCCCAGCCGCACCTCGTGGGCCACTCCGGGGGCGATGCGGAGGCTGGCGTAGGGCCGCACCCGGCAAAGCGGTCGCACATGATTCACCCCATCCGTCCCGGGCGACGCTCAGGGGCTGATCGCGACGAAGTGCTGCGTGGTGGTCTGGCCGGCGTCGACGTTGAACTTCCACAGCTCTCCATTGCGCCCCCACACTCGCACCCCGTAGCGACCGGGAGGTAGGGCGCGCTCGAAGCGGCCGGACCGGTTTGCACGTAGGTGCCACGCGCGCCCGGTGGTCATGTTGGTCAGCGTGAAGGGAGCGAGCCGCAGCGGGAACACGTTGGTGTTGGCCGGCGGCACAGGGACTCCGCCGCTTTGAGCGAGGCTTATCCTGATGCCGCCGTCTCTGTGTGGGATGGCCAGCGAAGGCCAGCCCGACCTGGTGCTGACGGTTGCTCCTGCCTCGGGCCCCGGCGGGGTCGCCGCACCAGGCGAGGTCGACAGGTGGCGCGCAGCCGCCACACCGAGTACGACGGCGATCACGCCCGCCACGGCCAGCGGCGCTCCCCAGCCGCGCCCGAACAGGGTTCGATGAGTACCGGCAGCTTCGATGAAGACACGATACAACGCGCCCTCTGCCCGACGCGCGTTCCGATCGCACCCGTTCGGGCGGTGGGTACACCGGTACCGAGGCGGAGTTCCGGCGGCTGATCCTGCCCGGCATCGCCTGCCTGCCACCGCGGGTGCTCGCTAAGGCGACCGGACTCAGTCCCGGCTATGCAGGAGCGTCGATCATCGACCAGGACGAGCACCGCCTCCGGTCATGGTCATCCAGACGTCGGCCGCGCTGCGTCGCGGGGGGCTCCCCGCTGGTTGGTCCGGTTGCTGTGCGAGTGTCCTGGGGTTTTGGGAGTGACTTTGCGAGTGATCGGAGGCGCGTGTGACGACTGCTGGGAGTAGACGGAAGCGGTACATCGCCGGAGCAGATCGTGGCCAAGCTGCGAGAGGCGGAGAAGCTGCAGGGGCAGGGCTACACGATCCCGCAGCTGTGCAAGCGGCTGGGGATCACCGAGCAGACGTTCTACCGCTGGCGGCTGAAGTTCGGCACCATGACCGAGGCCGAAGCCGCTCGGTTGAAGGCGCTGGAGGCCGAGAACGTGCAGTTGAAGAAGATCGTCGCCAACCAGGCGCGGCTGGCGGCGATGCCGGCGTCTTTGAGTCGCTGGGTGTACTCCCAGCTGGTGTATTGCGACCCGTTGTCGGTATGCGCTACCAGCGGCTGGCCGGGGCGCTTACGGCTTGAGATCGCCATCTGCAAGGCATCGTCGACGAGCTCGTCTCGCATGTGGGGGGCCAGTTGCCAGCCGACGATCCGACGGCTGTAGACGTCCAGGACGATGGCCAGGTAGGCCCAGCCCTGCCAGGTACGGATGTAGGTGAAGTCGCACACCCAAAGCTCGTCCGGCCGGGAGGCCTGAAAGCGGCGTTGGACGAGATCGGTGCCCGCGACCGGCGTTGCCGAGGGGATCGTCGTTCGCCGGGTCTGGCCGCGCTGGACGCCGACCAGACCGGCCCGGCGCATCACCCGCTCGACCGTGCACCGAGCGACGCTGTAGCCGTCCTTGTGTAACTGCCGCCAGCACCGCCACGACCCATACGACTCATCCGTCTCGGCATAGATCCGGCGGATCTCGGCCAGGATCACCGCGTCACTTCGGGCTCGCCTGCTCGGCTCCGCCACCCGGCGTTGGCGATAGGCGCGATCGGATACCTCCAGCTCCCGACAGATCGGCTCGACCCCCGAAACGCGCGCGATGCTGGTCGATGAACGCGCTCACTTCGGACGGGGCTGGTCGAGCTCGCGGGCGAAAAACACGCTGGCAGCCTTCAGAATCTCATTCGACCGGCGCAGCTCACGATTCTCCCGCCGCAGCTCAGCCAGCTCCGCACGCTCCCTGGTCGAAAGCATGTCCTGCCGCGACCCGTCATCCGCCTCCGCCTGCCGCACCCACTGGCGCAGCGTCTCGGGATTCAACCCCAGGTCTCTGGCTACCGGCGTGATCCCACGCTCCGACTCACGAGCCAACCGCACCGCCCGCTCCCTGACCTCAACCGGATACTTCCGAGGACAACCCATCCCTGCACGACTCCCTTCTCCCGGACCACACGCATGATCCAAGAAATCAAGCCGGCGTCAAACCCGGGACGCTTCAGCCTCACTACGGGCGACACCATCGGGATCGACGGCTTGTGGGCGTCCGGCACACCCCGCTAGTGAGCGACCCTGCGGCGGAACAGCCTTGGTAGGTTGACGAGACCGCCGCCGCGCCGCCCGGCGCACCGACCAGGCCGGTCGGTGGCGGTACGCGCGGATTCGACGGTTGTGCAAAACCTGTGCAAGTCGGCCGCAGGGCCCTACCTCGAGAACGGCCTGGTTGCGTGCAATCCAGTGCAAGCCCAGATGTCGCTAATGTCGTCTCTATCCCCTGTAAAACCCCTGATTAGCAGGGGTTTTTGGCTTAAAAAGGCGAGATCCATCCATGCTTTGGGAGCAGGGGGTCGCGAGTTCAAATCTCGCCGTCCCGATATTCGTTGGCTCGCATGGTTGAGCTGCTCCGCCGTGTCTCGGCAAAAGGGCTGACGGCAGCCGGGAGCTTTGCAGGCGTCCACTGGTGCCCGAGAGTGCCAATGCCCGCCGCTTCGCAATACCACGGCCCCCACTCAGGTATGGCTCCGACAGGCGGGCGTAGCGAACCTCGACGGTTGAACCCCCGCTGGGTGGCGGGCGAGGGTCATCGGCGGCCGAGGCTTCTGGTTGAAGTTGAAGTTCTTGCTCAGATTGCCCAGCAGCGGATCGTTCTCCCTGACCGAGGGCCGTGGATCAGGCCGGCCGTCAGTCAGCGGGTTCAGCCGTCCACCGTGCAGGAAGTCATCCTCGATGAACCGCAGGTAGCTCTCAAACGACAACGGTTGATGGTCGACGTACCCGCAACGAGCGTACGGGGAGATGACCAATCCCGGCACTCGGATGCCCAGTCCGAGCTGGTCGACCTGCGGCGGGTGGACGTGGTCGTAGTAGCCACCCCAGTCATCCCAGGTGATGAAGATTGCGCTTGATTTCCAGTCCTTGGAGTGCATCACCGCGTTCACCAGCCCGGTCACCCAGGCCTCGCCTGAGGCAGGGGTGCTCGGCGGATGCTCAGAGTTTGTCGAGTTTGGGATCACCCACGACACCGCGGGCAACCGGCCGGCCTTGGCAGCCGCAAAGAACTTCTTGACATCCGCTACAGAGCCCGAAGGATGGTTGTGTGTTGTGAACCGAGGCAGTGGATTCCAGATCGTCGCGTCTTGAGGTGCCAGCCTGACGAGCTTGCAGTGGTCTTGAACCGGGCAGTCCGGAGACCAGCCCCGCTCGACGTAGTACCGCCAGGTGACATGCGCGCGGTTGAGCAAGTAGGTGATCGGGGTCCAGGCATAGGAACCTGTCTGAACGGGATACTTGACGTAGCTGTGACAGCTATCCGGGAGGTCGTTTCGGCAGCGAGCTGACCAGCCCGATACCAGGTAGAGGTGAGCCGGCAGCGACCAGCTCGACGTCGACTCGAACATGTGATCGTCGAGCCCGTACTGGTGAGCGTACTTCCAGTAGTTGGGAATCTGCCGACTGTCGCGGTATCCCATCGCGAACGGCTTTGAAAGTACACAGTTGCGACAGTCCATATACGGTTGCTGGAGGAAGCCGTCCATCCGGCCGTGATCGATGTCCTGCAAGGCGCTGTGGTGCCCGTTATGCAGGCCGGCGGTGTTACGGGCGTGGCGGTCGTCGTAGTACGGGCGGACGCAGTGACCCAACCAGGGGTCAGGGACGCAGACCGTCGGCCGCCCATTCTTGAACGGGATGCCGTCCGCGCCAGGGTAGGTACCGAAGTAGTTATCGAAGGTGTGGTTCTCCTGCACAATGATGATGACATGGCGGATCTTCCCGATGCCGGCCTCGCCGGCGGGCAGGTTCTTGGCGTAGCGAAGCTGGGTGCCGAACGGCGAGCCGGGCGCGGTAGGCGAGCCGGGCGCGGTAGTAGTGGCCAACTGATTGCCTACCAACCCCAGGACGAATATCACGGCGATCGTGACCGCCGCCAGCAACGCTAGACGTGGTAGCCGAGTCATACGTCAGTAACCTGCAAGCTCGTTACCTCCGTGCGATTCTGACCGAACCGTTACAGTCATCCAGCGCAGAGCGTATTCGGCTGAGGTTTGGTAGTTCTTGGACGGTGGTGGAGACGAGTTCGGGACAGTTGTCGCAGCGGACGAAGCGGGACAGGTGGGCCCGGCGTGGCCGCAGACACGTTTTTGGGACGGCCGATGGACTGGCTCCGCCGTGCGCCCTTCACGGCGCACGGCGCACGGCGCACGGCAGAGCGAAGCTCAATGGAGCACGTCGAGCTTGTTGGTCGCGTCGTCCACGAAGTGGATGCCGGTTCCGTGTGGCACAACCGCGAGGCCAAACAGCGCACCGGCACCTGGCGGGGAGCCCGAACGATCGAGGAAGCGCGCGGCGACCTGATCGCCCCAGGGCGTCGTCTCGACGATCCGGCCGTCGTTACCGTTGACGGTTGTACTCGGTCACGACCGGCGCACCGAAGCCCGGCCGGTGACGGACTCGACAAGCTCCAGGCCGAAGAGAGGGCCGCTAAGCGCGGGCGCCGGGCTAACCGACGCTAGTACCCAGCATGTTCCCTACGAGGACCGCAACACGCCGAAAACCTCCCCGGCGCGCCCACTGGAGGGTGCCGCTAACACCGACTGTACTCTCGCCGAGGCCCCACCGTCAAACGCTTCCCTGGAGGTTGACGCGACTCGGCGACCGCTTTTCCTGGAGGTTGACGCGATTCAGCGAGGAATACCCTGGACGTCACAGGGCCACGATCTACGACGCCGAAGTCACGCCCGCGCCGGCCGACCGCATGGCTACGTGGCGGAACGGCCGCTGACCGCCCGGCTATCCACCGGGGGAACCCGGCAACCGCGCCGAAGCAGGTCGGTACCCGACCGCTACGGACCCGCCGCAGAACACCCGTACCTTTCCACCATGGTTCCAGAGAGCCGCCCGCACCACGATCGCCGCGAGGTCACAATCCCCCAAGCTTCGTCCCCGAACGGGCCGACGGAATATCAGTACCTTTGGCCTGGTCCCGTTGGGACGGTAGGGGGTCGCCTCTTGCCCCTCCGGAGACAGGGCGCGGAGCATAACCTCCGACGCACGGCGTCTGGCCTGAGCCGAGCTGACGAGTTAGCGGGGTGCGTAGGTCTCGTAGAGGTCGGTGACTCGGCGCGCCACATCGTGCCATGAGTAGTTTTCACGGGCGTGGCGGCCGGCGTTTTGACCGAACGCCTTGCGCTTTGCCGGATGGTCGATCGCCTCGACCATCGCATCGGCGAGCGCGTGTTCATCATCGGGCGGCACGAGCCAGCCGTCGGGTTCGCCGGGCGTGACGTTGATGAAGCTCAGCGGCCCTCCGCTTCGGGTGCCGATCACGGGCAGCTCGCACGCCATCGCCTCCAGATAGACCAGCCCAAACGGCTCATCGGTTGAGGGTGCCACGAAGCAGTCGGCGCAGCTCAGGCCGAGCGGGAGCTGGTCGTGGTCGCGCCAGCCGTCGAAGAACACGTCCGGGATGCGTTCTTTCGTGACCACTGTGTGGGGATGCTCTCCCTCCCACTCGCCCGGGAATCCGCCCCAGATGACCAGCGGGGCCGGTACCGACATTCGCAGGCGCGCTCTGGCGTAGGCGCGGACGAGCATTGGTACTCGCTTGAATGCCAAGAACCGGCCGACGTACATCAAGACAGGCAGGGCAGCGCCGGTCTCTGCGTGGTAGAAGCCTTCCATTACCTCCGCTTCGGTGTAGCTGATGCTGCCGGGGGTGCCGGTCGCCTCGTCCCAGCCTCGGGGATCGTTCACAAACCAGTGCAGCCACAGTTTCAGTCGCTCGTCGAGACCGGGGTGGCTCGGCGTGAAGTGGTTGACATCCACACCGTTGGGGATCGAGTGGACGGTCTCAGGGGGGAGTTCCAAGAGCCGCACGGCCTCGGACCGATCGTGGGGTGAAATCGTGATCGTGGCGGTCGCACGAAGCGCCGCGTTTCGCATCCTCGACGACCACCAGTCGGCGTGAGGGCCGCTGATACGGGGCTCGCCCCCGTCGATCGCGTCGAGCATCTTCAACTCGGTGCCATGCAGGTGTGTCAGCACCGGCACCTCGGGGAGCGCCATTGCCGCCGCGTCATGCACCGGCGTCAGATGATGCAGGTGAAGCACCCGCGCCCGAGACAGCGCTTGCGACGCGGCCAGAAGCGCCGCCCACGCCTCTGCCATCCGCTCGCCCTGGAGCGGGGAGACGAACGGAAATGCCCGGTCGGGCACGCCCGACCGGGCCTCGAACGACGGATGCATCGGAAACGGCGCGTCCATCGGATCCTCGCCACGTCGCCACCGCGCGATCGCATCGTCGTAGGGGGCAGGCACGATATCTACTCCCGAAAACACGGTGGCGGCGTTGCCGATCGACCCGGCCTCACCGATCGAACCACACGCCAGCGTCACCGGCCAGCCGTACACATCCAACGCTCGGGAAAGGTAGGCAGCCACCCTCGCCGAACCTCCACGCGGATAGAAGAACAACCCCATCCCGAGAGACTGCACACCGCCAAACCGGCGAGCCCCGCCCGCAGACCGACCATCCCCTCCGTCGCTGACTTGGATCACGACGTCGCTCGGCACATCAGCGACCAACAGCCCGGGGAGATCACGGCATCAAGCATCCAACGCCAGCCTACTGCTCTTACCTGCCGACGACCGATCGTCTGCCTCCGCCTACCGCACCCAGCCGCGCAGCGTCTCCGGATTCAACCCCAGACCCCGCGCCACCGGCGTAATCCCACGCTCCGACTCGCGCACCAACCGCATCAACCACACCGCCCGCTCACGCGCGGCTTGCGGGGTAGTGAGTTGCTCGTTCCGTCGAGTTGAAACCGGGTCGGAGTGCTATGGTGTCAGTTGGCACTCCTCCTATGAGAGTGCCAATGCTCGGGTCGTTCTGGGAAGGGTGTCTGATGGATTTGAAGCCGTTGGGCGATCGTGTGATCGTCGAGGTGCTTGAGGAAGAAGAAGTGTCGTATAGCGGCATTGTGCTGCCGGACACGGCCAAGGAGAAGCCGCAGCGCGGCAAGGTGCTCGAGGTTGGTCCGGGTCGTTACGAGGACGGCAAGCTCGTCCCGCTCGACGTCAAGAAGGGCGATGAAGTCCTGTTTTCCAAGTACGGTGGCACCGAGGTGAAGGTCTCCGGTGAGGAGTATCTGATTCTGCGTGAGTCGGACGTCCTGGCCAAGGTCGTCTCCACCAAGGTCAAGGCGAAGGCCTAGGAGGATTGATGGCACATAAGGAACTCAAGTTCAGTGAGGACGCTCGTCATGCCCTGCAGCGTGGCGTGGACGTCGTGGCGGACACGGTCAAGGTGACACTTGGCCCAAAGGGCCGGTATGTGGTGTTGGACAAGAAGTATGGGGCGCCGACGATCACGAATGACGGCGTCACGATTGCTCGTGAGATCGAGGTCGAGGACGTCTTCGAGAATCAGGGCGCGCAGCTGGTACGCGAGGTCGCCACGGCGACCAACGACGTTGCTGGCGACGGCACCACCACGGCCACCGTGCTCGCACAGGCGATCGTCCGTGAGGGTCTCAAGAACGTCTCGGCCGGCGCCAACCCGATGGCACTGAAGCGTGGTATCGAGGCCGCCGTCGAAGCTGTCGTGGCCGACATCAAGAGCCAGTCAAAGGAGATCTCGGGTAAGGAGGACATCGCCCGGGTCGCCACCATCTCGGCCCGTGACCGCGAGATCGGCGATGTCATCGCCGACGCGATTGACCGAGTCGGTAAGGACGGCGTGGTCAACGTCGAGGAAGGCCAGACATTTGGCCTTGAGCTCGAGTTCACCGAGGGCATGCAGTTCGACAAGGGCTATCTGTCGCCGTACATGGTGACGGATGCGGAGCGGATGGAGGCGGTGTTGGACGAGCCCTACATCCTGATCGCTAACCAGAAGATCGCCGCGATCAAGGATGTCTTGCCGGTGCTCGAGCAGGTCATCCAGGCTGGTCGCCCCCTTTTGATCGTGGCCGAGGACGTCGAGGGCGAGTCGCTTGCCACCGTCGTCGTCAACAAGCTGCGCGGTACGTTCACCGCCGTCGCCGTCAAGGCGCCGGGCTTCGGTGACCGCCGCAAGCGCATGCTGGAGGACATCGCCATCCTCACCGGTGGCGAGGTCATCACCGAGGAGATGGGCCTGAAGCTGGAGAACACCACGGTCTCGCAGCTGGGCCGGGCCAGCAAGGTCGTGGTCGACAAGGACTCGACCACCCTGATCGACGGTGCCGGGGACGCCGAGAAGATCAAGGGCCGGATCAAGCAGATCAAGGCTGAGATCGAGTCGACCGACTCCGATTTCGACCGCGAGAAGCTGCAGGAGCGGCTGGCCAAGCTGGCCGGCGGCGTCGCGGTGGTCAAGGTCGGCGCTGCCACCGAGACCGAGATGAAGGAGAAGAAGCACCGCGTCGAGGACGCGCTGCAGGCCACCCGGGCCGCCCTCGAGGAGGGCATCGTTCCGGGCGGCGGCGTCGCACTCCTCCACGCGATGAAGGCCGTCAAGCTCGACGCGATCGAGGGCGACGAGCAGACCGGCGCTCGCATCATCTTGCGGGCGCTGCAGGAGCCGCTCCGCCAGCTGGCCGAGAACGCCGGCCTGGAAGGCTCGGTCGTCGTCAACGAGGTCCACAACGCCAAGTCGGGGCAGGGCCTCAACGTGGACAGCGGCGAGATCGTCGACATGGTCAAGGCCGGGATCATCGATCCCGCCATGGTCACCCGCTCGGCGCTGCAGAACGCGGCATCTATAGCCAAGAACATCCTCACCACCGAGGCTGTCGTGGCGGAGCCACCCGAGAGGCAGCAGTCTGCCCCTATGGGCGGCGGCATGGGCGGAATGGACATGATGTAAGGCCCCGCCGCCGTCGAACGCGCCAACACTTGAAGGGCCCGCCTCGGCGGGCCCTTCATTGTCTCAGCGGCCACACCGAGCCATGTCCATCCGAACGCGGCCGAGCGGAAGAGCCCGCACCATCCTGGTCGATCCAGCTCCGACCACGCTCAGCGAGCGCGCGCGGGGGCCAGTCGCGCCGCACACCCATGCACGGCGTGGAAACGTCCTTCGTGCGATTCTCAGCTACGAGTGGATCACGAACGGGCTCGTTGACGTCGTCGGGCCTTTCCCCGTGGACGCGAACGCGCCGACCGGAGATGCTCACACGCGCGGAAACGCTGTGGAAACAGGCGCCCACAAACCAGCGCAAGTCCGGACGCCCCTCCCGACCCGCGACCCAGCATTCGAAGCCACGTAAGCAACCCGCCGCAACCCGTAGCGAACATATGTTCTGGCTTTGGGAGCAGGGGGTCGCGAGTTCAAATCTCGCCGTCCCGATCTCTACTAAAGCCAAATCTCGACCACTCGAAATTCGGCTTGGACTAATCTCGACTCTACGGGCGATCCGCAGCAAGCACGATCCCAGATCGGCGGCCAACGAGCGCCGTCCGCACGACCCCAGGGACAACCACCGCCCGAGGTTTGATCCCTTACCCGACCTACTCCCGCCCGTCGCGTAAGCCGTAGCCCCACCACCCGGGCTGGATGGCCGAGCCTATATCGTTTCCAAACCTGGCCGTAGAAGTGCTCGATGCTGATTTCGGTGTCGCCCTTTTGGGGCTCAGCGCACCCAGAGCTGATCGAGCAGCACGCCGTACTCCGGGTTGTAGAGGTAGTCGCCGACCCGCTTGGAGACGAAGTCGACGGAGCGCAGCGTGTAGAGCGGCACCGCCGGAGCCTGGTCGACGATCGTGTGGTCAACCTCCGCCCAGGCTTTGCCTGCGGCCGCGGCGCTCGGCTCGGCGGCCGCCTTCGCCGCCAGCCGGTCGATCTGGGCGTTGCAGAAGCCGGAGACGTTGACGCCGGTTCCGTTCAGCGCTCCACAGCTGAACAGCGGCAGGACGAAGTCGGACGCGGCGGTGTAGTCCTGCAGCCAGCCGAACTGGTAGGCCGCGAACTGGACGTGAGGATCGATCGACGCTCCGAATGCGTCGCCTTTGATCAGCACGTGGCCGCGGTATCCCAGATGATCGACGACTGAGGTGACGTAGCGGGCGGTGCGCAGGCTGGGCGAGTCGCCCGCCTGGACGAGCAGGTTCACGGTCGCGCCACGGGTTCCCGAGGCCGCCGCCAGCTGCCGGGCCTTGGTCAGATCAACGCCGTTCCACAGCGTCGTGTCGCGCCCCCTGGTGTAGGGGCAGTACGGCCGGTACCCCGGGAAGGTCGGCGGCAGCACTTGGCAGGTGGGCTGTGCCAGCAGCTCGCCGCCGGTGATCGCGACGATCTTGCGGCGATCGACCGCGAACGAGATTGCCCGCCGCGCCAGCAGATTGTTGAACGGGGGACGACGCGTGTTCAGCATCAGGTATGAGACGCCTCCAACCGGCGTCGAGTGCAGCTGACCGGCGGCGGTGATCGCTAGCCGCTGGATTTCGGTCGGACTGAGGCTGTTGACCCAGTCCGAGTGGCCGTTCTGGACGTCGGCGAGTGCCACCTGCAGCTGTTTGGGGTCGGCACCGTCAACGATCTGGGCGACGATGCTGTCCGGGTAGCCGGCCGGCTGGGCGTCGGGCGAGTAGACACGGAACATCGGGTTTCGCTCCAGCACTAGCCGCCGGTTGGGAGCGAACGACTGCACGCGGTAGGGCCCGGTGCCGGGGATCGCCGGCTCGTTGATCACGCCCGAACCATTGGGCGGCCCGGACGGAACCGGGGCGCCGCTCGGCAGCACCGAGGCCGTGGGGAGCGAGAGCTTGTACAGGAAGTCGGGATCGGGCTTGGTCAGGTTGAACGTCACGCTGCCGGTGGCGTCGTCGGTCTGGATGCCGCTCGAGAGGTCGCACGCGCCCGGCTTAGTGACGCACTGCGGTGCGCCCTTGATCGCGGCGTAGAAGGGCGGCAGGTTGGGGCCGTTCAGTTTCAGCATGCGCTCGAACGAGGACCGCACGTCGGCGGCCCGAACCGGCGTCCCGTCCGAGTAGCGGATGCCCGCTCGCAGCTCGAAGCGATACACCCGGCCGCCCTGCGTCGGCACCGGCAGCTGGCGGGCGAGATCGGGCACGAGCGTCGCCCCGCCTGCGCCTCCCACCTTGCGGTACGCGACTAGCCCGTCGTACATCGTCGTCAGCAGTCGCCACTCGTTGGGCTCGAAAACGAAGGCCGGGTCGAGGCATCCGCAGCGAGACATCGGCGTGCTGATCGTCAGCGTGCCGCCGCGGTGAGCGGTCGCCTGTGGCAGCGCCGTCACCCACAGTGGCCCGCTCGACCGGGCGGTCAGCGCGGTCGGGCTGCTGCCCACCTCGATCGACCCCGCCACTCGGCCGCTGGCCGGGTCGAGCCTGTACACCCTGTCCGCCTGGGGGCTGGCTGCCCAGACGCTGTCCCCGGCGACCGCGATGCTGGCGATCCCGCTCGCCACGGGCCAGACGTTCGTGACCGCCCCGGACGAGGGGTCGATGCGGGTGACGGTGCCGTCGAGCGCGTTTGCGACCCAGACGGCGCCCTTGCCGAACGCGATCCCGGTGGCGCCGTTTCCGACCGGGATCGTCCGCACCACGTTGGGCCCGTCGGCGCTGATCTGGGTCACCGTCGCGGTGTCGCCGCTGGCCACCCAGACCGATCCGCCGCCGACGGCGATCCCGTCCGGACGCCCGGCGACCTGGAGCAGGTCAGTCCGCCCACCGCCAGGGCTCACTCTCGACACGGTGCCGTCGAGCGTGTTCGCCACCCACACCGCGCCGTAGCCGGTCGCGATCGACGCGGGGCCGTTTCCGACCATGATCTCGCTACCCACGACCTTGTTGGCACCCGGGCTGATCCGCTCCACCGCGCGGTCGGAGAAGTCACTCACCCAGACAAGGCCAAATCCGGTCGCCACCCCCGTCGGGATGCCGTTCACCGGGATCGCAACGCGGCCCCCTCCCGGCTGCACGCGCGAGACGGTGGCGTCGAGCGTGTCTGCGACCCATGTCGCTCCCTCGCCGACCGCGGTCGACTGCGGCCCGTTGCCAACGGCGGTCTGGCTGACGATCTTCCCGCTGGCCGGGTCGATCGCACCGAGGCTGTCGGCGCCTATGTGCAGCTTGGATGACGGGCCGCCAGCGCTCACCTCGATGACTACCACGACGGCAACCACAAGCACGGCGAGCGTGGCGACGGCAGCCAGCCCGTACCTGCGGGCATGGCCGGGTGTGGCGCCGCCCGGCGGGGCCGGCATCTCCAGTGGGAACTCGACCTGGAAGACGCGCACCGGCTGCTCGAGGCCTTTGAAGCTCCGCCGTCCACGATCGAGATACGTGAGCTCGTCGACGCGACGAGACAGGTGCGTGAGACTCTCTGTCAGCAGCACCTCGCCGGGCTCCGCGATCGAGCACAGCCGAGCCGCCAGGTTGAGCGCGCCCCCACGGAAACCCTCATCGACCGGTACCGCCTCGCCAGCGTCCAGGCCTATACCCACCCGCAACGGCAGCGAGTCGTCCAATCGCATCCGCTCGACGAAGCGCTGCTGAAGCGCGACCGCTGTGCGGATCGCCTGTCGCGGCGAAGCGAACACGACCAGCGCCTCATCGCCTCGCAGCTCGACCAGCCGTCCGCCCAGCTCCTCGACCGTACGGCGGACAGTGTCGGCGAACGCGCTCGCCAGCCGGGCGGCCGCCTCATCGCCTCGCTCCTGTGTGTAGCGCGTGTAGCCGCGCACATCGGCGATCAGGAACGTTCGGACCTCGGTCTGCTCGCCCCGGCTGGGCGGGAGCTCTGACATCGTCAACGGAGGATACGGGGTTTGCCGGTGCCGGGACCTGTCGCGCGCCGGCGGAGGTTAGCGAGCCGCAATACGCACTCCTTCTGAAATGCGCCACCCGCTCCGACGCCCTGGAACTGGCCCGGTAGCGGTATGTGCGCGTATCGGCGGCGCAGGCGCGTCGATCGAGCCCGGACGGCCGGGTGAAGCACCCCGGGAATTGTGGAGGCGCTGTTTCCTCGATCCCTGTGAGTCATCCGGCGCACCCATTCGCGGGCCGGCGAGGTGGCTCCGCACTACCGCAGCCTGAGCGGGGACTCCCCGCAACTCGACGCGAAGGCGACCTGAGCGGATCTCGGGGCTGTGCTAGATCTGTACTAATCCGGCCCAGACTGTCTCGGAAGAACGGCTTGGTTGCGTGCTATCGCAGTACAAGCCCTACTGTCACGGATGTCGGGTCCGTCACCGCAGAACGGGCCGATTTGCAGGTGATTTCGGCTTGAAATGGCGATTGCTCGTCATGCTTTGGGAGCAGGGAATCGCGAGTTCAAGTCTCGCCGTCCCGATGGGGGTTTTAGGCCTGGTTGGGCCGAAACCGGCTGGGAGTTGGGCGGAGGCACGCTGCCTCAAACGGGCGATTACTTGCCCATCGCCTCGTAACCTGCCCCCAAAGTTGCCCTGTCCACCACCGGGGCGAGCCTGGGAGTCGGCCCCGATGGTGGGGGTTGGAGGCGCTCAGCGAAGCTCTTTGGCGGCAGCGGCGGCCGCGGCAAGCTGCTCTTCCGATTCGGCGCCCGCCTCGTCCCCAGCGGCTCGCAACGCCCGTGCCTGGGTCTGCCGCGCACCCACGATGAGGAGTGTCCAGTCTCCTGCGAGGACCACCTCCAGGGCGAGCCGCCCGGCAGCCACTGCGGCCGCCGAGTCGCCGCCGGCCAGATGGACCTCGCAGAGCGCTAGGTGCGCCAGCGTCGAGGCTTCGTATCCGGCGGCGGAATCCCCCAGCACCGCCTCGGCGAGGTTCCGGGCCTCGTCGAACCGAGCACAACGAGCCTCGGCGAGGGCGAGCTTCGCCCTGCTCGTGACCGTGGCGTGCCGGTAGCCCGCCGCCTCCAACCGGTCGACGTACCGGCGCAGGACTCGGCCGGCCTCGTCGAATCGGGCCTCTCGGATGAGCAGGGCGCTCTCGACCTCGGTCGCTTCGTCGACGGATTGCTTGCCCAGATCACGCTCAATCTGGCAGGACTCGTCGTACAGGCGGTGTGCAACGCGGAAATCGCTGCGCAGTGCGGCGAGCGTTGCTTGTCCTGCCAACAGTCGTGCCCGCACACTCGGCCTGACGCCCAGCTCGGTGGTGAATTCCTCCAGCAACCTCTCAGCCTCGGAGACCGGGAGCGGAGACTCGACGGCTGCCCAGATCAGGATCTGCAGTGCCCACACCGTGTCCTGGTCGATGTCCCGCAGGATCTGCACCGCCCGCAGAGCGCTCGCCAGGCCGTCGGCCGCACGGCCCAGAGCGCACTCGGTGCTGGCAACAGTCGACAGTGCGGTCGCGAGGGCGCGTGGGTCGCCGAGATGCTCCAGCTCGGCGAGGGCGGCGGTGGTCTCTGCGAGGCGCTGCGACGCGTCGGCTACCCAGTCTGCGCCGGATCCGAGACGGAGAACCTGGCCCCGCAGCTCGAGAGCTCGCAAGCCCAGCCTCGCCGACCTGGCGATCCCGTCGTCCAACAGCCGTCGGATCTGCTCTTCAGGGAGGATGTTCCAGCCCGCGGCTGCGAGTTCGATGGTGGCCGCCGCCTGGCCGGGCGAGCCGTCTGGAAGCAGGTCGAGCGCTCGCTCCAGGAGCGACCGTGCCCTCCCTGGATCTCCAATCGCGTCCGCCCTGCGGCCGGCTTCGAGCAGCCGCAGGCCCGCCCTCTCGGCCAGCGCCGGATCCAACGATCCAAGCTCGGCGCGGAGTCGGCAGGCTCGCTCGAGGTGGTCGCCGACGACCGCGTCCTCTGCGTCTCGATCGCCCAACCAACCGGCGAGCGCAATGTGGAGGTCGGCGCGCTGTGCCTTCGGAAGCAGACCGTAGGCGGCCTCCTGGAGCAGAGCGTGGGCGAACCGGAAGCTGTCCTCGCTGAGCGCCTCGACCAGCTCGCGGCGACGGCTGTGCTCGAGCTCTTCGACCACGGGACGGCCGATCAGCGCCGCCACCGCCGCGGCGGGAAAGTCGCGGCCGGCGACGGCGGCGGCTCCCAGCACCTCTCGCTCGCTGTCCGGGAGCGCCTCCAGGCGGGCGGCTAGCAGGAGGCCGATCGACGGAGGCAACGTATCGATCCCCTGGTCATCACCGACGAGCGCCGCCAGATGCTCGGCAAACAGCGGGTTGCCCTCGGCCACATTGACGACACGTTCCGCCTGCTCGGGGTGCAGCGCCGGGCCGGCGCTGCGGAGCAGCCTGCGCGTCTGTCCGTCGTCCAGCCTCTCGAGGGCGACCGAGAACACGTTCGCCCCGACACCCCAGCCCACTCGCCGGTCAGCCAGCTCGGGCCGCGCGGTGCAGACCACCAGCAGCGCCCGTCCTCTGCCCTGGCCGAGCAACTGGTCAACCACGTCCAGGAGCAAGTCGTCCGCCCAGTGCACGTCCTCGAACACAACCACCACCACGTCTTGCAGAGCCATCGCGCCCAGTAGACGTGCGGCCGCCCAGGCCGCATCCTGTGCACCGGCGGCACTCGGCCGCTCGACCACAGCGGCTACCGCCGCCGCGTCGGCTGCCGGCAGTGCGGACAGCCGGCGACTGCCGGCCGCCGCCATCACGTCCAGCAAGGGCTCCAGGGAGGACGCCGACGCCGTCGCCCGGCACTGCCCAACCAGCACCGTCAGCCCATCTCGGAGCTGGGGGATCTCGGCAACCAGTCGTGACTTGCCGATCCCCGGCGGCCCGAGCACCGTCAGCAGGTGCGGCCGCTGCGTGTGCTCCGTTCGGTCCAATACCCAGCGCACGAGCTGAAGCTCCGACTCACGGCCGATCATCGGGGCGTCGAGCCGCCGGTGGTGCCCGGTGGCCTGCGGATCGACCGCCTCCAGCCGCCAGGCGATCAGCCGCTCCCGCTTGCCCCCGGCCACCACCGGCGGCACCTGCTCACCCCGCACGGCGTGACTGACCAACGCCCACGTTGCATCACCGACCAGCACCTCGCCCGGCCCCGCGGCTTGCTCCAGGCGTGCGGCGACGTTGACCGCGTCGCCTACAACCAGCGACTCCTGCTCGGTGGGGTCGCGAGCCAGGACGTCTCCGGTGTTGATACCGACGCGCGCCTGCACCTCCCCCGCATCACGCACTGCGTCACGGACTTCCAGCGCCGCCCGCACAGCCCGAAGCGGGTCGTCCTCGTGCACCGCCGGGATCCCGAACACCGCGACCAGCGCGTCGCCGATCACCTTCTCGACCGTGCCGCCATGCCGCTCGACCGGCTCCCGGACCGCCGCGTAGAAGCGGCCCATCGTGGCCCGGATGACCTCTGGATCGTGCCGCTCGCCGAGCGCGGTCGAACCGACCACGTCGCAGAACAGGATCGTGACGGTCTTTCGGACCTCGCGAAGCGTGGTGCCGGCGGTCAGCGACCGCCCGCAGGATGAGCAGAAACGCGCCTCATCTGGGTTCTGGTGACCACACTCAGAACACGGGATCATCCGGCGAGTCTAAAGCCGGATCAGTATGCCGCACGCTGTGCAGCCGGTAACCGGTGGCGCAGCGTGCGGCCTTCGCACCTAACAGACGCGGATCGCTACACCTTGAACTTGTGCGCCTCGACGTCCGGGGTGTCATCCTCTGAGGCGTCCTCGTTCTGCTTCTTGAACTTGTGCGCCTCGACGTCCGGGCCGCCCTGATCCTCGCGACTCCGCTTCTCGAGCTCCTGCTCCTCCAGGCGCTTCCGCTTCTCCAGGTCCTCCATGATGCCCTCCGCGGTAGTGGGACTCGTATCCCCCCAGACGATGGCTGGGTCGGAAGATCTTCCCATCCCTGATCGAAAGTTCTTCGGCTGTAGAATCGGCGGCCGATGCGCGATTCGCTGGAAGCGCTCCGTCGGGTGGCCGCGAATCGCGATATCCGCCGGCTGCAGCTCGGCTGGGCCGCGTCGGTAACCGGAAGCTACGCCTACATGGTCGCGCTCTCGGTCGTCGCCTACCGCCAAGGGGGCGGAGCCACGGCGGTCGGCGTACTCGTGCTTCTGCGCATGCTGACCTCTGCGATTTGCTCGCCCCTCACCGCGATCCTGGCCGATCGGTGGTCGCGGAGGTCGGTCATGGTCGGGAGCGACGCCGTCCGAGCAGCGCTGCTGGTCGTGCTCGCAGGTGCCGTGCACGCTGGATCGAGCGTGGCGCTGACCGCGTTGATCGCGTGTCTGATTGCCGCCGTCGGCACCGCCTACCCTCCGGCCCAGGCCGCGCTGTTGCCTCAGCTGGCGGCAACCCCCGCGGAACTCACCGCCGCGAATGCGGTCTCCACGACCATCGAGGGATCGGCGATCTTCCTTGGCCCAGGACTCGGCGGCCTGGTGCTGGCGGTCAGCGGTCCCGCCGCCAGCGTGCTCCTCTGCGCCGGCATCGTCGCGCTCGCAGCCGCAGTGACCCTCGGCGTCTCAGAGCCCGCTCGTCAGGCAGCGAGCGCAGGTGCGAGCAGGCCGCGGAGAGTGGATGGCGCACGGCGACCGCCGGGCTCCGCGTCCTTCTCACCCAGCCGCTACTCGTCACCGTTGTCGGGGTCTACGCCCTGCAATGTGTGGTCGCCGGAGCGTTGACGGTGTTCAACGTCGTACTCGCGCTCGACGTCCTGCACCTTGGCAACGCCGGGGTGGGCTACCTGGACGCTGCCTTCGGAATCGGCGGCATTCTCGGCGGAGTCGCGGCGGCAGGTCTGGCCGGGAGTCGCCGTCTCGCCATGGCGTTCGCGGCCGGCGTCCTGCTCTGGGGTGTGGGAATCGCCCTCATCGGTGTCGTCGGTGCGACCGCGGCCGTGATCGTCCTGCTGGCGGCGGTCGGCGTTGGCAACACCGTGGTCGACGTCGCCGCCGTGACGCTGTTTCAACGCTCCGCTGCTGAGGAGGTGCTCGGCCGTGTGTTCGGCGTCATCGAGAGCATCCTGCTGGCCTCCATCGGCGTCGGCTCGATCATCGCGCCGCTGGCAATCTCAGCAGTCGGCGTCCGAACCACGATCGTCGTGGTCGGGCTCACGCTACCGGCTGCAGTGGCGCTCACCTTCCGGCGCATGACCCGCCTCGACGCGCTCAGCGTGGAGGCGCGCCGGCGCATCGTGCTGCTGCAGAGCATGCCGATCTTCGCGCCGTTGCAACCGGCCGTACTCGAGACGCTGGCCGCGAACCTCGAGCCTCTTGTTGTCCCGGCCGGAACTTCGGTCGTCCACCAAGGCGACGTCGGCGACCGCTTCTACGTCGTCGAGGACGGGACGCTTTCCGTGACCGTCGAGGGCGAAGCAGGACACCCGGTCGAACCAGGCGGATTCTTCGGTGAGATCGCGCTGCTTCGCGCGGTTCCGCGCACCGCGACGGTGACCGCTCAGACGGACTGCAAACTCCTGTCGCTCGACGGAGAGCGGTTCATCGCCGCCGTCACCGGCGAGACCCGAAGCCGTGACGCCGCAGACCTCGTCGTATCCCAACGCCTAGCCACGCTCCGGCCGGCCGTCGGGTCACTCTGAGATCCCACCGCGGCACAACCACAACGGCGACTCGGCTGGCTGTTCGACCAGGCGCTCCACCTTGCTGTGCAGCTGCAATTCCGTCGGACTGGCGGCACGCGCCATCGGGCACCGCCCGCCCGCGGCTGGGCGGAGCAGAAGATCGTCGCGCGCGCCTTGGCGTTGCGATGAACGATGTTCTTTCGTGACCACTGTGTGGGGATGCTCTCCCTCCCACTCGCCCGGGAATCCGCCCCAGATGACCAGTGGGGCCGGTACCGACATTCGCAGGCGCGCTCTGGCGTAGGCGCGGACGAGCATTGGGACTCGCTTGAACGCCAAGAACCGGCCGACGTACATCAAAACAGGCAAGGCAGCGCCGGTCTCTGCGTGGTAGAAGCCTTCCATTACCTCTGCTTCGGTGTAGCCGACGCCGCCCGGGGGCCCAGTCGCCTCGTCCCAGCCTCGGGGATCGTTCACAAACCAATGCAGCCACAGTTTCAATCGCTCTTCGAGACCGGGGTGGCTCGGCGTGAAGTGGTTGACATCCACACCGTTGGGGATCGAGTGGACGGTCTCAGGGTCGAGCTCCAAGAGCCGCACGGCCTCGGACCGGTCGTGGGGTGAGATCGTAATCGTGGCGGCCGCACGAAGCGCCGCGTTTCGCATCCTCGACGACCACCAGTCGGCGTAAGGACCGCCAATGCGCGGCTCGCCCCGGTCGATCGCGTCGAGCATCTTCAACTCAGTGCCATGCAGGTGTGTCAGCACCGGCACCTCGGGGAGCGCCATGGCCGCCGCGTCATGCACCGGCGTCAGATGATGCAGGTGAAGCACCCGCGCCCGAGACAGCGCTTGCGACGCGGCCAGAAGCGCCGCCCACACCTCCGCCATCCGCTCGCCCTGGAGCGGGGAGACAAACGGAAATGCCCGGTCGGGCACACCCGACCGGGCCTCGAACGACGGATGCATCGGAAACGGCGCATCCATCGGATCCTCGCCACGTCGCCACCGCGCGATCGCATCGTCGTAGGGGGCAGGCACGATATCTGCTCCCGAAAACACGGTGGCAGCGTTGCCGATCGACCCGGCCTCGCCGAATCGAACCACACGCCAGCGTCACCGGCCACCCGTACACATCCAACGCTCGAGAAAGGTAGGCGGCCGCCCTCGCCGAACCTCCACGCAGATAGAAGAACAACCCAGTCCCGAGACACTGCACACCGCCAAACCGGCGAGCCCCGCCCGCAGACCGACCATCCCCTCCGTCGCTGACTTGGATCACGACGTCGCTCGGCACATCGACGACCAACAGCCCGGGGAGATCACGGCATCAAGCATCCAACGCCAGCCTACTGCTCTCACCTGCCGCGACCGATCGTCTGCCTCCGCCTACCGCACCCAGCCGCGCAGCGTCGCGGAAGAGCCGGCGCGCAGAGAGCGCCACTCCTGTTCGATCCAGCTCCGACCAGACTCAGCGAGCGCCGGGGGCCAACCGCGACTCGTAGCGAATCCGCCAGGCACGGTACGGAAGGTCATTCGTGCGCCCCTCAGCCACGAGCGATCACGAACGGGCTCGTCGACGCCGTCGGGCTCTCCCCTGTGACGCGAGGGCGCCGTGACCGCGCCGACCAGAGTCGCTCACACCCGCGAAGACGCTGTGGAAACAGGCGCCCGCACACGGCGCTGATTCGCTCAGCTGCGTCCCAGAGAGAATGTGGGTCTCAGCCGGGTCTGGACATCAAGAGCCGCTCGCCGTAGGATCGGCGCTTGACCGGTTACCTGCCGGTGAGGCTCTGTTTCTGAGGAGGAGTTATGCGGAGGATCAGGCTTGCCCTGGCGGCTGCTATCTGCGTCGTGTGCATGCTGGCGGTCGGGGGCACCGCCGGAGCTACGCCAACGTGGACGTTCGGCGACGTGACCTGCCACGGCGGGACGATCGCGCCCGGCACCTACCACTCGCTGACGGTTGCCGGCTTTTGCACGCTGACCAGTCACGGCACGGTGCGGGTGAGCGAGAACCTCACGGTGGCGCCGAAGGGTGTCTTTGACGCAGTAACGCCCGGGACGCTGAAGGTCGGCGACAACGTGATCGTCGGCGACGACGCCATCGCCGGCGTGGGTTGCTCGCCGGCCATTGGCTGCAACGTGACGACGGCCGACACGATCGGCGGCAACCTCCGCTCATCGGGGGCGTCGGCGGTGATTGTGCACAGCGCCGCGATCGGTGGCGACGTCAATGTGTTCGGCGGTGGCGGCAGCATGGACTGTGGATCCACGGCGCTGTTCGGAGGTCCCTACTACGACGACTTCGAGGACAACACAGTGCACGGCTGGATCTCCGTCCGCCACGTGCACAGCTGCTGGTTTGGATTCATCCGAAACCACGTCGGCTCGAACGTGACCATCTCCGGCCTGCGGATGAGCGATCCCGACGCCAACGAGATCGTGACCAACACGATCGGCGGCAATCTTGCCTGCTACGACGACGTGCCCAAGCCGCACGTCGGAGACTCGATGGGGTCGCCCAACGTCGTGGGCGGCAGCAAGCTCGGCGAGTGCCGCCGGCCGGGACTGTAAACCAACGCTAGGTGTTCGCCACTCATGGGGAGGCCACAACCGGGCCTCCCCATGGCGACCACGAACCTAGCCAGCGCGGCCTCCGGATTGACCACGCGCTGCGGAACCAGGCTCGGCAACCACACAGCGGTGGGCCGGGCAGCTCGCAAACGGAGCGCCTACTTACCGGCCCAGTCAGCCAGGATCGCGGGAGCGGCAGTCTTGTTCATGTCGTGCCATTGCCCGTCGATCCGGAGCAACGCATGGAGGTCGACCCATTGCGAGCCAACGGGTCGGACTGGGAGTGCATCTCAAGCATCACCGAGGCCAGGTCTCCGGCCTGTGTCAGGGACACGACCCGCCACTCCCAGTCGGTAGGCATGTCCCAACTCGTGGGCCTACCCGGGGTCGTCCAGTCGCGGACCATGCCGTCGTCGAACCGCCCTTCCTCAAGCGTGGCGCCGTCTTCCTCGACGAACGCAAAGGCCGCATTCTTGTGGAAAAACCGTCGCAGTTTCGAGAAGTCGTGCTGGTTGAGCGCGTCGATGTAGCCGGACTGGATGAACTCGACGATCTCGTCGTAATCTGGCGCGGCTGGGATCTCCTGCCGGGTCTGATCAAGCGCCATACGCCCCTCCTGGGTTCGAGCCTAACCGCACAAATCTACGGCATCTGTGTCGCCACGGCAATCGCGCCGAGCCTGGCTATAGGCGCCTGCGAAAACAGCTCCGCGAAGGTGAAGCGCCCCGCTGGCATCGACGAGCGGTCACAACCGCGCCGCTGCGGCCCGCGACACGTGTCATGAGGGTGCGTGGTGCAGGGCGAGCGGGTGGTTATCGGCGGTGCCGACCGCCCATAGGTCGTTGGGGTCGCCGGGCACGGCGGTGATCGCATTCAGCACATCTGAGGTGCCCACGTTAGGTGAGGTCAGCTCGGCCCAACTCGACCCCGTCCACTGGTCGATCAGGGTGCGTTGAGCTCCGCTTGTGTTCTCGCCGTACCCGACGGCCCAAACGTCCGGCGCGGAGAGGGCGACGACGGAGTAGAGCACGTGGTTGGTGGTGTGGGCGGGCAGGTTGTGGCGATGCCAGGCGGTGCCGTTCCATTTCTCTGCGAGTGGGCTGATCAGGCTGGTTCGCCGGTTCGTCTTCTGGCCGACCGCCCAGATGTTCGACGGCGAACTCGCGGAGATGTCCCAGACGATTGCACCGCTCGGGCCAAGCTCCGACATGACGTGCCAGGATGAACCGTTCCAATGCTCGATGTAGGTGCCGAGATGGGGGTTGCTGGGGTCGGTCCAGACGCCGGCGATATCCAGACCGCCGGCACCATCGGAGGTCATCGATGTCGGCTCTCCGCCATTGGCGTCGACTTGGGGATCGTTCGGGACGATATGCCAGTGTGAGCCATCCCAGTGGATCGGCTCGCCACCCAGCGCCCACACATCCGTACTGGAAAGGACGACCACCTCGTCCAGGCCGCCGACACTCGCCGGCACAGGGACGTTGATCCACTCGGTACCGTTCCATTCCTCAGCGATGCCTCGACCGGTGTCGTCATTCGAGCCTACCGCCCAGACTGACCCGCCAGAATCGGCGCTGACTGCGATGAAGAAGTCGCTCCTGTTCGGCCCGCCCGGGTTGGGTGCGTGCACGACCGACCAGCCAATCCCGGGGCCGCGGTACTGCTCGGTGAGCAGGCGCTGCTGGTCGCCCGCCGTTACCGTCCAGCCGACCGCCCACACGTCATCGCCAGACACCGCCGCGACATCGCGAAGGTACGAGGCCGCTCCCGGCGAGGGGAGGTGGACGCTCACAAACCCACTGTCGGTCCTCGGCGACGCACCGCTCGCGGACGCACCTACCGAGAGCATGGCCGCCACCGCAGCGATGATTGCCAGAGAACGTCGCATGATTCCTCCCCAAACGCGTGGCCGGGATACTTCCCCGCCGACCACCCTACCTCGCACGCACCCCGAGCAACCGCCGCGGGGGGTCGGACTATCTGGCGATGACCGGCTGTTCGACCGAGTACAGCTGCCATTCGTCCGGGAGGCCCTTGAGCTTGGCGGCGCCGCTGCGCTGGAACTGGATGCCTGATCCGACGACCAGGTCCCTGACAGTGCTGGACACCAGCACCTGGCCCGGCGCGGCCAGGCTGGCGATCCGGGCGCCGATGTGCACAGCGATGCCGCCCACCTTGCCGTCCACCACCTCACACTCGCCGGTGTGCAGTCCCGCGCGGACGCGAACCCCAAGTTCGCCCACCGACTCGGAAATGGCGCAGGCGCACCGGATGGCACGGGCGGGGCCGTCGAAGCTTGCGAAGAAGCCGTCGCCCGCGGTGTCGATCTCGCGGCCGGCATAGCGGGCAAGCTGGCGCCTGACCACGGCATGGTGCTGCTGCAGGAGGTCCCTCCAGGCGCGGTCACCAACCTCGGCCAGGAGCTCGGTCGATCCGACGATGTCCGTGAACAACACGGTCGCCAGCACCCGGTTGTGCTCCACGACCTCCCACTCGCCGCGATCCCAGATCGCGTAGAGGAACCGCCGCGCCTCGGCCGCCAGGTGCACTCCCGCGCACCCACCAGCCGTGATCGAGGCCGGGCAGCTCGACCAGTTCGGCGCCGGGGATGCGATCGGCGATGTACCGACCCTCCTCGAAGTGCCAGTCCTGATCCTCGACCGGGTGCAGGACGACGGTGGGCACGGAGATGGAAGCCAGCACGTGGCGCACATCCGCCCCCCGGTTCATCCGTGCCAGACCGCGCACGGCGCTTGGGCTCGCGCTCATCAGCACCCACTTGCGCCACCACGCCTGGACTTCGGGATCGTCCGCAATGCTCGGAGACAGATGCTTCAGGCGGATGTCCAGCCATTCGTCCGATCCGATCGCGGGAATCTCGGGGGCGGCGAACATCTGATCCCACTCCTCGGGGGTGGCTGCCCACGGATAGTCCTCTGCGCGGGTGTGGCTCGCGCCGGTCGCGTAGAGCACGGCGGCGGCCGTCCGCTCTGGATAGGTGGCGGCGAACAGGTGGTCTGTAGGGAGAGGCGACCGCAGCCGGGGCTGTAACCAGGAACGCGGGCGCCCGGACACCGTCGTCGCGCTCGACGTCCGAAACCACGTCCCACTTGCAAACCCACCGGACGCCGTCACCCCCGCACCGATGGTGACACCCGCCCCCTCGTTGTACGAACCGGCGGTCACCTCGACGGCCTTGAAACCGCTCGATGCCGCCAGCGCGACGCCAGCGGCGACGGTGCGCACAGGCGCTGCCTGGGTGCCCGGGTTGGTGTCGCTCCCCGTTGCCGACACATACACGGCGTGCTGCGGGAACGTCCATGTCCAGGTCTGCGCCGCCGCCGGCGTGCCGGACGTACCGGTCACGGGATCGTCGGCAGTCGGCGTGTATGTCAGCTTGGGAGTGGACATGGCATCGGCTTTTGACTTCTCGGCGAAGTGAATGACGAGGGTCCGCGACGCGGTGGCGGCATCGACGGCGGTGATGACGTGGCCGGCGACCGTGAACGGGTAGGCGCCGTCCGTGTCAAGCGTGTGGTTCACCGCCCGTGCGTAGGTCAGGACCACCTCGTCGGGACGCCCGTTCGCGTTGCTGTCGACCATCGTCGCCGCCTTGATCTTGACCGGGGCCGACGCATTCGCCGTCGACTGCCCGCCACCGACGAGCGCAGTCAACGCCACGGCTGTGACCACTAGCGCACAGCACACCCGACGCGATACCGCATGTCCAACCCGCATTGGGACCCTCCGTGGAGCACTCAACGGCCACCATGACGCACAAGGCAGTTGGCATTGTCAACGTCTCCGCAGCCCCGACGCGCGGGCATGACCCATTCACGGTGCGGCGACCTTCCTCGACGGGTTGTGGTCGCGACGTACGTCTCGTATCCTCGCGGATGTCCAGGCTTTGAGCCGGTGTATCTGGCTCGTGATCGGAGGCTCCAATGCGGCGTCGTCTCAGGCGTCAGCTCACGCTCCCGCTCGTCATCTCAATCATCGCGCTCGTGATCGCCGCGAGCGGCACCGCCGCAGTCGCGGCCGTGATCATTACCTCGAACTCGCAAGTCGCCCAGAACACCATTTCGGGGCACACGCCACCGAAAGGGGATCACGCCAACATCATCGCCGGATCGCTGGCGGCCAGCGACCTGTCGCCGGCCCTGCGCACGTCGCTGAAGGTGCACTGCCCGACCGGCACCCTGGCCGCCGGCGACCTCTGCTATGACTCGACGGAGCGGGCGGCTGCCTCCTTCTTCACCGCCCTCAAGACGTGCGCGTCGGCCGGGCGACGGCTGTGGGACTACGGGGACGCAGCGCTCGTGTTCGACCATCTCGGCGCCCCACAGCCCGACCAGTGGGTGGCACTCGTCTACACCGATGACCTCGTCACCTACGCCGGCACCATCGACGAGGACGACAGCCGCAGCCTGAACTACGACGACATCGACCTCGTAGAAGTCCCCAAGCTGCCCTACCGCTGCATCACCTCGCCGATGAACTAGACACCGACGTCAGCCGACCGACGCGTCGATGGGAGCGGCCCGGCCGGAGGTCTGCGACGCACTCGTGAGGGCGACGATTCCGGCGGCGGCCAGGCCCAGCAAGCCGGCGACGGCGTAGATCACCCGCGGTGACAGCACGATTGCGACGACACCTCCGAGCAGCAGCGAGCCTCCTTGGGCACCTCCGAAGATCGCGTTGGCGGTGGCGGACACCCGGCCGCGTGCGCTGTCGGGGGTACGCGTCATCAGCAGGGTCGAAAGGCAGGTTCCGGCGCAGCCGTTTCCGACACCGCCGAGCAGCGACAGGGGAACAAGGATCCCCACCGCCGGCGCGACGGCGAATCCGGCCACCCCAGCGCATGCGAGGGCTGCCCCGGCGATGGTGATGCGTACCTGACCGGATTCGGTGCCGACGCGGCCAGCTCCGAGAGCTCCTGCGACCATGCCTGCCATCCAGGACGCCTCGGCCACGCCGTACCAGACGCCTCCGGCGTGGAGTGTGTCGCGGACCAGGTAGACCAGCACGACGTCGACCATGCCGACCAGGAGGACGACCACGGCCATGCCCGCCAGAAGGGGGGCGAGCACGCGATCCGCCCGGAGGATGGCGAACCCGCTCCGAAGCCGGTTCGACCCGTCGACGGCGGGAACCTGCTCCGGCACTCGACGGGTGCGAATGAGCGCGGCGGCGACGGTCACGACCGCGTAGGTGGCAGCGTCGATGGCCATCGGCACGCCCGAGCCGAACGCCCCGGCCAGCAGTCCGCCGATAGCGGGGGCAGCGACGAGGACGAGGACATTCAGCGACTGTTGGGCCGAAATCGCAGCGGCGAGGCGGTCTTCACCGACCACTCGCGGGATGAGGGCCGACCAGGTGGCCCCGGTCAGTGACGCGGCAGCACCGAGCACGGCGACCAGGAGCATGATCGGCACGATCGAATGGACGAAGATGAGCGGGATCGTGGCCGCTACCTCCACCAGCCCACCGCCGACAAGCAGGCGCCGGGAATCGTGGGTGTCGACGAGGCGCCCGATCGGGCGGGCGAGCAGCAGCTGCGGGATGACCCCGGCGGCCATCAGCAGACCCACTTCGTAGGGGTGGGCGCCGTCTGCCTGCAGGCGCAGCGTCAGAGCGACCAACGCCACGCCGTCCCCGAACGTCGACACCAACCGGCCCATCAAGGCGATGAAGAAGTCGCGCCGCCCTTGCTCGATGTTCAGCATTTGTTGAACAGTATTTCCTGAACATCTCGCTGTCAAGGGTTATGCTTCGAGTCGATGCCTGCCGATCGATCGTCCGACAAGGGTCAGCCGCGGTCTCGCCGGGCCGGCACGCAGGCTGGGCACAAGGAGCCGACGGCCCGCCAGATTCGTCTCCAGGATCCGCGGGACATTCGGGCGCTCGCCCATCCGGCCCGGATGGCGATCATCGACGCGCTCGCGTCGGGGGACGAGCTGACGGCGACCGAGTGCGCGGAGCTCACCGGGCTGAGCCCAAGCGCGACGGCGTATCACCTCAAGTTCTTGGAGCGCTACGACCTTGCCGAGCCCGCTCCCGCCCGCAGTGACGGACGGGAGCGGCCGTGGCGGGCAACCGACGGCCGGACGCTGGTCGACCCTCGACACTTCCACACCGGCGGGCGCAGCCGCCACGTCGGCCGTGGCGCTCGCCTTCTTCGACCGCAGCCGGGCGATGGGGGAAGCGTTCATCGCGACCGAGAAGAAGGAGCCCGACGAATGGCAGGACGTCGCGCTCCTGTCCAACGCCGACCTCTGGCTGACCTCAACGGAGACCCGAAAGGTGACGGCCGCCCTCGCCGCGGTCATCGCTCCCTACCGAGGTCGGGTCCACGCCGATCGCCCCGACGGCTCTCGCCGCGTGCGCGTCATGAACATGGTCGTTCCGCACCGAACGGCACTGACCGCGACGGCCAACCGCTGAACGGCGTAATCCGGTTCGGACTCCCGGTCCTAGGACGTCAAATGCGGATTGGTGTAGTAGCACTTGCACCAGGCCCCGAGCTCCGGGTAGAAGCCTGTCCACTGCTGGTCGCTCGCGGTCACCAGCTCCTCGTTGACGAGCTGGATGTACGGGCGCGCCGCCTCCACCTGTCGCGTCATCTTCTTGACCAGCGCGATCCGCTGATCTGTGTTGACCAGAGTCCCTTGCTCAAGGTATTCCCGGTCGTACGTCGGGTCGTTGAAACCGGTGTCGCTCCACGAATACCACTGCGGCTTGGTCAGCACCGACAGCTCGAAATCAGGATCGACTTCCTCGGCCCAGTCCCACATCGCGAGGTCGTACGTCGTGTACGCCTTGTTGGTCTCGTAGGCGTACGCCTGTGCGGCGTCGCCGCCGGACACCTCGTGGATCTTGACCCCCGCCTTCGCCCAGTCAGCCGCCACGATCTGGAACTGGCGGTCGACGTTGAAGTCGAGACCGGTCGGCACCATCAGATCGTATGACATCGGGTGAGCCGGCTGTGCGTACTTGCCGGTCGTCGCCGGCGCGATTCGGATGTGGTTGGGGCCCATCTTGAAGCCCAGCGAGTCAAGCATCTGATTCGCCTTCGCCACGTCGAACGGCAGCGGCTGGATCGACGGATCCAGGTACTGCGTCGACTCCTCGGACAACAGGTTGGCCCACGGCTTGGCGTAGCCGAAGTAGACAACCTTGACCAGAGCCCCGCGGTCCGTTGCGTACTCCAGCGCCTCCTTCACCTTCGGGTTCAGCAGCTCCCGGTTCTTGGCCTTGGCCGGGTTGGAGTTGAAGCTGATGTTGTTCACGGTCGAGGACGGCGAGACCTGGATGTCGAACTTCGGGTTCTTCTTCACCGACGCCACCGCGTCGAACGGCATCTGGTCGACGAAGTCGACGTTCCCCGACTGCAGGTCGGCGATCATCGAGGTCGAGTTCGTGTAGTACGTCATCGCCACGCCGGCCGCGTTCGACTTCGGCCCATAGAACAATCGGGTTGGGCTTGAACGCCGTCGTCCCTTTCTCCGCATACGAGGTGATGATGTAGGGGCCGCCGGACACGGTCGGCAGGTGCTGCGCCGGGTCGTACGTCTTCAGGTTCTTGCCGTTGTTCCCGACGTACTTGGCCCACACGTGCTTGGGCAGCACCCAGAACTGCTCGAGCTGGGGCAACACGTTGCCAACGGCCTTGTCGTAGTGGACGATCACCGTGTCCGGACCTTGCGCGGTGAAGCTCTTGACATGGGTCAGCCCAGGGGCGACGGCCGCTGTGGCGCTGTTCTTGTACTTGATGATCGTGTTCGCCGTCCACACCGCGTCGTCGGCGGTCAGCGGCTTCCCATCCGACCACTTCGTGTTCGGCTTCAGGTGAAACGTCCACGTGAGACCGTCGGCCGAGTGCGACCAGGAGGTCGCCCAGTCGCCCTCGATCTTGGTACCAGGCCCGTACTGGACGAGCTGCGGGTAGATCATGTTGAAGGCGTTATAGGACTGCGAGTTGATCGCAACGAAGAGATTCAGCGAGTCGATGTACTGCGTGGTGCCGACCCGAAGAACACCGCCGTGCTTGACGGTCCCGGATCCCCCGCCGCCGGTGGCAGCGCCGCCGCCACAACCGGCCGCCAGCACCGCCACGGCGCCGGCCAGGCCCAGTAGGCGCAGAATCCGTTTCGTCATCGCGATTCCTCCTCGTGTCTTCCGCCCGAAGCGCGATGTGAGCGATCTCGCGTCGGCCAGCGATCGGACCGGCGACGATACCGCACCACACAGCGCCGCACCCCGGCAACGCCGCTCGCGCGCTCACCGTCGATGGGGCGTGGCTTCCGCGCTGCTGGAACCTGTGACGGGTCTGGCGCCTGCGATATCGTCAGGGCCATGCACAGGCCCGCTCGGAGGTGCGCTTGACCCGCGTGCTCGTCACCGGCGCGTACGGCTGCATCGGCTCATGGGTGACGAGAGATCTGGTGGAGCGCGGGATCGACGTGGTTGCCTACGACCTCGGCGATGACCCGCGCCGGATGGCCCTGATCATGGACGAGGGCGAGCTGGAGCGGGTCACGCGCGTGCGCGGTGACATCACCGACCTCGACGCGCTGGAGTCGGTGATCGACGCCGAGCGGATCACGAACGTCATCCACCTGGCCGCGCTGCAGGTGCCGTTCTGCCGCGCCGACCCGCCGCTCGGGGCACGCGTCAACGTCGTCGGCACGGTCAACGTGTTCGAAGCCGTAGCGGCGCGGCTGGACCGGATGGGGCCGGTCGTGTACGCATCGTCGATCGCCGCCTACGACGCGATCGACGCCGGCGACGGTCCTGCCATGTCCGGCCTTCCGGGAACCATCTACGGTGTCTACAAGCGAGCCAACGAGGGGTCGGCCTGGGTGTACCACCAGGACCGCGGCGTGGCCAGCATCGGGCTGCGGCCACACACCGTCTACGGGCCCGGCCGCGACCAGGGCCTGACCTCGGCGCCGACCAGCGCGATGCTGGCGGCCGCCGCGGGCCGGGAGTTCAGGATCCCCTACGGCGGCACCAGCCAGTTCCAGTACGCCCCCGACGTGGCCCGCGCGTTCGTCCAGGCCGCCCTCGCCGGCTACGACGGCGCCAGCGTCCACAACCTGGCTGGACAGCCGGTCTCGATGGACGGCGTCGTGGCGGCGATCGAGGCGGCCGCCCCGGAGGCGGCAGGGATGATCACCTACGAGGACGTCACCTTGCCCTTCCCCGAAGCGGTGGACGCCGCGTCGCTGACGGAGGTGATCGGGCCGGTCGAGGAGCTGCCGTTCGAGCAGGGCGTGGCCGACTCCATCGATCGGTTCCGCCGCCTGGTCGCCGACGGCCGCCTGGCCGCCTGACCTACCAGCCGCCGATCGGACCGCCGACCAGGCCCAGCGGCTCGGACTCCGCGGCCTCCCCCGGTCGCCCGCGCAGGAAATCGAAGTCGCAGCCCGCGTCGGCCTGCATCACGTGGTCGACGTACAAGCGGCCGTACCCGCGCGTGTAGCGGGGGGCGGGGTCGGGCAGATCGGCGCGGCGCCGGTCGGCTTCGGCGGGATCGAGCTCCAGCTCGATCGTCCTTGCGTCCACGTCGAGGGCAATCGGATCGCCGTTGCGCACGATCGCCAGCGGGCCGCCCGCAAACGACTCGGGCGCCACGTGCAGCACCACCGTTCCGAACGATGTGCCGCTCATGCGCGCGTCCGAGATCCGCACCATGTCCGACACCCCCTCACGGAGCAGCTTGGCCGGGATCGGCAGCTGCCCCCACTCGGGCATCCCCGGCGCGCCCTTCGGCCCGCTGTTGCGCAGCACCAGCACCGAGTCTGCGGTGACGTCGAGGTGCGGGTCGTCGATTCGCTCGGCCAGGTCGTAGACGTCCTCGAACACGACCGCAGCGCCGCGGTGTCGCATCAGGTCAGGCGAGGCGGCGCTCCGCTTGATCAGCGCGCCGGCCGGCGCGAGGGAGCCGCGCAGCACCGCTATCCCGCCCTCGACCGCGAGAGGCTGCTGGAGCGAGGCAACCACCGACCGGTCGGGCACAGCGCCACCGGCGACGTTCTCGGCCAGGCTGCGGCCATTCACGCTGACCGCCTCCCCGTCGAGCAGCGGCAGCAGCTCGCGCAGCACGGAGGGAACGCCGCCGGCGTGGAACAGATCCTCGACCAGATGCTCCCCGCTGGGACGGACGTTGGCCAGCACCGGCGTCCGGCGCGAGATCTGGTCGAAGCGGTCGAGCTGGAGGTCGACGCCGACGCGGCCGGCCAGGGCGAGCAGGTGCAGCACCGCGTTGGTCGACCCGGCCAGCGCCATCAGCAGCGTGACCGCGTTGTCAAACGCGGCGGCGGTGAGGATCTGGGACGGCCGTGGTCCGCCGTCCCGTGCCAGCTCGACCGCGCGGCGGCCGGTCGCCTCCGCGGCGGCCGCCCGCCGGGCGTCCACGGCCGGGATCGATGCCGTCCCCGGCAGCGCCATCCCCAGCGCCTCCACCAGCGAGGTCATCGTGGACGCGGTCCCCATCTCCTGGCAGTGGCCGGCCGATGGCACCATCGCGGCCTCCAGCTCGTCGTACTCCGCGGGCGTTATCCGCCCGGCCCGCAGATCGGCGGTATAGCGCCACAGGTCGGTGCCGTTGGACACCTGCTCGCCGCGGAACACCGCGGGCTGGGCCGGCCCACCGGTGATCATGATGGCGGGGATGTCGACGCTGGCGGCGCCCATCAGCTGCGCGGGGACGGTCTTGTCGCAGCCGCCGATCAGCACCACGGCATCCATCGGATTGGCGCGGATCGACTCTTCGACGTCCATCGCCATCAGGTTGCGGAACATCATGGTGGTGGGCTTCATGAACGGCTCGCCCAACGAGATGGTCGGGAACTCGAGGGGCAGCCCACCCGCCTGGAGCACGCCGCGCTTGACGGCGGCGGCCAGTCCGCGGAAGTGGACGTTGCAGTTGACCAGCTCGCTCCACGAGTTGCAGACGCCGATCACCGGTCGGCCCTCGATCGCCTCCTGCGTGATCCCCTCCGACCGCAGGTACGACCGGTGGATGAGACCGGCCACGTCGTGCGTCCCGAACCACCGGGCGCTGCGCAGCGGGCCGCTCATGGCAGCTCGATCCCGAACGGCGTCGCTGCCACGCCCTGCTCGGGCGGATGCCGCAGCAGGTACTGGCGCTCGGCGGCCGCCTGCACGGCGTCGTCGTCCAGACCTGCGAAGCGGTCGACCCGGTAGGGCGAGATGTCGGCATCGGTGGCGCCGCTGGTGACCAGGTCGGCCACGATCCGCGACAGCCCCGGCCCGTGGGTGACACAGGACTCGTTGCAACCCGCCAGCACCAGGTAGCCCTCCACCCCCGGCGCTGGGCCGACGATGTGGCGGCCATCCGGCGTCCACGTGGGCAGGCCGCTGGCCCGGCCGCGGATCGGTGCGTCCGCCAGCGCGGGGATCACATCGGCCAGCTCGCGGGCCAGCTGCTCGTGCTCGTGCACCGCGTGATCGGGCAGGTCGGATGTGCGCGGAGGGTCGGCCACGTCGACGCGCGAGCGGTCGTCGATGATGCGCTCGATCGCCCCCACCAGCAGGCCGCCGTCCTGCTCGCGCAGGTAGAGCAGGTCGTGCTCGAAGAACAGCATCATCGGCAGCTCGCGGGTAACGGCCGCGAGCGGCTCGGTGGTGAAGCGCGACTCGAGCAGCGGGATCGCGCCAATGTCGACACCGTCGCGAGCGCCCAGCGCCCGCGCGGCCGCCCCGGCGGCGTTCACCATGGCGCCTGCGGGCACCGAGCCCGCGGAGGTACGCACGCCGGTGACGCGACCGCCCTCGACGACGGCGCCCTCAACGGCGGTGCCGGTGCGGATGTCGACGCCCGCCGCCCGCAGCTCGCCGTCGAGCGCGCGCATCACCCGGCCGGTGTCGACCTGATAGGCACCAGGCTGGAACAGCGCGCCGTGCACCGACCCCGGCGCCAGGATCGGCGCCACCCGCAGCGTGTCGGCCTCGTCCAGCATGACCACGTCCGGGGCGAAGTGGAGCTCGCGCTCGTACTCCTGGTGCAGCATGTCCACGCCGGGCTCGGACAGCGCCGGGAACAGCAGCCCCACGCGCCGGACGCCCAGGTCGCCTCCCGTGCGCTCCTGGAGGCCGGCGTAGAAGCGCATGCCGTACTCCGCCAGCTCCGCCTCCAGCTCGCCCGCCCAGTAGCCGACGAAGCCGGCGCCGGCAGCCGTCGTCTGCGTGCCCAATGCGGGCTCCCGCTCGAGCAGGACGACGTCCGCACCCGCGCCGGCCAGATGCAGCGCGGCCGTCGCGCCGAGGATGCCGCCGCCCACCACGGCAACATCAGCCACCGGCCACCACCCTCGGCCGCACCACCGGCGCCCCGGCGACTCCCGGGTCGATGGCCTTCACGGCCCAGCCGCACAGCGACGCCAGCACCAGCACGTCCAGCCGATCGCCGGCGAAGGCGAGGTTGGTCGGTGACATGACGTACTCCCCGGTCCAGTCGTCGACGACCACGTCCAGCGCGCCGCCGGCGTCGAGCCGATAGATGCGGTTGGGCTGGTAGCAGCCGATCCAGATACCGCCCTCGGCGTCGGCTGCCAGCCCGTCAGGGACGGTGCGGGGCAGCTCGACCACCGGCTCCAGATCACCCCCCGACAACGGCATCCGCACGACGCCCGGCATCTGCGACTCGACCAGGTAGAGGTGATCGCCGCTGATCGCGCAGCCGTTGGCGAACCGCAGCGGCGGCACGGCGACCCGCTCGGTGGCGCCGTCGGGGGCGATCCGCACGAGGCCGCCGGTGACCTCGTCCCAGGCGCCCGAGTCGGTCACCCAGAGGTTGCCGTCGGGATCGAACACCGGGTAGTTGGGATACCCGACCCGCCCGCCGTGGGGCTGCACGGAGCCGTCAGGCGAGACCCGCATCACGAACCCGCTGTTCGGGTCGCACACGTACACGTTGCAGTCGGCGTCCAGCGCCATGCCCAGCACGAAGCCGCCGGGCACTGTGGCAACCGTTTCGACGTCGCCACCGTCGAGCGCGAACCGGTACACCTGCCCCGCCTCTCCGCCGGCGTAGACAACCCGCTCCTCGGGGGACCAGCAGACACCCTCGGGATGATCGAGCCCGCCGGCGATGGTGCGAAGCCCCCGGCCTACCACCGGTTTCAAGCCTCCACTCCCCCGTCCGCCGACAGCCGCGAGACGCCGTCGACACCCTCGTAGACGACCGTGAAGACCTCGGTCTCGAGCACCGCGCCCGGATCCAGCACGCGTGCCCGGCCCGCCTCCACCGCCTCGGCCAGCGCGCTGGGATACCCCGTCCAGGGCTCGGCGATGGCGTGGTAGTAGCCGCGCCACCCGCCGTACACCATCCACAGCCAGACGACCGGGAAGACGGCATGGTCGAACACCAGGCCGAACCCGCGCCGGGCGGCCGTGTCGGTGGTCGCCACCCAGCCCTCCCGCAGCTCCGTCAGGTAGTGCAGGGCAAAGCAGTTCGCGTCCGGCCCCAGTGCACGGCGCACGTCCTGGTCGTTGAACTGCGGCCAGTCGTAGCGGTCGCCCTTGACGCCGAGCGTACCGCCGCCGTTCTCGTCCACCTCCGCCTTGCGGGCGGGCACGTCGAACCGGTGCGCAGGCGAGATGGCGGCCACCGGGTGCAGCCCCCAGTTGTAGTCGAACGGCATCGTGCCGACGTTCTCGAGCCGATAGGCGATCCGCAGCACCGGATCGTCGCCGGACAGACTCAGCCGCCGCGTCCAGCGCGCAGGCGTGATCGGCGTGATCAGATCCAGCTCCAGCTCGACGCCGGCTGGGTCGTTGCGGGCGATCCGGTGCGACGCCGCCGTCGTCCACAGCTCCCCCATGTACGGCAGCAGATCGCCGTAGCGGTTCAGCGACGGCGCCCCGCCCGGGAAGGCCTCGTCCCATCCTCCCGGCCAGTGGTCGTCGAAGTTCGCGTGGAGCTCGGCCCGGTGCGGATCGATCCGGGGCGAGTGCCACAGCAGGTCTCGGTCGCCGCGCTTGTCGACCAGGTGCAGGATCTTGCCGCCCAGCTCCGGCAGCACGTCCACCGCCAGCCGTGCGTTCTCGAGGCGCACGGTGCGCAGGCCGTGGTACTCCCAGCGATCGTCGATGCGGGCGCCCATCAGTAGCAGGTGGCCAGCAGGCCGCCGTCGACGACAAGGGGCTGCCCGCTCATGAACGAGGAGTCGTCGCCCGCCAGGAACACGGCCGTGCGGGCGATCTCGCGCGGTGCGGCGATCCGCTCCAGCGGATACTCGGCGCTGATCTGCGCGCGCAGGGCGGCCGGATCGTCGGCCGTGTCGAAGTAGGCCTGCACCAGCGGGGTGTCGATGTCGCCCGGACAGATGGCGTTGCAGCGGATCCCGTCGCGGCCGTACTGCACCGCAGTGGCGCGGGTGATGCCGAGCACGCCTCCCTTGGCGGCGCAGTACGCGGCCAGGATGCCGTCGCCGACCAGCCCCAGGATCGAGGCGATGTTGACGATCGAGCCGCCGCCGGCCGGGCGCATCACGCGCACCGCGTGCTTGCAGCCGAAGAACACGCCCTTCAGATTGACGGAAAGGATGCGGTCGAGCTGCTCCTCGGTGGTCTCGGCCAGCTCCTGCTCGATCTGCACCGCCGCGTTGTTGACCATCACGTGCAGACGACCGTGCCGCTCGACGGCGCTGGCCACCAGCGCCGCCACCTCGGACTCGCGAGAGACGTCCGCGTGCATGTACTCGCCGATCCCCGCCATCGTGGCGACGCCGGCCTCGTCGTTGAGGTCGCAGCCCAGCACCAGCGCTCCTTCGGCCGCGAGCTCGCGGGCAATCGCCTGGCCCAGGCCGGAGCCGACGCCCGTCACCACCGCGCTGCGGCCATCCAGCGGCCGCGGCCGCATCTCAGTAGCCATGCCGTTCCACCTCCTCGGGATCCTCGTACCACCGAACCTTGTCGCCGACCCGCGCGCGCAGCTTCCACTTCGAGCCCTTCGGCTCGTCCTCCATGGCGCGCTCGATCGCGTCCAGCCGTTGCGTGATCAGGTCGCGCTCGGCGTCGCTGACCGGCACGCCGCCGGCCCCCTCGCGCAGCTTCTCGAGGTTCAGCTGCAGCGTCCGGTACAGCCCCCAGTCGCGTGCACAGAGGCGCGCCACCCAGGCTGCGTTGATGGCCCCGTCGTCGTGCGAGCCCACCTCCATGGCCAGCAGCAGCGCGTAGGCGTCGTTGCGGTCCTTCTCGTTCAGCTTCACGATCTGCAGCTTCGTCAGCAGCAGGTCGGCGGCGGGCAGGGTCAGCGGCACGACGTCCAGCCGGTCGGCGATCGGCAGCGTGTGGCACATCTCGAACGTGCCCACGAACACGTCCAGCTGGCGATGGTTGGGCTCGTCGTAGAACAGCAGCCGGCGGGCGCCGTGCATGCGGTTGAACATCTGGTTGGGCTCATAGCCCTGCTCAGCCAGGCTCTGGGCCAGCTGCCGGCCGTGCCGGGAGTCGGTGACCAGGTCGATGTCGTTGTAGTCCCGCGCCAGCTCGGGTGGGTACGCGCCCGTGGCCACCAGCCGGATCCCGACGCCGCCCAGCAGGCGCACCGGGATGCCCTCTGCCTCGAGCACGTCCGACAGCCGCCGGCTCTCGTCGATCACATCGGGCAGGATCAGGGAGCCGTTGACGCTCACGCCGATCCCCGGATCCGCAGCTCCACCGGCAGCACCACGTTGCGCCGCTTGATCTCGACGCCGTCGAGATGGTCGATCAGGAGCTGCGCGGCCTCGCGGCCCATCTCGTAGCCGGGCACGTGCACGGTGGTCAGCGGCGGCTCGACGAACTCGGCGAACGCGAAGTCGTTGAACCCGGTGACCGCGAGGTCCTGCGGGACGCGCACCCCGCGCGCGCGGGCCTGGCGCATGGCGCCGATGGCGAGCAGGTCGTTGCCCCCCATGATCGCGCTGGGCGGGTCGTCGACGGACAGCAGGCGGTCGACCATGGTCGCAGCCTCGGCGGTATCCCAGGTGCCCTCGAACAGCTCCAGCGCACGATCGACGGGGATGCCGGCGGCAGCCAGCGCGTCGTGGTAGCCGCGGTGGCGCTGCTCGACCATCGGCCACGGCTGGCGCGCGGCGATGAAGGCGATCCGGCGGTGGCCGCGCTCGATCAGGTGCTCGGCCAGCCGCCGCGCGCCGGAGCGGTTGTCGGCCCGCACCGACATCTGTGCCGCGCCGCCGCGCCGCGGTTCCTCCAGCAGCACCACCGGCACCTCCAGCTCAGCGGCCCGCGCCGGATACCAGGCACGTTGCTCCCGCGGGCCGGACAGGAAGAGCAGCGCGCCGTCCACGCGCGACTCCAGCACGGGCTTGAGCAGGCCGCTGTCCGGCGGCCCCGGCCGGCCGGCATGGATCAGCACGCTGTAGCCGCGGTCGCGCGCGACGTCGCCGACGCCGGCGATCACCTGGTCGGTCATCGGGTCGGCGAGGTAGCGGGCGCCCTCGTCCAGCAGCAGAAATCCGATCGTGGCGGTGCGGGCCGAGCGCAGTCCGCGGGCGGTCAGGTTGGGGTGGTAGCCGAGCTCGGCCATCGCCTCTTCGATCCGCAACCGCGTCTCGTCGGACATCTGCCGCAGGCGATTGTTGACCAGATTGGAAACGGTCTGCACAGATACGCCGGATTGCTCGGCAACGTCGCGCATCGTAGGCCGCCTGCGGATCGTCCCCGTCATCCATTCACTTTACTTGATCGTCAAAGAGGGAGAGGATGGGCGCTCCGACATCGAAAGGGAGTGGACACGTGCGCATGCAGGACAAGGTCTGCGTCGTCACCGGCGCGGGGACGGGCATCGGCAGGGCGGTCGCCGAGCGCCTGGCGGCCGAGGGCGCGCTGACGCTGTGCGCCGACATCGACTCCGACGGCGCACAGGCGACCGCCGCGGCCATAGAGGCGGCCGGCGGGCGGGCCGAGGCTCACCGCTGCGACGTCTCCGACGCCGGCCAGGTGGAGGCGGTGATGGCGGCCGCGGAGCGGCACGGAGGGCCGCACGCGATCGTCTCGAACGCCGCCGTCCAGTACGAGCGGACGGTCGAGGACACCCCGCCCGAGGACTGGGACATGGTGCTGGGCGTGAACCTGAAGGGCGTGTACCTGTGCGCCCGTGCGGCCATCCCCCGCATGCGGGCGGTGGGCGGTGGCTCGATCGTGAACATGGCGTCGGTGAACGGCTTCTGGGTCGAGCCGGCGCTGGGCGCCTACTGCGCCGCCAAGGGCGCGGTCATCAACCTGACGCGGTCGATCGCGCTGGAGAACGGCCGGTACGGCATCCGCTGCAACTGCATCTGCCCCGGCTACATCGACACCGGCATGGCGCAGCGCTACTTCGAGATCCAGGACGACCCCGACGCCGCCCGCGCCGAGGCCGGCCGCATGCACGCGCTGGGCCGGATCGGTGGGCCGGAGGAGATCGCGGCGGTGGCGCTGTTCCTCTGCTCGGACGAGTCGAGCTTCTGCACGGCGGCCCCCTTCATCGCCGACGGCGGGCTCAGCGCGGGCGTGCCTATGAGCTGATCAGGCCCGGGGCGAGCTCGCGCAGCAGCCGCTCCGCCAGCGCCGACCGGCGCACCTTCTCGCGGGCCTGGGCGACGGCCACCTCCTCGAGGTGGATGCCGCTGGGATAGACGGAGCGGGCGTTGCGCAGGCCGAACTTGAGGTGCACCGGCGCGGCCACGCGCACGATGTCGGGCACCTCGTAGCTGCGGACGAAGCCGCCCAGGTCGTCGGGCGACTCGATGTAGAGGTCGAGCGGCAGCTCCGTCACCGCGCGCATGGCGGCCAGCATGCCGACGCTGAGGTCGGTGGCGACGTTGATGGTGTCGGCGCCGAGCCGGTCGTAGAGCGCCGCCGTGGCGGGGTTGGCGGCGCACAGCACCGCCGAGGTCTTGAAGCGCAAGTCGGCCGGAAGCGATCCCGAGGACCGCAGCCGCGCCAGCACGTCGAGCACGCCGATGTCTCCCACCAGCAGGCTGCGGATGCCGTGCGCGCAGGCCCGGTCGGCCTCGGCCAGGCAGGCCTCGACCGCCTCCGCCCCGCGCGCCACGCCGGCCGCCGCCTCGGTCACCAGCCCCTGGCCGCCGGGGTCCCAGCTGCCGCGCGGCCCCAGGAACAGGCACACCTCGACGTCGCGCTCACGGCCAAGCGCCGTCATCTCGTCCAGCTCGTCGTCGGACAGCATCATCACGCCCGAGCCCTGTGACACCCGATGCACGCGGACTGCCTGCCGGTCTGCCTCGTCCAGCACCGCCCGCAGCACGCCGGGCCCCTCGACGCTGGCGATCTCTATGTGGTGGCGGTGGCCGTCCGCGAACCGCCCGCCCGACTCGGGCCAGTCCCGCGCCGGCGGGCTCAGGCCCACCTCCGCAAGCATCGCCGGCAGCCGCTCGGTGTCCACCGCGCCAGTCTAGTGTGGTTTACTTGATCGTTCAATGTCCAGTGCCGTGCGCACCGACGAGTGGCTGCGCAGCCACCGCCAGGACCTGGTCGAGCTGACCCGCGAGCTGGTCGCGTTCGCCAGTGAGAACCGCCCGCCGAACGGGAACGAAGGACCCTGTCAGGAGCTGGTCGCGGCACACCTGCGCGAGACCGGCGCCGAGCTCGACGTGTTCCGGCCGGATGAGGTGGAGGCCGCCGTCCACCATCCAATGTGGTGGCCGGGGCGCAGCTACGAGGGCCGCCCCTGCGTGGTCGGTCGCCGCCCCGGCGCGGGCGGCGGGCGCTCGCTGCTCTTGTCCGGCCACGTCGACGTCGTGCCGGCGCTGGGCGAGGGAAGGCATGGGTTCTGGGACGGGGATGTCGAGGACGGCCGGCTCTACGGCCGCGGCGCGTGGGACATGAAGGCGGGTATCGCCTGCGCTATGCACGCGGCCCGCTGCCTGGCCGAGTGCGACGTCGCCCTGGCCGGCGACGTGATCGTCGAATCGGTGGTGGACGAGGAGTTCGGCGGCGCCAACGGCACGCTGGCGGCGCGGCTGCGCGGGCACCACGCCGACGGCGCCGTGCTGTCGGAGCCGACCGGCATGACCGTCTGCCACGCCACCCGCGGAGGCATCCAGTACCGGCTCAACGTCTCCGGTGGCGCGGTGGGGATGGGGTACGAGGGCGACGGCGGCCCCGGCGCGCTGACCACGCTGGCCCGCATCTCGGCCGCCCTCGACGACCTGCCGCGCGACGCGCCGCTGCTCCAGTTCCTGCTGTCGTCGGGCGAGGAGCTGCCGTGGGGTACGGCCGAGGGTCTGCCCTCCGACGGGGTGCTCGAGTTCTGGGCCGAGGTCGCCCCGGGCACCGACCGCCCGGCAGTGGACGCCCAGCTGCGAGCAGCGGTCGACGCTGTTGTCCCCGAGGGCATACACGTGCGCTGGGAGCAGCGCACCCGGTTCCTGGAGGCGGCCGACGTCGGCGCCCAGAACCCGATCGTGCAGGCCATGCGGGCCGCTCTGGGCACGCCGGAGGCGCCGCCGGCGACGACGCCGTTCGCCTGTGATGCATTCATCTTCGCGGTCGACGCGACGCCGGTCGTGATCTGCGGGCCGCGCGGCGGCAACGCCCACGCGCCCGACGAGTGGGTGCTGATCGACGACCTGTACTCGCTCAGCGAGGCCTTCGTCCGCCTGGCGGTGGACTGGTGCGGGGAGGTGTGAACGGATGACGCCGGTTGAGATCGCACCGGGCACCTGGCGGCTCGAGTCGCTGTTCGGGCCGCGGTTCGTGTACCAGTATGTTCTCTCGGATGGCAACGAGACGCTGATCCTGGACACCGGCGCCGCCTCGACGCCCCGGGACGTGATCATGCCTGCACTGCGATCGCTCGGGATCGCCCCCGAGCAGGTCACGGTCGTGCTGGTCACCCACCCCGATCTCGATCACCAGGGCGGGCTGGCCGGCCTGCGCGAGCAGCTGCCGCGGGCGATCGCGGCGTGCGGGTTCGCCGACCGCATGATGGTGGCCGAGCCGGAGCGGCTGGTGACCGAGCGCTACGGCGCCTACCAGGCCGAGCACGGGCTCGGCTACGGCCCCGCCGGCGAGCTGTGGATGCGAGCCAACTACGGCGCGCCCGCCCCGGTCGAGGTCGCCCTGGCAGGAGGCGAGACGCTTGCCGTCGGCGACCGCCGGCTGGTGATCCGCCACGCCCCCGGACACTCGGCAGGGCACCTGATCGCCCACGAGCCTGCCACCGGCCTGCTGCTGACGTCGGACGCGGTGCACGGGAGCATGTGCCCGGCCACGGACGGCTCTCCGGCCCTGCCCCCGACCTACGAGGACATCAACGCCTACCTGGAGACGATCGACATGATCGAGACGCTTGACGCCCGGGAGATGCACTCCGGGCACTGGCCGGCCCGCAGCGGGCCGGAGATCGAGGCCTTCCTGCGCGAGAGCCGCGAGTTCGTGGAGCGGATGGACGAGGCCCTGCTGGAGCGGCTGGAGACGCCGGCCACGCTGGAGCAGCTGTGCCTGCACGCCGACCAGCGGCTGGGCCCGTTCGGCGCCGATCCCGTCAACCTCATGTTCGCGGCGCACGGCCACGTGCAGCGGCTGCTGCGCACCGGCCGCGCCGGCATCGTGAAGGTCGGGGAGCGCCCGCCGAGGTACCAGCGGCCATGAAGATCACAGCCATCGACACGGTGGTCGTGCACGCCGAGATGCGCAACTGGGTGTTCGTCAAGGTCAGCACCGACGAGGGCCTGGTCGGCTGGGGCGAGTCGACCGTGGAGTGGAAGACGCGCGCCGTGGTCGGATGCGTCGAGGACTACCGCACGCTGTTGGTCGGCGAGGACCCGCGGCGGGTCGAGCACATCTGGCAGATGATGTACCGCCAGCACTTCTTCCGCCCGGGGATGGTCGAGTGCTCCGCGATGAGCGGGATCGAGCATGCCTGCTGGGACATCGCCGGCAAGGCGCTGAACGCGCCGGTGCACCAGCTGCTGGGCGGCCACGTACGCGACACCGTGCGGCTGTACGACCACCTCGGCGGCGGCGAGATGACCTCGGTCTACCACACCCTCTCGGCCGAGGAAGCCCGGGAGAAGATCCGGGAGTCGCTCGAGCTCGGGTTCGACGCGATCAAGCTGGAGGTCGTGATCCCCCGCACCGGCCGCGTCGACGGCATCGAGGCGCTGCGCCACGCCGACAGCGTGATGGCGGCGGTGCGTGACGAGGCCGGCGACGGCGTCGAGCTGATGGTGGACATGCACGGCCGCTGCTCGCCGATGATGGCGGCGCAGTACTTCACCGTGCTGGAGCCGTACCGCCCCTGGTTCTTCGAGGAGCCGTGCCCGCCCGAGCATCCCCGTTCGATGGCCGAGCTGGCACGCCGCACGACCGTGCCGATCGCGACCGGGGAGCGCCTCTGCACGCGCCACCCGTTCCGCGAGCTGCTCGAGCTGGGCGCCTGCTCGGTGCTGCAGCCGGACGCCGTGCACTGCGGCGGCATCTCCGAGCTGCGCCGGATCGCGGCGATGGGCGAGGCCTATCACGCCGCGCTCGCCCCCCACTCCTCGACCGGGCCGATCGGCCACGCCGCATCCATGCACGTCGCCTTCGCGACGCCGAACTTCCTGATCCAGGAGACCTGGCGGGCGGACGTGCCGTGGCGCTTCGACGTGCTCTCGCAGACACTGCCGTTCGAGGGATCGACGGCCCAGCTGCCCACCGCGCCGGGTCTCGGCATCGACGTTGACGAGAAGGAGGCGGCAAAGCACCCGTTCCAGCAGGAGCCGCTGATGCGCTACTTCCATCCCGACGGCTCGGTGGCCGACTGGTGAGCGAGCCCGGCCCGCTCACCGCCGCCCACGTCCCGCTCGGCTCCAGCATGTACGAGCGCGACCGGCTGGACGCGATCGCGCGCCGCGCCGAGGAGGAGCTGCGCGAGGCCGGCATCACGCTGGTGCGCACCGATCCGGTGACGCACCCGGATGACGTCGAGCGGGCCGTCGCCGAGCTCACGGCCGGCGACTGGGACCTGCTGATCCTGAACGTGATCAACTGGATCGACGTGCGGGCGGCGGCGCGCGTGGCTCTGGCCTTCCGCGAGCGCCCGGCGCTCCTCTACAGCTACGGCGGCCGCACGGAGGGAGACGTCCTCATCTCGCCGGCCGCGGGCGCCGGCTCGACCGGGCTGCGCTACCCGCTGGAGCGGTTCGGCATGCGCTTCGACTACCTGTTCAACGCGCCGGACACGCCGATGGACACCGCCGGCGTGATCTCGATGGCCCGCGCCGCGCGCGCCCGCCGGCAGCTGCGGACCACGCGGCTGGGAATGACGGGCGCCCACGACATGGGCCTGTACACGACCCCGTTCGACGTCACCCGGCTGCGGGGCAGGATCGGCCCCGAGGTGGAGTCGGTCGACCTGCTGGAGCTGCGAGCGGCCGAGGACGAGCTCGACCCCGGCGCCGTCGAGGCCGAGGCGGCGCGGCTCTCGAGCTCGTGGGACGAGCCGTTCGGCGAGATTCCGCCGGACGTGCTGGGCCGGGCGGTGCGGCTGGCCCTGGCGACCTTGCGGATCTGCGGCGAGCGCGGGTTCGACGCGTTCTCCTACAAGAGCGTCGAGGGCATCTCGGCCCACCTCGGCACGACCCACAACCTGGCGTCGTCGCTGGTGGCATCGGCCGGCGTGCCCTACATCGACGAGAACGACATGCTGAACCTGACGGCGCAGCTGATGCTGCGTTCGCTGGCCGGCTCGACCCCGTCCTTCCTCGAGCACTACGAGCACCACGCCGACTGGATCCTGCTGGGCGTCGACGGGTACGTGCCCGACGACTGGGTCGAGGGCCGGCCGCGCGTGAAGCCGGTCAGCAACGTCGCCACCGGCGAGCCGGTCGGGGTCGCCCAGTGCTCCCGCATGCGGACGGGCCGGCTGACGCTGGCCTGCCTGGCCGAGGCGGACACGGCCAACGGCCACCGCATGCACGTCGTCACGGGCGAGGGCGTCGAGCCTCCGGCGTGGGAGGAGATGAGCGTTCCCGGGCCGCTGCCCAGCCTCCGCTTCATCCCCGACGGCGACGTCCGGTCGATCCTCGACCACGTGCAGTCCCAGCACTTCGCCGCCGTGCACGGCGACCACGCCGACGACCTGGAGCGGCTGTGCATGCTGCTGGACATCCCGGTCGTCGCCGACCGCTGATACCCGGCCCGAGCCTACCCCGTCACGAACTGGTGGATCGCCCGGTCGCCGCGGAGGGTGACGAGGCATCCGGAGATGCGGCCTGTGTGGTAGTCGCTGCCAGGGTTGATGCACAGCGTGCGGCCGATCCGTTTGGCGCCGGGCGACTCGTGGATGTGGCCGTGCAGCGACGCGATCGGCTGGTACTTCTCGATCGCCTCGCGCACGGCGGTCGAGCCGACCGGGATCATGTGCGGCTCCTTGCCGATCAGCACCATCTTGAAGTCCTCATCCAGCTCGGCCGCGGTGTCGAGCGTCGAGTCGTACGGCGGCACGTGCAGGTTGAAGACGCAGCGGCTCATGTCGGGCACGGTCTCGGCCAGCTCCTCGATGTGCCGGTGAAGCTGATCCTCGTCCATCTCCCGCGGTGAGTCCCAGGGCGTGCGGTTGGAGTAGCCCAGCGACAGCATCGAGTACCCGTCGAACTCGACCACCGCCTCGTCGCAGCTCTCCACCCGGATGCCCTGGCGGATGCAATCCTCGAGGGCGGGCGGATCGTCGTTGCCGGGCATGACGAAGCAGCGGATCTCGGTGCCGGCCAGCCGCTCGTCGGCCAGCTTGATCCACTCGCCGAACGTGTGCAGCATGACCGACTCGAACCACTGCTCCCGCTCCTCCTCGGGCAGGCCGGCGATACGGTCTACCTCGGCGTGGGTGGTGCGGTACGGGTACATGCCGTTCCCGCGCACGCGGCGCTCGAGCCCGTCCAGCTCAGCGTCGTCGCGCGCGACCTGGCGGCCGCCGAACAGGTGCGCCGTCCAGGTGCCGTCGCTCTCCTGCACGATCGGGATCACGACCTTGCCGGTGATGTCGCCGCCCATCACCAGCACCTGCGCCTTGTACACCTTGGGCGCGTTCAGGAACTTCTTCCACAGCACCTCGGTGCCGTGGATGTCGGAGGCGTAGTAGAGGCGGAGGGCATCATCGCCCTCCGCCTCCTTGTTGCGCTTGAACCATCCCAACTGGTGCTACTCGGGTGGGATCTCGAGGTAGTTGAGTGACAGGTCGATGCCCTGGCTCTTCCGCCAGGCCTTGCCAACGTAGAAGATGATCGCGCCCGCGATCAGGCAGGTCGCGATCAACGCCAGGCCACCGCTGCCCGGCGAGGTGAACAGCTGGTCAGCCAGGCTCTTACCGGCGCCGGGCAGGCCCAGCTGCGGGTACTCCAGCCACAGCCAGGCACCGAAGATCCCGGCCGCGATCGAGCCCACACCGAAGAACACCATCAGCGGGATGCCCGCGACGTTGATGTTCGAGACGGAGGCCTCGTAGGCCGCCTTCTTCCTGTACGGGAACAGGATCGCGCCGATCCCGACCAGGACGAACGTCGGGAAGCCCACGATCGTGGACAGCGCGATGTACTTGAAGAAGCTGGTGGTGTAAGCCGCCGCGTACAGGAACGGCAGCGAGGCCACCGCGATCACGCCGAGCAGCAGCACCGGAGTGTGCGTCCGCTCGTTGATCTGCGCGATCTGCTCGGGGATCACCTGGTCGAACGCCCAGGCGAACAACGCACGCACCGGCTGGACGATCTGGATGTAGACGATCAGGGGCGCCCAGCACACGAACGTGATGCCGAGGAAGGCCACGAACAGCGTGTTCGTGTGGATGGCCGCCACCAGCGTGATCCACCATGGCGCGTTGGGCAGCGTGTAGACGGTGGGGTCGCCGCTGACGGCGGTGACCGCGGTCAGGAACTGCTGACCGATCGTGTGGTACAGCAGGCCGATCATGATCAGGATCGAGCCGAAGGTGACGGCCAGGCCGCCCAGCATCGAGTACCAGTTCTTGCGGGTGCCCGCCTGCCGGATCTCGCCGGCCAGGTTGGTCGAGAACCAGACCCACACGCCGAACGCGATGAACGCTCCCGACGCAACGATCGTGTTGTGCCAGTCCGTCGTCGTGCTCAGGTTGGTGCCCGCCTTCCCAGCCTGCGCGAGGAAGTAGTGGTACGTGTCGGCCCGGTGCGTGAAGGGCTTCGCGTACGTGTTGTAGGAGCTGATGAAGCTCGACCGCGAGGTCGTCAGCAGCGTCAGGGCGGCCACCCCGAACCCGACCATGCCCAGCGTGAACAGCCAGAACTGCACACGCATCATGAACCGCATGCCATAGGCCATGATCAGCGCCAGGAGCGCGATCTCGCCGAAGCCAACCAGCATGTCCCAGGGTTTCGAGGCGATGGTGCCGCCCCAGCTCTGCAGGGTGCTCGAGTTGGCGGCGACGCCGACCATCGTCAGCATCGGGCCGATGCAGATCTTGGCCGTGAAGACGCCCCAGTAGCCCATCGCCAGCATCGACGACGCACCGATGAGGATGCTGGATCCGACCGCGAGCGCGGGATTAAGCGAGCGAGAGATCAGGATGTAGTCGGCGCCCGAGCGCGGCATGATCTGAGACAGCAGCCCGAAGGCGCCGGAGATGAGGAAGGAACAGATCGCCGTGATCACGATGCAGGCGTAGACATTGACGCCGGAGAACGCGGTCAGAACCCAGAAGATCGAGACTGCCATGACCAGCCCTGGACAGGCCGGAAGGACGTTGAAGATGACGGCATCACTCACCTTCACGTCCCGGACGAAGCCGGTAGCGCGGCGCGCGAAGTGCGTCTGCGACGCCGCGGCGTGATCCGTTGCCATGCGTTACCCCTTTCCACTGCTGGCTTGATCGTTCAACCACCGGTAGTCTCTCCGACCGCTCGGACGGTGTCAAGCCGCGCGAGAACAGCCTTGACCCCCGCCGTGGCCTTCGGTATGCTGACTGCCCCTTGAACGATCAACCACGCGACGGTACGGGGCGCGCAGCGCTGCTGGATCGGCTCGACGGGCTCTATCCCGCGGTCGTGGCCGACTGCCTCGACAAGGTCGGCGTCCGCTCCAACGTGATGGATCCGCGGATCCGGCCGCTCTACCGCGACGCCCGCATGGCCGGGTTCGCTTCCACCGTCAGTGCCGTCGAGGTGAGCACCCCGCCGGCCAACCCGGACGACTACTACCGGGGCGAGCTGCAGGCGGTCGACGCGCTGCGCGAGGGCGACATCATGGTCGTCTCGACGGTGAAGGGGTCGTACTGGGGCGAGCTGCTCGCCACCGCATCGCGGTACCGGGGCGCGCGCGGGATCGTGGTCGACGGCTTCACCCGAGACACGCTGCAGCTGATCGAGATGGAGTTCCCCACCTTCGTCGCCGGCGTCAACGCCCACGACTCGCTGGGGCGGATCGACGTGGCCGGCGTGGGCGAACCGATCGAGTGCGGCGGGGTGCACGTCGAGCAGGGAGACCTGGTGCTGGCCGACTTCGACGGAGTCGTGGTGATACCGGCGGCGGTGGCCGACGAGGTGATCACCATGTCCGAGGAGAAGGTGGCCGGCGAGAACCTCGTCCGCAGCAAGCTGGCCGAGGGTATGCCGGTGTGGGACGCGTTCCGCACCTACGGCGTGATCTGAGCACCGCGGCAGGCCTCGACCCGGTGCAGCGCGTCGTCCAGGCGTAGCTCGTCGATGTCCGGGTTGTAGAGCGGCGAGTGGCCGGGCCTGGTCAGCAGCCGGTGCACGACCACGACGCCGGCGGGATGCAGGTCGGCCGCCTCGGCGTCGAGCGCATCGCAGATCGCGAGCAGCCGTTCGCGGCGGTCCACCACGCGCTGCTCGAGCGGCGCAACGGTGTACGCCGTGTGCGGTTTCCCGTTCTGGGCGTCATGGACGACGGTGCGCAGCGACTCGGCCAGACGGTGCCGCCGGGCCGGGTTGGCGAAGCGCTGACCTGTCTCCGACACGGACTCGATGCGGTAGGCATCCCGCACCTGGATGAGGGTGCCGATCAGCGCCTTGCGCTGACCCTGCATCGCAAACGCCCCCACCACCGCGGCGATCGCCCCCACCCCCAGGGCGAGCCCAAACTGCGGGTACGCCAGGCCGACCGGGACGGCCAGCAGCGCCATGGCGGCGGCCGCGAGCAGCAGCTTCCGGCGCTGGACTGCCAGCTCCGCGAGTCTCCGCTCGGCCAACTGCAGGGGCGGCACGTCGCGGTCGACGACCGACCTGAGCGTTCTGGCCATGCGCTACACCGGGTCGGCAGCCTCGGCCCGGTCGGCGACCGAGACGTGGTGCACGCTGGCCTCGCGCAGGCCCTGCATGTAGCCGATCGCGTGCAGCCGGCCGAGCAGCGCGTAGGAGGGATTGTTCATGGCCTCGCCGTGCAGTGTCGGCACGTGATCGGGCCGAAGCACGCCGTTGAAGCCGATCTGGTGCCAGGCGTCCATGCAGGCGCGCATGTCGGTCTGGCCCTCGTCGTGGAAGGTCTCCTCGAAGCTGTGAGGGACGCCGCGGACGTCGCGGAAGTGTCCGAAGGCGATGCGGCCGTCGTCGCCGAAGTGGCGGATGGCGGCGGGAACGTCGTCGGTGACAAGCGTCATGTTGCCCTGGCAGAAACACAGGGCGTTGGCCTCGGAGTCGGCCAGGGCGAGCGCCCGCTCGAACGCCTCGACCGAGATCATGATGCGAGAGGCGCCGCGGTAACGGGGGATCGGCGGATCGTCGGGGTGCAGGGCGAGGCGGACGCCGGCCCGCTCGGCAACGGGCACGACGGCGCGGATGAACCGCTCGAAGGCGCGCCAGAGCTGCTCGTCATCCGGCGAGCCGACCTTCATCGGCTGGTCGGCGGGCAGGGCGTCGGCGCGGAAGGCGGTCACCAGCGCGCCGCCGCGGCCGCGGGCGATGGTGCTGGTGCGCACCCAGTTCGCGCCAGGCATCCAGTTGTAACAGAGCATGGGAATGCCGAGGGTGCCCATGTTGCGGATCTGCTGGCAGAACCACTCGGTCTCCTCGTCCGCGCCGGGGGCGCCGGTGCGGGCGCGATCCAGGGGCGGGTAGTCCTCGATGCCGACCAGGTCGAGCCCGGCGTCGGCATAGAGCTGCTGCATGCGGGCCAGCGGGGTCAGGTCCCAGGGGCGATCGCCGGTGTCGTCGTGGATGCCGTCGGGCGCGCGGTCGAGCTCGGAGATCACCCTGGTGACGCCGACCTGCTGGAGCGTCGTCCAGAACGGGATCGGGGTCGGTGAGAAGTATTCGGCGAACTCGACGGGCTTGACCATGTACGCGACACCCTAGCCTGGCGTGAGGAGCGGCAGCGGCTGGTAGGGTCGGCCGGTGAGGCTGGTTGGCAGAACGGCGCTGGTGACCGGGACGAGCCGTGGTCTCGGGCTCGAGATCGCCCGGCTGTTCACGGCCGAGGGCGCGCGGGTGCTGTGCCATGCACGCACGCAAGAGGCTGCCGTGGCCACGGCCGAGACGGTGGGGGCAGAGCCCGTCTGGGGCGACCTCTCGAGCCAGGAGGGCGTGGTCGACGTGGCGGCGCAGGCGGCGGCCGCTGCACCGGAGCTGCACGTGCTGGTGCACAACGCCGGCATCGGCAGCCCAGGAGGGCTCGAGGATCACTCGCGGGAGCAGTTCGACCGGGTGATGGCCGTGAACGCGGCGGCGCCGCTGTTCCTGACACAGGCGCTGCTGGGCCCGCTGCGGACGGCCGGCCGCACGGGGAGGATCGTGATCGTGAGCTCCGACTCCGGGCGCTTCTCCATTCCCAAGAACGGCGTCGCCTTCCCGTACCGGATGTCGAAGGCGGCCGTCAACATGCTCACGCTCAACCTGGCAGCCGCGCTGGCCGCGGACGGGATCCTCGTCAACGCCATGCATCCGGGCTGGATGCGCACTGACATGGGCGGACCCGATGCGCCCGTCTCACCGCACCACGCAGCAGAGACGGCGCTCTACCTGGCGTGCCTGCCGGAGGGCGGTCCGACGGGGCGGCTGTGGGAGGAGAAGCGGCAGATCGACTGGTAGCGCGGGTTCACGGCGGAGTAAGGGATGCTGCCGCGGTTCCTCCAGGCGCAACCATCTAGGATCACCGGAGATGCCGCGGATCGAGGACTACGCGTTGATCGGCGACCTGCAGACCGCGGCGCTGGTGGGACGTGACGGGTCGATCGACTGGTGCTGTTTTCCGCGATTCGATTCGGGCGCCTGTTTCACCAACCTGCTGGGCGAGCCCCGGCACGGCCGCTGGCTGGTCGCTCCCGTCGGCGGCATCACCGACAGCGTCCGCCGGTACCGGAGCGACACGCTGATCCTGGAGTCGGTGTACGAGTGCGCCGAGGGTCGCGTGCGGGCGATCGACTTCATGCCGCCGCGGGGCGAAGCGCCCGACATCGTGCGGATCGTCGAAGGCCTGGACGGCGAGGTGCCGATGCACTCGGAGCTGGTGATCCGGTTCGACTTTGGAAACGTGGTGCCGTGGGTGCGGCGGGTCGACCACGCGAGGGTGGCCGTGGCCGGCCCGGACGCACTCTGCTTCCGCACGCCGGTGCCAACCCGGGGGCAGGACATGACCACGGTCTCGCACTTCACTCTGCGCCCGGGCGACCGCATACCGTTCGTGCTGACGTGGTTCCCGTCGCACCTGCCGGTGCCGGCACCTACAGACGCCGAGGCGGCCCTCGAGGAGGCCGAGGCGTTCTGGCTGGAGTGGGCCGCGCGGTGCTGCCATTCCGGCGACTATCACGACGAGATCCACGACTCGCTGCTGGTGCTCAAGGCCCTGACGTATGCACCTACGGGCGGCATCGTGGCCGCCCCAACCACCTCATTGCCGGAGCAGCTCGGCGGCCAGCGCAACTGGGACTACCGGTTCTGCTGGCTGCGCGACGCCACTCTCACCCTGCGGACGATGCTCGCCGCCGGCTACAACGACGAGGCGCTGGAGTGGCGCAAGTGGCTGCTGCGTGCGATTGCCGGCGACCCGGCCGACCTGCAGATCATGTACGGCATCGCCGGCGAACGACGCCTGGACGAGCGTGAGCTGGAGTGGCTTCCCGGCTACGAGGCCTCGCAGCCGGTGCGGGTCGGCAATGCCGCCAGCAGGCAGCTGCAGCTCGACGTCTACGGCGAGCTGATGGACGCGGCCTATCAGACGCAGGCCCACGGCGTGCCGGGCGACCCGGCCGCGTGGGCGCTGCTGCGTGCGCTGCTCGGCTGGCTGGAGCAGAACTGGCGCAGGGAGGACGCGGGCATCTGGGAGGTACGCGGGCCAACGCGCCACTTCACGCACTCCAAGGTGATGGCCTGGGTGGCGTTCGACCGGGCAATCCGGTTCCACGACGAGTTCGGCCGTCAGGGGCCGGTGGAGCGGTGGCGCACGATTCGAGATGAGATCCGAAGCCAGGTGCTGAGCCAGGCGTGGAACCCGAGCAAGCAGGCATTCGTCCAGTCCTACGGATCCGATCAGCTTGACGCGAGCACGCTGCTGATGCCGGCGGTCGGGTTCATAGCGGCCGACGACCCGCGGATGGTCACGACGGTCGAGGCGATCCAGCGCGAGCTACTGCGAGATGGCCTGGTGCAGCGCTACCTGCCGATGCCCGACGGTGCCGTGGATGGGATCGCGTCGGACGAGGGGGTATTCCTGCCCTGCTCGTTCTGGCTGGCCGACGCGCTGGCGGCACAGGGCCGGTTGACCGAAGCACGAGAGCTGTTCGAGCGGCTGCTCGACCTACGAAACGATGTCGGGCTGCTGTCGGAGGAGTACGACCCCGTCACCGGCCGCCAACTGGGCAACATGCCGCAGGCGTTCACCCACCTATCACTGATCAACACGGCGATGGTGATCGGCGAGGGCCGCCAGGTGCGCGGCGGTCGTGCACGACCTAAGTCCCGCTGAGTTGAAGCAGCCCGCCGGAGTCAGCAGGCCCAGCGCTCGGTCGAGCCGTCGGTCACCTGCGACCAGTCAGACCAGACGCCGAGGCTACCCACTGCCCGCACGCGGATCTGGATGACCGTGCCGCCGCAGACACGATTGGTGGTCATGGACGTGTAGGGCGTGACCCCCGTGTCAATCCAGGCTCCGCCGTTGATACTCATCTGCGAGTCGTACTGCACGTGGAAGCTCGGGTCGACAGGGTCGACCACCGGCTGCCACGACCAGAACACCTGGGATGCGGTGTCCGGGGTGCTGCCGTGACCTCCGGTCACCACCGGCGCCGCCAGCGTGTTGATCTGAACGATCTTCGGGTCAGACCAGCCGGAGACGTTGCCGGCGTTGTCGACGGCGCTGAACTCGACCCACGTCACGCCGTCACGGGAGACGTTGTCGCCGTTGGCCGGCCTCACGGTCGGCTGCCAGGTCACGCCGCCGTCGTACGACTCGCGGTACTGGTAGGAGTAGAGGCCGCTGCCGCCGCTGTCGGTGGAGTTCATCAGCGATGACACGTTCACCGGCGCCGATGTTGCCCAGGTGCCGGTTCCGGTACCGCCCCATGTGGTCGGGGCCGTTGGTGCGGTCTCGTCGATCTGGACGATGCCGGGGTCGCTCCAGTCCGAGGCATGGCCGGCGTTGTCGACCGCCCGCACCTGCACCCAGGTGATGCCTTCGCCGGTCACCTGCAGGCCGCTCGCACCGCTACCCGGCGCGTCCCACGACTGGCCCTGATCGTCCGACGTGCGGTACTCGAAGTAGGAGACCCCGGAGCCGTTGTGGTCGGACGGCTGGTCGAATGACACCAGCACGGCATCGTTCGCCCAGGCGTTGGCGCCGGTGGTGCCGCTCATGGTGGGCACGTCCGGAGCGGTCGTGTCCAGCTGGTAGGCGGCCGGGTCGGACCACGCGCCGACGTTTCCGGCAGCATCGATGAGGCGTACCTCGACCTGGTAGGTGCCGTCGCCCGGGAGCTGGAACGTGCCGCTGTCGACCGGGTCGCCCCAGGTGACTCCCGAGTCGCCCACGACGCCGATCCGGTGCTGGATCTGGCCGGGGCCGGAGCTCTGGTCGCCGGCCGGGGCCGGGTCAACCGCGTCACCCGGGTTGATGAACGGAGAGGTCGTGAGCCACGTACCCGGCGCGGGCGGGTTCTGGATGCCGGGGGACGGCGGCGCGGTGCGGTCAAGCGCGACGATCGCCGGCGAGGTCCAGGCGCTCGCGTTCCCGGCTGCGTCGACGGCGCGGAACTGGACCTGCGTGATGCCCTCGCGGCTGATGGTGACCTGCGATCCGGTCTGCCCCGAGCCGGCGGGGACGGCGGCGAACGTGTCGGTCGTGCGGTACTCCAGGTGAACGGGGGAGCCGCCGCTGCCCGAGGACTGCGCGGTGATCGTCTGTGACGCAGCGTTCGACCACGACCACGAGTCCGTGCTTGCGGACACCGACGGCACACCCGGCACCGTCGTGTCGATCTGAACAACGCCCGCGGCTGACCACCCGGAGACATTCCCAGCCCTGTCGACGGCCCGGAACCGGACCTGCGTGACGCCCTCACCGCTGATCGTCACCTGCCGTCCTGTCTGCGCAGCGGTGTACGTGCTGCCAGCCCCGTTCGCGATCCGGTACTCGAGATGGTCGACGCCGGATCCGCCGGTGGTGTCGGACGCCGTCGCTGTGACCGTCTCCGGCCCGTTCGACCAGCCGGCGACGAGCCCGGCCAGCCTCGGAGGCGCCGGGGCAGCGGTGTCGATCGTCCACGTGTAGCCTGCGGTGGCGACGCGGTGGTCGTTCATCACGAGCCTTGCCTGCGCGGTGTGCCGACCGTCCTTGAGATGGCCCGGCTTCCACAAAAGCGAGCATGCCTTCCAGGCAGCGGTGTCGATTCGGCAGGTCTGCGACCGGACACCGAAGTGCACATTTCGGACGAGCGAGAACGTCGGCGTCGCCTGATTGGTGAGCCTGGCCGGCGTCTTCGTGAAATGGATGGTGAGCTTGAACGGCGCCGCCGCTGCGTGGGCGGCCGGCGGGGCGACACCGACGATCGCGGCCAGAGCGGCGAGGAGAACGGCAGAACGTCGAACCATGATGGGCGGGGCCTTCCTTCGAATGCAGGGATCGCGGTTAGGAGGAGCGGGCAAACGTGAGCCCAACCATGGGCTGCAGCTCACCGTTCTCGGCCGATCCCTCGAGTGTTTGAGCGCCGACCACAGCTCGTGCATGTTCGTAGCATTTGACACTTCCCCGAGGTCGGCGTAGCGTCCCTCGTTGATCCGGCGCCCGTCGCGGCTCGGTCCGAACGGCCGAACGGGTGCGGACGGAGAGGACGGCCGTGCGACGTGATGTGATCACGCTGGTGTCGGTGGCGGCGGTGGCGCTGATCGCCTCCACTCAGGCGGGGGCAGGGGCGGCTCCGAGGGGTCAAACGGACCCGCCGGCGCCCCAGACGACGTGGAACGTCGCCCGGGACTTTCGGCCCGCGCCCAACCAGGCAAACCCGAGTCCCGACCGCTACGGGAACCCCGGCGTGTGGTCATACATGCAGGGCACCAACGCAAGCAACCGGAAGACGTTTCACCGTTTGCCGGGGGGATTCCAGAAGCAGGTGTGCCACAACACGTCGCTCCAGGCGTGGATTGGCCGGTTCTTCCCACAGCCCACCACCATCGACATCCCATTCGTGGCCTCCAACACCTCCGATCGAACGGCCACGCTGTGCGTCAGCGGCGGCCTTCGCTGGCCGGCCCACACCGTGTGGACGCATCCCGCCGAGGATAAGTTCAGCGTGATCCGCTGGACCAGCCCGATGACTCGCACGTTCTCGGTCAATCTGAGCGTGGCCGACGTCGATCCGACCTGTGGGAACGGTGTCGTGTGGACGCTTGAGAAGTTCGGCTCCCGCAACGGCGGTACACCTTCGGCGGAGAGGATCGCCCACGCGGTGATCCCAAACGGCCAGGGCGCGCACGTCCACGCGTCAGTTCGAGTGCACCAGGGCCAGTCGCTGTATTCGATCATCGCCGCCCACGACCACGACGACGTTTGCGATTCGACGGCGGTACGTTGGGTCATCCACACCACGTACGTGGGGTGATACCTCAGCCCCGAAGGCGGCCCGGTTGACACGTCATGCCCGCGGTGAAAACATCGCTGCAGCCGGGTTCGGGCCGACTGTCCGATCAGGGGAGCACGTGATGTCGACCACTGGGGACCTCACTTCGGCAGCCGTGGCGCTGGCCCAGGAGGCCCGCGAGCGCAGGCTGGAGCTCGACGGCGGACGTTGCATTCCAGCCGACCTGATGGAGCGCGCCGGCGAGGCAGGCCTCTACCGGCAGATGCTGCCAGTGGAGCAAGGTGGCTCCGGGCTGACACCGGCCGAGTGGTTTCTGAACGGGATCGAGATGGCTCGTCACGAGCCGTCGTTCGCCTGGATCGTGACGCAGACCTCGGGCGACCTCGTCACGTTCGTGACCGCCGGATCACCCGCGTTCGCCGAGGCATTCCTGGCGGATCGCGGCGCCAACACCGCATGTTCCGACATCTCGCAGGGCACGCTCGTCCCCGACGGCGACGGCTTCCGTTTCTCCGGCCGTTGGGGATTCTGCAGCGGCTGCCAGGGCGCCACCTGGCTCGGCGGAGAGGGCACCATCGAGGGGTCGCCCGACGGTGAGCGCCGGTTCGGGCTTGTCCCGGCCGAACGCGCCCGCATCGAGGACACGTGGAACGTCGTTGGGATGGTTGCCACCGGCAGCCACACCGTCGTGGTGGAGGAGCAGTGGATTCCCGCGGACTGGACGTTCCGGATCGACCAGACGGCGCCGGACGATCATGGCCGGATCAACGTCGCGACCGGCAACGGGTACTGGACGACCGCCGCGTCCGTCTCGTCGACCCAGCTGGGAACTGCGCGACTCGCACTCGACGCGGCGATCGAGCTGCTCTCTCGCAAGGTCTCGAAGTGGGACGACCAGATGCTGATCGAGAACTCTGCCCTCCAACTCGCGCTGTTCTCCACCGAGGCCGCGTGGACGGCAGCCCGGGACGGCGTCGTCGCCGCACTCGACGCGCTCTGGGAGGAGGCGGAGGACATGCGGCGGGTGACGCTGGCTACGCGCCTTCGATTGCTGGCGGCGAACGCGCACGCCTCCGAGACCGCGACCGCCGTCGTCGACAAGGTCGCGGGTCTGGTCGGGTCCTCGATCGCGCCTGCCGGCTCCGCCTTCGGGGCGTGCCTCCGCGATGCGCACACGCTCGGCAGCCACATCGTGGTTGGACAGGGGATGCAGGAACACGCGGCGAAGATCCGGTTCGGCCTGATCGACGAGACGCGGGCCGTCTAACCGCGGCAGACGGCGCTCAGGCCTCGCGGTCTGCCCCGAGCGTCACGGTGGGTTGGCGGAGGAGTCGCTTGGCTTCTCTGATGCCGGTCTGGAAGGCGCCGTCGGCGAAGCCCATGCGGGTCGTCGTGGTCGCCTCCCCGGCGAAGAGAAGGCGTCCGTGGAGCGGTTGCCCCAGCAGGTCGACGTCGGCTGGGCTGCTCGCAGGAGTGTTGTGGGCGTAGGCGCCGCCGGCGTAGGGGTCCGTTGTCCACGAAGACACTACGATCGCGGTCGGCTCCGGGCACGGGCGCCCGATCGCCTCGCCGATGATGCGAAGCATCCAGTCGGCGGCGGCCTCGGGCGAGCGCCCGAGGAGGTGCTCGCAATTGTCGGCGCCGACCAACCCGACCAGCGCAGGCCCCGCGCCGAAGGCGTCCTGGCCAATGATCAGGATCGAGGCGTCGTTGGCGGGGAAGGCCATCAGGTGCGGCACGGACGCATCGCGCCAGAACGGCGAGTCGAAGCTGACCGCGATCTTCTCGAAACTGCCAAACCCGAGGCGGCCGATCGCCGCCCGCCGGTCGTCCGGCAGCTCCGGCGTGAACCGCACCGACCGACGCTGCAGAACGCCAAGCGGCACGGTGACGACAGCGTGTGAGCAACTCTCGACCCCACCGTCCTTCGTGCCGACCAGAACACCGGTCGCGGATATCTCGATCGAACTGACCTCGGCGCCCAACCGGACCGGCACTCCACCCGCCAGCGCCTCGGTCAGGCGCCGATAGCCGCCGACGGGGACGTCCCCGAGAAAATCGCCGTCGTACTCCGCCTCGTTCCACAGCCAGCGAAGCGATTGACGCTCCGGCGTATCCGCAGCCTCGGCTGCGACCGCCTGCCGCAGGAGAAGCCGGGCGCGCCGAGCCTCAGCCTGGTCCAGCCCGAACCCGGCAACGAAGTGGTCGATTCCCTCCGCCGCAGACGCCGTCGGACCGAGAGCCTCGAGCAGCTCATCATGCGCCTCCGGAAACCTGTCGTGCATCTCCATCAGCGCCCCGACCTCCGCGTCGGACAACCGCCGCCCTTCGGACGAGTCGTAGCCCACCGTCTCGTACAGGGGGTTCCCGTCCCGGCACTCCACGCCGGCCTGGTCTGCAAACCGGCGCAGCGGATTCCCCAGCGGCGTGTGAATCCACGAGCCGCCAATGTCGATCGGCACGCCTCCGACATCGACCGTGTGCAGCCGACCACCCGTCCTGCCCCGCGCCTCCAGCACCAGGCACTCGACCCCGGCCCGGGTCAACGCGTTGCCGACGGCCAGGCCGGCGATCCCCGCACCGATCACGACCACCCGCTCAACCGGCCCCGCACACCCCCCGGGAACGGACAGACCACCATCGTCATACTCGAATCCGGACATCCCCAACTCCTCAATGCGCCGACGCCGACCGGGCGCACCTGACTATCCCAAAACCCGAGTGCGCCGTGTGCGGGTACGGTTCGGCCATGGGCGAGCTTCCGACCGGCACGGTGACGCTGCTGTTCTCGGACATCGAGGGCTCGACCGCGCTCCTGAAGCAGCTCGGCGACGGCTGGCCGGACGTTCTCCACCGCCAGCGGGGTCTGTTGCGCGAAGCGGTGGCCGCCGGTGACGGCGTGGTGGTGGATTGCCAGGGCGATGCGCTGTTCGCAGCCTTCCGGTCGGCCCCGGCCGGCGTCGCGGCGTCGATCGTCGCGCAGCGGCAGCACACGCTGGCGGAGTGGCCCGACGGAACCGCCGTCCGCGTCCGGATGTCACTGCATCACCGGTGAGCCCCAGATCACGGCGGACGGCGGGTACACCGGCGTCGACGTGGTGCGCGCCGCGCGGCTGTGCGCGGCAGGGCACGGCGGGCAGGTGCTGCTGACCGAGACGACACGGCTGGTCTCGGGTGCGGACACGATCGACCTCGGTGCCTCCACGCTGCCGGACATGGACGCGCCCGAGCACGTCTACCAGCTGATCGCCCCCGGCCTGGAGCGGGAGTTCCCGCCGCTGCGCCACACCGCGGCGACCCCACTGGAGACGCTGGAGCACGGCGACGACTTCGACGCTCGCATCGAACGGGCGACCCAGGCGTTCGAGCGGCGCATCACCGACTGGGTGGCCGACAGCGTCGAGCGCGCGTTGGAGGCAACACCGCCGCGGAAGAAGGGCGAGGACGGCCGCGGCGCCGGCGGCCCTTAGAACTTAGCCTCGCCAGCCATTCCGGGAATACTTGACCGGTCAACAACGTTCTGGTGGGTATGGCTCATCCCAAGAAGATCGGTTTTCTCTCGTTCGGCGCCTGGCATCCGGGCGGCGGCCTGACGCACACCGCAGGCGACGCGCTGCGCCAGACGGTCGAGCTCGCCGTCGCAGCGGAAGAGGTCGGGATCGACGGGGCCTTCGTCCGCGTGCACCACTTCGCGCGGCAGCTCTCCTCACCGTTCCCGCTACTCGCGGCGATCGGCGTCAAGACCAGCCGGATCGACATCGGCACCGGTGTCATCGACATGCGGTACGAGAATCCGCTCTACATGGCTGAGGAAGCTGCAGCGGCAGACCTGCTGGCCGGCGGCCGGCTCCAGCTCGGGGTCAGCCGTGGCTCGCCCGAGCCGGCCTGGCACGGCGCCGAGGCGTTCGGCTACTCGATGGACGACGCACGTGAGAAGACCGCGCTGTTCCGCGCGGCGATAGCCGGCGCCGGCGTTGTCCGTGCTGACGCAGGCGGCCAGCCTGGCGAGGCGATGCTTGCGATTCAACCGCAGTCGCCAGGGCTCGCCGATCGCATCTGGTGGGGATCCGGCACGCGCGAGAGCGCTATCTGGGCGGGCGAGCAGGGCATGAACCTGATGAGCTCAACGCTCCTGCTGGAGGACACGCAGGTGCCATTCGACCAGCTCCAGGCCGAGCAGATCTCGCTGTTCCGGGAAGCCTGGACTGCCGCCGGCCATCCCGGAGAGCCGCGCGTGTCCGTCAGCCGCAGCGTCATGCCGATCACCTCTGACCTCGATCGCCGGCTGTTCGGTTCCGACGAGAACGAGGACCAGGTCGGCTGGCTCGACGGCGCGATCAGTCGGTTCGGGCGCAGCTACACCGGAGAGCCCGACCGCATCGCCGAAGAGCTGTCCCAGGACGCGGCCGTGCTGGCCGCCGACACCGTCCTGCTGACGGTGCCCAGCCAGCTCGGAGTCGACTACAACGCCGCGATGCTGGAGACGATCGCCCGCGAGATCGCACCGTCCATCGGCTGGAGCCCGCACGCGGTGGACGAACCCGTCCGATAGCAAGCGCGCCGCCGGTGGGTGCTACTGACCCTGGGCGGCGAGCGTCTGTGACACCTGCTGGTAGACGTCGGCCGAGATCTGGCCTGCGCGGTAGGACTTCTCCAGAGCCGCTCGCGGGGTGATCGCAACCTCCAGCTCGAACATCGAGTCGTCCCACTCGGCGTTCAGCCCCTTCTCGACGTTCGCCTTGATATGAACGTCCTTGACGACGACCGCGTCCCCGTCGTCGTAGGCACCGCCCACCTTCCACATCCAGACCGGCCAGGAGACGGATCCGACGCGGACCCCCCGGCCGCCGCCCTCGATGACGCCCGGCTGGTCGACGAGCTTGCCCTTGCGGTCCATTCGAGCGAACTCACCCCGCATGCGGATCTCGGGGTCGGCGTACTGGTCGATGCCGCGTTCGTGGAGCCAGGCACGCTGGGCCTCGTGCACGATGGCGTTCACGTCCGGATCACTCGGACCTGCGAACGCACCGGCCACGGGCCCGGCATATCCCGGGGAGGCACCGATCTGACCTCGGATCCCTCCCGGTCCCATCGACTGCGGAAACAGGTTGAGGTCGAGGAGGCGGTTCTTGATCGCTGAGGTGGTCAGAACATCCCGCTCGCCGTGGGAGAACATCCTGATGGAGTCCTCGAGCGTGGCGACCCACTGAATCCAGAACTTCCGCTCGATCGCATCGGCGGGCTCCAGCGGCTGGGACATGATCGCGGCCGCCGTTCGCTGGAAGACGCCGACCGTCTCCATCGAGCGAGCGAAGAGGGTTTGACCGTCGCGGTCCACCTTCTGGAGGTCCTGCATCTGCTGGGCGAGGTTGCCGGGCCGGTGATGACCTGCCAGCTGCTTCGCGAGCTGCAGCGCCTCTACCGCGAGATGTCCCTGCTCAGCACCCCGCGTGCTCAAGGTGTCCGGCAGCGCATCGATCAGAGCACCGGACTGAGCGAACAGCTGCTTGTACTTATCGAGCGCCGAGGCGCCGCCGCGCCCAGCGGTGTCGGTCGCCTTCGCCCCCTCGCCGATAGCCTGGAGTCCTTTCCCGGCCGCCATCTCGGTCGTCTTGATCCCGACGTGGTGCAGCGCCTGCGTCCCGAGGGTCTCGTGAGCGTGATGGGCGACGTGGCCGACCACGTTGCGGTAGTCCCGGTTCATGAACTCCGACCACGAGACCTCCCAGATCGCGTCCGCCTCCTTCAGCGCGGCTGCGGCGATCAACTCCTCCCCGATCAGCGGGAACAGCACTCCCAGCGCCAGATCCTGGATCATCTCGCTGATCCTCTCGGCACGCTCGATCTCTTCGTCCGCCTCTCGCAGCGTCCCGCTGAACTCCTTCCACGCCTCATCCCACGCTTCGCCGATCTCCCTCAGGTGCTGGTGGGCTTCTTTCAGCTGGTCGATCGACTCCTTGTTGGCAGCAGCCAGCTCGTCCGCCCGCTTCGTGGCGTGCTCGGAGATCGTTTCCAGGGTTTGGTCGTCCGACACCGGGGCCTGCCCCTGGTGTGCCGCGCCGGGCGGCTGGCGGGCGATTCGAAGCCGACCTCCGCCGACAATACGCGCGACGGCGCGGTTGCCCGCTGTCTGCTGGAGCTGCATGACGGAGGCAGCGGGACCGGTCAGCTCAGACTCCGGGTCCTCGGTCGGTGCCCCATGCAGCGACCCTTGCACGCGCACCTTCGAGTCTCTGACCGCACCGGGACGGCTCACGGGAAGACTCTACCCTTCCCGCGCGGCGACGTTACGGAAGCAGCCGAACGGCGGTGCCGCGGAGGGTGGCCTCTTTCTGCAGCTTCCGCAGCGCGACCCAGACCAGGCCGCTCACGCACGCCGCCCGGAAGCGATCGGTCGGGTCGCGGCGGACGGTGAGCATCGCGGCGGCGCACTGGAGGCAGAGCAGCACGGCCAGCAGCGCGAAGCGGCGATGGACATCGGGCTTCATGCCGTGAATCTAGCGCACTGTGCTCAGCTCGAGTGGTGTGCTGAGCCTCAGCACCGCCGGTCGCAGGGCGGCGGTGTACGATCGCGCCGTGCGGGGATGGGGACTTCGACTCCTGCTGGCTGGGGCGGTGCTGCTAACAGTGGCGGCCGCCGGCGTCGCCCACGCTTCCACCGCATCTCACTGGAAGCGGGTCGCGCAGCTACCAGATCCGGAGAACCTGGCCGGCCCGGCAGTGGTCAACGGGAAGGTCTACCTGGTCGGCGGCGAGTCCAACGGCGAGTACGGCTACGACACGATTCAGGCGTTCACGCCTTCGACCGGCACCTGGGCGATGGCGCCGTTCAAGCTACCGGTGCACAGGTGGGGGCCGGAAGTGGCGGTTGTGAACAGCCTGATCTACGTGGTCGGCGGCAACGCCAACACCTTCGACTTCTTCGGCACCGCGAACGCGTACGTCATCGACCCCAGGACCGGCACCGTCACGAGGATCGCGCCGATGCCGATCAGGACATCCGCCGGCGTCGCCGTCCCTGTCTCGATAGGAGGGCAGGACGAGCTGATGGTGATCGGCGGCGTGCAGAGCGTCGATGGACCGGAGCAGAGCGCCGACAACCCCGTGCACGAACCAACTCCGGTCTACGCGTATAGCCCGAAGACGAACACGTGGAAGCGGCTTGCCAGCCTGCCCGGTAAGAACGCGCTCGACTACGGCTGGGCCGTCAACGATGCCCATACCGTCTACTACTGGGGCGGCACCCAGGATCTGATCTACGGGCCGGTCAATCGCACCATGTATCGATACGACGCGACTGCCAACACGTGGGAGAAGGAGACCACGCTCCCCACTCCCCTTGCAGGGATGGCAGCAGGCGCCGTCGGCACCGACGGGCGCATCTATCTGGTCGGAACGGACGGCAAAGGCCGGCAGGTGCGAAGCTACGCCCCCGGCGGCACCTGGCGGACAGGCCCCGCGATCCCGCACACGCTGGGCCCCCGTACCGTCGCCGTCTTCGACGGGACGCTGTACGCGCTTGGTGGGACGACACTGGACAGGGACGGCGAGGCGTTCGTCGCCCCGTTCGCCTGGACGCTCCAGACGAAGAGCCCCTAGGCGGCCCTTTGGCGGCGCCCGCCGTCTGGGGGTAGGGTGCAGCCCTGGTTGTCCGGCAATCGAGGGGTGATGGCGGTGCCGGGTGCGATGTGTGGTGTGAGGGGCAGGGTCGTGACCATGGACGCGCGGGATTCGGTCATCCCGGATGGCGTCGTCTGGGTGCGTGATGACTCGATCGTCGCCGTCACGCCGGCCGCCGAGCCCGCGCCCGACGGGTTTGCGGGTGTCACCCCGGTCAGCACCGGGGGCACGCTGTATCCGGGGCTGATCGAGCTGCACAACCACCTGAGCTACAACGCGTTGCAGCTCTGGCAGGTGCCTCGGCGATACGAGAACCGGGGTCAGTGGTCGGATCCGACCGCGAATCCCGACTACCGCAAGCTGATCAGCGGGCCGATGGGGGTGATCGGCAAGTTGCCGACCATCGTGCCGTCGCTGGTGCGCTACGTGGAGGCGAAGTGCCTGCTCGCCGGGGTGACCACCAGCCAGGGAATCGCGCTGTCCTCCAACCCCGGGATCCCGACTTTCTACCAGGGCGTGATCCGCAACACCGACCAGCCGGACAGCCCTCGCCTGACACGATCGCCGGCGCGGATCTCGGATGTCGCCGCCGACGGAGCGGGCCCGTTCGAGACCGAGCTCGAGTCCGACCACAGACTGCTGCTGCACCTGGCCGAGGGCGTCGGCGCGACCGCGCACCGGTACTTCGAGGATCTCCAGCTCGCGGACGGCTCGTGGGCGATCAGCCCGCACCTGATCGGAATCCACAGCGTCGCACTGACCGCGCCTGACATCGAGATCGTCAAGGCGCACGGCGGCAGCATGGTCTGGTCGCCGCTCTCCAACCTGCTGCTCTACGGGCAGACCGCCCAGATCGGCGAGTTCCACGACCAGGGTGTCGCGATCGGCCTGGGCAGCGACTGGTCACCGTCGGGCAGCAAGAACCTGCTCGGGGAGCTGAAGGTCGCGTACGAGTACAACCGCAACCAGCCCGGCGGCTCGATCTTCAGCGCCGAAGACCTGGTCAGGATGGTGACCTCGGAAGCTGCCGCAATCCTTGACTGGAGCGCGGCACTGGGATCGATCGAGCCGGGCAAGCTCGCCGACCTGATGGTGATCGACTCGACCAACCGCTACTACCACCAGGCGCTGATCGACGCTACCGAGCGCGACGTGATCCTGGTGATGGTCGGCGGCACGATCTGCGCCGGCCGCCCAGACCTCCTGCCCACCGGTGAGGCGGTCACCGTCGGCGGAGAGATCCGGCACCTCGACTTCCAGACGCCGGGTGCCGACCCCCGGGTGGCGCCGGTCACGCTCGCCCAGGCTACCCAGACGCTCACCGACGCGCTCCACAACGTGCCCGAGCTCGCCGCCACACCGGCGGCGCGGGTCGACGGGGCAGAGATGGCTGCCGGGGGCGGGATGACGCTCCAGCTGGACGAGATCGAACCGACCGGCAGCGACTTCCGGCTCCATCCCGATCACGGGTTCCCCTCGCCGATCCCCGAGGTCGTCGCGGCCCAACCGCCGCTGTCGGACATCCTCGTCCCGCTGACGCTCGACGGGCTGACCGCCGTCGACGACGCGAGCTTCTTCGAGACGCTCGGCGGGGAGATGAACCTGCCCGAGTACCTGGCGCCGGCGCTGGCCGCCGCCTACGGGCACGCCTTAGATGATTGACCGATATCTCTCGCGGGCCTGGTCGCTGCGGAAAGTTGGGGGGCAATTTCGGTTGGGGTGGCTGCGCCTGTGAACCTGCACCTCGCGGTGCCCGCATGGCACGTCAATACGACCCGGTATTGACGCGCCATCCGTTCAGCGCGAGGCACGGGTTCTCGCCGCCCAGGACACCACGGAGATATCGATCAATCATCTAGAGGAGGGTCGCAGGTGACCGCCAACATCGAGTTCGATCCCGGCTACGGGGCCGAGCCCTGGGCCACGCTCTGTCGCAGCTATCCCGGTGAGGACGTCTACGGGCCGGCACACTTCCGGACCGAGTGGGGGCCGATCTTCCACCGTGGCCGCCTCGACGGCAGCGCCCGCGTCCTCCTGATCGGCCAGGACCCCGCGCAGCACGAAGCCATCGCCCGCCGAATCCTGATCGGCGAGGCGGGACAGCGCACCCAGGGCTTCCTTCAGAAGCTCGGCATCACCCAGAGCTACGTCATGATCAACACCTACCTCTACAGCGTCTACGGCAGCGCTCCGGCTCAGACCCAGGACATCGCCGATTACCGCCACCGGTGGCTCAACGCCATCCACGACCAGAACGACCTGGACGCCATCGTCAGCCTCGGCGGGCAGGCCGACCGCGCCTACCACACCTGGATCACCCAGGCCGCGCCGGCCGGGGCGTCCGCCATCGCCTATCAGCACATCACCCACCCCACGGCGGCCGAGTCCGGCGCCGCCAGCGGCCAGGGCAGCTATGCGAGCCTGGTCAAGGCGCTGCTCGAGAACTGGAATACCGGCCTCCAGGCCCTCCATCCGCAGATCTCCCATCCCGACATCCCCACCCCGCTCGCCCTCTACGGCGACAGCTTCCAGCCCTCGGACGACGTCGCGATCCCGCCCGGCGACCTGCCGGCGGGCCTGCCCGCCTGGATGCGAAGCCTCGAGCCCTGGGCCGACCGCACCGGCACCACCGCCGACGCCAAACGCGCCACCATCACCATCACGATCCCCCAGGACGACCGCACCTGGGACGCCCCGGCGGGCTGAATACGGGTACAGTCCGCGTATGGCCCACGCTCAGGAACATGTACCCGAGTCAGCGCGCCTCCACCATCGGATGTGCGGGGAATGTGGCAGGGTGACCGTCCAGTGGATGACCCGCGAGCGGGCGATCGAAGAGCTGGACGGGACGATCACGCCGGGAGTGAGCACGTGGCATTGCTCCACGCTCACACCTGCCGGTTTTCACCGCGCCGCCTCGTCGTAGCCCAACCGCGCCCGGGGGTTAGGGTTAGGGCGTCGGCGTGGGTGGATACAGGTGCGCGAACTTGAACAGCGAGTCGTCGTCGCCGGTCACTTCGCCCAGCTTCCACCCTCGTGCGAGCTTGCGCCGGACATCGGCGTGATCCTCGACGGTGGCGTTGTAGGGGATCCGGATCGTCTCGCTGTCCCCGGCCTGATACCCGGCCGGCCGCTCCCCGGAGCTGAAACTGTTCGCCATCGTCCGTCCACCCTATCAGGGCGAGCTCGAGGCAAGGCGAATCCTGCGCGCCCCGCCGATCTCACCAGACCTCGCCGGGCCGCCATTCGCAGGTCAGGAGCGAGGCGGGACCACCCGCAGGCGCACCACCCGGGAAGCGGACGAATACGCCGCCGTCCTCCTCCGGTGTGAGCCGCACGTCGTCGTCGACCCGGACCCCGGTTCTCCCCGGCCATCGCCGCCAGCCCAGCCGCTCGTAGAACGGCGCGCGACCGGTGTTGAGCGCTCCCAGCTCGTAGGTGCGGTCGATGAACGCCGTGAGGTCGCGGACGACCAGCGTTCCGAGGCCTCGTCCCTGTCGATCCGGGAGGGTCGCCACCGCCTCGACGTACCCTGTCAACAGCGGCCGGCCGTCGAGCTCGAGCACCCGCTCGACCACCGACGCGTGAGAGACCATCTTCCCGCGGTCGCTGAGGATGAAGTGCACGCCGCCCCTCGCAGACCGCCAGTCGTTGTCGTCGAAGGTCTCGCTTGTGACGGTCCACGCCGCGTCGCAGAGGGCACGCACCTCGGCCAGTTCGGTCGCGGAGAGCTCGGACGTCGGCAACGATACGACCTGCACGCTCCGAGTCTACGGAGAGAGCGTCGAGTAAAGGAGGAGGCAATGGCCACGGTCAGCGTCCGCTACATCGTCGACGACGTAGATGCCGCGATCGGGTTCTACTGCGGGCAGCTCGGGTTCGAGGAGGTGATGCACCCCGCCCCGGCGTTCGCGATGCTGAAGCGGGGCGACCTCCGGCTGGCGCTGAGCGCCCCCGGTGGAGGCGCCGGCGGCGGCCAGGCGATGCCCGACGGGGCGATCCCGGCCCCTGGTGGATGGAACCGGTTCATGCTCGAGGTGGATGACCTGCCGGCGATGGTCGAGCGCCTTCGCGCCGGCGGCGCCCGGTTCCGCAACGAACTGGTGGTCGGTGTCGGCGGCAACCAGATCCTGCTCGAGGATCCGGCTGGGAATCCGGTCGAGCTGTTCCAGCCGACGCGCGGGGAGGCGCGGATGTCATCCACCTGACGTCGGCGAAACGTGTATTAACAGGCGATGGAGCCCCCCGCCCTCTCCGCGCACCGGCTGCGAACCAGACCGCTGGCGGTGCTCGCCGAGCTGCACGCCGAACCGCACGACATGGTCACCCGTCGCTACGGCGAGCGGCTGGTTCACTACCTGCGATCGCCGAAGCTGATCGAGGAGCTGCTGGCAACCCGGCACGACGACTTCACCAAGCTGAATTACCTCCCCCAGCGCGGCGAGCTCCAGCAGGCACGCGGACGGCTGATCATGAGCGAGGAGCGCGCCGAGCACGTGGCGGCCCGCAAGGCGCTCGGCCGGTTGATGAGCGGCGCCCCGCTGGCCGAGATCTCCACCGCCCTGGACGAGCAGCTTGCGCGCAGCGTCCAGCACCTTCCCTCCACGCTCGAGCTTCCCGAGGCGGCCTACGGCATCACCGCCGACCTCACGGCCGCCCAGCTCTTCGACCCCGCCGCCAGGGCCGATGCCCTGACGGCCGCCATCGAGCGCGACCTGGGCGGCGAGACGCCGTTTCGCCACAAGCCGCGGGAGGCAAGGATGCGCGATCACGACGTGGTCGCCGAGGTGATCGCCGGTTTCGAGCGGCTGAGCGCGGGCGACGGCCGGGCGGTCGACGCCCTCAAGCCGCTTGCGGGTCCGTTCGGCGTGTCCGACCCCGAGCTGACCTTCGTCCTGGGCGGCGTCTACGCCGCAGCGTCGGAGACGACTGCACGGGCCCTGTCCTGGTTCGTGGCACTGGTCGCCTCGGACGAGGAGATCCAGGAGGCGCTGGCCGGCGAGGTGGAGGCCACGGCGCTTGCCGACTGCGCCCTGCTGCGTGCAGCTGTGCTGGAGGCGATCCGGCTGTTCCCGCCCTCGTGGCTGATCGGCCGCTTCGCCACTACCGAGACGACGCTCGGAGGGACGTCTCTCGCCCCCGGCGAGGTCGTACTCGTGGTGCCCTACCTGATGCACCGGGACGAGCGATTCTACGCGTCGCCGGAGGAGTACCGGCCCCAGCGGTTCCTCGACGCGACGCCCGCGCGATGGACGTTTCTGCCGTTCGGCGGGGGTCGCCGCCAGTGCATCGGCGAGCGCCTCGCGCTGGCCGAGCTGGACGCCTTCGCCTACCACCTGCTGCGAACGTTCCGCCTCGAGCTGACCGACGGGCTGCCGCGGCTGCTGCCCGAGCTGACGCTGTCGCCGGAGCCATTCCGGATCGCACTGTCCCCGCGGTAGGGTCTGGCGATGGACGACGTGTTCGCAGCCGTCCCGGAGCAGGAGCTCCGCGCCGTCGGTCGCCGCCGCACATTCGCCCGCGACGAGGTCGTGTTCCACCGCGACGACCCTGGAGACAGCCTGCACCGGGTGGAGCGCGGCCGGTTCGCGGCCCGCATCATGACCCCGGTGGGAGACACGGCCACCGTCTCGCTCCACGGCCAGGGCGATGTGTTCGGCCTGCTCGCGGTGATCGGCGCGGCGCCCCGCCGGACGGCCACCGTCGTCGCACTCGAGTCGGCGGAGACGCTGGCGATCCCGGCGTCCGCGTTCAACCGGCTGCGGGCGACGCACCCGCAGATCCGCGATGCCGTCGACCGGCTGCTCGTCTCCCAGCTGTCCGAGACGTCGAACCGCCTGGTCGAGGCCCTCTACCTCCCGGCCTCGGCGCGGGTCCGCGTCCGCCTTGCCGATCTGGCCCGGATGTACGGCGACCCCGCCGCCGGCGACGTCGTCATCCCGCTCAACCAGGAGCACCTGGCCGGGCTCGCCGGCACCAGCCGCGAGACCGTGAACCGCGCGCTCAAGCAGGAGCAGGAGCGGGGCACCGTCGTGCTGAGCAGGAACCGGATCGTGGTCACGCCGCGGTTCTCGCCCCCGCGCCGCGCAACGACCTAGATGACACGCCCACGGGGTTAGCTAGAAGGTTGGCTCCCTGACCGTCCCGCCGGGCCCGATGCTCGCAACAACGCCCTGGCTGCAGATGTACGTCGCGCCGACCTCGCTCTGGTAGACCAGCAGGCAGGCGCCGACGTCGTACCCATAGGCCCGGCTGATCGCTTCACGGGGTGTGACGGCGACGGACCGCGCCGGGCTCACCGCCGACACCGGGGGATGGACGCTGTCGCCCGTCCGCTCGGTGCCGTAGAGCATCAGCCCGACCGCAGTCAGCACGCCCAGCGCAACCTCCAGGCTTCGCGCCCGCCGTCGCCGTCGCCGCCGCGCAGGAGCGGTCGCGACGGGCGGCGCCGCAGCGAACGAATACCCGCACGCGGGACACAGCCGGCCATGGGCGACCAGCGTCGGGGCCGGAGGCGCGAGCACGAGCGTCGCTGCGTCTCCCGCACGGCCGTGAAACTCACAGTAGGCGCTTCGATCGACGGCCTCGCGGGACTGGTGGCACGCCGGGCAGAAGCCGCCGGCGAACGGGGGCTCCGCCGAGCCGCACCACGGGCACTCGGCCGAGAGCAGGGGTTTTTCCGCAAATTCTGCTCTCACGGCCCGACTCTATCGCACTGTTCGAGCGGGTACGAGTCGCGCGGCTGCCCCGTCCGGGTGAACCGGCGTCCCCCAGCTGGGTTAGGAACTCCCAGGCCCGGCTTTGCACGATCCAAACACGCTGCCCGTGAGAATGCTTACAGCTGGTTCCGATGGTGTGCCACATGAGAACCAGACGACATCGCATCGGCATCGGAGTTATCGGGGTCTGCGCAACACTTGGGATCTTCGCGGCCACGGCGCAGTCCTACACCTCGTACGAGCCCTTCGGGGGCGGGAGCTTCTGGCGCATGCCGTCCCGCGCTCCCGCGGATCCGCACTCGGGCGCCTACATCTCCTGGCTGTCCAGCCAGGTGCACAACAAGTTCGTGATCCTGCGGGCCACCGGGATGAGCGGTTCGTCCTCCCAGGGCGACCCGATCTACTACCCGTCGGCCGACCAGCCGCGTTACTCGATCTGCCACAACCCGCATTTCAAGTCGATGGCATTCCCGCCGCAGGCGACGAACGTGGCCATCCCGAATGTGGCGCGTACCGACGCGACGGACAACGACAAGGACATGATCGTCTACAACAAGTTCGATCAGCGCGTCTACTGGTTCACCGAGATGCAGAAGTTCGGGAGCCGCTGGTGCGCCTTCCAGATGTCGGTCTACAGCACCGACTCAAACGGCGTCGAGTGGGGCCTCCGCGGGTCGAACAACCGGATGAACTGGGGTCACCACGGCATCGCGCCGATCTCCCAGGTCGTGCGCTACGGCGAGGTCGGGCTGGGCAACATCCCCCACGTCCTCGAGGTCTACATCCCGAACATCGGCTGCCACGGGGCCGTGTGGCCGCTGGACGGGAACACGTACTGCACGACGCGCGCGGCAAACGCGGTACCGGCCGGCGCGGTCCTCCGCATCAAGCCGGGAGTCAACCTGGCACGGATCGCGCTGAACCCGAAGGCGCGGATCATCGCCCGCGCGCTGCAGACCTACGGCGCGATCGTGGGCGACCACTCCGGCACCGGCAACTCGATCGCGCTCAAGCTCGAGGATACGGTCACCGAGGGTCGCGGCAACCTGTGGGCCGAGGCCGGCCTCAACTGGCAGTCGCTGTCCCGGATCCCGATCTCGGACTACCAGATCGACAAGCTGGGAGCGGCGCGCTGACTCAGGAGGTTGGGGGCGGCCCGTTGACGCGGGCCGCCCCCGGGAGCCCTCCTACGACGCCCCCTGCCCTGCCGGGTCGTCGCCGAGCGCGGTCCGCACCTGTGGGCTGAACCGCTGCAGCAGCAGCGCGGCGGTCAGGAGCACCGAGCCGGTGATGATGAAGCTGACGGCCCGCGCGATCGCGGTCAGGAAGGTGAGGTCGTACAGGAACAGCTTGCCCAGCGCCGCGAACAGCAGCGCGATGCCGGCCACGCGGACGCTCTTGCGGCCGCTCCGCAGCGACAGCACCACCAGCACCAGGCCGATCAGCACCCAGCTCACCGACACCACGACGTGTCCCTGCTGGAAGCGGTCATGGACGTCGTGCGCCAGAGGCGCCGCCGAGCTGACGAATAGCTGGAAGGCACCGAGGATGGCCGCGGCCAGCGTCCACAGAGCCATCGCTCCGGCGGCGATCGCCGCCATGGTGGCGGCGCGGTAGCCTCCCAACTGCCAGCGTTCGCCGGCCTCGATCTGCACGGCGGCGCTCGCGGTGGCGAACCCGAGCGCGACGACCGAGGCCAACGCGGCCGCCAGTCCGCTTGCGGGTGTGTGGTTGCTGGTGAACAGCAGGTGCGGCGCCTCGTACCGTGCGAGCACGATCAGCGCATCGCCCGCGGCGATCACCGCGGCCATCTCGCGCAGCGGCTGGCGGGCGATCCGGTCGGCCAGCAGCGCCGGCGGCCAGATCACGAGACTCGAGGCGACCACGCTGATCCCCGCCCACACGACCAGGGGATACTGGCCGGGCAGCAGCAGCGTCGCCAGCCAGCCGAGCAGCAGCGCAGGGAGCCACATCGCGTAGGCGCGACGGCGCGGGTCGCGCACCGCGGTTGCGAGCAGGAAGCCGACGCCGACGGCAACCGCCAGCGTGCCCCAGCCTCCTGACCGGCCGTGGTGGGCGACTGCGCCGCCCGCCTGGTCGAGATCGAGCAGGCCGTAGACGACGCTCGCCAGATAGCCTGCCCCGATTGCCAGCAGCGGCCCCTCCCCCACGCGCCGTCGCAGCTCCGGTACATGTGCCGCAGCCGCAGCCACCGCGCTGACCGCCAGCGCAGCCCACATCGCCTGGTGCTGCGTCACCGACTCGCAGATCAGGTAGCCCAGCACGCCGGCCGGCGCCAGCGCTGCGTACTCGATCCCCTGCCGTCTCGGCGCCCGTAGCGACCATGCGCCGACACAGCCCGAGGCCACCAGCAGCGCGAGACCGGTCAGGCAGTCGCGGCTGCCGAACTGCCCCTGGGTGATATCCCGCAGCGCCGCCGCCGACGAGGCGGCAACCGTGAGGCCGGCGACCCAGTAGCCCATCGCGATCAGCACGGCCGCCGAGTCCTGGAACCAACCTGCCATCCATGACGAGCGGCGATAGGCGAACAGCGCGGCCGCAAGGATCGCGTACGCGCACACTGCCAGGGCCGCCGGCAGTGCCCACACAGTCAGGTAGCCGAGTGCGACCGCGGGGACAGCCCACAGCAGGGCGCGCTCGCGCTGCTGCACGAACCGCGTTCCGTAGCAATACGCGATGCCTGCGAGCGTGACCGCGGCCAGGGCGATCGAGCCGGCGTGCGATCCCGCGCCGATGTGGCTCAGGCGCTCGTCGGTCGGCCAGGTCAACGCCACGGCCTTGCCGGCGGCAAGCGCGAGATAGGCGCCGGCAGCGACCATCACTCGCCGACGCCGGACGCCGTCGCGGCGGAGTAGACGCTCGGAGAGCGCGACCATGACGGCGGACTCGGCCGCCCACGCGCAGATCATCCCCGGCCCGCCCAGCAGGAGGCCGGTGGCGGTTGCCACACAGGCCAGCGCGAAGCCGGCAAGGACGTCCTCGAGATCGGCGTGGCGGCGGCCGATCAGCGCCGGTGTCGCCGCGAGGCCGGCATAGGCGCCCGCAACGCCGAGCAGCACGATGCCCGAGAGCCGATGCCCCATCACCATCCGCTCACCGGCGTAGACGAAGCTGCCGGCGAACGCCACCGGGACGCTCGAGCCGAGCAGCAGCCAGCTCAGCTCGCTGATCCCGCGGCGGTGCTTCTTGCGCAGCTCCACGATCATCGCGCCCGCCGTGTACAGGCAGTAGAACCCGAGCGCGGCGGCGACGGCGCTGGTGAATCCCTGGCCCGGGCGGGCGCCGACGAACAGCGGCACCAGGATTACGGCAGCGGTCGACCAGATGCAGTACATCAGGCGAGCCCAGCCGTAGCGCAGCAGCAACGGCAGGCCGGCCGCCGCGATGATCAGCGCGAACAGGGCGCCGCCGCCGGTGACGTCGTGCGCGACCAGGACCGGCGCCAGCATCGCGCCGACGATGCCGAAGATGGCGAGCGGCTCCGCTGCGATGCGGATCGCGGCGACCACCGCCAGCCCGGCGATCAGGGCGGCACAGGTCAGGCCGAGTGGGCGGCCGACCAGGTGGTAGGCAGACACGGCCGCCCAGAGGCTCGCGTAGAGGCCGGCGATGCCGGCGCCGGCGGCGGCCAGGATCGCGTCAGCCCGCCACTTCCTGCGGTCGAGCTCAAACGCGGCCGCCAGTAGGCCCAGCGACACCAGCACCCCGGCGCCGACCCGCATCCCGGGGGTGATCCAGCCGCGGCTCGAGGCAACCACGAACAGCAGCACCACGCCCAGCGCGGTGGCGACGCCGCCGGCCCAGGCCAGCGTCCGCGCTGTGAATGCCTGCGCTGCGAGCGTCGGCCAGTCGATCGGTTCGCGCATCGGGCGCGCCGCCACGTGCGGCAGAGGCGGCGCGACGGGCCTCGACGCCGGTTGCCGGGGAGCCGGCTGGGCGGGGGCGGGTGGCCGAGCCGACGGGGTCGGCTCGGCCGGGTTAACGGGCGTCTCGCCCCCCAGGAGCGTGACTCTGTGCTCCAGGCGGATGACCCGCTGTGTCAGGCGGCCGACCTGCAGGGTCAGCTCGTGAAGGTCTGTGTGGATGTCGCCGCTGTCGCTCATGTCAGGCCCCTGCTCGAAGGTGGTGACGGCACGGACATAGCGTGCGACATCCGGGGAAGGGTGGCATCAGGGATGTCCCTGCGTTGCCAGACCCGGAGTTGCCTATCGCGCGACATAGCCATCGCGCTATGTATAGCCCCGACGCTATCTCATGTCAAGGAGTTTCGTCCCGCGGCGGCTCAGTCTCCTTGAACGGGTCGGCCGCAGCCCCGTCGGGGGCCTGTGCCTCCAGCTCACGCTTGACCTCGACCAGGGCGTTGCGTGTCTCCGGCGTGACCGTCGGGTAGCGGGGGTTGATCTCCATCAGCGCCTGGACGATCACGGCACCGGCCGCCAGCCGCGCATACCACTTGTGGTCGGCCGGAATCACGTGCCACGGCGCCCACTCCGTACTGGTGTTGGAGAGCATCTCCGAGAACGCCTTCTGGTAGTCGTCCCAGTACTGGCGCTCACGCACGTCGGCGGTCGAGAACTTCCAGTTGTGGTCGGGCAGGTCGATGCGGCGCAGGAACCGGATTCGCTGCTCCTCCTTCGACAGGTTCAGGAACAGCTTCACAACCTTGATCCCGTTGTCGTTCAGGTAGCGCTCCCAGTCGTTGATCTCGCGGTAGCGCCGCTTCCAGATCCCCGCACCGCGCGCGTTCTTGGGCAGCTTCTGCCGCTCCAGCAGCTCCTGGTGCACCCGCACCACGAGCACCTCCTCGTAGTGCGAGCGGTTGAAGATCGCGATCTGGCCGCGGGCGGGAAGGCGCCGGGCGTAGCGCCACAGGTAGTCGTGGTCTAGCTCGTCCGAGGACGGAACCTTGAAGCTGTGGACGTTGACACCCTGGGGGTTCACGCCGCTCATGACGTGTCGGATGGTGCCGTCCTTGCCCCCGGCGTCCATGGCCTGGAGAACGACCAGCACTCCGTGGGTGTCCTGAGCGTAGAGCCGAGACTGGTACTCGGCCAGCTGCGGGATCCCGCCGACGAGCGTCTGCTTGGCTTGCTTCTTGCCTTCCACGCCCTCCGTCGACGCGGGGTCGAAGAGTTTCCCCAGCGTGACCTTCGAACCAGGCTTGACCCGGAACGGCTTCACGAACTCTGCGACGCGTGTTTCCTGTCTGGACGCCATCCAGCCCTCCTTTCAACGACCCACCCTAAACGAGCAATTCTCCCGTTTCCAACGGTGTGCACACCCTATTGCGACTATCCTCCCGGGTGTCGATGAGTGCCGTGACCATCCTCTTTCTGGCGGCTTTTCTGGCCTGCCTGGTGGAGATGGTCGAGGCGCTGACCATCGTGCTCGCTGTGGGCGTCGTCCGCGGCTGGCGCTCGCCGCTGATGGGCGTCGGCGCCGCGGTGGTCGTGCTGGCGGTGATCGTGGCCGTGCTCGGCCCGGCGCTGCGGCTGGTGCCGATCGACACCCTTCGCCTGGTCGTTGGCGCGCTGCTCCTGGCTTTCGGGCTGCAGTGGCTGCGCAAGGCGATCCTCCGCGCAGGGGGCTACAAGGCGCTGCACGACGAGGAGGAGGCGTTCCGGGAGGGTCGCGCCGAGGCCGAAGCCGCCGGGCCCGCGCGCCGTCAGGGAATCGACTGGTACTCGTTCACCGTCGCCTTCAAGGGAGTGCTGCTGGAGGGCCTCGAGGTGGCCTTCATCGTGGTCACCTTCGGAGGTACCCAGCGGCGGCTCGACGTCACGGTGGTCGCCGCAGCTCTGGCGCTGGTCGTCGTGCTCGCGGCCGGTCTGGTGATCCGGGCGCCGCTGGCCCGCGTTCCCGAGAACACGATCAAGTTCGTGGTCGGGTTGCTGCTGACCACGTTCGGCGTCTTCTGGGCAGGCGAGGGCACCGGGGTCAACTGGCCCGGGTCGGACCTTGCCCTACCGGTGATCCTCGCATTCCTGGCCGTGGTTGCGGCCCTTCTCACGCGCTGGCTGCGCGACCGTGAGCGTCCGCTGCAACCGGGAATGGCCGCGTGAGGCAGCTGTCCGCATTTGCCGCGTTCTGGTGGGACTTCGTCGTCGGCGACGACTGGCGGGTCGCTGCCGGGATCGTCGTTGCGCTCGGCCTGTCCGCGCTGGTCGCCCACCACGGATTCCCCGCCTGGTGGGTGCTGCCGGCCGCGGTCGCGCTGGTGCTCGCCGGCTCGATCGCACGGGTCGTGCGCGCCCGTAGGTGAGTGGGAGCGGCCCGGAGGCCGCCCCCACTGTCAGTGCCGTCAGCGAACGCTCAGCCGCGGCAGGGGTTGTTGGTCAGGTTGCGATGGAACGTGTCGTAGACCTGCTCGACCGTACCCGCCGGTGCGGCCGGGTAGTGGGCGTTGAGCAGGTTGCCGTACTCACGCGTGGAGTTCCCGCCGAACGCCTTCAGGATGCCGGAGACGTGCACGCCGCCGACCTCCTGCCACGCGCATCCGCCGCTGGCGGTGCGGGTGGTCACGAAGAACGGGTAGTCGCGCGCCTGTGGCGGCGACCCCACGCAGTGCTGACCGGGATTCGGGTCAGCTGGGTTTGCAATGTGCCGCTGGCAGTTGAACTGCACGCCGCCGTACGGTGAGTCGGGCCGGAAGTCCTCGATCCGCGGCAGGTCGTTCTCGAACGATGCCGAGTCGAAGTTCGCTCCGCCCACCGTGGTCGGGCTCGTGAACGTCACCGGCGTGCTGGTCAGTAGCTTGCCGGCCACGGAGTTGCTGATCGACCCGGGCCACGCCTTGGCATCGTATGGAACGCCGTCGAAGTCCGTGTCCGAGGCGATGCAGCCTCCGACCTGCACCCTGCTGGACGGAAAGGCGGGCGTTGGGAAGCACCCCTGGTCGTCCTCGGGATCGGGGTTGTTGGAGTCGAACCCGCCCGACTTCTTGCAGGACAGGTTGTTCGGGTTGATCTTGCTGCAGTACTCGAAGTGCCCGATCTCGTCCGACATGGCGACGTTGTACGTGTGCGCTGTCCACATCAGCCGGGTGCCGGCGTTGGAGGTCGAGAACATCGGGTGGAACCCATGCGGAACCAGCGAGCAGCTGCTGGCCGACGGGTCGAACTTCACCGAGGCGAAGCCGTTCGCCTGGCTCGCGACCATCGAACCGGTCGTCCCGGTCGTCAGGTCGTTCACCTGGACAGTGAACCCCGCCGCAGTGTCGAACATGTGCATGCTCAGCTTGTCGCCGCTGCGCATGAAGAAGTCCTTCGAGGGCGACAGGGTGAACCGGCCCGGATTCAGGGCGTTCGCCGGCGACGTGGACTGTCCATTCTTGGTCAGGAACGCGAAGTTGGCCGGCTCGATGCCCGCAGTGTTCAGGCAGGCCGCGTTGTTCGCGACTCCGGTGTTCGAGTTCTCCGACAACGAGTCGATGTTGAGCGCCGCGCACCATCGCGTCGGATCGCAGCTGATGCCGGCAGGCCACTTGACCCAGCCCGGCGGATAGAACTGCATCTCCATGTAGCCGCCGCCCGGGGCCTTGCCGATGTAGTTGCTGCTGGTCGGGTCGTCGCTCGTGTAGATGTTCGAGTCGCTGTCCGGCGTGCAGGTGGTGTTCGGGTACGGCGATCCCGAGTAGGTCGGATTTGGCGCCGACTGGTCGTCGCACATCGCCATCCCGAACCAGAAGGCCGGGCGCAGCTGGAAGTTGTCGGTGCCGCCGCTTCCGTCCTGCGTTGGCTGCACCGGCGGATCCTTGGGCAGCGTCAGGTTGTAGAGATTGTCGTTGCCCGATCCCGGCGTGCTCGAGTTGAACAGCACGGACGGCTCGTCGTGACCGATGTACTCGTCGAGCTTGACGCCCTGCGAGCGAACCTTCTTGTAGAACGGGAACTCGTCCCAGTTCTGCAGCGGCTCGACGCACGTCACGCCGTTGGTGTTGCACCAGTGCGTTTCCGGCGCTGTTGGGTGAAGCGGCGTCGCCGAGGTCGACCGTGCGGCCGACGCCGACAGCGTTCCAGCGCTTGCAGTTGCGATCGCGGCGCAACCCACCGCAAGAGCGGCGAGCCACGTCTTCCGTAGAGGTCTCACGTGAGTGCTCCTCTCGTCAGGGACAGCGGCCTTGAGGCAGGGCTCGCCAGGTTACGCTGGGCATCGCCGAGCCGGCCGCGTCGGACACGATCTAACCCTCCATAGACCCCCTTCCTCGCTGAGCGCGCAGGCGCTCGTGCGTAACACACCCGGGGCGGCGTACCCCTGCACCCAGCCGGCGAAACATCGATTCCTGGCAAGCCGTCCTGCGATGTTAACGTCTCGTTTGACACAACTGGCCAGGAGCCGTACCCTGGATCCGTTGTGGGTCGTGCACACCTGACCGTGGCGGTCGTGGGTGTGACGTTGAGCCTGGCGGCCCCCGCCGCGGCGGCCACCGGCTCGGCGCCGCCGTCCTGTGCAGCCGCGACGACCCTGCTCAACGCCGGCCAGATCACGGCCGCCGAAACGATGGCCCAGCAGCTGGCCGCGTCGCCGGCGAGCGCGACGTGCGCCGCGGGCGTGCTGCGCAACGCGATCGCCGCCCGCGTCGCGAGAGCCCGAGCCCTGTTCGCCGCCGGAGAGTCCGACCTTGCCAAGGCTGAGATCACCATCGCCTCCGCCGAGGCGCCCCCGGTGCCGCCCGCGGGCCTGCGCAACCTGTTGCGGGCCGAGGCGGGCTACGCCCGGGCAGCCAAGCTCGCAGCAGACGGGCACGCCCAGGCCGCCGAGGACGTCACCCGGCATACCCAGAGCGCCTACCACGTACCACCGCCGCCCGACCTCGCCGCGCTGGCCGTCGAGCAGCACCGCAAGGGCCTCCTCAACCGGCTCGGCGACAGCACCTCTTCGCTGGGGGCGACACTGGGATCCGCCGTCTCGTCGTTCACCGCCGCAGGGTTGATCGCGCTCGTGCTCGCGGTTCTGATCGTGTACGTGCTGTGGCTCCTGATCCGCTCGGTCTGGTGGCCCCAGGTGTGCTTCGACGGCCTGACGGCCGCGGGAGACAAGGGGGCGACGCTCGGCCCGGACTTCGTGGGAGCGCTGAGGGCGGAGGTGTCGCGGGTCGAGCGCGACCAGCCGTTCGGGGTGGACATCGCCGTGCCGGGCGAAGGGCCGGCGGACGACGCGCTGAGCGCCCTTGCATCCAACTCGACGGCGAGCACGGTTGCCGCCGCGCTGCAGAGCATTCTCAAGATGGCCGGGGGCTTCGACTACCACGTGGGCGGATCGCTCGTCTCCGACCCCGATCCCGCCGCGCCCTCGGTCACGGTGACGGTGGCCCGGCCGCGGGCGCTGTACCACCGCAGGCTGTTCGCGACCCAGCACATCGGGCCGACCACGGCGGCGGGGGCCACTCCACAGGGCGGGGACGACTATCGGACGCTGGTGCGGCCGGCCGCCGCCTGGCTCTCGGCGGTACTCGCGGTTCACAGGGCAAAAGCATCCCCGGACCTCCCCCATCCGTCCGCGATGCTCGAGTATGCCTACGGTCACGAGGCCTACCGGGCAGGCGACGAGCTGGCGGCCGCCCGCCACTATTCGCGCGCCGTGGAGCGCGACCCGAGATTCGGGGCCTGCGTGCTCAACCTGGGCACCATGCAGTCGCGGATCTACGCCGGAGACCGGAACGAGGAGCTGGCCGAGGTCGCCCACGCCAACCTCTCTGCCGTCGTCGACGCCGAGCCCGGCGGGGCGCTGTCGGTCACCCGCGTCGATCCTCTGCGCGCGCTCTATGCCCGAGCGGTGCTCAGGCTCAACCAGGCCGCTGTGTCACGGCGGCCGGTGCCCGGGGCCAGGGCGATGGCGGTGGCCGACCTCCGCAGGCTGTGCACGGCACTGACACACCCGCCGCCGGATGATGCCGAGGTCCAGGGATTCGCGGCCGCATACACGGGTGTTGCCAAGGTGGCGCTGGCCGGTGCGATCCGACCCGACCATCCCGACCAGGCAAATCAGCTCGTCAACGACGTCTTCGAGAGCGGTCGGTTGAACTACCGCATCCTCTACAACCTGGCGTGTTACTACGCGGCCGGGGATCCGGTCAAGGCGACCGAGTGCCTGCAGGTGGCGCTGGCCCAGGCCGGCCCCGCGCTGGCTGCGTGGGCGAAGGTCGATCCGGCCCTGCGGCCGCTCACCAGCAGCCGGCCGGCGGCCCGCCAGGAGCCGGTCCGGTCGGCTTTCTGAGCCAGGACGCAACCGCGGAATCAATCATCTAGGGTGTCGGGAGTGAGCGAGGCGCCCCCGCGACTCGGGCCGATCTTCGGGGCCCTCATGCTGGTGCTGCTGGTCGCATCGCTGGACCAGACGATCGTCTCGACGGCGCTGCCCACGATCGCCGGCGACCTCGGCGGCTCGTCGAAGCTCGCCTGGGTCGTGACGGCCTACATGCTGGCCTCGACGATCACCACGCCGCTGGCCGGCAAGCTGGGCGACCAGTTCGGGCGCAAGATCGTGCTGCAGACGGCGCTGGTGACGTTCCTGTTCGGCTCCGTGCTGTGCGGCGCCGCCCACAGCATGACCGAGCTGATCCTCTTCCGGGGAATCCAGGGTCTGGGCGGCGGGGGACTGCTGACGACGACGCAGGCGGCGATCGGCGACGTTGTCCCGGCTCGCGACCGGGGCCGCTACTCCGGGTTCCTGGGCGCCGTGTTCGGACTGTCGACGGTGATCGGCCCGCTGCTGGGCGGGTTCTTCGTCGACAACCTGTCGTGGCGCTGGATCTTCTACGTCAACGTCCCGATCGGGCTCGTGGCGCTGGTCGTGCTGCAGCTCGTCTTCAACCCCCACGTCGGCCACACACGCCACGTGATCGACTACCTCGGGATCTCGTTCCTGGCGGCGGGGCTGTCGGCGGTCGTGTTGCTGACGACGCTGGGCGGGGTCGACTACGCCTGGCTCTCGTGGCAGACCGCCGCGTTCGCGGTGATCTCACTCGTCTGCCTGGCCGGATTCATCCTGACCGAGCGGCGGGCGGCCGAGCCCGTGCTCCCGTTGAGTCTGTTCCGCATCAGGATCTTCGCCGTTGCCAGCGCGGTCGGCTTCGTGGTCGGCGTCGCGCTGTTCGGGTCGGTCACCTACCTGCCGCTGTTCCTGCAGCTTGTGAAGGGCTCCACTCCAACCGTCTCCGGGCTCGAGATGCTGCCGTTGATGGCCGGAGTGCTGATCTCGTCGATCGGCAGCGGGCAGGTCATCTCGCGCACCGGACGCTACAAGGTGTTCCCGATCCTCGGCACGGGGCTGATGATCGTCGGCATGTTGCTGTTGTCGCGGCTGGCGGTCGACACGTCGATCCCCGCCGCCGGGCTGTCGATGCTGGTGCTCGGTCTGGGTCTGGGTGCCGTCATGCAGCCGCTCATCCTGATCGTCCAGAACGCCGTCGACTACTCGCAGCTCGGCGTCGCCACGTCCGGCGCCAGCCTGTTCCGGTCGATGGGCGGCTCGATCGGGACGCCGATCTTCGGCGCCATCCTGACCAACCGCTTCGCGTCCAACCTGGCGGCAGCCCTGCCCGCCGCGCCTCCCGGCGGGGTGAACCTGGAGCGGGGCGCGACGCCGGCGCTGATCGCCTCGCTGCCGGCGCCGATCAAGGAGGCGTTCCGCACCGCCTACGTCGACGCGCTCCACCCGGTGTTCCTGACCGGCGCCGCGTTCGCGGTCGTCGCGTTCGTCCTCACCTGGTTCATCCCCGAGGTGCCGCTCCGCAAGACGGTCAAGGCGCAGGGTGCCTCCGAGACGGCCGCAGCACCCATGCTGTCGAGCTCGATGGCAGAGCTGGAGGCACAGGCAGCGGCGCTCGCGTGTCGCGACAACCGCCATCTGATCTACGAGCGGCTCGCCGACTCCGCGGACGTGGATCTCGAGCCGCGCGAGATGTGGCTGCTGTTCCGGCTGGTGGAGCAGGTGCCGGGCGTGGTCGAGTCCTTCCAGCTCGACCCTCAGCTCGACGAGCTGCGCGAGAAGGGGCTGATCGACGACGGCTGTGGGCTCACGCCCGACGGCCACGCGGCACTCGAGCGGTTGCGCGCCGCGCGCAGCTCGCGCATCCAGGGACTGCTCGAGGACTGGTCGCCCGAGCAGCACCAGGAGGTCCGGGAGATCATCCAACGGCTGACCGACTCGCTGGCCCAGGAGCCGCCCGAGCCGGTCGCCGCCGTGACCTGACCTGCTTGTGCTGCGTGCCGATAGGTCGTAAGCTCGCCGGTGCTCCAGCGCAGATGCGCACACGGTAGGTCTCTTGACGCAGAAGGGGGGTCGACGATGCGAGTGCGAATCGCCACCGCAGCCATCCTCTGTTGCCTGCTCGCCGCCGGCACGGCCGGCGCCGCGCCGGGGACGTCTGCCTCTGGTCACCGCCTGACACCGCCCCAGCGCGAGCGCGCCGCGGCCGGCGCATCCTCACCGACCGGGCACCGGCGCCACCACCCGTTCGAGTTCCCAGCTCAGGGGCCCTGCCAGGGCGGCTTCTGCTGGACGCCGGGCGAGCCCGTGATCGCCGTCGGTCCGACCGAGATCCTGGAGACGGTCAACACCGCTGCGACGGTGTACGACAAGACCACCGGTGCGCAGCTCGCGGAGTTCGACTTCGCCAGCTTCTGGGATGGGTCGGGAACGATGAGCTGCGTCGACCCGCGGGCGCTCTACCTCGCGACGGGCCAGTTCGCCTTCAGCTGCACCGACACCGCCACCGGCGGCCCGATGCGGTTCGCGATCTCCAAGACTACCGATCCGGCGACCGGCGGCTGGTGGGTGTACGCCGCCCCCAACACGACGTCGCTCGACCAGGACAAGATCGAGTCGACCTCCGACAAGTTCATCATCGCCGGCAACACCGATACGAACGAGCAGATCTACGTCTACAACCTGAGCCAGGTCACGTCGGGCGTCACGCACCCCCAGGTCAAGAAGCTGACCGCCACCAAGTCCAACCTGTACGAGGCGGCGGTCGAGCAGACGTCCGCCTCGCCGGGGTACCTGGTGGCGAGCTTCTCCGGGCAGCCGCTCGATCTGGCCACGATCACGGGGACGCCGGCGGCCGCCAACGTCAAGCTCAAGGAGCAGGCGATCCCGGTGCAGGACTTCCCGGCGCCGCAGGAGCCGCAGGTACCCGGCGGGGCGATCGGCGGGGGCGACCTGGACGGCCGGATCTATGACGCCGTCTACGAGCAGGAGACCTCCGACAGCAAGCCGGTGATCCAGTTCTCGAGCTCCCGCGAGTGCGGAGCCCGCACCTGCCTCACGAGCGGCCGGATCGACCTCTCCGGCACGAAGCCGAAGCTGTCCTCATACCAGATGATCGGCGAGCCGGGATTCGACTACTCCTACGGCGCCGTCGGGCTGGACGCCCAGGGGAACGTGTTCGAGGCCTACACCCGGTCGAGCGCGACCCAGGGCGCCGGAGCGGCGGTGGTCGGGCCCGGGTTCGACATCAGCCTGCAGCCCGCGGCGGCGGGCACGACGCCCTGCTCGGGCGGTTCGTCTCCTCCCTGCGATGAGCGCTGGGGCGACTACCTTGGCACTGCGATCGACCCGTCCAACCCCTCGGTGGTCTGGGTGACCGGCCTCTACCAGGCCACGAGCGGCGGCTTCGGCTGGGGCACGACCATCGCCAAGGTGTCACTCACCAGCTTCTCGCTGCCCACCGTGACGACGGGATCGGCGAAGAAGATCAAGGCAGCCTCGGCGACCCTGACGGGGACGGTCAACCCCAACGGCGTGGCGACCACGTACCACATCGACTACGGGCTGACGACCGGGTACGACTCCAGCACGTCGGAAGCCTCGGTGGGATCGGGCGCCGCGCCGGTCTCCGTCAGCGGCGGCATCTCCGGCCTCCAGCCCGGCACGCTCTACCACTACCGCGTGGTGGCAACCACCGCGACCGGCTCCGCGGACGGACCCGACCGGACGTTCAGGACCAAGGCGCCGGCGATCACCGGCGTCACCTTCACGGGCACGCCGTCGGACCCGACGGTGACCATCACCGGCACCAACCTCCCGACCGCCCCAACGCCCGACCCATCGGAGCCCCTCAACTGCACCGCAGGCGACACCAGCTTCGACTACGGCGCCACCGGTCTCTGGTTCGAGGATTCGACCGAGGGCTGGACCGGCGGCCAGATCGGTGATTGCATCGGCCTGATCCTGGGAACTCACACGGCTTCCACAACCTCGTATCAGTTCGGGCCGTTCTACTCCAACTTCAACCCCGTCACCAACGGCGACTCGTACACCGTGATGGTCGACGGCGTCACCTTCAGCGGAGTCGTCGCGTACAGCTGACCCTCTGAGCGGCGCACAGGTCGCCCAGGCCTCGCGACGGTAGTCACAAGCTCCGGCCGGACTGCCCCAAGACGGTGAGATCGGCTTTCTCCGCAATGGGGATTCGCCTCCCCGACTTGCGGTATCTGTCGTTGACTACCCCGGATCCTCGCCTACCGTGCGATGGATCAACATCCAGGCGTCGTCGCTGTCCGCGCCGCTGATCGCTATCGGTCGCAGCCATCTTGACAGCCGTGTCGCCGCCCGCCGTTGACGTTTGGGTCTGTCCGCGGCCGCTTCTGTTCCCTAGCTGGGGGTCCCGGTTGACTCGCCTCATTGCCATTGTGGCTGCCGTTGCACTGCTCGTCGGAGTGCCCGGCGCCTACGCCGCAACACACACCTCGACGTCGTCCACGTCCACCGTCCACGATTCACGCGCTCCGGTGCGCAGCCACACCACCCACCACAAGCGTCCGCCGACGCGAGTCAGCCGAGCCCGCCACGGCGCACTTCACGCCTACGGTTCAGCGAAACGTATGGCCAGGCTCCTCGGCCATCGTCTGGGCGCTCCGCGCCTGATCATGCACGTCCGCTCGATCCACTGGCTGCGCGCTCTGCAGCGGCACTGGACCCGCGTCGGCCATGGGTATCAGCGGAGCTGGCACCGCGTCCTGCTGGAGCGCCACGCGACCCGGATCGCGGTCTCGCAGATCGGCACGCCGTACGTCTACGGGGCCGCCTCGCCGCACGTTGGCTTCGACTGCTCGGGCCTGGTCATGTGGGCGTTCGGCCGGGTCGGCATCAGCCTGCCGCACTCGAGCTACAGCCAGGCCTATCGCGGTCTCGCCATCCCGCGCAGCCACATCCGCCGCGGCGACCTCGTGTTCGAGTACGGCGACGGCCACGTCGGCATCTACCTCGGCCACGGCCTGGTGCTGGCCGCACCGCACACCGGGACGGTCGTCTCGCGCCAGTCGATCAGCCAGTGGCAGATCTCGGCCATCCGCCGGGTCGGCTAGCGGCGCCGGGCTAGCGGTCGTCGCGCCGCTGCTGCTTGCGGGCGTGCATCGCCTCCGAAGCGCGGCCGAGGGTCTGGCCCGGCCGCTCATCGCTCTGCCGGAAAGCGTGCCCCCTCGTCCCACAGGCTGTAGAAACCGGGCGGTGCGGAAGCTGGTCCCGGCGCCGGGAAGCGGCCCCCGTCTCACGGATCACGACGTGTACTTGACGACGTACAGCTTGGCCGCCGCCGGCGCTGACAGCTGGAACGGATCGGTGTCGAAGTTCGCCGACAGGATCGGCGACCCCGACGCCATCTTCCCGGTGTACGTCGATTGCGTGTAGGTGTGCTTCGTGTTGGACTCGTCCTTGCACGACCCGCTGGTCTTCTTCGGCGCCTTGTTCGACGTGAACGTCGCCGTGCCCGTCATGAACGGATCTCCCGTCGTCTTGACCGTCGCCGTCGCGCCGGTGGGACTGGTCGTCGGCGCCGGTAGGTCGGTGCCCTTCACCCCCGCGATGACGGTGTGCTGGATGGACTCCGATCCGCTGGTGGACGACTCGAAGGCGCCCTCGAACGCGTCGGAGTCCCCGTAGTCATTCGCGAACGACAAGCGCGCCGCAGGAGCTGGCATTGCCGACCTCGATGTCCCGGTACCTGGGCAGATCGGTACCGAGCTTCGCCGCCGCCGCCCTTGCGACCCGGGGTCGTAGAAGAACGACCGCCGTCTTGGGCTTGGTCGTCACCGTTCCGACAGAAGGGCGACGTGCCGGACACGAGGGAGAACTGCGACACCTTGACGGTGCCGTTCGAGCAACGACCTGGTCTCCCGTGGTGCCGTTCTGCAGACTTCCAGGGCGGCGACCGTGTTCGAGCGTTGACTTGTAGGCGATGCTCACGGCGCTCGGCGCGATCGCCGCGGTGGCCTTCAGGGCAGCGGTCTTGCCGTTCGTCGCGCCGTAGCGTGAAGCTGATCCCCGACGCGGGCGCAAAGGCGTAGTCGTGGTTCTGGTCGCCGAAGAGCTTCCCGGTCCCCTGGCGGTCGAAATCGACGTCGAGCTCGGGCTGGTTACCGGGAGAGCTGAGGTCCTGGTCACGTTGACCGTCATCTGGTAGACGACGGAGTTGATGGTGACGTCGACGGGGTCGGTGCTAAAGGTCGCGAACGGCGGGTCGTACGAGGCGGCCGTCGCCGCGGGAGCCACACCGGCGAAGCCGTGCACCGCAGCCACGACTCGGGGCGTGTGGGACGCCGGAGCTGCCCATGCGCTTGCGGCGCCGAAGCCGAGCAGCACCACACACCCGCCGACGCCGAGCATCCAGCGTCGCGTGCGACCTGTCATCCCCAACGGTGCGTTCACCCCGGACCCCTCTCCCTCTCTTACGCAGAAACTGCAGAGCGCTCAGAGTGTAAGCGACCGCACGCAGGTTGGCAATGCTACCGAAACGCCGCGCGGCGCCTGGCGGCGTCGGACCAGCGGAGCCGCAGGGTGAGGGCGGCGGCCGTCGCCAGCGCCAGCACGGCGATCAGCAGCCAGATCAGAACGGGCCGCGACGAGCGCAGCGACTGCAGGTTCGAGTGGGCGGTCTGCGTATCGAGCTGCTGCTGACGGCCAACGGCCGACCGCATGCTCGATGCAAGTCGCTGGACGCGAGCGTTCGAATCGACGACGGCCTGTCCATCGCTGGCGGCGGTGGCGGCCACCAGTTGGTGAATCTGCGTATCGAGCAGGTGGGCCTCGACCCGCAGGCGGGCGGCAACCGCCGGCGCGCCCGTGTCCACGCGCGCGGCCAGCGCCAGCACCCAGACCCGGGTGCGCGTGCTGAGAGCAAGCAGTTCCTTCTGCGAGGTTGCCGTCGGCTGGATCACGTTGTTCAGCTCCGCCAGCTGGAGCACGGTGATCGCCTGCGCAACCGCCGCATCGCTCTGGGCGCCCGCCGCAGCGGCCTGAGCATCCGCAGCGCCGCTTCGCACCGACATCACCTCCCAGGCGCAGAGCGCAACTGCGAGCACGCCGGCGGTGAGCGCCAGGCGGGCCGCGGTGCGGTAGACGGAGCCGGCGGAGGCGTGTCTCACGGGACGTAGTACCCGATGGTCACGCTGCGGATATCGACGGTGTTCGGGCCCTGGATCGCGATGGTGACCCGCACGGAGGTTGTCGAGGGCCGGGTCAGGGCCTGATGGTAGGCGCCCACCGACGGCGACCCGGCCGTGCGGTCGACCGTGAGGGCCACCGAGCCGATGATCGTCGAGGGCACCTTGTACGAGTAGCGGACAACGGCCCGGGCGCCCGACGGGCAGCTGATCCGCAGATCGCTCGGAGTCGACACCTCCGGCGCGAACGAGCAGGACGGACCGGCCCGGTACGAGGTCTTCTCGCCGCCCCGGATCTGGGTGCGCCAGACCTTGGCGGCCGCGACGGACGCGGTCAGGGCGAGCAGAGCGAGCGCCAGCGGGACGGCCACGATCACGATCCGGCGGATCGGCCTCAGGTCACCCACGCCCGTAGAACCCGATGCTGACGCTGCGGATGTCGACCACGCCCCTGCCGTTCATGCGGACAGTGAGCTGCAGGCGTCCCTTCGCCACCCGGCTGATCGACGTGCGCAGCAACCCAGAGGCGGTGGGGCCGGTCTCGACCGCGAACGTGGGGACTCCGGCACGCGCTCCCGTGACCGCGAACTCGTAGCGCACGATCGCGCTCGACGTGGCGGCCGGACAGCTCAGGCGGAGCGTCCCCGAGCTCGGCTCGCGCGCAGGCCGGCACGACCCCGACACGGAGGCCGGGTCGGCCCCCGGCAGGTAGCGCGTCTGCCAACGGGTCGCGCCGGCGGCCGCCGGCGGCGGGCTCTGCTCGAGCATGGTGTTGACCGCCTGCCTGATGCTCGAGGTCGAGACCGGAAGCACGTCGGCATAGGACGCGCCCGCCGCAAGCACCAGCGCGACCGCCGCGAGCAGGGCCACCAGACGCACCGTGTGATGCGCCCGGCGCGCCGGGCGCACGACGGCGGGCGGCCGGATCGCCTCCGACTCCCGGTCGCCCCGCGCAGCCGCCAGCAGCTGGGCGACCGGCGCGTAGCCTGGCGGCGCGTCGGCAGACGACACCAGGCCGCCGAGCATCCGGTCGGCGGTGTCCTCGTCGAGCAGATCGGGGGAGACGTGATCCACGCTGGTCCTGAGAACGCGGCCGAGCCTCACCTCGTTTCACCGCCCTCGCCCAGCTCCCGGGCCAGCCGCCGAAGGGCGCGGTGCTGGAGCACGCGCACGGTCGCCGCCGGGCGGTCGGTGATCAGCGCCACCTCGGCGGCCGAGAACCCTCCGATCACGCGGAGCAGGACGATCTCGGCCTGCTCGCGCGGCAGGCTCTCGAGGATCGCCGCCACCGCCTCCGACGACGCCGATTCCTCGAACGCCGGATCTTCGCTGCCGTGACCGGCGATGTCCGAATGCTCTGGCTCGCGGAGCACGACCAGCCGCCGCCAGCCGCGCCGGTGGTGGTCGATCACGCGACGGCGCGCGGTGACGTACAGCCAGCGCCGGAACTCGTCGTCGGTGCCGTTGAACCGTGGCAGCGCGCCCAGCACCTCGGTCCAGGCGACGGACGCGATGTCCTCGGCGTACGCGGGCGTAAACGCACTCAGGTAGCGGACGAGCCCAGGCTGGACCTGGGCGTACAGACGCTCGAGCCGCTCCCGGCTCGTGCGGAGCTCGCCCTCCCGGACGGAGTCGTCGTCCACCCGGCAAGTATCCCCCTTTCGCGGTGGAGAACAAGGTCACGGATGGTGAACGTCGCGTGAATCGCACAGCTGATTGCCCCAGGCTGAAACGCGCGGCAGCCCTGGTGCGATGTCCTCGTCAGCATGCGCTGATCGATCCGGCCGGAAACCCATCCTTCGGAGCACCAGCTCCGTGTCACCATCCCGTTGGGGGAGGAGCGATGAAGAAACTTGGTGCCATCACAACCGTCGTGGCGTTGCTTGCGATCGCGAGCCAGGGTGTCGCGCAGGCCCACGTCATCGGCAACCACATCCGGCCGCACCAGCTGTTCATGGGACTGGTCAACGGCCGGCCGGGGATCGTCACGCCGGTGGTGATCAAGGTCGTCTGCCCGGGGCCGGGACAGCCGGGTCAGACCGGCCATCCGGTCGCCGGCCAGACCGTCGCCGTCATCCCGACGGCGACCGTCGACAGCCGCGACGGGTACACCGGCCACGACCACAGGATCGGCGCGTTCTTCGGGGCGCTGCCGCCGTCGGCGGGGTCCTCAACCTACGTCCTGCTGCGGCGCTACGGCGTGCACCGGCGGATCCCGACGACGGTGCTGTTCCCGTGCTCGGGCACCGGTCGCGTGAACTTCCTGCCGCTGCCACTCGACCCCACGTCGCGGGACAGCTACGTGCCGGTCGTCTACGAGAACGTGGCGGTCTGACCGCTGAGCACAGAGGGCCGCTCGCGGGGCACTGCGCCCGCGGGAGCGGCCCCCGTCTAGATCCGCCATTCGCCGCCGGTGATCAGCACCCGCTGCTTGCCGCTGGGCAGCGTTGCCGTGACCTCGAAGTCCGGCGTTCCGATCATCACGTCGATGTGGAGCTGGGCGTGGTTGATGCCACCCTTCTTGCCGGGCTCGCGCGCGACTCCGAAGCCCGAGCCGAACGCGATGTGGCAGGCCGCGTTCTCATCGAGGAGGGTGTTGTAGTAGACGCGCCCGCTGGATCCGATCCGGGAGCTGCCGTCGACCAGCGCCACCTCTCCCAGCCGCCGCGCGTTGGGCTCGGAGTCGAGAAAGGCAGCCAGCAGCTTGCGGTCGGCCTCACGCTTGCACTCCAGCCGCACCAGCCGGCCGCCGCGGAACTCTCCGGCGATGCCCTCGAACATCCGTCCGTGGAACGAGAGCGGCATCGAGCAGCGGAACGGCCCCTCGGCCACCCCCGCCTTGGGGCTCGTGAAGACCTCTTCGGTGGGGATGTTCGGGCAGGTGACGTGTCCGTACTTGAGCTCGCGGCCCCCGCCGATCCAGACCGTGCCCGGCGAGAGGCCGACGGTCAGGTCCGTCCCGGGGCCACGGAGCCGGAGCGCGGTCGGGGCCAGCTTCGTCAGCGCGCGCCCGCGGCGCCGCAGCGCGCGTGCGTGCGCGGTCCATCCCTTGTGCCCGGGCGGATCGTTCTTCCCCATCCGGCAGAACTCGAGCAGGTCGCGCGCAAGCCGGCGCTGCGCGCGCTGCGTCTCGACGCCGGGAAAGACCTGAGCCGCCCACAGGGGGGTCGGGAAGGCGCAACCCGACCACCGCACCCCACCGTCCAGCATTGCCTTGATGAACTGCTTGTTGTCCTGGGCCGGGCGCTGGAGCTCGAGCGCCACGCGATCGGGCGGAAGCCCGTCGAAGACGCCCGGGTCGGATTCGCCGGTGGTGCCCAGGGTGGCGGCGGTGGGCCGCTGGAGCTCCCGGTAGCGGGCCGCTGACCAGGGGGGCAACGCGCCCAGGTCGTCAGGCTTCTTCCCGTACCGCACCCGGGCGGCCTGAGCACGCGGCTCGGAGTAGCTGACCTCGACCGTCTGTGCTCCTGCCCGGTACGCCGCCTCGGTCAGGGCTACCGCCAGCACCCGGTGAGCGACCGGAGTGCGGATATCCAGCACATCTCCTGCGCGGGTGTCGACCCCGGCCTGCACCACGCAATCGGCGTAGCGCTCCAGCTCGCGGCCGAACGGATTGAAGTCGCCAGTCGGGGAGGTGGTCGACATCCGCCGTGCAGCCTATCGCCGGACGCCGGGCGCCGCCACGGCAGGTTAACGCCGGACGCCAGTTGCACGCCGGCCGTCACCGCTCTGTAACAAGTTGGCGCGGCGACTGTTTACGGAGCGTTCACTCGCCGGTCTATTGCGGTTCGTGGTCGGGTTACACGCCTCAGATACGACATGTTCTGCGGCGCAGATGTCGGTGCCGTGTCACCGGGGGATGGAGGTGTGCAGCAAGGACGACAGAGCACGCTGGTGAGCTTGTGACACGAAACCGTTGTTCAAAATGGAGGATATGAGAGTTGTCTCTGCGAAAAAAGTTCTCGCTCACGACCGGCCTGGTCGTGGTCGCGCTGCTCGCGGCGTCGAGCGTGGCCTGGGCGGCCACCCAGACCTCGAGCCAGATCATCATCGGCAGCGGCTCAGACACCACGGAGTGGATGATGCAGTCGCTGGGCGACCTGTACTCAAACGCGCCGGGGTGCAATCAGCTCAGCAGCCCGCAGGTTCTGAACGCGACGTGCCCGAACTCCGGTTCGGAAAATCGGGCGGACTTCGTCAACTACTTCCACGACATGATCGTGCAGCGGTACTTCCTGGGCTCCGGCGGCGGCATCAACCAGCTCTGCCAGCAGGGGCTCGCGAAGGTTGCAGGGATCGAGTTCGCGCGCTCGTCCCGCGTTCCGCTCCCGGCATCCGCCGGCGGCTCGGACTGCACCGGCCTGCACTTCGTCGGTTTCGCGCGTGACGGCATCGCGTGGGAGTGCTGGCCGTCTGCAACCGGGAGCGGTTGCGGCAGCATGGCCAGCCTCAACCTAACGACCACCCAGCTGAAGCAGATCTTCGTGAGCTGCACCGTGACCAACTGGAACCAGGTCGGCGGCAGCAACGTCGCGATGGATCCCTACGTCGCCCAGGCCAACTCCGGCACCGGCGTCACGTGGGCCTCTGCCATGGGCGTCCAACTGGCTTCGGGTCAGGCGCTGACCAACTGCGTCCACAACCCGAACAACCCGGGCCAGCCTGGCTCGAACGTGTCGCCTGAGAACACCAACAACCTCGTCGACGCCAACGGCGACCAGGCAAACGCGATCTTCTACTACTCGGTGGGCGTGTACCACAGGACGTACGGCGCCACCAGCTTCACGGGTAGCGACGGAAGCGCGCTTGGTGAGATCAACGGCAAGAAGGCGACCAACACGGCCATCTCCAGCGGCACGTTCCCGGTCAGCCGGTACCTGTTCAACGTGTACTGCGCCGGCGATCCGACCAACGCCAACAAGTGCGGCAACGATACCGCCGCTGCACCTGACGTGAAGAACTTCGTCGGTGAGAACGGGTTCATCTGCAAGAACGAGAGTGGCTTCAACAACACTCACGGCAACCCTATCCTCGATCCTCTCACGGGCGGCGCCTACCGTTCGGCCCAGGTTAGCGGTAAGCCGAAGGGGGAGATTCCTGCGTCCATCACCACGTTCGGCTTCGTGCCGCTCGTGAAGCAGGCTGACAACACCTACTGCAAGACGTTTACGACCTAGGCAGCACGAGCTGGGCGAGACGCGTTCGCCGGGCGGGAGGGCCACCAGGCTCTCCCGCCCGGCGGCGTTTCGGGGGTCGACCGGTCGTGGGGGTCAGGAAGCGGCTTGCGTGGGACCGGCGGTGAGCGAGCTGTCGAGCAGCCGGTAGCCGACGCCGCGCACCGTGACCAGGTGCTGAGGAGCGCGCGGGTCGGCCTCGATCAGCCGCCGCAGGCGCATGACGTGAACGTCGAGCGTGCGCGAGTCGCCGAGCGGCTCCCCGCCCCACAGCTCGGCGATCAGAAACTCCCGGGTGAGCAGCCGGCGGGGGCGCTCCATGAAGGCGCGCAGCAGATCGAACTCCCGCGGCCGCAGCCGTACCCGCGCTCCGCGCACGGTGGTCTCGTGGCGGCTCAGATCCATCTCCACCGGGCCCACCCGCAGCAGCGTGGGGTCGGCCGGCGCACCGGCGATCGCCGCCCGGCGGATCATCGCCCGCACGCGCCAGACGAGCTCGGGAACCGAGAACGGCTTCGTCATGTAACCGTCGGCTCCCAGCTCGAGCCCGGTTACGCGGTCGGCCTCGGATCCTCTGCAGGTGAGGATCAGGATCGGCACGTTGGACTCCCTGCGGATCAGGCGGCAGACGTCGAAGCCCGTCATCCCCGGCAGCACCAGGTCGAGGAGCACCAGCGTCGGCCGGTCGTGACGGACGGCCTCGATCGCCGACGCGCCGTCGCCGGACAGGCTGACACGGAACCCCTCTCGCTCGAGCGAGTACCGGAGGCTCTCGGCGAGAGCGTTGTCGTCCTCGACCAGCAGAACCGAGCGGTCAGCGATCCCGGTTGACACCACGCCAAGTGTCACACGCCTGGGAGCAAGCAATCGGAGACGAACCGGTGAAAGTGTGGAGATCGCCATCCGGATCTCACACGACCGCCGTGCCAGGCGTTTGATCGATGAGACGCCGAACGAGGAGCCCACCATGCAGATCCAGATTCACGCGCTGCCCGGCGGAGAGCCGGCGCCCCATCCCACCCAGACCATCGTCGTCGCCGACGAGGCCGACGCGTTTCCGTGCCGGCGCTGCATGACCGATGCCCAGCCCGGCGACCGGCTGCTTCTGCTCCCCTACGACCCATTCGGGGCCGAGAGCCCCTACACCGGCCACGGGCCGATCTTCGTCCACGCCGACGGGTGTGAACCGTTTCGCCAGAACGGCGAGGTGCCCGAGCAGCTGCGGCGGCGGTTGCTGGCGATCCGCGCCTACGACAGGAACGCGATGATGATCGGCTCGGACGTCGTCGACGGGACATTCATGGAGGGAGCGGCCCACCGCCTGCTGGACGTCCCCGGAGCCGCCTACGCCCACGTGCACTACGCACGTGCCGGCTGCTTCGCGTGCCGGGTGGAGCGCGGCTGACAGGGGCGAGGCCCCGAGCCTGCGTACAGGCCCGGGGCCTTAGCCGCGCGTTGGGTCAGCCGGGTGGCGGCGCGATGATCGCCTTGAACGACGGCGCGCACAGCGCGTACGCCTTCAGGACGGCAAGCGTCCGGAACTTCCCGGTCGGGTTGAACTGGTTGTCAACCGTGACGGACTTGTTCACCGTCGTCACTCCGCCGCTGATCGAGAAACAGACGAGGTGCAGGTCGGGATTGACCTCCGGGAACGTCTGCGGATTCGGCCCCGGCACGACCTTGACGGCCGGGTTGCACAGGCTGATCACCTTGTTGACGCTGATCTGCGGGATCGGCGTCGGAGAGAACTGATCCTGGGCCCAGACCTTGGCCGGTAGCCCGGGCACCGTCTGGCCGGTGGGTTCCGTCTCGGTCGCGGTGTAGCACTTGAAGTGGCTGAGCAGCCCGAGCGGCTCCCCCTGCGGCGGCGCCGCCGGATCGACCGACTTGTGGGACGGCAGGCACACCGACTGTGCCGTGACGTTCGTCCCCGGCAGGCCCGTCTCCAGGATCCGCTTCTGGCCCGGCGGGTTGAACTGGTTGTCCGTGCTGACGAACATCCGCGGTGTGGGTGTGCTCTCGGTGATCTTGAAGCAGACCAGGTGCAGCGTCGGGTGCACGACCGGGTACACGTACAGGGTCGACCCGACCTGGTGGTACTTGGTGATCGGCGCGCAGAGAGCCGTAGGCGCCCCCACCTTCACCGGGGTCGGGATCGGCGAGCCGTCGGGATTCTTGGCGGAAAACTCATCTCCCAGCAACACGCTGGCCGGGATCGGCGGCGAGCCCGCGGCCTGCCTGACGTGGTAACACACGAAATGGTCGAGCGGCGCGCCCGGTTGCGGACCGCTGAGTGCGGTCTGGGCAGAGGACGATGCGCCGGCATGGGACACCGCGGCCAGCGCTGCCGCGGCCATCCCGGCGATGACCAGCCCGGACAGCCCCAGCCGAGCTTTGCGTCCGGTGTTCACAAGACACCTCCCTGGTTGACGTGACCCCCGTTTCGGCCCGGCACACCCGGGTGGCGGGACCGCCGAATCTACGCGTCCGCCCCCGGCTTCCGGGTAGTGGAGCGGCGATGATCCGGTTGCAACTTGGTGACGATCCGCACGAGTCTACGCCTCGGCGGGAGCGCTCGCAGGGCCCGTCATCCCCCGTCCCTCAACGACAAACGCCACCGCCGGCACGGCCGACGATGGCGAGGTCGAAAACCAGCACCGGACAACCGGTGCAAGATGGCAGTCTGCTACATCGCGTTCATGACGTTCTGAAGCACCGTGCTGATGGTGCCGCTCAGAAGCGTCAGGGTGGCCACCACCGCGATGGTGATGACACCCAGCACGACTGCGTACTCGGCCATGGTCTGGCCGGACTGCCGCGGATCGAACTGCATGGACTCGTTCATTCTGTCTCCTTCGTGCTCCGGTACGGTGTTTCGACAGATACGCCTGGACGAGGTACGTGTCGGTGCGACACCTCACGGACATATGAGACCGACTGCCTTCTGGCCTGGGAGGACATTGGCAAGGTTCCTTACTCAGTTAAACTGCAAAAGCCGCGCTGTCGACTGAGATTCCCCCTTCTGGGTGAGCACAATCACCCCCTTGAGGCAGTCATTTTGGGGCACACCGGTCCCGGGCGGCTGGGGTACCGGCGCAGAGGCTCCCGGGCATGAAGTTCAGGGCCGAACGAACGAGCTAGCTCCGGCTCGCCGAGGGGTGCAGCAGTGGAACGACCGGATCCCGCGCCGCGGCGAGGAGCGCCACCAGGGACGGCGGCGTGACCAGTGTGGCCGCTCCGCGCACCGGTCGCGAGACGCGGTCGGCGTACCCCGCCGGCGTCCAGCGCAGAAGGCCATCGCCGGCCACGACCCACGGCGCGTTGTCGCGGACCACCACTGCGCCGTCAGGCAGCCGCTCCAGCCTGGCCTCATGCAGCCTGCGCCGGCAGCCCATGGCGTCCCATCGCTCGGCCTGCAGCGCGACGTCGATCGGATCGGCTCCGCGGATAGCCGGGTGCAGCTCGCCCCATACCTCCAGGAACCGGTTGTAGTCAGCCCGGCGGCACAGCGCGCACGGCCGGTGGCCGGCGGCCAGCGCCGTCGCCTCGTCGAGGAAGAACAGCTCCGTGAACTTGCCGGGCTGCAGCAGCGGACCACGTTGCCAGCCCCGGAACTCCAGCCGGCAGGCGATCCAGCGCAGCACGCCGTATGGCCGGCGAATCCGTCCCTCGCTGTCGTGCATGCACCCGCGGTTGCCGTACACGAGGCCGCGGTCGGGGACGGCGATCAGCTCGCCCAGCGGGGTGACCCGGTTTTGCAGCGGCATCAGGTCGGCGACATCTCGGCTCAGGCCCGGGCGGCGCCCGCGCGCTGCCTCACGCCGGCGCCGTTGGCTGCTGCCAGGTGGTCGATCAGCGCGTCGACCACCTGCGGGTCGAAATGCACGCCGCGCAACTCGACGAGCCGGCTGATTGCGTCGGACTGCGACATCGCCGCCTGGTACGGCCGGTCCTCGCACATGGCGTGGTAGGCGTCACAGACGAAGACGATCCGGGCGCCGAGCGGGATGTCCTCGCCGGCCAGCCCTCGCGGGTAGCCGGAGCCGTCCCAGTGCTCGTGGCAGGCCCGGACAAGCGTCGCTGCCCCGGTCAGCGCAGGCACCGCCTCGATGATCTGGGCCCCCATCTCGGGATGTGCCTTGATGGGCTTCCAGTCGGCCTCGCTCAGCTCGCCGCGGTTGTCGAGCACCCGCTCGGGAACGCCGATCTTGCCGAGGTCGTGGAGCGCGGCGGCAAACGTGACGTCGCGCACGTCATCACCCGAGAGCCCGAGCCGCCGGGCCACCGCCTCGCAGTCGCCGACCAGCCGGTCGGAGTGCTCCGCCGTGCCCCGGTGGCGCACTGCGAGGGCCCGGCCGAGGCAGGCCACGACGCCGTCCAGCGCCTGCCGCTCACCGTCCAGCAGGCGGTCGTTCTCGATCGCCAGCAGCGCCTGGTCGGCGACGCCGAGAAGCAGCGCCTCCTGGGCCGCGGCTGCCTCGAGCGTTTGCTCGACGACCAGCACGGCGCGGTTTGCGCCGCGCTCGCCGATCGGCACCAGCGTCGCGCGGTCGCCGCCGATCATGCCGGGCGCATCCCCGACCGGTACCTCGCGCACCCGGCGGCTGCTCGTCACTTCTCGCAGCAGCGGCGTCCAGGGGACGTGCCGGCCCGGCTTCATGCCCAGCCGGGGCACGTATCCGGCCGAGGCAACGAGCGTCAGGCCGTCAGCACCGGAGATCCACGCCGCAACGCCGCGGTGGTCGATCAGCCGGGCCACCGAGAGCGTGAGCAGCTGCAGCACTCGTTCCTCGCCGTGGTCGAGGGAAAGCGTCTCGCCCAACTCGACCAGCGCCCGCCCTGTCTGCGCCTGCGCGCGCAGCGCCCGCTCTCGCCGCAGCCTGGCGGAGGCGACGGCGAACAGCTCGCATCCCGCCTGCACCAGGGCCTGCTCCATCGGACCGGCCGGGCGCTCCCGGTCGCAGACCACGACCGTGGTGGGCCGGCCGGCCACGGCGAATCCGAAGCCGGCCCGCAGCCGCCCTCCGGCCGCCACGGTTCGCACGCGCGAGCCAAGCTCGGGATGCACGTTGCCGTGGCGGCCGATCGTGTCGATCCGGTCGCTGTCGAGCTCGTGCACGCCAACGCCGAGGGCGTCCAGACCCTGGCACAACTCGGTGGCGAGCGCGTTGGCCAACGTCCGTACCTCGTCGCCGTCCCGCAGCGCCTGGATCAACCCCTGGGATAGCTGCAATGGGCGCAGCTCCGGCTCCACAACACGCCCAGGGTAGCACTGGTCAGGCCGGTTCAACCGATACAGTGAACGGGATGGACCAGCTCTACGGCATGCACGGGCGCATCCACGCCCAGCCGGGCAAAGGCGACGAACTCGAGGCGATCTTGCTGGCGGCGGCGGACGGCCTTCGCGGCGACCCTCAGTGCCTGCTCTATGTCGTCTTCCGCGACGACGCCGACCCGGACACGGTCTGCGTGACCGAGGCCTGGTCGACCCGCGAGGCACACGACGCGTCGCTGCAGCAGGAGTCGGTGAAAGCGCAGATCGCCCAGGCAGTACCGCTGCTGGCCGGGCGCCCCGACGCGACCGAGCTGCGCCCGGTCGGCGGGAAGGGGCTGTAGCCGGCGGTGGGCGTCGCCCAGGCGCCCACTGTCCTGCATGTCTCCCTGATCGCCGGCTCCCGTCTGCGCGACCGCGAGGGTGAGCGGATCGGCCGGGTCGACGACCTGATCGTCCGGCTGGAGGGTGAATACCCACCGGTCAGCGGGGTGCTCGCCACCGTCGCCGGGCGCCAGGTGTACGTGCCGGCCGACGCGATCGGCGAGATCGGTCAGTTCGGCGTCGATCTGCGGGCGGCCAGGCTCGATCTCCAGCGCTTCGAGCGCCGGCCGGACGAGGTGCTGCTGAAGAAGGACGTCCTCGACCGCCAGCTGATCAACGTCGACGGCGCCCGGCTGGTGCGGGCCAACGAGATCGAGGTCGCCCGGATAGAAGGCTGGTACCGTGTTGTCGGTGTGGACACCAGCCTGCGGGGGATCGCCCGGCGGGTCGTGCCGCGGAGGCTGGCCGGCACCGTCCCGGCCGGCACGTTCCTCGACTGGTCGAGCCTCGAGCCCTTCACCGGCCACGTGCCGACGGTTCGCCTGCGCGTCCCCCACCCCAAGCTGGCCCGCCTGCACCCGGCCCAGCTCGCCGACCTGGTGGAAGCCGCGTCACACCAGGAGGGCGAGGAGATCATGCAGGCCGTCGGCGGCGACGGGGAGCTCGAGGCCGATGTCTTCGAGGAGCTCGACCTGCACCATCAGCGGGAGTTCATCGAGGAGCGGTCGGACGACGACGTGGCGGCGGTGCTGGCCCGGATGGAGCCCGACGACGCCGTCGACCTGCTGGGTGAGCTCGACGACGATCGCCGGGAGGCGGTCGATCAAGCTGCTGCCGCCGCCCCAGCGCCGGCGCGTGCGGGCGCTGGCTGGGTATGACCCGGCAACCGCCGGCGGCCTCATGAACTCCCAGTTCGTGTGCCTGTACATGCACGCGACGCGTGAGGAGACACTCGAGCGGATCGCCCAGAGCCGCTATCCGGCCGACGCCCTGGCATGGGTCTACGTGATGGATCCACGCAGGCGGCTGCGCGGCGCGATCCCTCTGGCCGACGTCCTGCGCGCGGCGGAAGGGTCGGTGCTCGACGACGTGGTCACGTTCCTGCCTCCGCGGCTGACGGCCGACACCGATCTCGAGGAGGTCGCTCGCATGATGACCGACTACGACCTCACCGTTGCCCCGGTTGTAGACGAGCATCGGCAGATGATCGGTGTCGTCACCGTGGACGACGTGCTCGAGCTGGTGATTCCGCGCGGCTGGCGGCGCCGGTTCGACGTCTTGGGCGGAGAGTAATTGTAGGTGATCGATTCCACGACAACGTGGCGCTAGTCGGCGCGAACCGTGGCCTGGCTTGAGCCGCGGGAAGCGCCCGTGCCACCAGCACGAACACTCCCCGCGTCCGAACCCAGGCTGAGGTTCGCGCTCGCCCAGCACTCACGCCGCCGTGGAACCAATCACCTTCGCGATCCGTTAAGCTGGGATCCATGGACGCAGTTCTGAGCATGGTGCAGGCCGATGGCCTACCGAGTATCCGCAGCCACCGCAGTGCGCCGCCGCGTGGCCGCCGGCAGCGCGCGGCTGCGTCCACCCCGCTGGGCTAGGCGCCGCTCCACGCGGCTCGTCGCCGCGCTCGCATTCCTCGGCCCCGGCCTGATCGCTGCAAACGCCGGCAACGACGCCGGCGGCGTCGCCACCTACTCGGCCGTCGGCGCCAAGTACGGCTACGACCTGCTGTGGATGATGATCGTGATCACGGTCTCGCTGATCGTGGTGCAGGAGATGGCCGCGCGGATGGGCGCCGTGACCGGCAAGGGCCTGGCAGAGCTGATCCGCGAGCAGTACGGCGTGCGCTGGTCGCTGTTCGCCACCTGCTCGGTGCTGATCGCGAACGTCGGCATCTGCATCTCGGAGTTCGTCGGCATCGGCGCGGCGCTGGGTCTCGCCGGCGTGCGCCGCGAGGTGTCGGTGCCGATCGCCGCGATCGCGGTCTGGCTGCTTCTCATCCGCGGTTCCTACAAGGTCGCGGAGCGGATCTTCGTGCTGATGACGATCCCCTTCTTCGCCTACCCGATCGCGGCGATCCTGGCGCACCCCGACTGGGGCGACGTCGGACACTCGATCGTCCAGCCGACGATCTACCACACCCCGGCCTACCTGTTCCTGTTCATTGCCACCGCGGGCACCACGATCACGCCGTTCATGCAGCTCTACGTCCAGTCTGCCGTGGTCGAGCGTGGCGTCGGCGTGGACGAGCTGAACGCCGAGCGGGCGGAGGTGATCTCGGGATCCATCTTCGCCAACCTGATCGCCTGCTTCATCATCATCGCCACCGGCGCCACCCTGTACGTCCACGGGGAGCACAACATCACCACGGCGGCGCAGGCGGCCAAGGCGCTGGAGCCCTTTGCCGGCACCTACGCCGAGCTGTTGTTCGGGATCGGGCTGCTGGGCGCCAGCCTGCTGGCGGCGGCGATCCTCCCCGTCACCGCGGCCTATGTGATCGCCGAGACGTTCGGCTTCGAGAAGGGCATCGGCAGGCGGCCGCACGAGGCGCCCGTGTTCGTCACCGTGATCACCGTGCTGATCGTGATCGGCGCCGCGGCCGCGCTGATCCCCGGGATTCCCGTGATCCCCCTGCTGGTCGGCGTCCAGGTCGTGAACGGGGCGCTGCTGCCGATCCTGCTGGTCTTCATCTGGCGGCTGGCGGCGAGCCGCGAGCTGATGGGCGAGTATCGCAACGGCCCGGCGTTCAACGTCGTCGCCCTGCTGACCGTCGTCGCAACGTCCGGCCTCTCCATCCTCCTGCTCGGCGTCACCTTCTACGGATGGGCGTGACGGAGCGCCGCCTGCGAGGGCTGCGGCTGTCCGCGCAGATGCTGGCCGGGCGCCCCGGCGGGACAGCCGAGGACGTCGCCCGCCGCCTGCTCGCCGTGCAGGCGCAGAACCTGCGGTCGGCCCGGTTGGCCGTGCGCGCCCGCACCCGCGCGCTTGGCGTAACCGACGTGCATCGCGCGATCGAGGATCGCGATGTGGTGATCTCGTGGCTGATGCGGGGGACGCTCCATCTCGTCTGCCGCGACGACCTGTGGTGGCTCCACGGGCTGACGGCGCCGACGACGCGACAGGCGTGCACGCGGCGCCTGTCGGAGGAAGGGCTCCCACCCGCGCAGGCGGCCCGAGCCGTCGCCGATGTCGAGGCGATGCTCGCCGACGGACCGCTCACGCGATCCCAGATCGCCGAGCAGCTCGCGGCGCGCGGAACCCGGGTGCCTCCGGCCGCCCTGGTGCACGTGCTGTTCCTGGCCACCCTCGACGGTCTCACCGTCCGTGGCCCGCTGCAGGGGCTGCAGCAGTGCTTCGTCGCCACCGACCAGTGGCTCGGGAGGCAGCCGCCCACCGAGCTGACGGGCGAGCGTCGCGAGACGGCCCTGGCCGAGCTGGCGCGGAGGTACCTGACCGGCCACGGGCCGGCCACCGACGTCGACCTGGCCTACTGGGCCGGCCTCCCGCTGCGAGACGCGCGCTTCGGGCTCCGTGCGATCGGCGCCGAGCTGGACGAGCTCGGTGACGGGCTGGTGGCGCTGCGAGCCGTGCGCCGGCGCGCCCCGGCAAGGGTGCCACCGAAGCTCCTGCCCTCGTTCGACCCCTACCTGGTCGGCTGGAAGGGATACGCACACGCTGTGCCGCTCGAACGCATCGCCGACGTCGCCAAGGGCGGAATGATCGGGGCCATCGCCACGGTCGAGGGCAGGGCGGTCGGCACCTGGAGCGCCCACCGCAGGGGGCGCAGCGCCAACGTCGACATCCTCTGGTGGCACGAGGTCGCGGAGGCGGAGCGCGAGGCGCTGATCGCCGAGGCGGAGGATGTCGATCGCTTCGAGCGTTCCTGAGGAAGGCTTTCAAGCTGGAAGCGGGCAGATTCCCTCAACCGGGTGATGTCGTACTCACCATCCCGGGCGATCACGGGAGGCAGTGTGAGCGGGCAGCAACGTGCATTCTTCAGGATCGACGTCGCGATCCCGGTGACGGTCCATCGCCTGGATCAGGGCGGTCAGCGCTGGGAAAGCTTCGACGCCGAGACGGTCGACCTCTCGGCCGGCGGCGCCATGCTGATCGGCTCCGAGCCGGTGCCCGTGACAGACCGGATCGAGATCGAGCTGAGCTCCGACGATCCCAAGATCGACCTCGTCTGCTCGGCCAGGGTCGTCCGCAGCCAGCGCACCGGCCAGGGTTCCTGGATCACCGCCTGCAGCTTCGAGCGCGTCGGCACCGCGACGGAGCGAGAGCTCGTGCAGTTCTGCTTCGCCGAGGAGCGGGCCATCGCGCAGCGGGTCAGCAACATCCGGGTCTCGCTCGAGATCCCGGTCATGATCGAGGATTCCGGCGGCAAGATCCACAAGGGCAACACGGTGGACATGTGCGCCGACGGTTCGCGCGTCGCCACCTCCGCCACGCTGAAGCGCGACGAGCAGGTCACGCTGATCTTCTCCGAGCTGTGGTTCAGCCGCCAGCTCTGCCTGCCTGCCCGCACCGGTAGCTACGACGGCCGCGGGATCGACTTCGGCTTCGGCGAGCTCAGCCGCGCCGACCGCGCCGCCATCAACCGCGCGGTGATGGCCGAAGAGCGCCGCCGCCGGCGCCCCGCCGCGTAGCCTGACCCGCGCGCGAACCCCGAGCCAGGCGAGCCGGTGTACGTATCGACCGGCCTCCCCCTGTCACGATCCTGGACGGAGCGGTGTCTTCAGAACAAGGCGGTCACCGAACCGACGCGTTTCGGACGGCCACTGCCGCTACCGTATGGCCTCAGTCTGAAGACGAGGGGGGTCCGAACCCATGTCAGAACACACCGCCTCACGTGAGGAAGAAGAACGCATCGCGCACTCCGGCGGCTTTGCGCGCTGGACGCGATTCTGTGCGAACCACCCATGGCGCGTGGTGTCGACCTGGATCGGCATCTTCGTCGTCCTGATCGGGCTGAATGCCGCGTTCCACGGCACGCTCGTCAACACGTTCACGATCCCAGGCTCGGACGTCCAGAAGGCGACCGACCTGATCAACGCCAAGTTCGGCGGCCAGAAGGGCGCCGCGCTCCGCGTCGTGCTGGCGGCGCCTCCCGGCGAGCGGCTCGACACGCCGCAGCGGGTACGGGCAATGCAGCAGATGCTCGCCGAGGCGACCACCGCCCAGAAGCAGATCGACACCAGCCAGAAGGACGTCAACGCGGTCGCGAACCCGCTGGCGCCCTCCTCGCACCAGCTGTCCAAGGACGGCCGGATCGCGTTCTACGACATCCAGTTCGACAAGACCGGGTTCGATCTGCCGCGCTCAGCGGTCGTCCAGGTCGAGGACAAGCTCCGCGCCATCGGCGACCCGGCTGGGATCGACGTCCAGTTCACCGGTGAGGCCGAGAACCCGCCGCCCACGCAGGGCAAGAGCGACCTGATCGGCCTGATCGCCGCCTTCATCATCCTGCTGATCCTGTTCCGGGCGCTGGTGCCGACGTTCATCCCGCTGATCTTCGCGGTCGTGGCGGTGATCGGGGCTTTCCTGCTGCTGTATCTGGCCGCCCGGTTCACGAACTTCAACACGATCACCGAGATCCTGGTGCCGATGATCGGCCTCGGAGTCGGGATCGACTACACGCTGTTCATCGTCACCCGATTCAAACAGTTCCTGCACGACGGGTTGTCGCCGCAGGATGCGGCGGCGGCCGCGGGAGCGACGGCGGGCCGGGCCGTGATCTTCGCCGGCACGACGGTGGCGATCTCGATCACCGGGCTGGCGCTGATCGGCCTCGACTTCATCACGAAGCTCGGCATCGGCAGCGCGCTCGGCGTGTTGACCGCGGTGCTGCTGGCCAACTCGATGCTGCCCGCCGTGCTGGCGCTGCTCGGCCACAGGATCGACAGCGGGCGGCTGGGTATGCCGAGGCAAGACGACTCGCTCGAGGGCCGGAACCGCACACCGGTTGCCGCCTGGGGCCGGTTCGTCACCCGCAACGCCAAGATCGTGCTTCCGATCTGCGTGGTGCTGCTGGTGCTGGCAGCCCTTCCGGTCCTCAGCGTCAGGCTCGGCCTGGCCGACGCCGGCACGGCACCGAAGAACCAGACCACGCGCCAGGCGTACGACCTCCTGTCCGAGGGGTTTGGCCCCGGGTTCACCGAGCCGATCCCCGTCGTGATCGCACTCAACGGCGACCACCAGGCGGCGGCGAGGCTTCAACAGGCATTCAAGAGCGTGCCCGGGATCAGCGAGGTCGTAGCGCCGATCTACAACGCCAAGACGCCCGACCAGGCGTCGGTCGCGATCGTCAACACGTACTCGAAGTACGCACCGCAGGATTCACGGACTGACGGCATCGTGTCCGACCTCCGGAAGAACGTGATCCCGTCGACGCTGAAGGGGTCGCCGGCCCACGCGTACGTCTCGGGCTCGAACGCTGCATTCACGGACATCGGCCACCAGATCTTCTCGCGGTCGCCGTGGTTCCTGCTGTGGATCATCGGCATCACCTTCCTGGTGCTGGCGATGGCGTTCCGTTCGGCGTTGATCGCGATCAAGGCCGCGCTGACCACGCTGGCGTCGGCCATGGTCGGGTTCGGAGCGTTGACGCTGATGGTGCAGCTCGGGCACGGCATCGGGCTGCTCGGGCTGGATCGCACCGGGCCGATCGAGAGCTTCGTGCCACCGATCGCGTTCGCGATCCTGTTCGGGCTCTCGATGGACTACGAGGTGTTCCTGATGAGCCGGATCCGCGAGGAGCACGTCCACGGCAGCGACACCGTGCAGGCGACCCGGGACGGCGTGGCCGGAGTCGGCCGCGTGATCATCGCCGCCGCGTTCATCATGGCGTCGGTGTTCTTCTCCTTCGTGTTCAACCCAGACCGGGTGTCGAAGGAGTTCGGCCTGCTGCTGGGGATCGCCATCCTGACCGACGCCCTGGTCATCCGGCTGACGCTGGTGCCGGCGCTGCTGGCCTTGCTGAAGGAGCGCACCTGGTGGATCCCGCGCTGGCTCGACCGCGCGCTGCCCAACGTCACCATCGAGCCGCCGGTCATCTCCCACCCGGACGTGCCGCCGCTGCCCGAGCCGGCCGCGACGCACTAGCTCGGAACGAACGCGCCGTCGCCGTCGCTCAGGCGGCGGTGACGGCGCGAATCCGCATCAGCGCGGCGGTCGTCACCACGACGACTGCGCAGCTGAACGTGACGGCGGCGGCTGTCAGCGTCACGCTCTGCGTGAGCAGGCCGACGCCGATCACCGGCAGGCAGAGGCCGACGTAACAGACCACGAAGTAGAGCGAGGCGACCTCACCCCGCCGCTCCGGTGAGGTGCGGCTGGTGACCGCGGGCAGGCCGGCACCGACCACCAGGCCCTGGCCCAGCCCCGTGATCAGCGCGCTGGCAATCAGCAGAGCGAGTGACGGCACCAGGACGGCGGCCGCCAGGACGACGACTCCCACGATCAGCGTGCCGCACCCGATTGGCAGGGTCGCGATCCCCGGCGTCACGCGCAGCATCACCTGGGCGACCGCCGAGGCCGCAAAGAGCAGGGCAACGACTCCGCCTGCAAGCAGCGGGCTGGTGTCGTGGAGCACCTCGCCGAGCATGCCCGGCCCGACCGACCCGAACAGCCCGGATACGGCGAACGCCGTGAATCCGGCCGTGGCGGCCGGCAGGAAGGCAGCCCGTGCCTCGGGTGGGAGACGCAGCCGGCGGTAGGTGAGGACGCGGGCGCCACCGGCCCCGCGCACGGTCTCGGGAGCCGCCCACACGAACGCGAGGGCGGGGACGACCAGGACGAGGTCGACGACGTAGGGCACGCGCAGCGGATCGCCCCACCCCGCCTCGGCGATGGCTCCCGAGAGCAGCGGTCCCAGACCGAGACCGCCGATGTTCACTCCGACGGCGATCAACGCGGCCAGCGCCAGGTCGCCCGCCGGGGCGAGGTCGACCATGGCCGCCGTTGCCGTGCCGACAAACACGCCGGCGGAGACACCCGAGAGCACGCGTCCCAGGAGGATCAGGCCGACGTCGTTCGCCGCGACGAAGCACACCGCGCTGGCGGCCGAGAATGCCAGGCCCGGCAACAGCAGGGTGCGCCGGCCGACGTGGTCGGAGGCGGTTCCGACGGCGGCCAGCGTCACCACCACCGCGGCCGCGTAGACCGCGAACACGACCGTCACCATCAGGGACGAGAGGCCGATCGACTGCTGGTAGAGCGGGTACAGGGGCGTCGGCAGGGTGGTGCCGAGCATCGTTACCAGGAAAGCGAAGCCGAGGCCGTAGAACGCCCATCCGGACCGCCTCTCACCCTCCCGCGCCACGCGGGAACGCTAGTGGATAGGGCCGCTGGCATACTGTGCCGGTGAACTGGCCGGCCCGGATCGTGATCGGAACCGTCCTCGCCCTCGCCGCCTGCGCGCTGCTCTCGTTTGGGCCCGCGACGAAGCCTGTCGCGGCGGCGCCGGGCGGGCTGACCGGGCCGGCGGCAACGGCCTATCTCCGCGCCCAGGCGATCTGCAAGGTGCTCGCCAAGGAGATGTTCGACGGCGCGCCGCACAACCTGCTGCACCCCGACGACGGCCGCGCACCACAGTTCACCGGGCCCTACCAGTTCGCCCAGCGCACCGGCTGCCTCTCGGCCTTCCGCTCGCTCAGCCCCTACCCGAACATCGACGGCCCACCGTTCGCGTAGCGCTACCGGGTGGGCCGCCGCCCTCTAAAACGTGCTGCTGACGAGGTCACCGTCGAACTGGCACGAGCGTCCCGCCCCCTCCAGGAACCAGGTAACCGTTCCCGTGACCACACCGTCAGCGCCGCCATCCCAGAGGATCATGTCTGCTCCTCCCCTGTCGCTCCGCTCGGTGACTCGTGTCGGATGACACGTCGCTGTCAAGCTTCTCACGGAGACGGCCGCGGGACGCGGGTTTAGCCGCCGCTGACGTCGCGGCGCAGGAAGATCAGGTAGGCACCCAGCAGGCAGGGCACCCCGTAGAGCGCGCAGACCCAGACGGCGCGGACGATCGGCGTCCAGTCGGTGGGCGTTTGGAAGAACCCTTGCCAGGCCGAGAACTGCGTTGTCAGCAGGTACGGCTGGAGCGCCCCCAGGCCGGGCAGGATGCCGATCAGCTGCATCAGCAGCGCGGTCATCAGCGTCCCCACCACCGCCGCGGCGCTGTTGCGGGTGAGCGCCGACAGCAGCAGGCCGATCGCCACCACCGAGGCGATCGGGATCAGGTAGACGGCGAAGCTGGCCGCCACCAGGCCCAGCGCGTGCGGGGCCGAGACCCTGTCTCCGGACAGGCTGACGAGGGAGTTGAAGCCCGACTTCAGGCTGCCCGCGACCACAGCCACGCTGCCCATCAGGAACAGTGCTGCCGCGGCGTAGGTGAGGGCGGCGAGTGCCTTGCCGGCAAAGATGTGGCCGCGGTCGAGCGACCGGGTGAAGATCGTCTTCAGGGTGCCGTTGTGATCCTCGGCAGCGATGATGTCGCCCGCCACCAGGGCGGTCACCAGCGGAAACAGCCAGATCGACGCGAATAGCAGGAGCACCAGTGGGATGGCGAGGCCCGATTCGCGGACGTACTTGCCGAAGGCCACGTCGTTCGGTGAGCCGCCCTGCAGCGTCAGCGCCGTGACGAAGATCAGCGGCACCGCCAGCGCCGCGCCCAGGCCCAGGAACGTCCGCTTCTGGTGTGCCAGCTTCCGCAGCTCCCACGCGTAGACCGTCAGCACTCCAGGCATCAGGTGACCGCCTCCAGGCCGGGCAGCGGAGCCAGTGGCTGGTGGCCGCCCGGCTCGGTGAGCTGGAAGAACAGATCCTCGAGCGTTGCCTGCTGCGGCACCAGCGCCCGGACGCCGATGCCCTCGCGGATCAGCTCCGCGACGAACCGCTCCACGGTCTCCTCGGACGCACCGAACCGCAGCTCGTCGCCATCACGGGCAACATCGTCCAGGCCCAGCCGGCGGCCGACGCGCTCGGCGGTTTCCGGATCGGACGTGCGCACCGTGTACCAGGTGCCCAGTGACTGCTTCAGGGTCGCCACCTGGCCCTCGTACAGGATCCGGCCCCGGTTGATGATGGCAACCCGGTTGCAGAGCTCCTCGACGTCGGCCATCTGGTGGCTCGAGAGGAGCACGGTGATGCCCTCGCTCGCCAGCCGCCGGATCAGCACCTTCATATCGCGCATGCCGGCCGGGTCGAGGCCGGTGTTCGGCTCGTCCAGGATCAGCAGCCGGGGCCGCCGGATCAGCGACGCGGCGATGCCCAGCCGCTGCTTCATCCCGTGCGAATAGGTGCCCACGCGATCGCGCTGACGGTCGGCCAGGTCGACAGCCTCGAGCATCTCGTCGATCAGCGAGGCGGCGTCACCGCCGTCGAACGCCGCCAGCAGCTCCAGGTTCTTGCGGCCGGTCAGATACGGATAGAAGCGCGGCGCCTCGACGAACCCCGCGACCCCCTCCAGCGCGCGCCGGCCCATCACCATCGGATCGCGCCCGAACAGCTTTGCCACGCCGGCGGTGGGCGTGATCAGCCCCAGCAGCATCCGCAGCGACGTCGTCTTCCCCGCCCCGTTGGGCCCGAGGTAGCCGTAGATGTCTCCGGTGGAGACGGTCAGGTCGACACCGTCCACCGCGACGACATGGCCGTACCTCTTGACCAGTCCGCGGGCTTCGACCGGGGCCGAGACGGCGGACATGGTCGTTCGACCGGACGTGCCCAAACTCACCCGATTGCCCGTGCCGCTGCCTCAGCGGCCGGTGCCGGGAGGGATCCGATCAACGTGTAGCGGACACCGCCCCGATCCCACTGGATGGCGGTGCCAAGTGCGGTGGAGAGCTCGTGGGCGGCCGCCCCGTGCACGGCGACCGTCGGCAGCGACGACAACATGCTGTGACCGCCGGACTCGCCGTTCAGCGGCTGCTCGAGGACGAGGATGGCGCCCAGGCCGCGTCCGTAGACCACCATCGCGCCCTTGCTCGACGACGACTGGACGAGACGCACCGTCTGGCGGGGGACGCCGACCAGCTGCGCCGGGGCCGACAGCGGGAACGACAGCGCGTGGGCGACAGCGTTCACGCCGGACACCTGGGGCTTACCGTGGCTGTCGGAGTCGCCTGGCATGTGAGTGGGCGCCGTCACGTGGACGACCTTCGCCCCGGGCGCCAGCGACACACGCAGGTCGGATGCGGGCACCGACCCGAAGCTGATGCTCGTCGCCTTCAGAGAGAGCACGGGGGTCGAGTCACCCTGGCTGTAGACCGCCACCTTGAGCGGCACGCCGTGGGCGGCGTCCCAGCCGAGCTCCACCGACCCCAGCAGTCCCGCGCTGTGCTTCGGCGAGATACGCACGGTGTAGGCCGGCTGGCCACCGATGTTGGTGGGCACCGGACCGGCCAGCGACACGTGCTGCAGGAGCGGTTGCAGCGCCTGCCTGATGTCGGAGATGCTTGGCACCTGCCGCGCGCTCGTGCCGCCGGAGTACGGTCGCCAGCCGCCCTGGCGCAGCGCCATCATGTAGGCGGTGTTGGACGCCACGTCGTAGACCGTCAGGGCGCGTCCGTCGAAGCCGATCTCTGTGTCGCCGGTCGATGCCTGCAGCTCGAGCCGGAGCCGTCCGCCGCCGGCCCACAGCCGTCCAGTCGCTCCCGTCACCAGCGGTGAGGAGGCGGCACCGGGAAGCCCTGTCTGGAGGAGGTGGTCGGTGAACGCGATCCGCGCGGTGACACCGCTGACCGGCCGGCCCGCGAGGGCGGAGTGGATGGCCGCGGCCAGCGATCGCGGAGGCGGCTTGGGACCGCTGCGCGTGCTGACGGCATAGGCGGTCGCGCCGGACACGATCCCGATCACCAGGACCGCGATCACGAGCCGAAGAGTGGATGTCCGCCGCAGAATGTTCATTCGCCGCCCCCTGCCTCTGACAGGTCAGGTTCGGTTGTAGCCGGGCTTTCTGAGAGCGGTTTGAGAGCGGGAAGATGGATCGAGAACCGCGATCCATCGATCACGAGGCTGCCGCCGTGGCGCTCGGCCGTCGCCCGCACCAGGGCCAGGCCCAGCCCGGAACCGCCGCCACCCTCCGCGCCGGGTCCTCGCCAGAACCGCTCGGTTGCGAGATCCGCCTGGCCGTCGGCGATGCCGGGGCCGCTGTCGCTGACCGTCAGCCATGCCTCCCCGCCGGCGCCGCCGCATTCCACCTCGACCCGCCCGCCGGGCGGCCCGTGGCGGCGCGCGTTGTCCACCAGGTTGGCGAGGGCGCGCTCCAGGGCGTCGCGATCTCCCCGCACCCAGGTGGCGCCGTTCGCCTCCACCGCGACGTCCGCGTCGCCGTCATAGGCGTGAGCCAGCTCGTCCAGGCGCACCGGCTCGGTGGGCAGCTCGGCGGCATCCTCGCGGGCCACGGCCAGCAGCTGGTCGACCAGCCGGCTCAGCCGCTCCGCGTCTTCACGCAGGTCGTGGAGTGCCGCCGGGTCGGCGCCGTTTCGCTCCAGGTAGGCGGCGTTGCCGCGGAGCGCGGTCAGCGGGTTTCGCAGCTCGTGCGAGGCATCGGCGATGAACCGCCGCTCCGAGTCGCGAGCGCGCTCCAGCGCGGACAGCATCCGGTTCAGCGTCTCGGCCAGACGCTGTACCTCGTCGGGTGTACTGCCCCGCCCGCTATCGACCGGCAGCCGCAACCGCGGGTCGCCGCGGACCTCGATCACCTCTGCGCCGGCGGCCAACCGCCGCAGCGGAGCAAGCGCACCGCCGGCCAGGAAGTAGGCGATCGGGATCACCAGCACGGCGGCGGCCAGAGCCGATAGAAGGATCAATGCCCGCGACTCCGCCAGCGTGGAGGTGACGTCCGCGGTGGTCGACGCCACGACGACGGCACCGCCGGATGCCGATCCTCCAAGCGACGCCAGAGGCGCGACGTACACCCGGAGCTGCTGGTCGTCACCCACGTCGACCGTGGCGAAGCCGGAGCGGCCCGACGAGATCGCAGCGCCGATCTCGCTGCCCACGGGGAGGGCGGTTCCCCCCAGCGAGAGGGAACGGGCGACAACCTTGCCGCTCGAGTTGACAACCTCGACCTGCAGGGGGTGTGGGCCCAGCGACTGCTCCAGAACGCGGGCGGAGGTGATCAGCTTCGGCGTCGAGGCGCTCAGCTGCGCGATGGTCGCCGCCCGGTCGCGCAGGCTGGAGTCAAGCGACTCGTGGAGGTGGCGGCCGAGGAAGATCTGCACGCCGACCCCGAGCACCACCATGGCGACGATGATCGACACGGCCGCCGCGGCAGCGACCCGGGTTCGCAGCCGGGGTCTCGCCAGTCGGCGGGAGGCGGCCATCAGCGGCGGAGCATGAAGCCGACCCCGCGGACGGTCTGGATCAGCTGGGGCTCCCCCAGCTTGCGCCGCAGGTAGGCCACGTACCGGTCGACCACGTTCTCGGTCACAGCGGCGCCGTCGCTCCACACCGCGTCGAGCGCGGCGCGCCGGCCGACGACCTTGCCCGGCCGCCGCAGCAAGATCTCCAGCAACCCGGCCTCACGCGGCGTCAGGTCGATCTCCACGCCACCGCGCGTTGCCTGCCGCGACTCGAGGTCGAACACCAGGTCGCCGTAGGCGAGCCGCCGGTTGACCGTCCCGCGCCGGAGCAGCGCCCGCACGCGGGCCACCAGCTCCTCATGCGCGAACGGCTTGACCAGGTAGTCGTCGGCACCGGCCTCCAGCCCGGCCACCCGGTCGGACACGGCATCGCGGGCGGTGAGCAGGAGGATCGGCGTGGTCAGGCCCTTCTCGCGGAGCCGGCGGGCGACCGCCAGCCCGTCCATCCCGGGCATGGTCACGTCCAGGACGATGGCATCCGGTGCGTCGCGCTCGGCCATCGCCAGGGCGGCGCCACCGTCGGCTGCAGAGACGGTGTCGTAGCCCTCAGCGCCCAGGGTGCGCTCCAGCATCCGCACCACCGGCCTGTCGTCGTCGACCACCAACACACGTTCGGACATGGGTCCTGAGTGTACTCGGACCCATTCACGTCCCTCGGCAACTTCCAGACCTGCGGTTCGTCCAAACCGAGGGATGGGCGGAACCGGTCGTAGCTCGTGTTAGGCCTGATCATGCGCCGCGCGCTGCTGGCGATTCCGACCCTGCTCGGGATCAGCCTGATCTCGTTCATCCTGGTCAAGCAGATCCCCGGCGACCCGGTGCGGATCGCCTGCGGCAAGCAGTGCGATCCCAGGTCGCTGGCCCGGCTGCGGGAGGAGATGCATCTCGAGGAGCCGTTGTGGCAGCAGTACATGCTGTTCGTGCGCTCGACCTTCGATCTCAACAGCCCCCAGAACCAGGAGCTGCTGAGCAAGGGCAAGAACAGCGCCGAGCTGGCGACCGGCGCGATCGGGATCGAGATCATCCTCGGGCTGAGCATCGGCATCATCGCCGCCATGCGCCACCGGACGCGCGTGGACTCCAGCATGAACATGATCGCGATCCTCTGCTTCGCGGTGCCGACGTTCGTCGTCGCCGAGTTCCTGTTCGTGTGGTTCACGCTGCCCTGGCCTAACTGGGACTTCTCGAACTGGTTCAACGAGTCGCCGCTGCCGCCGTCGACGTTCTGGGGCGCCTTCGTGCCCAGCTACTGGGTGCACAACCTGCTCCTGCCATCGTTCGCACTGGCCCTGGCTGGAGTCGGCGGCACCGCACTGCTGATGCGGTCGAGCCTGCTCGAGGTGCTGCGCGCCGACCACCTGACGACCTCGCTGGCGCAGGGCATGACCCGCGGCAACCTCGTCCGCCACCGGGCGATGAAGCTCGCACTGCTCCCGGTCGTGACCATGCTGGGACTCGACTTCGGGCGCCTGATCGGCGGCGCGATCGTGGTCGAGATCATCTTCAACTGGCCCGGCATCGGGAGCATGGTGATCGGCCAGATCAACGCCCGCGATGCACCGGCCGTGGTCGCCACGGTGACGTTCCTGGCGGCCATCTACGTCGTCCTGAACGCGTTCGTGGACGTGCTCTACATGTTCATCGACCCGCGGATCCGCCAGCACTGACGGCGACGCTACGCCGGCGCGGCGACCAGGTCGCGCACCCGCACCTGTTCGCTGAGCAGGCGCCGGAAGCGAGCGCCGTCCTCTCCCACCCACGCGCCGCACAGGGCGCGGCCGGCCGGGTAGCAGATGATGTAGGTGCGCGAGGTGGGGTCCTTCATGAACCGGAGGACGTGCGCCGAGATCTGGGGCGTCATCAGCGCCCACCGCTCCATGTACGCACGGATCTCCTCGTCGCTCGCCCCCTCCTCATGCAGCATCAGAGATGCGTTCACCTCGGCCCAGGCGCACGGCTCGATCGCCTCCTCCACGGCGAGAGCCTGATGGAGGTCGAACTGGATCCCTGCGCCGCGGGCCAGCTCCGCCAACTCCTCCGCCGCACCGCCGGCCAGAAGCACCGACGGGGCGAGCTTGGCGATGCCCTCAGCGATCAGCGACTGCGGGGTCGGCACCAGCACGATCGACTCTTCGAGCAGCCCGCGGTCTCTGACCAGAGCCTTCTCCTTCGCGCAGCGCTCGGTGTGATGCCCGGGGTATGCCTCGTGGGCGGCAATCGTCAGCAGCTCGACCACCGGCATCGGCAGGTCGATGTTGATCTCGATCTGGCTGCGGTAGCCGCCCCCGTAGGAGCAGAACGCCATCCAGGGCACGTCGCGGACGATCTTCAGGTCGACGCCTTCGCCGTCGGGCAGATCGACCACCCTGTGCGTCCACTCGCGCGCCACCTCGAGCACCGACGCCGTGAACGGCTCGACCTGCTCGGCCGGGACCCGTTGCGCCTCGCGGGCACGCTGGTAGCGCTCGGCGAGCGTGCCCTCGCCCGGAAGTAGCTCCTCGAGCTCGGCGTGGGCCGCCGCGAAGACCGATTCGTCGGTATGGGTCGGCCTGACGCCGTAACAGGCCTCGACCTCGTCGGCGTACGACTGCCCCTCCTCGGCCAGCGCGCCCGCGTAGGCCCGCAGGCCAACGACCTGATCGCGCAGCCAGCCGTCGCCCAACTCGGCGAGCATGGCCTCCGCCTCGTCGACCAGCACGCGCGGGTCGGCCGGCGGCTCGGCCTCGACCGCTGCCGCCAGCTCCGGTGGCCCGTAGTAGGCGTCGACCACGCCCTCGACATGCCTGCCGAGCTGCAGCCCCAGCCGGAGGTAGCGCTCAACGACCGCGTCACTCATCGGCCAAGCCTACGGCAGAGCGAGGGCGGCGTCAGTCGCCGGCGTCGGAGAGCAGCGCCGGCCGCGCCCGCTCGCGCGCCTCGTCGAGCTCCGCCACGCGGACGTCGCGGGCGTGAACGTCGATCGGCTCCACGATCGCGATCTCGCGCCCGCCACCGGTCGCGCCGTGCTCCTCGAACCGGCGCGCCGTCACCAGCACCCGACCCTCGAGCGAGCCGACCGACGCGTTGTACGCCTCGACCGTCGAGTTCAGGCGCTTACCGACCACCTGGATGTGCTCGGCGTACTTCGCCAGGCGGTCGTGCAGCTCGCGGCCCAGCTCGGAGACCGCCCGGGCGCCGTCGGCGACCTTCTCCTGCTGCCAGCCGTAGGAGACAGCGCGAAGCAGCGCGATCAGCGTGGTCGGCGTGGCGATCAGCACCGACTGGTTGACGCCCTGTTCGATCAGGCCCGGCTCGGCCTCCAGCGCGCCGTTCAGGAAGTGCTCGCCGGGCAGGAACAGGAACACGAAGTCGGGAGCCGACGGGAACTGCGACCAGTAGCTCTTGGCCGACAGCTTGCGGACATGCTCCCGCAGCAGCCGTGCGTGTGTCTTCAGATGCGCCACACGCTGATCCTCGTCGGTTGCCTCGTAGGCATCGAGGAAGGCGGTCAGCGGCGCCTTGGCATCGACGACCACGTGCTTGCCACCGGGCAGGTTCACGATCAGGTCGGGCCGCAGCGTCTGGCCGTCGGCAGTCACGGTGCTCTGCTCGACGAAGTCGCAGTGGGCCATCATGCCGGCCATCTCCACCACCCGCCGGAGCTGCATCTCGCCCCAGCGACCACGGGTGTGGGGCTGGCGGAGAGCGGCAACCAGGGATCCGGTTTCGCCGCGCAGGCGGTCCTGCTGCTCCGCCAGGAGGCGCAGCTGCTCGTTGAGGGCGCCCGACGTGCGCACCCGGTCGCGGTCCAGCTTCTCCAGCTGGCCGTCCACCTTCGTCAGCGACTCACGGATCGGCGCCACCAGCTGCTCCACGGCCTTCTCGCGCTTCTCGAGCTCCCCCCTGGCCTCGGTCTGGTAGCGGCCGAGCGATTCCCGGGCGAGGGCAATGAACTGCTGGTTGTTGCTGCGCAGCGCGTCGGCCGACAGCGCCTTGAACGTCGCCTCCAGCCGGCGATCGGCCTCCTCAACGGCACGCACGCGCTCGTCGGATGCCAGGCGCTGGTGGTGCAGCTCGGCGCGCAGCGCCAGGATCCGGCCGCGCAGGGCCAGCGCCACGAGGGCCGCCCCGATCAGGCCTCCTACGATCAACCACACCACGCTCATCTCCTGCCTCCATCTCAAACGAGAGCCGGACGTTCAAGAATGGCAGGCGGGTCGGACGGAGCGGTCAGGCCCAGTCGCCGGAGGCGCCCGCGGCGGCCAGGGCGTCGGCCCGGTGGACGTAGTCCTGCATGTGGACGATCAGGCCGTCGCGGAGCGTGAAGAGGACGCACGCCTGCCCGCGGTCGGGACCGTCCGGCGTCGGCCCGATGCCCGGCGCGCGCACGGACATGACGACGTGGTCGCCCGCGCCTACCAGCTCCAGCGCTTCAACCGCGGGCATCCGGCCGGCCCGGGGGCCCGCCACCTTCAGCACCTGCTCCCGGTTGGCACAAACCCACTCCGGGACGATGCCCACGTGCTTGACGTCGGGAGCGAGCACGGCCTCCATGCGTTCCACATCCCCCCGGCGCATCGCGTCCAGCCAATCCGAGAAGACGATCTCGATGTTCGACCGGTGTACGCCTTCTGACACCACGTTCGCACTGTACCGTTCGCCGGGTCATGGCCGACGTCGCGGGAGACTGGAAGTGGGATGAGACACTGTTTGCGGGCAGTGCGCGGTACTACGCGACCGGCCGTTTCGCCTACCCGGTCGAGCTGGCCGAGGCTGTCCGGGCCGAGCTGAAGCTGGACGGCACCGGCCGCCTGCTCGACATCGGCTGCGGACCGGGATCGCTGACCCTCCTGCTGGGGCCGCTGTTCGCGGCTGCCGTCGGAGTCGACGCCGACGCCGGCATGGTCGAGGAGGCTGCGCGGCAGGCGAGCGAGCTGGGGCTGAAGAACGTCCGCTTCGAGGAGCTGCGGGCGGAGGATCTCCCAGGCGACCTCGGGACGTTCCGGGTCGCCAGCTTCGCCCAGTCCTTCCACTGGATGGACCGCCCCCGCGTGGCCGCCGCCGTGACGCAGATGCTGGAGCCGGGCGGCGCCTGGGTGCACGTCCACGCGACCACCCACCGCGGCACCCGTGACAGCGGCCCGCCGCTGCCCTACCCCGAGCCTCCGCGCGACCGGATCGACGACCTCGTGCGCGCCTACCTGGGACCGGTGCGGCGTGCGGGCCGTGGCATCTTGCCCAAGGGCCCGGCCAGCGGCGAGGACGAGATCCTCTCCGCGACCTCCCTGGAAGGTCCGCGGGAGCTGACCGTCGGCGGGGCCCGGGTGCTGGAGCGATCCGAGGACGAGGTGGTCGCCTCGATCTTCTCGCTCTCCTCCGCGACGCCGCACCTGTTCGGGGAGCGCGTGGCCGAGTTCGAGGCCGACCTCCGCCGGCTGCTGCGAGAGGTGGCGCCCGACGGCCGCTTCAGCGAGCGGACGCGCGAGATCGCCGTCTCGATCTGGCGCGTGCCCGAGACGGGTTCCTAGGCCGGGATCGGCAGGCGGTCGGGCGCGACCTCGGCCTGCCGGGCCGTGTCGCTGAACATGACGCCGCGCGAGTAGTGGGCGTCGAGCAGGTCGCGGCGGAGCAGCCGCGGGAACCGTTCCAGGAAGCGGTCGAAATCGGTGAGCTCCGGCGCGATCGACATGTGATGCGCCACGGCCCGTACCCAGGCGATGGTCATCGTGACGTGGAAGCGCTCCGGCGCGCCATGCGCCGCGGCCATGTGGGACAGGATCCGGGCAGCCCGCTGCGCGGCGTCCTCGATGCCGTGCTCTGCCACCAGCGCGAACGCCAGCCGCACATGCTCGCGGTGGCCGAACGGCTCAACCCGGCCGTGCGCGACGGCATCGATGTAGGCCGCGTTCGCATTGCGTGGGGTTCCTGAGTCAGGCATGGCTCGAACGCCGGCGGGGTACGATCCCTCCCCCAGCGGGCGTAGCTCAATGGTAGAGCAGAAGCCTTCCAAGCTTACGACGGGAGTTCGATTCTCCTCGCCCGCTTTCTTCTTCTTCTTCTTGTCCTCGGGTTCATCTAGGGCTCTAGACGGAGGTGATCGGATGAACGACAAGCCCAACTGGCGGGTCGCGCGCCTCGACGATATCGAGCGACGCGGCAGAGACATCCCGGTGCGCGAGCACCTCGGGATCCACGCATTCGGAATCAACGCCTTCACGCCCGGCGAGGACGGCACGCTGATCGGCGAGCACGACGAGGCCGGGTCGGGCCAGGAGGAGCTCTACATCGTGCTCGACGGGAGCGCGACCTTCGAGATCGACGGCGAGGAGTTCGACGCGCCGACCGGAACGCTGGTCGTTCGTCGCGCCGGAGGCGCGGCGTAAGGCGACCGGGGAGGGAACCGTCCTCGCCATCGGCGCGACGCCCGGCGAGGCGTACGAGGGCGTCGACTGGGGTGACGCCTGGCCCTTCCACAGCGAGTCGATGAAGGCATACCGCGAGCAGCGGTACGCCGACGCGCTGGAAGCGGTCCGCGGCGCCCTCGAGCGCATGCCGGATCACGCGGGGTTGAACTACAACTACGCGTGCTTCGCAACGCTCGCAGGGCGACACGGACGACGCCACGTTCGCCCACCTCCGGCGGGCGGTCGAGCTGCGTCCTCGGTTCCGGGACGACGCACGCAGAGACGACGACTTCGCCGCTGTGCGCGACGACCCCCGGTTCGAGCAGGCTCTTCGCTGAGCGGGCCGCTCTCCTCGGCCGGTCATTAGTACCCGAGAGCGTCGAACGCGGCCGGATACACGATCCGGCCGGCGACGTCGGCGCTGTATCCCGTCAGCCGCTTGACCATGAACGCCTCGTCGGGGATCTTCGGATGCGGAGAGATGAAGCCGAGCACGCTCGCCTTCTCGAAGCCGAAGCGAGGGTAGTACGCGGGAACACCCTCGACCATGACGGCGGGCTCGCCCGCTTCCTCGGCGCGGCCGAGCGCGTCCCCGATCAGCCGCGTTCCCACACCGACGCGCTGGCGGTCAGGCCGAACCGACATCGGCGTCAGGTTGAGAATCCTTGGACGGGATCCGCCCTCAACACCGACCCAGCTGAGCATGACGTGCGCGATAACGCCCGAGGAGTCCTCGGCAACCAACGCCAGCTCCGGAACGAACTCGTCCGACGCCCGAATGCGCTCGACGAACGCCGCGACCTCGTCGGGGTGATCGACGAACGCCGCGCGGACCACCTCTGCGATCACGGAATGGTCGGCGTCGCACTCCGGACGGATGACGATGCCCTCGGCCACGGCGGCGATGGTACTGGAGGCACGCCCGGCCCCGGCCGGGGCCGGCTCGCTCCCGATGTCCGATACCCAACATATCTCCTCCCTCAGGTTGACGGGGCGGACGCTACGGCCGAGCCGCTCGCGGTGGCATCGGGGAAACCCCTCGCGGTCGGGGAAACGATCTGGCCCCCCGAACCGTTGTCTGGTCGTATGGCCTCCTTCAGGCAGATGGGTGTTCGACCCTATTCGCGCAAACCGGCAACGTCCCGTACCCTGTCGTGGTGAGCTCCGGGGTTCGGGTCTGTTTGGTTGTGGTTCTCGCGGCTGCGGCGTGGATCGGCGGCGCGGCGGTCGCGCATGCCGACATCTGTGCCAGCCACACCGACTCCCAGGGCACCCTGGGCACCGTCTGCGTGACCTCGATCACGCCGCAGGGCGGCACGGCGGTCAGCCCAACTGCTGGAGTGCCTGTGACCGTGATCGGCAACACGCAGATCACCGCGACCGTCACCTACACGCCGGCGTCACTGCCCGCGGGTGAGCAGCGCGGCTGCTACGGCCAGCGCAAGACGCCGACCGGCTGCCTGAGCTGGCTGTTCCAGGGCAACTACACGCTGACGCAGCTGTTCGACACGTCGGGGGTGAAGGGGAACCGCACCTACACCTGGACATGGGGCACGTCGCAGTACCCGAACACCGGGTCGGGATCGCAGACGCTGGCGGCCAACATCCAGCTCGACGGCACGACGATCTCGGCGAACGTCCCCGTCATCATCTCCAACGCAGTGCCGGGAAGCTTCCCCTCCCCGATCCAGAACAACGGGCTGCTCCCGATCTTCAGCAAGACGACCTTCCCGTTCACCGTGGCGGCGCTTGGCGATGGACCGTCCGGCTCGACGCAGACCAAGGCTGTGGCCACCATGGTGAACTCCTGGAACCCGGACATGCTCATGTATCTGGGCGACGTCTACCAGCGCGGCATGCCGGACGAGTTCATGAACTTCTACAACCCGATCTACGGGTCAGACGCCGGAAAGACGATCTCCACGATCGGCAACCACGAGTACAAACAGCTGACCGACGGCTCGGGCTACTTCTGGTACTGGAACTTCCCGAACGGCTCCCCGACCCAGCCGGCCGGAGGCCAGCCCGGAGGAGGCACCGGCGGCGGCAGCTGGTACAGCCTCGATGTCGGCGGGCCGTCCGAGAACGCCTGGCACCTCATCAGCCTGAACAGCAACGTGCCGATGACGATCAACCCGCCCACCCCGCAGGGCACCTGGCTGCAACAGGACATCGCGGCCGACCTCGCCGCCCGGCCGAAGAGCACGCATCCCTGCTCGCTGGCCTTCTGGCACGCCGCGCGGTTCTCGGACATCAGCCTCAGACTGCCCTCGACGTCGACGTTCTGGAACCAGCTCTACCCCTACGGTGACGACGTCATCGTCAACGCCCACTCCCACGTCTACGAGCGCTGGCAGCCGCTCAACAACTCCGGCGTGGTCGTCCCCCAGGACAAGGGCATCACCGAGTTCGTGGTCGGCACCGCCGGCAACGTGCTCGCCCAGACCTGGAACACCCGCGACTCCCGCTCGGCCTACAGTGAGAACACCCGCTGGGGTGCGCTCAAGCTGATGCTCTACGCGGATCATGTCGACTACCAGTTCTGGGAGTCGAGCCCGCCGACCATGGTCGACGCCGGCACCATCACCTGCCGCTAGATCGCGGGCTCCTCGCCCCGCACCGCCCTCTCCGAGCCGTTAACATCCAGTCGAAGGGTCTCAGATGTCCACGACGTCAGCGAGGTGGCGATGAGTGTCCAGACATTGACGGGTTACGCAGTGACGAACCCGGCCACGGGGGAGACCGTGAAGTCCTACCCCACGATCAGCGACGACGAGCTCGAAGCGGCGGTCGCGCTGGCCTACAAGACCCATCGCGAGTGGAGCCGGAACACGACGGTTGCCGAGCGCGCGGCGCTGGTCGGCCGCGTCGGCGAGTTGCACTCGGAGCGGCGTGAGGAGCTGGCCGCGATCACCACCCGCGAGATGGGCAAGCCGCTCGAGCAGGCGCTGGGCGAGGTCGACTTCTGCGTCGACATCTACGGCTACTACGCCGAGAACGGCCCGGAGCTGCTGAAGGACGAGCCGATCAAGCTGCTGGCCGGTGAGGGCTCGGCGATCATCCGCCGCAGCTCGCTGGGCGTGATCCTGGGGATCATGCCGTGGAACTTCCCCACCTACCAGGTGGCGCGGTTCGCCGGCCCGAACCTGGTGATCGGCAACACGGTGCTGCTCAAGCACGCGCCGCAGTGCCCCGACACCGCCGCTGCCCTGCAGCAGATCTACCTCGACGCCGGGTTCCCCGAGGGCGCCTACGTCAACATCTACGCGAGCAACGAGCAGATCGCCAAGGTCATCGCCGACCGCCGCGTGCAGGGCGTCTCGGTGACCGGCTCGGAGCGGGCGGGGGCGGCCGTGGCCGAGATCGCCGGCCGCAACCTGAAGAAGGTCGTGCTCGAGCTGGGCGGGTCTGATCCGTTCATCCTGCTCAGCACCAACGACATGGATTCGACGGTCGAGTCGGCGGTCAACGCGCGGCTGGACAACGCCGGCCAGTCATGCAACGCAGCCAAGCGCTTCGTTGTTCTCGACTCGCTGTATGACGACTTCCTGGCGAAGTTCACCGAGAAGATGGGCGAGTGGCACACCGGCGACCCGACCGAGGAGGGCACGGCCATGGGGCCGCTGTCCTCGACGATCGCGGCCGACCGGCTGCAGGACCAGCTCGACCGGGCGAAGGCGGGCGGTGCCACGGTGGTTCTGGGTGGCGAGCGCACCGGCAACTTCTTCGAGCCGACCGTGCTCACCGACGTCACTCCGGACAACGACGCCTACCGCGAGGAGCTGTTCGGCCCGGTTGCGGTCGTCTACAAGGTCGGCTCCGAGGAGGAGGCAGTCCGCCTCGCCAACGACACGGCCTACGGCCTCGGGTCGTATCTGTTCACGACCGACAAGGAGCAGGCCGAACGCGTCGCGAACCAGATCGACGCCGGGATGGTGTACGTCAACATCGTCGGCGCGGACGGCGCGGAGCTGCCGTTCGGCGGCGTCAAGCGCTCCGGCTCCGGCCGCGAGCTCGGCAAGTACGGCGCCGACGAGTTCGTCAACAAGAAGCTGATCCGCGTCGGCTGAGCCGACAACGCGGAGGTAGTCCCGCCGCCCCCGGCCTCACACGAGACCGGGGGCGGCGTCGTTTGGCTCACCCGTGGGCGCCGCCTCGGCCCGCTGCCGCTCACCCCGGACGATCCACTTCCCGGCCTCCCAGACCACCAGCAGGACGACCGCCGAAAGCAGCGCCGCCCCCCACTGCTGAGCGGTCAGCTCCGTTGTTCCGAGCAACTTGCGGAGAAGTCCCCACTCGGTGAGCAGGACGGCTCCAACGATTTCGGCCATGGCCGTCAGGTTCAGGTTCCGGCTGTTGAACGTGTCAGTGGTCAGGATCGTGCCGGTCTCGCTCCGGCAGTGGTAGGCGGCCGCGATCAGCATCAGCGCGAACGCCGTCACGCCCATCGACGACCCGATCTTCACGCTGTGGTAGTGGTGAAGGCCGAGCTCGATCAGCAGCAGGTTGGCCACCGCCATGTAGAGGCCGACCAGACCGCAGGTGACGAACATCCCATTGGTCAGGATCGACTCGCCGCGCGGGCGCGGGCGCAGGCGCATCAGGCCCGGCGTTTCCTGATCGAAGCCCAGCGCGATCCCGAAGGGTGCATTCACCAGAAAGTGAATCCACAGCACCTGCGCGGAGGTGAACGGCTCGCCGGCCGCGATGTTGAAGATGCTCGCACCCAGGAATGTGAGGATGAACGCGACCAGCAGGAGCAGGACGAAGCGGATGTACTTCGTCAGGTTGTCGAACAGCTTGCGACCCTGCTCGACCGCGTACACGATGGTCGCGAAGTTGTCGTCGGACAGGACCATCCGGCCGGCGTTCTTGGCGACCTCCGTGCCGCTGCCCATCGCGATGCCGATGTCCGCCGCCTTGATGGCAGGCGCGTCGTTGACGCCGTCTCCTGTCATGGCAACGACGTGCCCCTTCTTCTTCAGCGTGTCGGCGAGCAGCACCTTGTGCTCCGGGGCCACGCGGCCGACCACGCCGATGTCCTCGATCCGGTCGAGCCGCTCCTGTTCGCTCAGCCGCGCGAAGTCGGCTCCCAGGAGCGCCTCGCCGGGGATACCCAGCTGCTTCGCGATGGCTGCGCCGGTGACGACGTCGTCACCGGTCACCATGCGCACCCGGATGTGGGCCTCCTGAGCGTGCTGGACGGCGGCTTTCGACTCCTCCCGCGGCGGGTCGACCATCGCCACCAGGCTGGTCATCTCGAGGCCCTCGACGTGGGCGAGCAGGTCGCCGGAGGGGTCGAACCCCGAAGGGTCGATGTCGCGGTAGGCGGCGGCCATGACACGCAGCCCCTCCTCGCCCATTCGCTGCATGTTCTCCTCCGCTCGGGCTCTGAGGCTGTCGTCCCAGAGGACGCTCGAGCCGTCGGACAGAGCGGATGACACGCGACCCAGAACAGCCGGCGCAGCACCCTTCACGTGGCAGCGAACGCGCTCGGCACCCGACCCGTCGGTCACCGTGCTGAAGGTCGCCATCAGCTTGTAGGTGGGGTCGAACGGCAGCGTTGCCAGGCGTGGGAACAACTCGCGGGTGGAGTCGATGTCGAGCCCGGCCTTGTGCGCGAGCACCAGCAGCGCCCCCTCGGTCGGGTCGCCCACCACCTTGCCGTCGACCAGCCGCGCGTCGCTGGCGATGACGTAGGGCAGGATCGCGTCCTCGATCGTGTCCGCCGACCCCGCCGCATGCGTGATCGTGCCCTCGAGCCCGTACCCGCTGCCCGTGATCGTGTAGCGGTTGGTAGCGTCGAACACCTCGACCGCCGTCATCTGGTTCATGGTCAGCGTGCCGGTCTTGTCGGAGTTGATCGCCGACGTGAACCCCAGCGTTTCGACCGACGGCAGGTCCTTGACGATGGCCTTCTGCTTGGCCAGCTCCAGGCTGCCCATCGAGAGCACCACCTGGACGACGGTAGGCAAGGCTTCCGGGATGGCCGAGATGGCGAGGGCGACCGCGCTGATGAAGAGCGCGTCCTTGGCCTGCCCCCGGTGGATACCAAGGGCGAACATGATCACCATGGTCAGGCCCGCCGCTCCGATGATCCAGAGCGTCAGCGTGTTCATCTGGCGCGTCAGCGGCGTCTCCTCGCGGACCGTGGTCGTCAGCATGTTGGCGATCCGCCCCACCTGGGTGTCGCCGCCGGTGCCGGTCACGATCATGACCGCGCTGCCGTGCGTGACCGGCGTGTGCATGAAGGCCATGTTGGTCTGGTCGCCCGGGCCGAGCTCGTCGGCCTCCAGGGTGGCGGCGTCCTTCGATGCGGGCACGCTCTCCCCGGTCAGCGCAGCCTCGTCGATCTGCAGCGAGCTGGCCGAGACGATGCGGCCGTCGGCCGGCACCTGGTCACCTGCGGCCAGTAACACGACGTCGCCCACAACCAGCTGCGAGGCGTCGACCCGCGTCTCCGACCCATCGCGACGGACACGCGCGGTCTCCTTCATCATCGACTTGAGCGCGTTCATCGCGCTCTGTGCCTTTCCCTCCTGACGCAGGCCGACGACGGCGTTCAGCAGGGTGATGGTCAGCAGCAGGATGGCGGTCGACCACTGCGAGATCGCGAGCGACACCACGGCCGCCCCGACCAGGATCAGCTGCATGTAGCTGGTGTACTGGGCCAGGAACCGCTTCAGCTGGGAAGGCGGCTCCTCGGCCGGCAGCTCGTTCGGCCCATTGCGCTGAAGGCGGGCGCCGGCCTCGGCCGCCGACAGCCCGGTCTCGATGTCGACCCCGACTGCGGTGGCGACCGCCGCGGGCTCGAGTGCATACCAGCGGTGCTCCCGCCCGGCTGCCGGGAGTGTTTGCGTAGGGGTGTCCGTCAAGCGTCCTCCGTCCGAACGATCAAGGCCTCACCCTCGCACGTTCGGACGCAAATGTGAAGCCAGACAGCCCGCCCGCCGTCGCCCAAATGGGACGGTGCGGAGTCATTCCGGCCCCGGCAGGACGGCGTCGTCAGGGTCAATCGCACCGGCGGCGACGATCGCTGCGCGGCTGAGCGCATTGGCGTAGGTCGGGAACGAGAAGGGCACCCGCGCCAGCTGGTCGACTCGCATGCCCGCCTCCATGGCGACCGCAGCCAGCTGGGCGAGCTCGACCGCACGCTCGCCGACGATGTGACAGCCAAGGATGGTGCGTTCATCCCGATCGACGATCAGCTTGCAGAACCCGGTCGTCCGGCCGTCGATGATCGGCCGCGGCATCGCCTCGAACGCGACGCGGGCAACCAGCACGTCACGCCCTTCCCGCGCCGCCGCCTCGGTCATCCCCACCGACGCATACTCGGGATCCGTGAAGCTGCCAACCGGGCTGACCGCCCCGTTCAGCCCGGCGTCTTTGCCGCCGGCGGCGTTGGTGGCGGCGGTGTAGCCCTGACGCATCGCCTCGTGGACGAGCATCGCCCGCCCGGTGATGTCACCGGCAGCGAACACGTGCGGCGCCGACGTCCGCATCTGGTCGTCGACTGCGACGAATCCGCGGCGATCGGTCTCGACGCCCGCCGTCTCGAGCTGCAGGTCGACGGTGTTCGCGAGCCACCCGATCGCCACCACGGCCAGCTCGGCCTCGAGGTGGCTCTCGACGCCCTCCCGGGCGACGCTGAGCCGGACGCCGGCGTCGCACCGCTCGAGGCCGAGGACAGTCCCGCCGTCATCCCTGACATCGATGCCCAGCTCCCGGAGTGCCCCGGTGAACGCCGCCGAGACGTCCTCGTCTTCGGTCATCAGCAGGCGCGGGGCGGCCTCGAACAGGCACACGCGCGTCCCGAAGGCGTTGAAGATCGACGCGACCTGGGCTCCGGTCGCCCCGGCGCCGATCACGATCATCGACCCCGGCGTTTCGGACAGGCCCCAGGCGTCGCTGTGCGTGGCGGCGAGCTCACCGCCGGGGACGTCCAGGCGCCTCGGCACCCCGCCCGTGCAGAGCACGATCTCCTCGCCGCGAAGCGGCGGTGCCGTCTCGCTTTCGATCGTCGTCGGGCCGACGAAGCGGGCGGTGCCGGCGTGCTCGAAGACGGCGACGCCCGCCTCCTCCAACTCGTCGCGCAGCAGCGACCGGTCGCGCGTCTCGCGCGTCACCTGCTGGACGCGCTCGAGCAGACGCTGGTAGTCGACCGAGATCTCGCCCGGTGACGATCCCGTGCGCCGGTAGGTGGCGCGCCTCACGGATCAGCCGCGCCGCCTGGGCCAGCGTCCGCACCGGCACCGGCCCGTCGTTCGCCGCCATGCCGCCGAAGTCATCCCGCGTGACCAGTGCCGTCGCGGCCCCCAGCCGCGCAGCCCGCAGCGCCGCAACCACGCCCGCGGGACCGGCGCCGACCACCACCACGTCGAACGGCAACGGCTCGTCTCGCGGCATGACCGAATCATGCGGAACCGCAAGCGGACAGGCTTCGTCCACTTGGGATGATGACGCATCATCCACCGGCTGCGACGGTTCGGCTCATGCGGGCGATGACGGTGGAGCCGGGACGAGCCGGATCGGCGGCTGTCGACGAGGTACCAGATCCAGGCGATCTGGACGGCACGCTGCTCGTCCGCGGGCAGCTGGTCGGCGTCTGCGGCACCGACCGCGAGATCGCCGAGGGCGTCTACGGCACTCCGCCTGACGGCGAACGGCGGCTCGTGCTCGGCCACGAGGGGCTGGGCGAGGTCGTGTCGGCGCCGCCCGGTTCGGGGTTCTCGGCGGGCGACCCGGTGGTCGGCATCGTCCGCCGCCCCGATCCCGTGCCGTGTCCCGCGTGCGCCGCCGGCGATTGGGACATGTGCCGCAACGGGATGTACACCGAGCGCGGCATCGTTGGCCGCGATGGCTACGGGAGCGAGCTGTGGCGACTGGAGCCGGACTACGCGATCGGCGTTCCCGCGACCCTCGGGGACCTGGGCGTGCTGCTGGAGCCGACCTCGGTGCTGGCAAAGGCGTGGGAGCAGGTCGACCGGATCTCCGAGCGTGCGTTCTTCGTGCGCGGTCGGGCGCTGGTGACCGGCGCCGGGCCGATCGGGCTGATGGCCGCGCTGCTGGGCGTCCAGCGCGGGTACGAGGTGCACGTCGCCGACCACGCAACGGGCGGACCGAAGCAGGACCTGGTCGAGGCGCTCGGCGCCCACTACCACTCCGGCGACGCCGCCGACGTGGACATCGAGGCCGACGTGGTCGTCGAGTGCACCGGAGCCGGCAGCGTCGTCCACGCCGCCGGGCGCAAGCTGACCAGCGGCGGGATCATGTGCCTGACCGGCATCATGGCCTCGCCGCCCACGCTCGACGTGGATGCGACCGAGATGAACCGGGCGATGGTGCTGCAGAACGCGGTGGTGTTCGGCAGCGTCAACGCCGGGCGCCGCCACTGGCATCAGGCAGCGCGCTCCCTGGCGGCGGCCGATCCTGCGTGGCTCGGCGGCCTGATCACGCGGAGCGTCCCGCTGGCGGACTGGACCACGGCCCTCTACCGCGAGCCGGACGACATCAAGGTCGTGGTTAACCTGCAGGCATGACCGTCATCCGCCTCTGTCCGTGGTCGGACACCCCCGGACTGCTCAGCGAGGGGCCGCGCTGGCACGAGGAGCGCCAGGAGCTGCTGTGGGTCGACATCCTCGGCAAGCAGGTGCACCGTGGCACGCTCGACGCCGAAGGCGCGCTTCAGAAGCTGTCCACGATCACCCTCGACCGCGACGTGGGCGCCGTCGCGCCCGCCGAAGACGGCGGCTACGTCGTCGCTGCCGGGCAGGGGTACCTCCAGATCACGCCGGACGGCACCGTGCGCGAGCTGGCCCAGCCTGCCGCCGCCCACCCGGAGGTGCGCATGAACGACGGCGCGTGCGACCCGCAGGGGCGGTTCTGGGCAGGCACGGTGGCCTACGACGAGACCCCGGGCGCCGCCAGCCTCTACCGGCTGGAGCTCGACGGCAGCACCACCACGATGCTGACCGGGCTGACCATCTCGAACGGCATCGGGTGGAGCCCCGACGGCGGCACCATGTATCTCAACGACAGCGGCTCCGGGAGCGTCTTCGCGTTCGACTTCGACGGACCGACCGGCGCCATCAGCCACCAGCGCACGCTCGTCCGGCTCGAGACGCCGGGCATCGTGCCTGACGGTCTGACGGTGGACGAGGACGGAGGGATCTGGGTCGCCCTGTGGGGCGGGGGCGCCGTCCACCGCTACCTGCCGGACGGATCGCTGGCCGACGAGGTCGAGATGCCGGTGGAGCGGCCGACCTCGTGCGCCTTCGGCGGTCCCGACCGGTCGACACTGTTCGTCACCAGCGCCCGGAATGACCTGTCTGACGAGGCCCTCGAGCGCCAGCCGTTCGCGGGTCGCCTGTTCGCGGTCGAAGGGCTGGGCGTCCGCGGCATGCCCGCGCTGCCCTACCGCGGTCGCCTGCCCGACCCCGACTGACCGGCCGGGCGAAGGGCGGTGGTGCGCACCCCACGGCGAACCCGGGTGCCGGCATGAGTGCGGCGCTACCCCGCTCCTACGAGCATCGTGACGCGCCCGTACGCAGGTCGATCGCGGGCGTCGAACCGACAAGGAGGCCGTTGATGGTCCTGACCAGCACCTTGGGTGAAATCCTCTGGTCGTTCCTCGTAATCTTCTTCCTGATCACGTACTTCATGATGCTGTTCTGGGTGATCGTGGACATCTTCCGCCGCCACGACATCGGGGGTGGCAAGAAGGCCGTCTGGCTGATAGCGCTGTTCATCCTCCCGCTCGTCGGGCTGCTGATCTACATGCTGGTCGACGGGAATGGCATCGCCGAACGCAACGCGGCGCAGGCAAAGGCGGCGCAGAGCGACTTCGACGACCACGTGCGCTCGGTCGCCGGAGGCGGCAGCGCCGACGAGATCGCGAAGGCCAAGCAGCTGCTCGACTCGGGCGCCATCAACCAGGCCGAGTTCGATCAGATCAAGACAAAGGCGCTCGCGGCCGGCTGACCGGCCACGGCACCAGAGACATCCGCACACGACAGGCCCGGCACATTGCCGGGCCTGTCTCATTTCGGGGTCAGGGCGGCGCGGCTGCGGTCGGTCTCGGCGTTGACCTCGGCCCCGTAGAGCAGCGCCAGGCCCGTCAGCCAGAGCCAGGTCAGCATGACGATCACACCGGCCAGCGATCCCCACGTCTTGTTGTAGGACGAGATGTTGTCCACGTAGTAGGCGAAGCCGAGCGACGACAGCATCCAGATCACCGCCGCCACCAGCGACCCCAGCGTGAACACCTTGTGGTGGCGGCCCTCGACGTCGGGGCCGAGCGTGAGGATGCCGGCGAACGCGACCAGCAGGCCCCCGAGCAGGATCGGCCACTGGGCGACCCACCAGATCCAGTTGATGGCACCCGGGATCCCCAGCGCCGGGCCCAGCCAGGCGGTCATCACCGGGCCCAACACCTGGAGCACGACCACCAACGCCAGCGCGACCAGGATGCAGGCGACCATACCGAGCGACACGATCCGTCCCCGCAGGAAGGAGCGGCGGACGTTGCTCTCGTAGGCGAGGTTGACGGCCCACTGGACGGTGGTCATGGCGCTCGTCAGCGACCACAGCGCAATCAACGCGCCGACCACGATCATGGTCTCGCCGCCGCCGCTGACCCGCGTCCGCTCCAGGCTGTCGTTGAGCAGTCGGACAACACTCTCCGGGGCAACTCCCTGCAGATGCGAGATCAGCGAGCTGGCGTCGGTCGGGCCGGCCACCAGGGTGAACACGCCGAGTGCCACAAGCAAGCCCGACGGAACGGCCAGGAACAGGTTGAACGCGATCGCCTGCGCCAGGTTCGGGATGTGGTCGCGCATCGAGCGACGAGCGGCGCGGACCAGGATCCCGAAGAACCCCGGCCGGCGCGGCTGGGCGGCCGGCTCCTCGGTTGTGCCCGCAGGCTCGGTGCGCTGCTCGGCTTCGGTCATCTCGATGAGACTACCCTTCCGCGCGCCTGGCAAACTGCGCGGATGCCGCGCCGCTCCGGGGCCGCCGACCTCGCATACCCCGTCACCACCCTGCTCGACCAGCCCGGCTGCGCGTTCTGCCGTCGCAGCGAGCAGCAGGACGTGCAGGCGGCGATGGCGTTCCTGACCGAGGGGAAGTATGAGCCCGACGTCCGCGCCCGGATCGGCGAGGCGGGCGGCTTCTGCTCCCACCACACCCGGCTGCTGCACCAGCTTGCCCGCCGCGACGACGTGACCGCGAACCTGGCCGAGGTCTACGAGATGGTGATCCGGGCGCTGAACAACGACCTGGCCGCGCCTCGTCGCACCGGCCGCAGGGGCAAGCGCACCGGCCTGCTCCGCCGAGAGGCCGGGCCCTGTCTGCTGTGTGGGCAACGAGCAGACAGCGAGCAGCGGATGGCGGGGTTCCTGGCGGCGCACCTGGCGGAGTCCACGATTGGCCGGGAGGACTACGCGGCAAGCGCGGGCTTCTGCCTCCCCCACCTACGGCTCCTGGGCGACCAGTCCGATGACGACACGCTCGACTTCCTACGCGCCGACGCCGCCCGCCGGCTGCAGTCAGTGTCCGCTCGGCTCGAGCACTACCGCCTGCTCCGCGACTACCGCCACCGCGACGATCCCCGCGGCGACGAGCAGTGGGCCGACACCGACGCGACCGCCCTGCTGGCCCGCCAGCGGTTCCCGGAGACGCGCAACCGCTAGCGAGCGATCCGCGAAGGTGTTGGGGGCGCGAAGCTCGCGACCGGCGCGCGCGGTGGATGAAGAGAAAGGCCTGCAAACCCCACATTCTCTTTACAGAGTCCTCACTAAGACACAGGTAGCGCCCGGCCGATGAACCGGCAATGAAGAAGAACCGGTTCGTCCCCGCATTGATCCTGGCCGCCGTCGCATCGCTGGCAATCGCCGCGCCCGCGACGGCATCGACTGGTCCGACACCGCAGTGGGAGCTCTACCTGGCCATCACCAGGGCTCGCGCAGCGCACGGCCTGCCTCGGGTGTACATCGCACCCGGCCTGCGGACGGCCGCCCAGCGGCACGCCGACGGCATGGTCACCGGCAACTACTTCGCCCACACCAGCCCGTACGGTCAGACGCTCTACGACCGGGTCGTCTCGTCCGGCTTCATCCGGATCGGCGCCTGGTGGGCGGGCGAGACACTGGCCTGGGGAACCCCCGGGATCGGCTCGCCCGGCAACGTTGTCCGGATGTGGCTGAACAGCCCGGAGCATCGCGCAATCCTGCTCTCGCGGAACGCGATGTGCGTCGGCATCGGCCGGGCGCTCGGCCCGCACTTCCTGGGCGCCGAGAACGCGACGGTCTGGACCGTCGACTTCGGCCACCACTAGAGGGTTAGCACCTGCCCCACGGCAGCCCGGCCGCGTTCACGCGCGCGGCCGGGCCTGACCCGTGGAACGGGCAGCCGCAGTACCATCACGGACCATGACGCCGACCAGGGTCATCCTCGCCTCGCCCCGCGGCTACTGCGCCGGCGTCGACCGCGCCGTCGACACCGTCGAGCGGGCGCTCGATCATTTCGGGGCGCCGGTGTATGTCCGCAAGGAGATCGTCCACAACGGCCACGTGGTCACCGACCTGTCCAACCGGGGCGCCGTGTTCGTCGACAGCGAGCTGGACGTCCCCGAGGGCGGCGTGGTGGTGCTGTCAGCCCACGGCGTCGCTCCCGACGTCTACCGCAACTGCACCACCCGCGGTCTGCGGGCGATCGACGCCACCTGCCCGCTGGTGACCAAGGTGCACACCGAGGCGAAGCGGTACGCCGCCGACGGCTACACCATCGTGCTGGTCGGGCATGAGGGCCACGAGGAGGTGGTCGGCACGATGGGCGAGGCGCCCGAGGCGATCCAGCTGATCGGCTCGGTGGAGGAGATCGACCGCCTGCAGATCGACGACCCCGACCGCGTCGCCTACATCACCCAGACCACGCTCTCGGTCGACGAGACGGTCGAGATCATCGCGGCGCTGCGGCAGCGCTACCCGGCGATCGTCGGGCCGAAGAAGGACGACATCTGCTACGCCACCCAGAACCGCCAGAACGCGGTCAAGCAGCTTGCGCAAGAGGTCGACCTGGTGCTGGTGATCGGCTCCCAGAACTCCTCCAACTCCAACCGGCTGGTCGACGTGACGCGCGAGCTCGGCGTGGCGTCGCACCTGATCGACGACGAGACCGACATCGACCCGGCCTGGCTCGAGGGCATCAAGACGGTCGGGATCACATCCGGCGCCTCGGCGCCGGAGTGGCTGGTCGAGCGGGTCGTCGCCTACTTCCGCGGGCTGGGCGTCACCGACGTCGCCTCACACGAGCTGGTGGACGAGGACGTCCACTTCTCGCTCCCGACCGCGCTTCGGCGGGCTACGGCGTAGCTGCCGCGGGGGGCTGCTCGCCCAGGCCGCAGGACTCGTCGCCGGTGTCGCCGGCAAGGCGGCCGAGAAGGTCGGACAGCGTGGCCAGCTCTTCCTCGGTGTAGCGATCGTGGAGCATGTCCTGAATGGAGGCGATGTGCGAGCACGTGCAGCTCGCAAGCTTCTCGCGGCCTGACTCGGTCAGCACCGCGTAGGTGACGCGCGCGTCGGAGCTGCAGTGGGCCTTGTCGACGTAGCCGGCGGCCTGCAGCCCGTCGAGCAGCTTGGTGACGCCGCTCGCGGTCAGCTGCAACTCCCCGGCCAGGTCGATGCGCCGCATCATGCCCTGGTCGGCCCGCGACAGGATCAGCAGCGTCTGGAAGTCGTTCAGCGAGATGCCGTGGTCGTCGTTCAGCTGCTTGTTCATCTCGCGGGATGCGAACGCATGGCCCCGCAGTAGGCGGACCCACACGGCCAACACCGTCGATTGTTGATTACTCAATACTTGACTGCTCATGTTCCTGGTGATAGAGTGCTTGACAGGTCAAGTATACCGGATCCCAGAAAGGACCACAACACGATGAGCACCACAACCGAAACCCGCACCGCCCTTCCCACCGGCACCTGGAACCTCGACCCCGTTCATTCGCAGGTCGGTTTCTCGGTCGGCTATCTGGTCGGCACCTTCCGCGGATCGTTCTCCCCCGTCTCCGCCAGCCTTGAGGTTGCGGAGGACGGCAGCGCGAAGCTCGAGGGCTCGGCCAGCGTCGCCGACGTCAAGCTGCAGGACGCCAATCTGATCGGCCACCTGCAGTCGCCCGATTTCTTCGACGCCGAGCGCAACCCCACGCTCTCCTTCAACGCCGACACCATCCGCCGCACCGGCGAGCAGGTCGAGGTCGAGGGACAGCTGACCATGCGCGGCGCCACCAACCCGATCACCCTCACCGGAACGCTGACCGATCCGATCGAGGATGCACACGGCAACCAGCGGATCGGCCTGACGCTCGCCGGCGAGGTCGACCGCACCGACTACGGCATCAACTGGAACATGCCGCTGCCGACCGGCAAGCAGGCGCTCGCCAACGAGGTCGCCCTCAGCGCCGAGCTGTACCTGGTGAAGGCATGACCCACCCTGCGCGGACGATCCTGGGGATCTCCGGAAGCCTCCGCCGAGATTCTCACAACACCGCGATTCTGCGGAACGCCGCCCGGCTGCTGCCGGGCGGCGTCCGCCTGGAGCTGTGGGACCCGGAGGCGCTGAAGGCGATCCCTCCCTACGACCAGGACGATGACGTCGACGGGCATCCCGAGCCGGTCGCAGCGCTGCGGCGGGCGATAGAGCAGGCCGACGCGGTGCTGTTCTCGACGCCCGAGTACAACTCGTCGATCCCCGGCCAGCTGAAGAACGCGCTGGACTGGGTGTCGCGCCCGATGAACGAGAACCCGTTGCGCAACAAGCCGACCGCAGTGGTCGGGGCCAGCACCGGGGCGTTCGGCGCGGTTTGGGCCCAGGCCGAGCTGCGCAAGGTGCTTGGCTCCCTGGGAGCCCGGGTGACCGAGGGCGAGCTCGCGATCGGTCACGCACACGAGCGGATCGACGCCGACGGCCTGCTGGCCGACGCCGACCAGCTCGAGCAGCTGACGGAGGTTGTGACCGACCTCGTCCGCCAGGTCGAGCTGCGCGAGCGGCTCACCGCCTCAGCCGCCTGAGAAGCCCGTACGCGCTTCTACACCACCGCCGGTACCGGCTCCAGCGGGATCGTGAAGGCGATCCGCGTTCCGCCGCCGGGCCGGGACTCGAACCGGAACGCACCGCCCGCCAGCCGCACTCGCTCCGCCGCGGCGTCGAGCCCGAAGTGCAGGGCGCTGGCGGGACGGTCTCCAAGCGCCAGCGGGTCGAAGCCGACGCCGTCGTCGGCGACCTCCCCCTCCATCACGCCGTCGACGTCGGCGAGCCGCACACGCACGTTGGCGGCATGCGCATGCCGGCGGACGTTCGAGAGCAGCTCCTGGATCGTGCGGTAAGCGAGCGCCTCCACGGCGAACGAGTGGCGGGCGACCTCCGCCGAGACTTCGAACGCAAACCCGGCGTCGGCGGCCACCACCGCCAGGAGATCTGACACGGCGGCCTCCAGCCCGTTCACCTCCAGCAGCGGCGGCACCAGCTCGAAGCTCAGCCTGCGCGTCCGTTCGACGGCGGCGGCCAGCGACTCGCGCACCGCCATGGCAGCCTCGGTCGACCGCCGACCGTCGCCCATCGCCTCGGCGTTCCGCTGGCGGTCGAGCGAGATCAGCGCAGCCGTCATCACCTGGATGGTGTCGTCGTGGAGCTCCATCGCGACCCGGCGCCGCTCCTCGTCGGCCGCCCGCAGGAGCTGGGCGAACACCTCCCGCCGCTGCTGCTCGCTGTGACTGAGCTGCAGAGCGACGCGGCCGCGGGCCGCGGCCGCCGCCAGGACGTTGGCGGTCGACTGCACGAAGTGCGCGTCGTCGCGCGTGATCGGCTGCGCGTGGTCGGTGCATGCGATGAGGACGCCAAAGTTGATGCCAAGCGCCGCGATCTTGGCCATCACCCCGCTCATCGAACCCGGCGGCCCGCCTTCCATCACGACCGCGTCGTCGTTGGTGAAGGCACTCATCAGGTCGGACTCGGGCGACAGGTCGAGTGTTGCGAGCCGTTCAGGCGAACCGACCACCGCGCCGGCGACCGGGACGAGTCCGTCGACGGTCAGGTCGAGGGCCACGGTCAGCTCGGCGTCGAGCACCGCCGCCACCTCACGCACCGCGTTGACGGCCGTCGCGTGCCACTCATCGCCCTGCAGCGCACGCAGCCCGAGCTTCGAGACCACCTCGTGCTGGCGGGCGCGACGGGCCAGCTCGCTGCGCGTCGTCACCAGGTCGGTGACGTCGAACACGACGCCCTGCCGGGTGACCACCCGGCCGTGGGAGTCGCGGATCGGCACATCGACCTCACGTAGCCAGACGACGGCGCCGTCGATGCGGCGCATCCGGTACTCGTCGGCGAACGGCTCCCCCTCGGCGAGGGCGGCGGCATAGCCGGTCAGCACCCGCTCGCGGTCGTCCTCGTGAAGAACCTCGTTCCACCGCGTGTCGTCACCGACCACCCAGGAGTCAGGGTCGTAGCCGAGCCAGCGCGCCAGCCACGGCCCGGCCAGCACCAGCTTCCCGTCGGGACGGCGCTGGAACACGTGCGCCGGGAGCTGCTCGACCAGACCGCGGTAGAGCGCCTCCGACCGCTCGAGCGCGGCGGTCACGGCATCCCTCGAGACAACGGCGCCGGCCAGCGCCCCGAAGCGCATGGCGGCGTCGAGCTGCTCCGGCTCGATCGGTCCGGGGGTGCGGAAGTAGACCTCCATCAGCCAGCCACCACCGGCGCTCTCGAGCACCGGGACGATGACCTCCACCGCGGCGCCGATCTGGTCGAGGTAGCCGTACAGCCGCCGGGTCAGGGCAGGATCGTCGCGGCGGAGCACCGCCGGGCGCTGTGTGCGAAACGCCTGCCGGGTATTCGACTCGCCGCCGTCGACGATGTACTCGGAGTTGTGGACCCGGAGCCCCACCGTCCGCACCATTGGATCGGTGAGGTCGCCGCTGACGCCCAGCGTGGTCAGGATGTCGGTATCGGCCGACCACTCGCTGAGCAGCACGTGATCGGCGCCCAGCGCATGGCGGGCGTACTCCAGCAGCGCGGTGAGCAGGTCGGTGAAGCGGGGCGGTACCGGGAACGGTTCGTCGCCGCTGGGCAAGGCTCTACTCGTCGACTCGCGTGATCGCCAGCTCCCGCCCGGGCTCGACGGCCACGGCCAGGGTCTCGGCCGCGATCCAGTCGGCGTGGCGCCTGAACGCCTCACCGCTGAGACCGTCCGCCTCGGGGTAGGTGAGCCGGATCCGGTCGGTGACTGCGAGACCGGTCTCCTGCCGCAACAGGTTGATCCGCCGGATCACGTCCCGGGCTGCGCCTTCCAGCTCCAGCTCCGGCGTGATCTCGGTGTCGAGCGCGACCGCGAAGCCGCCGCCGCCTTCGACCGCGTACCCCTCGCGCGGCCGCGTGTGCAGCTCGAACTCCCCGGGCTCGAGCGTCCAGGCGCCGTCCCCGACCACCACCGTGTCGTCCGCGACCCGGAACGCCCCCTCGCGCAGCAGCCCGCGGATCATCGCAAGATCGCGGCCGTAGCGCGGTCCCAGCACGGGCAGGATCGGCATCACGTCGACCTCGGCGAACTCCTCGGCGGAGGTCGCGATGCGCACCTCCTTCACCCCCAGCTCGGCTGCGATCAGCTCGGCGTGCCGACCGACCACGTCGCGACGCCCAGGGTTATCCGTCGCGACCGTTACCGACTGAAGCGGCTGGCGGAGCTTCACCCCCGCCCGCTCGCGGGCGATCCGGCCCAGCTCGACCACCGAGCGCACCGTCTCCATCTCGGCCAACAGCTCCTCGTTTCGCAGCATCGGATGCTCCGCCGGGTAACCGCCGAGATGCACGCTCGGCGGCGCGTCCGGGCACGCGCCGCGGACGAGGTTCTGCCACAGCTCGTCAGCAAGGAACGGCATCACCGGCGCGATGCAGCGCGATGCCTGCACCAGCGTGTACCAGAGTGTCTCGTGGGCGGCCCGCTTGTCGTCGTCGTCGCGTGACCGCCAGAACCGGTCGCGGGAGATCCGCACGTACCAGTTGGACAGGTCGTCCATGAACCGCTCGAAGGCCCGCACCAGGCGCGGCGAGTCGTAGGCGTCGAGTGCGGCCCGCGACTCGACCACCAGCTGCTGGGTGACCGCCACCATCCAGCGGTCGGACTCGCGGGCGGTTGTCGGCCCGGCGGTCAGGATCGCGTAGGACGGCGTGAACCCGTCGATGTTCGCGTAGAGCACGAAGAAGGCGTATGAGTTCCAGAGCTTCAGCAGCCGCCGCTTGACCTCGGTCGCCGGCCCGTAGCCGAAGTTCAGGTTCTGCGCCGGCGTCTGGCCTGCGTACATCCAGCGCATGACGTCGGCGCCCATCTCCTCGACCGCGTCGTCGAACCAGATCGCGTTGCCCCACGACTTGTGCATCGGGCGGCCGGTCTCGTCGTTGACCTTCTCGTGCGTCAGCACGCGCCGGTAGGGCGACTCGCCCACCAGGGCCACCGACATGAACAGCATCGAGTAGAACCAGAGCCGGATCTGCTCGCGCATCTCGGTCACCCAGTCGGCTGGGAACCAGCGCTCCCAGTCGGCGTGCGAGGGCAGGTCGGCCACGGTCAGCCCCTTACCGGCGCCGGTGCCGTAGCCCTCGGGGATGCGCTCCGGGTTGTGCCAGCCCAGCGTCGAGAACGGCACGATCCCGGCATCCAGCCAGCAGTCGCCGACCTCAGGGAGGCGGTGCGCCTCGCCGTTGCACTCCGGGCAGGCGATGACGACGTCGTCGATCCAGGGCCGGTGCAGCTCCTCCAGGCCGTCCATTCCGCGCAGCGCCCGCTCGGCCAGCTCCTCCTGCGACCCGATCACCGTCATGTGGCCGGACTCGCAGAAGTAGAACGGCAGCGGCAGGCCCCAGTAGCGCTTGCGGCTGATGCACCAGTCGTCCATGTTGCGGAGCCAGTCCTCCATCCGCTTGCCGTACTGCGGAGGTGTCCACTCCACGCCGCGGGCGGCGTCGATCATCGGCTGGCGCACCTCCTCGCAGCTGATGAACCACTCGTCGACCAGCCGGTAGATCAGCTCCGTCCCGCAGCGCCAGCAGACGGGATAGCGGTGGGTCAGCTCGCCGGCGTCGACCAGCCGCCCCTTCTGGCCCAGCTCCTCGACGATCCGCTGGGCGGCGTCGGAGGTGTGCACGCCGTGCAGCCACCCGAACCCGTGGTAGAAGGCGCCCGACTCGTCGACCGGGACGAGCGTGGCGAGCCCCTCGCGCTGTCCCAGCTCGAAGTCCTCGGCGCCGCAGCCGGGCGCGATGTGGACGATCCCCGTGCCCTCGTCCAGCGACACGTCCTCCCACGCCACCACCCGGTGCTCGACTCCCTGCTGCGCCTCGACCTCGTCGAACGGCCCCTGGTAGGTGAGACCCACCAGGTCGGTGCCCTTGACCGTGCCCAGCACCTTGCCCCTGATCGGCACGTGCTCCCGCCGTGAGGCGGCCACGTAGGCGATTCCCGCAGCCGTCTCAACCCGGTCGTAGTCGGCGTCGGGGAGCACCGCCGCCGCGACGTTGGCCGGCAGCGTCCACGGCGTCGTCGTCCACACCGCCAGGTACTCGTGCTCGCGCCCGATCAGCGGGAAGCGCACGAACAGCGACGGGTGGGTGATGTCCTTGTAGCTGTCGATCAGCTCGTGCTGGGAGAGCGAGGTGCCGCAGCGCGGGCACCACGGCATCGAGCGGTGCCCCTTGTACAGCCAGTTCCGCTCCTGGCAGATCTTCAGGAACCCCCAGATGTACGAGATGTTCGTGTCGGTCATCGTGAAGTAGCTGCGGTCCCAGTCCATCCACTGGCCCAGCCTCAGCGACTGGTCGGTCTGCACCTGCGCGTACTTGGCGACGCGGTCGCGGCAGGCGCGGGCGAAGCGGCCCAGCCCGTACTCCTCGATCTCGCCCTTGGAGTTCAGGCCCAGCGCTTTCTCGACCTCGACCTCGACCCACAGGCCCTGGCAGTCGAACCCGTTCTGGTAGCGCCCGTCACAGCCGAGCATGGCGTGGTAGCGCTGCCACAGGTCCTTCAGCGTGCGGCCCCACGCGTGGTGCACGCCCATCGGGTTGTTGGCGGTGATCGGGCCGTCGAAGAACGAGAACGGCTCGCCGCCGCGATTCTGCTCCTGCAGGGCGTGGAAGGTCTGCTCCGCCGCCCAGCGTTCGAGCGTACGGTGCTCGAGGGCGACGTGGTCAGGCTGTTTTTCGACGGGGGAGAACGCCGGCACGCCGCGGATTCTACGCGGCGGCGCGCACGGGACGACCACCCGCCGCCCGTGTCGGGCGCCGGAGATCGTGCGAGCGGAAGTGGGCTATGCCGTGATCAGCTAGTCCAGTTCGTGACGATGGCAGTAGTCGTCGAACGCGGCGTGCTTGGCCAGATAGCTGGACAGCTCGGCAAATCCAAACTCAAACCACTCGGACAGCCACCGCTCGTCGATTTCCACGTGCTTGTCGTGCAACTCGTCCATGTCGGTCTTCCTCCGGACGGGCCGTGTCCGGATCGACGTCTCGCCCTTCGGGATCGGGGACCCCCCGGAGCCTGTTGGTCGAGTAATCGGTCGCAAAAGGCGGCGACTTTACGACTTCCGCACAATTCTTCACGCAAGCGCAAGATCACGAGCGGCCTCACGGGGCGAACCTGCTGGAAATCAGCGGTTTGCGTTCACGGCAGCTCAGATCAGGAGACCGCCGGCGACCAGTTCTGCGATCGCCTCACGGCCGTTCTGGAAGGCGATCTGGTCGGGTGCGGGGAGCGCCGAGGCCGAAAACCAGCCGATCTCGGACACGTCGTCGGCCGGCCGCTCGATGCCGCCGGTGACGCGCGCCAGGTAGAACAGGTTGAGCGTGGCCACGCCATCCTCCCCGTAGACGTCGCAGTAGATGCCGAAGAGACCGCCCAGCTCGAGCTCGAGCCCGGTCTCCTCGAGCAGCTCGCGGCGGACCGCGTCGGCAGGGTCCTCGAGCGGCTCGACGAAGCCGCCGGGCACGTCCCACATGCCGGCGTACGGGTCGCGGGCGCGGCGGGTGAGGAGCAGCCGGCCGTCGTGCAGCACCAGTGCGCTGGCGGTCGGCGCCGGGTTGTCGTACAGCACCAGTCCGCACGCCGGGCAGTGCAGCACCTCGTCGGGCTCGCCCGCAACCGCGCCGAAGGCCAGGGCGGAGGCGCAGCGCGGACAGTACCTCCAGTCAGCCCGGCGCACCGGCCACCTCCGCCGTCAGGTCGAGCCAGCGGCCCTGTCGGAGCATCCAGCCCGAGTACGTCCCCCGGTTGGCGAGGCAGACGAGGCCGCGCCCGGCGACTGGGTCGATCCAGATCAGGGTGCCGGAGGCGCCGAAGTGGCTGAGGGTCTGCGGCGAGACCGCGTCGCCGAGCCAGTGCGGGCTCCCGGTGCCGCGGATGTTGAGGCCCAGGCCCCAGTCGGGGCAGTGCAGCCTGGGGAACGACTCGATGCCGCCGGGAATCCCGGCGAACTGCACCCGCGCGAGGTCCTCGACCGTCTCGGCCGACAGCAGCGGAGCGCCCCGCTGAAGCACGAGCTGGACGATCCGGGCGACACCGCCGACGGTCGCAAACACACCGCCGGCCGCGCTCCCGCGCCGACGCCAGGCCGGGGAGTTGAAGAGCGGGACTCCGGGAGCGGCCAGCCCGGGATCGGCAACCTCGAGCGCGCGGCCGTACTCCGCCTCGGGGAGCGGCAGGAACGCGTCGGCCTGCCAGCGGCTCCAGCACCGCCTCCGTCACGTACTCCGCGTAGCCGATCCCGGTCGCGGCGGTGAGCAGCTCGCCGAGGACGTGGAAGCCCTCGTTGGAGTAGACGCGGCGGGTCCCGGTCGGGTACTCGGGGATGACCTCGAGCGGGCTGACACCGCGCACCGACTCGGGCAGCCCGGAGGCGTGCGAGAGCAGGTGCCGGGGCGTGATCTCGGCACGGCCCGAGGCGCCGTAGCCTTCCAGCACGTCGGCGACCGGCTGGTCGAGGTCGATCGCATGCTCCTCGACGGCCACCAGCGCAGCCAGCGCCACCAGCGGCTTGGACACCGACGCAAGCGCGAACAGCGAACGCTCGCCGGCCGCCCCGGCGGTGCGCAGATCGGTCACTCCGTCGGCGGTGACGACGGCCGCAGCAACGGCCGAAACGTCTCCGTCGGTGACCCAGGAATCGACCGCTTTGCAGCATGATTGGCGGGATGGTAGTGCCGAGCGGCGCTATCGTTTCCGCTCAAGTGGCGGGCGTGGAAACACGGGATCAGGGATCAACCGGCGACGAGGGCGACCATCTCGACGACTGGTTTACGCGGCGGCTCGAGTCGCACGGTATACCCCTGCGCGGTCGCGGGTCGATCATTCCCCGCGTTCTGACGCTGATCGGCCTCGCCATCGCGCTGCTGGGGATGTTCTGGGCGCTGTCCGCCGTTCGCAACAGCACGACGTCGGCCGGCTCGCCCCCCGCGACCACCGCCGGCCAGGGCGGGACGACGGGCGGCGGAGGTACGAGCACCAGCACCGGGACCACGCCGACACAGGCCCCGTGGCAGAAGGTGACGGTGGACGTGCTCAACGGCTACGGCGGGGCCAGCGCCGCTTCCACTGCCGCCTCGACGCTGCAGTCCGCCGGCTTCACGGTCGGCGCGACCGGCAACGCCGGGACTGCGACGAAGTACACGGTGGTGGTGTTCACCGGCGGGCACCGGGACGACGCCAAGCTCATCGCCAAGCGGTTGAAGGTCGGGTTCGAGCCGGCCGCCGTGGCCACCGGGGTGCCGCAGACGGCCGTCAAGAACGGCGTCGCGATCGTGGTCGGGCGGAACGGCCTCCCCGCCTCGGTCTAAGAACTGCAACGCCCGCCGTCACACTCCTGTGACCCGTTTCGACGGGGGTCTGACCCCGAACGGTCCGCGTTACAAAGCTGTGCCTGTCCCGTGCGCTATGCCCGCAGCAGGTCCCAGGCGCGCTCCACGTGCTCGCGCTGGGTGCCCATGTTGCCGATCGCCATCCTGATCGCGTAGCGGTCGCCGACCCGGGTGTGCGAGACGAACGCCTCGCCGCTGCGGTTGATGCCCTCGACCAGCTCGGTGTTCAGCCGCTCCAGCTCGGCCTCGTCGTCCACGCCCTCGGGGTGGCAGCGGAAGCAGACCGTCGAGAGCGGCGTTGGCGCGAGTCGCTCCCAGCCAGGCTCGGCGTCGATCCAGGACGCCAGCTCGGACGCCATCTCGACGTGACCACCGATGATCCGGCGCAGCCCGTCGGCGCCGTAGGCGCGGAGCACGAACCACAGCTTCAGCGCCCGGAACCGGCGGCCCAGTGCCAGGCCGTAGTCCATCAGGTTGACCACGTCCTGCTCGGTGGTGGTCAGGTAGAACGGCACCACCGAGAAGGCGTCGCGGAGCGCGTCGGGGCGCGAGGTGTAGAGCAGCGAGCAGTCGACCGGGGTCAGCAGCCACTTGTGTGGGTTGAACACCAGGGAGTCGGCGCGCTCGCAGCCGGCGAGCAGGTGGCGGTGCGTCGGCAGCAGTCCTGCGGCTCCACCGTAGGCGGCGTCGACGTGGAGCCAGATCCCGTGACGGGCACAGACGTCGGCGATCTCCGGCACGGGGTCGACGCTTGTGGTCGAGGTCGTCCCCACCGTCGCGATCACGGCCATCGGCCGCCGGCCTGCCTCCACGTCGGCCGCGATCGCCTGCTCCAGCAGGTCGGCGCGCATGGCGAAGGCGTCGTCCGTGGCGATCTTGCGGACGTTCTCGGTGCCCAGGCCGAGCGCGATACACGCCTTATCGACCGACGAGTGGGCCTCGGCAGACGTGTAGGCGACCAGCGCCGGCAGGTCGCTCCGGCCCGCCATCCCGCGCTTCCGGATCTCCAGCCCGAGCGCTTCGCGGGCAGCCGCCAGCGCGTAGAACGTGGAGCTCGACGCCGTGTCGGTGATCTGGCCGAACCATCCCGCCGGCAGCCCGAGCAGCTCCAGCACCCAGGCCAGTGTCCGCTGCTCGAGCTCGGTCGCCGCGGGCGACGTGCGCCACAGCATCGCGTTCACGTTCAGCGCCGAGGCGATCAGCTCGCCGACGATTCCGGGCCCCGAGCCGCTGATCCCGAAGTAGGCGAAGAAGGCCGGATGGTTCCAGTGCGTGATGCCGGGCAGGATCAGCGTATCGAGGTCGCCGATCACCGCTTCCAGCGGCTCGCCCTGCTCCGGCGCGTGCTCGGGCAGCGCTGCCAGCAGCGCACCGGGCTCGACCTGCGCCACCACCGGGCGCTCGGCCACCGTCGCCAGATACTCCGACACCCACTCGGCGGCCTCGACCAGCGCGCCGCGCAGCTCGGCGGCGCCTGGCCCCGCGACCACCGTCACCGGGTGACGCGGGCTCGGACCCGCAACGGCTGCCGAGCCCGAGGCGGCCGCGGCCGCGCCGACCAGCGCCAGGGCGTGGGCTGCGGCTCAGGTGGCACGCCGGGGCCGCCGTTCGGCCCGTTCCCCCAGCTCGGCGGATCCACGTTGCGCAGGTTCCGGATGATGACGACCAGCAGGCAGATGCCTGGGATGTGCATCGCGACCATCGTGCCGAGCATGACGGTGTCGCTCACGCGCGTGAGTTTACACCCGAGCGTCGGTTTCTAAAGAACGGATTCGAACGCGCCGAACGCGTCGTCCAGGCGCTCGAGCACCGTGTCCAGCTCGTCGTCGGTGATGATCAGCGGCGGCGCCAGCAGCACCGCGTCCATCATCCGGTTCAGCACCGGCGTCGGGCACGAGTAGATCATCAGGTCGCGCTCGCGCGCCAGGCCGGACAGCTTGTAGGACGCCTTGCGCGAGGCGTCGAAGCGGTCGCCGGTCGCCGGGTCCTGCAGCTCCATGCCCTGCAGCATCCCCCGACCTCGCAGCGCGCGGACGGACGGATGGCGGCCGGCGATCTGGTCCAGCCCGGCCCGCAGCCGCGCTCCCTTGCGGCGCGCCTCCTCGAGCAGCCCTTCCTGCTCGATCACGTCCAGCACGGCGCATCCGACGGCGCACCCGAGCGGGTAGCCGGAGAACGTGTGCCCGTACGAGAAGCCGGTCGGCGATGTCCCCACCACCTCGCGGATCGGGCGGCTGGCGATCATCCCCGACAGCGGCAGCACGCCGGCGCCGATCGCCTTGCCGAACGTGATGATGTCCGGCGTCGCGCCGTGGTGCTGAACCGCAAACCACTGCCCGGTGCGGCCGAAGCCGCTGACGATCTCGTCGGCGACCAGCAGCACTTCGTGGCGGTCGCACACCTCGCGGACGGCGGCCAGGTAGCCGTCGGGCAGGTCGACAGCCGCCCCCGACGAGCCGGTCACCGGCTCGATCATGAACGCCGCCACGTGGTCGGCGCCGCGCGACATGATGGCGGCCTCCAGCTCGGCCGCACCCTCCTCGGCCGTCGTCGAGTTGGGCACCGCGGCGTACTTGTGCAGCAGCGACTCGAACGGCGCGCGCCAGCGCGAGCCCGACAGCGACAGGGCGCCCAGGGTCGAGCCGTGGTACGACGTCGCCCGCGACAGGAACTCGGTCTTCCCGGGCTTGCCCATCAGCTCCCAGTAGAGCACCGAGAGATGCATGGCCGACTCGTTCGCCTCCGAGCCAGACGAGTTGAAGAAGCACCACTCGAGCTCGCCGGGCGCGATCTCGGCGATCCGCTCCGCAAGCTCCAGCATCGGCTCGTTGCGGAACGAGAAGCGGTAGATGAACGACAGCTCGCGCGACTGCGCATTGAGCGCCTCGATCACCCGTGGGTGGTTGTGCCCGAGCAGCATCACCATCGCGCCGCCGCAGGCGTCGAGGTAGCGGCGGCCCTCGGAATCCTCGATCCAGCAGCCCTCGGCGCGAACGGCGATCGGCAGCGCCTCGCCGGCGGTCATCGAGTAGTCGGTGCGGGGCTCGGTCTTCATTCCCGGATCGTCGCAGATCGCTGCCCTGCCGGGCGTCAGATCGACTGCGGCGGAGCCTCCAGCGCCGTCTGCAGCTCGATCAGCGTTGTCGCGCCCGGCAGCGCGGCGTAGGCATCCGACAGGGCGCCGGCCAGGTCGCCGGAGCCGGAGATCGCCGGTAGCGAACGCCGTAGCCCTCGGCCAGCAGCCGGAAGTCGGGCGACTCGAGGTCGACCGCTGTCGTACGGCCATACGCCGCCATCTGGTAGTTCTTGAGCACGCCGTAGCTGGAGTCGTTGACCAGCACGACGACCATGTTCAGGCCGTTCTGGCGCGCGGTGGCGAGCTCGTGCCCGCCCATCAGGAACCCACCATCGCCGATCAGGACGACGGTCGGAACGTCGGGATTCGCCGCCACGGCCCCCAGCGCCGAGGGGATGCCGGATCCCAGCGCGCCCGCCATCGGATAGGCGAACCCACCGGGCCGGGTGGCGTCGAGGTAGAGCACGCCCCAGTAGCCGAGGATGGTCATGTCCGACACCACGATGGCGCCGTCGGGCAGCGCGCCCTCGAGCTCGGACAGCAGGCCGCGCTCGAGCTCGAAGCCGTGTGCCGCCACCTCCGATGCGCGGCCGGCCAGGGCGGCACGCGCCGCGGCGCCGCCGTCCCGCGCGCCCGCCGTCGGCGCGTGCGCCAGCAGGGCGTCACAGAAGGCGCCGACGTCCGCCACCAGGCCCTCGGCGACGGGATAGTTACGGCCGATCCGCTCGGGATTGAGGTCGACCTGGACCAGCTTCGACGGAAACCGCACCGTCCAGTGGCAGGTGTACTCCTCGGCGAACCGGGTACCCAGCGCCAGGCACAGATCGGAGCTCTCGATCAGCCGCCGCACGGCGGGCTCCTCATCCGACGAGCCTGCGTGCAGCGGGTGGTCGGCGGGCATCACGCCCTTGCCGTTGAAGCTGGTCACGACCGGGGCGTCCAGCGCCTCGGCCAGTGCGACCACCCGGTCGGCTGCAGTCCGGCAGCCGCCGCCGGCAAAGATCAGCGGCGCCTGCGCTGCGGCCGTCAGCTGAGCGACGCGGGCCACGGCTGCGGCGTCCGGCGCGGGCAGCGCGATCGGCGTCACGCGGCCGGCGTCCGCCTGATCGGCTGGAGCCGTCAGAACGGTCGTCAGCGCCTCGATCATCGCCGGCCCCGGCCGGGTCGTGATGGCGGTCAGCGCCTCGTCGACGGCGGCAGCCAGCGCCCGCGGCGTCCGCGGCTGCGCATGGTGGCGGGTGATCGCAGCGAACGCGGCCGACTGGCCGACCGACTCGTGCATCCAGCCGCGCTCGCCGGCGTCGCTGGGCACCTGAGTCGTGATGTGCAGCACCCGCAGGTTGGAGGCGTCCGCCTCGCCCAGCCCCGCAAACGTGTTGAACGCGCCGGGCCCGGTGCTGGTGATGCAGACGCCGACCCGGTCGCTGGTGCGGGCGTAGCCGACGGCGGCGAAGGCGGCCGCCTGCTCGTGGCGCACCACCACCGTGCGAATCGGCGAGGCGTCCAGCGCGTCCCACAGGCTGAGGGCGTGCTGCCCGGGAATCCCGAACACCACCTCGACCCCGTGGGCCTCGAGCGCGCGCACCAGCAGCGTGGCACCCGAGCTGACGGCGGTCGATTCGGCGGTCGCGCTCACGCCGACCACGCTACCAGAGGGAAACCCCGGTTCGCGGCTCTACTGCTGGCCCGAGGTGATCACCGCGACCAGTGCATCGACGTCGGCCGGCGACAGCGAGCCGAACGTGGTCGGCATGATGCCCTGGCTGTACCCCTTGGCGATGTACTTGTTGGGGTCGGTGATCGATTCCTTGACAAACTGGTCAAGCGGAACCCCGGCCGCCTGCGCGTCGGACGTGAGCTGCTTGTCCAGGTCGGGGCCGATGGTACCCGTGGCGCCTGCGGCGGCCAGCGTATGGCAGCTGTTGCATCCGTTGGACGAGAAGAGACTCTTGCCCTGCGCGATCAGCGCGGTGTTGCCGCCGCCACCGGTCGAGGAGCCGCCCGAAGACGGCTGCGAGGTGGGCGTGCTGGTCGTGGTGGCGACCGGCTGGGACAGCGACAGCCCGAGGCTCGAGGAATCGTTGCTGGAGGAGGTGCTGATGGCGATAACCACCACCATCACGGCGATCCCGACCACCGTCCCGATGAGTGCTGCGGCGAGAACCTTGATCACTGCGGTGGCCACTATACCGTCTCGGTCCGCCGACCCCTCCGGTACCGTGACACGGGTTGCACAAATACCGCATGCAGGGGATGACGGAGGTCCTGTCGAACGTCGAGGACGGTATCGATGCTTGACCGGCGTGACATCCAGACGCTGATGTACTGCGTTCGCCTGACCGAGATCAGCGGCCAGTGGCAGACCGGCTACCCCGTGCGGACCCCGCACGAGCTCGAGTGCAAGCTTGCCGAGCTCATGCGGACGGTCGAGGCGCACGGGGAGCGCGACGCCACGGCCGCAGCGGCCTAGGACACCAGTTCCTCAGTCGGTGCGCTCGAAGCGCGCCCGCCACATGCGCAGCGTGAAGCTGTCGGCTCCGATCAACCCGTGGATGTGCTCGGCGGTCTCAGGGTCGAGCCCGGCAATGTCGTTCCAGGCAGCCGTCTCCCAGGACGAGGGCCGCTCCACCTGCTCGGCCGGCACGATCCCAAACGGCGCCAGCACCTCGGCCACCTCGCCCTCTGCCGGCAGCCGCCCATGGCCGGGGTCACGCACCCGCTCGATGGCGTCCCAACGCTCGGCCTCGACCGGGTCAGGATCCCGCAGGTAGTCCTGGATCGCGAACCGCCCGCCGGGCGCGAGCACGCGGGCGATCTCCCGCAGCGCGGCATGCGGATCGGGCAGGTGGTGCAGCGAGTTGACGCAGGTGACAAGGTCGAACGACGCATCCGCGAACGGCATGTCAAGGGCGCTGCCGACGACAGCCTTCACCCCCTCCGGCGCATGGGAGAGCATCGCCTGCGAGGGCTCCAGCGCGACCGCCTCGGCGACCCGGTCTCGCAAGGCTCCGGACAGAAATCCCGGCCCGGCGCCGACGTCCAGCGCGCGATCTCCCGGCTGCGGCTTGCAGATGGCGATGAACGGCTCCCAGTCGCGCTCGGCCGAGTGGGCGGCGTAGCGCTCGGCGGTTCGGTCGAACCGCGTCTCCTCGGTCACCGCCCCGCCCCCTGCGCCGGCGCGGTGGCCGCCGCATGCTCGACGACGAACCGCTCCGCCTGCTCGGCGGTGGTGACCGTTCCGGCGGCCTGCTCCTCGGCCAGCGCCTCGACCAGCTCGGCGATGGCGCTGCCCGACGCGCCCGTCACGCGGGCGATCTCGTCGCCGCGAAGCAGCGGCGGGCGCGTATCGCGGCGCAGCTCTTCGAGCAGGGTCAGCATCTCGTCCGCCGTCTGGTGGTGAACGCGCAGGTGGCGGGGCCGCGCCCGCAGCCCACGAGTCGCCAGCCGGTCGGCCAGCGACAGCAGCACGCTCTCGACCGACCACGGGTCGGTGGCCCGGCGGTAGACGTGGGCCGCCCGCCGGTCGAGCGGCCGGCGGGGGATCGTGAACCCCAGGCGCAGATGCTCGCGCACCAGCACCGAGCAGAACCGGCGCAGCGAGGTCGACGTCTTCCACCGCCGCATCACTGTCGCGGTCAGCTCAGCGCCGACCGTGTCATGGCCCTTGAAGCCGTGCCACCCAGGCTCGCGCTCGGTGCGCGTCAGCGGCTTGCCGACGTCGTGGAACAGCGCCGCCATGCGCAGCGCGTGGCCGGCCGTGATGTCGTCACCGACGACGCGCCTCAGCCGGTCGGTCAGCATCGCCTCGTGCGCGGGCAGGTAGAACCCGGGGTGGTCGGCGATGTCGGCGGCTCCATCCAGAACGAGCAGGGTGTGGTCAAGCACGTCCAGGTGGTGATGGGGATTCTGCGGCACGCCCCGGAGGGTCGCCAGCTCCGGGAGGACAACGGCGAGCAGGCCCAGCTGCTCCAGCAGCCGGATCCCATCGGCCGGGTCGTCGCAAGCCAGCAGCCGGCGCATCTCCATGAAGATCCGCTCACCAGAGGGGCGATCGGCCAGCGACGCCTTCGAGCGAGCCAGATCGGCGGCGTCGGGGTCGATCTCGAGGTCGACCTCGCGGCTGATCCGCACCAGCCGCAGCAGGCGTAGCGGGTCGTCGTCGAAGACGGCGCCGGAGACCGTCCGCAGCAGGCGCCGGTCGAGATCGCGGCGCCCCTCGAAGGGATCGAGCGGCTCACCGCCGTCGAGCGGGATCGCAATCGCGTTGACCGTGAAGTCCCGCATCCCGAGGTCGTCGACGAGGCTGCCTCGCGAGGCGGTGATGTCGACCGTGCGGCCGCCGCCCATCACGCGCCAGGCGCCATGGCGCTCGCTGAGCGGGAAGACGACGGCCCGCAACTGCTTGCCGAGCGACCGCGCGGCACCCTCCGCATCGTCATCCACGACCAGGTCGACGTCGGTCACCGGCCGCGCCGAGCAGCAGGTCGCGCACGCTCCCGCCCACCAGCCAGGAACCGGGAAGCGGCGTGGCGGCCCGGATCTCGTCAAGCGTCGCGAACGACGTGCTCCACTCTCCTTCGCCGAGGCGCGATGTCGGTGACGATCTCGTAGTTGATCGTCTCGGACAGCCGCGCCCACTCCTCGACCCGGATCGACTCCCCGCCGTCGCTGCCGATCAGCACCACGGGGTCGCCGGGCTCGACGTCCGGCTCGTCCCCGATCACGAAGGTCAGCTGGTCCATGCTCACCGTCGCCGCGACCTGACGCCGGCGGCCGCGGACGAGCACGTCGGCACGCCCCGACAGCAGCCGCGGGACGCCGTCGGCGTAGCCGGCGGGAGCGAGCCCGATCCAGGTCGGCCGCTCGGCCACGAATCGGCGCCCGTAGCCGGTGCTCTCGCCTGCCTGGAGCAGCTTCACCTGCGCCACGTAGCTCTCGAATCGCAGCGCCGGCCGCAGGCCGTCGTCGGCCGGGTCGCCGCCGAACGGCGAGAGCCCGTAGACGGCGACGCCGCAGCGGACGGCATCGAATCGCGCCTCCGGGTGCGCCAGCGCGGCTGCGCTGTTACCGGCGTGCCGAACGCACGGCGGGAACCGCTCCGAGACGGCGCGGAAGCGCTCGAGCTGGAGGGTGGTGAACGCCGCATCGCTGTCGGCGGTGGCCAGGTGGCTCATCAGGCCGCCCAGCCGGAGGGCACCGTCCCCGTCGGCCAGCGCCTCACCGATCCGCAGCGCGTCGCCCGGCTCCATCCCCCACCGGCCCATCCCGGAGTCGACCTTGACGTGCACCTCGAGCGGCGAGCGGGCGGCGGCGCGCAGGCGGGAGAAGGCCTCCACCGAGGAGACGGCGACGGCAACGCCCTCGACCTCGTCCTCCTCGCCCGGCACGAGCGGGCTCATGACCAGGACCGGGGCGTCGGGGAGCTCGAGGCGCAGGGCACGTGCCTCCTCCCAGGTGGCGACGCAGAGGCGCGTGGCCCCCGCCGCCAGCGCCGCGCTCCCGACCGGCGCCGCACCGTGCCCATAGCCGTCGGCCTTGACCACCGCCCACAGCTCGGTCGGCGCCACCATGCCCAGGACGTGCCGGCAGTTGGCGGTTACCGCACCGAGGTCGAGCGTCACGGTCGCGCGCGCAGTGCGCACGGCGGGCCCGGCTACCACGCCGACCGCCTCATCGGCGCATCACCCCGGGCAGCGCCTCGACGACGTCGGAGGCGACGATCCCGTCCGGGCCGATCCGCTCGGCTGCCTCCGCGCCGGCGGCCGCATGCATCACGGCGCCGCAGCAGGCGGCCGTCAGCGGGTCGAGACCCTTGGCCAGCAGCGCAGCGATCACGCCGGTCAGGACGTCGCCCGTGCCTGCCGTTGCCAGCCCGTGAGCGTGGCTCGAGCTGACCACGAGTCGCTCCCCGCCGGCGTCGGCCACCAGCGTGTCGGCGCCCTTCAGCAGGACGACACAGCCGCTGCGGGCGGCCGCCTCCCGCACCGCCGCGAGGCGGTTGGCTGCGACCCATCCGGCATCGCGGCCGAGCAGGCGGCCCATCTCCCCCTCGTGCGGCGTCAGCACCGCCGGGACGCGGCGGCGGGCCATTCGCTCGGGCTCGTCGCCCAGCGCCCACAGCCCGTCGGCGTCGACCACCAGCGGGCCACGCTGGAGCCGGATCACACGGCGCGCCAGCGCGACGGACTCGTCGGTCCGCCCCAGCCCAGGGCCGAGCGCGACCGCCCCGGCCCGCTCGCGGAAGTCGAGGCCGTCCGGCAGGGGGCGCACGATCAGCTCGGGCGCGGCAGCTGCCACTGTCGGCGCCAGCTCCGGCACCACCGCCAGCCAGACGATGCCCCCGCCTGCCCGCAGCGCCGCCCGACCGCATAGCAGCGGCGCACCCGCAAACCCAGGGGCACCGCCGACGACGAGGACGGCGCCCGACCGGTACTTGGTCGCCGAGGCGCCCTTGCGCGGCACCAGGTCGAGCAGGTCGCGTGTCGCCAGCGCCGCCCGGGTCGGCGACTCGACCTGGGGCGGGATGCCGATGTCGGCAACGATCACCGATCCGGCGTGCTGCAGGCCGGGCGAGATCAGCAGCCCCAGCTTCGGCCCGTGAAACGCGACGGTATAGGCGGCCCGCACCGCGATCGTGGCGACGACGCCGGTCGATCCCTCGACACCCGAAGGGACGTCCAGCGCAACCACCGGCGCAGCGGCTGCGTTGATCGCCTCGATGGCGGCCGCGCCCTCGCCACGGGGAGCGCCCGCAAAGCCGGTGCCGAACACCGCGTCGACCACCACGTCCGCCGAGCGCAGCTCGCGGGCCAGGACGCGCCGCGCCGGCCGCACGAGCACCGGCACCGTCAGGCGACGGCAGATCTCGAGGTTCGTGCGGGCATCGATCGAGAGCCGGCCGACCTGGCCGACCATCAGCGCGGTCACCCGGATGCCGGCCGCGTGCAGGTGGCGGGCGACCACGAAGCCGTCGCCGCCGTTGTTGCCCGAGCCGCAGACAACCGCCGCCCGCTCCATCTCCGGGAACAGCTCGAGCATCTCATGTGCGGCCGCGACGCCGGCACGCTCCATCAGAACGGCGCCGGGAATCCCCAGCGACTCCATCGCCACCTCGTCGAGCGCCCGGCTCTCGCCCGCGTCGTAGAGTGGGAGCAGGCCGATCACGGGTCGTGCACGATGGCCACGGCGCCGGCCATCCCTTTCGAGTGGGTCATCGAGAGGTCGATGGCGCCGGCGGCGACGTGCTCGGCGAACTGCGCCATCTGCCCGGACAGCGTCACCGACGGCTTCGGCCGGCCGGAGATCTCGATGTCCGTCCACATGAACTCGACGCCGCAGCCCAGCGCCTTGCCGACCGCCTCCTTGCCCGCGAACCGGGCGGCGAAGTGCTGCGGCGGGTTGGGGCGCGAGAGGCAGTAGCGGCGCTCGGCCTCGGTGAAGCAGCGGTCGGCGAACCGCGGGTGGCGGCGCAGGGCGTTGCGCACACGCTCGATCTCGATCAGATCCATGCCGATCCGCATCGCGCCATGATATGCGGCTCGGGTGCCGTATCATGCGCCGCGTGCCGCGCCCGATCACCCTGACGCCCAACGCCCGGATCTGGCCGAGCGTGCTCTACCAGACGTCGACGCTCGAGCTGCACCGCGACCGCCGCCGCCTGCTGTCCGACCCCGGGGCCTCGACCTGGGAGATCGCCGAGGCCGCCGGCGACGGCGTCCAGGACATCCTGCTCACCCACGCCGACTGGGACCACGTGCTCGGGATCGGCATCCTCCGCGAGGCCACGGTGCACGCCAGCCCGCTGGCGGCCGAGCGCATCAAATCGGGAGATGTCCGCGCGTCGGTGGAGTCACAGGCGCCGCAGTTCTACCTCGATTTCGTGGACCTCGACGGCCTCCGCGTCGACCATGTGGTGACGCTGCCCTCGGACGAGGGCGCGGGCTCCTGGGCAGCACACTTCGAGCCATGCCCCGGCCACACGCCCGACGGGATGGCCACCTGGTTCCCGGACGAGGACGTGCTCGTGGTCGGCGACTACCTGTCCGAGCTCGAGATTCCCTTCGTCTACGACTCGATCTCGGCGTACAGAGAGACGATGGAGCGGATGATCGACCGGATCTCGGAGTGGCGGCCGGCGTTCGTCGTGGTCGGGCACGGGCCGCCGCACGACGCCGAGACTGCGCTGCGGATCGCGACCGAGGACCTCAAGTACGTGACCTCGCTCGACGCGTTCATCCGCGGCGGCGGGACAGTGGAGGGCGCAGACTCCGTGGCCCATCCGAAGCGCAGCCCGGGCGACGCGAACGCGCACCGCACGAACATCACGACCGCCCTGGAGGCCGCAGAAGTCATCTAGCTCATCCGGGCCTGCCGCTCCATCAGCTTGAACGACGGCTCGCCAAACCCGAGCTTGCGGTAGAGGCCGTGGCCGTCGCTGGTGTGCAGAACCCACTTGATGTTGGCGAAGGGCGCGCCGTCGACCATCTCCGTCACCAGCGCCGTGCCGAGGCCCCGGCCCTGATGCTCGGGCAGGACGTACACGTCGGCCAGGTAGGCCAGCGTGACGCCGTCGGTATGTGCCCGGCAGAACCCGACCTGGTTGCCCTCGTGGTAAAGGCCGACGATCCGGTTCGCCTCGCGGATCAGGCGGGTGACCGTCTCCAGGGGCCGCCCCTCGGCCCAGTAGGAGTGGTTGGCGAGGTAGTCGTGGACGGCAGCGACGTCGACCCGGGCAGGGTCGTCGTCGAGCTCGTACCCGTCGTCCAGCCGGCGCAGCATCCCGGCACGCTACACGGCGGCCCCGTCGTGCCTGCCCTCCTCCGAAATGGGAGGCCGGCACCCCCGCCCGGCCCGCCTGGCTCGGCAACGCTCCATGCAGCAACCGGGGAGGTAGCGATGAAGCAGCCGATGGCAGGATGGATCTTCTTCGCCGCGGTGATGATGCTGATCGTGGGCGCGCTCGACCTGATCGAGGGCCTGATCGCAGTCATCCGGGACAAGTACTACGTGCTCGCGCCCGACCAGGTGATCGTGTTCGACACCACCACCTGGGGCTGGATCATGATCGTCTGGGGCGCCCTCCTGATCCTCGGCGGCCTGGCGTTGATGCGCGGCGCCGCGTGGGCCCGGATGCTGGCGATCTTCCTGGCGGCGCTGAACCTGGTCGGCCAGCTCGGATGGCTCGGGGCCAGCAGCTTCCCGGTGTGGTCGCTCGTCATCATCGGGATCGACGTGATTGTGCTGTACGCGCTGACCGCCCGCTGGGAGGGCTTCCCCGAACAGGTGCGATGATCTGCACATGGGCTGGCCGATCGGGAACCTCGACGACTTCCGCGAGGCTGTCGAGACTGCCGAGCCCGTTCCGTTCTACGCCGTCATCCTGTATGCCGCGCAGGGCGAGGCGGACGGCTCGGTGCGGGCATACGTCAACAGTCATCGCGGCGACTCGGCGGCGGTGACCGGCGAGCACTGCCGCGCCTTCGTGCTCGAGGACGGGGCCGAGCAGCCGATCGACGGGTTCCCGCCGGCAAAGGTGGCCTCGATCGCCGAATACCTCGGCGCCGACCGGACCGCAGTTCCCGGCGTCCTGTTCTTCACCGAGCCGGCGATGCAACCGGAGGGGCTGGGCCTGCGGCTGGGCCATCTGGTCGGACGAGCTGTCGGCGATCCCGCTCGGATGTTCGGCGAGCTCGCCGCGATGGTGACCGCGTCAGCCTCCGCCGCCCCCGACGACCGCCTGCCCGACCTGCGGCGCAGGCTGACCGACCGATGGTCATCGCAGCTGGTGACAAGCGGGCTGGTCGAGGGCGGCAGCGTGGCGATGGCGCTGACCCACATCGTCGGCCAGATCCGCGAGAACACCGGGTAGCCAGACAGCTACAACGCCCGTAACCGCGGCACCCTGATGGTCACGGCGCGGGCAAAGATCAGCGCATCCGACCGGCCGTCCGGAACGACCAGGTATGAAGCCAGACGGCCCTCCCGAACGAAGCCGGAGTGCTCGAGCACCTGCTGTGAGGCGGCGTTCTCTGGTTCGGTCAGCGCTTCGACCCGCGCGATCCCTGCCTCCTCCAGCGCCCAGTCGGTGAGCAGCGAGACCGCGCGCGTGGCGAGCCCACGTCCTCGGGCCCGCTCGATCACCCAGTAGCCGATCCCCATCATGGCGCGGTCGGGCTCGAACCTGAGCCCTACACCTCCGCTGTCCGCGGCCGGGACGAGCCCGGCCTCGGGCCTGTAGAGCAGTCCGACACAGCCAAGTGCTTCGTCGCTCGCGGCATCTGCGATCGCCAGGCTGATCCCCGCGCCGTCGGACTGCCGCTGCCACTGGCGGGCGATCCAGGCCAGGGCGTCGTCGGAGCCATAGCCCTTCTCCTCCACCACGCACCCGAGGTCGGCCACTTCCCAGCGGCGCAGGGTGACGAATCCATCGGTGAGGGGCGGGCTGGGGTAGGCGAGCCGGGCGATCAGTCGAGCGTAGCGCCGGCCTCGGATCCGGTCGCGCTACCGACGAGCAGAATCAGCGCGCCGGCGATCGCCGCTCCCAGCAAGTCCATGGAGAGATCGCCAACCGTGTCGCGGTAGGCCTCGAGGCCGGTCGCCGCCGGGTGGCTGAAGAGCACGTACTCGACCATCTCGATCAGGATCCCGATGGCCAGGCCACCGGCGACGGCCACTCCGGCGAGGCCGAGCCGGCCCTGCACCCGCGAGCGCAGCGAGGTGGCCGCGAACGCAGCGGTGAATGCCAGGCCGATCAGGTGGGCGGTGTCGTCGTAGTGGTCGATGTTTCCGTACAGGTGGAAGCTGTTGCCGATCAGGTCGAAGAGCAGTGGAACGGTCAGGAACCAGTCGGCGGCAAGCGGGTAGGCACGCCGGCCGCGGACGAGCCAGACGGCGGGCAGGACCAGCACACCGCAGGTGTAGACGGCGATGCGGCCGCTCATCGCCTCCCCGCTGAACTCGTGCAGGGCGGGAACCGCCACGCTGATCAGCGCGACACTGAGGATCGCCGCCTTGGCGGCGGCCAGGCTGTGGCCGGCGAGGCGGCCGCGCGACGGCAGCCGCGGTGCGAGCCAGCGGCGCCGCGGCGCTGCGGTGATCGAGATCGTTGCCATACCTCAGGCTACGGCCCGGGGCGAGTCCTGCGCGTCGGGGGAACCCCCATGTCTCGCGAGCTTGCGCCGCCGCATGGTGAGCCGCTAGTGTAGCGAAGTATAAAGAGTATAAAGGAGTGTAAAGACAGTGCGCGAGGGCCGGATCTTCCCCAATACGAACCCGTTCAAGCCGACCTTCGGCGTAACCCCGCCGCTGCTGGCCGGTCGCGACGACCAGATCGACGACTTCGCTGCCGCGCTCGACGGCGGCCCGGGGTCGTCGGGAAGGGCGACGCTCTACACGGGTGCCAGGGGCGCCGGCAAGACGGTCATGCTGAACGCCGTCGAGGATGTCGCCCGTACGCGCGGATGGGTGGTGATCAGCGAGACGGCGACCCCCGGCTTCGTCGGGCGCATCACCGGCGAGCACCTGCCGCGGCTGCTGCGGGAGTTCGACCCCGAGGCGGTGAGGTCGCACCTGACCGGGATCACGGGGCCGCTCAAGCTGGGCGGCGCGACCTGGGAGACGGTCGAGTCGCACATCGTCAACGCCGGGCTCCGGAGCCAGCTCGAGCTTCTCACCAATCTCCTCGCGGACAACGGAACCGGCGTCCTGATCACCCTCGACGAGATCCACCGCCGGCAGATCGACGAGCTGCGCGAGCTGGCGGCGACGGTCCAGCACGCGTTCCGCGAGGATCGCGAGCTGGCCTTCGCCGGCGCCGGCCTTGCGTCTGCGGTCAGCGATTTGCTGAACGACGAGGTGCTGACCTTCTTGCGCCGGGCCGAGCGGTCTCACCTGGGATCCGTTGCCCCCGAGGACATCAGGCCCGCCCTTCGCACGCCGGTCGAGCGGGCGGGCCGGGGGATCGATGCAGACGCCCTCGACCTGATGGTCGACGCCACCCGAGGCTACCCCTTCCTGATCCAGCTCGTCGGCGCCAGCACCTGGCGGGTGCATCCCGGCGAGCCACGGATCACCACCGAGGACGCACGGCTCGGCGCCGACCGCGCCCGGCGGCAGATGGAGACGCTGGTCTACGAGCCTGCGCTGGCCGGGCTCTCAGCCACCGACCGGTCATTCCTCTTGGCGATGGCAGAGGACGACGGGCCATCGCAGATCGCCGACATCCAGCGGCGGCTCGACGTCGACAAGGGCTATGCCAACGTCTACCGCAGCCGCCTGATCGCCGTGGAGCTGATCGAGCCCGCCGGGCACGGACGCATCCAGTTCGCGCTGCCGTATCTCCGCGAGTACCTGCGTGAGCACGTCGCGCCAGACGCCTGAGGACCCACCGCCGGCGGCCTGACTGAGACGCTGCATCCGGGTGGATCGCTACCCTTCGCCGCCGATGATCGAACTCACCCAGAAAGAGCACGACGCGCTCGAGGCCGAGCTGGCCGAGCTGAAAGGGCCGAAGCGGGCAGAGGCGGTCGAGGCGATCGCCACGGCGCGCGGGTTCGGTGACCTGTCCGAGAACTTCGAGTACCACGCCGCCAAGAACGAGCAGGGTCTGCTCGAGCGCCAGATCGCAGTGCTGGAGGAGAAGCTCCGGAACGCGGTCATCATCAAGAAGCCGTCCAAGGCGGCCGGCGTTGTCGCCGTCGGGTCGACGGTCGAGGTCACCGACGCCGACGGAGACGAGCTGCGAGTCGTGGTCTCAAACGGCGGCGGCAAGGGCGCGGTCGCGCCTGACTCGCCGCTGGGCTCGGCCCTGCTGGGTGCATCCCCCGGCGATACGGTCACCGTGAAGGCTCCCGCCGGGACGTGGAAGGCCACCATCCGCACCGTCTCCTGACCCTGGCCTGACGGGCCGCGGAGGGCACGCGATCAGCCGCACTCCACCCCGGGTTGCACGAGAATGGTCGCGATGGCGACGACTGCAAGCCCGATGCTGGCGAGGGCAGCCGCACCCCAACCCAGAGCGTGGCGCCTGGAGATCGTGAGCTGGTCGGCGCTGATCACGCCGAGCAGGAGCGCGTTGCCGAGACTGACGAACAACATCGCCTCCCACAGGTAGAAGGCGAAGGCGCTGGGGTGGTTACCGCCGATCGGGCACCCGCTGGGGTCGTAGTGGAGCGGACCCTTGAGCCAGGCATAGCCCGCCAGCCAGGTGAGAACAGAAACGACCAGCAGACCGATCGCCACTCGTTCACGCCACGGCCACGCCGTCGGAGGTGAGGCTGGTTCGTCGGCCTCGGCTTCCATACCGTGCAAGCTATATCGCACAGTGGCTATTTGTCAAGGACCGGAACTCAACCTCCCGACCGCCCAGCCAGGCCGCGGACGGGCCACCGAGCGGTGCATGACCACGCTAAATAGTCGTGCGGTTCCACAACGCGACGAGGGGGCGGGGACATGTCAGTGATCAGAACCATCGGGCGTGTGATCAGACGGTCGGTGACGCCGTCGATGGCGGTGGCATTGGTGGCTCTGTTCGTCGCTTTGGGAGGCACGGCGGTCGCGGTCACTGGAGGCAACCTTGTGCTTGGTCAGGCCAACACCGCTGATCACCAGACTGCGCTCACGTCCAGCGCCGACGGCGCGCCTGCGCTGGCGATCACCAACAGTGGTACCAGCGCGGGCTCGGTTCCGTTGAAGTTGACCGCGCCGGCGGGGATCGCGCCGTTTCAGACCAACTCGACCACGAAGGTCGCCCATCTGAACGCCGACCAGCTGGACGGGTTGGATTCGACCCAGCTGCAGCGGCCACTGCTTTCGAGCTGCGCGATCGGGACGGCGATCAGCGGCATCGGCCAGACGGGGAAACTGGCCTGCCGCCACATGCCATACCCGATCGTGTCGTTGACCGACGGCGGCCCGCTTCCGATCACCCAGTTCGACCAGATCACCGTGCCGGTCGACAGCGGCGTGCAGATCAGTTTCGAGGGCTCGGGATTCGCCGCCAGCAGCGGGCAGATTGGCGCCGATGTGTGGGTGTGTCCGGTCGTGCCCAGTTGCGATCAGTTCAGCTCGATCTCGTCGTCGCCGTTCATCTCCGCATACTCGTATGCAAACTTCGCCAATATCCACACGCCATTTTGGGGGATGTGGACCTGGGCTCTCAAGGCGGGGACGTACGACATCGGCATCAGCGGACTCCCCGGAACGGAGAGCGATGTTCACGACAACTTCGCGCTGTCGGTGATCGGCTTCCCGGCCTCATAGACCGCAGCGACCGCTACAGCCTGGCATGTCTAAATCAACCTGAACGCGGCGGCCCCCCACCGGCGGCCTGGCCGTCGCCTGGTTCGTGCTCAACTAGGCCATGAGTGGGCCTGGGCGGGAGCGGTTCAAACCCTCCTGAGCTCCTTCTGAACCGCTCGTAGGCCGGCTACTCGACCGTGACGGTCTTGGCCAGGTTGCGCGGCTTGTCCACGTCGAGCCCCCGCCGGGTGGCGATCGCGTACGCGAGCTGCTGCAGCGGCAGCACCGCCAGCACGGCCTGCAGCTCGGGCTCCGTCCGGGGCAGGTACACGACGTGCTCGGCCACGCGCGCAATGTCCTCGTTGCCTTCGGTGGCGACGGCGATCACGTGGGCGCCGCGCACGCGCACCTCCTCGACGTTGCTGATCACCTTGTCGTAGACGTGGCTGTCGGTCGCGACGACCACCACCGGCGTCTCCTTGTCGAGCAGCGCGATCGGCCCGTGCTTCATCTCGCCGGCCGCGTAGGCGTCGGTCGGGATGTAGGAGATCTCCTTCAGCTTCAGCGCGCCCTCGTGCGCCATCGGCAGGCCCAGGTTGCGGCCCAGGTAGAGAAAGAACTGCTTCTGCCAGTAGGCGTCGGCGATCGGCTCGACCTCGGCCCACATGTCGAGCGTCCGCTGCGCCAGCTCGGGCAACATCCGCAGCTCCTCCATCAGGCGGGCGGCGCGGTCCGGCGCGATGGTCTCGCGCACCATCGCCAGCTTGAGCGCCAGCAGGTAGAGCAGCACAACCTGAGCGGTGAAGGTCTTGGTGGCGGCGACGCCGATCTCGAGACCGGCGCGCGTGTAGAGCACCGAGTCGCACTCGCGGGTCATCTGGCTGCCCATCACGTTGGTGATGGCGAGCACGTGGGCGCCGCGCTTGCGGGCCTCGCGCATGGCCGCGATCGTGTCGGCGGTCTCGCCCGACTGCGAGATGACCACCGCCAGGGTGTTCTCGTCGACCACCGGGTTGCGGTAGCGCCACTCGCTGGCGATGTCGCCCTCGGCCGACAGGAGCGCCCACTCCTCGATCAGCTGCCGGCCGACCAGGCCGGCGTGATACGAGGTGCCGCAGGCCAGCAGCACGACGCGGTTCAGCCCGCGGATCTGCTCGTCGCTCAGGTTCAGCCCGTCCAGCTCGAGCCGGCCGTGGTAGAGCCGCTCGCCGATCGTCTCGGCGATGGCGTCGGGCTGCTCGGCGATCTCCTTGGCCATGAACGTCTCGAAGCCCTGCTTCTCGGCTGCGTCGTCGTCCCAGTCAACGGTCTCGACCGGGCGGTCGATCGTCGCCCCGGCGCCGGTCAGGAACTGGGCGCCGTCGGGCGTTGCGACCACGATCTCGTCGTCCAGCACGTACTGCACACGCCGCGTCTCGCGCAGGAATGCCGAGATGGCCGACGCCATGAACGTCTCGCCGTCGCCGACGCCGACGACCAGCGGGCACTGGCGGCGGGCGGCCACGATCTCGTCGGGATGGTCGCGATGCACGACGGCGAACGCGAAGTGCCCGTCGAGCTCGTTGTAGGCCTGCCGGACGGCGGCGACGAGATCCCCCTGGTAGTGGCTCTCGACCAGGTGGGCGATCACCTCGGAGTCGGTGTCGGTGTGGAAGACATGGCCGGCCTCGGCGAGCCGGGTGCGGAGCCCGACGTAGTTCTCGATGATGCCGTTGTGCACGACGGTCACTCCGGAGCCCTCGCAGGCCTCGACGGGGTGCGCGTTTGACTCGGTGACCGAACCGTGGGTTGCCCATCGGGTGTGCGCCAGACCGGTGGTCGCGGGGTGCGCCGTTGGACCGACCGCATCGCGCAGCGCCTGCACGCGGCCGACGCGCCGCGTGATCGCGGCGTCGCCGTTCAGCAGGCAGATGCCCGCGGAGTCGTAGCCGCGGTATTCGAGCCGCTCCAGACCGGCCAGCAGCAGCTCCTTGCACTCGCGGTCCCCAACGTATCCGACGATTCCGCACATCGTGGCCTACCTCTATTCGGTGGCTTGCGGAGTCCCGATCTGCTCGCGCACAAGGCGCGCCAGATCGTTGCAGATCCGCTCACATTCGCCCGCGTCCTGCGCCTCCACCATCACTCGCACGACCGGCTCGGTGCCCGACGCTCGCAGCACCACCCGGCCACGCTCACCTAGGTTCGCAGTCACCGCATCGACCTCCTGCCAGATCCGGTCGGCGGACGGTAGCAAAGCCCGGTCGGCGGGCACCGCAACCAGGCGCTGGGGGAACGGCACGAGCAGATCGACGGCGTCGGCCAGCGTCAGGTCGAGCCGGTTCAGCGCGCCCAGCAGCGCCAGCGCGGTCGCCAGGCCGTCGCCGGTGGTGTGCCGGTCGAGCATGACCACGTGGCCGGACTGCTCGCCGCCCAGCGCCGCACCGGTCTCGAGCATCCGCTCGAGCACGTAGCGGTCGCCGACGTCGGTCACCTCGACCTCGATCCCCTGCTCGCGCATCAGCTTCTGGAACCCCAGGTTGGTCATGCGTGGTGACCACCACCTGGTTGCCGCGCAGCAGGCCGCGCCTGGCCAGGTCGATCGCCAGCACCGCCAGGATCACGTCGCCGTTGGCAACCCGGCCCGCCGCATCCACCGCCAGGCAGCGGTCGGCGTCGCCGTCGAACGCGATGCCCAGGTCGAGCCCGTGGTCGCGCACCAGCCCGGCCACCGCCTCCAGATGCATGGATCCGCAGCCGGCGTTGATGTTGCGGCCGTCCGGCGCATCGCCGATCGCATGGAACGGCATGCCCACCCGGCGCATCAGCGCAGGGCCGGCGGCGTGGGCGGCGCCGTTGGCGCAGTCGAGGCCGACGGTGATCCCTGAGGGCAGCTCCCCGCCGAAGGTCTCGGCCAGCCACTCGACGTAGCGGCCCACCGGGTCACCCAGCGCACGCCGCGAGCCGGGCGTGTCCGGCAGCGGGCCGTTGATGGCGCGCTCGATCGACGCCTCGTCGGCGTCGGACAGCTTGCGGCCGTCGCGGCCCAGGAACTTGATGCCGTTGTCCGCGTAGGGGTTGTGCGACGCGGAGATGACGCAGCCCATCGTCCCCTCGCCGGCGGCGGTCAGCATCGCCACGCCGGGAGTCGGGATGACGCCGGCCAGCACCGCCTCGCCACCGGCCGACTCGATCCCTTCGACCAGCGCCTGTTCGAGCGCGAGACCGGACTCCCGCGTGTCGCGGCCGATCACCACGCTGGCGCCGCCGGCAGCAACGACCGCGGCAGCTCCCAGCGACCGGCCCAGGTCGGGGGTCAGGTCGACGCCCGCAACACCACGGACACCGTCCGTGCCGAACAGCTTTCGCATGACGCTCAACGCAGCGTCAGCGCTTCGAGAACTGCGGCCGCTTACGCGCCTTCTTGAGGCCGGCCTTCTTGCGCTCCACCTGGCGGGCGTCGCGGGTCAGGAAGCCCTGACTTCTTGAGGTCGGGGCGCAGCGTTCTCGTCGGCCTCCAGCAGCGCGCGCGAGATGCCGTGGCGCAGCGCCCCGGCCTGGCCGGAGATGCCGCCGCCGTCGATGCGGGCGCGGACGTCGAAGCTCGCATCGGTGCCGCTGATCCGCAGCGGCGCCAGCGCGATCGACTGCAGGGTCGGGCGCGGGAAGTACGCCGCGAGCGGCTTGCCGTTCACGGTCACCTCTCCGGAACCGGGCACCAGCACGACGCGGGCGACCGAGGTCTTGCGCTTGCCGGTACCGCGGTATGCAACGGCGGTATCAGCCATCAGGAAATCTCCTCAGGGGGATCGGGTTCTGGGCCTCGTGGGGATGCTCGGGCCCCGCGTAGATCTTCAGCTTGCGCAGCTGCGCGGCGGCCAGCGGTTCCTCGGGCAGCATGCCCTTGACCGCGAGGCGGAGCACTTCTTCGGGCCGGCGCGCAAGCTGCTCGGCCAGCGTGCGCTCCTTGAGGCCGCCGGGATAGCCGCTGTGCCGGTAGTAGATCTTCTGCTCGAGCTTCTTGCCGGTCACATGCACCTTCTCGGCGTTGACCACGACGACGAAGTCGCCGCTGTCCACGTGCGGGGTGTAGGCGGCTTGCTCTTGCCGCGGAGGAGGTCGGCGATCTGGGTCGCCAGACGACCGAGGGTCGGGCGTCGGCGTCGATCAGGTACCAGCTCTGGGAGATCTCACGCGGTTTGGCGCTGTAGGTCTTCATCAATCCTCTGTGTCAGGTCAGCGGTGGCCGGCAGGCAGCAGCATGCACCCGCGGGCCGGTGCGGCGGGGAATCCTACCTCAGATCCGGGCGGCCCGGAGCCGGAGCGGCGAACGCACTCCATCCGGACCGACCGAGAGGCAGACGGCGCCTGCCGCCACCGGATCGAACTGACGGCCGCTGGAGCGCCGCAGCTCGGCGATCGCCGACTCGTGCGAGACGGCCGCGCGCCTCGGCGAGCCGGCACGCATCGCGCGATACGCGACGCAGGGCGCCACCACCCTGGCTGACAACGGGATGGTGTCGCCGGCGCAGCCCGCGCGGATAGCCACTGCCGTCCCAGCGCTCCCGCATAGACGAAACGCCCTCCACGGCGGCCGACAACGATGGGATCTTCTCGATCATGCGGCGGCCGACCAGGGTGTGACGCTGCACCACCGCCCACTCGACGGGAGTCAGGGGCTCGGACTTGTGCAGGAGCGTCGCCGGAATCGCCGACATGCCCGCCTGATGCAGGAGCGCCACCAGGCGCACCTCGGCGAGCTGCTCGCGCCTCAATCCCAGCGTCTCGCCGACCGTCAAGGCCAGCGTGGTCGTGTCGACGTCGAGCGGGGCCACGCGGGCGGCATCGGCAACCAGCTCCTGGAACCGCGCCTCGTCGTCGGCGTCGCGGGCCAACCCCACCTCGACCAGCCGGGCCCCTCGCTCCACCAGGCGCTCGGCCAGCGCGATGGCCTCCGGCTCGAACGGCTCGAGGCGGTCGTCCCACGCCTCGACCAGGTACAGCGAGCCGCCGGCCTGAAGCCGCAGCAAGAGCTGGCTGGACAGCCCCATCACCTGCATCAACGAGATCTCCGCCGCGTCGCCCTGGGGGTCGCCGATCCAGGTCGTGTACGGCGTCCCCTCCTCCAGCACTCGCACTGTCGCGGGGTACTGGCGGAGGTCGACCTCGTCGGCGAACATCTCCCAGCGCTCGGGTGAATGCGTGAAGCCGGCCAGATCGACGACCCGCAGTTGCCCGAGATCGGCGGCGGAGATCAGGCAGTCGGAGCACCCCAGCAGGTCGACGATTGCCTCGGCAAGCAACGAGAGCGTCTCGCGCACGCCGGCGTTCTGCGATGCCTCCTCGAGCCCGCTCTGCACCGTGTCCAGCCGCGCTGCCGGACGGCCGAGCTGGAACTTCCGCACAAGGGATGTGAGGCGAGGACGGGGAGCCGACTCTTTCACGCGGCAAGCATCGCCGAATACACCCAGGTCCTGCCATCCCCGAAATGCGGTGTTCGGGGTCTACGCAACGCGGTGGCCGGCCATCCCTGGAAGCGTGGACATCTGCTCACCGATCGCGTGCATGTAGGTGCCGCCTAGGCATCGCCTAGACATGCGGCGAGACGCAGTGTAGGGGGCGCCGGAACGGCTCCTTGCAAGCCTCACCGGACTCCGGTAGGACTGGCGCTGCACCACCATCCGGGCACCATTCCCCTCGAAGGAGGCGCCGTGAAGGCCGTCAGCATCTCGGTGAACGGGGTTGAGCACTCGACAGACGTCGAGCCCCGCACGCTGCTCGTCCATTTCCTGCGAGAGCGGCTGAATCTCACCGGAACCCACGTCGGATGCGACACCAGCAACTGCGGCGCGTGCACCGTCTGGCTGGACGGCAACGCCGTCAAGTCGTGCACCATCCTGGCCGTCCAGGCCGACGGTCACGAGGTGACAACCATCGAGGGCATTGCCGAAGGTGGCGACATGCACCCGATGCAGCAGGCGTTCCACGAGCAGCACGGGCTGCAGTGCGGGTACTGCACGCCGGGGATGGTGATGACCGCTATCAAGCTGCTGGAGGCGAACCCGCAGCCGACCGAAGCGGAGATCCGCGCAGGGCTGGAGGGCAACCTCTGCCGCTGCACCGGCTACCAGAACATCGTCGCCGCGGTCACCGCGGCCGCCGAGGGGGTGCCCGCCTGATGGCGATCACGACCGAAACCAGCAAGGGCGTCGGCAACGCCGTCCTGCGCAAGGAGGACGCCGAGTTCCTGACCGGCCAGGGCCGCTATGTCGACGACATCAAGCTGCCCGGCATGCTGCACATGGCGATCGTCCGCAGCCCGCACGCGCACGCGACGATCGACAGCATCGACGGGTCTGCGGCCCGCTCCATCGAGGGTGTTGTTGCGGTGCTGACGGCTGACGACCTCGAGTTCGCGGCCGGCGTGCCGTGCGCCTCCAACCCCACCGGGCAGGTGCGCCAGCCGGAGCGGCCGCAGCTGGCGAAGGGCAAGGTGCGCCACGCCGGCGAGCCGGTGGCCGTGGTGGTCGCCGCCGACCGCTACGCCGCCCGCGACGCTGCGGACGCGGTCGAGGTGACATACACGCCACTGCCGGCAGCGATTGGGGTCGAGGCGGCGATGGCCGCCGACGCCCCTCTCATCCACGATGACTACCCCGACAACACCTGCGTCGTCATCAAGAACGTCACCGACGGCGTCGACGAGGCCTTCGAGAAGGCCGACGTGGTCGTCAAGCAGACGATCCACAACCAGCGGCTTGTGCCGTGCGCGATCGAGCCCCGCGGGGTGGTGGCCAACTGGATCGACGCCAGCGACGAGCTGACGGTCTACACCTCGACCCAGATCCCCCACTTCGTGCGTACATTCCTTGCCATCTGCTGCAACGTCAGCGAGGCCAAGGTGCGGGTGATCGCCCCAGACGTCGGCGGAGGGTTCGGCTCCAAGCTGAACTGCTACGCCGAGGAGTTCATCGCCGCGGCCGTGTCCCACAAGATGGGCGCCCCCATCAAGTGGATCGAGGAGCGCACGGAGGCGATGACCGCGACCATCCACGGCCGCGCCCAGGATGCCCACATGGAGCTGGCGGCCACGAAGGACGGCAAGGTGCTCGGGATGCGCGCCCACTACGTCCAGGACTGCGGCTCCTACCTACAGCTGCTAACCCCGACGATCGCGCACCTGACGCTGTTCATGGCGCCCGGTGCCTACGACATCCAGGCGGTGGACATCACGGTCACCGAGGTCTTCACCAACACGGTGCCGACCGACGCCTACCGCGGCGCCGGGCGCCCCGAGGCGACCCACGCCATCGAGCGGATGATGGACATCCTGGCCATGGAGCTGGGGATGAGCCGCACCGAGGTGCGGCGCCGCAACTTCATCACCAGCTTCCCCTATGCCACGGCGACGGGGCTCTCCTACGACTCGGGCGACTACCCAAAGACGCTGGACAAGCTGCTCGAGCTGTCGGACGACAAGGAGACGTTCGAGCGGCGGCGCGGGGAGGCGCGGGCGCGCGGCAAGCTGCTCGGCCGCGGACTCTCGACCTACGTCGAGATCTGCGGGCTGGCTCCGTCGGCGGTCACCCACGCGATCGGGCTCACACCCGGCGGCTGGGAGACCTCGACCGTGCGCGTGCACCCGACCGGCAAGGTCACGGTGATCACCGGCACCTCGCCCCACGGCCAGGGCCACGCGACATCCTGGTCGCAGATCGTCGAGAGCGAGCTGGGCATCCCGTTCGACGACGTCGAGGTGATCAGCGGTGATACGGCCTTCGCCCCCTACGGGCTGGGTACCTACGGCAGCCGCAGCCTCGCGGTCGGCGGCACCGCCGTCTACCGGGCGGCGGGCCAGGTGCGCGAGAAGGCCCGGCTGGTCGCAGCCCACATGCTGGAGGCCTCGCCTGACGACCTCGAGTACGCCGAGGGCACATTCACGGTCAAGGGCAGCCCCGACAAGAGCAAGCCGATCGGGGAGGTCGCGTTCCGGGCCTGGCAGGGCTTCGACCTGCCGGAGGGTCTGGATCCAGGCCTCGACGAGACGGTGTTCCACGACCCGCCGAACTTCACGTTCCCGTTCGGCGCCCACGGCTGCGAGGTCGAGATCGACGCCGAGACCGGGCAGATCGAGATCAAGGACTACATCGCCGTCGACGACTGCGGCAGGGTCGTCAACCCGATGATCGTCGACGGCCAGGTGCACGGCGGCGTCGCCCAGTCGATCGGGCAGGCCGTGTACGAGGGTGCCGATCTACTCCGACGAGGGCACCCTGCTGAACGGATCGCTGGTCAACTACCTGGTGCCGTCGGCGGGCGAGATCCCGCACATCGAGACCCACCGCACCGAGACGCCGTCGCCCTCCAACCCGATGGGCGTGAAGGGCATCGGCGAGGCCGGCACGATCGCGGCCACGGCCGCGGTGGTCGGAGCCGTCTGCGACGCGCTCGGCGTCCGCGACATGGACATGCCCATGCAGCCCGAGCGCGTCTGGCGGGCGATGAGGGAAGGGGGTGCAGCATGATCCCGGTCGAGTTCGACTACCAGCGCGCAGACAGCGTTGCCGACGCCGTCAAGCTGCTGGGCGACGGCGGCGACTCGGTCGTGCTGGCCGGCGGCCACTCGCTGGTGCCGATGCTGAAGCTGCGGGTGGCGTCGCCGAACCGCCTGGTCGACATCTCCGGCATCGCCGAGCTGGTCGGTATCCGCGACGCCGGCGATCACCTGGCGGTGGGTGCGATGACGACCCACCGGGACGTCGCCGAGTCGGCGACGATCCAGTCAGGCTGCCCCGTGCTGGCCGAGACGGCGGCCGGGGTCGGCGACCCGCAGGTGCGCAACCGCGGCACGATCGGCGGGTCGGTCGCGCAGGCCGACTCCCACGGCGATCTGCCGACCCTGCTGCTCGCCCTGGGCGGCTCGGTGGCGGTGCAGGGACCGAGCGGGAGTCGGACGATCGACGCCGGCGACCTGTTCACCGGGTATCTGACCACCTCCATCCAGCCGGGTGAGCTGATCACCGAGGTGCGTGTGCCCAAGGTCAGCTCGGCCGCGTACGTCAAGTTCACCCGCCGGCAGGCGGACTGGGCGATCGTCGGCGTGGCGGCCGTCATCGACGGGTCGAGCCTGCGGGTGGCGATCAACGGCATGGGGCTGACGCCGGTGCGGGCAAGCGCGAGCCGAGGAGGCCTGGTCCGGCGGCAACGCGGCCGAGGCCGCCGCCCGCGCAGCCGACGGCCTGCGCCCGATCGGCGACGAGGCGGGGTCGGCCGAGTACCGGTCGCACCTCGCGACGGTGCTGACGCGGCGCGCAATCGAAGCCGCAACCGCCCGATAGCCGCATCCGCGGCCGCCGCCGGACTGGCCGGCGGTGGCCGCGGGTGGCTACGATTGGGAAATGCGAGACGTGCTCCCGGACGCCAAGAGGTTGCTCGACGAGGGGCGGCCATTCGCCGTTGCCACTGTGGTCGACACCAAGCGCTCGGCGCCGCGCCCGCTGGGCTCGCGGCTGCTGGTCGCCGAGGACGGCGAGATGGCGGGCTCGGTCTCGGGTGGCTGCGTCGAGTCCGATGTCGTGCTGCGCGCCCAGGAGGTACTGAAGACCGGCACGCCGGAGCTGATCACCTACGGCATCTCCGACGACGATGCGTTCGACGTGGGACTGCCCTGCGGCGGTGAGATCGAGGTCTTCATCGCTCCCGCCGACCGCGAGGAGATCGAGAAGATCGAGGAGGCCGTCGCCGGTGGTGAGCGGCTGTCGGTGACGACCAGCCTCAACGGGTCGAGCCCGGGCAGCAAGGTGTATGGCGACGGCGAGGCCCACTCCAACGCCACCCGCACCAACCCCGAGACGTTCGTGGAGCACTATGCGCCGCCGCCGATGCTGATGGTGTTCGGCGCGGTCGACACCGCCGAGGCACTGTGCAGGATCGCCAAGCAGGTCGGGTTCCGGACGATGGTCACCGACGCCCGGTCACGCTTCGCGACGGCCGAGCGGATTCCCGACGCCGACGAGCTGGTCGTGGGCTGGCCCGCGCTCGGCTACGAGCGGCACGCGCCCGACGAGGCAACGTACGTCGTCGTGCTCACTCATGACGCCCGGTTCGACGAACCGGCGCTGGGGCCCGCGCTCCGCAGCCCCGCCCGCTACATCGGGGCGCTGGGGAGCCGGCGGGCACAGGAGCGGCGCCGGGAGCGGCTGCTGAACGCGGGCTACACCGAAGCGGAGATCTCGCGCATCTCGGGCCCGCTGGGGCTCGACATCGGCGCCGTGACGCCGGCCGAGACCGCCGTCTCGATCATGGCCGAGGTGCTGGCGGCGCGAACCGGCCGCAGCGGCGGGCGGCTCGCCGAGTCCGGGGGGCGTATCCACCCGGACAAGGTCGCCTCGTAACGCTTCGGGGGCGAGCGGTGCGCACCGCAGTCATCTCGGACATCCACGGGAACCTGGTGTCGCTGGAGGCGGTGCTGGATGATGCCGCCCGGCAGGCGGTGGACGGCTTTGTCTGCCTGGGCGACGTCGCGGCCACCGGGCCGCAGCCCCGCGAGGCGGTGGCCCGCATCGCCGGTTTGGGCTGTCCCGTCGTGATGGGCAACACCGACCACTGGCTGCTCGAGCCCGGCCCCGGGCCGGCGGACGACGAGGACGGCGAGCGGATCCATGACATCGACCTCTGGTGCCGTGAGCAGCTGGGCCCGGAAGAGCTGGCGGCGCTCGCCGGCTACGAGCCGGTGGTCGAGCTCGACGGTGTCTGCTGCTACCACGGCTCACCCCGCTCGTTCGACGAGGAACTGCTGCCCACTACGCCTCCGGCCGATCTCGAGGCGGCCCTGGCCGGCCACAACGCCGGCGTCTACGCGGGCGGCCACACCCACCAGGCGATGCTCCGCCGCCACCACACAGCGCTTGTGATCAACCCCGGCAGCGTCGGGATGCCGTTCGAGCTGCTCGGTGACGGGACGTTCCGGAACCCGCCGGTTGCCGAGTACGCGATCGTCGACGAGCGGGACGTCGAGTTCCGCCGCGTGCCCGTGAACGTCGCGGCCGTGACGACCGCAGCGATGCGCACCGACATGCCCCACTCCGGCTGGTGGGTACGCGACTGGGCCTGGTCGCAATGACCAGGCCCAGCCGCGTCAGCCGTGGTTCCTAGAAGCCGTTCAGGCCCTTCGGCGTACCGACGCCGGTGGGCAGGTCGTACCCCGCCGCCGCCTTGCACTGCGTGCTCGACGCGGGGCACGCGACCGGCCAGTTGCCCTCGTCGTCGTTCCCCGTCGTCACGTCGTGGAACGCGGACGTCCCCAGGTGGGCGTAGAGGAACGATGCCGGGTAGGCGGTCGTCGTGGCGTTGCCCTTGAGCGCATACACACCCGCGATCAGCGGCGCAGCGAGGCTGGTGCCGCCGACCTGGACGAACCCGCCGATCGAACCGACGTACACGGCCGATCCGGTGTTGGGATCTGCGTTCGCCGAGACGTCGTTGTCGCCGCGGAACGTCCCGCACTTCGTGCCGGCGTAGCCGGCTGCGTTCTTCTGGAAGGTCTGCGCCTTCACCGACGCGACCCCGGTGCCACCGACCGTCGCCGACGAACAGCCAGATCCCGTCCCACTGCCGCTGTGGCCCCAGGCGGTCTCGCTACCGTACCCACCCGCGCCGTTCAGCGTCAGGGCTGTGCCCCCGACGGAGATCGTCGAGTTGAGCGAGGCCGGCCACGAGACGCCGTATCCGTTGTCTCCGGCGGACACGATCATCGCATGGTTCTTCTTGTTGTAGTCCTCGTCGACCGCCGATCCGATCGCACCGTCGATCGAACCGTCCGCCCCGTAGGAGCCGTAGCTGTTCGAGATGATCGGCGCCTTGGAGGCGGCGAACTTCGCGGCCGCAGCCAGGTTCACGATGCTGTTGTCCTTCGCCTCGACCAGGATGATCTTGCAGTTCTGGCAGATGGCGTGCACCGTCTCGACGTCCAGAGCGATCTCGACGTCCCAGCCCGGCGAGACAGCCGAGCCCGGGGGTGCGCCGCGGTTGATCTTCTTGAAGCACGACGTGGTGACGGACGAGGTGCACGTGGGCAGCACCGGAAGCCCGTACGTCTGGGAGTACTTCTTGAGGTCGGCAGCGATGGTCGCGTCGTCAAACGCGTCAACGATCGCCACAGTCGCGCCGGCCGGCCCGTTCACGGGCAGGCTGTATGCACTGTGATAGTTCGCCGGGCTCATCCCCGTCGGCAACGCGTTCGGCGTCGCCGTACGCACGACGCTGCCTCCCGGATGTGTCACCACCATCGCGTAGCACCGCACCTGTCCGGTGGTGCATACGCGCTTCGCCCCGAGCGACGCGACGTCCCCCGAGGCGCTTGAAACCGATGATCCAACCAGCAGCAGACCGACTGCCGCCGCAAGCAAGCTTGCACGCTTCATTTACGCTCCCCTTCCCGCGATGGAGTGAGTATCCCAGCGGTCGGGTGCCGTATCAACCCCCGTTGCTCAGACTCCCCCGTTTTGAGCTATCCGGCGCGAATGCCCGGCCCGATACAGCACGCAGATGTCTCGCCGCGTGTTCCTGCTGCTGGTGTCGGTCTGCGCGCTCTGCGCCCAGGCCACGACCGCCCTTGCCACGCCTCCCAGCCTGGTCTCCACGACGCCCGCCAACGGCGCGTCAACCAGGGGCGGTACCGGCTGCAGGTCGCCTTCAGGTACAGCGGGCCGGTCACCGTCAGCACGGCCCCGACCGTCGTGCGCGTCTCGAACGGCTCTCACGTGACGAGCACGTACTCGGTGATCGGGGCGACCGTCCAGATCCACATCGCCGGCTCGCTTGCGTCGGCACAGGCGTACCAGGTGACGGTGCTGCCGGACGGCGCGGCCACGCCGAACCGGGTCACGTTCCACACGTTGCCGCCGCCTGCCCACCCGACGCTGCACGTGGCCATCGTCACGTCGCTGACGCCGGCCGCCGTGCTGGACATCGCCCACCGTCTCGATCGCGCGAACCTGTTTGCCCCGTTCACCGCCAGAGACTTCGACGATGTGGCGGTTGGCAGTGGCACGGCGCTGACCGCGGCTGACCTGAACGGCCATCAGGCTGCCTTTGTCGTCACCGACCAGAGCGTGGTCGGGCAGGCGCAGCTCGCAAACGGCCTCACCACCTTCGTCAAGGCTGGGCACGGCGTGGTCGTCGGCGGGTCGCCCAACTGGACGTCCGCCGGGCCGCGGTGGACGGCGACGACGTCGATCGGCGCCACCTCCAGCGTGTGGGGATACTCGTGGAGCCTGTTCCAGTACCGCCAGCCCCCGGCGATCCAGGGCGGCGCGCTCGCACGCGGCACCATCGTCAAGCACTTCCTGACCCGCTATCTGACCAGCCTCGCCGTCCAGAACGCGGGCTCGGGTGAGGAGCTCGTCCAGAACGCATGGAGCGGCACCGTGCTCGCGCGCCTCGGCAAGCACGCGCCCTACACCTCGCTCGGGCAGTCGTTGCTCGCAGAACGCGCCGAGGGGCACAGCCGGGTCGTGGACCTCGGCTTCCGCCCGTGGTCAAGCGCGATCGAGGCAGGCGGGCTGGGCGTGAACAGCTCCCAGGCAGGCCCGCTGATCGCCCGATCCCTGTGGTGGGCGAGCAACCGCATCGCGCCGGTCGGCATCCACTTCACGAAGATCCCCAAGAGCCCCACTCCGGGCACCAGCGTGCTCTTCACGATGGCCGCGTCCGACCCGGATTTCGACGGCCAACTGCTGAAGTACCACTACCGCGTGAACGCAGGCCCGTGGAAGCTCGCCTCGTCGAACAGCGTCGGACTGTTCTTCCTCAAGCAGGGCGGGTACTACACGGTGCACGCCTACGCCACGGACGACGGAGGCAACCGGACGGCCAACACCGCCGTCATGAGCTTCCACGTGTCGCCCACCGCGGCGATGTAGAGCGCCTGCAACCCGCTCAGCCGAACGTCAGGCCCGCCGGCGAGCGGCCGGCGGACCTGACGTCGAGGTGCTGTTCTAGTGGGTCAGGATGACGAACGCGTCGACATCCACCTGCGGGTGGCCGGACGTGCCGACCACGTTGATGACGAGGTGGTGCGCTCCTGACTTCGACTTCACCACGTCGACGATCACGGCCTTCGTGATCGTGGTGGCGTGTGTGTTGACGGTCTCGGCCGCGCCGGAGTCCAGCGTGACCTTGGCAGAACCGCGGGTCGGGTGCATGGTCGACACCCAGGCCACCTGACCGCGGCCGCTGAACGTCAGCGTGGCGGTCTTACCGGCGACCGAGGCGTACTCAAGCGAGCCGCCGTCGGAGCCCGGCAGCGTCCGGCTCGTCCAGCCGGACGAGTAGGCAATCGAGCTGTCGTTCTCCTGCTTCTGAACCAGCGTGTACGTGAGGCTGACCCTCGCCCCGCTGGTGTTGTTGGCGTTGTCCGTGCCGGTGACCTCGAACCGGTAGCTGTGGCCCGGCGCGACGTCGATGACGGCCGACGCGCCACCGGGGACGGCAACCTGGGTGAAGCTGCTGCCGTCCTTGCTCTCGTACACGTTGTAGTGGCTGATGCCGCTGGTCGCATCCGAGCCGGCCCATTGAACGAGCAGCGGGACGCTGTTCGCCTTCACCGGGGCGGCGTGGTTCTGGAGCGAGACGGCCGGCGTCTTTGTGATGGTGGGCGCGACCGAGTCGTAACAGAGCGGCCCGCGGGCCTGGTCGAAGGACTGCAGGCCCATGTTGTCCCAGGCCGAGACGTGCAGCGTGTTGCACCCCTGGCCGTTCGCGGCCAGGTCCCAGCCGCCGCTCGTGGCCTTCGGGTATTGCGGGCCGGCGTAGAACGAGTTGCCCGACCCGGGGTCTGCCTCGCTGGTCGGATCGCTGACCGGCGCATTCCAGGCGTAGCTGAATCCGGCAACACCGCTGGCCGGCGATCCCGGTGTCGGCGATGGAGGCGCCGATGCTCTGGTCGGTGTTGTACCAGACGCCCGGCGTCGGGCCCGAGAAGGTGACCGTCGGCCGTCCCGCGTCGGGCAGCACGCGCCAGTTGAACGCCCAGGCCAGCTGGAGCATGTTGGCCGAGCCCCAGCCGGTCACGGCGTCCCACCCGGTGCCGGCGCAGTAGCCGGCCCCGATGTCGTTGCTGTTGCAGCCGGACGTGGTGTCGTAGTACGGATCGTGCGGGGCGCCGCCGATAGCCGGCTCCGTAGATCGGGTAGTTCGCGTTTCCAATCGTGCCGCACGGCGAGCCGCTCCCGCAGACGTTGCCCATCGCCAGGAGGTAGGAGTTCTCCTGGGCGAAGAACCCGGCCAGCTCCGGCGCGACGATGCTCGTCCCGCCGTTCCCGCCGAGGCTGCCGCCGAAGTACAGGTTCTGGGGCGTGTGGTACCAGTCGGCGTTGAGCGAGATGTCGGGCACGGCCCGCGAGCCGCTTCCGCATGGCTGGTTGCTCTGGAATGCCGGCGCGGAGAACATCGAGCTGCAGCCGCCGCCGGAGCCGCCGTCGTTGGAGCCGCAGCCGTCCGGGCCGCCGGCCCACGCGGATTCACTGTTGAAGACCGGCCCCGAGCTCAGGCTGAGCTCGGTGCCGCCGGCGCCGACCACGTTCGGGTCGGATGCCGGATAGGCGACCGAGAGGTGGCTGCAGTCGTCAAATGCGCCGCGGTCTCCCGAGGCGGCAACCAGCGTCCAGCCCTGGCCCACCATCTGAGCGAAGATCGCATCGCGGGTGGAGATCGTCGACGAAGAGCAGCCGTAGGTCTCGGTGCAGCTCCAGCTCGTGCTGAAGACGCGAGCAGCGTTGTCGCTGACCATCCTGTTGTACATGTCGGTGAACGTCGAATTGTTGAAGTTCGCGCCGTCGTAGAGGTACACCATGGACGTGTCGACGAACGAGCCGAAGCTGTTCGACATCGCAGTCGACCACTCCGCGTCCATCGTTCCCTCGGCGTCACAGCACGCCGGAGTGCCGTCGATATAGATCTCCTGGAAGTGGTACGCCAGGTAGGAGTACTGATTGTGGAAGCCGGTTATGTCCGCGGGGTCCTGGCTGCCGAAGGTCGCGATCGCGATGGATGTCGCGGCCGGGGTGACGTTGCCGGGTTACCCAGCGGGTTGCAGCAGTGGCTCTGGCTGTAGAGGGCGTCGTAGTCGTAGCCCTGCGAGTTGTAGATGTCGGTCGGGTCGTACGCCCCGCCCGTGATGTTCGGCTTGTTGCGGGAGGCGCGCATCGCCGCCCGCAGCTTGACGTGGCTGCCGTTGGCTGCCCCGTGCGCCCCCATGGAGACGACGGGACCGGGCGAATACACCGGACTGGCCGGCTCCCTGTATCCGGGCGAGGCCGGAAACATCGTCTGCAGGCTGCTGAGGCCGTCGACCGACTCGACGATCCCCGACAGCGACGCCGGAATCACCGGATCGTGGTTGTTGGCGTAGAAGGTCTTGGATCCGAGCTTGTAGTTGTCAAGCTGGACACCGAACGCCTTTTGCACACTGGCAACCGGCCCGGAGACGTCGACTACCAGGCGGTTCGGGTACAGGTGGGTGATCGTGAGACCCGACTTCCTCGCCCACGACACGACCGCCTTCTGCGAGGCGGCGGTGGGACCGAAGCGCTTCGTCCACTGCGCCACCGTCAGGTAGTGGTGGAACAACGGAGACGACTTGGTCTGGATGGCGGTCAGGAACCTCTGCTCGGCCGCCCAGTGCGGCGGCTTCAGGCCAATCGCGAGCCGGATCGTCTGGAACGGGCTGAACTGCCCGAGATTGACCGCCGTCCCGTTTCGCACGGGCAGCGGGGTCTGCGACGTTATCGCCGCGTGATTCTGGGACCCGGATGCGGCACTTGCAGACGGCGCGAGACCGCCCACGAGACCAACCGCCAGGATCCCCGCGGCAACCGTCAGCCGCCGCAGCGAACAGCGAACGTTCATGCTTACGACTCCCCCTCTTGTCATCTTCCCCAACGAGCACCGAGGTATATACCACACTCGCGGGGCCGCGATGTTGTCCGATCTGGTAAAGGCGACGACGTCTCGCCCACCTAGACGGGCTCGGGGGAGCGGGTCTTCCCCACTGCCGCCAGGCCCGCCGGCGAGCGGCCGGTCTGGCCGGTTTGGCCTACTCCCACTCGATGGTGCTGGGCGGCTTGCTGGAGATGTCCAGCGCCACCCGGTTCACACCCGGGATCTCGTTGATGATCCGGCTCGAGATCCGCTCCAGAAGGTCGTAGGGGAGGCGGGCCCAGTCGGCCGTCATCGCGTCCTCGGAGGTGACCGCCCGCAGAACGATCGGGTAGGCATAGGTGCGGGAGTCGCCCTGCACTCCCACCGACCGGATGGCGGGCAGGATCGCGAATGACTGCCACAGGTCGCGGTAGAGACCCGCCCGGCGGATCTCCTCGAGCAGGACGGCATCCGCCTCGCGCAGGACGTCCAGCCGCTCGCGGGTGACCTCGCCGATGATGCGGATCGCCAGGCCGGGGCCGGGGAACGGCTGCCGCCACACCATCCGCTCGGGCAGTCCAAGCTCCTCGCCCACCTTGCGCACCTCGTCCTTGAAGATCATCCGCAGGGGCTCGACCAGCTCGAAATCCATGTCCTCGGGCAGCCCGCCGACGTTGTGGTGCGACTTGATCTTGGCGGCCGTGGCGCTGCCCGACTCGATCACGTCGGAATAGAGCGTGCCCTGCACCAGGTAGTGGACGTCCCCCAGCCGCCGCGCCTCGTCCTCGAACAGCCGGATGAACTCCTCGCCGATGATCCGCCGCTTCTGCTCGGGCTCGGTGACGCCGGCCAGGCGGTCGAGGAACCGGTCGACCGCGTCGACGTGCACCAGCGGCACCTTGAAGTGCTCCTCGAATGCATCGACCACCGCGCCGGCCTCGTCCTTGCGCAGCAGCCCGTGGTCGACGAACACGCAGGTCAGCTGGTCGCCGACGGCCCGGTGGACGAGCAGCGCGGCGACCGCCGAGTCGACGCCGCCGGAGAGGGCGCAGATCACCTTCTCGTCGCCGACCTGCTCGCGGATCAGCTCGACCTGCTCCTCGATGAACTGGAGCGGCCGTCCAGGTCGGCGGCGCCTGGCACGCCTCGAGCACGAACTGGCCGAGCATCTCGGTGCCGCGCGGCGTGTGGGCCACCTCGGGATGGAACTGCACGCCGTAGAACCCGCGTGCCGCCGCCTCCATCGCGGCGATCGGCGTGGTGTCGGTCTCGGCCGTCACGCGGAACCCCTCGGGCGGCGTGACCACGCTGTCGCGATGGCTCATCCAGGCGCTGCGCTCGCCGGACATGTCCCCGAACAGCAGCGAGTCCTCACCCAGCCGCACCACGGTCTTGCCGAACTCGCCGAGGCCGGTGTTGGCCACCTCGCCGCCCAGCGCCGCCGCCATCGCCTGCATCCCGTAGCAGATGCCCAGCACCGGAACCCCGAGCTCGAACAGCTCCGGATCGACCGCCGGCGCACCGGGCTCGTAGATCGACGCCGGGCCGCCGGAGAGGATGATCCCGATCGGATCGCGTGCCGCGATCTCGGCCACCGGGGTGGTGTGGGAGACGATCTCCGAGTAGACCCGGCACTCGCGCACGCGCCGCGCGATCAGCTGGGCGTACTGGGCGCCGAAGTCGATCACCAGCACCGGACGATGCTGGGGCGAGCCGCCGGCCGGGCCGAGGAGGTTCGTCCCCGTCCGCGTCCCGGTCTCGGTCAACGGCTCATCCCGATCGCCTGCTCGCGCTGCAGCTTCTTGCCCTCGGTCTGCAAGGCCGGCGCGAACATGATCTCGGCCTTCTGGAACGCCTGGATGTTGTCGTACCCGGTGGTCGCCATCGACGTCCGCAGCGCACCCATCAGGTTGAGCGTGCCGTCGTTCTCGGTGGCCGGGCCGACCACGATCTGCTCCAGCGACGCGACCTGCGTGGTCTGCACCCGCGCTCCACGCGGGAGGCTGGGATGGAACGTCGCCATGCCCCAGTGGCAGCCGTGCCCGGGCGCCTCGTTGGCGCGGGCCAGCGGCGATCCGACCATCACCGCGTCGGCGCCGCAGGCGATCGCCTTGGAGATGTCGCCGCCGGTGCGCATGCCGCCGTCGGCGATCACGTTCACGTACTGGCCGGTCTCGAGCAGGTGCTGGACGCGCGCCGCGGCGGCGTCGGCGATCGCCGTCGCCTGGGGCACTCCCACGCCGAGCACGCCGCGCGTGGTGCAGGCGGCGCCGGGCCCGACGCCCACCAGCACGCCGGCGGCGCCGGTGCGCATCAGGTGCAGCGCCGCCTGGTAGGAGGCGCAGCCGCCCACGATCACCGGCACCGGCATCGAGGCGATGAACTCCTTCAGGTTGAGCGGCTCGACCACCGTCGAGACGTGCTCCGCCGACACCACGGTGCCCTGGATGACCAGCACGTCAAGGCCGGCGTCGAGGGCGTCCTGCCAGTACTCGCGCACCCGCTGCGGGGTCAGCGAGGCTGCGGCCAGGACGCCGCCCTCCTTGATCTCCTTGATCCGCTGGACGACCAGCTCGCGCTTGATCGGCTCCCGGTAGATCTCCTGCATCTCGCGCGTTGCCTCGGCCGGCGAGAAGCCGGCGATCCGCTCGAGCTGCGAATCGGCGTCCTCGTAGCGGGTCCAGATCCCCTCGAGGTTGAGGACACCCAGCCCGCCCAGCTGGCCGAGGGCGATCGCCGTCGCCGGGGAGACCACGCCGTCCATGGCCGACGCCAGCAGCGGCAGCTCAAGCAGGTGCGGGCCCAGACGCCAGGCGATGTCGACGTCCTCGGCGTCGCGCGTGCGCCTGCTGGGCACGATCGCGATGTCGTCGAAGCCATAGGCGCGGCGCGCCTTCTTGCCACGGCCGATCTCAATCTCCAACGGTTCCGACCCCCTTCAGAGCGGCGGACAGACCCTCTAAACACGCTCGGCCCCGCGGGGCCGAGTGAAGGACTTTCCTAGTCATATGACGAACGTTCAATGTTCACGTCAGTCTACCAACGCTCACGGATGGCGACTGCCGCGCGCGCTCAGGACGCCCGCGCCGCCCGCGGCCGGATCTCCTGCACCTCCACCATCGCGCCGAACTTGGGCACGTCGCGGCCGTCGAACACGCCGGCGCCGGCAGTCTGGGTGTTGGCCGCGCCGCAGCCCAGCGCCAGCCGCAGGCACTCCTCTGCCGAGCGCTCGGCCTGCAGGCCCGACACGAATCCGGCCAGCAGGGCGTCGCCCGATCCGACCGACGACACCGCCTCCACCCGCGGGATCCACGCCCGGTACATGCGCTGCCGGCCCTTGCCCGCGTGGAGCAGGGCGTAGCACCCGGTCTGCAGCGTGATCAGCACGTTGGCGGCGCCCATCGAGTGCACCTGAAGCAGCGCCGCCTGGAAGTCCTCGTCGGTCTGGAACTCCTGGCCGACCAGCGCCTCTGCCTCGCGCTGGTTCGGTGAGGCGACGCTCGGCTCGGCGGTGAGCGCCTTGCGCAGGGCCTCGCCGTCGGCGTCGATCACCGTGCGCACCTTGCGCTTGTTCATGTCGCGGATGACCGTCTCGTAGAAGTCGGTCGAGACCTTGCGCGGCAGGCTTCCCGAGAAGACCACCGTCGAGACGGCGCCGCTCAGGTAGCGCAGCTTCTCGAGCAGCGTCTCGAGCTCGTCCTTGGTCACCTCCGGGCCGTACTCGTTGATCTCGGTCTGGAGCCCGCTGGTGGGATCGATGACCGCGGTCGACGTGCGCGAGTCCTGGGCGATGTGGACGAAGTCGTTGAGGATCCCCTCCGACGTCAGCGCGTCGACGATCTGCACGCCCGAGCGACCGCCCACGAGGCCGACAGCGACAACGGGCTCGCCCAGGTTCTTGAGAGCGCGGGCAACGTTGATGCCCTTGCCGCCGGCCATGACCAGGCCCTGCTGGGCCCGGTGCCGATGCCCCAGCTGGAGGTTGGCCACCGTCAGCGTCTTGTCGATGGCGGCGTTGACCGTGACGGTGAGGATCATGGTGGCGCCTCGCGGGATCGGCGGGGCAGGAGGCCGTTTGGCACCCACCCCACGAACGCTGGGAGTCTACACTTGACCATCAGGCCCGCGGGCGTAGCCTGGATGCATGCTGTCCACGCGCAACCGCCTCGTCGTCTGCTCCGCGCTCGTGCTGGAGCTGGGGATCGCCGGCTACGCCGCCGGCCACGGCGCACGCTGGCTGCTGCTGGCGATCGTCACCATCACGCTCGCCGACACCGGATGGGGACTGCTGCGCGGCCGGCGGCTGGGCGAGCTGGCCGGCATCGAGATCGCGATCGTGCTCGCCGTGCTGATGGCCAAGGGCGCCGATCCGACGATGACGACGATGGTGGCCGGCGCCTGCGCTGCCTGGCTGCTCCGCGACCGTGGTCAGCCCGCGACGGGCACGGCCTGACGCAGCTCGATCGCCGCCGAGCGCACCGCCTGGCGCCAGTCGCCGCCGCGGTCGCGGAAGGCGTAGATCACCGATCGGGCAGCCACCACCAGGCCTCCGGCCGGATGGTCCTTGACCGCCGGTAGCAGACGCCGAGGCGCTGCCACCCTGCGCTCCGACTCCGGGCAGCAGCAAGATCGCGTTGGGCATCAGCTCCCGGGCGCGCGCAACGGCGTCCGGGTGAGTCGCCCCGACCACCGCGCCGACGGCGGAGAGGCCACACGACCCCACGTAGGGCGCTCCCCAGGAGTCGATCAGCGCCGCCGTGCGCTCCCACAGCACCCCGCCCGATGCGAGCTCCGCCTCCTGCAGGTCGGCCCCACCCGGGTTCGACGTCCGGGCGAGCACGAACAGCCCTGCCCCGTCGCCGCACGCCACCAGGAACGGGTCGAGCGAGTCGCGGCCCATGTACGGGTTGACCGTGATGGCATCGGCGATCGGTGGATCCCCGTCGACCGGTGAGAGCCAGGCTTCGGCGTACGCCGACGCGGTCGAGCCGATGTCGCCTCGCTTGGCATCGGCGATCACGAGCAGGCCGGCCTCGCGGGCATGGGCGGAGATCCGCTCCAGCGCCGACAGCCCGTACCCGCCCACCGCCTCGAAGAACGCGACCTGCGGCTTGACCGCCACCGCCTGATCGGCGACCGCGTCGATCACGCCGACGCAGAACCGCTCGTAGGCACGGGCCCGGCCGGCCCTGCCGGCGCGCAGCCCAGTGATCAGCTCGGGCGGCAGCATCTCGATCCGGGGATCGAGGCCGACGCAGAGCGAACTCCCCCGCTCCGCGACCGCCATGCTCAACCGATCCGCGAAGTTCATCCACGCAAGGGTACCGTCTCGCGGAGACGGGCCGCCTCAGCGGACGCGGCCGGGAGACCCGCGAGGTCACCCATCACGACCGCCCTGGTGTCGATGCCGGGACGTGCGAAGGCGGCCGCCACCACCCGTGCCTGCTCCGCCAGCTCCGGCTCGAGCGGCGCGGGTGGCGCCTCCAGCGCAGCCTCCAGCGCCGCGGCCAGCGGCTGCAGCTCCAGCCGGCCGTCGCCCGCCCGCGGCACCCGCCGCCGACCCACCACCCTCCCGCGCGCGCAGGCGAACACCTGCACGAAGCGGCTGTCGAGGTCGGGAGCCAGCAGAAAGCCGTTGCGCCTGACCGCCCGCCGCGTCCGGGCCAGTGCGCGGGCAACCGCATCCAGGGCGGTCAGCTGGTCGCGGATCGCGGCTGCCTCCTCGAACCGGTGCTGCTCACCGAGCGCCGCCATCCGCGCTCGCAGCTCGGAGGTGCTGTCCGGCGCTGCCGCTCCCTCCAGCCATCCCCTCATCCGGCCGACCGCCGCCGTATGGCGCTCGGCTTCCGCGGTCCCGCGACAGGGCGCGGCGCAGCGGCCGAGCAGCCCTGCCATACAGCTCTGCTCCTCGTCTTCGGGGATCGCCGGGCGGCACGACCGCACCCCGAACATCCCCCGCAGCGCCGAGGCGGCGCTGCGCGCCTGCCGTTGCGACGCCAGCGGGCCGACCGAAACCGCGCTCGGCTGGGGGCGCTGCGTGACCGCCAGCCGGGGCACCGGATCGGCGACGGTCAGCGTCAGGTAGCAGGCCCGCTCGGGATGGGCGGCACGGTGGTTGGCCGGCGGCCGCAGCCGCAGGATCAGCTCCAGCTCGAGCAGCGCCGCCTCCAGCTCGGAGCCCACCTGCCGGGTCTCGATCCGCTCGGTCGCAGCCAGGGCTGCCTCCACCCGCCGCCGCGGCGGGCCTGACCCGAAGTACGACCGCACGCGTGCGCGCAGGTCGGACGCCTTGCCCACGTAGAGCACCTGCTCGGCCACATCCCGGAACAGATAGACACCGGGGCCGGTCGGCACGTCGCGCGCCAGGCTCGCGCCGTGTCCGGGCCCGGCGGGCGATGGGCGCCGAGAACCCGAGTGCGTCGCCGACCGTGCGCGCGCCCCGCTCCTGCGCCATGCCCAGCAGCACCGCCAGGATCTCGGCAGTCGCCTGAGCGTCTGGCAGCGCGCGGTGGCAGGGGCGCACCTCGGTGTCGAACCGCTCGGCCAGCGTGCCCAGGTTCATCCGCGGCAGCCGGCCCTCGAGGAATCTCCGGGCGAGCGCAACCGTGTCGATCACAGGCGCCGTCAGCCGTCCACCCACGCAGCCGTGACAGCTCCGCGTCGACGAAGCCGACGTCGAAGCGAGCGTTGTGGGCGACCAGCACCGCGCCGGCCGCGAAGCGCCGGAACTCGGTCAGCACCCGGCCGATCCGGGGCGCCCCGCGAACATCTGGCCGCGTGATGCCGGTGATCCGGGTGATCGTCTGGGGGATCGGCACCCCCGGGTCGACCAACCGGTGAAACGTCTCCACCGCCTCGAACCCGTGCATCCGCACCGCCCCGACCTCGACGATTCGCGACACACCGGGCCGGGTGCCTGTCGTCTCCAGATCGAACACGACGTACGGCGCCTGTTCCAGCGGCAGGTCGACGAGAGAGGCAACCTCCTCCCACTCCGCCAGCGCGACCTCGCCGGCCGAGCGCCAGGTCAGGCGGGCGTCGGCCCGTACGACCTCGTCCACCAGCTGGCGGACGAGCGGCGCGGGAGCCGAGCGGAGAGCGAACAGGCAGCGCGCGGCCTCTCCGGCTGCGACCGGTGCCCGGCGCTCCTCGAGCAGCTCCACCAGGCGGTCGGCGCCGTCGAGCGAAAGCTGTGCGGTCGCAGGAGCCATGCGAACATATGTTCGCACACCGCACGGACGTCGCCGGGGCTGGCCCCCGAGCAGGTACTACGCGGGCCGCCGCCCGCCGAAGCGGTGGCGGCCCGCGGATGCGCCATACCTACTGCTTGACGGCTGCCTTGAGCTGGCTGCCGGCCGAGAACTTCGGAACCTTGCTGGCCGGGATCGTGACTTTCTGCCCGGGGTTCCGTGGGTTCACACCGGTGCGCGCCTTGCGCTCCTGCACCGAAAACTTGCCGAAACCAGTGAACACGACATCGTCGCCACCGGACAGCGCCTCCTTGATCGAATCGAGTGTGGCGTCGACCGCAGCGCCGGCGTCCTTCTTCGACAGACCTGAGCGGGCTGCCACCGCGTCGATGAAATCGCTCTTGGTCACGCTTGTCCTCCTGGTCGATTGCGGGGCCGGAATGGGTTAAGCGGGGACACCCTACCAGCTACCTCGGACGTCGACAATCGGCTCAGTGAAGCCAGTTCAGGCCGACTGGACGGGTGCGCCGATGCCCAACGTGGAAACAGTGAAGAGCGACGCGAAGGGCACGCCCGCCGCGGCGATCGCGTCGGCGCCGCCCTCCTCGCGGTCGACCACGCAAATTGCAGCGGAAACGTGGAGGCCGACGGCCCGCAGCGCCTCGACCGCAGACAGCAGCGCGCCGCCCGAAGTGACCACGTCCTCGACCACGCACACGGTCTGACCGGCCTCGTAGACGCCCTCCAGCCGCTTTGCGGTTCCGTACTCCTTGGCTTCCTTGCGCACGATCACGAAGGGCACGCCGCTCTGGATCGAGGTGACGGCCGCCAGCGGCACCGCGCCCAGCTCGGGCCCGGCCAGGAGCTCCGCCCCGGGGGCGTGCTCGGCGACCAGCGCCGCCAGCTCGCGCCCGATCCCGGCCAGCAGCTCGGGGTCGGTCTCGAACCGGTACTTGTCCAGGTAGTACTTGCTGCGCCGCCCGGAGCGAAGGACGAAGTCGCCCTCCAGGTAGGCGCGCTCGAACAGCCGCGCGCCCAGCTCGCTCCGGTTCACGCGGCGCCTGCCTCCGCCAGCACGTCGCGGGCGAAGGGCAGCAGCCTGTCGGCGTCAGGCGATCCGGCGGCCAGCGACACCATCGATCCGTCCTCGAAGTACACGTCCAGCCGCGTGCGTGTGCGAACCGAGCGCCGGCGGTAGACGACCGTGCCGATGAAGGACCCGGCGCCCAGCACCACGGGCACCCACAGCTTACGACGGCTCATCGGTCACCTCGTCGGCCGCGGCGGGATCCTGAGCGCCGGCAGCACCTTGGGGTGGTCGGCAACCTGCCGCAGCAGGGTCTTCAGGTCGTAGAAGACCAGCCCGACGGTCGGGTCGGCGCCGGTGGTGGCCACCGCCACGCGCTCGGAATCCACGACCACGAACACGCTGCCCTCCGGCGTCGCTGCCTGGAGCTGGGAGAGGTTCTCGCGGCCCAGGTCGCGCCGCAGCTGATCGGCGCCGTCCAGCAGCGACTGCGCCGCGGAGGCGACCCGGCCGGCCGCGTCGTCGGGCAGCGTCGCCGCCTCCACCGAGCCGTCGCGGGCAGCCAGCACCACGGACTCGATCTGCGTCGAGAGCTCCTTCAACTCGGCTATCGCAGCGGCGGCATCCACGATTCCAAGCTAGCACACGCCGAAAGTACCGATATTGTGATCCGACATGGCAAACCAGAGCGCGCTGACGGGTCTGCGGCCCTACCGGAGGTTCGCCGCCCAGACCAGGTCGGTGCTGAGCAAGTACCTGGCCGACCGCGGCCCCCACCTGGCGGCGATGGTCGCCTACTACGCCCTGCTGTCGCTGTTCCCGTTCCTGTTCCTGATCCTGTCGGTGCTGGGCCTGTTCGGGCACGTGTCCGAGAGCTCGTACCTGATCCACGAGCTCCAGCACATCCTGCCCGGCCAGTCGGCCAAGGAGCTGATCAACCTCGTCCACTCGGTCCAGAGCAACGCCGGAACCTTCTTCGCCATCGGCCTGATCGGCATGATCTGGTCGGCGCTGGGGTTCTACTCGGCGCTGGAGTCGGCGCTGAACATCGTCTTCCAGGTCAGCAACCGGGGGTTCGTGCGGGGCAAGTGGACCAGCTTCGTCCTGGTCGCAGGTTCCCTGACGGTGCTGTTCAGCTCGCTGCTGATCGCCACCCTGGCAAGCGGCTGGCTCCACCGCCACGGCCCCTCGTGGACGACCGAGGGCATCGTGCCCTACCTGATCTCGGTCACGTTCTCGACGGTGGGCTCCTTCGTGTTCCTGGTGATCGTCTACCGGATGCTGACCAACGTCGAGCTCCACCGGGGCGACGTCTGGCCGGGAGCGCTGTTTGCGACGGTGCTGTTCCAGATCTCGTTCCTGGTCGTGCCGTACTACCTGCAGCGGGGTGACCTGCTGGTTGCGATGCGCGCGTTCGGCGGCCTCGCGCTGGTGCTGGTCTGGCTCTACCTGATGGCCAACGTGATCGTGCTCGGCGCCGAGATCAACTGGCGACACTGGTCGCGCCACCAGCCGAGCGAGACCGAGGTCGGCGGGCTGGCGTAGGCACCGTCGGCCGTTGGTCAGGACCGGCTGGCCGGGGCCAGCCGCTCGAACACCTGGATCGTGCGACCCGTAACCGGGTGGACGAGCTGCTCGTGCCGTGTCATGCCAAGCCTCTCGGCGACCGCTGCCGACGGGGTGTTGTCGACGTAGACAAGGCTGATCAGGCGATCGAGCCCGAGCTCGCCAAAGCCGTACGCCGTGGCGGCGGCGGCAGCCTCCGTGGCGTAGCCCTGGCCCCAGGCGGAGCGGGCGAGCAGCCAGCCTACCTCCACCGCAGGCAGGACGGCGGGCAGGAACGTGGGCACCGCCAGCCCGGCCCAGCCGACGGGTTCGTCCGATCCCCGCGGGACGACCGCCCACATCCCGAATCCATGCTCGTCCCAGTGGCGGCCGAGCCGGGCCAGCAGCGCCTCGGAGGCGGCCCGGTCGCGCGTCTGGCCCTCGCCGATGTGGCGCATCACCTCGGGATCGCTCCAGATCGCCGCCATCGCGTCGAGGTCGTCCTCGCGGAACCGGCGGAGCACCAGCCGCTCCGTCTCGACCGACGTCACGGCAGCAGCGGCAGCAGTTCGGCGGCTGCCCGCGCCCGGTGGGAGATGGCGTCCTTCTCGGCGGCGCTCATCTCCCCCACCGTGCGAGTCTCCCCCTCGGGAACGAACGCCGGGTCGTAGCCAAACCCGCCGCTGCCGCGGGGCTCGGTGGCCAGCGTGCCGCGCAGCTCGCCCCGCGCCAGCAGCTCGCGGCCGCCGGGGTCGATGGCGACCAGCTGGGCGACGTAGGCGACCCGCCGATCGCCAGACTCAGCCAGCGCCGTCAGCAGCTTCGCCAGGTTCTCGCCGTCGGTCGCGGCTTCACCCGCGAACCGCGCCGAGCGAACCCCCGGTGCTCCGCCGAGGGCGGCAGCCTCGATGCCGGAGTCGTCGGCGAGCACCCAGCCGCCGACCGCCTCGTGCACGTGGCGCGCCTTCAGCCGGGCGTTGTCCAGGAAGGTCTCACCGGTCTCGTCGGGGAGGTCGCCGACCCACGGCTCGACCGTGTGACCTGGCAGCAGGCGGGTCAGCTCCTGCGCCTTGTACGGGTTAGCCGAGGCGAGAACGAGCCTGGTCATGCAGCACCTGCATCTGCGTGGCGCGGATCTGCTCGATCCCGGCGGCCGCCAGCTCGAGCAGCTCGTCCAGCGACGCCCGGCCGAAAGGCGTCTTCTCGGCCGTCGCCTGCACCTCGATCAGCTGGCCGCGGCCGGCGATCACCACGTTCATGTCGACGTCCGCCCGCGAGTCCTCCTCGTAGGGCAGGTCGAGCAGCGGACGTCCGTCGACCACGCCCACCGAGACGGCCGCCACCGAGTCCGACAGCGGGAGCTCAGACAGCTTCCCGGCGTCGACCAGCGAGGCCAGCGCAAGATGCAGCGCCACGTAGCCGCCGCAGATGGAGGCGCAGCGGGTGCCGCCGTCGGCCTCGATCACGTCACAGTCGATCCACACCGTGCGCTCGCCCAGCGCCTTGAAGTCGACCACCGACCGCAGCGAGCGGCCGATCAGCCGCTGGATCTCGACCGTGCGGCCGTCCTGCTTGCCGCGACTGGCGTCGCGCGACTTGCGGTCGGACGTGGAGCCCGGGAGCATCCCGTACTCCGCGGTCACCCAGCCGGTGCCGCGGCCGCGCATCCACATCGGCACCGACTCGTCGACCATCGCCGTGCAGATGACCCGCGTCCGCCCGGCCTCGATCAGGGCCGATCCGGTGGCGCTGGTGATGAAGCCGGGGTGAATCGCGATCGGCCGCAGCTCGTCGACCGCGCGGCCGTCCTTCCGCTTCACGCGGCCACCGCCAGCCGCGCTGGATCGACCCGCTCGACGTCGGTCAGCGGCAGCTGCAGGAATCGGCCCGCCACCTCGCTGAACGCCTCCTCGTCCCCCGTGCAGAGGAAGTGGTAGGCACCCTCCCTGGCGGGGTCGTTGCCAACGCCACGGCGATCGACCGTGACAGCGACCTCGCGGGCGATCTCCTCCGCCGAGGTGATCACGGTGACGCCGCGCCCGAAGATGCGCTGCAGCATCGGCCGGATCAGCGGATAGTGGGTGCAGCCGAGGATGACGGTATCGACGCCCCCGTCCTTGAGGGGACGGGCATAGCTCTTGGCGGCCTCCAGGATCTCGATGCCGTGGGTGTCCCCTGCCTGGATCAGCGGCACCAGTGCGGGGCACGCGACCTGGGTGACGTCGGCGCCGGCGTCCAGCGCCAGGATGGCGGACGGGTACCGACCGCTGTCCACCGTTGCCTCGGTGGCCATCACGCCGATCCGGCGGTTGCGGGTCGCCTGGACGGCCGCCCGCGCCTCGGGTGTGATGACGCCGATCAGCGGCACCTCGAACTCGCGCTGAAGGTCGGGGAGGGCCGCGGCGGTGGCGGAGTTGCAGGCCACCACCATCAGCTTGACGCCGCGGGCGACCAGGTGGGCGGCGATCTCGTGCGCGAACCTGCGGATCACCTCCGGCGGCTTGGGGCCATAGGGAAAGCGATCGGGCGCGGAGTCCCCGAAGTACACGAAGTCCTCATGGGGCAGGGTGACGAGGCACTCGTGGAGCACCGTCAGACCGCCCACGCCTGAGTCGAATACGCCGATTGGCCGCTCGTCCATCGCCGCAGTCTAAAAGTTAGGTGCGGCTGGTGACACACAAACCGCCGCAAAACCGCGTACGATTGCCCGATGATCGACCGGCTGCGTCCGAAGTTGGCGATGCCCGTCGCCGGTGCGATCGTGTCGGTTTGCGCGGTGGCGTTCTCGGGATTCACGCTACTCGCCAGCCACGTCAAGCCCGCCGCCCCCTGCGGTCCGCACTCGCCGGATCAGTTCGTGAGCAGCAGGTCCGGGGATCTCTCCGGCAAGCAGATGCACTCGCTGCAGTGCATGGGCATGCCCGCGCTGGTGCCGACGAAGGGTGTCCCCGGGTTTACAGGCGCCGCGCCGAAGCTCTCGGTCACCGCCAGCGGCATGATGTACAACATCACCTGGCAGGGGAAGGACGGCGACCACGCGAGCCTGATGATCGACCACCACGTCGGCTCCCAGCTCGACGTCGCCCAGTCCAATCTCGCCATCAACCTCGGCCACAACGTGACCGGCTACTGGACGAGCTGGAGCGACAACCCCGCCGACACCAACAACCCGAAGACGCACGAGCTCGGGCTGGCAGGATCCGCGAACCGGGCATGTGGTACAAGATCAACGGCCTGACTCTGAGTCAGGCGATCGCCTTCTACCACTCGCTGGCGCCCGTCCACCAGCTGAAGGCGATCCCGTGAACCAGACCGCCGCCGAGCACTCGGAACAGATCCGCCGCTCCTACTTCCGCTGGCCGCAGAGGCGCGACCCGCGGTGGGTGATGATCGGCATCCACACGCTCTTCAACATCCTCGGCCAGACCGTGCTCGGGTTCGCGATCCTGCCGTCGCAGATCGCCTGCGCGGTGCTCTGCTGCAGCGGCTGGGACATGCTCTTCCACCGCACGTTCTACGGGAAGTGGATCATCCCCAAGAGCGGGCTGATCACCGGCCTGGGGATGGCGCTGCTGCTGCGGGGGCCCGGGTTCTATCCGTTCCTGTTCGCTGGGACACTCTCGATCGCATCCAAGCACCTCTTGAAGATCCGCGGGAAGCACATCTGGAACCCGTCCACGTTCGGGATCGCTGCGGCACTCCTGTGGGTGCCCGGCACGACGTTCATCTCCGCCCAGTGGGGGCGCTCGGCCGCCATCGTCTGGGTGATCCTCAACCTGGGCATGCTGATCATGTACCGCGTGCGCCGCTTCGACGTCGTGATCACCTTCTCGGCCGCGTACTTCCTGTCCTGGCTGGCCTGGGTGCTGACCAACGGCTACGGCCTCAACGACTACGGGCTCTGGCGCGCCTACAACCTGGCCATGACCCCGGCGGCGCTGATCTTCACGTTCTTCATGATCACCGACCCGCGCACGAGCCCGGCCACCCGCACCGGCCGCATCATCTACTGCGTTGCGACGGCGATCCTGGCGGTCTGGTTCAGCGTGAACGGCCAGCCTGGCCTGTTCTACGCCCTGTTCATCGTGCTGTGCTTCGTGCCGCTGCTGGACTGGCTGCTGGTCGGCCGCTCGCTTCGCTCGTACCTCCCGCGGGCGAGGCGCCCTGACACGCCGCAGGCCGCGACCTAGCCGCCCGAAGCCCCGTAGAATCCGGGCATGACGACGACGCCCGAGTGGTATACGGACGCCTTCCCCGAGCTGCGGGACGGCCCGCCGTGGGTGATGGCGGAGATGATCGAGGCGGAGCCGGCGCTGCTGGAGCAGATCGCGACCGGCGTGGACACCGCCGCGTTGGCGCTGCTGGCGCGGACGCCGGGACGGCTCGACATCGTCGGCTGCGGCACCAGCGAGCATGCGGCGCTCGGAGTCGCCGAGATCCTGAGCGACGCCGGCAGGCCGGCGACCGCGCGCCAGGCATTCGAGGCGCGGCTCGACCCAGGCGACCCGGCAGGCGTGATCGGGGTCAGCCACGAGGGCGGCACGCGGGCAACGATCGACGCGATGCGTGCGGCTCGGGCGGCGGGCGCGGCGGTCGGCCTGATCACCGCCGTGGCCGACAGCGAAGGCATGCACCAGGCCGACGCCGCGATCGTCACGCCGATGGTCGACCGCTCGTGGTGCCACACGGTCGGCTACACCTCGCCGCTGGCGGCGGGTGTCGCCCTGGCTGCGAACGTGAGCGGCACGGCGGTTCCGCCGGGGGCCGTCCAGCGGCTGGCCGAGGCAGGGCTTGGAAACGCGCGAGCAGGCGGCGGCCGTCGCGGGGCGGCTGGGCGGCCTGGCCCGGCTGATCGTGGTCGCCAGCGGCGCCGACCGCATCGCCGCCCGAGAGCTGACCCTGAAGGTCGAGGAGGCATGCCACCTGCCGTCCGCGATGCGCGACCTGGAGACGTTCCTGCACGGCCACATCCCCGCCACCGGGCCGGACACGGGGCTGGTGCTGATCATGACCGATCGCCGCCAGGCGGCCGCCAGGGCCGAGCGCGCCGAGGCGCTGCTGCGGGCGTCGGCCCGCGTCGGCATCGCCTGCGCAGCCATCACGACCGCGGCGCTCCCGGATGACCTGCTGCCTGCCGGGACGATCGTCGCTCCGCAGGCGCCCGAGCTCGCCGCGCCCGCCAGCTCGCTGCTGGGGACGGCGCTGCCGCTGCAGTGGCTGGCCTATGAGCTGGCAATCGCCCGCGGCACCAATCCCGACCTGATTCGCCGGGAGCAGGACGACTACCGGGCGGCGGCGGAGGAGCACGGATGAGCCGGCGGGTGCTGCACGCGATCAACGACCGCACCGACCCGGTGCTGATGTTCACCGACGAGCTGAAGACGCGGGGCTTCGACGTCGTCGACGTCCGCCCCTGGGCGGGCGAGCCGCTTCCGGCAACGCTGGAGGGGTTCGACGGCATCGTCGCCGGCGGCGGAGTCGTCGACACGCACCAGAAGGACGAGCACACGTGGCTGGCCCACGAGCTCGAGCTGATGCGCGAGGGGCTCGACCGAGAGGTGCCGATCATGGGCCTGTGTCTCGGGGCGCAGCTCCTGACCGAGGCGGCCGGCGGCACCGTCTACCGCTGTGACCCGCCGGAGGTCGGCTGGCACCGGGTCGAGGCCAACGGCATACCCGCGGACGACCCGCTCTTCGCCGGTCTCCCCCGCTCCTTCGCCGCGTTCGAGTGGCACTACTACGCCTGCGAGCTGCCGTCCGGCGCGATCGAGCTGATGCGGAACTCCACCGCCGCCCAGGCGATGCGGTTCGGGCCGTCGGCCTGGGCTACCCAGTTCCACATCGAGGTCACCCGCGAGGTGCTGGAGCGATGGCAGAGCGAGGCGCCCGACGAGCTGGCGAAGTTCGGGTACCACAGGGATGCGTTCCTGGCCTCGCTGGACGAGCACCTTGAGCCGCACGTCGAGATCGGCCGGACGCTCGCGCGCCGCTTCGCCGACCACGTCGCGGCCTACAGCCCCGCCGCGACGTCGTAGAAGTCGTCGAAGGGCAGGTAGCCGACACCCTCACCTTCGAGGTAGCGGGCAAGGCCGCGGCGGGCGAACCGGCGGTCGGCCGCGAGCGCGGCGCAGCGGTCGGAGTAGCCGTCGCCCACGTAGGCGACAGGCCGTCCGTTGCGCATCGTGTCGACCACCGAGCGCTTGCACTCCTGACCGCAGGTGGGACAGGGATCGCCGTGGCGGAACTCGACCAGGGTCTCCTGCGGCGAGAACCGCACCCTGTGGGCGACCACCTCGAGGCCGTCCAGCCCCGAGGCCGCGAGCACCGGGCGGATCACCTCCTCGAAGCCGCTGGAGACGACCACCACCCGGTCGCCACGCTGCCTGCGCCGACCCGACCAGCTCGGCGAACCCGGGCCGCACCTGGGCCGCCGCCACCGCCTCGGCGACGATCGTGTCGTGGTCTCCGCGGATCGCCTCGAACTCGCGGCGAATGCACTCGTGGAGCGTGATCTCGCCGGCCAGGAGCGCCCGCTCGACGCTCGTCGTAGACCTCCGGCGCGTGCCGGCGAACCAGCCAGTCGAGGGTGTCCTGCTCGGTGATCGTGCCGTCGAAGTCGACGACGATCGAGCCAGCGGCGTCAGTGGCTGCCGGCCCACTTGGCGATGGTCTGGGCGTCATGCCCGACCGCCATCAGCTGGTAGAGCGGCTTGGGGCTCTTGAGCGTCTTGATCGTCTCCATCCGCCCGACCGACACGCCCTGCCGCTGGCAGAAGACGAGCAGCGACTGGCGGTCGGAGCTGAGGACGCGCCACACCTGCTCCTGGCGGTGCCGGTCGAAATCCGGGTACACGCCGACCTGCCCGGCCAGGGCCCGGCGGATCGCCTCGTTGTACTGCTCGCGGTAGTCCTGCTCTTCCGACATCGGATCGGGCGGCAGTTTAGTCTGTTCGCCGCATGCAAACCCTCACCTATGGCGCCCAGAGCATGTCGGCGCCGCTCCGCGAGGTACTCGTCCACCGACCCGGCGAGGTGTTCGGCCGGGCCTACGACGACTCCCGTCACGGCTATCTGCGCGCGGTCGACCTCGACGCGGCCCAGCGGGAGCACGATGCCCTCTGTCAGATCCTCACCGACCTCGGGGCGAACGTGCACGAGCTCGGCGCCGAGAGCGGCAGCCCCGACCTGACCTACACCTTCGACCCGGTGCTGGTCACCGACGCCGGCGCGATCATCCTCCACTCCGGCAAGCCGACCCGGCAGGGCGAGGAGCTGGTCATCGAGGGGTGGCTGCAACGACACACGGCGTCCCCACCGCCGGCCGGCTCGATCGACGGCGCGACCGCCGACGGCGGCGACACCTTCTGGCTCGACCACGACACGCTCTGCATCGGGCGTTCGCTGCGCACCAACCGCACGGGCGTCGCACAGCTTCAGGCTCTAGTTGAGGCTGAGACTGAGGTGTTCGACGTGGTCTACTGACAACGGGGCGGCCGAGTGCCTGCACCTGATGTCGGTGATCTCCCCCGTCGCCGACGACGTCGCGGTGGTGTACCTGCCGCTGCTGCCCTGCGGTCTCTACGAGCTGCTGGCGGAACGCGGCATCCGGCTGGTCGAGGTGCCCGAGGACGAGTACCTGACGCTGGGCGCGAACGTGCTCGCGGTCGCCCCCGGCGTCGTGCGTGGTGGCCGACGGCAACCCCCGCACCCGGCAGGCACTGCTCGACGCCGGCTGCGAGGTGCACGCCTTCCCGGCCGCCGACGTCGGCGTCAACGGCAGCGGCGGGCCGACGTGCCTGACTCGGCCGATCCTGCGCGGATGAAGAACCTCACCCCGGCGGAGCTCGCGGTCGTGTCCGCAGTCGACCGCGACCGCATCGCCGCCGACCTGCAGGCGCTGGTGCGGATCCCCAGCGTGACCGGCGACGAGACGGCCGTGCAGAGCGAGGCGGCGCTGCGGATGGCCGATGCCGGGCTCGAGGTGGCGCAGGTCAACGCCGACCCGGCCGAACTCGCCGGCGACCCCGAGTTCCCCGGCATCGAGGTGCCCCGCACCGTGCTCCCGGTCGTCGCCGGGCGGGTCGGCTCGGGCGGGGGACGGCGGGTGATCATCGCCGGGCACGTGGATGTCGTCGCGCCCGGCGACCCCGACCAGTGGACGGAGGAGCCCTTCGGCGGCGAGATCCGCGACGGGCTGCTCTACGGGCGCGGCTCGTGCGACATGAAGGGCGGCGTGGTCGCCGGCCTGGCGGCGCTGCGTGCCATCGTGGCGACCGAGACGGAGCTCGACGGGGAGGCGGAGCTGGTCACCGTTCCCAGCGAGGAGGACGGCGGCGCCGGGATGCTGGCGGCGATCCGGGCCGGGCACGTCGCCGACATGGCGGTGATCACCGAGCCAACCCGGCTGGCGATCGTCACCGCCCAGGCCGGGGCGATCACGTTCGAGCTGACCGTCACCGGCCGCAACGCCCACGCCGCCTACCGTCGCGAGGGAGTCTCGGCGCTGGAGAAGTTCCGGCTGATCCACGACGCCCTGCTCGACAACGAGCAGCAGCGCAACGAGGCCGAGTCGGAACCCGCGATGCGCGACCTCGGCCTCCCCTACCCCACCAACCTGGGCCGGATCCAGGGCGGCGCGTGGTCGTCCACCGTTCCCGACCGGCTGATCGTGGAGGGCCGCTACGGCGTGGCCGTCGGCCAGACCGCGGCCGAGGCCGAGGCGGAGCTGCGCGAGGTCGTGCAGGCGGCCTGTGACGCCGACCCCTGGCTGGCAGAGCACCCGGCAACGGTGATGATCACCGGAGGGCGGTTCGAGTCGGCGGCGGTGCCCACCTCTCACCCGCTGCCGTGGGGGCTGGGTGAGACGGCCCGCGACGTGCTCGGGCGGCTACCCGACTTCGTCGGCGTCCCATACGGCGCCGACATGCGGCTTCTGATCAACCAGGGCGCGACCCCGACGGTGCTCTACGGCCCGGGCGAGCCTCACCTGGCCCACGCGCCGAACGAGCACGTGCCCCTGGAGGATGTCGCCCGCTGTGCCCGCGTGCTCGCCGTGTGGGTGATGCGCGCGCTCGCCGCATAGGCTTGCGATCTACGCGGCGACCCGCACCCTCCCCCACCACTGCCCGAGCGCCACGCCGCCGACGATCACCACGCCGCCGGCCAGCTGCAGGCCGGACAGCGTCTCGCCCAGGAGCAGCGCGGCGAAGGCGGCGCCCAGGAACGGCTGGAGGTACATGTAGAGCGTGGCGCGGGCGGCGCCGATGTGCCGCAGGGCGTGGAAGTAGAGCAGGTTGGTCACCAGCAGCGGGAACACCGCGGAGTACGCCCACGCCGCGATGTGCAGCGGGCTCAGCGACGCGTAGTCCTGCGACACGGCCTGTGAGGCGGCGAAGGGGGTCAGCATGACCGTCCCGGCGAGGATGATCACGGCGCTCAGGCGGGCGGCGCTGTAGCGGCTGAACAGCGGCCGTAGCATCACCGAGTAGGCGGCCCAGGTGACGGCGGCGCCGAGCGCGAGCAGGTCGCCCTTGATCGTGAAGCCGGCGATCTCGGCGCCCCCCTCGACCACCAGGGTGACACCCACCAGCGAGACCAGCAGCGCGGCCCAGTGGTGGCGGCGGACGTGCTCGTGGCGCAGCCCGGCGGCGAACAGCGCGGCGAACGCCGGCGCCGAGGCCATGATCAGGGCGACGTTTCCGGCGCCGGTGTAGATGAGCGAGTAGTTGAAGCTGAGCTGGTTGAGCGTGATGCCGACGGCGGCGCACGCCAGCACGAGGCCCCAGTCCCGGCGCTCGATGCGGAGGCTGCCCTCGTGCACCAGCACGATCAGGCTGAACGCGACGCCGGCGACCGCGAACCGGGTGATCGAGAACGCGAGCGGCTGCCACTCCCCGAGCGCGAACTTGGTGGTCGCATAGTTCAGCGACCACAACACGTTGGCGAACACAAGCATCGCATCCGCGCTCTCGAACCGCCGGTCCGCCATTCGCCTCGCAGACAATCACAAGCGGCGCGTCGCGGGCAACCGGGAACCGACTCCCCCGCCAGAAGCGTCACCGACCGCGTTGCACTTCTGTGACGGCTCCTGGGTGGGGTCAGACCTCCGTCAATCTGGCGCGGAGAAATGTGACACTCTCACAACCTAATACCCCACCGGGGTATGGTAAGGTGGGTTCATGGCCACCTCATCCCCCACGCGGCTCGACGTCGAGGTCGAGGGGATGACGTGCGCCGCCTGCGCTGCCCGGGTGCAGCGCTCCCTGAATGAGCTGGACGGAGTCACGGCCACCGTCAACCTGGCAACCGAGCGGGCGAGCGTGCAGTTCGCACCGGGTGCCGCGACGGTCGAGGCGATCGCCGGCCAGATCGAGCGCGCCGGCTATCACGCACGCCTCCCGCAACAGGGGCGCGACGGGCGTCACCAACACCCCGCCGACTCCGATCGCCTGCAGCTCCGGCTCGCCGTGGCAGTGGTGCTCAGCGTCCCGGTGGTCGCGCTGGCGATGGTGCCCCCCCTGCGGTTCTCGGGCTGGGAGTGGGTCGCCGCAGCGCTGACGACGCCGGTCGTGCTGTGGGCCGCCTGGCCGATCCACCACGCGACGCTTCGCGGACTGCGGCGCGGCGCGGCGAACATGGACACCCTGATCTCGGTCGGCACGCTCTCGGCATACGGCTGGTCGCTCTACGCCGCCGCCGCGTCCCAGCCCGTCTACTTCGAGGCAGCGGCAGCAACCACCGCGCTGATCCTCACCGGCCGCGTGCTCGAGTCGCGCGCCCGCCGCAAGGCCGGCGCCGCTCTGCGCGGTCTGCTCGACCGCGGCGCCAAGGAGGTGACCGTCCTTGCGAACGGCACGCCCTCGCGCGTTGCCATCGACGAGCTGCAGGTGGGAGACCTGTTCGTCGCGGCTCCCGGCGAGGCGATCGCGACCGACGGCGTGGTGATGGAGGGCAGCTCGGCCGTCGACCGCTCGCTGATCAGCGGTGAGCCGGTGCCGGTGGAGGTCGGTCCCGGCGACCCGGTCACCGGTGCCACCATCAACGCCGGCGGCAGGCTGGTCGTCTGCGCCACCGCGGTCGGCGCCGATACGGCCGTCGCCCGGATCGGCCGCATGGTGGAGGAGGCGCAGACGGGCAAGTCGTCGGCGCAGCGGCTGGCAGACCGCGTGTCGGCCGTCTTCGTGCCGGCGGTGATCGGCATCGCCGCGCTGACGCTGGTCGGCTGGCTGGCCGCGGGAAACGCGGCCGGGGTGTCGGTCGAGGCTGCGGTCGCCGTGCTGATCGTCGCCTGCCCGTGCGCTCTGGGACTAGCTATCCCAACTGCGATCCTGGTCGGCAGCGGCCGCGGAGCGCAGCTCGGGATCGTTATCCGCCGGCCGGAGGCGCTCGAGCGCGCCGGGCGCGTGACCACGATCGTGCTGGACAAGACGGGCACGGTGACCGACGGCCGGGCCGAGGTCAACGACCTGCGGCTGGCCCCTGGCGCCGAGCGGCTGCCGACGCTGCGCCTGGCCGGCGCCGTCGCCGCAGCCAACGACCATCCCGTGTCGAGGGCGGTCGCCGCGTTTGCCGCCCGCGAGTCGGGCGACCTGCCGCCGGTCAGCAGCCTCCAGGCCGTGCCGGGCCGCGGCGCCACCGCGACCGTCGAGGGCCACCGGGTGGAGCTCGGCCGAAACGACCGCGCGAGCGGCACCGAGGTTCGCATCGACGGCATCCCGGCGGCCTGGTTCACCGTCGGCGACGACGCGAAGCCGACCAGCCGGGAGGCGGTCGCGATGCTGCGCCGGCTCGGCCTGACCCCGGTGCTCCTCAGCGGCGACACCGTAGAGGCAGCGCAGCGTGTCGCTCAGGAGGTCGGCATCGACCGGGTGGTCGCAGACGTCCTCCCCGAGCAGAAGGTGGCCGAGGTCGAGCGCCTCCGCGGCAGCGGCGAGGTGGTGGCCATGGCCGGCGACGGCACCAACGATGCACCCGCGCTGGCCGCCGCCGATCTGGGCATCGCCATGGGCGGGGGCACCGACGTCGCGATCGAGGCCGGCGACCTGACGCTGGTCAGCGGTGACCTGCGGTCGGTGGCCGACGCGGTCTCGCTGGCGCGCGCGACGAGGCGCACGATGGTCGAGAACCTCGGCTGGGCCTTCGCCTACAACGCGGTTCTCATCCCACTCGCCATCGCCGGGCTGCTCGAGCCGATGGCCGCCGCGGCGGCGATGGCATGCTCGAGCCTTGCCGTGGTCGGCAACAGCCTCCGGCTGCGCAGGTTCGCCGGGTTCAGAAGGGAGACAGACATGACCCACGGCTATACCGACGATCGCGAAGCGCTGGTGCGGAGGCTCCACCGGATCGAGGGCCAGGTGCGCGGCATCGAGCGGATGGTCGAGGAGGATCGCTACTGCATCGACATCCTGACGCAGATCAGCGCCGTCGAGACTGCGCTCGAGAGCCTCGCGCTGCGCATCCTCGACGGCCACGTCAACCATTGCGTCTCGGGAGCGCTCGCTTCGGGCGATCCTGATGAGGCGCGCGCGAAGGCAAGCGAGATGCTCGAAGCCGTGCAGCGGTTTGCACGCGCTCGCTGACGCTCCTGCTCGGTAGACTCCGCCCACCGTTCACCCAGGTAGAGGGGTACTCACTGCTGCCAACGCATCGCGCACCCGGACGGGTCAACCTGATGGGTGATCACACTGATTACCACGACGGGCTCGTGCTGCCCGTCGCGATCGACCTTTCGATCGCGCTGACCTCGCGGCAGACCGACGACGGCCGCATCCGCCTCCGCTCGAGCGAGATGCCCGACGCCCGCGACACGATCGACATCGCCGCCGACGGCAGCGACGACCCGCCCGGTCTGTGGCCGGCCTGGGGCCGCTACATCGCGGGCGTGACGCGCGAGCTGGCGAAGCTCGGCCGGGATCCGGTCGGGATCGAGGGCGTGATCGACTCCGCTGTGCCGCCGGGCGCGGGGCTGGCATCCAGCGCCGCGCTCGAGGTGTGCTGCGCGCTGGCGCTGTGCGACGCTGCCGGGCTGGAGCTGGAGGCCCGGGAGCTGGCCGCGGCCTGCATGCGGGCGGAGGGAATCGCCGGGGGGATCCGGCCCGGCATCATGGACCAGCTGGTGTGCCTGCTCGGCCAGGAGAACCACGCACTGCTGATCGACTGCCGCACGCTCGACATCGAGCCGATCGAAATCCCGCCGGGGATTGCGATCCTGATCGCTCACAGCGGCGTGCCGCGGGCGCTCGAGGACACGCGCTACGGCGAGCTGCGCGAGGCCGGCGAGCGCGTGGCCGCTGAGCTCGGTCTCCCCAGCCTCCGCGACGCCGACCCGGCGCTGGTGGCCGACAACCCGATCGGGCGCCACGTCACGTCCGAGAACCGGCGGGTGACCGAGACGGCCGTCGCCCTGCGCCGGGGCGACCTCGACCGCCTGGGCGAGCTGTTCGCCGAGAGCCATGCCAGCCTCCGCGACGACCTGGAGGTCGGGATCCCGGAGCTGGACGCCACGGTGAACGCCCTGCTCGCAGCCGGGGCGGCCGCTGCGCGGATGACCGGCGGAGGCTTCGGCGGCAGCGTGGTCGCGCTCTGCGACGAGCGCAAGGCGGCTCAGATCGTGCTGGCCACGCGGGCGACGCGGGTGAAGCCGTCCGCGGGCGCCCTCGGCGGGCTCACCGAAACCGGCTGAGCTCCGCGGCGTGGGCCGCCAGCAGCTCGTCGAGCATCGCCTGGCCGGCCGGCAGCGAGGTGACCAGCGGGTGACTCATCATCGCCTGCAGCGCCACCCGTCGGTCTCCCTCCACCGCCGCCCGGGCGCCCAGGCGGGCATGCACCGCAAGCTGCGCCGCCAGGCCGGCGATCATGTCCGGCAGAGGGCCCATCGGCATCCGCTCGACCTCACGGCCGCGCAGGATGCAGGGCACCTCGACCACGGCGTCGTCGGGCAGCCCGGGGATCGCCCCCTGGTTGGGAACGTTGAGCACGAACCGGGTCGGCTGGCCCGAGACGGCGGCGGCGATCACCCCGATCGCCAGGTCTCCGTGCTCGTCGCTGAACCGGCCCTCCATCGGCCGCGGCGAGTCGCTCTGCGCCGCCACCCGGTAGCTCTCGATGATCGGCGGCAGCTCGGCCATGATCTCCTGGGCGCGGGTCTTGCCGGCGGCACGCTGGGCGGCGAGGCACTCGGGGTGCAGGAAGTAGTACTGGAGGTACCGGTTCGGCACCATCCCGAACAGGGGGAAGAGGCGCACGACCGGCCGCCAGTAGGGATCGACCTGGCCGACGTCGAGGCCGGCCAGCGCGCCGAACACCCGGTCGGTGGCGTCACCGCCGTCGATCCGAACGGCGCGGGTCAGAGTGAGGTGGTTGGTGCCCCAGGTGTCGACCTCCATCGCCCGCGGGTCGCAGCCGACGACACCTGAGAGAAAGCGGATCTCGCCCCCATGCTGGTCGCACAGGCCGATCACGTCGACGTCGGTGTAGCGGGTCAGCGCCTCGGTCACGATCTGGACCGGATTCGTGTAGTTCAGCAGCAGCGCTCCGGCCGCGGCACCGCGCCCCATCTCGTCGGCCACCTCGATCAGGGCGGGCACCGATCGCAGGGCCATCGCCAGCCCGCCGGGGCCGGTGGTCTCCTGGCCGATCACGCCGTGGCGGGGCGGGATCAGCTCGTCCAGGTGCCGGGCAGCGAGGCCGCCCGGGCGGAACGTGGTGAGAACGAAGTCGGCTCCGTCCACCGCCCGTGACAGCTCGCCTGTCGACTGCAGCTCCATCGCACGGCGCCACCGGAGTCGAGGATCCGCCGGGTGAGCCGGGTCTGGAGGTCGAGGGCGTCGGCATCGATGTCGTGCAGGACAACGGTTGCCGGCTCCAGCACGGCGGCGGTGCGAGCCAGGCTGTAGGCGAGGCCGGGCATATACGCCGACCCGCCTCCGATGATCGCAATCCGCGTCACCGGCCCATTCTCTCCGGCAGCGGCCGGAACCGTGCGCGACAATGCACCAGATGATCGGAGCTTGCCGAGCTTGGTATCGATCCCTCCTACGACTTCGTGCGGTCGACGTTCCGCTTCCGCACGTTCGGCGACGATCTCGCCAGCCGCTGGATCGACGGCGGCCTCCACCGCGTGCTCGGGTCGGGGCTGGCGGTGCGAATCGAGGCGTCCGGCGTCACGGCCTACGGCGAGGTCACCGACGCCGACCGGATCGAGCTCGCCCACGCCCTCGGCGCCCGGTTCGACGTCCCCGGCCTGGTCGCCGCCTTCCCGGAGGTCGCGGCCCGCGCTCCTGGATTCCGGCCGCCGCTGCTGTACGACCCGTTCGAGATGCTGGTCACATCGGTCACCGCGCAGCAGATCTCGCTGAAGGTGGCGGCGGTCATGCGCCGCGGCCTGGTCGAGCGGTTCGGCCACCGGGTCGACCACGACGGCCGCACCTGGTGGCGGTTCCCGTCCGCCGACGACATCCGCGGCGGCGACCTCACCGGCCTGAAGCTGTCGGGCGCCAAGATCCGGGCGATCGGCTCGCTGGTGGACGCCTCCGCCGAGCTCGACCGGACAGAGCTCGACGCGCTCCCCGACGAGGACGTGATCGGCCGCCTGACCGAGCTGCACGGAATCGGCCGCTGGACGGCCGAGTGGTTCCTGGCCCGCTGCCTGGGTCGCCCATCGGTGGTCGCGGCCGGCGACCTGGGCGTGCGCAAGGCCGTCGCCGCCTGGTTCTCGGAGGACGCGATCTGGCCCGAGGAGCGGGTGCGCGAGGCGTGCGCCGTGTTCGGCATCCACACCAACCTCGCCGTGCACTACCTGCTCGCCGTCGGCGGTGAGGCCGATCAGGGCTTCCGCTAGGCGGAGCTACCGGGCAGAACCGCCGCGGCGCCTTCGAGCAGGCGGCGGTGGAGCGCTTCGTCCACATCGATGCCCTGGTCCTCCAGCGCCAGCACCACCGCGCCGGCAGCGGGCGGGGCGGTCAGGGTGACCACGTTCACGCCGGGCACCTGGTCGAGCAACGAGCTGAGCAGCAGCTTGCTCGCGCTGCGGAAGAGGCCGCCGGCCAGCACCAGGTCGTAGCCGGGCTCGAGGTCGAGGCGGGCGGCCACCACTGCCGCCGACTTGCCGAGGTGCTCCCCGGTAGCGGTGACGATCGTCATGGCGACCTGGTCGCCATCCTCGGCGGCCCGCAACACAGCGGGTGCTGCGCTCAGGTTCGGCTCGCCGCCGCGGCTGAAGTTCTCCAGCAGCTCCTCGACGGAGCGGGCGCCGGTCAGCGAGCAGAGGTGCTCGGTGAGGGTTGTCGCCGGCCCCCGGCCGACGTAGGCGTCTGCCACCGCGCGGACGGCGGCTGCGGCCACGTCGGAGGCGCTACCGGCGTCCCCCAGCGGCGGGCCCAGCCCCAGCGTGCGGAACGTGCGGCCCTCCCGGTCGCGGCCGGCCACCACCATGCCGGTGCCGGCGATCACCACCACGCCCGGGTGCGCGGTGCCCGCCCGCAGCGCGATCGCGGAGTCGTTGAGGATGCGGCACGGGCCGGCCAGCCCGAGCGGCTCGATCACGCTCTCCAGGCGCGGCACGTCGGATGGCCAGTCGACCCCGGCCAGCCCGAACACCGATCCGGCCACGTCCGCGACCGGGCGCTCTGCCGCCGACAGCACCTTGTGCACCGCCTCGCGGAGCGAGTCGCCGGCGCCGCGCAGGCCGACGGCCTCCCAGTTGGACGGACCGTCGGTGGCATGGCCGAGCACCGCCCCGGTCTCGTCGGCCACCAGGGCATGCGTCTTGGTGCCGCCGCCGTCGATCCCCAGGACGAGCGTCACCCGGCGGCAGACCTCACGGCCTCGTCCACGACCTGCATCACGACGCGCCCGTCAGCCCCGGAGGGCCGCGGCTGACGCCCCTCGTGGATTGCGTCCACGAACTCCGCGATCTGGGCGCTGTACATCGGCTGGGCGCAGTGCTCGTACCCGTCCGGTCCCTCGGTGAAGTCCCACACCCGGGCGTAGCCCCCGGTTCCGTACACCTCCGTGTCGGCCTCCATCCCCGCGAGGTGCGGCTGCCACCACCCTGACTCGACGATCGAGGTTGCATGGCAGGACCAGCGGATCACCAGCACTCCGTCGTCATCCACATCGTACGCACCGTATCGTGTTCCCAACTCCGCGAACACCCGAACCGGCATCGGGTCGCCGAGCAGGTAGCGCGCCGTGTCGATCGCGTGCACGCCCATGTCGAGCAGCGCGCCGCCTCCCGCAAGTTCCGGGTCAGTGAACCAGCCCGACGGGCCCCACCCTGCGTGCACGCCGTAGCCACGGGTCTTCACAACCTCTCCCAGGTCACCGGCCTCGATTCTTCGACGCAGCGCCCGAACGTCCTCGTGGAACCGCCAGCAGTGGGCGACCATCAGCCGGCCTTCGGATGCCTCGGCGGCCCGGCACATGGCGTCGGCCTCGGCCAGCGTGGTCGCCATCGGCTTTTCGACCAGCACGTGCTTGCCCGCCTCCAGGCAGGCAATCGCCTGGGGCGCGTGCAGGGCATTCGGCGTCCCGATCACGACGGCGTCGATCGCGGGGTCGGCCGCCAGCTCGCGCCAGTCGGTGGTCGTCCGCGGGATCCCGAACTGCTCGGCGAACGCGGCCAGCGACTCCGGGCGCCAGTTCGCGGCAGCCACCACGTCGGCCGACGGGTGCTCGGCCAGGCCACGCGCATGCCGGGTCATGATCCACCCGGAACCGAACAGCGCCACCTTCAAGCGTTGAGTTATCCCTTGATCCCCGTCAGATTGACGCCTTCGATGAACGCTTTCTGCGCCACGAAGAACAACACGATGACGGGCAGCATAAAGATCCCGGACACGGCCATCAGCAGGTTGTAGTTGACGTGGTGCTGCCCCTGGAACTGGGAGAGCGCGAACGCCAGCGTCCAGTTGTGCGGGTTCTGCGCGACATACAGCAGCGGGCCGAAGAAGTCGTCCCAGCAGTAGAGGAAGTTGAACAGGGCCACGGCAGCGATCGCCGGCTTCGCCATCGGCACGATCACGCGCATCATGATCTGGAACTCGTTGGCGCCGTCCACCCGTGCGGCGTCGGTCATCTCCTGCGGGATCGTCAGGAAGAACTGCCGGAGCAGGAAGATGGAGTACGCGTCGCCGAAGAAGCTGGGGACGATCAGCGGCTTGAAGCTGCCCACCCAGCCGAGGTGCGAGAAGATCACGTACAGCGGGATGAACGTCACCTGGTAGGGCAGCATGATCGTCGCGAGCACCAGGATGAACGTCACCTGCCGGCCCTTCCACTGGATCCGCGACAGCGCGTAGGCGACCGGGACGCACGAGAGCACCGTGCCCACCGTCGACAGGAACGCGTAGATGAACGTGTTCTTCAGGTAGAGAAGAAGGTCGACCTGGTCGAACGCGCTGACGAAGTTGTGCCAGTGGAACGGAGAGGGCCAGAGCTTCGGAGTCAGCGCCTGCTGGTCGCTCATCACGGCGGTGAGCACCAGAACCAGCACCGGGGCCAGGAAGATGCAGGCCAGCGTGATCAGCAGGGTGTGGTTGACCATGGTCGCCAGCAGCCTCTTGCGGCGCACGTGAGCCGGGGCCACGCGCTTCGGGCGCTCGACCGCCGGTGGCGGCTTGACGGTCGTCGCGCTCACCGGCCCGACCCCTGGTAGAAGACCCACCGGCTGGAGGTCTTGAACAGGATCAGCGTCGCGATCATCGTGACCAGGAACAGCAGCCAGGCCATTGCCGCGGCGTAGCCCATCGCGAAGCCCGGGAGCGCCTTCTGGTACATCCATAGCGCGTAGAACAGCAATGAGCCCTGGGGCTCGCCGAGCTGGTCGGTCTGCTGGCTGACGGCGTTGCCGATCACGTAGGCCTGGGTGAAGTACTGCAACGCGTCGATCACGCCGGTGACGACCGCGAAGAAGATGACCGGAGAGATCATCGGGATGGTGACGTGGATGAACGTGCGGAGCGGCCCGGCGCCCTCGATCTCGATCGCCTCGTAGAGCTGGCGGGGCACGTTCAAGAGCGCCGCCAGGAAGATGATCATCGTGTTGCCGGCCGTCCACAGTCCCAGGATCAGCAGGGCGGGCTTCGACCAGTTGGGGTCGTAGAACCACAGCGGCTGGCCGATGTGAAGGGCCCCGAGCAGCTGATTGACAGGCCCGGTGCCCGGGTTGAACAGCACCATGAACGTCAGCGCCACCGCGACTGCCGGCGCGAGAGTCGGCAGGTAGAACACGGTGCGGTAGAACGAGGCGCCCGAGCGGGCCTTCGTCAGCATCATCGCCACGCCCACGCCGAAGAGCACGTTCAGCGGAACACCCAGAACCACGATGAACAGCGTGTTGCGGATCGCCTGCCGGAAGAACGGATCGGTGGTGAATAGATCCCGGTAGTTCTGCAGGCCCACCCACTGCGGATTGTTGATCAGGTCGAACCGGGTGAACGAGTAGTACAGGCTGGCGATCATCGGGTATGCGGTGAAGCAGACGAACCCGATGATCCACGGCAGCATGAACAGGAACACGGTGCCGTACTTCTTCAGCGTCGCTCGCCGTCGCGAACGGCGCCGCTCCGCCTGGGAGCGCCGCTGCGGAAGCGGCGCCCCCTGGGCGGTGGGTGCGGGGACGGCGGCTATCTCAGCCTCCGGCCTGCGCGATCTGCTGGTCGATCTGGGTGTCCAGCTGCACGAGTGCGTCGTGCAGTCCTGAGGTCGGGATCGATCCCGACTCCCACTTGGAGTCGAACGTGCCGATCAGGTTCGTGTACTCGTTGCCCACCTGCGTGATCGTCGGGATGAACTGCGACTTCGGGTCCTCGAAGATCGGGAAGAAGTTCAGGAAGTTCTTCACCGGCAGGATGGCAGGGGAGTGGAGCTCGGTCGTGGTCACCGGCAGGTTGTCCAGGTTGTTGGACAGGTACACGCCTGCCTGGGTGTTCGTGGACAGGAACTTGATCAGGTCCCAGGCCTGCTGGGGGTGCTTGCTCCCCCGGGGAATGGCGACGATGTCGCCGCCGATGTGCCCCATGCCGTAGTTGCTGGGATCGGAGGTCGGCGCCGCCGATGTGACGTAGGGGACAGTCGACTTGTCGGCCTTGATGAAGGCGACGCGCCACTCACCGTCGTACTCGAACGCCACCTTGCCCTTCTCGAACGGGTTCTGCGCTGTGAACTCCGCGTTCTCGTAGGTCGCATCCCACTTCTGCAGGTTGCTGTAACCATAGAAGTCGATCAGCTTTCGCTGCCACATCAGCGCGTTCGTCCAGGCCGCCTGGTCGGCCAGGTCGGCCTTGCCGCTGGGGTCGAACCAGTGGCCTCCCTCGAGGAACGCGAGGTCATTGATCGTGAACTCGTGGTACCCGTCGAGCGGGATGAATCCCGCCTGCTTGATCGTCCCGTCGGAGTTCTTGATCGTCGTCTTCTCGGCGTCTGTCAGGAGGTCGTTGAGGTTCTTCGGCGGCGACGTGATGCCGTTCGCGCCGAGGATCGACTTGTTCGAGTACATACCGTAGGCGTCGGTCAGAGCCGGGAGCGCGCACTGCGTGCCGTGGAAGCTCGTGTAACCGAGCGCGACCTTCGGGAACTGGCCGAGGTCGAGATTGTCCTGGGAGATGTAGTTGTTGAGCGACAGGTAGGCGCCCGTGCTGCAGAACTTGCCGATGTTGTCGGGGCCGAACGAGAGCACCGCGTCGGCGGGGTTGCCGCCGGTGATCGCGGCCAGGATGTGGGCGTCGTCGATGTTCCCGACGTGGTTCACCGTGATCCACGGGTACTGCTTCTCGAACATCTTGATGGCGTTGTCGTAGATGTGCTTCTCGCGGCCGGTGTAGGCGCTCCAGAAGGTGATCGTCACCGGCGTGTGCGACTGGGTGCTGGACAGGGACTGGGCGCCGCCACTGGTGCCGCCTCCGAGGCAGCCGGTCGCGGCAACGGCCAGCAGCGCCGTCAAGAGCAGAAGGGGCAGGCGGCGTCTCATACGGGTCCTCCGGGTACGGGGAAAGAGGGCAGGGAGCAAACGGGTGTGGTCATACGACGATCTCCAGGCGGTCGTTGTCAGGTGATCGGCTGAACAAACGTTCCTGCGCAGCGTCAAGCGCGGTGGCAACCGCCCCCAGGAGGACGGCGTCGTCGCCCAGCTCCGAGGTGGCCAGCTCAGGCCGGAAGGGCGAGATGCGGCGAAGCTCCGCGGAGATCGGCCGCAACAACAGGTCGCCGCTGTGGGCGATGCCGCCGCCCAGGATGACGAGTCCCGGGTCGACGACCGGCGCAACGGCAGCAATGGCCAGGGCGATCCGCCGGGCCACCTCCTCGACCACCGCGTCGGCAACCGGATCGCCGCGCCTGGCGGCCGCGAAGATCCGCTTTGGGGTCAGCGGCGGGCGCATCCCCCGCTCGCGGCCGAGTCGCACGATGGCAGCGGCGCCCAGCGACTCCTCCAGCACCCCGCGGCGGCGGTTGGCCGGATCGTGGGGATCGCCGACGCCGACGGGCAGGTAGCCGATCTCACCGGCCGCCCCGCCGACACCGCGGTAGAGGTTGCCGTCGAGCACCAGCCCCATGCCGACGCCGGTGCCAATCCACAGGTAGACGAACGTCGGCACGCGCCGGCCGAGGCCGTGCGCCTGCTCGCCGAGCGCGGCCAGGTTGACGTCGTTCTCGAAGCTGACAGACGTGCCGAGCTGCTCGCGAATCGCCTCCACGAGCCCCTGACGGCCCCACCCCGGAAGGTTGGGCACGTGCGCGAGCTGGCCCCGTGAGGGATCGAGGACGCCAGGGTTGCCGACCACCGCCTCGGTCACCTCCGGCCAACGGAGCCCGGCGTCGGCGGCCACGCGGTGGGCCAGCTCGCCGATCTGGCGCACCAGCGCGCCGGAGCTGCGCGACATCGCCCGCTCGTCGCGGCGGGCAATGATCTGCCCCGCAATGTTGGCCAGGGCAACCCGCAGGTACTGGCGCCCGACGTCGATCCCGACCACGAAGCCGGCCCTGGGGTTCAGCTCGTAGAGCACGGCACTGGGGCCCTTGCGGCCGGTGGACTTGCCCACCTCGCAGACCAGACCGGAGCCGATCAGCCCGGTCAGCGCCAGCGAGACGGTGGGCTTCGACAGGCCGCTCTGGCGGGCGATCTGAGCCCGCGAGGTCGTACCACCGCTGCGGATCAACTCGAGCACCGAGCGCTCGTTGATCGCTCTCAACAGGCTCGGCTGCCCGGCTGCAAAGGTGGTCCGCCCGTTCATCGCATCGTCAGGAGTTATATAGTTAGGAAACCTTACTGACTGTGGTGGAGACTATGCCGCCCCAAGGACGTCAAGTCAAGCGGGGCAGGTCCGGGACCGAAGGGAGACATCTCAATGGCTGAGCTGGCGATCCGCGGCGGCACCCCCGTCCGCACCGAGCCCTACCCCGTCTGGCCGCAGCTCGACGACCGCGACATCACCGCTGTCACCGAGGTGCTGCGCGAAGGCCAGCTGGGCGGGTTCCCCGAGCCCGGCCCCCGCGCCGCCCGGTTCGCAGCCGGCTTCGCGTCGTACCAGGGCGCCGCGCACGGGATCGTGATGGCGAACGGCACGATCACCATGGAGGTGGCGCTGAAGGCGCTCGGCATTGGCTGGGGTGACGAGGTGATCATCCCGGCGCTGACCTTCTCGGCGACCCCATACGCCGCCGTCGCCGCCGGCGCGCTGCCGGTGTTCGTCGACGTCGAGCCCGAGCGCTGGACGATCGACCCCGACCTGGTGGAGGCGGCGATCACGCCGGCCACGCGGGCGATCATGCCGGTGCACCTGGGCCAGCAGATGGCGGACATGGACCGGATCATGGCCATCGCCGAGCGGCACGGGCTGGCGGTGGTCGAGGACTGCGCCCATGCACACGGCCAGCGGTTCGGCGACACGGGCGCCGGCTGCTTCGGCGCCTTTGGCTCGTTCAGCCATCAGACGACCAAGACCATGCCCGCGGGAGAGGGCGGCACTCTGCTCACCCAGGACGAGGCGCTGGCGCGCCGCGCGCATTCGCTGATCGACTGCGGGCGGCCCAAGGACACGGCCGAGCAGGAGTACACCTTCGGCGCGAACTACCGCCTCGGCGAGCTCAACGCCGCCCTGCTCTGCGTGGCGCTGGAGCGCTTCGAGGCAGCAGCGGGCGGAGCGGGAGCGGAACGCCCGGCTGTTCGAGACGCTGGCCGGCGGACTCACCGGCGTCGGGCTCAACCCGATCCATCCCCGGGTCACGCGGTGGGGCTTCTACCGCTACCTGTTCCGGATCGACCCGGAGCAGTTCGCCGGCGTGTCGAACTCCGTGATCGCAGCCGCCCTGGAGGCCGAGGGGATCGCGGCCGAGGTGCAGTACCCGCCGATGAACCGCTACGACCTGTTCCAGCCGCAGCTCTCCCGGATGCCCGTGTGCGTCGAGCACGCGGACCGCCTCGACCTCTCGGGGATGAGCTTCCCGGTCGCCGAGGCGGCTGCCGAGCAGCAGTCCGTGTACCTCAACGAGAACGTGTTCCGGGCGGGCGAGCGGGGCATCGAGCAGGCCGTCGAGGGGATCGCCAAGGTGCAGCAGCACGCCGACGAGCTGGTCGGGGTTGCCGTCGAGGGCTAGAGGATGACGCCGTCGCGGCGGGCGACCGCGGCAGCCTCGGTGCGGTTGCGCGCCCCCAGCTTGCGGAGCAGGTTCGAGATGTGGTTCTTGACGGACTGCTCGCTGATCTCCAGGCGGGCGGCGATCTGGCGGTTCGTGCCGCCGTTGGCCATCAGCGCAAGTACCTCCCGCTCGCGGGGCGTCAGCGCCCGGCGGGGGGAGGACGGCCTCTCGGGCGCCCCGGCGCGCCCAATCGCCGAGATCAGGCTGGGCACCCCGTCACGGGCCACCATGCGCCCGCCGTCCCCCGCAACGTAGACCGCGGCGCGCACGCGCGCCGGGCTGCGTGTATCCCGGCGCGTCAGGTGAACGCTCGCCCCGGCCCGCATCGCTTCCGCGGCCGTCCACTCCGCCCGTGTACCCGCGATCACGACGAGCGCAGTCTCGGGGGCCTGGATGCGCAGATCTTGAACGGCCCGCACCCCGCCGACCCCGTCCATCTCCAGATCGAGAACAGCGACATCCGGAGCCTCCGCCACGACCATGGCGACGACCCGGGCGGCCTCGCTGGTGCCTCCGACCACATCAAAGAAGTCAGGATGGCTCATCAGGGCGCCCTCCACCGTCTTGCGGAGTTTTCGCTCTGCGGCTAGCACGACTGATGCCGGATCGCTGTCACCCATCGGAGCTCCCCTTGCACAGGGTCTGTCTGGCGGTGCCCCAGGAAGAATCTACTCCTGTCAACACCGTTGAACGGGGCGCATGTTACGCCCCGGATCGGACCGCGAATAGGCCCCGAAAGTACTGGTTACGAGCCAGGAACGGGGAAGAATCGGGGTAAATACTGCCTGTTTGCAGCCAGAAGCTCCTCCAGGAGAGGCAGCGCGACGGTGTAGTCGCCGACCAGTGGGTTCGCAAGCAGCGCCTTCAGCGCCAGGCTTCGGTCGCCGCTGACAGCGGCGGCAACTGTCAACCGCTCGTACGCCTTGACCGCCTCGACCAGCCCCAGCATCTCGGGGGCGAGCGGCTCGACCGGCAGGGGGGTCGCACCCTCTGCGGCGATCCGGCAGGCAACCTCGACGACCGCATCCGCCGCCAGATTGGGGATCGCGCCATCGTTGCGCACGTTGACCACCTGCACGTCCCCGCGGTCGGTGTGGAGCGATTCGACCAGCATCGCCGCCGCCTCCGAATAGAACGCCCCGCCTCGCTCCTCGAGCAGCTTCGGCTTCACGTCCAGCTTCGGATCGCGGTACATCTCCAGGAGGTCGCGCTCGATCTCCATCACCTCGTCTGCCCGCGGCCGCTCCGATCGCTGCTTGGCGACCATCTCCCGCGTGAAGTAGAAGTAGCGCAGGTAGTAGGAGGGGATCGAGCGCATCAGGCGCACCAGGTCGCCGGGCATGTCGACCACCTCCCCCATCTGGTCGGCGTAGGTGTCGATCAGCTGCGGGAGCCGGTCCTCACCGTCGACCAGCACCTTGCGTTCCCACGACAGGTGGTTGAGCCCGACGTGCTCGAGCTGGACGGAGTCCGGCGAGACGCCGAGCTGGTTGGCGAACTCGCGCTGGAACCCGATCGGGATGTTGCAGAGCCCGATGGCGCGGTGGCCGTGGTCGCTGAGCGCCTGGGTGACGAGCCCTGCCGGGTTGGTGAAGTCGAGCAGCCACGCTCCCGGCGCGCCCAGGCGGGCCGTGTCGTCTGCAATGTCCAGCACCACCGGCACCGTCCGCAGGGCCTTGGCGAACCCGCCGGCCCCGGTCGTCTCCTGGCCGATGCAGCCGTGACGCGGCGGGATCGTCTCGTCGCTGAGCCGGGCCTTGAGCCCGCCCACCCGGAGCTGAACGAGGACGAAGGTGGCGTCGGCGATCGCCGCTTCGCGGTCCTCGGTCAGCGTCAGCCTGCCGGGGAACTCCTGCTTGCGCAGGATCCGCTCGGCCAGGCCGCCGACCACCTCCAGCCGCTCCGGGTCGATGTCATGCAGGACGAGCTCGTCCACCGGCAGCACATCGCGGCGCAGGGCGAACCCCTCGATCAGCTCCGGCGTGTAGGTGCTGCCACCCCCGATGACTGCGATCTTGATTCCCACTCGGGGCCAATCCTACGGTATTCTGGGCTCGTGGCGAAATCGTTAGGAAAGTTTCCTGACAGATTTATCGCCGAGATCGCGGGCCAGCCCGAGGCGATCCGGCGAGCAGCTGGCGGCCTGTCTGCACAGGCCCGCGGCATCGACCAGCTGCACCGCGCAATCGCCGCGGCGCCGAGCATCGTCTTCACGGGGATGGGCAGCAGCTACGACGCCTGTTACGCCGCCGTGACCGAGCTCGCGGGCCGCGGCGCGCCGGTCTCGATGGTCGACTCGGCTGAGCTCCTCCACTTCCGTCTGCCCGCTGTCCCGGCCGACGGAATCGTGATTGCCGTGAGCCAGTCGGGCGAGAGCGCCGAGCTGGTGCGGCTGGCCGAGCGCCTCACCGCCCTCCCCTCGCCGCCGCTGCTGGTCTCGATCACCAACGGCAGCCGCAACACGCTGGCCGAGGCCGCGGCTGTCGCCCTCGACACGCGCGCGGGCGACGAGTACGGCCCGTCGACGATGACGTTCGCCGGATCGCTGGCGATGCTGGCCGCGGTGTGCGGCCTCTCGGCCGGAGAGATCGAGCAGGGAGCTGCCGCGCTGGACGGGTTGCTCGAGCACACCGAGGTGTTCGCCTCGATGGTCGAGCAGTGGCTCGGCGATCGGCCCACGCTGGCGCTGCTGGGCCGGGGCACCGCCCGGGCCGCCGCAGAGATGGGCGCACTGACGCTCAAGGAGGCGGCCCGGTTTCCCGCAGAATCCCTGCAAACCGCCCAGTTCCGGCACGGTCCGCTGGAGCTGGCCGGGCCCTCGCTGGCCGCCATGGTGTTCGCCACTGAACCGCGCACCGCATCGCTCGACCTGGCCCTGGCCGGAGAGCTCGCGGCCCAGGGCGCCGCGGTGGTCGTTGTCAGCGAGGACGGGCGCGGGCCGCAGGGAGTGGTCGGGATCGCGACCGGCTCGCTGCCGGCGGCGATCTCGCCGGCGGTGGCGATCCTTCCGGCCCAGCTGCTTGCGTGGCGGCTCGCCAACCGCCGCGGCCTGCACCCCGGGGAGTTCCAGATCGCAGCCAAGGTGACGACGCGGGAATGACACGGGAATGACGCGCGTCGCGCTCACCATCGACACCGAGCACCCCGACCGCCCGGCTCGCCCCGGCAACGTCGAGCGGATCCTCGACACGCTGGCGGCCACCGGAACCCGGGCCACGTTCTTCGTCCAGGGTCGCTGGGCCGAGGCCTACCCCGGCCTTGCACGGCGGATCGCGGCCGAGGGGCACGTCGTCGGCAACCATGGCGGCGCGCACGTCTCGCTGCGCCTGCTGAGCCCCGACGGGATCCGCGCGAGCGTCCGCGACGCGGAGGAGGCGATTCGCGAGGCCACCGGTGTCGATCCGCGACCATGGTTCCGCTCACCGCACGACGACGTCACCGGTGAGACGCCGATCGCCGAGGTGCTCGAGGAGCTCGGCTACCGGCAGACCGGCTGGACCGTCGACCCTCAGGACTGGGATCCCTCGCGCACGCCCAACGACGTCGCCCGCGCCGTCGCGGAGGGCTGCGCCGCGGGTGGCGACGGGACCGTTGTGCTGCTCCACAGCTGGCCCGACTCGACGGCCGACGCGCTGGCCGGGATCATCGAGACCGTCCGCGCCCACTCCGACCTTGTTGGGATCGATGGTATCTAGCACCCCGGCGCTGCTGGCCGTTGACGGCGGCAACTCCAAGCTCGACGCGGTGCTGCTGACCGCGCGCGGCAAGGTGCTGGGAACCGCCCGGGGCGGCGGGTCGTCGTGGAACGTCGATGACGAGGAACGCTCGATCGAGGCGCTCCGCGACACCATCCGCCGCGCCTGCGTTGACGCCGGGGTCGACCCCGACCGGCGGCCGGTCGCACGGCTGGCGATGTACTGCCTGGCCGGGGCCGACCTGCCGGCCGACGACCGCCGGCTGCTGCGGTTGCTGAGGGCCGAGTCGCTGAGCGAGAAGATCGTGCTGCGCAACGACACGTTCGCCGTGCTGCGGGCCGGCACCGAGCGCAGCTGGGGCGTCGGGGTCGTGTGCGGCACCGGGCTCAACTGCTCCGCGGTCGCACCGGACGGCCGGATCGTGCGCTACCCCACCACCGGCGAGTACTCAGGCGATTTCGGCGGTGGCGGCTGGATGGGGCAGCAGGCGCTGAGCGCCGCCATCCGCGGCCGCGACGGCCGCAGCCCGCGCACCACCCTGGAGCGCGACGTGCCCGCCCACTTCGGGCTTGCCCGACCGCTGGCGGTGGCCGAGGCGATCCACGTCGGCACCGTGCCGTACGGCCGGCTGTCGGAGCTCGCGCCGGTCGTCTTCCGGGCCGCAGCGAAGGGCGACGAGGTGGCCGGCGGGATCATCGATGCGCTGGCCGACGAGGCGGTGGCGATGGTCGTCTCGGCGATCCGCCGGCTGCACCTGACTCGCAGGGACGTCGAGGTCGTGCTGGGCGGCGGCATCGTGCGTTCCGGCGACGGCCGGTTCCGTGGGCGCATCGAGGCCGGGATCCTGGCCACCGCGCCGGCCGCCAGGATCTCGATGCTGCATGCGCCGCCGGTCGTCGGCGCGGCCCTGCTCGGCCTCGATCTGCTGACCGCCGGGGCTAGTGCCCAGCGGAATGTTCGCGGTACGCTCACCCAGGAGAGGTTCTCCGACACCACAGGAGGGAACGGTCGTGGCCCGCATCGTGCTTGACGAGGTGACCAAGACGTTCGGCAGCGACGTCGTCGCGGTCGACCGCGTATCGATGGAGATCGGCGACGGCGAATTCATGGTGCTGGTGGGGCCGTCCGGCTGTGGCAAGTCGACCCTGCTGCGGATCGTTGCCGGCCTCGAGGACCTCACCGAGGGCGAGGTGATCATCGGCGATCGCATCGTCACCGACATCTCGCCCAAGGACCGCGATATCGCCATGGTCTTCCAGAACTACGCCCTCTACCCGCATATGTCGGTGGAGCAGAACCTCTCGATCGGCCTCCGCCTGCGGCGGACGAAGAAGGACGAGCGCAACCGCCGCGTCGACGAGGTCGCCCGCATCCTCGGCCTGGAGCCGCTGCTGCAGCGCAAGCCGGCCCAGCTCTCAGGCGGCCAGCGCCAGCGCGTGGCGATGGGACGGGCGATGGTGCGCGAGCCGCAGGCGTTCCTGATGGACGAGCCGCTGTCGAACCTCGACGCCAAGCTGCGCGTCCAGATGCGCGGCGAGATCGCCCGCCTCCGCGACCGCCTTCACACCACCACCATCTACGTGACCCACGACCAGGTCGAGGCGATGACGCTCGGCGACCGGGTCGCGGTGATGAAGGACGGCGTCGTGCAGCAGCTCGACAACCCGCAGACGCTCTACCGCTCCCCCGCCAATCTGTTCGTGGCGGCATTCATCGGGTCTCCGTCGATGAACCTGATGGAGGCGCGCGTGCACGGCCGCGAGGTGCACGTGGCCGACTTCAGGCTGCCGCTGCCCGACCACTGCGACCTGCAGTCGTATGACGGCCGGCCGGTCGTGCTCGGCCTGCGGCCCTCGGCGTTCGAGGATGCCTCGCTGCATCCCGACGACGGCGCCACCACGGTGACCGTGCCGGTCGACGTCGTCGAGGAGCTCGGCTCCGAGGTGAACCTGATCTTCACGGTGGACGCCCCGCCGGCCAACACCGAGCTCGTGCACGCCGCCGACGAGGCCGAGGAGGAGGTGCTCAACGTCCCCTTCGTCGCGGCCGAGAACCAGTGCATCTGCACGGCCCGCGTGGACGCCCGCACGCACGTCGAGGCAGGGCAGCAGGCGACGCTACGTGTGAATATGGATGGCGCCCACTTCTTCGACCCAGAGTCCGGCGCCGTGATCGGCGCCAGGCAGCCGGCCACCGCACCGGCTGCGTAGCGCCTCCCGAGCTAACAGTCACGGTGCAAAGCAGCTCCACCTGCTACGTCGTCTACGGAATGCACGGCGGACCGTAGTCGTCGGACTCAGGGGCGGCGTGGAAAACGGCTCGTAGCGAACCCACGAACGCGGATCGCAGGTAGCGGGTGGAGGGCGCCGCCCTTATCGAGGGGCGGCGATGTCCACCACCCGAGCCATGCGCCCCGCGCCGAAACGTTACGACATGCGCACGCATGACAATTGGCGCTGTGACAACGGCCAAGTGGCGGCGCCCCGACTCGCGCTTCCGCCGGCGGCTTGCTCGGCTACCGGCGGCTCACCACAGACGACGCAGCCGGTCGTCCCTGGCGCCGGTCAGTCGCAGCCACCGTTGCCACCACGTGGGTCGCCTGGGCGGGCGATCGTCACGGGTCTCGTTCCAGCCACCGTGGAAGAAGCGGTTCACGGACAGAAGCCTATGACTTCAGGCCGTCGCGGAGACGCCGCTGTCCTTGAGGATGGCGTCGAAGCGGTAGCCCACGCCGTAGTGCGTGTGGATGTAGTCGTACCCGGTCGAGCGGTGGTCGAGCTTCTCGCGCAGCTTGCGGACGCAGACGTCGACCGAGCGGTCGCGCGGCCGGTAGGGCACACCCCACACCCGCTGCTGGAGCTGGTCGCGGGTCATCGCTCGGCCGCGCTCGGACGCGAGCACCGACAGCAGCCGGAACTCGGTGCGGGTGAGCGCGGCGTCGTGGCCGTCGAGCAGGGCGCGGTGCAGGTCGTAGTCGATAACCAGGCCGGGCACCTCGATCTTGCCGCGGTTGCTGGGCTGCGCCACGGTGCCGGCGCGGCGCACCGCTGCCTGGACGCGGGCCACCAGCTCCCCCATGCCGAAGGGCTTGGCCAGGTAGTCGTCGCTGCCCAGGCCGAGGGCATGCACCTTGTCCTGCTCGGAGCCGCGCGCCGAGACGACGATCACCGGGATGGTGACGCCGTCGGAGCGCAACGACTCGATGATGCGCCAGCCGTCCATGCCGGGCAGCATGAGATCGATGATCGCCACGTCGGGGCGCTCGAAGCGCAGCTTCCGGATCGCCTTGTCGCCGTGCTCGGCCCACTCGACTTCCATCCCGGCGTGCCGGAGATGCGTGGCCATGGCGTTGGCGATGACGTGGTCGTCCTCGACGATCAGGACGCGAGGCACAGTCTCCCCTCCCTGTCGGCATCGCGGCGGACGTCGATCGCGACTGGCTCCGCCAGATAGAGCAGCTCGGAAAGCTCGTTTGCCGACGCGGCCAGCGACTCGCTCTCGAGCGACCGCTCCGCGGCGACCTGCACAGCCCCGCTGCGCGAGCACAGCGCGGCGATGGACTCCTCGGAGACCAGACGTCCCCCGGGCCTGCCGGCGAACCTGCCGACCTCGGCGACCAGCATCGCCAGGTCGACCATCCTCTCGACCTGCACCTGGTAGCGCATCACCGCGCGGGCGCGCCGACGCGTCTCGTCGGAAGCCGCCCCGTCGGCGGCGAGCGTCCGCGCGGCCACCTCGATGGCCGGGTGGTTGCGTCTCGCGCTCGGCTCGAATGCGAGCACCACGTGCGCGCGCGCTGCGTCGCGCTGCGCGCACGCGGTGGTCGCTGAGCGCAGCGTCCGCATCGCGAGGGCGCTGTTACGCAGGAGGGTGGCCTCCAGCGATTCCAGTTCGGTGTCCACTACGTCCATCGTCTCCAGAAGTGTGGCTGCGAGACGAAATCCCGTGGGTCGCCAGACGGTGAGTGGAAGGTGAAGACGTGGAGAACGCTGAAACGCTCCGATTTCGTTCGCCGGTTCTTTACTACCCGCCTACCAGCGCGATACCCCCCGGCAATCGGCCTGCCAGTACCGTAAATCGATGGGAACGACCGAGCGAGCGCACACGCGCGACCCCGCCGTGGAGCTCGCTGCGCTGACGGCGACGGTTGCGTCCCGCGAGGCCATGCTGGCGACGATGCACGAGGGGATCGTGCTGTTCGGCGGAGACGGGGCCGTGCGGTACTCGAATCCGGCCGCGGTGAACCTGCTCGGGGGGCGGTTCTGGAACGCCGCGGAGGTGACGCCGCCGGCCCTGCGGGCGGCGGTCGAGAGCGTGCTGGGCGGGGAACAGCGGGCAGGTGCGGAATTCGAGACGACGGGCAGCATCGTGGAGGCGATCGTGACCGCGGCCGAGCCCGCAGGCGCCGCCATCCTGGTGGCCCGCGACGTGACGGCCGCCCGCCTCACCGAGCAGCTCCGGCGCGACTTCGTCGACAACGCCTCCCACGAGCTGAAGACCCCCGTGTCCTCGATCGTCGCGCTGGTATCGGCGCTCTCCCGATCGTCCGGCGATCCGGAGGCGACCACCAAGTTCGTGGCGATGCTGGAGCGCGAGGCCGAGCGCCTCTCGGCGCTGGTGTCCGACCTGCTCGACCTCTCCCGCCTCGAGAACAGCGTCAACCAGCTGGAGCCGGTCGCGCTCGACGGCGTGGTCAAGTCGGTGACCGAGAAGCTGCGGCCGCGCGCCGCCGATGCCGGGCTCGACCTCGTGATCGGCGACCTGCCCGGAGTGCAGGTGGCCGGGCGCGACGCAGACCTCGAGCTGATGCTCCACAACCTGCTCGACAACGCGATTCGCTACACCCTGCCAGGGGGCACCATCACGGTTGCGCTGGAACGGGAAGGCGACACCGCCGTGCTGATCGTGGCGGACACGGGAATCGGGATCCCAGAGGCCGACCTGCCGCGCATCTTCGAGCGCTTCTACCGCGTCGGCACGGCGCGTGACACGAGAAGCGGTGGAACCGGCCTGGGGCTGGCCATCGTGAGGCACGTGGCGGAGTCCCATCGCGGCACGGTCGACGTCGCCAGCGCGCCCCGCGCGGGCTCCACGTTCAGGGTCGTGCTTCCGGTCGCAGAAGGGGCCGAATGAGCGTTCACCGAGCCGCCCGGAAGCGTTCACCTTGCGTTCACGCGGCCTCTTCATACTCAACTGGGCCACATGAGAATTCCTGGTAGACACCGCGACCGCGAGAGCGACCGTGCAGGGAGTGGCGCGCCCATGCCCGAAACGCCGGGGGCACTCGCGGTCGACGGCAGCGTGCCACGCAGCGTGGCCCTGAACCGGACGCGGGCCGACCAGGCCTATCGCGCCTTCTGCCTGGCCTGCGGGCTGGCGACGCTGGTCGTGCTGGTGCTGATCGGCGCCTTCCTGCTGATCCGCGCCTGGCCGGCCCTGAAGGTGGCCAAATGGCACTTCCTGACCACCGAACAGCTGCCGCCCGTGCTCACCAACCACACGTCGTTCGGCATCCGCGCCCTGCTCTTCGGGACGATCGAGGTCTCGACCATCGCGCTGGTGGTGGCCGTACCGGTCTCGATCGCGACCGCGCTGTTCATCTCCGACTACGCGCCCCGGCGCCTGCGGCGGCCGCTGACCTCGGTCGTCGAGGTACTCGCTGCCGTGCCCAGCCTGGTCTACGGCCTGTGGGGCTTCTTCTTCCTGCAGCCACGGGTCGTCCCGATCAGCGAGTGGCTGAACCAGCACCTGTCGTTCGGGGTCATCCCCGTGTTCAAGGTCTCGGAGAAGCTCTTCGCCTCCTCGCCGTTCATCGCGGGGCTGGTCGTCTCCCTGATGGTGATCCCGATCTCGACCTCGGTGATGCGGGAGGTGTTCTCGCAGACGCCGCCGGCAGAGAAGGAGGGCGCACTGGCGCTGGGCGCGACGCGCTGGGGCATGGTGCGGGCCGTGGTGCTGCCGTTCGGCGCGGGGGGCATCGTCGGAGGGTCGATGCTGGGCCTCGGGCGCGCGCTGGGCGAGACGATCGCGGTGGCGATCATCCTGAGCACGCTGCAGACGTTCAACCCGCACATCCTGCAGTCGGGCGGCGGGACGATCCCGGCCACGATCGCCCTGCGCTTCAGCGAGTCCGGCGGGCTCGGCCTGTCGGCCCTGATGGCTGCGGGTGCCGCGCTGTTCGGGCTGACCCTGCTGGTGAACACCGCAGCGTCGATGGTGGTCGCCCACTCGCGGTCAGGCCAGGGGGTGGAGATTTGAGCGCCGTCAGCGAGGTCGTGTACGCGACGCCCAGCCTGCCACCCGGCGAGGAGAGGCGGATCCATCCCAACGCGGTGCGGCCGAGCGACGTGCTGGTGCTGATCGGCTCGGCCGTGTCGGCCTTCGCGCTGGTCTGGCTCCTCTACACCCAGATCGCGCCCTTCTCCGGCACGCTCGGCTTCGTCCTGATCTGGTTCGTCACCTTCATCGCCATGTACTGGATCTGCGAGCGGGAGCTGGAGGGGCCGCTGATCGCCGCCGACCGGACGATGGGGGTCCTGCTCGGCTCGGTCGCGATCGGACTGCTGATCCCGCTGATCTCGATCGTCGGGTTCGTGTTCTACAAGGGCTGGCAGTTCCTGTCGCTGCACTTCCTGACCAACGACCTGGCCGGGACCGGGCCGCTCGCGCCGGGATCGTCCGGCGGCGCGGCTCACGCGATCGTGGGGACGCTCGAGCAGGTCGGCCTGGCCGTCATCATCAGCGTGCCGGTCGGTATCGCCACGGCGGTCTACATGAACGAGGTGAAGGGCCGCCTGACGCTGGCCGTGCGCACGTTCGTGAACGCAATGAGCGGCACTCCGTCGATCGTCGCCGGGCTGTTCATCTTCGCCGTCTGGATCATCCAGTTCCATCAGACCTTCTCGGGCTTCGCAGCGTCGCTGGCGCTCTCGATCCTGATGCTGCCGACCGTGACCCGGACCTCGGAGGAGGTGCTGCGGCTCGTCCCGGACGGCCTCCGCGAGGCCTCGCTCGCCCTGGGATCCCCGGAGTGGCGGACGACCTGGTCGGTGGTGCTGCCGACCGCGCGCAGCGGCCTGATCACGGCCGTCATCCTCGGTGTGGCGCGCGCCGTGGGTGAGACGGCGCCCCTGATCATGACGTCGTTCGGCTCCCAGGTGATGAACACCAACCCGTTCTCGAACCCACAGCAGAGCCTGCCCCTGTTCGTCTGGTCGCAGTACCTGCTCCAGCTCCACGCCCCACTGGCACGAGCGTTCACCGGCGCACTGGTGCTGATCATGATGGTGCTGATCCTGTTCAGCCTCGCCCGGGTGATCGGCCGCCAGAAGGTCGGCCCCTAAGTGTTCCGACCGTAAGGAGAACTCCGCACCGATGGATCTCGACACCACGACCGCCCAGCCCCCCGACATCGTCGGGGGAGCCGCTCCGGCGCCGAACGGCGGTCCCGTGCCCACCGGCGACCTGCAGGCCCAGAACGTGAGCGCCTGGTTTGGCAACCACAAGGTGCTGGAGGGACTCAACCTGCACATGCGGGCCCGTCACGTGACCGCCCTGATCGGACCGTCCGGGTGCGGCAAGTCGACCTTCATCCGGATCCTCAACCGGATGCACGAGCTGGTGCCCTCGGCATCCCTGTCCGGCCTGGTCATGCTCGACGGCAACGACATCTACGGCGTCACGTACCGGCCGACGGACACCCGTCGCCGGATCGGCATGGTGTTCCAGAAGCCCAACCCGTTCCCGGCCATGACGATCTACGAGAACGTCGTCGCCGGGCTCAAGTTCACGCGCACCCACGCCTCCAGCAAGGACGAGGTGGTCGAGCAGTCACTGCTCCGCGCCGGCCTCTGGAACGAGGTCAAGGACCGGCTGAAGACGCCGGGCGGCGCGCTCTCCGGCGGCCAGCAGCAGCGGCTCTGCATCGCCCGCTCGCTGGCCGTGCGGCCCGGAGGTGCTGCTGATGGACGAGCCCTGCTCGGCGCTCGACCCGACCTCCACCCGCCGGATCGAGGAGACGATCCTGGAGCTGCGCAAGGACGTGACCGTGGTCATCGTCACCCACAACATGCAGCAGGCCCAGCGGGTGTCGGACTACTGCGCGTTCTTCAACGTCAACGAGGGCGAGCCGGGCAGGATCGTCGAGACCGGCACCACCCAGCAGATCTTCGAGGATCCCAAGGACCAGCGCACGGCCGACTACGTCGGAGGGCGGTTTGGCTAGAGGCCACCTGAGGAGGCTGGTGCTCGCCGGGCTGGCCGTCGCTGCCGTGGCCGCCGCGGGCGGCGCGACCGCGGGCGGAGCCCAGGGGTCGAGCGTGACCGTGCTCGGAGCCGGGTCGACGTGGGATGCGATCGCGACCGCCCAGTGGGCCGCCGACGTGCACAACCTGTACGGGATCACGATCAACTACCAGGCAGTCGGCTCGACGGCCGGCCGCCAGTTCTACATCGAGAACCAGGTCGACTTCGGCGATTCCGACATCCCGTTCCTGCCCGCCGAGCTGCAGCAGCTGAACGGCGAGCACAAGACCTTCCAGTACCTGCCGACTGTGGCCGGCGGCACCGCCATCATGTACAACCTGCTGACCCCGGCGGGAAAGCGGATCAACAGCCTGCAGCTCGACTCGAAGGCGCTGACGGGGATCTTCACCGGCACGATCACGTCGTGGCGGAATCCCGTGATCCTGAGCGAGAACCCTTCGCTCAAGAACCTGATCCCGAACACCAAGATCATCCCGGTGGTGCGGGCGGACGGCTCCGGCACCTCGGCGATGTTCTCGGACTACCTGCGCCAGCTGCAGGGTGGAGCGTGGACGACGTTCTGCCACAACTACCAGATCACGCCGTGCGGGCAGACGTCGTTCTGGCCGCTGACGATCCCGGGCGCGGTCGCCCAGAAGGGCTCCGACGGCGTCGCCAACTACGTCGTCCAGCAGACGAACACGATCACCTACGTCGAGACCGGCTACGCGCTTGAGCGCAAGTTCCCGGTGGTGCTGGTCAAGAACGCGAGCGGCCACTACGTCTTCCCCTCGTCGCAGAACGACGCCACTGCGCTGATCCACGCGCGGATCCAGTCCGACCTGATCTCCGATCTGAGCGGGGTGCACACAGCATCGGCGCCCACCGCGTACCCGATCGCGGGCTACAGCTACATGATCACCCCGACCAAGCTCCAGGACGGCTTCACGACCGCCAAGGGAGCGGTGCTCGGGAGGTTCATCCTCTACAACGCCTGCGCCGGCCAGCGGAAGGCGGCCCAGCTCGGATACTCGCCGCTGACGCCGGTGCTGGTGCAGGGCGTGTTCGCGGCGGTGCGGCGGATCCCGGGAGCGCCGGCGCCTCCGCCGCTGTCACAGTGCGCCAACCCGACCCTGCACGGCGGCGGCCTCGGCGGTGGGCCGCAGGGCAACAAGGGGCCAACGGTGACCGGGCAGCAACCCCGGGCACCTCGGGCAACACGGGCAACTCGGGGAACACAGGCAACTCGGGCAACACCGGCAACTCGGGCAACACAGGCAACTCGGGCAACCAGACGGCGACGGCAAGCACACCGGGCAGAAGTCGAGTTCGCCGGGACAGACGAATCCGAACGGCCAGTCGAGCGGGATCCCGGTCGCGTACGGGCTGACGCTGAGCGACAACCAGCTCGCCGGACGCGAGACCCAGGTGCTGAACCACCTTGCGGCGGTGCAGCCGTCCTCGTCGGTGCCGCTGCTCTGGATCGCAATCGACGTGCTGATCTTCGCGCTGGTGCCGTGGCTGTTCTGGCATCAACGGCGGGCGCGGACCACACTCCGCGAATACGACTCACACCAGACCGGGGGAGGCGACTGACCGATGCGAGCGACGCTCCTCACCCTGCTCTGCATGTTCTCGATGCTGGTGCTGGCCGGCGGCACCGCTTCGGCGCAACAGATGACCGCCAACGACTCGGGCATGTCGGCAACGGTCGCCCCCGGCACCGGCCTCTACAACAACCAGGTCGTCAACCTCTCGTGGTCGGGCTTCCCGGCGGGCGGAGCCGTCTATGTCGAGGAGTGCGCCAGCAACGCGACGAGCCTGGACAAGTGCGTCCGACCGCCGGGGGACTTCACCGAGTTCGTCTCGGACACGAATGGCTCGGGCCTCGTCCGCTACAGCATCGTCGAAGGCCCGCTGGGCAGCTTCACGTGCGATGCGAACGTCGGCCACGACTGCTCGCTCGTCCTGATGACCGCGCCTCCTGACCTCAACAGCGGCCCCCACGTCCAGCTCAAGTGGGCCCCCGACCAGGGACCGTGCCCCGGCGCCAAGGGCCTGCCCGTCGGTGGCGAAGGCGCGTCCCCGGCGGCGTACACGATGTACGCCTGGGAGGCGGATGGGTGCAAGACGAAGCAGCACCTGAGCGTGACCTACACCAACGACAACTCCTACGACGGCATGTCCCACTTCGTCGACCACTTCCCCGGCACGAACTTCGCCGTGACGGGCGTCTCGATGCCGGCCAACGAGGCAGCGCAGGTGGCGAAGAAGAAGCTCGGGTTCGGCTACGCGCCGCTGACGCTGACCGGCCTCGCCATCGGCTTCAACATCGTCGACCAGTCCGGCAACCAGGTGCAGCACCTGGTTCTCACGCCTCACATCCTGGCCGAGATCGCCACCAATCAGCTGTCGAGCTTCTACTGCCCCGCCAAGGCGAGCCCCTCCAAGTGCATCAACGACTACGGAGGCGACCCGCAGATCCAGCAGCTCAACCCGGGGGTGCAGTTCCCGACCGGTCCCGTGCAGTTCTTCATCCGGGCCGAACAGTCGGCTTCGAATCTCGCCTTCTCGACCTGGCTCTCCGACAACGCCTCCGACCTGTGGACGTGGGGACCGACGCGGACCTGGCCACCGACGGGCGCGCCGGCCTCGATTCCGCAGGGCGTGACGGGCGAGGCGAACACCGCTCACGCGGTCGGCTTCCCGGCCTCGTATGACCCCAACCAGGTCTACATCGGGGTGATGGACACCACCGACGCCGCCATCAACGACATCCCGGTCGCGAGCATCGACCAGACCGGGGCGCCGAGCGGGGTGGCACCGACGGCGGCATCCCTTGCCGCAGCGGTTGCCGACGGCACCAAGAACGCGGACGGGACGGTCACGCCCAACTACACGACGCAGGATGCGAACGCCTACCCGATGCCGATGCTGAGCTACGCGGTGGTGCCGACGACCCGAGCTCTGGCCGCACTTCACGGCGGACAACGGGAAGATGCTGAAGGCCTTCCTCGACTACACCAGCACGGCCGGCCAGTCCGAGCTGCCGACCGGCAGCTTCCCGCTGCCCGGCGCCCAGGTCGACCAGGCCCAGGCAGTGGCGAAGCAGATCCCGCTGACCGAGCCAACCAAGAGCGGCGGGGGCAAGAAGCCGACCAAGGGCGGCGGGAACGGCAACGGCAATGGGAACGGGACCACCGGCAACGGGACCACCGGGACCGACAACATCGGCGGCACCACACCCCTGCCCCAGACCTCCAGCGGACTTCCGTCGGGAACCCCGCCGGGATCGCCCAGCTCGAACAACCCGCCCCCGCCGAGCACGTCGAACCCGAGCGGCCAGTCCGGCAACGGCGCCCCCAAGATCGCGTTTGCCCCCGTCGGGAACATCGCCGCGCCGTCGTCGAGTGCCGTGCAGCCCGTGCTCATCACCCTGGCGATCCTCGGTCTGCTGATCGCGCCGCTGGCCGTGCTGCTCTCGCGCCGTGACCAGCCGCTCGAACTCTCGTCGATGTTGAGCTCGATCAAGATGCCGCGAAGGATCAAGCCGCGATGAGCACCAGCGACCTCCAGGACGAGGCAACCACGGAGATGGCCCGCGCGCCGGTCGCGGAGGCCGAGACGCCTCCGGCCCTGCCCGCAGAGCCTGTGGCCGCCGCCCCGGCGCCGAGCCCACCCGAGGAGGAGCGGCCGCCGGCACCGCCTGCGACGGTCGCAGCTCCGGCTCCGCGGTCGCTCCGCCCGTCGTGGATCCACGTCGTAGCGGTGCTGGGCGCACTGGTCGCCGGCTTCTTGCTCTACCTGCTGCTGATCACCCCGCCCCTCCAGGCGCGCAGCCAGTCGCACCTGATCAACCAGTTCCGCACCGAGCTGCGCACGCAGAAGACGGATCTGCTGCTGACCGCGCCGCCCAGCGGTTCGCCGGTGGCCCTGCTCAGCATCCCGCGGTTCCACCTGGTGCAGGTGGCGGTGCAGGGGATCAGCTCGACCGACACGATGCTCGGCCCCGGGCGCGACCCCTCGACCGTGCTCCCGGGACAGGCCGGGAACGCCGCCCTGGTCGGCAGGGGATCGACCTACGGCAGCCCGTTCGCCCACATCGGCGACCTCAGGAACGGTGACGAGATCGACGTCGTGACCGCCCAGGGTCCCTTCAAGTACATCGTCAGCCAGGTCTCCAACACGCACAAGCTCGGGGATCCGGCGGTCACCGCCCAGATGAAGGGCAACCATCTGACGCTGATCTCGGCCGCCTCCTCGTTCAGGCCGAGCAAGGAGTGGGTGGTCGTGGCGACGCTGGCCGGCAAGGCGTACCAGGCTTCGGGGCCGCTGCCGCTGCCGCCCGCCGGCTACCAGCCCGGCGCCTCGTCTTCGACCGGTTCCTGGGGCGGGATCCTGCTCTGGGGCGAGCTGCTGCTGACGGCGATCGCGATCGCCTGGGTGCTGTACCGGCGGCGCTTCGCGCCGGGGGTCACCTACCTGCTGACGACGCCGGTGCTGATCGCGCTCGCCTACCTGTTCTACGGAGCCGTGGCAACGCTGCTGCCGCCGTCGCTATGAGGACGCGGATGTCTCTCGCAGCAGTGCTCGCCGCGGCCGCCCTGGCAGCCGGATGCGGCAGCTCGTCGAGCAGCCCTCCGACGCTCGCAGAGCTCGACCGGGGGCGGGACCACCGGGCCGCCGGCCACCACGCAGCCGCCCACGTCCACGACACAGCCTCCGGCCTCGACGACGCAGTCCTCCGGCGGGTCATCCACGGGGGCGACCGGCACGGTGCCGAAGAAGACCACGGCCAAGCCGCAGGCAACCAAGATGGGATCGACCATCGTGATCACGCCGACCGGGTTCAGCCCCGGAATCCTGCTCGCCCCGCTGGGGCCCACGATCACCTGGGAGAACGAGTCGGGGAGCGTCCAGTCGGTTCACCTGGACAACTTCGGCAGCCGCGTCGACTCCGGGCCGATCCAGCCCGGCCACGTCTGGGCGTTCAACCCGCACGCGGCTCTGAGCATCGTGTACCACTCCACCTACCGCCCGAGCTTCCAGGGACAGCTGCAGGTGCAGGCGGTCGGGAACTACTAGGAAGGGCTGCTAGCCGGAAGCTGCGAGCTGGTCGGCGGTCGCGCAGTCCGACGTGACCGCCGCCGGCGAGACGAAGCCCGGATTCGCCTTCTCGAGCGTGCACGCCTGCCGGGCGATCGACGCGACGGCCTTCTCGATCGGCGACCTCATGGCCCCAGCCTGCTTCTGCAGCTTGGCGACCGCCGGGTGTGCTGGGTGAGGGGCTCCCCGGTTCAGGGTGTTGAGCCCGTTGCTCCAGTTGATCGCCGTGGTACGGACGACGCTGACCATCGCGGCAAGCCCGGGCACGGCGGCCGCCTGCGGCGGCGTGAACAGGTTCGCGCCCAGCGCCACGTTGTTCCAGCCGATCTTCGCCCCTTCCAGCAGCCGGCTCTCCTCCGTCGTCTTCGTCCGCTCGCCGGCCAGCTGGCTCGACGTCTGGTTGGCGGTTGCGATCAGCTCGATCAGGCGGGTCATGTTGTCGCTCGCCTCCTTGACGGCGACGAACTTCTGCACGGCGGGCGTCGAGACCGTCGCCGGCGAGCTCGACCCCATCCCCGAGCACGCCGCGGCCATCACCACCAGCGGCACCAGGGCGAGCAGCCTCGACGCGCGGCGCAGGGCCGGCGCGGCGACGCGTCCCGTCACAGACCGCTCACGCGGCGACGCCGCGATCGTCCAGGTACCGGTAGCCGAGCCCGCGCACCGTCACCAGGTACCGGGGGTTCGCAGGGTCGGGCTCGATCTTCTGGCGCACCCGGCGCACGTGCACGTCAAGGGTCTTGGAGTCGCCGAAGTAGTCATGCCCCCACAGCTCGGCGATCAGGAAGTCCCGGGTGAGCAGGCGGCCACGGCGCTCCAGGAACATCGTCAGCAGGTCGAACTCCCGGGGCGTGAAGCTGACCGGCGAACCGTTCACCCTGGCCTCGTGCCGGCTCGGGTCGAGCTCGACCGGGCCGCCGTTCAGCAGGCCCTCCGCCTCGCTCGCCTGAGGCTGGTCGGCGGGCATGCCCGAGCGGCGGATCTGGGCGCGCACCCGCGCCACCAGTTCCCGCATCGAGAACGGCTTGGTCATGTAGTCGTCCGCGCCCAGCTCGAGGCCGGCCACCTTGTCGGCCTCGGCGTTGCGGGCGGTCAGCATCATGATCGGCACGCTGGAGTCCTGCCTGATCAGCCGGCACACGTCCAGCCCGGACAGCTTGGGAAGCATCAGGTCGAGCAGCACCAGCGCGGGCTGCTCGCTGCGCGAGAGCGCGACCGCCTGTTCGCCGTCGCCCGCGATGAGAACGCGGAAGCACTCCTGTTCGAGGGTGTACTGGACGCTCTGTGCCAGAGCGGGCTCGTCCTCGACGACCAGCACCGCCGGCGCCGTGTCAACGGCAGCCACGGAACCCCGGTCCCTGCGCATCCAGCGGATCGCATCTAGAGATCATGTGGAGCACCTTCCCTGGTCAAGTGCACGTGCCTCTCGGGAGAGCGGCACGGCCAAGGTACCAAGCTCTGCCGGGCTTGCACACCGGTCAACAGCGAAGGTAACCGGATCGTTACCAGATGTTTGCCAGCAGGGGTGAAAACGCTGCACATCGGGCATATGCCGCCCCTGGCCGAGACGCCTTATAGAGTAGGTGGATGGCCAGCCCCACCATGCGCGACATCGACGCCCTGTGGGGGCCGGCTACGCCCCATTTCGCCTATCAGATTGCCCAGCGGGTCAACGACCTGATCGCCGACCTGCCGCCGGGCGATCCCGTGCGCCGGTACGGCGAGCGCGCGCTCGAGGACCTCGACCGCCTGGGGCAGTCGTCCGGCAAGGGCACGCCGCACGGCGCCCACCACTAGCGGCCGTCCGCTCCCTCTACATGCCGGGCACAAACGAGCGCAGCACGTCGCGGGCGACGTAGCCGGCGATGCTCGGGTTCTCCCGGAGCCTGCGCACCGAGTAGGCGTACCAGGCGTCACCGTAGGGCACGTAGATCCGCACCCGCTCGCCGGCGGCGATCAGCCGGGCCGAGAGGTGCTCGCGGACACCCAGCAGCATCTGAAACTCGTACCGCTCGCGGGGCAGGTGCAGCTCGCGTGCCAGCCGCTGGGTGGCGGCGATCAGCGCCTCGTCATGGGTTGCCGCTGCCACCGTGCAGCCCGCCTTGAAGAGATCCTCCAGCCGTGCCACGTACTCGCGGTTGATCTCGGCCGGGTCGGTGAAGGCGATCTCCTCGGACTCGACGTAGATCCCCTTCACCAGCCGCACCGACGGCATCAGAGGGGCGAGCGCGGCCAGATCATCTTCGGTCCGCCGTAGGTAGGCCTGGAGCACGATGCCCACGTTGTCGTAGCCCTCTCCGCGGAGCTTCTTGTAGATGCCGATCGTCTGGTCGGTGACCGAGCTGTGCTCCATGTCCACGCGTACGAAGTTGCCGTGCCCGAGGGCCGCCTCGACGACGCGGCGGACGTTGTTCAGCGCCAGCTCCGGCTCGATCTCCAGGCCCAGCGCGGTCAGCTTCACCGACACATTTGCGTTGAGCCCGGCGGCGGCCACGTCGCCCAGCAGGGCGACGTACTCGTCGGCGGTCGCCCGGGCGTGGGCGTCGTCCGACACCGACTCGCCGAGCACGTCCAGCGTGGCCGACGCGCCGGTGGCGTTCAGCGTGCGCACCGTGTCGAGCGCCTCCGACCGCGTCTCGCCCGCCATGTATGGGTCGGCGAAGTGGCGAACGACCGGCTTCGGGACGGCCGGAAGACACGCAGCGATCAGCCTGTCGGCGATACGCACCGGCGCATCATACGAGGGGGAGCCGATAGCGCTCCACGACCTCCTCGACGATGGCCTCTGCGGCCCCGGTGGTGGCGGCCATCGCCCGGGCGAAGTCCTCCGGCTGGCCGGCCTGCGCGGCAGCCGCGAGGGCCTCCCACAGCAGCCGTGCTGCGGGCGTCTCCGGCCCCGCCTCGGCAACCTCCTCGGCCACCCGCTGCACCTCTCCCAGGGCGGCGCCGACGTCCGCCGCCGCGTACGCCACTGCATCGAGGAACGCCGGGCTGGCGACCCGCGGGCCGGCGGCGGCGGCCTCCAGCTCGCGGAGCGCCTCCACAGCCGCCCGGCAGGCGGCTGCGCCGGACGCCTCGCCCAGCTGGTCGAGCTGCTGCGCCGTGGCGCCGAAGCGCTCGATCAGCTCGGGCCCCATCATCGCGCCCGAGGCCTCCTCAGCCCGCTCGGCAAGCGCCAGGATGGTGGCGGCGTCACGCACCAGCTGGCGGTCGTGGATCGCCTCGTGGCGGGAGTCGATCGCCAGGTAGCTGATCGCCTCGCCCGCGCTGAACGCCAGCACGTAGACCCGCTCACCGGTGCCCGGCTCGGCCGGGAGCACTCCGACCACCTCCTCGCCGGGCTCGGCATGCGCGGCGGCCGCCGCGTGAGCCTCCTCCAGGTGCTCGACCAGGCTCACGCTGCGCCCTCCACCGGCGGCGGCACGGCCAGCTTGAGCTCGAGCGCGACCAGGCCGGCGGCGATCGGCAGGGTGACCGCCAGCGCCGGCACCAGCAGCGCCGCCGCTCCCAGCGCCCCGACCACGCCGCAGGCGATGACCGCCAGCTCGCGGTTGGTCACCGAGGCCAGGTCGGCGGGGTCACACGCGACGTGCGCCCAGAGGCCCCCGAGGTACGCGACCACCAGCGGCAGCACCAGCGGTTCGCGCGCGGCGGCCAGCGCGGCTGCCGCCAGCGCCAGCGCGGCCCAGCCGACGGCGTAGCGGTGCCCGGCGACCAGCCCGAGGACGACGATCGACGTGCGCTTGGGCGGATCTGCGGTCTGATCGGCATCCCGGTCGAGATAGTGGTGCATCATCAGCATCGAGACGGCGTAGGCAGACACCGCCACCGATGCGATGCCGACCGTCAGCGAGATGCTGGACGCCTGCAGCAGCGCGGATCCGGTCACGCACAGGACGACGCAGACGAAGGCCACCGCCTCCCCCAGGAACGGGTGATAGGCGGCGCGCACCGGCGGCAGCGTGTAGATGATCGCGCCGGCCACGCCGGCCAGCCCGAACGGCAGCATCACCAGCCCGCGCGACCACACCATCAGCAGGCCGAGGACGACGGTCGCGGCCAGCGACACCCAGAACACCGTCGCCAGCGCGTCGGTCGAGAGCAGGCCCGAGGTGACCACCTTGCTCCCACCCGAGATCACACGGGGCGAGGGATGGCCGTCCGTGCCCGACCGCCAGTCCTCGATCTCGTTCACCGTGTGCGCCAGCAGGCCCTGGATGAGCACGCCGAGCGCGACCGCACCCAGGTAGTAGGCCGTGTGGAACTCACCGCCGTGCGCAGCCAGAGCAGAACCGAGCGTGATGGCGGAGAAACTCCACAGCAGCACCGGGATGACGCGTATTTCCAGCCACACCCCGCGAAAGCTGTCCCTCATCGAGGCTGACCCTACCAGCCGGTCGCCGATCTGTCCGAGCGGGTTCCTACCATCGTACGATGGCAGTTGCACAGGCGATCGAACCGGGCGGTGCTGTCTCACCCGAGGTCGAGGCGTGGCGTCTCCACGTGCTGTTGCAGGCCGGCTATCCCGTCAACGTCGCCGAGCGGCTGGCGCGGTCGGACGCCGATCTGCACAAGGCAGTGGAGATGCTGAGCCAGGGGTGCTCCGCCCACGTGGTAGCCCGGATCCTAACCTGAGGCCAGTTGGAGGCATGGGCAGCGAACCGCCATCAGGCGCGGGTGGGAAGCCGACCCCGACCCTCTACGGAGACCGCCCGGTCTACTCCGTCGCCGCCTTCAACCAGGGCGTGGCCGGGTGGCTCACGCGCCTGCCCAACGTCTGGGTCGAGGGCGAGGTCGCCGAGCTGCGGTCGGCCGACCGCTGGTCGCTGGCGTTCCTGACGCTGAAGGACGCCGACGGCGCGTCGTCGCTGCCGGCCGTGATCACGCGCGAGCGGCTCGAGCAGATCGATCCGCCGCTGGTGGCGGGTGACCGCGTCCACGCGCTGGGCCGCTCGGAGCTGTTCCGGCGCCGGGGGCAGGTCAGCTTCCGGATCCTCCGGATCGAGCGGTACGGGCTGGGCATGCTGCTGCGGCGGATCGAGGAGCTGCGCAAAGCGCTGGCGGCCGACGGGTTGTTCGCCGCGGAGCGGAAGCGGCCGCTGCCGTTCCTGCCCCGCATCATCGGGCTGATCTGCGGCACCGACGCCGCCGCCCGCCGCGACGTCGTCGAGACCGCGGGCCGCCGCTACCCGCCGGCCCGCTTCCGGATCATCGAGACGACCGTGCAGGGGACCTCGGCGCCGGGCCTCATCGGCGGCGCCCTGCGGACGCTCGACGCCGACCCAGAGGTGGACGTGATCGTCCTCGCCCGGGGCGGCGGCAGCTTCGAGGATCTGCTGCCCTTCTCGGACGAGCGGGTCGTCCGCGCCGTGGCCGACTGCGCGACGCCGGTGGTCTCGGCCATCGGCCACGAAGAGGACACGCCGCTGGTCGACCTGGCGGCCGACGTCCGCGCCGGCACGCCCAGCCTGGCGGGCCGCCTGATCGTTCCCGACTACGCCGCCGTCACCGCTCAGCTCGACGCCATGCTGGCACGCGGCGGTCGTGCGCTCGAGTCGCACCACGGGACGCGCCCGCGAGCGGCTCCTGCTGCTGGTCGGCGCGGCCGGCGTTCGCCGACCCCGCAAGCTGGATCGCGACCCGGCGCCAGACGCTGCTGCTGGCCCGCTCGGCGCTTGACCGCTGGCCGCAGCAGCGCCTGGAGCGAGAGCGCGGACGGCTGGGAGCTGCCCGCGACCGGCTGCGCGTGCTGGGGCCCGCCGCCACCCTGGAGCGCGGGTATGCGATCGTGCAGGATCGAAGCGGCGCGGTCGTCCGTCAGAGCGCGTCGGTCGCCGCCGGCGATGAGATCGCGGTTCGGCTCGCGGCCGGCAGGCTGGCCGCGCGGGTCGAGGAGGTGATCGAATGACCGACGAGCTGACGTTCGAGCAGGCGCGGGACGAGCTGGAGGAGATCGTCCGCCGCCTCGAGGAGGGGCGGATCTCGCTGGACGAGTCGCTGGCCCTGTGGGAGCGCGGGGAGCAGCTGAACGAGCTGTGCCGGGCTCGCCTCGACCAGGCCGAGCAACGCGTGGCGGAGCTGCTGGAGCGGCTGGGGCGCACGCCGCCCTCGGCTGACGCCGGCTAGCGGGGCAGCGAGCCCAGGAAGCGGTCGATGTCGCGCTGCGAGCGCAGCCGGACGACGCGCTTCGCGGCGTACTCCTCACCCGCGAGTCGCGTCGGCAGCACCCGCCGGTAGTGGCGGTGGGTCCGCATCGCCCACCCGACCAACGACTCGCGACCGCCGAATCCGTCCTTGAACGATTCCCGGTTGCCGTTCCACAGCTCCTCGTGGCGCGCCATCCGCAGCAGAGTGCGCCGCACCAGTCGCCCGATCGTCAGCGCGAAGGGCAGGTCGATCCAGATGATCGTGTCGGCCGCCTCGGGCACCATGGTGCCCAGCTTCTGGTGGTACATGCCGTCGATCACCCAGCCGTCGCGCGGCGACGATCGGCGCGATCAGCTCCCGGAACGCCTCGGGCGTCGGCTCGGCCCAGTTCGGGCCGTGGTGCAGTGCATCCAGTTCGATGTGCTCGACGCCAAGCCGATCCGCGATCGCCGCACCCAGCGTGGTCTTACCCGAGCCGCTCGCTCCGATCACCGATACCCGGCGCACGGCGCGATCCGATCTAGACGGACAAGCAGCCGGTCGACCCCGCGCCGCTCCAGGCCGCGGGCGACGATCAGCCGCTGGATCTCGCTGGTGCCCTCCCAGATGCGGTCGACGCGCAGCTCGCGCAGGAACCGCTCGGCCACGTTGGTGCGCATGTAGCCGCGACCTCCGAAGGCCTGCACGCACCGGTCGGCGCAGCGGTAGGCCGCCTCGGCGGCGAACAGCTTGGTCATGCTGGCGCGGGCGTGGACGAGCTTGCGGTCGACGGACGGGTCGTCTGCCAGCTGGGCCGTGTGGTAGACCAGCAGCCGGGCGGCCACGCAGTCGGCGGCCGAGTCGGCCAGCGGGAAGCTGACGCCCTGGAAGTCGAAGATCCGGGTCTCGAACTGCACCCGGTCGAGCGACCACTCGACCGTCTCGTGCAGCAGCCGCCGCATCGCCCCGACGCAGCGGGCGCCGATGTGGATCCGCTCCTCGACGAACCACTCGTTCTGCCGCTCGTCGCCCTTGCCGATCCACCTCCTCCCCGCCCAGCACCGCGTCGGCCGGCAGCTCGGCAGTCGAACCGGATGGTGGGATGGCCGTGCGGGTAGTTGTGCGTGAACGGCGGGTCGTCGACGAACTCGATGCCGGGGGTGTCGCGGTCGACCAGGAACAGCGTCGGCAGCCGAGCGTCCCCGTCGCACGACGTTCACCATCACGATGTAGTAGTCGCAGACGTCGCCCGACGTGACGAACCACTTCTCGGCCTGCAGGTGCCAGCCGTCGCCCGTCGCGCACCGCCGTCCCGGCGATGCCGCCCGCATCCGACCCGGCGCTCGCCCTCGGTGACCGCGTAGGCGTCGGCGCGCTCGCCGCGCATGCGTCGGCATCAGGTAGCGCTCGATCTGCTCGGGGGTGCCCTTCGAGAGCACGTTGTAGGCGCCGTCCATGTGCCACCAGATGCCGTTGGTGTTGCGGCCCAGCTCCTCGTGGACGAGCACCTGCTCGAACGCCGACCAGCCCTGCCCGCCGTACTCCTGCGAATGGTTGCCGCCGGCCAGCCCCCGCTCGCGCGCCTCGTCGCTTCACGCGCTTCGCGGTCTCCGCCGGGAGCCGGCCGCCGGCCAGCTCCGCCGTCGACCTCGAGCGGGATCAGCACCTCGTCCACGTAGCCGGCGGCGCGGTCGCGCAGCTCGCGCTCCGCGTCGGTCAGGGCAAAGTCCACGTCAGCTCCTCGAGTCGTCGGCGTTCGGGTTCGTCGGACGGCTCCTCCGGGCGGAGGGCCGGTACCAGCAGGTATTGCTCGCGCAGCACGGCCGCCAGCCGCCGTGCCGTATCCTCGTCGCCGCCCTCGGCAACAGCCAGCTCCAGCCGCTGACCGGCAGTCGCGCAGGTAGTCGAACCAGGAGCGGATCGAGCCGTCGTGGACCAGATGCTCGATCCGGTGCAGCCTCACGTCGGCCCGGGCCTGCGACAGGGCGTCCATCAGCGCCGGCACCTCGCGCTCGACCTCCGGCGTCAGGAACAGCCAGGCGTCACGCCCCGCCGGGTAGGTCGGGGTCACGGCTCGTCGATGCCCGGGACGTGCGCGCGCAGCAGGTCGTGGAAGTGCAGCACGCCGTTCTCGTTGCGGTTGAGGACGCCGCGCTCGTAGGTGCGCGACTCCAGCCCGGCCTGCACCATGTCGCACAGCTCCACGTCCTCGTCCATCACCTTGGAGTTGAACCGCCAGTTGATCTTCCGCACCAGGCGGTCGCGAAGGGCGGTCGAGCCCGAGTGGTAGACCCGCGCCTCGGTCCTGGTGTGCCGCAGGCCGTCGGGGAACAGCTGCCAGGTGTCGAGCTGATCGGGATAGATGTCGATGAACGTCGCCGGCCACAGGTGCACGTACGTCCAGGAGCCGTTCAGCTCCTCGGGGAAGCCGGCCATCGGGCGCATCAGGCGCTGGTAGAGCCGCTCGGCGTAGTGCTTGGACGGCTTGTCGCGCATCGGCCCGTCGATCCAGGTGTGGTTCTTGGCCGGCGTCGCCAGGTAGCGCTTGTAGTCGAGCAGCCGCAGCAGCCCGGGATGGCCGATCGGGATGTGGTAGCCCTCCAGGTAGTTGTCGGCGATCACCTTCCAGTTGTGGTTGAAGCGCGTTCGGGTACCGCCCGCCGGCCTGCAGGTCGCGCATGTCGGAGCCGCTCCAGCTTCTCGCCGAGGTCGCCGAAGTACGTCTCCAGCGGCTCCGTCTCCTCGCTCATGCAGACGAACACGAGGCCGGAGAGCTCGCCGACGCGGAACGACGGCAGGGCCACCGCCTCGCGGTCGAGGTTGTCGAAGCCGCGCGCCTCGGGGACGGCGGCCAGCCGGCCGTCCGGCCGGTAGGTCCAGCCGTGGTACGGGCAGCGCAGCACCTTCGGGCAGGAGCCCTCGCCGGTCAGGATCCGGGCCGCGCGATGGCGGCAGACATTGGACAGAGCGCGCAGGTTGCCGTCGGGATCGCGCAGCACGGCGACCGGCTCACCGGCGATCGAGGTCGTCCAGTACGAGCCCGGCTCGGCGACGTCGCTGGCGTGGCAGGCGAAGATCCACGAGCGCATGAACACCTCGCGCATCTCGCGCTCGTAGATCTCGGGCGACACGTACGCCCGGGCGGGAAGGGTCTGGCTGGTGGACTGCGCGACTGCGCTCATAGAGTGCTCCTTGTCGGTTGCCCGAGCCCCAGCTCGAGCCGGAGCGCGCCGCGGATCAGGTCCTGCGCGCGCTCGTGATCGATGCTTTCGATGATGATCGACAGCCCGAGACCGTCGACCACTGCCGCCAGCCGCAGCGCGGAGTCCTGCGGGACGATATCGGAGGAGATCTCCCCCGCCTCCTGGGCGTCGGAGATCACCTCGGCGATCTGATTGTTCCAGTACTCGGTCGAGCGCTGGACGCTCCCGCGCAGCGCCTCGTCATAGATCGCGCTGCGCCACATCTCGACCCACAGGATCCAGTCCTCGCGGAATAGCGGATCCGCGCCGGCGTAGAGCAGCAGCAGCCGCTCCAGGCGGGGCAGCGGCCGCTCGATCCGCTGGATCACATCCAGCGCAGCCCGGTCGGTCTTGTCCTCCGCGTGCTCGAACGCGTGCACCAGCAGGTCGGAACGGGTGGCGAAGTAGTAGTGGATGAGGGCGCTCGAGACACCCGCCTCGCGGGCGACGGCGCCCATCCGCAACCCGTCGGCGCCACGCCGCGCGATAACGCGACACGCGGCTTCGAGGATCTGGGTTCGGCGGTCGCCGTTCGCGTGGTTGGTGGTCATCCGGGCAGCTCTTGACTAACTGGTCAGTCAACCCAGGATACAGGATCTGCCGCGATTCAGGCCCCGCGGCCGCCACTCCAGGCCGCCGGCGGGACGACCTCGCCAGACCCCAGGGAGCGATCGTACCCCAACCCGGCGGCGGCCTCCGCTTCGCCGGTCACCCGCCGGCGCCCCGGGCGCCGGCCCAGGCCATCGAGCAATGCGACGTCAGCTTCGTCGAGCTCGATGTCGATCGCCGCCACGTTCTCTTCGAGATGGGCAACCGAGCTTGTGCCGGGAATCAGAAGCATCCGGTCGTACCGAGCCAGCAGCCAGGCCAGGGCGATCTGGGTGGGCGTGGCCGCGTGCTTCTCGGACACCCGCGCGACGATCTCGTCTGCCGCCAGCCGGGCCGGGCCACGCATGTAACCGGTGCCCAGGGGGCCGAATGGGACAAAGGCAATTCCGTGCTCTCGGGCGAACACGAGCAGATCGTCGTCCTGGCGGTCGATGACGCTGTAGCCGTTCTGGATCTCGGCGACGTCGACGAGTCGGAGCGCGCGGCGGACGGTGGCCTGGTCGACGTTCGAAAGCCCGATCAGGTCGAGCTTGCCCTCCCGCCGCAGATCGTCCAGCACGCCCAGCTGGTCCTCCAGCGGAACGACGCCATCTCCGCCGGCGTGGACGAGGCGCAGGTTGACGAGATCCAGCCGGTCGACCCGCAGCGACCGGAGGTTGGCCTCGACCCCGTCCCTCAGCTGGTCGGGCCGCTGTGCTGCAAGAACACCCCCGGTGGAGTCGCGGCGAGCGCCCACCTTGCTGACCAGCCTGAGCTCCTGTGGGTAGGGGTAGAGCGTCTCGCGAATCAGGTCGTTGACGACGTCGGGGCCGTAGTACTGGGCAGTGTCGATGTGGTTGACCCCGAGCTCCAGCGCTCGGCGGAGGACAGCCTGCGCCTCGGCCCGGTCGCGGGGCGGCCCGAACACGCCCGGGCCGGCAAGCTGCATCGCCCCGAATCCCATCCGGTTGATCGGCCTGTCGCCGAGGGATGTCGTCGGTTGCATCTGACGTCGGATCATCGCGCTGCGGCTCGGCGATCGAATCCTGGAACTCACTGGTCCGGCCGCAGCACCAGACAGCCTGGGCGTCACGGACTACGGGTTTCCCGGATGCGACTCGGCAGCCGGCAGGCGACGATGCCGCCAGGTTCGCTGACGTCCGTACACGTCCCGCAGTCGGGGCGGGAAGGAGCTCTCCATGACCCGGATCGGCATCATCCTCGGTAGCACGCGCCCGAATCGCAACGGCGAACAGGTCGCCCGCTGGGTGTTCGACATTGCCTCCCGCCGGGACGACGCGGAGTTCGAGCTGATCGACCTGCGCGACTATCCGCTGCCGCACCTGGACGAGGGGCTCCCGGCCTCGATGGGCCAGTACGCGAACGAGCACACCCGCCAGTGGGCACAGAAGATCGCGTCGTTCGACGGGTTCGTCATGGTCACGCCGGAGTACAACCACAGCACCTCCGGCGTCCTGAAGAATGCGATCGACTACCTGTACGCCGAGTGGAACAACAAGGCGGTCGGCTTCGTCTCCTACGGAGCGGTCGGCGGTGCGCGCGCCGCGGAGCACCTGCGGTTGATCTCCGCCGAGCTGCAGATGGCCGATGTCCGCCAGCAGGTCGCCCTCTCGCTCCTCACCGAGTTCGAGAACTTCTCGGTCTTCAAGCCGAGCGACTACAACGTTCAGTCTCTCGAGATTCTGCTCGGCCAGGTGATCGCGTGGAGCAAGGCGCTCGCGCCGCTGCGTGAGGCCGCCGCCGCGATGTCCTGATCATCCGTCGCCGTAAAAGGGATCAGCCGTCCGGGTGGCGAACCTTTCGCGGTGACCCAGGGGACACGGATCGTTGCATGCCTGCTGGCAGCCCTCGTGCTGCTACCCGCCACCGCGTCTGCGGCCAGCTACCGCGTGCACCCAGGCGACACACTGACCGGGATTGCCCGGCACTACCACACCAATCTGTTCCGGCTCGCGCACCTGAACCACCGTAGCCCCTACGGCGTGCTGGTCATCGGCACGGTGCTGCGCATCCCCAACCACCGGGGGGCGCATCACGCCGCCCACCACCGCCGCCACCACGCGAAGCGCCGCCGTCACGCCCATCGCCACACCACGCGGATCGCCGGCCGCTACACCGTTCGCTACGGCGACACCCTGTCGGGGATCGCCGCCCGGTACTCGACCAGCATCTCCGCGCTGGCCGCCGCCAACGACCTGAACCCCGCCGGCATCCTGCTGACGGGCACCCACCTGCAGATCCCCGGCCGGCACCGCCGGCCCCCCGGCCGCGCGCCGGGCCTGGGGCCGGGCACGGCATGGGAGGTGCAGAAGCTGATCGACTTCTGGTCAGTGCGCGACGGCATCTCACGCCACCTCTGCCGCGCCGTGGCCTGGATGGAGTCCGGCTACCACCCGGGGGCCGTCTCCTCGGTCGGTGCCTGGGGCGTGATGCAGGTCATGCCGGCCACCTGGAGCTGGGTCGAGTGGCGGCTGATCGGCCACCGGGTGCCGAAGACCACCTCGGGCAATATCCGGATCGGGATCGCCTACCTCCGCCAGCTCCTGCGCGACTTCCACGGCGACGTCAGGCTTGCCCTCGCCTCCTACTACCAGGGCGAAGGCGCCGTGCGGCAGCTCGGCATCCTGCCCGTCAGCCGCGTCTACGTGGCCGACATCCTGGCGCTCAGCCGGCGGATGTAACGCCCCGCGTCACACTTCCGTGGCGGGTTCCGGGTGGGGTCAGACCCCCGAAAGTCCGCGTTGCGAAGGCGTGACAGCGGCGTGACGGCCAGATGGTTGATTCCACGGCGGTGTGAGGGCTGGGCGACTGACAATCGCTGCCTGAGCAGCCCACTGGGAGTGTTCGTGCTGGTGGCACGGGCGCAAGGCGTCAAGCATTGCTTGACGCCGGTCTGGAGGGGTCTGCTATTCAGCAGACCCCGGAAGGTGGACGAACTCAGGCGGTGATTGGCAGCCGAAGCGAGGCGTCTGACAGCGGCGAAGCCGCTCTCAGACTGCGAGCGGCCAGCACCGCGCAGCCGTGGAATCACGCATCTAGCGCGGGAGGGCGCCGGCGCGGGCGTCCCAGTAGTCGCGCAGGCAGTCGCAGACTCGCTCGCAGAGGCCGTAGACGCTGGTGTCGGCCACCGCGTAGTAGCTGTGCACCCCGTCGCGGCGGCGGCGGAGGATGCCCGCGTCGGTCATCAGCGTGAGGTGCTTGGAGACGTTCGCCTGCGTGCAGTCGAGCGCCTCGGCGAGATTTCCGACCGTGCGCTCACCGTCGCAGAGCAGGTACAGCAGCCGCAGCCGCGTCGGCTCGCCGAGCAGCCGGAAGCGGTCGGCGATTGACTGGGCGGTCTCCGGGGAAAGGGGCGCGGGAATCGACATTTGCACCAAGTGTACCCCATGTGCAACTATATAACTACTGAGTTACGTAGTTTCAGACCCAAGGAGCACGATGACCGCCATCGAGATCACCCACGAGAACTTCGCGACCGAGGTTACGGAGTCGGATGTTCCCGTTCTGCTCGACATGTGGGCTGCCTGGTGCGGTCCCTGTCGCGCCCTGTCCCCCATCGTCGACGAGCTGGCCAGCGAGTACGCCGGCCGGCTGAAGGTCGGCAAGATCGACGTCGACGCCGAGCCCGAGCTGGCAAGCGCCTTCAACGTGCTGAGCATTCCCACGCTCGTTCTGGTCAAGAACGGCGAAGTGGTCGCCAGCGCCATCGGCGCGCGGCCCAAGGCCCGCCTGGCCGAGGACCTGCAGCTCGCCGAGCACGCCGCCTAAGCAGCTCTGACGGATCAACGCGGGCCCCGGCGCCGGGGCCCGCAGCGAGGACGGTCGGTACCATGACGCGGTGCTGACCGTCCTCGAAGGCAACAACTTCCTGGTGGCCGACGACCTCGGCGAGGTCGGCGACGCCTCGGAAGGCCTGTACCTGAACGACACGCGCTACCTCTCGCGCTGGCGGTTGACGGTCAACGGCGAGCGGCCCCAGCTGCTCACCTCGAACACGATCGACTACTACTCGGCGGCCGTCTTCATGCAGAACGTCGAGGCGGCAGACCTGCCCGCCGGGGCGATCTCGCTGACCCGCGACATGTTCGTCGGCGCGGGCAGCATGCAGACCCGCCTGCACATCGAGAACCACACGCTGGAGCGCGTCGACCTCGCCCTGCGCCTGGAGTTCGACTTCGACTTCCTCGACGTGTTCGAGGTCAAGGCCCGCGAGTACCGCACCGAGGACCTGGTGTTCACGCTCCGCGCGCCGCCCTCGGTCGAGATCGAGCGCAGCCACGACACCCGCGAGAACTCGTGGTCGTTCGCCCACCGCGAGGACGGCTTCCAGGCGGCGGCGCTGGTCTGGTTCTCGCAGCGCGGCGAGGCGGGCGACACCAGCATCGCCCATACCCTTCAGATCGCTCCCGGCAGCTCCTGGGAGCAGCGCTCGAACGTCGTGCTGCTCTACGGCGAGGAGCAGCGGCGGCCCAGCTACACCAGCTTCTTCTTCGGGCAGGGCCGGGCCCGGGTCGAGCAGTCGCTGGGGTCATGGCGCCAGCAGACCCCGCAGCTGCACACGGACTGGGAAGACCTTGCCCACGCATACGAGACCTCGGTCGGGGACCTGGCCGCGCTGCGGATGCGGCCCCGCGGTGACGGTGGCGGCCTTCGCGACCTGCCGGCGGCCGGCTTGCCCTGGTTCATGACCGTGTTCGGCCGCGACACGCTGATCACCTCCTACCAGACGCTGCTGCTGGGGCCGACCCTGGCGGGAGGCACGCTGGACGCACTGGCCGACCTCCAGGCCCACGAGCGCGACGACGAGGCAGACGCCGAGCCGGGCAAGATCGTCCACGAGGTGCGGATGGGCCGGGTCGCGGCGGCCGGGCGCTCCTTCCCCTACTACGGCAGCGTCGACTCCACCCTGCTTTTCCTGATCCTGCTCTCCGAGGCCTATCGGTGGACCGGGGACAAGGAGACGGTGCTGCGGCTGCGCGAGCCGGCGATGCAGGCGATCAACTGGATGCGCACCCAGGCCGACCTCCGCCACGACGGGTACGTCAGCTACCACCGGCGCTCGGCAAGGGGGCTCGAGTCACAGTCCTGGAAGGACTCGTGGGACTCGATGCGCTACCGCGACGGCACCATCGCGCAGACCCCGATCTCGACGGCGGAAGCGCAGGGCTACGCGTTCGACGCCCGCATCCGGATGGCCCAGCTGGCCCGCTCCGTGTGGCGCGACGCTGCGCTGGCGGCCGAGCTCGAGGTCGAGGCGGCGCTGCTCCGCGAGCGGTTCAACCGCGACTACTGGACGGTGCGCGAGGACGTTGGCGGCACGTTCGTGCTCGGCCTCGACGACGAGGGCCGCCAGATCGACTCGCTGTGCTCCAACATCGGCCACCTGCTGTGGAGCGGGATCGTCGAGCCCGAGCGCGCCGCGCAGGTCGCCGAGACCCTGGTCGCGCCGGAGCTCTACTCGGGCTGGGGCGTGCGGACGATGTCCAGCGCCGACCGCGGCTTCAACCCGATCGGGTACCACACCGGCACCGTCTGGCCGCACGACAACAGCCTGGTCGTCGCGGGGCTCGCCCGGTACGGCTACCGCCAGTACGCGAACCGGATCGCACAGTCGATGATCGAAGCGTCGAGCCAGTTCGATCACCGCCTGCCGGAGGTATTCGCCGGCTACCCGCGCGAGCGGACGCCGTTTCCGGTCTCGTACCCGACCGCCTGCTCGCCACAGGCGTGGGCGGCAGGTACGCCGATCCTGTTCCTGACCGTGATGCTGGGGCTGCGGCCCGACGCCGAGACCGGCACGCTGAAGGCCGACCCGATGCTGCCGGACATCTGCAGCCACCTCGAGCTACGCGGCGTGGAAGCGCTCGGCAGGCGATTCACGGTCCGGTTCCGGGGCGGCAACGCGGACGTGACCGAAGACAGCTGAGCGCCGGCTAGCCCCGGGAGGCTCCTGATACCCGAATCCGGGTAGACAGGTTCACCGCTGCCGTGGTGTCCGGCGCCGCCGAAGCGGCCGATTCCATGAACCAGCGGGCCGGCCCACCTCCGCCGGGGACCGGCCCGCCTAACGCTCTTAGGCGGTGACGCGGGCGTCGATGTACGCCTCGACCTGCTCGGGGTCGGCCTCGATGGAGACCGTCTCCACCGAGGGCTCGATCGCGTCGATCGTCTTCAAGCCGTCGCCGGTGATGTAGGCGACCACCGTCTCTTCGGGTGAGATCTCACCGCGCTCGGCGATCTTGCGGAGGATCGCCGTGGTGACACCGCCGGCGGTCTCGGTGAAGATGCCTGTCGTCCGTGCGAGCAACCGGATGCCCTCGACGATCTCGTCGTCGTCGGCGGCCTCGATGCTGCCCCCCGTGTCGCGGGCGACGCCGACCGCGAACACGCCGTCGGCCGGGTTGCCGATTGCCAGTGACTTCGCGATCCCGGTCGGCCTGACAGGGAAGACATCGTTGCCGCCCGAGGCAAAAGCGGTTGCCACCGGCGCGCACCCGGCGCCCTGCGCCCCGTGCATCACCGGCTCCTCCGGTCCCTCGCCGGCCAGGCCGGTGGCTCGCGCCTCCCGGAACCCGCGCAGGATCTTGGTGTACAGCGAGCCCGAGGCGATCGGCGCCACGACCCGGTCGGGCACCCGCCAGCCGAGCTGCTCCACCGTCTCGTGGGCGACCGTCTTGGAGCCCTCGGCGTAGTAGGGCCGCAGGTTGACGTTGACGAACGCCCACGGGCGGTCGTAGGCCAGCTCCGAGCAGAGCCGGTTGACGTCGTCGTAGGTGCCGTTGACCTCGAAGACCGTTGCGCCGTAGGCCGCGGCGGCCAGGATCTTCTCCCGCTCCAGGTCGTCGGGGACGAAGATGTACGTCGGCAGGCCGAGCGCTGCTCCGGCGGCCGCGGTCGCCCCGGCCAGGTTGCCGGTGGAGGCGCAGCCCAGCGCCTGGTAGCCCAGCTCGACAGCCTTGGCAACGGCGATCGCGACCACCCGGTCCTTGAACGAGTGGGTCGGGTTTGAGGTCTCGGTCTTGATGTACAGCTTGCAGCGCAGCCCCAGCTCCTCGGCCAGCCGGTCGGCGGCGATCAGCGGCGAGTTCCCAACCGGGAGGCCGCGGGCCGGCGGCGCGACGGGCAGGAAGGCGGCGTACCGCCACAGGGTCGACGGGCCGGCGACGATCTGCTCGCGGGTGACGCTGCGCGCGATCGCCTCGTCGTCGTAGGCGGCCTCGAGCGGTCCGAAGCACTGGTCACAGGCGAAGCGGGCGTCGAGTGGGTAGTCGGCGCCGCAGCCCTTGCAGACGAGTCTGGTGGCAAACATCCGGTGATCCCTCGGGTCGGGCCGTTGCCGGCCGGTTCACATCTTCCGGAGCGGTGCTCCGCCGGAGTTGGCACCGCTCCCGCGAGGGCGGGATGGTTGCCGAGGCTTCACAGGGCCGGTTCCCTCCGCCTCTCTGGATGCGACGTGTCGAGGATCACCCCCGACCGGTGACGCAGTTGCTTCCTTGTTCGAAGACTAGTCGGGCCGGGTTCCAGGCGTCAACGCACAACCGAGTGAGGCACGCGGCGAGCTACGCGGCGACCTCTTCGCGGGTGCGCTCCTGGGTGACCGCGATGCCGATCAGCGACGCCAGCCGGGTGTCGGCCTGGGCGTCGGCCCACGACGAGAACGTCTCGCCCGGAGCGCGCTCGCCCTTCCAGGCGCGGACGATGCGCTCGACGGCATAGCGGGCGTCGTCGGCAGGGATCGCCTTCGACGCGACCCGGCGGCCGAACCCCGCCTCCGCGCCAAGCCGCCCGCCGATGTGCAGGATGAAGCCCTGCACCCGCTGGCCGTCAGCTCTTTTGGCGATCCCGCCCTGCAGGCCGATGTCGGCGATCTGGTACTGGGCGCAGGCGTTGGGGCACCCGTTCAGGTTGATCCGGATCGAGCCGTCGAGGTCGCCGATCCGGCGCTCCAGGTGCTCGATCAGCTCGGCGGCGCGCTGCTTGGTCTCGACGATCGCCAGCTTGCAGAACTCCATGCCCGTGCACGAGATGACGCCGCGCCGGAACGCCGACGCCTCGGTTGGCAACCCGAGGTCGGCCAGCTCGGCGGCCACCGCGTCGACGTGCTCGTCGGGGACGTCCACGACGATGATGTTCTGGCGGTTGGTGCAGCGGAGCTGCCCGGAGCCGTAGCGGGTGGCGATGTCGGCGACGCCGATCATCTGGTCGGCGTGGAACCGGCCGCGCAGCGTGGTGCCGCCGACGTAGTAGAGGCCGTGCTGCACCTGGGGGTGGATGCCGAGGTGGTCGCGGTGCGGGTCGAGCGGCTCGTTGGGCTCGACCGAGGTCGGCAGCTCGCGGCCCAGATGCTTGCAGAGCTCGGCGCGGAAGCGCTCGACGCCCCACTCGTCGACCAGGAACTTGATCCGCGCCCGGGTGCGCTTGTTGCGGCGGCCCTCGTCGCGGAAGATCTCGGTGATCCCGCGGCAGACCTCGACCGCCTCCTCGGGCAACACGAACACGTCCAGCCGCCGGCCCAGCCGGGCGGAAGCGCCCAGCCCGCCGCCGACCCAGACGTCGTAGCCGATCACCCCGTCCTTGTCGACGGCGACCAGCCCGATGTCGTTGATCTCGTGCTGGGCGCAGCCGTGCGCGCACGCCGACACCGAGACCTTGAACTTGCGGGGCAGGTTCGAGTACTCGCGCTTGCCGACGAACTCCTGCTCGAGGGCATCGATCAGCGGGCGCGAATCGATCAGCTCGTGCCCGTCGACCCCCGTCAGCGGGCAGCCGACGATGTTCCGCCAGACGTCACCGCACGCCTGCGTGAACGACAGCCCGACCGCGTTCAGCTCGTCGAGCACGACCGGGATGTCCTCGATCGCCAGGTTGTGCAGCTGGATGTTCTGGCGGGTGGTGATGTCGCCCATCCCGCGCCCGTACCGCTCCGCCAGCTCGCCGATCGTCCGCATCTGGTCAGCGGTGACGATCCCGTTGGGGAACTTCACCCGCAGCATGAACAGCCCGTCGGTCTCCTCGGACGGCCCCGGCTCGCCCGCCGTCGCGTTCGCCTCCGCCCGCTGGGTGTAGATGCCGTACCAGCGGAACAGCGCCAGGTCGTCGGGCTCGATGGCGGCGAAGCCCAGCTCGGCGTACCGGTAGATGTCGGCGAGCACATCGAGGCCGTTCTTGCGCGACTTGATGTGCTCGATCTCGGGAAGCTTGGCGGCGGTGTCGGTCATCGGCACACTCCTTGCTGAGCGGTCTGGCGGCTGGGGCTCACCGTAGCAAGTTTGGATCCAAACCTCAAATGTTGGGATACATTCTTCACCTGTTCACGGGAGAATCCCGCCGCTCCTGCGCTGATACCATCGCCCCATGACCGACCGTCGCGCGACCACCAGCCTGAGCCGAGCCGATGACCTCGCCCACGAGCTCCAGGTCGAGATCATCACCGGCCGGATCCCGCTGGGCACGCGCCTGCGCCAGGAGGACCTGGCGGCGCGCTTCGGCGTCAGCCGGACGCCGATCAGGGAGGCCCTGCGCCAGCTTCAGGCGATCGGGCTGGTCGAGCAGCTCGGGCACCGGGGAGCGCTCGTGCGCTCGTTCTCGGCCGACGAGTGCCGCAACATCTTCCTCGTCCGCGCCGAGCTCGAGGGCCTGGCCGCCGAGCGCGCGGCGGGCCGGCTGACCACCTACGACACCTCCGACCTGGCGGCCGCCCAGGCGCTGCTGCTGGCCGGCAGCCAGGCCCACGAGCAGCTCGACCCCAGCGCCGAGACGGAGCGGCGGATCGCCCTCGAGCAGTGCTCGCAGGCCAACGAGCTGTTCCACAACGTGATCCTGGCCGCGGCCAACTGCAACCCGCTCCGCGACACGGTGCAGTCACTCGCCAACCAGGTGCCGCGCTCGGTGGCGTGGCACACGTTCGCCGACGACCCGGGCATCATCCCGCGCAGCGCCGAGGACCACGACCGCATCATCGAGTCGCTCCAGAAGCCCGACCCCAAGCGCGCACGCCGGCTGCTGCGGGCCCATGTGCTGGACACCGGCGAGACGCTCGCCCGCTGGCTCGAGCGGCACACGCGGGGGTAGTGCTCCAAGCTGTCCGGGTGGCTGCCCCGACCAGCTCAGCACCCAGGAGCCGCAGGCCTCTCGGCCCGCGGCTCCTGATCTGACTCTCAGCCGTACGCTCTAGGGCGCGCTGTTGGGAATCGGCGGAGAGCCGAGTTGGGCCGCTCCCGGCCGGAGCGTCCGCGATCGCTAGGCAGGGCGGAACGGTGCCCTGGGCCCAGCCCATGCCGAGGGCCTGCTCGCCACCGGGGCCAGTCTGCGTGGAGATCACGAGCGTGTCCGCCGGCGGGGAAGTTCCCGCTGATCGTGAACTGGGTTGCGCCGTCGCTCGTGCGGCCGAGCGGAGCTCTGGTGCGTCCGACCGGCGGCCGCGGGGCCTGCCGGAGTGAAGCCAGGGCTGCTCTGCACATCTGTCCCCTCCGGCAGGTACTGGACGACAGCGTTCACGCCGGCTGCTTGCAACGCTGACTGAAGGCCGGGAGCGATCGGTCAACGAATCGACCTCGACGCTGATGCAGTAGGCGTCGGAGTTCTTCGTCGACGGCGTACGCCGTCTGGGCACCGCTGGAGAGGAAGAAGACGGCGGCGATCGCGGCCATGGCCAGCACCGCCGCTAGCCCGCCTGCAAGGACCAGGCGCGGCCGGCCGCGCCAGCCCGAGCGTTCGGTGCCCATGGCTGGCCGGCTCAGCCTCCACCACGCTCTTCAGCTCCAGCAGGAGCCGACTCTTCGAAGTTGCTCGCGTCGTTACCTCCGGTAGATCGTTCGCGCCGAGGTTGAGGAGGTCGAGGCGGTTTCGCATCCGGCGGCGGGCGCGATGCAGCCGCACGCGACCGCCGCGACCGCGCCGATCCCAAGCGCCTGGCCGGCCTCGCGGACGGACAGACCGTCGAGCGCAACCAGCTCCAGCACCGCCCGCTCGCCGTCCGGCGGCCCGATGCAGGTCCCGGGAGAGCCCTCGCGCGGCCGACTCGCCGTCGGATCCGCTCGTGTAGCGCTGCGAGGTCGTCCTCGTCGGAGCAGCTCACGTCCGCGTACTGAGAGCGGCCAGCCCGCAGCTCCTTCGCCGTTCGCCGTCTCTGCACCGGCGACGACGGTTGTGGCGCGATCCCGAACGGCCGTGCGACCGGTTCGCGCCCGGCTTCGCCCGGTACGAGCAGGACCGACTCGATCGCGGCGACAAACACGTCCGCCGTCAGGTCGGCCGGCCAGGTGCAGGGATCGTCGCACCCGCGGGCAGACGAACCGCTCGACGGCGTCGACGTAGCTGCCGGTAGAACCGCTCGAACGCCTGCACGGGCTCGGATCTGACTGTCGCCGCGACTGCCTGCGCACGCGGCCTCCTCAACTACTCGCTGTCGGAGGTTCTTGGTCGGAGCGAGCGAAGGCGTTACGGACCCGTGCGCTGAGCGCTTAGCCCAGGATGCGCGTGGCGCCGACGTACACGCTCTGGTACGAGGCCAGCGAGGCGAAGCTGACCACGGTTCCGGTATGCGGCGCGTGGATGAACATCCCGCCGCCGACGTAGATGCCGACGTGGCCGAGCCCGTAGAAGAACACGAGGTCGCCGGGCTGGAGATCGCTCTCGGGAACGTGCGGGCCGGCGCTGTACTGGCCGGCCGCGAAATGCGGGAGCGAGACGCCTAGCTGGCCGTAGACGTACATGACGAGGCCGGAGCAGTCGAACCCGGCCGGGCTGGCCCCGCCCCACACGTACGGAACGCCCAGGTACTGCTCGGCGATCGCCACGGCCTGGCCCCCGAGGGTGCTGCTGGGAGGCGCCGGGATGTTGCCAAGGCTGGTATCGGCGCCCGAACCCGCGGAGCCACCGCCACCGCCGCCGCCCGCCGCAGTCGCTGCGGCGGCAGCCTGCCGCGCGGCGGCCGCGTTCGCCGCGGCCTGCTGCTGGGCGATCAGGTGCTTGATATCGGCGGAGATGCCCGCCTCGCGCGACTGCAGGCTGGCGATGCCGGCGCGGATCCTGCCCTCCTCGTGCTTCTGCGCCGCCTGCTCCTTCGAGAGGTTGGCGGTCTCGACCGACAGGGCGTGCTCCTGCTTGGAGATCGTCTTCTTGGCGACGCTGATCGTCTTGATCAGCTGGGTGTCCGACTCGTTCGAGCGCTGGAGCACCTGCATCTGCGTGACCAGGTCGTTGATCGACCTGGCGGCGAGCAGATACTCGACCACGTTCTGACCGCCCTTCTTGTACGAGCTCGTCAGGCTCTGGGCGAGCGCAATCTGGGAAGCCCGCAGGTTGTCCTTCGCGTTGGCGAGCACGATCTTCGACTCGGCCAGCTGATGCTGCGACTTCACAAGGCGGGAGTGGACGTAGTCGTACCGCTCGACCTGCTTCTCGAGCTGGACCTGCGCCGAGGAGATCTGCGCCTCGACCGCGCGCGCCTCGGCTCGCTTCGCCGAGATCGACGACGCCGACGCACTCCCAGCCGTGATCCCGAACAGGATCAGAGAGGAGAAGAGGAGCGTGAGTGTGGCTCGGGGGACGCGCGAACCGAACGGACCACGCGCTTCACCGCGGGCGGCAAACATGGGGTAGCACGCTACCAGAGGCATGCGACGGATGCAGCGGCTGAACATGTCCGATGTGGCCACCGCTACTGGGCTGGCAACGCCCGAGGGGTCAGCCGCCGGCGGCAGGACCGACCGCAATTGCGGGACGCCAAGCGGGATCGCAGGAGTCGCGCCGGTGGGGACGTCCGGCGCCGGGTGCGGCCTTCGACGACGTCCTCCTGGGTGCTGCGGCCGGGCGCGCGGGGTGAGTCGTCCACACCGATTCTTAACAAGCACCGGGTGGGCGAGCGGGGTGCTACCGGCCGGTGACGCCTCCGCTGTCGCGCATCAGACGCTGCGCGAGCAGGACCGGAATCGTGGTCAGGAGGATCACGAACACCGCCACCGCATTCACCTCGGGGGCGTTGTTGGGCAGCCTGAACTGGTTGTAGATCCAGAGCGGCAGCGTCTCCTGGTAGCCCGCGGTGAAGAGCGTCACCACCACCTCGTCGAACGACAGCGCGAATGCCAGCAACCCGCCGGCCACCAGCGCGGTGGCGATGTTGGGCAGGATGACGTGTCGGAAGGTGAGCCAGCCGTCGGCGCCGAGATCCATCGACGCCTCCTCGAGCGACGCCCCCGACCGCCGTAGCCGGGCGATCACATTGTTGAAGACCACGACGATGCAGAAGGTCGCGTGCCCCACCACCACCGTCCACAGCGACAGCGTGAACCCCATGTACTCGATGCCCGACAGCAGCGCGAGGCCGGTGACGATGCCCGGCAGCGCGATGGGCAGGATGAAGAGCAGCGAGATCGCCTGGCGCCCGAAGAACTTGAAGCGCTGCAGGGCAAACGACGCCAGCGTGCCGAGCACGAGCGCCAGCAGCGATGCCCGGATCGCGACGGTGAACGAGTTGACGAGGGCGGTGCGCGCCGTCTGGTCGTTCCAGGCCAGCCGGAACCAGTACGTCGAGTACTGGGTGATGGGCCACGTCGGGATCTTCGACGCGCTGAACGCGAAGAGGACGATGACAACCAGCGGCAGATACAGGAACAGCATCACGCCGGCGGAGGCGAGACGCAGCGCGATCCGGACGCCCCTCGGCTCCACTAGATGCCCGACCGATCTCTCGCGTGGTGTCCTGGGCGACGAGAAGCCGTGCCTCGCGCTGAACGCGGGGCGTGCCAATACCGAAACGTATTGGCGCGACTCGCGGGCACCGCGAGGTGCAGGTTCGCAGGCGCAGCCCGACGAACGGGTGGTTTTCGACTCGGTGTTCGGAGCGTCCAGGCCCGCGTGAGAGGTCGGCCGGTCATCTATAACGCCTCGAATGCGCCGAGACGGTTCATGACGACCAGGTAGAGGATCACGATCGCGATCGGGACGAACGCGAATGCAGCGGCCAGAGGCAGATTCTGGGCGACGCCCTGCTCCTGGAAGATGACGTTGCCGATGAACTGGTGGAGATTGCCGCCGACGATGTCGGGCGCGATGTAGTCGCCGAGCGTCAGCGAGAACGTGAAGATCGACCCGGCGGCGACGCCCGGAAGCGCCAGCGGCATCGTCACCCGCCGGAACGTCGTCCAGGCTCTTGCCCCCAGGTCGCTCGACGCCTCAAGGTACGACCCGGACACCCGCTCCAGTGACGCGTAGATCGGCAGGAGCATGTACGGCAGCCACAGGTAGACGTAGACCAGCCACATCGCGGTGTAGGTGAACGCGAGGTGGAACGGCCCCAGCCCGATCTTTCCGAGGGCCCAGTTGATCGGCCCGTCCTGCGCGGTTATCAGCCGCCAGGTGTACGCCTTGATCAGGTAGCTCGACCACAGTGGCATCAGGATGCCGACGAACAGCAGGGCCTTCATCTTGCCGGACGCGATCCGCACCATGTAGTAGGCGAGCGGGAACGCCAGCGCGATGTCGGTCAGCGTCACGATCACTGCCATTCCCACGGTGCGCAGCGTGATCGTCCTGTTCACCGGGTCGTCCCACAGCGCCTTGAAGTTGTCCAGCGAGAACCCGTACTCCGTTCGCGCCGTGAGGCTGTTCTCGTGCCCGAACGCGGTCAGGAGCAGCGCGACCATCGCCAGCACGTAGACCAGCACGATCCACAGCAGCGGCGGCGTCAGCAGCGCCGTCAGCTTCGCCTTTGGGTGGCGGTAGAAGAAGCCGGAGAGCCGCCGCCGCGTCGTCAGCCGGGGCGCCGGGGGTTTGTGGGTTGTCGTGGCCACAGGTAGAGGAAGAGGTCCGGCCCCGGGCGGGCGCCCGGAGCCGGAGGGTCATGCGTTCCGAGCTACCCCTTGATGTCGGTCCATTTCTGGGTCCACTCGGAGTAGTCCGTGCAGGTGTTGCCGCGGCTGTCACCGCAGTCCTGCAGCGGCGTCTTCCAGAACTTGATCTGGCTGAAGTACGCCGGATCGGTGACGTGGTAGGCGGTGCAGTACCCGGGGGACTGCTTGTCCAGGTACGCACACGCTTTCGGGTTGGCCGGGGCCGAGCCGAACGTGTACGCGGTCTTGCCCTGCACGACCGGCGTGGTCGCGTACGCCATCCACTTGAGCATGCAGTTGGGATGCTTGGCGTGCGAGTACATCATCCAGGTGTCCGCCCAGCCGGTCGCGCCCTCCTTCGGCAGCACCACGGCCACCGGGACGTGCTCGGACTTGAGCGTGTTGTACTGGTACGGCCAGGTCTGGCCGATGACGATGTTGCCGTCCTTGAAGTCCTGGATGTTGCTGGTGTAGCTGCTCCAGTAATCGCCGATCTGCTGGCGCTGCTTCTTCAGCAGGGTCACCGCCGCGTCGAGCTGCTTCTCGGTCAGCTCGTAGGGATCGGTGATGTTCAGGCTGGGATCGGCCGACTTCAGGTAGAGCGCGGCATCCGCGATGTAGATCGGGCTGTCGTACGCCGTCACCTTGCCCGAGTAGCTGGTGCCGTCGAACACCGGGGCCCAGCTGGTGGGTGCCGGCTTGACGATCTTCGTGTTGTACATCAGCACGTTCGCGCCCCACTCGTAGGAGACGCCGTAGTGCACCCCGTTCACGGTGTTGTGCGGCGGCGACTGCAGGGCCGGCGTGATGTCCTTGAAGTCGGGGATCAGCTTGACGTCGATCGGCGCCACGTTGCCGGCGGCGATCAGGCGGTTGGTTGCGTCACCCGAGGCAGACACCCCGTCCCACTGACCGCTGCGGATCAGCTGCACCATCTCGTCCGAGGTCTGACCGTACTTCACGTGCACCTGGCACCCGGTCTGGGCCTCGAACGGCTTGACCACGTTCGGCTCGGTGTAGCCCTGCCACGCGACCAGGTCGAGCTGCCCCTCGGGTGTCCCGATCGTGTGGATCTCGTTCCCGGTGCCGACCGTGCTCCCGCCCCCTCCTGCCGCGCCGCTGCCGCAGCCTGCCGCGACCGCCATTGCTGCGACGGCGCCAACAAGCGCAAGCCCGACTCGTGACCTCATGCGGTGACCTCCTGTGGATGTGTCCCTGACGCAGCTGGAGCCTCGATGGGACGGTTGTGCTGGCGGAGCCACACCAGTGTGACCTGCCGCCCCTTCGCCGCCAGTGCCTCCATCGAGGACGTGGCGAGGTTCTGCTGAACGACGACCAGCCTGGGTCCGGCGTCCAGCCTGACGATGTAGCGGGTGACGACGCCGAGGTAGATAACGTCCTCGACCGTCCCGTCGGCGGCGCACTCGCCGTCGCCGGCGACGGCGCCCCGATCCTCCATGCGAATCTTCTCCGGCCGCACCGTGAACATCCGGCGGGCGCCGGCGATCGCCTGCGCGACGTCGCCGTCGAGGACGTTCGACGTGCCGACGAACCCGGCGACGAACGCCGTGGCAGGCCGCTCGTAGATCTCCGCCGGCGTGCCGATCTGCTCGACCCGGCCCTCGTTGAAGACGGCGATCCGGTCGCTCATGGTCAGCGCCTCGTCCTGATCGTGAGTGACGAAGATGAACGTGATCCCGACGTCGCGCTGGATCGTCTTCAGCTCGATCTGCATCTCCTCGCGGAGCTTCAGGTCGAGTGCGCCCAGCGGCTCGTCCAGCAGCAGCACCTTGGGCCGGTTGACGAGCGCGCGGGCCAGCGCCACCCGCTGCCGCTGGCCGCCGGAGAGCTGCGACGGCTTGCGGTCCTCGTACCCGTCGAGGCGCACCATGCGCAGCGCCTCGGCCACCCGCTGCCTGCGCTCGGGCTTGGGCACCTTGCGCACCATCAGCCCGTAGGCGACGTTGTCGCCGACGTTCATGTGGGGGAACAGCGCGTAGTCCTGGAAGACCGTGTTGACGTCGCGCTCGTAGGGCGGCAGCCGGCTGACGTCGACGCCCTCGAGCAGCACCGTCCCCTCGGTCGGCAGCTCGAAGCCGGCGATCATCCGCAACGTCGTGGTCTTGCCCGAGCCGGATGGGCCGAGCATCGAGAAGAACTCGCCGTGCTCCACGTCCAGGTCGAGGCTGTCAACGGCACGAACCGCCCCGAACACCTTGCTGACACCGCGCAGACGCACGGCGGCGGTCCCCTCAGCTTGCTGCGACAAGCGACTCCTCGAGCCGGTCGAGGCCGGCGTCCAGGTCTTCCTGCGGTGCGCTGATCGGCACCAGGATCCGAAGCACGTTGTCGTAGATGCCCGTCTTCAGCAGCAGCAGGCCGCGGTCGAGGGCGCCGGCGACGGTCGCCGCCGCGATGTCGGACGCCGGCTCGCGCGTCTCTCGGTCCTTGACCAGCTCGATCGCCGCCATCGGCCCGATGCCGCGCACCTCGCCGATCGACGGCACCCGCTCGGCGAGCGCGTTCAGGCGCTCCATGATGTGCTCTCCGGCCTGCTTCGACCGGGCCAGGAACTCGGGCGAGGAGATCGCCTTCAGGCTCTCGACGCCGGCTGCGCAGGCCACCGGGTTGCCGCCGTACGTGGAGCCGAGGCCGCCCAGGTGCACCGAGTCGATGACGTCGGCCCGGCCGACCACGCCGGCCAGCGGCATGCCCGAGGCGAGCGACTTGCCCACCGTCATCAGGTCGGGCACCACGCCGGCGTGCTCGATCGCCCAGAGCGTGCCGGTGCGGCCCATGCCGGACTGCACCTCGTCGTTGATGTAGAGGATGCCGTAGTCCTCGCAGCGCTTCTTGAGCTCGCGGATGAACTCGGGCGGCATGACGGTGAAGCCGCCCTCGCCCTGCACCGGCTCGAGGATCACGCAGGCGACCGACGCCGGATCCACGTGCGCCTTGAACATGAAGTCGATGCCGGCCAGCGCGTCCTTCGTGCTGACGCCCCGGTAGGGATAGGGCGCCGGAGCGCGGTAGATCTCCGGAGCAAACGGCCCCATGCCGCGCTTGTAGACCAGCTTCGACGTCAGCGACATGGTCAGCAGGGTGCGCCCGTGGAAGCCGCGGTCGAAGGTGATCACCGCGTCACGACCGGTGAAGTAGCGCGAGATCTTGACGGCGTTCTCGACGGCTTCCGCGCCCGAGTTGATGAGGAGGGCCTTCTTGTCGAAGTCGCCCGGCGAGAGCTCGCACAGCATCTTGCAGACCTCGAGGTAGGGCTCGTAGCCGGCGACCGGGAAGCATGCGTGCAGCAGCGCGCCGGCCTGTTCGCGGATCGCTGCCACCACCGCGTCAGGCGTATGGCCGAGGTTGAGGACGCCGATGCCGCCGGCGAAATCGATGTACTCGCGGCCGTCGACGTCGGTCAGCCGGGCGCCGTGCGCGTGGTCGGCGAAGATCGGCTGGATCGACACGCCGCGGGCGACATAGCGGTCGCGCGTGGCCATCAGTTCGTCAGTTCGCGGAGTGGTTGCCTGATCAAGCATGCGTGAGCCCTTCCTGCCGTCGCAAATGTGCCAACGAGTATAAGCCCCAGGCCGCCAGACCGGGATCCGCTCCTGGTACGATTGGCCAGATTGTCTAAAGACCGCCGGTCCATGGCTCCGGGCCGGGCGGGTCGATGCCCGAGGGAAAGGACCGGCTGCAGCATGACGATGAACGGGTCACAGGGAGCGAAGTCTCACGAGCAGCTCCAGGAGGCGGCCAGGCGCCACCTCATGATGCATTTCACCCGGAACGGCGCCTATCAGCATGACGAGGTGCCCATCATCAGCCACGGCGAAGGCTGCTGGCTCTATGACTCCAAGGGCAAGAAGTACTTCGACGGTCTGTCCGGGCTGTTCTGCACCCAGATCGGCTACAGCCACGGCGAGGAGCTGGGCGCTGCGGCCGCCAAGCAGATGGCCGAGCTGCCGTTCTACACGAACTGGAGCTACGCCCACCCGCGGTCCATCGAGCTGGCCGAGCGCGTCGCCAACCTGGCGCCGGGAGACCTGAACCGCGTGTTCTTCTGCTCCGGCGGCTCCGAGGCCAACGACTCGATCATCAAGCTGGTCAAACAGCACCACCAGCTGAACGGCGAACGCAATCGCTACAAGATGATCGCCCGCCGGATCGCCTACCACGGCACCACGCTGGGCGCCCTGTCGCTGACCGGGATCTACCCGCTGAAGTCGCCGTTCGAGCCGCTGATGCCAGGCGTCCGCCACGTCTCGAACACCAACAGCTACCGCCGCCCCGAGGGCGAGACCGAGGCGGAGTTCACGCAGTTCCTCCTGGACGAGCTGCGCGACGTGATCGAGCAGGAAGGCCCCTCCTCCGTCGCCGCCGTGTTCGCCGAGCCGGTTCAGAACTCCGGCGGCACGTTCACTCCGCCGGCCGGCTACTTCCAGGGCGTGCGCGCGATCTGCGACGAGTACGGGATCCTGCTGGTCGCCGACGAGGTGATCTGCGGGTTCGGCCGACTCGGCGAGTGGTTCGGCTCGGGCAAGTACGACATCCGCCCCGACATCGTCACCTTCGCCAAGGGCGTTGGGTCGGCACATGTGCCGCTGGGCGGCGTGCTGATGACCGACCGCGTCGCAGCACCGTTCCTCGAAGGCAACAACGTTTTCAACCACGGCATCACGTACGGCGGCCACCCGGTGTCCTGCGCGGTCGCCCTGGCGAACCTCGACGTCATGGAGCGCGAGGACGTGATCGGCAACGTGCAACGCAACGAGCCGTACTTCCGCGAGCTGCTGAAGCGGCTGGGTGAGAAGCCGATCGTCGGCGACGTGCGCGGCGCGGGCTACTTCATGTCACTCGAGCTGGTCAAGGACAAGGAGACCAAGCAGACGTTCGACGAGGAGGAGTCGGAGTTCCTGCTGCGCAACTTCCTGTCCTCGCGGCTGTACGACGCCGGGCTGATCTGCCGGGCCGACGACCGCGGCGATCCGGTGATCCAGCTGTCTCCGCCACTGGTCGCCACGCGCGACGATCTCGACTACATCCACGACGTGCTCGACACGGTGCTCGACGACGCCTGGTCGGAGATGCACACGCACCAGAACCGACAGATCGTTCGCGGCTAACCAACAGTAGGGAGCTCGGCACCATGCTGACGGTCGCCGACATCCTGGCCACAGATGGGCTCGACCTCACGCTGCAGGCGGGTGCCGGCGGCTGCACGCATCCGGTGCGCTGGGTGCATACCAGCGAGCTGGACGACCCGACCCCGTGGCTGCGAGGCGGCGAGCTGCTGCTGACCACAGGGCAGCCGCTGCAGCGTGACCCGGCCGGGTACGTCCGCCGGCTGGCGCAGCACGGGCTGCCGGCCCTCGGCCTGGGGCTCGGCTTTGGGTTCGACGAGGCGCCGGCGGCCGCTCTGGAGGAGGCGGAGCAGCACTCGTTCCCGCTGTTCACGATCCCCTACGAGGTGCCGTTCATCGCGATCAGCGAGGCGGTCTTTGCGGCCCTGGTCGATGCCCGCGTGCAGGCGATCGAGAGCCTGACGCATCTGGTGCTCGACGATCGTGGGCTGGACGCCATGCTGGCCGAGATGGCACGGGCGTCCGGCAGCGCGCTCTGCCTCCGCGACGCCGGCGGTCGTGTGCTCGCCGAGACGGCCGAGATCCAGCCCGGCGACCCGGGTGCGATCCGGCTGCCTCTGGTCACCGGTTCGCAGGTCGAGGCGGAGCTGCTGGCGCAGCCGGGCGAGCGATGCGACCGCCAGCTCCTCCACCACGTCCGCACGGTGCTCGCGGTCGAGCTGTTGAAGCGACGCGCGGTCACGGAGGCGGAGCAGCGGCTGGCCGGCGACCTGGTCGAGTCGGTGCTGTCGGGCGAGATCGGCGAGCGGGAGCTGCGCCGGAAGCTGGCCGCGTTCGGCTTCGCCGGCGAGCTACCGCTCAGCTTTGCGCTGCTGCGACCTGCGCAGCCCGGTGCCCGGCAACTGGCCGAGCTGCTCGAGGACGCAGGGCGCTTCGGTCCCGCCGGAGCGCGAGACGGCGGCGTCGCAGTGCTGATCGAGGCGGCCGATGACGATGCCGCCGAGGCAGGGGCCCGTCGCCTGCTGGACGAGACCGGCGCCGCCGCCGGAGGCGTCGGCAGAGTGCGCGTCAGCCCGTCGGAGCTGCACCGGTCATACGACGAGGCGCTCTACGCAACGATTGCCCGGCCCGGCAACGGCCACCCGGCGCTGGCGACCTGGCGCGACCTGGGCTCGATCCAGCTGCTGCTGGCACTCCACGGCGAGCGTGGCGTGGAGCTGTACTGCGAGACGCTGCTCGGACCGCTGGTTGCCCACGACCGCGACCACGGCTCGGCCCTCGTCGAGTCACTGCAGGCGTTCATCGAGGCCAACGGCCGCTGGGCCGACGCCGCCGCCGAGCTGCATGTGCACCGCCACACGCTGCGCTACCGGATGCGGCAGATCGAGCAGCTGACCGGCCGCAGCCTGACCGACGCCCGCGACCGCCTGGAGTTGTGGATGGCCCTGCGCGCGCATGCGCTCCAGGAGACGCACCGCGACGGCCGCGCAACGCCGGTCTGACGTCACTGCGAGTCGGGCGTTACATCTGAGTGCCGTCGCGTTTGGGGTCTAAGAGCGTGCTATCCCAGCGATCGCCGGACGCCGTCGAGGCGCTCGCGCAGATCCTTCACCTCGGCGGCCTGGCTCTTCACCGCGTCGGCCAGCGCCTGAATACTCGATACCACTGACGCCGTCAGAGCATCGATGTCCTGCGAGCCCGAGGCTGCGGTCGCGGCAGGCGCGCGGCGGCGGCCGTTGGTCGATGCGGCGCGGCGCGTGCGTGTCGTGCGCCGAGCGGTTGCGCGCGGCTTGCGCAGCGAACCACCTGCGCGCTTGCGTGCAACTCGATAGTAATTCGCTGCGACGGTACCGGCGCGGCGTCCCGTATCAGCGGAGATCTTCGCGAAAGCCTCGGACCGATTCATACCGCCGGCGACCAACTTCTCGACCTGCTCGAAGATCTGCTCACCTATCTCACCAGAGCGGGGCATGCGACACCTCGTTGTTGTATGTGTGGGGAGCGCCGCGGAAACTATAGACGCGATGCAGTACTTGTGTACCATATTGCGGTCAGCGACGCCAACAGCGCAGAGGCCCAGCCGGCCGGCCCGCCCGTGTCGCGCAGATCCGGTTTGACGAGCGGCCTGGCGCCGCCTATCCTGTGCGCACCATGTCGAGCCGCGCGATTGCCAAGGAGATCCCTGCCCGCTCATTGCTGAGCGGGCGTCCTGTCGGGCTCCTGTCCGGGTTCGCGCTTTCGCTCCTCGCTCTTCTCGTGCTCCTCGCCCGCTAGGGCGACTGGACTTTGCACACGCGCCGACCGGCGCACACGCACACGAGAAGACCACGGGAGAGGTGCGTCCTCTCCCCTGATTGCCAGGAGGGTTTGCCGCATGGCACCGAAGACGGACACGGTCCGGATCTTTGACACGACGCTGCGCGACGGCGAGCAATCGCCGGGGATCGCGCTGAACCCCGCACGAGAAGGTCGAGATCGCCCGCCAGCTCGAACGGCTGGGGGTCGACATCATCGAGGCCGGCTTCGCAATCTCCTCACCCGGCGAGGTGGAGGGCGTGCGCGCCGTCTCGCGGGCGGTCGAATGCGTGGTCGCGTCACTGGCCCGCACCAACGACGAGGACGTCGACGCGGCCATCGAGTCGCTGTCGGACGCGCGAAACCCGCGCATCCATGTCTTCATTGCAACATCGGACATCCATCTCGAGCACAAGCTGCGGATGACGCGCGACCAGGTCGTCGCCGGCGCCGACCGCGCCGTGCGGCGTGCAAAGAGCTTCACGTCTGATGTCGAGTTCTCGTGTGAGGACGCGACCCGCAGTGACCCCGACTTCATGGCGCAGGTCGTGCGCACGGCGATCGCCGCCGGGGCGACCACCATCAACATTCCCGACACCGTCGGCTACACGGTGCCGGAGGAGTACGCCGAGATCCTGCAGGGCCTGTACGAGCGGGTGCCCGAGCTGGACGACGTGATCCTGTCGGTGCATTGCCACGACGACCTGGGGCTGGCCGTCGCCAACTCGCTGACCGGCGTGCTGGCCGGCGCGCGTCAGGTGGAGTGCACGATCAACGGCATCGGGGAGCGCGCCGGTAACGCGTCGTTGGAGGAGATCGTCATGCTCCTGCGCACCCGCCGCCCGCGCTTCGGCGTCGATACGCAAGTCAACAGTCAGGAGATCGTCCGTACGTCACGAATGGTCTCGCGCCTGACAGGTTATGTCGTACAGCCCAACAAGGCGATCGTTGGACGTAACGCGTTTGCACACGAGGCCGGCATCCACCAGCATGGCGTGATGGCGCACCGGAGGACGTACGAGATCATGGACGCCGAGGCTGTCGGGCTGGCCGGGTCGGACATCGTTCTGGGCAAGCACTCCGGCCGTCACGCCCTGCAGCAGGCGTTCGCCGACCTGGGGTTCACCATCGAGGGCGACGAGCTGAAGCGCGCGTTCCACCGCTTCAAGGAGATCGCCGACAAGAAGCAGAAGATCACGTCGCTGGACCTGGAGGCGATCGCATCCGACTCGCTCCGCGAGCGCGAGGACGACCACCGGCTGGTGTCGCTGGCGATCTCGACGCGTACCGGCAGCCCGGCCGAGGCCGAGGTCACCGTTGCCCAGGGCGACGACGAGCGGACGGCCAGCGCGGAGGGCGACGGCCCGGTGGACGCGGTGTTCCGCGCCATCGGCGAGCTGATGGACACCCCGGTGACGCTGGTCGAGTACACGATCGGCGCCGTCACCGGCGGGGCCGACGCCCTGGGTGAGGTACGGGTGGTCGTGGAGCACGCCGGCCGCACCTTCGCGAGCCAGGCCGTGTCCACCGACATCACCCAGGCCTCGGCGGAGGCCTATCTGCGCGCGTGCTCCCACGCGCGTAGCGCGACCGAACCGGAACAAGAGTTGGCAGGAGTCTGATGAAATGACTCGCACGACCGAACAGGCTGGAGAGGACATGACAAGCACACAGACCAATACCGATCGTCGCCTGCCTTGCCGGCGACGGCATCGGGCCCGAAGTGATGGCCGAGGCCGGGCGCGTGATCGACGGCGCCTCCCAGCTGTTCGGCATCCGCGTGCGCCAGGTCCATCTCCCGTTCGGCGGTGAGGCGATCGACCGTTACGGCGAGCCGTTCCCGAGCCACGTGCGAGCGGCGGTGAAGGCGTCCGACGCGGTGCTGCTGGGCGCGGTCGGCGGCCCCCGCTGGGACTCCGCGCCGCGTCGCCCCGAGGAAGGGCTGCTGGGGCTTCGCAAGGAGCTCGACGCGTACGCCAACCTGAGGCCGGTGCGTCACGCCGACATCGACCTGATCGTCGTCCGGGAGCTGACCGGCGGCCTCTACTTCGGCGCCAAGGAGCTGTCCGAGGACTCGGCGTCCGACACCTGCACCTACACCCGCGAACAGATCGAGCGGGTCGCCCGCTGGGCCTTCCGACTGGCGCGCCGCCGAAAGGGCCGCGTTGTCTCAGTGGACAAGGCAAACGTGCTCTCCACCTCCAAGCTGTGGCGCCGCGTCGTCACCGAGCTCCAGCAGAGCGAGTTCGAGGAGATCACCCTGCACCACGAGCTGGTCGACTCGTTCGCCATGAACCTCGCGACCAAGCCGCAGGCCTACGACGTGATCCTGACCGAGAACCTGTTCGGCGACATCCTGTCCGACCTGGCCGCGGCCGTCGGCGGCGGCCTCGGGCTGGCGCCGTCGGCCTCGCTGGGCAAGGAAGCGCCCGGGATCTTCGAGCCGGTGCACGGCTCGGCCCCCGACATCGCCGGGCAGGGCGAGGCCAACCCGATCGCGATGATCCTGTCGGTGGCGATGATGTTCACGTACGGCCTCGGTCGCCGCGACATCGGCCGGGCGATCACGGCGGCCGTCGACGAGGTCATGTCCCAGGGCTACGCCACCGCCGACCAGGTATCCGGCGGCCGCGCGTACGCGACCTGGGAGGTCGGCCAGGCCGTCTGCGAGGCGCTGTCCCATCACTCCAGCGGCGGCGGGGAGTTCGCCGCAAACCCTTATCGTGAGGTGATCGCCCGTGGCTAGCCAGCGCATGACCGGCGCCGAGGCGGTCATCCGCTCGCCTCGAGGCCGAGGGCGTGACCGACGTGTTCGGACTGCCGGGCGGCGCCATCCTGCCGCTGTACGACGCGTGGGCGGCGTGCGACCACACGATCCGCCACTACCTGGTGCGCCACGAGCAGGGCGCCGGGCACATGGCCCAGGGCTACGCGCGGGCGACCGGCAAGGTCGGCGTGGCGATCGCCACGTCCGGCCCCGGCGCGACCAACCTGGTGACGCCGATCGCCGACGCCTACCTCGACTCGACGCCGATCGTCTGCATCACCGGCCAGGTGCCGACGCACCTGATCGGCACCGACGCGTTCCAGGAGGCCGACATCCAGGGCATCACGATGCCGATCGTCAAGCACTCCTGGCTCGTTTCCGCCGTCGAGGACATCCCGCAGATCTTCAAGGAGGCGTTCCACATCGCCCGCAGCGGGAGGCCCGGCCCCGTTCTCATCGACATCCCCAAGGACCTGCAGCTGAGTGAGTTCGAGTTCAGCTACCCGCGCCAGGTCGACATCCCCGGCTACAAGCCCTCGCGGCACGGCCACCCGCGCCAGATCATCACCGCGGCGGAGGCGATCCTGGCGGCCGAGCGGCCGACCCTGTACGTGGGCGGCGGCGCGATCAACTGCGATCCCGCCGACCTGATCGCCCTGGCCGAGGCGGCCCAGCTCCCGGTGGTGACCACGCTGATGGCGAAGGGCGTCGTACCCGACAGCCACCCGCAGTGCATCGGCCTGCCCGGCATGCACGGCTCGCGCGCCGCCAACTGGGCGATGAACAGGTGCGACCTGCTGATCGCCTGCGGCGCCCGCTTCGACGACCGCGTGACCGGCAAGCTGGACGCGTTTGCGCCCGGCGCCCGTGTCATCCACATGGACGTCGATCCGGCCGAGATCGGGAAGAACCGCGAGGCCGACATCCCGATCGTCGGAACGATCGAGCAGATCGTGCCCAAGCTGACGGAGGCGATGCAATCGCGCTCGAACGGAGGCGCGCCGAAGGCGGCCGAGTGGCTTGCGACGGTTCAGGGCTGGCAGGCCGAATACCCGTTCCGCTACCGGCGCAGCGGCCCGCTGAAGCCGGAGTACGTGATCGAGCGGCTGCGCGACCTGACCGCGCGACCGCGAGGTGATCTGGACGACCGGCGTCGGCCAGCACCAGATGTGGGCGGCGCAGTACCTGGAGATCGACCGGCCCCGGCACTGGCTGACGTCGGGCGGCGCCGGCACGATGGGCTTCGGCGTTCCGGCAGCGATCGGCGCCAAGGTCGGCCGGCCCGACGCCACCGTCATCAACATCGACGGCGACGGCTGCTTCCAGATGACGATGCAGGAGCTGGCCACCGCCAAGATGTACGGCATCGGCGCCATCCACGTGGTCGTCAACAACGGCTGGCTGGGGATGGTGCGCCAGTGGCAGGAGCTGTTCCACGGCGAGCGGTTCTCGGAGACGCTGCTCGAGGTCGACCTGCCCGACTATGTGCTCCTGGCCGAGGCCTTCGGTATCGCCGGCTTCCGCTGCGAGACCGAGGAGGAGGTCGACCAGGCGATCGAGGCGGCGCTGGCGGCCGGCGGCCCGGCCGTGATCGACGCCCGCGTCGACCACGAGGAGAAGGTGTACCCGATGGTGCCGGCCGGCGGGGCGAGCGCTGACATGATCGACGCACCGGAGTGGGCCGAGGACGATAACGCCTGGGTGGAGGAGGGGGTATGAGCGCCCTCGGAGGCTTCGCCAAGGTGGAGGGGGGCCGTGGGGGAACCCTGGTTCCCCCACGTTTTAACGCCTGGGTGGAGGAGGGGGTATGAGCAAGCTGCAGCACACGCATCACACGCTGTCGGTACAGGTCGAGAACCGGCCGGGCGTTCTGACGCGGGTGGCCGGCCTGTTCGCCCGCCGCGGGTTCAACATCGAGTCGCTCGCCGTCGGCCCCACCCAGGATCCAACGCAGAGCCGGATCACGATCCGCGTCGACTGCTCGCAGCATTCCGTCGACCAGGTGATCAAGCAGCTCTACAAGCTGATCGACGTGCTCAAGGTGCAGGAGCTGGGGCCGTCCGCGGTCGAGCTCGAGCTGCTGATGATCAAGGTATCCTCAGCACCCGAGCGGCGGCCGGAGATCATCGGGCTGGCGGAGGTGTTCGAGGCGAAGGTCGTGGACGTTGGGCCTGAGGCCGTAACGTTCTCCTGCGTCGCCAGCCCAGACCGGCTGCAGGCGCTGGAGGAGCTGTTGGAGCCGTACGGCGTCCGCGAGCTGGTGCGCACCGGCAGGATCGCGCTCGACCGCGACGGATCACTTGGCAAACGAACACGAATGAGGGTTGTGGCATGAGTGCAACGATCTACTACGAGTCCGACTGCGACCCTGCGGCCCTGTCGGGCAAGACCATCGCCGTGATCGGCTACGGCAGCCAGGGGCACGCCCACGCGCTGAACAACCACGACTCCGGGAACTCGGTCGTGGTCGGGGCGCGGCCGGACTCGCGTGCATGGCGGACGGCGGAGGCGGACGGCCTCCCCGTTGCCTCGGTTGCCGACGCAACCGCGCAGGCAGACGTGGTCATGGTGCTGGTGCCCGACCACATCCAGGCGTCGCTCTACCGGGACGAGATCGCGCCGAACCTCCGCCCCGGCTCGATGCTGATGTTCGCGCACGGGTTCAACATCCACTTCGGGCAGATCGCCCCGGCCACCGACATCGACGTCGCGATGATCGCCCCCAAGGGCCCAGGGCATCTCGTGCGCCGGCAGTACACCCAGGGCATCGGCGTCCCCGGGCTGATCGCGGTCCACCAGGACGCGACCGGGAACGCGCGCCAGATCGCCCTCGCCTACGGCCACGCCATCGGCTGCGCCCGCGGCGGGCTGATCGAGACCACGTTCCGCGAGGAGACCGAGACCGACCTCTTCGGCGAGCAGGCCGTTCTCTGCGGAGGCACCACCCGGCTCGTCCAGCTCGGATTCGAGACGCTGGTCGAGGCGGGCTACCAGCCCGAGATCGCCTACTTCGAGTGCCTGCACGAGCTGAAGCTGATCGTCGACCTGATGTACGAGGGGGGCATGGCGCGGATGCGCTACTCGATCTCGGACACCGCCGAGTACGGCGACCTCACCGTCGGCCCGAAGATTGTCGACGAGTCGGTGCGCGACAACATGCGACGCCAGCTCCAGGAGATCCAGGAGGGGCGGTTCGCCCGCGACCTGATCAGCGAGGAGGCAGCCGGCCGGCCGCAGTTCCAGGCGCTGCGGCGGCGTGCCGCCGAGAACCAGATCGAGCAGGTCGGGGCCCAGCTGCGGTCGATGATGCCCTGGACGCAGGCCGACGACAAGGCGGAAGCGGCCCACTGATCAGGGCCGGGGTCCGGCAGCGTGCCCGGCGTCTACCATCGCGAGTCGGCAACGCCGCTCCAGCTGCAGGCCGACTTCGCGCGGATCCGCAAGCAGCTCGACGTCGACGTCGACTTCCCGCCGGACGTCGAGGCGGAGGCAGCGAAGGCCGCCTACCGGCCTGACGCCCGCGAGGATCTGCGGTCGATCGAGTTCGTGACGCTCGACCCACCGGGGAGCATGGACCTCGACCAGGCCATGCACCTGGAGCGGCTGGGCAACGGGTTCCGGGTGCGCTACGCGATCGCCGACGTCGGCGCCGTGGTGCCGGCAGGCAGTCCGGTCGAGGCGGAGGCGTGGAAGCGCGGCGAGACCGTCTACTGCCCGGACACGCGGGCGCTGCTCTACCCGTCCTCGATCTCGGAGGGCGCCGCCAGCCTGCTGCCGGATGTCGATCGGCCGGCGTTCGTGTTCCAGGTCGACCTCGACGCCGACGGGCGGCAGATCGCCGCGCAGGTCAACCGCGCCACTGTACGAAGCCGGCACAAGCTCACCTACCGGTACGGCCACGTACCGCTGCTCGAGGAGATCGGAACCCTGCGCCGGCGGCTGGCCGACGAGCGCGGCGCCGTCCTGCTGAACACGCCGGCCCAGACGGTGGTGCCGGACAACCTGCAGCCGGCCGGCTACCGGCTCGAGCTCGAGCAGCGCCACGCGATCGAGGACTGGAACGCCGAGATCTCGCTGCTGACCGGGATGGCGGCGGCGCAGATGATGATCGCCGGCGGGTTGGGGCTGCTGCGCACGATGACCGGGATCGACGACTACCGCCTGGCCCGCCTGCGGCGGACGGCGCTCGCACTGCACGTCCCGTGGCCCAACGACGTGACGTACCCCCGCTTCATCGGCGGGCTCGACCCCACCGTGCCCGCCCATGCGGTGCTGCTGCAGGAGGCGCGCGGCGTGATGGGCCGCGCCGGCTACGTCTGCTTCCAGGGCTCGCCGCCAGCCGGCAGCGAGCACGCAGGACTGGCCACCCTCTACGCGCACACCACCGCCCCGCTCCGCCGGCTGTGCGACCGCTACGTGCTGGAGACGCTGGTCGGCGACGGCAACCACGAGCGGCTGGACGCGCTCCCGGCCGTGATGGAAGCGGCCGAGGCGCGCAGCAACGCCGTCGAGCGGGCGGTCGTCGACCAGATGGAGGCGCGACTGCTCGAACACCGGGTCGGCGACGTCTTCACGGCGGTCGTGCTCGACCACGACGCGCATGGGTCGCACATCGCGATCCCCGACCCGCCGGTCCGCGCCAGGCTCCACACACCCACCCCGCCGCCGCTGGGCGCGGAGGTGCAGGTGCGCCTCGTCCAGGCCGATCCCATCGGCCGGGCAATGCAGTTCGACGCGGTCTAGCCTCCGGCGGCCCGCAGCGACGCTCGTCACGGACGGGCTTGACAGACGCCCCGGAAGAGTCCAGCCTGTATGCCTTGATGGGACGTATTCGCAGTGAGCAGGAAGCTTCGAACCAACCGGGGATGGTTCGAAGCCATCGCCGGCGGCGATTGCTGCTCCCAGCGGTAGCGACGTGCGGCGTGCTGCTCGCGCTGATACCGGGAGCCGCTGTCACCCGGTCGGCCGTCATCTCGTCGCCGGCGGCCTCTCCGGCAGCAACAGCCTCACCGATCACCCACATCGTCATCATCTACCAGGAGAACCACTCCTTCGACGAGACGCTGGGCGCGGTCTGCCTGCAGCACCCGGGCTGTGATGCGGTCAAGACCGGCAAGCTGCTCGACGGCACCAGCATCCCGCTGCGCCTGGGACGTGACGTTGTGCCAAACATCGGCCACTCCAACCACGCCCAGAAGCTGGGCATCGACGGTGGCAAGATGGACGGCTGGGAGCAGATCGGCGGCTGCAGCAAGGCCAGCGGGTATGCCTGCTACCAGCAGTACCAGCCCAGCCAGATCCCGAACCTGGCGGCGCTGGCGACGAAGTACGTGATCTCGGATCACACGTTCGAGATCGGCACGAGCCCCAGCTGGGGTGCCCACATCACGCTGGTGGCGGGCCGGCTGGACGGGTTCACCGGCGACAACCCGTTCCATGTCGCCGGTCACGCCGCCGGTCCCGGCTGGGGCTGTGACAGCGAGGATGACGCGGTCTGGGTCTCCCCCACTCACCAGACCCTGCACGTCCCGTCATGCGTCCCCAAGCCCGACGGCAGCGGCCCCTACCGCGCAAGCCCTGTCCAGTGGGTGCCGACGATCATGGATCGGATGACCGCCGCCGGAAAGACGTGGCGGATCTACTCGGCCGACAAGTCGGTCGGCGGGCCCCCGTACGGCTGGGGTATCTGTCCGACGTTTGCCGATTGCATCTACTCGTCGCAGGTGCAGAACACCTATCCATCGCTCCAGGTGCTGAACGACATCAAGGCCGGGAACCTTGCCAACCTGACCTACGTGATGCCGCTCGGCGCCCGCTCCCAGCACAACCTGAACTCGATGGCACTGGGCGACAACTGGATCGGCTCGGTCGTATCAGCCATCATGAACAGCACGTTCTGGTCGAGCACCGCGATCTTCATCACCTACGACGACTGCGGCTGCTTTTACGACCACGTCAAACCGCCCGCCGGTCTGGGGGTACGGGTACCGATGGTGATCGTCAGCCCGTACGCGAAGCCCGGCTACACCGACCCCACGGTTGCCTCGTTCGCCTCGATCCTGGCGTACATCGAGCACAACTACGGCCTGGCGTCGCTGGGCGGCCTGGACGGCACCGCCTACGACTACCGCAACGCCTTCAACTACTCCCAGGCGCCGCTGGGAACCGTGCACATGGTGCGGACGCGGGTGTCCGGGAAGGAGCGTCGCCGGCTGGCGGCGCACCCACCGTCCGAGGACGACCCCACCTAGATCTGCTGCCTAGACGCCTGCGTCAGCAGCCGGCGGCGCGAGACGCGGCGGCCAGCTCCAGGTAGCAGTCGAGCTCCTCCTGCGAGCTGGCCTCGACGCCGTTCAGCGTGATCTGCAGCTGCAGCCCGAGCAGGCGGCACGGAAGCTCAGCGGTGGTGTCCGGCACGGTCAGGGTGAACTGGGCGTGGTCGGCACCAGTGTCCTCGCCGACAACTCGGTAGATCCAGCGGATGGTGCAGTCGGCCCCCTCGACCTGCCAGCCAAACACCTTCAGGCGCTCGCCGGCGCGCTCGGCGTCGGTTCGCGGCGAGTCGAGCAGCCCCCGCATGATGGCCATGATCGCGCCGTCGCCGGCCGTGTTGCCGCGGTGGCGCTCGATCAGGATCGGCAGAAGGAGCGGCTCGCAGATGTTGTGCGACGTATCGAAGTCGTAAGACACAGACAAGCTCCGGGGGGTCGGGAGTCCTCTACAAACGTACGGGCAGTTGCCCGATCGGGCCACCCCCCGGAAGCGGGGGTCCGGATCAGCGGGAATCACCGTGGCCGCATAGCCCGCGGCCTATCCAGCGGCGTGCCTCGCACCGGTAGGATTCGCCCATGGCTGAGCCAAGGACGCTGTTCGCCAAGGTCTGGGACGCCCACGCGGTGGACGACGACCTGCTGTTCATCGACCTGCACCTGGTGCACGAGGTGACCAGCCCCCAGGCGTTCGACGGCCTCCGGCTGGCCGGCCGCAGGGTGCGCCGGCCGGATCGCACGCTGGCGACCGCAGACCACAACGTGCCCACCGGCAGCGAGGCCCCTGACGACCTGTCCGCCCGGCAGCTCGAGGCACTGACCTCCAACTGCGAGGAGTTCGGCGTTCCGCTGTACGGCCTCGGCCACCGCCGGCAGGGGATCGTCCACGTGATCGGCCCCGAGCTGGGCGTCACGCAGCCGGGCATGACCATCGTCTGCGGCGACTCGCACACGTCCACCCACGGCGCCTTCGGCTCGCTGGCGTTCGGGATCGGCACCAGCGAGGTCGAGCACGTCCTGGCCACCCAGACGCTGGTGCAGCGCCGGCCGCACACCATGCGCATCACCTACCAGGGCGAGCTGGGTATCGGCTGCACCGCCAAGGACATGATCCTGGGAACCATTGCCCAGATCGGCACCGACGGCGCGGCCGGCCATGTGGTCGAGTACACCGGCGAGGCGATCCGCCGGCTGTCGATGGAAGGGCGGATGACGATCGCGAACATGTCGATCGAGGCCGGCGCCAAGGGAGGGATGATGGCGGCCGACGACACCACCTTCGCCTACCTGGAGGGGCGCCCGGGCGTGCCCGAGGACTTCGACGCAGCCTGCCACCGCTGGGCCGATCTGCGCACCGACGAGGGCGCATCGTTCGACCGCGAGGTCGTTGTGGACGTCCCCGCGCTGGCACCGCAGGTGTCGTGGGGTACGAACCCCGGGCAGGTGGCGCCGATCGACGGCGCCGTGCCGGCGCCGCGCGACGAGGGCGACGAGCGTGCGCTCGCCTATATGGATCTGCGAGCCGGCACGCCGATGGCCGAGATCGCCATCGACCGCGTCTTCCTGGGCTCGTGCACCAACGGCCGGATCGAGGATTTACGCGCCGCCGCCCATGTCGTGCGCGGCCGCAAGGTGGCCGAGGGCGTTCGCGCCATGGTCGTGCCCGGATCCGTTCACATTAAAGCTCAGGCTGAGATTGAGGGTCTGGACGACGTCTTCAGAGCGGCCGGCTTCGAGTGGCGGGGCGCCGGCTGCTCGATGTGCCTGGGCATGAACCCCGACATCCTGGCTCCCGGAGAGCGCTGCGCGTCGACGTCCAACCGCAACTTCGAAGGCCGGCAGGGCGCCGGCGGCCGCACCCACCTGGTCAGCCCCGCGATGGCCGCCGCAGCCGCCGTCACCGGGCGCCTGACCGACATCCGCGAGCTGGTGGGCGCGTGAAGCCGGTACACACGATCGCGGGGCCGGTGGCGGCGCTCGACCGCACCAACGTCGACACCGACCAGATCATCCCCAAGCAGTTCCTGAAGCGGATCGAGCGCACCGGCTACGGCGAGTTTCTGTTCTACGACTGGGCCAAGCAGCCCGACTTCGCACTCAACCGGCCGGACTTCAAGGGCGCCCCGATCCTGGCAGCAGGGCGCAACTTCGGCTCCGGCAGCTCGCGCGAGCATGCGGCGTGGGCGCTCCAGGACTACGGGTTCGAGGCGGTCATCGCCCCCAGCTTCTCCGACATCTTTCAGACCAACTGCACCAAGGTCGGCCTGCTCCCGGTGGTGCTCGAGGAGGACGCCGTGCGCGAGCTGCTCGATCGCGCGCCCGATGCGGCAACCGTCGACCTCGAGTCGCAGACGGTCACGCTCCCATCGGGGCGAGTCGAGGGCTTCGAGATCGATCCCGCCGTCCGGGAGCGGCTGCTGAACGGCTGGGACGAGATCGCGCTGACCGAGCTGCGAATGGCCGACATCGAGCGCTACGAGCACGACCGCGAACGCGTCGGTCCCAGCACAGTGAGTTTGTAGCCCCACGTCCGCTGGACATATGCGACAGATGTCGCGATACGCTGGTCGCTCTGTCTGTAGACTCGGAGTCATGCGGATCGGCGTCCCGTCCGAGCATGGCCAGATCGAGCGCCGGGTGGCGTTGACGCCGGACGCGGCGAAGCGATTGACCGACCAGGGGCTCGAGGTGCTGGTCGAGACCGGGGCGGGCATCGGATCCGCCCTGCCCGACGGCGAGTACATGGACGCCGGGGCAGGAATCGCCGGCTCCCGCGACCAGTTGCTCACCGAGTCCGACGTGATCCTGCTGGTCGGCCGCCCCGACGACGAGCTGCTCGGCAAGCTGCGCTCGGGCACGGCCCTGATCGGCATGCTGCAGCCGCTGATCAACCGGGAGCTGGTCGACCGGCTGGCCGCCGCCGGCGTGACCGCGTGCAGCCTGGATGCCATCCCCCGCATCACCCGGTCACAGTCGATGGACGCGCTGTCCTCGCAGGCAACGGTGGCGGGCTACAAGGCAGTCCTCATCTCCGCCGAGCTGTTGCCCCGCTTCTTCCCAATGCTGATGACGGCCGCAGGAACCGTTCCGCCGGCCAAGGTGTTCGTGCTCGGCGCCGGGGTGGCGGGCCTGCAGGCGATCGCCACCGCGCGCCGGCTGGGGGCGGTCGTCTCGGCGTTCGACACGCGCCCCGTCGTCAAGGAGCAGGTCGAGAGCCTGGGAGCGACCTTCGTCGAGCTGGAGCTGGAGGTCACCGAGGGCGAGGACGCCCGCGGCTACGCTCGCGAGCTGACGGCGGAGCAGCACGCCCAGGAGCAGGATCTGGTCGAGCGCACCGTGGGAGAGTCCGACGTCGCCATCACCACCGCTCTGATCCCGGGGCGGCCGGCGCCGCGGCTGATCACGGCGCGTGGCGTGGCTGCGATGCGGCCGGGCTCGGTGATCGTCGACCTGGCGGCCGAGACCGGTGGCAACTGCGAGCTGACCGATCCCGGACATGTCGTCGTACGCGAAGGAGTGACCATCGTCGGCACGCTCAACCTCCCCTCCACCATGCCGTTGCACGCGAGCCAGATGTATGCGCGCAACATCACCAACCTGCTGGCGCTGATCGTCTCCGACGGCGAGCTCCGGCCCGACTTCAACGACGAGATCGTCGCCGACGCCTGCATCACGCACGGTGGCCAGATCGTGTCGAAGCTGCTGACGGGAGCCGCGGTATGACCGCGCTCCTGGTCTCGCAGATCACCGTGCTCGTCCTGGCCGCATTCGTCGGGTTCGAGGTCATCTCGAAGGTGCCGACCACCCTCCACACGCCGCTGATGTCAGGCACCAACGCGATCCACGGGATCGTCATCGTGGGGGCGATCATCGTGGTCGGCTCCACCAACTCGCTGCTGGTCGAGGTGCTGGGCACGATCGCCGTCACGTTCGGCGCAATCAACGTGGCCGGCGGGTTCCTGGTCACCGACCGGATGCTGAACATGTTCAAGTCCCGACCTGGAGAGCGCCGCGACGATGGATAGGCGACAGGCCTTCGACCTCGCCTATCTCGCCTGCGCCGCCGCCTTCATCATCGGGCTGAAGCGGCTCGGCTCGCCGCGGACGGCCGTGCGCGGGAACCAGCTCGCGGCCGTCGCGATGGGCGTGGTCATCGTCGTCACGCTGGTCGACTCGGGCAGCCACAACCTGGCCTGGATCCTGGGCGGCATGGTGATCGGCGGCGCGATCGGCGCGTACTCGGCGCGGGCGGTGAAGATGACCGCGATGCCGCAGATGGTGGCGCTGTTCAACGGGGTGGGCGGCGGCGCGGCGGCGCTGATCGCAGTGTCCGAGTACCACGACCGGCTGGGTCTCGCCGTCTCGCCGGCCAAGAGCGTGATCATCTCGACCCTGTTCTCGACCATCGTCGGAGCGATCAGCTTCGCCGGCAGCATGGTCGCCTTCGGCAAGCTGCAGGAGGTCCTGCCGGGACGTCCGCTGACCCTGCCCGGCCAGAAGCTGATCAACGCCGTCAACTTCGTGGCGGTGCTGGCGCTCGCCGTGTACCTGGTCGACGGCCACCAGAGCGAGACGGTGCTGGTGATCGCCCTCGCCCTCTCGGCACTGCTCGGCGTGACCATGGTGATGGCGATCGGCGGCGCCGACATGCCGGTCGTGATCTCGCTGCTCAACTCGTTCACCGGCCTGGCCGCCGCGGCGACCGGCTTCGTGCTCAACAACGACGCACTGATCATCGCCGGCACGCTGGTCGGCGCCTCCGGCACCCTGCTCACCCAGATGATGGGCAGGGCCATGAACCGTTCGATCGTCAACGTCGTGTTCGGCGCCTTTGGCACCGGCGGTGGTACCGCGGCGGTGGCCGGAGCGACCGGCGGCCAGGTGCGCTCGGCGGGGGCCGACGATGTCGCCGTCATGCTCGCCTACGCGCGCCGCGTGGTGATCGTGCCCGGCTACGGCCTCGCCGTCGCCCAGGCACAGCACAACGTGCGCGAGCTGGCGGACGGCCTCGAGAAGCGCGGAGTCGACGTCCGCTACGCAATCCACCCGGTGGCCGGCCGGATGCCGGGGCACATGAACGTGCTGCTGGCCGAGGCGGACGTCCCCTACTCCCAGCTCTACGAGATGGACGCCATCAACGACGAGTTCGTGCGCACCGACGTCTCGCTGGTGGTCGGGGCGAACGATGTCGTCAACCCTGCCGCGCACAAGACGCCGGGCAGCCCGATCTACGGGATGCCCGTGCTCAACGTCGACGAGTCATCCGCCGTCGTCGTGCTCAAGCGGAGTATGAACACCGGCTTTGCCGGCATCGAGAACGAGCTCTTCTACGACGAGAAGACGACGATGCTCTTCGGCGACGCCAAGCAGTCGATCATCGAGCTGACCGCCGCCGTCAAGGCGCTGTAGCTACTTCAGCGTGTCGATGTAGGCGATCAGCTCGGCGATCTGTGTCGGCGAGAGGATGCCGCCCCAGTGCGGCATGCTGACGATCGGGGCGCGGCCGATCACGCTGCCCGACCGGATCACATCCGCGATCTTGGCCGGCGTGTTGAACTGGGTGCGGAAGTCGGCTCCCGACAGCGGGGGGATCGTCCCGTCAGGCGACTGTGGGTTCGGCACGCCGCCGAGGCCGTTCGGGCCGTGGCAGTTGACACAGCCGTAGCGCGAGTAGAGCGCCGCACCAGCGACCGCATCGCCCTGGTTGGCAGGCACCGGCTTTGGCGTCGCGTACTGCACCGAGGGGAAACCCGCCTTCATGTAGGCGACCAGCGCGGCTACCTGCTGCTTCGAGATCACCTCACCCCACACCGGCATGTACGGCTGCTGCGGGTTGTCGACCACACCGGCGCCGTGCTGGATGATCGACGTCAGCTGGGCGACGGTCAGGTTGGGCGCGATCGGCTGCAGCGCCGGCACGTGCGGGTCGACGCCTCCCTCGCCGCGGTCGCCGTGGCACTGTGCGCAGGCGAAGTCGACAAAGGCATGGGCACCGGCGGCGACCTGGGGGTTCGACGGCTGCGTGGTTCGTCGTTCCCCCGGCGCCGCCGGTGGTCACCGTCGTGGGAGTCACGCTGTCCTGGCCGCCGTAGTACGCCGCCACGGCAATGCCGAGCATCACGGTAGCCAGCACCGCGACCACGCCAATCACGGCGGTAAGCTCTCCGCCGCTTCTCCCCTGGCTTTCCGATTGTGGACGTTCGCCCATGACGAAACTCTCGACTCACCCCGTACCTAGCGCATCGGGGGCTGACCCTACATCAGATGCGGCAAACCCGCAGTTCGCCCGGTACGATCACCCTGCAGGTTCGTGACCATTGTCACCAGACCAGGAGGGGAATGCGATGATCGCCGTCTTTGTCACGCTTCGAGCCGACGACCGCGACCGCGTGATGGGCGTCGCCGAGAAGGCCGCACCGACCTTCGAGGGCATGCCGGGCCTGCGCTCCAAGGTCTTCACATGGGATGCCGACCGGGGCGAGGCTACCAACGTCTACGTCTGGGAGTCCGAGGAGGCGGCGCGCGCCTTCTTCACGCCGGAGCTCGGTGCCCTGGTGACGCAGCTGTACGGCGTCGAGCCGGAGATCCGCTTCGTCGAGATCGGCGCGCTCGTGGACAACGGCGCCGCGGTCACTGCGTAGGCTCAGAGCCGCTCGAGCAGGGCGGCGAGCAGCTCGGCGCGCCGCTCGATGGAGCTCAGTGAGACACGCTCCTCGTCGGCGTGAGCGCCTGCGCCGATCGGCCCCAGGCCGTCGACGACCGGCGTGCCCACCGCCGCGGCGAAGTTCCCATCCGAGCCGCCGCCGGAGGCATGTTCCGCCAGCTTGACGCCCAGCGTCTCGGCGATCTCCAGCACGCGCTCCGCCAGCTCAACCCCTTGTTGGGAGCGGATCATCGGCGGCCGCGTGATGCCGCCCGTGACGGTCAGCGTCGCACCTTCGGCGACCGGCTGCAGCCCTCGGATGGCGTCCTCCAGCTCACGCTGGTCAGGCGTCGTCCACGCCCGGGCGTCGATCCGCGCCCAGGCATGCGCGGCCACCACGTTGTCACCGGTGCCACCGCCGATCTGGCCCACGTTGACGCGAATGCCGCGCTCGCGGTCGACCAGCTTGCGGAGGGCCAGCGTCTGGTGGGCCAGCTCGTTGATCGCCGAGACGCCGCCGTTCTGGTGCCCGGCGTGAGCGGCGAGCCCGTCGACGTAGAGCTGATACCGGGCAAGGCCCGACCGCTGGGTGGTGATCGTCCCGTTCTTCACCGGCGGCTCCAGCACGAGCGCCAGCTCGGCCTCCTTTGCGAGCTGCTCGACGACGGGGCGCCCGCTGGGGCTCCCCACCTCCTCATCGGCCGTGATCAGCAGACGCACGGGGCGCTTCGGCACGCCGCTGCGGCGGATCGCCTCGAGGGCGACCACCAGCCCACCCTTCATATCCAGCGCGCCCGGCCCGTGGGCGAGGTCGTCCTCCACCCGGAACGGCAGCCGGGCGATGGTGCCGGCCGGCCAGACGGTGTCCATGTGGCCGATGACGAGGATCTCGCCGCCGCCGCCGAACTCCGCGATCAGGTGGGGGCCGTCCATCGACACGGCGCCGCCCAGCCCCTCCAGCTCGGCCGCCAGGAACCGCCCGATGTGCCTCATCCGCTCGGCGTCGCCGGTCGGACTCTCGAGCTCGACCAGGTGCCTCAGCAGCTCGACAGGGCGCATCACGCCCAAACCCTACAACGGTAGGGTTGCGCGGTGAAGCTCCTCGTGATCGGCGGCACGGGATTCATCGGCCGTCATCTCTCTGAGGCGGCGGCGGGACGCCGGCACTCCGTCACGGTGTTCAGCCGCGGTCAGACGAGACGTCCTCCGGCGCGTGCGGGCGTCGCATACGTGCGCGGCGACCGCGAAACCGACCTGGACGTCATCACCGGTCACGAGTGGGACGCCGTGATCGACGTCTACGGCCACCTGCCGCAGGTGGTGTCCGCCAATGCGATCACACTCGCCTCCTGCGCCCGCCGCTACGTGTTCATCTCGACGACCGCGGTGTACGCGGGGGCCGAGACACCGCCGTCAGAGGACTCCCCCCTGCGGTCGATCTCCGACGAGGCGGCGGCGGATTTCACGCGCGACGACGACATCACCGGTGAGGCGTACGGCCCGCTCAAGGTGCGGTGCGAGGCGACCGTCGAGGCGGCGTTCCCGGGGCGGGCGCTGATTATCCGCCCCGGCCTCATCAACGGGGCGTGCGACTCGTCGCAACGGCTGCCGTACTGGCTGGAACGCCTCTCACTCGGCGGAGAGGTGCTCGCCCCGGGCGATCCTGAACGGCGGATCCAGAGCCTCGACGTCGGCGACCTCGTAAGCTGGCTGGTCGATCTGGTCGAGCGCGATGCGACCGGGACCTACAACGCGGCCGAGCCGGACCCGCCCACCTTCGCCTCACTGCTCGCCCAGTGCGCCGAGGGGATGGGCGTTACGCCAAAGCTGACGTGGGTCAGTGACGAGTTTCTCGAGGACCGCGGGTTCGTGCCCGATGGGAGCCTACCGTCGCTCTGGTTCAGGGCCGACGATCCCGACTGGCAGCCGGTCGACGTCACCCGTGCCGCGGAGGCCGGCCTCCACTGCCGGCCATTCGCCGAGACGGTCGCTGCCACCCTGGCCTGGATCAGGCGCGACGAACCCCACACGCAGACACTGTCCGGGGAGCGTGAGCGCGAGCTCCTCGCCGACTGGCACGCCGGCCGCCCTGTCGGCGCGAACTAGGCATCGCGCAGCGCGACCAGGTCTGCCAGCTCCTCGTCCGTCAGCTCCGAGATCGCCGACTCGACGCCGCGGTCGACGATGCTCGTGGCCAGCCCTCGCTTGGCCTCGATCAGCTCGTCGATCTTCTCCTCGATGGTGCCCGCGCAGACCATCCTGTGCACCTGCACGACGCGGGTCTGCCCGATCCGGTGCGCGCGGTCGGACGCCTGGTCTTCGACTGCAGGGTTCCACCAGCGGTCGAAGTGGAACACGTGGCTGGCGTTGGTCAGGTTGAGCCCCATGCCGCCGGCGCGCAGCGACATCACCATCACCCGCGGCTCCGCTCCGTCGGCCTGGAACCGGTCGACGATCTTCTCCCGCTCCGGCACCGGCGTCGAGCCGTCCAGGTACAGCCGCTCGACTCCCAGCTCCCGCGGCAGGTGCTCGGCCAGCAGCCGCCCCATCGTTGCGTACTGGGTGAAGACCAGGGCGCTGTCGCCCTCGGCGATCGCCTCGGCCAGCATCTCGTCGAGACGGTCGAGCTTGCCCGACCGTCCGCTCATCGTCCCCGGCTTGCCGAGCGCGTGCACCGGGTGGTTGCAGACCTGCTTCAGCCGGGTGAGCAGCGCCAGCACGTGGCCGCGGCGCTCGATCCCGGCGGCGTCGCGCACCTCGCGCATCATCCTGTCGATGGTCGCCTGGTAGAGCGCAGCCTGTTCGACCGTCAACGTGCAGTACTCGTTCGACACCTGGCGCGGCGGCAGGTCGGGCAGGATGGCGGGGTCGCTCTTGTGGCGGCGGAGGATGATCGGCGCCGTCACCCGGCGGAGGCGCACGGTGGCCACCTCGTCCCCGCGCCGCTCGACCGGGGTCGCATAGCGGCGGCGGAACGCGGTGCGCGTGTCGAGCAGTCCGGGATTCAGGAAGTGGACGATCGACCACAGCTCGTCCAGCCGGTTCTCGATCGGCGTGCCGGTCAGCGCCACCCGGTGGCCGGCGGTCAGCGCGCGGGCGGCCTGGGCGCCTCGCGTGAGCGGGTTCTTCACCTGCTGCGCCTCGTCCAGCACGACGGCGCGCCACTCGATCTCGGACAGCAGGCGCCGGTCGCGCGGAAGCAGCGAGTACGACGTCAGCACGACGTCGTGGCCGCGCAGCGCGTCGGCGCTGCGCGTCCGGTCCGGCCCGTGATGCAGGTGCACCGAGAGCGCGGGCGCGAACCGGTGCAGCTCGCGCACCCAGTTGCCCATCACCGAGGCCGGGCAGACGATCAGCGTCGGCGAGCTGGGCTCGTCCGACTCGTTGAGCAGGTAGGCGATCAGCTGCACCGTCTTGCCGAGGCCCATGTCGTCGGCCAGCAGGGCGCCGATTCCCAGCTCGCGCATCCGCACCAGCCAGCCCAGTCCGGCCAGCTGGTAGGGGCGGAGCTCCCCGTGGAACCCGTCGGCCGGCTGCATCGGCTCGCGCATTGCGCCGTCGCGGAGCTGTGCCGCCAGCATCGCCAGCTCGCCGCCCGCCATCGCCTCGACCGAGACGTCGAAGCCGCGCAGGTCGGCATCGCCGGCGAGGGTTGCACCCAGGGCGGTCAGCGCCGGCAGGCCGCCGCCGTGCACCGCCAGCTGGGCGAGCTGCTTCGCCCGCCGCATCTCCTTGTCGTTGAGCAGCCGCCACTCGCCGCCCAGGCGCACCAGCGGCTGGGTCGCCGCCGCCAGCGCACGGAACTCCTCGTCGCTGATCTGGTGGCCGCCCAGCGCCGCCCGAAGGTCGTAGGACACGACCCCGCCGAGCGACAGCGGCTCGGCCTGGAACCGCAGCTCGGCGTCCTCGAGCTCGAGCTCCGAGGTCTCCTTCAGCTCGTCGGGGAGCTCCACCTCCGCACCCGAGAACTCGAGCGCGGCAGATGCCAGCCGCAGCTCACCGACCTGGTCGAGGGTCAGCTCGGCCGTCCCGTTTCGGAGCTTGCCCAGGAGCGGCAGGATCCGGGCCGCACGGGTCACGGCAGGCGCATTGGGCGGCGTCACCACGAGCGGCCACCCGGAATCCGGTGACGGCGGCAGCGACAGCGTGAGGGTGAGCTTGTCGAGCGAGTCGCGGAGCCGCACCACCGGAGCCACGGCGCCCAGGTCGGGCGCCACCGTGCGCAGCGCCGGCTGCAGCACCGAGAGGTCGATGGAGTCGCCGTGCACGTCCGGCAGGGTCAGCAGCCGGGGCTCGCGCACCGCCGCGGCGAGCGATCGCAGCAGCGAGTTGACGAACTCCCGCAACACATCCTCGGCGGGCACCGGCGGCTCTGCGAACTCCTCCAGGTCGGGCACGACGCAGTGGCCAAGCGGCGGGAAGGCTGCCGCGAACCGTGACAGATCCGGCATCGTGTCGCCCGTGCGGGCAACCTGGTCGGCAAGCCGGGCGACCAGCCGCCAGGCCCGCAGCGACGGGCTGCCGTCGAGGCGCTCCTCCGAGAGCAGGTAGGCGGTGGCCGAGAGCACCGGGAGACAGCGGGCGTCCGCATGCCGGCGACGCCCGTTCACCTCCACGGTCAGTGGCAAACGGCGAAGGCTGTGCGGAAGTCCGGCGTCGTCAAGCAGCCCCAGCCAGGCGCCTGGGGTGAGAGGCGAAACGGAGAAGAAGCCGAGCAAGGGCTCCTCACCGCCACGGGGCACGAACGTCAGCTCGAGTGGAGCCCGCCGAGCCGTTGATGTCGAGGGCAGGGTCAAACACTCAACGGTAGCAACGCCGGCCGCGCCGGCGCGGCAGTGTCACGCGATGGGTCGGCCGGTCGCCGCACGCAGTGGTAGGTTTCCGGTCCGGCATGGTGACTTTGAACGTCAACGGGCAGACCTACCAGGTGAACGGCGGCGGGCTCCGCACCCTGGCCGAGGCGCTGCGCGAGGATCTCGCGCTGACCGGCACCAAGGTCGCCTGCGGCGAGGGGACGTGTGGGAGTTGCACCGTGCTGATCGACGACCGTCCGCAGCTCTCCTGCCTCACCCTCCTGGCCGCCGTCGACCGCAGCAGCATCCGCACGGTCGAGGATGGCGGCCGGCTGCTCGAGCGCCTTCAGGCCGCTTTCGTGGCCGAGGACGGACTGCAGTGCGGCTACTGCACGCCCGGTCAGCTGATGTCCGCCGTGGCGCTGCTGGAGCGGGAGCCGAAGCCTGACACCGGCCAGATCGTCGAGGCGATGAGCGGCAACCTGTGCCGCTGCGGGGCGTACGAAGGCATCGCGGCGGCGGTCGCACGCGCGGCGGCGGAGTCCTGATGCCGCGCCTGGTTCGCACCGAGGCGGTGGTCGAGGGCCGCGTCGAGGAACGCTGGACGCTGGTCGAGGACGACCAGACCCCCGAGTACGAGACGGACGAGCCGACCGGGCCGGTCGGACAGCCGGCGACGCGCCTGACCGGCGCCGCCCGCGCCAGCGGCGCCGCCGTTTACACCGCGGACGTGCAGCTACCGGGGATGCTCGAGGCGCGGGTGCTCCGCAGCCCCCACGCCAACGCCCGGGTGGTCTCGCTCGACCTCGACGCAGCTCGGGCGGTTCACGGCGTCCGTGCGGTGCTGGGGCCAGGCGACGCAGCCACAGCTCGAGGGGTCGCCGCTGCTCGGCGACGCACCGCGATACGCCGGAGCGGCAGTCGCTGCTGTCGCAGCCGACAACGCCGCCGCCGCCGAGCTGGCGCTCGAGGCGCTGGCGCCGGTCTACGAGCCGCTCGGCTTTGTCACCGACATGGACGAGGCGTTCGCCCAGCAGAACATCCTTGGTGAGCCTTCCGAGACCGTCCGCGGCGACCCCGACGCAGCCCTGGCGGCCGCGCCGGTCAAGATCGAGGCCGAGTACCTCGCGCCCGCCCAGCTCCACAACCCGCTGGAGACGCACTGCGCCGTCGCCGACTGGCGCACCGACGAGCTGACCGTCTGGGTCTCGACCCAGGCGATCTACGGCGCGCAGGCCGACCTCGCCTCCGAGATGGGCCTCGACCGCGAGCACGTGCGCGTCATCTGCCAGTACATGGGCGGGGGCTTCGGAGCCAAGTTCGGCGCCGGGCCGGAGGCGATCCTGGCGGCCGCCCTCTCCCGGGAGTCCCGGCGGCCGGTTCGGCTCGTGCTCAGCCGCCGGGAGGAGAACCAGGTGGCCGGCTTCCGCACGCCCGCCCGCGTCACGTTTGCGATCGGCGCCGACACCGACGGCACGCTGCAGGCGATCGAGGCGTCGGCCGTGATGGGCCTCGGCGACGACGGCTGGGCGTTCCCGGTGCTGGAGCCCGCGAAGTCGCTCTACTCCTGCCCCAACCTGCGGGCGATGGTGGTGCCGGTGCGCCAGAACCTCGGGCCGGCGGCTGCCTTCCGCGCCCCCGGCGTGATGGAGGGCACCTGGGCGCTCGAACAGGCGCTCGACGAGCTGGCCGAGAAGGCCGGTGTCGACCCGATCGAGCTGCGCCGCCGCAACCATGCCGACGTCGATCCGGGCACCGAGCGCCAGTACACGTCCAAGCGCCTGCTGGAGGCGTACGACCGGGCAGCCGAGCTCGCGGGGTGGGACGACCGCGACCAGCTCCGCGCCGACTCCAACGGCCGTATCAAGCGCGGGATGGGCGTCGCCAGCCAGTACTGGTGGGGTGGCGGCGGCCCGCCGGCCTACGCCGAGGTGCGGATCGGCAAGGAGGCGCGGCCGGTGCTGTCGGTCGGCCTGCAGGATCTGGGCACGGGCACGATCACAGCCTGCGCGATCACTGCCGCCGAACGGCTGGGGGTGCGCGTCGAGGACGTCACGGTGCTCGCCGGCGACACCTCTCGGATGGGCCACGGCCCGTTCTCGGGCGGCTCCATGACCCTGGCGTCGATCGCCCCGGCAGTGCGCTCTGCCGGCCACCGGGTGCGCGTCCAGCTCCTGGAGCTGGCGGCCGACCTGTTCGAGATCGCCGCGTCCGACCTGGTGCTGGCCGACGGTGAGGTGCGCTCGGTCGACGGCACTCTGCGGGCGCCGCTCACCGACGTAACAGGCAAGCTGGGCAGCGCGTGGGTCACGGCCAGCGGCTCCCGCTCCCCCAACCCGGCAGGGATGGCCGTCAACACGTTCGGCTGCCAGATCGCCCAGGTCGTGGTCGACACCTGGACGGGCGTCGTTCGCGTCGAGAAGATCGTGGCCGTGCACGACGTCGGCCGGATCGTCAACCCGATGGGCGCGCGCAGCCAGGTGAACGGCGGCATTCTGCAGGGCATCGGGTTCGCGCTGATGGAGGAGCGGGTGGTCGACCCGACCACCGGCACCCTCGTCAACCCCGGGCTCGAGGACTACAAGATCCCGACCATGGCCGACCTGCCCGAGATCGTCTGCGAGTTCGTCGGCACTCCCGATCCGGAGCTCGCGATGGGCATCAAGGGCCTGGGCGAGCCGCCGATCATCCCTACTGCCGGGGCCATCGGCAACGCGATCGCGCACGCCACGGGGGTCCGTCTGCGGGAGGCGCCGTACACGCCGCGCCGCGTGCTGGAGGGGCTCGCCGGGTGAGCGAGGCGACGTACGTCAGGGCCGTCGACCTGGAGCAGGCTCGCGAGCTGCTGAACGAGCCCGGGAGCCGCGCAATGGGCGGCGGCACCGACCTGCTGACCCAGCTCGACCGTGGGATCGGGCCCGCCGAGCGGATCGTCGACCTGCGCGCGCTCGGGCATGACCGGCTCGAGGAATCCGATGGCCGGCTGCACATCGGAGCAGCGGTGCGGGTCGCCGAGCTGACGCGCTTCGAGCCGGTGGCCGCCCGCTACGCCGTGCTGGCGGAGGCGGCCGGGTCAGTCGCTTCCCCGCAGCTGCGGGAGATGGGAACGGTCGGCGGCAATCTCTGCCAGCAGGTGCGCTGCTGGTACTACCGGCATCCCGACCTGACCTGCTGGCTGCGCGGCGGCGACACCTGCTACGCACAGATCGGCGACCACCGCAAGCACGGGCTGGAGCCCGGTGACTGCATATCGGTCGCGCCGTCCGACCTGGCGGCCGCGCTGCTGGCGCTGGATGCGACGGTCACCACAGACGGCCGCGGCCCGTTCCCGCTGGCCGACCTGTATCGCAAGGCGACACCCGATGACCGCTCGACGCTGGCGCTGGCGCCCGGCGAGTTCGTCACCGAGGTGGCCGTCCCGCGGGCCCCCGACGCCAGCGCGTACGCCCGCGTCGGCGAGCGGGCCGCGTGGAGCTTTGCCCTGACCGGCGTCGCGGCCGCCCGCTTCGGCGACGACCTGCGGCTGGCAGCGATCGGCGTCGCCAACCTCCCCCGCCTGCTCGACCCGGCCGACCCGCTGGCCGGCCTGCCCGGCCTGGAGATGACCGGCTGGAAGCGCACCCTGCTCGCCAACCTGGCGAAGGATGCGATCGAGCGCGTGTCGCCGGCCTGATCCGTCACAGACCGCGTTGCACTTCCGTGACGCCTTCTGGCTGGGGTCAGACCCCCGCTGGTCCTGGCGGCAGGTTCGTCACACAGTTGGCACAGACTGCTAGCGCGGACGCGTGATCGCGCCCTCGCTGGCCGAGGCGACCTGGGCGGCGTACTTGGCGAACACGCCCTTCGTGTAGCGAGGTGGCGGTGGAGTCCAGCCGCGCAGGCGGGCGGCGATCTCGTCGTCGGAGAGCAGCACCCGCAGCTCGCGCGCCTCGACGTCGAACTCCACCGTGTCGCCGTCGCGGACGACGGCGATCGGCCCGCCGTGGGCCGCCTCCGGCGTGACGTGCCCGGCCATCAAGCCGTGGGTGGCGCCCGAGAAGCGGCCGTCGGTGATCAGCGCCACGCTGTCGCCGAGGCCCTCGCCGACGATCGCCGCGGTGACGTGCAGCATCTCGCGCATCCCGGGACCGCCGGCCGGCCCCTCGTAGCGGATCACCACGACGTCTCCCGGCTCGATCGACCGCGCCTTGACCGCCGCGAAGCAGTCCTCCTCGGAGTCGAAGACGCGCGCAGGCCCCGAGTGGTGCAGCCGCTCGTGGCCGGCCAGCTTGACGACACACCCGTCCGGCGACAGGTTGCCGCGCAGGATCGCCAGGCCGCCCGTGGGCTTGATCGGGTTGTCAATGGAGACGACGACGGGCTGGCCGGGAGCCTCCGTCGCCTGGTCGGCAATCTCCCCCAGGGTGCGGCCGTCGACCGTCATCGATCCGGCGTGCACCAGCTCGCGCTTCTTCAGCTCGCGGGCGACCAGCGCCACGCCGCCGGCGTCGAAGAGGTCCGTCGCGACGTACTTGCCTCCCGGCTTCAGGCTGGCAACGATCGGCGTCCGGCCGGCGATGGTGTCGAAGTCGTCGATCGAGAACGGGATGTCCAGCTCGCGGGCGATCGCCAGCAGGTGCAGAACGCCGTTGGTCGAGCCGCCCGCGGCGGCCACCGACGCGGCGGCGTTCTCGATCGCCTCGCGGGTGATGATGTGCGACGGCCGGATGTCCTCGCGCACCAGTCGCATGACCAGCCGCCCGCTCTCCTCGGCGGCGTCGCCCTTGCCGCGGTTGAGTGCCGGGATCCCGTTGAGGCCGCCCGGGCTGATGCCCAGGAACTCGAGCGCCATCGACATCGTGTTGGCGGTGAACTGGCCGCCGCAGGCGCCGGCGCCGGGGCAGGCGGCGTCCTCCACCTCGAGCAGCTCCTCGGAGCTGATCTTCTCGGCGGCGTGGGCGCCGATCGCCTCGAACACCTCCTGGATGGTGATGTTCTTGCCGCGAAAGCTGCCGGGGGCGATCGATCCGTTGTAGAGCGCCAGCCCGGGGAGATCGAGCCGCGCCAGCGCCATCGCCGCAGCCGGGATGGTCTTGTCACAGCCGACCAGGCAGACCAGCCCGTCGAACAGGTGGCCGCGGGCGACCAGCTCGATCGAGTCGGCGATCACCTCGCGGCTGATCAACGAGGCGCGCATGCCCTCGGTGCCCATCGAGACACCGTCCGACACCGAGATCGTGTTGAACTCCATCGGCGTCCCGCCGGCCTCGCGGATCCCGGCCTTCACCCGCTGCGCCAGCTCGCGCTGGTTGAAGTTGCAGGGCATGGTCTCGATCCAGGTCGTGGCCACGCCGACGATGGGCTTCGCCAGGTCGTCGTCGGTGAAGCCGATCCCCTTCAGCATCGACCGCGCCGCGGCGCGGTCGGGACCGTCGGTCAGCGCCGCGCTGTGCCGCTTGGCCGGGTCGGAGGGGCGGTCGTACGGTGTGGTCATGTCTCGCTCTCCAGCGTCACCTTGATCCCCCAGGCGGCGCCGGAGGCAAACAGGTCGTCAGGATCGACATCGCCGACGTACCCAGGAAGTGCTGGGCCGGCTCGTCGGGCGTACTGCCATAGACCGCCCGCCGCACCGGCGCCTGTGCAGCCACCGCCAGGTGGTCGCCCCGCTCCCGTGCGGCCTCGGCCTCCTCGGCGGCGGGGCCCTCTGCGTATCCCTTGCCCATAGGCGCGTGAGTCTACTGCGCCGCCGCTGCAGTCAGGATGCCCATCAGGTCATCGCGGGTGACCGGACCGCCTGGCGTGCGCGCGAGATCGTCCCGCCGCAGGGCAGCTTCGGCGACGTCGCCCAGCCGATCAGCCGGCAGCTCGACCCGGGCGTGGCCGCCGAGCTCGTCGAGCCGGACGGGCAGCCCGGCCAGGTCGGTGCCCAGCGCCACGGACAGCTCCCGCAGCTGGGGCGTCGCGCGGTCGCGCATGAACGCCATCGTGTGGGGCAACATGCAGGCGTTGGTCTGCGCATGCGGGGTGCCGAGGATGCGAACCGTGGTCTGACAGACGATGTGGTGCAGCGCCAGCCCGGCCGAGTCGATGCGCGTATCCGGCCAGGATCGATCCCAGCGCACGATCTTCCCCCGCCAGCAGCGCGGCGCCCCGCAGAGCCGCCATCGAGGCGACCGGGTTGGCGTCCGGCGTGTACAACGCCTCGGCGGCGTGCGCCATGGCGTTCATGGCGCTCGCCCTCAGGGCCGGCTCGGGCAGCGAGGTCATCAGCGCCGGGTCGGCGAGCACCAGCGCGGGGCGCAGATGGGGCTCCTGCTCGAAGCCGGGGATCTGGCGATGACCGCTGGACATCTCTGCTCCGGAGAGCGTTGTCGGGACGGCACACACCAGCCCGCCGCGGGCGCTGGCGAGCGCCTTGGCGGTGTCGATCACACGCCCGCCGCCCCAGGCGACCAACCGCACGTCCTGGACTCGGTCGAGCAGCTCCCCGGCGAGGTCTGGCACCTGGCCGGGTGGAATCTCGTACACCGCGCCCGTGAAGAGCGCCGGCAGACCGCGCCCGTTCGCGCGTTGTCGTCAGCACCTCGGCGTCGGCAAACCCGTACGCAGCCGCCTGGTCGGGCGCGCCGGGCCCGTAGACGATCGTCCGCTCACCGTCGTGCCAGGTGAAGCCGCTCACCGGCGCACCTGTGCCAGTGCCACGCCGGCGATCACCAGTGCGGCGCCGGCCGCCAGCCACGCCGTCACATCCTCGCCCAGCGTGAGCGCGCCGATCACGACCGCGAGCGGCGGCACGCCGTACAGGTAGGCGACGGCGCGCGATGCGTCGAGATGATCGCAGGGCCAGCGTCCAGGCAATGTAGGCGAACAGCGTGCAGATCAGCCCGAGATACACGACCAGCAGCCAGTCGAACGCCGACATGTGCGCGGGCGTCGCCGACCCACGAGCCGCGGATGAACGGCAGCAGCGCCACGGTGCCGGCCAGCGTCGCCGCGGAGCTGACGGCGATCGGGCTGTGGCGCGTCAGCAGCGGCTTGGCCATCACGTTGTAGGCGGCGAAGGAGATCGGCGCCAGCAGCACGAGCAGCGGCCCCTTGGCGTTGTCCAGCGAGACGCTCTGGCCGGCGCCCAGCGTGACGACCACGACGACGCCGACGAATGCGATGGCGAGACCGGCCGCGCGGCGGCCGGAGAACACGCTCCAGCCCGAGCAGCAGCGCGAGTCCCAGCGTCATTCCGGGAGCCGTACCGACGATCACGGCCGCAGTCCCCGAGGTCGTCCGCAGCTCGCCCTCGTTGAGGGCGACGTGGTAGACGGTGATCAGGAGCACGCCGGCGACGATGATCCTGACCATGTCGCGGCGGGTGATCCCCGGCAGCCCGCCCGAGTAGCGGAAGGCGATGATGAACCCGGGTGCCGCCAGTGCGCAGCGGCCGAGCGCGATCTCGGGCGCAGCGACGCCGGCGTCCAGCAGGTGCTTGATGGCGGCGAAGGCCCCCGCCCAGGCGACCACCACCGACGCCAGCACGAGGTGCGCGCCGCGTCGCGAGAGCGCGGCGTGCGCTCCCCCCTGCAGGGTCACACCCGCTCCGCTACCCAGGCCTGCAGCACCGGCACAAACGCCGGGTCGATGTGGTGTCCCATCGGGGACTCGCGCCACGTCACGTCTGCGCCCGCCGCCTGCATGGTGTCGCGTGCCCGTCTCCCCCACTCGACACCGATCACCGGGTCCTGGGAGCCGTGGCCGATCGCCACCGGATATCCCTCCAGGCCCTCGAGGTCGAGCGAGAAGCCCTCGACGGTCGGCATGAAGCCGGACAGGCCGATGATGCCGGCGGGGCGCGTGCGCCCGGCGCCCAGCCCGAGCGCCCACGACATCACGCAGCCCTGCGAGAACCCGCCCAGCACCGTCCGCTCCAGCGGGACGCCGATCTCACCGGCGAGGCCGTCCAGCCACGCGCCGGCGGCCTCCATCGTGGGCAGGAACGTCCCCGGGTCGGGATAGCCGATGTCGTGCACGATGTACCAGTGGTTCCCGCCCGGCGGCAGGCGCAGCGGTCCCCGCGGCGTGACCCCGATCAGCCGCCGTTGCGGGTCGAGCGCATCGAGCAGCGGGATCAGGTCGTGCTCGTCGGCGCCGCGGCCGTGCAGTAGCACCAGGGCTCCGGCTGCCGTCCCTTCGGACGGTCGGATGACGGCGCTGATCGGCTCCACGATCTGCAAAGCTAGCAGCGATGGCACACAAGGTGGTTGAGATCCGGTGGCGCGACATGGACAACTTCGGCCACGTCAACAACTCCTGCTACCTCACCTACCTCGAGGAGGCGCGGGACGAGTACCTGACCGGATTGCTTGGTCCCGAGACCGTTCACCGGATCGTCGTCCGCAAGGTGGAGATCGAGTTCGTGAGCGGGCTGAGTCAGGACGACGACACGGCGATCGCCGCGACTCAGGTCGAGGGCATCGGGACATCGAGCATCAAGCTGCGGGAGTCGATCCACGCCGGCATCGACGGCCGCCTGGCTGCGCGGGCAGAGACGGTGGTGGTGCACACCGCCAGCGACGGGCGAGCGGCCAGCGCTCCGTTGCCCGACGAGGCACGGGCGATCTTGGAACGCGAGCTGGAGACAGCGGTCTAGTAGAGCGCCTGCGCCAGCGCGCGGCGGTACTGGAGGGCGAGCGGGTGGTCCTGCCCGAGCTGCTCGAAGACGCCGACCATTACCTGCCGCAGGCGGTCGCGGGTTTCGCCGTGGGCTGAGCGCACCGACTCCAGAAGCAGCTGGAGGCCGCGCTCGGTGTCGCCGGATCGGATCGCCTCCAGCGCGTCGCTGGCCTCCGGATCGGCGGCCAGCTCGAGCTCGGCCAGCGCGGCCAGGGCGCCGGGGTGGTTGGGCTCCAGCTCGAGGGCACGTCGCAGCGACTCCTCGTCGCCCTGCTCGACCAGCAGGTCGGCCTCACTTGGCAACAGGCGCTTGAGGAATGCGTCGACCGACTGCCGGGGCATGGCGCCGGTGAACTGTTCGACCACGCGGCCGTTGCGAAACGCCTTCACCGCGGGGATGCCCGATACCCGGTACTCCACGGCGGAGCGCTGGTTGGCGTCGACGTCGACCTTGACCAGCTCCACGGCCCCCTCGGTCGCGTCGACTGCGGCCTCCAGCACAGGCCCCAGCTGCCGGCACGGCCCGCACCACTCGGCCCAGAAATCGACTACCACGGGCACCTCGTGGGAGCGCTCGATGACGTCCGCCTGGAACGTTGCGTCTGTGGTGTCCACAGTCATACCTGCAGCGTAGATGACAGCCTCAGACGCCCGGCTCAGGAGCCGCCGTCGCCGCCCTGTTCGCGCAGGAACCGCTCGAAGTCCTTGGCGAGCTGATCGCCGGTCGGCGGATCCTCGGCGTCGCTCTGCTCCTCCAGCTGCTCGACGTAGGCGAGCACGTCCGGGTCGTCTGCAATCGCGGCTGCCACCCGCACGGCGTACTCGCTGGCCGCCCGCTGCAGCTCGGCGCTGGGGCCGGGGGTTCCGACCAGCTCGGCGAGCCGCTCGAGGATGGCCACGGCCGCCCGCGGGTTGGGGGTCGCCGAGATGTAATGCGGGGTTGCCGCCCACAGGCTGGCCGACCGCAGCCCGGCCTGGGCGCACGCGTCGTGCAGGACGCCGACGATGCCCGTCGGCCCTTCGTAGTTCGAGCGGGTGAGGCCGAGATCGTCGATCAGCGATTGCTCCGACCCTGTTGCCGAAACGGGCACCGGCCTGGTGTGCGGCGTGTCGGCGAGCAGTGCGCCCAACGTGATCACAAGCTGGACGTCCAGCTTGCGGGCCAGGTCGGCGATCGCCGTGGCAAATCCCCGCCAGCGGAGGTTCGGTTCGGTGCCGACAACAACCACCAGGTTGTTGCTCTCGGCGACGAACAGCTCGGTCTCCGGCCATTCGATCCGCCGGATGCTGCCGTCGATCAGCGAAACCGTCGGTCGCGTCTGCTGGTAATCGACGAAGTCCTCGGAGTCGATCACGGCAAACCGCTCGGCGTCGGTGACCGCCCGCAGGTAGTTGGCGGCCAGGCTCGCCGCCCCGCCGGCGTCGTTCCAGCCCTGGAAAGCTGCGATCATCGTCGGCTTGCGCAACCGGGGCGTGCGTTCGATCCGGATCACGTCCACGGTTCGCAGGGTATCGCATGCTGATCGTCGCGCCCGCGGCGGGAAAGCCGATACTACAACCATGCGAACGATCGACCTGGTCGTGTTGGTATGGGTGTTCCTGGCCGCGCTGACCGGCCTGCGCCGGGGCATGGTCGCACAGCTGACCGCCCTGATCGGCTTCGGGGTGGGTGCGTTGATCGGCTCCCGGGTCGCTCCACACCTGCTTTCGGGGAGCGACCGCTCGCTGTGGGTGCCGGTTGCCGGCCTGGTCGGCGCGGTGGTCGGCGGCGCCGTCCTCCAGCTTGCCGCCGCCCCGGTCGCACTCGCGATCCGGCGGCGGCTGATGATCGGCCCCCTGGCGACGCTCGACCGGGTCGGAGGGCTCGTCACCGGCGCGCTGGTGGGGCTGGGCGTCGCCTGGCTGGTCGCCGCCGCCGCGCTCGAGCAGCAGCCCTACCCGTGGCTGCGCAGCGACATCCAGCACTCCGCCGTGCTGCAGCCGCTGATGCGGCTGGTGCCGCCGCAGACGCTGCTCGACGCGCTCAACCGGTTCGACAGCCTGCCCATCCTGGCCGCAGGCGCCACCGCGAACCTGCCCGCACCGTTGTCGGGGTCGGTGGCGTGGCCGGCGGTCCGCCAGTCGGCCCGCAGCGTGGTCGAGATCGAGGGCACCGCGTGCGGCCTCGGCCTGCAGGGGTCGGGCTGGGTTGTCAGGCCGGGGATCGTCGCCACCAACGCCCACGTGATCGCCGGCGAGCACGACACACACGTGGTGGTCAACGGTCAGCAGGAACTGCAGGCGATCCCCGTGTTCGTGAGCGCGCGTGAGGACATCGCGCTGCTGCGGGTTCCGGGCCTCAACCTGCCCGCGCTGCAGACGGCGCCCAACGACCCCTCGGGGACGCACGTGGTGCTCGTCGGATACCCGGAGGGCGGCCCACTGACGCCGTTCCCCGGCACCGTCGGGCGGGCCGCCGGAGTTGTCGCCCCGGACGCCTACGGGCGCGGTCCGGAGATGCGCACCGTCGTGCCGCTGCGCGGCCGGCTCGAGCACGGCGACAGCGGGGGCCCTGCGCTCGACCGCAACGGCCGGGTCGTCGCCATGATGTTCGCAGCCACCGCCGAGCCCGACGCCGGCGGCTACGGCGTCCCTGTCGCTCAGGTGACGCAGGCCTCACATGCCCTGCAGCAGTCGGTCAGCAGCGGTCCCTGCGTGGCGTAGCCGGCCACTGCGTGTACGATCTCGCGGCGAGGGGGTGAACTCGTGCGGACGATTGTTATCGCGGCGGTCGCAGTGCTGATCGCAGTGGCCGCGGCAACCACGTACCGGCTGACCCAGGGCCCGTCCGCCGGGCAGTTGTCGGCGGCCGACGCGCGGGCCGCCATGCGCGCGGAGAAGCTCCAGGACATCGGCTTGCGGTCAACGGCCGGAGAGAAGGGCCCGCTGGGGAGCGAGTGCCGCGCGCGGGTGCACGGCGCCACCCGCAACACCTCCGACGGCGGCTACCGGGTGACCATGTGGGTCTGCGACAGCGCCGCGACTGCTCACGGGATCGCCGAGGGTTTCCCGGCGTCGATGCCCGGGCTGTCCGGCGTCTCGCGGGGCGTCGGCCGCCTCCCCGGCATCGACGTCTCCGCGCAGGACAACGTGCTGGTGTGGGTAGCGGCGTCCCACCCCTCGCTCGCCTACGAGACGGCGGAGCACCTGCGCGACCTGCTCGGCGGAAGCGCCGGCAGCGCCAGCTAGACCTCGCTGATCCGGATCATGTTGCCGGCGGGATCGCGGAACGCGCAGTCGCGCACGCCGTAGGGCTGTTCGGTCGGCTCCTGCACGACCTCGCCGCCGGCGGCCTCGACGCGTGCGAAGGCGCCGTCCAGATCGGGAGTCGCCAGCACGATGGTCGCGTAGCTGCCCTTCGCCATCATCTCGGCGATGGTGCGCCTCTCGTCCTCGGTCAGGCCGGGCGTGGCGGCCGGGGGATGCAGGACGATGGACGTTCCCGGCTGGTCGGGCGGCCCGACCGTGATCCAGCGCATCCCGCCGTATGCGACCTCGTTGCGCACCTCGAAGCCGAGCGCGTCCCGGTAGAAGGCCAGGGATGCATCGGGATCGTCATGTGGGAGAAACGACGCCTGGATGGTGATCTCCACGCCCGTCATGCCACGTACTCCGCCAGGTACTCGCCGGTGAGCGTGGCGCGACGGCCGACGAGGTCGGCGGGAGTCCCCTCGAACACGACGCGGCCGCCCTCGTTTCCGGCTCCGGGACCGAGGTCGATGATCCAGTCCGCGTGGGCCATCACCGCCTGCCGGTGCTCGATGACGATCACCGACTTCCCGGAGTCGACCAGCCGGTCGAGCAGGCCGAGCAGCTGCTCGACGTCGGCGAGGTGGAGGCCGATGGTCGGCTCGTCGAGCACGTAGACGCCGCCCTTCTCGCCCAGGTGGGTGGCTAGCTTCAGCCGCTGCCGCTCGCCGCCGGACAGCGTTGTCAGCGGCTGGCCCAGCGCCAGGTAGCCGAGGCCGACGTCGGAAAGCCTGGTCAGGATCGCGTGCGCGGCGGGCAGCCTGGCCTCGCCGTCGGCAAAGAACTCCGTCGCCTCGGCGACCGGCATCGCCAGCACCTCGCTGATGTCCTTGCCGCCGAACGTGTAGGACAGCACCTCGGCCTGGAACCGCTTGCCCTCGCACTCCTCGCAGGTGGTCGAGACGCCGGACATCATGCCCAGGTCGGTGTAGACGACACCGGCGCCGTTACAGGTCGGGCAGGCGCCCTCGGAGTTGGCGCTGAACAGCGCCGGCTTCACGCCGTTTGCCTTGGCGAACGCCTTGCGGATCGGATCGAGCAGGCCCGTGTAGGTCGCCGGGTTGCTGCGCCGCGACCCGCCGATCGCGGCCTGGTCGACTGTCACCACCCCCTCCCGGCCGGACACCGATCCGTGGATCAGCGAGCTCTTTCCCGACCCGGCCACTCCGGTCACCACGACCAGGATGCCCTGGGGGATGTCGACGTCCACGTTCTGCAGGTTGTGGGTGGTCGCGCCGCGCACCTCCAGCACACCGGAAGGCGCCCGCACCGACTCCTTCACCGACGCCCGGTCGTCGAGGTGCCGCCCCGTGATCGTGTCGCTTGCCCGCAGGTCGTCGACCGTGCCCTCGAAGACCACCTCGCCGCCGCCCGTGCCGGCGCCCGGGCCGAGGTCGACGACGTGGTCGGCGATCGCGATTGCCTCCGGCTTGTGCTCCACGACGAGCACCGTGTTGCCCTTGTCGCGCAACTGCAGCAGCAGGTCGTTCATTCGCCGGATGTCGTGCGGGTGCATGCCGATCGTCGGCTCGTCGAAGACGTAGGTGATGTCGGTGAGCGACGAGCCGAGGTGGCGGATCATCTTGGTGCGCTGAGCCTCGCCGCCCGAGAGCGTGCCCGATGGCCGATCCAGCGAGAGATAGCCCAGCCCGATCTCGACGAACGAGTCGAGGGTCTGGGACAGCGCCCCCAGCAGCGGCGCCACCGACGGCTCGTCCAGGTCGCGGACCCACCCGGCCAGGTCGGTGATCTGCATCGCGCAGGCGTCGGCGATGTTGATCCCCGCGATCTTCGACGAGCGGGCGCCCTCGGCCAGCCGGGTGCCGTCGCAGTCGGGGCAGGTGGTGAACGTCACCGCGCGCTCGACGAACGCCCGGACGTGCGGCTGCAGCGAGTCGACGTCCTTGGCCAGCGTCGTCTTCTGCATCCGGGTGATCACGCCCTCGTACGTGAGGTTGATGCCGTCGACCTTGATCCTGGTCGGCTCCTTGTAGAGCAGGTCGTGGAGCTCCCGCTTGGTGTACTTGCGGATCGGCTTGTCGGGGTCGAAGAAGCCGCAGCCGGTGAAGATGCGGCCGTACCAGCCGTCCATGCTGTAGCCGGGGATCGTCAGCGCGCCCTCGTTCAGGGACTTGCTCTCGTCGTAGAGCGCGGTCAGGTCGAAGTCGGTGACCGAGCCCCGACCCTCGCACCGCGGGCACATGCCGCCGGTGCGGGTGAACGACGCCTTCACGGTCTTGCGGTTGCCGCGCTCGACGGTGATCCCTCCGGTCGCCTTGACCGAGGGCACGTTGAAGGAGTACGCGCTGGGGGAGCCGATGTGCGGCTGCCCCAACCGGCTGAACAGGATGCGAAGCATCGCGTTGGCGTCGGTGGCGGTGCCGACCGTGGATCGCGCGTCGGCGCCCATCCGCTCCTGATCGACGAGGATCGCGGTCGTCAGCCCGTCGAGCACGTCCACCTCGGGCCGCGCCAGCGTCGGCATGAAGCCCTGCACGAACGCGCTGTAGGTCTCGTTGATCAGCCGCTGCGACTCGGCCGCGATCGTGCCGAACACCAGCGAGCTCTTGCCCGAGCCGGAGACGCCCGTGAACACCGTCAGCCGGCGCTTGGGAATCTCGACGCTGACGTCCTTGAGGTTGTTCACCCGCGCCCCGTGCACGCGGATCATCTCGTGGCTGTCGGCGGCGTGAAGCGCAGTCGACCGTCTGTCCGTCGTCGTCGCCATGCTCGTCGCCCGGCGGCTAGACCGGGTCCTGCAGCAGACCGAGGACGTTGCCGTCGGGGTCGGTGAAGGTGGCCACCAGGCGGCCGCCTCCGACGTCCTTCGGGGAGTCCTTGACCGTGGCGCCCGCCGCGGTCACCTCGGCCAGCTTGGCCTCGATGTCCGACACGTGCCAGTAGGTCACGGGACCGGCCATTCCCTGCTGCGCGCCGCCCGGCACCAGACCGATCTGCTGCCCCCCGGCCTGGAACCCGACGTAGTACTCGGCGTCGGCCATCGGCTCGACACCAAGCAGCGCCGCGTAGACGGGCTTGGCGGCAGCGAGGTCGGTGACGGGGTGAAGGACGGTCTTGATTCCTTCGTTTGTGGTGGTGCTCATGGTCGCTCCCGAGGTCGCGGTGGTCATCGCGGTCACTGTACCCGCGTCGCCTCTCCCGACACTTCTCGATTCCTGATCGGTTTGGTGACCTGCTTGGAGACGCACGATGGCATCCCGGCGGTCGCCTCCGCCTGCTGGCTCCGGTAGGCGCCCGGCGGCATCCCGACCAGTTCGGTGAACCGCGTGCTGAACGTGCCCAGTGACTGACAGCCGACCTCGAAGCAGACCTCCGTGACGCTCATGTCGCCGCGTCGCAGCAGCGCCATCGCGCGCTCGATCCGCCGCGTCATCAGGTAGCCGTACGGCGACTCTCCGAACGCGAGCTTGAACTCGCGGCTCAGGTGCCCGGCCGACATGTGCGCCCCACGGGCAAGCGCCTCGACGTCGAGCGGACGGGCATACTCGCGGTCGATCCGGTCGCGAACGCGACGCAGCCGCACGAGGTCTTCCAGGTGCTGCGGTGAGGCAGGTTTGCCGCTCACCCTCAGATCATGCCACGGGTCGGCGAGACGCCCAGCCGGCGTCAGCGGATGAAGATGATCCCGGGGTCGGTGCCGAAGATCTCGGTAAGGTCTGCCGCCGCCTCGCGCCACTCATGGTCAGCCGTGAGCACCGGCAGTTCGAGGCGGTAAGCGGTGGCAATCGCGGCCCTGTCCCCGAGGGAGAGGTCGTGATCTCGAGCGAGCGGGGCGAGCATGGCCGACGCCAGCGCGAGGTCCTCGGTGAACGGAATGACATCGAGGGCAACACATGCCATGGCACGTTCTGCTGTTGTGGGCAGTAGATCGGCGTGCGTGGTGGTAGACGCGATCACCCAGCCCCGGGTGGCCGCGAAGGGTCGATCAGGCTTCGGCGGTGCGGGGCTGGGCGGCCGGCCCGGCCGTGGAGCGCAGCACGAGCACTTCGACCGGCTCCCGGGCAGCCAGAACGCGCAGGAGCGCGTCGACGCACTGCGGGTCGAACGTGGTGCCCGACTCCTTCTGCAGCAGCTCGAGCGCGCGCTCGGACGTCCACGGCTCACGCCGGTACACGCGCGGGCTGGTGAGCGCGTCGTAGACGTCGCAGACCATCAGGATCCGTGCCTCGAGCGGGATCTGGTCGCCGGAGAGGTTGTCTGGGTACCCGCCACCGGTGAACCGCTCGTGGTGTCCGCGCACGATCGGGATCTCGGCCTCAAACCCGCCCAGCCGGCTGAGCAGCTCGGCGCCTGCGGAGGGGTGGGTGCGGATGATCGTGAATTCCTCTTCGGTCAGCCGGTCGGGCTTGTTCAGGATCTCCTGCGGCACCTGCAGCTTGCCGATGTCGTGGACGAGTCCCGAGATCGCCAGCCGGCGAATCGCTGCGGGCGCCAGACCCATCTGCTCGCCCACTTCGACGGCCCACTGGGCAACGCGGCGGGAGTGCTCGCGGGTCGACGGGTCGCGGATCTCCATCTCGGCAGTCAGCGCCCGCACGTATCCGCCGAGCAGGCTCTCCTCGGAGTCGATCAGGTCACGGCCGGTGATCCGCCGATGCAGTTGCAGCGACGGCGCCTGGCGGGTGAGGTCGACGGCAATCGCGGCGCTGATCGCGATCACGCCGAGGCCTTCCAGTGAGTGAGCAGTCCAGAACCCGAACGTCCACACCGGCGACAGCAGGTAGAGAAAGATCGAGCAACCGAGCCACACCAGACCGACCGCCACCCAGGCGTCTGCCTTGCGGTTCGTCAGCTGGTGGATCCGGTACACGCGCCGCGCGGCCCAGGCATAGACGACGGCCGTCGGGAACAGGACGGCGAACACCCACGGGTGCACAGTCAGCGGAATCTCGGGCAGCAGACCGGGATGCGACAGCCCTACCGCCCCGAGGACGATCAGCGCAGCGATGGTCACGAACTGCGTCCGGGCGATCAGGGTGCGGCCGTTGGGGAGCGTCGGCGGCGCCATCACGGCGACCGCCAGGAGCGCGCCACCGATCGGAACCGCAATCGCGCCGGTGAGGCCGACCACGACGTTGCGCCCGTACTCCCCCAGGAAAACGTCCGGAGTGGCAAGCCCGTGGATCGTCAGCAGCCCGGCCATGGCCGTGAATGCGACGCCGACCAGCCCCCCGCGCAGGTCGTTGCGCGCGATCGAGGAGCGGGTCATCAGGATCGAGCAGACCGCCGCCAGGAAGGCCGTGCCGCCGACCGCAAAGAGGTGGAACGTGGGCAGCTCGTAGTCACCCGCAAGGGGAGCGCGCAAGATGAGGTAGAGGGCAAGCGGCGTGACGGCCGCTACCGCGACCAGGAGGCGCGGGGAGCGTGGCATGCCCAGGTGATCGGCTGGACTACACCCGTTCCTTAGTCCCGATGCCCACTTCGTGACAATCCCCTACGAGGTACGTCAGGGGCGGTGGAAGAGGTGCTTCATCCGGCTCTCGAGCGCGTGCAGCACGAGCGGGATCGCAGAGATCTCCACCTGGTGTTCGGCGGCCGCGCGCCGGCTGCCCTCGGGACCGGACAGCCTCGAGCTCAGGCAGCGGGCGAACTCGTCGATCAGGCCCACGGCCACCTCGTGCAGGATGCCCTGGCCCATCTGGCCGCCGCGGCCGGTGACCTCGATGTCTGTGATCAGATCGACGGTGGTGCCGGAGCCGCCGGCAGCCGATACGCCGAAGACGATGTCCGCCTGGGCGGCGCCGTGACCATGGCGCTCCTCGGCATCGGCATGGAGGGTCGCTCGCCGTGCCGCATCGTCTCGAACAGCCACCCGGACGATGCCGCCGTAGCTGAGATGGACGGGGCCGACCTTGACGGCGATGGTCGCCTGGTAGCCCCCCTCACCCGACGCTTCCCCCACCGTCGCGCCGGGCAGGCAAGCGGCCACCGACGGGATGTCGAGAATCGCGTGATAGACCGCATCCGGAGCAGCCTCGACGGCGAACTCGGTCTCAAGCCGCACGCGAACCGCCCTGCGGCGAGAGTTTCGCCAGGGCGTCCGCCAGCGCCTCGAGCGCGGCCAGGTTGTGCCCCTCCAGCAACAGATCCACATGACGCAGCGCGGTGCGCATCCCGCCCGCCAGCGGCTCGAACCCTTCGTGCCCCTTCAGCGGGTTGACCCAGACCAGCTTCGAGCACGACCGCTTGAGGCGGCCCAGCTCCTGGTCGAGCAGGCCGAGATCTCCCCGCTCCCACCCGTCGGACACGATCACCACCACCGCACCGCGGGCGACCCCGCGCCGCCCGTACAGCCGGTTGAACGTCTGCAGCGACTCACCGATCCGGGTGCCGCCGCCCCAGTCCGGCAGGGCTGCGGCGGCGCGCTCGAGCACGACTGCCGGATCGGCCGCCGAGAGGTGCGGCGTCAGGTGCGTCAGGCGGGTACCGAACGCGAACGCCTCGATCGTCCGCCCGGCGCCTGCCGGCGCCACCAGCGCCTGCAGGAACATCACCATGGCGCGGGCATACGGCTCCATCGAGCCTGACACGTCGCAGAGCACGACCAGCCGCCGCGGCACCAGCTTGGGCCGCCGCCAGCTGCGCTCGAGCGGGACCCCGCCGGTGCGCATCGCCCCTCGCAGCGTCCGCCGGGCATCGAGCACCCCATGGCCGGTCGCCGGCGTCAGCCGCCGGGAGCGGCGCAGCGGACGCATCGCGGGCAGCCGCTCCATCAACCGCCGCATCCGCCGCAGCTCCTCGGGCGTCATGCGGGCGAAGTCCCTCCGCCGCAGCAGTTCGGTCGGCGAGTAGACGGCGGCCGCCAGGTCGTCGGTCTCGGCCTCCTCCCCCTCGGGCATCGGCTCGTGCGGAGGCGCCGCCTGCTCTGGCTGAGGCATCTCGATCCCCAGGTCGGGCACCTCGCCCGGCGGCGACGGGGCCCGTTCCCAGAAGGCGGCGAACGCCGCGTCGAACACGGCTATCTCATCGCGGCGCGACACCAGCGTGCAGCGCAGCGCGTGGTAGACCTCGTCGCGGCGGGTAAGGTCGACGGCTGCCAGCCCGCGGAGGGCGTCCTGCAGGCGCCCCGGTCCCACCTCGAGGCCGCCCTCCCGGAGGATGCGGCCGAACGTGACCAGCTTCCGGGTGACGGCGTCGCCGGGGATCATCCGCTGCGCGACTCGCTCACCAGCTCCCGCAGGCCGGCATCGCGAACCCGCTCGATGTCCTCGTGATGCTTCAGCACGGAGCCCAGCGTCGCATCGACCACGCCCGCCTCCAGCTCCTCCTGCCCCAGCGCGAGCAGCGCCTGCGTCCAGTCGATCGTCTCGGCGACGCCCGGGGCCTTGGTCAGGTCGAGCTCGCGCAGCCGATGCACGAACGCGGCAGCCTCGGCAGCCAGCAGCTCCGGCACCCCGGGCACGCGTACCCGGACGATCTCGATTTCCCGCTCCAGCGACGGGTGCCCGATCCAGTGGTAGAGGCAGCGCCGCTTCAGCGCATCGTGCAGCTCGCGGGTGCGGTTCGACGTCAGGATCACGCGCGGCCGCCGCTCGGCGCGGATCGTGCCGATCTCCGGAATCGTCACCTGAAAGTCGGAGAGCAGCTCGAGCAGGAACGCCTCGAACTCGTCGTCGGCCCGGTCGATCTCGTCGATCAGCAGCACCGGCGGCACCGGATCGCTGCTCTCGATGGCGTCCAGCAGCGGCCGGCGCTCGAGGAACTCCGGCCCGAACAGCTCGTGCAGAGTCGCGTGAGCATCACGCGCCGCGTCGCCCTCGAGGGTGCGGATGTAGAGCAGCTGGCGGGCGTAGCTCCAGTCGTAGAGGGCATGCGCGACGTCGATCCCCTCGTAGCACTGCAGCCGGATCAGCCTGCCGCCGGTGACGGCCGACAGCGTCTTGGCGAGCTCGGTCTTGCCGACCCCCGCCTCCCCCTCCAGCAGCAGCGGCTTCTGGAGCACCAGCGACAGGTGCACGACGGTGGCGAGTCCCCGATCGGCGAGGTACGCCTGCTCGCGCAACGCGCCCGTGAGCGCGTCGACGCTCTCGGGAGCGGACGTCGTCATCGCAGCTGACGATAGCAGCGGGATCCGTATGCAATCCGGGCTACCGGGACGTGAGATAGTCAGTGGTCCCTCTACGTCAGGAGAGTCCCATGCACGCTCGCGTCTCAACCGTCAAGGGAGATCCCGCCTCGGTGGATGCCGGTATCGAGAACTACCGCGCCAACGTCCAGCCGTTTGCCCGCGAGCACGGGAAGGGCTCTGTGCTCCTGGTCGACCGGGCGACGGGTGACGCCCTGGTCGTCACCTTCTGGGAGGACGAGGCCAGCATGCGCGCCAGCGAGGAGGCCGCGAACGCACTCCGCGCGCAGGCTGCCGACACGATGCAGGTGTCGGACGATCCCGGAGTGGCCCGCTACGAGGTCGCCGTCTACGACATCTAGGAGCTAGCGCATCTCGGGGCTGGAGGCGACGGTGTTCTCCATCCCGCCGTCGATCACGATGGTGGTGCCGGTGATGTAGCGGGCGGCCGGCGAGGCCAGCCAGGCGATCGTGTCGCCGACTTCCTCGGCGGTGCCCAGGCGCTGCATCGGGATGTGGCTGGCAACCACGCCGAGGTCGCCGCCGTACTGCCTGGCCCCGTCGGTGTCGATCCAGCCCGGCGCGACGCAGACGACGCCGATGTTGTACTTGCCCCACTCGACCGACAGCACGCGGGCGAGCGCCTCGGTGCCTGCGCGGGCAGCCGACGAGTGCGCCATCAACGCGATGCCGCGGGTCGGGCAGAGCACGACGGAGATGATCCGCCCACCGCCGTTGGAGATCATCCATCGCCTGGCGACCTGCTGGGTCAGGTACCAGGGCGCGTCCAGGTTGAGCCGGCGAACGGCGCTCCAGCCGTTCGGCGTGATGTCCTCGGCGGGCGCCTGAAACTGGCCGCCGGCGTTGTTGACCAGCACGTCGATCCGCCCGAAGCGCTCCAGGCAGCGGTCGATCACGGCGTCGGCGACGTCGGTCTCGCGGATGTCCCCCGTGACGACCTCGCAGCTGTCCCTGACCAGCGCCTGCACCTCGGCCAGCGGCTCGGGCCGGCGACCGGCCAGCACCAGCGCGTGGCCGTCGCGGGCGAGGGCGAGCGCCGTGGCCCGGCCGATGCCGGTGCCGCCGCCGGTGACGATCGCAGCCCGGCTCACGGCTGCTGATGATGGTAGGCGTCGTCGGCCATCGACAGCATGCCCTGGGCAAGCTGCTCGAGCTCCAGCGACACTTCCAGCGAGCTGTCGGCCGAGCGGTCGATCAGCTTGCGCGTCACCTCGAGCGCGGTCCGCGGCTGCTGCGCGAGGGTGCGCGCCCACTCCAGAGCCGCCTGCTCGGCCTGCCCCTCGTCGACGACGCGGTTGACGATTCCCAGCTCCAGCGCCCGGTCAGGCCCGAACCGCTCACCGAGCAAGATCAGCTCCTTGGCCCGGGCGACACCGATCAAGCCGCGTCAGCCGGGTCAGGCCGCCCGCACTGGGGAGGATGCCGAGCGACACCTCGGGGAAGCCGAAGCTCGCGGTGCTGTCGCAGACCCGGAGGTCAGCGGAGAGCGCCAGCTCCAGGCCGCCGCCGATGGCGTAGCCTGAGATGGCGGCGATCGAGGGTTGCGGCAGCGCAGGCAGCGCCTCCCAGATCCTCCCCGGGCCGCGGTAGTAGCGCAGCGTGTCGGCTGGGCTGGGGTCCCGGAACTCGCTGAGGTCGGCTCCGGCGGAGAAGGCCCGCCCCGACCCGGCGATCACCACCACCGCGGCCTCGGAAACCGCGTCGGAGGCCAGCGCGGTGAGCAGCTGCCCGCACAGCTCCTCGGACAGGGCGTTCAGCTTGGCCTCCCGCGTCAGGCGGACGAGGCATACGTCTTCGTGCTGTTCGATACGTACGAGGGCGTCGCCGGTCATCGCCGCGACGCTACCAGAACGCCCAGCGACGCCGCCGCAAGACCGGTTGACGGCATATTCAGACGGCAAACGTTACTGCCGATACACACTCATATGCAGGCCCCCCGCCGCTCCCAGGAGCGCGACCGGCGCGAGCTTGAGATTCTCCACCGCGTCGCACTCACCCTGTCCGCGACGCTGTCGTTCGACGACGTGCTGACCGCGCTCGCGCGCGAGCTCGTGTTCGGCGTCGAGCGTGCCTGTGAGTGCGCGATCTCGGTCTGGGAGCCGGAGCACGACCACCTGGTGGACAAGGCGGTGTTCACCGTCCACGGCACGCCGACCTGGCCGGAAGGGCCCGTGCACACGCCCCTCGAGGAGTTCCGGGAAACCCGCCGGATGCTGAAACGCGGCACCGGCTACCTCGAGTACCGGATCTGCGACCCGGCCCTGCGGGCCGCAGATCGGGAGGTGCTGGACGCCTGGGGCTGGCGGTCGGTGATCGAGCTGCCGCTGGTCGTCGAGGGCGCGTCGGTGGGCCTGATCGAGGTCGCCGACTACAAGTCGGCCCGCTCGTGGTCTGCCCGTGATGTCGCCTTCTCGCGGACGATCGCGAGCCAGGCTGCGATGGCCGTGCGCAACGCCCAGCTCTACGAGGACCTGCAGCTGCGCGCCGATCGCGACTCGCTGACCGAGCTGCTCAACCACCGCGCGTTCTACGACCGGCTGGAGGCCGAGCTGGCCCGCGCCTGCCGGTCGGGCGGCTGCGTCGCGGCGGTGGTGATCGACCTCGACGACTTCAAGGCCCTCAACGACTCACGCGGCCACCTGGTCGGCGACACCCTGCTGCGCGAGGCGGCTGCCGCCCTCGCCGGCACCTCCCGCGAGGGCGACGTGATCGGGCGGGTCGGCGGTGACGAGTTCGCATTCATCCTGCCCGGCGCCGACGCCGTCCAGGCGGAGTTCATGGTGCGGCGGATCCTGGCCGCGCTGATCTCCGGCCCAGGCGTATCCGCGTCGGCAGGCGTCGCAGTCGCCGAATCCGGCGAGTTCGACCCGCTCACGGTGATGGGCCGTGCCGACGCCTCGCTGCTGGCCGCCAAGCGGGGCGGCAAACGAACCCTGCGCCTGTCTGCCTGACCGATGAAGCCTCCCAGCCGCCAACCCCGCGCCGAGCGCGACCGCCGAGAGCTGGAGGTGCTCCACCGGCTGGCCGTTGAGCTACCGCAGTCCCTGACCGTCGCCGGCGTCATGGATACGCTCTCCCGGGAGCTCACCCACTCGGTCGACCGAGCTGAGGAATGCACGATCTCGTCGTGGAACGAGCAGGCCGATGAGCTCACCATCCTCTCGTCGTACGGACGCGAGGGCGGGATCGACCCGACGTGGTGCGGCGTCGCCTACCCGCTGTCGAAGTGGCCGCGCAGCCGGGAGCTGTTGCGCACCGGCGGATCGCACCTCACCTACCGCATCAGCGACCCCGAGTTCGACGACACGCTTCGCTGCGAGCTCCGCGACTGGCAGTGGTACTCCTGGCTGGCGCTGCCGCTCTCGGTGGAGGGGCGTTCCGTCGGCCTGATCGAGGTCGCCGACTACCGGTCATCCCGGGCCTGGGCCCGCCGCGACATCTCGTTCTGCCAGACGATCGCCGGCCAGGCCGCGATGGCGGTGCGCAACGCGCAGCTCTACGAGGATCTCGCGCGACGCGTCGACCACGACTCGCTGACCGGGCTGCTCACGCACGGAGCGTTCTACAAGCGCCTGGGTGAGGAGATCGCCCGCGCCGGACGGGACGGCACCCCGGTAACGCTGCTGGCGATCGACCTCGACGATTTCAAGGCGGTCAACGACCGCGATGGCCACCTGGCGGGTGACCGCACCCTGCGCATGGTTGCGGACGTGCTCCGCGAGGGCACCCGGGTCAGCGACGTGATCGGCCGCCTGGGAGGCGACGAGTTCGCCGTCGCGATTCCCGAGCCGACGGCCGTGGCGGCCGAGGTCGCCGCGCGCATCAACACCCAGCTGCTGGCCAAGGTCGGCCTCTCGGCGTCGATCGGCGTCGCCGAGCTGACCGATGCCGTCGGCGACGCCGCCGAGCTGGTCGACCGCGCGGACAAGCTGCTGCTCGAGGTCAAGCGCTCGGGCAAGCGCGGCTTCCGGCTGTGGGCCGCCTAGCAAAGTGCGTGGACCGAATTTCCGGTCCGTCACCAGCCGATCACCGAATCCCCGCAGCCTCTGGCTCTACACTTTCTCCGGGAAGCCGCAAACTGGAGGTGCACGATCCGCTGCCTGCTGCTTGATGCGACCATGCGACCGACGAGTCTCGTCTCGCGCGAGCGAGCCGTGACGCTGGTCGTCTGCGGCGACGCGCAGGTGATCGCGGAGGATCCCGAAGTCGTGTACCGCTCGCAGCACCTGCGCGTGGCCCTGCCCCTGATCCTGCAGGTGCCGGCCTACGTCGAACTGCGGCCGATCGTGAAGCGCAACGTGGTGCGCCGCGTGCTGTTCTGCCGCGACAACTGGCGCTGCTCGTACTGCGGCCGCGACGGCGGCCCGCGCGACCTCACCGTCGATCACGTGAAGCCGCTGTCGCGCGGCGGCGAGCACACCTGGGACAACGTGGTCTCGGCCTGCCGGCGCTGCAACCACCGCAAGGGCAACCGGCTCCCCTACGAGGCCGGGATGTACCCGCGGGCAGTGCCGAAGGCGCCCGACATGGTGCAGGTGGCCTGGGCCGGCCGGCTCACGCACCCGCTGCAACGCCAATACGTCGCAGCCTGGCACCGCGTGCCGGAAGCCGTCCTCTAGACCGGGTCGACGACCGCTCGGCCGCGGAGCGCCTGCTGCATCTCCACGGCCGCCGGGCCGGGCGTGCCGTCGCCGATCTGCTGCCCGTCGATCGAGGTCACCGGCATCACCTCGCGCACGCTGGAGGACGTGAACACCTCCTCGGCCGCCAGAACGCGCTCGATCGGGAACGCGTCCTCGAGCACCGCCCTGCCCCGCTCCTCCGCAGCCGCCAGCAGGCTGTCGCGGGTGACACCGGCCAGGATCCCGAGGTCGAGCGCAGGCGTGCACAGCATCTCGCCCTCCCGGAACCACAGGTTTGAGGTTGGGCCCTCGAAGACCACGCCCTCGAGGGACAGGAAGATGGCATCGTCGGCCCCGCGCCGCCGCGCCTCGCGCTGGGCGGCCATGTTGACGGCATAGCTGGTCGACTTGACCCCGGGCAGCAGCCAGGGCGACGCGGCGCGCGCGTGGGCTCCGATCGCCAGCGGCAGCCCGGCCAGGGCGATGCCGGCGGCGCGCTGCTCCTCGAGTCCGTCCGGTAACGACGTGACCAGGGCGAACCCGACGCCGTAATCGTCGCCCTCCCGTCCCGCCGTCCAGACGACCCGCAGCACCGCGTCGGGTGCGGCCGCGGCCGTCACGGCCTCGCGGGCGAGGTGCGCCAGCGCCTCCCCGTCCGGCCAGGGCAGGTCGAGCACCTCGGCCGACGCGGCCAGCCGCACGAGATGGTCTTCGAGGCGGAACGGCAGGCCGCCGTAGATCCGCATCGTCTCGAACGCGGCCCGCCCCCGGAGCACGCCCTCGTCATCGGCGTGCAGCCACGGCTTGCTGGGATCGACGACGCCATGGCCGAGCACGGCCAGCGCCAGCGCCGCCCCGGTCACCCGCCCTCCGGCGGTCGTGCCGGGTCGCCCTCTGGGAGCACGTCACTCGCCCAGTCGGTGCGCTTCCAGTCCGGAACCGGGGTCTCGCACTGCCGGTGAGGGACGAACCGCGACCGCTCGACCAGCTCCATCCGGTGGATGTAGCGGGAGCAGTTGGGGTAGATCCGCGTCGCCTCCACCCGCACGACGAACTGCGCCTCGGGGTACTCGGCGACCAGCGGGTCGCCGGGCGTGATCGACGCCACGCCCTCCACCCGTAGCCGCTTGGGCGTGGTGAAGTCGATGAACAGCATCCCGACCCGCGGGTTGACGGACAGGTTCCCGATCGACAGGTACATGCCGTTGCCGTCGTAGTTGGGGAAGCCGAGCGTGTGGTCGTCGAGCACGCGGACGAAGCCCGGGTCGCCGCCCTTGTAGCTGCAGGTGGGCTGGCCGTCGGGGTCGACGGTGGCCAGGAAGAACATGTCGGAGCCCTCGATCAGCGCCCGATCGCCCTCGTCGAACGCGACCGTCGTGAGGAACCGGTCCTCCAGCCGGTCGGCCAGGCGCCGAGTGTCGTAGCGGTCCTGGAACTGCCGGTTGCCATCGTGATAGAAGCCAGTCACGTCCTCCTCGCGGCGAAAGGTTACTCCGTACGTCGGTGGTTCCGAATCCGCGTGCTGGCTGGGCGAGCGCGAATCCCAGCCTGGGGCCGGCCGCAGGGAGCGTGCGTGCTGGTGGCACGTGCGCTCCCCGTGGACGTCCCCAGGCGACGGTTCGCGCCGCAGCGCGGCCAGCCCCGCGCGGATTCGGAATCACCGACTTAGACTGCGCGGGGTGGGTGACGAGCCGAGAACTGTGGAGCTGTGGGCGGACGGCGCCTGCTCCGGGAATCCGGGGCCGGGCGGCTGGGCCGCGATCCTGCGCTGCGACGGGCACGAGCGCGAGCTGTCCGGCGGGGAGCCGCAGACCACCAACAACCGGATGGAGCTGCGCTCGGTGATCGAGGGCCTGCGGGCACTGACCCGGCCCGTGCACGTGATCGTCCACACGGATTCCTCGTACGTCGAGCGGCCGTTCACCGACGGCTGGCTCGACTCGTGGCAGCGCAACGGCTGGCGCACCAAGGACAAGAAGGACGTCAAGAACCGCGAGCTGTGGGAGGAGCTGCTGGCGCTGACGCAGCAGCACCAGGTCGAGTTCAAGCGGGTCAAGGGGCACAGCGGGATCGAGCTGAACGAGCGCGTCGACGAGCTCGCCGTGGCGGAGCGGGATCGCCAGCCACGATGACGTTCTCGTCGCGCAAGCAGCATGCCCGCGGCCTGTTCGCCGGGATCGCCGGCGACTACGACCAGTGGGCACAGACGCTCTCGTTCGGGCAGGACGCGCGCTGGCACGACGAGCTGGTCGGCCTGGCTGCGGCTCCCCGAGGACGCGCTGGTCGCGGACGTTGCGACCGGCACGGGAGCCATAGCCATCGCGCTCGCCCGCTGGCACGGCTGCCGCGTGATCGGGATCGACCAGAGCGCCGAGATGCTGGCCCGGGGCGCCGAGCGCGTTCGCGACGGCCGGCCTGGCGTCGCGGATCGAGCTACGGGAGGGCGAGGCCGAGCGGCTCCCGCTCGAGGACGAGTCGGTGGACGCCCTGGTGCACAGCTACCTGCTCCGCTACGTGGACGACCCCGCGGCGGTGCTCGCCGAGCTGGCCCGGCCGATCCGCCCCGGCGGCACCATGGCCTCGCTGGAGTTCGGTGTTCCGGAGGGCGAGTGGTACCCCTGGTGGTGGGCCTGGACGCGAATCGGCCTGCCGGCCGGAGGCCTGATCGCCGGCGAGGGCTGGTACGAGACCGGCCGCTTCCTCGGCCCCAGCATCGAGGGCTTCTGGCACGAGTGGCCGATGCAGCGGCTGTGCGCAGCGTGGGTCGACGCAGGGCTGGAGTCGGTCCGCGTCCGGCGGCTGAGCGTGGGCGGCGGCGTGATCATGCAGGCCACGAAGGCCGGGTAATCTCCCGGTCGTCCTTCGCCCGAACTCATGATCGAGGAGCGCGCATGCCCGCCGTCCGCCTGTCCGACCATCCCGTCGTCGCCACCGAATACGGCCGCTGGCAGCCGCTGAACGAGCCGCTCGGCGTGACCGGCTTCGGCATCAACGCCATCGTCTGCGACCCGGGCGAGGAGTTCGACATCGAGCACACCGAGGAGGACTCCGGTCAGCAGGAGGCCTACATCGTGGTCGCCGGAGCGCGCGGTGTTCACGGTTGACGGCGAGGAGATCGAGGCGCCGGCCGGCACCATCGTCTCCATCACGAACCCGTCGGCGGCTGCGCAGCTACCGGGCCTCGGCGCCGGGGACGCGGATCGTCTGCGTGGGCGGCGCACCCACGGGCGAGCCCGGTCGACTTCGGCACCTGGATCACCGAGGCAGCCGCCGGCTGATCACGAGCAGAACCCGCTCGCGACAGCGATCAGGGCCTCTGTGACGCGGTCGACCTGCGCAAGATCGACCCACTCCTCGGCGGCGTGTGCGCCGGCGCCGCCGGCACCGAAGATCACGGTCGGGATGCCGGCCGCCGAGAACACGGCGGAGTCGGCCCAGAAGGGGACGCCGACCATCTCGATGTCGGCGCCGAGGGCGGCCTTGCAGGCCTCCACGATCGGCTCGTCGAGGCCGGTTCCCAGCGGCGGGCGCTCCAGGGTGGTGAGAAGCGTGGCCCGGAACTGCGGGTCGGCGGCGGCGAGCCGGTCGAGGATCGCCTGCAGCTCCGCCTCGACGACCTCGCGCGACTCGCCGGGCAGCGTGCGCCGCTCCAGCTGCAGCACGCAGCGGTCGGGGTAGGTCGAGAGCTCGCGGCCGCCCTCGATCAACGAGGCATGCAGTGACCCGTGGCCCAGCAGCGGGTGTGCAGGGCGCGCGGCGAGGTCGGCGGACAGCGCCTCGATGCCGCCCAGCACGCGCCCGGCGTGGACGATCGCGTCGACGCCCTCGTCCGGCCGTGACCCGTGGGCGGCGACCCCGAAGACCTCGATCCGGTGCCAGGTGAAGCCCTTGTGGGCAACGGCGAGCCGGACGCGGTCACCGGTCGGCTCTGTCACGATCGCTGCGTCCGCCCACACCTCCTCGGCCAGAGCGTGGGCGCCGACGCTCGCGTACTCCTCGTCGCAGACCGCGGCCACGATCACGTCGCCGGCAAGGCCCAGCTCGACCGCGCGGGCGCCCGCGCACATGATCGCGGCCAGGCCCGCCTTCATGTCGTAGGCGCCCCGCCCGTACATGCGGTCGCCCTCGACACGCGGCGCCAGCGGATCGGTCATGCCCTCGTAGCCGACCGTGTCCAGGTGCGCGTTCAGCAGCAGCGAGCGGCCGCCGCCAACGCCGCGCGCCACTCCGACCACGTTCACGCGGCCGGGCGCCACCTCGGCGGTGCGCACGTCCAGCCCGCGCTCGGCCAGCCACTCCGCCACCTGAGCGCCGAGCGCGGCCTCGCCGGCGCCGCCGGGCACCAGGTCGGGGTTCACGGAGTCGGTCGCGACCAGTTCGGCAAGCAGCAGGCGTGGGTCGTCCACGCGGCGAGGCTAGTCGGATCAGCCGTGGCGTGCGCGGCGTACGCATGCGCCTCGGCTGCAACCTGCTGGAACGAGACGCCGAGCGCGTTCTGGAAGGCTTCCTCGACCTGAGTCGCGGTGTAGTCGCGCTTGACGTGGAACGCGTTGAAGGCGTGCGCCAGACGCACGATGGCCGCCGGGCCGCCGTGGTTCTCGATGATCGCCGCGGTGAAGGCCTGGCCGTCCTCGTAGCAGATGTCCACCGCCGCCCCGTTGGAGATGCCCCAGTCGGTCTCACGCCGCTCCCAGATCTCGAGGCTGGGGAAGCCGTTCTTCTGGTAGAGCTGGGAGATCCCGTCCAGCCTCAGCTGGAGGTGCAGCCGGTGCAGGTAGAGATCCTCGTAGTACATCGCCAGCCCTTCGGCCAGGCTGTGCGGCGACTCGCCGATCAGCGCCCAGCTGGCAACGTGGGTCAGCTCGTGGGCGATCATCCCGTCGCGCTCGATGATGTCGCCGTCGTTCCAGGCCGGCCACTCGATGTAGGCGAAGTTCTTGTAGACGAAGCCCTGCGGGATCTCCTTGCGGAAGTTCTTCACGCCGGACAACAGCTCGCCCTGCTTGACGGAGCGGACGAGGAAGATCACCGGGTGGCGGGCCGCCTGGTCGCGGCCGTACAGCGCCGACAGCGACGGCGTCACCTGATCCGCGGTCGCCTCGATCTGATGCGCGGCGTCCGACGCTTCGGCCTGCTCGTAGATGACCGACACGTGCTTACCGCTGAGCACCGCCACACCGGGGAACAAGGCCAGCCCGTAGCGCTTGGCGACGACGCCGCCGCGGCGCGTGATGTCCTCGGTGACCTGCCACACGTGGCGGCTGTTCTCGCGGAGCAGCAGGACGCGCTGGCCGAGATCGATCGGCACCGAGAGCGGCGCCGGGCCGAAGCGGGCGAGGATCCGAACGCGGACGCCGATCGACCCTTCGTCCTTGACCTTCACCATCTCCGGCTTGAGGCTCACCGTCTTGATCGGGAGCGCGTGGAACCACGATGTGAGCGCCGCCAGCGACTGCTGCTGCGTGTAGGTGCCGGCGGTCAACGCCGAGGCCTGTGCGATCTCCGGCTGGTGGTTGGCGAGTGCGGTGACGTAGGCGACGGCCACCGGCCGGGCCTGCGCGTAGCGCTTGGCGGGCGGCAGCTTGTCGGCGGGCGACGGGGCAATGGGCGTCGGAGGCCCACCCGAATTCGAGCCAAACCCGCACCCGGAGGCTGCGAGGCACAGCAGGCTGACACTGAGCAGTGAACCGGCGCGACGCATCGATTGGTGTATCGGCCGCCCGGCGCGCTCAGTTAACCCGTACGATTTGACTATGAAAGTCCGCCTCAAAGACGTCGATGGCAGGGTGGGAGCGTCGTGGGGAGGATCTGCTGCCCACGCCGTCAACGCCAACGTGGTGGTTGCCCGGCGGGGCTCGAGGACAGCCGCGGCGATCCTCGCCACGCTGGGCACTCCGACGGCGTCCAACGCGCCGTTCCTGGCAACACCCTCCGACGGCGACCTCGCGCCCGCAGTGGTGGTCGTCAACCGGGCGCCGATCGCCGGCGAGGCGCACGCCCGCCTGACCTGGGGCGCCGGTCAGCTCGGTGTCACCGACGGCGTTCGCGATGCGCTGGTGACGTGCAAGGCCGAGGAGGTCGCCGCCGACCTGGTGCTGCTGGTGTCACTCCTGATCGACCCGACGGCAACCGACGACGTCGTGATCCACGCCTCCAGCCGTGAGGCGACGGCGCGGGCGCTCGAGCAGGCGCTACGCAGGGGTCAGGTCGCGCGTAGCTCCTCCAAGTAGCTGGCCGAGCGGCGCGCGACCCACCCGTCCTCTCCCACCTCGTAGAGCCCCATCCGCAGCAGCGGGGGCGAGTACAGGTGGAGCGAGACCGCGGGCGCGTCGCCGGCGTGACGGACGTCGTGGATCCGCGAAGCGTCGAAACGGAACCCCTGGCCGGCCTCGTACTCAACAGTGGCAACGCCGCCGCCGAGCACCAGCCGGTCCTCCGTCAGCCGCCCCTCCACCACGCGCACGGCACCGCCGGACACGTCATGGTCATGCAGGCCGGTCTGCTGCGACGAGACCCAGCAGATCAGCCAGGCGTCGAGATGGTCGTCGCAGTGGAGGCGCACGAACACCCGCTCCTCGGCGTCGAACCGCACCAGCGGCCGCCACAGCTCCGGATGGTTGGCCAGCGCACCGGCCAGGTCGGCAAGCTCGGCGGGCTCCAGATCGCGGTCGCGCACGGCGCGTCCTGCGAGAAAGACCTTGACGAGGGCTGGAGTAGCGGACATGGCGACCTCTCTGGTGAATCGTTTAACATACGATTGTGACTGGTCCGGCCGCACAACGCAAGCGCCCCACTCTGCGCGAGCTGTCGGCCATCACCGGTCTCTCGCCGGCAGGCGTCTCGTACGCGCTCCGGGGCGAGCGCGTGTCCGACGCCACCGCGGCGCGCGTCCAGGCGGAGGCCCGGCGGATCGGCTTCCGCACGGATCCCGTCGCGCGGGCGCTGCGGGGCGGCCGTACCGGGCTGGTCGGCGTGATCGGCGGCAGCCTTGCCGACTACTGGCATCAGGAGTTCGTCTCGCACCTGCAGCGGCACCTCGCCGGCCACGGGCTCCGCGTCCTGCTGGCCGATGCGGGCGGCGACCCCGACGCCGAGCTCGGACTGGCGGAGGACCTCGCCGGCCATCGGGTCGACGGACTGGTCGTCCTTCCGCTCGACCCGGCCGGCGCGGGGTGGTCGCGCGTGGCGACGGCCACGCCCACGGTCGCGGTCAACGGCGCGCTGCCCCCGCCGGCGCGGTCGATTCGGTTTGCCGCCGATACAGGCATTCGGCTCGCGCTCGACCACCTCACCGAGCTCGGCCACGGACGGGTCACGGTGCTGGGCGGCGGCCCCCACCGCGTGCCCCGCCGCAGCGGGCTGCGTCGCATCCGCTGCGGGCCCAGTGCGGCCGACGGCCGCCAGTCGGCGCTGCGGTTGCTGCGCCGCGCGGATCGGTCGACCGCGATCTTCGCCCTCTCCGACACCCTGGCCTACGGGGTCTACGAGGCCTGCGCCGAGCTGGGCTGGGACATCCCGGGCGACCTCTCCGTTGTCGGGTTTGACGACCATCCGGTCTCGGCGCTGCTGCGCCCGCCGTTGACGACGGTCGGCTGGGACACGGAGCGGGCCGCGGCGCTGGCCGCGTCGATGCTGAGCGAGCTGATCGAACGTGCGCCGGCCGGAGATCCGGTCACCATCGAGCCGCGGCTGGTCGTCCGCGAATCGACGGCAACGACGCGCTGACGGCTTCTAGGAAGCGGGCATCCCGCCGATGACCCAGGCCGAGAGGTCATCCAGGCTGTTCCCCGGCGCCTCCATCGGGCCCAGGAACGGCACCCGCGCGCGTGTGCCGGCGTAGGCCGCCGCGCTGCCGACGCCGATTGCCGGTCTGCCACGCAGGTCGACCGCCTGGGCGCCGACGACAAGCTCGACCGCCGCCACGCGGGATCCGAGGTCGACCATCTCCGACAGGCGGCGGGCAGCCAGCGGCGCCATCGTCATCCGGTCTTCGATGCCGGCGGCGATCGTCGTGGTCGACACCTCCAGCGACACCGGGGCCGCCAGCAGCCGCGCCTCGGCCGCCAGCGCAGCTGCGCCCAGGCCCATCATGCCCAGGGCGTCCTCGGGGCCGTCGTCCGCTCGGAGCGCCGTCGCCAGCCCTGAGAACTGGCCGGCGAGCAGCTTCTGGACTCGCTCGTTGGACGCGGTGAAGATCTGGGCCAGGGCCAGCCGCGCGGCATCCAGCGCCATCGCCAGCGGGACGATGTCGAAGTTGGCGACCGAGACAACGATGTTCTCGTCGACGACCACCATCGGGTTGTCACCGGACGCGTTCAGCTCGATCCTCGCCTGTTCGCTCGAGTTGGCCAGAACGTCGCGCACGGCGCCGTGCACCTGTGGGATGCAGCGGAAGCACAGCGGGTCCTGCAGCTGCCGCGGCGGCTCGCCGTCGAGCAGACGGCTGCCCGCCAGCAGGGCCCGCAGGCGATCCGCCGTCGCGATCAAACCCGGGTATGGCCGGTCGGCGGCGAGCTGCGGGTGGAGCATCGAGAGGTTGGCGGCGAACCCGTCGAGGCTGAGCGCAACGACGGAGTCGTAGGCGTCGAGCAGCACCCCCGCGTCGTGGAGCGCCAGCGCGCCGGCGCCGGCGGACAGGCTGTTTGCATTCAGCAGCGGCAGTGATTCGCCCTGTTCAAGCACGAGTCCGCGCTCGACCAGTGCGTGGGCGATCTCGGCCGTGACCGGCAGGTCGGACTGCCCGATCGACCCGATCGCGCGGATCGGCGGCTCCGCCCCGTCGTTCAGCGCGGAGGCGAGCGCCTCGGCGACGTCCGGCCTGGCCATCGAGCGACCCAGGCAGAGGGCGTTCGCCCGGTGCAGCATCGCCGCCCGCACCACGTCGCGGCCGAGCAGCGGCCCGTGGGTCGTGCGGTGGGACTGGATGGTCAGCCGGTTGTAGACCTCCGCCGCCCCCTGCGGAACGTCCCGCAGCGCACCCAGCCCGGTGTTCAGCCCGTATACCCCGGCGTCCGCCGCGGCGGCGTGCTCGGCGACCGCGCGTGCGGCGCGCATCCGCTCAACTGCCGCAGGGCTGATCGACACCTGCCTGCCGTCACGGGCGACGGCGACGACGTCGTCCAGGGAGAGATCATGTCCGGTTAGCTCGAGGGGCTGCACGGGGCAAGAATACGGTGTGGAGCAGCACCTCCGAGGCAGAAATCGACCGCTACACTCTCGCGACAGTGCGCGAGGGGACAGCCCACTACCTGCGGTGCGCGGGACGGGGGCGGGGATGAAACGGATCCTCCTGCCGGCTCCTACCCGCCGCGACCTGCTGAATCTGGACGATCCGCGGATCGCCAAACGGTACGAGTTGCTCGATACCGAGCAGCCGGGGGTGGACGGCGTCTTCGGCTCGAACGACTCGACCGCGAGCCTCGCCGCGACGGTGGCCGACCGTCTGGGCCTGCCCGGCCCGGGATATGAGGCGTTCATGCGCTGTCATGACAAGCTGGCAGCACGGATCGTGCAGGCACGGACCGTCCCCGAGGCCACGCCGGACTTCGCGCCGCTCGACCCCGCACGCCCGGTCAGCGCCTCTGGCCTACCCCTTCTTCGTCAAGCCGGTGATGGGCCACCTGTCACAGCACGCTCGTCGGGTCGACAACGACGGCGACCTGCGGGAGGCGCTCGGCACCGCTCGGGCCGGAGGCTTCAGCCGGCTGATCGCCGAGGAGCTGCTTGACGGCCCGCTGGTCACGTTCGAGGGATTCATGCACCAGGGTCGGATGACGACGGTCGGCGTCACGGACGCGGTGATGCACCAGAACGGCATCAGTTTCGTGCGCTTCGAGTACCCCACCCGCCTCGACCCCGCCACCGTGCGGCGCATGGAAACGGTGGCCAGGCGACTGATGCCGGCACTCGGATTCGACGGCTCGCTGTTCAACATCGAGTTCTTCGTCGATGCCGGCGGCCGGCCGTGGATCGTGGAGGTGAACGGCCGGATCTCCTCGCAGTTCGGACCGCTGGTGCGCGCGGTGCACGGCGTCTCGAGCTACGAGCTGGCTCTCGAGCTGTCCACCGGCCGGCGGCCGCGCGTGCCGCGGCCCAGGCCGGGCGTCGTCGCCGCCAGCTTCCTGATCCGCACCTACCAGGACGCGATCGTCCGGTCGGTGCCCGACACGACCCAGGTGGCGCGGCAGTTCCCAGGGTCGACGATCGAGTTACTCGTCCGCCCCGGCCAGCGGCTGTCCGAGAACGACGACGATCTGGTCAGCCACCGGCTGGCTGTGGTGTCCCTGGCGGGGCACGACCGCGAGCAGCTGGTCGCCGACTTCCACCAGGCGCGGGCCATGCTGCCGTTCGAGCTGGAGCCGCTCAAGGCCGTCGCTCGATCTAAAACTCCGTCGAGCACCAGGGTACGCGTTCAGCCCTGAACAGCTCGGCGGCCCGCGCCGCGGCGCCGGGCACCAGCTCCCGGAGGCGGCCGGCGGCCAGCAGGGTCTCTGCCGAGACGCCGCCCAGGTAGAGGGAGCCGAGCGAGGACGCCGGCAGCTCGATGTCGGCAGCCGCCGGGGTCGGCTCGCAGCGCGCGCCGCCCCCGGCCGCCTCCAGCTCGAAGCGGCCGACGCCGGCGACCTCGAGCCGGATCGCTCCGTCCGACAGGTAGCCACGCTCGGCCAGCGCGGCCGCGACGTCGAGCGGCGCCAGCCACATCCCGTCTGACACGTGCTGGACCATGAAATGGCGGTGCTCGCGGAGCAGCCAGCGGATCGGGTCGTCCAGCGGGCGGTTGGTGACCCGCACTTCGCCCACCAGGTCGAGGTCGAGCAGAAAGCGCCAGAGTGAGCGGTGGGCCGCGTCCGAGGCCGAGATCAGCTCGCGCACGTCGGCGACGTGGCGCGGCAGCTCGTCCTCCCAGCGGCGCTCGACGTCGTACAACGCGTATCCGTCGGGCTCGCCGTCGGCGTTCCGGTGCAGCACCTTGAAGCACGATCCGATGTGGAGCATCAGGTCCTCCCAGTCGGCGGGGTGCCGGCTGACGTCGCCGGGGCGCTGGACACGGGCCTGCTCGTGCACCTCGCGCAGGAGGTCGAGCGGCTCGGGCTGCTCGATCATCTCCAGGGTTCCCTCGTCGTGGAACGACCGATGAAAGGCGCCGTGATTGGTCTCGATCGAGGCCCTCGTCATCCTCTCCGTGGCGGGCCCAAACCCGAACCTCCCGTAGATCGTGGTCTCGCTGGAAAACAGTGCCGCCAGCGTCACCCCCTGCTCGCGTGCGTCGGAGAGCTGGCGCTCGACCATCGCCCGCAGCACGCCCCGTCGCCGCGCCGTCGGAACGACACCCACCCACGTCATCCCGACCGCGCTTGCGATCTGGCCGCCGGGCACGGTGAGATCCAGCGGTAGGTCGATGCTGGTGCCCACGATCTGGCCGCCGTCAAACGCCGCGAGACAGTGGTGGGCGGTCAGCACCGGCATCAACCTGGGCAGGCGCTCCTCGTTCACCCGGTTGTTGAACGCCAGCGAGCGCGCGCGGGCATAGCCGGCGAGCTCCTCGCCCTCGACGTATCGCAGCTCGATCATCGCTCGTGTTTGCGGGGGAGCCGGGCCACGGCGCTGACGTCCTCGTCGCCGTACCCGTCGGCGACCAACTCGTCCTCCTGGGCGGCGACCAGCTCGCTGACCGCCAGGTCGAGCCCGGCGCGGCGGCCCTCGTCGATTGCGATCCCCAGATCCTTGCGGTGGAGGGAGACGCGGAAACCGAGCGGGTATGACTGGTTGATCATGTTGCGGGCGCGGTTCTCGAGCACCCAGCTCGCAGCGGCGCCCCCCGCCAGCGCCTCGACCAGCCGGTCGAGCGGCAGGCCCGCCGCCTCGGCCAGCGCGATCCCCTCGCCGACCGTCGCGTAGGTGCCGGCGATCATCACCTGGTTGACGGCCTTGGCCATCTGGCCCGAGCCCGGCGGCCCGAGGTGGGTGATACGGCGTCCGAAGGCCTCGAGCACGGGAAGGGCCTTTGCGACGTCGTCGTCGCGCCCGCCGACGAAGATGGTCAGGGTGCCGCGCTCGGCACCCTCGGAGCCGCCGGATACGGGAGCATCGACCAGCCCGATGCCACGCTCGGCAAGCGTCGAGGCCAGCTCGGTGGTCGCCGACGGGGACACGGTCGAGCAGTCGACCACGACCCCTCCGGCTGGAAGCGTGGTCGCTGCCCCGTCCGGCCCCAGCAGCACCGCTTCCAGGTCCGGGGTATCCGATACGCAGGTGAGAACCGCCTCGGCGTTGCGGGCGGCATCTGCCGGCGACGCGGCGCGCGCGGCTCCCGCCTCGGCCAGCTGCAGCTCCTTGTCACGGGTGCGGTTATGCACGGTCACATCGTGGCCGCCGGCGAGAAGATGCCGCGCCATCGGCGCCCCCATCGTGCCCAGTCCGATCACCGCCACCCGCATCCGGCCGATGATAGCGGCGCCTAGAGGCGGGTCGCTGCCTCCGGGCCGCCCGCCTCGACCTTGGCACGGGCGGTGACCAGGTGGTAGAGCACCAGCAGCTGCACGATCGCCAGCGAGTCCGAGCGCATCAGCTCGGTGCCCAGCGTGAACTCGCCCAGCCGCTCCGACCGTAGATGGCTGGCGAAGTGCATGTGCTGCCAGATCCGCTCCTCCAGCTCCAGCGCAGTGGCGGGCTCGAGCCTGCCAGGAACCAGCAGGTCCTGCTCGCCGCCGGCAGCCGTCAGCGTCAGCCGCTCGTGGGACTCGCCGACCACGTCGGAGAGGTCCGGGTGGGGCAGCTCCGGGCGCAGCAGCAGGTGCGCGTCGAGGTGCACAGCGTCGGACTCGTCCTCCCCGGGCGGCGCGCCGAAGCGCACGACCACGTCCGCGTCGTGGCGCTGCGGGCGGATGTAGGCGACGGCGTCGGGTTCGCGGCGATCGAGCTCCTCCAGCACCTCGCTGGTGGTGTAGCCGCGGCGCGAGCAGTCCCTTGCCACCTTCCAGCGGCGGCGCAGACTCTCCGGCGGATCGAGGTAGACGCGCACGTCGAAGCAGTCGCGCAGCTCCTCGCTCGAGTAGCCGAGCAGCCCTTCGACGATCACGAACGGCGCCGGCTCGAGGTAGACCGGCGGGCCGAACGTGCCGTCGGCGTGCCGGTAGGCGGGCTTCAGGATCGCCTCGCCGCCGCGGAGCAGCCGCAGGTGCTGCGCCATCACGTCCATGTAGTTGCACTCGGGGTGCAGCGGGGTGATGCCGAGGGCGCGGCGCTGTCGCCGGTCGTGGCGGTGGTAGTCGTCCAGACAGACGCGGGCGACGCGGTCGTTGCCGAGCAGGCGGACGATCCCGCGGGTGAGCGTGGTCTTGCCGGTGGCGGAATCGCCGACGACACCGAGGATGATGGGCCGCGACACGGCACCAGGGTACGCGGCGGGCCGCTCCCGAAGCAATCCAAAGCAGATCGTGAACTGTCGAGGCGCCTTGATAAGCTCGCGGCTTAGCATCCGATGACATTCGGCCAGCTGAACACCTTCCTCGCCGTCGCCCGCACCGGGTCGGTGCGCGCTGCGGCCGCGGCACTGGTCGTCACCGAGCCGGCCGTGTCGGCCTCGGTCACCGCGCTCCAGCGCGACCTCGGAGTGCAGCTGCTGACCCGTCGGGGCAGGGGTGTCGCCCTGACGCCCGCAGGCGAGACCCTGGCCCGCTACGCCGCCGAGCTGCTCGCCCTCCGCGACCAGGCGCTGGGCGAGCTGCACGGCGGCCGCTCGCTGCGGCTGGCGGCCGTGACGACCGCAGGCGAGTACCTGCTGCCGGCGCTGCTGAAGGGGTTTCGGGTGCAGCGCCCCGACATCCAGGTGTCGCTCGACGTCGACAACCGCGAGCACGTGATGGAGCGGCTGGCGCGCCGCGAGATCGACGTCGCGATCGGCGGCCGGCCGCCATCCGGCACGGGAATCGCCGGCACGCCGCTGTTGCGCTACCGCCTGATGGTGGTCGCGGCCGCCGGCGAGCCGGTCGACGACCTATCCGACCAGACGTGGCTGCTGCGGGAGCCTGGATCGGGCACCCGCGCCGCCGTCGAGGCATACCTCGAGGAGCACGGGATCACCCCTCGTTCGACGATGACGCTCGGCTCGAACGGCGCCATCCGGCAGGCGGTCGCGGTCGGGCTGGGGGTGTCGCTGATGTCAAACCACGCGGCTGGGCCCGATCTGCGAGCGGGGACGATCCGCCGCGTCGAGGCGCCGGGCACCCCGCTCCGGCGCGCCTGGTTCGTGCTGCGCCGCGACGGCGGGCCAGAGAGCGCACCGGCCAGCGCGTTCAGGGCGTTCTGCGCCTCGCGCGAGGCGCGACTGGCCCTGCTCGCGTCGCTCCGGCCGGGTCTAACCGGTGTCTGATATGTCGGCCTGACCGGCCAGGCGTCGCAGGGCCAACAGGTCGGCGTGGGCGATCTGCGTGATCCGCGCGCCGACGGCGCAGCGGCCGTAGGCGACGTGCTTCACGTTCGCCGCCTGCGCCTCGACCAGCATCGGCGACCCACCGACCGGAGCGGACACGCTGAACCGGTCGCCCGGCTCCACCCGCAGGTCGGCGCTGAACTGGATGCCGGTCTCGGAGATGTCATCGACGCGGACCGTGTACTCGTTGCCGTCCACGGCGTTCTGGCAGTGGATGGCCCTCATCGTCCCGGCTGCGTGGACGGCCACACGGGGAGCGACGCGACCGGCGCCGTCCCGCTCTGCCGCCGTCACCTCGAGCACGCCGAGCGCCTCCTCGAAGCTGTGGTACTCCGCCTCGGTCAGGTCGCAGGAAACGGTCCATGGGGCGCCGTCGACCGCGAACCGCAGCGTCAGCTGGTCGATGCCGGCCATCTTCAGCCGCGGCAACAGGACGCGGACGGTTTCCCCCTCCACCTGCTGCACCTTGCACGAGAGCTCGTCGCCCTCCGGACTGACTGCGCGAACCGACCCCTTGCCGATCAGCGACTGCAGCGCCTGCGTCGCCTCCGCATCCATCACTCCTCCGCCATGAACGGGTAGCGGTAGTCGGTGGGAGACACGAACGTCTCCTTGATCGTGCGCGGGCTGACCCAGCGGATCAGGTTCCACATCGAGCCGGCCTTGTCGTTGGTGCCCGACGCGCGGGCCCCTCCGAAGGGCTGCTGCCCGACCACCGCGCCGGTTGGCTTGTCGTTGACGTAGAAGTTGCCGGCCGAGTTGGTGAGCGCTTTGCGGGCCTGCTCGATCGCACGCCGGTCGGTCGCGAAGACCGCGCCGGTCAACGCGTACGGCGACGTCCGGTCGGCCAGGTCGAGCACGTCGTCAAAGCCGTTCTCGTCGTAGACGTAGGTGGTCACGATCGGCCCGAAGAGCTCGCGCTGCATGAGATCGAACGACGGATCGGTGGTCTGCACCACCGTCGGCGACACGAACCAGCCCTGCGAGTCGTCGGTCTCGCCTCCGACGACCACCTCCGCATCGTCGCTGCCGCGCACCTGCTCGAGCGCGTCGGCCTGGGTCTTGTAGGAGTTGCCGTCGATGACAGCACCCATGAAGTTGCGGAAGTCGCGGACGTCGCCGGTGCGGATGGTCGAAACCTCCTGCTGCAGCTGCTCCTTGATCGCCGGCCACAGGTTCGAGGGGGCGTAGACGCGCGAGGCGGCCGAGCACTTCTGGCCCTGGTATTCGAACGAGCCGCGGACAATCGCCGTTGCCACCGCCGCCGGGTCGGCCGAGGGGTGCGCGACGATGAAATCCTTGCCGCCGGTCTCCCCCACGATCCGCGGATAGCCGCGGTAGCGGTGGATGTTCTCGCCGACGGTGCGCCACATCTGCTGGAACACGGCCGTCGAGCCGGTGAAGTGGATCCCGGCCAGGTCGGGATGGTTGAGGGCGGCGTCGCCGATCGTGGCGCCCGAGCCCAGCACCATGTTGATGACGCCGGGCGGCAGCCCCGCCGCTTCGAACAGCTTCATCAGGAAGTACGTCGAGTAGACGGCCGTCGACGCCGGCTTCAGGATCACGGTGTTGCCCATCATGGCCGGGGCGGTCGGCAGGTTGCCCGCGATCGCGGTGAAGTTGAACGGAGCGACCGCGAACACGAACCCTTCCAGCGGCCGGTACTCGATCCGGTTCCAGACGCCGGGGCTCGAGATCGGCTGTTCCGTCAGGATCCGCCGCATGTAGGTCGGGTTGAAGCGAAGGAAGTCGGTCAGCTCGCAGGCCGCGTCGATCTCCGCCTGGTAGGCGGTCTTCGACTGGCCCAGCATGGTGGCTGCGTTGAGCGTGTCGCGCCAGGGGCCGGCCAGCAGGTCGGCGGCCCGGAGGAACACAGCGGCGCGGGCCTCCCACGGCGTCGCTGCCCACTCCGCGCGCGCCTCGGCTGCCGCGTCGATGGCGGCCGCCACCTCGTCGGCGCCTCCGACGTGGTAGTCGGCGAGGACGTGCGAACGGTCGTGCGGCGTGACCGACTCGGCCGTCTTGCCGGTGCGCACCTCGCGACCGCCGATGATCATCGGGATGTCGATCCGCTGCCCGGACAGCTCGTCCAGGCGGCGCTTGAGACTGGCCCGCTCGGGACTCCCGGGGGCGTAGTCGCGAACCGGCTCGTTGACCGGCGTGGGGAGAGTGAAGATGCCTGAGCTCATGCCTCCAACCCTACCCGGCGGCCGGCCATCTCGCCCACCCCGAACGGATGAGCGGCGGCTACGCTGAAGGCATGACGATTCTCCTTCTCATCGTGCTCGTCGCCCTCGCGTCGGTCGTCGCGGGAGTCGCCCGGCACCGGGTTGCCACGGTGGCCGCCGCCGCCGCAGTCGCGCTGGCGGCGTCCCTGCTGGAGCTCCACGTCTCGGTCGCCGGCGCACTGTTCGCCACCGCCGCCGGGCTGCTGATCGGCCTCCCCGTCGCCGCCGCGGCACTCATCGCACTCGCGATCATGCACCCGTGGGTGACCCTGCTCGACGCCGCGCGCCGCCGCACCGGCCATTCCCGCATCGGGCTGGCGGTCGCGATGGTGCGGCTGCTGGTCGCAGGCCGCCGGCTCATACTTCGGTAGAGCCGGGCCTCCACGCGGCGCCAGCGCACCCCCGTTGAGTCGCTGGGTTCCGGAATCGCTTCCCAACTGCGATAATCGGCAGATGGCGACTCGGGAGGCTTCGTCAAGCGACTGGCCGAGGGCGATTGCGGTGGGCGTGCTCGCCGCGCTCGTCCCGGTACTCGTGATGTCGGCGAACCATGGGTGGCTGAACTGGTCGATCGCCGTCACCGGGGTGCTGCTGGTCCTGACGGCGCTCGGAGCGCTCATCCTGGTGGGCGCCCGGGGAGGATCCTGAGCACCCGCCTGGCAATCGACTGCCGCCGGACGCTCACCGTCCGCCAGAAGCAGCGACGACTAGACGCCTGAGGGCGACTCGTTCGGCAGGATCAGCAGGTCGCGGATCGACACGATCCCGACCAGCGTGCCGTCGTCGACGATCGGCACGTGGCGGAAGCCGCCGTGGATCATCATCATCGCCGCTTCGCCGTTCGTCGCCGTGCTCGCCACGGTGATCGGGTTTCGGGTCATCCACTGCTCGACCGTGCCCTCGATCGTGCCCGGCGCCGACCGCGCGCAGCACGTCGCGCTCGGTGAGGATGCCGATCAGCGCGTCGCCCTCGGTGACCAGGATGGCGCCGACCCGGCGCTCGGCCATCATGTGGGCCGCCTCGACCAGCGTGTGGACGGTGTCGACGGTCAGCAGCGACCGCGTCATCGTGTGGGAGACGTGCTCCTCGGCAGTTCGCTGGTAGCTCATGGGCCGACGATCCTACCGCGGGATCAAACTCGCTCGCCAGTACCATGCGGATATGCCGGCCGCGGCCTACACGGGCAAGCCCTGCGTCTGTCAGCACCGCCTCGACGCGTGCGACCAGCGGTGCGTGGCAGACATGATGAGCACGACCTTCTACATGGCGTGCCTGAAGCTGACAGGCCGTCGGTGCCTGGTCATCGGTGCTGGCTCAGTGGGCCTCGAGAAGATCGAAGGGCTGCTCGCATGCGATGCCGGCGTGCACGTCATCGCCCCCGAGGTGTCTGCCGAGGTCGAGGAGCTTGCCAGCGCAGGCGACATCGAGCTGACCCGTCGCAGCTACCGGCCGGGCGACCTGGAGGGACACTTCCTCGCGATCGCCGCCACCAGCGACACCGACACCAACGTGGCGGTGTTCGGCGAGGCCGAAGCGCGGTCGATGCTGTGCAACGTCGTCGACGTGCCCCCGCTGTGCAGCTTCATCCTGCCGGCCATCGTCCGCACCGGCGCGATCGCCATCGCGATCTCGACCGCCGGCGCCAGCCCGGCTCTGGCCAAGCGGATGAAGCGCGAGATCTCCGAGCTGTTCGGCGAGGAGTACGCCGAGCTGGCCGTGATGCTGAACGACGCCCGCGGCTGGGCGAAGGCGACGCTCCCGACCTACGACGACCGCAAGCGCTTCTTCGAGGGCATCGTCAACGGCGATCCCGACCCCGTGCAGCTGCTGCGCGACGGCGAGCGCGAGCGCGTCGTGGAGCTGATCGCGGCCCGCCAGGCCGCAGCTGTCCCGGCCTAGAAAGAAGGCGCCGCAGACCGCTGTGGCGGCCCACGGCGCCTCCTAGAAAGAGCGGCCTACTTGAAGCGGTAGGTGATCCTGCCCCGGGTCAGGTCATACGGCGACAGCTCGACCTTCACCCGATCGCCGGGAAGGATGCGGATGTAGTAGCGCCGCATCTTGCCGGAGATGTGCCCGAGCACCGTGTGCCCGTTGTCGAGCTGAACACGGAACATCGTGTTGGGGAGGGCCTCTGTGACCTCACCCTCCACCTCGATGGTCTCTTCCTTGACCAACCCGTGATCTCCTACCAACTAGCCCAGGATGTTGACGTTCGTCGCTTCCATCCCCTTACGGCCCTGCTGAGGCTCGTACTCCACCTTCTGTCCCTCGTCGAGGTTGCGGAAGCCGGAGCCGGAGATGTTCGAGAAGTGGACAAACAGATCGTTCCCACCGTCGTCGGGGCTGATGAAGCCGTACCCCTTCGCTTGCGAGAACCATTTGACGGTGCCAGTAGCCATGAAAAGCTCTCCTGGTCGATTGTTCAGAACGACGCAGGGTGTCGCTTCTTGCAGCTACCACACGCACGTTCATGAGCCCACCTGGACTCACGCGGCAGAGTGTAGCGAAACGGGCGGTCGATAATGAGCCCGCGTTTGGGGGGTTTAACCGCTCGTTTACGACTCTCGCGACGCGTCGCTCACGGCGACAACATCGGCCAGCGCCTCGGGCTCCCCGCCCTCTGCAACCGGAGCGTTCCCGTTGACCTGCTCGCCCTCTGGTTTGCGGCGCCCACGGGCACGCGATCTGCGGCGGCGCTCCCGGCGCTCGGGCGAGGCACCGACGGGCTCGCCGCGGGCAATCTTGCGGACCGCGCCGGGGCGGGAATCGCGGACTCGCTCGCCGTCGGCCATCTCCAGCTCGAACTCCACCCGCACCCGGCCACGGACGCCGTGCTGCTTGAGCTGCAGCAGGACGCGGCGGGCCGCGTCGTCCAGCAGCACTTCGGCCTCCTCGGCGGTCAGGGGCACAACGATCCCGGCGCCCTCGACACCGATCTGCGCGGTGCGGTCGGACCGCCCCTCACCGATGATCTTGGCGATCGAGACCTGCAACGGCGCTCGCTCTGCGGCCGCCGCGCGCACGGCAATGGCGTTTTCGAAGCGCTGGTCACCGTCGCCGGCCAGCCTCCAGATCAGCACGTCGCCCTCGCCCATCCGCTCGCGAAGCACCGCATCGGCGTCATCCCGCAGCCGGACCGCGACCTCGGGCTGGATCTCGACCTCCGCCACCTGCCCCTCGCGCTTGAGCGGCACGGCGGGCGGTGTCGACCCGACCACTGCGCCGTTGAACGAGACGTTCTCGCCGCGATCGGCCTTCTCGGACTTCTGCTTCGATCGCTTCGCCTGCTTCGTGCGCGGCTGCGGCGCGGGAATGTTCGAGCCCAGGGCGGTCGCCAGCCGGAACGGATCGGCCGAGAGCCCCATCCGGGCGCCCTCGATCAGGCGCTCGGCCGTGGTGCCGCGGCGGGGAGCGGCAACCGCGAGGATCGCGGCGCCCGCCTCCAGCGGGGCGGTCTTCGCCACCGTTGCCAGGCGCACCGCAGCCTCGGTGTGGGCCGACTCGCCGTTGGCGGCCGCCAGGGCGCCGAGCAGGCCGCGCCCGTCCTCGACGTGGCTGCCGGCGTAGCGGTACTCGTGGTCACGCGCCGCACGGGCGAGCTGCCACGTCCAGCTGACGATCCTGTCGGTGGGGGCTTCGATCTTTCCGTCCCCCATCGCCAGCAGCAGCACGCGCGCACCCTGGCCGCGATCCTGCTGCCAGGTCGGCGCCGCCTCGACCAGCCGGCAGGCCATCGCAAACGTGGTCTGGCTCGGACGCTGCGACGAGAGGTCGCCGAGAGCGGCCAGGCGCAGCTTGCGATGCCGGTTCTCGGCGGCGCACGTGAACAGGAACAGCTCGCGGCTCTCGGGCTGCAGGGCCGCGATCCGCTCGGCCAGCGTCTGCACGTCGGCCGGGGTCACCGACCGGGCTGCGACGACTGCCCATGCCCGCTGCTCGTCCAGCGGAAGCTTTGATGCGTCGACCAGGCGCCACTGGTTGGCGATGACGCCGATCCGCCGCTCGGGGTCGTCCGAGACGGGAACGATCCAGGCCGCTTCCTTGACGATCGGCTTGGCCGGCCGGCGGCGCCAGCGGCGCCGGCGGGGCGGCGGCGGCGTGACCAGGCCGGCAGGGCGGTAGGCGTCGACGGACAGCAGCGAGTGCAGGGTGATCACGCGCTCGGTGTGCGGCGCTCCAGGCTCGGCGAAGTCGACAACGATGCCGGCTTCCTTCTTGCGGTGGAGCCGCATGATCCGGCCCACCCGCTGCTGGTAGACGCGGCGGCTGGCGGTCGGGGCCAGGTGCATGCAGACCGTCGCCCGGGGAGCGTTCCAGCCCTCGGCCAGGATCTGGGCGTTGACGAGCACGTTGATCTCGCCGCGCTCGTAGGCGGCGAGCGTCTCGGCCAGCTCGCGCGGCGGCGTCCGGCCAGACACGGCCGCGGCCCGCAGGCCGGTCGCCCGCATGGCGGCGGCAACGCGCTCCGCGTGATCGACACCGGCGGCGTAGACGATCCCCGGGGTGTCGCCGAACCGGCTCTGGTAGAGGCCAGCGGCGGCGATGTTGAGGGGGTCGAGGTCGAGCACGCCGGCCAGCTGGCTCTGGTCGAACTCGCCGCCGACGATCTCGACCGTGCGCAGCGAGGCGATCGGCCGCACCCGGATGCAGCGCAACGGCGCCACCACTCCGCGGCGAACGGCCTCCGCCAGCGGAAAGTCGGCGACCTCGGCGGGGAACACGTCGCTGACGTGCTTCTGCAGCAGCTGGTCGGTCGCCGTCATGCCGATGTACACCGGATCGCTGAAGCCGCGGATGGCTGCCGACGTCTTGTCGCCCAGTGCCGTGTGGGCCTCGTCGCAGACCACCACGCCGTAGACGTCGGGCTTGATCTGCTCGGCGTGCTTGATGAACCAGGAGTAGGTGTTGATCGAGAGCGGCGGCGTCGGCGGATCGGGCTCCCCGCGGAGCACGGCGGGATGCAGGCGGCCGCCGTAGCCCTCCTTGGTCAGGTCGCGGGTGAACTGGTCGACCAGCAGGCGGCGGTGCGTGAGGATGAGGACGCCGGTGGTGCGAGCGGCCTCGACGAAGCCGGCGGCGGCGATCGTCTTGCCCGAGGCGGTCGGATGCTTGAACCGGAACCGGCGGCGGGCGCCAGGATCGCTGTGGCTGTCGAGCGGCGCCGGCTCGGGCTCGTCATCGTCTGAAACAGCGACGACCGCGATGCTGGGATCCAGCTCGACCGGCTCCTCCGCGTCGCCGTTGCCGTTGTCGCCGTCCTCCCCGTTGTCGCCGTTGTCGCCGTTCTCGTCGTCGTCCTCGTCCTCTTCGAGCAGCTCGCCCCGCTCGAGGTCGGCGATCAGGGCGGCGAGCTGGCCGGCGAGCGCGTCCACCTGATGGCGGCGCAGCGTCGTGCCGGATGCCAGCTTCGGCTGCGGCTCGGAGAGGACGCGCTCGAGCCCCAGGATCAGCGAGAAGTCACGCCGCCACTGGTAGCTGGGCGCCGTGTAGCCGCGGGCGATCTCCTCTTCGGCGGCCTCCAGCGCGGCTCTCCGTGCGGTTCCGGGGGCCAGCGCGACGGCGATCTCCTCGCCCTCGTGTAACAGCGGTTCTCCGCACCACGCCGATACGCGTTGCGCGGCCGCTTCCAGGTCGCCCTCAGTATCCAAAGTCATCGGATTTAGTCCACCGGGTGAGCGGGCGCCTTGCGGCGGCTCCAGCGGACAGTCTTAGTGTAGCGAATCCGCAGGCGGTCGATGCAGCACGGCCTCGACCAGGGCGCGCAGCTCGTCGAAGACCGCCGCGCTGGCGGCCAGCACGCCGTCGCCGGTGTCGCCCTGCGGATCGAGCGGTTCGGTGCGGCCGCCGGCCTCGTTGACGAGCAGCACGCCCGCCGCCCGGTCCCAGTGCTTCGTGCCCAGCTCGAAGTAGCCGTCCAGCCGGCCGCACGCCACCCAGCAAAGGTCGAGCGCCGCCGATCCGGCGCGGCGGATGTCGCGCACACGCGAGATGATGTCGACCAGGTCGGCCGCCTGACGGGCCCGCACGTCGGGCTGATAGCCAAACCCGGTTGCGATCAGGGCCTCTGCCAGGTCGGGCTCGGAGCGCACACTGAGCGCGCCGCCGTTGAGGGTCGCCCCACCGCCCCGGGTCGCGGCGAACAGCTCGTCGCGGTTGGGGTCGTAGACAACACCGGCAACGGCTCCCTCAGCATCCTCACACGCAATGCTGACCGACCACTGCGGGAAGCCGAATAGAAAGTTGGTTGTGCCGTCCAGTGGATCGATCACCCAGGTGAGCCCCGTGTTGCCGGCGACGTCGCTGCCCTCTTCGCCGACGAACGCGTCGTCGGGACGCTCGGCCGTGATCAGGCCGCGCAGCAACCGCTCGGCGTCGCGGTCTGCGTCCGAAACCATGTCGGTGGCGCTGCTCTTCGATCCCACGCCCGCAACCGGGGTGCCGACCCGGTCGAGCAGCATCGCACCGGCCGTGCGCGCGGCGTTCTCGGCCAGCGCGAGCAAATCGGTTGCCGTCCCAGGCACCGGGGCAGTCTATCGGCGCTCTGTTGCGGTTCTGGCACGAAATGGAGAAAGTCCTGCAAAACCGTGGATTTCTGTCCAGCCGGCGTGCATCCTGTAGCCATGCCCCGTGTATTCGCACGCATCCTTGACCGCCGCCGGGAGCGCCAGCTCGCCCGCGAGCTCGAGCAGCGGTGGCGCAACCAGATCGACCAGCGGGCCGAGGCGGCCGCGCGGATCGCCGACGACCTGCACCGGTCGTAACGACTCACCGATCTAGGATCTGGCGATGGCGAGGCTCAACTACAACCGACTCGGCGACCGGCTGCTGGCCGGTGCGATGCCGTTTCGCGCCGAGCACGTCGAGGTGCTGGCCTCCGAGGGTGTGAACGCCGTCGTCAACCTGTGCGAGGACCGTGAGTACTGGCGCGACGAGCGCGAGCTGGTGCTGGCGGCGTACGCCCAGGCCGGCATCGTGGAGCACCAGTTCCCGGTGATCGACGGGTCGACCGTGCCCGCAGCGGTGCTCGGCGAGGCCGTCAGCGTCGCCCGCGAGGCGACGGTCTACGTGCATTGCCGCGGGGGCCGCGAGCGGTCGGCAACGGTCTCGGCCGCGATCATCTCCGCCACCGAGGGGCTGTCAGTCGAGCGAGCCCTGGAACGTGCCCGCGAGCGCCGGCCGATCTTCCGGCCGCTGCCCTGGCAGATCCACGGCCTCGAGGCCTGGGCCGCGACGGCCTGACGCCGACCGGCGTCTGCAGTTCTTGAAGATTCCGTTAAGCCCGGCAGGAAACGCCACCGAAACGGTGCAGAACAGGGAAGATGCCTGGGTTGGCGCGCGTCTGGGGTACATGGATGGACGACGCGGTAACTTTGCAAATTACGAGAATCGCGCTCCTAACGTCTTGCATACGTCCGATGCACCCCGTATCCTCGTCTGGAGCGCATCATCGCAAGAGGCTTCATCGCTGTTGACAGGAGAGGTGGTAATCGCATGAGGAAGGTAGTTCGGGGCTCGTTGGCGCTGGTCAGTCTGGCGTCTGTCGCGCTGATCTTCGCCACGTCGGCGTTCGCTGCGTCCGGCTATGGCAAGCCGGGCGGCGGAGTCGCTGGCGATCAGACCGGCGGCGGCGGCAACCTGCCATTCACTGGCGCTGAGCTGCTGCTCTATGTGGTCGTTGGTCTCGCCATCGTCGCAAGCGGTTTCGCGCTGCGGGCGCTGTCCACGCGCCACACGCTCGACTAGCGCAGCCAAGCATCAAACGACTTTGAAGGCACGCCCCCCGGCGTGCCTTCAGTCGTTAAAGGGCCGGCGGTCCGGGGACGCGACTGAGGCGCAGTCCCGTGTGGGACGCCGCCAAATGCGACTCAGGCGAAGGCCGCGGCGTGGCTGGCAAGGATCGAGCGGCGAGCGGAGCGGAGGCGTGCTTTAGGCACGTCGAGCACCGCACGCCGCGTGGGACGCCGCCAAATGCGACTCAGGCGAAGGCCGCGGCGTGGCTGGCAAGGATCGAGCGGCGAGCGGAGCGGAGGCGTGCTTTAGGCACGTCGAGCACCGCACGCCGCGTGGGACGCCGCCAGGCGCGTCGCGGACCAGCCTCAGTAGTGGTCGTAGGTGGGCGGGGGTACGTCGTAGCGGAAGTCGAGTGGCAGCGAGGGGTTCAGCTTCCGCACCATCATGTAGGCGCGGGTCAGGTCGCCGTTCGAGCTGCCGCGCGACGACGCCAGATACAGCATCTGCCAGGCGACCCAGAAGTTCGGCTCCTTGCGCACCGCGTCCCGCGCCGCACGTAACGCCCCGCTGAGGTCGCCCGACCCCAGGTCGGCGCGGGCGATCGCGATGTCCGGCCTCGATGACAGCCAGTCCCAGCGCGCAGCCTTGTTCGCGTCCGCGATCGCCACCGTCGGCGGAGCGCCGTACGAGGACAGCAGGTAGCCCTGCGCCAGCGTCGGCGGAACGACCAGGCCGAGCGAGACTCCGACCAGGGCAACAGCGGCAACCATCGGCACCAGCCGCCGCGCCCAGCGCGCCCACTCCGCAGCGGCGCCGGCCGGCTTCCGGGCATCGGTCGCAGAACGAGGGGCGGCGGCCAGCGTCGACATCACCGCGCCCGCGAGCACGAGCGCCGGCAGCGAGTCGGCCGCGATGTGCCAGGTCCAGTCGACGGATGCGTGGCAGACGAACTCGGTGAGTGCCGCCGCCAGCCCTGCCATCAGCAGCCGTTCCGAGCGCGAACGCGACGTCAGCCGGTTGCGCACCGCAACTCCGATCGGCAGCGCCATCACGGGAATCAGCAGCAGCACGCCCGGGTATCCGAGCGTTGCCGCCACCTCGAGCGGCTCGCTGTGGGCCTGCTGCGGCTGGGCGGCCGAGCGCCCCTCCTGCAGGTAGATGTAGGCGAAGTTGCCGGCGCCGACACCCTTCAGCGGGTGCATGAAGAAGACTCGCAGGGCCGCTCGCCAGAGGTCGTAGCGGCCGCCGCCGACGGAGGTGAACCGGGTGGCGCTGGTGGTGCTGTACGGGTTCCCCTGCTGCTTGAACGAGTGCCACTCCCCCTGTACCCAGCCGACGGGGTGGCTGTTGACCGTCGACCAGACCGTCCCGGCCACGATCCCTCCGAATGCCATCAGGACCACGGCGGCGCCCAGCAGCAGCACCTGGCGCAGCGTCCCCGTCAGCTGCACGCGGATGTCGATCAGGCCCTGGACGAGCGCGACCAGGCCGCCGGCGAGCGCGATCAGCAGGATGCTGCGGCCGACCGTGTGCAGCTCGGAGACGCCGGTGCCGGCGGAGTAGGCGAGATTCAGCGAATGCCACTGGAGCGCGGTGCCAACCACACCGGGCAGGGCAATGACGCCGCTTCGCAGCGGCGTTGGGCAGACGACCAGGAACACGACTCCGGCGATCGCGATCGCCCCCACCGCGGCCCGCGCCCCGGTGGGGATGACCGCGGCGATGGCCGCCGCCGCACCCGCCCCGGCAAGCGGGCGCCACGCCAGCGAGGTCGCCCGGTCGGATGCGAAGGCGACCAGCGGCCAGATGCCGATCGCCATCACCGCCGCGGTACCGCCGCCGTACCCGATCGCCCCCACCAGCCGGCCAAGCTCGAACGACCCGGCCGTGATGCTGCCGTGCAGAAGGCCGAAGCCGCTCGCGAACGCCACGCCTGCCGAGCCGGCGACCACGACTCCCACGGCCGCCCGCCGCAGCGGTGCGCGCGCCAGGTTGACGGTTGCCAGTCCCAGCACGCACCCGGCAAAGAAGTACCGGTCGCCGTCCACCAGAGCGTTCTGCGGCAGCGCCGCCCACTCCATCGAGAGCAGCGCCAGCCCGGTAAGGCCGAACAGACAGCCGGCCGGCACGTACGCGAGCGGCTTCAGCCGGACCGGCAGCGCGACCAGGCTGACGGCCAGCGCGAGGGCGATCACCACCGCCCAGGCCCCCCACTCGTCGATGGTGTAGCCGCCGCCGTGGCGGGCCATCCACAGCCCCGCGATGATCGGCAGCAGGACGAAGCAGAACGAGATCAGGTCAACGACGAAGTGCGGGCGCCGCGGCGCCGAAAGGGGTGGCGTGACCGGCGCGTCCGCGCCCACACTCGTTTCGCTCACACGACCAAGGGTACCGGCCTAACGGCCGATGAGGCAGTGCGAACCGGCAGGAGTTGTCAGGCTGCCGTGTCCCCGGCGCGCACCTCGACGGGGCGCTGGGGCTTTCGCATCATGCCGTCGGGATCCTGGGTGCGGCACGAATCGCACAGGTAGGACGTGAGCGCAGCCGGCGCTGACTCGCACCACACACAGACGCCCGAATCGAGCAGGTCGAGTGCGGCGCGCATCGGGTTGACGGCAGTACGGTTCGGTTTGGCGAGATCCATGGGCGCTCCATCCCCTCGGGAGTGCCTGCATGCTCGCCAGGCTCTCCAGGCCACGCCATAGACGGTCTGCGGTATCTCATCCCCGGTTCGGCGTAGGGACCATTACCGCAAACCGACCACCCTTTTGGTACAGGATGTCAAGCGAAATGTCGTCGAATCCATGTCTCCGAGCGAATTCACGGTCAAGCTGACCTCCCTCGACGAGCGCCTGCGCTCGCTCGCGTTCTCGGTCTGCTCGCTGCTGCTGATGGCGCTGGTCTGCGCACCCATCTCGGTCGATCTTGGGTTCGCCAGGCCGCTGACCGGTGAGCTGACCGCCGCTGTCGCAGTGCTGGGCGTCGTTGTCGTAGCGGTATGGGCGTCGCACCTGAAGGGCCTGCGGGACCACGTGTACGACGACATCGTCCTGTCGGGGTTCCGCCACGTCCGCCCGCAGGCCGTGCAGCGGCGGATCCAGCAGCTCCGTTCGCACGCCAACCGGCGGCGGCTGGCGACGACGCTCGAGCGCTTCACCGACCCCCGCCTCGACCCATGGCTGCCGGTGCCCATCGAACGCCGTACCGTGCGCGGGCTTCAGCCCCGCGTCCGGCGGATCTCGGCCATCCTCCGGGACGAGCACGAAGCCCCCGATCCGGCGGGCATCGTCCTTCTTTCGCGCCTGCTGTTCGACGGTTCGTCGAGCCCGCTGTACGGGTCGCGCGGAGACCATCGCCAGGTGGCACGCCAGCTCGACCTGATCGAACAGCACCTCGCCGCCGGCGAGGACGAGCTGCAGCTCCGCCGCCTAGCGGGCGCTCCGCTACAGCTCCATCAGCTTGGGGACGCCGCGTCGCTCCAGCCCGCGCGAGATGACCAGCCGCTGGATCTCGCTGGTGCCCTCCCAGATGCGGTCGACCCGCAGCTCGCGCCACAGGCGCTCGGCGGGGTTGCGCCGCATGTAGCCGCGGCCGCCGAAGACCTGCACCACCCGGTCGGCCACCCGGCCGGCGGTCTCGGACGCGATCAGCTTCGCCATCGACGCCTTCGCGTGCACCAGCTTGGGATCGGCGCCGGAGTCGTAGAGCTCACCGACGTAGTACGTGAGCAGGCGGGCAGCGGTGGTCTCGGCTGCGCAGTCGGCGAGCATGAACGCGATCGCCTGGTGGTCGAAGATGCGGGTGCCGAACTGCTCGCGCTCCAGCGCGAACGCCGTCCCCAGCTCGATCAGGCGGTCGCAGGCGCCGACGCAGCGGGCCGCGATGTGAACCCGCTCCTCGATGAACCACTCGGCGGTCAGCTCGAACCCCCGCCCCACCTCGCCGAGCACGTTCGACGCCGGCACCGGTGTCTCGGTGAACGTGAACTCGGGGTGCCGGTAGGGGAAGTTGTGCGTGAAGTCGGGATCGTCGGTCATCTCGACGCCGCCGGCGTCGCGGTCGACGATGAACAGGGTCGGCAGCCGCTCGGTGCCGTCGACGGCCCATGCCAGCACCAGGAAGTAGCTGGCGATATCGCCATCGGTGACGAACCACTTGGTGCCCGACAGGTAGTAGGTGTCGCCGCGCTTGATCGCCTCGGCGCGGATCCCCCGTGGGTCGGAGCCCGCGTGCTCCTCGGTGATGGCGTAGGCGTGACGGTGGTCGCCGCGGACGTCCGGCAGCAGGTAGCGATCGATCTGCTCCGGCGTCCCATGGACGAGGACGTTGGACGGGCTCCAGACCAGCACCCACAGGCAGTTGGTGAGCCGGCCGAGCTGCTCGTGCATGATGATCTGCTCGGTCAGGTTGAGCCCGCTGCCCCCGAACTCGGTGGGAATGTTCGCGGCGTTCAGCCGGGCCGCCAGCACTGCCTGCTTGACGGTCGCGTGCGCCTCGGGCGTCAGCCGGCCGCCGGCCTGCTCGGCGTCGAGCTCGAGCGGTGTCAAGACGTCGTCGACAAGGCGTCGCACACGATCTCGCAGCTCCTGCTGCTGGTCGGTCAGGGTGAAGTCCATCACGTGCCTCCGTTGGGATCAGGTCGTAGCGCGGCGGCCGTTCCGCCGAACAGCAGGGCGGCCAGCGCGTACTCCTCCGCGATGTCCACCAGGTGGGGATCGGCCAGGTCGACCTCCACGGCGCCCACAGCCTCGCCGAGGCCCAGCGCGCGTGCGCCGTTGACGGTGCCGATCTCGATCAGATAGCCCGTCGGGCCGTCCTCGCCGGCCGGCACCAGCACGTTGCGCTGCTCGGCCTGGCGGCGGGCGCAGGCCTCGATCTCGCGCAGCTCCAGAATCGGGTCGATCACGGTGTTGCTGTCGCTTCCGATGCAGACCGGGATGCCCCGCTCCAGCAGCGCGGCTGCCGGCAGGAACCCGTCGCCGAGGTTCGCCTCGGTCGTCGGGCAGGCGCAGACGCCGGCGCCCGAGGAGGCAAGCAGGTCGAGCTCCGCCTCGCTGGCGTGGGTCGCATGGACGATCGTGGTGCGCGGCCCGAGCATGCCGACCTGGTCGAGCAGCTGGACCGGCCGCACCCCGTGCTCGGTCATGCACTCGGCGATCTCCCGCCGTTGCTCGTCGGCGTGGATGTGGACCACCATCCGCTCTCGGTCGGCGAACCGGGCGATCTCCTCGAGCCAGTCCCGCGGCAGGGCGCGGACGCTGTGCGGCGCCAGCCCCACGGCGTGCTCGGCGGCCAGGTCCTCGACCCGGGCAAGGTAGGCGCCGACCGAACGGTCGCAGAACCTGCGCTGGCCGGGCTCGGGTGGGCGGCCGGCGCCCGCGCGAGCGTAAGCGCACATCAGCAGGACGATCCGGATCCCCGCGTCGCCGGCGGCGGCGATGCACGCCTTGGCCATCGCGTTGGGGTCGGGGTAGGGCGTCCCGTCGGGCTGGTGGTGGGGGTAGTGAAACTCGCCGACGACCGTGTACCCGGCCGCCCGCATCTCCCTGTACAGGCGCAGGGCGATGTCGTAGACCGAGTCCGGGTCGATCGCGTTTGCCGCCTCGTACATGGCCTCTCGCCAGGTCCAGAAGTCGTCGTGGGGATGCTCCGGATCGACCCGTTCGACCCGCCCGCGCAGAGCCCGCTGGAACGCGTGGCTATGCGCATTTGCGAATCCAGGAAGGATGAGACGCCCGCCTGCCATGCTGCGTATGCTCCCACCTCCATGGCCGAGGTGTCGCGAGAACGGTTCGTCTCCTGGTTCGGAGAGCTGGCCTCCATCGGCCGCGCCGAGACCGGCTGGAACCGCCTGGCGTGGAGTCCGCTGGAGGCCGAAGCGAGGGCCTGGTTCTCGCGCACGGCGACCGGGATCGGGCTCGAGGTGCGCCAGGACGGAGCCGGGACGCTGTGGGCCGTGACGCCCGACGCAGACCGTGGGCCCTGGGTGTGTGCGGGCAGCCACCTGGACACGCAGCCCGACGGCGGCGCCTACGACGGTGCGCTGGGCGTGGTCGCGGCGCTCGAGGCAGCCGCCACGCTGCTCGAAAGCGAGGTCGGGCGCCGGCACCCACTGGCGGTGGTGGCCTTCGTCGACGAGGAGGGCGCCCGCTTCCGTACCCCGACGTTCGCCAGCCTCGCCATCACCGGCAACCTGAACATCGACGCGGTGCTGGAGGTGATGGGCGACGCGCCCGCCATCTACGGAGTCACGCGAGACTCGCTGCTTGCCAGCCGCGAGCAGCTCGAGCACGTCGGATGCTTCTTCGAGGTGCACGTCGAGCAGGGGCGCAACCTGGTCGACCGCGACCTCGCGCTCGGGATCGCCGACGTGCTGGCGCCGCGCCAGCGCCACCACGTGCAGTTCGAGGGCGAGGCGAACCACGCCGGGACGACGGCCATGGCGAACCGCCACGACGCCCTGCTTCCGGCGGCCCGCTTCGTCCTGGCCGTCGACGAGGTGGCCCGGTCTCACCCCGGCGCCGTCGGTACGGTCGGCCGGCTGGAGGTGGCTCCCGGCTCGACGAACTCGGTGCCCGGTCACGTTGGAGCGTCGCTCGACGTGCGGGCGCTGGAGGTGGCGGCCGTCGACGGGATCGTCGAGGAGCTGCGTCAGCGGTTCCCGGAGGCGGCCTTCTCGCAGGACGCGCGCAACGACGGGGCTGCCTTTGACCCGGGTCTACGGGAGCTGCTTGCCGAAGCTGCGGAGGGCCGCGGGGTGGGTGCAGGCGACCTGCCCTCCTACGCGGGGCACGACGCGGGCATTCTCGCGCCCTACGTGCCGTCAGCGATGGTCTTCGTCCGCAATCCGACCGGGGCCAGCCACGCTCCGGCCGAGTCGGCGTCGGAGTCGGACTGCCTGGCCGCCGTCCAGGTGCTGACGGATGCCCTGGCAGCCGCGCTTGCGGCCGAGACGACCATCTAGGTCCTAGGTACCGGAGCCTGCCGTTCCCGGACAGGGGTCCTGGGAGTTGATCAGCGCCTCGGCCATGCTCTCCACCCCAGGCTGCATCTGGAGATCGACCGTCCCCGCGTCCGGCACGTTGACGTTCATCATCCCGTCGGCCGTCTGGGCAACGCAGACGCCGGGCTGCGGTGCTGTCCAGTAGGGGCTGAAGCGCACGCGCACGATGTAGCGGCCGGGGGCGCTGGCGTGGAATTCGACCTGCCCGTGGGCGAGGCTGACCAGACGGCCGGTGGCGCCCGGCGGCGCCGACACGATGGTGGTGGGATCGGGCAGGGCATACACCGTCCAGTTGCCGAAGTGCCGGACCAGATTGAGTCCGGAGTCGCCGGACCTCAGCAGGGCAGCCTCCTGCACCGCGCTGGGGTCGAGAGGCGCGTTGGGCAGCAGCACGTAGCGGACACCCAGCGACCGCAGCCAGTTGCGGTAGGCGAACCCGGTCAGGTGGGCGGCGTAGAGCACCTGGTTCTGCGGGAAGTCATCCTGCCGGAACCAGCCCCGGGCCAGTGGAATCCCCCGCTTGGCCAGGTAGTAGGCCTCCCAGTGGTCGGCGGTAGCCACCACCTCGACGCGGTTTTGGATGTCGCGCTGCGCCTGCAGGAAGTGCACCGCCGGGCGCCAGAACGCAGCCGCGTCGGACGGGTTCACCCAGGCGGCGTAGGCCTGGCGTGCGATGGGGCCGATCTGGAGCATCGAGGCGACCAGCAGCACCGGCACCGCCAGGCGCGCCGAACGGCGTCCGACGTTGGCGGCCAACCACAGCAGCGGCAGTCCGGCGAGCGACATCAGGCGGGTCGTGTTCGCGCCCAGCGGGCCGTGGACGGCGAACGCGGCCAGGTTCAGCACGAGGTAGGCGACGAACACGGCACGCAGTGGCCGGGCGCGCGGGGCCTGCCCTGCCATCCAGATCCCGGCCAGCGAGAACGCGAGCACCTCCGCCGCATCGTTGAGGGTGAACGGGTACCACCCGCCGGATGGGAACATGCGCTGGGTGACTGTGCCGATCAGGATCACGGTCGCCATGGCCGCAATCGCCATCCGGTTCCGTGAGATCACCTGGCGGGGGTGCGGGTCGCCGAGGGCCAGGCCGGCCAGCAGAGCCACCAACAGGGCCAGCGCCAGAGGCGAGAACGCGAGCGTCGCCACGACCGCCGCCGCAAACCCGGCTCGGTGGTTGCGCTGGATCAGGGCCAGCGCCAGCGACGCCGCGGCTGCCCCGGCCAGGAACGGGAACGCGCCGGCCGCCATGGTGGCGAAGGTGGTCAGCACGGCGAACGCGATCGCGGGCGCCCGGGCCGTCCGCCCCCACTGCCGCTCGACGACCGCGCAGAACGAACCGGCCAGCACGAACGCCGCAACCACCGTCAGCGCCCGCTCCCCCACCACGGCCGCCAGTGGGTAGTAGAGAAGGCTGTAGGAGATGAAGTCGTAGCGACCCGAGTACCAGTCGTTGTTCCAGAGCTGGAACGACGCATGGCTGAAGAGCCAGGTCTGGAACAGGTGGGCAGGGGCGTCGCCGCCGAAGAGGCCGACCAGCCAGACGGCCGCGGCAACCAGCGCGCCCATCGCTCCGCAGACGAGGGCGGGACCGGGGCGGTGCCTCAGCGGTGCCAGTGCAAGGCCTCGAACCACGTCCGCAGGGTAGACGCGCGCGGTTGACAACGTATTGGGTGCCGCGAACGGTTTTCCACACCACCTGGGGATCGTGACGATCCGGGCTGGGGATTCTGGTGTGAAAGGTCGAGCTGAATCCCGCACGTTGCGACATTCCAGCTGGGGAAAACACGCTGATGGCTTGACTCCGGCCTGTGGATTGATTCACCGTGTGGCTCAAGGCACAACCCCCCCAACCCGGCGCCAGACCCCTTGCATTCCGTCCTCTCGGGTCTGGCGCCGGTGTTTTAATGGGCCACGTGCGCCGGGTGAGGTCGCTCACCTGCCGTGTTGGAGGCGAATGAGAACGAGCGGCGAAGGGTAATGCCGTCCCGTCGCCTCGGCCCTATAATCCGGCGACTCCGGTTCCTGGGTCCGCCGGTCGAAGGAGGTCTGTGCCCACTACCACGCCCCCGAGGCAGCCGAGCCGTCCCGGCCCACCCGGTACGAAGCCAAAGCCCAAGATGTCGATCTACGGCGGCAAGCCGCCGCGGCGGCCGCGTGGCGGCAGGCTGTTCGGCCGGCTTCCGCGTTGGGCGAGGTGGACGCTCGGCGTCGTCGGCGTGATCCTGCTCGTGGCTGCGGTCGCCGTGGGCTATGAGGTGAAGAAGGTGCGGGCAGACCTCGGCCGGATGACGGTGCTCGCCCCCAGCGACAAGAAGACCTCGAACGAGCTGGGCTCGGTGCCTCCCACCCACGGCCCGATCACCGCGCTGATCATCGGCTCCGACCACCGGGCGAACGGGGCGACCGGTACGAACGGGCTGTCCGACACGCTGATGCTCGCGCGGATGGATCCCCAGCACCACATGGTTTCACTGCTCTCGATCCCCCGCGACCTCTGGGTCGACATCCCAGGCGTGGGCTATTCGAAGATCAACGGCGCCTACTCGGACGGTGGCAACGCCCTGGCGCTGAAAACGGTTGAGTCGGTGACCGGCATCAAGCCGAACTACCTCCTGAACGTCGACTTCTCTGGCTTCCAGCGGCTGGTCGACACCCTCGGCGGCGTCTACGTCAACGTCGACCAGTACTACTACAACCCGCCCGCGAACTCGCAGGCCGACGCCTGGTCGGAGATCGATATCAAGCCCGGCTACCAGCAGCTGAACGGCACCAATGCGCTGGCCTTCGCTCGATACCGGCACACCGACGACGACTTCCACCGGCAGGCCCGCCAGCAGACCTTCCTGCGCGCCTTCGAGGCCCGCGCGTCCGCGCGATTCAAGGGCATCAGCCTCACCGACCTCCCGTTCATCAACGACATGCTCGACGCCATCTCACACAGCGTGAGCATCATCGGGTCGGGCGGGAAGTCGCCGTCGCTCTCCACGCTCGAGCGGTTCGCATCGACCGCGTACTCCGCGAGGTCGCGCGTGGTCAGCGTCCACCTCGACTGGTCGTCGTTCACCGCGGCCGGCGGCGCATCGGCCGTGCAGGTCTCGAACCTCAGGCCGGCCCTGTACCAGTGGCAGCATCCCTGGCTGATCGGGAGCCCGACCAAGGGCCTGCCTGGCAACACCGGCAAGCCGCACAAGGCGTTCAAGCCGGCCATCACACCGTCGTCGATCCGGGTCGCGATCGTCAACGGCAGTGGCCGACCCGGCATCGCCGGCAAGGCCGACGGACAGCTCGTCAAGTGGGGCTACCGGGCACATATCGCGGGCAACGCCCCGAGTTTCAATCACCAGCGCACGTGGGTCTATTACCGCCCGGCTGGGAAGCGGGCAGCGGCCGACCTGGTCAAGATCTTCGGCGGGACCACCACCATGCGGCCGCTCGACCGTGTCCACCTGTCCGGTGTAGGGCCCAAGGCTGACATCGCCGTCGAGCTCGGCAAGCCGTTCAAGGGCACGGTCGCCATCCAGGCGCCGAAGGCGCCGTCCAAGCCGACGCTGCCGACGACCCTCACCGCGTCGACCGAGTACGCGTCCGACTTCGCCTCCGCGAAGCGGTATGTCCACTTCCCGGTGCTCTATCCGACGCTGGCGCAGGCGAACTCGACGTTCTGCCCGTGGGTGCCGACGCCGGCCGGCGCCGGCTCGCTGGCCTGTCAGGGCTCGTCGAACGAGCCCATCCGGGTGTACAACATCCCCGCCGCCGGCGGTGGCGCGAACTCGATGTACGCGGTCTTCTACGACCAGGCGGTCAACGGCTACTGGGGAATCGAGGAGACGAAGTTCACCGCGGCGCCACTGCTGGCAACGCCGAACGCCTACCGGCATCTCGACGGCCGAACGTACAAGTTCTTCTTCAACGGCAGCCACCTGCAGACGGTCTCGTTCACCGAGAACGGCGTCGCGTACTGGGTCAGCAACACCCTGCTGGACGACCTCACGAACGACGAGATGATCGCGATCGCGCGATCGCTCAAACCCGTTCACTAGGGACCTGGGTTCTAAGCCGGCAGCAGCGGCCCGACCCGCTCGATAGCGCCCGAGCTGACGTTCGACGCCCAGACGTACCCGCCGCCGATCGCCAGCGAGGTCGCCGCCCACGGCAGCCGCGCGACCAGCTCCAGCGACGGGTCACCAGGGGCGAAGCGGTAGAGACGGCCGAGACCGGTCGCTATCCAGACGCCGTTTGCGCCGTAGGCAACCGCCGTGACCACGCCCGGCGGAGCCAGCCGCGGGCCGATCTCGTCCCCGCTGTCGGGATCGAGCTCCAGAACCTGGTTTCCCAGCCCCGCCCAGACCGCCCCGTCGCCGAACGCAACCGCGACGTCCTCGAGGTTGTCGTAGAACGCCGCCGCGTTCAGCCTGGGCGGCTCGGGCACGATTCGCACCACGCCGCCGTATCCGCCCGAGTCCGCCCAGTAGCCGTAGGGGGTGTCGATCACGGTCGACAGTCCCTCCGTGGTCGCACCCGACCCAACCGGCCCGTCGATGATTCCCTGCAGCGCGGTGACGTGATGCGTTCTCCGCGAGACCAGAAACGCCGGGTAGCCGGTGCCGCCGTTCAGCGCCGTCACCAGCAGCTCGTCGCCGCGATCGGGCACCGCCACTCCGCCGAGCAGCGTCGGCATGCTCACCCGCCACATCACACGACCGCTGGCGGGGTTGAGCTCCGACAGCGTGCCGGGCTCCGAGCAGTTGCCGCTGACGAACCAGACGCCGCCCAGACCGGTCGCGATCTGCCGGTTTTCGCACGGCTTGCTCACCGCCCCGAACGCACGCACCCGAAGCGGCTGCGTCGTGATGCGGAGAACGTCATTCCCGCTGAGCGCCCAGAGCGCGCCGTATCCCCAGGCCAGCGAGGCCGGCGGAGCGGAGACCGGCACGCGCCGGACGGGCGTTGCCGTGAAGCCCTCGATACGCGTGATCAGGCGAGTCTGCGGGGTGCTGTGGACGCGCGCCGGGATCCGGTGAGCAGGCGCGCGATCACCTGCCCCGGCAAGGATCGCCACGGAAATGGCGACGGTCGCGGCGCCGACGATCAGTCGCGTGGCTACCACACAACCAGATTACGCCCATGACCGGCGTTGCGCAGTGGCGCCACGAGCCCCACGCGGCCGGCGGCGACAGCGCCAAGCCGGGTGCACCCAGCCCTACGCGGTCGCCTCGGGTACCGGGTCGGGGCGCACGATCACGGTGTCGGCTACCCGTACGATCTCGTCGACCGGCAGTCCTGCGGCCTCGGCGTGGCGCCGGATCGCCTCCGGGCTGGTTGACTGGTAGATGCAGACCGTCCCCACGCGGCCGTCCGGCTCCGCCGTCACGTAGCTGCGAATCCAGCGGATGTCGTCGGACATCCGATCCCCTTCGGCGGTTGAGCGGGCGGCGGCTTCTGCCAGCTCATCGCCCGTCCCCCAGCCTCCTCGGCGCAGGATCACGTACGTTTCCATTGCTCCTCCTCGTTGGACAAGTTTGCAGAGCGTAACGGCACGAGGGCCGGATCGAATTGCGGATCGGTAAGCCTGCCCATATTTCGGTCGCCGCGGTCACGGCTGTTCTGCTCCTGGGCGGCTGCGCCGGCTCGGGTGCCGGGAGCGCGCCCGGCACCGGTGGCAGCACGCCGCAAGCCGCAACCAGCCCCACCGCCTCCACCCCGTCCCCGCATCACAAGCGGCGAAAGACGGCCGGGCACCACACCCGCAAACCGCCGGTCCGCACCACGACCGTGCCGCAGGTCGACGTGCCCGATCACCGGCTGACCCCCGGTGTTGCCCTGCCGGTCACCGCAGCCCAGATCTGCCGACCGGGGTACGCGGAGTCGGCTCGCGACGTGCCCGAGAGCGAGAAGCTCGACGCCTACCGCCGCTACGGCGTGGTCGACGTGCCCTACGCACACGAGGTCGACCACCTGATCTCGCTCGAGATCGGGGGCTCGAACGACATCCGCAACCTGTGGCCCGAGCCGTACGCCGGGAGGTGGGGAGCCCGCACCAAGGATCAGGTCGAGAACGCGCTGCACGACCTCGTATGCCAGGGGAGGCTGCGCCTGAAGGCGGCCCAGCAGATCGAGGCCGCCAACTGGGTCGCCGCGTACAGGCGATACGTCTCGCCGGTCCCGCTCGCCCACTCGAAGTACTCCGACGACGGAGGCGGCACCAGCGCCGGCGGGTCGAGCGCCGGCGGCTACTACGCCTCGTCGTATCCCAGCGCCTACACCGTCTACTGCGCCGACGACTCCGAGTGGCGGTCGCTCTCGAAGCGGTACCTCGTGCACTTCCCCACGCTGGCGGCAGCCCTCAACCGCTTCCCCGGGAGGCACCTGCACAGGCCGTGCTGAGACCCGCGAGCAGCAGGACTCGGCACCGGTGGGTCGAAGCCGAACCCGTCTGTAAACCGGGGAAAGGAGTGGCAGGTGTCGTCCAGAGCTGAACCCGAACCGATGACCGGGTGGACCGTGTTCGCCGCCGTTTGGCTGTTGATCGCCGGATCCTTCAACATCATCACCGGCGCGACCGCAGTTCACAGGGGCAACTTCTTCCACCACCAGATGGTGGTGTCCAACATCAGCACGTGGGGCTGGATCATTCTCATCGTCGGGGTCGTCCAGGCAACGGCGTCCCTGCTGGTATTCGCGCGCAAGGGATCCGGGAGCCTTCTCGGTCTCCTGGTTGCCATGGGCGCAACCCTCCTGTGGTTCCTGTTCCTCTTCTCGGCGCCGTTTGCCGCGCTGATCGGCCTGCTCATGAACGGCATGGTGATCTACGGGCTGACCATCGGCGCGATGGACGACTAGGAGCGCCCGCGGTTTCTGTCAGAGCCGGCGGCGGTAAACGGCCCGCCGCCGGCTCGCTCGCCGTCGTCTCAGTTGCCGGTGTAGTGAGCACCTGCCGGCGCGGCAGACGCCGGCACGAGGTAGCCGTAGAGAAGGGCGTTCGAGGACGTCAGGCTCGGAAGCTCGAACATATCCACCTGCGTGCCCGCGGGGATTACCGCCTCCGAGCTGAGGTTCTCGTTGATGGTCTGGCTGGTGCCCGCTGATTGCGAGAAGTACGCAAGGGCCCAGATCGAGCCGCTACAGCTGGGGCCCGAGTAGACAACGAGCTCCCCTGTGCCGGTTCCCGTTCCCGTGAACGATGCCGCCAGGGTGACGCTCTGAAGCACCAGCGCCTTGCCTGCGGGCACCGTGTAGATCAGGCCGCAGTTGGTGCCGTTGACGGTGGCCCGGATGACCACGGCATTCGCGGGATCCGACTCCGCTGCGAGCAACTGATGCGCCTTGTCCACCGACGCGATGCGGGTACCGCTGTTGTCGGTGATACCGACCAGCGACGGGGCGGCGCTCAGCGCACCGGTCGGGATGAGCAGTGCACACAACACGAAGCCCGCCACGAGCAGGCCTCCGACCTTCAGGTGGGACATCTCCGCTCCTCTCTCGTAGCGCATCTGCATAGCGCAGACACCTTGGCGCCGAGCCTACGACCGGAACCCCGCCCCGGCAACCACGCGGCTCGACGAGATCCTGGACGCCCGGTATCCTCGGGCCATGAACGAGTCCAACATTCCCCTCACCGGCCCGGTCGCCCGTACCGACGCCGTCGTGGCCGAGTTCTCCAGCCGGGTCTACGGCTGGACGGCCGCCGGTGTGATCGCGTCGGCGATGACGGCCTACTGGGTGCAGAGCAACCCCTCCACCCTCGCCTCGGCTGAGCGGCACATCACGCTCTGGATCCTGCTGCCCTTCGCCCCACTCCTGCTGCTGATGTTCCTCGGCCGGCAGTCGGCCGTCGTCGGCGCGGGGCTGTTCACCGCCTTCTGCGCCATCGAGGGCGTCAGCCTGGGTGTCATCGTCAGCTTCTACACGACCGGCACGGTCGCGCTGGCGCTGGGCACCACGGCGGGGCTGTTCGTCACCATGGCCGTGATCGGATCGGTGACCAAACGCGATCTGACGCGGATGGCGAACATCCTCTTCTTCGGATTGCTGGGGCTGATCATCGCCAGCTTTGCCAACCTGTTCTTCGCGTCCACCGGAGCAGAGTGGCTGATCACCTACGCCGGCATCGCGATCTTCCTCGGTTTCAGCGCCTACGACGCTCAGCGGGTGAAGCGCATCGCCATGTCGGGCGACACCAGCACGTCCTCGGCGATCTGGTGCGCCACCAGCCTCTACCTCGACATCCTGAACCTGTTCCTGTTCCTGCTTCGGATCTTCGGGCGCAGCAACTAGGGGTAGGGCTGGTGGGCTAGAGTGGGCCGACGCGACTGAGGGGGTCGTTTTCGTGGAGGTTCGCCTTGCTACCCGCGCCCGTCGCCGGGCAATTCGCATTGGCGCCGCCGTGGCATGTCTGGCTGCTCTGACATTCACTGCGGTCGCCGCCGCCGGCCCGTCACCCTGGAGCGTGGTGCCCACTCCGAACCCGGGGACACACGGGGGCGAGTTCACCGCGATCTCTGCCGCGCCGGGCACGGGCAAGGCCTGGGCGGTGGGGTACTACATGAACAGCCTCTCCCATCAGCTGGCGCTGATCGAGAGCAACCAGAGCGGGTCGTGGTCGCAGGCGACCGTCACTCAGCCTTCGACCGCTCAGAACATCCTGGACGACGTCTCGGTCGTCTCGCCCTCGCTGGCGTGGAGTGTCGGCTACTACGCGCACTCCAGGCCGCTGATCGAGAAATGGAACGGGACGTCGTGGTCGCAGGTGACCGCTCCTCAGATGGGGACGGTCGAGACGTCGCTGCTGGGCGTCGACCGCCTGGGGATCACATGGGATCGCCGTCGGTCACTACACCGATACGCAGAACAACGTGCACCCGGCCGCCGAGGTGCTGCACAACGGAGCGTGGCAGCTGGCCACGCCTCCCAGCCCGGCCAGCGACGCATCGCTGATCGACGTCGCACGGGTTCCGGGCACCGACACCGCGTGGGCTGTCGGCTACGCGTCGAACCAACTCGAGACCCTGTTCGAGTTCTGGAACGGCAAGCAGTGGAAGCGGTTCGCGAGTCCCAGCCCGGGGAGCCTGTACGACTACATGGACGGCATCGCAGCCCGCTCGGCGAGCGACGTCTGGGCGGTGGGGACGATGTCTGACGGCGCCGGGCAGAGCACGCTGATCGAGCACTGGAACGGCACCAAGTGGAGCGTCGTCCCCAGCCCGAACGCCGGTGACGGAGCCAACCTGGGCGGCGTCGTGGCAACCCCTGCCGTGGGGTCGCAGGTCTGGGCGGTCGGCGCTCACGACGACTCCACGGGCGCCAGCCGCACGCTCACCGAGCAGTACGACGGCAGCACGTGGACGATCGTGCCCAGCGTCGATCCGAAGGCCGACGCCGACTTCTTCACCGGGGTGACCGTCGCCAAGCCGGGCAAGACCATCCTGGCAGCGGGTGGCTACCGAACCAACAACAACCGCGTCGCGCACACACTGATCGAGTCTCACCCCTGACCGGACTAACCTCGCAGTGACGTGGAGCTGCTGAAGGCCCTCAACCTCGCGCTCCGGTTCGCGGTCGAGCTGGCGTCGCTGGCCGCGCTCGCCTACTGGGGCTGGCACGACTCCGAGACCACCGCCGTCAAGGTACTGCTCGCGATCGGCGCCCCGACGGTGTGGGCAGTGCTGTGGGGCACGTTTGCGTCTCCGCGAGCGCCGGTCGAGCTCCATCCCGGCGCCCGGCTCGCGTTCGAGGTGGCGGCGTTCGGCTCGGCGGTGATCGCCCTGGCGTCGGCCGGCAGGCCGGGCCTTGCGCTGCTGCTGGCGCTGCTCTGCACCGTGAACCGGATCCTGATCGGCCTCTGGCACCAGGATGACTGGCACGAGGTCGCCTAACGAATCCAGGTCAGGCAGCACTCCGCGTGCAGCCCGATCCGGCGCATGTCATTCCCGTTCGCGTCGATCACGTAGGCGTCGGCGTCGCGGGCTGAGCTGAAGAACCCGAGCCGCTTCCCGTCCGGCGACCAGGCGACGTCCGACGGCGTAACGCACTGGGTGCCCATGCAGGTGTGGATCACCCGCCGGCTCCCGCCCGGCGTGAGCAGCACGAGCTGCGACCGCCGCTCGACCCACGGCGCCACCGCGATCGTTGAGCCGTTTGGCGACCAGATCGGCGGCTTGACCTGGTTGCAGAGGATTCCGGTGCAGGTGTAGATCGAGTGCAGGTGGGAGCCGTCCGGCGACATCAGCTCGACATCCGACCGCGGCGCGCCGTGGATGGGGATGCTGGAGTGCCGGCTGAAGGCGATCCACCGCCCGTCGGACGACCACTTCCCGTCAGAGTCGTAGGCGCAGCCCGCCAGCACGGGCGTGCCTGGCCTGCAACCTGGCTGGGTCAGCTTGCGAATGCCGGAGCCGTCCGTGTTCGCGACCCAGATCCCGCTGGGGAGAAGCCCGAGACTCGGGAACATGGCCACACCCTGGTTCGAGAACAGCAGCTTCGAGCCATCGGGAGACCACTGCGGGTCGTCGAGTCCCTGACCGCATGTGGCCTCGGTGCAGATGACGCGGAACCCTGATCCATCTGCGTTCATCGCGGCGATCTCGCCCGCGGTTCCGGTGAACCGCGAGTGGATGTAGGTGACAAATGCGATCTGGCGCCCGTCCGGAGACCACGCGAAGCTGGACGCCCCGCAGGTCACCCCGCACCGGCGGATCAGCCGCGTCGTCCCGTCCGGGCGCAGCACGAATACTCCGTAATGGCCGACGTTGATGTCGCCGGGTCCGATAGTCACCCACCGGCGCGCGTAGACCAGGTCGCCGGTCGTGGCCGACCACGCAGCGTCGGTCACGGAAGGCGCCCCGCGCGTCACCGCAGCCAGGCCGGCTCCAGTGGGCAGCACCGAGACGACGTTGTCGATGCTCTGCCGCGCCCGCGAGGCGCCGGCGACGAAGGTGAGCCTGGTTCCGGCCGCCCGCGGGACGCTGCTCGCCTGGGAAGACGACGCGGTCCACCAGGTCGAGCACCCCGTCAGGCCGCAGAGTGCGAGCGCGCCGACGACCAGGATGATGCCGCGACGAGCTGGGGGCCGCAGTGCCACGTCTGCACTATGACGCCTCTGCACGACGGCCGGTTCCCGGGATGGACGGAGATCACCAGTTGGTGTGGCAGCTGTCGGTGGAGGAGAACAGGTGGAGCTGCTCGTTCGCGAACTCGGCCTGCAGCGACGGGTTGAACGGCACCCGGGCGCCGCCGAGCTTCACGGTGAAGATGCCGAGCAGATCGCGTGTCAGGCCCTTGCTGCGGCTGTAGTTCCCCGGCGGTGGCCTCGTGTCAGGGCGACGACCGGCGTGACGCCCGGGCCGTCGGCGACCAGGCGGTACGCGGTGCCGTTGCCGGGCGAGTTCCTGCGCCCGTAGCGGTTCGGCCAGTTCTGGTCGCAGAACGAGCCGTCCGACCTCCAGTGCGACAGGAAGCTGTTGATGCGCCGCCAGCCCGAGCCCCAGCGGGATCCCCACGCGTCGACGTAGATCAGCTCGCCGAAGCTGTCGGTCGGATTCCCGTAGCGGTCGGACGTCCAGCCGTAGTAGCCGCGGCCGAGCCAGGTGATGCGGCCGTAGAGCTGGTCGAGGCGAAAACCGGAGTAGACGCCGCGCGTCCAGTTCCACTTGACCCAGACGTGCGCCAGGTACCCCGCGCTGGAGAAGTGGGACAGGTGCAGCTCGTAGGCGCCCTGCCCGGCCGCCCGGCAGCAGTTCCAGCCGCCGTTCGGCATCAGGCGCTGCCAGACCTGGAGCACCCAGTTCGTGTGGTCGGGGGTGGTCATCGTGCAGCCTGCGACCATGTTCCAGAGCTTCGGGCCCCGGTACGGCCCGCACACGTTCTTCATGTGCTGCCAGTAGCCGACGCCGAAGCTGCCCGAGCCGCCCGAGTAGTCCATGTGGAACCGGAACTGCGACTTGGGCGCTGCGTGGTCGGGATACCTCGCGTTCAGCGCGCCCCACCACAGCGTGTGGTGCCAGGCTCCGTTCTGGTAGTAGGTGACCAGGGCCCGGTTGTAGCGGTCGACCTTGAGCGACGGGTACCGAGCGTTGCGGGTCACCAGCTGGCTCGCGTTCGCCTGCGGTGCGATGACGAGGCCGGCTACGAGCAGCGCCAGTACGAGCAGAATGCGACTTCGCATGGTCACAGGGTGCGAACCAGAAGCGGCGAGAGTGTGTTCTTGCGGTGAGGATTTCGTAAGTGTGCCGCCGTTCAAGCGCGCGACGCCCCCCGCCGATACCCGGAGCTGAGGACGGAGGTACGCGTGCGCGACGGGTGGACCAGCTTTCGAGGACAGCAGATCGGCGTCCCGCTCCTGTTCGGAGGAGCGCTGCTGGCCGGTGCGCTGGGAGCGTTCGTGCTCACGGGCGGTGCGGCATCCGGCGGCTCGCCGGCGTCACCTGCAGCCGCCGGCCCCGTGACCACACAGGCAGCGGCGCCTACCACCGCTCCCCCGACGACCCAGGCGCAGCCATCCATCGCCGTACCGGCCAGGAACGCGGCATCGGCGAAGTCCGGCAAGCATTACCTCTGCATCTACCCCGGCGTCCGCGCTCGCCACATCATCAGCCCGCTGCCGGGCGGTGTGACCCGCGCGACGTGGGCGATCACCTGCCAGTCGACGGACGGTAAGCCCGCGATCAGGGTCTCGGCCTCGCTGTTCGAGGAGCCCGGTACGCACCAGTTCTTCAGGCTCCAGCGCTCCAGCGCCGACGGCTTCTACGTCCGGCTGACCACGAGGTCCTAGGCCGGTGACGCTGCAGCGCCGCGCCCGCGCGCTCATGGTCGGCGCGATCCTGCTCGTCGCGGCGGTCGCCGTGGTCCGCGTAGCCTCGCGGTCTGACGCCTCGGCTTTGCCCCCCGGAGTCACCGAGCGGAGCTTCACGGCCCACGGCTCGGCAGGCGACTCGCGCGTGACGTCGATCGGCGTCTCCCTGGCAGACGCCCGCTACCACGTGCGGCCGATGATGACCTACGGCAAGCGGCTGTCCGACCTGAACGCGGTCGCAGTGATCGACGGCGACTTCTACAACCTGCAGACCGGGCAGCCGTCCGGGCGGCTCATCATCGACGGGGTTGTGCGTTCGAGCTCAGCTGCCGAGCCGAGCATCGCCCTGGACGGGGAGACGGTTACGATCACCCGCTATCCCAAGGCCTCCGACGTGAACGTGATCTCCGGCAAGCCGCGGCTGATCGCCGGCGGTGAGCGGGTGCTCGACTTCACCGCCGACGGCGCGACCCGCATGCAGGACGACGCCGTCGTGCCGCGCAGCGCCGTCGCGATCAGGGCGGACGAGCTGTGGTTGGTGGTCTGCGGCGAGCCCGGTCTGACGATGACCGAATGGGCGCGCACACTGGAGAGCCGCGGGTTCCAGGATGCGCTGAACCTGGACGGCGGCCCGTCCACCGGGCTCGTTCTCGGGCACAGGCTGCTGGCCGGTCAGGACGCGCAGGTGCCGACCGCTCTGGTGATCGTCCGCAGGTAGCTAGGCGTAGGCCTCGCGGTTCACCGAGAACGCGAACAGCCAGGCGCCGAGCACCGGGATGATGCCGGCGATGACCGCCATCCCGACGCGCTGGAAGCGAGCACCGATCTTCACCCAGAGGAAGATGTTGTACCCGGTGCTGACCAGGATCCCGAGGACCGGGATGAAGCTCAGCAGCAGGATCAGGATCGACCAGCAGCTGACGCGGGCGATCCAGCACATCAGCACCAGGTTTGCGATCGGCACGAACGCCATCCACTGATCGGCTGCATGGTCAGTCGTCTGGCCTGCGACGCGCGCCAGCGGGTAGCAGCAGATGACGTAGATCAGGAAGGCGACCACCAGGATCGCGGTCAGCTCGGCACTGGAAATCGCGAAGATCACGGAGTCCTCCCCAGGACTTGACGACACGGACGCAGACGCACTCGGCGTGCGGCCGCTGACACACGGCCGGCTTCCTAGGTATCGGCGGCGCAGCGCCAGGTCTGGAGAGTCGGTTCGCGCGCCTAGTGCGCCGCGGCCCTTCCACGCATCAGCTGACCCAGCGGGTGACGACGTCCAGGGTGGACGGGATTGGCGCCGTCAGGCACAAGAACTTGGCGTCGAACATCGCTGTCAGCGTCGTGGTTGCCGGCGGTGCCAGCGTGCCGCAATGCTAGATGCGAGTGTTAGGTGATAGTCACCTTCGCGGCGGGGCTCCAGCTCGTCTTCTTGCCGGTCGAGGTGTTCCGGTAGCGCGCCCGGAACTTCCACGTGCCCGATGTCAGCGTCAGCGGCTCCGACAGAGCGCTCGACCCGTTGACGATGGTCGTGAACTTCGTGGCACCCGGCGCCTCTTGCTGGACATCCTCGACGAAGTTCGCCGGCGGAGCCACGGTGGCCCAGGTCAGGGTTATCGAGGTTGCCGACGTGCTGGCGATCGCGAGCGGCACTTTCACCTTGCCCGTCATTCCCGAGGAGACGTGGATCGTGCACTCATAGTTATAGGTGCCGACGTGTGCGAACATGAAGTTGAACGAGCCGTTGATCGACCGGGTGCCACTGTCCCACAGACCCAGTCCCGTGGCATCGGTGCTCGTATGGTTCGACGACCCCCACGTCCAGGCGACGGTATCTCCCAGCTTGGCCTTGACGACGGCCGGGCTGAACACCTTGTTGCCGCTCGGGCCAACGGTGACCGGCACCGTCTTTGCCTTCGGGGCGCTGCGCGCTCCGGCGGCGTGCACCACGGCCGCGCCCACCGCGACGCCAACGACCGCCACGGCACAACCCAGCACGAGCATTCGCGTTCTCATGGTTCCTCCCCTGTCGACGCACCGGCTCCCGCCCCCCATACGGAGCAGGGCTCCAATCGGCGCCGGCCCTGAGAGTGTACGCAGACTGCTACCGGGCGTGAACGGGCCACCGCGCGCTGACCTGCGGAGGGGCCTGCCGGGATCGCAGGTGGACGTCTCGGCGCCCCGGGAGTAGTCTGATCACCGTGTCCTGGAGGCGGTCAGGCACTCGGGGTCTGGTGGCAGCGGTCGGCGGGGCGGCCATCGTGTGTGCGGCTGCCTGGGCAGCGACGGCGGCGTGGCGGGTCGTGAAGATGGAGAACGCGAGCCGCGTCGGCACGATCATGCTGTCCGTCGCCGACGTGCCTAAGAGCAACATCGCGTGGGCGGTCGGCTACCGGCTGTCGGGCAAGACGGGCGCGCAGGAGGCGGTCGCCGAGCAGTGGAACGGCTCGGCGTGGAAGCTCGTCGACACGCCGGCGTTCGAGGGCCGAACGGTCCTCCGCACGGTGATCGCACCGACGCCGCGGACGGCGTACATCGTCGGCTTCAACCCGCGCGGGCAGACCAAGCAGCTCCCGGTGGCCGAACGGTGGACGGGGACGAGATGGCAGTCGCTCAGCCCGCCGAGGAAGGGCGAGATCGAGTCGGCGCTGCTCGGCATCGTCCGGCTCCGCGACGGAGCGTTGTTGGCGGTTGGCCACTACCAGCAGGCCACGGACAAGCTCTACCGGCCGCTGGCAGAGACGTACCAGAACGGGAAATGGACGATGGCGACGCCACCCGCCCCGGCCGGGAGCCGGATCCTCGTCGCGATCTCCGCGGTGCCCGGAACGAACACCGCCTGGGCCGTCGGTCAGACCGCCGAAGGCACCGGGACGCTGGTCGACTACTGGAACGGGCGCCGCTGGAAGCATGTCCGTGCGCCCAATCCCGGCAAGACCGAGAACTTTCTCTCCAGCGTGGTGGCGGTCAGCGCGACCGACGTCTGGGCGGTCGGCGGCCAGTTCAGCCGCACGAGCAAACCGCACGTGAAGCCGCTGATCGAGCACTGGAACGGCACCGCCTGGCACGTCGCTCCCAGCCCGCTTTCCGGCCCAGGGCTATCGACGCTGCTGGCGATCACACAGGCCCAGGACGGCACGCTGTGGGCCGTCGGCGACCGCCAGTTCGGCCGCCGCTCGTACACCCTGACGGAGCACCGGACGGCGACGGGTTGGGTGGTCGTTCCCAGCCCGGACCCGGGCAGCGTCGACACGCTGTTCGGCGTGGCGGACGGCCGGGCCGGCCTGTGGGCGGTCGGGAGCGCGCAGCACGGGCTGCGCACCATCGACCCGTTATCCGAGCGCTACCGCTAGTGCACGCCGAGATTTCGGACGGCCGCCGGTAGAGCCTCCCCGAAGGTCGGAAACTGCATCGGGGTGTCGGCGATCCCGTTCGACGACAACCACCCGCAGCCCTGACCCATGCAGACGCCGGACGACCGCCTCGCCGCCCGGCCCCGCGCCGAGAATCGCTACGTCAAACGCAACCGGCTGCTCCAAGCGGCTCATGCGAGCGCCCGGCTGAGTCGTGCCGTGCGCCGCCCGGCGGCCGACAGGCGAATCGCCGTAGCTGCGAGGCGGGCGGGTTGGTTCCAATCGCTGATCACGGATCCGATGGTTGGAATCAGCCGGGTCAGCACGCCCTGGAGTTGATGCTGGCGGAGGACCAGACCTGCGGTTGGTGCGGTGATCTGGCGGAGGTCGGTCGCCACGGATGTGACGTCGGCGACGCTCTGGCGGGTCATGACGGTCGCGTAGTTCTGGGTGATCCTGCTGCGCCGCAGCTCGCCGACGACAATCTGCATGGTTGCGATCGTGCTCGTCGTCTTGTCGGTCTCGCGCTTCATCAGGTCGTGGTAGTCGGCAGTCGACGGGTGTGCGGGGGGTTCCCCGGGTGCGGTGCAGCCGGCAATCAGCAGTGCGAACAGCGCCGCCAGAAACAGCCTCATGGTCTGTCCGCCTGGTCGGGCATCGGTGGCGGCGTCGAGGGCGGGACGGCGGAGAGCAGGGGCAGGCTGGTCAGGGGTCGGGGACAGAGAATCGCGCGATCGGAGATCTCGACGTCCGGGCTCCAGGCCAGGTACCGGGTGTCGTGGCGGGTGCCTCCAAACCGCTCTCCGGTCGAGTCGAATCGTTTGAGGCCAAGCGTCCGCCGAAGCGGGTGGGCTGCAATCAGGAATCCCAGAACGCCGGCCTCGGGGGTCGGCAGGGTGGTCCGCACATCGACCACTCCCAGCCGTCCGCCGGACGGGTCGCGGACCGGTAGCCGGATCAGATCGGTGTAGAGCACCTCGGTGCCGGCGCCCGGTTCATGTCCCGCGGGTCGCCCCGCCAGATCGCGAAGGCGTGGTTTGAGCACACACTGTGGCCGTTGCATCTGGTCGACGTCGTCCCATCCGATCTCCCGCCATCGGTCGGCATGGCTGAACCCGACGTGCGGGGCCAATCTCCCGATCCAGCCGCCCACCATTCCGAGCTGGCGGAGCAGTGCACCGGTCCCGGTCACGATCGGACCGACCACCGCCGCGTCCCCATGGATGCGTATCCAGACGTCATCGACCCTGCCGACGTCGTGGCCGTCGAGGTCGACGATGCGGTGGTCGATCAGATCGCGACCGACGTCCATCTAGCCGCCACCTCCCGTGATCACGACCAGCGGGAGCGCGGCGATCGCGCCAATCATCAGCACGATCAAGAAGAACACGCCCACGACGTTTCCGAAGACGCCGTTTCTGTGGTCGCCCATGTAGGTCTCGTCGTTGGCCACCATCAGCATCGGCAGGAACGTGAACGGCAGGGCCATCACCGCGAAGATCATGCTGACGACGGTGATCTTGATCGGGTCAAGACCGGTGTACAGGATGATCACCGCAGCGACGATCGCCAGTGTGTAGGCAGCGGTGAACTTCGGCACTGACTTGATCGGCCGCGACGCTCCCCATGACCACCCAAAGAACTGGGAGAGCGCCTGCCCGGCGGACTGGGATACCTCCACAGAGGCGCCCAGGACGCACCCGAACGCGCCCAGCAGGAACAGCGCCAACCCGATCTTGGCGAACGCCGCAATGGCGATCAGGCCGGGCTGGCTCAGATGCGACGGCGAGATCGCAAGCGGGTAGAAGTACACGGCAGAGCCGATCATCAACCCGAAGGCCAGCACCGAGCCCAGCGACCAGCCCAGGATCACCGTGTACCGGTTCACCACCAGGTCCTTCATGGTCCAGCCCTCCTCCCGCCCCCCGGAGGAGTAGAAGTACCACTCGTACGGGCTCATCACGGAGCCGACGATGCTCAGCGCTGCCGCCCAGTACAGCACGTGGTCGTCGGTCGGCAGAGACGGCACGACCAACCCGTGAGCGGCGCCGCCCCAATCGACGTTGAATCCGCCGAACAGCAACGCGGCCGGAATCACCAGCAGCGCCAGGCCGAGGAACGACGGCACATCCTCGAGCAGCGTCCAGTTTCCGAACCACTGGAACGCCAGCACCCCCAGGGCGATCGGCACCAGCAGCCAGAGATAGGAGACGTCAATGACGAGCTGCAGGACGAACGCGATGCCGGCGATCTCGGCCGAGAGGGTCAGCACGTTGAGAACGATCATCGCCAGCAGCGGCACCACACCGAGCTTGAAGCCGAGCCGCTCCCGCAGCACTTCGAAGACGGCTCGCTGAGAAGCCAGCTCGATTCGGCCGGCCATCTCGGCATACACCATCGCTCCCACGACGCTCAGAGCCAAGACCCAGAGAAGCGCGAAACGGTAGGTGGCTCCCGCAGCGGGAAGCGTGACCAACTCGCCAATGTCCACGAATCCGCCGATCGCGGTGACGACTCCCAAGGCAATCGCCGCGAGCTTCTGCACGCTGGGTTGCTACCCCGGACCCTCCGCAGCGAAACGGTTGAGATCAGGCAGCTACGGGTACGACGAAACCATGATCGACCTCATCCCCGGCCATGGCTGGCTGGACCTGCTTGGCGTTGCCGTCACCGTTCTGGTCGCGTTCGCCGTCTTCTTCATCGGGTTGGCGGCTACCAACGCTCGAGTCGGTGATTGACCGCGGCGTCGCTCTACCGGACGTGATGCTTGTAGCCCGGAGGCTCGATCAGGTCGCTCTTGCGGTACAGCGGCAGGATGACCGGACGCCGGGGCTTCTGGTTGAAGTTGAACTCCGAGACAAGATTGCCGAGGATCGACTCCGACTCTCGAACGTCAGGTCGCGAATCGGGCCTTCCATCGGTTCGCGGATCGAGCCTGACCGAATGCAGGAAGTCGTCCTCGATGAACTTGAGGTAGGCGTCGAACGACAGCGCTTGGTGATCGACCATGCCGCGCCGCGCGTACGGGCTGATCAGAATGCCGGGCACGCGGAGGCCGTAGCCGGCTCTGTCGACCGTGGGAGGCGGCACATGGTCGTAGAAGCCGCCCCAGTCATCCCAGCTGATGAAGATGGCGGTCGATGACCAGTCCTTGCTGCGCATGACAGCGTCAACGATCTTGGTCGTCCACGCCTGCCCGTCCGAAATCAGGGCCGGCGGATGCTCGGACGTTACCGAGTTCGGGATCACCCACGAGATCGCGGGCAGCGTTCCGCTCCTGGCTGCTCTGAAGAACGATCCGGACGGCTGAATGTTTCCTCGCTGATGGTCCCGCCAGACGTCGGTGAAGTCCGGCAGCGGGTTCCAGATGCCGGGCGTCCCTGCTGATTGGCTCGGCGGAGGGTTGCAGGTGATGTCGTCGGGGTCTGCGCAGTCCGGCTGGCGGCCGGCTTGAACGTAGTAGCGCCAGCTGACGTGGTACTTGTGGAGCAGGTAGGTGATGTCGGTGTAGGCGAAGGTCGGCTTGGGGCCGAGCGCGGCCATGATGCGCTGATTCATCCCGTCGGGGTGCTTCACGTTCGTCACGCAGCTCATCGGGTTGGACGCACCCCTGCACTGTGCCGACCAGGCAGCGACCTCGTACAGGTGCGACGGCAAGCTCCAGCTGTTGACCGGCTCGAACATGTGGTCCTGGAGGACGAAGTCTTTGGCGTATGTCCAGTAGTTGGGGATGTCGGCGCCCGTGTGGTAGCCCATCACGTCCGGGTGCACCGACTTGGGATTGCAGTTCAGACCCTGGGGGTTGGTCAGGCACTGCTTGGCCATTCCCGCACGATCGGATCGCATGAACCCGTTCATCATGCCGTGGTTGATGTCCATGACACCACCGTCCGCGCTGTTGTGAGGCCCGCCCATGTTGACGTCGTGGCGGTCGCGGTATGGGTAGACGCAGGTTTGAGTGATCGGATCCGGGTTGCAGACGAGGAAGTGGCCGTTCGCCCTCGGAATCCCATCCGCGCCTGGGTACGTCCCGAAGTAGGAGTCGAAGGAGCGGTTCTCCTGCATGATGAAGATCACGTGCTTGATCTTGTGAATGCCGGCCAGCGAGCGCTTCGGGGCTGCCGGCCAGTGGTAGTGCGGCCTCCACGGCAGGACGTTCGCACCAAACACCGTTCCGGCAACGCTCATTCCCAGGAGCGCCAGGGCGATCAGGGCGGGTATCAGCGTTCGACGGTGCACCACCGCGTAATCGGCCGGCTCCGGTCAGCTTGTGAATCCGCACGCCGCCAGTGACGTCTCACTGCGGGCGCGCGCCGGCATGGCGACCGGCTCGTTGTCGGACGGCCGCCTCGGGGACGACCGTCCGACAGTGGGGTCGCTCTGGGTTATCCGGCGGTCATTGAGACCGCGTCCAGTGTCATGCCCCAGGCGGTGGCGCCGTCGGTGTCGGCAAAGCTGAGGGTGACCACGTCGCCTGCGGTGCCGGCGAAGGTCAGCTTGCCGCTCTTCCAGCCCATGCTGGCGTCGCTGTGCCCGGTCGTGTCGAACGTCTTGGACAACGTGACCGGAGCTCCCCAGGTGGGCGCGTTAGCCGTGAGAGTCATGTGCTTTCGGATCGGGTTGCCCTCCGGGTTGCCGGCGTACTTGAAGTGGACGGTGTAGGTGCCGGTCCACTGCAGGGTGATCGTCTGGGCGACCGCGCCCGAGGTGAGACCCGCCAAATCAAGCGATTGGGATCCGGCGGCGTTCTGCCAGTAGAGCGTGGTCAGGTCAACGCTTCCGCTGGTTACGCTCCACGGGCCGATCTTCTGACCTGCGTTGTAGTCGACGCCTCCTCCGGCGGGCTTCTTGGGACTCTCGAATCCGCCGTCCTTGACCAGGTTCTTCGTCTTGACGTCGAACGTCTGGGTGACCGGCGTGGCCGTGGTGTAGTTCCCATTCCCAGCCTGACTCGCCGTCAGCGAGCACACGCCCGCCCCGACCAGACTCACCGTGTTGCTGGAAACGGTACAGACGCCAGTCGTTGTCGACGCCACCGATACTGCCAGTCCCGACGTAGACGTGGGACTCACCGGGAACGGCGCTGTTCATCGTCGATTCGGAGGGCACGATCTCCTGGAGCTACGTGTCCCCGATCGGGGTCAATCCTGGCGCGGACGGAATTCTCACCGCGCTGGAGGCGATGGCTCCCGTGGGGGCGCCCCCCTATCGCCGTCTGACCGACCGTCGAGACAGACGCTCGCCGGCCAGTGGGTAGGGCCTTTCTCGCGCCCGGATGAAGGATTCGATCTCGGGGGCGCTAACCGTCGTAGAGTGTCCCTATGACCTGGTTTCGCCGCCGACAGCGCCCCAAGTACTCCCTCGGCTTCGGCGAGCGCCTGGACGCGCTCGGCCCAGTCATCATCGGGGCGATCATCTTCATTATCATCGCGCTGATCATCTGGAACGGCGAGTTCGGACACGTCCAATGACGGCCAGTAGGCGACTCGTATCAGATGTCCTGGTCATGACCGCGATCGGCATCACTGCCGCCGGTTGCGGATCGACGTCAAAGCGCGGGTCCAGCCTCGACTTCGCCGCTCAGCCTCGGATCTCCGTCGCTGCCGTTGAGGACGCACTGGCAGAGACAAAGCTCCCCCAGATTGCCGTGCGAAACGGCGCCTGGGATCAGCCTGGGACGGTTCCCGAATCGTGGCGAACCGTCGAGAAGGCCCAGGTCAGCGGCTTTTGTGAGAACACCAAGCTCTTCATGGTCTACGTCTACTCGACTCCGCAAGCTGCCAAGCAGGGCCTTGCCCGAGTCCCGTCCGCGCAGGAAACCGGGCGCTGGCATCACGCGTTCGTCCACGAGAACCTGCTCGTCTTCGACACCTGCCGGCCCGGGAACCGGACGGCCGAACACGCCATCAAGCAGCTCTAGTTCGTCTGGATCCAGCTTGGGCTGGTTCTGTGGTCGGGAAGGGTCGAATGTTCCGCTCCTCCACCCGACGAAGCACTCAGCCGAACCGCCCCACCCCGAGTCCTAGTAGGTTTCGAGCACCGATCATCGATCAGGAAAGGCCGCCGAATGAGACGACCCAATTGGTGAGGCGCATTGCCGCTGCTGTCGTGTGCTTTGTGGCTCTAGTCGCAGTCTGGGGAGTTGTCGCCGTGAAAGGGCTCGACTGGCTCTGGCCCTACCCGCGGATCTTGCCTGAGAACATCTCCTGGCACCACCAGACGTTCGACCGACAGGCAGGCTGCCACACCCTGGCCTGGTATGACCGAGGCGGCGGGGTGTCGGGCGCCAAGACCGCAGTCCGTGTCGGGTCGGTGTCAAGCGCACTGCTGTTCCGTTCCGCTCCTGTCTACGCGCCCGTCCTGTCCCTCCCGGCGGGATTGTCGGCTACGTGTTGGTCGGGACTGGCACGTGTGATGTGATGTACATGAGCGAAGAAATAGGTTAGAGGGTCCAGTCATCCCATAACGAGTCGATCGGATCCGTCCGGCGAGCGCCGCGGGCGACTGGTCGGAACTCAACCCGTCGGTGACCGAGGCTCGGCGACGCGCGGCAGATATCACGGCCGCGCCTCCCCACACCGCCGCCCTCAGCGGACGTCAGGCGCTCGCTGCCGGCGAACGAACGAGCGAGTGCACGCGAACTCCGCCAAAGTGCACCTTGAGTGCACGTGATATCCGCGAACTGCACCCGTCGCGTGAGGTCCTACAGTGAATGGGAAAGCCCTGCAAAGCAGGGCTTTCCTTTAGCCGATCTATGAGCGGGATTCTTGGCACGCGAGTTGGGCACCCAGGCCGCATTTCGCATGGCTATGCGAAAACCGGGACTCCGCCAGCGTCGCCGAATGCCGCCAAATGGCGTGCTCGTGATGCCCCGGTGTCGAGCATACGACCGATGTGCCAGCCCTACAGCTGCTTCAACCGCTGACCGCCTGAGTGCGATGGAACTCCGAGCACCTGTCGGCATCTGGCCGGAACCACCGGGAGGGCGCCTGGCTGCGGCGTTCCAGGCCGTGGCGAGTACCTCGATGAGTCGCCGTCTGGGGTCGATTTCGAGCGTTTGGACGCGGAGTGGACGCGGCCTCGAGGGCGACGCCGCACTGCGAGCGGCCGGCAGCTGTTTCGGGATGCGTCTCACGGTGCGAAGGCTACGCTGGCGGCGTGATCACGATCGTCTGGTTTCGCAACGACCTGCGGTTGGCCGATAACCCGGCGCTGGCCGAGGCCGCGGCGCGCGGGCCGGTGGTTCCGGTGTATGTATGGGCGCCCGAGGAGGAGGGCGAGTGGCCGCCGGGTGCCGCTTCCCGTTGGTGGCTTCACCGCTCGCTGCACGCGCTTGACCGCTCGCTGCGCGAGCGCGGGTCGCAGCTGGTGGTGCGGCGCGGCCCGACCGACAAGGCGCTGGCCTCCCTGCTGCGCGAGACCGGTGCCGCCTCGGTGGTCTGGAACCGCCGTTACGAGCCGGCCGCGATCGCGCGCGACAGCGAGCTGAAGCGGCGGCTGCCTGGGGTCGCCAGCTTCGGCGCCGGCTTGCTGCGCGAGCCCTGGACGGTCGCCACCCGGACGGGCGGCCCCTACCAGGTGTTCACGCCGTTTTGGCGTGCGCTGCAGGCGCTGGGCGAGCCGGACGCGCCGCTGCCGGCCGTGCGGCCATCCGCGCCGTCGCGGTGGCCGCAGTCGCTAATGATCGAGCAGCTCGGCCTGCGGCCTGCGATTTCGTGGGACGCCGGCTTGGCGGAGACCTGGACGCCGGGCGAGCCGGGCGCGTACGACCGGCTGGAGCAGTTCTGCGAGCGAGCGGCCAGCTACAAGCGCGACCGCGACCACCCGGTGCGCGCCACCTCGCGGCTGTCGCCGCATCTGCACTTCGGCGAGGTCTCGCCCCGGCAGGTGTGGCGGGCGGTGCGCGAGGCTGCGGGCGAGGCGGGCGAGCCGTTCCTGCGCCAGCTGGCGTGGCGCGAGTTCGCCCACCATCTGCTCTACCACTTTCCCGCCACACCGTCGCAGCCGCTTCGTCCCGCCTACGCCGGCATGCCTTGGCGCGACGACCCGGCCGGTTTGGCGGCGTGGCAGCGCGGCCGCACCGGCTACCCACTGGTTGACGCCGGCATGCGCGAGCTGTGGCATACCGGCTGGATGCACAACCGGGTGCGGATGGTGGCGGCCTCGTTCCTGACCAAGCACCTGCTGATCGACTGGCGGGAGGGCACGCGCTGGTTCTGGGACACGTTGGTCGATGCCGACCTCGCCAATAACACGCTGGGCTGGCAGTGGGTCGCCGGCAGCGGCGCCGACGCCGCCTCCTACCACCGCATCTTCAACCCGGCCACGCAGTCGGATCGGTTCGACGGCGACGGCCGCTACCGCGATCGCTGGCTGGGTGAGGGCGAAGCAGCCACCCCGATCGTCGACCATGCCGCCGCCCGCGAGCGGGCGCTGGCGGCCTACAAGATGGCCGTTGACCGATCTAACCACCCCTGGTAGTGCCGCCATCTGCCGCCAACCTCGACCGCCGGTACCGCCGGCCCGAAGCCTGGCCGCCAGAGGCACGCGAGCGCGTAGGTTCGTGCACGCGATACGGCTCCGAGGGCGCCGGTGAAGGACATCTGCTCGCCCCCGCAACACGAAGCGACCAGGCGAATGTGTGAATCATTCGTGGTCGGACACCGCTTCCCCGTTGTGCCGTTCGTTGCACCAGGTCATGGCCGGGCAGGCCAACGAGGTAGCGGGTCGTAGCTGGCTGGGAGAGGTTGACCCGCCGCGCCAAAGTCGGTGAGGTGAATCGTGCGAGGTTCGAACAGGTTGGTGCGCTGCCACGACAAGGCGCCGCGACGGCGTCTTGGCGAGCAGCCCTCTTGTGGGCTATCGCTTGCGCGTTCTAGCCTGCCGTGACATGAGTGCCGTCCACGGCCGAATCGGCATCAGCCGGACGGCCTTCATGGCCAGCATCATCGGCAGGGGGAACACGATCTCGGCCTTGCGCTTGGCGATACCGTCGGCGATCCGGCGGGCGGCGTCGTCGGCTTCGAGCATCCAGGGCATCGGGAAGCTGTTTCGGGCCGTCAGCTCGCTGCGGACGAAGCCGGGGCAGACCGTGATTACATCGATTGCGAGCGGGATCAGGTCGATCCGGAGCGACTCCAGCAGGTTGATCTCAGCGGCTTTGGTGGGTCCATAGGCCTGAGAGGAGGGAAAGCCGCGGTAGCCGGCTACGCTGGCGACCCCGACGATGGTGCCTGCGCCGGTCCGTCGCATCTCGGGTAGCACCGCCTCGACTCCGTGCACGAGGCCCATCAGGTTGGTGTCGACGTGGTGGCGGAAGGCGCTGGAGTCCCACGCCATCACGTCCATTTGTCCCCAGGTGCCGGCGTTCATGATCGCGATGTCGATCCCGCCCAGTTCTGACCGCACCAGGTCGGCCGTTGCGACCATCGACTCGCGGCTGCTGACGTCGACCGGTGCGACCAGCATCCGGTCACCTGCCACCTCGCGTAGCCGTTCCTCGCGGCGTGCGCTGATCGCGACGCGCGCGCCGCGGTCGGCCAGCTCGGTTGCCAGGGCGGCGCCGATGCCGCTCGAGCCGCCGGTGATCCAGATTCGCTTCCCGGCGTAGCTCATGGTCGCTGGATCGCCATCTGCGCATCGCCGATCGCGCCGCTGCGAAAGCCGGCCTCGCAGTAGGCGAGGTAGAACTCCCATGTCCGCCGGAACGTGTCGTCGAAGCCCAGCCGGCGCACCTCGTCCCAGCGATCTAGGAAGCGCTCGAGCCACAGCCGCAGTGTGGGCGCGTAGTGCTGGCCAATCTCGTTGCTGGAGGCGATCCGCAGGTGTGAGGCCTCGCTCAGCGCGTCGGCGATCGCTGGCTCGGATGGGATCAGACCGCCCGGGAAGATGTACTTGTGCACCCAGGTGTAGCTTCGCCGGGTGGCGCGAAACCGGCCGTGCGGCATCGTGATCGTCTGCAGGCTCATGCACCCTCCCGGTTTCAGCAATCGGTCGCAGATGCCGAAGAACTCGGGCCAGTACTCCTCGCCCACCGCTTCGAACATCTCGATCGAGACGATCTTGTCAAAGCGCCCCTGCACGTCGCGGTAGTCGCACAGCAGCACGTCGATCTGGCCGTCGAGGCCGGCTTCGCGGATCCGCTGCTCGGCCAGCTGCTTTTGCCGCTGCGAGATGGTGATCGTGGTGACGCGGCAGCCGCTGGTCGCGGCCGCGTGCATCGCCATGCCGCCCCAGCCGGTGCCGATCTCAAGCAGGTGGTCACCGCTTCGCAGGTCGACCAGGTCGCACATCGCCTGGTACTTTCGCCGCTGCGCCTGTTCGAGTGTGTCGCCGGGAGCGAAGATCGCGCATGAGTACGTCATCGTCTCATCAAGGAAGGTGGCGAACAGCTCGTTCGAGAGGTCGTAGTGGCGCGAGATGTTGGCCCGTGCGCCCTCCGGCGTGTTGCGCTCGTGACCAGGCTGGAGCGGCTCGTACAGCCGGCGCAGGCGCTGGATCGGCCGTGGCACGAGCGATGTCAGGCGGGTGGCGAACGCCGATAGCACGCCGGCCAGGTCGTCACTGCGCCACTCCTCGGCCATGTACGCCTCGCCGAACCCGATCTTGCCGGAGGCCGCCAGCCGGTGGAAGAAGGCGTCGGACATGATCTCCATCCGCGGCGCGCCGGGTTGCGAGCGCAGCGCGCGTCCGTCGGGAGCGATCACCTCCAGCCGCTCCAGGCCGTGAACGGCCCGCTCGAACAGGGAGCGGGCGATACGCGCCCGGGTCGGGCTGCGGGGCGCAGGCGGGACCGAGAGCCTGCTCATCCCACCCACTCCTGGGGCGAGCGTCGCGGACGGGGAACGCGCGGCACGCCGCGCAGCCATAGCTTGACGCCCTGGTAGCGAATCAGCGCGCTCACCCGGGCCGTCATCAGCGGGTGGCGAACGGCCATCGCGGCTAGGCTGGCGGCCGTCATCGGCCGCCGACGGGCCGTCAGCGAGGCCTGGAACATGCGCCGTCCGTTCTGCACCAGCTCCATCTGGATCGAGAGCCGCTCGCCAGGCGTGGAGAACGACATCCGGTAGCGGCCGTCCACGGTCAGGAAGGGCGACACGTAGAACGCCTTGTCGGTCTCGGCGTGGCCGCGCTCGCCGGGCTCAAGCAGGTAGCAGTGTCGCTCGCCGTGGGTGTTGTGCACCTCGGCGACGACGCAGCGAAGCGTGCCGTCCGCGTTGTGGCACCAGAACACCGAGAGTGGGTTGAAGACGTGGCCCAGCACCCGCGCGTTGGTCAGCAGCAGCACCTGGCCGCCGTTCAGCTCGACCCCGTTGCCGCGCAGGAAGTCGTCCAAGTTGCCGCGGATCGAGCGGCCGGGTTCGCCCAGATGGTCGCGGCTGCGGATGCGGCCCAGCGGGGCGAACAGCCGGGGCAGCCGGGGCGGTCGGTCGAGGTCGACCAGCCACATGTAGACGCGGTAGCGAAACAGGTAGCCGGCCGGCTGGGGCCGGGGCCGCGTGTGCATCACCGATCCCTCATAGAGCGCGGAGCCGGTCACCAGGCACACCCCAGCGCCAGCGCTGCGCGCACACCCGAAACACAGCCGTCCTCATGAAATCCCCAGCCATGGTAGGCGCCGCAGAAGGCGGTGTTGTTGACGCCAGACAGCGTCGGCAAGAGCCGCTGGGCGTCCAGCGAGTCGATCGTGTAGACGGGATGCTCATAGACGATCCGCGCGATCTCGCTGTGCGGCGCAATGCGACCGCTCTGGTTCAACGAGACGCAGTACTCGACCGGCTCGTCCAGCGCCTGCAGGCGGTTGAGGTGGTAGGTCACAGCAACCATCGGGGCGGTCGTTGTGCAAGCCTCCAGCAGATAGTTCCATGACGCCCGCGCGCCGCTCGAGCGGGGCAGCAGCGAACCGTCGGTGTGCAGCACCGTCTCGTTGCTCGAGTAGGCAAAGCTGGACAGGATGCGGCGCTCCTGCGGGCTCGGATCGGCAAGCAGCGCCAGCGCCTGATCTGGATGGGTAGCGATCACGACACGGTCGAAACGGCGTGCGGCGCCGCTCACATCGGTCACGATAGCCCCCTCCGGATCGCGTTCGACGGCCACCACGGCCGTCTCGCCAAGCGCCTCGCCCAGCCGATCGACGACCGCATCGACGTACACATGGCTGCCGCCCGATACCGTCTTCCAGGTCGGCGAATGTCTGACCGCCAGCATGCCGTGGTTGGCAAAGAACCGGACCAGGTAGCGAGCCGGGAAGCTTCGGATCTGGCCCGGCGCACACGACCAGATCGCCCCCGCCAGCGGCAGGATGAAGTGATCATGGAAGTAGTCCGAGTAGCCTCCTTGTGCGAGGAAGTCGCCCAGCGTCACCCGGTCGGCAGAGGCGTCGCCCAGCAGCGTCCGAGCCTGGCGATGGAACCGCTTCACCTCGATCAGCATGCGCAGATAGGCGGGGCTGACCAGGTTGGAGGGACGAGCCGCCATGCCGGCCAGGCCGCGGGCGCCGGCGTACTCGAGTCCGCACTCCTCGCAGCGGACACCAAACGACATGTCGCTGTCCTGGGTGACAACTCCGAGTTCGCCGAACAGCCTCAGCAAGTGAGGGTAGGTGCGCTCGTTGTGCACGATGAACCCGGTGTCCAGCCCGACCTGGCCGCGTGCCCCGGCCACCGAAACGGTGTTGGCATGCCCGCCGAAACGGGCGTCCTTCTCGAACAGCGTGACGTCGTGGTTACGCGAAACGACGTACGCCGCCGTCAGGCCGGCCACTCCGCTGCCGATCACCGCGACGCGCATCGCCTACCAGCCGGCCCAGATCATCGACAGCGCCGAGACGCCGCCCCAGCCCAAGGCCACGGTCGCGATCTTGCGACGCGCCCGCCGGGTCGGCAGCAGACTGCCGAACAGCGCGGCGTCACCGACATCGAACGTGACTCGAACCGCCAGAGCGGCCAGCAGGATACCGCCGGACGGAGCCACCACGATCGCCACGCCCGACACCAAGTCGCGCACTCCAACAATCCCAGAGAGCAGCGCCACACCCGAGCGGCGAATGGACGGATCGTCCAGCTCGCCATGCCGCGCGATCACCTCCGGCCTGACGATTGCAGACAGACCGTACACGGCGGTCAGGACACCGACGATGCGCGGAAACCAGATCACAACTCCACCCCGCACGCCTGCTCACCCGGCAACGACGACGTGCGACGCAAACGCGCGCCCTGCGGCCATGCACCAAGCGAGGCCAAGACGACCTCCCGCGCAAGCCGCCGCCAAACCAAGAAGCGCTCCAACAAGCCGGGGCCGGAGCCCCCGATCATGCTCGTGAATCTTCGCGGCGGCGCCAGTATTGGATCGATCAATACACCATCAGAACAGGGGTTCAACGTCGAAGTGAGGATCATCACGCGGCTCGTGCGAGGGCGAGGAACTCGTCTCGCGTGCGCGGGTCGGTACGAACCAGGCCCTGCAGCGCGGAGGTGACGGTGGTCACGCCTGGCTTGGAGACGCCGCGCAGGCTCATGCAGAGATGCTCGGCCTCAAGCACAACCCCGACACCGCGCGGCTCGAGGTGTTCTTGCAGCCAGCTCGACACCTGCCGGGTGAGTCGTTCCTGGACCTGCAGTCCTGCCGCGAAGAGGTCGACGACGCGGGCCAGCTTGGAGAGTCCGAGGATCCGCTCGCCAGGCAGGTAGGCGACGTGCGCGACGCCGTGAAATGGCAGCAGGTGGTGTTCGCACAGGGAGTGGAACGGGATGTTGCGCGCGATCACCAGCTCGTCGTAACCCTCGTCGTTTGGGAAGGTGGTGAGGTCGAACGGCACGGGGGTGAGCATCTCAGCGTACATGCGCGCCACTCTCCCGGGTGTTTCTGCGAGCGACTCGTCGGCAAGGTTTGCGCCCAGGGCATGGAGCAGATGTCGGACCGCGTTCTCGGCGGCGGCGATGTCCACAACGGGTCGTAGCCGATTCATCGATCTCATGCCGGTGATGGCGGGACTTGTGGCGCTCACTGGGTCTCCTGGTCGGTCGGCGGGTGTCTGCGGACGGTCACATCCGCAGGCACCCGCAGTGGGTTGGTTACCCGGCGACGTGCGCGTTGACGTACGCCGTGCCCAGCTTGATGCCGGAGGCGAAGAACGACACGCCCAAGGCATTGTTGAGGGCGCTGGCGGCGGTCGAGTTGAGGTAGGCGCCGACGTTTCCGACCCGGACATAGGGCAGCGGCTTGGAGACCGTCGCCTTGGACAGGTCGAGGCGCAGGATCGAGACACGCACCTGCGGGTCGCCGTTGACGATCGCGGTCAGATGCGGATGCGCGTCGATCACGATCCGAAAGTTCGTCAGCGACAGCTGCTTGCCGTTGGTGAGGTTGACGAACCTGAGGCCGCCGGTGTGGTTGATGTGGCCGGCCAGGGTGGCCGCGTCGACCCGGCCGCTGGGGATCGGGAAGCCGTAGCCAACCGACGGGCCCTGCGGCGTCCACTTCACGTCAACGTGCGTGCCGTACGTGGGAAGCGGCACGATCTTGTTTGCCAGCAGCACCTTCGTGGTGGCCGGATCAGTCCACAGGGTGGTGCGAACACCATCCAGGTGTACCGTCGGCGCGGCGGCGGCGCTGGCCGTGCCGGCCACCATGGTCGCAGCCAGTGCCAGGAACGGCACCAGCCATCGGAGCTTGCGAGTCATCAAGAACCTCCTTGGACGTACTTTGGACAAACACTAGACTTGAGCGGATCGGACTGTACAGGGTTACCCCCGTCTTGTCAAGTGTCTGTAGAATGTGTGTATACTCTGGGGTTGATGACGATGCCCCTTCCTGAGCCTGCTCCTCGTGTTCGCATCGGCGAGCTCAGCGACCGTGTCGGCGAGTCGCCCACCCTGCTGCGAGCATGGGAACGCCGCTACGGGCTGCTCCAACCGCAGCGCAGCGCCGGAGGCTTTCGCCTGTACGGAGCGGAGGACGAGCGCCGGGTGCGAGCGATGCAGCAGCTGCTGGCAGCCGGCGTGTCAGCCCGGCAGGCCGCCGAAGCGGTGCTCTCCACACCAGCCGGAGACACGCCCACATCTTCGGCCACCGATCCCAGACCCGCAGAGGACGGGATCGAGGATAGGCGCTCGCGTCTCACCCAGACGCTGGGGAGGTTCGATGATGTCGGCGCGAACGCCGTGCTCGATCGTCTGCTCGCCGACGTCGGCGTCACAACGGTGATCTCCGAGGTGATCGTGCCCTATCTGGTCGACCTCGGCGAGCGCTGGGCGGACGGAAACGCAACCATCGCCGAGGAGCATTTCGCGACCAGCCTGATCCGCGGCCGCCTGTTGGGACTCGCCCGCGGCTGGGACGGCGGGAGCGGCCCACGCGCCCTCTTGGCGTGCCCGAGCGGCGAGCAGCACGACCTTGGCCTGATCTGCTTTGGGATCGCTCTGCGCGGCCACGGCTGGCGCATCACCTACCTCGGCGCCGACACCCCACAATCGACCCTGATCGAAGCCGCAGCGCAGCTCACACCAGACATCATCGTGCTGGCTGCGACCAAATCGGCGCGCCTAGGAGCACTCGCCGACGAGGTTCGAATGTTGGCGGTACCGATCGCTGTTGCCGGTAAGGGGGCGACGCGCAGGATCGCCAACGAGCTCGGTGCCGTGCTCCTCGACGTCGATCCGGTCACCGCCGCTGCTCGGGTCGCGGCGGACACACGGTGACTCCTTCGCACGAAGCCGCCGCCTGGCACGTCGCCCGGTGGGGCACGCTGGGCTGGATCGAAACCGGCGTCAAGTCCCTCGCGTTCCTCTGCGCGTACGGCGCTCTGGCAACGTCGATCTCGACCGGGTGGTCGACCCCCCACGGTGTCAGAGTGGCCGAGCTGGTGCTGATCGGCATCGCCACCGTCGGGCTCTTGGCGGCGATCGGAGACCGGCTGTTGGAACGCGAGATCGTCGCGATGGTGTTCGTCTGTTTCAACAACCTCGCCCACCTGGCCATGCTTGCGAGCCTGGTCACCACGGCCGGCCCCGGCCGCCTCCTCACCGCCTTCGCAGTGCTCATGCTGTGCGGCGAGCTCGTCAAGATCCGGTTCCTGCGCTCCACCGGCTTCACGGTCCGAAACACCCCAACCTCGATCGTGATCGGACTCACCGCCGCTTACGCGCTCCTATACGCACTCGCCGCGCTGGTGTGGGTGTGGCGATGACCCGACCGCGCCCATACGAGGCGGGCGTGTGGTCGTCGTCGCACCGGCGGCGAAGCGACGGCGCGATCGAATCGACACAACGGATGGTCGCCCCGCGGCCAATCGTCGAGTGGACTGTTGACGGCGCGAGGATTCTGGGAGCCACCTACTGGCGCGAGGTGGAGCGCCTGACCCGCGGCCTCGTGCAAACGCGCCGCCGCGCCAGCGGTATGGAGCTTCGCGTCGCACGCGGCGGGCCGACGCTCCTGCGCTTCGGACCGCCGCAGCTCACCGTGACCACGGACGCGGTGTCGACGACCTATCCGATAGCCGGAGGCCTGCTCGCACGCCGCGCCGCCGGATCGATCACGCTCTCGATGCACGGCGGCGCCGACCGTGTCGAGCTGCGCTCGGCCATCGCCGGCTACCACCCCACTCTCGCAGCGCGTCCCGGAGCGCCGGCGTGGACCGGCGAGCTCTACGATCAGATCCAGGCGCGCGTCCACGCACGGGTCAGCCGACGCTACTTTCACCGCCTGATCGAACGGGTGACACCATGAGAATCGCCGTGTTCGGTGCGTCGGGCACGGTCGGATCGGCGCTGCTCCCCCTCCTCGCCCGCGACCACGAGGTGATCGCGATCTCCCGCCGGGCGCACACCGAGGGTGACACCGGCGTCCGCTGGGTGACCGGGGACGTGACCAACCCCACCAGCGTCCACCAAGCCCTCGAGGGCGTCGAGGTCGTGGTGTACCTCGTCCACTCGCTCGGCCAAGCCGACTTCGCCACCCGCGACCGCCAAGCAGCGTCGATCGTCGCACGAGCCGCAGCGGCTCAGCACGTCCGCCAGATCGTCTACCTGGGCGGCCTGGGAGACGAATCCGACGAGCTCTCAGAACACCTCCAGAGCCGCCGCGACACCGAGCGCCACCTCGCCTCCGGCAGCGTCCCTGTCACCACGATCCGCGCCGGCATGGTGGTCGGGCCCGGAAGCGCCGCGTTCGACACGATCCTCGCCCTAGTCGACCGGCTGCCGGGAATGGTGTGCCCGCGCTGGGTGTCGACGCCCACACAGCCGATCGCCATCACCGACATCGCCCGCTACATCGCCGGAGTCTGCGGCAACACCGAAGCGATCGGCCAGACCTACGACGCGGGCGGCCCCGAAGTTATGACGTACCGCCAGATGATCGAACGCATCGCCCGCATCCGCCACCGCCACCCGATCATCATTGAGGTGCCCCTCCTCACCCCTCGGCTCTCGTCGCTCTGGCTGCGGCTCGTCACCCCGGTCCAGGCCAGCGTCGCCCGACCACTGATCGACGGACTGCGCAACCCGACGATCGCCCACGACAACCGCCTGCACTGCCTGGTGCCGTTTGAGCTGACGAGCTTCGACGCGGCCGCCGAGGCAGCCATCACCGCCGCACAACCCCGCGATCGCAGCGAGCGGCGTGGCGTGACGTCGTTTCTGTGTGCGATCTCAGTCGGCCGGCGTCGCCGCTGGCTGGTGCTTGGGGTCGCGCTCGTCCTGATCGCCGTCGCCGCGCCGCTGGGCACGAGGTTCCAGAACGCCCAGCAGAACGACCCGTCCGCGTTTCTTCCCGGTGGCGCGGAGTCGGTGCGCTCGCTCGACCAGCAACGCCAGTTCCCCTCGGGAGCCGAGACACCTGCCGTGACGGTGTTTCGCCGCGATGGTGGTCTGACGGCGGCTGACCGCCAGGCGATCGCCGCATTCGCCGACAAACTGAACTCAGACCCGGTGGCGCACTCCCGCCAGACATCACCACCGCTGCCATCCAAAGATGGGACATCTGCGCTCGTGGTCACCCCACTCGCCGTGTCCGGCGACGCCAACGCGTTGACCTCGGCGGTGGACGAGATCCGAGCCCGCGCGCACGCCGAGCGCGGTGACGGCCTCCAAGTCGAGGTGTCGGGTCCAGCCGGGTACTCGACCGACGCCATCAAGGTGTTCAACGGCATCAACACCACCCTGTTCGCCGCCGCGCTTGTGCTGGTGCTGGTACTGCTCGTGCTCATCTATCGCAGCCCGGTGTTCTGGATCATCCCGATCCTCTCGGTGGTGGCCGCTGAGCAGCTGCTGCGAGCGGCCGGCTACGCACTGACAACGGCTGGAGTGACGGTGAACGGGCAGACCGCCGGCATCGCGCTGATCTTGGTGTTCGGCGCGGGCACCGACTACGCCCTGCTCCTGGTCGCCCGCTACCGAGAGGAGCTGCGCCGCAACGAGAGCACCTACCAGGCCATGCGCCTCGCGCTCGCCGGCGCAGCGCCCGCGATCGTCGCCTCCGCCGGAACCGTCATCGCAGCACTGCTGGTCGTGACGCTCGCAGAGGTCAACTCCACGGCCGGACTAGGCCCCTTGTCCGCAGTCGGGGTGGGGTTGGCGATGATCTCGTCGCTGACGCTGCTGCCGGCGCTGCTTTTGATCGGCGGGCGACGCGCCTTCTGGCCATTCGTGCCACACCCCGGTGACCCGGGGACAGACGCGACACATGGCCGCTGGCGGCGGCTTGGGGATCGCATCGCCCGCCGGCCCCGAGCGACCTGGCTCGGCAGCCTCGCCATCCTGCTCGTGCTCGCGACCGGACTGGCCTCGTTCTCCACCGACCTCACCACGGCGGACTCGTTCCGCGGAGAACCCGAGGCCGTGCGCGGACAGCGACTGATCTCCCAATCATTCCCCGCCGGATCCAACGCGCCCACCGTCGTCATCGTCCCCGACGCCGCCCGCGTCACGGCCGTCGCCAACGCCGCGACGGGCGTCCCCGGCGTCGCAGGCGTCTCGTCACGCACCGAGCCGGGACCACCAGGCACGAAGCTCTCGGTCACGCTCGCCGCCGACCCCTACTCGACCAGCGCCTTCGACGTGATCGGACCACTCAGAGACGCGGTCAAGCACGCCGGAGGTCATGATGTCACCGTCGGCGGCCCGACAGCCGAAGAACACGACCTCCGCGCCGCCTCCGCGCGCGACAACAAGCTGCTCGTCCCGCTGATCCTGGCCGTCGTACTCGTGATACTGATCGTCCTACTCCGCGCCCTCGTCGCACCAATACTCCTGGTTGCAACGGTCGTCGTCTCATACCTGGCCGCGCTGGGCGCAAGCTCCGTGATCTTCACCAAGCTCTTCGGGTTCGCCGGCACCGACCCGTCCTTCCCGCTACTCGCCTTCCTCTTCCTGGTCGCGCTCGGCGTCGACTACAACATCTTCCTAATGGCCCGCGTCCGCGAAGAAACACCACGCCACGGCACCCGAGAAGGCATGCTGCGAGGCCTCGCCGTCACCGGCGGCGTCATCACCTCAGCAGGCATCGTGCTCGCCGGCACCTTCCTCGTACTCGGCGTACTCCCACTCGTCGCACTCACCGAAATCGGCTTCGTCGTCGCCCTCGGCGTACTGATCGACACCACCCTCGTCCGCAGCGTACTCGTCCCCGCACTCGTACTCGACCTCGGCGCACGAATCTGGTGGCCCTCACGCGCCCTCGTCAAGTCTCGACGCTCGAGCCCCTGACAGCGCGCAGGTGGTTGGGACCCGCTCAACATGCGGACCGATCCCCGACGTGGGCCAACGCGCTGAGGCTCCGTGAGCGGCTCTTACGGGACCCCCTGGGATGATCCCAAGATGTCACCAGACCACGGCTGGGCCACCAGCCGCAGCTACGACCGCGACGCGTCCAATCGAGTGGACGCGACAATGACGAGCGCGATATCCGCCAACCACACAAAGCCCCGCAGTTTTCGCATAACCAAGCGCCTTATCGGGGCATGGAGCTAGGCGGAATCGAACCGCCGGCCCCCTGGGTGCGATCCAAGAACTCAGGATGGCCCGGAACCCGCGTGCATGCACCGGATTCGGGAGAGCGTCCTTGGAACCCGCAACACCTCCGCCGGCTGTGGAGTGCCGCTTGCGGGACTCGACGCCAGTCATCAACCCCGGCTGGCGGCGCTCCAGTTGCCAACGGGTAAGCAAACGCCTTATGAACGCCAACCGTTTGCGCCACCACCGTTTCGGGCACTCGGAGATCGTGCCGGCAACAGCCTCAGTTTTGCTCGACGTCGACGGGACGCTCGTGGATTCCAACTACGCGCATGTGGATGCGTGGTCGAAAGCGTTCGTCGCGGTGGGAAATTCGGTCCCGGCCTGGGAAATTCATCGCGCTATCGGCATGGGGTCGGACAAACTGGTGGCGAAGCTCGTCGGAGAAGATCTCGCCGAGAGGATTGGCGAGCAGGCGAGCGAAGCCCACGAGTCTCTGTTCGCCGACATGCTCGGAGACGTTCGAGCGCTGCCGGGCGCGCGCGATCTGCTCGCAGCCGTAAAGCAGCGCGGCTACGACACGGTACTTGCAAGCTCAGCCAAAGCCGACGAGGTGGAGCATTACATCGATCTGCTCGATGCCCGAGGTTTGGTCGATTCGTGGACGACCTCCGCCGATGTCGCTCAGACCAAGCCCGATCCTGAGCTGATCGAGCTCGCGGTCGATCGGGCTGATTCGGCGCCGATCGCCATGATCGGAGACTCGGTGTGGGACTGTGAAGCCGCCGCCCGGGCGGGGATTCCGACGCTCGCGCTGCTCTCGGGCGGCATCTCGGCCAGCGAACTCCGCGACGCCGGTGCACACAGCGTCCATCGCGATGCCGCCACACTCGCGGAGGTTCTCGTCGTCGCGCTGGAAAGCGTTCCTACGCCGTAAATCCACGAGCCATCAACGTCGATTCTGGACAGATCAATCGGGCGAGAGTGGCCGACCGGCGGATGGCGATTGAGTCTCCATCAAACAGCCCGCAAGAGTTGCACACGATGCACACAACATCATATGTGTCCGCACGAACGAAGGAGTGGATATGGCAGAACTCACGAATCTCGAGACGAAGCTCGGCGAGGTCACCGGGTTGGCGATGGCCGCCCAGGCGGCGACCAAGAAGGTGCTGAAGCTGGCCCAACAGGACGGTGAGACACAGCTCGAGGCCAAGCTGCAGCAGATGCACGCAGAAGCCGCGGAGACCGAAAGGCGTTGCACGGAGCTCTCCGAATCGTTTGAGGGCAAGAAGACCGCGATCCTGGAAGAGGCGCGGACGACCAAGGCCAAGGGCGCGGACATGATGAAGACCTACCTCGACGACGAGTCGGATTCGCTCGACGGGTTCGAGTTCCTGACGATGGCTGAGGCCGGAGAAGTCGGCCACTGGTCGGTGCTCAAAGCCATGAACGGCGGAGACGCCCAGGTCGCCGAACTGGTTAGTTGGGCGCTCCCGATCCAGAACCCGGGCGAAGGCAGTCGGCCCGAGTCCGACGGCCCCGACCAGCCCCACCCGCCCGCCCTTCCAGACGAGAAATCCGACGAGCCACAATCCCCGGAGAAATCCGACGACGTCCACGGCGCACCGGAGACACCAGTCTGACCACCCGCCGAGCCTTCGCACTCGGGTTGCCTGTTAGACCGCAGCCCTACTCGCACCAAACCCGATCAGGCTGGCGGGACCTCGCTCGGCCGAACCGGCGCGGTGACCGGATCGGATCCTTATCCCTCACGGGCATGTAGGCAACGAGCAGCCCGTGGCGCTCAGGTCCGTGCGCCAACCGATTCGGTCGCCAGTTGATCAACCTCCATCCTGGCGAGGTCAGCGTCGAGCGCGGCATACTCGGCCCTGTTCGACGGCGGCATTGGCGATCGGCGACAGGCGTGGTTCTCGGCGAGGCGCCTCTTGGCTCTGTCCACGTCTGTTCTGACCGGTGCCGGTCGATATCGTCACCAACCTTCGCGAAGTGCTTATTCCCGACCGCTGCAGGTCGTACTTCCCGGACGTCGTGCTCAAGGTCGGCTTCTCAGTCGCCGGAGACACGGCCTATCCGTGGTCGGCTCACTCGCCGCCATCGCCTGCTTCCTCCCCGGCGACGTCGTCGCTGGACGGTTCGCCAGGACTTGCGCAACTTCGCGGCCTGTTCCTGAGCCGATACGGGCGCTGTCTAGGTGTAAGCATCCGGCTTAGAACGCGCCAGGGCTGCCCAAACGCTTTCCGCTCAACCACGCCGTTCTCGCGGCCGCTCGCGAGCCCGAAACGGCCACCGGAGGCGTTGTGGTGATGCCTCGGTGATGCCCGTCGTGAGCCCAGAAGTGGGAAAGCCCTGCAAAGCAGGGCTTCCTTTAGCCGATCTCTAAGCGGGATTCTTCAGACCGGCAGTCGCATCAATGCGCGACTTAGCTCAACCACGCCGATCTGCGCCGTCGGCTCCCGCCGTCGAGGGGTGCCAAATGGCGTGGCCGTGATGCCCCGGTGATGCCTGGCTCGAGCACCGTCCCCACCGTGCTCGAGAGCCTCGCCCAGACGCTGCTAGGAGCGTCGCGGGAGCCCTCGCGGTCGGCGACCGCGCAACCCCGGAGCAAAGACCCGCGAGTTGCTGGAGGCTATCCTGCGATTCATGCGGACGGGATGAGCGGGCTCATCAATAGCTAGGCTTTCTCCGATGCTCGGTCAGTTCTTATCGCCTCTGCACACGCGCCCGCGTTGGACGGGGTCATGGCAGCCCGCGGGAACTTCGAACCAGCTACGAGTCTCTACCCTCGCCGGCGGTGGCCCCACCGCGAGCATCGCCTCCGATGGTCCCAACCACTGTTAGAGCGCCTTCCGGCGCCACCGGACTGCCGGCGCTGGAGTGGGCGAAGTGGCAGACGCGGTTCGTGTTCTTCACTGGCAAGGGCGGCGTGGGCAAGACCACGGTCGCGGCCACTGTCGCGGTGGCGTTGGCGGATGCGGGCAGGCGCGTGCTCGTCGTCAGCACAGACCCCGCGTCGAACCTCGGCGATATGTTCGGGGCCGGTGTCGGCACAACGCCGACCGCGATCGGCGCCGACGGCAGATTGTGGGCGATGAACATCGATCCGGAAGCCGCGACGGCGGCCTATCGTGAGCGCGTGATCGCTCCCTACCGGAGCACCATGCCGGCGCAGGAGCTGGGGGCGATCGAAGAGCAGCTGGCGGGCCAATGCACGGTGGAGATCGCAGCCTTCGACGAGTTCGCTCGCCTGCTCGCCGATCCCGATCAGACCAGCGGATTTGACCACGTCTTATTCGATACGGCGCCGACCGGCCACACGCTTCGGCTGCTGAGCCTGCCCGCCGCCTGGACGGGCTTCATCGACACAAACCCCGGAGGCGCCAGCTGCCTCGGACCGCTGGCAGCTCTCGACGCCAAGCGCGGCCAGTACGCCGCAACTCTCAAAGCACTGTCCGACCCGGCCGAGACCACGGTGGTATTGGTCGCACGCTCCGATCACGTCTCGCTGTCCGAGGCCGAGCGCGCCGGCGAAGAGCTCACCGCACTCGGAATCGCAAACCAGATGCTGGTCATCAACGGCGTGCTTGAGCACCCGCTGCAAGGAGATCCGATCGCCGAGGGCTTCGCGCGCCGCCAGCAAGACGCGCTGGAACACATGCCAGACCGCCTGGTCGCCAGGCGGCGAGCGAGCGTCCCCTTGGTCCCGACCGACCTGACCGGGATGAACGCGCTTCGCGCGCTCGCCGCTGGCGAGGGCACGCCCGCAGCTCCGGCGCTCACAGAGTCACCCTCACCGCCCCGCTTCCCGGGCCTTGACGACCTCGTCTCTGACCTCGCGACAACGGGGCACGGGGTCGTGCTCGTGATGGGCAAAGGCGGGGTTGGCAAGACCAGCGTCGCCGTCGCTGTTGCTCGAGGACTGGCACGACGCGGAGAGCAGGTTCATGTGTCCACGACCGACCCGGCCGGGGATCTGCAGGCCGTGATCGGAGCCGCCCGGCTACCAAACCTTTCCAGCAGCCGGATCGACCCGGCAGTCGAGATCGACCGCTATTGCCAAGAAAAGCTCGCCGCCGCAGGCGATCTCACCGCCGACCAGCGGGCGCTATTGGAGGAAGACCTGCGCTCCCCATGCACCCAAGAGATCGCCGTCTTCCAAGCCTTCTCACGACTCCTGCGGCAGGCCCGCGACCGTTTCGTCATCCTCGACACCGCGCCCACAGGCCACACACTGCTCCTGCTCGACACCACCGGCGCATACCACCAGGACACTGTGCGCCTAGCGCACGACCGGGGAATACACGTCACCACCCCGCTCATGAAGCTACAAGATGCGGCCCTCGCGCGCGTGCTGATCGTGACGCTTCCCGAAACGACACCGGTTCACGAGGCGACCGAGCTTCAGGATGATCTTCGCCGCGCCGGCATCGACCCGTACGGCTGGGTGATCAACGCCAGCCTCACCGGCAGCGACACCCACGACCCAGTGCTCCTCCGCCGAGCCAGCCTCGAGCAACACCACATCACCCAGATCGCCAAACAACTCGCCACCCGCACCTGGCTCATCCCCTGGAACAGCCACGCATCCCTCTAGCGGCACCTGATGACCCAGATCCGACAGGAGACTTGGGACGATCCCAAGAGCTCACCGGGCAGCGCCGCCGCCCGTCCCCGATTGCGACGGTCTCGGGTCCACACCTTTGGACGCGACCGGCGGCTGTGGAGTGCCGCTCGCGGGACTCCACGCCAGTCACGAGCCCGGCTGGCGGCGCTCCGTCGCCAACGCGTAAGCAATCGCCTTACACGCATCCCAGAGGTGGGAACGCTTTCCGCGTAACCACGCCGTTCTCGAGATCACCCGAGCCTGATAGGGCGATCTGCGGCCGTGCTCGTGATGCCCGGGTGATGCCCGGCCCTCCTCCCTGAATGGGAAAGCCCTGCAAAGCAGGGCTTTCCTTTAGCCGATCTATAAGCGGGATTCTGTTGTGACAGCCATCCATCTGGGCCGGCCGTTGCCGGCCGGCTCGTGCCGCCTACCTGGAGCTCAGCGGGCCGCGTCATCGCTCCAACTGGCGTTGCACCGGGTGGGGCTTGCCAAGCCACCCCCGTCTCCGGGGGTGCTGGTGGTCTCTTACACCACCGTTTCACCCTTACCGTCGGCGTTCACGTGCGACGCCGAGTCGGCGGTCTCCTCTCTGTTGCGCTTTCCATCGGGTTTCCCCGTCCGGACGTTATCCGGCACCCTTGCCCTGTGGTGTCCCGACTTTCCTCGACGCCCCGAGAGGCGCCGCGGCTGTCCGATCGGCACTTCGAGTGTATCGCGCCCCCGGCTCGATCACTGTTTGGGCTGGACGAGGATGGTGCCCCCTGGCACCTCGTACAGCACCCCGCGCCTCCAGAAGCGCACCGTCAGTGTCAGGGGACCAGCTTCGGGCGCCAGGAACGAGGCGCGATAGATGGCGTGGCTGACTCGGCGCATCGGCCGCTCCTGGCTGCCGGCAAGCACGCTGGCAGACGTCACTCCGGTGGGCAGCCCACTGGCCGCCACCGTCATCACCGCATGCGCGATCGGCTTGCCCGGACTGGTTGCCACCAGGGGAGACGGCCCGGCCCAGGGATGCGGAGACGTCACCGACAGCGTCGCCGCCAGCAGCCAGACCAGCGCAGCGTTCACGGGCGCACCGAAACCCACAGCGCCTGGCGGTGAGCGATGTCGGAGGCGGCCAGCTTGGACTGGACCAGATTCGGGACGATGTCGGCCGGAGGGCAGATGGCCGGATTCTGCACGATCGCCTGGGGAAGCAGCGAGCGGGCCGCGAGCACCGGCGTCGGCCGCAGGGAGTACTGCACCTGGGCAGCCGCGGTCAGCGGGTCGATCACGTGGTTGAGCCAGGCGTGGGCGCTGACAGGATCCGGGGCGAGGATCGGGATGCAGAAGCTGCGCACAAACGCCTGGCTGCCCTCGGCCGGAAGAAAGAACCGGCTGCCCGGCCTGTGAGTCGTGTAACTGCTGCTGTAACCGATCTGGGCGATCCGCCTCCCCAACCGCGCGGGGGCACCGGGCGGAAGCACAACCAGCGAACTCTGCAGAGACTGCAGCAGCGCCGTTGCGTCGGCGAGGTCGCCGTCAGAGGTGCTGTCCCAGCTGTGGCCCCTGGCCAGCAGTGCGGCGCCAATCATGATGTTGCCGTTGTCGAGGACGCCAACGCGGCCGGGAAAGCTCCTGGCCAGCTTGAAGAACCCCCGCCAACTGTCCTTCGGCGCGACCGGCACGCCGCCGGTGATGGCAACGCCTACGAATGTGTAATCGAACGGCACGCCATGACTGTTGTGCGGGTCGCTGGGAGGGTTATCGAACGGCGCAGTCAGCGCGTTTCGGTTGGGCACCAGCTTCCCGTCCAGCGGCTCGACCTGCTTCGAGTTGACCAGGGCCGCCAGCGTCGGCGCACCGACCATGATCGCATCCATCTGGCCGATCACGCCGGCCCGCATCTCGAGCAGCAGGTCGACCTCCGGCGGCGCCACCAGTTGCTCCACGTGTACGCCGGTGGAGCGCTCGAACGAAGTCACCACCACCGGGCTGACCAGCCCCGGCGGTGCGCTGAACCGCAGCTCAGGGTCAAGCTTCAGGTCGGGCGAGCCGACCACGCCGGGCGCAAGCGTCTCCACGCGCGGCGCACCGGTGCGGAGGCAGCCGCTCGCCATCAACAGCGACCCACCCGCGCCGGCGAGCAGGAAGTCTCTGCGCGTCACGGCCACCGGGACATTGTGGCACCCCTGGCCGCGTCTACCGTCAGGTGACGAGCCGCAGCTGACCCACCGGCTCCGCTGGCGGATCGACCAGCACCGACCCACACTCGCCGCAGGCGAGCTCGTCGGGCGCCAGCGCAACTCCAGCCGACGCATCGACCAGCCGCCGCATCACGCCGTCACAGACCGGGCACGTGGTCGACCGGCCACTCCGGCGGGCCTGGGCGAGCGCCGCCAGGATCACCGCGTCAAGCGTTCCGGCCAGCTCCTCGGTCACTGACAGCGCACTGCTCATAGGCGTCTCAGCACCGCCTTGACGGTGCCAAGGACGCGCACCTCGTCGGGATAGATCGGCTCCATCGTCGCATTCTCCGGCTGCAGCCGCACACGGCCGTTCTCGCGGAAGAACCGCTTCACGGTCGCCTCCTCGTCGCCGACCAGAGCCACCACGATCTCGCCGTCGCGGGCGTCCTCCTGCTTGCGAACGACCACCAGGTCGCCGGGCAGGATCCCCGCATCGATCATGCTCTCGCCCTTGACGGTGAGAACGAAGTCGGCGTCCGCGCAGAGCTGGTCGGGTACCGCCACCATGTCCTCGATCCGGTCTTCGGCGACCACCGGCGCACCTGCAGCGACCTCGCCGAGCAGCGGCAGCACGTTGACGTTCCGCGGCGTGGCGTCGACCACGGCAGCGGTGCGGCTACGCCCACCCTCCATCACCTCGAGCGCGCGTGGCTTGGTCTTGTCACGCCGGATCAGGCCCGCGCCCTCCAGCCGCGCCAGGTGCGCGTGCACGGTCGAGGGCGACGTCAGACCGACCGCCTGGCCGATCTCGCGCACGGTCGGCGGGTAGCCGTACTGGTCGACGTGCTGGTTGACGAACTCGATGATCTCGCGCTGTCTCGGGGAAAGCTCCACCGTCGCTCCTTGTTGGACGAACGTGTGTTCGGTGGAAGTGTGGCAGAAGGGTCGGACGGCGTCAAACCGGATTCGGGAAGGCTTATAGAGGGGTGCCGAAACCCCACATCGGCCGGGGCGGCGCCGAACCACGCGGGAGCGACCAGAACCCGCACCGCCCTTCCCAGCCGCTGTAGGCTCGGCTGCTCGGCTGCTCGGCTGCTCGGCTGCTCGGTTGGCAGGTGCCGGCCGGTGGCGACGAGACCACGCGGTAGGGGAAGTCCCGCCGCCCTGTATCCCGTACGACAACGGCATTGGGTCTTGTTGGGGGGCCTCGCCCTGGCCGGGCCGATCGGCCTGTACGGGCAGGCCATCAACCCGCTGTGCCCCAACGGGCATTACGGATATCCCTTCTACCCGTCGTGTGACCACAGTTCGGGCGGCTGACATGCGGCGACCGATGCGGGTCGAGGGGTCAGCTCAGGCGGTCATCGCGGCGCCAGTGGCGCGCTGCGATCAGTATCGCCAGTCCGGCTAGCGCATAATCGTCCAGAGCAGGAAGTGTGGGCGCCTCACGGCCTGTAGGCGAGGTTGAATGGAGTGCCCTTGTCAGCGGTCAGCGTGATCACCACGCTCTTGCTCGCAGGCCGCTCCGCGTCGCGGGTCGGATCAAGGTGTCAACCGAAGCGGGTCAACTCCAACTCACAAGCTGTGCGGCGGGTGCAAGGTGCAGATCCACGCCGGCAAGGGCACCAACACCTACAGTTTGGCCGATCCCGACCGCGACTCACCGCGGCTTGACCTGCACGACATTGCCCTTCCCCGGCGCAGTGGACCAGGTAGTAACGCCGTGCCGGGGTTCGAGACCGAAGGCGCGGCCGGGTGGCTGTCGGACGGCCGCCTTGGGACGACCGTCCGACAGTTGGGTCGTGGGGGTGTTATCGGGCGGTGATTGAGACCGCGTCTAGGGTCATGCCCCAGGCGGTGGCGGCGTCTGTGTCGGCGAAGGTCAGCGTGACCACGTCGCCTGCGGTGCCGGCGAAGGTCAGCTTGCCGTTCTTCCAGCCCATCGCTGAGGTCGAGGTGGTGGTCGTGTCGAACACCTTGCTGATCGAGACCGACGACACCCAGGTGGGCGCGTTCGCGGTGATCTGCATGTGCTTCTTGGCCGGCAGCCCGCCTGGGTTTCCGGCGTACTTGAACTTCAGGTTATATGCCCCTGAGTAGGCCAGGGTGATCGTCTGGCTGATCGTGCCTGGCGCCAGACCGGCCAGGTCAAGCGACTGCAGTCCAGCGGCGCTCTGCCAGTAGCTGCTGGCCACAATGTCGATAGAACCTGCTGTCACGTTCCACGGGCCGACCTTGTGACCCGCATTGAAGGTGGCGTTGCCGCCGCCCTCGTTGGGCGATTCAAACCCGCCGTCCTTGACCAGGTTCTTCGTCTTGACGTCAAACGTCTGGGTGACAGGCGTGGCCGGGATGTAGTTCCCATTCCCAGCCTGACTCGCCGTCAGCGAACACACGCCCGCCCCGACCAGACTCACCGTGTTGCTGGAAACGGTACAGACGCCAGTCGTTGTCGACGCCACCGATACTGCCAGTCCCGACGTAGACGTGGGACTCACCGGGAACGGCGTGCCCGGCAGCGTCTGCGTCGCGATCGCGCCGAACGTGATCGTCTGGTCTGCCTTGTTGACCGCGACCGATTGGGACACCTGCGGCGCTGGGTTGTAGTTGCCGTTGCCGGCCTGGTTTGCGTTCAGCTGGCAGTTGCCGGTGCCGACGATCGTTACCGTCCACCCCGGAAGCGGCGACGCCGATGCCACCGTGCAGACGCTTGGCGTCGCTGAAGTCACCGCGACGTCGAGACCAGACGAGGCTGTCGGGCCGATCCCAAACACGTCGCCATACGTGTGTATTGGGATCGAGGCGAAGCTGATCGTCTGGTGCGCCTTGACGATGTAGAAGAAGTTGGCCAACCCGTTGCTGCCGTTGTGGTTGGCATCGCCGGCGAAGCTGGCGGATGCCGTGTAGTCACCCACATTCGTCGGCGCCGTGGTCGAGTTATAGGTAGTGCCGTTTCGGCCGGTATAGGAGATCGTCGCCACCGCACCACCCTCACCGTCACTACCTGCGCTCGCCCACGAGGCGGTGCAACCCTGGCTGCTGCCGTTATACGTGAACGGCGTTCCCGTGCAGGCGATCGTGGTCGTCGAACCCGCCTTGCTGACCGTCAACGTTCCGGTGCCAGCAGAGGAAGCGTAGGAGGTATCGCCCGCAAACGATACGTCAATGTCGTAGGTGCCAACCGTGGCACCGCTGATTGCGACGTCGCTAAGCGTCGCGATGCCGCTGCTGTTCGTCGTCGGACACGACGGCAGCGGAGACGTGCCGCAAACCGTGTGGCCGCCGATGGCGAAGCTGATCTTCTTTCCCGCGACGGCAACACCCCGCGACGTCAGCGTCGCCGTGACGGAGTAGGGGCCGCCGTAGGGGCCGCTTCCGCTCGCGGAGAGACTCGTCGGCGGCGTGACCAAGTACGAGATGACCACCTCAGCCGGACTGCCCGTGAGACTCTGAGATCCACCCGCGGGAACCCGGTTGGAGCCGCCACCACCGCCGGCTGCGCCGCCGAGCGAACCCGAATCGCCGCCGCCACCACCCGCGTAGCCGCCACCACCGCCGCCACCACCGGCAACACCACCGAATGAGGTGGCCGCACCTCCATCGCCGCCCGTCCCGCTGGCATTAACGCCGGCGGACCCGCCCTTGACGAAAATCGTGCCGTCGCCGGTGCCGTCCTGACCGGCGCCGCCGCCGTTGAAGCCGGGAGAATTCGATGCGGAGCCGCTTCCGCCCCCGCCCGCACCACCGGCGGCGACGATCAGGCGCGGATCGCTGCCAGTGCCAAACTCGTTCTTACAGGCCTGGACGCTGAGAGAGCACGTCTGAACATCCGACGCACCGCCGCCACCACCGCCGTACCCCCCACAGTCGAAGCTGCCATCCGTGGCGCCAGGACCACCCTTCCCGCCGCCGTTCCAGCCGCCAAGCGAACCGATGGTGCCCCGGCCATTTTGCGGTGTTGAGTAATAGGAGGCGGAACCGCCTACCTCGACAAACAGCGTCTGACCAGGCGAAGCAACAACGCCGCCGGTAACGTCGGCACCCTGGCCCCCGTTCCCGGGCGTCCCGCCGCCAGTGGGATTGCCTCCCACCGAAGCCCAGCAATCCGCACCGTTGCTCGAGAGCCCATTCCCGATCGAACCCGGATTGCCATTTTGGCCGGCCGCGCCGATCGCTTCGACCACGAGGTTCGTGCTGGCCACGAGATTCGATGGCACCTGAAGCTGCTGCTCAGCGCCGGTCGAGGTAAAGGTGACCGTGCACTGGTCGTAACTCCCGAACGGAGCGCAGGTCGGCGAGGGGTCGGCCGACGCCCGATGCGCCACCACACCCGCAGCGGGAGCGGCCACACCAGACCCTGCCAAGAACCCCAAGAGTGAGACGAACACTCCAACGACCACGACGATTCGCAGCAACGGCATGACTCCGACCCCCTACATCGTGAGCGGACACCAACGGCGCTCGCCGGGACGCTGAGACTCTGGGCACACCGAGAGCAAAGCCACTATCTCACAACCACGGCGCTGCCGGGCAAGCGCGCAATTCGGAGCGAGGCTGCGACGTTCCCAAGGGCTGAGCAAGCCAACCGGATGCCGAGGTCATGCGCGTGTCTATCATCTCACTGATCCAGCACCTCGCCTGCCGCCGACTGTGGATCTCCGGGAGCGGGATAGGCGCGCTCCGCAGGGCACCGCACATTGTCGCGCTTGCCTTCGCCGCTGACGCTGGTCGCAATTGATGCCCCCGTCCAACTACGAAATGGATGTGCTCGTCAGCGTATCCCGCCGGCTGGTCTACCAGCCTCCCTCCCGGCGATGCTCGTCCCGCCGACCGGCCTAGCCGAGCCTGTCACACATAGTCCGACGGGATTCACGTCTATCTACCTTCCCCCCCGGACGCGGACGCTGAACAGCCATGCAAGCCGCCGAACAGTCGGGGCGTCTGCAGAACGGGCCGATCTAGTCCGCTGAAACCGGCCTCGCTATAGTGGAGTCGCAGAGGATGACGCGCTGATTGCGACCGCCTTCCTCGGTGTAGGTGATCTGTTCGTAGCGATGGGCAGTAGGCATACACCGAGCGGACACGACCTGGGGGACCGTTCCGGCGCTCAGGGAACAGCCGCTACGAAGCTTCGCGTCACCGTCTGACCGGCACGGACATTGAACGTCCACCCGCCTAAGCCCGACGGCCGCACCCGGTAGAGGCCTCGCGGCAGCGCGAACTCGGCGCGGCCGGTCTTGCTCGTCCGAAGGTTCCACACTCTGCCGGTAGTCATGTTGGTCAGCTTGAACCGAGCCAGCCGCATCGGGCGTACGGTTGTCCCGGGAGCTACTCCACCGATTTCAGACAGGGTGATCCGAACACCGCCGGCCCCTTGGGGTACCCTCAACGCCGGCCAGCCCGGTTTGGTGTTCACACGGCTACCCCCACTAGCCCCCGCGGGTCCACTGGGCGCGAACGCCTGGCGGGCCACAAGAACACCCAGAGCGACCGCCAGAGCCCCGCCCGCGAGGAGTAGTCGTCGTCGCGACGCTCGTCTGCGGGCAAACACCGCTCGGCGACCACCAACACCGTCTATGAGCTGACCGTACTGCAAGGCTTCCTCCTTCAGGTCAGAGGACGTTGCCCCTCTGACCTCCGGCAGGGCCGGTTGGTTCCCGACCCCCTACGCCGCAGCTTCTACTCTCCCGCGCTCCCGCTAAGTCAAGGCTTATGGCCGGCCAGAAGGCGACACGCTCGCCCGGCAGTTGAACGTTCTGTGCGTAAGACGACACGGCATAGCGCTACGAGACGGCGAAGCGGACGCTGAACAGCCATGCGAGCCCAGCCTCCAGCCTCGGCCCGGCCCCATCCACCGCCACCACGCCGACGCGACGGCGGAGGAGCTTCGATCAGCGAGGGAGAAACCGGTTCAGGCTCTGGCCGTTGGCGCCGCTAAGGGTTCGCAACTTGCCTTTCCGCGGGGAGACTTGCAGACGTCGGGCTGTCTGGTGCTCAGGGATGGGGGTGCGCAGACCGCGACGCTTCCGACGATCCCATCCCACGTGCGCCGACGGCGCTGCTGCCGCCGGTTTCACTGCCTTGGATCGCCTCTCGAACCAGGCATGGCGCGATCAGCCTCATCCACGACTGCGGCGGTGAGTACCTGATGTGTGACGCGGACGACCTGTTTGTCGCCGCCGTTCCCGAGAGGGCTCGTCCATGCCCCGGCGGCCCTTCACCGCACTCCTGCTGGAAGCAGCGCACCGCTTCGATTACGGCTGCGGTCGTTCCCAACGGCCGAGCCACGCCGCCAGGTCGTCAGGATCGGCCGACGCCGAAGTGCGTTGTGGTGGCGATGGGTTGTCCGCCGCTCCAGTCGATTTCTAGGTACCCGTGGCGGCTGTTGTGGAGGTCGGGGATCTGTGCGATCACGGCTCGAGTGCTGGTATCGATCACATCGCCGGAATCGCCGACGAACACGTAGCGCCCGTCCAGTGAGTGGAGCAGCCAACCCTCCCGCACGCACACCGAGGCGCAGTTGGGGTACGAGCCGGCAATCGGCGTCTGGAGATCGATGATCGCCAACCTGGTGGGAGAGTCGGCCGCCGACCACACCTCGACCTGCTGCTGGGGCACGTCGAGCACGTACACCTCGCTGCCATCTGGAGACAGACTGATTCCGTGCGATGCCGTGCGACGGTGGTACGCCGGTGGGATCGGGCCGAAGTTGAGGTTGGCGAGGATCCGCCCGGTCTGAAGGTCGCCGACGGAGAACCCCCGGTACCGCGTCCAGGTCAGGTACACGCGAGAGTCGGCCGCATCGACGGTGAACGGGCGCACACCGGGGGCGGCGGACGGGCCCGGCCCGACGCGCCGCGCGCCGGCGAACCGTCGGGTGTACAAGAAATCGGAACCCACGCCGCCCATGAACAGGTGCCGGTCGTGGCAGATCGTGTTGTGCGGCTGGTCGGGCCCCCTGATCGTGCCAAGGACATCCCCTGAGCCCGGGTCGATGACATCCCAGGTGTGGTCGCCGATCGAGTTCTCACCCTCCGGCATGTAGATGCGGCGATTGCAGTACGCGAACTGATCCGTGCCAAACGGATACGTCCTGTCCCACACGACAGAGTTGCTTAGTAGGTCGATTCGCATCAGCGCGCCCGTGCCAGTGCTTCCCCCGTTCCCGCCGTGGGATACGAACAGGGCGTGATCACGAACGTCGGCGTCAATCCCCCGAACCGCATCGCTGAACGGCAGCGAGACGGACGACAGCAGCGGCCAGTCGCCTCCGATCCTGTACAGCGACAGGTGCCCGGGGGTAACCACGTACAGCACCGGCCCATCCGCGAACGAAGCGCCTACGGCGCCGGTCGACGGAAGCGCCAGCACTAGCACGACGGCAATCAAACATGCGACGCGCCGTCGCAGGCGACACTGAGCAGTTGTTGTCACTCGGATCGCGTCGACGTCTCCCACCTACGCAGGCGTCCGGTCGCGGACGATCATACAGACTCCCGATTCCGGCGGAACATCATCCCTGCGATGTCCCCCGACCGTCCCGGGATCCACTCGTGATGCCGGCGGTGGTCGAAAAATCCCAGAAGGTCTGGAGTACCGGTTGGGCACCCCCCCGACGCCCGGTTTACAACCGTCAGTGGAAACGCGGCGACCACAGATGAGGGCGACCCGAAGCCACCGCGGCATTGATCGCCGCGTCCACAGGAAGACCGCGAGCGTCGATCCGCAGGACACGGATACGACGTACCACGTCGAGTGGGGGCTGACCTCGAGCTATGGCTCCTCAACGACGGGCGGGCAACTGGCGGCAGGAACTCCGGCGGCACGACGGCCACCGACGACGCGACGTTCCGTACCGCTGATCGCCCGCCGCAGCTCCTCGCATTCCCCGGGGCGGAACTGATCGCCGGCCGGGTGCTCCAGGGCCGCGTCCCTCTTCACCTGGCCTGGAGCGCGCAAGCCGGTGATGCACCACTCTGCAACCACGGAGTCAGACGGCTGTCGCCTACGCCGATCACCACCCTGACGTCGGGGACTGCTCCGGCAACGACCGACACCGAACTCCCCGGCGCACTCACGTACGCTGCCCGCGCCGGCGCCTGCGACGGCCTCCACAGCAGCTGGCTCAACTCGGCGACCAGACGCCTGGGACTGCTCCAAGAAACCTCCTCAGTCCTTCACTACCGCGGCTCCTGGCAGACCGCCGCCTTGTCCAGCGCAAGCGGCGGACACGTCCGGCGCACCACAACCGCCGGCAGCCGACTGACGTTCTCCTTCACCGGGTACGACGTCGGACTCGTGGCCCCCACCTGCGCGGCCTGCTTTGCCGTCCTCATCAGCATTGATGGCGCGCGGCCCACCCGGGTCAACCTTCACTCCGCAACGACCGTCGCCCCAGACCGTCCACGTCCTCGCCAGGTTCACCCGGCGAGGCACCCATACCGTCAGCATCACCGCGGCACCCCTCAACGGTCACACCCGCGTCGACCTCGACGCCATCGCCCGCCTTACGTAGGCGCCCCTCAACCAGCTGCCTGCGATCGCCGCCGTCCCCGGCTCCGAATCCGACCTGTGGGCAGTCGGAACCAGCGGCGACCAGCCGCTGATCCTCCACCACTCCTAGTTAGACCCCACGACCTAGACGAGAACGCCCCAGGCGGGCGGGGGCGTTCTGCATTCTGGGATGCGAGCTCGTCCGGAGAGCCAAGCGAGCGCGCGTCTCGCGCAACCGAGTGTGCGAGCGCAGCTCTCGCGTGGAGCGTGGAGACTCCACGCGGCCGTCGGCTCGGTGGCTCGAAGATCGAGCTGTCGATGGGCTCGATCGGCGATCCCTGGGACAACGCGATGGCCGAGACGTTCTTCGCTGCCTGAGCTTGCAAGCTCATATACCCCAGAGTCGAACGCCGGCACGACGATCGGCGGATCGCCGAAGGCGACTGGCTCGGCGGTTCCGGACATCGGCTTGCTGGTTCCGACATCCCCGACCGACAGGCCGATCTGACGAGCAGTCGCGTGTGGGCTCGCTCCGCGGGTTTCGGTGAACAAAAGCAGCCGTCCGTCCCTGGCGAGCAGTGTCTGCAGCCCGGCCGCGGTAGATATACGCGGCCCGCGCTCCTGGAAGGTCTTGCCGGGGATGGGGAAGGCGACTGCGGGCAGGACATGTACCTCCAGCAGGGTTGGGGGACGGGTCGAAGCTGGGATGAAGGCGACCTGGCCGTTGGCGTCCACCGCGATGCTATTCGAGGTCGTCGCCTGCCGCGGCGCAGAAGGCAGTGAGGCGACATTGCCCATGCGGCCGTCAACCAGGCACTGGACGCCGTAGTGTCCCGCCGCCGTTGCCGTGGTTCCTGTCTTGGCAAGCAGCGCGTAGAAGCCCTGGATACTGCTCACCGGCGTGAACAGCCGCTGATAGCCCGAGGCGAACCGCTTCACCGTCCAGCGGCCCTCCGCGTACTCGAAGAGGGCAGGCGCCAACGTGCCGTCGCCGTTGCCGGCTCCTACCACCGGGTCGAGCTCGTCGAATCCGAGGCCGTGGGCTGGCGCGCCGTTCAGCTGGCCGGCCTTCGCTGTGGGAAGACGGAGCCACTGGGAGTTGTTGAACAGCTCCACGCCTCGATCGTCTGCCAGCAGAACACGAGGGATGACGGTCGAAGTCGCCATCGTTGCGACATGGTCGCTCAGCGGAGCCGGGAGCTTGACGAACGTCTGGCCGTCGTACTTCCAGATCCGGGTCGTCTCCTGCCCACCAGCGACAGCGGTATCTAGCGCGTAGAACGTGCGGTCCGGCCCGGCGGAGGGTTGGGTTACGGCGTGCGGTGCGGCCCAAACTTTCCCGCCGACGCGAGCAGGCGTCGTCTCGTGAGGCGGGTGGTCTGAGGAGCCGCGACCAGCCAACGCAACGAGCAGCGCGCCGACCACCAGGATGGCAGCACCTGCGGCCAGGTGCGAGCGACGGAGCATGAGGCGACTATGGTGGCAGGCGATGCGGACGCAGGCAACTTCCGCAAAGAACTCGCCTAGCTTGAGACCGGCCGCGGCAGCTCAGCAGGAGCGCAGGCCGCGGCCACGCCGCAGCCTGACTGGACAACGCCGAGAGGACGCCCGCCGGCGACAACAAGGGCCTGATCACCATGGGGGCACGCTCACACAAGGCGAGCCCGCATGGCTATCTCCCGCACAGACAACACGTGCCATCACCGGCCAAGTTCCCGACCAGGCTCCGGACGAACCCGGGATTCTGAGCTAAGCAGACGACGCTGGGCAGTCACCGAGGCGCGACCGTTTGTGCGGCTAGCTTGTGCGGGTTGGTCGCAGCGTCTGGTTTGGGCGGAGTGTCGCGGGCGCGGGTCGGGACGCGGCAGTGGTGGTTCCCAGCCTGTAGGCGCGCAGCACGCCGTCGAGCGTGGCCATGTAGACCGTGCCGTTCGTGACGGTGGGCGACGACCTCGATTGGGATCCGTCGTCAGCCGACCACAACAGTGTGCCGTCGCTAGCTCGATAGGCTTCCACCGCGTCGAACCCGTGGGTGTAGACCACGCTGTCGGCATAGGCGGGCGACCCATCGAAGAGGTTGGCAGTGCCCCCCGCTGTCCATAGCGTCGTGCCCGTCGCAGTGTTGAGCGCGACCAGCGGGCCGGCTCCGTCGTTGACATACACGACGCCGGCGTTCACGGCCGGACTGGTGTCAACGCCGAAGGAGCTGAGCGGCGTCGTCCACAAGCGCGACCCATCGGACACCCGGATGCCCTGCACATTGGACACAACGGTGCCCACGAACACGCGGCCGTTGGCCACGGCAGGGCCTGCTATCACGCTGCCACCAGTGGAGCTGGATCCGTCGAGCGATAGCGACCAGACGGAAGCGCCGGTGGAGGCGTTGAACGCGTACAGGTTCTGATCCTCGGACTCGACGAACACGTCGCCACCGGCGACTGCCGGCGCGGAGCGGATCGGTCCGCCCGTGAGCCCCACCCACTTGCTGAACCCGGTCGCTGCGTCGAGTGCGTAGACGTTACCGCTTGTTCCCCCGATGTACACCGTGCCGCCGGCCACCGTCGGCGAACCGTAGAAGCCGGAGCTCTCCAGCCCGCTTAGGTCGTCATCCCACTTCACGGCACCGGTCGCTGCTTTGAGCGCGTACACATGGCCGTTGTCCGCGCCGACGTACACGGTCCCGCCCGACACAGCGGGCGACGAGATCACCTGGCTGCCGGCGGCGAACTTCCACTTCAGCACCCCCGTCGCCGCGTTCACCGCGTACACGTTCCCGTCGTCCGGCCCAAAGTTTGCATCGCCGAAGTAGGCGACGCCGCCCACCACGGCGGGCGAGGAGTAGATGGAGTACGTGGCCTGGTACTGCCACGCCTCGTCCAACCCCGACACGGTCGACGGCGTCAGCGTGTTCTCATACGGATTCACGCGCTGGTCACGGGCATCGAACCCGAACTGAGGCCAGTCCGTCCGAACCGTGAACTTCGCCTGAGCGGCAAGGCCATCCGCGCGTCCGACCGCCGACACCCAGTGGCCGCCCGGCTGGGCGCTCGCCGGAACCGTCACAGGCACCGCGAACCCGCCCGTCGGCGACGTCACCGCCAGCACGACATCGGTCGTGTCGAAATACACGTCGACTGCTTCCGACGCGCCAAACCCGCTACCAGTCAAGCGGACCACCGCCGACGGATGACCCGTGCGGGGAGAAACGTTCACCACTGGCGTCGCCGCGCTCGCCACCACCGGCCCGACGCCGCCCGCGACCACCCCCACCAACGCCACGCCCAGCACGAAGAGCCGACGCATTGCCACACCCCCCTGGTTGACCGCACCAGGCTACGCGACCCCGGGGGTGAGGTCAACTCGAAGAGCCGCCCGAAACCCCGTACCGACGCGCAGCGTCGGGAAGCACTATCAGCACACCCATCCTCGCGGGAGGATTGAAGCACCCCCGGGATTTGCGGAGGCTCTCTGACCAGGCGCTGGGCGTCTGGAGGAGTCGCCGACCCGCCAGCGCTCGGGCGAGTCGCTCCGCCCCGCCCACGGCCAGCAGCTCGGCCAGACTCCGCCTGTCGACAGGGACATCCGGATCGGGTGGTCCTAAGCAGGGAACCGGGTGCCTACCGGGTACGTCTTAGTGGCATGCGCCCAGTGGCCTACCGAATTTGCCTGGCCCTTTGTGTCCCGATCGTTGCCGGAGCGGCCTCCGCGTGTGGGGCGGCGCAGGAGGGGTCGACCGGGTTCGTCACCACGGTCGTCGTCAAGGCGGTTCCCACGCCCGACGTCCATACGCACTACACGATCTCGCTCACTTGCGGAGCGACCGACGCGCTGACCGGGAAGGGCATTACCGCGCCGGATGCCAACGCCCGAACAGCATGTGCGTTCCTGCACGCGCATCCCTCCATCTTCACCACGCAGCACACCTGCATGACGATCGACGGCGGGTCGGCGGCGGTGACCGAGACGCTGCGTGGGAAGACGATCAGGAGCTGCATCGGCGGCATGATGGGCACCGGCGGCGAGGGCCGGTTGCTCCAGCAGTTCCAGGGCCTGATCCTGGGCCGGAGCTGAGCCGCGCGTACGAGCCGGTGATCAGGCGCACCGTGTAGCCGCCGTAGGGGCCGGCCTGCTGGATCGCGAAAGCGCTGGCCCGTCCGCGGCTGTCTCCGGAACCCCGCCCACCCGTCGCGCACCTGCCCGGTATCTGCGGGGCCGCCTTCCGCTTGCACGACAGCGGCGCAGTGTTCGGTCCATGAAAAGCGGGCCCCACGTCGCCGTGGAGCCCGCTTTTCGTCAGGTTGTCAGCGGTCCCTTACGAGCAGGGGAGCGCTGCTGATGTGAACGTACCCTTGTTCGAGTACCACCCGTTGACGCCGATGCTCGGCGACTGATGGTAGAACCAGGAGAAGAACGCCAGCTCCTGGACGTGGTATGTGAACCCGCCCTTCGGGTCGTTGAAGACCGTCCCGGACAGGGGGTCGCCGACCTCCAGATTGTTCTGGCAGCCGGACACCTGTCCGATGTGGCCCCACGGCTTGGTGGGATTGCCACCGGTCGGGTCATTCATCCACTCCCCGACCTCGTGCGACATCGCGGACACGTCCGACACACTGGCGCCGAACGCGCCGGTGTTGTCGTAGTCTGCAACGCCGTACGTCTGCGCCGGGGTAGATGGGATGTAGTTGTGGTATCCGAGGACGCAGCAGACGCTGCCCCCGTTCTCGGTGAAGACGACGTTGTGGACCAGGATCAGCGGGAACGTCTTGGGCCCGGCACCGAGCTGCGACGCTGCGGACGGCAGGAGTGAGTTCTGCACCCAACTGTCCCACGCGTTGATGTCCAACTCCAGCAGCGGCTCGCATCCGCCCGTGTACTCCGGGTAGCCGCTCACGTTCAGCGTCGCGGTCGCCACGTGGCTGTAGCCGGCGCCGATCTTGACGTTGACGTGATAGTTCGGGTTGATTCCAGTCGGCTGGGTCTGCGACCAGAAGTTCGCCCGCTGGAACGCGTCGACGTACTGCAGCGGCGCGCCGCCGCCGATCGACGTGTGACCCCACGTGTACTGCTTCTTCTTGAAGATCGGAGAGGCGATCGTCCGGTTCATGGCGGACACGCCGGCCGTATCGCACGGGTCGACGGCCGTCGGGTCGAACGTGTGGCCGCCGCTGTTGTTGATCGTGATCACGAGCAGCCACGTTGTGACGTTCGTCGTTGGGCTGGACTGGGCCACGAACGGGTCCTGGCCGACCATCGTGTAGGGGAACACCGTGCCGCCGTCGTTGATGCTCCGCGTGAAGGTCTTGATGCCTCCCGTGAAGGTCACGGCTCGGGTCGACGCACGTGTCGCAGCCGGTCGCCAGTTCTCGCGTACGTGGAGACTTTTCGCGCCCGCCCGCACTCCGGGTCCGGCCTTCGCCAGCCGGAAGCCGCCGAGTGAATGCGCACGCGCCGCCGAGGCCCCGGCGTTCGCGGGGGCCATCACCGCAAACACGCCCATCATCACCGCAAGTACCACCAGTCGTCTCATGGACGTTCCTCCCTCTCGTGGTTGCCTATGTCCCCCCCACCCCTGGAACGAACGTACCATGTGCAGCAAGGAGCAGCAACCGTGTACGAGCGTGCCTAGGCGGCTCGACGCCGGCGGCGGGCTGCTAGTCGGGGAGCGCGTGCCAGTTGACCCCGACCCCCTGAATCTGTTCTTCGGCGTTCCGTACTCCGACCCTGGACGGCAGACCCCGAGCTGATCGGCAAGAGCCTCAGCGGGCTGGGCAAGACGATCGGCCCCGCACTGATCACCAAGGCCCGCGGGATGGGAGTCACGCTCCCGCCCGAGCTCGACGATCCAGACGCCGAGCTCACTCCGGACATCATCATCCGGTCGCTGCGGGACATCGCCGGCCACTTCTTCCCGCGCCTCGCCACCACGGCCCTGGACTGAGGCCCGGCCGGGGTCGTTTCAGGCTCCGGGGTGCACGGGGATCGATGAGAACCGGCGGCTCGAGCGGTCTAACGGGTGCTGGAACCGCACCCCCGCGACGGAGACAGTCTCGAAATGAACCTTCTTCTCACGTCCGCCGGCGTCAAGAACACGAGCATCCACGACGCGCTGGTCGACCTCCTCGGCAAACCGATTGCCGAGTCCAACGCCCTCTGCATTCCGACCGCTGCGTACGACCATCCGATGGCCGGCCTCGGCGCGGCCTGGCGGTTCATCACCGGACGAGACTCCACCCCACTGTGCGGACTGGGTTGGAAGTCCCTGGGAGTGCTCGAGCTGACCGCGCTGCCCAGCATCGATGAAGAGCAGTGGGTGCCGATGGTTCAGGAAACCGACGCCCTACTGGCAGCAGGCGGCGATTCCCTCTACCTGTGCCAGTGGATGCGGCAGTCCGGACTGGCCGACCTCCTGCCGTCGCTGGGCGATACGGTCTGGGCGGGGGTCAGCGGCGGGAGCATGGTGTTGCCGGTGCCCGGGTACGCGATTGACGACCAGACCGCGATCAAAGTGACCGGAGGCACGGTCGAAGATCGTGTCCGAGGGACACTGGAAGTTGTTCACGCCATAACCGAGAGGGAGGACTCGCGCCGTGCCGTTCACGCGTAAGAACATCAAGGATCTGGAGGACGTTGGCTCGAACTTCGACGGCCCGCCGGACCTGGAGTTCCGCGCGGCGACCAAGGCGCTCGAGCTCGAGCAATCCGGCCTGACCTACCAGCGCGTCCCTCCCGGTTACCGCTTTCCGTACGGCCACACGCACAAGACGCAGGAGGAGGTGTACGTGGTCGTGCGCGGAAGCGGGCGGATGAAGGTCGACGACGAGGTCGTCGAGCTCAAGGAATGGGACGCGGTGCGCGTCCCGCCCGGTGCCTGGCGAGGCTACGAGGCCGGGCCGGACGGACTCGAGCTTCTCGTCGTCGGCGCTCCCAGTCTCGGCGATGCTCCGCGCGAAGACGTCGAGGGCGAGCGCGACTGGTGGGCTGACTAGACACGCCGGCCCGCCTCCTACCTGAGTAGGAGGCCGGATCATCCGCGGGTAGTGGCGTTGATCCGACCTGACTCCGAGGCCATCAGCCAGACGCCTTCGTAGTGTCGATGGTGTTGTCGACCAAGAGAAGGAGTCAGCATGTCGCGTGGAAGCCACACCCCCAATCTCGCGGCCCGGATGGGTCGCTGGAGCGCCGCCCACTGGAAGGCAGCGACGTTCGGCTGGCTCGCCTTCGTGGTCGTCGCGTTTGCCGTCGGCGGCCTGGTCGGGACGAAGGACGCGAATCCGAACACGACGGGGCCGGGCCAGTCCGGCCGCATGGACAGGATCCTCAACGCCGGCTTCAAGCAGCCGGCGGGTGAGAGCGTCCTGATCCAGAGCACATCGCTTCGCGTCAGCGATCCCGCCTTCAGAGCTGCAGTCGAGGATGTCGTCACCCGGGTGTCGAAAGCGACCGACGTCCAGAACGTCCGCTCGCCGTTCGCTTCCCCGAATACGAGTCAGGTTGCGAAGAACGGGCACGCAGCGCTGGTCGAGTTCGACATCCGCGGCGACAAGCAGAAAGCGGTCGACAAGATCGCACCCGTCCTCGACCAGCGTCGCCGGTGCGCAGCGTGCTCATCCCGGCCTCTTCATCGGCGAGTTCGGGGATGCAAGCGGGGTCAAGGCGGTCGAAACCGCCTACGGGAACGACCTGTCCAAGGCGGGCGCCCTATCGCTTCCGATCACGCTCGCCATCCTGGTGGTCACGTTCGGTGCGCTGGTGGCGGCGGGCATTCCGCTGCTGCTCGCGCTGACTGCGGTGTTCGCAACCTTCGGGCTGCTTGCGGTGCCGAGCCACCTGCTGCCGATGGCGCAGCAGGCCTACGCGATGGTGCTCCTGATCGGGCTTGCCGTCGGCGTCGACTACTCGATGTTCTACCTGAAGCGCGAGCGCCAGGAGCGCGCGGCGGGGCGCAGCTCGGAGGCCGCACTCGCGGCGGCCGCCGCCACATCCGGGCGCTCGGTGCTCGTCTCCGGGCTCACGGTGATGGTCGCGATGGCAGGCATGTTCCTGACCGGCGATGCGACATTCGCGTCGCTCGGCCTGGCGACGATCCTCGTGGTGGCCGTCGCCGTGGTCGGTTCGCTGACCGTCCTGCCGGCCGTGCTCTCGAAGCTGGGCGACAACGTCGACCGGCTGCGCGTCCCGTTCATCAGCCGGCTCAGCGCCGACAACGGGGAAGGGCGGATCTGGGGCGCGATCGTCGACCGTGTCCTGCGCAGGCCCGTGCTGTCGGCGCTCGTCGCCGGCGGGACGATGGTGGCGCTCGCCGTGCCGGCGGTCCAGCTCCACATCGCAACGCCGGGGCCGGACACGTTCCCGAAGTCGCTCACCGCCGTCAAGACATACAACCGGATGCAGCAGGCATTCCCGGGCACCGCCCTGCCGGCGAACGTCGTCGTGCGCGCACCAAACGTGGACGCGCCGGCGGTGCGCGCGGCGATCGGCCGGCTCGAGCAGCGGGCGCTCGCCAGCGGCCGGATGTACAGACCGATCACCGTCGCGGTCAACAAGGACGCCACCGTCGCGAACATCACGGTCCCGATCGAGGGCAAGGGGACCGACGCGGCCTCCAACGCATCACTCGCCGAGCTGCGAGACGTGATCGTCCCCGAGACGGTCGGCGCACTCCCCGACACCGACGCAGGAGTCACCGGGTTGACGGCACAGTGGAAGGACCAGGCTGACGCAGCTCAAGTCCACGACGCCACCCGTCGTTGCCTTCGTGCTCGTGTTCGCCTTCGTGCTGATGCTGGTGGCGTTCCGGTCGCTGGTGATCGCGGTCAAGGCGATCCTGCTCAACCTGCTGTCGGTCGCCGCCGCGTACGGAGTGCTCGTGCTGGTGTTCCAGCACGGCTACGGCAAGGGCCTGCTCGGGTTCAGCTCCACCGCGGGAATCGACCCGGTGGTGCCGCTGTTGCTGTTCGTGATCCTGTTCGGCCTCTCGATGGACTACCACGTCTTCATCATCAGCCGGATCCGCGAGACATATGACCGCGGCGCCGACACCGAGGAGGCGATCAGACACGGGATCAAGTCGACCGCCGGCGTGGTCACGAGCGCCGCCATCGTCATGGTCAGCGTGTTCGCGATCTTCGCAACGCTCTCGATGCTGTTCTTCAAGCAGTTCGGCGTCGGACTGGCAACGGCGGTTCTGCTCGACGCCACGATCATCCGCGGGGTGCTCCTACCCTCCACCATGATCCTGCTCGGCGACTGGAACTGGTACCTGCCGCGCTGGCTCGACTGGCTTCCGCACGCCGAGCCCCACGAGCCGCCCAGTGCCACCGAGAAGAGCCCGGCTCCCGTTTCCGCCTAGTCGCACGACCTCGACGGCCCCTCTGGAGCGAGGGGTCGTCGAGGCGTAGGCTCCGCGGGGTTCTTGGAACTCAGCTGAGCGGGGAGATCAACATGAGCGACGACCAGGCAGCACCCGAGACGAAAGGCGTTACGTCCGAGATCCTGGCAACGGTCGACCTTGGCCCTGAGATCGAGGGCATGGCCGGGCGACAACTCCGGATGCGTATGGTGACCATCGAGCCTCAAGGTGTGTTCGGTCCGATTCATGACCATAAAGACAGACCGGGCATTGTCTACATCCTGCAAGGGACGATTACCGACCATCGTGATGGAGTCGCAACCGACTACGGGCCTGGAGTGGGCTGGCCCGAGGATCGCAACACAACACACTGGCTCGAGAACAGAGGAACGGTTCCGGCGGTGGAGATCTCGGTCGATATCGTCAGGCACGACTAACCTCATGGCCGATTGAGTGAGACCGTTTGATTCGTCGGTGTGTTGCTCCGTGGCTCTCTATAAACACGCGACATGGATCGAGCCGGTGACCTGACGCCGCCGTTGTCGCCTGACTAGCGCACACCCTGGCCGGGGCGTATCGTTTGGGCCATGAAACCGGCAGTCCTGCTGTTGGCACTGAGCGTCGGCCTGGCCGCCGCGCCCGGGGCGTATCGTTTGGGCCATGAAACCGGCAGTCCTGCTGTCGGCCCTGAGCGTCGCCCTGGCAGCCGGATGCACTGGCACCTCATCCTCCCAACCGCCGCCCGCCGGCGGGTGCGCGAGGACAGCGTTCCGCGATGCGATCGAGGAGTTCGGCGCCCCGAGCCGGTCCTGGTGGGGCCGGCCGGATGCTGGGTAGCGTGGGTACAGCGCTCGACGAGTCGCACCGGAGGCGCCGGCGAGGCCTGCTGCTCGTGGGATCCATCATCCTCGTGGCGCTGCTCGCCGCATCGGTCTGGATTCCCACGCTGACCCACCGGGTGCAGGCGAGCGGTTGCTACACCGAGTTCGGGCTACTCCGGGGAGGGGGTCTCGCCCACTGCAGCCACTACGAGGCCCAGGTGCGCACGTACCCGAACGGACAGCGCGACTTCCGCCTTGCGGCTCTCGGAGTCGCGCTACTCATGCTGATGCCGCTGCTCGGTCCCCGTGTCAGGCGCGGCGCTTCTCGAGCCTGAGCTCGATGAACCCCTCTCCCGCCCACGCCTCCAGCGGCGTGGACTCCGTGGTGATCAGCTTGCTGATCGCCTCGCGTCCATCGTTCGCCTCGATCGTGATCAGGAACGGCTCGGCCAGTCGGAGCCCGGATATGGTGATCTCGTACGTCGGCACCGGCTGAGTCTATCCGCCGCCGGGCAAGACTAGGGCCGGCGGTGGTTACGGCCGGTCGTGAGCCCGGTGGCGTAGCGGCGGCCACCGGACACGTGCCTGCCGAGGTCGTCGACGACAGCCACGCTGGCGATGTGCGCCCGCGCGACGGCGGTGCAATCGTCGGTCCTGATCCAGTCGCGGCCGAGACGCGAGCCGCCGTCGATGAAGTCGTCGATCGCGGCCTCGGCGTCGGCTCTGGTCTCGAAGCTCACAGGATGCTGCACGCCGTTGGCGAGCGTCAGGATCACGCCCGGTTGGTGCTCGTCGCTCATCAGTTGCCTCCGTGCGTCGCTGGGATTGGGCCGGCCCGGTGCCGGCAGCGTGAGCGATATCGCGGGGAGGAGCCGATCAGGGGCAGAAACCGGCGTACACACGCAACAGGCGCTGGCCGCGTGGAACCACGGTAGCAGTTGACCACGGCCGGTCGGAAGCGGGCCGGCGCGGGGCCCCTGCTACAGTGAATGTCCCGTTGGGGACGCCTGCCGCTTGGTAGCACGCCGAGATCGGCTTCCACGCTGCCAGCCACCCTCATCAGATCGGCGATCCTCGCTCCAGGATCGTCTCGAACGAGAGGAAGCGCGATGGATGCTCTGTTGGCAGCGCGACTCCGGGCAACCGTCACGACCGGCCGAGCGCCGCTCGGAGCCTGCGCCTGATGGCCCGGCGACGCCCCCGGACAGCCGGGAACCACTACGAGAAGCGGCCGTCGAGGTCGCAAACCCCACCGGCACCGGCGCCGCCGGGCGCCGGCCTGAGCGGCCCCGACGCTCGCCTACTCGCCGACCGGATCGCCACCACCCAGCAGCGCTACCGGATCGTCGCGATCCGGCTCCTGCAGGCGCGGACGTGCGGCGTGGTCGTCGTCGACAGCCAGACCGGGCGCGAGTACGTGCTCCAGGAATCCGACCACTGGAACAGGCTGCTCGCCGGCTGAGCGCGGCGTGCGGCTGCGCTCGATCAGCCGGACGAGTTGGGGTTGAACCGGAAGATGACGAACCGGCCCGACGACGTGGGCACGTTGACCGGGTCCTCGTACACCTTGTGAAGCTGCGGGTCGGCCTCGAGCTGCTTGAGCACCGCCGGCGACCAGCTCTTGATCGGGAACACGACGTAGTTGACGCCCTGCTTGCGCAGGATCTGCCGGCGGGTCGCCTCGGGAGTGGTCGGGTGGTAGAAGGAGATCACCAGGCCCCGCCGCCGGGCCGGCTGATCACGCGGTGTGGCCCGCGTGTGATCCTGCGGCAACCCCACGGTGTACGCCGTGACGCGCCCGACCAGCTGGTAGGAGATGCCCTCGTCGGGCGGCGCCCAGTACGGCGCCATCACGACCGGGAACGGGGACTTGTCGTGGTTGTGGAAGAACTGGAGCAAGCCGGCGCTAAGCTCGTTCACCTTCGGCTTCTTGTAGGAGCCGTTGCGCAGGATCGACACCACGCTGTGCCCGCTGTAGGCGTACGGGCCGACCAGCCCCGCGGCGACCAGGAGCACCACCGCACCCCATGAGGGCACCGGCCCCAGCGGCCGCACCGAACGGTCGCGATCGAGCACGCACCACACCAGGGCCACCACCCCGACGGCGGTGACCGCCATCACGGCCAGGTCGGCTCCGGTGAACACCCACAGCCAGCCGCGGATGTGCTCCCCGCTGATGTAGTGGCCGGGGGTGGTGCCATAGACGAGCCGCCCTTTGGCCCAGATCCAGTCCCAGCGCGAGATCACGTACGAGATCAGCGCCACTCCGGCTGCGGTCAGCCACAGGTAGAGCGGCCGGCGCCCGCGGAGGTAGACAGCCGCCAGGCCGATCACGATCGCCGTGATGTAGATCGCCGGTGGCACCTTGGCGAAGCGCGCGATCTGGCCGCCGGCGATGGCGTGCTGGAGTACGAGGCCGACGCCGGGCGTCGCGATCACCGCCAGGGTGGTGATCACCATCGCGGCCGGCAGATGGTACGGCGACCGCCGGCGGAACAGGATCACCACCGCCGCGATCATGCCGAGCAGGATCTCCGGCCGGTGCTCCAGGATGACCAGCCCCGAGGTCGCGAACTGATGGTGGCGGAAGGTCATCCACTGCGACGCCAGCCCGGGGGCTCGCACGACCTTCTCCCCACCCCGGATCGCGGTCAGGTACACGCCGGCGAACACGATCATGGTGACCAGGATCGAGCCGGCCAGCGCCGGCCACGCCCGTGGACGCAGCAGGACGACCGCCAGGATCAACGGCACCAGGATGATGCTCGAGGTGTCGTGGAGAAGCGCTATCAGGGTTGCGGAGATGATCGTCCAGACAACCCACATCCGGGCTCCGCCCTGTTCCCGGTAGAGATGGTTCAGGATCACGATCACCGCCGGGAACATCACGAGCAGCGTGAAGTAGGGCGGCTGCTTCGCCAGGCTCAGTTCGGGCGGAAACGACATCACATCCCAACACGTGATGAGCGCCGCCGCCAGCCCCACCGGCGGGTTCGCCAGCGATCGGCCAAGCGCATAGGCGGCGATCGGGATGAACAGCGCAAAGGCCGGCGTCAGGTTCTGATAGTCAAGGGTCGCGTCGCCGCCGGTGATAGTCATCGCGCCGGCCTCGACCGCGTGCATGATCGGGAATGCGTACCCGGCGTGCGCATGCCCGTCGCGGTACGGCGAGATGCCGGAGATGCTGATACCGGGAAGCGCGAGCAGCTTGCGGATCAGCCCGGCATGGAACAGCGCGTCGCCCCAGATCGAGGGCACGTAGCGCGTCGCGATCCCGGTGAACAGAAAGGCGCCCGTGAGCACGCCCGCCGGCTCCCAGGGGATCTGCTTGGTCAACGGCCGCGGGTCCCACGACACCGCCAGCGCCGACGGGACGAGCACGACCACGACGATCCACCGAAACGGCGTGTGCACGACCAGCCCGAGGGCGAACGGGACTGTCCACGCGGCCAGCCCGATCAGAGGAATCAGGCCGAGCAGCTCAGGCGTCGAGACGCGCGCCCGCACACCCGAGACGGTCGCCAGGGCGAGGCCCGGCAGGCCCAGCGCGATGACCGTCGCGAACACCAGTCCAAGCTGGCCCGAGAGCTGGAACACCAGCCGGCAGAGCACGCACGCGACGACCAGGCAGCCGAACCGCCAGGCCAGCGCAGCCGGCGCGACACGCACCAGGCGGAGTCCCCCGGCTTGTGCTGGGGCGGGTTCGATTGCGGGTTCTTGCACCAGGAACGTATCGGGCGCCGTCTGGTTGGCGGCGCCGCCCGGCAAATACTAAGCGGTCGCTCCGCTGACATGTGCCAGCAGATCGCCTGAAGCTTGCCGGGGGGTACCGATGCGACAATGGGCGCCTGACCACGTCTGCTGCTCATCCCATCTCGCGGTCGTATCCGCGCCTGACGACCGCCGTGCGAGGGCTTGCGGCTCCCGCGGCGCTGACGATCATCTGGGCGTACCTGATCCACGGCTGGTACGTGCGGACGCCGATGGTCGGCAACGACCTGCGTGAGCTGTGGGTGCCGACCTGGGGGTACCTCGGGCAGAGCCTCTCCAACGGCCACGTCCCGCTCTGGGATCCCCACATCCTGTCCGGGCGACCATTCGCCGCCGACCCCCAGTCGGGCTGGCTGTACCTGATGCCGATGGCGCTGTTCACCGCGCTGCCGGCCCACACCGCGATCAAGCTGATGGTGGTGCTCCCGCCGCTGCTCGCGGCCCTCGCCCTGTACGCGTTCTGCCGGATCGAGGGGATGCCCCGCATCGCCGGCTTCTGCGGCGGCGCCGCACTGCTTGGCCTGACCACGCCGGAGGCGGTGCTCCTGCGCACGCCCTTCGAGGCGACGCTGCTGTACGCGATGACGACCCTCGCCTGCGCCGCCTGGCTGCTGCGGGCCCGGCGGACGGTGACGCGGGCGTGCGCGCTGGTGGCGTTCGGCCTCTCCTACTCGCAGGCGATGTCGGCGCACCTGTCGCTGGGGTTGCTGGAGGTGACGTTGCTGACGGGCGGGTACCTGCTGGTGAAGGTGATCCCCGCTCTGCGCGGGCAGGGTCGCCGCGAGATCCTCCGCGCCGCCGGCCTGGCGGCGGGTCTGGCACTCGCCACCGTGCTGATCTCCGCCGGCGTGCTGCTGCCCCGGCTGGCGCTGATCTCACGCACCGACCTTGCTCAGGGCTACGACCATGCCTGGCGAGTCGGCCTCGCCCTCGCCGGGCTCAACGTGACGGCGATGCCGGTGCAGCACGCCTCCACGGTGCCCTCCTGGCCGCTCTGGCTGCTGGTCGACTCGGGCGCTCAGCTCCCGGTGCTGGCCGGCGTGCTCGTGGTGATCGGCCTGCTCTCCCGCCGCCGCGGTCTGGCGGTCATGCTGGCCGTGCTCGCGGTGATCGGCTACCTGCTGACGCTTGCAGCCGTCGCCGACCGCGTGCCGGTCTCGTGGTCGCGCTTCACCATCGTCGACTTCTACCGCCACGCGCCCAGCTGGTTCGGCTACCTGGTGTTTGCAACGCTGGCGCTGCTCACTGCGCTGGGCACCGAGAGGGTGATGGAGTGGCTCGACGAGCGCCAGAGCCGGATGCCGGCAGCGGCCGTCGTGACCGGCGCGGTGGCCGTGGTGATCGGCCTTCAGCTGGTGGTCGGCCTGCCCAGCGCCAAGGCGCCGATCGGCGCACCCAACACGCTATGGAGCCCGAAGAGCGTCGAGGGCAAGTCGTTGGGCAACATCGGCAGCGTCGCCTACCAGAAGCAGTTCCAGGGTGACGGGCAGGATCGCCCTCTACTTCCACACCGGCACCCGCTGGAAGCCGTTCAGCAGCGCATTCCCGGCACCGGCGAGCTCGATGTTCAACGTGTCGGACATCGCGGGTACCGACACCGTCTCGGGCTACGACGCCGTTCAGCTGGCCGACTACTGGCAGGCGATCCGCAAGTACGACCAAAAGCTCCTGCCCTACGACCGCACCGCGCTCGATCACCTGACCCCGTCGTTCGCCGATCTGCTCGACGTCGGCTGGTGGATCGCTCCCAGCTACCTGCCTGGGCCTGCGGGTGCAACGCTGCACGACTCACGGCCCTCGGCGAAGATGTGGCGGCTGCCGAATCCCGGGCTGGCCTCGCTCTACCCGGCCTGGCGGTCGGCATCCAGCAACTCCGGGGCCCAGTACCAGGTGACGTCGCCGAGGTTCGATGCGCGGAGCACGTTGCTGGTTCCGGGACTCGCGGCGGGCGGCACGCCCGGACGGCGCGTGAACGTTCACACCCAGGTGTCCGACCAGGGCACCGTGCACGCCACCACCAGCGGAGCGGGCCTGCTGCTGGTGCGCAACGCCTACGACCCGGGATGGCATGCCACCATCGACGGGCACTCGACACGGGTCTACGCCGCCGACGGCTTCCTGACCGGCGTCAAGGTGCCGGCCGGGACCCACCACGTCGTGCTCACCTACGAGGACCCGCTGGTCTTCTGGGGCCTGGGCCTGAGCGTGGCGGCCATCGTTCTCATCCTCGGCGGCGGGATCGGCTACGAGGTGCTGCGCCGCCGGCGATGAGCCGCGTGCTCACACCGGCAGCGTCCCGCCCCGCTTCACCATCTTCATCGTGAACTGTGAGTTGACGCGCGCCAGGCCGGGCAGCTCGGCGAGCTTGTTCATGTAGAAGGTCTCGTACGCGGCCTGGTCGGCGACCGCGACGCGGATCACGTAGTCCGGCACGCCGAACATGCGCCGGCACTCCACCACCTCGTCGAACGACGCGATGCCGGCCTCGAACGCCTCGACGGTGGCCCGGTCCTTGAGCGAGAGCTCGACGTGCACGGTGACCTCGAACCCGAGGTCGACGGCGGCCGGGTCGATGTCGGCGTGATAGCCGCGGATGACGCCGCCGCGCTCGAGGGCGCGAACGCGGCGCAGGCATGGCGACGGCGAGAGCCGTACCCGCTCGGCGAGCTCGACGTTCGTCAGGCGCCCGTCCGCCTGGAGCTGGCGTAAGATTGCTCGATCGATGCCGTCCATTGGCAGATCATGCCACGAAACGCCGTCACGGGCGTGAAGTAGGCATGAACTGCCGGGCCGTCCTGGCTAGTGTCACGCCATGGAGGCGACGCTCGCACAGACTCCCCGCGCAACCCTGACCGGGGCGCTGAGCATCGGGGTCGCTGTGGGTGTCTATGGCATCTCCTTCGGCGTCCTCGCCGTGGCCGGGGGGCTCAGCCCCGCGCAGGCGTGCGTGATGTCGATGCTGGTGTTCACCGGCGCGTCGCAGTTTGCGTTCGTCGGCGTCGTCGCCGCGGGCGGTACCGCCATCGCTGCGATGGGGCCGGCGGTGATGCTCGCCCTCCGCAACGCCGCCTACGGCCTGTCGCTGACCGCGATCCTGCCCAGGCGCCTGCGCGACCGGGCGATCGCCGCGCACCTGGTCATCGACGAGACGACCGCAATGGCGCGCGCCCAGAGCGACCCCGAGGCCGCCCGGGCCGCGTTTCTCGCCACCGGGATCAGCGTCTGGGTCTTCTGGAACCTCGGCACGCTCGGCGGAGCGCTGGTCGGAGGGGGGATCGGCGACCCCCGGCGGTTCGGCCTGGATGCGATGTTCCCGGCAGCGTTCCTGGCGCTGCTCGCGCCGCAGCTCCGCCGCCCGGGAGCGCCGGTCGCCGCCGTCACCGGCGTGGTCATCGCACTGGCGCTGGTGCCCTTCGCGCCGGCGGGGGTTCCGGTGATCGCAGCCCTGGCCGGCGTCGTCCCCGGCGTTCTCGTGGCCCGAGGGGCCCGGACATGAGCTGGACCGTGCTGCTGGCGCTCTGCGCCGTGTCCTACGCCCTCAAGGCGGTGGGCCCGCTTCTCGCAGGCGGTCGCGATCTGGGGCCGCGGACACGGCAGACGCTCGACCTGGTGGCGGTGCCGTTGCTGGCCGCGCTGATCGCCACCCAGACCCTCAGCCTCGGCCACCGCCTTGTGATCGACGCCCGCCTGCCGGCGCTGGCGGTAGCGGCGTACTCGTCTGGAAGCGGGCGCCGTTCCTGGTCGTCGTGCTCGCCGCCGCCGCAACCGCTGCGCTGCTGCGAGCGACCGGCGCGATGTAACGCTCGACCGCCGGCGTACGCCCTGGCCTCGCCGTCCGGTGGGTGGCATACTCGGGGCCGGGTCGGCAATGAGCGAGACGGACGAGGCCAGCGAGCGAACGGTCAGCGACCACGTGGAGGACGTGGCCCGGGCGGCCGCGACGCTGACGGCGCGCACCGCCGAGCTGGCGGCGCTCGAGCATCGCGACGATGTTCGCCGTGCGACCCGCGCGGGCGAGGGCCTCCTCGCACTGGCTGTTGCAGCCGCCGCCGTGTTCGCGTTCGGCAACTGGGCGGTCGAGCGGGCGCTCGAGTCATCCCTGTCGGGCTGGCGGGCACCGACCGTCCTGGCGGGCTTCTGGCTGCTGGTTGCGGTTGTCGCCGCCGTCGTGGTGACCAGGGCCGAGCCGCGACTGATGCGCATCGGCGGCACGCGACCCGATGACCCGGCGGTGGCGCTCGCGGAGCGCGAGGCGGCTGTCGCCGACGCGCAGGCCGCCGTCCGCGACGCTCTCGAAGGGCTGACGGGCGCGCTGGCCGCGGAGGCGGCGCGCGAGGTCGCGGCGGCCGCGATGCCGGTCGAGGGCGTGGTCGATGCCGGCGAGGAGGTCGTGGACGCGACCGAGGTTGCGGTCGAGTGGGTGGACGATGCCACCGACGTGATCGAGGCCCGGGTGCCCGGCGGGGTGCTCGTCAACCGCGCCTTCGACATCGCGCTCATCCCGGGGCGCTACAGCGTCCGCGCCGCCCGAATCGTGCTCAGCTATGGCCAGCCGCCCGACAAGGGGGACTCGGGCAAGCCGTAGCGGTGGCCGCACACGGCCGGGCCGCCCCGGCGGCCTACTATCCGGGCATGACCGGTCGCCGACTGCTCGGGGTGACGATGGCCGCGGTCTGCGTCTCCGGCGCGGTCGCCTGCTCCTCCAACTCTGCCGGTGCGCTGCCCGTTTCCTCGTCTCCGTCCACGACGTCGCAGACCACCCTGCCTGCAACGACCAACCCCAGGGACTACGACTGGCGGACGTTCGACTTCAACCGGAGCCGCACCGGGGTCGAACCGAACCCGACCGGGCTGACGGCGGCCAACCTCCCCCATCTGCAGCGGCAGGTGATCAGCCTGCCCGGGACGCCGGATAGCTCGCCGGTCTACCTGCACGCCGTCACCGTCGAGGGCGCCGTCAGGAACGTCTTCTTCCTGACGACCACGTACGGCCGCACGGTGGCGGTTGCCGCGGGCGGGAAGATCCTCTGGACCTACACCCCCTCGTCGTACGCCGGCTACGCGGGCACCTATCAGATCACGACCGCCTCACCGGTGATCGATCCCTCGCGTGCCTACCTGTACGCCACCACCCCGGATGGCTTCGTCCACAAGCTGAGCGTCGCCAGCGGCCACGAGGTGGTCGGCCACGGCTGGCCGGTGAAGGTCACCAGGCTGCCCGGTCGGGAGAAGCTCCCCGCCTCACTCAACGTCTCCGACGGCCGCCTGTACGTGACCACCGGCGGGTACGTCGGCGACATCCCGCCCTACCAGGGTCACGTCGTCGTCATCTCACTGGCGACGGGCGCGGTGCTGGGGATCTGGAACTCGCTGTGCTCGGGCACACACCAGCTGCTCTCCCCGCCCAGCTGCCCGCAGTCAGACTCGGCCATCTTCGGCCGCTCGGGCGCGGTGATCGACCCGGCCAACGGCCAGTTCCTGGTCGCCACCGGCAACGCGTTCTGGAACGGGCACATCTACTGGGGCGATTCGGTGATCCAGGTCTCGCCGACCGGGTCGGCCATCACGCACTCGTTCACGCCGACCGATCAGGCGACGCTGAACACGACGGACACCGACGTCGGCTCGACGTCCCCGGCAATCCTGTCCACCAGCGGGCCGGTCATCATCCAGGGCGGAAAGGACGGATTCCTGCGGGTGGTCGACATGGGACGCCAGGCCGTCGGCAAGCTGGGCGGCGCGGTGCAGACACTGCGCACGCCGGGGGCGGACGAGCTGTTCACCACCCCTGCCGTCTGGCATGCGCCGTGGGGCCGGGAGTACGTGTTCGTCGCCGACCCCTCCGGCACGGCCGCCTTCACCGTCACCGGCTCCGGGACGTCGACGCGCCTGCACCCTGCGTGGTCGAACGGGACCGCCGGCACCAGCCCGCTGATCGCCGGCGGCCTGCTCTACATCTACGACCCGAACGGGGCGCTCAAGGTCTACGGCCCGGGCACCGGCCACGTGCTCGCGAGCCTGCCGGCAAGTGCCGGGCACTGGAACTCGCCGATCGTCGCCGACGGCATGATCGCGCTGCCCGAGGGAGACGCGAACGACCACCTGACCACCGGCCAGTTCAGCCTCTACCACCCGTAGCCCGGGCTCGGCAGCCGCGGCTAGGGCTTCAGCTCGACCTCGACGAAGATCGCCACCCGCCCGCTGCGGTTGATGACGTTGTGCTCCGTGCCCGCGCGCCCGAGGTAGGGCGCCCCGGCCTCCTGGGCCAGCTCGCGGGTGGAGCCGTCGGCCTCGAGGACGAGGAAGGTGCCGCCGGTGATCGGCACGACCACATAGTCGAACTCGTGGACGTGGTCCCCGGTCTCATCGCCGTCCTCGAACGTGAGGACGTTGACCCGGACGCGGTCGTCGTCGGAGGTGGTGGTGAACCCGCAGGTCGGCACTGTACCGACACCCTACCTTCAGCCCATCCGTCGGGCCGACCGTGCGATCGCCGCGTCCATCGCCTGCCCCGGCTGGCGGATTGCCCGGCCGTGCCCGACGGCCAGCAGCGAGGGGTCGAGCTCGCGCAGCGTGCGGGCCGACTCCAGATCCTTCGCCTTGTCCCACGTCGCCATCGCCGCCAGCGGGAACCGCCAGTAGAAGTAGTTCGAGACCGCTGCGCTCCCGTAGGTGGTGTAGGTGTCGCCGACGATCACGCTGTTGTCCCGGGTGTCGCGGTAGGCAACATGGCCGGGACTGTGGCCAGGGGTCGCCACCACCTCCAGGCTGCCCACGCGGTCGCCCGCCTTGAGCAGCTGATCGGGCCGGGTCTTCAGCTTCGGCCAGCTGCCCGGCAGCTTCCCGTCGACGACCTTCTCCCCGGCGTGGATCCGCGCGTCGAGCTCGGGCATCAGCACCTGCACCGAGTCGCCGAGCTGCTCCTTGAGCGCGTCCAGCGAGCCGACGTGGTCGCCATGGCCGTGGGTCAGCGCGATCCGGCGGATCTCCGCGCCGGCGGCGGCCGCGGCGGCGATCAGCCCGGCGGCCGACCCGCCGGTGGCGGTGTCGACCAGCGTGATGCCGTCGTCCTCGCGGACGAGATAGGCGTTGACGAAGTGCAGCCGGGTGAGCTGGATCAGGTTGTCGGTGAGCGGTGTGGTCTTCACGATGGGCCTCCGAATGCTTGTGTAGGCTAACGGCGTAAGCTAGACTAGCTAACATCGTTAGCCAGGTCAAGGAGGAAGGCAAGGATGTCCGCCAGCGCCACCGGTCAGCTCAGCCCCCGGGCCCAGGAGATCGCCGCCGCGGCGCGCGAGCTGCTGGAGCAGGAAGGGCCAGACGGCCTCTCGATGCGCAAGGTCGCCGGGAAGCTCGGCATTCAGGCCCCGTCGCTCTACAAGCACCTGCCCGACAAGCAGGCGCTGGAGAGCGCCGTCATCTCGATGGGTTTCGAGGAGCAGGCAGGCGTCTTCGCGCAGTGCCTGGCCGCGGACGACCCGCTGCGTGCGATGACCACCGCCTACCGCAGCTACGCCCTTGCCCACCCCCACCTCTACCGGCTGATGACCGAACGCCCGCTGCACCGTGACCAGCTGGCGCCGGGCGCCGAGCAGCGCGCTGCGGCTCCCCTGCTCGAGGCAACCGGCGACGCCGACCTCGCCCGCGCCGTGTGGGCCTTCGCGCACGGGATGACGATCCTCGAGCTGAACGGCCGCTTTCCCGAGGACGCCGACCTGGACGCCGCCTGGGAGCGTGGGCTGAAGGCGTTCCGCGAGACGACGAATCCGGCTTGTTAGAGTCGGCGGTGTCGTGGACGCACTGCTGCAGCAGGTTGTGATCGACGAGGCCGTCGACGCGGCCCGCCGGGAGCGATTCCCGGTCGGGGCGGCGCTCGAGTTCGCCGACCTCGAGGACGCCGGCCGCGAGCAGGCGCTCGACGGGCTGCGCGAGGCGGAGCCGGTGTCGTGGGTGCCCGCCCTGGGCGGCTGGCTGGTGACGGGGTACGCCCCGGCCCGCGAGGTGCTGGGCCCGAAGACCGGGCTGACCGTCGAGGCCCACGAGAACCTGGTGCGCGCGTCGCTGGGCCACATGATGCTGACCAGCGACGCCGGCGACCACACGCGTCAGCGGACGCCGTTCGAGCGCCCCTTCCGCATGCGTGAGGTCGACGGGCTGTTCGGCGACGCCATCCAGGCGGAGCTCGACGCTGCTGATGGACGCGATGACGGGCGCAGGCGGGTGCGAGCTCGGCGACGCCCTGGCGGCGCCCTTCGCCGTGCGCATGACCGGCCGCGTCCTCGGGCTCTCCCTGGACGACGTGGCCAGGATCGACGGCTTCTACGAGGCGTTCGCCGAGGGCATGGTCTACGACGGCAATCCCGAACGGCAGCGCCGCGCAGACGCTGCCCGCGACCAGCTGAACGCGATCCTCGGCTCCGAGTTCGCCCGCTGCCGCCGGGCACGCGACGCCTCGATCACCTCCGAGGTCGTCAACGACGCCGGTACCGGCCTTGGCGACGACGAGATCGCCTCGCAGCTTCGCGTGATCATGTTCGGCGGAATCGAGACGATCCAGTCGGGCATCATGAACACCGTCCTGCTGCTGCTCCGTGACCCGGCGCAGCTCGACGCCGTCCGGGCCGACCACGACCTGCTGGGAGGCGCGATCGAGGAGTCGCTGCGGCTGATCCCCCCGGTCAGCTTCATCGAGCGCTGGACTCCCGGCGACACTGTGATCGGCGGCGTCGAGATCGGGACCGGCGAGTTCATCGGCGTATCGGTGCTGAGCGCCAATCGCGATCCGGCCGTGTTCGACCAGCCGCTCCACTTCGACATCCAGCGACAGAACGCCCGCCGCCACCTGTCGTTCTCGTTCGGCGAGCACTTCTGCCTGGGCGCGCACCTGGCCCGGCTCGAGCTCCGCGCCGCGCTCGAGCGCCTGATCGACCTGCCCGACCTGCGGCTGGTCTCGGTCGAGGAGCCCGCCGGCTTCGCCTTCCGCCGCCCGCCGGCGCTGCACCTCGCCTGGCAGACCTAGGCGCTCTCAGCGCTCAGTCCCCGGTGGCGACGTCAGCGCGAAGGTCGCCGACCTCATGCGGAGCGAACGCGTCGGCCGGCCGGCGCTGCGGGATCCCCAGGCCGACCACGAAGCCGATCAGCAGAGCGATGGCGCACACCGCGAACGCCACGGTGTAGCCATGATCCGTCGGGTAGCCGGTGGCGCTGACCGTCCCGGCGAGGATCGACGCAACCGCCGCGCCGCCGAACGCGCCGCCGACCGTGCGGGCGACGGCGTTCATTCCGGTGGCAACACCCGTCTCCTCGGGCCCGACGTTCTCGATGATCAGGTTCACCATCGAGGCGAACGCCAGCCCGATCCCCGACCCCAGTAGCAGCGCGGCCACGTAGATCTCCCAGCTGTCGGTGCGGGCGAACGCCAGGACGACGTACGCCGCCATCGTGATCAGCGCGCCCGCCAGCAGCGGCGGCTTCGACCCGAATCGCCGCTCGAGCCTGCCGGTCTGGGCGCCGACCAGGAGCATGGCGATGGTGGCCGGGAGCAGGAACAGCCCGGCGCCCGTCACCGACGAATCGAACCCGTAGCCGACCTTCGAGGGCGTCTCGACGTAGTCGGGCAGCAGGATGAACGACGAGTACATGCCGAAGCCGAGCAGCATGGCGACGGTGTTGGTCGTCCAGACGCCGCGGATCCGCATCATCCGCATGTCGACCAGGGGGTGGCTGCTTCGCGACTCGCTCCGCACCCACAGCACCAGGAAGACCGCTCCGGCCACGAACAGGCCCACGGTCCTGACCGACAGCCAGTGCCACACCGCGGTCTGGCTGACCGCGACCAGCACGGCCCCGAGGCCGACCGACATCAATGCGGCGCCCGTCCAGTTGACGCGGCCGGCCACGCGGATGGGCGACTCGGGCACCAGGAAGTGGATGGCGACGGTCGCGGCGACCAGCGGAATCAACGGCACCCAGAACAGGTCGTGGACCGACCCGTGGTCGACGATCGGACCGGCCAGCACCACGCCGGCGCCGCCGCCAACTCCCGCCAGCGCGGCCATGATGCCGACCGCTCCAGCCACCCGCTCGCGCGGGAACTCGTCGCGGATGATTCCAAATGACAGCGGAAACACGCCGCCGGCCGCGCCCTGGAAGATCCGGCCGATGAGCATCACGGTGAGCGATGTTGCCAGCGCAGAGACCACCGTCGCCAGGCAGAGCACCACCAGCACGATCACCAGCAGCCGCTCCTTGCCGTACATGTCCCCCAGCCGGCCGATCAGCGGCGTGGCGATCGACGCGCTGAGCAGGTACGCGGTCAGCACCCAGCTCACCGAGTTGACCGAGGTGTGCAGCTCGCGCTGGAAGTCGGGGATCGCCGGGGCAACCAGCGACTGCAGCAGCGCGTAGGAGATCGCCGCTGAGGCGAGCAGCGCAAACGTCACGTTGTAGTGCTGGCGGTGCTCGCCGTCGCCGGCGTGCAGCGCATGCTCCTCCACCGATCCGGGCCGCGACACGTCGAGCAACGTAGCAGGAGCAGGCGGTGGGCCGGCCCGAAAGCCGGCCCACCGTAGAACACCTACCAGCCGACCGCCTCACCGTCCTTGCGGAAGTCGGAGGCCGCGCGATAGACGCCGTTGACCGGTGGGTCGCCCTTGGTGACCCACTCGGCCGGTGGCTTCAGCCCCGGCGCGATCGCGAAGAAGATGGCCTGGTAGCCGCCGAACTGGTCGGCGTTCCCATGCACCTTGTGCACGTCGTAGCCCATCGCCCGCATCTTCCCTCCGACCAGGTCGAAGAGGTTCGACTCCAGGTCGACTCGCCCGGCTGACTGCGCCTCGTGGAACCGGGCGGCATCGCCCGCCGCCTGCACGTTCATGCCGAGGTCGATCATGTTCACGAGCTCGGTCGCCTGTGCCTGCGCCTGCTCGTCGCCGCCCATGTTGCCGAACGCCATCAGCGGCTGGCCGTCCTTCATCACGAACGCCGGGATGATCGTCAGGAACGGCCGCTTGTGCGGCGCGATCACGTCCGGTGAGGACGGGCGGAGGTTGAAGAACGACCCGCGGTCGTTCAGCGGGAACCCGTAGCCGGGCACCGAGATCTGCGAGCCGAAGTAGTCATAGATGCTGTAGATGAACGAGACCATGTTGCCCCAGCGGTCAGCAGCCGTCAGGTAGACGGTGTCGCCGCGCTCGCGGGCGGTCACCGACACCGACGACCCGCCCGACGACGCGGTCGGCGGGGGCGGCGCATGGCGCAGGTGGATCTGGCTGCACAGCGAGGCCGCGTACTGCTTCGAGATCAGCTTCTTGAGCGGGATCTTCACGAACCGCGGGTCGCCGTTGTACTTGAGCAGGTCGGCGTAGGCCAGCTCCTTGGCCTGGACGAGGATGCCCCAGAACAGCGCCGACCGGGGGCCGAGGGCGTGCAGGTCATAGCCGACCTTGGGCGCGCACACCTGGATGATGTTGAGCATCTCCAGGGTGGCGAACCCCTGCGTCTGCGGGGGCATCTCGTAGACGTCGTAGCCCTTGTAGTTGGTCGAGATGGGGTTCACCCACTCGGACTTGAACGAGCTCAGGTCGGACATCGTCCAGTCCGCCCCGTCCTGGTTCATGCGATCGACGATCGCCTGGCCGATCGGGCCGTCGTAGAAGGCCTTGGTGCCGTCCTTGGCGATCAGCTCATAGGCGTGGGCCAGGTCGGGGTTGCGGAAGATGCTGTACAGCGGCGGCACGTGACCGTCGCGCAGGAACAGCTTCCGCGATTCCGGATCCTTCTTCAGCATGTCGACGTAGAAGCCGCCATAGCTCTCCCAGTCGCCGCGGATCCGCTCGGTCAGCCCGAACCCCTGGCTCGCCGTCTCGATGGCGGGCTGCAGCACCTGGCTCAGGTTCATCCGGCCGAACCGCTGCTGCAGGCGGTTCCAGCCGTCGAGCGCCCCTGGGACGGTGACGCTGTAGGCGCCGTAGAACGGGACGGAGTGCAGGCCCTGGGAGTGGTAGAAGGCGGGAGTATGCGACTCCGGCGCCCACCCGGCTGCGTTCAGCCCATAGAGCTTGTGGTCGGCTGCCGAGTAGTAGATCGCCTCCATGTCGCCGCCGAGGCCGGCGCTATGCGGCTCGACCACGCCCAGCATGGCCGCCGTTGCCACCGCCGCGTCGACGGCGTTGCCGCCCTCCTTCAGGATCTGGAGGCCGGCCTGCGCCGCCAGCGGCTGGCTGGTGGCCACGACGCCGTGGCGCGCAAGCACCTCGGAGCGGGTCTGCTCGGTCCAGTCCCACATCCGGTCGCCGCGCACGGCGTTGATGCTCTGCGCCGGATCGGGTATTGCCGCGGTCGGCGTGCCGAACGGCGTCGGCGACACGTCGGGAATGCCGCCCGTGTCGGCCGCCACTGCCGTCCCCACCATGAAGGCGACGACCACTGCGGCCCCGACCGCGAGCAGTCCACGCCACTTCGTCGTCCAGTTGCGAAGACTCACGACGTACCCCTTTCCCACGGGTGCTGGTCGCGACCTCGACGAACGGCCCCCTGCAGCCTGGTCGCGGGCGCAACGCTAGACGCCGCCGGGGCGACTGTCAATAATTCCTAGTTTTCGCTGGCTTACTGCCGGGCGAACGCGGCCTTGGCCTCCCGCGCCAGGTCGACGAACGGCTCGCCGCTGACGTCGATCAGCACCCGCTTGACGGTGCCACCGACCAGCGACCAGGGCCGCTCGCCGGGGTAGCCGTCCACCACGGGCTCGGCGCCCGATCTGCCGACCACCAGACCGCCGCCACCGAGCCCGAACTTGCCGATCTGTGTCCGGATGGTCCCCTCGCCGACCTTCTGGTCGCGGATGTACAGGCTGAGCGTCCCCGACGGCGGCATCCCGTCGCCCTCTCGGTCGAACGAGGCCGAGAGCACGACGTGGCCGGTGGGCACCGTCTCGGTCGACTCGACCATCTGCATCAGCTCGCCGACGAAGTTGTAGGCGTAGACCAGCTTGCCGTCCTTGATGTACAGCGAGTGCCCGCCGAACCGCGAGCCCTGCGAGAAGAGGATGCCGTGGGCGTCAGCGGAGTCGAGGTCGACCTCAGCCGCGATCGTGTAGGAGCGGCCGCGGATGTTCGGCGCCGCCGACTCGGGGATCTCGGCGCCGCCCGGCCGGTACTCGTAGCGGCTGCGCGGCTTGGAGACCTCCGGCCGCGGCGTGGTCAGCGCCTCCACCGCGTTGCGCGTCTCGAGCGGCAGCGCCTGGTACTTGCCGGCCTCGACCCACCACATCGCGATCAGCTCCTGCAGCCGCTGCGGCTCCTGCTCGGCGAGGTCGTGGCACTCGCTGGGATCGAGATCGGTGTTGAACAGCTCCCATCGCTGGGTCGTGAAGTGGCCCCACGCGTTGGGCGCGGCGGGGCCGACCGTTGCGGCCTTCCATCCGCGGTGCCAGATCGCGCGCGTCCCGAGCATCGAGAAGAACTGGGTCTCCTTGCCGGTGTCGGCGTTCGCGTCGCCGAACGAGGGGGCGAAGCTGATCCCCTCCAGCGGCTTCTGCACGTATCCGTTCACGTCGGAGGGCAGCTCGATGTCGATCGCCTCGTACAACGTCGGCACGATGTCGATCGCGTGGGCGTACTGGCGCCTGACGCCGCCGTCGCCCTTGATGCCCGCGGGCCACGAGACGATCATCGGGTCGGCCGTCCCGCCCCGGAGGTTGCCGTAGCGCTTCCACATCTTGAACGGCGTGTTGAACGCCCACGCCCAGCCGGTCGGATAGTGGTTGTACGTGCGCGTGCCGCCCAGCTCGTCGATCTGGGCGAGGTTCTCCTCGATGGTGTCGGGGACGCCGTTGAAGAACTTGTTCTCGTTGACCGAGCCGTTCGGGCCGCCCTCACCCGACGCGCCGTTGTCTGACACGACGACGACGATCGTGTTATCGAGCTGACCCTTCTCCTCGAGATAGTCGAGCAGACGCCCGATCTGGGCGTCGCCGTGGCTGAGGAACCCGGCGTAGACCTCGGCCATGCGCGCGAACAGCCGCTGCTCGTCCGCCGACAGCGAGTCCCACGGGCGGACGGTGTCCAGTTCGGGCCACGTCTGACCGTCGTTGCTGACCTCGTCGATGTATGGGTTGATCGGCGAGAGCTCCGTGCTCTCCGAGATGATGCCGAGCTCCTTCTGGCGGGCGACGATCGTCTCCCGGATCGCCTCGTACCCCATGTCGAAGCGCCCCTTGTAGCGCTCGATCCACTCCTTCGGCACGTGGTGCGGTGCGTGGGCAACGCCGGGGCAGTAGTAGAGGAAGAACGGCTTGTCGGGGGCCAGGGCCTTGGCGTCCTCGATGAACTCGATCGCCTTGTCGGTGATATCGACGCTCAGGTGGTACCCCTCCTCGGGCGGCGCCGGCGGCGGCACAGGGTGGTTGTCGTAGACCAGGTCCGGATACCACTGGTTGGTCTCCCCGCCGAGGAACCCGTAGTAGCGCTCGAAGCCGCGGCCAAGCGGCCACTGGCGCTTGGTGGACGCGAGGTTCATCTCGTCCTCGGCCGTCAGGTGCCACTTGCCGACGTGGTAGGTGTTCCAGCCTTGCTGGCCCAGCACCTCGGCCAGGTTCGCGCACTCGAACGGGATGTGCCCATTCGCGTTCGGATAGCCGTCGGTGATCTCGGTGATGCCCGCCATGCCGTTGGTCGTGTGGTTCCGGCCGGTCATCAGGCACGAGCGGGTCGGCGAGCAGAGCGCCGTCGTGTGGAAGTTCGTGTAGCGCAGCCCGGCGTCGGCGATGCGCTGCAGGTTCGGGTGTTTCGATCGGACCTCCGTAAGGCTCCGTCGCCGCGAACCCGACGTCGTCGAGCACGATGTAGAGGACATTCGGCGCGCCCTCCGGAGCCTTCGGCTGGGTGTACGGCTCCCAGTCCGGAGTCGAGTCCTTGATGTCGATGTTGATGGTTCCCCGAAACTGCTTGCTCATTTCCAGCTCCTCGGCGTCGTCGGTCCCTGGTCCGCGGGGCGACAGTAACCGCGGCGGTCACGCCCGGCGGGGATGCCCACACGTCTCTGCCGATCTAGAGTCCTGGCCCATCGATGGAGAACATGGTGCGGATCGAGGGCGGGACGTTCGCGATGGGAAGCGACGACTTCTATCCGGAGGAGCAGCCCGTCCACGGCGTGAGCGTCGACTCGTTCTGGATCGACGAGCACCCTGTCACGGTGGCCGAGTTCCGCAGGTTCGTGAAGGCGACGGGACACGTCACCAACGCGGAGATCGCGCCTACGGCCGAGCAGTACCCCCACGCCGATCCCGACCTGCTCGTCGCCGGGTCGCTGGTTTTCAGGCGCACCCCAGGACCGGTCGACCTGCTCAACTACGCCAACTGGTGGCAGTGGACGCCGGGCGCCAGCTGGCGCAACCCGGAAGGGCCCGGCAGCACCCTGCACGGCCGTGAGCTTCATCCCATCACGCACGTTGCCTACGCAGACGCCAAGGCGTACGCCGACTGGGCCGGCAAGGAGCTGCCGACCGAGGCCGAGTGGGAGCACGCCGCCCGGGGCGGGCTGGACGGCGCCGTCTTCACCTGGGGCGACGAGCACTTCCCGAACGGCCGGGTGATGGCCAACACATGGCAGGGCGAGTTCCCCTGGCAGAACCTGCTCACCGACGGCTACGAGGGCACGTCACCGGTCGGCACGTTCCCGGCGAACGGCTACGGCCTGTACGACATGGCGGGAAACGTGTGGGAGTGGACCGACGACTTCTTCACGTCCACCCATCCCGAGCCCGCGCCCTCCCCGTGCTGCGCGCCGCGCAACCCCAGGGTTGCCGAGCCGACGGCCACCAGCTACGGCTCGGGGGTGGACGCGACCATCCCTCGCCGCGTGATGAAGGGCGGGTCACACCTGTGCGCGCCGAACTACTGCCTGCGGTACCGGCCCGCCGCCCGGCAGGGCGAGGCCGTCGACACCTCGACGACACACATCGGCTTCCGCTGCGTAGTGCGGGGCTCCTAGTCGGCAGCGACGTCGATCAGCACCTTGCCGACGGCGCCGTTCTCGACCGCGTCGTGGGCGTCTCCCGCCCGCTCCAGCGGGAACCGGTGCAGCGGCAGCCCGGCTTCCTCCCCCACAGGCAGCGCGCCGTCGGCCGCAGCGCGGGCAACATCGGCGACGGCATCGTCCTTGGCAGCCGTGGGGACGGTGTAGACCAGCACGAACTGGTAGCGGATGTTCGGCCCCATCAGCGCGTAGACGGGCAGCGTGACGTCGGAGCCGCCGTCCGTCGCGTAACAGGCGACGACCGCGTTGGGGCCGACGACGTGGGCGTCCAGCTCCGCGTTCATCGCCGGGGACACCTCCACGACGATGTCGACGCCCCCGGGGACCAGCGCCCGGATCCGCTCGGCGGCATCGCCGACGCGGTAGTTGAACGTGTGGTGCGCGCCGGCGGCCGAGGCCAGGCGTGCCTTCTCGTCGCCGCTGACGGTGGCGATCACCTCCGCGCCCGCCCAGGTCGCCAGCTGAATCGCGGCATGACCGACCGCGCCGGCCCCGCCCGCGACCAGCACCGTGCTGCCCGCCAGGGCGCCCGGCGAGAGGCGATCGGGCCCGCCGTCGGCCACGGTCAGGCAGCGGTGAGCGGTCAGCGCCGGGATGCCGAGGCTGGCGCCGAGGTCGAACGAGAGCCCGTCCTCAAGCTTCACCGCCTGTCGCGAGGGGAGCGCGACGTACTCCTGCGCGGTGCCGTTCGCCCGCTCATCCGCCGCCTCCCACAGCCATACCCGCTCGCCGACCCGTGAGGGGTCGACGCCCTCGCCGACCGCATCGATCACTCCCGCTCCGTCCTGGTTCGGCACCATCTCGGGAAACGAGCTCCCGCCGCGCCGGGCCTTCCAGTCGGTAGGGTTGACACCCGACACCTCGATCCGGACCCGCACCTCGCCGGGGCCCGGGTCAGGCACGGGTCGGTCGACCAGGCGCAGAACGGAGGCGTCGCCGCCTTCGCTATACACGACTGCTCGCACTACGCAGGGTCTCGCCGAAGCGGCTGACACATGCAGTGGACGCCGCCGCCGGCGAGCTGGAACTGGCTCATGTCGGGGTCGTAGACGGTCATGCCCAGCGCCCGCAGCCTCGCATTCAGCTCTGGGGCGGCGGTCGTCGAGAGCACGCTGTCGTTGCCAAGCGCGACGACGTTGCAGCCGAGCGTCATCGTCTCGCGGAAGCTGACCGGGACGATCTCGATCTTCTTGGCTTGCAGCCAGTCGACGATCTCGGGATCGGTGGTGTCGAGGCAGACGGCGCACAGCTTCTCGGCCAGCATGCAGACCATCAGGTCGATGTGGACGTAGTACTCGTCGATGGGGGCGTACCGCACCTCGATGCCCTCCGCCTCCATCCAGCCGCCGACCTGGCGGGCCGAGACCTCTTCGCCCCGCAGGCCCGTGTAGCCAATCAGGACGCAGCCCGGCTCGATCATGTTGAAGTCGCCGCCCTCGAAGTTGCCCGCGCTGACAAGCTCGTAGATCGGGATCTCGTGCTCGAGGTAGAAGCGCAGGACGTTCGCGTACTCGCCACGCCGCCGCGGGCTGGCGAGCTGGGTGACCACGGCGCCGAACGGGGTCATGAAGTTGGAGTCGCGTGCGTAGACGCCGTAGGCGGTCTCCTCGCGCGCGTCCAGCAGGTGGACGGCGACGCCGGCCTGGCGGTAGGCGTCGACCATCTCGGCGTGCTGGCGGAGCGCCAGCTCGCGGTCGAACCGGTAGCCGCGGCGCAGCGTCTCACGCACCAGGGCGCTGTATTGCGCGTTCTCCTCGCCCAGCCAGCGGAAGCTGTCGGGGTTGCCAAGCAGAACGTCGCGAAGCGTGCCGTACTCGGAGTCGATGCCCCACCGCTCCAGCACCTTCGAACCGCCGCCGGGCACGCGAGCGCGCAGGGGACTTGTGGTCTCGATCGTAGCCATGGCGAGATTCTACGCGGCCAGCACGAGCTCGCGAGCCACCTGCTGTACCTCCCGGACCGTCTGCGCCGCGGATCGGCCGGCCAGCCGCAGCTCGCAGTACGTCTCGTAGCTCGTCAGTACCATCAGCCGGTCGACGACGCGGGCCTCGGACAGACCTGACCGTGACGCTCGTGATGCGGCGAGATTGTGAGCCAGGTGACGCATGGCGCTCCGGCGGTCCTCCCGCTGACGCCGGACCAGCTCGGCAGCGGCGGGGTCGAGCGCGACCACGCCGTAGAGCTCGCGGAGGACTCCGTCCACCGACGCCCAGAACCGGATCGACGACGCGATCGTCTGGTTCAGCGCCTCGATCGCATCCGGCAGGTCAACGGCGCCCTTCGCGCCGACCAGCTCCGGGTTGACCGCGAACGTCTCGCAGATCGCGTCGACCAGGTCGACGCGAGAGCGGAAGTGCTGGTACAGGGTCGCCCGGGAGACCCCCGCCTGAGACGCGATCTCCTCCATGGTCGAGTCGTGGAACCGGCCGGCCTCGAGCATCTCGAACACGACTTCCTGGATCCGCGCGCGCGTGCGCTCGGACTTGCTCGGGCGGCTACGGGCTCGGTAGGCGCGTGTAGACATTCTGACTCGCAGTCTAGACACCGTGTCGGATATCTGGTAGCTTGCGCCCACCGAAACTAGACACGGAGTCTAGATTCATTGTCTTGAGGAGGAGACATGTCCGAGGGGAGTGGACACACCGTGCTGGCGGCGATGGACACCACGCCGGCCGGTCGAGCCGAGGTCGCGCGCATCGAGGCCGCGGAGGCCCGAGCGTGGGCCGACCTCTACGCCGCCGCACCGGCGGGCTGGGCAGCCGGCGCCGGCGTTGGCACCCGTATGGTCGACGGAACGCTGGTGCTGCACTGGGCGGCCACCGAGCGCCGGTACTTCAGCCGTGCAATTGGGCTCGGCGTGGCGCGTCCGGCGACGCGTGACGCGCTGGATGCCGTGTTCGAGGTCTGGGAGGAGCTCGGCATCGGCATGTGCCTGGTGCAGTCGATGCCCGCCTGCGAGCCCGCCGCCTACACCAAGTGGCTGCAGGAGCGAGGGCTGGAGGCGTTCGACGCCCAGGACCGGATCGTGCGCGGCGGTGAGCCAGTCGACGACCCGCCGGCACCGCCTGGCGGCCGCAACCTGCTGGTCGAGAAGGTGGATGGCGAGACCGCCGCCGAGTGGTCGGACTTCCTCCAGCGCGTCTATCACCTCGACGCCGGGCCGTGGTTGACTGAGCTGATCGGCCGGAGCGGCTGGCACCAGTACGTCGCCAGGGAGGACGGAGAGGTCGTGGCCGCGCGGGGTATGTACATCGGAAGCGGCGGGCTGGCCTGGGTCGGCATGGACGGCCCGGTGCCGGGCCTCCATACGACCGACTACGCGCCCGACGCCGTCCTGTGTACCGCGATGGTGGCCGACGGGCTGGCGCTCGGCGCAACCGGGTTCCTGTCGGACATCGAGGCGCGCTCCGAGCAGATGGACACACCGTCATACCGGTACTTCGGCCGGCTCGGCTTCCGCCGGCCGTACGTGCGCACGCACTGGGCGGTGGTGTGATGCACGCCTCCATCTGGACATACGAAGGTGACCCGGACGCGCTGCTCGCATGCTGGGAGTCGATGGTGAGCGAGGTTCCGGCGGCCGCCATGCGCCTCCACCTGTGTCTACGCACCGACAGCGGCATGGTGGTGGTCGACACCTGCCCCAGCGCCGATGTGTTCGAGGCCTTCGCCGCCGGCGCCTTCCCGGAGCTGAGGCGTCGCCACGGTCTGCCGGATCCCGTCCGCGTCGAGGACTACCCGGTATACGCCGGCTTCGCCGAGGGGGCTCGGATCTAGACGCCGACGAGCGCCTCCACCTCGCCGGCGGCGACGGCCTGGCGGAGGCGCTCGTAGTCGCGCTCGTTCTGGTCGGCGTACAGCTCGGAGAAGTGGGCGACGGCTCGCTCGAAGACCGCCCCCTTGCCCAGATAGGCAGCGATGGCCAGCCGGTCACCCGATCGCGCATGCGAGCGCGCGAGCGACCACGCACAGGCACGGGTGTAGGTGAGCAGACCGTGCTCGGTCATCCGGGAGAGGTCCGCCGATGCCTTCCAGTCCCAGAGTTGGCGGACGTAGTAGTCGCGCTCCACCCCGTCGAGGCTCGCGCTGCGCTGCCAGCTGAGGAAGATGTCGGTGGCGGCCTGCATCATCCGCTGGCCCGCGCACCACCCGCTCGCCCTGCGTGGCGTACTCGCTCCGGCCGAGGAACGGCTCGAGCACAGAGGGCTGGGCTTCCTTCGCCTGGAGGACGAGCACATCCCGGCCGTCGCGGGCCACCAGCAGGACGACCCAGGCCCGGGTGCCGACGCTCCCCACGCCGACCACCTTCCGCGCCATGTCGGCAAACGTGTACGACCGCACCAGATGCCGTCGATCGGGATGCAGGTTGTCGAGGTACTGGTCGAACAGGACGCGGGCATGGCGCTCCCGCTCGTCGGCATCCATGCCGTAGATCTCGTGGATCGGCGTCAGCAGGGGCGGAGCGCTGGTGAACCGAGGCTTGCCGTCGACCATCTCGGTCAGCTTGCGGACGGCGCGGGCGCTGGTCTTGCGCCGCGCCTTCTCGAACGTGCGGTCGAACAGCTCCTGACCATCGGCGTCGAGCCTGGTGCCGAAACGGGCGGTCAGCTCGTCCGCGTCCAGACGTTCGTACCACGCGTCGAGCAGGCTCTCGCGGGAGAACTCGAGCATCGCCTCGCGGTACTGGCGCACCGCCCGCTCCACGATGCTCCGCCGCAGGTCGGCCGGGAGATCGATGTCACGGCCGGCGATCTCGATGCTGGCCGCCATCCGCTTCACATCCCACTCCCAGGGACCGGGGAGCGTCTCGTCGAAGTCGTTGGGCCCGAACATCAACCGGCGGTCGGGCGCTGCGAAGCCCCCGAAGTTGGAGATGTGAGCGTCGCCGCAGACCTGGACGACGATGCCGGTGGAGGTCGTCTCGGCCAGGTCGGCGGCCATCACCGCCGCAGCGCCGCGGTAGAACGTGAACGGTGAGACCAGCATCCGTCCGTAGCGGATCGGCACCAGCTCGGGCAGTCGGGTCGCGGTCTGCCGGTGCAGCGTGGCGACTGGATCGGGCCTCCCCGCAGCCGGCGCCCACTCCCCATGGCTGGAGCGGGGGACGGCCTTTCGCGCCTCACGGCCGCGGTCGGCGTCCTCGCCGTTCTGGAGGCGCGCGACCTTCACCGCTGAGCTCATGTCCGACCCATCCGGTCACGTTACGACGCGGCAGACGATGGAGCAAGGCCATTACACTCTTGCCATGACTACTGCATCCGCCACCGCCGGCCAGGAGGCGATCGCCGCCGCCCGGGTCGACCTCGCAGCCGCCTTCCGCGCCGCGGCGCTGCATGGCTTCAACGAGGGGATCGACAACCACTTCAGCCTGGCCGTCCCCGGGCGCGACGACCTGTTCCTGCTGAACCGGTTCGGGCCGCACTGGTCGGAGATCCGGGCCAGCGACATCCTCACCATCGATCTCGACGGCAACGTCGTCGACGGCGAGGGCGAGTGGGAGACGACGGCGTTCATGATCCACCGCGGAGCCCACCGTGCGCGGCCGTCGGCCCGCTGCGTGTTCCACACGCACATGCCGTACGCGACGGCGCTCTCGATGGTGCCCCGCGGGCTCGACACCCGGGCCAGCCAGAACTCCATGTCCTTCCACGGCCGCATCACCGCACTGCCCTACGGCGGGCTGGCCGACGGCGCCGCGGAAGGCGACCGGATCGGGCAGGCGATCGGCGACAACGTCAGCGTGGTCATGCTGCAAAACCACGGCGTGCTCGTGATCGGCGAGGATGTCGCCGACGCCTGGCAGAAGCTGTACTTCCTCGAGCGTGCGTGTCAGACGCAGGTGCTCGCGCTCTCGACGGGTCAGGACCTGCTCCAGGTGTCCGAGGAGATCGCGGCGCGCACCGCCGACCGCTTCGAGCGCGACTCATTCGGCGCCTCTGAGCTGTTCGCGGCCGAGCGCCGACGGTTGGACCGCGAGAACCCCGGCTACGAGTTGTAAGAAACGCGGTAGGTGGGTCAGCCGTGCGGCGGGTGGCAGGTGCCCGCCGGCCAGCCCCACAGGGCGTCGACGGCCGCCGGCGGCGTCACCATGCAGGTGAACTGCGTGCTGCCGGGGATGCCGGCCGGATACGCGTGCCAGGCCGCTCCCGCGGGCTGCTTGTAGACCAGGTAGGCGCCATCGTCCTGGTCGCCGACCTGCGCCTGGGTCGCGCCGGGCTTGGCGATCAGGCTGGCGCCCGCCCAGTGGGTCTTCGTCGACGGGTCGTACGCGTAGTACGTGATGCCCTTGACCAGCCCGCTGTAGTCCGAAACCGGGAGATGGTGCATCTTCGCGCCCGCGGCCAGGAGCTGGGACTTGACGGCGGCGGTGGCGACCAGGTTCTTGGCGCTGGACGCGCTGCCGCCGGACGTCGGCGGCGTGGTCGGCGGCGTGGAGCTGACGGGCGTGGAACTACCTGCCGTCGACCCGCCGCTGCTGCTCGAAGAGCCGCAGCCGGCTGCGGCACCGCAAACCACGGCAAGCAGGGCGAGTAGAGCGAAGTGGAAGAAGCGTCCCTGGTAGCTGTCCACTGTGAGATCACGATACTCGGGGGCCCGGTCAGCTGCCGAGACTTGACGGACAGCCCGCAGAGGATGACCATTCGCGGTGCGATGCCGTCATGACCTCAGCCCAGCAACCCGCCGGGGCGGCGACGATGTCGGTCGTCGACCGGTGCCGGCGCGGCGACCGCGATGCCTGGAACGAGCTGGTCGAGACGTACTCACGGTACGTCTACGCCATCATCGGCCGCGGATACCGGCTGGCCGGTCCGGACGCCGAGGACGTGTTCCAGGATGTGTTCGCGCGTGTCTTCGAGCGGCTGGAGACCCTCCGCGACGACGAGGCGCTGCAGGGCTGGATCTCCCAGGTGACGCGCAACCTCTGTCTCGACCACATCCGCCGGGTGCGCACGCACCAGGAGCTGTCCGACGACACGGCCGGTCTGGACGAGCGGCTCAACGAGCTCGACGATGCGCTCGCCGTGCGCCAGGCGATGTCCCGCCTGTCTCACGATTGCTACGAGATCCTCGATCGCTTCTTCTGCCAGGACGAGTCCTACCGGTCGATCGGGCAGCACCTGGGGATCCCGCCGGGCACGATCGCCAGCCGGATCAGCCGTTGCCTGGGCCGGCTGCGCGAGGAGTTCGGCGACGCCCAGTGAGCCCGATGCAAGAAAGCGGGAGCCTGCACCGTCTGGTGGGACGAGATGACTGACGAACACGAACTCGGACGGATGGTCCGGATGCTCCCTGCCGCACCGGCGGCCTGGGTCGAGGCGGCCCAGGCACTGCCCTTCCTGAAGGACGAGCTGGATTCGATCCTGGCTCGCGCGGAAGGCGATGCCGGCTTCCGCAAGGCACTTCGCACCGACCCGGCTACAGCACTCCGGAGCGAGGGGTACGACCTGTCGCCCTCGGTCGTTGCGCACCTGATGCGCAAGCTGCCGCCGGAGCAGGGCTCCTAACCACAGAGCTTCTCAGTGGGAGTGGGAGCGCTCGCTGGCGCGTAGCCGCTCGGCGAGGGTCTTGAGCAGCGCCAGGGAGATCGCCGGCTCCGCCTTCAACACCTTGTTGAAGTTGGCGCGGGAGAGGCACATGGTCAGCACGTCGTCGTCGGCGACGACCGACGCCGCCCGCGGCGAGTCGGTGAGCAGCGCCATCTCGCCGAACGCCTCGCCCGCGCCCAGCCGGGCGACCCGGCGGCCCTTCCGCGTCACCGACACGTGGCCATCGAGGACGACGTAAAACGTTCGCGCCGGCTCGCCCTCGCGCACGATCCGAGTCAGCGGCGCGAACCGGCGTGTCGTCGCCATCCGCGCGATCCGGTGCAGATGGCGCTTCGAGACTCCGGCGAAGATCGGCAGGTCGGCGAGGAACGGCACCCAGTCGTTCCGCCGCGTCAGCTGCAAGTGTGACTGTTCTGTGGGCGGTCGCATGCGAAAGATCCTCTCACAGCCCGCACGGCGTCGCCACGGCCGACATCGCAGGATGCGTTTCGTACGGCCGGGAAGATCCCAGGGGTGCGCGCCGTCTGGTAGGCAGATCGGCAAGCTCGAGACACATATTCACCGGTTTGAGCTACGGCTCTGCCAAGCGGGGGGAGCCGCACGCCGTGCCGCCTGGGGATGGGCGGCACGGCCGCGGCGTGATCCAATACGCGCATGAGCGATCCCGCCGAGGAACAGCTACCCGCATACGCCGTTGGCAGGCACGCCGCCGGCAGGCTGTCCGGGGCGCGGCCATGGTCGGAGGGCGTCACCCGCGAGTGGGCGCTCGGCGGGTCGACGGGCAAGGGTGTTCGGGTGTGTGTCGTCGACAGCGGTATCGAGGCCGGCCACCCGATGGTCGGCGCCGTCCAGGAAGCCGTCTCGATCTCGATCCAGGACGGGGCCCTGGTGGTCGAGGAGGACACCGCCGGCGATCTGTGCGGCCACGGCACCGCCTGCGCCGGGATCATCCGCAGCGTCGCGCCCGACTGCGAGCTGGGCAGCGTCCGCGTCCTCGACGAGGGCTTTGTCGGCAGCGGCCCGGTGCTGGTCGAGGGGCTGCGCTGGGCGATCGACCAGGGCTATGACGTCGTCAACATGAGCCTCTCGACCACCAAGCGGGCGTTCGCCGAAGAACTGCGGGAGCTGGTCGACGAGGCGTACTTCCAGCGCAGCGTGGTCGTCGCCTCGGCGCACAACCTGCCGGTGGTCAGCTACCCGTGGCGGTTCTCGTCGGTCATCTCCGTCGCCAGCCACGAGCTCGGCGAGCCGATGCTGTACCTGCGCAACCCAAACCCGCCGGTCGAGTTCTTCGCCCACGGCGTCAACGTCGAGATCGCGTGGTTGGACGGCGGCCGCATCCACTCGACGGGTAACAGCTTCGCGACGCCCCACATCACGGGGATCTGCGCCCTCATCCTGGCCAAGCACCCTCACCTGACGCCGTTCGAGGTGAAGACGGTGCTGGGCCTGACAGCCGACAATGCCGGAGGAGCCGATGAGCCAGTCCGATGACCAGCTGCGCGTAGCCGTCGCGGCCGGTGTGCTGCGCGACGAAGCGACCCACCGCGAGCTGCTGTCCTCGATCGCGCAGGTCGCCCGAGCCATCTTCCATGCCCGGGCGGCAAGCGTGCTGCTGCTCGACGAGACGACCTCCGAGCTGGTGTTCGAGGCGGTCGTCGGCGAGGGCGAGGACACCCTGATCGGCCGCCGGTTCGCGTCCGGCACCGGAGTCGCCGGCTGGGTGCTTGCCACCGGCCAGCCGCTGATCCTCACCGACGTCTCGACCGACCCCCGGTTCTCGGCCGAGACGGCGCACTCGACCGGCTACGTCCCGCAGGGGATCATGGCGGTACCGCTGATCCACGGCGAGGACCCGATCGGCGTGCTCGAGGTGCTCGACCGGCCTGCCAACTCCCAGTTCTCGCTCGACGAGGTGGAGCTGCTGGGCCTGTTCGGAACGCAGGCGGCAGCGGCTCTGGCACTGCTCCGCCGCGCCCGGCTGGCCGGGGCGGCGCTGGCCGGCAGCGACCCCGAGCTGGACGCCCTGGCCGGCATCGCCTCACGGATCGCCGGCCGCGAGGGAGCCCCCGCGACCGGCGAGTTCCTGCAGTCGCTGGACGCGCTGCTGGGCAGACTCAAGCCCGGGACGCTCTAACGAGGATGCCTCGCGGCGTCCGGCGGCGTCGGGCTGGCACAGGAGGCCATGCCGCGTCTTGCCCAGATGAACTCCGTATATGGGCTTCGCCACGGCATGGCCTCCTGCTGGCCCGCCACTCGCCAGCCGTCCACGATTCAACCCCGTTAGAGCGTCGCGCCGGCCAACGCTCCCGTCAGCCACGTCCGCCACTCCTGCTCCGATGCGGCCGCATCGGCCCCCTCGGCGAACAGGTGGTGCCCGGCGAACACCGGCATCCCGAACACCCCCCGTCCGAAGAACCGCAGCAGGCTGTCAGGCGTGCGGATGCCGACGAAGATCGGCGTCAGGTAGTCGACCTCGCCCACGATCGTGGCGGCGTCGAGCTCGATCGTCACCGGATCGCCGACCCCACCACCGGCGCCGAGGCGAAGTACACGGCGAAGCGCGTCGAACGCCTCCGGGCTGGCGGAGTCGGCGGGGCCCTCGACGCCAACGTATGCCGCATGCCGGCCCGGGAAGTGCTCCAGGTATTGGGCGAGCGTGTGGAGGTAGAAGTCCGTGTGGGCGCCGGCGCTGTCGTACTGGGTGTCCCAGTCGCCCTCGAAGACGCCGCCGTGGACGTAGCGGATCACGGTCGTGCCGGCCGGCCGGGCCTCGATGTGGTGCTCGAGCTGGTTGTACCAGCCGTCCGGGCGCTCTCCGCGGACCCTGAAGTGACGGGGCGGATCCCACGCGGTCACGGTGTGGATGCCCGCGGCGGCGCCGCCCAGCCGTGGCTCGATCTCACCCATCGGGAACAGCCAGGAGGCATTTCCCTCCGGCGTCGTGACGGCGTCCCACACCTGCTCCGGCGTGGCCTTGACCTCGATCTCGCGTCGAATCTCGAACTCGCGGCTCATGAGGGCTCCTTCTGCTTCGTGATTGATGGGTGCAGCGCCACCACCAGGCGGTGGCGGCGGCCGCCGCCGGCGCGGCGGTCGTCATACCGCTCCGCCAGGCCGGCAAGAAACTCGGAGAGCTCCCGCGCGCACTCGGCCCGGTCGGCCGCTGACGCGAACCGGATCTCGGCGTCGGCGGCAAACGTCGCCACCGGCTTGCCGGCCTCTTCTGACCCGCTGAGCAGCGTGCCGACGTCGCGGACGAGGCGGGCGGCAACGGCCAGCAGCCAGCGGGCGGAGAGCTGGTCGGGCGCCCGGCCGGGGTCGGGCTCCACCGCTCCCAGCGCGGACGGGGAGATCACAAACGACGCGGCGTCCGCCTGTAGCACGCGCTCGGTGCAGTTGCCCTTGCGGCGCTCCTCGACAAGACGCACCAGCCCGTGCCGCTCGAGCTCCCGGAGGTGGTAGTTGATCCGCTGCCGCGGGAGCCCCAGCGTCGCCGCCAGCGACGTCGCTGACCCAGGCACCGCCAGCGCTGCCAGCAGCCGGGCGCGGGTGGGGTCGAGCGAGACCTCTGCCGCCTCCGCGCTCTCGATCACCGCGACGTCGTGCATGGCGACAGTGTGTCACCGACAACTCTTTTTGTCAAGACATCTGAAAGTGTCGGTTCAGGTGCGCTGACCGCCGAGCAGAATCTCCCAGGGCTCGACGCTGACCGTGCGGAGGAGGCCCATCGGCACCCAGGGGTCGGTGCTCAGCCGGCACGTGACCGCCTCCAGCGTTGGCGCGTCGACGACAATCAGGAACCGCCGGCGGCCGTTCCCCACCGGCCCGCCGAGCACGATGAAGCCGTCGGCAGCCAGGGCATCCATGAACTCGGCGTGATCGTCCCAGGCGACCTGCTCGCGCATGGGCAAGCGGTGATTCCACTGCTCGCCCGGCTCTCGAAGCACGGCGAAGTACGACACCCCCGCCCCTTGGTCGCGTTCGGTTACTTGAACGACTCAACTGTACTTTGGGGCCGCGGCCGTGGTCAACTCAGCTGGTTGATCGGTGCGAGACCGGCTATGGTCGGGGGCGATGATCGAGGTTCAGCACGTCGACTTCATCTCCATCCCGTCCCGCGACCTGGCGCGGTCGAAGCAGTTCTACGGGGAGACCCTCGGGCTGCCGGTCGAGAAGGACCACACGGGATTCGCCGAGTTCAAGGCCGGCCAGGTGACGCTGAGCATCTGGGAGCCGGAGGCCCACGGCATCCTGTTCGCCCCCAACCCGGCGGGCTTTGCGCTTCGCGTGCCCGACGTGGCGGAGGCCCGGGCGGCGCTCCAGGCCAAGGGGGTCGCGTTCAGCGGCGAGCTCATCGACTCGGGCGTCTGCCACATGGCGCCATTCCAGGACCCGGACGGCAACGCGCTGATCCTGCACCACCGCTACGCGCCGGCGGACCAGGACTAAGAAGCTCGATCAGGCAAGGCCGGCGGCCGCGATGGCGGCCTTCGCGCACGCCTCGTCCTGCTCGCCGGTGCCACCGCTGACGCCGAGCGCCCCGATCAGCCCGTCTCCCGCGAACAGCGGCAGTCCGCCGGCGTAGACGACGATCCGCCCTCCGGAGGTCGACGTGAAGCCCCAGTCGGCGCCGCCCGGCTGCGTGCTCTCCATGAACTCGCCGGTCGGCGTCTGCCAGAGCACCGCCGTGTAGGCCTTGTCGAGGGCAAGCACCATCGCGCCCAGCGGCGAGCCGTCCATCCGGGCGCTGGCGATCACGTGCCCACCGCGGTCGGCCACGGCCGCCGCCACCGCCAGTCCCTGACGCCCGGCCTCTTCGCGCACCGCGGCCAGCAGGGCGAGAGCCTGGTCGAGGCTGACTTCCTGGACGGACAGCGGGTCGGGCATCAGCGCGATCCTACAGGCCGTACGTCCTACGGCGCGCGGGCCAGGAGCGCCGCCAGCGCCGTCCGGGTGGCGCCCGGCCCGTTGATCTCGAGCCACGTGACCCGCCGGCCCGAGCTGACGATCCCGTACAGGTTTGGCTGCGCCATGTGGCAGGCACACGGCGGCGAGACGATCAGCACCCCGGCTCGCCCCCGTGAGGCGAGCGGCTTGACGGTGGGAATCTGGCCGACGTAGGCGCCCGCATGCTCACGCACGAACGCCACGTACCCAGCGGCGCCCGCGGGCGTGGCGAAATGCAGCGTCCGCGACTCGACGTACTGCAGCTTGTGCTTGGACGGCCCCTGGAACACCCGCTGGCGCCCGGTGACGTAGCCCAGGTGGTCGAGCGTGGAGGGCAGCGACGAGAGCGAGGCGTCCCCGGCCAGCAGCGCGGAGGAGACCTTCGTCCAGTGACTGGGGAGGTAGGAGAGGGCCGAGGCAGAGAGGGCCGGCGGGAGCGGCGCGTCTGGTTTCGAGTCAGCCCTGCTGAGTGCTTCGAACGCGAATGCGCCTGCACAGAGCAGGATCGCCGCCCCCACACCGGCGCGGATCGCTGCCTTCCGCTTGGTGGCGCCGCTCACCCAAGCACTTTACATCAGCGCCCCCCCATTGGTAATGTCATCCACCCTTATCACCCCACCTTCGCGAGGGCACCTGATGGACAAGCTAGATCGTGGTCAATTCCTGAAAGCCTCCGCGACGCTGCTCGGCGGCGCGGTGTTGCTCCCGGCGTGCGGATCGAGCTCAGGCTCGGGCAGTGCCGCTTCGACGTCGCACCCACCGGTCAGCCAGGAGCCGGGCAACCTGGCCATCCTGGAGTGGGGTGGCTACGAGGCCGCCGGCACGAAGGCCCAGACGTACTGGAAGATCCCGGGCAAGGACTACACCGAGAAGTTCGGCGCCAACGGCATCACCTACACCTACATCGTGAACGACAGCCAGGCGCTGCAGAAGGCAAGCCAGGTGCAGTTCGACCTCATGCACCCGTGCAACGAGAACGTCCCGGACTACGTGAGCCGCGGGCTCGTCCAGCCGTTCGACACCAGCCTGCTGCCCAGCTTCAGCGAAGCTCAACCCGTACCTGGTCGACAAGGGCCAGGTGCAACGGCCAGCAGTACATGATCCCGTGGGACTGGGGCTACGCCAGCCTGCATCTACCGCTCCGACACGGTCGACCCGGCCGACGCTACCGGCTGGGAGCTGGCCTGGAACCCCAAGTACAAGGGCAAGATCTCGCTGTGGGACGGCGCCGCGATCGAACTTCGAGGTGGCCGCGCTGAAGCTCGGCTATCCACGCAGATGGACACGATGAGCACCGACCAGCTCGACCAGCGCCAAGCAGGCGCTGATCGACGCAGAAGCCGCTGAACAAGTTCTACTGGCAGAGCGAGTACGGCGACATGCAGCCGGCGCTCAAGAACGGCGACGATCTGGATCGCCTACTCCTGGCAGGACGTGCCTGCGCGCTGCGATGAACAAGGCCGCCGCATCCAGTTCATGTTCCTGCATCCCATCACAGGGCCGGCTCAGCTGGTTCTGCGGGTTCATGCTCGGCAGCGCACACCAAGAACTACTACCACGCGCACAAGTACGTGGAGTCCTTCATCAACCACAGGCCGCCTGCGTCGCAGATGACCAACACGTTCTACTACGGCACCTCGAACACCACAGGTCAAGGCCGTCGGAGATCACGGACCAGTCGCTCGCCAAGTCGCTCGACCTGGGCAACCCGCACGCGATCGCCGCGCCGCAACGTGCACCTGCAGAGCTGGGAGCCGAACCGGTCGCGGTTACAGACTCGCCTGGGAGGAGGTGCAGGCGGCCTGAGCCGGCTGCGCTTCCCGCTGAGCCGCCCGTGAGCGCCGCGACGGGTCGCGGCGCCGCTCGCCGGCGCCGGGTCTGCGGCCCGGCTCGCGGCCTGCTGATACTGCCACCGGCGGTGTACGTGCTGGCGCTGCTGGTGGCGCCGATCGTGCTGATCGGCGCTCTACAGCGTCAACCTGCAAGACGCAACCTGCTCGGGCGTCCCGACCACGTTCTCGACCGTCGAACTGGAAGGACTTCCTGCCGCCGGGTCACAACCCGTTCCGCGACCGGTTCAAGATCGTCGATGATCGATCACGCTGGTCGTCTCGGTGGGCGCGGTCGTCGCCGCCTACCCGCTGGCCTACTTCCTGGCCTTCGTCGCCGGCCAGCGGCGCTACACGCTGCTGCTGCTGCTGCTGGCGCCGTTCTTCACCAGCTACCTGCTGCGGGTGATCGCCTGGCAGGTCATCCTCAACAACAACGGCGTCATCAACTCGCTGCTCTGGCACCTCGGCCTGCGGCCGCACGGGCGACGGCATCCGCCTGGCTGATCTACTCGAAGTTCTCGGTCGGCCTGGTGCTGTTCTACACGTGGGTGCCGTTCGTGGCGCTGCCGATCTTCGTCGTGCTCGACAACATGGACCGCGCGGCTGCTCGAGGCCGCGCACGACCTCGGCGCGAGCCGGCTGCACCGCCTTCCTGCGCGTCACGTTCCCGCTCAGCATCCCGGGCGTGATCGCCGGGCTTCGTGTTCGTGCTGATCCCGACCACCGGCGAGTTCATCGCGCCGCTGCTGGTGGGCGGGCCCGAGCAGCTACATGTTCGGCAACTCGATCCAGTCGTTCTTCTCGGACACGCCCAACTGGAACTACGGCGCGGTGCTGGCGCTGTGGCTGGTGGTCGTCGTGCTGGTCATCCTGCTGTCGTCTTCGGCCGCTACCTCAGCACCGACCTCGCAGGACGCGGCGACGGGCCACGGTGATCGGTCGGCTGGGCCGGCTCGCACGCGGGCCTGCAGCAGCTACTTCACGCTGCTGGTGCTGTTCCTGTACGCGCCGCTGGTCGTGCTGGTCATCTTCGCGTTCAACGACAGCGACGATCCAGACGCTGCCGTCAGCCGGCTTCACCACCAAGTGGTTCCACACCGCCTTCTCGCAACACCGACCTCACGTCGGCGCTCGAGCGCAGCGCGGTGATCGGCCTCCTGGACGGCCTCGCGGCGACGGCGCTGGGCACGATGGCGCCGCGATCGGCGCTGGCCGCCGGCACGCTGCTTCCTGCGGCCGCTGATGCACGACGCTGTTGCTGCTGCCGCTGGTGGTGCCCTACATCGTGCTCGCGGTCGGCATGGTGATCCTGCTCCACGAGCTCGGCATCGCAGACGTCGCTGACCGCCGTGCTGCTCGGCCACATCGTCGATCTCGCTGCCCTACTCGCTGCTGGTCATCCTGCCGCGGCTGCGCACGCTCGACGCCTCGATCGTCGAGGCCGCACGCGACCTGGGCGCCAACCCGAGGCAAGGCCTTCAGGCTGGTGACGCTGCCGCTGCTGATCCCGGCGCTGGTCGTCCAGCGTTCCTGATCGCCTTCACGATCACGTTCGACGAGTTCGCGATCGCGTCGTTCCTCGCCCCGCCCGGATCGCCGACCTACCCGGTGTTCCTGTACTCCGGGGCCCGCACGCCGCGCTGCGAGCCCGAGGTGATCGCGATCGGCGCGATCGTGGTCGTCGCTGTCGCTGGTGCTGGTCGTCGTCGCCGAGCTGATCCGGCGGTTCTGGGAAGGACGGCTCGAGGGCAGGCGCAGCACCGACCAGGCGCCCGTGTTCGCCGTCGGCGCCTAGCACGTCGGCGCGTAGGACCTACTACCGACGTGCCGTGCCCGGCGCAGGCTCGGCGACCGGCGTCAGCGGCCGGCCGGTTCGCTGCCAGGCAAGCACGTTCTCGGCCTGCCCGCGCAGGTAGGCGGCGGTCGACGCGTCGGACAGGTAGGCGACGTGCGGGGTTGCGAGCACCCGGGGATGGTGAAGCAGCGGCGACGCCGGGTCGGGCGGCTCCGGGTCGAACACATCCAGCGCAGCCCCGGCAAGGCGGTCGGAGTCCAGGGCCTCCAGCAACGCCTGGGGCTCGACAAGCCCGCCACGCGACACGTTGACCAGGTAGCTCCCCGGTCGCATCAGCGCGAACGTGCGCTCGCCGGCAAGGTGCCGGGTGCCGGCGTCCAGCGGAAGGTGAAGCGACACGATGTCGGCGGCGGCGAAGGCGTCGTCCACGTCGCAGCGCTCCACTGCCTGCGGCCACGCCGTCGCCGGCAGCAGCGGGTCGGCGCCCACCACCCGCCCGGCAATCGGGAGCATCAGCTCGGCGAAGCGGCGGCCGATGCGGCCGAGCCCGACTGCGGCGACTGTCAGCTCCCGCATCTGCCGCGGCGGGTTGGGCAGCAGACCCCACTCGCCGGCCCGGACGCTGCGGTCGTAGAACGGGAGCTGCCTCGCCAGCGCCAGGCTCATCGCCAGCGCGTGCTCTGCCACCTCGTCGCTGGCGGCTCCGGGCACGTTGGCCACCCACACCCCAAGCTCGCGCGCCGCGTCGAGATCGACGTTCTCGTAGCCGACCGAGTCGGTGGCCACGATCGCGACCGCCGGCAGGGTCTCCAGCACGACCCGGGTGACCGGGAGGTAGCTGCCCAGCAGGGCGTCGGCCCCAGCTCCCTCTGCGACCAGCTCCTCCGGTGTCCGGCAGCGCGCCTCGGCGATCTCCCACCCGGCCGCCTCGAGCAACTCACGGCCGGGGCCGACACCGTCGTCGTCGACCGAGAAGTAGAGCGCCTTCAGGGCGTCCGCGCCGGCCCGTCGGATGCCGGCTGACCGCCGGCCGTGACCGTGTGCCCGTCTTCCATCGCCGCCGCGATCAGGTTGGCCGCGTCCAGCCACCGATCGGCGATCTGGACGTCGACGCCCTGCGCCTGGCGAAGGCAGCGCATGCGCGCGCCCTCGGCCGCCACCGGATCGCGCTGCACGAGCTCGTCCAACAGCTCGAGGTCAAGCTCCAGGTCGCCGCCGGCGGCGTCGTGCTCGGCAGCCTGGATCGCCGCCCGCAGCGTTTCGTCCTCGATCCGGGCGCGTGCGCCCGAGTGCAGCGCTGCCCGGCGGCGGATCATCAGGCCACCCCACAACCCGCCGGTGCCCGCAGCTCCCGCTGCAACCGCACCCACGCCCCAGAACGCCAGTACACCCCCGACGATCATCGCAACCGTAGCAAAGTCTAATAGTCTACGGCCGAGATGGCTTATGATAAAGCAGTGAGTATCAGAGAGTTGGAGGAAAATCCAGTTAAAAATTCGGACCTCAAGGTGAGCGATTCCGTACCTCAAGGTGAGCGGAGCCGGACCCCAAGGTGAGCGATTCCGTACCTCAAGGTGAGCGATTCCGTACCTCAAGGTGAGCGGCCCGAACCTCAAGGTGAGCGGAGCCTGGGAATCTTGATAGGCGGGGGACCCCCAGGTGAGCGGTACGGGCTCAGGCGGCGTGGTCTGGAATTAGAGGGCAGGGGGCGTCATCCCCGGTCGACCGGTAGCGTTTTCACGGGGAAATTACGCTGGTTTCCACTACAAAAGGCAAGATTTCAGAACATCCGACAGTGTTCCTGGGCGGGGTGTGGTGGCGGGACCGGACCTCAAGGTGAGTAGCGGCGTACCTCAAGGTGAGCATGATCAAACTCGCCAATTGACCAGCGTGAGCGGGTAACCGAGGGGCTGAAGGTGCTGGTAATGAGACGTGTTGCCGGTGACCAGCTCCAGGCCGTGCGTGATGGCCAGGGCAGCGATCATCGGATCGCAACGGCCGATTGGTCGCCCGACACGGTCGAGATCGCCTTATCCTCCTGCCCAGCAAGATCGGCGGCGGCCTGGTCGAAAAGGAGGATGTTCTCTGAGGCGATGGCGTTCCGAAAGTTTTGAATGCGGCTGGAACCCTGGACGCGCTGTAATCCTTGGATGACTTCCATCACCGTGATGACGGAGATGGTCAGGAAACCATGAGCCTGCCGGTAAGCGGTGGCGTTGCGGGCAACCGTCGGGTTAATGGCTTTCAGGATTTCGGAATAGATGTCGGTGTCGAGCAGAGCCCTATTCACCAGAACCAGCCGCCACGGCCGCTCCTCCCTGACCTTCATGGCGTGCTCGACGGCCTGGTCGAGCCATTCGGCATCGTCACGCATGGCCCCGATCGACCCCATGCCGGGTGTGGGCAGCGGTGCCAGCTTGCGGAGCCGCTCCAGGGCGTCACTGATCACGTCGTCCTCGGTGGCGTAGCGGCCGGTGCAGACCGCGTCATGGACAAACTGCTCAAGCTCTTTCGATAAATGTATAGTCATGATACTGTTTCTCCCTTTGTTTCCAGCCTATCACAGTCATTCTACCTTGCCAAGGGGCTGCGGTGGATGCACGCTTGCCATGCCCGCCCGGTCGTGGTAGGTATGTAACATACTTCTGGGACGCCCGCTCGACATACTTGTTAAATTATTGGATATATTGTCTATCAGTTGGCGAACACAGCACGCTGGCGTATTCTCCGCCAGAAGTAACCATTTAGGAGGAGTCAATGTGCTTCGAATGGATGGGAGCGCCTAGTACGTTAAGGATTCGGTAAGCATCGCCATCTGGCGTGCCTTATCGACGCGTGCCATGGGAGAAATCATTTCCGGTTCTGACTAATTTAGACACCCTTCCAGTCATGGTTATGGCGGTGGGAGTAACTCGACCATGAGATTGCCACGACTGACGGTGCTGCAAGCATTGCTCCTCGTCGCGGTGATCGCCGTGGGACTGACTCGCTCGTGCATCCCCGACACGATATAGAATACGGCTGCTCTTGTGGGTTGAAGTAAGTCTCTTGGTCTTCGCATCGTTCCTCGCGCGATACGCTTATGCCCGAACGGCCGCGTGGTGGTTCGGATTTGCATGTTTTGGTTGGGCAACGGGTCCACACAGCATCTACCAGTCCGTGCTTTCCCTCCGCTCCGGGTACCCCTATCATCGATGGCTTTGAGGATTTCTTCTTTCCCTTCAATATCGCCGAAATAATTACAGATAGGATGATATATATTCTCGGTAGCGGGCTGATTCGCAATCATTATTCAGTGCTAGCAGTTGTCAGGTTCTGGATGCTGATTGGAACAGGAGTGATCGGCGGATACGTTTCCCTCTTTGTCCACGGGCATCACGGAGGCTGGCAGATACACCCTGTGCGGTGCCGTCATTATTAACAACGATGAGCAAGTAGGGGTCATCGCAGAATCTGTCATAAATCGTACCCCGATGTTTGTTGTGCCGGGTGTTATCAGATGGGCATGTCGTGGGAGTGCGCCGAAGGCGGCGGCGATGCGGCGTTTGTCGTAGATCTGGGTGGTGGTGATGTGGCGGTGGCCGAGGAGCTCCTGGACCTTGCGGATATCGACGCCGGTGCCAGGGAGCAGGGTGGCCGAGGTGGCGCGGAGCGAGTGGGGCGAGTAGGGGCAGGGGATGGCCTGGCTGGCGTCACCGTCCTGGGCCCGTGAGTCGCGGGCAGGCTGCTCCAGGTAGCCCATGATAGAGAGGAATGAGCATAGAGTTATCTGGAATCTGCATGCCCTCTCGCCTTGGTGGCGGGGTCGCTGCGGTCGCACTTGATTCGCGAGGTTCACGGAGGTAACATCGAAGACTCTTCCATTCGGTTGCTCTCGACGGGCGACATCGTCGCGGCCGTTGCCCTCGGTTTGAATCGACATCCGCAACGCCTTTCCAACGGAGTGGATCGCCATGGAAGACGCCGCGAGCTGGCTGAGCTTGATCGGCCGCCGGGTGCGAATCGTCGCTTGGGCCGACTATGCGGACCTGTTCGGGTACTATTCCCGTTACGGGTCGCTGCCGCCCGAGCCGGTTGGGGAGGTCACCGGCGTGGGTGACTATGGGGCCGGGCATCTGGAGGTCCAACTGCAAATCCCGGGTCTGCCGCGGCCGTTCGTGTTCGACGTTCACGAACTCGAATTGCTCTCTTGAATGTCACCACCGGTCGGCGGCCGGAAGTGATGTCCCGTCTGCTCTGGAGCCGGCCCTGGTTGGCCGCCGTCCGACGAAGGGGATGGGCGTGAACCGTCCTCCGTGGAAGGCCCACGCCCGGCATCGGTCCGCTGCGGCGACTGTGCCGCCGCCGGGCCTCCTTGCCCGGCCCATGGCGAGGGGGAGCCGGACCGACGCTTTTTTTCCCGAGGATCGCCCCGCCCGGCTCAGGCGACGGCCGCCGCCAGGAAGGTCGGCGTGCGGGCCGCCACGATCCCGGCCAGATAGCCGAGCAGGGCGGCATGGTCCACCGGCTTCTGAAAATGGCGATCGAACGGCGATGGGGCCGGCAGGCGATCCTCGCCGTGGCCGGTGACGGCGACGAGCCGGCAGGCCGACAGCTCGGAGGCCTTCTGCAGCTCCGCGGCGACTTCGACGCCCGCCCATGCCCGGCAGCGTGAGGTCCAGCAGCACGATCTGGGGCAGGAAAGCGACCCGCAACCTCGATCGCCTCGGGGCCATCGTACGCGGTGAGGGCGTCGTAACCCTCCCGCTTGAGGAGGAGCTTCATCATCCTCACGGTGTCGATGCTGTCGTCGACGACCAGCACTCGCTTCCTTGGGCTCGGACTTCCTGTGCGTTCATCGGGGGTCCTTGTGCTGGTCCTCGTGCCCGTCCTCCCGGCCAGGCTCGCCACCACCGCCACTAGCTCGGCAGGGTTGACCGGCTTGGTGACGTGCGTCTGGAAGCCGGCCGCATCGCCCTCTTCCGGTCCTCGGAGCGGGCGAACGCGGTGAGCGCCGCGGCCGGGAGCTCCTTCGAGGACAGCCGGCGGCGGACGAGCCGGATCAGATCGTAGCCGTCGGTTCGGGCATGCCAATATCGCTCAGGAGGACGTGCGGCCGGAAGCCGTCCAGGGTGGCAAGGCGTCCCCGCGCGGAGCTCGCCAGGGAGACCTCCTGCGCGGCACTCCGAGAGGATCCGCCGGATGAAGGTGGCGGGCGTCCGGCTCGTCGTCGACGACGAGCACGCGGACGCCTTCGAGGGCCCCGTCCTTGCACGTTCCGAGTGGTCCGCCTGGGCGATCCCGGGGCCGCGCCAGCACCGGCGCCGGCGGTCGGGGTGGACGACGGTGATCGGGCAGGCGTCACGGATGAACGTCGCCCCTGGCCCTCGCCGGAGCTCTTGGCCCGCACGGTGCCGCCGTGCAGCTCGACGAGGTGCTTGACGATGGCCAGGCCCAGCCCGAGGCCGCCGTGCCGCCGCGTCGTGGTGCCGCCGTCGGCCTGGCGGAAGCGGTCGAAGACGTGCGGCAGGAAGTCGGGGCTGATGCCTTGCCCGGAGTCGATGACGCTGAGCTCGACGTGCGAGTTGACCCGCTCCAGGAGCACCTGCACCCGGCCGCCCCTGGGCGTGAACTTGACGGCGTTGGAGAGCAGGTTCCAGACGACCTGCTGCAAGCGGGCGGGATCGCCGGTGACGGGGCCGGCGAGCGAATCGAGGAGCTTTGGAGGCGGATGCCCTTGGCCTCGGCCGCCGGCAGGACGGCGTCGAGCGCGGCCTCGATCGACCTCGGCGAGGTCGACCGGCTGGACGTCGAGCCGGAGGTTCCCGGAGATGATGCGGGTGATGTCGAGCAGGTCCTCGATGAGCTGGGCCTGGGCCTGGCGAATTGCGCTCGATGGCGGCGAGCCCTCGGCCAGTCGTCCGGTCGACGCTTGCCGGTGCGGAGGATCGGCCCAGCCGAGCGATGGCGTTCAGCGGCGTGCGCAGCTCGTGCGAGAGGGTGGCCAGGAATTCGTCCTTCATGCGGTTGGCGGCCTCGGCCTCGGCGCGGGCCTCCTGCGTGGCGGCAGTAGCCGTTCCCGCTCCTCCTCGTCCCGGCGCTGCTCGGTGATGTCCCGGGCGATTTTCGAGGCCCCGACGATTGCCGTGCCGTCGCAGATCGGGGAGACGGTGAGCGACACGTCGATGATGTGACCATTCTTGGTGCGCCGGCGTCGTCTGGAAATGATTGACCCGCTCGCCGCGCCGGATACGTTCCAGGATGCGGATCATCTCCTCGCGTGCTCAGGCGGCTTCATGACGGAGACGAGCCGGCCGATGATCTCGTCGGCGGTGTAGCCGAACATCCGTTGGGCCCCCGGTTCCAACTGGTGATGACGCCATCGAGGGCCCTCGCCGATGATCGCATCGTCGGACGATTCGACGAT
>CAVQZC010000011.1:0-11626 GCA_963718315.1 uncultured Actinomycetes bacterium
GAAGGCGTCACGGGCTTCGTCGACGGCCCCGGTCTCTACCCGTCGCTGACCGCCCGGGGCAACCTCGCCGCGCTGGCCGGCCTGCGCGGTCGCGACGCACCGACGGCGGGCATCGACGACGTCCTCGAGCAGGTCGGGCTGACCGACGTCGCCGACGACAAGGTGCGTGGCTTCTCCCTCGGAATGCGGCAGCGGCTCGGCCTCGCCGCCGCCCTGCTCACCAGGCCGCGCCTGCTCGTGCTCGACGAGCCCGCCAACGGCCTCGACCCGGCGGGCAAGAGGCACGTGCACAGGACCCTCACGCGGCTCGCGGCGGACGGGGCCACCGTGGTCCTCTCCAGCCACCGGATGGACGACCTTGAGGAGCTGTGCTCCGAGGTCACCATCCTCGCGACCGGCCGGGTCGCCTTCTCCGGCCCGCTGGACAAGCTGGCCGACGAGAACCGTGAACTCGACTACCGGCTGCTGACCTCCGACAACGACGCCGCGCGCCGGGTCGCCGCGAGCACGGACGGGATACAGGTGGTCGACGACGCCGAGGGGGTTCCGAACCGCGGCATGCTCGTGGTGCGCGCGCTGGTGCCCGCCCTCGACGAACTGGTGCGGCGGCTCGTGCACGCGAACATCGCGGTGCGCGAGCTCGCCCCCGTCGTCTCGCCGCTCGAGACCGCGTTCCTCGCCCTCACCGAACAGCACGCCGAGCAGGAGTCCAAGTGACGGCCACGACCATCGCGCCGACAGCGCCCGGTGACGCGCCGGCCGCCCGCCCTGTCTCGGTGGCCCGCGCCTTCCGCTTCGAGCTGGTCAAGCAGCTGGCACAGTGGCGAGTCCGCCTGCTGATCCTCGCGTGCTGGATCGGCCCGGCGCTCGCGGTCATCGTGGTGAGCGGGCAGGGCACGCTTCCGTCTGACACGCTCTTCGGCCGCGAGATGCACGCCACCGGCTGGGCCGGAGCGCTGGTGGTGCTGTCCTTCGCGGGCAGCTGGTTCTTCCCGCTGCTCACCTCGGTCGTCGCCGGCGACGTGTTCTCCGCCGAGGACCGGCTCGGCACCTGGCGCCACCTGCTCGTGGCGGTGCGCTCGCCACGGCGGATCTTCGTCGCCAAGGCGCTGGCGAGCCTCACCGTCCTCCTGATGTGCCTGCCCGGGCTGGCGGTCTCCGGCGTCGTCGGCGGGCTGGTGGTCGGCAGCCGGCCGCTGACCGGCCTTGACGGCCACCTGCTTTCGCCGGCCGCCGCCGCCGGGAAGCTGCTGCTCGCCTGGCTCTGCGTGCTCGCCCCGATCCTCGCCTTCGCCGCGATCGGGCTGCTCGCGTCCGTCATCTTCGGGCGGTCTCCGATCGGCCTGCTGCTGCCCGCCTTCGGCGGGCTGGGCATGCAGCTGGCGTCCCAGGTGCTGCCGATGCCGGCCGCCGTCCGCCTGGCGCTGCCCAGCTTCGCGTTCCTCTCCTGGAACGGCCTGTTCACCAGCCCGCCGATGCTCGGCCCGCTGCTCGCCGGCATCGTCGTGAGCCTGGCCTGGGCGGTCACCGCGACCGCGCTGGCCTACGTGCTCTTCATGCGGCGCGACTTCACCAACCTGGCGAACGACGGCTCGATGCGGCGCGCGATCACCTTCGGGATCCTGCCGCTGCTCGGGGTGTGGGTCGCTTTCGGCCGGGGTGGTGGCCGCGGCGACCGGGGCCACCGGCTCCGGGATCGACGCCGGCAAGCTGCAGCGGTCGCTCGCCACGTCGTTCGCCCATCTCTACCGGCTGCAGGGCCAGGAGCTGTACCACCTGAACGTCACCGAAGGCGCAGCTGCGGGTCACGGCGTCCTGCACCAAGGGAGGCGGCCTGGTCGCCCAGGAAGGGCCAGGAAACGACTGGCGCTGCATCGTCTTCTGGCATCTCCCTGGCGTCAACGATGCGACCGGACAGGCCATCTACCAGCTCGACGTCAACGCGAACGGGCGGTACGTCGCCGACGGCGACGGGCCGAACGAAGTGAACGGCTACTTCGTGGTGCACACCTCGTACGGTGACGCGCCGAACCCGCTATGGCAGTTCGACGGCCTGGTCGATCTGCTAGCTCCCACATCGAAGGGATAGGCATGCAAGTCAGACGACAACGTCGGAAGTCTCGAGGGCCCGTCTTGGCCTTCCCGAGTGGGCTCGGCAGCCGACTCCGCCTCGTCATGGCCGGCACAGCGGCTCTCCTCGTCCTCAGCGGGGCAATGGCGCTACGGCTCGACGGTGGGGTTCGGCAACAACCAGGTCGGCACGCAGTACCGCAACGGGATCCAGCGTCTCCGACGACCAGATCATCAAGCCGATCGGTGACCGCCTGCTCACCCAGCTCGGCAAGTTCATGGGCTCGACGGTCAGCCCGGACGGGCGGTTCCTCGCCGCGACCACCGCCGACAATCCGGTGGTCCTGCAGATCTTCGACCTGTCGAGCCTACAAGCTCATCTGGACGGTCGGCAGCGCGTCCGGGGTCAACCAGACCCTGTCCGACGCCACCGTCGGGCAGGAAGGCCCGACGTACTCGCCGGACGGCAAGTTCCTCTGGCTTCCCGAGCAGGACGCCCTGACCCGGTTCCCGGTCAACGCCGACGGCACCCTCGGCACGCCGACCCGCTTCCCGCTCCCGACGGTGGGCACCCACCTTTCGGGTAACAGCCGGACTCCGACGCCCAACTCCGCGCTGGTGGGCCAGACCGCGTACTCGCCCGACGGGTCCACCCTGTACGCCGCGCTCAACGGGCAGAACACCGTCGTGGCGCTCGACCCCAGCACCGGTGCGGTCGAGCACACGTGGAACGTCGGCATCGCCCCTCGCGAGCTCGCCTTCGTGGGCAGCAAGCTCTACGTGAGCGACGAGGGCGGCCGCCAGGCCCAGCCCGGCGACACGACCATGGACTCCTACGGCACCCCGGTGCCCGCCAACGGGTACCTGGGCACGTCGACCACCGGGGAGGTCAGCGTCATCGACACCGCGAACCCGTCCGCGCGCGGTCGGATCGATCGCCGTCGGCCTGCACCCGACCGCGATGTACGTCAGCGGCCAGCGCGCTGTTCGTCGCCAACACGAACAGCGACACCGTCTCGGTCATCGACACGACGATGAACAAGGTCGTGCAGACGATCGAGACCAAGCCGTGGCCGGAGTCCACGGTGGGGTACCAGCCCGACGGCATCGCCCTGACCAAGGACGGCCACCTGCTGGTCACCCTGGGGCGGGCGAACGCCGTCGCGGTCTACCGCTACGACGGCAGCGCCCAAGGAGCCGGTGAGCTACATCGGCCTGCTGCCGACGGACTACTACCCGGCGGACGTGGCGACCGTCGGCGACCAGATCGTCGTCACCAACACCCGCGGCATCGACGCGCGCGGCCCGGCCATCACGACCTCCAAGGGACAGGGAACCGTCCCCGTGACCGGCCACGACACGCACAGCACCACCGCGTCCCTGACCCGCTTCACCCTGCCGAGCGACCTGGACATCGCGCGCTACACCGTGACGGTCTTCGCGCAGAACGGCTGGGGCAAGGAACGACGTGCCGGCAGGCCAGGGGCCAGCAAGGCGGCGCCAGTCCCGGTCCCGACGCGCATCGGCGACCCGTCCACGATCAAGCACGTCTTCCTGATCGTGAAGGAGAACCGCACCTACGACCAGGTGTTCGGCGACCTGGGCAAGGGCAACGGCGACCCGACGCTCACGCAGTTCGGCGAGAAGGCCACGCCGAACCAGCACGCGCTGGCCAAGCAGTTCGGCTGCTACGACAACGTGTACGACGTCGGCACCAACTCCTCCGAGGGCCACAACTGGCTGATGCAGGGCGACAACCCCGAGTACACCGAGTCGGACGCGGGTGAGTACCAGCGCAGCTACGACACCGAGGAGGACGTGCTCGGCCACCAGCGCTCGGGCTTCCTGTGGACCGCCGTCGAGTCGGCCGGCGCGACGGCCAGGAACTACGGCGAGTTCGAGTACATGGAGGGCAAGCCGTCCGGTACCTGGCAGCAGTACTACTGCGCGACCAAGAGCGTCGAGAGCGGCGGTGACCCGGCCCAGCTGACCGCCGCGGGCCTGAAGGGCAACTACGGCTCGGCGATCCCGTCGCTGAACGCGATCGCCGACCCGCTGTCGCCGCCGTTCGACCTCTCGATCCCGGACATCTACCGCTACCAGATCTGGAAGCAGGACTTCGAGAAGAACGGTCCCGCCAACTTCAACATGATCTGGCTCTCCAGCGACCACACCGGCGGGCCGACCGACGCGGAGGCCGGGGTGGCCGACAACGATCTCGCCACGGGTCAGATCGTCGACACGATCTCGCACAGCAAGTACTGGAAGGACTCCGCCATCTTCGTCCTCGAGGACGACAGCCAGGACGGCGCCGACCACGTCGACGGCCACCGCGCCCCGGTCCAGGTCATCAGCCCCTGGGCCCAGCACGGCAAGGTGATCGACACCTACTACTCGCAGATCTCGGTGGTCCGGACGATCGAGCAGATCCTCGGCGCCCAGCCGCTGAACGAGAAGGTCGCCGCGGCCACGCCGATGTACGACGCCTTCACCAGCCAGGCCCAACTACACGCCGTTCAACGCGGTGCCGAACCAGATCCCGCTCACCGAGGGCATCACCACCGCGCCGGCCTGCGGTCTGGACACCCTGGGCCTCACCGGCGCCGCGGCGACGGCGCTGAACAAGGCGGAGGCCCAGAAGACCGCGGTGCCCGCGAACGAGCAGGCCACCGCCGCTGCCTGGCAGACCTGGCTCGCCGGCCAGCACACCACGGGCAACGGCGCGGTCCCCGACTACGCCAACCCGGAGCAGATGAACCGGTACACGTGGTACCAGGCCCACGGGTGGAAGGTGCCCTACCCGGGCGACTCGAAGATCTACGCTCCATCGCAGGTGCCCGGCGCCTACCTCCCGAGCCCGGACCAGAGCTGACGAGCCAGCGGGCAACAACTGAAACAGCAGCGCAACACGACGGCCCGCCGGACATCCGGCGGGCCGTCGTGTTGCGCGGCAGCTCGCCGGCCGCCGTCGGCCTCCTTCCAACTACTACCCGAGAGTCTACTCATGATGTATTCTCTCGGGTATGAGTGTTCCGCTGACGCTGCTGGGGCTGCTTGAGCGCGGGCCCAGCCATGGGTATGACCTGAAGCGCGACTACGACGCGTACTTCGGGCAAGGGCGGCCGCTGCGCTACAGCCAGGTGTATGCCACGCTGTCGCGGCTGGCCAGGGACGGGAAGGCCGTGGCCGGGCCCGTCGAGCAAGGGGCCGGGCCGGAACGGCGCCGGTACATCATCACCGACGAGGGCGTCGCCGACGTGGAGACGTGGCTCGCCGAGCCCGTGCCGCCGGAGCCCGACCTGCAGAGCGAACTGTTCGCCAAGGTCGTGCTCGCGCTCATGCTCGGCAAGCACGCCGACACCTTCCTTGACGGCCAGCGGGCGGCGCACCTGCAGCGGATGCGCGAGCTCACCGAGTTCAAGCGGCAGGGCGGCACCCTCGACGTGCTGCTCGCCGACCACGCCCTCTACCGCCTGGAGGCGGACTTGCGATGGATCGACCACACGGCGGCGCGGCTGGACATGATCGCGCGGACAGTGCAGGGGCAGTCATGACTCCCGATCGGGGCGCCGCTGGGCACGGCGCGTCGGGGAAGTTCATCGAGGCCGTCGAACTGTCGCTGTCGTTCGGCAGCACGCCGGCGCTGCGCGGGGCGTCGCTCGGCGTCGCCAAGGGCGAGATCGTCGCCGTCATGGGGCCCAGCGGGTCCGGGAAGTCGACGCTGCTGCACTGCCTGGCCGGGATCCTGGTGCCTTCCTCGGGGGAAGTGCATTTCAACGGGATGCGGCTCGACCGGCTCAGCGACGACAAGCGCAGTGCGCTGCGACGGGACCGGTTCGGGTTCGTGTTCCAGTCCGGGCAGCTCGTGCCCGAGCTCACCGCCGAGGAGAACGTCGCGCTGCCGTTGCTGCTGTCCGGCATGCGGCGCGGGCCGGCGATGACGGCGGCGCGCACGTGGTTCCCCACGCTCGGGCTGGACGGGCTGGAGTCCCGGCGGTCCGGTGAGCTGTCCGGCGGGCAGGCGCAGCGCGTCGCGCTTGCCCGCGGCCTGGTCGCCGAGCCCGAAGTGCTCTTCGCCGACGAGCCGACCGGGGCGCTGGACTCGATGTCCGGCGAGCTGGTGATGAACCTGCTGGTGAGCGCGGTCCGCGAGCGGGGGACCACGGTCGTCCTGGTCACCCACGACGCCCGGGTGGCCGCGTACGCCGACCGCGAGGTCGTCGTGCGGGACGGCACGGTCAGCACGCTCACCGGGGCGAAGCCGTGAACGGGCCTGGCACAGTCGGGCTTGGGCTGCGGCTGGCCGTGAGCGGGGGGCGCGAGGCCGTTACCCGGCTGGTCATCCTGGCGGTCGCGGTCGGGCTCGGCGTCGGGCTGCTGCTCACCGCAGTGGCCACGACCAACGCGGTCACTGCGTGGAACAGCCGGCACTCGTGGTTCTGGACCGGCACCCAGTCGGTGGCGGCGGGGCCGGCCACGGGGGTCGCGCCGCTGTGGTGGCACCCTACCAGCGGCATCTACGACGGCCAGACGATCAGCCGCTTCGACGTCGCGGCCACCGGTGCTTCCTCGCCGGTGCCGCCGGGGCTGTCCCACGACCCGGCGCCGGGGACGTACGACGCCTCGCCCGCGCTCGCGGCGCTGCTGCGGTCCGTTCCGGCGGACCAGCTGGCTGACCGCTACCCGGGGCACCTGGCCGGGATCATCGGCGACGCCGCGCTGCCCTCGCCTAACTCGCTCGTCATCGTCGTCGGGCGCACCCCGTCGCAACTGGCGACGGCCGTGGGCAGCGTCAAGGTGACCGCTATCGCGACCGTGCCGGGCAGCCTCGGCGGGAATGTCACGATTTCCCCCGCCAGGAAGGGCCATCGGCCGCAGTTCCCGCCGAACTTTAACCCCAGCGGGCTCGCGTACGTGCCGGCCGACACCGGCATACCGGCGAGCGGCATCGACCTGATCCTGTCCGTCGTCGCGCTGGCGATCCTGCTGCCGGTACTGATCTTCATCGGCACCGCGACCCGGCTGTCGGCCGCCCGCCGGGAGGTGCGGTTGGCGGCGATGCGCCTGGTCGGCGCCACCCGCACGCAGGTGTCCGTGCTCGCGGCGGTGGAGTCGACCGCGGCGGCCCTGCTGGGCGTGGCCGCCGGGTTCGCGATCTTCTTCGGGCTGCGCGTCCCGGTGGCGGGCATCCCGTTCGTCGCCCAGCCGTTCTTCCCCGGCGAGCTGACGCTCAGCCTGTTCGACGTCATCGTCGTCGCGGCCGGCGTGCCGGTGGCCGCCGCCGTGGCGGCGCGACTGGCGCTGCGCCGGGTGAACATCTCCCCGCTCGGCGTCACGCGCCGGGTGACGCCGAAGCCGCCTGGTGCCTGGCGGGTGGTGCCGCTGCTCCTCGGCCTGGCGGAGCTCGGCTTCTGGGAGGCGCACGGGCACCCGGCCTCGATCCCGGGGCAGATCCAGGCGTTCGTGACCAGCTTCGCGCTGATCATCATCGGGCTGTTCATCGCCGGGCCGTGGCTCACCATGGCCGCCGCGCGGCTCATGGCCCGGTGGACCAGCCGCCCCGGCACGCTGATCGCCGCCCGGCGCATCGGCGACGACCCGCGGGCCGCGTTCCGTTCCGTCAGCGGCCTGGTGCTCGCGCTGCTGGTTACCACCGTCGCGACGATCGCGATCGCCACGCAGGACGCCAAGGACCCCACCCGGTTCGGCAACATCGCCGAGTCGCACGTGCTGACCGCGCAGATATCGGCGTCGAACGCGGACGCCGGGAACAGCGGCCCGGGAATGCGGTCCGGCACCGCGGGCCAGGGCCGGCCGCGCCCGCCGCGCCGCTCGCCGCCCAGCTGAGCGCGGTGCCCGGCGTCCAGGGGGTGCTCGTGGTGCGCGCGGTCCCCGGGCTGACGATCCCTGGCCGTTTCGAGAACCTCGGCGTCAACGCGTTCGGCGTCAACGCCGACGGCAGCGTCACCCCGATCCCGGCCGCCGTGGTCTCGTGCGCGCAGCTCGCGACCGTGCCCGCGCTCGGCCGCTGCCCGGCAGGCGCGGCAACGGCGCAGTTCCCGGCGGACGGCTTCAGCGGTCCCCTCGGCTTCAGCGGGAAGGTGGACACGTACACCTGGCCGGCCGCGAGTGTGCCGGTCGCCGGACTGGACGCCCTCGGCGTGGACGGCATCGCCGTGGCGACGAACGGCGCCACGGCGGCGGTCGAGCGGGCGCGGACGCTGCTGGAGGCGAGCGTCTACCCGACGGTCTCGCCGCCGTCCACGCGCGCCGACACCGCCGCGCAGGACAACTCGCAGAACTCCGGCTACCAGCAGCTCGCCAACGTGGTGATCCTGGTCAGCCTGGCGATCGCCGGGTGCACGCTGGCGGCGGGCATCGCGGCGAGGCTCGCGGAGCGCAAGCGGCCGTTCAGCCTGCTGCGGCTCACCGGCGCGCGGCTGTCCACGCTGCGCGGCGTCGTCGCGCTTGAGGGCGCGGTCCCGCTGCTGACGGTGGCGGTTGTGGCGATCGGGACGGGCTTCGGCGCCGCCGCGATGTACGCGAGGGAGGCACAGAGCCGCGCGATGGTCGCGCCGGGCCCGGTGTACTACCTGCTGACCGTCGGCGGCATCATCGTGTCCCTGGCGATCATCGCGGCGACGTTCCCGATCCTGACCCGCATCACGGGCCCGGAGGCAGCCAGAAACGACTAACGGGAAGGGCCGGCGGCCATGCTGCCATGCCGGCCCATCGCCGATCCCGTGGGCGAGCCCTCTGTTGCGCGATTCCGAACCCAGCTAGGTGGTTACCTCAGGCGCCTGCGCCTCTGGGGGCGGTGGACAGGATTAGGGACGTGAAGCTTCGCAGGTCCCGGATGAGTTCCGCGGGCCGCTCCATCGCGGCGAAATGACCGCCGCTGTCGAATTCCGTCCACTGGCCGACCGTTTCGATTTCCCGGTCGGCCAGCCGCCGGACCGGCAGGAAGATGTCGCGCGGGAACACCGCCACCCCGACCGGCACCCTAATGGGCGGCGGGACCACGCCCATCGCGGCCATCGCCAGGCCGTCCGCGCCGGCCTTGTACAGGTGCGCCGACGTGCCACCCGACGCGGTAAGCCAGTACAGCGTGACGTTCGTGAGCATCTGGTCGCGGTCGACCGCGTCCTCGGGCACGTCCACCGAATCGGTCCAGTCCTTGAATCGCTCCACGATCCAGGCCAGCTGGCCGACGGGCGAGTCCGTGAGCGCGTACGCCAGCGTCTGCGGCCTTGTCATCTGCAGCCTCATGTACGCGCCGAGCTCGCCCTCGAACCGGGCGAGGTTCCCCAGCCGGGCCTGGTCGTTCTCGTCGAGGGTGCCCAAGATCATGGGGTCTTCCGGCGGGAACGTCATCAGCATGTTCACGTGCACCCCGGCGACGTGCTCCTCGTCGATACGCCCAAGCAGCATCGAGATCACCCCGCCGGCATCCCCGCCCTGCGCGATGTAGCGCGTATAGCCGAGCCGCTTCATGAGCTCCTGCCACGCCCCCGCGATGCGCATCGGCTCCCAGCCCGGCTGCAGCGGCTGCGAGAACCCGAATCCCGGGATAGACGGGATCACCACGTGGAACGCGAGCGACGGGTCCAGCCCGTGCGCCGCGGGATCCGTGAGCGGGCCGATGATGTCGGCGAACTCCACGAACGACCCGGGCCAGCCGTGGGACAGCAGCAGCGGGATGGCGTCGGGCTGTGGCGAGCGGACGTGCAAGAAGTGAATATTCTGGCCGTCGATTTCCGTAATGAACTGCGGGAAGGCGTTCAGCTTCGTCTCGGCGGCCCGCCAGTTGTAATCTTCGCGCCAGTAGCGAACCAGCTCCCGCAGGTACTCCACCGGGATTCCGCATTCCCAGCCGGTGCCAAGCCCGGCCGGCCAGCGGGTATTTTCGAGCCGTCGCCTCAGGTCGTCGAGTGCGTCCTGCGAGATGTCTATCTTGAAAGGCCTCATCGTGAGCTCCATATCATGAGTGATCGCGCCGGGAACGTCCCTCCGCAGGGTTATAACATCGTTGTATTTGGCGACGAAAAGAAACATCTTGCTGGTTGCGCCTCGTGCTTGGGCATCGCTGGGTCCAGGCACCTCCCGGCATGCCTTGCGCACGTCGGGAGATGTCGCCACGGCTCGCCCGGCTGATCTGATCGGAGGAACAGGTCACGATGAAGGGCGATGAAATGGGCGCTAACGCGAGAGAGCGAGCGATAGTTCTCGGCGGAGGCATCGGCGGGCTTCTGGCGGCCAGGGTTCTCGCCGACGCTTACGACAGCGTGCTAGTGGTTGACCGTGATCAGCTCACCGGCGCCGACGGTCCGCGCCGGGGGGTGCCGCACGGCCGGCACGCGCACGCCCTGCTGGCCCGCGGCCAGCAGATTTTCGAGGAGCTGTTTCCCGGCCTGCACCAGCAGATGGTCGCGGAGGGCGTGCCGTCCGGCGATATGGCGGGCAACCTCCGCTGGTACTTCAACGGCAGGCGGCTGCACCCGGCCCAGACCGGGCTGGAAAGCGTCTCGGCGACCCGCCCGGTTCTCGAGGGGCACGTGCGGCGACGGGTCAGCGCCATTCCCAACGTGGAGTTCCTCGAGCAGCACGCCATCCGCAACCTCGTCACCGACGGCCACGGACAGGTCACCGGCGTCGAGGTGGCCGGGGAGGCCAACCAGTCGCGCGGGCAGGTGCTGGAGGCCGACCTGGTGGTGGACGCCACCGGGCGCGGCTCCAGGATGCCGACTTGGCTGGAGGAACTGGGCTATGCCCGCCCGGACGAAGACCGGATCAAGATGGACCTGGCGTATACCACCCGGCATTTCCGGCTGCGCCGCGACCCGTACGGGACGGACCTGTCCATCAACCCGGTCGCGTCGCCCGCCTTTCCGCGCGGCGCGTTCTTCCCCAAGCTCGGCAACGATATCTCCATGCTGTCGCTGACCGGCATCCTCGGCGACGTTCCGCCGGCCGACCTCGAGGGTTTCCTCGAATACGCCCGCTCGCTGCCGGCCCCGGAGATCTACGCGGCCATCCGCGACGCCGAGCCCGTCGACGACCCCGTCACCTTCCGGATCCCGGCCAGCGTGCGCCGCCGGTACGAGCTGCTGACCGCCTTCCCGTCCCGCCTGCTGGTGTTCGGCGACGCGGTGTGCGCGTTCAACCCGGTCTATGGCCAGGGGATGACGGCGGCCGCCTTGCAGTCGGTGGCGCTGCGCGGCCACCTGCAGGCCCATGACGAGCCGGACGCGCTGCGCTTCTTCCAGCAGATCGCGGGGCTCATCGACGCTCCCTGGGAGATCTCGACCCTCGGTGACCTGGGCTTCCCCGCCGTCGAGGGCGACCGGACCATCAAGGTCGTGGTCGGCAACGGGTACATGTCGCACCTGCACGCGGCTGCTACCAACGATCCTTACGTGACCGCGTCGTTCTTCCGCGTCGCGGGGCTGATCGACCCGCCGCAGGCGCTCATGCGGCCAACGCTCGTCGCTCACGTGTTCCGCAACGACACGCTGCGGCCGGAGAGCTTGCCGCAGCCGGTGGAGTTCGAGGAGAC
>CAVQZC010000012.1:0-775550 GCA_963718315.1 uncultured Actinomycetes bacterium
GCATCGTCTCAGGGGTGGGGACTCCGGGTTGACCGGTCCGGGTCGGATGGGACAATAGATTCGTGCGTAGGCTCCCGAACCGACTATCCGTGCTTATCGTCGCGTCGGGCGGTGGCGGCTCCGCGGCGGCATCAAATACGACGAGCGTGAGCGGGTTCGCAGCGGCCAAGAACACCCGCGCACCGGCGGCGGGTTCGCACGGGCAAGGCGCAGCGGAACCCCGGTCGTCTCGGCCTAGCTTCAGCGTATGCCCCATCGCCGCCTGATCGTCACCCTTGCTCTAGGTTCGCTCCTGCTCGGAGCGGTACTCGTCCACGACAGGCTCCCGGTACCGACAGCCTCCCCGCCGTCTGCGGCGAGCACACGCGCCTCAGACTCGAAACCTTCGGCGCGGTTTCAGCCGCTGTCTGAGTTCGGCTTCTCTGACAACACGCTCGCCGACATGAGTGCCGCGACCCAAGCTCGCCACCTCGCAGCGGTCGCCAAGGTCACGGGACCGGGTGGCATCGTTCGCACCTCCATCCAGTGGGACCCCTATCTGGTCAGCGGCCCGGCCGTCGGCCGCATCGACAAGCTGGTCGGCGCGCTCTACAGAAAGCGGCTGGTGCTGCTGCCCGGGTTCCACCTCGTCCACCAACGCCACTCGGTGACGCCGCAATCATCGCCCGGCGGTCTTGCTGGATGGATGCGGGGCATCACACGCTTCGTCAACCGCTACCAGCCTGGCGGCACGTACGCCAAGGCTCACCCTGGATTTCCCGGCATCACACGCTTCGAGGTCTGGAACGAGCCCAACACCCCGACCGGGAACACCTCGCTGGGCCACGATCACTCGCTACTTGATCCCAGCGTCGCGGCGATGATCGTCCAGGATGGAGCGATGGCAATCCGCCAGGCCGCCGCCGACAACACCGGGCCCCGCTTCCGGCCGCAGATCGCCGGGTTTGGGCTGGGCGGCATCAACGTCGCGTACTTCCAGAAGCTCTATGCGGCCAACAAGACGGTCTGGTCAAAGCTCGATGTGCTGACCGTCCACATCTACCTGCACTTCCCGCCGGATGTCTGCCGGGCGCCGCCCGCACACCGGACCCGGTGTCTCATCACGCTGCCGCAGATGCGAGCGGCCCTCAACTCCCACCCGCAGACCGCGCATCTTCATCTGGGCGTCACCGAGGGTGGCTACTCCGGGTCCAACGACGCCACCCGGCCGACCAACGTGGTCACCGAGGCCCAGCAAGCCACCTGGGGCGTGGCAGCTATCAAATGGATGCGGGCCCACCCGGATCTTCGGCTCGACTTCTACTGTCCCAGCAACCCGCTTGACCTCGGCGGCCGCCCGACCGGAGCACAGCCGTTCTGGTTCGCCCATCTGGGCGCTGTCAACGCGCAGACGATGACCCTCAAGCCGTGGGGCGTGGCGTACCACAACGAGATCCTGGCTGTCCACGGAAACGGCAGCTAGGGGGGCCGGTTAGTAGACGTCGAGAGTGGGCATGGCCGAGTCGCCGCGAATGCAGGCGGCCAGGTACAGCGCGACCCCGACGTCGCCCGTCCATAGCGAGTAGCGGCCGCGGCCATGCTCGGCGCGCAGCCGTTCGACCTGGCCGGCGGCGTGTACCGCGAACGCGCGCGCCCGCTCGAGCCAACGCTCGTCGCCAGTGCGGTCGTAGAGCTTGAGGAAGGCGAAGCCATTGCCGGCGGTGCCGTGGCAGATGCTTGGGCCCTTGACCAGCGGCCCAGCCTGCCAGGTCAGCTCGCCGCCGGCGATCAGCAGCTCGGTCAGCTCGGCGCTGTCCGATGCGATGTCGGCGAACGAGGTGACGACGCCGGGGGCGCCGTGACACCACTGCGTGCGCACCTTCCGCTGCTCTGTCGGTGGTTCAAGCGTCGGCCACCACTGGGCGAGTTCGCCCTCACGCTTGGCGAGGTCCTGGAGAGTGATGATCGCGCGCTGCTGCACCTGCTCCCGACGGCCGTCGTCGAGCAAGTCTCCGCGGGTGAGCGAGTACACGTTCCCGGCGAAGCCGTGGCCGGGTCCAACGAAGTGGAACTCCCGGCCGTACAGCTGCTGTAGCCACACCTGGTCGCCCCACTCGCCGATCAGCCACTCGGCCGACTCCCTCCAGGCATCGGCCAGCCGCTCGTCCCCGGTGCGCGTGTACATCAGCCAGCCGGCCAGCATCGAGCCGGGCGAGCCCCACATCAGCTCCCGCGTCCGGTTCGTGGCATTGGCGTGAATGCACTCCACCATGCGGTCGATATGACCCGGATCGGGAGCCACACGGTGTGCCGCCAGCAGCACACCTGACTCGCCGGCCAGGAGGGACGGGACCGGCTTGCCGTCCGTCCACCCGGGCAGGTCGGGCTTCGCCGCGTAGCGGTCGGGCAGCGTCGCGGCAAACGGCGCCCAGTCACGGGTTAGCGTGATCAGGCCGGCCCGGGCGAGGGCGTCGAGCCCCCACACCATGCCGGCTGCGCCCAGGTACAGGCCGAGCGTCGGCGGCAGCGGGTCGCTGGGGTCTTCGTCATCCAGTGGGTGCACCGGCCACAGTGCATCGGGGTCGAAGGCGGCCTCCGCTTCGGCGGCGATGCCGGCAATCGTCCTCCGGGCGCGCGCCTCGTCCCATGACTCGCTGGTCAGCGGCTCGTGCGAGGAAGCATCAAAGAGCGCGGCAGGCACTCCACGATGGTACGCCGAACAGCGCTGGTGCTGGCGAGACGGATCAGCGAAACAGCGGCAGGTACTGGGCGTTGGCCGCCAGCATCTCGTCCATCAGCGCGTTCGTCTGGTCGATATCCAGGTTCGCCGCGGTGTTGGGATCGAGGACGAAGGCGTGCAGCGCCTCCTCACGGTCACCCGAAAGGGCCGCCGCAACCACCTGGCGCTGGAAGTCGACATATCGCCGCAGGTGCGCGGCCAGCTGCTCGGGCAGCGGCCCGGTCGCGACCGGCCGGATGCCGTAGGCATTGATCTGGGCGTTGACCTCGACGATCGCATCGTCGGGCAGGTTCGGAATCGCGCCCTCGTTGGGGGCGTTGACCACCATCGTCCTGTTGCCGTTGCCGACGATCGCCTCGATCATGTCGATGACCTCGATGCCCCAGTCCTCATCGCCGACCGGCAGGTCGGCCAGCGTCACACGGCCGGCGTCCGGCGCAGTCCAGGTCACCGCCAGCTCCTCGAGGCTTCGCACCCGGGCCCGCTCGTACTCCATGTCGTGGGTGGTGATGCCATACCGCATGCGGACGCCCTGCGCCGTGCCGGTGTAGGAGCCCTCCAGCCGCTGCATCTGGGGGAAGAACTCCACCCAGTGCGACCAGCAGTAGGGCAGCACCCCGTAGCGGTCGAGCGCCCAGCGCACCACCGGCTGGGTGACCTGCTCGCGAACCAGCGGCATCGCATCGGTGCCGTCGGTCAGCCGCAGCGCCACCACCGCCGCGCAGTGATTGATCCCGGCGACCACCGGCGGCATGGCGATCCGGTCAGGCTCGACACCAGCCTGCTCCGCAAGCCACTCGGCACTGCTCGGATGCCCGGTGCAGGAGCACAGCGCGTACGACCGCACCTGGGGTGCGGCGACGCGCATGGCCATCGCCTCGACCGGCGCAGGGTTCGTGTAGTTGAACACCCAGGCGTCGGGGGCCACCTCCGCACAGTTGCGGGAGACCTCCGCGAGCACGGGGGCGTTGCGGAACGCGCGCAGGATGCCTCCCGGCCCAACCGAGTCGGCGACGTGCATGACGATGCCGTGGCGTCCGGGGATCTCGAGGTCGTTCGCCCACGCGTCCATGCCGCCAACCGAGATGGCCGCGATCACGAAGTCGGCGCCCGTCAGCGACTCGCGCTGGTCGGTCGTGCTGCTGACGCGAAGGGAGCTGCCCTCGCTCTCGATCAGCTTCTCCGCGAGAGATCGCATCACGCCGAGCCGGCCCTCGTCGATGTCCATCAGCGACACATGGGCGCCGGACAGGACCGGCGACTGCATGAGCCGGCGGATCAGCAGCGGAACAAAGCTGCTCGAACCACCGCCGATGATGGTGACCTTGGCTGGCATTAGTTCATCGAGTCGTCGCTCATGGGCAGGATCGTCGCCTCGAGCACCCGCAGCGTGCGCGGCAGGGAGACGCAATGCACGACGGCGTCGGCGATCTCCTCCGGTCTCATCATCACGGCCAGGTCGGGATCCCCGGGCGACCGGCCGCGGCCCATCGCAAACTCGGTGTGGACGCCGCCAGGCGCGATCGTCGAGCAGCGCACGCCCTGTCGGTACAGCTCGTGGTCGAGCGAGCGCATGAACCCGACCTGCGCGAACTTCGACGCGGCGTACACCGCCTCCCCTTCGGGCCCGCGCTGACCGGCTACAGAGGCGACCACCACCAGATCCGCGCTGTCGCTCTCGAGCAGGTGCGGCAGGGTCGCGCGCACCGTGTAGAGCAGACCCTTGACGTTGGTGTCGATCATCTCCTCGAGGTGGTCGGGATCGAGCGAGAGGAAGTCGCCATACGCGCCGACTCCGGCGTTGGCGACCACGATGTCGAGCCGGCCGAACCGGTCGACCGCCGCGGCTGTCAGCGCCTCGATCTGAGCCGGGTCGCGGACGTCGCAACGCTGCACCAGCGCCCCGTCGAGGCCGAGATCGTCACCGCGCCGCGAGCACAGCGCCAGCCGGGCGCCGGCCGCAGCGAGGGCATGAGCGGTCGCGGCGCCGATCCCACTGCTCGCGCCGGTGACCAGTGCAACGCGTCCTTCGACTGTGTTTACGGGTCCCTCCAGGGTCAGCAGTGGTGGTCGGAGTGCGGGTGTGGCGGCGGCACATCCAGTGCCGGGTTGCGCTCGAAGAACCCTACCGGCTTGAGCAGGAACCCTGCAGTCGCCACCGGCATCACCGGCCAGTCCTCGGGCCGGGGGACGTGATGGTGGCCGAACGTGTACCAGACGACTACGTCCTCGCCGTCGATCGGCCGGTCGGCGCTCGTCCACTCCGGAAGCCCGGCGCCACCGGGGTGCAGGTTCGGGTACTCGCCGGCGGCGTAGCGCTCGTCCGGCCGGTACGGGGTGACCCACAGGTGGTTGCGGATGAACCCGGCTCGTTTGCTGACGGGCGCGTCGGGCTGTGCGAACGCAAACGTCGTCCCACCCGGCAACAGCCGGTAGCCGACGGGCTCGCCGAGCCGGTGGCGCACGTCGGGATTGACGATCTCCCACCACCTCGCGGAGCGGGTATCGACCGTCCGCTGCGCCTGCTGTTCGCTGGGGAGGCGCCGGCGGCGCGCCCGGAAGGCGTTGCCGTACGGGTTCTCCGGCCCCGGCGGCAGTGACTCCGTCCACACCTCGTCGACCGCATTCCGCGTCCCGTCGATGTCGAGATCGAGGCGGAAGTTGAAGAAGTGCTGGTGCACCATCGCGTTCAGCCCCGGCGCCACCAGCGTGCCGTGCTCGGGCCGCACGCCGGGGGCAACGGCGCCGGTGGAGAGCACGCCGGTCAGCTTCACCTCGAGCTCGACCATGCCGTCCTGGTAGAGGTACCAGAAGAAGCCGTAGTCGTAGTTCCCGATCGCGGAGAACGACGAGATCACCAGGCGGCGCGAGCGCCGCACCTCCCCCGACCCGTCGCGCCACTCGATGTGGCGCCAGAGCACGCCCGCGTCCTCCTCGTGGATGCAGACGGCGTTGGGGATCACCACGGGAGCACCCTCGGCGTCCGAGACGACGGCATCGAGATACACGATCTCGCCCAGGCAATCGCAGCCGCGCGTCAACGGCGAGGCCGCCAGCCCGACGCCATTCTCGCCGCCGTCGAACGCGTTCTTGAAGTAGTGGGTCGGGCTGGGGTCCCCGTATGGCACCACCATCTCGGAGAGCGACGCGCGGTGCATGACCGAGCGGCGCCGGCCACCGTCCTGATACGACAGGCGGTTCAGAACCAGCCCCTCGCGCGGCGTGAAGCCGACGTGCACCTGCCAGCGTTGCCAGCTCAGCACACGGCCGTCGAGGGTGAATCCCGGGCCCTCAGGCTGGGTGATCTCGAGCGGCGCAATGTCGTCACGGAGGGGCGCCGCCGTCTCGGCGTCGAAGTTGCCGTCCTCCGGCGGGATCGGCACCACGCCGTGGTCATCCACACGCAGCACCTCGAGCGTGTTGAGGTCGACGAGGACGATCACGCCGTCGACGGGATGGGCCCACTCGCTATCGCCGGGCCGCGGCCTGATGAATGCGACCGCCCGGCAGAGCCGCTGGCCGGTCTCGTCCTGCGGCCCGAAGTGGCCCGCCGGCCAGGCATCGACCTGCACCGTGTCGAAGTCGGTCACACCGCGCCGCGCCATCGCCGCCTGGAAGTCCGGGTGCAGGCGAACCGCCTCCTCTGCCTCCATCAGCTCCGACACGACCGCCATCGGGTGAATGTCGTTGCGCCGGCGCCATTGGGTCACCGCGCCCGCGTCGAGCGATACCCGCGCCTCGACCGTCTCCTGCGCCCGGCGGTCGAGGACGACGACCTCGGCCTCACGCGCGGGGGCCGCTCCATCCTCCGCCCACCCCAGCACGGCCGCCTTCTCCGGCTCGGCCAGCGCGATCGTCACGAAACGGTGCCCCTCGGCCAGCGCACGGCCGTCGCCGTCATAGGCACGGACGATCGACGCGACGGCCGCGATCTCGTCGGCGTCGAGCGGGTCGAGAGGATGAGTCGTGACGCGCTCTTGTGTTCTCCCCATGCGGTTTCGTAGTATGACGCCCCGGCCGCACTCCCGAGCGGCCTTCCCCGAGGAGACGCAGTGAATCACCGACGGCTGATTGCGATCGCGGCGCTGGTGCTCGGCGCCTCCCTGCTTGCTGCGTCCTGCGGAGGGAGCTCCAGCTCCGGCGGCGCCTCGTCCGGCGGATCCATCAAGGGCCAGACGATCACGGTGATGGTGCCCTACGCCATGCCGCAGAAGCTGTTGGACGAGTTCACCGCGCAGACCGGGGTCAAGGTGAACTACCAAAGGCTCGGCTGGGACGCGACGCACAACAAGCTGGTGGTCGCAAACACCGCGAAGGAGTACATCGCCGACGTGGCCGAGTTCGACTGGTCCTTCACCGGGCAGTTTTCCGGCGCGAAATGGGTGGAGCCGCTCGACACGGTGCTGCCCAAGCCCCTGCTGAACAACCTCAAGAACACCGACGCAGCGTTCTCGGCGGACGGCCACACGTGGGCCGCCTGCTACTCGAACGACTTCCGCGTCTCGATGTACAACAAGAAGATGTTCGCCAAGGCGGGCATCACCTCGTTCCCGGCGACGTTCGACGAGCTGGCGACCGATGTGCAGAAGCTCAAGGCATCGGGTGTCCAGTACCCGCTGGCGATCCCGATGGGAGCCACTGAGGGCGGCGTCACGCCGTGGTACCTGCTGACCCTGGCAATGGGCGGCCAGCTCTTCGACAACAACCTGAAGCCTCAGTTCCAGAGCCCCAGCTCGTCCGGCTACAAGGCGCTGCAGTGGGAGGTCAACGCGGTCAAGAACGGCTGGGTCTCGCCCGGTGCCGTCTCGATGGACGACACGCCGGCGTTCGACAAGTTCACGGCCGGCCAGAACGCGATCGTCCTGGCCACCGGGCCGGGCAACATGCCCACGGCGAACGACCCCAAGCAGTCCAGCATCGCCGGCCAGGCCGCGCTCGGGCTGGTGCCCGGCAACAGCGGGCCGGGCGCGTCGTTCGGCCTGCCCGAGGGCCTGTCCATCCCGGTCACGGCGCAGCACAAGGCGGCGGCCGCTGCCTTCATCGAGTGGTGGGAGCAGCCCAAGAACGCGATCGCCATCTACCACACACAGGGCAGCCTCCCCTGTGGCGCCGACGCGCTCAAGCAGCTCTCCGACACCGGCCAGCTGCAGGGCGGCGACGTCGTCACCGCCGAGCTCCCGCACGTGGGACCGCTATTCCCCTCAGGTGCGCCGATCTGGTACGAGCAGTTCAGCTCGGACGCTCAGGGCCTGCTGAACGCGGCCGTGAAGGGCCAGATGAGCGTGGGTGATGCGCTGAACCAGCTGGCCTCGAAGGCGGCCGCGCGCACCCAGTAGTGCGGCTGCGGCGCAACCGGGAGGGCGATCGAAGCGCCCGCGAGACTCAGATCCTGGGCTGGCTGTTCGTCGCACCCGCGATCGTGGCCGTCGGCACGCTGATCCTGTATCCGCTGGTTACCGGGTTCAAAGAGAGCATCCGTTCGGGCGGCATTCTGTTCGGCGAGAAGCCGGGCTACGTGGGCCTGCGCAACTACCGCGACGTGCTCCACGACCCGACCTCCCAGTCGGCCATGCGCCATACCGTCGAGTACGTCGTCCTGGCCGTGTCGCTCGAGATCGTGCTCGGCATCGCCGTGGCCGTCACCCTGCACCGGGTGTTTCGCGGGCGCGGGTTCGTGCTCGCCGTGCTGATCCTGCCCTGGGCGCTGCCGTCGGTCGTGTCCGGCGTGCTCTGGCGCCGCGTCTTCGATCCCGACACCGGCCTGCTGAACAGCGTGTTGCTGCAGCTGCACATCATCAGCCAGCCGCACATCTGGCTGGCAGGCGGCCACAGCGCCATCCTCTTCATCACGATCGTGCACGTCTGGGGCGTGCTGCCGCTGATCAGCCTGATCTTCCTGGCCGGTCTGCAGAGCATCCCCGACGAGGTGTACAGCGCATCGGCGGTCGACGGAGCCACGCCCTGGAAGCAGTTCAGGCACGTGACGCTGCCGCTGCTGCGGCCGTCGATCGCGATCGCGCTGACCGTCGGCACGCTGCTCGCCATCAGCATCTTCGACGAGATCTACGTGCTCAACGGAACCGCGCTCAACACCCGGTCGATCCTGATCCAGGTCTACAACACCACCTTCACCGAGGCCGACTTCGCCCACGGCACGGCGCTGGCGTTCCTGCTCGCGGCCGTGACGGCGGTGTTCGGTGTCCTCTACGCGCTGGCCCTGCGCAGGTCTACGGTGTGATCACCTCGCCCGCCACGAGGCTGGTGAAGGCGATCGCGATCATCCTGATCGTGTTCTGGTCGGTCGGTCCCATCGTGCTCGGCATCACCACCAGCCTCTCGACCCAGCGCGAGGTCAACGCGGTCCCGACCCACTGGGTCCCGAGCCACCCCACTGCGGCCGCCTACCAGGCGCTGCTGAACGGCTCCACCGGCCAGTCGACGGGGGGCACGGTCACGCAGGGCGGCGACTTCGTGCACGCGATGACCAACAGCGCCACGATCGCGCTCGGCGGGGCCGCGCTCACCCTGATCGTCGCGACCATGGCCGCCTACGCCCTGGGACGGCTCCGCTTCCGGCTCAGCGGCGCCGTGCTGGCGCTCCTGGTGGGCACGCTGATCATCCCGATCTTCGTGATCGTGATCGGCCTCTTTCAGATCATGGCCAACGCGCAGCTGATCGATACCAAGCGTGGGCTGATCCTGGTCTTCGTCGCGACCCAGTCGCCGCTCGCCACGTGGCTGCTCTATACGCAGGTGCGCGAGCTGCCGCACGAGCCCGAGGAGGCGGCCCTGATCGACGGGTGCCGGCGCTGGCAGGCGTTCGTGCGGGTCGTTGTCCCGCAGATGAGCTCCGGAATCGCCGCCGTGGCCGCGATCATCGTGCTCTCGATATGGGGCGAGTTCCTGATCCCGCTGCTGCTGACCTCGACCATGAACGCCAAGCCCGTGACCGTCCTCATCACCGAATACGTCGGCAAGTACACGACCAACTACCCGATCCTCGCGGCCGCCGGGGTGATGGCCCTGATCCCGCCTGCGATCCTCGCCCTCGTCCTGAACAAGCGCATCACCGGGATGCTGGCAGGCTCATCGTGAGCGGCACGATCACGCTCGAGTCCGTTACCAAGCACTTCCCCGGGGGAGTGGTGGCGGTGAACGACCTCAGCCTCGAGGTGCAGCCGGGCGAGTTCCTCGTCCTGGTCGGGCCGTCGGGATGCGGGAAGACCACGGCGCTTCGCATGGTGGCCGGGCTGGAGGAGGTGACGTCGGGATTGATCCGGATCAACGACCGCGTCGTCACGCGCCTGCCGCCGCGAGACCGCGACATCGCGATGGTGTTTCAGAACTACGCGCTGTACGCCCACATGACGGTGCGCAGCAACATGGCTTTCGGCCTGAAGATGGCCCGCATGCCCAAGCAGGAGATCCGCCGTCGCGTGGACGAGGCGGCGGCCATGCTCGGCCTTGGCGATCTGCTGAACCGCAAGCCTCGACAGCTGTCGGGCGGTCAGCGCCAGCGCGTCGCTATGGGCCGCGCGATCGTGCGCGAGCCGGCGGCCTTCCTGATGGACGAGCCGCTCTCCAACCTGGACGCCAAGCTGCGCGTGGAGATGCGGGGAGAGATCATCCGCGTCCAGCGGCGGATCGCAGCGCCGACGCTCTACGTCACGCATGACCAGACCGAGGCGATGACGATGGGCGACCGGGTGGCGATCCTTCGCGACGGCGTGCTGCAACAGCTGGGGACGCCTGACGACGTCTACGACAGGCCGGTGAACGCGTTCGTCGCCGGGTTCATCGGGTCGCCGTCGATGAACCTGGTCTCTGCCACGCTCGAGCGGGAGGGCGACGGGTTGGCGGTGGCGTTTGCCGGGGCGCGCATCCCACTGCCGCCTGACGCGGCATCGACGTGGCCGGGTCTGGCAGAGCGCACGGGGAAGCCCGTAACGGTCGGTATGCGACCGGAGGACTTCGGTCGGCCGGACGGAGCTGCGCTGACCGTCGACGTCACCAGGCTGGAGTCGCTCGGGTCGGAGCTTGTGGCCTACCTGACGCCCCCCGGGGCGGCGGACGGACCGCTCCTGACGGCGCGGCTCGACCGAGGCGCGGGGCTGGTCCAGGGCGAGACGGCCCAGGTGACCGTCGACCCGCGACGACTGTATTTCTTCGACGCCGAGACGGGCGATGCCATCGACGTCAGGTCAGCAGAAGGCTGACGATCTCGTGCGGCCGGTACGCGATCTCGATGGCTCCATCCGCGACGGGCATCGGATCACCCGGGTCCTCGAGCAGGTTGCACCGAACCGCTTCGCGGACAGGCCATCCAAGCTGCAAGCGCCCCCGACCGCGCCCGCCGTGCGCCTCGTAGAGGCGTACCAGCACCGCGTCTGAGTCCTCCGCCCGCTTGACGGTGTCGATCACCAGGTTCGGATCGTCGATCGACAGGAACGACCGCGGCGCGGCCGACCCGGGCAGCCAGCGAAGCGGCGTCTCGAACCGTGCAGCCTGTGCCACGAGGCCCGCCTCGCGCCAGCCCCCGGCGTGCGGCATCACCGCGTAGGCGAAGCGGTGGACGCCCAGGTCGGCCTCGGGATCGGGCACCGTCGTCCCTCTCAGCAGACTGATCCGCATCTCGCTGCCGTACGTCGAGTACCCGTACTTACAGTCGGTCAGCACCGCGACGCCGAACCCGTGCTCCGAAAGGTCGGCGAAACGATGGCCGGGCACCTCGAAGCGGGCGAGGTCGTGACTGGTCGAGTAGTGCGTCGGCCGCTCCGTGTACCCGAACTGCATCTGGTAGGTCGCGTTCGCCGCACGCACGGCGACGGGGAAGAGCACCTTCAGCATCGTCTGCCGCTCGCGCCAGTCCACCTCGCAGTGGAACTCGATCCGTTGCGCCCCGGCGTCCAGCCGCACGACCTGCCGCATCGCACTCGAGGCGCCGATCCGGTAGCGGAACTCCGCCTCGGCGCGCAGCCCGCCACCCGTCACGTTGCACTCCTCCGCCCCACCCGCCTCGCGCACGGTCTCCAGGTGAAACGGGTCGACGTCCCACGCCTCGTAGGCGGTCGGGCGGTCGTCGTACAGCTGCAGGCGGTTGGCCGGCGCCTCCAGCGACTCGCGGCCTGTGGCCACGTGCACGAGCGACCCGAGGCGGCCGTCACGTCCGAACTCGGCATGCAGGATCCCGTTGTCGAACACGACGGCGTTGCCGTGCTCAACCACGGTGACAGCGCCCGGGCCGTCCTCGGCCGCCTCTCCGATCCCGTACGCCGGCGCCCTCACCCACGCCAGCCCGGCGCCTCCCGGCCGTGCGGCCACCTCGGCCCGTGGTACACCAAGCGTGTTCAGCGGGACGTGATCGGGACCCGGTGCCGCCAGCGCCGCAAGCGCATCCTCGATCACCGACTCGGCCCCGGCCAGCACGGCCGCGTGGTCGGTTGCAGCGTCGTCGTACACCTGGCCGATGCCCGAGCCGGGCAGGATGTCGTGGAACTGGTTGGTCAGCAGCGTCTGCCAGAGCTCCGTCAGCCGCTCCGCGGGATACGCAGCGCCCGTTTCCCTGTGCGCGATGGCGGCGATTGCTTCGGCGTCGTGCAGCGCCCGCTCGCCGGCTCGGTTGCCAAGCTTGACAGCGGCCTGGTTGGTGTAGGTGCCGCGGTGGTACTCGAAGTAGAGCTCCCCGACGACGGTGGGCAACTTCTGCGCATCGGCCGCGAGGGCATCGAAGAAGGCGTCACTGGTGGTGATCGTCGTCCGCGGCAGGCCTTCCAGGTCACCGGCGCGGCGCAGCGTCTCCAGCATGTCGGGCGTCGGCCCGCCGCCCCCATCTCCGTAGCCGAACACGAGCAGGCTGTGGCGCGAGCGGTCGTGGTCCTTGTACTCGCGGGCGCTGCGCCGCAGCTCGGCCACGGTGGCCTCGGCGTTGTAGGTATCGGCCGGCGGGAAGTGGGCGAGCACTTCGGATCCGTCGATGCCCTGCCACGTGAAGGTGTGGTACGGGGGCTGGTTGAAGCGGTTCCAGGACAGCTTCTGGGTGAGGAACCGCTCCATGCCCGCACCGCGCATGATCTGCGGAAGCTGGCCGTTGTACCCGAACACGTCGGGATTCCAGAACTCGTTGCAGCGGCGGCCCAGCTCGCGCTCGAAGAAGCGCTGGCCGTGCAGGAACTGGCGCACCAGCGACTCGCCCGAGGGCAGGTTGCAGTCGGGCTCGATCCATGTCCCGCCCACCGGAATCCACTGGCCGGCGGCGACGCGGTCGCGGATGCGGTCCCACAGATGCGGGTTCCGGCGCCGCATCCAGTCGTAGTGAAGCGCCTGGGAGCATGCGAACAGGAACTCGGGGTAGCGGTCCATGTACGCGAGCTGGGAGCTGAACGTGCGCACGGCCTTGCGATAGGTCTCTGCAATCGGCCACAGCCAGGCGGTGTCCAGGTGGGCATGGCCGATGGCCGAGAGCTCGTGCGTGACCGTGGCGTTTCGCCGGTCGAGCAGCCGGGCGAGGATCGACTCGGCCTCATCCCAGGTGCCGCGGTCGTCCTCTGACCAGAGGTTGCAGACGCGGTTCAGCTCCGACAACAGCTCGCCGGCCCAGGTCGGATCCAGCCCCTGCGCATGATCCGCTTCGAGGCGCCGCAGGACGTCGAAGTCGTGGTGCAGGCGCCATGCACGCTCGTCGAAGCGTGCGATCTGGCAGCGATCGAGGACGACCGGCTCGAGGGCGGCGTAGGGCCGCGGCAGCTCGCCGAACAGGCCGTTGCAGGCGAGCTCGACGCGGAGGTCGAGCCGCTCGCTGCCGGCGGCGCTGGCGAGCACCATGGCGCTGGGCCGGGCGCCGTCTGGGCTCGTGTTCAGGCCCTGAAGCGGCGTGCCGTCCATCCACAGCGTGGCTTCGCTGTGGCTGACCCAGAGCAGGTCAACGCGCGCTCCGCGCCAGTCCTCCGGGATGGTCGCCGCGACACGGAACCAGTAGGTCGCCCACAGCGGGCCGAACCGGTCCCCGAGCCGGCATGGTCGATACTCCAGAAGCTCGGCATCGGCGAGGTCAATGCGGTCGACCGGCCCGGCGACCACCAGCTCGTCCGGGTCACGCACGTCCGGGTAGATCAGAGCGCGGATCCTGTCGCCCACCTGGGCGATGCGGTCGCGCGTATACGTGGGGTGGCGGAGCATGCGCCCACCCTACCGACCGCCGCGCCGTTCACGAACGTTCGGGCGCGGCCGACGCGAGTCGCGCCAGCGCACGCAGCGATGACCGACCGCGCGTCCTCATCTGTGACGGGCGTCGTCGCCATCACCTCGTCCGCACCGGTCATCTCGACCAGCTCGGCCAGCCGCCGCTCGACCGTTTCGGGTGAGCCGATCGCCTGCGCCGCCAGCACCTGATCTGCCAGCTCGCGCTCGAATGGCGACCACTCGTGAGCCGCAACTTCGTCGTGCGTGGGGAATGGCCGCGGCGGCAGGCCGCTCCGCAACCGGACGAACGAAAGGGCCCACGCCGCAGCCAGCTCGTGCGCGCGCTCGTCGGTCTCGGCGCAGACGACGGTGACCGTGAGGATCGCGTGTGGCTGCTCCTGCACCTCCGACGGCTGGAACCCGTCCCGGTAGAGCCGCATGGCCGGTACCGAATACCGCGAGCTGAAGTGATGGGCGAACGCGTACGGCAGTCCACGCAGCGCCGCCAGGCGAGCTCCGTAGTCGCTCGAGCCGAGCACGAATACGCGGGGCGCCGAGCGCGGACGCGGATAGGCGGTCAGCCCTTCGAGCGGATGGCCTGGCGGAAAGCCGTGCAGGTGCCCGAACAGTTCGGCCAGCTGCGCGTCGAGATCCTCACTGCCCGGCCCACGGCGAAGCGCCTGAGCAGTACGTTGGTCGGTGCCCGGAGCGCGGCCGACGCCGAGGTCGATCCGGCCTGGGAAAAGGCCCTCCAGCGTTGCCCAGCGCTCGGCCACCACAAGCGGCGCGTGGTTGGGCAGCATCACGCCGCCGGAGCCGACCCGAATCCGCTCCGTGATCGACGCCGCGCGCGCCGTCAGGACTTCCGGCGCTGTGCTGCCGATGCCGGGCATGTTGTGATGCTCGGCGTACCACAGCCGCACGTACCCGAGCTCATCGGCCAGCCGGGCAAGCGCGGCTGCGCGCTCCAGCGCGTCCTCGGCGGACTCGCCGGTGGTGACCGGAACAACGTCGAGCAGGGAAACGGGAACGTCGAGCACTCGAACGAGAACGCTAGCTTCTCCCGCCGTTGAAGCCGCCCGGGCCGCCGCCCGCTCCGGTAGCGGCCGCCCCGGGGACCGCGCCCGAACCTGCGGTGAGCTATACCTTTCCGTCGGAGCACGCCGCGTGAACCATCGCCTCAATGACCCCAACCTGATCCGACCGTGACCGAGCGTCTTGCGATCGTCGGTCTCGGTGGGTCGCTGGCGCGGGGTTCACGAAGCCTGGCCGCGCTCCGCGTCGCGCTCGAGGGCGCCGCCGAGGCGGGAGCCGCCACGACGCTCCTCGACCTGCGCGAGCTCGACCTGCCGATGTACAACCCGGACGACGCAGGCGAGCTGCCGCCGGCCGCGGCGACCTTGATCGAAGCCTGCTACGGGGCCGACGGGATGCTCTGGAGCAGCCCGATGTACCAGGGCACGATCTCGGGCGCCTTCAAGAACGCGCTCGACTGGCTGCACGCCCTCGGCTCACGGGAGCCGCCGTTCCTTCACGACGAGGTGATCGGCCTGATCAGCGCCGCGGGCGGCACCCAGGGGCTGCAGGCGATCAACACGATGGAGTTCGCGGTCAGGGCGCTTCGCGGATGGGCCGTCCCCTACGTGATTCCGGTCGCCTCCGCCCACCGCGTCTTCGACGCCGAGGGCCGGCTCACGGACGCAAGCGTCGAGGCGCAGCTCCGGACGTTGGGAGCCGAGGTCGTGCGTGTCGCCACCCGCTTCACAGACCACACCACGGCACAGCGCGCCCGGGCCTGCGAGGAGTCGGCCGAGCGCATTTCGGCAGCCGGGTAGTCGGGCAACATGCCCACGAAGAGACTCGCAATCCTGTTCGACATCGACGGCACGCTGATCGACACCGGCGGCGCGGGTGCGGCCTCCTGGCGGCTCGCGTTCGACGATCTCTACGGCATTCCAGCGGATATCGGCGCGTTCACGGACGCAGGGATGACCGATCCCGACGTCGGCCGACAGACCTTCCAGGCCGTGATGCATCGCCCGCCGGAGCGCGCCGAGTTCGCCCGGTTGCTGGAGCGGCGTCTGCACTACATGCATCAGACCGTCGCGGAGTCGGCCGGCTACCGCGTGTTGCCCGGCGTCGAACAGCTGCTGCCTCGGCTGATCGACGAGGGCTACCTGCTCGGGCTCGTGACCGGGAACATCGAGGCGGCAGCGCACATCAAGCTGCACCGGGCACAGCTCAATCGGTTCTTCTCGTTCGGCGGATACGGGTCGGACTCGAGTGACAGGGGCGAGATCACCCGCATCGCGCTACAGCGGGCGACGCTCGTCTACGGAGACGACGTCAAACCGGAGCAGGTCTTCGTCGTGGGCGACACGCCGCTCGACGTGGAGGGCGCCCACGCAGCCGGTCTCGACTGCGTGGGCGTGGCGACCGGTCATTACACCGTCGAGGAGCTCCGCAAGGCTGATGCGGACTTCGCGATCGCCTCGCTCGAGGAACCTCTGCCGCTCTGAGGGCCTAGCGCGGCGGCCCGCTGCCGAGCGTGACGTTCGCGGTCTGGGTCGCGCCCGACTGATCGACGTAGGTAACGGAGACCGACGCGCCGGACTTCTCGGCCGAGATGATCGTGGTCAGGCCTGTCGGCGAGGAGACCGCGTGGCCGTCCACCGAGGTGATCAGGTCACCGGGAACCAGACCGGCGTCATCGGCGGGGCTGCCGGACACCACCGACGAGATGGCCGCGCCGGAGTTGCCGTAGTCGCTCGGGGTCACCTCGACGCCGAGGAACGGAGTGCTGCCGATGTGGATCGTGCTCGACGCGTTGCCACTCTCGATCCGCAGCGCGATCGGCAGCGCCTTGTTGATCGGAATGGCGTACCCGTCGCTGGTCGTCGTCTGGTCGAACCCGTATCCCTGAGAGGTGGAGGCGGCCGTGTCCATCCCGATCACCTGGCCGGCCGCGTTCAGCAGCGGTCCGCCGGAATCGCCGGGCTGCACGGAGGCGTTCGTCTCGATCAGGCCGGACAGGTTCTCGCTGCCGCCCTGGTCGTCGCTGACGGTGATCGCGCGGTTGACGTCGGTCACCTTGCCGGAGGCGTGAGTCAGGGAGCCGGTGCCCCCGGCGTTTCCAACCGCCGTCACGGACTGCCCGTTGCTGACGTCTGCCGAGTTGCCCAGCGAGACGGTCTTCAGGTTCGAGGCGTCGGTTGCCTGGAGGACGGCGACGTCGTCCGTGGCGTCATAGCCGACGACGCTGGCGCTGTAGCTGCGGCCGGTCGAGGGCACGACGATCTTGATCGTGGTCGCGTTGCGGATGACGTGGTTATTCGTCAGCACCACGCCCGACGACGTCAGCACCATGCCGGTGCCCGCCGCCTGTCCGTTCTGGTAGGCGAGGTCGGTGTCGATGACGACGATGCCGTTGCCGATCGGCGCGGGGCGCGTCTCGGCGAAGGCGAGGCCGGCGGCAATTGTGGCCGCGACGGCAGCGGCGAGCGCCGCCACGACGATGCGGGTATGGAAGCGCCGGAGCGGGCTCGTGCCCTGCGGTCGCTCTGTGTCGTCAAGCTCCACTGCTTCTCCTCGGTCGGGTTGGGACATCTGAGGAATCGTTGCCCCGCGACCTAGGGGCGAGCCGACAACTTCCTTTGAAGAAGCTGAGACCTCACTCCGGCAGGCGGTGCAGCACGCCCTCGCCGACCGACGCCACGTCACCGGTGACGCTGACCCGCAAGTTGCCGCCGGTGTCCCGCTCCACTCGCACGCCGCATCTGGCTGGGCCGGCCCACGAAGCGCCCCTGGTTGATGACGATCTCGGCCGCCGGGTCGGCGAAGCCGTGGGCGGCGAGGTACGCGCCGGCCGGCCCGGCGGCGCTGCCGGTGGCGATGTCCTCGACCCGCCCGGCGTTGTCCCACGTCCGGCCCTCGCGTGCGTCGGGGTCGAGCACGTAGACGAACTTGCCCCCGGCCGACGCCAGCAGCTCCTCGAACCGTGGATGATCGATACCGGCGCGGTCGAGGCCACTGCGAACCGCGACGATGATGTAGTCGAGGCCGGTCGAGACCATCTGAACGGGCGCGTCGGGGCGCAGGTCGTTGGAGGTCAATCCGAGCGCGGAGGCGATCGCGAGCCCATCCGCAGCGGCCAGTGGCGGCCCAAAGCGCGCGATGCCCTGGTCCATCGTCGCCTGGTACCAGTCGCCGCACCGCCGTGTCGTCACGCGCACCGGGCCTTGGTTGAGCCGGAGGTCGAGGAGCGCCGTTTCACCGGCCTCGCGCTGGTGGTGGAGCACCGCGGCCGCCCCCAGCACCGGGTGGCCGGCGAAGTCGAGCTCCTCGTCCTCGGTGAAGATCTGCGCGGCAGGGCCGCCCGGATCCGCTCCGGCGAGCAGGAAGATCGACTCGAACTGCCGCATCTCGCGCGTGATCGCGAGCATCTGGGCGCCGCTCAGCCCGTCGGCCTCGGGAAACACCGTCAGCCCGTTCCCCCGGTACGGCTGCCGGCTGAACACGTCGACGTGGACGTATCGCACCCGCGCCACCCTACCCGGTCGCTACGGGATTGCGATCAGCGTCCAGCCAAGCGTCGGCGTCCGCGCCGTCAGCACTCCGGACTCGCGGGTCAGGCAACCGTCCGGAGCCCGGCCTTCCCACGCGTGCAGCTCCGGCGGTACCGGCTTGCCGGGCACCAGCCGGCGATCGCTCGACGCCACCACGACCCCGCCGTCTCCGACCAGAGCCGCCGGTGCCTCCATCTTCGCCAGCGCGGGCGCGACCAGCCGTCCGATCTGGCCGAGGTCGATATCCGCTGTGGCAACGCCGACCAGGTTCTTGCCGGACTGCGCCGGAATCGAAACGGTGACGATGTCGGCGTTTGCCCCGCCCTCGTCGTAGTAGGGGTCGGACAGCCACACCTCGCGGGTCTCGACGGGGGTCGTGAACCAGTCGAAGCCGCGGTAGTCGTAGAAGTCGCGGCTGCGGGGGTCGAAGCTCACGTCGAGCTGCCGCAGGCCCTCGGCGTCGTTCACCCACCAGTGCATGTAGAGCTCCTGGTCGGCGAGCAGCTCGGGAACGACCGCCACCGTGACGCCGCAGAGCACGCCGCGCAGCCTTCGCAGGTTGGCCGTCATCGCGTCGTCGAGCACTGCCAGATCGCCCGCCTGGACGACGCCGCGCGTGGCGCGGCACAGCTCGAGCGCGGCGATGAACCGCGCCGCATGCTCGCGGGGCGCGTCGAACACCGGACGCAGGGCGGCAACGGTCGCCTCCAGCGCCATTGCCACTCCGTGGGTCTCGGGGGCGTCGATCGTGCTGCAGCCCAGCGAGTCGGCAGCCTGCTCGATGTCGCGCACGCAGTCGGCCAGCAGCACCGCCGAGCTGACGGCGGTCGTGGCGCCGGCGGCCACGGCCTCGGTGCCGTCGGACAGCGACCGCGCGGTCTCGGCCTGGCGCACTCCCGCCTCCGCGCTCGAGGCGATGACCTCTCCCAGGGTGTCCATGCCCTCGACGACACGGGCGATCGACTCACCGGCCAGGTGCGCGTTGCCGATGCCCTCTCGCATACGCTCGGCGCCCTCCCGCAGCGCGTCGCCCGAATCTCCGCGGGTGCCCGTGATCGTCTCGATGCCGCCGACGATGCCGGCGATCGAATGGGCCGCCTCGGCTGCGGCGGACGCCAGCCGCCGCACCTCCTCGGCCACGACGCTGAAGCCGCGGCCATGCTCGCCGGCGCGGGCGGCCTCGATCGCCGCATTCAGGGCCAGCAGGTTCGTGCGGTCGGCAATCTGGTTGATCGAGCCCGCGATCCGGCCGACCTCCGTCACCCGCGCGGTCAGCTCGGTGATGGTCTCGATCGAGCTGGTGGCCGAGGCAACGGCGAACTCCAGATCGCTGATCACCCCGTCGACCAGCAGGTGGCCGTTGTGCGCGTGGGAACGTGCGTCCTCGGCCAGCGTGGCCGCCCGCTCCGCCTCGCCTGCCGACTGGGCCGCGACCTGGTGGAGCGCGGCAGCAGCGGCTCGCATCTCGTCCAGCTGAGCGCGCTGAGCGTCGGCGACAGCCTGCACCTGGAACGTGACGATGCCCAGTTTGGACGCAGCGCCCCCCACCCTGGCGACAGGCTCGGAGACGTGCGACTGGCTGCCGGCGGGCCGCGGCATGCTGACGTCATCGGCGTGGCGGGGCGCAACCTGAAGCCCGCGGCCGACCAGTCCGTTACTTTTGATGCTATCCTCGCTCAGAGGCTTCGGCGGGAGGGGTGCCCGATGGTGTGGCTGAGACGGCTGGTGTTGACGAGCGTGGTCGCGGTTGCGGCGACGCTGGCATGGTCGGCGACGGCCCTCGCCACCGTCCATTCGACGCTCACCCTCACCGGCGGCAAGCCGACCGTCCCCACCCCCCTGAGCCTGGACTCCTTCTCCTGGGGCATTCACTCAGGGCTCCGGCACCGGAGGCTACTCAGGCCGGGCCCATGTCAAGTCGCCGAGCGTGAGCGGCGGGGAGTTCTCGGTCACGATGGCATCGGACAAGTCTGGCGTCAAGTTCGCGCTGAACAACGCAGGCGGCTCCGCCTTCACCACCGCCACGGTCTCGCTGACCCATGTGCCGGCGTCAACCCCCTACCTGCAGAGCGTGTTCCACGACGTCCAGGTCGTCAGCGTGTCTGTCGGGTCGACGGGCGGCGGCGCGGTGCCTGACATGGATCTGACGTTCTCCTACCGCAGCGTGGAGATCGAGTACGCGGCCGAGTCGGACTGCTCGCTGGCATCGAGAAGCTGGGAGGGCCTGTCGCACGTCACGCCGGCCGTCGATCCCGCCACGGGAGGGGTCGCCACTGACCCGCTGCAGACCTTCCTGCCGGTCCAGCTTGGTACCAGCGGACCGGGCGCGGTCAACGTCGGCGACCCAACCCAGGCCGACACGCTGCTCAACGCCAACGGCGCGAACGGCCTCTCCAACCTGCGGGCACAGACGCTGGCGACCCGCCTCAACGTCGTCTCGGGCGCGCTCGACCCGGCGCTCGTGAGCTCACCAGCTGACGCAGGCCGACACGCTGCTGGGCGCTCACAAGCCCAGCACCTGGGGTTCGCTGGATCCCGGCACCCAGGATCAGGTCAACCAGCTCGTCGATCAGTTCAAGAGCACCGACGTACCTGCCGCCGGCTGCCCGATGGTGCCGGCCGGCGCCACCCTCGTGGGAGAACGGACCTTTGCGCTGGCCGGTCTGGTGACCGACGCCTGCACCGGTGCTCCGGTGAAGGGGCTGTCCGTCTCGGTCATGGCCGCCGGGGACCCGGGGCCAGTCAACCTGCCGACCCACAGCAGCGAGTTCGGCATCCCCAGCCTGGCGCCCGGCAGCTATCAGCTGACGGTCAGCGGCGATGGCCACTCGACCTTCACGTTACCCGCCGTCCAGGTACCGGCGGTTCAGGCGCCGCCGCTGACCGGGGCGATCACCGGCAACACGGATATCGCGATCGCGATGGCTCGCCCCGGCGGCTGTGCCCCCGGCGCGACCGAGCCCGGGACCGATCCAGATTCCCGCGCTGAACGGCAACCTGTTCGACCAGTGCAGCCTGCGGGCGCTGAACGGCGGCACCGCCAACCTCGTGCCGCCGGCCGGCGGCACGCTCCCGACCGTCATGGTCGAGAACGGCTTCACGCTCGACCAGCTCGCGGCGGGCACCTACGGCCTCTCGGAATCGGCGCCCGGCCACCAGCAGATCCTCTACACCGGCGGCACGCTGCCGGCTGTCCAGATGCCCGCCCAGCCGTCGTTGCTGCCCGATGGCAGCGGCGCCCGATTCGGCATCATCGTCGTCGCCGACCCGGCGCCGGTTGGCGCCGCCTGCTGAGCCACAGAACCGGCCGAGGCCTGTCTGGTACCGTGGCAACGATCGTTCTGGCAAGCACGGGAAGGGGTCGCCATGTCTGAGACGCTCACCGGAACCTGCCTCTGCGGCGGCGTGGAGTACGAGGTCACCGATCCGCAGGCGCTGGGGTACTGCCACTGCACGCGCTGCCAGCACTGGACCGGATCCAGCCTGGCCGGCGTGGTCGTTGCGAAGGAGAACTTCCGGTTCACGAAGGGCGAGGATCTCGTCAAGACCTACGAGAGCGAGCTGGCGCCGCGCAACTTCTGCAGCAACTGCGGGTCGAGCCTGTACGACGACCTGGGGGCGGTCTATTTCGTTGCCGCAGGGCTGATGCCCGACCTCGACATGCGCCCGAGCTTTCACCAGCTGGTCGCCTACAAGGCAAGCTGGCACGAGATCGGCGACGACGCGCCGCAGTACGCAGAGCTGCCCTGACGCCACCCGGGTGTCAGCTGTGGTGGAGGATCAGCGTCTTCGACCCTGCCGATCCCACCGCCCATAGGTTGCCCGGCGCGCCCGGCACCTCCGCGATCCCGTTGAGCGCGTTGGCGACGCCCGCCACGTTGGGGCCGCCGAGATCGGTGAAGGACGAGCCGCCGGTGAAGTGGTCGATCAGCGTCGCCGTTCCCAGACTGGCGCTTGCGCGCGAGCCGACTGCCCACACGTTGGTCGGGCTGACCGCCGCCACGCCCGCGAACGAGTGATTGGTCGTGTAGCTGGGGACTGTGCACCTGGTGTGGTGCTGGAACCGTTCCAGTGGAAGGCGATGGGGCTGCTGACGAAGCTCGAGCTCTCGCTCGAGCCCACGGCCCAGGCGTTGCTGTTCGAGCTCGAAGAGATCGCGGTCAGCGAGGCGAAATCGCCCGAGGTCCCGACCAGGAACTGCCAGTGCTTGAGGCTTCGCCGCCTCGCGGTAGATGACGCCGAAGGAGCCGTCGCCGCCATCCGCCTGCCCGGTCACGATCACGTGGTCGGCTGGTTCCGGCGATGCCGGTGATGTAGTCGTCGGCAGCCCCGGTGAACCCCAGCGGCTGTGATCTGCTTCCAGGACGACCCGTTCCAGCGCCAGAGCTCGTGGCTGCCACCGACGTCCTCGCCGCCGACCCAGGCGTTGGTCGCGCGAGAAGACGCGAACTGCGTCGAGGAACAGGATGTCCGAGCGCGTCCCCGCCGAACGGCAGACCGCCGACGGCGGCCCAGGAGCTCCCTGTCCAGCGGATACACCTCGGCTGGAGACCGATGAGGCGCCGACCGCCCATACCTCTCCTCCGCCGGCCGAAACTGCGTTGAGACTCGAGTACGTGCCCGGGTGGGCGACGGCGACCTTGTGCCATGCCGACCCCGTCCAGTGCTCGACCAGGTTCTCGTCGGCAGCCGCGCCGACCGCCCACACGTCGCTGGGGAGGTCACGGCCGCGACGCTCGAAAGCTCCGCCTCGGCGCCGACGTTCGGGCTGGCGACGACGACAAAGCCGCTCGACGCCGACGTCGATCCAACTGCCGCCGGCACGGCCGCCAGACGAAGCAGGTCCCTGCGGCGACTGCGGCGACCGCGAGCTTTCGGATGACACGCATCCCGATCTCCTCCCCGGCAGACAGCAGAACCCGACCGGTGATCGTCTCACCGCGGCAGCGGCCCGTCAACCAGGTGTCAGCCGAGCCTCCTCGGCGAGCACCCGGGTCAGCTCGCCGGCGGACAGCTCGCGGGCCAGCTGATAGCCCTCCCCGGCCCAGAGGTTGATCAGCGACCCATCGCCGGCCTCCCTCGCCGCCTGGCGCAGCGGCTGCGTCACGTAGTGAATCTCGGGATAGGCAGCCACGGCCTCGGCGTCGTGCTCCACCATGAACTCGTTGAGAATCCCCCGCGCCGTCCTGCCCGTGAACGCACGCGTCAGCCGGGTCGGAGCGTCTCGTCGCAGGACCGCCTCGCGATGCGGCGCCACGGTGCCCGCCTCCGGGCAGAGCAAGAACCCCGTGCCGAGCTGGGCGGCCCGCGCGCCGGCGGTCAGGACGGCGGCGATTCCCTGGCCCGACATGATCCCTCCCGCCGCAATCAGCGGCGTCTCCGCATCCGCGAGCAGCTGGAGCAGCGACATCAGCGAATAGGCCGGCGCCGCAACGTCGTCCTCGAAGCTGCCGCGATGGCCGCCCGCCTCGACGCCCTGCACCACCAGCGCGTCTGCCCTGACCTCGGCCGCAATCGTTGCCTCTTCCGGCGACGTCACCGTGACCCAGACCTCAGAGCCGACAGCATGCAGCCGCCGGACGACGTCCGGGTCGGGCGCCCCGAACGTGAACGAGACGACGGCGACCGGGTCCTGCGTCAGCAGGTCGATCTTCTCCGCGTAGTGGTCGTCGCTGAACGCCGGCTCACCGACCGGCAGACCGCGCTCCGCGGCCCACCGCTGCAGCGAGCTGACGTAGGGCGCGTACGTCTGCGGGTCGGTGGGCCCGGCCGGGGGGCTGAAGACGTTGACGCCGAAGGGGCGCACGGTCAGCGAGCGCAGCTCCGCCAGCTGGCCGGAGAGCCGCTCCGGGGTCAGGTACCCGGCGGCCAGAAACCCGAAGGCACCGGCCTCGCAGACGGCCGCCGTCAGCTGCGGCGTCGATGGGCCGCCCGCCAGCGGAGCAAGGACGATCGGGACATCGAGTCCGTCGAGCACGCGCGTCACCCCTCCAAGCTACTCCCGCGGCGCCCGGGAGGGCGCAGTCGGACGGGGGGTGCGACACCAGCCGCACCCCCCGTCCGCGCTCCCTACGGCAGCAGGGTCAGCGTGATCCTGGCCGGGGCCGGATTCGCGTTGCCCTGGGCCACGTTGACCATCGCCTGGCCACGGGCGTTCTGGAACGCCCCCGTTCCGCCGGTGACCGCCAGCGTGAACGGCCCGTCGGCGGGGGGCTGGATCCCGCCCAGCTCGATGTCGCCGCCGTTCAGCTTCAGCGAGGCGTGAAGCTGGGCGCTGTCGGCTCCGGTGGCAACGAGGGTGACGAAACCGGTCCCGATGCGGGTGGTGCCGGTCCCCCGGTACGCGGGCTGGGTCAGGATCAGCATGTCGCCGGGGTCAAAGCCGTTCGGGCTGCCGGCGTTGTTGATGAAGGAGCTGGTGCCGCCGCGGACGGTGACGACCATCGTCTCCGGCGCGGTGAGCCCTGGGCTCGACGCCTCGGCGATACCTCCGATCAGCACCGCTGAGGAGACAACGGCCAGGGCGACTGCGGCAACGCGGGTACGAGAAAGCATGTGATGTCCTTTCGCTTCGGTTAGGTGGCCGAGATGGACGGGGCGGCGTAGGTCGCAGCCACGCTGTGGCGCCGGGCGAGCAGGCCGGTGGTGCCGAGCATCCAGACGGGGAAGCCGAACATGAGTCCGGCCCAGCCGATCGGGCCGATCAGCAGGACGACGGCGAGCACGCCGCAGAACACGGCCCAGGCACGGGGCAGCGCGCCGGTGCGCCAGGCGATCACGCCGAGGGCGGCCACGGGCACCACGGCTGACATCTCTGCCATCAGGAAGAAGGCATCGTTGAGCTGGCGGAAGGCGCCGGCGGTGGACGCGGTGATCGAGTCGGAGTTGATCGCGGCTGCGACCAACGGGGCCATCGTTCCCATCGCTCCCAGCGCGGTGATCAGCGCGCCGCCGAACAGGACGCTGGAGAGGGTGGTGGTGCCGCCCTCGTAGCGCACCATGCGATCGCGCAGGATGGCGGCGAACGCGATGAAGGTTGCGCAGCCGATCATGAACAGCCAGCCGCCGATCGCGATGTGATTCTGGTCGGCGCGCACCCAGGCGAGCACCTGCTGGTCGCTCGCCTTGTCCGGAATCTGGCGTCCGCTGCCATCGCGCAGGTAGATCCCCACGACCCACAGCACGATCGACAGCCCTGCTGTCAGTGCAAGCAGTCCGTTCGTTCTGGCCCTCGTCATCTCGGGTCTCCTCTCGTGTGGTTTCCGGCCGGTTGCCGGGTACAGTGAGACCATCGGGGGCGGGGCTTAACCGCCACTTAATTGCTGCTTGATCGCGAGGTGTATGGAGCTTCGTTTTTCGGTTCTGGGGCCGGTGACCGTCCTCCGGGACGGGGTAGACATCGACCTCGGGCCGGTCAAGCAGCGCGCACTCCTGGCGGCTCTGCTGCTGCGGCGTGGCCGGGTGGCCTCGCGGGCCGGGCTGGTGGATGCGGTGTGGGGAGAGGAGCCTCCGGCATCGGCGGCGAACGCCCTGCAGGTCTACGTCCATGGCCTGCGCCGCGCGCTCGGCACCGACCGCATCGAGACCGTGGCGCCCGGGTATCGGCTGATCGTCGAGGACGACGAGCTCGACCTCGACCGGTTCGAGCGCCTGCTGGCCCGCGGCCGCCGTGAGCTCTCGGCGGGTGACGCCGCCCGCGGCGCTGCCGACCTGCGAGCGGCTCTCGACCTGTGGCAGGACGACGCGCTCGCCGACCTCGCCGGCGAACCGGTCGCGGCCGAGGCCGGCCACCTCGGCGAGCAGCGGCTGGTCGCGCTCGAGCTGCGGCTGGAGGCCGATCTCGCCAGCGGTCGCCACGATGAGCTCCTGGCCGAGCTGGAGGCGGAGGTCGCCCGGCACCCCGACCGGGACACGCTGCAGCGGCAGTACGCACTCGCGCTCTACCGCGCCGGGCGCCAGGTGGAGGCGCTGGAGCGGCTGCGGGCGGGGCGCGCCGAGCTGCTCGACCGGTTCGGGCTCGAGCCCTCCGAGGAGACGCGGGAGCTGGAGCGAGCCATCCTGCAGCAGGATCCGTCGCTGGCCGCTCCCGCGGGCGATCGGCGGGCGCCATTGCGGCTGCCTGCGCCGGCAACACCCCTGGTGGGCCGGCAGGGCGAGCTCTCCGAGGTGCTGTCGCTGCTCTCGGGCGATGCCCGGCTGGTGACGCTGACAGGCAGCGGCGGTATCGGCAAGACCCGCCTCGCGCTCGCGGCCGCCGAGAACGTGCGGGCCGCCGGCACTCCCGCCGGGTTCGTCGACCTCTCCGCGATCGCTGACCCTGAACTGGTCGCCTCGGCGATCGCCGAGGCGGTGGGAGCAACCCTGACCGGGGCAGACGACGTCGCCGATCTGGCAGCCGACCTCGACGCTCGCGGGCGCGTGCTCCTGGTGATCGACAACCTGGAGCAGTTGATGGACGCGGGAGAGCTCATCTCGCACCTGCTGTCACGCGTACCCGCCCTCACCGTGCTTGCCACGAGTCGCGTGCCGCTCGCCCTCGCCGCAGAGCACCGCTACGAGGTGGCGCCGCTGGCGACGGACGAGTCCACCGAGCTGTTCATGGCCCGGGCGCGCGCCACCGACCCGCGCTTCGCAGCCGGCGAGGATGCGGCCGCGACCGTGAACGGCCTGTGTACCCGGCTGGACGGCGTGCCACTGGCGATCGAGCTGGCCGCTGGGCGAGTCGGGCACATGACGTTGCAGCGACATCGACCAGCGGCTGGGTCAGGCGCTCGACTTGCTGGCCGGTGGCCCGCGCGACGCACCGGAGCGCCACCGAACCCTGCGGGCGACCCTCGGGTGGAGCGTTGCCGCGCTGTCACCGGGGGCGCGATCGGTCTTCGCCGAGCTGTCGCTGTTCGCCGGCGGATTCGACCGCGCAGCGGCGCATGTGGTGTGCGAGCAAACCGAGCCCGGAGTCGACTCGGCACTTCACGAGCTGGTCGACGCCAGCCTCGTCCGCCGCTTCGCGCCGAGCGGCGGGCCGGAGCGGTTCGCGATGCTGTTTACGATCCGGTCGTTCGCCGCCGAGCAGCTGGCCGATCCCGGTGAGCGTCTGCAGACCGGCTCGCGACATCTCCACTACTACCTCGCCCTCGCCGAGCGCGCGGCCGCCGAGATCCAGGGAGGCGACGTCGCCGACGGGTACGCACTGATCGAGTCAGACCTCGAGAACCTGCGCGCCGCGCTCGGGTTCGCGGCCGAGCTCCAGATGGCTGAGGAGCAGCTGCGGCTGGCGGTGGCGCTGCGCCAGTTCTGGCTGGTGCGCGGCCATCTCCAGGAGGGGCGCCGCGCGTTCGAACTGGCTGTCGGTGAGGCGGGGCCCGACGTCCCGCAAGCACTGCTGGCGACGGCACGGATCCTGGGCGGCGCCTTCGCCTACCGGCTCGGCGACACCGTCTCGGCGCGACGCTGGTGGGAGGACGCCGAGCAGTCATACCGGGAGCTCGGCGACGAGAACGGCATCGGGCTCTGCCAGGCCGAGCTGGGCACCGCTGCCTTCGCCGAAGGCGACCTCGACGAGGCCCGGAAACGGTTCACCGATGCCGCCGAGCGGTTCCGCCGATCGGACAGCCTGACCCGGCTGGGCATCGTGCTCTCCAATCTGATGGAGGTCACCCGGGTCGCGGATGATCCCCGCGCCGCCGCCGAGATCGGCGAGGAGGCGGTGTCGCTCCACCGCTCCTCCGGCGATCTCGAGTCGCTCGCGATCAGCTTGCACAACCTCGCCCAGGTGCGCCTGGCGCTGGGTGACGCCCCTGGTGCCAGGCGGCTGATCGGAGAGAGCCTCGAGACCGCGCTGCAGATCGGCTACCGCGAGGTCGTCGCCTACTGCCTGCTCGTGGCGGCACAGCTGGCACTGGTCGACGACGACCCGGCCACCGCCACCCGGATGCTGACCGGGATGGATGCGCTGTTCGCCCAGCTCGGCCAGGAGCCGCTCGGCGACGAGGCCCGAAGCCGCTCCAGGGTCGAGGAAACGCTGCGTGGAACGCTGGGCGAGGACGACTACGCCCGCCTGGTACGGCTGGCCGAGAGCGGCGGGGTCGACCAGATCGTGAGCGAGGCGCGCCGGCACCTCTCTGCCAGCACGGGTTCGCGCGGCTAGTCCGGACTCCCGGCCGGCACGGACGAAGACGTCAGCCTGGGTCCGGGGCAACGGGTAGCGGCATCGCCTGCCTGCGCCGCACGAGCAGCGCAATGATCACCGTGTCAGCAACGACAAAGTACGCCGGGTAGAGCAGCAAGCCGAAGTCGAGGGAGCCGACCGCCACCATCGCCAGCACCCCGCTGACCACGCTGAACACGAACGCGGACAGGGTCTCCGAGTACGGGTCTGCATAGGTCTTGGGCAGCATCATCACCACGGCGACGCAGTCCGCCATGACGACGCAGACCGTCGCGATGGTCGGATCTCCGGCCAGGAACCATCCGGCCACGCCCGCCGCCGCAACGGCGAGCAGGGCGAGATCCAACCGGCTCGCGCCTCCCACACCACGCCGCACGGCCAGCAGCAGGATGACGACGGCCCCCACGAGCTGGGCGACAACGACCAGCAGGCTCCAGCGCCCGCCGTCGGCGCGCTGCGAGGCGAGCACGATCAGCGACAGCGTCAGCCAGATCCCCCACGACCCGCGATGCGGCCGCGTCGTGCCGGCGAGCACGTCGCGGATGTACGGCACGTAGAACAGCGCCTGCAGGACGCCGGCCAGGATGCCTGCGATGGCAAGCATCTACCAAGGGTATCGGGGCGACGGCCGACCAGGGAGCCGGGGACGCGAAGCGGCTGAACGAGCCTCAGCCGGCGAAGCGCAGCGCCGGCAAACCGATCGCCCCAGGCACCGTGACCAGCAGCGATCCTGCTAGCGGCTCCGCGGCCCGCGCACGGGCGTCCATGCCCTCCCAGGCGGTCGTCACGTAGAGCCGGTCGAGGCCCGCTCCGCCGAAGGCGGCGCAGGTCGGCCGCGACACCGGCATCTCCAGGCGGTCGCGCACCTCGCCTTCCGGCGAGATCCGCCAGACGCTCGAGCCCTCCCACATCGCCGCCCAGATGTCGCCGTGTGCGTCGACGATCAGCCCGTCCGCCAACCCGTCAGGTTCGTCGAAGCGGATAAGCACGTCCGGCTCACCGAGCGCTCCGGTCGAGCGGTCGTACGGATACCGGAGGATCTCGGGCTCGCCGGTGTCGATGTAGTACATGACGCGCCCGTCCAGCGACCAGGCGAGCCCGTTCGACTCCGTGATCCCTGACAGCAGCTCGGTCACGGCGCCGGCCGGGTCGACGGAGTAGAGCGCACCCTGGCCGCGGCTCCCGTCCGTGGAGCAGGTGCCGATCAGGAACCGCCCGTCGGGGTCGCAGGCGCCGTCGTTGAAGCGAACGTTGGGGGCAAGACCGAACGCGATCTCGGGGCGGTCGGCGGCCTCGTCTGGGCCGACGAGCAGCAGCCCGTCGTCACGGGCCACCACCAGCCCGCCGTTGTCACGCAGGGCGGCGGCACCGACCAGCTCCCCGGCGCGGAACGACGTGTGGCCTCCGTCCTCGCCGAGCCGGTGAACGAACCCGCGGTTGCAGTCCACCCACACAACCGTCTGAGTGCGGTCGTCCCACAGCGGCCGTTCGAGGAGCTCGGCGTCGTCGGCGAACGCCGTCTGCCAACTGGTCACAGGCCGCCCGAGCGCCACCCGCCGGCGCTGTGCCGCCGGAGTGGTGCTACGCCCGCCTGCGGGCTGAACACGGCGTCCAGCTGGGCCGCCAGCCGACCCAGCCTGCGCCGCTGCCGGCGACGGGCGAGATGACTGCGGATGTTTGCGATTCGACGACTGCTCATGACCGACCGGTTCGAAGCCACAGGGTGAGTTCCTTCCCTATACGGCAGCGAGCTCTCGCCCGCCACGCACAGAAGGGTGGTTCGCGGCCGGGTTGCGGTTGAGCCGGGGGATCCTGGCGGCCGATGCAGCGAAACCGCCAGGCTTTCCCGATCCCATCCCGGTCACGCCGCGACGGGAACGCTGGTCGTCTTCCTCTGTCTGTCGGCTGCGACCAGCACTGGGCACGCGGCTCGGTGCAGCAGCGCATGGGGCGTCGAGCCGACTGCCGCTCCGATCAGGCTGTGGTGCCGGTCCGGTCCGGTGACGATCAGGTCGGCGTTGCTCAGCTTGGCGACCTGAAGGATCACTGACGACGGCCGCTTGTAGGTGGCGTGCGTCTGCTCCCTGACCGTGTAGCCGTGCGCGCGGAGCGTCTCTGCTCCCTCGTGCACCACACGGTCCCTGGCCGCCTCGTCCAGATGCACCGGGCCCGAGACGCGGCTGCTCGCCATCTCACGAACGTGCACAACGGTGATCTCACCGTCAACCTTGTCGGTGACGCTCTCAGCCTGAGCAACTGCAGTGCCCGAGCGCTCAGAGCCATCGAGCGCGACGAGAACCCTCTTGTACATGAATCTCACTTCCTCGATTTGGACTCCCGAATCCACGTGGACCGGGTACAGAACCAGCGTAGGCATGCCGTCGTCAACGCCGGCTCAAGAAACCAGAGGCAGGGTCAAGAACGGCTCAACACGCGGTTCCAGGGAGCGGCGCGGCTAGCGGTCCTCGAGCATCCGCAGCAGCCTGGTGGTGGTGTTCCAGTTGCGGATGGTGATGCTGGGGTAGATCGGGCTGCCGACGATCTTGCTCAGCCTGCTCTGACCGGCCCGGCTGACCAGGCGGGAGAAGTAGAGGGCGCCGGGACCGGCGTGGGCCTCGTCGACGCCGGGCGCGACGGCGACCTTGGCGATCGCGGTCCTGGCCCGCAACGGCTCCTTCAGGAAGATGACGTCGTAGCGATAGGCGTCGGGATCCGTGCCGAACGCCCTGGGCGCCCGGTCGACCGTTGCCCGCATCTGCTGCAGGCTGCGCACAACCACGCTCGCCTGGTAGGAGAACGTGCCCGACAGCAGCTCCTCCAGGCGGACGGTCAGGTCGGCCACCGGCGTCCCGGTTGCTGCGAAGAGGACGTTCCCGCTCTGGATGTAGGTGGCAACGTCCTCGAACCCGTCCGCCTCCAGACACGCGCGCAGGTCGGCCATCCGGATCAGGTTCCGGCCGCCGACGTTGATGCCGCGCAGGAGAGCCAGGTACTCGGTCACGCCAGGCTCTAGCCTAGGCGACTCGCGCTCCGCGGCCGGTGGCCGCCTACTTGCCGCTCATCAGCTGCGAGATGCTCGAGGCGATCGACTGCCCCTGTGCCTGCGACTGCGCCAGCGCCGTCTCCATCGCAGTGAACCGGGCGCGCAGCGACGCTTCCTTTGTCTTCAGCCGCAGGTCGAGGGCGTTGGACTGCTGCACCAGCGAGTTGATCTGCGACTGCTGCGAATCGATCTGCCCCTTCAGCAGCCCATTGGCGCCGTTGCCAAAGCGCTTGACCACCGTGTCGAGCTTCCCCACGGCCGCCGGGACGGTCGGATCGTCGGACACCGTCGTGAACTGGGCCTTGGTGCGGGCGAAATCGTTGGTGAGCGCGGTCGTCAGCGCGGTCGTGTCGAGCGTCAGCTTGCCCGCCAGAGCGTCCGGGTTCGGGGTGCCGCCTGCGGCCGCCGCGCCGGTGGAGACGCCCACCTGCAGCAGCGATGCCATCGTCTGGTTGCTGTCATTCGACGCTGCGACCGTTGCCCGCATCGACGACAGCAGATTGCGCAGCGTCGGATCGCCGTACAGCACTCCCTTGATCCTGTCCGCATCGTTGGTCGCGTTGACCACCGGCCGCTCGTTCAGCTTGCCGAGGATGAAAGAGACCGTCGAGTTGTACTGGTCGACGAACCCCTGGACGCTGGTCTTGATCGCGTCGGTATCGGCGCTGGGCGTGCCCACCACCACCGAGACCGATCCGGTGGTCACCGCCTTCAGGGTGAGCGTGACGCCGACCAGGCCGTCGGTGACGACGTTCGACGCGCTGCTGTGCTGCACGCCGTCGATCGTGTACGCCGCGTCGCGAGCCGCCTGCGTCTCGGCGAAACCGAACTGCGCCGCCGCGCTGCCCGCGACCGTGATCGTGTTCGCCTGCCCCGTCTGCTTGCCGGACAACACCAGCTTCCCATCCACGACCCCGGCGTAGACCTGGGAGCCGGCCGTCTGGTTGATGCGCGTCGCGATGGTGGCGGCTGTGTCACCGGCGCTCACCTGCACCTCGACCGGATCGCCGGCGCCGAGGCTGAGTTCGAGCACGCCGTCCTGGGCGGCCGGGCCGGCGGCGGCCGTCTGCCCCATCTGATCGGCGCGCGCCAGCCGGCTGACGGCCACGTCGTACCCACCCGGAGGAGCACCGCTGGTGCGCAGCACGCCGATCTGGGACATGTTGTTCGAGTCGACGGTCTGCTTGTCGGCCCACGTGGCCGGGTCGCGCATCGCGGCGATCGAGGTCTGCAGGTTGGCGAGCCGGGTGTTGATGTCCTTGAGCGCCTGCTGCCGCGCCGTGTAGACGACCTGGCGCTGCTGCATCCGGGTCTGCGGCTGGCGCTCGATCTGCATCAGCTTCGTCACGATGCTGTTCGTGTCGAGGCCGGATGCCAGACCGGTGATGTTCGAGACGGGGGTGCTGTTGGCGGCCACGCTCTCTAACTCGACAGGTTTTGCGTGTTCTCCAGCCCCCGTTTCGGGAATCTGGGTGATTCGCCCCACTGAGGAAGGGAATTCGCGGTCCTTGCCTCACTGGGGAAGCGAATCGCAACGATTACGTTCACTTTGGAAGCGAATTACGTGCGCCGGCCCGCGCGCCGACGGAGCTGAAACCGACGCCCTCACCCGCCTCCTGAAGGCGCGCCTCGAACAGCGCCGAGGCACGATCCGCAGCGTCCACGTCTCGATGATGGCACGGCGGGCCGCCCGGTACGATGGCGGGCGCTTTGAGTACGACGATGAGCAGGGACCTCTCCCACCCGACCCACACCGCCGCCGCCGCCACGCTGACCGTGGCGGCCCTCGGCGTTGTCTTTGGAGACATCGGCACCAGCCCGCTCTACTCGATGCACGAGGTGTTCGCGGGCGACCACCCGATCGCGGCGACGCCGGAACGGATCTACGGAGTCGTCTCGATGATCGTCTGGGCGTTGATGATCATCGTCACGCTCAAGTACGTGCTGGTGATCATGCGCGCCAGCAACAACGGCGAGGGCGGCATCATGGCGCTGATCGCCCTCGTCCGGCGAGCCGTCCAGTCGCCCAACGCACGCTACGTGCTGGTCGCCCTCGGGCTGTTCGGCGCCTCGCTGTTCTACGGCGACGGGATGATCACGCCGGCGATCTCGGTGCTGTCGGCAGTGGAGGGCCTGAAGGTCGCGTCGCCCGGTCTTTCCAGCGAGGTGATCCCGATCTCGCTGGCGGTGCTGACGGTGCTGTTCTGCATCCAGCGGTTCGGCACGGGCAGAGTCGGCGTGCTGTTCGGCCCGGCGATGGGCATCTGGTTCACGACGATCGCCGTCCTCGGCCTCCACAACATCGTCAACAACGCGGGGATCTTCCGCTGCCTCTCGCCAACGTACGCGGCCCAGTTCATCATCAACGAACCGCACCAGGCGTTCGTCTCGCTGGGGTCGGTTGTGCTGGCGGTGACGGGCGCCGAGGCGCTGTACGCCGACATGGGCCACTTCGGCCGCCCGGCGATCGCCCGCGCCTGGCTGGGCCTGGTCTACCCAGCCCTGATCCTCAACTACCTGGGTCAGGGAGCCCTGCTGCTCGGCGACCACACCGCCACCCGCAACCCCTTCTTCCTGCTCGCCCCGGACTGGTTCCAGCTACCGCTGGTGATCCTGGCGACGATCGCCACGGTGATCGCCAGCCAGGCCGTGATCGCCGGCGCGTTCTCGGTCACGCGGCAGGCCGTCCAGCTCGGCTACCTCCCCCGCGTCGTCGTGCGCCACACTTCGCCGGAAGAGGGCCAGATCTACGTGCCGGTCGTCAACTGGTTCCTGTTCGTCGCAATCGTCGGACTGGTCATCGGCTTCCGCACCTCGTCCAACCTGGCCGCCGCGTATGGCATCGCGGTCACGGGCACCCTTGCGATCGACACGATCCTCGCCTTCGTCGTCGTCAGGCTGGTGTGGAAGAAGTCGTGGCCGCTCGTCATCCTCGGCGCCGGCGGCTTCCTGATCGTCGACCTGTCCTTCTTTGCGGGCAACGTCTCGAAGATCCCCCACGGCGGCTGGTTCCCGCTGCTGGTCGGCGCGCTTGTGTTCGGCGTTCTGATGACCTGGCGGCGGGGACGGCTGATCCTGGCCGACCGCACCAAGGAGGACACGCTGCCGCTGCGGCTGTTCATCAACCGCATGATCGACGAGCGCCCGCTGCGGATCCCCGGCACCGCCGTGTTCATGACGTCCAGCGAGACCACGCCCCGCGCGCTGCAGCAGGACTACGCCCACCACCACGTCCTCTTCGAACGCGTCGTCATCCTGAGGGTGCAGACCGTCGGCGTGCCCCACGTGCCCGACACCGACCGGGTCGAGGTGAGGTCGGTGCGCTACGGCTTCGTGCGGGTCTCCGTCCGCTACGGCTTCCAGGACGAGCCCGACATCCCAGCGGCTCTGCGCCTTGCCAACGAACGCGGCGCCGAGCTCGACCTGAGATCGCCCTCGTACTTCCTGTCACGGATCCAGCTCGTGCCCACCCGCAGCGGGCGCGGCATGAACCGCTTCCGCAAGTACCTGTTCGTGGCGCTGCAGAAGAACGCGGTTCCCGCGGCCCGCTACTACCGGCTGCCCGCCAGCCAGGTGGTGGACATGGGCAGCTACGTCGAGATCTGAGTACGATCGGCGCGTGACCGAACCAGCCGAGATCGCCACGCACGCCGATCCCGTCGTCGACGGCGTGTGGCACTGGGAGGTGGCGAACAGCAACATCGGCGGCGCCATCTCGAGTTCCCACGAGCTGGCGGCCGACGGCGAGGCGGTGCTGGTCGACCCGCTGCGCCTCGAGCCGGCTGCTCTGGCGGCGCTTCCGCGCCCGACCGCAATCGTGCTGACGGCGAAGTGCCACCAACGGTCGGCCTGGCGCTACCGCGCAGAGTTCGGCGCCGCGGTGTGGGCCCCGCGCGGCGCTCCGCCGGCAGACGAGGAGCCCGACCACCTCTACGAGGATGGCGACGAGCTCCCCGGCGGCCTGCACGCCCTGCGCACACCCGGCCCCGAGCCGGTGCACTACTGCGTGTGGCGTGAGACCGGTCCCAGCGTGCTTTTCTGCTCCGACCTGCTCTCGTCCGACGCGGACGGGCGGCTCCGCTTCGTGCCGGCGGAGTACCACGACGACCCAGCCGAGACCAGGCGCAGCGTCGAGCGGCTACTCGACGTCCCCTTCGACGTGCTCTGCCTCGACCACGGCCCGCCGCTGGTCGACGACCCCAAGCGCGCAATTCGCGAGTTGTTGGGCGACCCTGCCTAGGGCGCGGCGGGGTACGTGAACACCAGGAAGAGCGCGAACGCGAGCAGGACCAGGCTGACGCCGAACAGTCCCGTGCGCGGGACCGTGCAGCTTGAACCGTTGCCCGACTGCGGTCAGGAAGAGGACGGTTGCAAACAGGACGGTGACGCGGACGAAGTCATCGCCGTGGTGGCGGGCGGCGGTGCCCTCGTCGAAGGCGACGCCGGCCCGGGTGTTCAGCCCCGCCGCCCTGGCGTAGCCGCTGTTGTGGTACTCGGGCATGAAGCTGGGCCCGGGCGGCGCCTTCGGGCTGGTCAGGCCGCCCGCCCTCAGCCAGGCGTTGAACGCGACCGAGTACTCGGGGCTGAACCGTCGCGCATACAGGTTGGCGAGCTGCTTGTTCCCGCTCGTCTCGGCCTCCAGCCAGGCCGAGAACTGGGCGGAGTCGAACAGCTTCTGCTGGCCGCCGAGCGTCCATGACTGCGTCGCTTCGGTGCGCAGCTTGCTGGCAAGCCCGTAGGCACGCGCGTTCTCGCCGTCCCACTTCGCGGCCTGGTACCCGCTCCACGCCGTGGCGATGGCGACCACCGCAAGCAACACCGCCTCCATGATCTCGAGCCGCCGTTCGTGACGCTTCTGCTGCTCGTCGGTGCGGTCCCCGTCGACGGCCCGCTCGTGCAGGCTGTGGGCGATCTCGGCGTTCAGGTCCTCAGGCACGTGCGGATGATCGCAGGCTAGGCGAGACGTTCGAGCACGTGGTCACCGACGCGAAGCGCGTTGGCCATCGCCGTCAAGGCCGGATTCACGGCTCCGATGCTGGGGAACACGCTGGTGTCGGCGACGTACAGGTTGTCCAGCTCGTGTGCCCGGCAGTCGCGGTTGAGGACCGATGTCGCGGGATCGTCCCCGAACCGGCAGGTGCCGGCCTGGTGCGCCACGCCGGCCACCGGGATCTCGTTCTTCATGTACGCGTAGCGGTGGAGCAGGTGGTCGCCGTGCATGCCGAGGTGCTGCAGCATCGAGCGGAGCTGTGCATAGAGCCGTTGCTTCGGCTCCTCGTTCGTCGCCGTGTAGGCAAGCGTCAGGCGGCCCTCGCCGTCGACCGTGACGCGGTTCTCCGGGCGGGGCAGGTCCTCGGTCGAGAGCCAGAAGTCGACGGCGTGGCGGGCGACGTCATCCAGCGACCACTGGGGCGCGAACCGGGTCTCGCCCGGCTTCTCGCCCCGGAACATCGGGGCTTGCGACTTGCCGACCATCTGGATGTTGCCCATCGGGAAGTCGAAGTCAGGGCCCTTGAAGTAGAAGTCGTTGAGCCCCAGCGTCTTCTGGAAGATCGTCGGGTTCTCGTCCCTCGAGAGCGCCAGCACGGCCTGGCTGTTGTGGAACATGTAGTTCCGGCCGACCTGGTCGGAGGCGTTGGCAAGCCCGTTGGGATGCAGGTCGGTGGCCGACCGGAGGAGCAGCTTCGCCGTGTTGGCGGCCCCGCAGGCCAGGACGACCACATCGGCGGTCAGCGTCTCGGTCGCGCCGTCGTGGTCGATGACCACCCCGGTGACGGCGGTCCCGTCGGGGTTCGTCTCCAGCCGCTCGGCGACCGCGTTGGTCAGAAGCGACACGTTGGGCTGCTCGAGCGCGGGCCGGATGCCGAGCACGTCGGCGTCGGACTTGCCGTGCACCGCGCAGGGGAAGCCGTCGCAGTTCTGGCACCGGACGCACGCGCTGTAGGCCATGTTGGGCTCGTTCAGGCGGATGCCGCAGGGGGCGTGGAACGGGTGGTACCCCGCCTTCTCGAGGTCGTCGGAGAGCTGCTGGATGCGCGGCTCGTGCGACACCGCCGGGAACGGGTAGGGCGCGCTCGCGTGACCCTCGGTCGGGTCCTCGCCGTGCGTCCCGTGCACCTCGTACAGGTGCTCGGCCTGCGTGTAGTACGGCTCGAGCTCGTCGTAGGTGATGGGCCAGGCGGGCGAGAGCCCGTCGTGATGCTGCAGCTCGCCGAAGTCCTCCGGCCGCAGCCGGTAGAGCGCCGCCCCGTAGAGCTTGGTCGCACCGCCGACGAAGTAGTGGATCTGCGGCTGGAACGGCGCTCCATTGACGTCGTACCAGGTGTCCGGCGAGACGTAGCGATTGTTGACGAACACGTCCTCGGCAAGCCAGTTCGCCGGCTCCCGAGGGAGCCAGTCCCCTCGTTCGAGCACCAGCACCCGCTTCCCGGACGGCGCCAGATGACGCGCCAGCGTACCGCCGCCGGCGCCGCTCCCCACGATGATGACGTCGTAGTGGTTGCTCATCGCGCCTCCCTAGTACTGCTCCATGAGCTCGGGCAGCATGATCCGCGAGGCGGCCTCCATCAGCGCCAGGTGCGAGAACGCCTGCGGGAAGTTGCCCAGGTGACGGCCGGTCGACGAGTCGAACTCCTCCGCGTACAGCCCCAGCGGTGAGGCGATATGCAACAGCCGCTCCATCAGGTCGCGCGCCCGCTGCAGCTCGCCGATGATCGCCAGCGCGGAGACCAGCCAGAACGAGCAGATCAGGAACGTCCCCTCCTTGCCCGACAGCCCGTCGTCCGTCTCATCGGTGCGATACCGGAGCACGAAGCCGTCCTCGGTCAGGTCGTTGGCGATCGCCAACACGCTCGCACGAAGCCGCTCGTCGTTATTGGGCAGGAACCCGAAGATCGCGGCCAGAAGCGTGGATGCATCCAGGGCGTCGGTCTCGTAGTGCTGACGCAGGACGCCGTCCTTGGTCAGGCCATGCTCCAGGATGTCGGCCTTGATCTCTTCGGCCGTCGCGGCCCAGGTCTTGTGCATCTGCGGGTCGCCACGGATCTCGCCCAAGCGTGCCGCCCGGTCGAGCGCGACCCAGCACATCAGCTTCGAAGAGACGTAGTGCTGGGGCTTGCCGCGGGCCTCCCAGATGCCCTGATCCGGCTTCTGCCAGACCTTGGTCGCGCACTCTGCCTGGGTCTGCACGATCGGCCACAGACGCCGCGGGAGCCGCTCGCTGCGCTTCGTGTGCAGCAGGATCGAGTCGAGCACCGCGCCGAAGACGTCGTTCTGGCGCTGGTCGAACGCGCCGTTGCCGACCCGCACCGGCCGCGCGCCGGAGTAGCCGGTGAGGTCGTCCCGCGTGGTCTCGGTCAGGTCGCGGCGGCCGTCGATGCCGTACATGATCTGCAGCGAGCCGTCGTCCGTCGGCTCCAGGTCGGCCACGAACTGCATGAACTCGTCGGCTTCCCAGTCGAGGTTCAGCAAGTGCAGCGCCTGCAGCGTGAAGGTCGAGTCGCGCATCCACGTGTACCGGTAGTCCCAGTTCCGCTCGCCTCCCGGCGTCTCCGGCAGCGACGTCGTCAGTGCGGCCACCGTCGCTCCGGTTGGCATGTAGGTGAGACCCTTGATCACCAGGGCCGACCGCTGCACTGGATCGCGGAAGCGATGGTCGGGGATCCGTGCCCGCCCCAGCCATGAGCGCCAGAAGCGGACGGTCGACGCCAGCTGCTCCTCGGCCTGCGCAACGTCCTGCGGACCGGCCTTGGCCTCCGCCCACGACAGCGCGCAGTAGGCCTTCTCGCCCGCCGCCAGAACGTGCCGGGCGCGGACGCGGTTGCCCTCGATGCCGAGCGAGAGATCCGTGTACAGGCGGAAGGATTGGCCACCCCCGCTTGCGTCGGCGCCCTGGCGGCCGCCGTCGACCGCCTCCCACTGCGCCGGGATCGCGCCATAGTCGAACGCCGGCTCGCAGACGAGCTCGACCTCGACGTTGCCGTCGAGGCACTCGACGGTGCGCACGAGCTGGTGATCGGCGTCGTCGTCGGCAGGTGGCCTCGTGTGAGGCGTGATCTGATCCTCGTGATCCCACGGCCCCATCGTCAGCGCGTCCCGGATCACGATCCAGCCGGCTGGCGTCTTCCACGTCGTCTCCAGCACATTCGTGCCCGGGATGTAGACCCGGGTGGTCGGGTGGTTGATGCCGTAGGGGGCGAACCGGAAGAACCCGGCCTGCCGGTCGAGCAGGCTGCCGAAGATGCTGGCCGAGTCGAAGGAGGGGATGCACAGCCAGTCGACGGCCCCGTCGGGTGCGACCAGCGCGCCGGTGTGGCAGTCGGACAGGAAGGCGTACTCCGCGATCGGCGGGAACGGCGAGGGAGCTGCCGCGCTCTGCGGCTCGGCGGCTGCCGCCTTCTGATCCTTGCGGGGTGACTTGGTTGCGCTCATGTGGCCATCCATGGTTCGTGCCACCGGCCATGGCCGGCGACGAGCTTGTCGGCTTCTTTCGGGCCCCAACTCCCGGGGACATATGGGTGCACCGGCGGCGGGTTGTCGAGCAGCGGCCCCATGATCCGCCACGTCTCCTCCACGCCGTCCTGGCGGGTAAAGCGGCTGCGGTCTCCGACCATCGCGGCGTGGAGCAGCACCTCGTACGGGGTCGGCCCCTCGCCGCCCTCCTGCGCGAACTCCGCATCGAGGGTCACCGCCTCGGGCGCCGCGGCATCGGCGCGGTGCGCGTCGACCTGGAGGCGAACGCCCGTCGACGGATCGAGCTTGACGACGAACTGGTCGGGCTCCGGCCGGCGACCCTCCGTGATGCGAAACCCGAGCTTTGGCGGATGCTTGAAGACGAGCCGCACCTCGGTCAGCGTCGTCGGCAGGAGCTTGCCCGTGCGGATGTAGAACGGCACGCCGGACCAGCGCCAGTTGTCGATGTCGAGCCGCAGGGCGGCGTACGTCTCGGTGGTCGAGTCCGGAGCGACGCCGTCGATCTCGCGATAGCCGTCGTGCTGCCCGCGGACGTAATGGGCCGGATCGGCCTCGGCAATCGCCCTGAAGAGGGCCTCCTTGGTGTCGTTCAGGGTGTCCGGATCGCCGCCGGAGGGCACCTCCATCGCGGCCGCCGCCACCACCTGCATCAGGTGGTTGACAACCACGTCGCGTAGGGCGCCGACCGGGTCGTAGAAGTGCCCGCGGTCGGCAACGCCAAAGCTCTCAGCCATCGTGATCTGCACGCACTCGACGTAGTTGCGGTTCCAGACCGGCTCCAGCATCACGTTGGCGAACCGCAGGTACAGGATCTCCTCGAGGCCCATCTTTCCCAGGAAGTGGTCGATCCGGTAGATCTGAGACTCGTCCACCGACTGGTGCAGCTCCGCGGCGAGCGCGCGCGCCGACGCCAGGTCGTGCCCAAACGGCTTCTCGACCACGATCCTGGCGTTGGTCGTGACTCCGGCGTCGCGCAGACCCTTGACGACCCGCCCGAACAGGAACGGCGGGATCTCCAGGTAGAACACCGGCTGGCTGGAGCCCTCGATCGCGTCGGCAACCTTCTTGTAGGTCGACGCCTCGCCGAAGTCGCCGCTGACATACGAGAAGCGGTGGGCGAGGCGGTCGAAGACCTGGGGGTCGATGGTCTCGCCGCAGCCTTCGATGCACTCACGCGCATGCGCCCGCAACTGGTCGGCCGTCCAGTCGTTCACGGCCACGCCGACCACCGGGATGTCGAGCAGCCCCCGCTGTTCGAGCCGGTAGAGCGACAGGAACGTCATCACCTTGGCCAGGTCGCCGGTGATCCCGAACACGACCAGGACGTCGGCCGTTTTCGGCGCCGCCGCTCCGGCGCCTACGACCTCCGGGCCTGTCTGGGAGGGGGAACCTGCGGTCGTCGTCATGCCATCACCTCGTGTCTCAGCGCTTTGCTGTTACGACGTCGGAGTCGGGCTCCGTCTCGACCACGATCCGGGCCGAGCGTTCCCGCGTGAATATCGACCATGTCCAGTCGACGACCGCCTTTGCGCGGTCCTCGCCGGTCGACAGAAGGGCCAGGTGGACTGCTCCCCAGGCGAGGAACGCAGTCTTTCCCTTGATGGTGCGGCCGCGGCGGAACTGGATCACCGCCGCCCCGGGGCCGATGGTCGCCATCGTGCCCTTGTCCTTGTACTCGAACGGCGTCGTCTCCTTCCCGGACAGGAGCCGAGCGAGGTTCTCGCCGGCGTGCGCGCCGGCCTGCAGCGCTACCGACCCCAGCTGCGGCAGCACCTCGCCGGTCTTCGCATCCGTGATCCAGGCGATGTCCCCGATGGCGAACAGCTCCGGGTGCCCGGCGACGCGAAGGTCGAGCTCCACCGGGACACGGTGGCCCCGTTGCAGCTCCACGCCCAGGCTGTCGGCGATCGGGTGCGCCTGGAGGCCGGCCCCCCAGACCAGCGTGTGGGCGGGCAGCACCGCGCCGGACTTCAGCGTCACCTCGGTCGGGGTCACCGCCGCGACGACCTCGCCCACCATCACCTCGACGCCGCGCTTGGTCAGCGTCTTGTGGGTGTAGGTGCGCAGCTCCGGCTTGAACATCGAGAACAGCTCCGGTGCGGCCTCGACCAGCGTCAGGCGCGCCTTGTCCAGAGGTAGCCGCGGATAGTCCTTGGCGAGGCTGTGGTGGTACAGCTCCGACAACGCCCCGACACTCTCGACCCCGGTCGGCCCACCACCGACGACGACAACGTTGAGAGCGCCGTCATCGACCAGCGACGGGTCGCGGTCGGCCGCCTCCCAGCGGCGGAGCACATGATCACGGAGCCTCAGCGCATCGCGCGAGCGTGTACAGCGGAAACGCGTGCTCCGCCGCTCCCTCGACGCCGAAGAAGTTGACGCAGGCGCCCAGCCCCAGCACCAGGTAGTCGTATGCGATCGGGGCCATCTTGTCGAAGCTGACCTCACGCTTCTCGAGGTCGATGCCGGTGGCCGTCGCCTGGTGGACCGCCACGTTGGGCTGGTCGTGAAACAGGTCTCGCAGCGGATGCCCCACCGCCGACGAGTCGAGCTCGGCGGTGGCAACCTGATACAGCAACGGCTGGAAGGTGTGGTAGTCGTGGCTGTCGACCACGACCACGTCCGCGTCGGCGTGCTTCAGCTCCTTGGCGGTGCCGATTCCCGCGAACCCGCCGCCCAGGATCAGGACGCGGGGTCGGGGCTTCGATGTGTCGTTTGGCTCAGGCATGTGGTCTGGACCACGAGGGGTCGCCCCCGAATCTAGGCGGACGGGACGGCTCCACCGTCATCCCAAACGGACGATCGCGTCCATGTGCTCCAGCCCTTCCGGGCGATGGGTGATCAGCAGCACCGAACGCTCCCCGGCGACGGCAACCAGTTCGGACACCAGAGCCTCGGCGCCGGGCGGGTCGAGATGGGCGGTCGGCTCGTCGAAGACGAGCACCCGTGCGTCGGAGAGCAGCGCCCGTGCCACGCCGACCCGCTGCCGCTGGCCGCCGGACAGCTCCCGCCCGTTCTCACCCACCAGCGTCGCGCCCCTGGCCGGTAGCCCCTCGACCCAGTCCCCGATACCGGTGCGGCGCAGCGCGGTCATGACCTCGGCGTCGCTGGCCTCCGGCCGCGCAAGCCGGACGTTCTCGATGATGCTGGTCGAGAACAGATAGGTGTCCTGGCTGACCACGGCGATCGCCCGGCGGACGTCCTCCTGGCGGTAGGCGCGGAGGTCCCGGCCGGCCAGCGTCACCCGGCCTTCCTCAGGATCGACGAACCGCAGGAGCAGGTTCGCGATCGTGCTCTTGCCCACTCCGCTGGGCCCAAGCAGCGCCACCCGCTGCCCCGGCTCCAGGCGTAGGCTGACGTCGTCCAGCACGACCGGCTCGCCCGGGGCCAGCCGGACGTGCACGTGCTCGAGGGCGATCTCCAGCGGGCCGGCTGGAAGCACTGCCGGATCGACCGGGTCGGACACCCGCGGCCGCCGGCTCGTCACCTCGAGTAACCGACGCCCGGCGGCGAGCGTCTCGCCCAGCGCCCGGGCCGCCTGCGGCAGCGGCTGCACGGCCTCGAACGACGCCAGCGCCAGCAGTCCGAGGAGCGCGATCATCGGCCCGTCCAGGTGTCCCGAGGCGTGCGCCGCGATCGCGGTGGCCAGGACACCGGCAACGGTCAGCCCGGTGATCGCCAGCCGCAGTGCGTCGCCTGCGCCGTCGCCGAGCGCGGCCGTCCGTGCCAGCCGCACCAGCCGGCGGTCGCAGTCACGCACCCGCTCCAGGCGGGGCGCCTCGCATCCGTAGGCGACCAGCTCGGCGCCGCCGTGCAGGAGCTCGACCATCTCGGCAGTCAGCTCGCCTCTGGCCGGGGCCTGCGAGCGACCGTCGCGACGGCTGGTGGCGACGTCAACGGCCGGTGCTGCGATCGCGGCAGCCACCAGACCCACAGCCAGCACGGCAGCCGACGCCGGCAGCACGAAGGCGGCGGCAACGACCGAGACGGTGCCCGCGGCAAGGGCGACCAGCGGCGGATCGAGACCGCGCAGGTGGAGGTCCTGCAGCGAGTCGACGTCCGCCACCATCCGCGACAGCAGGTCGCCGTCGCGGTACCCCTCGAGCTGAGCCGGTGCGAGCGGCTCCAGCTGCTCGTACGCCCGCACGCGTGCGCCGGCCAGAGCCCGGAAGGCGAGGTCGTGGGAGGCCAGGCGCTCCAGGTAGCGGAACAGCGGCCGGGCGATCCCGAACGTGCGCACTCCGACGATGGCGACGGTCAGCGAGAGGATCGCCGGGCGCTCCGACGCGCGCGAGATCAGGTAGCCGGCGGTCGCCATCAGGCCGACTCCGCAGAGCACGGTTGCCGCGCCCAGCGCCACCACCAGCGCGACCCGCGTGCGGGAGGCGGGGGCGATCTGCATCAGGCTGCGGACGTCTGCGATCACGCGACGGCGCTCCTGGCCCCGGCCACGGCGCGCCCGTCAGCCAGGGCGACCGTGCGGTCGGCCCGATCCATCAGCCGCGGGTTGTGGGTGATCAGAAGCACTGTCGCGCCCCGGCCGAGCCGCTCGATCGCATTGGCGACGCACTCCGCGCTGTCGGGGTCGAGATCCGCGGTCGGCTCGTCGAGGATGACCAGCGGGGCGCCGCGCAGGAACACCCGGGCAAGCGCGATCCGCCGGCACTCGCCCATCGACAGCGGCCTCCCGCCGTCGCCCACCACCGTTGCATACCCGTCAGGCAACGACGCGACGACGTCGTCGGCGCCGGCCATGACGGCGGCCCTGCGAACGAGCTCCTCCGACGCGCCTGGGCCGCCCAGCCGGATGTTGTCGGCGACCGTGCCCCGGAAGATGGTCGGGCGCTGCGGCACCCAGGCGATGCTCCGGCGCCACTCGGCGGTGCTGCAGTCGGCCAGGTCGACGCCCCCGGCGGTGATCCGGCCGGTGGCTGGCTCCGCGAAGCGCAGCAGCAAGGCGGCGACCGTCGACTTCCCAGCGCCGCTGGCTCCGGTCAGCGCGACGGTCTCACCGGGTGCGAGCGTGAGGTCGAACCCGTCCAGCACCAGTCCCGGCCGGGACGGATAGGCAAACGACACGCCCTCCACCCGCACCGGTTCCACCCCCGGGTCAGGCGCGACGCGGGTGCCGCCCTCGCCGGTTTCGGCGGGAGCGTCCAGCAGCTCCAGGATCCGCTCGGCGGCCGCCAGGCCGTCCGCGCTGGCGTGGAACTGCGATCCCAGCTGGCGGAGCGGCAGGTACAGCTCGGGCGCCAGGATCAGCACCGTCAGCCCGGCGTTCAGCCCGAGCCCGCCGTCGACCAGCCGAACGCCGACGGTGACCGCAACCAGGGCGACGCTGATGGTTGCGGCCAGCTCCAGCACCGACCCGCTCAGAAAGCTCAGCCGCAGCGTGGCCATCGTCGTCCGCCGGTAGCGCTCGCCGACGTCCGCGATCGTCGTGCTCTGCGCCCGGCCGCGGTTGAACGCGCGGAGCGTGGGCAGGCCCCGGATCACATCCATGAAATGCGACGAGAGCCGCTGCAGGGCGTCCCACCGCTCGCGCGTCCGGCGCTCGGTCTGCCGCCCGATCAGCCACATGAAGACGGGCACCAGGGGCAGTGTTGCCAGCATGATCAACGCCGACTCGACGTCGACGGTGGCAGTGCGGACGAGCACGGCGACCGGCACCAGGCATGCGAGCACGAGCTGGGGCAGGTAGCGGCCGAAGTAGGCGGCCAGACCGTCGACCCCCTGCACCGCCGCGGTCGCCACCTCGGCGCCCTCGACCCCGTCCAGCGCCGCCGGCTGGCGCCGCAGCCGCTGCTCCACCAGCGCCAGGCGCAGGTCGGAGAGGACGGCGGACGCAGCGTCGCGGCCGGCGACCTCGAACCCCCAGCCCAGGACGGCGCGGCCCGCGAATACGACGACCAGCAGGATGAGCAGGCCGGACACGCCGCGCACCGACTGGCCGGCGAACCCCCCGGAGATCACGTCGGCCAGAAGCGATGCCTGCGCCAGCACCAGCACTGCGGTCGCCAGCCCCAGGGCAACGTCGATCCCGAGCAGGACGCGCACGGAGCGGGCACGACGAAGGAGGCGGGGGTCAACCGCGCGCATCGGTCAGAGCATGGGCCGTCGTGCGGAGAGGCCGGTCATCCCATCTGGATGATTGCGTGTGACGAGCAGGCGGGTACCGTAGCGGGCGCATGATCGCGCTCTCCACCACCACGGTGGATCTCGCCCGCGCCCAGTTCGCGACGACCTCGATCTACCATTTTCTGTTCGTACCGCTGACCCTCGGCCTGGGGCCGATCGTGGCGGTCTTCCAGACGCTGTGGTACCGGTCGCGCGACGACGTCTGGCTCCGGCTGACGCGCTTCTTCGGCACCCTGTTTCTGATCAACTTCGCGATCGGCGTCGCCACCGGGCTGGTGCAGGAGTTCCAGTTCGGCATGAACTGGTCGGTCTACTCGCGGTTCGTCGGCAACGTGTTCGGCGCCCCGCTGGCGATCGAAGGGCTGGCGGCGTTCTTCCTCGAATCGACGTTCCTCGGCCTGTGGATCTTCGGCTGGAACACGCTGTCGCCGCGCCTGCACCTGGCAACGCTCTGGATCGCGGTCGCCGGCACGTGGCTGTCGGCGTACTTCATCCTGGTCGCCAACTCCTTCATGCAGGACCCGGTCGGATACAAGATCGTCAACGGCGAGGCGCAGCTGACGAGCGTCTGGGCGCTGATCTCGAGCGAGTGGGCGCTGTACGCGTTCGTGCACACCCTGCTGGCGGGCCTGACGGCGGGCGCCGCGGTGGTGTTCGGCGTCTGCTGCTGGCACATGGCGCGCGGGCGCAACGTCGAGGTCTTCCGGCCAGCGGCGAAGGTGTCGCTGATCTTCCTGGTGCCGGTCGCGTGCTTCAACCTTGGGTTCGGCAGCCACTTCGGAATCCTGGTCACCCGCCTGCAGCCGATGAAGATCTCGGCCAGCGAGGCGCAGTGGCAGGATTGCCAGAAGTGTGCGTTCTCGCTGTTCCAGGTCGGCGGCTTTGCCGAGAGCGATGAGACGCCGACCTTCTCGATCGAGATACCCGGCCTGCTCTCGTTCCTGGCCACGGGCTCATTCAGTGGAAAGGTGACCGGGCTGACCGAGCTCAATCAGCAGTACGAGCAGCAGTACGGAAGCGGCAACTACGTTCCGCCGGTCGAGGCGATCTACTGGAGCATGCGGGTGATGGCGTACGCCGGATCGCTGATCGCGCTGATCGGGGTCGTCGGGGCGATCCTGCTCTGGCGCAAGAAGCTGGAACGCCTGAGATGGTTCCTCTGGCTCGGCGTGATCGGCACGTTCCTGCCGTTCGTCGCCTGCATCGCCGGCTGGTGCCTGACCGAGATCGGCCGCCAGCCGTGGGTGGTGCAGGGCCTGCTGAAGACCAACCAGGCAAACTCGCCGACGGTGACGACCCTGTGGCTGGTCATCAGCCTGACCGTGTTCCTGGTGCTGTACGGCGCTCTGCTCGTGGTCGACTTCTGGCTGATGCGCCGCTACGCGAACGTCGATCCAGCGCCGATCGGGAGCCACGAGGCGCCCGCCGAGCCGGCGGTGGGGTACTAGCGCCGATGGACCTGCAGACCCTCTGGTTCATCATCATCGCGTTCTTCTGGGCGGGCTACTTCATGCTCGAGGGGTTCGACTTCGGCGTCGGCATGCTGCTCCCGTTCCTGCCCCGGGACGAGGGCGAGCGGCAGGCGATGTTCGCATCGATCGGCCCTGTCTGGGACGGCAACGAGGTCTGGCTGGTGGTGGCCGGCGGCGCGACGTTCGCGGCCTTCCCGGGCTGGTACGCGTCGATGTTCTCCGGCTTCTACCTGGCGCTGCTGCTGGTGCTCGCGTGCCTGATCGTGCGCGTCCTGTCGTTCGAGTGGCGGACGAAGAGCGAGAGCCCCGGCTGGCGACGCGTCTGGACGGGAGCCAACGCGGCCGGCAGCTTCGGCGCCTCGTTCGTCTGGGGAGTCGGCCTGGCGAACCTGCTGTACGGCGTGCCACTCAACAGCAGCGGCGACTTCACCGGCAGCTTCTGGGACCTGTTCAACCCCTACACGCTGTTCGGCGGCGTCGCGTTCGTGCTCCTGTTCACCTTCCACGGCGCGACCTTCCTGACGCTGCGCACCAGGGACGATCTGTGCGAGCGAGCCGCTCGCACAGCCCGCCGGCTCGCGATCCCGGCCGCGGTCATCACCGCGCTGTTCGTGGTCGCCACCGTCGTGGTGGCAACGCAGCACAACCACAAGAGCGAGTTCCCTCCGGTGCTGCCGGCGGTGCTCGCGAACGTCAGCCTCCTGCTCGCGGTGGTGATGACGATCAGGAGCCGTCACGGCTGGGCGTTCGTCTCGACCGCCTGCGCGGCCGTGCTGATGACGGCCACCCTGTTCACCAGCCTCTACCCGCGGGTGATGGTCTCGCGACCGAACTTCGCCAACAGCCTGACCGTCGACAGCGCGTCGTCAGCGCACTACACGCTGGCGGTGATGACGGTGATCGCGCTGACGGTGACGCCGCTGATCCTCCTCTACCAGGGCTGGACGTACCACGTCTTCCGCCACCGGGTGGGCGGCGACGCCGCCGCCGAGTCCCACCTGTAGCTACGACATCGCGGCCGGCTCTGCGGCGTCGATGATGCCGAGCTCGTTGGCACGGCGGATCGCGTCGCTGCGGCTGGAGACGCCCAGCTTGCGGTAGACCGAGATCGCCTGGGTCTTGATCGTGTTGCGGGACACGAACAGCAGCTCGCCGATCTCGCGAAAGGAGAGGTGGGTCGCCAGCAGCGGCAGCAGCCGCAGCTCGGCGCCGGTCAGGCCCGATCCCACGACGTCGCCGGCGCCCGGGACGGCGTCGATCTCGCGCCGTACCCGGGGTACCTGGGTTGCCAGAATGCCAAACGGCCCCTGGCGGCGGACGATGCGCCCCGCCTCCCGTGTCAGCTCCCGCGCGGAGTCCGCATCGCGGAGGGCGACGTATGCCTGAGCCAGCTCCAGCCGGGTCTCGACCGAAAGCCACGGCATCGCCTCGAGCGAGCAGAGCAGTCGTTCGGCGCCGTCCATGTCCTCGCGCGCCTCGTCCCAGCGGCCGCGGCGAAGCAGAACGCGGGCGCTGGCTGCCAGAGACAGGGCGCTGGTCGGGTAGTCCGCGAGCCGCCCCTCGCGCACGAGGCTACGAGCGGCGGCCGCGTGTTCGGCGGCTGCCCGATGGTCCTCGCGGAGGAGCGCCAGCATCGCCCGCTGCCCCGTGGACAGTGCGCGAGCCTCGCCTGCGCTCGTACGGTCGGCGGTGGCCGCCGCCTCGGCGAGCACCGCGTCCGCCTGTTCGGCCTGGCCCAGCATCGCCAGCGCCGCCCCCTGGAACACCATCGCCATGGGGTGCCACTGGCTGTCGCCCGGCAGCGACCTGACGGCCGCGTCGGCGTCCGTGGCCATTCGCTCGGGGCCGTCGGGGCACAACCCGGCGCGGACGACAGCGATCTCCGCCGCCAGCCGAGCGCGGCTGGTTCGGCGCCCACGCGTCCCCCGGCCCGCTGCGGCAAGCCACGCCTCCGCATCCTCGGCCCGTCCGCGAGCTGCGTGGATCCAGCCGCCGGTGACCGCAACGGCGGGGTGCGCGTCGAGGTGTGCGCGCCCGGGAAAGCGGTCGAGCCAGCCCTCGACCTCGGCAACCCGCCCCTGGTGGTACGCCGGAAGTGCGCGGGCACCCAGCAGACGCGCAGCCCGTGAGGTGTCCTCCGACTCCAACGCCGACTCGAGCGCCGCTTCCGGATCGCCGTTCTCCTCGAACCAGGTCGCGGCCCGGCGCTGGAGCACCGGGATCGTCTCCGGCTCGTGCTCGGCGAGCTCCCGCCGCAGCAGCTCCCGGAGCAGTCGATGGTGCCGGTACCACAGGCCGGAGCGATCGAGCGGCTGGATGAACATGTTGCCCCGCCCGAGCTCCGCCAGCTGGACTCCCGACCCGGACGTGTCCAGTACGGCGTCACAGAGCCGTCCAGTCATCCGAGGCAGGACCGCCGTCCGGCGCAGGAACTCACGTGTGCGCGGGGCCAGCCGCGACAGATGCTCGGTGCGCAGGTACTCCTCGACACCGTGGTGGTCGCCGTCACGGGCGATCGCCGTCAGGTAGATCCCCGCCGGCCAGCCCTCGGTGCGCTCGACCAGCTCCGATGCCAGGTCGCCCTCGCTGTCGAGCGCGAGCTCCCGCAGCATGAGCCCCGTCTCGCGGCGGCTCATCTCGAGGTCGGCGGCGCCCAGCTCCGTGATCCGCCCTCCGGCGCGCAGGCGCGGCACGCCGATCGCCGGCGCGCCCCTGCCGGACAGCACCAGCATCGATCCCTCCGGCAGATGATCGGCCAGCACCGCGATCGCTGTCCACCGAGTCCCGCGCCGTCACCCGGTCGACGTCGTCCAGCACCAGCACGAATGCCTGATCCCGCGTCAGCAGCGCCGCCGCGAGGCGGGGAAGCGCGGCGCCCCAGACGGATCGGCCCCTGCGGCCGCAGCGCCTCGAGCACGCAGGCGCCTACGGCCTCGACGCGATCGACGGCAACTGCCAGGTGCTGCAGCATCACCGCCGGGTCGTCATCTCGCTCGTCGAGGGTCACCCAGGCGAACGGGCGCGGGTCCCGGGCCGACCACTGCGCCAGCAGCGTCGACTTCCCGTACCCAGCCGGGGCGGTGACGACCGCGATCGGCGTGGTCGCCGTGCGCAGGCGGTTGACCAGAGCCACGCGGGTGACAGAGCCCGGGCGCGCGGCAGGGATCCGCACCTTCGACTCCATGAAGTCGAAGGGCTGGGGACGAGCCTCCTCGACCGGCTGTGCCGGGGCAGCCGGCGCTCCCGGCCGCCGCTCGAAGCGCACGACGCGCGCACCCGGCATCGAATCTGCTCGGTAGTGGTTCGCCTTCGGCGTGGACACCGTCGCCCTTCGGTCGAGGGGGGAGTGTTTGACTCGCCCAGTGGCTCGATAGTAGAGACGACTGCCGGCAGGAATGGGGCGGGAGGCATGTGTCCCGTAGTGGTGCACGTTCGCCGGCGCGTTCACCACCTCAAAACAATGCGATCGCGCTCTCCACGGCGATCAGGCCGCCGTACCCGATGCACATCCAGGTCAGGATCTGCCCGGTGTGGACGCCGAGCCACTGCTTCCAGCCCGCCAGGCGCAGCCCTGTCGCCGCCGGCGACCGTGCGTACAGCACAACCGGCGTGATCATCGAAGACAACGACACCAGGATGAAGAAGACCAGCCAGGCGATGGTGGCCGGTGCTGACAGGTCCGCCTTCACGATCTGGATGCCACCGGCAGCGGCGAATATGGGGTTCGGCATCACCAGGCCGATTGCGAAAGCGGTGGGCACCGTGAGTCGGTCGATCAGGGTCAGCCAGCGCGGGGTCGACGGTGGCGCGGGCGGCCGGCTCAGCCGCCATAGGCCGTAGCCGAGGAGCAGCAGCGCCAACGCCAGCTTCACCCACTCGACTCGCGAGGACGCCGTGTCCGCATCCGTGACCTCGAGCCGGCCGACCAACAGCTCGCACGCGATCATGATCGCCGTCATGGTCGTCGCCGCGCCGAGCAGGAACGCGATGGCCTTCCGGAGCGGGCGCGGGCCGCTGAGGATGAGGATGACGCCGATCACGCACCACGGCGCGAGGGTGATGCCGATGCCGTCCACGAGCAGTTGCCGGAACAGGTCGCTCAACCGGTCCATCATGCCGACCGCCTCGGATGCCCCGCCGCCACGCGGGCAGGTGCCCCTTACAGGGGGGTGCCAATCGGCAAACAGAACCGATTAAACGGACGGTGTCGCAACGGAGACCACGCCCCATCCTCTGGCTGATCCTGGCGGTTTGCACTCTCGCAATCGGCGGAGCAGGCGCGGTCCTGCTGGCAGCGCGGGCAACGGCAGCGCCACGCGTCCCGTCTGCGCCGGCGGCCCACGCCGGGTCGCACACCACCATCACGGTGCTCCACCTCGACGTCAGCCGCATCCCCGGGTACCGCACCCGGCGACCCGCGCGGTGGGTGATCTCCAACCGCTACCCCGGCACCTGGGGCGTGACCGACTGGTATCACGACACGATCTACATCTCGCCGTCGGTGCCCACCGGGTATCTCCCGTCGGTGGTGCGCCATGAGTGGAGCCACGAGCTCTCGGTGCGCGCCTACGGCGGCGACGTGGCCGCGGCGGTACGGGCGATGAACCGGGTCTTCGGCGGTCCCGGTGCCACCGGGATCCGCGGCGCGGAGTACGCGGCCGACTGCATGGCATTCCAGCTCGGCGCAACGTGGACGCACTACACGACCTGCCCGCTGCCGAGCTGGCGCTACGCCGCCGCGCAGCTTCTGCGCGGCCGGCGGCTGTCGTAGCGCGTTAGGGCGCTCGGCTAGGACGTGCTCTTGGTCGCGCCCTTGCCGTTGCCATTGCCGGTGCCGTTGCCGTTGGAGGACGCGTTGCCGTTGCCGTTGCCCTGACCCGTCGCGTTGCCCGTGGCGGCGCCCTTCGCCTTGCCCTTGGCAGCACCGGTCGTCTTGCCCTTGCCCGTGCTTGTTCCAGCCCCCGTCGTCTTGCTTTTCGCTGCGCCGTTGGCCTTGCCGTTCGCGGCCCTTGGCCTTGCCGTTCGCAGAGCCCGTGGCCTTGCCGTTGCCCTGCCCATTTGCGTTCCCGTTGCCCTGTCCCTTGGCCTTGCCGTGGCCGTTCGCGTTCCCGTTGCCCTGTCCCTTGGCCTTGCCGTTGCCGTGGCCAACGGCCTTCCCGTGGGGCGAACCGGTCCCGCCCGCGTGGCCGGCGCCCACGTGACGTCCATTCGACCCGGGGGTCGTGGACTCGGCGGCGGGCACGGGATGTGCGACGCCCGGCCCGGCTCCCCCAAATCCGGCGTTCGCGCCCGCGGCGGCAGGTCGGCTGAGCGCTGCGGGGGCCGCGGTCGCGACGTGATGGGGGAAGAGCACGCGGTCGATCTTTGAGTGAACCGGAGGCACCGTGGCCGCCGCAGCGGTGGTTGCCGCCACCGCAAGCGCCACCTTGACGGCGATCGCCACCTTGCCGGACGCGCCGACTGCAGTGGCGGCAGTCGAGGCGCCGGCTGCCGTCGATGCGCCCGCAGCCGCCGGGGCGGAGACGGCGCTCAGGGTCGCGGCCGGCGCCGAGAAGCCCGGCACCGCTGCGGCCAGCCCGTGGGCGACGTGGAGGCGCGGGGCAAGCGCGATGATGCTCGCGAACTCGGCGATGTGCGACAGCCTGAGATGCCCCGCACGGCAACGGCTGCACTTCTTCAGGTGATCGTGGTTGCGATCGGAGAGCTGGCCGCCCTCGACGAGCCGGAGCCTGACGCGCTCGCATTCGTCCGACGCGTTCGCCCGCTCGCTGATCAGCGTCGTCCGCGCACGCACCAGCAGCGACTCGACCGCGCTCGCGGTGGTGCCCAGCACCTGTGCGATCTCCGACTGGGAGAGGCCGCTCCAGTAGCGCAGCACGAACGCGTGGTGCTGCTTCTCGGGCAACGTCCAGAGCACGCTCCGGACTGCCGTCAGCTCCTCGGCCTCCTCGGTCGGAGCGGCATAGGCCGCGCCGGGCTCGATCTCCGCCGCCGGCGTCTCGCGGCGGGCCCGCTGCAGATTGAACGCGCGGTGCTTGACCGCGATCATCAGCCACGCTCGCGGGTTCACCAGCTCGGCCCCTGACTCGAGATGCCGGTGTGCCTGCAGGAACACCTGCTGAAGCACGTCCTCGGCGTCCTCCTTGCGGCCGGTGAGGTGGACCGCGAAGCGGAATGCCTCGGCCGCATACAGGCGGTACAGCTCGGTGAGAGCCTCGCCCGAAGACGTCGGGGTTGTTGGTTGAGCTTCGTGTAGCACGTCACGCCCTTCCAGACACGGCAGGTGCGACTTTCCTGCGCCGGCCGCTACTCGAATCGGCATCCGGGTGCCTGACCACGACCCCCGAATGCCGCCTTGAACGGCGATGTAAGCGGCCTTTCACGCCATCCAACCCCCCGTTTGTCATCAAAAAGGGGGATCTTCACTGAGAAGGCGCAGGTTCTCGGCCTCCCCGGGGTCTTCCGAGCACGAGCCCCCGGAAGGACCGCGACGTTGATCCCGTTCACCAGAGCCTATCCATCCTCATTGTCCACCGACCGCCAGCGAGGTCAAGCGGTGGTCATCGTCGCCGTGTTCATGCTTGCGCTGCTGGGAATGGCGGCGCTGGTCATCGACTACGGCAACGTGGCGCTCCAGCGGCGCGCCTTGCAGAACTCCGTCGACGCCGCCGCCCTCGCCGGAGCCAGCAGCCTGGCCGGCGGTTGGAGCAGTGCGCAGCCGGCGGCCCAGAACGTCTATCTGATGAACGGCTATCAGTCCGATCAGGTCACGTATCAGCAGACGACCGACCTGCAGCCCGGCGACTCGGTGACCGTCTCGTCCACACGGACGGTCGACACGTTCTTCGCCACGCTGTTCGGCATCAGCACGGCGAAGGTCTCGGCCACCGCGACGGCGACGATCCAGTCCTTCACCCAGGTCACCGGCGGCACCAGCGTGATGCCCTGGGGCGTTCTCCAGGGGAGCTACACCCCGGGCTCCAACTATCCCATCTACACGAAGGACACGGCCAACGCCAACAACGGCGCCATCAGCCTGCCCTACCACCTGGGTCAGAACTGCCCGGACCCAAACGGCGCCAACGCGTACTCAAACGAGATCTCGGGCAATCTCAACACGTGCCCGATCAGCGTCGGCGAGACCATCGACACGAAGCCCGGCAACAACAGCGGGCCGACCTCGCAGGGCCTCAACGCCCGCATCGGCAGCTGGGACACCATCGACCAGATCGTCCAGTTCAACGCTGACGGCACCGCAAACACTGCTCGAGCCGAACAGCCCGCAACTCGTTCTGATCCCGATCCTGGTCAACCAGGCAGGCCCAGAGCGCGTGGCCAAATGGCTCCTCGGCGCCGATGACGGTGGTCGGCTTCGCCTGGTTCGTGATCACGAGCTGCGGCGACCCGGCACATCCGAGCTACTGCGCCAACAGCGACGGCAAGCAGGTGAACGGCGTGTTCGTCAACCTCGACTCGGATCCCGAGGTCGGCACCAGCGGCGGCTACAACCCAGGCTCCAACACCGCCTACACGGTCAACCTCACCCAGTAGGCGAACCCACGGGTAGGCTTGGCCCGGCGTGCTGCTGTACGACAGCCCCATCTCCGGCAACTGCTACAAGGTGCGCCTGTTGCTGGCACACCTGGGAATCGCCTACGAGCGGCGGACGATGGACGTCATCGACCGCAGCGACCGCCCGGACGTGCTGGGTGGGCTGAACCCCGCGCTGCGCGTGCCCACGCTGGTGCTGGATGACGGCCGCCCGCTCGCCGAGTCGAACGCCATTGTCTGGTACTTCGGCGACGGCACGCCGTACATGCCGGAGACGTCGTACGAGCGCGCCCAGGTGCTGCAGTGGATGTTCTTCGAGCAGTACGACCACGAGCCGACCATCGCCGTGTGCCGCTTCTGGCTGACGTTCTCGGGCAACCCCGACGGGCTGGGCCCGAGGCTGGCGGATCTCCAGGCGGGCGGAAACCGCGCCCTGAGCGCCATGGAGCGGCACCTGGCCGATCACAGCTTCCTGGTCGCCGAGCGATTCACGATCGCCGACATCTCGCTCTACGCCTACACCCACGTGGCGGACGAGGGCGGGTTCGACCTCGACGCCTACCCGAGCATCCAGGCGTGGCTCGGCCGCGTGGCCGGCCAGCCAGGGCACGTCACGATCGACGACTGATCAGGGCGGGTTCGCCGGTCAGCCGCGAAGCGGGTGGCTCACCACCGCCGGGTGCCGACGTATCGCCGGCGGGCGGAGAGCGCCGGTCGCGATCCCACGAAGAACGCCAGCGGGAAGATCAGCCACAGCGCGTGTCCGTGGCTGAGCACGATCGCGGCGATCACCAGGGGGATGAACAGGAACGCCAACTGCGGCGGGACACCGCTCCGGCGGCGTCTCGTCCACGACGGCTCCGGGCGCGGTAGATCGGCCACGAGCTGATCGAGGTCGGCGTACGTGCGGGAGGCGAGGCAGCGCCCCATCCGCTCCTCGAGCTCCACGGCGTCGATCCGCCCGACCATATGCTCCGCGCGCAGCAAGGCTGCCACGGTCTCTCGGTCATCGTCCGACGCGCGCAGACCTCGGTTGCGGGGGTTCTCCCGCCAGCGCTGGTCGATGCGGGCTTCCGCCATTGGTGCTCCTTCGATTGCGCACGATTCGTTAGCTGGCTTAGTAATAGCACGAGGCCGTGAGGCGCGCCAACCGCCGCCGCCCGGCTCAGCCCGCACGCATCGACGCGCGGGCGTTGTCCTCGAGCCTGCCCAGGACGCGCTCGAGCTCGCGGAGGTCGTCCTTCCCCATGCCCGAGACGAGCTGTCGGTTGAACGCCCCGACGGCACTCCACATCCGCTGGTGCGCCTCCTCGCCGGCCTCGGTGATCTCGACGCGGACGGCCCGCCGGTCGGCCTCAGACGCCACGCGGCGAACCAGCCCGGCTCGCTCGAGGTTGTCCAGGTGCCGGGTCAGCGTCGGCCCTTCGATCGCCAGCGAGCGAGCCAGGTCGAGCTGTGTCGACCACTGCCCGTTCTTGAGCGCGCTCAGGATCAGCCACGCCGGCACCGACCCGCCCTGCCCAGACAGCGCAGAGTTGAACGCGCTGCCCACGGTCTTCGCGGTCAGAGCCAGCCTACGGCCGATCGGCATTCCATCGGGCTTCACTGGGAGCAAGTCTAGACCGACTGGTTCGTGTGCCAGCTAATGAGCTCGGGGCACTCGTCGAGGCGCCCGCTGCTAGCCAGGGCACGAACCGGAGTTGCAGGTGCCACCGGCCCGATGCGCGCCGGCGGCACCCGTGCGTCCTCCGACTCGTCGCTACCCGGTTACCTGAGCGACGTAGAAGCCGGACACACCGTTGCCGTTGACGCTGTGCCCGGAGTCGCCGGCGAACGTGTACAGCCTCTTCCCGTTGTAGGTGACCTGGAGCTTGGTCTTCTGGAACGCCTTCGTTCCCAGCCCGGTCGCCCCAGTGGGCATCGTCTTGCCCGCAGGCATCAGCAGCGGCGGCCACGCGCTCAGACAGGCCCCGGTGCAGGCTCCCGACGGCCTGATGTAGAGCGTCATCCTCGCGCCCGTCGTCACCAGGATCTGGCCGAACGTGCCGCGCTTGACGACGACCACGACCTTCGCCGACGTGCCCTTGCTCGAAGCACCCGACGTCGGCGCCGCGATGCCCATCACGAGCACGGCGAGCAGGGCGGCCACCCCCATCCACACCGATCGCCTGCGCCCGCGATCCCGCATCCCGGGACCCCCAAACAGCATTCGCATGTTCCCTCCCGTTGAGATAGGAAGCGTCAGCGCATGTACGCCGGTGGACGGTGGGCGGATTGCGTCGTTACGAGGTGTACACCAGCAGGGTCATCTTCGCCGTGCTGGGGGTCAACGGCACGCCCCCGGTGTCGAACGCGGCCGTCATCGGATTCGCGGTGGGCACAAGCCGCCCCCGGTAGACGTCGCGGCTGAACGCGTGAGGCTGCCCGAAGGCATCCACGCAGCGCAGCCCCGCCTTCACTGCCGGAGGCCGTTTGGACGTGAACGTGGCAGTGCCCCGCATGAACGAGTTCCCGCCGGTGCGCAGCACCGCCGTTGCGCCGGTTGGCGACGCCTTCGGAGCCGGCATGTCGGTGCCCGGGATGACGGACTGCAGCACGTGGGTGGTCTGGCGGTCCGACACCGACGCGCTCGCCAGCGCGGCCTGGAACCCAAAGCCGTCGCCGTAGTCGTTCTGCGCGATCCACTGGGTGCCGCCGGTCGGGCTCGCGGCCACCAGGGTCTCGGAGCCCTGGCACTGCGGCAGCCGGTTCGGCCCGCCGATGACCGAGACGCGGCAGCCGGGGTCGTAGTAGAGCGTCGCCGTCAGCGGCCGCTTGGTGATGGTGCCGAAGAACGGCGATGTGCCGGAGACGAACTTGAACGACGAGAAGGACAGCTTCCCGGAGCTCACCTGCTCGAACGACTTGCCGCCGGAGGCCAGCGTGCAGGGGTACTTGATCTGCTTCTTGGCGGCCTTGTAGGTGAGGTCGATGACGCTGGGAGCGATGCCGGTCGTCTTGATCACGGCCGACGCCATCGTCGGCTGGTCGAAGGTGAACGAGACGCCGGAGGATGGGGTCAGGAAGTAGTCGTGGTCCTGGCCGTCCAGCTGCGCATTCGTCAGCCGGTTGAGGTTGACGTCGATGAACGGCGGCGAACTGCCCGGCCCGCCCTGGCGCTGCACCGACATGTTGAGGACGTACGCGACGCCGTTGACCCTGATCAGGATCGGGTCGACGACCAGCGCAGCGGTGGTGAAGTTGATCTGGCCGTTCGGTGCCGGCGCTCCCGGCATGCCGGCCGGCAGGGTTACGCCAAGGGCGGCCAGGCGGGACACCAGCGGATACGGGTCCGAGGAGTCGGCAGTCGCACTGGCGGCCGCGAACCCGAACACCACCACGACGGCTGCCGCAGCGGCCAGCCACCTGCGTGTGCGCACACGAGTACTCCGCTCCGACCTCATTGCGCCCCCCTTTGGCACCGAGCCTGACGAGCGCAAGCTTACGGGCTGGGAAACGTGCCCGCAAGCTGACGCCGAATCAGGTCCGTTCACCGGATTTCAACGCAGTTGACTTTCATTCCTGCCCACCCCATAATCCAGCAGCGAGTGGCTCCTTCGACGACCGCATCACGCCCGTCCGCACCCCGCCCATGGCGGCGGCTCGACCGCGAGCGGATCGTCCGCACCGCGTGCGCGATCGCCGAGGAGGAGGGGCCCGCAGCGGTGACGATGCGCCGGTTGGGCGCCGAGCTGGGCGTCGACCCGACCGCGGTCTATCACTGGTATGCCTCCAAGCGCGATCTGCAGATCGCAATGGCGGACCAGTATTTCGGCGCGATCCTCGAGGTGTACAGCGAAGAAGCCGGCTGGCGCGAGAACCTCTCGGCGTCGGCGCGCCTCGGCCGTCGGATCTACATGATCAACCCGGGCCTGCGGGACGCGCTGGCCAGGGTGCCCGACGTTTCGCCGTATCTGACGCGCGTGACCGAGCGCGAGCTCGGCCTGCTCCGCTCGGCCGGGCTGAGCGAACAGGAGGCGGCACTCGCCCACCACGCCCTGGACGACCTGGTCACCGGGAGCGGCCTGTTCCTGGCGATGGCGCCGGAGCTGGCCGACCCCACCGAGCGGGCCGGGTTCCGGAGGTACACCGCAGGCCTGCCCACGGATGAGTACCCAAACAGCGTCGCTATCGCCGAGCACATGTTCGGCGACGTCGACGAGGTATTCGAGTTTCAGCTCGAGCTGCTGTTCGACGGCATCGAGCTCCGAACCAGACACGACAAGGAGCCGCAGAGGTGAAGATCGCGACACGCATCGCCGTAGGCCTGCTCTGCCTGGCAGTCACCGCCGCCGGGTGCGGCGGCGGCTCGAGCTCGGGCGGCACATCCCACCACTCGGTCCTCCGCGTGGGGACGACGTTCTACATCGACACCCTGAACCCGTTCGTCGGGATCGAGACGCAGGACTCCACCGCCTACGGCATGGTCTTCCCGCAGCTCGTCCAGTACGGGCCCGGACTGCACCTCGACGGCGACTGGGCCAAGAGCTGGAAGTACAGCGACAACGGGCACACGCTGACCTTCCATCTCGTGCCGGGCGGCAAGTGGTCGGACGGCGTACCGCTGACAGCGCAGGACGCGGTGTGGACGATCCAGACCACGCTCAAGTATGCGAGCGGCCCGACCTCCTACCTGGCCGGCGTGCTGAGCGGCGTCGACGGCGCCACCGCGCCGAACGCGAACACGCTGGTCGTGCACTACTCGCACCCGGTGGCGGCGGCCCTGGCCGATTTCGAGCAGATGTTCGTGCTGCCCAAGCACGTCTGGGCCAAGTACACCGGGAACCACGGCAAGGACCTGCTGACGTTCCACCCCGAGCAGCACCTGCCGATGGTGTCGGGCGGCGCCTACGTGGTCACCAAGTTCCAGGAGAAGGGCACGACCGTCTTCACGCCCAACAAGTACTTCTACGGGCCGAAGTCGAACGCCGCGGCGGTGACGCTCAGCTACTACACCAACCCGACGTCGATGATCGCCGACATGGAGCAGGGGAACCTCGACTTCGTCGACGCCATCCCCTACACCGCGGCCAGCAAGCTGACCAACCTGCACAACATCAAGCTGACCTTCCAGCCGGGCGACGAGGTGACCAACCTCGGCTTCAACTCGAACCCCCTGAAGACCAAGAACCGGGAGCTGCTCAACCCGACCCTCAAGAAGGCGTTCGAGTACGCGACCCCGCGGCAGCAGATCGTCGACGTCGTCTTCGGCGGCCACGCCCAGCCGTGGGCCAACATGATGTCGGCGTGGTCGGGCCCGGAGGGCTGGCTCAATCCGGCGGTCAAGCCGCTGCCCTACGATGTCGCCAAGGCCAACCAGATCCTCGACTCGCTGGGCTACAAGCGGGGCTCCAACGGCATCCGCATGGTGCCCGCAACGACCGGCGCCCACGCTCAGGCGGCACACCCGATGAGCTATCAGGTGATCGTGCCGGACGATCTTGACTTCAACGGCGACCGCCAGTTCCAGATCCTGGCCAGCGCCTACAGCAAGATCGGTGTCAAGCTGAACGAGGTCTCGGGCGGCGACGGCTCGCAGGCGTGGACGATGATCACCGCGCCCAATGCCAAGTACCTGAACGCCGACATGTACACCTGGTACTGGCATCCCTACATCGACCCCGACTTCAACATGTCGGTGGTCACCCGGGCCCAGTGGGACGACAACAGCGACACCGGCTGGAACAACCCGAAGTACGACGCGTGGTGGGAGCAGCAGACCAAGCTCGTGAACTTCAAGCAGCGCCAGGCACTGATCTGGAAGATGGAGGCCTACCTCGAGCAGCAGCGGCCCTACATCCAGCTCGTCGACACCGACATGATCACGGCTCACTCGACCGCCTGGACGGGATTCCAGCCCGAGCTGTGGGGCTACTGCAAGTGCTACTACACGTCTCCGAAGCCACGCTGAGTGAGCGCGAAGATGACGTTTCCGACCGGCGAGGGAGAGTGGCTGCGCTGCCAGTTCCACGCCCACACCGACAACTCCGACGGCACTGCGACGGCCGCCGGGTTGTGTGACCACTACGCCGACGCCGGGTTCGACGTGCTGGCGATCACCGACCACTGGCACGTCACCGATCACCGGCGCGACGGGCTGGTGGTGATGCCCTCCAGCGAGCTCTCGTGCCACGCCAAATGCCCCAGCGGCGAGGCCGAGGCGCTGGCGATCGGCGTACCCGAGCTGCCCGGCGACCGCAGCCCCTTTGCGAGCATCGAGGCGATGGCAGCCTGGATCACCGAGCACGGCGGCGCGCCGTTCGTCTGCCACCCCTACTGGAGCGGCCTGACTCCCGACGAGCTGGCAGCCGCGCCGTCCCTGGTCGGGATCGAGATCTGGAACGGGGGCTGCGAGGCCCAGCAGGGCAACGGCCTGAGCACGGTGCTGTGGGACGCGCTGCTGCAGTCGGAGCGGATGCTCCACGGCCTGGCAACCGACGACAGCCACGAGCCGGGCAAGGACAGCCAGATCGGCTGGACGTGGGTGCTGGCCGGCGAACGTAGCCGCGAGGCTGTCGTCGACGCCCTCCGCCGCGGCGCCTTCTACGGGTCGGCCGGCCCGCGCCTGCTCGGCATCGAGGTCACGCCCGACGCCGTCGAGGTTCGCTGCTCCGGAGCGCGCTCGATCCGGCTGCGGTCGGGGCCCTGGGACGGCTGTGGCGTGAATGCCGACGAGGCCTGGGGCGATTGGCGGGGGGCGCCCCTGGCCCGCGACGCAGACGGCCTGCTGACGGCGGCGCGGTTCGAGTACCCCGAGTACTGGCGGTGGGCGCGCGTCGAGGTCGAGGACGTGCAGGGCCGGCGGGCGTGGGGCAACGCGTTCGAGCTGGCCGGCGAGCCCCCGGCGGCGACCGAGTTCCCCGTCTACTGACGCCGGCAGACTCCGCACATTTCCAGTTTGTGACAGTTGACACGTAATCGCGTGCGGCGTAGTGTCGTGTGCGGTGCTAAAGGCCGGCACCGCATCTCGCTTGGGGGGTCCGAACATGGCTGGCACTGACGTGATGGTGGGCATGCTGGGCAAGCATCCGCCCAAGATCGACGTCCGCACGCTGCGGATGGCGCGCTACATGAATACGACCGAGCTGCCACCCGCACCGCCGTCGCTTGATCTGACAACGAAGGTGAAAGAGTTCCCGATGTACGACAACGACAAGATCGGCGACTGCACGTGTGCGGCTGCAGGGCACATGATCGAGATCTGGACGTCGCAGACGGCGCACCCGGACATGCCGACAGACCAGGAGATCCTTGCGGCCTTCGACAAGGTCAAGATCGAGGGCCCGGACGGCGAAGAGGGCGCCAACGAGCTGGACGTGCTCAACTACTGGCAGTCGACCGGCATCGCGGGCGACACGCTGGCGGCATTCGGCGCCCTCACCCGCACCGACCACACGCTGATGCAGCAGGCGGTGAACCTGTTCGCCGGCTCCTACATCGGCCTGTCGCTGCCGATCTCGGCGCAGCACCAGGACGTCTGGGACTTCAATGGGTCATACAGCGGCGACAACAAGCCGGGGTCATGGGGCGGCCACGCCGTCAACGTCTCCGGCTACGACGCAGAGACGGTGTCGTTCGTCACCTGGGGCATGGTCAAGAAGATGACCTGGCGGTTCTGGGACGCCTACTGCGACGAGGCGTATGCGCTGCTCTCGATGGGCTGGTTCGACGGCTCGACAAAGGCGCCGAACGGCCTCGACATCGACGCTCTGCGGAAGGACCTGCAGGTGGCGACCGGCGGCTAGCCGACCAGCTCGCCCATCAGCGCCACCGCGTCGAGGTCGCGGTGGTCGAGGTGCTGCAACATGATCCGGGTAACGCCGGCGGCCTCCATCTCGGCGAGGCGCTCGGCGGCCTGCTCGAGCGTGCCGAACACGCACTCGTCGCGGTACTTCTCGATCAGCTGAGGGCCGGTCGAGTCGGGGAAGTGCAGCGACGCAAGCCGTTCGGCGCGCTCCCGGAAGTCCGCCTCGTCGCGCCCCAGCAGGCAAGTGGTCATGACGGAGAGCACGAGCGAGCCCGGGTCGCGCCCGGCCTTCTCGCATCCCTCGTCGAGCGCCCGGCGAAGAGCGCGATGCCCGGCCACCTCACCCTCGGTGGTGTTGTACTCGTCGGCGAAGCGCACCGCCGCGGCGACCGTCCGCGGCTTGCCCGAGCCGCCGACGATCAGCGGCAGCCGCGCCTGCACCGGGCGCGGCAGGGCAGGGCAGCGATCGAGGGTGTAGTGGCGGCCGCTGAAGCTGAACTCGTCCTCGGTGAACTGGCCGTGAACGATCTCCAGCTGTTCCTCGAACAGCTCCATCCGCTGGCCCAGCGGCGGAAACGCGAACCCGAACGCCTCGTGCTCGAGCTCGTACCAGCCGGCACCCAGCCCCAGCTCGGCGCGGCCGCCCGAGACGTGGTCGACCGTCACCGCACACTTGGCCAGAACTGACGGGTGGCGGAAGGTGGCGGGCGAGACCATGGTGCCGAGGCGCACGCGCTGGGTACGGGCCGCGATCGCCGCCAGCGTTGTCCATGCATCCAACGCGCCGCGACCAACGCGGCCGTCTCCCGACAGGTAGTGGTCGGACCGGAAGAGCCCCTCCAGGCCGGCTGCCTCGGAGGCGTCGGCCAGCGCCATCCAGTCGTCCCAGGTGACGTCTTCCTGGCCTTCGATCATCAGGCAGATGCGCATCGACGGGCAATCTATCGCGCCCGGGATACCCTCCGGCACCACCACTGGAGGACGCGATGACCCAACCGACCGTTGACGTGCTGGCCGCGGAGCTCGGGCCGCTCGGCCCGTGGCCTCCGAACGTGGCGCCGTTCTCGGGCACGCCGCATGCGTTCGGGCTGGAGCTGAGCGACGACGGGCACGTCCAGACCGGCATCTGGGAGTGCACGCCGGGCTCGTTTCCATCGCGGCGCGAAGGGATCTGCGAGCTGATGCACTTCGTGGCCGGGGACGCAACGATCACCGACGCCGACGGAACGCAGCATGAGATCCGCCCTGGCGTGGTCCGCTTCTTCCCCGACGGCTGGTCGGGCACGTGGGAGATCCGCAAGACGGTTCGCAAGACCTACGCGATCGTCCGCACGGCGCCGCAATGACCGCCGGGGAGCGGATCAGGCGGCAGATCCTGGTCGGCGACGGCGGCATGGGCTCGCTGCTCTCGCTGCGGGAGCCGAGCCTGAGCTGCCCCGAGGAGGCGAACCTGGCGGCGCCGGAGCAGGTGGTGGCGCTGCACACCGCGTTCATCCGCGCCGGCGCCGATGTGATCCAGACCAACACCTACGGCGCGAACCGGGTCAAGCTCGCGGCTCACCGGCTGGACGACCGGTTCGAGGAGCTGAACGAGCTGGGTGCCAAGCTTGCCCGCGAGGCGCGGGAGGTCTCCGGCCGCGACGTGCTGCTGGCCGGGTCGATCGGCCCGCTGGGAGTCTCGGTGGAGGTGCTGGGTGCGAGCGCATCGGGCGCAGCCGCCCACTACGGCGAGCAGGCGGCAGTGCTGGCCGGACGCGGCGCCGACCTGATCGTGCTGGAGACGTTCTCGTCGCTGGCGGAGCTGGTCACTGCCTGCGCGGCCGTCCGGGCCGCCTGCGCGCTGCCGGTGGCCGCGGAGCTGACGGTGGGCGACGACGGCGAGACGATCACCGGCGACGGCGGGCGCGAGGCGGCCGAGGCTCTGGCCGCCGCCGGGGCCGACGCGATCGGGATCAACTGCAGCCTCGGCCCTCAGTCGGCGCTCGCCGGGCTCCGCGACCTGCGGCGGCCGGACGGGCCGCCGCTGTGGGTCCAGCCCAACGCGGGCATGCCGCTGTACGCCGGCGGGCGCGTCCAGTACCCGGACGTCAGCGAGGAGTACTTCGCCGAGTTCGCCGCCCAGGCCCTGGCGTTGGGGGCGCGCCTGGTCGGCGGGTGCTGCGGCACCCAGCCGGCACAGATCGCCGCGGTGCGGCGGGCGGTCGACGAGCACCGGGCGCCGTCGATCGCCTTCTCCGCTCGCGAGCCCGCCGCCCAGGCGCCGCCGCCGCCGGCGCTGACTGGGGACGGTAACCTCGCCTCGCGGCTGGCCGCCGGCGAGTGGGTGGTCTCGGTCGAGCTCGACCCGCCCAAGGGCGCAAACCTCGAGCGGCTGACGCGTGTCGCCCGTGGCATCCGCGACTCCGGCCTGGTCGACGTCTTCGACGTCAACGACAACCCGCTGGCGCGTGCGCGGATGAGCTCCCTGATGACCTCGATGCTCCTGCAGCAGTCGCTGGGCGTCGAGACGATCCCGCACCTGACTCCGCGTGACAGCTCGGTGCGCGGGTTGGAATCGCAGCTGCTGGGCGCGCACGCGACGGGCATCCGCAACCTGCTGGCCGTGACCGGCGACTACCCGACGCCCGGCGACCAGGGCGGGTCGGACGCGGTCTACCAGGTCGACTCGATCGGACTGGTCGAGATCGCGGCCGCGCTGAACGCCGGCCGCGACCACTCGGGGAAGGCGATCGACGCGCCGACCGGGTTCTGCATCGGCGTCGCCGTCAACCCGACCGCCGATGACCTCGACGCCGAGCTGGAGCGATTCCGGCGCAAGATCGCCGCCGGCGCGCAGTTCGCCATGACCCAGGTGCTGTTCGACCTGGGTCCGCTTCGCGACCTTGTGCAGCAGCTCGGGGGGCGGAGCCCGGTGCCGCTGCTGGTCGGTCTGTGGCCGGTCACCAGCCACGCGCTGGCCCTGCGCCTGCATCACGAGGTGCCGGGGATCACCATCCCGGAGGCGGTTCTGGACCGCTTCGCGCAGGCCGGCGCCGGCGTTGCCGGCGAAGGCGTCGCCGTCTCCCGTGACCTGCTCGCCGAGGCGCGGGAGCTGGTCGCCGGCGCCTACCTGGTGCCGCCCTTCGGTCAGCCCGAGCTGGTGCTCGAGGTGCTGGCCGACGGCTGAGGTCAGACCCGCCGGGTGTCGCGCTGGTAGGCGCGGCCTGCCAGCGCCGCCAGCGCGACGGCCCATACGCCGACCGTGATCCAGCCGCGCGCGGGCCATCCACCGCCGCCCAGCGCGACGTGGCTGGCCTGCACCAGCCAGTAGGACGGCAGGAACTTCGCGATGTCTCCGAACGTCCCGTTGCCGACCGGGAACCAGGCGCCGCCCAGGATCGCGAACAGCGCGGTAGCGCCGCCGACTGCGGGGCTGATGGAGTCGGCCGTCAGGAGGTGCCCGAGGAGGATGCCGAGGGCAACGAACGGCACCAGCCCGATCACGATGTACCCGGTCATCGTCATCCAGTCGTGGGCCGCGAGGCGAACGCCAAGGGTGGTTCCGGCGACGTAGAGCAGCAGCAGCGCGAGGCCGGCCGTGAGGTAGGCCGTCAGCACCTTGGCGCGGAAGTAGCCACGCGTGGTCAGCGGCGTCAGCCGGAGTTGGCGGTTCCACCCGACCTGGCGCTCGGCGGCGATCCGCACGCCGGCCGAGATGACGGCGCTCATGGTGGCGAACGCTCCCATCCCGACCATGTAGTACAGCGGCGCTGAGAGGCCGGTTCCGATCAGGTCCGTGTTGTGCCGCTGCGGGGCGGCGATCAGGTAGTACATGACCAGCGGGAACAGCAGGGCGAGAAAGAAGAAGCGACGGTTGCGGAGCGTACGCAGCAGCTCGAACTTGGTGTAGGTCGCGTATCTCACCGAGCTTCCTCGTCCTCGACGCCGGTGAGCTGGAGGAATGCCGCCTCGAGCCCGGCGCCGGTGATCTCGATGTCGCTCGCCGACGGGTAGCGGTCGAGCAGCGCTCGGATGGCCGCATCCGAGTCGGAGCAGTGCAGCGTGATCGCCGCGCCACGCCGGTCGGCATCGCTGACGCCCGGCAGCGTTGCCAGGTCGGAAACGGGCACCTCCGGCAGCGTTGCCCGGATGGTGCGGATGCTGACCATCGCCTTGATCTCGGTCGGCGGCCCGTCGGCGACGACGTGCCCGTGGGCCATCACCACCACCCGGTCGGCGTTGGCGTCGGCCTCCTCCAGGTAGTGGGTGGCGAACAGCACCGTCCTCCCGCGGGCCGCGAAGTCGCGCATCGTCGTCCAGAACGCGTGGCGGCCCTCGACGTCCATCGCCACGGTCGGCTCGTCGAGCACCAGCAGCTCGGGGTTGCTGACCAGGGCAACGGCGAATCGGACGCGCTGCGTCTGACCGCCGGACAGCTTCTGCGTGCGGCGGTTCGCGATGTCCGAGATGCCGGTCAGGTGCAGCACCTCGTCCACCTTGAGCGGGCGCGGGTACAGCGAGGCCATCATCGTCACCAGCTCGCGGACGCTGAGGTCGCGGAGCACGGCGCCGGTCTGGAGCATCGCGCCCACCGCGCCGTCCTTGACAGCGTTCGCCGGCGTGCGCCCGAAGACCGTGACCTGTCCGTGGTCAGGCTCGAGCAGGCCGAGCATCATGTCGATCGTGGTCGACTTGCCGGCCCCGTTGGGGCCAAGCAGAGCGACCGTCTCACCGGCCGCGATGGACACGTCGATCCCGCGCACGGCATGCACCGGCCCCTCCGGTCCGCGAAACGACTTCGTAAGGCCGGTCAGCGTCACCCCGCCGGCGGTGACCGTCCCGGTGTCCGTCGCCTGACTCATCGCTGCACTGATAGCACTTCTCTTCCTGAGTGCGGTTGGCACACCTCGGCGAAGGGCTTGTGGGCGCGGGGCGGATGTGGCGCTGGGGGTGGTGGACGTCGCCGCCACCCTTGAAAGGCGGCGCCGCCCACACCGCGAGGGCGTTTCGGCTGCCAGGCTGAGGAAGGGCGGGCGGTACCGCGACTGCCCCGCCCGGCCACCCAGCACCCGCACACTCCCCCGCTGGCACCAGGAACGCAGCTAGCTGGCGCGGGTAGCATCCCCGCCATGACCCACCTGGGGCTCAGCGCGGACGAGGTGCTCTCCACCACACGCTCGGTGCGGCGCCGGCTCGACCTGGAGCGGCCCGTCGACCCGGAGCTGATCGACGAGTGCCTGCGGCTCGCGGTACAGGCGCCGACCAGCGAGGGCCACGAGAACTGGCACTTCGTGGTCGTCACCGACCCCGAGCAGCGGCGCGCGCTCGGCGACTGCTATCGCGCCGCCTGGGCGGACTACCTCAACGAGCCACCGCCGACCGAGGAGATCCCGGACGAGCCGCGCAGCCGCTGGTTCGCGCGGATCATCCACGAGGTGCCGGTGATGGTGCTGCCCTGCATCGAGGGCCGGCCGGAGGGAGGATCGTCCGGCGACCTGGCCGCCCTCTACGGCTCGATCGTCCAGGCCGGCTGGAGCTTCCAGCTGGCGGCACGCGAGCGCGGCCTGGGCTCCGTCTGGACGACCTTCCACCTCGACTACGAGCAGCGCGCCGCCGAGGCGCTCGGGATCCCCTACGACAGCGTCACCCAGGTTGCCCTGATCCCGGTCGCGCACACTCTCGGCACCAGCTTCAAGCCTGGCCGCCGCCGTCCGATGTCCGAGGTCGTCCACCGCGACCGCTGGTGATGCCGATCCAGACAACGAGCATCGGCGAGCTCGACCTGCTGGGCTGGAAGCGCACCATCTTCGAGCTCTACGCCGCGATCCGTGCGGACGACTCGCCGGAGTCCGCCTGGCTGCGGTGGCGCGACACCCGCGACGGGCTCGTCCGCGACCACCCCTGCTCGCCGCTGACCCCGGCCCAGCGAGGGGCGTTCCGGGCCCTCCCCTACTACCCGTACGATCCCGCCCTGCGGGTGCTCGCTACCGCAGTCCCGGCAGACAACGCGGACGTACAGATCGGCACCAGCACCGGCGAGCCCTACCGCTTCACCCGGTTCGCCCACGCCGAGTTCGAGCTGCATGGCCACCCGCAGCGGCTCGCCCTCTACTGGCTGACCGGTTACGGCGGCGGCATCTTCCTGCCGTTCGCCGACGCGACCAACGGTGCGGCCACCTACGGCGCCGGCCGCTACCTGCTGGACACGGTCAAGGGATCCGACCTCGGGGAGCAGAACGGCCGGCTCGTGCTCGACTTCAACTTCGCCTACAACCCGTCGTGCTCGTACGACCCGGTCTGGACCTGCCCGCTGCCGCCGCCCGAGAATCGGCTCGACCTTCCGATCGAGGCCGGCGAGCTCGCCTATCCCGCCGCCGACGTCATCCCAGCAGCGTCGCCATAGCGCCAACCAGCCGCGCCCCTGCCCACAGCCGGTCGACGTTGACCCCAGCTGCTGCGGCTGCATTCCTGACGAACCGTCAGGGATTGGATCTGCAGAAGTGCCATGAGTGCGGCAAGATGAACCGCTACCAACGGCGAAAGAGAGTCCATGCGAGATCCCCGATACGACGTCCTGTTCGAGCCTGTCCAGATCGGCCCGGTGACCGCGCGCAACCGCTTCTTCCAGGTCCCGCATTGCAACGGCATGGGCTACCGGCACCCCACCGCGCTGGCCCACATGCGGGGCGTCAAGGCCGAGGGCGGCTGGGCTGTCGTGTGCACCGAGGAGGTCGAGATCCACCACACCTCGGAGGTGTCGCCGTACGCCGAGGGGCGCCTGTGGAGCGACGACGACATCCCGGGGCTGGCGCGGATGACGGAGCAGGTGCACGCCCACGGCTCGCTGGCCGGGATCGAGCTCTGCCACAACGGCCTGGTCGGCCCCAACCTGTACTCGCGCGAGGCGCCGATGGCGCCGTCGCACCTGCCGGTGCAGACCAACGACCCGGTGCAGGTTCGCCAGATGAGCCTCGACGACATCGGCAACCTGCGCCGCTGGCACCGCAACGCGGTCCGGCGCTCGCTGCAGGCCGGGTTCGACATCGTCTACGTCTACTCCAGCCACGGGCTGAACACGGTCGGCCAGTTCCTGTCGCCGCGCTACAACCACCGCACCGACGGCTACGGCGGCAGCCTCGCCAACCGCGCGCGGCTGCTCCGGGAGATCCTCGAGGATACGCTGGAGGAGGTAGACGGCCGAGCGGCAGTTGCCTGCCGGATGGTGGTCGACGAGCTGCTCGGCGCCGACGGCATCGAGCGCGCCCAGACCGACGAGCTGCTGGGGCTGGTGGGCGAGCTGCCCGACCTCTGGGACTTCGTCGTCGGCGCCTGGGAGGATGACTCGCTGACGTCGCGGTTCGGCACCGAGGCTCCGTACGAGGAGAAGGTACGCGGCCTGAAGGAGCTGACCAGCAAGCCGGTGGTCGGCGTCGGCTGGTTCACGTCGCCGGACACGATGGTGCGGATGATCACCAGCGGCACTCTCGACCTGATCGGGGCCGCCCGGCCGTCGATCGCCGATCCGTTCCTTCCCGCCAAGATCGAGGAGGGCCGGTTCGAGGATATCCGCGAGTGCATCGGCTGCAACATCTGCGTCGCCGGCGACTCGACGATGGTGCCGATTCGCTGTACCCAGAACCCGAGCATGGGCGAGGAGTGGCGGCGCGGCTGGCACCCGGAGCGGATCCGCCCATCCGAGAGCGAGTCCAAGGTGCTGATCGTCGGTGCCGGCCCGGCCGGGCTGGAGGCCGCGCAGGCCCTGGGCAAGCGCGGCTACGACGTCGTGCTGGCCGAGGCAACGGCCGCCGTGGGCGGCCGAGTGGCGAAGGAGGCCCGGCTGCCCGGCCTGGCCGCCTGGATCCGCGTGGTCGACTACCGCAGCGCCCAGCTCGAGCGCCTCTCCTCGGTCGAGCTTGCCTTCGAAAGCCCGCTCGACGCCTCGGAGGTGCTGTCCTACGGGTTCGACCACGTCTGCGTCGCGACCGGCGCCCGCTGGCGCGGCGACGGGATCGGCCGCTGGCATACGCAGCCGCTGCAGATCGACGCCGGCATGCAGGTGCTCACGCCCGACGACCTGATGGAAGGCGCGCGACCCCGCGGCAAGCAGGTGGTGCTCTACGACGACGACCACTACTACATGGGCGGTGTCCTTGCCGAGCTGCTCGTCCGAGAAGGCTGCGACGTGACCCTCGTCACTCCCAACGCGCGGGTGTCGGAGTGGACGACGAACACCCTGGAGCAGGACCGTATCCAGCGCCGTGTGCTGGAGCTGGGCGTGACCGTGATGACGTCCCACGCCCTCAGCGGCGCAACGGCCGGCGACGTCGGCATCGCGTGCGCCTACACGTCGCGCGAGCAGCGCCTGGCCGCCGACGCCGTGGTCATGGTCACCGCCCGGATCCCGGCAGACGGCATCGCGACCGAGCTCCATGCGCGCTCGGACGAGTGGGCAGACGCCGGCCTGCAGAGCGTGCAGGCGGTCGGCGACGCGTGGTGCCCGTCGACGATCGCGGCCGCAGTCTGGGACGGCCACCGCTACGCGGAGCTGCTCGACGCTCCCGCTTCGGGCGACGAACCGACCTTCCTGCGCGAGATCGCGAGCCTGGCGCCGGCCGACCTTCGGCACCCTGCGATGACCCGCGCGAAGTAGAGCCGGCGGCAGGGCCAACCGAGGCGTTCATTACCGTCCGGCCGATGGTGCTCGTGTTCTCATGGGTTCCGCTCGACGGCCGCTGGCACACGGCCGCGATCGTCGTCGGGCTGTTCGTCATCGCCTACCTGGTGACGAGGTTCTCGCGCAGGTTGGCGGGGCGAATGATCGAACGCTGGGACCGCGCGCACTTCAAGGACGGCCAGCTTGTCGACGACACCGGCGCGATCCGCGGGCTGAAGCGCCGCGACACGGCCGTCTCGCTGATCAGCACCACCGTCCGCTACGTGGCATTCGGCGTGGCCCTGGTGCTCTCGATCGGGCAGATCGCCGGCTTCGGGAAGACGAGCGCCCTCGCCGTGTCGTCGCTGGTCATCGTGCTGATCGGCTTCGCCGGCCAGCGCTTCCTGACCGACATCGTCGCCGGCCTCCTGATGTTCTTCGAGGGCTGGTTCTCGGTCGGCGACACGATCACCGTCGAGCCCTGGTCACTGTCAGGGGTCGTCGAGGAGGTGTCGCTGCGGTCGACCACGCTGCGTGCGGTCACAGGCGAGACGGTGCGGGTCAACAACTCGGCCTTCTACGCCGCCCGCGTGCTCCCCCGCGGCGTGCGCGAGGTCGACATCGAGTTCTTCGTCAGCAACGCCGACGCTGCCCGGCGCCTGGTGGCCGAGGTGGCGCGGATCGTCCCGGCCGGCCCAACGCGGTTCGTGCGACGGCCTCGCCTCGAGGAGCTCGAGGTGCTGGACGAGAACCTGATCAGGGTGCTGGTGCACACGACCGTCGCCCATGGCAGGGAGTGGCTTGTGCAGGACTTCCTGCCCGAGCTGATCCGCGAGCGCGCCGACGAAGGCCTGCTCGTCCACGGGCCGGTGGTGATCTTCGTCGACGAGCGCGCCACCAGCCGGTTCGCCCGCACCGTAGGCGGCGTCGCCGGGGCCGGGTAGCGCCCTACGCCACCTCGACAGCGGGCCGCACGGGGGCGCGCCGGGTCCACGCCGCCGTCAGGCGCGCAGACAGGTGGAGCGCAGGGCGCTCGACCATCCGGTAGGACAGCTCCGCCGCGAGCACCGAGACGCCCGTCACCAGCACCAGGGCGAACGCCGTCTCGACCATCCCGCCGGCGCCGATCAAGCCGGCGCGCTCGAGCATGTACAGGAGCGGCAGGTGCCACAGGTAGATGCCGTAGGACAGCCGGCCCAGCTCCACCATCGGCGTGCTGCCCAGCAGGCGGGACGGGATCGCCCGGGAATCCGCCGCCAGCCCGAGCACGGCAAGCGCGAACGCCATCGCACACAGCGGGTAGCGGTAGTGGCTCTGGCTGTTCAGCGCGAGCCACAGCGGCAGGGCCGCCAGCGGCAGCATCACCCACACCGACAGGCGACGGCCGGCCACGATCAGCAGCAGTGCGGCCAACGCTCCCAGGCAGAACCGGTCGAGGTAGGCCGGAAGCGTGAGCGCAGTGGCCCTCGAGTGGGGTGCTGGGCCGAGCGTGCCGAACTGGTAGGCCCAGCTGGCGAGCGCCGCGCCGGCCAGCCCGAAGGCCAGGACCGCGACGCGGACGAGCCGCCCGGCACGTCGCAGCACCAGCCCTGCGGCGGCGGCCGCGACCGGCAGCACCAGGTAGAAGCTGATCTCGACCACCAGCGTCCAGCCCTGTGGCAGCACCCGGTGGCCAAGGCCCAGGTAGTCCTGGGTGAGCGTGAGGAACGCCAGCAGGTCGACCGGCCGCTGCACCAGCCAGCCGGCCCACAGCAGGCTCACCAGCAGCAGCGCCAGCCACCAGGCCGGGAAGATCCGGAAGACCCGCTGGGTGGCGTACCTGCGCATGTCGGGCCGCGGCGCGTCGCCGACCAGCCAGCGCAGGAACGGCATCGAGACCAGGAAGGCAGACAGGACGAAGAAGCAGCTGACGCCGTTCGCGCCGAGGCTGATCAGAAAGATCAGCACCGGCTTTCGCAGCTCCCAGTGCGGCAGGGTCGGAAGCGTGACGTGGTAGACGTGGAAGGCCAGCACGCCCAGCGCGGCAAGCCCGCGGACGCCGTCCAGCGCCGGCCATCGCCGCGGTGGGGCGAGGTCGGTCGGGGCAGGCGCGTGGCGTGCCGTCGCGGTGTCGGTCGGGGCAAGACGCATATCGGGGCTGCGGGTAGAGCTGGTTCGCGGACGGCCCGTACCCGTCACAGAGGCCGGCGACACCTTAGACCCTCTACGATCTCGGCCGTGTCACGACCGCTGATCTGCGCCCACCGCGGCGCCAGCGCCTACTACCCGGAGAACTCGCGCGAGGCGATCCTCGCCGCGATCGATCTGGGAGCCGACATGATCGAGACCGACGTTCGGCGCACACCCGACGGCGTACTCGTGCTGAGCCACCAGCCGCCGGGCTCCTCCGAGGGACTGGTCACCCTCGCCGAGTTGCTCGAGCTGGCCGGCGACCACGTGATCGTCGACCTCGAGCTGAAGGAGTCAGGCTACGAGGCCGAGGTGGTCGCCGCGCTTCAACCGCCTCCGGCAGGGCTGGTCGTCTCGTCCTTCGACCCGGCCTGCGTGGCCGCGATCCGCGCACTCGCGCCGGACGTCGAAACCGCCCTCCTGTTCGGAGAGCGCGCGCTCGGCACCGACCTCTTCGCGCAGGCCGACGAGTGTGGCGCCTCCGTGCTCGCCCCGCAGTTCTTCCTGCTCACTCCCGAGGTGCGCGCAGAGGCGCGGAGAGGGGGCCGCCGCCTCATCGTCTGGACGGTCAACGACGCCGACATGCTCGACCATGTGATCGCGGAGCCCTCGACCTGGGCGGTGATCACCGACGTCCCCGACGTGGCGCTGGCACGTCGGGCTGCCCGCGCCCCCGGCTCGGCGGTATAGTGCGCGCCCGCTCGTGAACTGGGATGTCTTCATCACCTGTGCGGTGACCGGGGCCGGCGCCACAACCGACCGTAGCGACCTGGTACCCGTCACCCCGGAGCAGATCGCCACCGCGGCGATCGAGGCGGCGCATGCGGGCGCGGCGATCGTCCACATCCACGTTCGCGATCCCGCCACCGGCCGCGGGTCGCGCGACACCAAGCTGTACAGCGAGGTGGTGGAGCGGATCCGTTCCGACGACGTCGACGTGGTGATCAACCTGACCGCCGGGATGGGCGGCGACCTCGTGCTGGGCAGCGCCGCCGCGCCGCTGCCGCTGGATCTCGATGGAACCGATGTTGCGGGAGCCGAGGAGCGGCTCGTCCACGTCACGGAGCTCCTGCCGGAGATCTGCACCCTGGACTGCGGCAGCATGAACTTCGGCGCCGGTGGCGACTACGTGATGGTCAACACCCCGGCCGTGCTGCGCGAGATGGCCCGCATCGTCCAGTCCCTCGGCGTCCGTCCCGAGCTCGAGGTGTTCGACACCGGCCACATGGTGCAGGTGAAGGAGCTGATCCGCGACGGCCTGCTCGACGATCCGGTGCTGATCCAGCTCTGCACCGGTATTCCGTATGGCGCACCCAGCGATCCCGGGACGCTGCTGGCCATGGCCAACCAGGTTCCCGACGGAGCCGTGTACTCCGCGTTCTCAATCAGCCGGATGCAGCTGCCCTACGTGGCCATGGCTGCGCTGGTCGGTGGCAATGTTCGCGTTGGCCTTGAAGACAACATCTATCTGAAGCGGGGTGAGCTGGCGACCAACGCCCAGCTGGTCGAGCGCGCCGTGACCATCCTGCAGGCCATGAACGTGAACATTCTCGGCGCCGAGCAGGTTCGCGAGAAGCTGCAGCTGACGAAGCGTGGCTGACTCCACCCCGCCGGCCTCGGCGGGGCTGCTCGGCGGCGGTGTCATCGGCGGCGGGTGGGCGGCCAGGCTGTTGCAGCACGGCGTCGATGTCCGCGTGTACGACCCCGATCCGGACGCGGAGCGGAAGGTCCTGGAGATGCTCGAGAACGCCCGCCGGGCATGGCGGCAGCTGACGCTGGCGGCACTCCCGCCGGAGGGCTCGCTGACGATCGTCGGATCGCCGGAAGAGGCAGTCGAGGGCGTGCCGTTCGTCCAGGAGAGCGCGCCCGAGCGCCTCGAGGTGAAGCAGGAGCTGCTCGCCCGCGCCAGCCGCGCGGCAGGCGACGACACGGTATTCGCCTCGTCGACCTCCGGCCTACTGCCCACGCTGCTTCAGCGCGACATGCACCTTCCCCACCGGTTCGTCGTCGGTCACCCGTTCAACCCGGTCTACCTGCTCCCCCTGGTCGAGGTATGCGCGGGCGAGCAGACCGAGCCGCAGACCGTCGAGCGTGCCGGCGAGATCTACCGCTCGCTGGGGATGGCGCCGCTGGTGGTGCGGACCGAGATCGACGGGTTCATCGCCGACCGGCTGCAGGAGGCGCTCTGGCGGGAGGCGTTGTGGCTGGTGAACGACGACGTTGCCACCGTTGCCGAGATCGACGACGCGATCCGGCTGGGGGCCGGACTCCGATGGGCGGCGATGGGCTCGTTCCTGACCTACCGGATCGCCGGGGGCGAGGCGGGCATGCGTCACTTCATGGCCCAGTTCGGCCCAGCCCTGAAGTGGCCGTGGACGAAGCTGATGGACGTGCCCGAGCTGACCGAGGAGCTGCTCGACAAGCTCGACGCGCAGTCCGGGGCACAGGCCGCCGGTCGCCCGGTGCGGCAGCTGGAGCAGCTCCGCGACGAGTGCCTGGTGGGTGTGCTGCAGGCCCTGCGAACCGCGGGTGTCGGCGCCGGCGAGGTGCTGGCGGCACACGAGCGCGCCCTGGTGGCGCGCGCGGGCCGGCGGCCGGACGACGCCGCGCCGGACATCGGCGCATCGCCGATCGTGCTGCTGCGCGTGCGGGTGCTGCCCGAGTGGGTGGACTACAACGGCCACGCGCACGAGAGCGCGTATATGCGCATGTTCGGCGATGCGACCGATGCCCTGCTGGCGCTGGTCGGGATCGACGCGGAGTACCTGACCGGCGTCGGCAGCTACTTCACGGTCGAGTCGCACATCTGCCACCTGCAGCAGGCGACCGCGGGCCAGGAGCTCGAGGTGGCCACCCGCGTGCTGGGCTGGGACGAAAAGCGGCTGCACCTGTTCCACGAACTGCGTCGCGCGGGGGACGGCGACCCGGTCGCGACCGCCGAGCAGATGTTGCTCCACGTGTCCGCGGAGACCGGCCGGGCCGGGCCGGCCGCCGGTCGCGTCGCGGCCAGGGTTGCCGAGATTGGCGCCGCGCACTCTGCGATGCCGGCGCCCGGGCAAGCCGGGCGGCGCATCGCACTGGAACGCTCCGGCGGAATGCCGCGCGACATCTGACGGCATCCGCTCGCATAGACTGGCCGCCAGAACCGGACGGAGGAAGCGTCCCGTCGCTCGCTCAGGCCAGCAAGCGCTCCACCAGGCCGACGTCGATCGCATCGGCGATCTCGTCGGCCTCGGACAACCGATCGGCGGACATCGTGCCGACGATGGCAACACACTGCATGCCGGCGGCCTTGGCGGAGCCGACGCCGGCCTCCGTGTCCTCGAACACCGTTACCTCATCCGGCAACAACGGGCCACGCGCGGCGGCCAGCAGATCCAGCGCGGCCAGGTAGCCCTCGGGATGCGGCTTCCCGTCGGCGACGTGGTCGGAGGCGACGATGGCGACGAACGCCTCGGCCAGGCCTGCTGCGTCGATCACGGGCACGATCTCGGCCGCCGCGGCGCCCGACACGATTGCCACCGGCACCCGCGCGGCGGCGTACCAGACGGCGTCGCGCACACCCTGTGAGATCGTCGCGCCGTCGCTCGAAAGCTCGTTGTAGCGGGCGACGCGGCGGGCGACGAGGGCCTCCATGTCCGGCCGCTCTCCGAGCCAGCGGCGGATGATCTCCTCGTCGGAGTGCCCGGCCAGGCGCTCGACATAGTCTGCGTGGCCGAGCGGCTTGCCCTGGTCGGCGAACAGCTCGGCAAAGACCCTGTACATGATCGACTCGTCGTCCGACAGGGTGCCGTTGAAGTCGAAGATGAGAGCGCGGCATGTCATGAGCCTGGGACCGTACACGGAGCGAACGCCTCCCGGCGCGCCGACCGGCGCGCTTCGCTAGCCTCAGATCAGCCATGGGGGCGCACAGACCGGCGCACCCCTGCGCTCGTCGCTGCGCTCAAATGACCGTCGTTGACCCCCCCGATCTGCCTCTGTGGCCGACCGCGCGCCGCCTGCTCGGCCTCTGGCGCGAGGAATGGCGCTACGTCGCCATCGGCCTCGTTTGCGCGCTTGGCTACACCACGCTGTCGCTGGCAATCCCGTGTTCTGATCTCGCGGGCGATCGACCGCGCGATCGTCCCCGGCCACATCTCCGACCTGTGGCCGTACATCGCCGGGATCCTGGTGCTCTCGGTCCTGCGGTTCTTCATCAACTTCACGCGCCGCTACGCGACCTCGCGCGTCGGCGTCCACATCGAGGCGCGGATGCGGGAGCTTCTCTACCGCTCATATCTCGACTTCCCGAGAGCGTTCTACGACCGGCATCCGACGGGGCAGGTGGTGTCGCGCGCGACCAACGACCTCTACCCGATCCGCTACTTCATCGGCTGGGGCATGGTGCAGGGCGTCCAGAGCCTGCTGATGATCGTCGGTGCGGCCATCGTCCTGTCAGTGGTCAATGCGCGGCTGACGTTCTGGGCGATGCTGTCGCTGCCGCTGGTCGGGCTGCTGGCCTGGCTGTTCGCCCACCGGGTGATGCCGATCTCGCGCCAGGTGCAGGCGCGCAAGGGCGACGTCACCGAGGCGGCCGACGAGGCAGTCGTGGGGATCGAGATGGTGCAGGCATTCGGCCGCGAGGACGACGTGCAGTCGCGGTTCGGCACGCGGGCCGAGGCCGTCCGCGACGTGGTGCTCGAGCAGGCCGTGATCGAGGCCCACCACCTGCCGGGACTCTATTTCCTGCCCACGCTGTCGATCGCGGCGGTGCTCTGGTTCGGGGGCGTCGACGTCATCAACGGGAACCTCCTGATCGGCCAGTTCGTGCTGTTCACGACGGTGCTGCTGCAGCTCGCGTGGCCGTTGGAGGCCCTGGGCTGGATCACCAACCTGGCGCAGCGGGCGACGGCGTCGGCCGGGCGCACCTTCGCCTGGATCGAGGGGATCGACCGGCTGCCCGAGCCGGCCAACCCGGTCGACCCGCCGGTCGGCACGCCCTCGGTGGCGCTGCACGGCGTGCACTTCGCGTATGCCGACGAGGACGAGGTGCTGCGGGGAGTCGATCTGGCGGTGTCGCCGGGCGAGGTGGTCGCGGTCTGCGGCTCCACCGGCGCGGGCAAGACGAGCCTGCTGGGCCTGGTCGCACGTGCCTACGACCCGACCGCCGGGCGGGTGACGCTGGACGGCATCGACATCCGGCACCTGCGCCTCCATGACCTGCGCGCCCAGGTGGCCGTGGTCACCCAGAAGCCGGTGCTGTTCTCGGTCACGCTGCGCGACAACCTGACCATCGGCCGCCCCGGCGCCGAGTGGGACGAGGTGCTGGCGGCCTGCGAGGCGGCGGGCGTGAGCGAGTTCGTCGACGAGCTGCCCGACGGCTACGACACGCTGATCGGCGAGCGCGGCGTCAACCTGTCCGGCGGCCAGCGCCAGCGGGTCGCCCTGGCCCGGGCGCTGCTCACGTCGGCACGTGTTGTCGTGCTGGACGACCCTCTGTCCGCCGTCGACACCAGCACCGAGCGGTTGCTGCTCTCCCGGCTGCGGCCGGCTCTTGAAGGCCGGACCGTGCTCGTCGCAACCCAGCGCTATTCGACCGTCCGGCTGGCCGACCGCGCGGTCGTGCTGGAGGACGGCAAGATCGCCCAGCAGGGCGCGCCCGCCGACCTGCTGCTGCAGCCCGGCCCCTTCGCCGCCCTGTTTGGAGACGAGAGTGTCGCGGCGTAGGAGCTGGTCTCGGAACGCGCGGCGTCGTGAGGCGCAGGGCGCGGCGGTGGCGGCAAGGATCGAGCCGCGGGCGGAGCGCAGGCAAGGTGCAACCGTAGGTTGCACCGGTCAGAGTGGCTGTGTTATCCGAAACACAGCCACTCTGCGGAGGCCACGTTGAGCACCGCACGTGGCGTGGGACGCCGCCGCCGCCGTCGCGAACCAGCCGCAACAGCCGGGCGGTCCGAGACCAGCTCTCATACCGGTCTTGCGAGGCTCATGCCGTACGTCGAGGGACGCCGCTGGCGGATGGTCGTGCTGGGCGCCGCGGCGATCGGGCAGGCAGCCGCCCAGACCGGCGGCTGGCTGCTGGTGCGGGCCGCGATCGACAGCGGGATCCAGACCGGCGACAAGCGCTTCCTGGCGGAGATGGTCGTGCTCTACCTGTTTGTCGCGGCAGCCGGCTGGGTGCTCTCGGCATACACGATCCGCGGGCTTGCGCAGCTCGGCCAGGTCGTCGTGCTCGGACTCCGCCGCGACCTGTTCGACCACCTGACGGCGCTCTCGCTGCGCTACTTCTCGGAGCAGCGCGCCGGCTGGATCATCGCCCGCCTGACCAGCGACGTGGACGCGCTCTCCGACGTGCTGTCGCAGGGGCTGCCGACGCTGGTCGCAAACGTGGTGCTGCTGCCCACGGCCGCCATCGCCGTGTTCATCGTCGACTGGCGGCTGGGCCTGATCGCCTTCGTCATCCTGCCGCCCACCTACATCCTGACCCGCTGGTTCCAGCGTCAGGCATCCGCCGCCCAGCTCGACGTCCGCAACCGGATCGCAGCCGTCACGGCGCAAATCGCCGAGTCGGTCTCGGGGATGGCGATCGTGCAGGCGTTCAACGCCGAGAAGCGGTTTCAGGCGACCTTCGACGAGCTGAACATGGAGAACCGCACGGCGAACGTCCGCACGCAGACGCTGTTCTCGGTGTTCTTCCCGTCGATCGAGCTGCTGGGCATGGTCTCGACCGTTTGCGTCCTGGCGCTGGGCTCCCGGCTGTACACGGACGGCTCGCTCACGATCGGCACCCTGATCACCGCCGCCTACCTGCTGCAGCTCGTGTTCCAGCCGCTCCAGGAGCTGTCGGACGTGTACGGACAGCTCCAGGCCGCCGCAGCGGCGATGATCAAGATCGGCTCTGTGCTGGATGCCGAACCGGACATCGCCGACCACCCGGCCGCCACGCCGATGCCGCCGATCGACGGCACGCTCCAGGTCGACGACGTGCGGTTCTCGTATGGATCGAACGAGGTCATCCACGGCATCGACTTCCTGGTCGAGCCGGGCGGCTGCATCGCGCTGGTCGGGCAGTCCGGCGGAGGCAAGTCGACCCTGGCCAAGCTGATCGCCCGTTTCTACGACCCCACCTACGGGGCGGTGCGAGTCGACGGCCACGACCTGCGCGGCGTGCGCCTGCGCAGCTACCGCCGCCAGCTCGGCGTGGTGCTCCAGGACCCGTTCCTGTTTGCGGGCACGATCGCCGACAACATCCGGTTCGCCCGGCCGGACGCGACCGACGCCGAGGTCGCCGAGACGGCGGCCGCCGTCGGCGTCGACCGGGTGGCAGCACGGCTCCAGGGTGGCCTCGACCACGTGGTTCGCGAGGGCGGCGCCGGGCTGTCGGCCGGAGAGCGGCAGCTGATCTCGATCGCGCGGGCACTGCTCGCCAACCCCCGGATCCTGATCCTCGACGAGGCCACGTCGAACATCGACCGGCCGACCGAGATCCTGATCGAGAACGCGCTCGACCGGCTGCTGAAGGGCCGCACCTCGGTGATCATCGCGCACCGCCTGGCGACCGTCCGGCGGGCAGACGAGGTGCTCGTCGTCGAGCGCGGCAGGGTCCTCCAGCGCGGTCCCGAGCGCGAGCTGATCGCGGTCGACGGCCCCTTCCGCCGGCTGGCGCACGAGCTCGACGTGTAGATCGGTGACTCCAAATGGACGCGGGGCTGGCCGTGCAACGCCCGCCCGGGCCGAGCCCGGGCTCGACGTTCGCGCTGCGGCGCGAACCGTCGCCTGGGTCTACCCACGGGGAGCGCACGTGCCACCAGCACGCACGCTCCCTGCGGCCAGCCCCAGGCTGGGGTTCGCACTCGCCCAGCCATCACCTCCATTTGAAGCCAACGATCAGATCCGCCGCAAACCCGCATGGGATGGCCGATTTCGGACGCTCGGGCACCCGTACTGCAAATCGATGACACCGTCCCCCAAAAGGGGGGATAGCCCGTGCCCCGAAGACCGATCACTCTGCGGAAGTGACCATGTTCGCGGACAACGCCGAGCCCTCGGAGGGCGCAGCGCCCCCGGAGGGCGGCGAGCTGATCCGTGGGCCGTGGACGCCGACCCGTCGGTTGTCGTCGTGGCCGCCTCCTTCGCTGTCCCAGGCGCTGGCCCAGAAGGGCGCGCCAACCGGCTCGACGACGTTCGTCGCCCGGCAGCCGATCTACGACGTCGCGATGGACGTCCACGCCTACGAGCTGCTGTTCCGCAGCGAGGCGGACGATGGTGCTGCCGGGGCGACCAACGGTTCCGACACCGACAGCGCGAACGCGATCGTTGCCACGTTTGCCGACATCGGCCTGGAGAGCCTGATCGGCTCCACCCGCGCTGCGCTCAACGTGTCCGGGCCGTTCGTGCTCCGCCACGACCTTGCCGAGCTGCTGCCGCCCGAGCGGGTGACGCTGGACGTGGCCCGCGACGCGATGGGCGACGAGGCCGCCGTCTACGAGCTCGGCCGGCTGGCCAGGCTGGGTTTTGAGATTGCGATCGACGACTACGCCGACGACGAGAACGGCCGCAAGCTGCTGGGGATCGCACAGATCGCGAAGCTGGACGCGCGCACCCGGACGCGGGACGAGATGGCCGTCCTGATCACGGCGCTGCATGAGGCCGGCGTGCGGGTGGCGGTCGACCACCTCGACGACCAGGCCGCCTACGAGTTCTGCCGCTCCGCCGGCGCCGACCTGTTCCAGGGGGAGTTCTTCTGCCACCCCAAGACGATCACCGGACGCGGAGTGCCCACCAACCGGCTGGCTCAGCTCGAGCTGCTCGCCGCGGTCGAGAACCCGGCCTGCGAGATCGAGGACCTGGATGCGATCATCAGCCGCGACCTGTCGCTCAGCTACCGGCTGCTGCGCTGGATCAACTCCGCCTACTTCTCGCTGCCCCGTACCGTCACCTCGGTGCGCGAGGCGGTCGTGCTGCTGGGCCTCCGCGCCGTCCGCAACTGGGCGACGCTGATCACGCTCGCCCATATCGACGACCAGCCCAGCGAGCTGGTGCGTACCGCGATGACGCGTGCCAAGATGGCCGAGCTGGTGGCGCTGGGGCTGGGCGAGCGCGACACCGAGGCGTACTTCACCGTCGGCCTGTTCTCGGCCCTCGACGCGCTGATGAACGCCCGCATGGAGGACCTGCTCGACAGCCTTCCGCTGGGCGAGGACGTCCGCTCGGCACTGCTGCGGCGCGAAGGGCCGATGGGTGACGCCCTGTCGTGGGTGATGGCGTACGAGCGCGGCCGCTTCGAGACGCTTGGCGGCCGCTCACCGGCCGACGGGATGCTGCGCGACGCCTACCTGCGGGCGATCGCCTGGGCCGACGAGACCTGCTCGGCCGTCCAGCTCGCCGCGTAGTCCGACCCCGGCGCGCCGGCTACTGCTCGGCGGAGTCCTCGTCGTCGGCGAACAGGTCCTCGCCGCCCAGCTTGCCGACGCGCGCGATCGGCTCGAGCTCGCGGGCGTAGGAGTGGAAGGTGTGCATCGTCAGACCGGCAGCCTCGAACGGCCGGTCGAACTGGACGACCACCGCATCGCCGTTCACGCGCTGCACCGTCCCCATCGCGCCGTCTTCGGGCCCGTGACCCGGAATCGCCTCGTCGGCGCGGCGGAAGCGCACTCGATCGCCGGCCTTCAGGACCGGCGTTCGCGGCCGGTCGAGCGGCGTGCGAGTCGGAATCGGCGCGGCGTGGTACATGGCCATGACGGCGAGAGTGTAACGACCGGCGGCGACCCACCCCCCGAACAGGTGGCGACGCAGCCGTCCCGCAGGCCGATACTGAACCCCATGAAGGTCTCCCGAGGGGTCGCTGGGGCCGTGATCGCCACCTGTGCCTGGCTTGCCGGCGCCGGTACACCGTTCGCGCATGCCGTGCCGAGCACGGCCGCCTGCCCGATGTTCCCGTCCAGCAACGTCTGGAACAGGCCGGTGTCCTCGCTGCCCGTGGCGCGCAACTCGGCGGCCATGATCAGGGCGATCGGGCTTTCGACCGGCCTGCACCCGGATTTCGGCAGCTACGCAGGCTACGGCATCCCGTTCAACGTCGTCGGCGCCAATCAGGCGACGACACACGTGACATTCCAGTACGCACGGGAGTCGAACCCGGGCCCCTATCCGATCCCGGCGGCCCCGCGGATCGAGGCCGGCAGCGACCGCCACATGCTGATCTTCAACAATGCCGCGTGCAAGCTGTTCGAGATGTGGGACGTCCACCACACGTCCTCTGGCTGGCACGCCGGCTCCGGTGCGATCTGGAACCTGCGGTCGAACGCGCTGCGCCCCGCGGGCTGGACGAGCGCTGACGCGGCCGGCCTCCCGATTCTGCCCGGCCTGGCCCGCTACTCACAGGTCGCGAACGGCTCGATCGACCACGCGCTCCGATTCACCGCCCCGGCGACGTGCGCCGGGTACATCTACCCGGCCCGTCATGAGGCGGGCTCCGGAAGCTGCGCCGTGCGGCCGCCGATGGGGCTGCGGGTGCGTCTGAAGGCCTCGTTCGACGTCTCCAGGCTGAGCCCGCAGGCTCGGGTGATCGCAAACGCCCTCAAGAAGTACGGGATGATCCTGGCGGACAACGGCTCGCCCTGGTACGTCAGCGGCGTCTCGAACCCGAGTTGGAACGACACCGACCTGCACTCGCTTGACCGGATCACCGGCGCCGACCTGGTCGTGGTCGACACCAGCCACCTGCGCAACGGCCCGTAACGGGGTTCCAACCGCGCGGGGTCGGTTAATCCGCCGGGTACGCTTGTCGCGTTAGAAGGCCAATGTCTCCCCGCCGCGCGCTGGTCGTATCACTCGCCCTCCTGGGGCCGCTGGTGCTGCCCGCGGCCGCCGACGCGCACGCGTATCTGCTGCGGACGGTGCCCGCCGAGGGCACGGTGGTGGCGAAGGCGCCGGCCGCCATCCGCCTGATCTTCGACTCGCCGATCACCGCGGTCGCAAACGCCAACCACGTCGTCGCGTCGGACAACACCTCGGTGATGTCCGGGCCGGCCTACGTCGCGCCCGACCACCGCACCCTGGTGCTCCCGCTCGAGCACAACCTGCCGGACGGGGACTACACGGTGCGGTGGTCGATCGTGTCGGACGACGGCCACTTCGAGTCGGGGGTGCTCGCCATCGGCGTCGGCGCAGGCCAGCCGCCGCCACAGGCGGCGTCCGCCTCGACGTCGACCACCAACATCCCCTACCTGATCGCGCGCTGGATCTACTTCACCGGCCTGCTGCTGCTGATCGGCGGCGCGGTCTACCGGGTCGCGGTGTTCCTGCCGATCGCCCGCCAGATCCCCGCCCAGCCGCGCAAGCTGGCGCTGCTCCGGGAGCGGCACCGGGCGAACGCCCTGCTCGCCATCTCGGCCGTTCTGGCCCTGGGCGGCGCCTGGGTTGCGCTCACCCTCCAGGGAGCCGAGGTCGCAGGGGTCTCGTTCTGGCAGGCGTTCAACCACAACGGCCCCGTCGCGTCGGCACTGGATGCGACCCGGTTCGGACGCGAGTTCGGGCGCGGCGTCGACCTGACCGCCGTGTTCACGGTGCTGGCTGCCCTCGCCTACGCCGTGGCCGATCGCAGCAAGCTGCTGCTGGTGCTGGGCCCGGCGGCGCTGGTGACAGGCGTCTGGGCGCTGGCGGTGCCTGCGTTGTCCGGTCACGCGACGGACGCCGGCAGCGACTGGCTGACGGTGGTGGTCGACGTCGTCCACATCGGCGCGGCGGCCGTCTGGCTCGGCGGCCTGGCCCAGATGCTGGCGGTGACGCCCCATGCGACCCGCGGGCTCCCCGCCGGCGACCAGGCCCGCGTTCGCGAGCAGCTGGCCCGGCGCTTCTCGCAGATCGCCCTGGTCAGCGTCATCGTGCTGGCCGTGTCAGGCGTCATCCGGGCGCTGTGGGAGGTCAGCTCGGTCTCCGAGCTGTGGACGACCGGCTACGGCCGAGTGCTGATCGCAAAGACCGTCCTGTTCGCGGTGCTGCTTGTGATCGGATACCGGAACCGCGCGATCCTGACCGACTTCGGGAAGCTGGGGCGAAACGTGAGAGCCGAGCTGGCCATCGGAGTGGCGGTGGTCGCGGCCGTCGCGGTGCTGACCAACCTGGCGCCGGCGAATGCCCCCGCCCAGGACGCGGCGCCTCCTGCGGGCGGCGTGGCGTCGATCCGGCTGGGCGGCGGCCAGCTGCGGCTCTGGCCGGGGCTGGCCGGCCAGAACGCGGTCAGCCTGAAGCCGGTGAACGGCGCCACCAGCGCAGTGCTCCGCGTGACCACGCCCGGCCGTACGGTCTCCGCAGCGCTGCGTCCGCTCGGCAACGGCACGCTGGGCGGCTTCGTGCCCCGCCTTCCGGCAGGCACGCTGCCCGCAGTGCTGATCGCGGATGGCCGCCGGTGGCAGACGACGCTCTCGATCGGGCCGGCCCCGACCGTCCCCGGCACGGCGCCCCAGCCGCTGCGGGTCGGGCCGGTGGCGGGGGCCGAAGCGTCAGACCTGGCGGTGATCGGGCAGCGCATGGGCCGCCACCGCCTGCGGCTGACGCTCCTCTCCCAGAGCGGCTCCTCGCCGCGGAACGTGCTGATCGTCGCCGGCGGCCGGCTGGCCGAGCCGTGCCAGGGAACGGCCACCGTCTGCTACGTGGTGCCCACGCCGGCAACGGCTGCTGCGATCGGGGTCCGCGTGTCACGGCCGACCCGTGCGCACCCGGTGGCCGGCACGCTCGAGCTGCCGGCGGCCGACGCGGCGCCCGCGCGTCATCTGGTCGCCGAGACCGCGATCGCGTTCCGCAACCTCCGCTCGTTCCGCGCCGAGAACCATCTCGCCTCCGACGCCAAGCACGCCGTCGACACGACCTACGTGGTGCAGGCTCCTGACCGGGTGTCGATCGACGTCCACGGCGGCCTTGACTCGCGCATCATCGGCTTCGACCGCTGGGACCGCCAGGCCGGCCAGGCGACCTGGAAGCGCTCGAAGACACCCCGCCAGCAGGAGCCTGATCCCTACTGGGCGCCAGGGGCAACCGCCGCCTACGTCGCGTCGCAGACGCCGCGCACGCTCGACGTGACGCTAGCGGTGGGCGAGCCGAGCGGGCCCGTGGTCTTTCGGATCACGGTCGATCGGCGGACGCTTCTGGTCACCGACCTGCACATGACCACGACGGCGCATTTCATGGTAGAGCGCGAGCTGCAGTTCAACCGGGCTCCCCCGGTACGGCCGCCGGTCTAGCTGCGAGCCGGCGAGCGGGCGCAGGAACGGCAGCCGCGCGCCCATGCCCGCCGCGACCAGGGCGATCACGCCGAGCACGATCAGCATGTCCCCAAGCGAGTAGATGTTGGCGCCCGGGAGCCAGCTCGGCGCGACGAAGCGATCGACCAGCCAGGAAAGGTGGGGCGAGGCGTCGGCGACACTGTTGTTGTGCACGCCGGTGTAGGTCAGCCCGGCGGCCCGCATCGCGGAGGGCAGGGCAGGCATGTGGCCGCCGTTGGCCAGGATTGCAGCCAGGTTGGCGAGCATGCCGGCTCCGGCCAGCACCATGCCCGGTACGCGGGCGTTGATCACGGTGACGGTGATCAGCGCGGCGTAGGACAGCACCTGCAGTCCGATGGCCGCCCGGTCTGGGACGGCGTAGGGCATGATCACCGAGGGGTATGCGACCAGCTGCAGGGCGATCGCCGCGTAGAACAGCCAGAGGGCCCTCAGCCTGAGGTCGGCCAGCCGGCCGATCCGGCCGCCGAGCAGGAGCCCGACCGCGATCCCCGGCAGGACTGCGAGCAGGAGAGCCATCAGCCGGTCGCGCGCCGCGCGGACGTTTCAGGCCTCGACTCCAGATACCGCTCGAGCGCCGTGACGATGCGTGCGTCGAACTGCGTCCACGACCGGCGTCGCAGCTCGGCGATCGCCTCCTCGGAGGTTCCCGCGGCGCGGTACACGCGATCCGACGTCATCGCGTCGTATGCGTCCGCGACCAGGATGATGCGGGATCCCAGCGGGATGTCCTCGCCGGCCAGGCCCAGGGGGTAGCCGGAGCCGTCCCACCACTCGTGGTGGTGGCGGATCCAGCGGTCGACCGGCGACACGCCGAGGCCCTCCAGCAGGCGGTATCCAAGCTCGGCGTGTTCGCGCATGGTCTTCAGCTCGTCGGGGTCGAGCTTGCCGGGCTTCTGCAGGATCCGGTCGGGGATGGCGATCTTGCCGAGGTCGTGCAGCAGGCCGGCCAGCCGCACCTGCTCCACCGTCTCCTCGTCGAGGTCCATCGACCGCGCGATCCCCTCCACCAGCCGCGACACCGACTGGGAGTGGGTGGTCGCGTAGGTGTCCTTGGCGTCCACCACGCGGATCAGGCTCTCGGCCGCGCGGAGCCGGGCGCTGCGCTCTGCCGTCTCGGCGAGCTCCTCCGGCGTGTAGATGCGAACGACGTTGGGGCTGTAGACGCAGGACCGGTTCTTGCCGTGATTCTTGGCCCAGTAGAGCGCCCCGTCCGCGACCCGCAGGAGCTCGTCCCGGTCGTTGGCCGAGTCCGGGTACGAGGCGATGCCGACGCTGACGGTCACCGGTTCGCTGTGCATGAACTCGGTCTGCCAGAGCCGGGCGTGCAGGCGCTCGACAGCGGCGTACGCCTGCTGGCTGGTCTCGTCGGTCAGCAGCATTGCGAACTCCTCGCCGCCGATCCGGTACGCCTGGTTGATGCCGTACTCGTCGCGGAGGATGCTCGCGAGCAGGATCAGCACCTGGTCTCCCACCGGGTGGCCAAAGCGGTCGTTGATGCTCTTGAAGTCATCGATGTCGATCAGCGCCAGCGAGAGCCGTGAGTTCGTCGAGTGCGACAGCGCCAGCGACTCGCGGAGGTCGGTCTGGAATGACCGGTGGTTGCGCAGGCCGGTAAGCGCGTCGGTCTCGGCGTCGCGCGTCGCGACCACGGTGCGGTAGGCGTAGCGCTGGTACAGCGCCAGCGCGAACAGCGGGCCGGCCAGCAGCAGCTCGAACAGCGGATTGACCAGCCACAGGGTGGTGGCCAGCGCGGCGATGAATGCCATGATCCCGAACGCCGGGCCGGAGTGGCGCACGTAGTCGTCGATGACCGAGCGCAGCGAGACGTTCTGGTAGATCGCCACCACCCCGGCGACGGTGAGAACGTTCGTCGATATGTAGGCGACGCCGCCGAGGAAGACCAACAGGCTGAGACGGCCAAACTCCTGCGGCTGAAGGTGGTGCCACCCGAGCACGAAGCCGGGCACCGCCGACATGAACGCCGACAGGCAGCATGACGCCGCGTTGAACGACGTCCGCAGGGTCGGGGCCCGCTCCGAGATCCCGACCACGATGATGCTGATCATCGCGGCGGGCGCGGCGTACTGCCACCCGAAGAGCACCTGCATCGAGAGCAGGAAGACGATCGCCAGCGAGACCGAGTGGCCGCCCTTCTCGTCGAGCGGAACGGGCTTGAACTCGGCCGCCACGGCGGCGGCTAGAAACACACACGCGCCGGCGATCGTGTTGGCGCTCGGGGGGTGCGCCACCACAAGTACCGCAGCCCCGACCACTACCGGAATACAGGCCGCAATGATCGCAGCCGCGTACCGAAGTAGCCGGGGCGGATAGGTAGTCGACGCGTTCGTCACTGGAGTCTCACCAGATATCGGACGAACGTCCGATGAGTGTTAGCGGTAAATCCGCAGGGAGCCGGGGATCAGCCCCACTTGACCTGAGCGCCGCTGGCAAGAGCAAAAGCGGCGATGGCACCGAGCGCCAGAGCGACGCGGGTGACGCGATAGTTCCACTTGATCATTCCTCGCACCTCCCTTCAGAGGTCGGAGCACCGATGGGCGCTTCCGAAACCGCCTGGCAAACGGTGCGGTGTACCGAGGGAGCTGATGGGGGAGCCAGGGGAAGTTCCGGGGAGCGTCCCCCTCGTGATAAGCCACAACCCCTGCCGGGGATTCCCCCTAAAGGGGGATCATTCGCGAAGCTGGCGGGCCGACGCGGCCACCCCTTTAGGTGATTGCGCCAGACGGGGAGATACGGGCCCCCGCGCTCCCCAGGTCCTCGCGTGACAGCCGCTCAATCAGCTGGGCGCCTGCATCCGTGGAATCCAGCTCAGGCTGACCTGCCCCGGCGAGGCGCACCGACACGACGTGCGCAGCCAGAAAACGGCCGTCGGCCGCCAGCCTCGCCTGCAGGATCGCTGACACCGCGAGGTCGCCGTCGAGGCCGGAGTTGTGATAGCCCGCGAAGTTGCCCAGGCTGTAGGCGATCAGCCGCTTGTGGTAGACCTGCATCGCCCGCAGCACGTGCGGCCCGCTGCCGAGCACCAGGTCGGAGCCGGCGTCGATCGCCATGTGGGCGAACGCCTCGGGGTTGCCACGGTTCTCACCCAGGTAGATCTCGTCCTGCCCGGTCAGGTGCTCGGCGGCGACGCCCTCGGCGCCGGCATGCATCGACGTCACCACGATGTCGGCATGCTGGGCGGCCTCGTGGATCAGTGCGCGGGCGGCAGGGAAGTCGTTCAGCGGAGCGTTGTTGGGGTAGGGCCCGAACCCGATGAACGCGATCTTGAGGTTGCCCGAACGGACGTAGGTGATCTCGTCGGTGCGGCCGGTGTGCCGGATGCCGGAGTGGTCGAGCGCCGAGATCGTGCTGTCCAGCCCGGCCTGCCCGTAGTCGAACGAATGGTTGTTGCCCTGGCTGAGCAGCGTGAACCCGGCCTGGCGGAGATCGTGGGCAAACTCCGGCGGCACCCGGAACTCGAAGCAGTCGGCCGCCGGCCGGGCGCCGCACTTGCCGACCGTCGCGTTGGTCAGCGTCCCCTCGAGATTGCCGAACACCACGTCGCCGTGGAGAGCACTGCGCACACCGTTGAAGTAGTCGCCCGGATCGGACGGCAGGTACCCGGCGCGGCCGAGCATCGTGTCGCCGACCGCGGCGACCGTGAACGTGCCGGTGCCGTGTGGCCGCGTGGTCGCGGCCGGCTGCGTCGTGGTCGACGAGGTGCGTTTGGGATCGCTACCGGGCGGGTCGCTGCGGTGTGTCGAGCCTCCCGGAGACGCCGATCCGGAGCCGCCGTCGAGCAGCCCGGCGACCGCCACGCCCAGTCCGAGGAGAGCCAGCAGCAGCACCGCTGCGGCAACTGTCCGCCGGCGGCGCACGGCGCGGCGCCTGGCCTCGGTCCGACGCCGCCGCATCTGCTCACGGCTCGGCTGGTGTGGGTCCTGCCCGCTCACTCATCACCTATCATCGCCGACCGTGGACCTGGAGAGCCGGATCCTGGAGGCGGTCGAGCGGGGGCGGGAGGAGCTTGTGGGGCTCACGTCAGCGTTGGTCGGCTTCGACACAACAGCACGCGGCGGCGACGAGCCGGCGCGCGACGAGGCCGATCTTCAGGCCTATCTCGGCGACCGCCTGAACCGCGCCGGCGCAGCCGTCGACATCTGGGAGCCGGACCCCGCCGACGTGGCCGGGTCGCGTCAGATGCCGCCGGGTCTGTCGTTCGAGGGCCGGCCTCAGATGGCCGCCCGGTTCGCCGGCAGCGGCGGAGGCAGGAGCCTGCTGTTCAACGGCCACATCGACGTTGTCTCGTCGGAGCCCCGCGACCGCTGGACGAGCGACCCCAACCAGGCCGAGGTGCGCGACGGCAACCTGTACGGGCGCGGCGCCTGCGACATGAAGGGCGGGGTGGCCTGCATGGTCTACGCCGCCGAGGTGCTCTCGCGCCTGGGCGTCACGCTGCGGGGCGATCTGATCGTCAACACCGTGACCGACGAGGAGTCGTCCGGGGCCGGCGGCCTGGCCGCGGTGCGCCACGGCGTCAAGGCCGACGCCGGCATCGTCACCGAGCCGACGGCGTTCGAGGTGTGGGTCGCGTGCCGCGGGTCGCTGACACCGACCATCACGGTGCTCGGCAGGCCCGGCCATGCCGAGCTGGCCCAGCCTCACTGGCGCTCCGGCGGGGCGGTGAATGCCATCGAGAAGCTGGGAATCGTGCTCGACGCGGTCGCGACGCTTCGCGAGGAGTGGCGCGGTCGCGCCGACAAGCAGCACCCCTACCTCTCGCCCAGCGACATCGTCCCGGTGATCGTCAAGGGCGGGGAGTGGACCGTGACCTACCCGGCATCGGCATCGCTCACCTGCGAGCTGATGTACCTGCCGGCCAACGCCGACGACGACGGCTGGGGGACCCTGGTCGAGGCCGAGGTTGAGCGGTGGTTCGCCGATGCGGCGGCGGCCGACCCGTGGTTGGCGGAGAATCCGCCGACAGTGAACTGGACGCTGGACATCCCACCCGCGGAGGTAGATCCCGAGCATCCGCTCGTCGCGGCGACGCTGGCGGCCAGCGAGCGCGTCGGCGAGCCGTCACGGCTGGGCGGCCTCGACTCCTGGTTCGACGCCGCCACCTTCACCAGGTTCGGCGAGACGCCGTCGATCGGCTTCGGGCCCCGCGACATCGCCTGGGCGCACACGATCGATGAGTACGTGCCGGTCGACGACCTGGTGCGCTGCTCCCAGGCGCTCGCACTGGCGGCCGTCGACTACTGCGGAGTGGAGTCGTGATGCGGCTCGCCACGATGGGCGACTCAGCGCTGGTCACGAAGCTGCTGCGATCGTTCTTCAGTCACGAGGGGCGGGTCGTCGAGCACCTCCAGCAAAACGTGGAGGCGATCCTCGCCGACCCTGGCCGCGGGTTCTTCACGCTGGCCGACGACCGCGGCGTGGCGACGACCACCATCCGCATCTCGGCCGGGGGCGGCTGCAGCGCCGAGATCGAGGAGATCTGGGTACAGCCGTCGGCCCGCGGCAGGGGCCTGGGAGCTCAGCTCCTGCGCACCGCGGTCGCCGAGTGCCGGCGCCGCGGCATCTCCTCGATCGAGTTGCGGGTGACGCCCGACGACCAGGAGCTGGGAATCCCCGACTTCTATACCAAGCAGGGCTTCACGCACGGCGGGCGGCTGATCTACGAGTTCGCCGGCACGCGCCAGCGACAGGGCTGGGTCTAGGCAGCCGGGTCTAAGCGGAACTGCCCGGCAGCAGGTCGGAGGCGTTCTCGAGCATCTCCAGGGCCAGCGCGTCACGACCCTGGGTGCGCAGGAACTTGCCGTAGCGCCGGTAGGCCTTGGCCAGGTCGGTGTTCCAGCCGTTCTGGCGACGCAGACCCTCGATCGCTGCACGGTAGGCGCGGTCGGCCCGCTCGGGGTCACCGCCGGCCTCGCGCACCCGGGCCAGGGTCAGCTGGGCAAGGCCGAACAACCCCGGCATGGACATGTCGCTCAGCAGCTCGACCGCCTCCAGCGCCCGCTCCAGCGCCACGGGCTGGTCGTCCAGCTGGAGCGCGCAGCGGGCCTCGTCGATCAGCAGAAAGCCCATGTCGACGTCGGAGGGGGCGTGGGCGCCGATCGCGCCGCGGGCGGAGCCCAGCAGCTCCTGGGCCGTGGTGGTGTTGCCTGCGTCGAGCTGTGTGGCCGCGGCCAGCAGGTAGCTGTCGAAGATCGCGGTTGCATCGCCGGTGGCGAGCGCCGCGGTGATGGTGCGCTCGCCGTAGACGATCGCCTGGTCGGTTCTCCCGGTGTTGTGGCTCAGCCGCGTGAGCGCGTAGTTGACGCGCTGACTGGTGATGTCGTCGATCTCCTCGGCGCGGTCGCGAAGCAGCTCGCTCAGCACCGCGTTGGCCCGGCCGTACTCACCGAAGTCGGCCAGGGCGTAGCTGAGGAACGTGGTGAACCGCGCGACGATGGCGATATCGCCGGATTCGCCGAGGCGGTCGACAGCCCACTGGAGAAGGTCCGCAGCCTGCTGCGGCTCGCCGACCGAGCTGAGCACCCGGCCGAGCTCGAGGTACAGCCACGGCCGATCCGCGGGATCGGGCTCGCCGCCCCGCTCGACCGCACGCTCGAACAGCTCCCGGGCACGCGTCTCCCTCCCGCGTCGGGTGGCGATCGTCCCCAACCCCTCGTAGGCCCTGCTGGCGAGGTCGTCGTCCTCCGCGGCGTCCGCTCGGCGGAGGACCAGCACGAGCGTCTCCTCGGCCTCGTCGAACTGACCGAGGCCCACCATCAGGGAAGCATCGGAGAGGAGCGTCTCACTGTCCCGAGTGGTTTCAAACACTCAAGCGAGCGTACGGCACCGGCAGGACGGCAGCAACCACAACCGCAAAGTGTTTACGACTGTGTGAACGGCAAAGGGACGGCCAGAGCCTCCACTCCGCCGGCGCTGAGCACGGCTCCGTCCTCCACCTCGCGCCTGAGGATGGCAAGCGCAATGTGCCCGAACCTGGGCGAATCGACGGGAGACGTGAGCCGTCCCACCGGCTTGCCCTGATGCGTCACCTCGGCGCCTGGATCGGCCGGTCCGGCCAGGCGCAGCCCGCGTACGCCGCGGTTGACGTGACCCCGGTAGAACAGCCGGGCTACCGGCTCCTGTCCGGGGTAGCAGCCCTTGGTGAAGCTGACCGCGCGATCGACGACGCCCGCCTCGGCAGGCATCGAGTCGCTATTGAACTCGTGCATGTAGCGCGGCTGACCGGCCTCGACGCGGGCGATCTCCCACTCCGGTGAGGGGTCAGCCGGCGCAGCCGAGTCGACCAACGCTTCCGGGCCTGCCGGCGTCTGCAGCGTGGCCCGCGCCGCCTCCGCGTTCCCCCACGCAACCCCGCCCTCGACCGGCTCCAGCTCGACCTTGCTGCGAAACCGAGAGCGCACCAGCGCCTGGAGCACGGCCCCGCGCGCCTCGACGGGGGTGCCCAGCACGTACTCGCCGTCGCCCACGCCGAACACCTCGAGGTCAGCGATGATCCGCGCCTTCGGCGTCAGCAGCAGGGCGTACACGCCGCCGCCGGGCACGACGCGCTCGACGTCGTTGGTGAGCATGCTCTGCAGATACTTCGGCGCGTCGGGGCCGGTCACGGAGATCAGGCTGCGGTCGAGCACGGCGGTCATGCCTGAAGGGTAGTCGGCCGCGCTCGCGCCACTACGATTCCCGCCCATGACACTGTTCCGCTCCAACGTCGACCGCAAGGCCCGCGAGGCCGGTGTCGATCCAGCCCGGATCCCGCCCGGGCAGTACTACACCGACAAGTGGCCGGTGCTGCACGCCGGTGGGGTGCCGAAGGTCGACGTCCCAACCTGGGATCTGCGGGTGTTCGGACTGGTCAAGCATCCGATCCGGCTCTCCTACGAGGAGCTCACCGCGATCGAGATGCGTGAGCAGCAGTCGGACATCCACTGCGTGACGCGCTGGACGAAGCTGGACATGCCCTGGAAGGGCGTACCCGCGCGGACGCTGATCGAGCAGGCCGAGCCGCTCGACAGCGTCCGGTTCGTGATCGCCCACGCGGAGAACGGCTACACCTCGAACCTGCCGCTGGAGGCGCTGCTGGACGACGACGCACTGGTCGCCGTCGAGGCCGAGGGAGCGCCGTTGACCGCGGAGCACGGCGGCCCCGTCCGGCTGGTCGTCCCTTCGCGCTACTTCTGGAAGAGCGCGAAGTGGCTTCGCGGGCTGGAGCTGAGCGACGTCGACAAGCCCGGTTTCTGGGAGGGCTACGGCTACCACAACGAGGGTGACCCCTGGCGCGAGGAGCGCTACGGCTTCTGAGCGCTGAACTGTTCTGTTCGCGGCTGGCCGAGCTGGTCAACATCGACTCGCCGTCCCGCGGCACCGAGCAGGAACAGGTGGCCGAGCGAATCGCCGGGTGGCTGGAGCCCGCCGGCTTCGACCGCCGCTGGGTTGCCGAGCCCGACAACCCCGCTCGGAGCATGGTGCTCTCCCGGCGCGGAAGCGGCCACGGCAGGGTCGCGCTGCTCGGGCACACCGACACCGTGTTCGCGATGGGCGCCGCCGCCGAGCGGCCGTTCCGGCGCGACGGCGACCGCTGCTTCGGCCCCGGCGTGGCCGACATGAAGGGCGGGCTCGTGCTCGCCGTCCACGCCCTCGAAACGTTTGCCCGGCGGCCGGGCTCGTTCGCAGAGCTGCGGCTGCTGGTCTGCGCCGACGAGGAGGTCCGCCTCCGCGCGCCCGCCGTGTGCACCGAGGCGCGGAAGGCTGACGCTGCACTGGTGTTCGAGTGCGGTCGGGCCAACGGCGACGTGGTCAGCGCCCGCAAGGGCGCGGTCTGGCGCACGCTGGAGGTCACCGGCCGCCCGGCACACGCGGGAGCAGACACCGCCCGCGGACGCAGCGCCGTCACCGCGCTGGCACACGAGGTGCTGCGCATCGAGGGTCTGGCCGCGGGCCGGCCGGAGATGACCTCGGTGATCACCACCGTGGCGGGCGGTGACGCGGCGAACACCGTCCCGGGTCACGCCCGCGGCACGATCGACATCCGCAGCAGCGACCCCTCCGACCTCTCCTACGCGGAGGCCGAGCTGGTCCGCCCCAGCCCCTACGACGACGTCTCGCTCGAGATCCTCGACCGCGGCACCTGGCCGCCGATGCCGCGTACCGGCTGGCTCGTCGAGGCAGCGCTGCGGCACGCGGCGGAGCTCGGGCTGGCCGTCGGCGAGGAGCTCTCCGGCGGCGTATCGGATGGCTGCTGGACGGGAGCCGAGGGGATCCCCACTATCGACGGCCTCGGCCCGGTGGGGGGCTCCGACCACACGCCGGACGAGTGGATCGAGATCGAGACCCTGGAGCGCCGCATCGAGCTGACCGTGCGGCTGGTCGAGACGATCACTGCCGCAGCCGGTAGATAGGGATTCCGCTGACCGTCGTAACCCGCTGATAGCGGCGCGCGAGCAGCCTGCCGGTCAGGCCGGAGCGGTCGAGATCGCCGGCCGGCTGCTCCCCGACGATCAGGACGGGCGGATCCGGCCCGGCCAGCACCTTGCGGACACCGGCCAGGGCGCCCGGAATGGCCTGGATATTGCGGTACCACAGGTAGCGAACAGCCGGCCTGCGGTCGCTCAGGTAGTAGACATTGGCGGCCGCCCACATCACGAAGATCCGCTGGCCGGGCCGCGTGTGGGAACGGATGTAGGCGATCACCGGCCCGTCATGCTGCAGGTGGCCGTCGCCGGGAAAGACCGCGCGGGCCTGGGCGACCGGGCTGTCGAACCAGAGCGGCACCGTGAAGTACGCGGCCCAGAGAGCGAGCCCGACCGCGGCGCCGGCAACCAGTCCCGAACGACGCTCGATCGCGCGCGCGGCGCCCCATCCGGCCAGGATCGCCAGCGGCGGCCCGAGCTGGATGTAGTAGTGGTTGTGGAAGTTGCCGCCACCCAGGACGCCGAGGGTCGCGGCGCCCAGCCACAGGCGGGCGAGCAGCGGGCTCGTTCGCCAGCCGTATGCCGCCAGCAGGAAGAGCGGGGCATCGGCCTTGAGGACCGGCACCACCGACTCCCGGAACTGGTGCCAGCGCTCGCCGATCGAGCCTGACAGGATCGAGTCGCCCTGGCCGCGGTAGGTGACCATCGCGTACCACCAGTTCCCCTGGTCGGAGGCAGACAGGAAGCCGACCAGCACGGGGACTGCCGCGGTGGCCACGATCACAGCGGCAGGGATCAGTCCGCGGCTGCGGCGGGTAAGGAGCAGGAACGCGACCGCCGCCAGCCCGGCGTCGAACCCCGACTGCTTGATCATCACCGCACACCCGGTCAGCAGCCCGCAGGCGACCAGCCAGGGCCAGGCGTCGTGCCGCAGGTAGAGCAGAAACGCGATCAGGGAGAGCACCGCTACCAGCGAAGCCAGCAACTCACCTGAGAAGGTAAACGACTCGATGAACGGCGAGGCGCCGACAGTTGCCAGGAGCAGTCCGGCGATGGTTGCCGGTATCCTGCCCGCCAGCCGAGCGCAGACGACCATCGTGGCCACCACCACACCGGCTGCGGCAACGGCCGCCGCGACGTGAAACGCGACGGCCGACCCTCCATCCACATGCAGGATCGCCCGAAAGATCAGCAGCAGCCCCTGGGGGCGATCGACCCAGGCGCCCCCGTAGAGGGACGCGCCGGCGCTCCACAGCCTGGCGACCTCCGCGTATCCACCCTCGTCGGCGGTCAGGGGGGCGTGCAGGAAGGGCAGCCGGACAGCGACGGCCAGCAGGGCAGCAAGCGCCGCCGCCCAGAGTGGGGGCCACCACGTGCCGACATCGACGCCGCCACCTGGTTCCTGGCGGGCGTCGCGTTCGTGATCGCCCTGACTGCGCAGGTGCTCACGTTCGGGGTCTCGCTGACTCCCGACCGCTACATCCTGGTGCTGCTCGCCCCGGCCCTGGTGATCGGCCGCGGCCGCCGGTTCATGCTCGATTTCGTTCCCTTCGTGCTGTTGATCGTCTGGTACGAGGAGTGTCGCGGAATCGCCCACATCGTGCACTCAGCGCCGTACTACCTGCCGCAGCTCGACGCCGAGAAGTTCCTGTTCTTTGGCCACGTCCCCACCGTCGTCCTCCAGAACTGGCTCTGGACGGGCCATCTGGAGTGGTACGACCAGGTCCTCTCGGCGGCGCTGCACATCCACTTCATCGTGCCGCCCACCCTCGCCTTCTGCCTGTGGCTGAAGCGGCGGGCGCTGTTCTACCGCTTCGCCGCCACGCTTCTGGTGCTCAGCTACACAGGAGCGCTCACGTTCGCCCTGTTCCCGGCGGCGCCGCCCTGGGCAGCGGCCCAGGCGGGGCTGATTCCTGCGCTGGCGAGCCCGGCCGGCGTGCAGCAGGCATCGTCGCCGCTGCCGACGGACGCCGGCCCGCTCTACCACCTGGTTGACGGCAACAGCTACGCCGCGATCCCGTCGCTGCACGGCGGCTACTCGTTCCTGATCTTCCTGTTCATCGCCACCCTGGTGTGGAACACTCGCTGGCGATGGACGGCGTACGTGGCGTTCCTCTACCCGGTGATTCAATGCTTCGCCGCCGTGTACACGGCAAACCACTACGTGGTCGACCTCCTGATCGGCTTCGTGTACGCGACGGCGTCCCTGTACGGCGTGCTGTGGTTCTGGAGGCGGCAGGGCTGGCCCGAGTGAGAGCCGGGCTGCGGGCGTACCGCTATCCCCTCACAGTCTGGGCGGCCAGCCGGATCGCGGTCTACCTGCTGATCGCCATGCAGGGCTGGACGAACCGGACGCCGCGCGGCTCCGGCGTGACCTACCACGCGTTCTTCTCGTCGCTGGGGGACTGGGACGCCGTCTGGTACCGCTGGATCGCCCAGTTCTGGTACGACCCCTCCGTCGGCCATGGCAACACGGCCGCGTTCTTCCCCCTCTACCCGGCCACATGGTGGACGCTGTCCTGGCTGCCCGGGCCGCTGACGCTGTGGGGGACAGTGCTGTCGTCGCTGTTCTTCGCGGCCGCGCTGTGCCTGCTCTACCGGATGACGCTGGGCCGCTACGACGAGGCGATGGCTCGCCGCACGGTGCTCTACCTCGCCATCTTCCCGCTCAGCTTCGTCTTCTCGCTCCCCTACGCCGAGAGCCTGTTCCTGCTCTGCGCCCTGGGCTGCTTCGCCCTCACCTGGCACGGGCACCGCTGGTGGGGCGCTGCGTCCGGCGCGCTGGCCGTGCTCGCCCGGCCGGTCGGCATCGCCCTGATTCCGGCACTGGCCTGGCGGACGTGGAAGCAGGATCGCTGGCGCTGGCAATCCTATCTCCCGATCCTGCTGCTGCCGGCTGCCGAGCTGGCCTTCTTCGGGTTCCTGTGGTGGCGTACGGGCGACTCGCGGGCGCTCTTCCATGCCCAGGTGCGCGGCTGGGGCCGCGGCGCGTCGATCTTGCCGGTGGTCTTCGTCAAGGCCCTCGGCAGCGCGTTCCTCAACGGCCACCTCCGGTACCTGGTCCACGCGGCATTCACCGTGCTGTGGTGCGGCCTGTTCTACAAGGCGTGGAAGATGAAGATCCCCGGCGAGTACCTGGTCTACTGCGCCGCGCTGGTGATCCTGCCGACCACCGGCGGGCTGCTGGTGTCGATCGGCCGGTTCGGCATGGTCGGGTTCCCGTTCTTCTGGGCGCTCGCCGACCTCGGCGGCAGCGAGCGGGTCGACACGCTGGTGAAGACGGTCTCTCCGATGCTGCTGGCAGCGCTCATCTTCATCACCTTCGGGCCCCGTACGTTCACCCCGTAGATACCCCGTGGGGAACCGGTGTCAGCTTGACAGAATACGCGAGCCTCGTACCCTGTACTCAAGTGTTCTGGCGCGGATGGGGGAACACGCGGTGCATTGACGGGAGGATCGCTGCGGCGGGCCTCCCGTCGCCGCTTAAACACGAAGGGCCCGGCGGTGCCGGGCCCTTCGTTGTCTGTGCCGTAGGGCGTCTCCGCCTTACATCATGTCCGGCATGCCGCCGCCCATGGGGGCGGGGGCGTTCTTCTCCGGAGCCTCGGCCACCACTGCCTCGGTGGTGAGGATGTTCTTGGCGATCGACGCCGCGTTCTGCAGCGCCGAGCGGGTGACCATGGCGGGATCGATGATCCCGGCCTTGACCATGTCGACGATCTCGCCGCTGTCCACGTTGAGGCCCTGCCCCGACTTGGCGTTGCGGACCTCGTTGACGACAACCGAGCCTTCCAGGCCGGCGTTCTCGGCCAGCTGGCGGAGCGGCTCCTCGAGCGCGCGCTTGACGATCTCGGAGCCCGTCTTCTCGTCACCGGTCAGCTTCTCGGCCTCGACGGCCTTGATCGCATGGAGCAGCGCCACGCCGCCGCCCGGAACGATGCCCTCCTCGAGGGCGGCCCGGGTGGCCTGCAGCGCGTCCTCGACGCGGTGCTTCTTCTCCTTCATCTCGGTCTCGGTGGCAGCGCCGACCTTGACCACCGCGACGCCGCCGGCCAGCTTGGCCAGCCGCTCCTGCAGCTTCTCGCGGTCGAAATCGGAGTCGGTCGACTCGATCTCAGCCTTGATCTGCTTGATCCGGCCCTTGATCGCGTCACCGTCACCGGCACCGTCGATGATGGTCGTCGAGTCCTTGTCGACGACGATCTTGCGGGCCCGGCCCAGCTGCGACACCGTGGTGTTCTCCAGCTTCAGGCCCATCTCCTCGGTGATGACCTCGCCGCCCGTCAGGATGGCGATGTCCTCCAGCATGCGCTTGCGGCGGTCACCGAAGCCCGGCGCCTTGACGGCGACGGCGGTGAACGTACCGCGCAGCTTGTTGACGACGACGGTGGCGAGCGACTCGCCCTCGACGTCCTCGGCCACGATCACCAGCGGGCGACCGGCCTGGATGACCTGCTCGAGCACGGGCAGGATGTCCTTGACCGCACCGATCTTCTGGTTGGCGATCAGGATGTAGGGGTCGTCCAGCACGGCCTCCATGCGCTCGGAGTCCGTGATCATGTAGGGCGACAGGTAGCCCTTGTCGAACTGCATGCCCTCCGTGAACTCGAGCTCGAGGCCGAATGTCTGGCCCTCCTCGACGTTCACGACGCCGTCCTTGCCGACCTTCTCGATCGCGTCGGCGATGACATCGCCGATCTCGCGGTCGCGGGCCGAGATGGTGGCGACGCGGGCGATGTCCTCCTTGCCGGAGATCTCCTTGGACTGGGACTTGATGTCCCCGACCACGGCACCCACAGCCGCCTCGATGCCGCGCTTCAGCGCCATCGGGTTCGCGCCGGCCGAGACGTTCTTCAGGCCCTCGCGGACGATGGCCTGCGCCAGAACGGTCGCTGTCGTGGTGCCGTCACCAGCGACGTCGTTGGTCGCCGTGGCGACCTCGCGGACGAGCTGGGCGCCCTGATTCTCGAAGACGTCCTCGACCTCGATCTCACGGGCGATGGTGACACCGTCGTTGGTGATCGTCGGGGCGCCGAACTTCTTGTCGAGCACCACGTAACGGCCCTTGGGGCCGAGCGTCACCTTGACGGCATCCGCCAGGATGTCAACGCCGCGCTGAAGCGAGCGACGCGCATCCTCATTGAACTTGAGCTCCTTGTGTGCCATTCGCTCTCCTACGCCTTTGCCTTGACCTTGGAGGTGGCGACCTTGGCCAGGATGTCGGACTCGCGGAGGATCAGATACTCCTCGCCGCCGACCTTGACCTCGGTGCCGCCGTACTTGGAATAGATGACCTCGTCGCCCTTCTTCACGTCGAGCGGGACGAGCTTGCCGTCCTCGTAGCGGCCGGGGCCGACCTCGAGGACGTTGCCGCGCTGCGGCTTCTCCTTCGCCGTATCCGGCAGGACGATGCCGCTGACCGTGGTCTCTTCCTCGTCGAGGACAGAGACGATCACGCGGTCGCCCAGAGGCTTCAGATCCATGCTACCTCCGTTAGGTGTTCTAGACCCTTGCTGTTGGCACTCGCAGAGGTGGAGTGCCAGCGGCCATCATAGCAGTCAGCGGAGGTGCGTCAAGCTGGTTTCTTGGCACTCGGGGGGCGAGAGTGCCAGAGATCGCAGGGCGGCGAACCCGCCCAGGCTCACCACCATGGCCAGGATGTAGGAGGCCGACTCCGAGAACGCCTGGGCGACGACCGCGCCGGCTGCCGGTCCGATCATGAACCCGAGGCCCCAGCAGACATTGATGGCTCCCAGAATCACGCCCTGGGGCACCCGCTCGTGCTGGGCGCCCTCGGCAGAGAGCGGGAAGCAGACCGCATACTGGAACGCGATCGTCGGCGTCACGATGATGTAGAGCACCGAGACGACCGGTGCCGCCTGGGCGGCGGCCAGGGCGAGCATCCCGACCGCTGATCCAAGCAGCGCTGTGCGGGCGATCCGGATCCCGCCGAACCGGTTGTAGATGCGCCCGGCAATCAGGTTCGAGAGCACGCCCAGCACGCCGGCGATCCCAAGCACGATGCTGATCTGCCCGGCCGAATAGCCCTCGCCTCCGAGGTGAAGCGGCACCAGCGTCTCCATCGCCCCGGACACCACCGCGACGATCAACGTGACCAGCAGGGCCGCGGCGATCAGCTGGTTCCGGGCTGCCAGTCGGGGCAAGTCGCGAACACCGACCGCCACGTCGGCGTGGCCGCGGGCGCCGGGCTCGAAGAATGCCCATACAGTCAACACCGCAGCGACGCCGGCGAAGATCACGAACGGCGCCCGGATCCCCAGGTGCTCACCCAACGGCCCACCGACCACCGGCCCCACCAGCGCCCCGGTGCTGCCGGCCGCCATCGCGGCGCCCAGCGCCGCCGGCCGCCGCTCCACCGGCGTCGCCTCGGTCAGCCAGGCCAGACCGGCACTCCAGGAGATGGCGGAGGAGACGCCCTGACCCATGCGCGCGACCAGCAGCGCCAGGAAGGTGTGGGAGAACCCGTAGGCCCCGGTCGAGACGGCGAGCAGCGCGATGCCGATGATCGTCACCTGCCTGGCGCCGAACCGGTCGGCCGCGCGGCCGGCCGGCAGCCCGGCCACCAGCACCGTGCCCGAGTAGACGGCGACGACGATGCCCGCCTGTGTCGTCGACAGCCCCAGATCGCGCGCGTACGACGGCAGCAGCGGCACGATCGCGAACATCAGGAGCGCGTCCAGGAACACGATCGAGTAGATCAGGAGCGCCAGACGTCTCACTCACGCAGCGTGTCAGAGTACGGCGTGCCGTGCGCCGAGAGACGAACCCAGAGGGTGCGCCATGACGCCGATGAAGCGTGAGCTGTCCGCCGGCGGTGTCGTGGTGCGGCGAATGCGGGGCAGGTGGTGGATGGCGGCGATCGAGCCGACCGGGCGGCCCGGAGTGCGGGCCCTGCCCAAGGGGCTGATCGAGGAGGGCGAGCCCACCGCAGTGACCGCAGCCCGCGAGGTGCTCGAGGAAACGGGACTGGTCGCCGAGCCCGTCGCCAGGCTGGGCGACGTCCGCTACGTCTACACCCTCCACGGCGAGCGGATCTTCAAGATCGTCATCTTCCACCTGATGCGGTGGCGGAGCGGCCGCCTCGGCGACATCGCGCCCGAGATGCGCGTCGAGGTGTCCGAAACCGAATGGATCCCGCTCGACGAGCCAGAGCGCCTGACGCACAGGAGCGAACGCGGCGTTGCCCAGACGGCGCTCGATCGTGTGAAGCAAGGGTTATGATGGCGACTCGATGTACGCCCTCAACTTCTACTCGCCGGTCGTGGCGGACCAGCTGAGACACCGCCGCAAGACCGCGACCATCAGGCTGGGGGACAAGTCAGGGAAGTACAAGAAGGGAATGGTCGTCAGCGTCCTGGCCGGCCAGCGCTTCAACGTGCGGGAGAAGATCTTCGACGCCGTCATCGACAAGGTCGAGGTGAAGCCGCTGCACGAGGTCTCGCCGCGCGAGATCCAGCACGACAACCCGGAGATCCGGCACATCGAGGAGTTCGCCCACTTCCTTGGGCAGCTCTACAACCGCACCGTGTCCGAGGACGACCTGGTGACGGTGATCCACTTCTCCGAGATCCGCGTCTGACGACCCGCCGGCGCGATGGCCGACCCTGACCGCACCGTCATCGAAGCGATGCGGGCCGAGGACTGGGCGGACGTCGCCGTCATCTACCGCCAGGGTCTGGAGACCGGCGATGCCAGCTTCGAGCTACAGGTGCCGGCGTACGAGGAGTGGGATCGCGAGCACCTGGCGACGCCGAGGCTGGTCGCCCGCGCCGGCGGCCGGCTGCTCGGCTGGGCGGCCCTGTCGCCGGTCTCGGGCCGTTGCGTCTACGGAGGGGTGGCCGAGGACAGCGTCTACGTCGACCCCACCGCCACCGGCCGCGGCGTCGGCACGGCGTTGCTGACCGAGCTGGTCGCCCAGGCGGAGCAGGCCGGGATCTGGACGATCCAGGCCGGGGTCTTTCCCGAGAACCGGGTCAGCGTCGCGCTGCACGAGCGGTGCGGCTTCCGCGTCGTCGGCGTCCGCGAGCGGCTGGGTCAGCACCACGGCCGCTGGCGCGACGTCGTGCTGCTCGAGCGGCGCAGCGAGCTCACCTAGGGGGGCGGCGCCGACGTAGAGTCCGAGTAATGAGAGCGTTCATCGGACGAGCCAGTCGGGCGGTCAAGATCGTTGTTCACGACGGGCGCATCCCGCGGCTCGTGCGTTGGGGCGGTGGGCTTGGGCTGCTGCCCGTGCCGGGGCCATTCGACGAGCTCGTGCTGCTCGGTGTGGGCGGGATTCTCTTGCTCTTCTACCGTGATCAGCTTACGGACGCATGGCGGAAGGCGGCCGCGGGCGTAGACGCTCGCTGCGACGCTGGAGAAGGTGTGCTCCAAAGCAGGAGCTAGCCAGAGCGACTGACGCTGTAGCGGACGTGCGTGGCCAGCTCGGAGTGGATGACCTCCACCGGCGTCAGGCCAGGGTCGGGGATCCCGTCGAGGATCCGCTCCCCGGAACCGAGCAGGACCGGGACGATGTCGAGGACGAGCTCGTCGATTACGCCGGCCAGCAGCGCCTGGCGCACGGTGGACGCACCGCCGGCGATGTCCACGCCACGGTCGCCCGCAGCCTCGGAGGCGCGCGCAAAAGCGGCGTCGAATCCGTCGGTGACGAAGTGGAACGTCGTGCCTCCGGCCATCTCGATCGGATCGTGGGCGTGATGCGTGAGGACGAACACCGGCGCGTGGTATGGCGGGTCTTCTCCCCACCACCCGCGCCAGTCCTCCTGCCACGGCCCCCGAACCGGCCCGAACATGTTGCGACCCATGACGTACGCACCGCGCGGCCGCATCAGCAGGCTCCGGGCGCGGGCATCGCCGTCGTTCAGCGGCTCGTCGAGGTGCCAGTGGTGCAGCTCGATGCCGCGACGCCCGAGTGGATGCTCGAGGCTCTGATCAGGCCCGGCGACGTAGCCGTCGAGCGAGATGGACATATGGCATGTGGTGTCGTTCATATCCTCTTGGACGGTACCGGTGGTGGAAACTCATCGCCTGGCCGGAACGTATAGCTGTCTAGCCGCTTCGGTGATACCAGGACTCGCGCTCGAGCCCACGCCGCAACTCGGCGCGGGCGTTCTTCACGACCGAGTCGCCGTGGGTGACCAGCACCGCCCGCACGTCCAGCTCCTTGAGCGGCTCCAGCGACGGCAGGAAGCGCCGCCGGTACCAGGCGTCGCTGTAGTCCGACCAGAACCAGATGCGCAGCGGACCCTCGCTGCCGGGCACACCGACCAGCGCGTCTCCGAAGCACAGCGCGCCGCACGACTCGATCAGGAGCGGCATCTCGTGCCGGCGCGGCTTGCCGATCACGGTCGGCCGTACCCCCGCTGGAGTCGCCTCGGGCGATAGCTCCTGGAACGGGGCGCCCTTGGCCAGCCGCTTGAGGCACGCCCGGTGGCCCCAGATCGAGCCGCCGTAGCGCTCGGCGCACTCCGCTGCAGAGCGCACGTGGTAGGGGATCGTGATCAGCGTCTCGACGTCGCCGTGGACGACGCCGTCCAGCGCGTCCCAGGATCCGTCGACCAGCGGGTCGACCAGCAGCGTCCGTCCCGGCTCGCGGACGGCAAAGCAGGCTACCTCGGCACCCCAGTCGCCCGGGTGCCACTCGGGGTGGCGCGTCGTCCAGCGGTGGATGCCCGGAGCGATCTCCCGCATCGGCCTCGAGCCTAGCCCGAACCGCGGCCTACTCTTCGCCGTCGTCCCAGACCGCCATCGAGACGGTCACGGTGCCCGGCTTGGGCTCGTCGCGGCGGACGGCTCGGCGCGCGCTACGGAGCGCCGCTCCGGCCCGCTCGACCAGCTCGTCGAAGGTCTCGGCGTGAGCGGGGCAGGCGGCGATGCCGACCGCGGCCTGCGGCTGGCGGCCTCGGGGCGAGCGTACCTTTGCCATCGCCCGCAGCACGCGCTCCGCTGCGACCGACGCACTGCGCGAATCGGTCTCGGCCATGATCACGCCGAACTCCGCGTTGCCCACTCGGCAGGCGATGTCCAGCGACCGCACGCTGCCGCCGATCGAGGCGCCGATCAGACGCAGCGCCTCCTCGGTGTCGTCACCCTGCTCCTCCAGCCCGTCGACCGACGCGAGCGCCAACGCGACCGGCCGGCCGTAGGTGCGCGACCGCTCGATCTCGCGGGTCAGGCCCTCGACGAAGTGGCGGCTGTTCCACAGCCCGGTCTCGGGATCACGGCGCTCGAGCATCGCCGCCTCCTCCCGCAGGCGCGCCACGTCGTACTCGAGCCTGCCGGCACGGCGACGCTCACGAACGGCCAGGGCGACCGCCGCGCCGAACGCACCGAGCAGGGCTGAAACGATGACTACGAGCATCACAGGGACGTACTCTCGTTATCGCCGGGTCGCGAGGGCGCGTCAACCGCAAGCGCCGCAGCCGCACCTTTCTCGGGCTTGCGGCGGATGGAAACTCCGAACAGATCGGGTGGCCGCAGAGACGCGCCGCACTCGCGGCAGCCGATGCCCATCAGCGACACGATCGGCGCACCGCACTCGGGGCAGGCGAAGATCACGTTGCCGCCGCAGTCGGGGCAGTGGGCGGGCAGCGCCGACTCGTCGCCGGTCATGAACCGGCGGCCCCAGCCGCAGCGCACGCAGAAGCCGCAGCTATCCCCCAGCTCGCGGTTCCGATCATGCCCCATGCACCGATTCTTGCATATCCGATCCACCTCGGGATCGGCCCGCCTCACACCGGGGGGGGTTATGAGAACCTCCAACGGAATGCCGCGCGGCGGCTCGGCAGCGTCGGGCTGGCGCGGGCGGCTACGCCGCGTCTTGCCCAGATGAACTCCGTATATGGGCTTCGCCGCGGCATGGCCTCCCGCTGACCCGCCACTGGCCAGCCATCCACGATTCATCCCGTTGGAGGTTCTAGCCGGCCGCAGGTGTGGGTATATTGCGGTGAAGGATGGCAGTAGCTCGCGAAGCCACGCCGGTAGGGTCGGCGGCCGAGGTCCGGGAAGCCGACCTCGACCGCGAGGATCTCCTCCAGATCTACCGGCACATGCTGACCACGCGCGGTATCGAGGAGCGCGGCCACATCCTGTACCGCCAGGGCAAGATCCCCGGCAGCTTCTACACAGGCCGCGGAAACGAGGGCGCCTCCGTGGGCGTGGCCACGGCGATGCGGCCGGACGATGTCGGCGCGCCGATCCAGCGTGACATGGGCGTCCACGTCACGCGCGGCACCGAGCCGTGGAGGATCTTCGCCCAGTACATGGGCCGTGCTGACGGGTTGGCGCAGGGCAAGGACGGCAACGTCCACATGGCCGACATCCGCCTGGGGCTGATCGCGATGGTCAGCCACCTGCCGGCGATGATGCCGGTCGCGGTCGGCTGCGCCCTGGCGTTCCAGATCCGCCGCGAGCCGCGGGTCGCCCTGGCCTGGTCGGGCGACGGGGCGATGGCCCGCGGCGACGCCCACGAGGCGATGAACCTGGCCGGAGTCAGGCGGCTGCCCGTCGTGTTCATATGCGACAACAACCAGTACGCCTACTCCACGCCCTCGCGGCTGGAGTACGGCATCGAGCATCTCGCCGAGCGCGCCGCGGCCTACGGGTTCGAGGGCGTGGTGGTCGACGGCACCGACGTGCTCACCGTGTACCGCGAGGCCCACGCCGCGATCGAGAAGGCCCGCGCCGGCGGTGGCCCGACGCTGCTCGAGCTGGTGACGCTGCGGATGGAGGGCCACGCCGTCCACGACGACGCGTTCTACGTGCCCCGCGAGCTGCTCGAGCAGTGGAGCGCCAAGGATCCGATCGAGCGCTACCGTCGGTGGCTGAAGGAGCAGGACATCCTCACCGAGGCCCTGGACGACGAGATCGGCGTCGAGGTCAAGAAGCTCCTGAACGACGCTGCGAAGCGGGCCGACGAGAGCTCTCTGCCCGATCCGTCCCAGACGGTCGAGGGCGTCTACGCCGAGCCCGACGAGCTCGACACCCCCCACCACAGATAGAGAAAAGGAAGCCCGTGGCAACCAAGACCTACCTGCAGGCGATCTCCGACGGCCTGCGCGATGAGATGCGGCGCGACCCGCGGGTGTTCCTGATCGGCGAGGACATCGGAACCTACGGCGGCGCGTTCAAGGTGACGCAGGGCTTCCTCCAGGAGTTCGGCGAGGACCGGGTGATCGACTCCCCGCTGTCCGAGACGGCGATCGTGGGCTCGTGCACCGGCGCGGCCCTGATGGGCATGCGCCCGGTCTGCGAGATGCAGTTCTCGGACTTCATCTCGTGCGCCTTCGACCAGCTGGTCACCGTGGCCGCAAAGCAGCACTACCGGGTCGGCACGCCGGTGCCGATGGTGGTGCGACTGCCGTCCGGCGGCGGCTTCTCGGGCGGCCCGTTCCACTCCCAGAACCCCGAGGGCTACTTCGCGCACTGCCCCGGACTGAAGATCGCCTGCCCGGCCACACCGGCCGACGCCAAGGGGCTGATCATCGAGGCCATCCGCGACCCCAACCCGGTGCTCTACTTCGAGCACAAGCACCTGTACCGCCGGGTCAAGGGCGAGGTGCCCGACGGGGAGCACGTGGTGGAGCTGGGCAAGGCCCGCGTCCACCAGGCCGGTGACGACCTCACGATCATCACCTACGGCGCCATGGTCTACACGGCCGAGGAGGCCGCCCAGCAGGTGGCCGAGCGCGACGGCACGTCGGTCGAGATCATCGACCTGCGGACGCTGGCGCCGTGGGACCGCGAGGCAGTGCTGGAGTCGGTCGCGAAGACCAGCAAGGTGATCGTGCTGCACGAGGACACCCACACCGCGGGGTTCGGGGCGGAGATCGCCGCCACCATCGCCGAGGAGGCGTTCGAGAGCCTCGACGCCCCCGTCGTCCGCGTCACGTCGCCCGACTCGCCGGTCCCCTTTGCGCCGTCGCTGGAAAAGGCATTCCTGCCCCAGGTGGAGGACGTCGCCGCCGCCATCGCGAAGCTATCCGCTTACTGAGAGCAACCCGAGGAGTATCCCCACCATGTCCACCGGAACCGTCGTCGATGTCGTAATGCCCCAGATGGGCGTGAGCGTGTCCGAGGGCACGATCACCCGCTGGGCCAAGCAGGTGGGCGACCACGTGGAGGCCGACGAGACGATCGTCGAGATCTCGACCGACAAGGTGGACACCGAGGTGCCTTCGCCGGCAACGGGCGTGGTCCGTGAGATCCTCGCGGACGAGGGCGAGACGGTGCCCGTCAACACCCGCATCGCCGTGATCGACGCGGGCGGCGGCTCGGCCCCCGCGGAGCCGGCTCCTCAGCCGGCCGCGGAGAGCGCTCCCGCCGCCCCAGCACCCGAGCCCGCAGCCCCGGCGCCCGCCGCCTCCGCGCCGTCGGCGCCGGCCAACGGCGGTTCCCACGAGGGCAACGGCCGCACCTTCGTCAGCCCCGTGGTCGCCCGCATGGTGGCCGAGCACGGCCTCGACATCGGGCAGATCCCGGGCACCGGCCGCGACGGCCGGGTGACCAAGAAGGACGTCCAGGCGTTCATCGAGACCGGGCCGGCCGAGCAGCCGGTCATCCACGACGTTCCGCATTTCGCGCCGCCTGCCGCCGAGCCGGAGCAGGTCGTGACCGCTCCCGCACCGGCGGCTCCCGCCGCTCCCGCCCCGGCCGCCGCCCCAGCGCCGGCGGCGCCTGCACCTGCGCCGGTGATCGCGGCCGTCGCCGGCCCGCGAGGCACAGCCCGGCGAGGAGCTCTACCAGTTCAACACGATCCGCAAGGTGATCGCGCGCCACATGCGCCACTCGCTGGACACGGCGGCGCATGTCACCACCGTGATCGAGGTCGACATGACCGGGGTGGTCAACCTCCGCAAGCGGTGGAAGCCCGAGTTCCAGGCCCGGCACGGCGTCAACCTGACCTACATCCCGTTCATCGCGATGGCCACGATCGAGGCGATCGGCGCCTGGCCGTGGGTGAACGCCGAGGTGCTGGGCGAGTCGGCGCTGATCAAGAAGTACGTGAACCTGGGCATGGCCGTCGCCGTCGACGACGCCAAGGGACTGATGGTGCCGGTCATCCACCGGGCCGAGGAGAAGAACCTGGTTGGCCTGTCGCGCTCGGTCATCGAGATGGCCGAGAAGGCGCGCACCAAGACGCTGTCGCCGGACGAGATGGCCGGCGGGACGTTCACGATCACCAACCCCGGCGTGTTCGGTGCGCTGATCGGGACGCCGATCATCCCCGAGGGCCAGGTCGCAATCCTCGACGTCGAGGCCATCGTCAAGCGCCCGATGGTCGTCACCGACGACCACGGCAACGACGCCATCGCGATCCGGCACATGATGTTCCTGTGCCTGTCCTACGATCACCGGCTGGTCGACGGTGCCTACGCTGCCCAGTTCATGCAGCGGATCAAGAGCAACCTCGAGGGCTGGGACGAGAAGGCCTTCGGCCTGTGAGCCGATGACCGCCCGGGGGGTCTACCTGTACGAGATGGGCCTCGTGCCATATCGCGAGGCGCTGTCGGTGATGACGGAGCTGGCCGGCGCGCGCACCCAGGGCGCGATCCCCGACACGGTGATGCTGCTGGAGCACGAGCCGGTGATCACGCTTGGGTCGCTGGCCGACCGCGAGGCCGAGCTGCCGCTGCCTGACGAGGACTACGCACGCCGCGGCATCGACATCGTCGAGGTCGGGCGAGGGGGTAGGTCCACGTACCACGGCCCTGGGCAGCTCGTCTGTTACCCGATCGTCGAGCTGACCGACCACGACGTGCACCGGTACGTGAGAACGCTGGAGCAGACCGTGCTGGCGACACTGGCCGAGTACGACCTGCAGGGCCGCACCAGCGACGAGCCCCACCAGAGCGGCGTCTGGATCGAGGACCGCAAGATCGCCTCGATCGGCGTCCGCTGCTCCCGCTGGGTGACCAGCCACGGATTCTCGCTCGACGTCGACAGCGACCTGAGCGTGCACGAGCTGTTCGATGCCTGCGGACTGGGCGGTGCCGGCTTCACCTCGATCGCCCAGGAGACCGGCGCCGCGGTCACCGCCGACGACGTACGCCCGGTGCTGAAGCGCTGCCTGGCCGAGGCGCTGGACGTCTCCTACGACCCGCTGCCGGTGGGAGCCTGACGATGCCGTTCTCCGAGCTGGCAAGGCAGCGTCCGGACTGGATGAAGGTTCGCGCCCCTTCCGGCAACACCCGCTTCGGCGAGCTCCAGGACGTTGTCCGCGCCGGCGGGCTGCACACGGTGTGTGAGGAGGCCCGCTGCCCGAACATCGGCGAGTGCTGGGGGCGCGGCACGGCCACGTTCCAGATCCTCGGCGAGGTCTGCACACGAGCCTGCCGCTACTGCGCGGTCACCTCCGGCCGACCTGAAGGTGCACCCGAGCCGCTGGAGCCGGCGCGGGTTGCCCGGGCCGTGGAGCAGATGGGCCTGGGCCACGTCGTCATCACCTCGGTCGACCGCGACGACCTCCCCGACCGCGGCGCCGCCCACTTCGCCGCCACGATTCGCGCGATCCGGCGGCGCGTGCCCGGGTGCGGCATCGAGGTGCTGGTGCCCGACTTCCTCGGCTTTCGGGAGGAGGCTCTGCGTGTCGTCCTGCAGGCGGCCCCCGACGTCTTCAACCACAACATCGAGACGACCGAGCGGCTCTACGCCCGCGTCCGCCCCAAGGGCGACTACCAGCTGGCGCTCGACCTGCTCGACCGGGCGAAGGACGTGTGGGCAGATGTCCACCCCGAGCGGGAGCCGCTGACCACCAAGAGCGGGATGATCGTCGGCATGGGCGAGACCGACGAGGAGGTCGTCGAGGTGATGGGCGACCTGCGCGCGCACCGCGTCGATGTCGTCACCATCGGTCAGTACCTGCAGCCGACCGCCAGGCACCTGCAGCTCGATCGCTGGGTCACGCCGGAGCAGTTTCGCGAGTACCGCCTCCAGGGCCGCAAGATGGGCTTCGGATCCGTGTTCGCGGGCCCGCTGGTGCGCTCGAGCTACCGCGCCGAGGAGCAGCAGGCCGCGCTCCACGCCAGCGTCGTGTAGGTCGCCAGAGCCTGCATAGACTGCGGCCATGGACGGACCGGTCATCTCGGTGCGCGATCTGCGGCGGACCTACAGCACCACGGTCGGCACGTTCAAGCGGAGGAGCGTGGACATCGAGGCGGTCAAGGGCGTCACGTTCGACGTCGCGCCGGGAGAGCTGTTCGGGCTGCTGGGGCCGAACGGCGCGGGCAAGACGACGACCATCAAGATGCTGATCACGCTGCTCCTGCCCACGTCGGGCAGCGCCAGCGTGCTCGGCATGGACGTGGTCGAGCGCTCCCGCGAGGTGCGACGGCGGATCGGCTACGTCTTCGGCGGCGACCGCGGCCTCTACGAGCGGCTGCCGGCGATCGACAACATGCGCTACTTCGCCGAGCTGTACGGCGTGCCGGTGCAGGGCCAGAAGCGGCGGATCGAGGAGCTGCTCGACATGGTCGGGCTGGCCGGGCGAGAGCGCGAGCGGGTGGAGGGCTACTCGCGTGGCATGCGCCAGCGCCTGCACATCGCCCGCGGGCTGCTGCATGACCCGCCGGTGGTGTTTCTCGACGAGCCGACGATCGGCGTCGACCCGGTCGGCGCGCGCGACCTGCGCACGGTGATCGACGGGCTGCGCACGGCAGGCAAGACCGTGATGCTGACGACGCACTACATGTTCGAGGCGGACGCCCTGTGCGACCGGATCGCCGTCATCGCGGGCGGACGGGTGGTCGCCGAGGGGACGCCGTCGGACCTGAAATCGCGCGTCGCCGACCGGACGGTCGTCGAGATCGAGGCCTACGGCGTCGAGCCGGAGGCCGTGGAACGGATCCGCGGGATGGAGGGCGTCGACTCGGTCTCGATCGAGGACCGGGAGCACGCCCAGCTGCTGGTCGTCCAGTCGGCGCGCGGCCTGGAGCTGACGCACCAGCTGCTGGGCGAGCTGGGCGAGGGTCGGGTCGGCCGCGTCGCCGCGCGCGAGCCGACGCTGGAGGACGCATACATCGCCCTGGTGACTGGGGAGGCGGCGTGAGCGCCGGCTCGATCGCGCGGCTGATGTGGCTCAGCTTCCGGTTTCAGCTGAAGACGCTGACGACGTCGGCGTTCTTCGTCCTGATCAGCGTCCTGCAGCCGGTGATCTTCGCCAGCATCGCGTTCTACATGTGGCAGTCGGGATCGCAGTCGGGCGCCCTGCTCTCGGTCGCCCTCGGCTCGGGGCTGATGGGCATGTGGTCGTCCACCCTGTTCGGCTCCGGCGGCGCCATCCAGTGGCAGCGCTGGCAGGGGACCCTCGAGCTGCTGATCGCTGCGCCGCCCCCGTTCCTCTACACGATGGTGCCGCTGACGATCGCGACCAGCACCATCGGCCTCTACGCGGTGGCGATGACGCTGATCTGGGGCCGGGTGCTGTTCGGGATGGCGCTGCACATCGTCCACCCGGCCGCGTTCCTGGTCGCCCTGCCGGCGACCACGGTGGCCCTCGGACTGCTGGGCCTGGTGCTTGCCTCGACGTTCATCCTCTACCGCAACGCGAACGCGTTCTCGAACCTGCTCGAGTACCCGGTCTGGCTGGTCACCGGACTGCTGGTGCCGATCTCCCTGCTGCCCGGCTGGGTGGAGCCGTTGTCGTGGGTGCTGGCGCCGACCTGGGGCGTGAAGGCGATCCGCGCTGCGGCGCTGGGTGGCGACCCGTGGCCCTCGATCGGGATGTGCGTTCTGCTGGCCGTGATCTACCTGCTGATCGGGTCGGTCACGCTGCGCAACTTCGAGCGGCTGGCCCGGAGCCGCGCCACCCTGTCGCTGACATGACCGGCGCCCGGCTGTTCTTCGTCGGCGGGCTGTTCAGCTACCGCGCGCTGTTCAACTGGATCAGCCCGCTGATGTACACCACGACGATGCTGGGCAGCCCGCTGTTCCAGCTGCTGTTCTTCACCTACCTGGGCCGCAGCTACGACGCCGCCCGCGGCGACCTCTTCTACGTGGTCGGCAACTCGATCCAGGTGTGCGCGATGTCGGCCATCTACGCAGGGACGATGACTGTCGCCAACGAGCGCCAGTTCGGCACCCTGTCGGCCCTCCTGGGGTCGCCCGCCAACCGCTTCCTGCTCTTCTTCGGGCGAACGCTGCCCCTGATCGCCAACGGCCTGTTCGTCTCGGCGTTCGCGTTCCTGGTCGGGATCGTCGTGATCGGCGTCCGCTTCCCGGCCGGCTCCGCGGCTCCGCTGGCTGTCGTGCTGGTGGTGACCGTCTCCTCGTGCACGGCGATGGGGATGACGCTGGGGTCGTTCGGCCTCCGCTACCGCGACGTCTTCTTCTTCTCGAACCTCGTCTACTTCCTGATGCTGCTCCTGTGCGGCGTCAACATCCCGCTGTCGGCACTGCCCGGCTGGATGCAGCACATCTCGAACGTGATGCCCCTGACCCACGGCATCGAGGCCGCCCGCGGGATCGCGCACGGAGCATCGCTGGGCTCCGTCTCGGGCCTCGTCTGGCGAGAGGCTGCGGTCGGCACGGCGTACGCGGTGCTGGCATTCGGGCTGTTCCGGCTGTTCGAGTATGAGAGCCGCCGGCGCGCCTCGCTCGAGGTCTACTGACCGGGCCGGGCCCGCAACCCGCCGGGTGGGGTCATAGAATCGGGCCGTGACGGCGTTTCGGGTCCTTCGCTGGGGTGTCCCCGATCTCCCCCCGGTGGTCTGCATCCACGATGTGCGCGGTCATGCGCGGCATTTCGAGCGCCTGGCGCGGGTGCTCGAGGAAGGGCGGCAAGTCATCGCCTACGACCTCCGCGGTCACGGCCGCTCACCCTGGTCAGGGCCGCACACGATGGAGCACCACGTCGCCGACCTGGCCGAGGTGATGGACTCCTGCGACGTCGACCAGGCGGGCCTGATCGGCGAGTCGTTCGGCGCCCGGGTCGCGCTCGAGTTCGCGGTCGCCCACCAGGAGCGGATCAACTCGCTGACGCTGCTCGATCCGCCGCTGGGAGGTTCGGCGCGGCGCTGGATCGAGGAGGCCGAGGCCGAGCGCCGGGGCGGCTCGTATCCCACCCTGGACGATGCGATCGAGGAGCGGCGCCTGGTCTCGGGCCTGGTCCACACGCCGCGTGCCCTGCTCGAAGAGGAGATGGCCGAGCACCTGGTCGCAGACGACGACGGCGAGTACCGCTACCGCTACAGCCGCGAGGCGGCGGCGGCCGCGCTGGAGTCTCTCGCCGGCCCCCGCGCCGACCTCCACGAGGTGCTCTGCCCGACGCTGCTGATCCGCGGCGAGATGTCCCAGACGTTCGCCGAGGAGGACATGGAGCAAGCGGCGGACGAGCTCCGCCGGGTGCGGGTCGAGACCGTCCCCGGCGGCCACACCGTGCTCTGGGACGCCCTTGCCGAGACCGGCGCGCACGTCAAGGACTTCCTGGTCGCGAAGCGCAAGACCGCCTGACTACCAGCGGGGTATCGCGGCCTCCCAAGCACGGGTACCATCGACCCTCATGAACCCGAAGTTCATCGGCATCGGCGCGCAGAAGGCCGGCACCAGTTGGCTGTATGCCCGCCTCAACGCCCATCCCGACGTCTGGATGCCCTACCAGAAGGAGCTCCACTACTGGGATGAGAAGGTCACCGCACCCAGGCGCAGCCTGCGGCAGCGGATGCGGGGCAACCATCCGGTCGACGTCCGCTGGCGTATCCAGATGCACAGGTGGACGAGGAACCGGACGTCGTGGTCGCCGGGTGAGCTGTGGTGGTGGGCGCGCTACTTCTCCACGTCGCGCTACAGCGACGAGTGGTACCTCCGCCAGTTCGCGCCCGCCGGCAACCGAATGGCCGGCGACATCAGCCCCGGGTACGCACTGATCGACTCCGACGGCGTGCGGCGCGTACAGCGGCTGTGCCCGGAGGCGCCGATCATCTTCCTGCTGCGGCACCCGGTGGAGCGTGCGTGGTCTCACGCCGTGATGCAGCTGGCGTGGAAGGGCGCCGTCAGCGACGACGAGTTCCTCCGGCATTTCGCCTCGCCGGCAGCGGTGTCCCGCAGCGATTACCTCACCTCTCTCGAGACCTGGACCGCGGTGTTCCCGGTCGAGCAGATGTTCGTCGGGTTCTTCGAGGACATCGTCCTGCGCCCCAGCGAACTGCTCGACGCGGTGTGCGACTTCATCGGCCTGTCGCACCTGCCGTCCAGGCGCGACGAGGTCGGCAAGGCGGCCAACAAGGGTCGGACGGAAGCGATCCCTGCACGCCACGCTCGCCGCCTCGCGGAGCTCTACCTCCCGCTCGCCGAGAGCGTGGCCGGCCGCGTCGGCGGGTACGCGGACTGGTGGGTGTACTCGACGGAGCAGCTGATCGAGCTCTCGGACGACGAGCCGGACGTTCCTTACCCCTTCCTGCACGGGTCGATGTTCGACACGTGGAAGGCGCAGAACGGGATCCCCGCGGGCGAGCTGCCGCCGATGGCGAGCGCGCCGCTCGACCAGGTGCTTGCGCGGGCCGGAGCCTGATGTGAGCCGCCAGGGGCTGCCGGTGAATCCGCACTTCATCGGCATCGGCGCGCAGAAGGCGGGCACCACCTGGCTCTACGAGCGGATGCAGGCCCACCCCGAGGTGTGGATGCCCTACCAGAAGGAGCTCCACTACTTCGACGAGCGGCTCGGACAGCGTGTGACGCTGCAGTCGCGGGTGCGGGGCAGCCGCCCCTGCGACCTGCGCTGGCGGCTCCAGGTGAAGCACTGGAAGAAGAACCGCCAGTCGTGGTCTCCCGCGGAGCTGTGGTGGTGGGCGCGCTACTTCGCGACCTCCCGCTACGACGACGAGTGGTACCTCGGGTTGTTCGCCCCGGCCGGCGACCGCATCTCGGGCGACATCAGCCCCCGGTACGCGCTGATCGACTCCGACGCCATCTCCCACCTGCACTCGGTGCTGCCGGACGCGCGGATCCTCTACTTCGCCCGCCACCCGGTGGAGCGGGCGTGGTCGCAGGCGCTGATGGAGCTACCTCGCCGCGTCGGCCCGCAGTTCGGGGATGCCGATCTGCGGCGCGACTTCGACGCCCCGGCGGCGCAAGCCCGCGCGTCCTACGCCGAAACGCTCGACCGCTGGATGGAGCGCTTCCCGCCAGAGCAGATCTTCCTCGGGTTCTTCGAAGACATCGTGCTGCGCCCCGACCAGCTGCTGGACACGGTCTGCGACTTCATCGGCCTGTCCCACCTGCCGTCAAAGGGCGACGATCTCCGGAAGGCGGCCAACAAGGGACGCACCCAGGCAATCCCCGCCCGCCACGCGCGCTACCTCGCGCAGCTCTACCTCCCGCTCGCCGAGAGCCTCCCGCCGAGGCTGGGCAGATATGCCGACTGGTGGCTCTACTCGACCCAGCAGCTCGCCGGGCTGTCCGACGACGCCGAAGACATCCCCTACCCGTTCCTCCACGGGCCGATGTTCGAGGCCTGGAAGGCGACTGCCGGCCTACCGCCGGACGAGACCCCGCAGCTCGCCAGCGGGCGGCTCGACCAGGTGGCCGCCCAGATCACGGCCGGGTAGCTCAACGGGCCAGAGGGGCCGCCGATCACCTGATTGCTCCGACGTTTCAGGGGGGATCAGGGGATGGGCAGGTGGAGAGGGACGGGTTGGGCGCGCGCCGCCGCCGTCGCGGCGATCCTTGCCGCGCTGACGGCCGGCTCGGTCGCTCCGGCCGAGGCAGGTCACGGCCCGCCTCCGCAGACCAGCGCCAAGGGAGCCCAAACCGTGCTTCTCTATGGTCATCCCATGCAGCGCACGGTGCACCGATCCAGGCGTCGCCGAGTTGCGGTCGCCGCGGTGGTCGCCGCCGGAGCCGCGGCCATCGCCGTCGTCCATGGCCGCCAGCATTCGGCGCCGTCGCTCCCGAACACCTACGGCAGCATCCACATGGTGGCGTCGCTCGAGGGCGGGCACGTCCAGCTCGACCAGCAGAAGCTTCAGCTGATCGCCCAGCACGACAGCGTGGTCGTCGCCCAGCCCCGCAAGATGCGCCGGGTCGGATCGACGTTGAAGTCGCTCAACCCGTCCCTGGTGCTGGTGGTCTACGAAAACGGCATGTACTCGACGCCGAGCGACCCGCCGAACCTGCCGTCGTCCTGGTACCTGCTCGACAGCTCCGGTGCGCGGATCCACGCTGCGCGCCACCCGGCGAACACGCTGATGAACCCACTCTCGACGGCCCCGTTCGGCTTTCAGGGGAAGACGTACCGCGGGTGGGCCGCGTTCGTTGCCGGGCGGTGCGTCGCCGACCAGACGCCGCAGACGACCGGCTGCTACCTGGACATGCTCGGCATCTCGCCGCTCAACCCAGGGTGGAACGCGGGTGGAGTCATGCCCGTGAACCCCTCCAACGGCCGGCCGTTCACGCCCGGCGGATTCGAGCGAAATGACCTCCGGGTCGCGGCCGCCACGCGCTCCGCGCTGCCGAGCGGGTCGTTCGTGTTCGCGAACGGCTACTCGGACGGCACGCCGTACACCACCGCGACGAACGCGCTGAACGGCCAGGTCAACGCCGGCGAAGCGCAGACCTGGCTCAGCCGCAACGCGCTCAGCCTGACGCCCGCAGAGTGGGCGGCGGACGTCCAGATGGTGATGTCCAGCGCCCGCGCCGGGTCCTCGATGATGGTGCGCTACCAGTGCAACTGCACCGGATCGTCGGTCGACGCGCAACGCGAGTACGCGCTGGCGACCTACCTGCTGGCGAACACCGGCCGTGCGTTTTTCGACTTCGAGTTCAACGGCACCAAGGACTTCGAGTCCTGGTCGCCGCTCTACGACCTCAACCTGGGCCAACCCCAGCAGACCGAGACGAGCGTGTCCGGGTATCTCAAGGGCGGCGCCTACCAGCGGGCCTACAGCGGCGGCCTCGTGGTGGTGAACCCGGGAGGGAGCCAGGTCACGGTGCGGCTCTCCCGGACGTACAGGGACCTCTCCGGGCGGCAGGTGCACTCGGTCACCCTGGCGCCCCGCAGCGCCTCGATTCTGACTACTTAAGCCACTTCCGGCTCCCATCGTCCACCAATCTGCCGGCGTTGCATTGGCGGAGGGCCGCCCGTATCCTTGTGACCGGAGATCGACTCGTGGCACCAGTGGGCACGACTGGGGGGGCCGAGGCCGCCGGGGGGTCACGACCTCCAATCCGCCGTTTCGAGAATCACGTGGCGGACATCGTGACTACCGCAACGACCGATATGAGGACGGACACGTGAAGCCACACATGACCTGGAAGACGGCCCGCCGCGCCCTGACCACGCGTTGGTGGTTCCTCGTGCTGGCCGCGCTCGTTGCAGCCGCGATCGCCGGCTTCGTCGCCCATCGGCAGCCGCGTAGCTACACCGTGAGCATGACGATCAAGGACGTCCCCGGACTCGAGGTCGGCGGCGTCGCAGATGCAGGTGGCACCGCCGATCAAGACGCTGACGCTGCAGACGCTGCCGAAGACGGGTGGACGGTCGGACACTGGACGGCGCGACGTGCCGTACGGGAACCGCTGATGACAGCAGATCCGTCACAGCCGGTCTGCGCACTACCCCGGAGGACATTTCTCGCAGAAGCTGAAGCTGCCTCCGGCCAACAGGAAAACCCCAAGAGCGCTCAAGGTCACCAACGCTGAGGCCGTCGCTGCTGACCTTCACCTACCAGACGTCCTCCCAGCCCCAGCAGTCGGCACGCCTGGTGCAGAGCTTCCTGACACACCGCCCTGACGAACCGGCGAGCGACGCTGGACGAAGCAGATTCCGGCTTCGATCGAGCGCGTTCACGGCAAGACGCGAAGAGCACGAAGATCGGAGATGCCGCACGGCACCACTGGGCTCGAAGGGCACCGCCGCGGCAGCACGAGTACCAGCATGACCACACCGCCGTCACACGCGCTGCAGGACATGGCAGGTGAATGGTGGGCTCTGCCCACGTGATACCGCCGGTGAACACGGCATCGTTCATCGTAACCAAGAAGCCACTCCGCGCCGAGTACGCTGCCGTGGGCGGCGCCGTGGTCGGTCTTCCTCGCCGGCGCCCTGATCCTGCTCGCGCTCCGCTGGGGTCGCGGCCGCGTCACCGACGAGTCGGAGCTGGTGCCGCTCGAGAAGCCGATCATCACGGTCGACTCGCGCTCCGGCGCCGGCTTCGAGACGCTGCGCGCCGAGCTCGAGGTGTCGGGGATCGGAGCAGTCGACCGCCGTGGTCGCGGTGACCACCTCGGACAAGGTGACGGCCGCTCGAACCTCGCGCTCGAGCTCGCGCGCGAGTTCGCCCAGGCGGGCATCTCGACCGCGTTCGTGTCGGCTGACCCGACCGCGCCCGGCGAGACGGGCGGCAACGGCACGGCGGCGTTCCTGAGCGGGAACGAGGCGGTGCTGGAGACCATCCCGGTCGATCCCGACCTGGTGCTGGGTCCCGTACGGCGACGAGCCCGCGGAGGGCGTCACGGTCACGGCCGAGAACACGCAGGCCCTGGTCTCGGCCGTTCGGCTGTTCGCTCGCGCGATCGTCCTCGAGCTGGGACCGGTCGAGTCCGATCCGTCCGCGCGCCTCTTCGCGCACGCCGCAGACGCGCTCGTGCTCCAGGTCAACCGCAACCGCAGCCGCGGGGCGCGGGTGTACAACGCCGCGCTCACGCTGCACCGCGCAAGCCCGTCGCCGCTGGTGGTGTGCTTCGAGACCGGGCCCCTCCGCCGGCGGGGCACTGCGTCTGAGCCCGAGCGGATGGTGGCGCCGCCGGCACCCCGGATGGCCGCCGGCGCACCCAGCGGTTCATGACCCGGCTCCTGGTCATCGGCCTCGACGGCGGCACGCGGACCGTCACGCGACACCCCGAGGCCGGTCTCGGCAACCTCACGGCCCTGGAGGCTCAGGGCGCCCAGGCGGTGCTGCGTTCGACGGTGCCGCCGATCACCTCGGCCGCGTGGGCCTCGATGTTCACGGGCTGGAACCCCGGGCGCCACGGAATGTACGACTTCCGGGTGCTCGACACGGCGCGCTACGCACACCTCTGGGGCGCCGGGCCACTCGGCAGGGTTCGGTGACGAGCCGCGCTTCGTCACCTCGCGCCGGTGGCGGGGGGCGGCGGTCTGGGATCTGGTCGGGACGAGCCGCACCGTGGCGGTGTCCGCCGTGCCCATGACCTACCCGGCCTGGCAGGTCAACGGCACCATGATCTCCGGATTCCCGCTCCCCGACTACACCCGCAACCACGCCTTCCCCGAAGGCGCCGGCGACGGCGTGCCGGTGCTGCTGGAGGGCGGCGACGACATGGGTGGCATGAGCGACGCCGAGGTCGCAGCGCACTGCGCGCGGCTGGTCGAGCGCCAGGCCGGAGTCGTCCGCGACTGGCTGGCCCCGGACGGGCCCGAGGTGATGGTCGCGGTGTTCCAGGGCACCGACTTCGCCCAGCACCGGCTGTGGAAGTACCTCGACCAGCCCGGGGATCCTCTCCGCGACGCACTGTTCGACCTCTACCGCGCCATCGACGAGCTGATCGGCGAAGCGCGCGAGCGGCTCGGGCGAGGAGGGTACCGTCGCCGTCGTCTCCGACCACGGCTTCGGCCCGCATCCGCGCACGCTGCTGCACACCGACGCCGTCATGCGCGACGCCGGGCTGCTGACCGCGAAAGGGAGCTCCCGCAGCTCGGCGCCCAAGCGGCTGCTCGAGCGCACACCCGCCCTCCGCCGTCGGCTGCGGCTGATCGCAGACCGCCTCCCGTCGGGCGCGGGCGACAGCCTGGCCGCCCGCTACTCGGGCGCCGACGCCGTCGACTGGTCGCAGACCAAGGCCTACCGCTACCCGCTGTATGCGCCCGCCGAGGGCGTCGTCGTCAACCTGCGCGGGCGCCAGCCCGAGGGCTGCGTCGAGCCGGGCGCCGAGTACGAGCAGGTGCGCGACGAGGTGATCGAGGCGCTCAGCCGCTCTGCGCACGCCGGCGGGCACCCCCGCCGTGCAGTGGGCCCACCGCCGCGAGGACGTCTTCCACGGCGAGTACCTCGAGGAGGCACCCGACGTGATCGCGCTGCTCGACCCCGATCGTCAAGGGATCGACCGGCACCGGCGAGACCTTCGCCCTGTCGGCGACTCGATCCTCGAGACGTTCAGCGGCGTCCACGCCATGGAGGGGATCTTCGCGATCGCCGGCCGCGGCGTCCGCCCGGGCGTCGACCTCGGCGAGCGCGACATCACCGACGTCGCCCCGACCCTGCTGGCGCTGCTCGGTGCCGTGCCCGACAGACGAGCTCGACGGGCAGGACGATGACCGAGGCACTCGAGCCCGCCTCAGAGCCGCTCGTCAGGCGCGCGTGCGCACGCACCCGAGGCCGACGATCCGGTGATGAGCGCCGAGGAGGAGGCCGCGCTCGAACGGTCGCTGCGATCGCTGGGGTACATCGAATGACCACGGCCGTCGAACAGATCCCCGGCGTCCTCCGCCCGCCGTACGCCTGGCGTCCCGACCCGACCTCGCCCGGGCAGCTGACCTGGATCGCGACCGGTCTCCTGGCCGCAGCGCTGGCCGCGCAGCCGTCTCGCCGGCACGACGGCCGGGTTTCGTGGCGGTGCCGCTCGCTCATGCTGGTGCTGATCGCCTTCGTGGTCCGGCCTCTGTTCGGCTTCGCGATCATGCTCGCCGCCCGGCCGACGCTCGACCTGTGGGCCGAACACGCAGATCGTCCCGCTCACGCACGGCCACCCGATCAACGCCAGCACGTTGATGGCGAGCCTGGTGCTGTTCGTCGGCGGCGCCTACGTGATCGAGCGGTGGGGCGACGTCCGCCAGGCGCCGGTCGATCAAGCCGATGATCATCTTCGGGGTGCTGGCGCTGATCAGCGTCCCGTTCTCGCTCGGGAATCGACGCTCGGGATGACCGAGGTGCCTCCGCTACGCAGCGATCGTGGTCATGTACGCGATCGCGTTCACGCTCGTCCGCGACCGGCAAGTCGGCGGCGGTCATCGGCGGCGCCGTCCTTGCCTCGGGCATCGTCCCGATCGCAGTCGCTCTGGCACAACGTGCTCGGCAACTCGCTGCAGCGCGGGCCACAGCGGATTCTACCGGGCGCCGGGCACGCTGGTCGCGGTCGACGGATGAGCATCCTGATGGCCCTGCTCATCACGTTCGGCGGCAGCGCTCGCACTGTCCCGGTCGACCAAGTGGCGCTGGCTGCTCTGGATCGCGGCCGCCGTTCGCCTTCATCGCGCTGATCAACTCCTACGGCCGCACCGGCTGGATCGGCTGCATCCTCGGCCTCGTCGTGCTGGCCAGCAGTCGCTACAAGTGGACTGCTGGTCGTCATCCCGATCCTGCTGGTGGTCGCCGCCGTCGCGATTCCCAACACCACCGCACCGGTTCCAGAGCCTCAGCACGGTCGGCAACTCGAGCGGGCCGTCGAACACGCTCAGCAGCCGGATCGGCATGTGGAGGACGCGCTGCCGCATGTGAAATCGCGGCCCGTGCTCGGCTACGGGTTCGGCAGCGATGCCAGTCGCCAGCGGCAAGCTCCAGGTCGCCAACGACTACGTTCGAGCGCTGGTCGAGATCGGCATCCCGGGATTCGTCGTCTACCTGTGGATCCTGGTCTGGTGGCCTGATCGCCGGCTACTGGGGCATGGAGCTCGCCGATTCGGCAAGTGACCGCTGATGCAGGCGCTGACACTGGGCTCATTCGCGGTGTTGCCCGTCTTCATGCTGGTGTCGGGACGGCGAACATGATGACCCAGGTGGTGCTCGACCGGTGAGTTCTGGGCGATGGCAGCCATCGGGCACGCGTACCTGAAGCGCGACTGGGACGGCCTGCGCACATGATTCAGGGCACCGTCCTCATGGTGAACAAGTTCGTGTACGCACAGGGGCGGAGCCGAGGATTACATGCTCGCGCTGGCGGAGATGCTCGAGCACGAGGGCGCCCAGACGTCTGTACTTGGCGATGCAGTTCGACCGCAACCTGCCGATGCGACACGATCGCGCTTCTTCCCGTCCAGTGTCGACTTCGACCAACCCACTCGGGCCGGCGAGCGCGTGCGGGCAGTCGGCCGGATGATCCACTCCAGCGAGGCCCGCCGCGGTATGCAGCGGCTGCTCGCGGAGTACCCCGTGGATATCGCCCACCTACACAATATCTACCACCAGTTCTCGCCCTCGATCCTGCGCCCCTGAAGATGCGGGGATCCCGATCGTGATGACCGCCCACGATTACAAGCTGGTCTGCCCGGTGTACACGCTGACGACCGACGGCCACGAGTGCACGCGCTGCGTCGGAGGCTCGCCCTGGAACGCGCTCGAAGCTGCGCTGCAACCGAGGCTCGGTCACCGGCAGCGCGGCGGTCGCATTCGAGTCGTGGCTACATCGCCGCACCGGCGCCTACGACCCGATCGACGTGCTGATCTCGCCCGAGCCGCTACCTGCGCGACCGCCTGGTCGACGGGGGAATCGCGCCTGAGCGAGTCGAGGTGATCCCAACTTCGTCCACGCCGGCCCTCCGCCATCGGAGCCGGGGAGGGCGTGCTGTACGCCGGCAGACTGTCGCACGAGAAGGGCGTGGACGTGCTGATCCGAGCGGTGGCAGGCACCTCGCTCGCAGCTGCGGATCGCCGGCGACGGCCCTCGACGCGCGCCGTCTCGAGCAGCTCGCCCACGACCTGGCGGCCCCCGTCACCTTCCTCGGCCACCTGTCCCGCCCGAGCTCCAGCAAGAGCTGGAGTCGGCGCTGATGGTGGTCGTTCCCGTCGACCTGGCCGGAGAACTGTCCGCTGATCGTTCTCGAGGCGATGGCCGCAGGCCGGCCGCTCGTCGCCAGCCACGTCGGCGGGCTGCCGGAGCTCGCACGTCACGGCGCGAGGGGCTGCTGGTCGCGGCGACGCAGACGTCGAGGAGCTGCGAAACGCACTGCTCGCTCTGGCGGGGACTCCGACCGGGCACACGCAAAGGCGCTTGGAGAAGCCGTCCGAGCGGGCAACGCGGAGTTCTCGCCTGAAACGCATCTGGCACGTATCCTCGACGTGTATCGTCGGCTGGGGGTCACGTCGAGGGAGGGTGCGGCGGCGTGAGGATCGCGATGATCGGTCAGAAGACCAGTGTTGCCGACATTGGTGGCGTCGAGGGCCATGTCGCGCATCTGGCCGCGGGGCTCGCGAGCGCGGCCATGAGGTCACTGTCTTCACCCGCGGCCGGTACGGCGCTCCGCCGCCGAGCAGACGTCGACATCCGCGAGCGCTGGTGCCTGCCGCTGAAGCACTTCGAGGCGATCAGCCACTCCACCGCTGTGCTCGTTCGAGACACTGGCGTCCGGATTCGACGTCGTCCACTACCACGGAGTCGGTCCCGCGCTGATCGTGCCGGTGGCGGCCCTCCGGCGCACGCACGACCGTCTGCGTGACGGTCCACGATCAGGACTACAACAAGCGCAAGTGGTCGCCGTTCGCCCGCTTCTGGCTGCGCGCCGGAGAGCGGACCGCCTGCGCGCGAGCCGACCAGCGTGATCGTGGTCGCTCGCTACCTCGAGCGGCACATGCTGGCCGCACACGACCGCGACACCACTACATCCCAAACGGGTACGACCCCGTAGCGTCGCCTTCCGCCGGCAACCATGTCCTGGCGGCCACGGCCTCGAGCCGCAGCGATATCTGCTGTTCCTGGCCCGCCTGGTACCTGAGAAGGGCAGCGACGTGCTGATCGACGCCGATGCGCCGGACGACTCGCCGTACAGGGTGGCGATCGTCGGCGGAGACAGCCACAGCACGACCTACGCCGCCTCACTGCGACGATCTAGCGGCCGGGGACCCCGCTTCATTTTTCTCGGCCACCAGTCCGGCGACGCTCTTGCCGAGCTCCGCGCAAACGCCGGCTACTACGTGATGCCCTCCTTCCAGGAAGGGCTTGCCGCTCTCGCTCCTCGAGGCGCTCAGCGCCGGCCTTTCCGTGATCGCCAGCGACATTCCCGCGGTTTCCGAGATCAACGGCACGGTCTCGCCCGAGCGAATCACGCTCGTCCCGCCCGGTGACGCCGCTGGCGCTCGGCCGAGGCGATCGAGCAACCTGCCCTATCCGGCAGAGCCCACCGCTCGACGAGGGTATCACCTGGCCGTCCTGGGACGAGGTCGCCGAGGAGGTCGAGCGCGTCTACCTGGGCATGCGGCGCGCGGGTCGTCGACGCAGCCCGAAGCGCTCCGAGCAAGAGCCGGGCGCCCGCCGCGAGCCAGCGCCGCAGCGGCAAGGACGCCGCCGGCGATCGCGAGCACGGCCACCGTGCCGCTCGACCACGTCCGGTCGCGGCTCGACTCGCGATGACCGGCTCGGCAGTCGTGCCGGCGCCGGTGCCGGCGGTGAGGTCACCGGCGCGACTGCCTGGCCGCCCGGCGGCGGCCGCCGCGCAGCGCGCCCGGCCAGCCCCCGCCGCCGCCACCGCGGCCGCGTGCTTCCCGACCCGGTTGCGGACGATGCGCGACGCACCTCGTCGAACAGCTGGCGGTCGAACATCCACACGACCGCCGCGTAGACGAGGGTGCCGAGTGCCGCCTCGATCAGCAGCCGACCGAGTGCGTCCGGGTGGAGATGGATGCCCAGCATCTGCGTGGCGGACTCCGAGCACCGAGGCCCATCACCACGGTGGCCAGCAGGATCCAGCGCATGGTCCACGACACCGAACGCCCGGTGGAGTCGAGGGCCGTGGCCGTGAGGAGCAGATACGGCAGCTGGACGATGCCGTTGGCGACGGCTGCACCCACCGCGACACCCATGACGCCGTACTTCACGCCCGACAGAAACCCGATGATGTTGAGCACGAAGGCGACCACCGCGAACCGCATCTGCTTCTTCGTCAGCCCGCAGGCCTGCAGCACCCCGTCGTTCATCCGCTGGGACGACTGCAGCATGCCGACCACGGTCAGCACCTGAATCGACCGGGGTCGCAGCGTGCCACTTCGGGCCGAGCAGCACCGCGACCACGTCGGGAGCCGTGACCACCAGACCGACGAGCGCAGGGATGGTGATCGCCCCGATCACCCGGTTGATCCGGATCCAGGCCGCCCGCATCCGCTCCTTGTCGCCCTCCATCCGGGAGAGCACCGGGAACACGACGTTGCGGACGGGGATCACGATCCGCTTGATCGGCATCAGCATGATCGAGTAGGACAGCCGGTAGATGCCGAGCGAGGTCGCGCCCAGGAACTTGCCGACGATCAGGTTGTCCGCGTTGCCGTTCAGGAAGTAGAGGACGTTGGCCACCAGCAGGTTGCGGGAGAAGCCGCGGATGTCCTTCCACGCCGAGCGGGAGAACGAGAACGACGGCCGCCAGTCGGAGGCGAACCAGACCAGCGACGGTGCGCACCACGCTGATCGTCATCACCTGGGCGACGATCGCCCACGGCCCGTAGCCGAGCACCGCCATGCGTGATCCCGACGACCGCGCCGGCCAACCCGGAGATGATCGACCTGATCTCGAGCGAGCGGAACTGCATGCTGCGCTGCAGCAGCGCGGTCTGGGTGCGGCCCAGGGCGAGAATCAGCAGGTTCAGGGCCATCACCGCGAACAGCGGCTCGACCGCGGGCGTGTTGTAGAACCGCGCCACCAGAGGCGCCAGGGCGATGGCGCCGAGGGTGATGGTGAGCCCGCCCACCACGCTCGTCCAGAACGCGGCCAGCTTGTGGGCCTCGGTGATCGTCTGCCGCTGGACGAGCGCGGCCGAGAACGAGAGGTCGCTGAAGTAGTAGATCAGCGCCGAGAACACGGTCACCATGCCGACCAGGCCGAACTGGTGCGGGCCCAGGATGCGCGACAGCACCGCCGTGGTCACGATCTGGACCACCTGCAGCGTGGTCTGCGAGATCGCCTTCCAGGACGCGCCCGTCAGCATGTGCCCGTGCAGGTCCTCGCGGCGACCGGGGGCTGTCGCACTCACTTCGGTAGGGCTGGGCACGCTGTTATCTGCCATCGGACGGCCGACCGTGTGTGCAACGGCTCTTCGATCGTACACGGGCTTTCACGGGCTGCAAACCGGCTCCAGCAGGCGCAGACACGCCACTCAGCCCTCGGGCGCGGGTGCCTGCGGCGCCCCACCCGCCCGCCGGTAGCGCCTGCGCCGCAGCGCCGACACGTACTGGAGGCCGAACACCACCGGCAGCGACAGCCGTACGCCTACCGGAGTGGCCGGGTCGGCGGCCACCCTGCGCCGGATCTCGCGGCGGGCGGCCAGGATGTCCGACCACTCGCCGCGTGCCATCAATGAGCCGCCGCGCATCGCATAGTGGCTACCCGGGCGCTCGTCGATCAGGACCCGGCCGCGGAGCGCAAGCACGGCACCCAGCGCCCAGTCCTCGCCGAAGTTCGACTCCGAGAACCCGCCGGCGTCGCGCGCAAGATCGGTACGGATCAGACTGCAGCCGGTGACCGGAAGCAGGTTGCGCGCCAGGTTGGCAAACGCGAACGTGCGGCGCTGCGCGCACAGCCGGTAGGCAATCCGGGGCGGGAACGGCGGCCGGTGGGCGGGGGCGTCCGCCTCCATGTCCCACGGCAGCGGCGTCGCGCACGCCATCACCAGCTCAGGGTTGGGCTCCATCAGCCCAAGCAGGTAGGCGATGGTGCCCGGCAGCAGCCGGTCGTCCGCGTCCAGGAACATGACGTAGGGCGTGTTCACGCCGGCGAGGCCGGCGTTGCGCGCCGCGGCGACGGAGCAGCGCTGCTCGAGAACGACCCGCCGGCCGCCGGTCTCGGGCAGCGGTTCGTCTGACGCGTTGTCCACCACCAGCACCTCGACGGCAGGGCCCTGCTCGAGCGCGCTGTCGACAGCTGCGACCAGCTCGGAGCCGAGGTTCCAGGCGGGGATGACGACCGTGACCCGGGGGGAGCCGGCGGAGCTCACCGGCTCGGCTGCTCGAGGTTGGCGACGGCCAGCGGGTTGAGATGCCGCGCCCGGGCCAGCGCAGCCGCGCGGCCGCTCTGCGGGCCGTACTGGGACAGCTGCCACCACGCGAACCACCGATCGGGATCGCGCTGCGTCGCCTGCAGGAACTGCTGGCCGGCGACCCGGGGGTCGTGCGAGGCGACGGCTACGCGGCCCAGCGCGATCGGGCCGCCGGGACTCCACGGAGCAAGCTCGGAGGCCAGCCTCGCGTCGCGCTGCGCGGTCGACAGGTGGCGGGAGGCAAGGTCAGCGCGGGCCCGCGAAAGGGCGACGTTCCCGGCGAACGTCCACGTCGCCAGCAGGCAGACGACCGCCAGCCCGCCCGCCAGCGCCCACCGCAGGTTCGCCCGCATCGCGGCCTGCCGCTCGGGCGCCGCCGCCAGGCACAGGGCCACGACCAGGCAGAGCGCAAAGCACGCGACCGCCGGCGTCTCCCAGTCCCGGTCGGTCGCGGCGTGCACCACGAAGGCGACCAGACCGGCGGCGAGCAACGGCACCATTGGCTGTCGCCGGGCGCGCCAGGCGGCCACAAACGGCGGCACCAGCACGCAGCCGAGCAGCAAGAGCCCGACCAGGCCGAGCTCGGCGAGCGTCTGGAGAACGAAGCTGTGCGCGTCGGAGATGTCGGCAGGCACCGTCCGGTGCTCGAGCCAGTAGCGCACGAACGTACCCCCGCCCGATCCCTGCACCGGGTGGTCGAGGAAGTCGCTCCAGGCCGCATCCCAGAAGCGGCCGCGACCGTTCAGCGAGACGCTGGCCAACCGGTTGTTGAGGTCGTGGTAGGAGCTCGGCGGCGGCGACTCGAGCGGCCCCAGGCCGCTCTGCAACGGCGAGCCCTTGAGCGCGAGCACCCCCACGATCCCGAGCACCAGGACGCCCGCAAGTCCGATGGTCAGCCGGCGACGGACGCTTGCGCTGATCGTGATCCGATCCTGGATCCGCGGCAGCATCTCGACCGCGATGCAGCAGGCGATGATCGCGAACGTCAGGATCAGGATCGTGTCGTGCGCCTCGGAGGTCGCGTGGAGCAGCCAGCGGTGCACCTTGTGTGGATGGGTCGGCGAAGGCAGGTGGCGGATCAACTCGGACTGCCGGGTGGCGAACAGGAGCAGCAGCAGGGTCGGGGATGGCGAGCAGCCCGGCGATCCCGATCCGGCGCAGGCGGTCGGGCGGGGCCACCACCAGCACCAGGAGGCCGATGCCGAGCGCGAAGATGGATCCCCGGCTGAACGTGAAGTAGACGACCAGCGCGGTCGCAGGCAGGGTGCCGGCAGCAGCGATCCGCACCTCACGGCGGACGTTCTCGAACACGAGCCCGAGCGCCAGCAGGAACCCGATCACGCCGAAGATGCCGAGCGCGTTCCAGTACTCGAACGGGGTCTGCAGCCGGTTGACGCGCGCGGCGCCGGAGGCCGTGTAGTGGACGTTCACCAGCTTCGCCCACAGGGCCACCACGTCGATGACGCCCATCATGGCAACCAGGGACATGACCAGGATCTCGATCGTCCGCTTCCGAAGCGCGACGGCCAGGGCGGTCGCCAGCACGGCGTACAGCAGCAGCCGCTCGGCCTCGTTGATGCTCGGGCCGGCCGATCCCCAGAGGGCCGACAGGCCCGACCACGCCACCAGGCCCCAGAGCCCGGCCAGCGGCAGCAGCTCGATTCGGGCCGGTACCTCCACCTTCCCGCGGAAGGCGACCATCCCCATCGCCAGACCGGCCAGCACGATCGTCGCCCAGCCCCAGGAGTAGGTGCTGATGCCGCCGTGGTCGAGCGTGAGGAGGGTGAGCACGGCCACCACCGCCATCACCCCGGTGCCCGCCGGGAGCTGGTCGAGCACAGGCTCCTCGTCGTACTCGCCGAAGCGCAGCGACGGCAGGTGGATCAGGGCATCGTCAGATGCAGGGATCTCCGTCACGCGGCGTTGGATGCCGCGAGCCGCCCCATCCGGTTCACGTTTCATCTATCTGTTCTACCAGCGTCTCGCGGTGCGTTCCACACAACCGCATTGACAGCCCCTACGTCGCCTCGCATACTGGCGATCTATGCCTACGGACCGGGATCTGCCCACATTCATCCTGATGGGCGCGATGAAATGTGGGACATCGAGCCTATACCACTATCTGAACGCCCACCCCGACATCTTCATGGTGTCGCCCAAGGAGCCGCACTATTTCCTTGCGGAGTACGCCGACGGCGTCACCTGGCGGAAGGGTACCTGGCAGAACGGTGAGGCCTGGTACCGGTCGCTGTTCGCGGAGGGCACATCCAGCCTGGCGCGGGGCGAGGCATCCACCACGTACACCAAGTGGCCGGAGTACCCCGGCGTGGCCGAGCGAGTCGCTGCGCTGCTGCCGGACGTCAAGCTCGTGTACCTGATCCGCGACCCGATCGAGCGCATGCGGTCGCACTACCAGCACGAGTTCATCCGGCACGCCGAGCGCCGGCCGATCGACCAGGCGTTCGCCGAGGACCCCCACTACCTGAACACGAGCCGGTACAGCACGCAGATCGCCCAGTACCTCGAGTATTTCGATCCCAGCCGGCTGCTGGTGCTCACGACCGACCAGCTCCGCGACGAGCGGACGGCCACGCTGTCCCGCGCGTACCGGTTCATCGGCGTCCCCGACCACGTGCCCGACAACATCGACACCGTCATCTTCAAGTCGACCGAGCGCCGGGTGCACCGGATGGCGTTCACCCAGCAGGCGCTCAACCAGCTGCGCGAGCGCAAGGTGGTCAAGATCCTCCCCAAGTCGCTGCGGTCGGCCGGCAAGAACATGCTGACCACGCCGCCCGTCGACAAGCCCAGGCCCAGCGAGGAGACGGTCGAGATGCTCCGCGAGGAGCTCCGCGGGGAGATGGAGGGCCTGCGCCCGTTCCTCGGCGACGACTTCAACGGCTGGGGCCTGCTCGATCCGCGCGCGGCCCGGACGACTTACGACCGTACCCGTACGCGGCGAGCTGCGGCGCCAGGACCTCGTCCAGCAGTGCCAGGTCGCGGCCGGCCAGCTCGCTGCGGTACGCCTCCGCCCGTGAGCGGGTGAACCCGAACGAGGTGAAGGCACGCTCGAACTCGGGCGTCCAGGCGAGGCCGGCGTGATCGAGCAGCCGCTCGAACCCCGCCCCCGGATCGGCGGTCACGTCCTCGTAGCGGAGCTCGAGCCAGGAGGACGCAGGGAGCTCGGCGCGGGCCGCGTCGAACGCCGCCATCAGCCGCTTCCACTCCAGCCCGGCGAGCACGGCGAACGAGCGCCCCGACCGTTCCCAGAGCTCCGCGTCCGCGTCGTCCAGCGGCCCGAACGTCCACCCCTCGGGGCCCTGGTAGCCGTGCCACCACGGCTGTTGAAGAAGCGAGCTGGCGACGGCCCGGCCGTCCCTGACCACGTGGACGAAGCGGGCATCGGGGAACGCGGCGTGGAGGAGTCCGGCACGCGGCCATCCGGTCAGCTTGTGGCCGAACACGTCCCGGCCCTGGGCCGCCGCGCGGGTCTCGAAGAACCGCTGCAGGCGATGCACCAGCCAGGGGTACGCGTCGTCCGCGGTCAGATCGCGACTCGGCGTGCTGAGCATGGGCGAGACCTGGCGGTCGAACAGCCGGTACGCCTCGGACGGTGACAGCCCGATCCGCCCCGCGGCGCCCGGCCAGCGCCCGCCCCGCCGTTGGAGCAGCGCCGGCAGCCTGCGGTAGGCGGCGTTGTTGATGCGGCCCATGGAGTTGAGACCGGCCAGGCGGTCGTCGAGGTTGGAGATGAACCCGACGTCCGGGTGCATCGCCAGCACCTGGAAGACGACGGTCGAGCCGCACCTCCCGGTGCCCAGCATGAACACGTAGCGCTGACTCACTGCGCGGGAGACGCTATCTGGTCCCGACGAAGTAGGCCGCGGCGAGAACGATCAGGAACACCAGCACGAAGACCGGCACCATCGCGCTGCCGCCGCGCGTGTCGACGACCTGGTCGGAAGGATCGGGCAGCGGGTACATCGGCTCCTCGCCGGTCGCGATCCGGTGGGCGGTGGTGTACCCCTCGTCGGCCCTGACCAGCTCGTCCACCACCTCCGGCTCGAGCCCCAGGGTCGCGCAGATCTCGGTGCGGTCGGCGCCTGCGTCCCGCAGCGCCATGAAGCGGCGGGCGGTGTCGTCGCCGGCGGTGAACTCGGTCGCGTCCTGCAGCGCCGAGCGGATCGCGATCAGCCGGTTATCCGGGGACTGCGACGGCAACGTCCATCCACCGCTCGAAGACCGCCCGGGCATGGCGCCGCATCGTCGGCGCGGCCAGGTCGAACTCGGCCAGCAGCTTCGGCGCCGAGCCCGGCCCCAGGGTGCGGTCGAGGTAGTCGACGTACGCCGGCACCTCGGCCCATTCCTGCGCCATCTGCTGGCTGACCTCGACGTGGAACTGGACGCCGTACGCCGCGCGCCCGAACCGGAACGCCTGGTTGGGATACGCCGCAGACCCGGCCAGCCGCACCGCGCCCTCGGGGAGGTCGAAGGTGTCGCCGTGCCACTGCAGCGTCAGGATCTCGCGCGGCAGGCCGTCCAGCACGGGATCGGCGATCCCCTCGTCGGTCAGCGTCACCGGCAGCACTCCGACCTCGGGCTCCGGCCCGGCGTAGACGCGCGCGCCGAGGCTCGAGGCCAGGAGCTGGACGCCGAGGCAGGCGCCCCAGTACGGCACGCCGGCGTGCACGGCCTCGGAGATCAGCCGCTTCTCGTCGGCCAGCCACGGGTGCTCACCCTCGTCGTTTACGCTCATCGGGCCGCCCATGGCCACGATCAGGTCGAATCCGCGCCAGTCGGGTAGCTGCTCGCCTTCGTCCAGCTCGACCCGGGTCAGCTCGGCCCCGCGCTCGCGGAGGACGTCCTCGAAGACTCCCGGCGGCTCGCACGCGATGTGCTGAAGGACGAGCGCCTTCACCGGGCAGCCTGCTCGGCGTTGCCGGCAGCCATCGCCCGCAGGTCGAGGGCGCGGTCGAGCGTCTCGTCGTCGACGCCGTGCTCGCGGGCGACCTCGCGCAGCGTCCGCCCGGATGCCGCGGCGTCCTTGACGATCGCCGTCGCCCGGTCGTAGCCGATGTACGGGTTGAGCGCCGTGGCCATCGCCAGGGTCGCCTCACCGTGCAGCTCGTTGACCTCGCGGTTGGCCTCGATGCCGTCGATGCACTTCTCGGCGAACAGGCGGCAGGTGGACGACAGCAACTCGATCGACTGGATCAGGTTGCGCGCCATCAGCGGGATCTGCACGTTCAGCTCGAAGTTGCCCTGCAGGCCGCCGACCGTGATCGCGGTGTCGTTACCGATCACCTGTGCGCTGACCTGGCAGACGACCTCCGGGATCACCGGATTCACCTTGCCGGGCATGATCGAGCTGCCCTTCTGCAGCTCCGGGATCAGGAGCTCGGCCAGCCCGGCGCGGGGTCCGGAGCCCATCCAGCGCAGGTCGTTCGCGATCTTGGTCAGCGAGACGGCGACGGTCTTCAGCGCGCCCGACATCTCCACCAGCCCGTCGCGGTTTGCCTGGGCCTCGAACGGATCGGCCGGCGGCAGGATGTTCAGGCCGGTGTCGGCGATCAGCTTCTCGCGCACCCGGCCCGCGAACTCGGGATGCGTGTTGAGCCCGGTTCCGACGGCCGTGCCGCCCAGGGGGATCTTGCCCAGCCGCTCGAGGGCCGCCGAGACGCGGGCATGGCCCTCACGGACCTGGGCCGCGTACCCGCCGAACTCCTGGCCGAGGGTGACCGGCACCGCGTCCATCAGGTGCGTGCGGCCGGCCTTGACGACGTCGGCGAACTCCGCGGACTTCGCCTCCAGCGAGGTCGCCAGCCGGTCGAGAGCCGGGAGCAGACCGTGCACGGCGCGGTCGAGCGCGGCCAGGTGCACCGCGGACGGGAAGACGTCGTTCGACGACTGGCCCATGTTGACGTGATCGTTGGGATGCACACCCTCGCCGGCGAGGTTCGCGATCACCTCGTTGGCGTTCATGTTCGACGAGGTGCCCGACCCGGTCTGGAAGACGTCGATCGGGAACTGGTCGTCGTGCGTGCCGGCCGCAACCTCGTCGGCAGCGGCCGCGATCCGCTCTGCCATCCCCGCGTCGAGCAGGCCCAGCTCCGCGTTGACGCGCGCTGCGGCGCCCTTGATCCGCCCCAGCCAGTGCACCACCGAGGCCGGGATCGGCTCACCCGAGACCGGGAAGTTCGCCACCGCCTTGCGGGTTTCCCCGCCCCAAAGCTCCGCCATCGTCGCCCGCTCCTATCCGTTTTTCTTCTCTACGGAGGATAGAGCCGCAACGGTTGCCTGCGCTTCGCCTACTCGGTCGAGTATTTCGGCTGCACCTTCTCGCCGCGAATCGCCGCCACCGCGTGGTTGGCGGCCAGCGCCGCCTCCGAGAAGCCGACCGTGATCAGCGTGATCTTGCCGTCGTATCCGGCAACATCGCCCGCGGCGTACACGCCGGGCAGGTTCGTCTGCATGCTCGGAGTGACCTTGATCTGGCGCTTGTTCTCGAACTCGAGGCCCCAGTTGGCGATCGGGCCCAGGTGCGAGATGAAGCCGAGCAGGGTGACCACGGCGTCGACCTCGATCTCGCGCACCTCGCCGGTCTCGGTGTTCTCGACCGTGATCGCCTGCAGCGTGCCGTTGCCGCGGGCGCCCCGCACCTCGTGTGGGGTGAGGATCTCGACGCAGCCCTCATCGGCCAGCCGGCGCACCTCGTTGACCGACGACTCGAGGCCGCGGAACCGGTCGCGGCGGTGGATCAGCCGGATCGGCAACTCGGCCGTGTCCTGCAGGTTCATCGCCCAGTCGAGCGCGGAGTCTCCGCCGCCGACCAGCGCCACCCGCTTGCCGGCGAACGTCGCCTTCTCACGCACGAAGTAGTGCAGACCGCGTCCCTCGAACTGCTCCAGCTCGTCCAGGCCCAGCTTGCGGGGATTGAACGCGCCGTGCCCCGCGGTGACGATGATCGTCCGTGTCAGCAGCGTCTCGCCGCCCTCCGTGTGCATGGCGATGACGCCGTCGGGCTGATGGGAGATGGTGTCGACGACCTCGCCCAGCCGCACCTCCGGGTTGTACTGCAGGGCCTGCTCGGTGAGCCGGTCGATCAGCTCCTGGCCGTTGACCTTGGGGAAGCCGGCGACGTCGAAGATGTGCTTCTCGGGATAGACCGCCGAGACCTGGCCGCCCAGCTGCTCGAGGCTCTCGACGATGCGGACGGATGCGTCACGATGGCCGCCGTAGTAGGCGGCGGCAAGCCCGGTCGGCCCACCTCCGACGATGGTGATGTCGACAATCTGCTCGGCGTTCAAGGGGACCTGACCTCCGTACCAACGGCGTGAGTTTGGATCCAAACTCTACCGTCTCGGCCCACGCGGCCGCGGCAGCAGTGTACCCGTGGGAGCGGGAAGAGGGCGAGATCCTGACTGTTCAGTCAGTGCGTGCAGCCGCAATCCGGCTCGCAGTCCCCGTCAGCATCGGGGATCTCTGCGACCGGCTCCTGCACTTCGTTCGCGTGGAACGAGTTGCCGCACCCGCAGGCAGCCGTGACGTTCGGGTTGTCGATCTGGAAACCAACGCCGGAGATGCCGTCGATGTAGTCCAGGGTCGCACCCTCCAGGTACGGCAGGCTGTGGCGGTCGACGATCACGCGGACACCGTGGAGGTCCCAGCTCTCGTCGTCGGAGGCTGGGGCGGTGTCGAATCCGAGCGCGTACTGGAACCCGGAGCAGCCGCCGCCTTCGACGGCGACGCGGAGGGCCCCCAGCGAGGGGTCGTTCTCGGCGGCCATCAGCTCTCTGACCTTGGTCGCCGCTCGTTCGCTCAGATGCACCATGCTCTACTAATCGTACCGCGCGTCCCGGAACTTGACGGGTATCCTGAAACAGGCGACTTTGTGACACTGGATACCGGCCATTTTGCAAGGATTGCAGGCCTTCCGAGCGTGAGATCGCTACACCCCGTGGGGCCGGTGCTATAGTCGCGTCGCGTGCTAGGAAACTGGGCATCGGTGCTCGTGTACTGCGTGGTCGCGATGGCGATCCCGGTCTCACTTCTCTTTGGCACCTTCGCCCTCTCGACCAAGAGCTCGAGGCGCGCGGGAGACAAGTCGATCCCGTTCGAGTCCGGCGTGTCGGCGCGGACGTTCCACGCCCACCGGTTCACGATCTCCTACTACGTCACCGCGATGCTGTTCATCGTGTTCGACATCGAGATCGTGTTCCTCTACCCGCTGGCGATCCGGATGCACGACCTCAAGTGGTTCGGCCTCGGCGAGATGGTCACGTTCGTGGTGCTGCTGGTGGTGGCCTACGTCTACGTCTGGAAGAAGGGGGCGCTCGAATGGCGGTGACGCCGGTCAGCATCAACAAGGCCGTTCGCGTCGGCGACCTCGAGCAGTACGTGATGCTGACGACGGTCGAGAAGGCGATCGCCTGGTCGTCCTCGAACTCGATCTGGCCGGCCGGGTTCGGCCTCGCCTGCTGCGCGATCGAGATGATGTCGCTGCCCTCCCCTCGCTACGACATCGCCCGGTTCGGCGCCGAGGTCTTCCGCAGCTCACCCCGCCAGGCCGACCTGCTGATCGTGTCCGGCCGGGTGGCGCACAAGATGGCGCCGGCCGTGCGCCAGGTCTACGACCAGATGCTGGTGCCCAAGTGGGTGATGGCGATGGGCGCGTGCTCGAGCTCGGGCGGCATGTTCGCCAACTACGCCATCCTCCAGGGCGTCGACAAGATCATCCCGGTCGATGTCCACGTCCCCGGGTGCCCACCCCGCCCGGAAGCGGTGGTCGACGGCCTGATGGTGATCCAGAAGAAGATCCGCGCCGGCATCGCGCCGGCCTACGAGCTGGAGAAGTCGAAGGCGTGAACGCCGACGAGCTGGCCGCCGCCGTGGAGGCCGCCGTCCCGGGGGCGCTGGAGGCGCATTCCGATGCGGCGGACATGCCGACGCTCACCGTCCGCCGGGAGTCGCTGCTGGACGTCTGCCGACACCTGCGCGACGCGCTGGGGCGGAACTTCCTGTCGGCCGTCAGTGCCGTTGACTACCTTGGCTACGGCGAGGAGGTGGCCGGCTACTTCGGCACCGAGCGCGGGCGCGACATCAACCGCACCGGGTCGTGGGGCTCGGCCGAGACGCCGGAGCCGATGCCCCATCGCTTCGCCGTCTACTACCACCTGGCCCATATCGACATGACCGAGACGGCGCCGCCGGATCGCGTGCGGCTCCAGGTCTGGCTCGACGAGGGCCAGTCGGTGCCAAGCGTGGTCGAGATCTGGCCGACCGCCGACTGGCACGAGCGCGAGCAGTACGACCTGATGGGCATCGAGTTCTCCGGGCACCCGAACCTGAAGCGGCTGATCATGCCGTCCGACTGGGACGGGCACCCGCTGCGCAAGGATTACCCGATCGGCGGCGAGCCGGTCCAGTTCACCGACGCCATATGAGCACCACCGAGAACCCGACCAGCACCCCGGTCCGTCCGCTGTGGCAACCCGCGTCACTCCCGCCCGGCGCTCCGTCCAACGTGCAGCCGCCCGAGGGCCAGGACCTGATCACGATCAACTTCGGGCCCAACCACCCCTCCACCCACGGGGTGCTTCGCCTGATCGTGACGCTGGACGGCGAGGTCGTGGTCGGCCTCGACGCCGACATCGGCTACGTCCACACCGGCTTCGAGAAGAACTTCGAGCAGAAGACGTACTGGAAGGGGATCCCCTACGCACCGCGGATGGACTACGTCGCCTTCTTTGCCAACGAGCTGGCGTACGTGCACGCCGTGGAGCGGCTGATCGAGATCGACGTGCCCGAGCGGGCCCGCTGGATCCGCACCCTGTTCGCCGAGCTGAACCGGATCCACAGCCACCTCATCTACCTGGGCACGTCCGGCGTCGAGCTGGGCGCGATCTCGCTCTTCTTCTACTGCCTGCGCGAGCGCGACAAGGTGCTCGACCTGTTCGAGATGGTGACCGGCGTGCGGATGCACGACCGCTACCCACAGTTCGGCGGCGTCGCCGAAGACCTGCCGAAGGGCTTCTACGCCGAGGCGCGCAAGTTCTGCGACGACATGCCGCGCCGGATCGACGAGTACATCGACCTGGTGGCCGGCAACTCGATCTGGATCGACCGCTACCAGGGCATCGGCTGCATCACGCCGGAGATGGCGATTGCGATGGGCCTTTCCGGCCCCAACCTGCGCGCCTGCGGTGTGCCCTACGACATCCGCCGCGCCACGCCCTACCTGGTCTATGACCAGCTCGAGTTCGACGTTGTCACCGCCGACAAGGGCGACGCCTACGACCGTCTGATGTGCCGCGTCAAGGAGATGTACGAGTCGGTCAAGCTGATCGAACAGTGCCTCGACTCGATGCCGGGCGGGCCGGTGATGTCGGACGACCGCAAGTACGTGCTGCCGCCGCGCAGCGAGCTGCAGACATCGATGGAGTCGCTGATCCACCACTTCAAGCTGGTCACCGAGGGGTTCCGGCCGCCCGCCGGCCGGCTCTACGAGGCGATCGAGTCGCCCCGCGGCGAGTTCGGCTGCTTCCTGGTGTCCGACGGCGGCCCCAAGCCGTGGCGCATCCACTTCCGCGCCCCCAGCTTCGTCAGCCTGCAGGTGACGGCGATGATGTCGGAGCGCCGCTACATCGCCGACCTGATCGCGGTGGTCGGGTCGCTGGACGGCGTGATGGGAGAGGCCGACCGGTGAGCGAGCGGCCAAATCCCGACCTGGAGACGCTGGCCGGCGCCCGCGAGACGCGCCCCGTGCTGCCCGACGCGCCGCCCGAGGCGCCGCGCGACCGGCCGCTGCGCGACCGCATCCTCGACGTCATCGCGCTGTATCCGGAGCCGAGGTCGGCGGTCATCCCGGCGCTGCGGCTGGCACAGGAGGAGCACGGCTGGCTCTCGGCCGAGGCCTTCGAGCAGGTGGCCGAGGCGACCGGCCTGACGCCCGCCTACTGCAAGGCCGTCGCCACCTTCTACGACATGTTCCACACCGCCCCCACCGGCCGCTACGAGGTCTGCGTCTGCACCAGCATCTCGTGCTCGCTGGTCGGCGCCGCCCACACGATGCGCGCGTTCGAGCAGGAGCTCGGCATCACCAACGGCGAGACCACCGAGGACGGCCTGTTCACGCTGCGATCGGTCGAGTGCTACGGCGGCTGCGGGTGGGGCCCGGTGGTCTCGATCAACGAGCGCTATCACGAGCCGTTCCCGGCCGACCAGGTCAAGGAGACGGTGGAGCGGCTGCGCGGGGAGGCTGCTGAGTGAGCGATCTGAAGATCCTGCTGGACTTCGACGGCGACCGGCGGGACATCGGCGTCTACGAGAAGTCCGGCGGCTACAAGTCGCTGCGAGCGGCGCTGAAGAAGGGCGATCCCGGCGCCGTGGTCAAGGCGGTGGACGAATCGGGCCTGCGCGGCCGCGGCGGCGCGGGCTTCCCGACCGGCCGCAAGGCCTCGTTCCTGCCCAGCGACCGCAAGCCGGCCTACCTGTGCGTGAACGCCGACGAGTCGGAGCCGGGGACGTTCAAGGACCGCGAGATCATGCTGCGCAACCCGCATGCGCTGATCGAGGGGATCCTGATCATGAGCTACGGGATCGGCGCGACCTCGGCGTTCATCTACATTCGCGGCGAGTACCGCACCGAGTTCGAGGTGCTGCAGCGGGCGCTCGAGGAGGCGCGCTCCAAGGGCTACGTGGGCGGCAACGTTCTGGGCTCGGGGTACGACGCGACGGTCGTGCTGCACCGTGGCGCCGGCGCGTACATCTGCGGCGAGGAGACCGCCCTGCTGTCGTCGCTCGAGGGAGAGCGCGGCCAGCCGCGGTCGAAGCCGCCGTTCCCAGCGGTCGCCGGCCTGTACGCCGCGCCGACGCTGGTGAACAACGTGGAGACGCTGGCCTCGGTGCCGTTCATCCTCGCCATGGGCGGCGAGAAGTACGCCGCGATCGGCACCGAGCGATCCAAGGGCACGCGGGTGTTCTCTCTCTCGGGCAACGTCCGCCGTCCCGGCAACTACGAGCTGCCTCTGACGGCGACGCTTCGCGACCTGATCGAGGGCCTGGGCGGCGGGGTGCCCGAGGGGCGCACCATGAAGGCGATCATCCCCGGTGGATCGTCGACTCCGATCCTGACCCCCGACCAGCTCGACACCGGCATCGACTACGAGTCGATTGCCGCAGCCGGCTCGATGGCGGGCTCCGGGGCGGTTGTCGTGATCGACGACCGCACGTGCATGGTGCAGCTGGCGCTGCGGGTCGCGGAGTTCTACCGCCACGAGAGCTGCGGTAAGTGCACCCCCTGCCGCGAGGGCACCAAGTGGGGCACCGACATCATCCGCCGGATCGAGATGGGCGAGGCCCGCCAGGGCGAGCTCGACCTGCTGCTGAACGTCTGCGACCGCATCCTGGGCAACTGCCTGTGCCCGCTGGGCGACGCGATGGCGATGCCGGTGGCGAGCTACGTGACCCACTTCCGCGAGGAGTTCCAGCGGCATATCGACGAGGGCGGGTGTCCGTTCACCAGGGACAGCCCGTTCACCGACCTGTACCACCACGGCCACACCGTGGCCGAGCTTGGAGGGGTGCCGTGACCGACTTCCGTGACGCGTTCATGCGCGCCCGGAGGCGGCTGGAGGACGGGGACGACCCGGAGGACGTCGTGCCGGCGGTGCTGCAGGCAGCCGAGGCTCAGGAGGAGATCGAGCTGGCGGAGTCGCTCTACGACGACAAGGCGGAGGACGACCACTGATGGCGACTGTCGAGACGTCCACCGTCACCCTCACCATCAACGACCGCGAGATCACCGTGCCCAAGGGGCTGTCGCTGGTCGAGGCGGCGGCCGAGGCGGGCATCGAGGTGCCGGTCTTCTGCTACGAGCCGCGCCTGGGGGCTGCGGTCGGCGCCTGCCGCATGTGCCTGGTCGACATCGAAGGGCTGCCGAAGCTCCAGACCGCGTGCACCACGCCGGCGGCCGACGGGATGATCGTGCGCTCGCAGTCCGACCGCGCCCGCGAGGGGCAGGACGCGGTGCTCGAGTTCCTGCTCATCAACCACCCGCTCGACTGCCCGGTGTGCGACAAGGGCGGCGAGTGCCCGCTGCAGGACCTGACGTTCCGCTACGGGCCGGGCTCGACGCGGATGACGCTGCCCAAGCGGACGCACGACAAGCCGATCCCGATCTCGCCGCTGATCAAGCTCGACCGCGACCGCTGCATCCTCTGCTACCGCTGCACCCGCTTCTCGGAGAGCGTCTCCGGCGACCTCCAGCTGGTCACCGAGAACCGCGGAGCCGACTCGGTCATCACCACCTTCGAGGGCCGGCCCTACGACGGCGAGTTCTCGGGCAACGTGACCGAGCTGTGCCCGGTGGGTGCGCTGACGTCGACCACCTACCGGTTCCGCGGCAGGCCGTGGGAGATCCAGAACGTGCCCACGATCTGCGGCCACTGCGCGGTCGGCTGTAACACCTACGCCACCATCCGCGAGGGTCGGGTGGCGCGCGTCCTGTCCCGCAACCACCCGGGGATCGACGAGGGCTGGCTGTGCGACAAGGGCCGATACGTGCACACCGCTCTTGACGCGCCCGACCGCATCCGGGTGCCCATGATCCGTGCCGGGCGGGGCCTCGAGGAGGTCACCCCGACGGTCGCGCTCGACCACATCGCCGACCGCCTGCGGACCACCGTCGAGCGGTTTGGCCCCGGCAGCGTCGCCGTCCTGGCATCCGGCGAGCAGACCAACGAGGAGGCCCACCTGTGGGCCAGGCTGCAGGCCGAGGTGTTCGGCGGCGGACCGGTCGTGTGCGGCCCCGAGGGGGCGGCCGGCTGGGAGGCGCTGGCGCCCTACGCCGCACGCATCTCCGACCTGGACGACGCCGACACGATCGTGGTCGCCGGCTCCACCGAGGTCGCCCACCGGGTGCCGGTCGTGGAGCTGCGGATCCGCAAGGCGGTCAAGGACGGGGCGCGCGTGGTCACCGTCGGCGCCGGCGGGACGCGCCTGCAGACGCTGCGCGGCACCGAGCACATCTCCGCCGCGCCAGGCGCGACCCACACCGCGCTGCTGACCGCGCTGGGGGACCCGAACTCCACCGTCGCCGCGCTCGGCGAGCGTTCCGTGCTGATCTGGAACGGCCGCATGAGCCCGCCTGTCGCCGCAGTCCTGGCGCACATCGCGCACACGACCGGCTGCAGCGTGCTGTGCACCCCGATGGCGCCCAACGAGCTGGGCTGCCAGGCGTCGGGCCTGGGCGGAGTGAGCCCCGAGGAGGCGCTCGACCTGGCCGAGTCGGGCGCGATCAAGGCGGTCGTGCTGCTGGGCGCCGACCCGGTCGGTACCTGGCCGGGAGGGGAGCGCTGGCGAGCAGTGCTGGGGCGGAGCTTCTTCGCACTGCAGGTGACGGCATTCCAGGGAGCATCCAGCGGCTGGGCGACGACCATCGTCCCGTCCGCCGCCGCAATCGAGCAGGAGGGCAGCTACACCAACCTCGAGGGTCGCACCCAGCGGCTGCGGGCGGCTGTCCCACCACCTCCGGGAGTGCCCGACGGCGTCGGCCTCGCCGTCGCGCTGGCCCAGCGGCTGGGCATGGACGCACCGGTCGATGCGCAGCACGCGTTCGAGGAGCTCGCACAGCAGCGTCCCGCGTTCGCGGGCCAGAGCTGGCAGGCCGTCGGTGAGCAGGCCGAGCTGCCCGATCAGCGGCCTGTGCGGCCCGAGAGCCCGCCGGCCGAGCCCCACATCGAGGGCGCGGTCGGGCCCGAGGGCACGATCGTGGTCGGGTACCGGCAGCTGATGTCCGGGACGGCGGTCGACAACGCACCGGCCCTCCACTTCCAGCAGCGGATCGGCATCGAGATCGCACACTCCGACGCGCAGGATCTGGGCGTCGCCACCGGCGACCGCCTGGTCGTCGACTACCAGTCCGGATCGATCACCGGCCCGGCGGTCGTGCTGCGGTCGCTCCGTCAGGGCGTCGTCCGGCTGGCGACCCCGGTGCCCTACATCGGTCCCGGCACGGTGACGGCCGACGAGGCGGTCGCCGATGGTTGACGGCTTCGTCGCGACTCTCGTCAAGTCGCTCATCCTGGTCAACCTGGTAATGGGAACGTTCGCCATCCTCACCTGGGCCGAGCGGCGGCTGATCGGCCGCTTCCAGGTGCGTCTGGGGCCGAACCGCGTCGGCCCCTTCGGTCTCCTGCAGCCGATCGCCGACCTCGGCAAGCTGCTGCGCAAGGAGAGCCTGATCCCGACCGGCTCGAGCCTGTTCCTGTACCTGGTGGCACCGGTCGTCTCGCTGTTCACGGCGCTGGCGGTGTTCTCGGTGATCCCGTTCGGCGGCCGCGCCGAGGTGCCGTTCACCGACTACCACTTCCACCTCTACATCGCCGACCCCGACGTCGCCCTGCTGCTGGTGTTCGCGCTGGGCTCGTTCAGCTTCTACGGGTTCCTGGTCGGCGGCTGGGCATCCAGCTCCAAGTACTCCCTCTACGGGTCGATGCGCGCCGTCTCGCAGCTCGTCTCCTACGAGGTCAGCCTGGCGCTGGCGGTGATCGGCGTCGTGATGATGAGCCAGACCCTCTCGCTGACGGGGATCGTCGCCGCCCAGCACCGCGACGGCATCTGGTACGTGATCCCGCAATTCTTCGGCTTCCTGATCTACCTGCTGGCCTCGACTGCCGAGGTCAGCCGCATCCCATTCGACCTGCCCGAAGCCGAGGGCGAGCTGGTCGCCGGGTACCACACGGAGTACGGCGGCATGCGCTGGGCGATGTTCCAGAACGCCGAGTACGTGTCGCTGATCTCGTTCTCCGCGCTGGCGTCGATCCTCTTCCTCGGCGGCTACGAGGGGCCGGTGCTGCCGGGCCCGATCTGGATGCTGATCAAGATGGGGATCTTCATCTTCCTCTCGATCTGGATCCGCTCGACGCTGCCCCGCGTCCGCTACGACCGGCTGATGACGATCGGCTGGAAGATGCTGCTGCCCCTGGCCACCCTCAACCTGCTGGTCACGTCCGCAATCGTGGCCATCCGAGCCTAAGCGAGCACGCATGCCCGTCGTAGACACCGTCAAGGGATTTGGGGTCACCTTCCGCCACCTGCTGCGGAAGCCGGTGACCCAGCAGTTCCCCGAGTACAAGCGCCCGGTGTACCCCCGGTTCCGCGGCAGGCACCGCCTGCATCGGCACGAGAACGGCCTCGAGAAGTGCGTCGGCTGCTCGCTCTGCGCGGCCGCCTGCCCGGCCGACTGCATCCGCGTTGTCGCTGCGGAGAACACTCCCGAGGAGCGCTACTCCCCCGGCGAGCGCTACGCGCGCATCTACGAGATCAACATGAGCCGCTGCATCTTCTGCGGCTACTGCGAGCTGGCCTGCCCGTTCGACGCGATCACGCTCGGGCACGACTACGAGCTGGCGGAGATGTCGCGCGACGCGATGGTCTACACCAAGGGCATGCTGCTCGAGCCCGCTCCCGAAGAGCGACGCACGCCGGTGGCGCCGACCGATCCGTTCGACGTCGTCGACCAGGCCGCGGAGCTGCCGAGGGCGCCGGAGTGACCTACGAGATCGTCTTCTGGGCGGCGACGGCGCTCGCGGTGGTCTCGGCGCTCGGTGTCGTCCTGTCGGGCAACCCGTTCTACTCCGCGCTCTGGCTGATCGTCAACCTGGCGTCGCTGGCCACCTTCTACCTGCTGCTTTCGGCCGACTTCCTGGCCGCCGCCCAGGTCGTTGTCTACGCAGGCGCGGTGATGATCATGTTCCTGTTCGTGATCGCCTACCTGGGCGGCCGCGCCGACGAACCGACCCGCGACACACCCTGGTGGCAGTTCGCCGCGGCCATCATCGCCGGCGGCGCCATCGTGGCGGAGGTGCTGGTCGCCGTGCTGTCGCACAGCTTCGGCAAGAGCGCCAGCGTGCCGGTCACGTTCGGCTCGCCGGCCTTCGTCGGCCAGCTGATGCTCTCGCGCTACCTGCTCGCCTTCGAGGCGACGTCGGTGCTGCTGCTGATCGCCGCCGTCGGCGGAGTCCTGCTCGGCGCGAGGCGGCCGGCGATGCGCCCGCCAGGCTCCGAGGAGCCGTTCGCCCCGGAGCCGGCACCCCAGGTCGAGCTCCCGCTGCAGGCGTTCGTGATGGAGGCCGAGACCGACTTCCCGGTGCAGCACGTGCCGGCGCCCGACGAGGAGGAGGCGCACACCTGATGCAGGTCGGCGTCGAGTACTTCGTCGGGGTGTCCGCGGTCCTGTTCGGGATCGGGCTGTTCGGCGTGTTCGAGCGGCGAAGCCCGCTGATCCTGCTGCTCTCGGTGGAGCTGATGCTCAACTCCTCCAACCTGGCGCTGATCGCGTTCGCCCGTCAGCTGGGCAACGGCTCCGGCCAGGTGTTCGCCCTGATCGTGATGGGCGTTGCCGCCTCCGAGGTCGTCATCGGCCTCGGGCTGGTGGTCGCCATCGCCCGGCGTAAGGCCGAGCTCGACGTCGACACCCTGACCTCGCTGAAGCACTGATGGAAACCCTCGCCTGGCTCTGCCTGTTCATCCCGCTCCTGTCGGTGGCGCTGCTGACGCTGGCCGGCTCGCGCATCTCCCGCGAGGCCGCCGCCTGGTTCGGCACCGTGATGGCGATCGCGTCGTTCCTGTGCGCTCTCGGGGTCTTCTCCGGCATGCTCGGCGAGGGCTCCTCGGCACGCAGCCACACCTACACGCTCTACACCTGGGCGGCCAGCCCGACCTTCAAGGTGCCGTTCTCGATCCTGGTCGACCAGCTCTCGATGACCGAGATGCTGATCGTCTCGGGGGTCGGCGCGCTGATCGTCATGTACTCGATCGGGTACATGCGCGGCGACGTCAAGGAGCGGCGCTTCTTCATCTACCTCGACCTGTTCGTGTTCTCGATGCTGCTGCTGGTGATGGCGTCGAACTTCGTGCTCCTGCTCGCCGGCTGGGGCATGGTCGGGCTCTCGTCCTACCTGCTGATCGGGTACTGGCACGAACGTCCCGAGCCGGTCGAGGCGGCCAAGAAGGCGTTCATCATGAACGCGATCGGCGACGTCGGAATCGCGATCGCCGTGTTCTTCATGGCTCGCGATCTGGGGACGACCGACTTCCACACGGTGTTCTCGCAGGCCGGGCGCGACCTGGGGCGTGGGCACGACCACCAGCAACCTGATCGCGCTCGCCCTGCTCGTCGGTGCGGTCGCCAAGTCGGCGCAGATCCCGCTCCACACCTGGCTTCCGGATGCCATGGAAGGCCCGACGCCGGTGTCGGCGCTGATCCACGCCGCCACCATGGTCACCGCCGGCGTCTACCTGGTGGCGCGGGCGCACGTGCTGTTCCAGAACGCGCCCGACGTGCACGCCCTGGTCGCGCTGATCGGCGTCGCGACCCTGCTGATGGCCGGCGTGATCGCCCTTGTCCAGACGGACATCAAGAAGATCATCGCCTACTCGACGATGAGCCAGATCGGCTACATGTTCGCGGCGGTCGGCGTCAGCGCCTACTCCGAGGGCATGTTCCACCTGCTCGCGCACGCCTTCTTCAAGGCGCTGCTGTTCCTCGGCGCCGGCATCGTCATCCACGCGCTCTCAGACGAGCAGGACGTGCGCAAGATGGGCGGCCTGGCCTCCGCGATGCCATGGACGACGCGGATGATGTGGGTGGGGACGATCGCGCTGATCGGGATCTGGCCGGTGTCCAAGGACGAGATCCTTGCGGCAGCGATCCACAACGGCGACACGACCGCCCTGATCGTCTACGTGGGCGGGCTGATCGGCGCCTTCTTCACGGGCATCTACGCGGTGCGGCTGATGAAGCTGGTGTTCTACGGCGAACGCTCCGAGTTCGCGAAGGAGCACCTCCACACCGGCCACGGCGAGGGCCCCTGGGAGATGATGTTCCCGGTCGCAGTGCTGGCGGTCGGAACACTGCTCGTCGGCCTGCTCTCGATCGGGTTCGGCGCCAAGGACGTGTTCGGCGACTGGCTGGCCTCGACGGCGCCGACGATCCTGCCCAGCACCGGGCAGGACCTGCTGACGACGGCGATCGCCTGGACGGTCGGCATCGGCGCGGGCGTCTGGACGTGGAGGCTCTACGACCGCCCGGAGCGGGTGGCCGCGATCCGGCAGCGGTTCGAGGTGCCGGCGATCATCGCCGAGCGCAAGTTCGGCTGGGACGACCTCTACTACAACATCGGCTACCGCCCCGCCGCCTGGCTGGCGACCTTCCTCGGCAGCTTCGACCGCTGGGTCATCGGCGGCTCGGCCTGGGTGGTCGCGCGGACGGTGCGCCTGCTCGGCTTCGAGACCGCCGAGGCGCAGACCGGGATCGTCCGCCAGTACGCCGCGGTGCTCACCGTCGGGGCCGCGGTGACGGCGGTCTACTTCCTCGGAAGGGCCACGCTGTGACGGTCGCCCTGATCTTCCTGCCGCTGGCGGCCGCCGTGCTGGTCGGGATGCTGCCGCTGGAGCGCCGGGCGACCGAGGGCATCGCGCTGCTGGCGGCGATGGTCGAGCTCGCGCTCGGCCTGGTGGCGCTGATCCGCTTCGACATCCATGCCGGCGTGCAGTTCGCGACCGACCGGGTCATTACCCACAACCTGGCCGGGATCGCCGACGTCCACTTCAGCGTCGGCATGAACGGGCTCTCCCTGTTCATGGTGCTGCTGACGGCCGTGGGAATGATGTCCGCGATCTCGGCCGCGATGTGGGCGGGGCGCGAGAGCCCGCGCTTCTACTTCGCGCTGCTGCTCGTGCTCGAGGCGGCGCTGGTGCTACTGTTCACCTCCCGCGACCTCGTGCTGTTCTACATCGGCTGGGAGGTCATGATCATCCCGCTCTACATCCTGATGGGTGTCTGGGGCGGGTCCGGCCGGCGGGCAGCCACGCTCCAGTTCGTCGTCTTCACGATGATCGGATCGCTCACCATGCTGGTCGCGATCGCCGCCCTCGGGGTCGAGGGCCATTCCTTCGAGCTGACCACGCTGGCCGCACAGGGCCGCGACTCGGTGTGGCTGTTCTTTGCCTTCTGCCTCGCGTTCTGCGTCAAGGCGCCGATGTTCCCGCTGCACGGATGGCTGCCCGCTGCGTACCGCGAGTCGACGCCGGAGGTGACCGGCCTGCTGTCTGGCGTCGTGTCCAAGGCAGGCGCCTACGGCCTGCTGGCGTTCGCCATCCCGCTGTTCCCGGCGACCGCCCACAACTGGCGCTGGCTCTTCCTCGGCCTGGCCCTGGTGGGGCTCCTCTACGGGTCGCTGGTCGCGTTCCGCCAACCGACGGCCAGAGGCGTGGTGTCGTTCTCGAGCCTCGCCCAGATGAACCTGATCATCATCGGGATCTTTGCCCTGAACTCCGACGGGCGGACCGGAGCCATCTTCCAGATGGTCAACCACGGCGTCGTGTCGCTGGCCGCGTTCCTGCTGGTCGGGCTGGTGGAGCTGCGCTGCGGAACCGACTCGTTCGCGCGCCTCAAGGGCCTGGCCAACTCCCGCCCGATCCTCTCGACAGTTCTCCTGATGGCCGCCCTGTGGACGCTTGCGGTTCCCGGATCGAGCGCGTTCGTCTCGGAGCTCTACGTGCTGATCGGCGCCTTCCGCCAGAACGCGTGGCTGGGCTCGGTGGCCGCCATCGCGATCGTCCTGGCGGCCATGTACGCCCTGCGCTGGCTGGCCGGAATCGCCTACGAACAGGACGGCGAGGCGGTCGCCAAGGACACGCCTGACCTGCGCATCGGCGAGCTCGGCATCGCCGTGCCGCTGCTGCTGATCCTGCTCGTGATGACCGCCTGGCCGTTCGGGATCATGGAGCGGATCGGATGACGACGCTGTCGACGCTCCACGTCCACGAGTCCCCGCAGACGATCCCCGTCTCGTTCTTTGCCATCGGCCCCGAGCTGGTGCTGCTGATCTGCGCCCTGGTGCTGATCGCCGGCGCGATCTTCCTGCCCGAACGCGCCGCGCGGCTGTTCTCCGCGCTGGTTGCAGCCGGCGCCCTGGTCGGGGCAGAGGTCGTCGCCGCCGTGCAGTTCAACCGCTCGCCGCACTTCTCGTTCGACCATACGATCCGGGTCGACGCCTTCGGCGCCAGCGCACAGCTGATCATCTTCGCGGCGGCCCTGCTTGCGGTGCTCGTCTCATGGGGAGGCGCCAAGGAGGTCGGCGACCGATCGGTCGAGTTCTACGCCCTGCTCCTGACCGCCACCGCCGGCATGGCCCTGCTGACGGTGGCCAACAGCTTCGTGATCGTGTTCGTCGCCCTGGAGCTGTTCTCGCTTGCTCTGTACATCCTGGTCGCCATCGAGCTCGACGCCCTGTCCTCGCTGGAAGCCAGCCTCAAATACCTGGTCGTGGGATCGGTGGGCGCCGCCTTCCTGCTCTACGGCTCGGCGTTCATCTACGGCGCCACCGGACAGCTCGAGTTCGATCGCATCCGCGCCGTGCTCAGTGCCGGGGGCCATCACAACCCGGTGCTCCTGATCGGCGTGGCGATGGTGATCGTCGGCCTCGGCTTCAAGTCCAACGCCGCGCCGTTCCACATGTGGACGCCCGACGCCTACGAGGGCGCACCGACGACCGTGACCGCGTTCATGGCCGCCGCCACCAAGACGACCGCGCTGATCGTGACCCTGCGGGTGCTGGTGACGGCGTTCCCCGCGATCGACGGGATCTGGCAGGACGCCATCGGGGCGATCGCGATCGTCTCGTTCGCGGTGGGCAACCTGGCGGCGCTCCGCCAGACCAACGTCAAGCGGATGCTCGCCTATTCCACCGTCGGCCACACAGGGTTCCTGCTCACCGCCGTTGCCGCCCACAGCGTCGTGGGCACGGAGGCGCTCCTCTACTACCTGGTCATGTACGCGGCGATGAACGTCGGCGCGTTCGCCGTGGTCGCCGTGCGGGAGCGCGAGATCGGCCGGCCGGTTCAGATCTCCGACTTCCGCGGCTACGGCTACAGCAGGCCGTGGCTGGGCGCCGCGATGCTGATCTTCCTGCTGTCGCTGGCGGGCTTCCCGCCCACCGGCGGCTTCATCGGGAAGCTGACCATCTTCAGCGCAGCCGTTGCCAGCGGACAGACGTACCTCGCCATCGCGGGCATCGTTGCGACGATGGTCGCCCTGGTGTACTACCTGCGCATACCCGCCGCCATGTACGACCGTGAAGCACCGGCGCCAACGGCTGTATCATCGGTAGGCGAGATGTTGTCCTCCACGGCGGCACTCGTGGGCGCCGGGTTCGTGCTGGCGTTCGGGATTGTTCCAGGGCCTATCTTCGACCTGGCCCGCACCGCGACAACGTCGTTGCTCGGAGGCTGACAATGAGGCGACTCCACCTGCTGGCGGCAGTAACCGCCGCCCTGGCGGCTCTGGCCGCATTCCCGGCGCTCGCATCCGCCACAACGCTTCGGCCCGGGATGTGCGGGCCCGCGGTGTTCGCGCTCCAGGAGCGCCTGGTCAAGCGCACATACCTCCCGCCCGGCTACCACCCGGGTTGCTACGACTACCGCACCACCCAGGCAGTGATGGCGTTCGAGGGGTGGGTGGGCTTTCCCCGCGACGGCATCGCCGGCCCGCTGGTGCTGGTGCGGCTGCCGATGTCGATCACGCCGCTTCCGTGGGGGCGCGGCGAGCGCCACGTCGAGATCCACAAGGCCAAGCAGCTCCTGTACCTGGTCGGCGCGAACGGCGCGGTGATCCGCGTCCTGCACGTGTCGACGGCCGGGCCGGGCCACGTCACGCCCAGCGGCCACTACACGGTGTACTACAAGTCGCCGATGTCGTGGTCGCACGAGTTCCACGTGTGGCTGCCCTGGGCGAGCTACGTGGTCGGCGGCGACGCGATGCACTCGTACCCGAGCGTTCCCGGCTACCCGGCCTCGCACGGCTGCATCCGCGTCCCCGCGCCGGAGGCCAAGTGGCTGTACTACACGACGCCGCTCGGCACGCCGGTCTGGATCTCGACCTAGCTCGAAGCGAAGAGGCGTCGAGCTACCGCGTCAGCGGTGCGCGCAGCGTGCGCAGGTGCCCGCGCACGTCGTCCATGTGGAGCCCGACGACGACCGAGGCAGCGACGCCCAGTGCCGCGACGAGGAACGCGGCGAGTGCCAGCGTGCCGGCGAGAGCCGGCGCCGTCCCATCGAGGATGGTCGGAAACCGGAGCGCTGCATCGACCATCAGCAGGAGCATGGCGACCGCACAGACGGCGAGGTCGACCGCAGGTCGCACCGAGGGCCGGTCGACAAGATCGAGGTAGGCGATGAACGTGGCGACCATCGTGCCTGCCAGGGCAACACACGTCAGATAGAACGCGATCAGGGCGTTCGTCGCGACCATGGGCGCGACGACGGCCAGCAGGGCCGCCACGAGAACGGCGCGGGGTGCGGTGAGATGGCTCATCGCGACGGTGTTCGCTCCCACCGACTGTGATCCTGCCCAACCGGGTAGGTTTCGGTCGTCACTGCCGAGACTGGAGGAACCGATGGGCCTTGATAACGGTGTCAAGCTGACCTGGGTCGGGCATGCGACCTGGATCCTCGAGACCGCCGCCGGTACGCGCATCCTGATCGACCCCTGGATGACGGGAAACCCGGTCGCACCAGAGTCGCTGCACGATCCCGGCAAGGTCGACCTGATCGCCCTCACCCACGGTCACTCCGACCACATCGCCGACGCCGAGCGGATCGCCAAGGCGACCAACGCGCCGGTCGTCGGCATGATCGAGCTGGCCTCCTACCTGGCCGGCAAGGGCGTCGAGAACACCGTTGGCTTCAACAAGGGCGGCACGATCGAGGCGGCCGGCATCAAGGTGACGCTGGTGGACGCCCACCACTCGTCGAGCATCGAGGACGGCGGGCAGATCGTCTACCTGGGCGAGCCGGCGGGTCTGATCCTGACGCTGGAGGACGGCTACCGGGTCTACGTCGCAGGCGACACCTGCGTGTTCGGCGACATGGCGCTGATCGGCCGGCTGTACAAGCCCGATCTCGCGATCCTGCCGATCGGCGACTTCTTCACCATGGGGCCGTTCGAGGCCGCCGAGGCGATCCGCCTGCTGGGCGTCACCAAGGTGGTTCCCTCGCACTACAAGACCTTCCCGATCTTCACCGGGACGCCGGATGGGCTGCGTGACGCCGCATCCGACGTGGCCGGGCTGGAGGTGCTCGACGTGGAGCCCGGCGGAACCATCTCGTGACGTTCTCCCTGGCCGCGTGCGACCTGGATGCGCGCCAGTGGGGGGTTGCGGTCGCGTCGAAGTTCCCGTCTGTCGGCGCGGTCGTGCCATGGGTGCGAGGGGACGTCGGGGCAGTCGCGACGCAGGCGTACGCGAACGTCTCGTACGGCCCGGATGGGCTCGACCGGCTGGCGGCGGGTGAGAGCGCCGAGGCGGTGGTCGCCGCGCTGACCGCTGCAGACGACGGGCGGGCAGAGCGCCAGCTGGGCGTCGTCGACGCCGGCGGCGGCTCTGCGACGTTCACCGGGCCGGGGTGCACCAGCTGGGCCGGCGGACGCACCGGTCGCAACTACGCCGCGCAGGGCAACGTCCTCGCCGGCCCGGCGGTGGTCGATGCGCTCGCCGAGACCTTCGAGCAGGCGGAGGGCTCCCTGGCAGCTCGAATGCTGGCCGCGCTGCAGGCGGCCGACGACGCCGGCGGTGACAGCCGCGGCCGGCAGGGTGCGGCGCTGATCATCCGCCAAACGGGCGGCGGCTATGGCGGCAACAACGACATCCTGTTCGACCTCCGCGTCGACGACCACCCAACGCCGATACCCGAGCTGGAGCGGCTGCTCGCAATCCACCTCCTGCTGTTCGGCAAGACACCGGCGGCTGAGTTCCTGCCGCTGGACGGCGAGCTGCGGGACGAGGTCGCCGGGCGGCTGGCGGCCGCCGGCAGGACCAGCCTGGCGGAGTGGGCGGGCGTCGAGAACCTCGAGGAACGGCTGGATCCCACTGGGGCAACGATCGACCCGGAGGTACTGGCTGTACTGCGCCGGCAGACCGGATAGTCAGCCGGTTATTGAGACTCGGCGTTCGGGCGATCAGGTCGCCTGACCCTCGACCTCACAGCGCCAGGATCGTGGAACCGCTTGACCATGCCCGCCAATGATCTGACGGCTATTTGGGCGGCCAGGCCCCGAGGGGTGCGCCGATCTCCCACTCGTGGCCGAATGGGTCGAGGATCCGGCCGAGCCGCCAACCGTGTTCGTCGCTGACTGGCGACGTTTCCGTCGCGCCGGCGGCGACTGCTCGTCGGGCGACCGTGTCGGGATCGTCCACCACGAGCGTTGTTCGGCCGGTTGCGCCGTCGATCTCCCGTGGGCTGAGGCGCTTCATTGTCGATGACGCTGGTGCGATCCAGAACGGCGCGCCGCCAACGTCGAGTTGTGCGACGATGTCGTCCCCTTCGCCGACGCAATGAAGGACGGTTGCGCCGAACGCGGCCTCGTAGAACAGAAGTGCCTCGCTCGGCCGGTCGACCCACAGCTGCGGCTGGATGCTGGTCATCGCGACTCCCTTGGTCGGGTCGCGCGGCACGATACTAGCCCGCACACCCACCCCTCGCCGAGCGTTGCCTGGCGTGCGACGCATAGCATCGCGTCCGAGGCGTGCTGCTTGGTGCCTGACTCTGCCGGTATTACCAGGCGGTCGGCTCACCCAAAGCATGAGCTGATGCTGTCGCGTGGCCACCGTGCGGCCAGGTGCCTGACTCTGCCGGTATCACCAAGCCGTGCTGTCAGCCGGGTGCCGCAGCGGTGGCTCGCTGCGGGGCTGGGGGCGGCGCATCGAACAGGCGTTGCTCGGCGCTGCTCGGCGCTTGAAACGAGGATGCCCAGACGGCTAGCTGCTCGGCGCTTATGTCGGGGGCGGTCTCGGGCGCGTCGGCGTAGCGCTGCGCAGTGCGGCGTACTAACTCGGCTAGCTCCACCTTCACGTAGTGCAGCTCTACCCGCACCCCCAGCTTGCGGACGCGCAGGCGCAGCGCGTCGCGTTCTTCCCGGCTCCAAAGGCCGAAGTCGAGGATGCAGCTTCGGCCGGCGGCCAGTAGCTCGAAGGCCAGCTCGATCAGCTTGCCTTCCAGCCGGATGCGCAGCTGCTCGTCCCACAGGTCGCCACCCAGGTCGCGCACCCACTCGTCCTTCGTGAAGCGTTGCGCGTCACGCTCGACCGCCAAGCGGCGAGCAAGCGTCGTCTTTCCCGAGCCGGGCAGGCCACAGGTCAGAAGCAGGGTGGGGATCGTTCCAGGCTGAGGCGTCCGCATCACAGGCCGATGATAGGTGGCGTGCTCCCTGACGCGGTCGGCGAGACCACGTCCAGGGGGCATGTCCGATCCGGCGAATGGTGCCTGACTCTGCCGGTATCACGACGCAGGCCGCATACCCAGCGGCTCGCCAGGTCAGTCCAGTGCCGCCCTCAGCCCCGCCAGGTCGGGGGCCCCGAAGACGATGCGGTTGCGGGTGGCGACGTAGACCAGGTCGAGGTCGACGCCGGCCCTGGCGATCCGGCGGGTGAGATCGGCGAGCACGCCGGGTTGGTCCTCGACCTCGACGACCACCACCTCGCGCTCGCGGCTCACGGCAAGGTTCGAGATCGCAAGCGCGTGCCTGGCCGCCTCGGCGTGGGGGACGAGGATGTGGAGCTCGGCCCGATCGCCCGGTCCGATGCAGGTCGCGGCCGCGATGTTCACGCCGGCGTCGCTGATCGCCGTGGCGACCGCGGCCAGCGCGCCGGGCCGGTTTTCGATGTCGATAACGAGGTCGAATGGCACGTGACGATCTCCTTGAACGAGGGCGGAAGAGGGTGCGACACATGCGCGCCGGAAGCGTTCGATCGCAGCGATAGACTCGATCCGACCCACCGGTTGATCCTACTGTCGGCTCGGCAGGCGTAGGTGCCTGACTCTGCCGGTATCACGGAGCCGAGCTCCGCTCCAACGGTGGGCGCCGGGGGCGTCGGGGCGGTTCGTCAGGCCGGGTGCGCGTAGTAGGTCTTGTGGACGATGCGCCAGGTGCCGTCGTCATTGACCAGGGAGAGATCGTCGCTGAAGTAGGTGCCGCCGAACTGGGCGCCGTCTCTGACGAGCGCCGTGTCCCCCTCGAACCACATTCCAGTTTATCCGCAAGTCGTATTCACCTGCTTCGCTGGCGCCTTCCACGCATTCGGCGATGTACTCCTCTCGCGTCTGCCACTCCAGCTTGCCTTCCCATGTGCCGACGATGCAGGCTCGTGGGTGGAACGCACTGGCGAGTTTCGCTTCGTTGCCAGTCATCGACCCGTCGTAGTAGGCACGCACGACCTCGGTGACCGCGGCGATGTCCGCTTCGTTGATGTTCTCGGTCCGCTCGCTCATGCCTGGCTCCCTTGTTCGACGGCCATATCGCTAACAGCGGGCCGCACGTCAGCTTCCAAGCTCGTGCACGCCCGAGAACACGCGGATGTGCATCCCGTCGTCGGCGATGCGACCCTCCGCGATGCAAACGGTGTCGTTCAACCACCGATAGCGCTCCTCATCGGCTTCGAACCACCCCACCAGGTTCTGCCGGCCCGACGGGTCGCCCTCAGCGAAGATCGTGCGCCCGCGGAACTCGAACACGATCGCCGCGCCATCATCGGTTGTGATCAGCCCGCGCACATTCGGCAGCATGCGTCCATCGCTGCGCCGGTGCGGATAGTTCGACCAAACGACGGTTCCGGTGATCAGGCCGCTCGCCGTTCCACGGCCTTCGCCGTAGGCGATGCCCTCGTCGCTGCCGTAGGGACTTAGCAGTGCGTACCCCGGAGCCTTCAGGCGGACGTCCTCGTCGTAGCTCCAATCGAACGTGCAGAGTGGTTCAAGGCGCACTGGAGCACGATAGTCCGCCTCCGCTCCCTCCAGCAGGGGCCCCCCAGTGGCGGGCTGCCTAGACGACCGAGAGCGGCGTGTGGATCCGCTCGGCGCCGGCGCGGGGCCGGAGCACCCCGGGCAGGGCTGCTGCGATCGCGCTGATGGCCTGAGCCGACGGCGCGTCGGGATCGGCGATCACCAGCGGGGTGCCGTCGTCGGCCGCCACTCGCAGGGGCTCTTCGATCGGCACCTCGCCGAGCAGCGGAACGCCCAGGTCGCTTGCCAGCCGCCGTCCACCGCCCTCGCCGAACGGGCGGCTGATCTCGCCGCAGCACGGGCAGACGAGGTGACTCATGTTCTCGACCACCGCCGCCACGCGCATGCCGGTCTTGCCGGCCACCTCGGCGGCCCGCATTGCCACCTTCTGGGCGGCGGGCTGCGGCGTGGTGACGAGCACCAGGTCGGGCTCCGGCAGGAGCTGGCCGAGCGAGATCGAGATGTCTCCGGTGCCGGGAGGCATGTCGACCACCAGGTAGTCGAGAGCTCCCCAGTGGACGTCGGCCAGGAACTGCTCGAGCGCCCGGTGCAGCATCGGCCCGCGCCACACCACGGCGGCGTCGTTGTCGGTGAAGAAGCCGATGGACATCAGCTTCAGGTCATGGGCGACCGGCGGCACCATCATCCCGTCGACCGCCACCGGACGGCGGGAGATGCCGAGCATGCGGGGGATCGAGTAGCCGTAGACATCCGCGTCGATGACTCCGACCTCCGCGCCTCCCAGCGCCAAAGCGGCGGCCAGGTTCGCGGTCAGCGTCGATTTGCCGACGCCGCCCTTGCCCGACGCGACCGCGATCACCCGCGTCTTGCGGTCGAGCGCGATGGTGCGCTTCTCGCCCTCCACGGCGGCGGGGCCGTGCAGGCGCTGCCGGAGCGCCGACTTCTGCTCGGCAGTCATCACGTCGAAGTGGACGACGACCGTTGCCACGCCGGCGACGGCCGAGACGCGCTCGCGCACCTGCTGCTCGAGGTTCGCCTTCATCGGACAGCCGGCGACCGTCAGCGCGATGGTCACGTCGACCCGGCTGTCCGCGAGTGCGACCTCGCGCACCATGTCGAGCTCAACGACGCTGCGCCGGATCTCGGGATCGATCACCCCGACCAGCGCCTCGCGAACGGCCGCCTCGTCAATCATGCGAGGAATGCTACCCGGCGTCCGGGTAGACCAAGCCCGCCAGCCGGGCGGCCATGGCGGGATTGCGGGCGGCGACCACACGCGATCGCGACTCCAGATCGAGGGGGAGGTTGGGCACATCGGGCAGCGACAGCTCGGCGCCGGCCTCGCGCACGATCAGGGACGCCGCCGCGACGTCGACCGACCGCGACGGCTTGAGCGAGATGACACCGTCCAGCCGGCCATCCGCCAGCTCACAGAGGGCAAGGGCAAGGGCGCCGAGCACGCGGATACGGCCGACGTGCCCGTCGAGCCGGTCGGCGGCATCGGCGATCAGGCGCGCGTTCGTTGCCTCCAGGTCGACGATGCCGAGCCGCTCCTTGGGCTGGACTCCGCCCAGCGGCCGCCCGTTCACCGTCGCGCCCTCCCCCGCACGTGCCACCCACTCCTCGCCGTTTGCCAGGTTCTTGACGTAGCCAAACTTGACATCGCCCACCGCGGGACCGTCGGCGAACGCAATCGACAGGCAGAAGAACGGCAGCCCGCGCTTGGCGTTCAGCGAGCCGTCGATGGGATCGATGACGACAACCCACGGGCTGCCGGTGCCGAAGCTACGCTCGCCCAGCTCCTCGGAGACCAGCCGGAACGAGACGCCCGTGCTGTGGAGCTCCTCCAGGCGCGCGACCGCCGCCTGCTCGGCGCGCTGGTCGATGACCGTGGTGTCGTCACCGCCCTCGCCGCGCCCGACCACGGGCTCGCGGTCGTCGCGCGTCGGCAGCTCGGACAACACGTCCTGAACGTCAGCCGATATCGTCCGGCAGAACTCGAGCCAGGCCTGGCCGTTCACGTCAGCGGATTCAGCAGAAACCCCGAGTAGAGCTTGGGGAAGAAGTAGGTCGACTTCTGCGGCATCACGCGCCCGGAGGCCGCGACGGCCTGCACCTGCTCGACGGTGGGCGCCCGGAGCAAGAACGCGCTGCCGGCCTCGCCCCGGTCGACCAGCCCGGTCGCCGCTTCCAGCCCGCGGACGTATCGGATCTGGTCGGTCGACAGGAACTGCTCCCCCTCCAGGCCCAGGAGCGGTGACAGCACCAGCGCCTCCAGGACGGCGGCGTCGATCGCCCGCAGCGCCTTCGGCGCCCCCGGCATCGCCATCATCACCGAGTGGGCGTCCTTGAGCTGCGCCAGCACCGGCGGCCGGTCGGGCCCTTTCCAGAGCGCGAAGGCGATGGTGTCGAGGGGCACTTCGTTGAGCAGTCGTTCGACCTCCCGGGGGTCGGTGCCGGCCTCCAGCTCGGTCAGCCGGAACGCGCTCATGAAGCGGTTGTCGACCTCGCGCGCTGCCATCACAACCCGGTGCGTCGGATAGAGCGCGAGCCCCTCTCCGTGCAGGTTGGCGAGGTACATGAGGATGAAGTCGTAGGGCTGGTCGCCGTCGGGCTCGCCGTCGCGCGTGCCCTGCTCCTCGCGGTAGGCAAGCGCGGTCTCGTAGCGGTGATGGCCGTCGGCGATCAGGATCTCGCGGTCGGCCAGCACGTCCTGCACTGCGCGCACCGCCCCCGGGTCGTGGACCGGCCAGAAGCGGTGCACCGTGCCGTCCGGGTCGGTGACCTCCATCGCGGGTGATGCGGCGGCGACACCGGCCAGCGCCGAGCGGGGCCCGCCGTCTGGGTCGTCGTAGAGCCCGAAGATGGGCGACGTGTTGGCGCGCAGGGCGCGCATCAGCTCCAGGCGGCCCTGCTTCACCGAGGCGTGGGTCTGCTCATGCGGCCGGATGCGGCCCTCGTCGTAGGGCGACAGGCGGACGGCGGCGAAGAACCCGGCGCGCTCGCGCTCGACCCCGTCGGGACCGACGAAGCGCTGCTCGTGCCACCACAGCCCCGGGTCCTCCTCACGGCGGAGCGTCCCGTCCTGCGTCCAGCGATGCAGCAGGTCGGCGGCGCCCTGATTGGAGTCGGGCAGCTCAAGGCGTACGACCGAGTGCTCGTCGCCGGCGATCAGCGCCTCGCGCTGGGGCGGGCTGATGACGTCGTAGGGCGGTGCGACCACCCGTGCGAGGTCGACCCGCGAGGGGTCGTAGCGCAGGGCCCGGAAGGGCTCGATAGCGGTCTGCGTGCCGGTCTGCGACATGGCGTTGGAGTCTAGTGGTGGCCACCCTGATGCGTGCCCGCAGGGCGGCCCGTTCACGGCGTGGCCACTTGGTGTCGCGCTCTGGCCAGTTGGCCACGCCGCCGTCGGTGTTTGCCGCTGCCGTTCGTCAGGTACTTCTGCAGGCGGTGGGCACCGCCCGCCAGGCGGGAACCGCATGTAGGACCACAACTCTGGGGGTTTGCAATGGGCTCCACGAAAATCCGGCTAGGCCTGCTCGGCGCAGCCGTCGCGATGGCGGTTGCGATCGCCACCGGCGTTGCCTCGGCATCGAGCGACATCACCTCGCCGACCACGATCCACGTGCAGTTGCGCGGCGGCAAGAGCACGTTCATCGACACCGGCAAGACGGGTCCCAGCCCCGGCGACCGGGTGGTGCTGAACCAGCCCGCGTACTTCGCCAGCGACCTGTCGAAGCAGGTGGGCACCGGCGTCGTCACGGTCACGCTCGTCGGCGGCGCCAACGAGTCGCAGGACGTCGCGACGCTCGTCCTTCCCGGCGGACAGATCGCCGTCGAGGGCATCCAGGGCAACAGCAACTCGTTCACGCTCGCCGTGACCGGAGGCACCGGCGCCTATCAGAACGCGCGCGGACAGGTGCATGTGTCGCTGAAGCCGCACAACGTGTCGAACGTCGAGGCGGATCTGATTCCCTGACCGTCTGCTCCGCGCCCGCCGCTTCCCCCCGCCGGCGGCGGGCGCGGATTACCACCTGCTCACGTAGAATCGCCCGGATGGCAGGCGGCACCTACGTCACCGAACTGGCCGAGGGAACGACGGTTGAGGGGACGTTCGCGGTGCAGCGCAAGCGCCGCCGCCGAACGCGCAACGGCGATCCGTTCCTCTCGCTCGAGCTGGCCGACCGCACCGGCCGGGTGCCCGCCGTTGTCTGGAATGACGTGAACCTCTTGGGCGCCCGGTTCGAAGAAGGGGATACCGTGCGGGTACTCGGACGCGTCGACCGATACGACGGCGCCATCCAGATCGAGCTGCGCGACGTGCGCCGGCTCGACGATGGCGACGCGCTGGAGCTGGTGCCGGGGTCGCGCCGCGACGCCGAGACGCTGGACGGCATGCTGGAGTTCCTGGCCGGTGAGATCTCCCATCCAGAGCTCGCCGCGCTGGTCGCCTCGTTCCTTGACGACGACGATTTCCGCCGCCGCTTTCGCAGCGCGCCGGCGAGCGAGAGCCATCACAGCTACGCCGGCGGGCTGCTCGAGCACACCGTGGCGGTCGCCACCCTGTGCCGCGAGGCGGCCCAGCTCCATCCCCGGCTGCGGCCAGATCTCCTGCTGACTGCGGCTCTGCTGCACGACGCCGGGCGTGTGGAGACGTTCCGCGAGGGGGTCACCATCGGCCTGTCGGACGAGGGTCGGCTGCTCGGCCACGTGCTGGCCGGCGTCCGCCTGATCGACGCCCACGCGCAGTCGCTCGACGTCCCCGAGGAGGCGCTGCTCCTGGTGCTGAACGCCGTTGCCAGCCACCACGGTGCGATCGAGGGCAACCGCTCGCAGACGCTGGAGGCGATCTGCCTGCATCACGCCAACACGCTCGATGCCCGCCTCGGCGAACCGAGCCCGGCGCAGTGAAGGCCTACTACCAGCGCCGGGCGCCCGAGTACGACCAGTGGTACCTCGGCACCGGCCGCTATGCCCTGATGGAGCGGCCGGGGTGGGACGACGAGCTCGCCTCGCTGATCGAGACGCTGCGCAACATGCCGCCCGCCCGGACCCTGGACGTCGCCTGCGGCACCGGGTTTCTGACCCGCCACCTGCCGGGCGAGGTGACCGGGCTCGACCAGAGCCGCGCCATGCTCGACCTGGCTCGCCAGCGCGTGCCCGACGCGACGCTGGTGGAGGGCGACGCCATGCCGCTGCCTTTCGAAGACGACACGTTCGAGCGGCTGCTCACGGGCCACTTCTACGGTCATCTCGAGCGGGGCGAGCGCGAGGCGTTCCTGCAGGAGGTGCGGCGCGTGGCGGCCGAGCTGGTCGTGGTCGACTCGGCAGCCCGTGACGGCGTCGAGCCGGAGGCGATGCAGCAGCGGATCCTCAACGACGGCAGCGTGCACGCCGTATACAAGCGCTACTTCGACCCCGAACAGCTCGCCACCGAGCTGGGCGGTGGGGACGTGCTGCACGCCGGCCGCTGGTTCGTGGCCGTCCGCTCGTCGTAGCTCAGACGTTGAAGCGAACGTTCAGCGTGTCGCCGTCGGCGACGATGTAGTCACGCCCCTCGACACGCACCCAGCCGCGCCGCTTGGCCTCGGCCTCCGATCCGGCCTCGACCAGCTTGTCCCACTCGATCACCTCGGCCCGGATGAATCCGCGCTCGAGGTCGGAGTGGATGCGGCCGGCGGCGCGCTGCGCGTTGTCGCCGCGGTGGATCGTCCACGCCCGGGTTTCCTTGGGCCCGGTCGTGAAGAAGGGGATCAGGTCGAGCATCGCGTAGGCCGCCAGGCTGACGCGGTCGAGCGCCGGCCGGTCGATCCCCAGCTCGGCGAGGAAGGCAACGCGATCGCCGGCGTCGAGCTCGGCGACCTCCGCCTCCAGCTTGCAGTTGACCGCGATGCAGGACGCGCCCCGCTCATCGGCAAACCGCTCAAGGGCGGCGATCTCGTCGCTATCGCCAGATTCGTCCACGTTGGCGACGTAGAGCATCGGCTTCGACGTCAGCAGGTCGACGTCGGCGGGCAGTGGCAAGGAGAAGGAGCGCGCCGGGTGTCCCTCCTCCAGCCAGCTCATCAGCGCCTGCAGCGTGTCCCGCTCGGCCACATCGTCCCGACCGCCGCCCTTCGCGGCCTTGGCAACGCGCTCCAGCCGCCGTTCGACCACGGCCTGGTCGGCGAACACCAGCTCGAGCTCAACCGTCTCGGCGTCGTCCGCGGGATCGATGCGGCCCGCCGGGTGCACCACCTCGTCGGCCTGGAAGCAGCGGACGACGTGGAGTAGGGCCTCGGTCGTCCGAAGCTGGCCGAGAAACGCGTTCCCCAGGCCCTCGCCGCCGGCGGCGCCGCGCACCAAGCCGGCGACGTCGACCACGCGGAGCGTCGCCGGCACGATCTTCGCCGACTCCGAAACCCGCGCCAGATCCTCGAGTCGGGGGTCGCGCACGTCCGCGTTGCCGGTCTGCGACTCGGTAGTCGAGAACGGGTGGGCGGCAACCACCGCGCCGCCGCCGCAGAGCGCGTTCCAGAGCGTCGACTTCCCCGAGTTGGGCAAGCCGACGATGCCAACCTCGAGGCTCGACATCTAGACGAGCGCCTCCCCAGCCGTCCCGGTGACGGCCCCCAGGGCAACACCGGCGAGCACGTCGGATGGGTAGTGGGCGCCGACGTAGACGCGGCTGGCCGCCATCGCGGCGGCCATGGCGATCCACAGGGGTGCCAGCCGCGGCACCTGGTGGCAGAGGACGATCGCCGCCGCGGTGGACATCGCGGCGTGGCTGGAAGGGAAGGAGCTGGAGCTCGGCAGCGAGATCAGCGGGTCAGCGTGCTCGGGCGCGGGGCGCTCGCGGTTCACGGCCACCTTGACGGCGTAGTTCGCCGCCAGTGTGCCCCACACGGTGGCCGCAACCCGCACCGGCCGGCGGGCAGCCACTCCCACGACCACCCACAGCACGCCGTAGTTACCTGCGGTCGTGTACGGCACGACCACACGGTTCAGCCACGGACGGCGGAGGGATCTCAGAAGCCGACCTTGCCGACGTACTGCTCGCACTTGGTGTAGCTGACCTTGGACACGTCGACGTAGCAGGTGCCCTCCTCGTAGGTCACCGTCACCGAGCCCGTCCCCTGCTCCAGCTGCGAGCGCAGCCGGTCCCACTCGCCCCCGTCCAGCCGCATGCTGACGATCAGCCCTCCGTCGAACCCAAGCTCGACCCGCATGTCATCTGCCATCTGATACTCCATTCGTTGCGGTTACCGGCTCTACCAGCTCGACCAGCACCCCGGCCATGCTCTCGGGGTGGATGAAGGCGACCTGCAAGCCGAACAGCCCGGTGCGGGGCTCGTCGTCGATCAGCTCGGCGCCCTCGGCAGCGGCCGAGGCGAGGGCCGCCCGGATGTCCTCCACGCGGTAGGCGATGTGGTGCATGCCCGGCCCGCGCTTGGCCAGGAACCGGCCCACAGGCGTATCGTCGCCGAGCGGGCTGAGCAGCTCGATCCGCGCCGTCCCGACCAGCACCGACGCCGCCTCGACACCCTGCTCGGGAACCGTCTCGCGGTGCTCAAGCGTGCCACCGAGCACTCGCTCGTAGATGTCGAGCGCCGGACCGAGATCGATCACGGCATGCCCGATATGATGGACCTCGAGAGCGCGCACGGCGCAGAGATCGTAGTGGACGGCCGCGGGCGCACCGCTAGCAAGCGACGGGAGACGCAATGGGGCTTCTGGACAAGGTCAAGCAGCAGGCAACGGACATCGCGAGCACGGTCGTCGAGAAGACGCAGGAGACCGCCAAGACGGGCCAGCTGCAGATGCAGCTGCGCAATCTGAAGGGCGAGCTCAAGGACGCCCAGGCCGAGCTCGGCAAGGAGTTCCACCGCCTCCACAAGACGGGCGACGTCGGTGAGGTGCCGCCGTCGGTGCAACCGCTCCTCGACAAGTCGAACGATCTCGAGCAGAAGGTCTCCGACAAGGAGGCCGAGATCGCAGCGGCCAGCAAGAGCGAGGCCGATGGGTCAGCCGCGACCGGCGAGACGGTCGACGGGACGGCGGAGGAGGTGCCGGACACCCCTCCGGCAGACTCCGAGACGCCCACAACCGAGAGCTAACTACCTCTTCGGCAGCGGGCTGGCCGGGAACATCGCGGCTGCGCGGTCGCGCGGCTGCTCGACGCCGATCTCACGCGACGCGTTCGACACCGGCTCCAGGTCGGCGAGCAGCTCGCGCAGGTCCCTGCGGTCGAGCGTCTCACGTTCCAGCAGGGCGGCGGCGACCCGGTCGAGGTGCTCGCGGTGGCTGATCACCAGCTGTAGCGCCTCGGCGTATGCTCGGTCGGCGATCTCGCGCTGTTCGCGGTCGCGAAGCTGCTTGGTCTTCTCGGACAGCCCGTAGTTGTCCGCCTTCAGCTGCTGGGACCGGGTCGTCTTCCCCATGCCCCACTCGAACACCATCGAGCGCGCCACGGTGGTCACCCGGTCGAGGTCGCCCTCCGCGCCGTTTGTGATCCGGCCGAACACGACCTGCTCGGCGGCCCTACCGCCCAGCCTCACCTTGAGCCAGTCCTCGAGCTCCTCGGTGGAGAGGACGTACCGATCCTCTTCCGGCAGACTCAACATGGAGCCCAGCGACCGTCCGCGGGGGACGATCGTCACCCGATGGACGTCGTCGCGCATCAGGTGCGCCAGGAGCGCATGGCCTGCCTCGTGGTAGGCGATCACGCGCTTCTCCTTCTCGGTCAGGAGCTTGCGGTGCTGCATCCCCGCGACGACACGGTCGATGGCGCCGTCGAGGTCGCGCTCGGTGACCTGTTCGCGCTTGTCGCGCGCGGCGAGGATTGCGGCCTCGTTGCAGATGTTCGCCAGGTCGGCGCCGGTCAGGCCGGCGCTGCGGCGGGCGACCTCGTCGAGGTCGACGTCGTCCGCCAGCGGCTTGTCCCTGGTGTGCACCTGCAGGATCTGCCGGCGGCCGGCGACGTCCGGAGGCGAGACCACGATCTTGCGGTCGAAGCGGCCAGGGCGCAGCAGGGCCGGGTCGAGATCCTCGAGCCGGTTCGACGCGCCGATCACGATCACCCGCTGGGCGTCGTCGAATCCGTCCAGCTCCACCAGTAGCTGGTTAAGTGTCTGGTCGTGCTCGCGGTTACCGTGGCCGCCGCGGGCCGTGCCGACGGCGTCCAGCTCGTCGATGAAGATGATCGCCGGCTGCTGCTTGCGCGCCTCGGCGAACAGGCGCCGGATGCGGGCCGAGCCGAGGCCGACGAACATCTCGACGAACGACGACGCGCTGACGGCGAAGAACGTCGCGCCCGACTCCTGGGCGACGGCCTTGGCCATCATCGTCTTGCCGGTGCCGGGCGGGCCGTAGAGCAGGATGCCGCGCGGCACCTTCGCCCCCAGGTGCTTGAACTGCTTCGGGTTGGTCAGGAAGTCGACGACCTCCTCGAGCTCGTCGCGCGCCTCCTCGACGCCGGCCACGTCCTCCCAGCGAACCGGCGGCGCCTTGGTCGGGCGGATCTTCGCCGGCCGGGTGCTGGGCATGTTCCGGAACATCCGGAACGCGAGGTAGACGAGCGCGATGATCGCGGCACCGAGCACGTAGGGGAACAGATGGAGGACACCCTCCATCAGCCAGACCAGAAACCCCAAGACCCACGCAATCACCCATCCAATCTACTGCGCATTGGACAAACTGCAAGGCTCGGGTTGGTTTCTAGGCTGCCTCGGCCTCCAGCCGGAGCACCTCGTTCAGCGCCGCCTCGGCAACCTCGAGCTCCTCGTCCGAGGGCTCCCGGGTCGCGGCCACCCGCTGAAGCTCGAACCCAGGGCGGGCGAGTGCGCGGGCCAGAGCGGTGTCCCGGTGGCGGGTCATCCATCCAAACGTCTCGGTGGCGAAGGCGACCGCGCCCAGGCTGACGACCAGCCGGGCCGCGTTCGACTTGCGAGTCGCCGGCAGCCTGGAGACCAGGACGTTGCCCGCCACGGTGGCGGCGATCAACGGGCCAACCATGTGGGAACCGCAGCGCTCGTGCTCCTTGGTCGCGTCGGCCGCCTCCTCGCCGTGCTCGTAGGCGCCGATCGCCTTGTGCTCGGCCCCGTGGTAGCGGGCGAGCTGTGAGCTGCGAAGCGACGCCAGCGCGGGCGCCAGTGAGATCCCCGCCCCCAGCACCTCCGCCGCCAGCGGCTTCAGGCGCGATCGGCGGATCACCCGCGAGAGCACCACCGACCCCGCGATCGCGGCGACGGCCTGCCCGCTCTCCATCGGCAGCCGGGCGGCGGGCAGCTCGCGCTTGATGGTCGGCAGCAGGAACATCATCTCGCCCATCCGGGCGAGGCCCCGCACGCCGGGCACGGCGAGCAGCGCCGGTGGCAGCTCCGGCTTGCGCCCGGACGCCACGCGAACCTCGCCTGACTCGTCCCGCACCGCCGCCGCCCAGTGGTCGAAGCTGTGCACGAGGATGCCGTTCTGCATCGCCATGCCACCCAACCGGACGCGCTCCTGACCTGCCGCCATGCCCTGAGTATAGGCTCCGTCCATGAGCGACCTGTTTGCGGATTCGGCCACCGACCGGCTCAGCCGGGCGGCGCCGCTGGCCCAGCGGCTGCGGCCCCAGACCCTGGACGAGTTCGCCGGTCAGGAGGACGTGGTCGGCGAGGGCCACGCGCTCCGCAAGGCGATCGCCGAGGACCGGATCGGTTCGATGATCTTCTTCGGGCCGCCGGGCACCGGCAAGACGACGCTGGCACGGATCGTCGCTCACACCACGCGCTCCCACTTCGAGGAGCTCTCCGCCGTGTCGGTCGGCATCCCCGACGTGCGCCGCGTGCTGGCCGAGGCCCGCGACCGGCTGGGCGCCAACGGCACCCGGACGATCTTGTTCCTGGACGAGATCCACCGGTTCAACAAGGCGCAGCAGGACGCCCTGCTGCCGGCGGTGGAGTCGGGCCTGATCACCCTGATCGGCGCCACCACCGAGAACCCCTACTTCGAGGTCAACTCGGCGCTGCTGTCCCGCTGCCACCTGTTCGAGCTGCTGCCGCTCGACGCCGCCGCGCTGGCCACCGTCGTCGGCCGCGGCGCCGGGGTGCTCGGCATCTCGCTGGACGACGCCGCGACGACCGCGATCGTGCGGTCGGCCGGCGGCGACGCACGCAACGCCCTCAACATCCTCGAGGCGGCCGCCGACGCCGCCGCGGGCGCCCCGATCACGCCCGAGCTGGTGGCCGAGGCGGCGCGCAAGCGCCCGCTGCTCTACGACAAGGGCGGCGACCACCACTACGACGTCACGTCGGCCTTCATCAAGAGCATGCGCGGCTCGGACGCCGACGCCTCCATCTACTACCTGGCGGTGATGATCTCGGGCGGGGAGGATCCCAAGTTCATCGCCCGCAGGATGATCGTGTTCGCGTCCGAGGACGTCGGCAACGCCGACCCGCAGGCGATCCAGGTGGCGGTCGCGGCCGCACGCGCGGTCGAGTTCGTCGGCCTGCCCGAGGCCCGGATCAACCTCGCCCAGGCGGCCGCCTACCTCGCGCGGGCGCCGAAGTCGAACGCCAGCTACCGGGCGATCGACCGGGCGCTGGCCGAGGTCAAGGAGCGCGGCGGCCTGCGGCCGCCCAAGCCGATCCGGGACGCCAGCTATGCCGGCGCGGCCAAGCTCGGCCACGGCACCGGCTACATCTACCCCCACGACCACCCCGACGCCGAGCAGCAGTACCTGCCCGACGAGCTCGCCGGCACCGTCTTCTACGAACCGGAGGACGGCGGCTAGCGGTCTACAGGATGCGTGCGCCCAGCGCCGAGCAGGTCAGCTCGACCGCCAGGTTGGCCGTGGCGTTGCGCTCGTCGAGCACCGGGTTCACCTCGACCACCTCCATCGAACGGACGACGCCGCTGGTGGAGAGCATCTCCATCGCCAGGTGCCCCTCCCGGTAGGTGATGCCGCCGCGCACGGGCGTGCCGACGCCGGGCGCCTGGTCGGGGTCGAGCACGTCCATGTCGAACGAGAGGTGGACGAACGGCGCGCCGGAGACGATGCGAATCGCCTCCTCCATCACGTGGCGCATGCCGAACCGGTCGATGTCTTCCATCGTGTAGACGCGGGCGCCGATCGAGCGCAGCCGTTCGCGCTCGCCCTCGTCGACGCTGCGCACGCCGACCAGGACGGTGTGCTGCTCGGCCACCATCGGCAGCGGCCAGGCGGAACTGTCGAACCGGGGATCGCCGGCGAGGCCCAGCGCGACCGCCAGCGGCATGCCGTGGACGTTGCCGCTGGGCGACGTCGTCGGCGTGTTGATGTCGGAGTGCGCATCCATCCAGATCACGCCCCCGGCCGCCCCGTGCGCGCGGGCGAGGCCGCCGAGCGTCCCGATCGCGATCGAATGGTCGCCGCCGAGCACCAGCGGGAACTCGCCCTCGGCGACCGTCTCGGCGACGTGATCGGCCAGGTCCTCGCAGGTGCGCTTGATGGCGCTCCAGTACCGGGCCGAGGGGTCGCCCTCGTCGAGTGCCTCGACCAGTCCGGTGCTGACGTTGCCATGATCGTGCACGCGCCGGCCGAGGCCCTCGATCCGCTCGCCGAGCAGCGCGTAGCGGATGGCTGAGGGCCCCATGTCTACGCCGCGGCGGCCCGATCCGAGGTCCAGAGCGGCGCCGATCACGCCGATCACGGCCCCGTCCCTATGCGATGTCGGCGCTGCTGCCACGACGCGTAACCCTACATTCTGAAACCGACTCTAAAGCGATCCGCCCGACCGACCGATAGCTCCCGTGAGGCCCTCCCCCAGGCCTCTCCGTGCATCAACCTGCAACTTTGAGGAGGACCGCTCGATGGTCGACCTGGCGAGCATCCGAAACGCATCGTTCTCGCTGACGCCCACCGGCTACAACCCGGAGGAAGTCGATCGGTTCCTCGGCGACCTGGCCGACAACGGGCTCGAGAGCGCCAACCCCGCGGCGATCCGCAACGCCTCGTTTTCGCTGACCCCGACGGGCTACAACCCCGAGGAGGTCGATCACTACCTGGTCGACATCGCAGACCAGCTCGAGGACGTCTCCCAGCCGGCCGCGCAGGCCGCCGACGAGCCGGAGGCTGCCGAGGCACACGAAGCTGACGAGGCCGACGCCGAGCAGGCTACGGCCGAGGAGACCGAGCGCGTCGAGGAGCCGGTCGCGCAGGTCGAGGATGAGCCGGAGCATGACGACGAGATCGAGTCTGCTGAGGACGTCGAGACCGAGTACGAGTTCGCATCGCCCGTCGCCACCGAAGAAGAGTCCGAGCCCGAGTCCTCCTACGAGGACTCCGAGCCGCAGGCCGAGCCGGCCGAGGCCGAGACACCCGTCGCCGAGGCTGACGCCGACGACGACGATCTCGCCGGCGAGTGGTACGTCGCCCCGCCGGCCGCTCACGAGGAGCCCGAGACCGCCCCGGTGGTCGCGACTCCGGTGGGCGCCGCCCCGCAGGCGCACGTCCCCGAGACCGTCCTGGCCGAGCGGCCGCACGAGCAGCTCGACAACCTCAGCGACGTGGCAGAGGACGCAATCCGGGCGCTGCAGTCGTTCGTCTCCAACGAGCTGGCCGCAGTCCGGACGGCGAGCACCCAGGAGGTGGAGGACATCCACCGCGAGCGGGCGCGCCTGATCGAGGAGGCCGCGAACGCCGCGGACGAGCACCTCGTGCAGACCCGCGACCACGCAGACCGCATCCTGGAGAACGCGAAGGCCGAGGGCGAGCGCATTCGCCGCGAGGCACAGCAGGAGGCCGAGAGCAAGCGCGAGGCGCTCGAGCGCGAGCTGTCCGAGCGCGAGTCGCACACCGAGCGGCGGGCCAACCAGATCCTGGGCGAGGCCGAGCAGCGCCGGCACGAGGCCGACGAGCTGTACGCCAGCGCAAGCCAGGCCCAGGCGCACATGCTGGCGTCGTTCGAGCAGGCACGTACGGCCCTCATCGAGGCGGCCGAGCGCGGCCCAGCCACACCGACCGTGACCCGGTTCGAGATCGCCACCGACAGCGACACATCCGATCCCACTCGCGACACCGAGCAGCACCATTCGTCCGGCGATCAGGCGGACGCTGCGGATGCCGCCGCTTGACGCACAGCTCGCGGCGATCTGCCTGACCGAACCGGGCGGCGGATCCGTTCCGCTGGACGACCTGGTCCGTGAAGGGCCTGCCGTGCTGGCCGTGCTGCAGGACGACGGGGACGAATCGCGCACCGCGATGCTCCGGGAGCTGGGGCAGCGCATGCGCGGCTCCGCAGCCCGGCTGGTACTGGTCTCGGAAGGCGATTCCACCGTGGGGCGGCAGCTCTCGGTGGTCCGGGCGGCCCGGTGGCTGACCGATCCCGAGGGCGAGGTCTGCGAGGCGCTGGGGCTGATCAAGCAGCGGCGTCTGCGCAAGTCGCGCCGCCGTGACGGCGTGTTCGTGCTCGACAGCAACCGGGTGGTGCGGTTTGTCTTCATCGCCCAGGAGCCCGGGCAGTGGGTGCCTGCATCGTTCGTCGCATCGCGGCTCGAGCGCCTCGGTTCGGCCCTCCCGGCTCCTGCCCCGGAGGCCGAACCCCCCCTCGACAGCCCCGCCGAAACGGATGCCCCTCCGCTCCCGGTGCTGGAAGGCGAAGACCCGCTCGAGGGCCTGGAGGCGCTGGTGGCCGCCGTGGGCGCCCGGCTCGGCCTGACCGGCACCGATCTCACACATCTTTCCACCGCGGTCCGGTTCCGCGATCTGGGCATGACGACAGTCCCGGACGACGTGCTGACCAAGGCCGAACCGCTGACCGACGAGGAATGGCACCTGATCCGCACGCACCCCGAGCGGTCGGCGGGGATGCTGGGCGACAGCCCGCTCTACGACGGGGCGCGGGAGATCGTCCGCGCACACCACGAGCACCTGGACGGGTCCGGGTACCCAAACGGCCTGGCCGGCGAGGAAGTACCGCTGGGAGCGCGAATCCTGGTGGCATGCCAGGCCTACCTGGAGATCCAGCCGGGCCACATGGACGACGCGTCGCCGGTCGACCGGCTGCGTGTGGAGTCTGGCACCCGATACGACGCCCGGGTGGTCGAGGCGATCGCCGCCGAGGTTTCAGAGCCCGCCGAGCCGAAACACGCGGCCCCTGCGGAATAACACACGCCCGTTACACGGAAAACGGCTGATCGTGACAGACAGCCGGTACACTCCGCGGGTGCGACGCGTGCTGATCATCCTGGCGTTCATCGTCGTCGTGCTCGCTGGTGCAGCGGCCGGCTTTGTCGCCTGGCACACCTCCAGGGCGGCCGCAACGGCGCCACCCGCTGGCAAGAAGGCCTCCCAGGCGATCGTCTACAAGGTCGGCCTCAGCCGGGCTCACGGGGTGCGGCCGGCGCCGAAGCAGGCGTACGGGCATCCGATCCTGTTCCGATACCCGCTGGTTCAGGACGGCGACAAGGGACCGGCGGTGCGCCGTCTCCAGGAGCTGCTGGCGAACTACGGCTACCTCCCGGTGCGCTTCACCGCCACCGAGACCCGGCCGCTGCCGACGACGCCGCGCCCGGGTCAGTTCACGTGGAGGTTCACGGCGCCGCCGGTGCTGGGGGCGATGTGGGAGCCGGGCATGTTCGGGACGATGACACGCGGCGCGGTGATGACCTTCCAGGCCAACAACGGGATGCCGACTGACGGCGTCGCGGGTGCGCAGGTATGGGAGGCGCTGCTCGGCAAGCACCCGGCCAGGAACCCCGTCCCCTATACCTACGCGGTCGTCCACGAGACCCTGCCGGAGTCGATCTCGATCTACCGGGAGGGGACGTCCGTCTTCACGTCGCCCGCGAACACCGGGATCCCCCAGGCGCCGACCGCGCAGGGCACGTTCCCGGTCTACCTGCGCTACACGTCGACGACGATGAGCGGTACGAACCCCGACGGATCGCACTACAGCGACCCGGGCGTGCCATGGGTCAGCTACTTCAACGGCGGCGACGCCGTGCACGGGTTCCTGCGCGGCAGCTACGGCTCACCCCAGAGCCTGGGCTGCGTCGAGCTGCCGTACAGCACCGCCCAGGGGGCGTACGACCTGATGAACTACGGCACGCTGGTGACCGTCACCTCGTAGCTCCAGCGCCGCCGGCAGGCAGGCGGCGCCTCCCTCATCGCGACCTGTACCTCTCCGCGGCCCGGGCTGAGTTCGTTGCGCCGCGTGGCGGTGGCCCTGCAACGGGTTCGCCCGGTTCTCACACGAGATCCGCACGAGGGACAAATGGCACGCCGGCATTTGCCAAATGGCAGATCCACAACGGCGCAAAGCAGGCTGCGGCATGATCTACCCCGCCTGGGTGATTGAAACCCCTTCCCAAAGGCGCATATCGCCCGTACACTCGAACCATGCACAGCCGAACCGCGCATTGTGACTGCTGCGAGCGTGACACGCTCCAGGCCAAGGTGTTCGCCATCTCCGCGGGGCAGCTCCTGTGGCGGTGCAGCGAGTGCCAGAAGCCGGTGGAGCGCGCGTTCCAGAACGGACGCCCCGCATCCACGGTGAGCGCCCGTCTGAACGCGGCCCGGATCTAGTCAGCCTGCGGAGGGCGCCCGCGCCCGCGCTGCCCAGAACATGGGCATCGATGCGTACTCGGGCTGCTGGGAGGCCAGCAGCGCAGATGCTCGCGGCTCGGCGACTCGTTCGAGCACGAAGCCGGCGGCGATCAGGCCGTTGAGGTACGTGGACAGGGTTCGGTGGTGGTTGCCTGCCCGGCGCACCCCCTGCGGGTTCGATGAGCGCCAGAACCGCTCGGTGAAGTAGTCGGAGGACCACCGCCCGATCGTTCCCTGTGCGTTCGCCAGCGTCTCGCCGTCGGGCGTGAGCACGCACGGATGCCCGACCACGAACACGAACCAGCCACCAGGCCGAAGGACGCGCCGCACGGAGCGGAGGGCGGCGGCCAGGTCGGGGATGTCCATCAGCGCGAGCTGACAGACGACGCCGTCGAGAGACTCGTCGCCAAGGGTCGCCAGGCTCTGCGCGTCGTCGAGGGTGTAGCGCAGGACGGGCGGGCCTGCGTGGCTCCGGGCGAGGTCGAGCATGGTTTCGGAGCTGTCGATGCCGACCACCTCCGCGGCGCCTGACTCGGCCAGCGCGCGTGCAGCCAGGCCCTGCCCGCAGGCGAGGTCTGCGACGACCTGGCCGCGCACGTCGCCGGCGAGCTCGAGCGTGCATCGCAGCGCCGTTTGGTGCGGTCCGCTGCCGGCTGTCACCAGCTTGTCGTACCAGGCAGCGATATCCGACCACGTTGGTTCTGTGGCTTTGCTCACACCTGCTCCTGACACTTGAGCTCAGCGTGGGTAACTGAGCGGTGACGAATGTGCCTTTGTTTACCAGCCTTGAACAGAACCATTACGAGGCCCAAACCCACGGGGTGTAGTACCGGCTGGAAGATCTCCTCACGCCGGAGCGACCCGTGGTCCCGGGACGTCTCGCCGGCGCCAATTGACGGGAGGGTACATGTCACGCAAGCGTGCACTCCTCGGGTTGCCCGCCCTGCTCGCAGTGGCCGCCATCGGAACGGCCGCAGCAGGGAGCGCAACCGCGGGAGCAGCCAACGGCCCCAGCACCGCCGCCACCAGAACGCCGATCAAGCACGTGGTGGTGATCTTCCAGGAGAACGTGTCGTTCGACCATTACTTCGGCACCTATCCGAACTCCGCGAATACCGACGGCCAGCCGTTCAACGCCCGGCCGGGCACCCCAGCTGTGGACGGCCTGCCCCCGGCAACGAATGCCTCGCTGCCGGCATCACTGCAGCATTCCACCAACCTACTCACCACGAATCCGAACGCCGATCTGCCGCAGCGGCTCGACAGCAGCCCCACCGGCACCGTCGGCAGCCCGGGCGGGCAGCTGACCTGCGACCAGGATCACAACTACTCCGACGAGCAGCAGGCGTTCGACGGATTCAAGATGGATCAGTTCGTGCAGAGTGTCGGCAACGGTGGCGGCACATCACCGTTCGGAACGCCGTGCAGCGCCGCGCAGGTGATGGACTACTACGACGGGAACACCACCACCGCCCTCTGGAACTACGCACAACGCTACGCCATGGGCGACAACTCTTACAACACGACGTTTGGGCCGTCGTCACCTGGAGCAATCAGCCTGGCCTCCGGCGACACCGGCAACGTGGACATGACTCACACGGCAAACGCCCCGTCGATGTCGACGTCGTCGTCACCCAACGCCGACCTGACGGCGGACGGCCTCGGCGGCTACTCGCTGACCAGCGACGCCCAGCCGTACTGGGACGATTGCTCGACCCGCGACGCCGTTGCCATGTCGGGTAGCAACATCGGCGACGAGCTGAACGCCGCCGGTATCTCCTGGGGATGGTTCCAAGGCGGCGGACGGCCGACCGAGAACTTCCAGGCCGCGCTCGCGGCGACGGGCCACAACGGCCAGCCGACGAGCACGTTCATCCCCGACGAGTTCAAGACCCCGGGCTTCGCGAGCCAGGTGCCGCATTCGTCCAACCAGGGCCTGTGCGATGCGGTGCACCCGGTCGGCGTCGCCCTCGGCGGCACCGGTCAGTGGGGCTACAAGGACGACTACATCCCGCACCACGAGCCGTTCGACTACTACGCAACCACGGCCAACCCGCACCATCTGACGATCGGCACCGATGCCGCAGGCAACGACCTGCTGCACGGCTCGGACAGCCTCTCGACCGTGGGCAAGGACACGCAGTCGTTCAGCGGTGGCTACGGCGTCGGGCCGCAGTTCAACACGCCGAACCATCAGTACGACACGAGCGACTTCGACCAGCTGATGGCCGCGATCAACGCCGGGCACCTCCCAGCGTCGGCCATGCCCGCCGTCTCGTTCATCAAGGCCCCGGGCTATCAGGACGGTCACGGCGCCTACTCGGATCCGGCCGACGAGCAGCACTTCATCGTCGACGAGATCAACCGGATCGAGCAGTCGCCGGACTGGAGGAGCACGGCGATCGTCATCAACTACGACGACTCCGACGGCTGGTACGACCACGCTTTCGCGGGGGTCATCAACCCGTCGCTGTCGCCTGCCGACAACCTCACCAACACGGTGCTGGGCACCATCAACAGTGGAAACCCGACGTCCCAGCAGTGCGGGCCCAGCCCGCAGACGACGACTCCGCTGGGCGGCGGCGAGCAGGGTCGCTGCGGCTTCGGTCCGCGCCTGCCGATGATCGTCATCTCGCCGTACGCGAAGAAGGACTACGTCGACCACAACCTGTCCGACCAGGCGTCCTTCATCAACTTCGTCGAGTACAACTGGCAGCTCCCGGGGATCTCCGGGTCGTTTGACCAGTCGCTCGCGCCGACCGACGCAAGCGAAGGCGTGCCATTCGATCTGGCGGGCATGTTCGACTTCAGCCACGCCGCCAACCCGGCGGTACCGCTGAGCCCGTCGACGGGCCAGGTGGCTCTTCCGGGGGCGTACCTGGCAGGCCATTTCTTCGGGGGCCAGGACTTCGCCAACGGCAACCTGTCCGCTGCGGATCTGGACCTGGCGAATCTCCGGAACGTGTTCGCACCCAACGTCAACCTTGGCGGAGCCTCCCTGGTACAGGCGAGCCTCAGGGCTGCCGATCTCGAGGGCGCAAATCTCTCGAGCGCCAACCTGGGGAATGCCGACCTGGCATACACCGACCTGAACGGCGCGACCCTGACTGGGGCCAACCTGGGCGGTGTCCACTGGAGCCACACCACGTGCCCGGATGGCACCAACAGCAACAACGACGGCGGTACCTGCCTGGCTCACCTGAGCTAGCACTCAACTGGACCAACACCGCGGGCGCTCCCTCCAGCGGGAGGGAGCGACCGCGGCGTTCGCAGTGCCCCCCAGCGCGTGCGGGTCTGCGAGAATCGCGGCGGATGTCACACGGCGCGGTGTTTCCCAACCTGCCGAGGCGCGCCGCGTGGATCGCGGGGACGATGGCTGCTGCCGTCGGAGGCATGACCGCGGTGGCGCCCCGGGAGCCGACCGAGCCCGATCGCCGCTGGTCGGAGGCGATGGCCGCCGGCCATTCCGAACGGCTCGAGTCGGCAGCGCACGCGCTCGACCGCAGCGGCCGCGGCGCGGCCCGCGCGCTGACGATCGCGGGGCTCGCCCTGCTCGCGGCCCGCCGCCGCCGGCTCGAGGGGCTGGCGGCCTTCGGCCTCGCCGAGGCGCTGACGCCGACCGCGGTGAACCTGATCAAGCTGTGGGCCGACCGCCACCGGCCGCCCACCGCACAGCTCCAGGCCCGCGGCTCGTCGTTTCCGTCCGGCCACGCCGCCTACGCCGCCGCGACGCTGACCGCGGTGGCCCTGCTGCCTTCCAGCCGGCTGGACGCGCCAGGCCGGCAGGCCCTCTGGGTGGGCGTCGTGGCCGGCAGCGCGTCGATGGCGTGGAGCCGCACCTACCTGCAGGTGCACTGGCTGAGCGACGTGGCCGCCGGAGCGCTGCTGGGAGCAGCCGTCACGCTTGCCACCTTCGACGCGGTCGACCACGTGCGAGGCCGGTGACATGGAGCCGGTGACGGACGAGCACGCGCGCCGGTCGTCGACCATCCGGTCCCTGGATCCGCCGCCGGCGGGACGCTCGCTGCCCGTTGCCGCAGGGCTGCAGTCGCTGCGGTCGTACCGCTCCGCCTGGGCGCCCAAAGACGTCATGGCCGGGCTGGTGCTGACCACGCTGCTGGTACCCCAGGGCATGGCCTACGCAGAGCTCGCCCACCTGCCGGCAATCACGGGCCTCTACACCTCGATCCTGTGCCTCGTCGGCTACGCGATCTTCGGTCCGTCGAAGGTGCTCGTGCTGGGGCCGGACTCCTCGCTGGGGCCGATGATCGCCGCCACCATCATCCCGCTGCTGGGCGCGAACGGCGACCCCAAGCGCGCGGTCGCGCTGGCCTCGATGCTGGCGCTGATGGTGGGCGTGGTGATGGCGGTCGGCGGAATCGTCCGCCTGGGGTTCGTTGCCGATCTGCTCTCGAAGCCCACCATGATCGGCTACATGAACGGCCTGGCGTTGACGATCCTGATCGGCCAGCTGCCGAAGCTGTTCGGGTTCTCCACGGACGCCAACGGCCTGATCGACGAGGCAAAAGCGTTTGTCGATGGAATCCGCGCGGGCGACACGGTGGGGGCGGCGGTGGCGATCGGGCTACTCGGCCTGGTGCTGATCGCCGGCCTGCGGCGCTTCCTGCCGAAGGTGCCGGGAGTGCTGGTCGCAGTCGTCGTCTCGATCCTTGCCGCCTACCTGTTCAACCTCGCAGAGCACGGCGTGAAGCTGGTGGGGACGCTGCCCCAGGGCTTCCCGCCGCTCACCGTTCCCGATGTCAACCGGTCAGACCTGGCGACACTGGCCGCCGGGGCGATCGGCATCGCGCTGGTCTCGCTGGCCGACACGATCGCGACCGCGTCGGCGTTCGCCGACCGAGCCGGCGAGGAGGTCAACGGCAACCTCGAGATGGTCGGCATCGGCGCCGCCAACATCGGCGCCGGCTTCTTCCAGGGGTTCCCCGTCAGCACCAGCGGGTCGCGGACGGCCGTGGCCGAGCAGGCGGGGGCCAAGACGCAGGTCACGGGCCTGGTGGGCGCGGCCGCGATCGCAGCGATGCTGCTGGCCGTGCCCGGCCTGCTGCGAGACCTGCCCCAGCCGACGCTGGCGGCCGTGGTGATCGCGGCGTCGCTGTCCCTGGCCGATGTGCCGGGAACGATCCGGCTGCTGCACCAGCGACGGACGGAGTTCGTGCTCTCGATCGCCGCCTTCCTGGGCGTTGCGCTGCTGGGCGTCCTGCCCGGCATCGCCGTGGCGGTGGCGCTCTCGGTCCTCAACGTGTTCCGCCGCTCGTGGTGGCCGCACCAGGCGCTGCTGGGTCGGGTCGACGGCGTTCCCGGCTACCACGACCTCGAGAGCTATCCTGACGCGCGACTGCTGCCGGGGTTGGTCATGCTCCGCATCGACGGCCCGCTCTTCTTCGCCAACACGCGAACGTTCCGGGAGGTGATCATGCGCCTGGCGACCACCGATCCGCCGCCGCGGTGGATCATGATCGCCGCCGAGCCGATCACCGACGTCGACACCACGGCCGCCGACATGCTGGCCGACCTCGACCGGGCAATCAACGCGCGCGGTGTATCGCTCGTATTCGCGGAGATGAAGGATCCGGTGCGCGAGAAGGTCGAGCGCTACGAGCTGACGGACACCATCGACCCGGCGCACTTCTATCCGACCATCGATGCCGCGGTGGCCGCCTATCGAGAGCAGACGGCCGCCGAGTGGACGACCCCGGGAGGGCCGTCGGCATGACGACCGCCCCGGCGACCCGCGCACCCCGCATCCGCGAACGGCTGGCGGCCGGGCTGGCCCTGGTCATGCTCGGCCTGGCGCTGCTGGCCATCGTGGTCGGCACGCTCGAGCACAGCCGGGCGCTCGTCTTTGGCGTCCTCGGCGTGCTGGTGATCATCGCCGGCGGCTGGGCCGCGGCCGTTCGCACCGGACCTGCCCGCGCGGCCGGGCTCGCTGTCGCGGCGGGCGGCCTGGCACTGCTGGTGATCGGCGCCGCCATCGGCGATCTCGTCTGGTGGCGTGCGGCTCTGGGTGCGGGGCTGGCGATCGCCTCCGCGCAGGCGGCACGCTACGCGCTGGGGAGGCGGCTGACCGACCTGGAGGCAGCTCATACGCCGGGAACCCCGGTCGCCGCCGCCCGGCGCCCGGTGCTGATCATGAACCCCAAGTCCGGCGGCGGTAAGGCGACGAAGTTCCGGCTCGCCGAGGAGTGCGAGAAGCGCGGGATCGAGCCCGTGATGCTGACGCCCGGCGACGACCTGCTGCAGCTTGCAGAGGACGCGATCGCGCGCGGCGCGGACGTGATCGGGATGGCCGGCGGCGACGGCTCCCAGGCGCTGGTCGCCACCGTCGCGAGCCGGCACGACGTGCCCCACGTGGTCGTGCCGGCCGGGACGCGCAACCACTTCGCGCTCGACCTCGGCCTCGATCGCGACGACGTGGTCGGCGCGCTGGACGCATTCGCCGAGGCGGTCGAGCGGCGCATCGACATGGCGACGGTCAACGGCCGCGTGTTCGTCAACAACGCGTCCCTCGGCCTCTACGCTCTGATCGTCCAGAGCGCCGAGTACCGGGACGCGAAGCTGCGAACTGCAGCCACGATGCTGCCCCAGCTCAAGGGCCCGGATGCAACACCGTTCGACCTCCGCCACACCGGACCGGATGGGGTGCCGCGGGACACGGCCGACGTGATCCTGGTCTCGAACAACCCCTACCTGCTGTCCTCGCTGGACGGCGCCGGCACCCGCGAGCGGATCGACCTGGGCACGCTCGGTGTGGCAACGCTCCAGATCGGCGGCTCGGCCGACCTGGACGCGTTCATCGCACTCGAGGCGATCGGCCAGCCCCGCCGGTTCCACGGCTGGGACGAGTGGACGTGCCCCCGGTTCCAGGTCGACTCGTCAGGGCCGGTGCCGATCGGCGTCGACGGGGAGGCGCTCACGCTCGAGCCGCCGCTGGTGTTCGAATCGGTGCCGGGCGCCGTGCGAATCCGGCTCCCGCTGGGCGCACCCGGCCTTTCACCCGCTGCACGGCGGCTGAGCGGCTCCACTCCGGTCGAGCTGTGGCACACCCTGCTCGGCGATGGGAGCTACTCGTGACGAGATGCCCGGTCCGGCTCGCGGCTGCAGCCGTGTGTCTGATGGCGGTGATGGCACTCGCCGGCTGCGGATCGGGTTCCGGCATCTCAGGCTCGGTGCCCGGCTCTCTCCCAGGATCACTCCCCGGCTCCCTCCCTGGCTCGCTGCCGACAGCGCCCACGACCACGACACCGCCACCCACGACCACCACGACTCCACCGCCCACCACCACGACACCGCCACCCACGACAACGGCCCCACCCCCAACCACGACCACGCCGCCGGTCACGACGACCCCGCCCGGGACGACGTCGACCAGCTCGACGACGACCACCTCCACCACGCCTTCCGCGATCTCGGCCACGACCGGCTCGGGCTCAGAGAGCAGCACGCCGTGGGGCTGGATCATCGCCGGTGTGCTCCTGGTCGCCGCCCTGCTAGGAGCCGTGGTCTGGGCGGTGCTGCGGCACCGCAACGCCCGCAAGAACTGGCGCGCCTCGGCGCTGCAGGCGAACGCCGACGGCACGGCACTACACGATGCGGCGGTCGGTGAGCTGATCTCCGCGGGTACCGCGAACCGGCCGGAGCGCTGGGAGTCGATCACCGAGGCCGGCAACGCGCTTGCCGCGTCGCTCGCCTCGCTCGAGGCGGCGCCGCCGTCAGAGGCGGCGCGCCAGGCTGCGACCGGCGTCTCGGAGGCGGTCACCGGCCTGCGGGCTGCGCTCACCATCGCCTCGGCGGCACCGGCAGGCACCCCGCTGGACGAGGCGGCTCGCGACACGCTGCGCGAGCGGTTGCAAGAGCTGGCCGCCGCTCTCCAGGAGCTGAAGACGGCGGCGGGGAGCGGGTAGCGGGCGACGGCCGTTGCATCGTATAGTTCGATGCTCTGATCGAATATTTGCTCTTTGACGAATGACATGAGGAGTCCCATACTCCGGGCGAGCCATCTCTGTATCGCCCCTGAGAAAGGACTGTTCGATGATCCGGACTGGAGACGACTACCGCGAGTCGATCCGCGACGGCCGCGAGGTGTGGATCGACGGGGAGCGCGTCGAGGACGTGACTACCCACCCGGCGTTCAAGCCGATCGTCGACGTCCGCGCCAGGATCTACGACCTGGCCCATGACAGCTCGGCGCGCGGCGCCATGACGTACACCGACGCCGAGTCGGGAGACCTCTGCGCGATCGCCGGCAAGCCGCCCGTCAGCAAGCAGGACTGGCACGACAAGCGGCGGGCTGTCGAGACGGTGCTCGACGACGTCGGCGGTATCGTCACCCGTGTCGGCGACGAGACCGTGGGCGAGATGTGGTCGCTGTTCGACGGGCAGGACGTCCTCAACGAGATAGATCCCCGGTTCTCGGCGAACATCCGCAACCACGTCCGCGCGGCTGCGCTGGCCGATCCGTTCCACGTGTCGGCGAACACCGACCCCAAGGGCGACCGCGCCCGGCGACCGCAGGATCAGGATCCCGACGTCCTGCTGCGGGTGATCGGCGAGACCGACTCGGGCATCGTCGTCCGCGGCGCCAAGTTCGAGACGGCCGCCGCCTACGCCAACCAGGCGTTCGTGAAGCCGACCATCGGCGACTGGGGCGGAGCCGAGCTGTCGGACTACGCCGCCGGCTTCATCGCCGACATGGGCGCCCCCGGCATCACCCACATCTGCCGCTCCGGTTTCGCCGGCCGGCTGCCCGAGGCGGACTACCCGTTCGCCAACCAGTTCGACGAGATCGACACCATGATCGTGTTCGACGACGTCGAGGTCCCCTGGGAGAACGTGTTCTTCTACCAGCACACCCGTGCGGCTGCGTTCATCCGCGCGACGCTGCACCGCTACAGCGCGTTCCCGTTCGTGCAGCGGCACCTGCGGCTGGCCGACTTCCTGGTCGGGCTGGCGTACACGAACGCCGTCGACACCGGCGTCAAGATGCACCAGGGCGTGCGCGAGAAGCTCGCCCAGCTCGCCTGCTACCGGGAGAGCATCAACGCCCACCTGACCGCGTCGATCGAGCTCGCCGAGCCGAGCCCGGGCGGACTGCTGATGCCGAACCAGGCGCTGCTCTACACCGGCCGGGTGCTGGCCTGCTCGCAGCTGCCCGCGATGATCCACCTGGCCCGCGACCTCTGCGGGGGCCAGATCTGCGTGACCCCGAACGCCGCCACCTTCGAGCACCCCGTGCCCGGCCGCTGGCTGGAGAAGTACTACCGGATCAACGATGTCGACGCCGAGCAGCGGAGGCGCTTCTTCGCGCTTGCCCGCGACATCCTCAACTCCGACTACGCCGGCCACCGGCTGACGTTCCAGCTGTTTGCCCAGTCTCCGGCGTTCTCCCACCTGCTGGCCGTCTACAACAACTACGACTTCGACGGCCCGCTCGACCTGATCCGGCGGCACATGAACGCCGAGACAGCCATCCCGGCAGGGGTGCCGGCGTGAGCGCGGCGACGACTGCGGGCGGACACACCCGGATACGCCCCTTCAACACCCGCGACACGTACCCGGAGCAGAACCTGGACAACGACCTCTGCCAGGCCGTTGTCGCTGGAGACACCGTGTACCTGCGGGGCCAGGTCGCCCAGGATCTGAGCACCCGCGAGAACGTCGCCGTGGGTGATCCTGCCGGTCAGGCGGAGCAGGCGATGGACAACATCGAGCTCCTGCTCGCCGAGTGCGGCGCGACCCTCGAGCACGTCTGCAAGGTGACCGTGTACCTGACCGACATCCGCTACCGGGAGCCGGTCTACCGAGTGCTGGGGCGCCGGATGCGCGGCGTCTACCCCGCCTTCACAGGGCTCGTCGTGGTCGCCCTGGCACGGCCCGAGTGGCTGGTGGAGATCGACGTGATCGCTGTTACCAAGGAGGACAACTGATGTCGACCGAGACCACCCTCGCCGCGGGCGCCGTCGCGCTCGCCGATGCCGACAGGGCGCACATCATCCACCCCTACCTGCCGTCGTCCACACAGGAGCGGGTGATCATGGTGGCCGGAGACGGCTGCACGCTGACCGACTCCGAGGGGCGGGAGTACCTGGACGCCACCGGCGGCCTCTGGCTCGCCCAGGTCGGGCATGGACGCCAGGAGCTGGCCGCGGCGGCAGCAGCGCAGATCGAGCAGCTCGAGTACTTCACGAGCTTCTGGGAGTTCAGCAACGACCGCGCGATCGAGCTGGCGCAGCGCCTGACCGGCCTGGCGCCCGGGCGGCTCGACCACGTGTACTTCACGTCGGGCGGGTCGGAGGGCAACGAGGCGGCGATCAAGATGGCCCGGTACCACCACCATCGCCGCGGTGAGAGCGAGCGCACCTGGATCCTGTCGCGGTCGAAGGCCTACCACGGCATCGGCTACGGATCGGGAACGGCGACCGGCTACGACTTCTACCACACCGGTTTCGGGCCGATGCTCCCGCACGTCCGCCACCTGACGCCACCGTGGCCGTACCGCAGCGAGCTGTTCGACGGCGACGATCCGACAGAGTTCTGCCTCGCCGAGCTGGAGCGCACGATCGACGAGCTCGGCGCGGACCGGATCGCCGCAATGATCGGCGAGCCGATCATGGGTGTGGCAGGCATGATCGTGCCACCCGACGACTACTGGCCGCGGGTGTCCGAGCTGCTCCGCTCGCACGGGATCCTGCTGATCCTGGACGAGGTCGTGACGGCGTACGGCCGCGTCGGCGAGTGGTTCGCCGCCGCCCGGTTCGGAGTCGAGCCCGATCTGATCACGACCGCCAAGGGGATCACGTCGGGCTACATCCCGCTGGGCGCCGTGCTGGTCGCCGACCACGTCGCCGAGTCGCTCGGACGCGATGACGGGTTCCCGATGGGCTTCACGTACAACGGCCACCCGACCGCGTGCGCGGTCGCCCTCGGCAACCTGGACATCATCGAACGCGAGGGGCTGCTCGACCGGTCGCTCCAGATCGGCGGGCACCTGCTGGCCGGGCTCGAGTCGCTCTCCGATCTGGAGATCGTCGGCGAGGTGCGCGGCGTCGGCATGATGCTGGCCGTGGAGCTGGTCGCCGACCGCGCCACCCGCGAGCCGCTGCCCGACGCCGAGCAGCTGCAGGACATCATCCGCCGGGAGACGGGCGTGATCGTCCGCAACTGCGCCCACAGCCTGGTGCTCTCGCCTCCGCTGGTGCTGAGCGAGCCGGAGGCCGACCGCGTGGTGGAGGCGATGCGTTCGGTGCTGGAGCGAACGACACCGGACGGACGCGTGCGGCCGGCGTGAGGTTCACGCTCCGACAGCTCGAGTACTTCGTGGCTGCCGGAGAGGCCGGCAGCATCACGGAGGCAGCGCGGCGGACGCACGGTTCCCAACCCACCGTGTCGTCCGCCGTCGCCCGCCTCGAGAAGTCGCTGGGCGTGGAGCTGTTCGTCCGCCACCACGCCCACGGAGTGACGCTGACACCCGCCGGGGCGCGATTCCTCGGTGAGGCCCGGTCGCTGCTCCGCCAGGCCGTGGAGCTCGAGCGCTCCGGAGTCGAGCTGGCAGAGGGCGTCTCGGGGCCGATCGACCTGGGCTGCCTGGTCACGCTGGCACCCGTGGTGGCTCCCGGGCTGTGCCGCGAGTTCGTTCGCTCCCACCCCGACGCCCACGTCGAGCTGGTGGAGGGAGGCCAGGAGGAGCTGCTGCGCGCGCTCCACGACGGCAGGATCAGCCTTGCCCTCACGTACGACCTGCAGCTGGGTGACGAGATCCGGTTCGAGCCGATGGCGACGCTCCCGCCGCTGGCTGTCTTGCCGGCCGACCACCGCCTAGCCGGTGCCGACGACGTGGCGCTGGCCGACCTGGCGACGGAGCCCCTGATCCTGCTCGACCTGCCGCTGTCGCGCGAGTACTTCCTCTCGCTCTTCCTCGCCAACGGGCTGGAGCCGACCGTCGCTCGCCGCAGCCCCAACTCCGAGGTGATCCGCTCGATGGTCGCCAACGGCTTCGGCTACACGCTTGTCAACGTCCGCCCCGGGATCAGCCGCGCGCTCGACGGTCGCAGGTTCGCAGTGCTGCCGCTGCAAGAGGCGGCGAGGCCGCTCCACGTCGGGCTGGCGAGCATGGCGTCCGCTCGTCAACCGCGCACCGTCGAGGCGTTCCGCGAGCACTGCGCCGCGCGTCTGCCGGCACTCGTTGCCTGAGTCCACATAGGCACATCGCTCATGACGCGCGCCACTCAGAGGCGTACTGTCGGTGATGACGCCGTTTTCCAGCTCCAGGAGGGACGCATGCGACCGTCATTGTTCTGGCTGAGGCCCACCCTCGCGGCCGCCTGGGCAGCGGCTGCTCTGCTTGCGCTGACGCCGGCGTCGGCAGGCGCGAAGCCCACCCGTCTGGCGCTGTACACCGCACCCGGCGCCTACGTCTGGACAGTGCCGGCGGGAGTTACCCGCGTCACCTTCACCGTCTCGGGAGCGCAGGGCGGGAACACTCTCGAGACGCTGCCCGGCGGCATCGTGCAGATCGTGTCCACGGGAGGGGCGGGGGGTCGGGCGAAGGGGACGTTTGCGGCCAAGCCGGGGCGGTCGTTCGAGATCGTGGTCGGGGGGAGCGGCCAGACCGTCAACGTCAACGGCACCGGTGGAGCCGGTGGGTTCAACGGCGGAGGCAGCGGCTCCTACGTCATCTTGAACGGCTCACCCGCCGACGGCTCGGCCGGAGGCGGAGGTGGATCTGATGTGCGAGTGGGCGGAGCCGGGAACCCTTGTGCCCCGTCGGCAACATGCACGATCTATGAGCGTATCGTCGTCGCAGGGGGCGGTGGCGGCGGTGGCGGTGGCGGCGACGCCACGGCGCTGGATGGAGGCAACGGCGGCGGCGCCTCCGGCTTCCCCGCCGCGGACGGAACGCCGCAAGGAGGCCAGTCTCCAATACCCTGCCCGCTCGACCCCGACCTCCAGATCCCCCAGTTCAACTGCGGCACGTTCGGAGCCGGCGGACCCGGCCAGGGTGGTGGCGGTGGCGGCGGATGGTTCGGCGGATTCGGCAATTACAACGCGGGCGACATCTTCGGCCTGTACTTCGGCGGGGGCGGCGGCGGCAGCGGATGGGTGAGCGGGCTTGCCCACAGCGGATCGTTCCCCTCCGGTACGAACCCGGGCGACGGGAAGGTCGTGATCACCACACCCTGAACTAGCCCCAGCCGGCCATCAGCGGCACCCGCTCCCGGGTGACGGCGACGTGGCCACGGCCATAGTCGATCCGAATGCTGACGATCGGCGACGGAGTGTTTCCACCGAGCCACGTTGACGACCCAGCATCGGGGACGACGTGGAGCGCGGTCGTGATGCCGGCCGGCTGAAGATATCCGTCGAAGGCTGTTCGCGGAGTGTGATCGTGGCGAAGCGCAAATCCAGGCGAACGGTCACCTGCCCAGTCGAGCTTCACCGGTTCGCCGGCAATCGTTGCCGAGACCGACACCGCCGGTCGCCGCAGCCAGACGGCCAGGCCGACGCGGTCGCAGGCAACGGAGTTGGCGACCGGGCACGCGACGCCCATGTACGGCGGCCGCGAGAACAGACGGCCAGGGGTCGAGAGGGCAGTGGCCGGTGGCTTGGGCGGGGGCGGGGGCGGCGGGTTCACGTGGCCCGGGTACTTCGTCACCAGCAGCGCCGCGGCGAAAACTGTCAGGAGCACGCTTGCACCGATCATCGCTCGCCGGTGGCGCTGCCGGCGCCGGGCGTCCTTGATGACGCCGAGATCGGCCTCGAGGGATGCCATTGGTGCTATCTTAGATAGCACCATACTGTCTGTCAAGATCGACCGCAGGCCGCTGAAGCCTGCCGGGCACCACAGCTAAGGCGGGTTCAGAGCAAGCGCACGCGCCGCTCGACCGGTAGGCGCAGCCCGGCCGCGGGATGGGAGGCCCAGAGCAGGATGTCGATCAGGCGGATCGCCGTGAGGTCGGGCTCCTCGTCTGCCAGCTCTGACCGGAGCTCGGCCAATGCGTCCCGATTCGCCCGTGCCTGCGCCGCGAGGTGCGTCGTCAGCTCGGCGGCTGCTGCGGCACGGACGCCGTCGTCGTTCCCACCGGGCACGGGCACCCCGAGCTGTTCGAGCACCAGCGCGTCGAGCAGCGGGATCAGCCGGGGCCGTTTCAGATGGAGAAGCTTGGACGCGACCGAGATCCCGCGGTACGGACCGCACAGCACCGCGAACGCGGCCTCGAGCCGGGCGCTGACGTCCTGCGCAGCCCACTCCTCTTCGCCGGTCGCTGCAGCGTCCCATTCCGGGCTCAGCGCCTTCAGCCAGAGACATCGCCGGTCGGCGATGACACCCGCCCAGTGGCGCTCCGGCGTCCGGGCGCGGGCGAACCGGTTGAGTGCCGAGATGTCTTCCGAGGTGATCCGGTTGGGCAGCGTGACCTTCGCCCAGCCGTCGTACCCACCGCTGTTCCCTGAGACGAACCAGCGCACGAGCGGCGCAGGTTCGGGGAACACGAGCGCGCCCCCGCAGGGCGTCTGGATGGTTATCTCCATCGTCATGTCCGCAAGATGGCGAGGGGCAGGGTCGAACTGCCGACACCGCGATTTTCAGTCGCGTGCTCTACCAACTGAGCTACCTCGCCGCGGCGCCTAGTGTACCGCGGAGGCACGCAAAGGAGCGGCCTCCGGGACGGTGTTACCGCTCCGCGAAGACCGCTCGCGTGCCACGCATCACAGCACTCCCAGCGGCCGCCGTCAAGCCCCCGGCGCGAACTCGACGGTGATCGGGTCGCCCGGCACAACGTCGAGCAGCTCGGCGGCGTTGCCGCGGTTGACCGCGATCGACAACGACCCGTCCGAATCCTCGTAGAGCACGAGCTCGCCACGGTCGACGTCGGCGAACGTCGCCGCGCACTGGACGTAGTACCGGTCGTCGCGGGTGATCACCTCGGCCCGGCCGCCGGGCGAGAAGGTGGCGCCAAGGTCGGCCGGCGCCGCCGACAGCTGGACATTGCCGAATCGGTCAACGTGTTGCACCGACACCCGCAGTGCGGTGCCGTCCAGGTCGAAGCCGGGCGTGCTGGCCCGCGTCAGCGAGCCGGGGTCAACCGCATCCCCTAGCTCCGCCAGCACCAGGCCGGCGGCGAGGCTGCCGGCGGCGGGGGCGAAGATGTCGCGGCCGTGGAACGTGTGCGACACCGGCTCCAGCATGTGGGCGGGGTTCGTGATGTGAACGGCCTCGGTGATGCCCCCGGACGCCTCTGCGGCCGGCACCAGCAGACCGTTGTCCGGTCCGACGAAGAGCCGGCCGTCCCCGGAGCGAAGCGCCAGTGCGCGGCGCTCCGAGCCGACGCCAGGATCGACAACGGCCATGTGCACGCCCACCGGCAGGAAGGGCATCGCCCCGGCCAGCACCCGGGCGCCGAGTGCCACAGAGGCCGGGTCGATGCCGTGGGTCAGGTGGATCACCCGCGCGTCGGGGCACCGGCGGAGGATCACGCCCTCGCAGATGCCGACGTACTGGTCGGAGAGCCCGAAATCGGAGAGGAAGCTGACGACGGGAGTGGCCACCGCGGTCACTGTATCCGGGCGACGGCGAGCACGGCGTCCACCAACCCGTCGACGTCGTGCGGCTCTGCCTCGGCAACAGGCTCGACCCCGGCGGCGCGCAGCGACGCGCTGGTGACGGGGCCGATCGAGACGGCCCGCAGCCGGGTCAGCCGGTCGGCGTCGAGCGCCCCGAGCACGGTGTCCACCGTTGACGACGACGCAAACGTGACCAGATCGACGGCGTCGATCGCGTCGGGGTCGACCGGCTCCGGGACCGTGCGATAGAGGTGGAGCACCTCGACGATCGCACCGCGCTGGCGCAGCCCGTCGGGGAGCACGTCGCGCGCCCCCTCGGCGGTGGCGATCAGGACCCGCCGCCCGGCGACGGTGCCGAGCTCCTCCAGCAGCTCTTCCGAGATTGCCCGCGGCGGCACCACATCGGCGGCGATGCCGCGACGCTGCAGCGCCGCAACCGTGGCGCTCCCGATCGCCGCGACCCGCACACCCGCCAGCTCGCGGACATCGGTCTCCAGCAGCAGTTCCACGCCGTTGACGCTGGTCAGCACGAGGTCGTCGTACTGGCCAAGCGGCGGGCGCGTGAAGGGCAGTGGCTCGATGCGGATGGCAGGCGCTTCGAGCACGCTCGCGCCGAGCCCGGCGAGCCGGGCGGCAAGGCTGCTGGCCTGCGCCCGGGCGCGCGTGACCGCGATCGTGCGACCGAACAGCGGCCGCTGTTCGAACCAGGCAAGCCGGTCGTGCAGCGTGGCGACCTCGCCGACCAGCGTCACGGCGGGTGACGGCAGGTCTGCGGCTGCGGCGGCGATCCCCTCCAGCGTGCCGGTCACCGTCCGCTGCTCGGGGCGCGTCCCGTTGGAGATGACGGCGGCCGGCGTGCCCGGCGCCATCCCGGCCTCGATCAGCCGCTCGGCGTTGCGGGCAAGCGATGACACCCCCATCAGCAGCACCAGCGTGCCCGGGGTCCGCGCCAGGGCGCTCCAGTCGACATCGCTCTCCGGCTTGGTCGGATCCTCGTGCCCCGTGACCACCGTGACCTGGGCCGCCATGCCCCGCTGGGTGACCGGAATGCCGGCATAGGCGGGCACGGCGTAGGCGGACGAGATGCCCGGGACGACCTCGAACCCGACTCCTGCGGCGGCGAGGGCGAGCGCCTCCTCGCCGCCGCGCCCGAAGATGAACGGGTCGCCGCCCTTGAGGCGGACGACCGTCTGATGGCGGCGGCCGAGCTCCACCAGCAGTGCGTTGATCTGATCCTGTGACATCGCGTGCTGTCCGGCCTGCTTGCCGGCGTAGTGGCGCTCGGCGTCGGCGTTGGCCATCGCCACGATCCGCGGATCGGCCAGCCGGTCGTACACGAGCGCGTCGCACAGCTTCAGCAGCTCGCGCCCCCGCAGCGTGAGCAGCCCGGGGTCGCCGGGGCCGGCGCCGACCAGGTAGACAGTCATCAGGCCGACCACCAGCGCAGCTTCAGCTCTCCGCCCTCGTGCCAGGCAAACGCAGCGACCGGCACGGTGCAGCCGCCCCCCAGCTCCTCGACCTTCGCTCGCTCCGCCTCCAGCTCGGCGCGGGAGACGGCGTGGTCGAGCGCCGACACCAGGTGCTCCTCGCCGGCCCGCACCTGCACGGCCAGCGCGCCCTGGCCGGCCTCGGGCACCAGCACTGCCGGATCGAAGTGGAACCCGATCCGGTCATCCGCTCCAAGCCGGACCAGCCCCGCGGCGGCCAGCACGATGGCGTCGGCGGCGCCGTCGTCGAGCCGCTGCAGGCGGGTGTCGACGTTGCCGCGGAGCGGCACGATCTGCAGGTCGGGCCGCAGCTCGCGCAGTCGGGCTGACCTCCGCGCAGACGACGTCCCGATGCGCGCGCCGTCCGGCACCTCATCCAGCGACGTCCAGGCGCCGCAGCAGGCGTCGCGCGGGTCGGCCCGCTCGGGCACCGCCCCGATCACGAGGCCGTCTGGCATGTCGCCGGTCAGGTCCTTGGCGCTGTGCACCACGGCATCGACCTCACCGTCCGCCAGCGCCCGCTCGAGCTCGCGCGTGAAGACACCGCGGCCGTCTCCGATCTGGTCGAACCGCCGCTCCTTGTCGCGGTCTCCTGCGGTCGACATCGGCACCAGCTCGGCGTCCGGCAGCCGGTCCGCCACCAGCTGTGCCTGCGCCATCGCCAGCCGGCTGCGGCGCGTACCGATCAGGATCATCGGTTGGCGGACAGGCCGAACAGCTCGCTGACCGCGTCGGCGTGCCCGCCCGAGTCGCCGTCGGCCGCCATCTGCTTGAGCCGCACGGTGGGGCCGTGCAGCAGCTTGTTCAGCATGCTGCGCGTCAGCTGGTCGAGGCGCTCGCGGTCGTGCTGCGTCATCCCCTCCCAGCGGCCTTCGTTGCGCTCCAGCTCGGCGATTCGGATCTGCTCGGCGAGCGCCCGCAGCAACGTGATGGCCGGAACCACCTCGAGCGCCGCCAGCCAGCCCCGGAACTCCGCAACCTGCTCGGCCACGATCGACCGGGCGCGGTCGGCCTCGCCCTGCCGCACCTCGATGTTCTGGCGCACGGTCTGCTCGAGGTCGTCGACGTTGACCAGGGTCTGCCCGGTCAGCTCGCCGACCGCCGGGTCGACGTCGCGCGGCATCGCCAGGTCGACGAACACGCGTGAGCGCCCGCCGGCCACCAGCGCCGGCGTGATCAGCGGCCGCTCCGAGAGCGTCGAGCAGATGACGACGCCGGCATCGGCGATCGCCTCCTGGAGCCGCTCCAGCGGGACGGCGACCCCATCGAACCGGGCGGCCAGCTCTGCCGCTCGCTCGGGGCTGCGGTTGGCGACGACGATCCGATCGGCGCCTCTGGAGACCAGGTTGGTCGTCACCAGCTCCGCGACCTTCCCCGCTCCGACGACCAGCACCGGCACGCCGCTGAGGACGCCCAGCTTCTCGCGCACGAGCTCGGCCGCGACCGAGGCGACCGACGCGTTGGACGAGCCGAAGCCGGTCTCGTGGCGAACCCGTTTCCCCGCCACGATCGCCTCGTGGAACAGGCGGTTGCTGACCGCTCCCGTCGAGCCACCCTCCAGCGCTCTCAGGTACGCCCCGCGCAGCTGAGACAGGATCTGGGCTTCTCCGGGCACCATCGAGTCGAGGCCCGCGGCGACCGAGAACAGGTGCTCGGCGGCGTCGGCGCCCGCCTTCACGTAGAGCAGGGGCTCCAGGGACTCGGCGCGACCGCCGGCGTATCCGGCCAGGTGCCGGACGGCCGCCTCGCGCAGCTCGCCGACGTCCTCGCCGACCATGTACAGCTCGCAGCGGTTGCAGGTGGAGAGGCCGACGGCCTCCGCCACGGCCGGCTCCTCCATCACCGCAGAGACCAGCATGTCGCCGTGCGCGCGCGCGGCCAGCTCCTCACGGACGCCGATCGGGGCGTGGCGGTGGTTGGTGCCCACCAGCAGGAGCTGGACGCTGCCGTCAGGCATCCTTCGCCCCGGCCTCGAGCAGTCCGGCGATCTCGTCGAGCTGGCGCTCCAGGCGGCCGAGCTTGGCGTTCAGGATCACCACGTAGGCGATCGTCAGCACCCATACGATGCCGTACACGGCGGCAACGTACTTGACGTAGTCCTCGCGGATCGTGGCGTGCTGAACGACCGTGAGCAGCGTCACGCGCGCCCCTGCGCCAGCCGGCGGATGTGGGCGACCCGCTCGTCGAGCCGCTTTCCGCGAAGCTCGACCAGGTACATGGTCACGGCCAGCATCAGCATCGCGGCCAGCGAGACCAGGAACGTTGCCAGCATGCTGTTGTCCATGTTCGCGCCGTGCCGTGTGAAGGTGATTGGGTGGATGATGTCCTGTCCGAGGTGGACGGCGGCGACCGAGACCGGGATCAGGCCCACGCCGAGCAGGGCATAGACCGCAGAGTAGGTTGCCCGCCGCTCACCCGCGGGCACCGAGAAGCGCAACATGAAGTATGCGCAGTAGAACAGAAAGATGATCAGGAAAGTATTCAGCTCGGTGCTGCTCCAGTCCCACCAGATCCCCCACGACACCTTCGCCCACAGCGATCCCGTGATCAGCACGAGGGTGCCGAAGATGACGCCCAGGTGCATGGGGACGTAGCTTTTCAGGTCGAGCGACATGTCGCGCTTCCACAGGTAGCGCGCGGCATTCACCGCACCCCAGCAGAACAGCGCGTAGGTCGTCAGCGCGATCGGAACGTGGAAGTAGAAGATGCGCTGCGAGAAGCCTTCGCTGGCGTCCGAGGGGACGTAGAAGAAGATCATCCAGAGAGCCGTCGCCATCAGCACTGCGGCGGCTGTGCCAGCCACCGTGGCGCCGTCCAGGCGTGCCCTCGTGGAGCCGTCTCTCACCCGATCATTCCTCCACTACGTACTCGAACAGCGCCCAGCCCAAAAGCGCGAAGATCGTATCATAGGCAGCCAGAAATCCGAGCCGCTTCAGCGTCTCAAACCCGCTTGGTTGCTGGGAAATCGTGGCCACGCTGAGGTCGGAGGCGACCAGCACAAGCGGCACCGCAAAGGGCAGGAAGAGCACCGGCAGGAGCACCTCCCTGGCCCGGCCTGCCGAGGCCAGCCCGGCCAGCAGCGCTCCCAGCACGGCGATGCCCGCGTCGGCCAGCAGCAGGGCCGCGATCAGCACCGGGATCGACGGCGAGGGCCCCTGCTGGAGAAAGAACAGCCAGAACAGCGGCACCGCCACCACCTGGCTGACGGCCAGGAACACCCACAGCGAGCACGCCTTGGCCGCCCACATGATCCAGCGCTCGACCGGAGCGCCGAGCAGTCCGTCCCAGATCCCGTGCTCGCGCTCCTGGGCGAAAGCCCGGGTCAGCGCCAGCAGCGCCGTCAGCACCACCACCGCCCACAGCATGCCGGTGGCAGCCCGGGAACCGCCCGCCAGCCGGCTGCTGCCCAGCGCGAAGCGAACCAGCGTGAACACCGCCAGCAGGAACACCAGCATGGCCGGCACCACCTCGGCGGTGCGCAGCTCCAGCACCAGGTCCTTGCGCACCAGCGCCCGGAACGCCCTCATGCCGCAACCCGCCCCGCGCGGACCGGCACCTGCCGCGTTGCCACCCCGGAGAACCACTCCGGCTCGTGGGTCGCCACCAGCACGGTGCGGCCCTCCTCGGCGAGCACCTCGCGGAGCAGCGACCGCCCGTCCTCGTCGAGCGCGGCCGTCGGCTCGTCGAGCAGCAGCAGCGAGGGGTCGTGGAGCAGTGCGCGCCCGATCGCCAGCCGCTGCCGCAGGCCGCGGGACAGCTCGGCCGCCCGCTCGTTGCCCCGCCGCGCCAGCCCGACCCGTTCCCGGAGGGTTGCAACGCGCTCGCCGGCGACCCCGTGCAGCGCGGCGTACAGCTCCAGGTTCTCGGTGACGGTCAGCTCCGGATAGACCAGCGGCTCGTGGGCGAGAAAGCCGATCCTGCCCCGTACCTTGCGGGCCTGGCCCGGCAGCGAGCATCCCTCCACGACCGCCTCGCCCTCGGTCGGCCGCAGCACCGTCGCCAGCACCCGCAGGAGCGTGGTCTTGCCGGCCCCGTTCGGGCCGACCAGCAGCACGATCTCGCCGCGGGCGACCTCCAGGTCGAGCCCGCTCAGCGCGTCGCGATCGCCGAACCGCCGCACCAGGCCGCTGCACGCGACCGGCAACGGTTCACAGAATGACATCGGCCACGACGCCGGCCAGGAACACGACCGAGATGACGCCGTTCAGCGTGAAGAACGCGGTGTTCAGGCGGCTGAGATCGTCCGGATGGATGATGGCGTTCTCGTAGCCGAGCAGGGCGGCCACCACAGCCAGGTCAAGGAAGTAAACCGGCCCCAGATCGAGGGAGATCCCCGCCCAGGCAAGCAACGCGACCGCCGCCAGATGCGCGATCCGGGTGACCGTCAGCGCACGCGCGATCCCGAACCTCGACGGGATCGACTGCAGCCCCTGGGCCCGGTCGATCTCGATGTCCATGGTTCCGTAGAGAACGTCGAACCCGCCCACCCACAGGGCGACGGCGACCGAGATCAACACCGGGGCCAGCGCCATCGGGCTGCCCGCGGCCAGCCATGCCGCAAGCGGCGAGAGGCCGATCGAGGCGCCCAGGACGAAGTGGCACATCCAGGTGAACCGCTTCGTGTACGGGTAGAGGACGAACGCCGCCACCGGAATCGGCCACAGCCAGCGGACGATCGGGTCGAGCTGCCAGACCGCGACCAGGAACACGATCAGCGCGAGCACGGCGAACAGCGCCACCTGCCCCGGGCTGAGCAGCCCCTGGGGGAGCTCACGGCCGGCGGTACGCGGGTTACGGGCGTCGATCTCGTGGTCGATCAGCCGGTTGAGCGCCATCGCCAGGCTGCGGGCGCCGACCATCGCCACCGTGATCCAGAACAGCAGCGAGAAGCTGGGGGCGGCGCCGACGGCCAGGATCATGCCGACGTAGGCAAACGGCAGCGCGAAGACCGTGTGCTCGAACTTGACCAGCGACACGAAGCGGCGGGCGTAGACCGTAGTCGCGCTCATGGGTGTTCCGTCGGCTGTTCGAGCAGGAGCTTCACTCCATGCTGGAGGGCGCCGGCAATCGCATCGAAGCACTCCTCGCAGGCGCGCGGGCTGCCCGGCAGGTTGACGACCAGGGTGCGCCCGGCGATGCCGCTCGAGCCCCGCGACAGCAGGCCGTGCGGGGACGCCCGTCGCGAGACCTCGCGCATCGCCTCGTCCAGGCCGGGCGTCGGGCGCTCGACCACCTCGGCCGTTGCCTCGGGAGTCACGTCGCGCGGAGCAAAGCCGGTTCCGCCCGTGGTCAGCACGAGATCAACTGAGGTGCACAGCTCCCGCAGGGCTGCAACGATCCCCGGCCGCTCGTCGGCGACCGCCCGCCGCTCCACCACGTCGAAACCGGTGGCCACGGCCCTGGCGGTCAGCACCTCGCCGCTGCGGTCGTCGCGGGTGCCTGCGACCACCCCGTCCGAGACGGTCAGCACCGCGGCTCTCACGTCGGCCGCCTCCAGTGCCCGCTCTTGCCGCCCTCCTTCTCGAGCAGGTAGGCCTGCTCTATGGTGACGGTCGGGTCGAGGCCCTTCGTCATGTCGTAGACCGTCAGCGCGGCGGCCAGCACGGCCGTCAAAGCCTCCATCTCGACGCCGGTGCGGGCGGTCGTCTCGACTGCCGCCGTGATCTCCACGCCCGTCTCGTCGAGCTCGGGCGTCACGTCCACCCGGCTGAGCGGCAGCGGGTGGCAGAGCGGCACGATCTCGGGTGTCCGCTTGGCCGCCATGATGCCCGCGATCCGCGCCACCGCAAGGACGTCGCCCTTGGGCAGCGTGCCCGCCGCGACCCGCTTCCGAACCTCCGCCGGTAGCGCGACGCGGCAGCGGGCCACCGCCCTGCGGTGGGTCTCCGGCTTGTCTCCCACGTCAACCATGCGGATCTCAGACATCGCGGGCCACAGTGTATGGGGAGAGGGACGGTCAGGGGCTGGCTGGGCGGCCGCCACCCGGAGTCGTGCGGTGCAACCACCCGGCAATCCGCGTTCGGCACCCCCACGTATCCCGACGAACCTCGACGACGTACCAAGGAGAGACATGCAGATTCGCCACATCCTCACGGGAGCCGCGGTGGTGATGCTGGGCGCGGCTGTGCCGGCGCCGGGGACGGTCACGCCGGCGTTCGCCGCGGCGACAGCGCCACCCGGCTACCGCATCGTGTCAACCCCGGACCTGGCCGCGCCGGCCTCGATCTTCAACACCACCGGTCAGGCGAACTGTCCGACCGGCACCGTGCCCTGGGGCGGCGGAGCGTCGCTCACCAACGGCTTTGCCGTCCCCGGAACCAGCCTGAACACCTCCGAGCCCGTCGCGGGAGGCTGGCGGGCGCGCGTCAACAACGCCTCGGGCACAGCCCAGACCTTCCGCGTGGACGTCATCTGCGCGAAGAAGCCGAAGGGGTACCAGGTGGCGTTCTTCAACTCCGACAACCCTCCACACGACACCACGCCGGCCACGGTCACCTGCCCTACCGGCACCGTCGTCCTGAGCGGGGGCGCCCTCTCGACCTCGGACACGACCGCAGCCGCCCTCGCCACCCTGGGTCCGCTCGGTCGGCACCGGTACACGGCGTTCATGGCCAATACCTCGGACGTGGATCAGCACCTGACGGTGTTCGCCGTGTGTGGCGCGAAGCCGCCGGGCTACGCGATCGTGTCGCAGTCCCTGACCGATACGGGGCCGGACGACCCGGTGCTGACGCCCGTCTGCCCCGCCGGCACGGCCGTGCTGGGCGGTGGCTTCGAGGTCGTGAATCCCGGCTTTGACGTCACGATCGCCGGGTCTCTGGACGAGTCACGCCACGGTTGGTTCGGCGAGGCCGTCAACCAGCGGCCGGGTGCGACGATGGTCAAGGCCCAGGCTATCTGCGGAGCCTAGATGGAGGAGAGCAGTTCCAGCCGGTTGCCGAATGGGTCGCGGACGTGCACCCGCGGCCTGGCGTTGAGGGGCTCGTCCCACTCGGCCGGATGCCCGGCTGCCTGCAGCCGCTCGACCAGCGCGCGAAGCGCACCCTCATCGAGCACGCTCAGCGCCGGGTGTGCCTTCGCCGCCGGGATGAAGTGCTGCTGGACGCCGACGTGGAGCTGCTGGGAGCCGCAGGCGAACCAGACGCCACCGCGGCCGGCCAGCGCTGCCGGCTTGGGCAGCTCCTCCATGCCGAGCAGGTCGCCGTAGAACGACCGCGCAGCCTCCTCGCACCCGGGCGGGGCCGCAACCTGGACGTGATCGATTCCGACGATCACGCCAGGTCTGCGAGCTGTGACTCGATCCAGCGGGAGATGTCGTGCTCGCGCACCTGTGCGCGGATCTGGTCGAGGCGGCGCTTCCGCTCCTCGGCCGGCATGGTCAGCGCCTCGTGGAGCGCGTCCGCCTGCTGCTGGATGTCGAACGGGTTGATCGAGAGCGCGAACTCGCCCAGCTCGTCGTGAGAGCCGGCGTTCTCGGACAGGATCAGCACGCCGTCGTTTCGATTCACCAGCGGCGCCTCCTTGGCCACCAGGTTCATGCCGTCGAAGATCGCGTTGACCAGCAGGGCGTCGTAGTGCTTGTAGGCCGCCACCGACTCGGGGAAGTTGTCCGAGATCCGCAGGTCGATCGGCGTCCACATGCCGGTCATGTACCAGCGGTCGTTGACTGCCCTGGCGGCGCGCTGGATCGCGCCGACGTACTCGGCGTACTCGGGGATGTCCGGTCGCGAGGGGTCGAGCAACGCCAACATCGTCACCCGGCCCCGCCACTCCGGGTGCTGGGACAGGAACAGGTCGAACGCACGGAACCCGCGGACGACGTTCTTGGAAGGGTCGGTACGGTCGACGCGGAGCACCATCCGCTCCGGACGCGCCGTCAGCACGGCGGCCTCCTGCGCCCGCACCGGCTCGCTCTCGGCGAGCTTGGCGAACTCGTCCGGATCGACGGAGATCGGGTAGTGACGGACAGCGATCTCCCGGCCCCGGAAGCGCACCGTGCGGGTGGCTAAGTCGACCTCGCCGTCGGTCAGCTCGCCGACGCAGTGCAGGAAGGCCCTGACGTAGCGCTCGGTGTGCAGGCCGACGATGTCGCACGCCAGCATCGATTCGTGGATCGCCGTGCGGATCTCGCTCGGCAGCACCCGCCAGTAGTCCGGCATCGGCCACGGGATGTGCGTGAAGTGCTGGATGACGGCGCCCGGCACTCGCTCGCGCACGAACTGGGGCACCATGAACAGCTGGTAGTCGTGGATCATCACCAGCGGCGCCTCGTCGCCGGCCCGCTCGAGCTCCTCGACGGCGGCCTCGGCGAAGCCCTGGTTGACCGGGAGGTACCCGGCGTCCCAGGCCAGCCGGATGTTGCGGTCGACGTCGGGAGCCAGCGTCAGGCTCCACAGGTAGTGGTGGATGAACCACAGCGTCGGGTTCGCGAACACGTTGTAGTAGCGGTCGAACTCCTCGCGGTCGTGCTCGACCAGCCGCAGCCGGAGGTTTCCGTCGACGTACGGGCCCTCGGCGGCCACCACAGCGTCCTCGTCGGTCAGTGCGCTGGCGATCCAGCTCACCGGGCGGCTGGCGGTCAGCGCCGACAGCGCCGTGACCAGCCCGCCCCCGCCGCGGCGGGCAGTGCGCTCGCCGTCGTCACCGGCCACGAACCGGATGGGCCCGCGGTTCGACACGATCAGGAGCGGTCGCGGCGCCATCCGCGGAACCCTAGTCGCTCGACCCCGGTCTTACGTTCCGGTGTCGAGATCGAGGTCGACCTGCTCGCCGTCCAGCAGGTGCGTCAGCGCCAGCCAGTCGCGCACCAGGCGCGGCGTCAGGAACCGGCGGCGGACGTCTTCCTTGCCCCGCCGCGCCATCGCCTTTGCCTCGACCGGATCGCTCAGGATCTGCAGCGCCCGGTCGGCACACTCGTCCGGCGAGCTGACCAGGAAGCCTGTCTGGCCGTCCTCGATCTGGGTGACGATCCCGCCGACGGCGCCGCCGATCATCGGCCGGGCCTTCCACAGCGCCTCCGACACCGTCAGGCCGAATCCCTCGCGGATCGACTTCTGGAGGCAGACGTCGGCGTGCACCTGAAACGCGTTGACCTCGACAGCACCGACGTTGTTCAGGTTGGAGAGGATGTAGATGTCGGGGTCGGAGTCGGCGTAGGAAACCGTCTGGTTGTAGAACGTCCATCCCTCGGGGTCGTCGTGGGCCATCGATCCGACCAGCGCCAGCTGGAGGCCGGGATGCGTCTCCTTGACCTTGCGGTAGGCGTCGATCACGCCCAGCGGGTCCTTCCAGGGGTCGAACCGCGAGACCTGCAGCATCATCGGCCGCGCCGGGTCAATGCCGAACTGCTCGATGATGTACGCGGCGTCCTCGGGCGCCAGTGCCATGTTCTTCGGCGCCAGCGGGTCGATCGCAGGCGGCCAGATGACCGCCTGGTGAAGCCCCGCCCCGCGCGGCACGTACTCGTGCATGTGAAAGATGGTGGCGTCGTAGGCCGAGATCGACGGCAGCAGGAAGTCGAGCACCTGGCGGTTGGGCGCCGAGAGGTCGATGTGGCACCGCCATACCCACTTCGCGTCGCCGCCGGGGAGCAGCGTCCGAAGCGCGGCCGGCTGCGGGTCGTGCACGACCACCATGTCCCACTCGTCGGCGTCCGTCAGCTCGTCGGCGTTCAGCTGGTTGTACTCCAGGAAGATCTTTTCCTGCTCGGGAGTGAGGCCCTTCTCGTCGCCCTGCAGCGCGTTGTGAATCGTCTTGGTGACGTCGAAGAACTCGTCGCGGCCCTGGATCACGCGCCACTCGGTCTCGATGCCGATGTCGTTCAGCAGCGGTATCAGCGTGTACTGGATCTCCGCGACGCCGCCTCCGAACGCCGTCGCGGACAGGTGCAGGAACCGCCGCCCGCGCAGCGGCTCCGCCAGCTCGCGGATCTCATCGGCGAGGTGCCGGCCGACGATCGAGGCGTAGTCCGCGATCGACTTGTGACCGGTGTTCACCCTCTGCATAGCGCGCCACCCTACCAGCCGCTTAGGAGGACGGAGCCAGAGGTCGCTCACCCAGCGTGACGGGGAGGTCGACTCGCTGGCCGCCACGCTGAATCAGCAGGTGGACGACCTTCCCCGCGCTGTAGTTGTCGATCAACTTGATGAACTGGTCGGAGTCGGCCACCGGGTGCCCGTCGACGGACACGATGATGTCGCCGTCAGGGCGCACCAGCTGGTCCTGGAACGTGCGGTCCTGCGTCCCTCCATGCACGCCGGCCTGCGCTGCCGGCCCGCCGGGCGACACCGCCTCGACCAGGGCGCCGTGCTGCACGGCCAGGTGGAACGCGCTCGCCAGCGCCGGCGTCACGTCGCCCAGCCGGACACCGAGCCAGCCGTATGACACGTGGCCGTTGGCCAGCAGTTGCCGCATCGACCGCTTGGCGGCGTCGATCGGCACCGCGAACCCGACGCCCTCGCCGCCGCCGCTGGTCGTGTTGATCTGCGCGTTGATGCCGATCACCTGGCCGGCCGCGTTGAACAGGGGGCCGCCCGAGTTGCCGTGGTTGATGGCGGCATCGGTCTGGATCTCGCCCGGGATCGCGTAGTTCGTCAGCGAGCTGGGGATTGCCCGGTTGACCGCCGAGACAACGCCAACCGACAGCGATCCCGCCTCCAGGAAGGGACTGCCGATCGCGGCCACCGGTTCGCCCACATGGACGGCGTTGGAGTTCCCCAACGGCACGGGGGCCAGCTCCACCTGCGGGTTGCTCACCTGCACCAGCGCGACGTCGTCGAACAGGTCGTAGCCGATGATCTTGGCCGGCACCTGGTTGCCGTCCTGGAAGCGCACCCAGACCTGTTCGGCTCGCTTCACGGAGTCAGGGTTGGCGACGGTGGCGGAGTTGGTGACGACGTGGGCATTGGTCAGGATCAGCCCGCCGCCGTTGACGACGAACCCGCTGCCGCCGATCTCGCTGCCCTGCCCGAGCACCGACGAGATGGTGACGACGCCGTCGATCCGGTCGCGGTAGATCGCACTGGGGTCGAACCCGCCGGCCCCGGCGGTGACCGTCACCGGAGCGATCGTCGACGGCCTGATCACCACGCGGGTCGTCGAGTTGGAGCTGTCGAAGGCGCCGGTGCCGCTCGCGATGCCCACCACCAGAACCGTTGCTGCAAGCCCGGCTGCGAAGCCCGCGACGATCACGGTAACGAGTGGCGGGCGCACCGTCGCAGAGTAGATGATCACCTGCATCTTGCAGGCAGGTGACTACCCGGGTTCGGCAGGGAGGCTGAGCGCGAAGCGGGTCTCGCCCGCACCGCCCTGGAGCTCCAGGGAGCCGTCCATCCGCTCGGCCAACTCGCGGGCGATGGCCAGCCCCAGGCCACTGCCCGCCGCGGCCGTCGACTCGCCGCGGGCGAACCGCTCGAACAGCCGGTCGCGGGCGCCCGCCTCGATCCCCGGCCCGTCATCCGACACGCTCAGCTGGACGATGCCGTCCATGGCGTCGACCGCGACCCGCACCTCGGTGCCTCCCGGGGTGTGGCGGATCGCGTTGTCCACCAGGGCACGCCCGATCTGCTGCACCCGCTGCTCGTCGGCGATCGCCGCGGGCAGCTCCTGCGGCGGCCTGACCAGAACCACCCTGCTGCCGCGACCGGCCGCCAGGCCGCGGAACTCGCGCACCAGGCCGCGGGCGGTAGCGGCAAGGTCGATCGACTCGTGGGTGATCTCGACCGCGCCGGCATCCAGCCGCGACAGGTCGAGCAGGTCGGTCGCCAGCTTGGTCAGCCGGCCGACCTGCTCGTGCATCTCGCGCAGAAACTCCTCGCGGGTGGCCTGGTCGAGATCGGGGTCGTCCAGCAGCTCGAGGAAGCCGGCCAGCGAGAACAGCGGCGTCCGCAGCTCGTGGGAGGCGTTGGCGATGAAGTCCTTGCGGGCGCGGTCGACGCGCGAGAGGCGCAGGCTCATCTCGTCGAAGGCGCGGGCCAGCGCACCCAGCTCGTCGGGAGACTGGTCGCCGATCGGCTGGTCGAACTCCCCCACCGAGATCCGCGCAGCAGCCGCCTCCAGGCGCCGCAACCGCCTCGACGCGGCGTAGGCGGCTCCCCAGCCGACGGCGCAGGCAACCGCGATAGCGAGCGCCGTGGCGATCAGGATCCGGCGCTCGACCAGGTCGGCGATCGCGTTGACGTCCGACACCTGCTGGGCCATCGCGACCACGCCGCCGCGCACCGCGAAGGCGACGACAATGTCGCCGTTGCGGGCACGCCCGCGCACGATCCCGTCGGCGCCGATCGCCTCGTGGACGACCGGCTGGACGGTGTAGAGCGGCTCCGGATCGGACTGCGCCAGCGGACGGGTGATCAGGCGGCCGTTTCGACGCGTGAACGCGACCACGTGGGCGTTCGCCACCCGCCCCGCGCGGTCGACTGCCGCCTTCGTGGCCGGCGGATTCCGGTTGTCGATCGCGTTGACGGAGCCGCGCGTTCGCTGCTGCGTGAGAGCGACGGTTGCCAGTGAGCTGAGTCGCTGGGTGATCAGGTTGGCGCGCAGCGTCGGCACGACGTACAGGAAGACGACGCCCATCGCCGTCACGACGACGGCGGTCAGCAGCCCGATCAGCCTGACCCGGAGTGAGCTGAAGCCCCTCATCACACCGACGCTCTAGAAGTCGGTGAACCGGTAGCCGGCCCCGCGCACGGTGAGGATCAGCGTCGGTTCGCCGGGATCCGGCTCGAGCTTCTCACGCAGGTGCCTGACGTGGACGTCGATCGTACGCGGCTCGCGGTAGGCCGAGCCGCCCCACACCGCCTCCAGCAGCGCGTGCCGGCTGTAGACACGACCGCGGTGCGTCGCCAGCACGCGCAACAGCTCGAACTCGACGTAGGTGAGCTGCACGCCGTCGCCGTCACGGCAGACCGTGCGCTTGGCGGGGTCGATCACCAGTCCTTCGACCTCGATCAGCGCCTCCCCCCACTCGCGGCGCTCGGCCAGCAGCGTTGCCCGCCGCAGCATCGCCCGGATCCGGCTTCGGAACTCGCGGATCGAGAACGGCTTGGTGATGTAGTCATCGGCGCCCAGCTCGAGGCCGAGCACCTTGTCCACCTCGTCGTCGCGCGCGGTCAGCATGATGATCGGCACCGCAGAGGTCGTGCGCAGCCGCCGGCAGACCTCGAGCCCGTCCAGCCTGGGCAGCATCACGTCGAGCACGACCAGGTCGACGTGCTGCTCGGCGAACCGCTCAAGCGCCTCCTCGCCGTTGCGCGCCTGGATCACCCGATACCCCTCGCGCTCCAGCGGAAACGTGAGCAGTTTCTGGATCGAGTCCTCGTCGTCCACCAGCATGATCGTCGCTTCGGTCGCCACTCCTCGGATTCTAGAGCGGGCGCTTTACGGCAAGGGAGCGTGCTATAAGGGCGCGTGCCTCGCCCCCGTGGAACGGCTCGACCAGAGAGGCCCGCTCGGCCGCGCCGGCGGACGCTGATCTCCTGGCCCCTCTACCGCCTGGTGCTGGCCGTGTCGGTGGTTCCGCTGCTGCTGGCCGTCCTGCTCGTGCGCCAGCCGACCCTGCCGCCGACGCCCACGCGGTCGCTCTCGTTCGACGGCGGGGCTGCAGCCACCCAGAGCGCCGGCCTGCTGGCCTTGCCAAAGGGGTGGGCGCCGGGCCAGCCCGGGGATCACGCCGCCGCCGGCGCCGTCGTCTCGAAGCTACGGAAGTACGGCTACCACATCCAGACCCAGTTCTTCGGCGCCGACCTGCCCGGCCGGCCCAACGTCGCGCTCGAGAACGTGATCGGCTACCGGAGTGGCACCGGCAGCGGCGAGATCGCCGTCATCGCGCACCGCGACGGGGTCGGCAACGGAGCCGATGACAACGCCTCGGGCACCGGGGTGATGCTGGAGCTGGCCCGGGAGCTGGCCTCCCAGCCGCGGCAGCGCGGCCTAGTCTTCGTGTCAACGGACGCCGGCACCACCGGCGGGCAGGGCGCCGCGCATTTCGCCTCGACCTGGGCCAAGCGGCACCACATCGACGCCGCGATCGTGCTTGACGCGGTTGCCGCACCGGACGGGTCGCCGATCCGGATCGTCCTGCGCGCTGACGCTCCGCGGGGGACGTCGGCGACGGTGGTGGGGGCGGCGCGGCGTGCGATCGGCACCTGGGGGCACGTGTCCGCCGACATGCCGGGAGCGCTCGACCAGCTAACCGGCCTCGCCGTGCCCTACGCCGTGACCGAGCAGGGGCCGCTGGTCGCCAGAGGGATCCCTGCGGTCACCCTGACGTCGGGCCCCCAGACGCCGCCGCAGACCCGCCCGGCCTTCGCCCCGCTCATCGGCGGTCAGCTCGGCCGCGTCGGCAGCGCCGTCATCAATCTGGTGGCGGAGCTCGACACCGCACCTAACATCGATCCGGCCGGCCACGCCGAGATCTACCTCCAGAGCAGCGTCATCCGCGGCGTGCTGTTCGAGCTGGCCCTGGCGATCCTGCTGGCGCCGGTGATCGCCTGCGTCCTGGACGCCGTCGCCCGCTGCCGACGGCGCCGACTGCCGCTCGGCCCCCGCCATGATCGCCCTCGGATGGCGCTGCGCAACCTGGGTGGTCGGTCTGGTCGTGCTCTGGCTGATGCCGCTGTTTCCCGGAAACCTGGCCAGCGGAGTGCCGGTTGCGCCGTCCGGCCGGGGGCAGATCGGGCTGACGTGGACCGGCATCGGCATCGCGGTCGCCGTGGCGCTCCTCTTCCGGCAGCTGGTCGTCCGCCCGCGCATCGTCCCGGTCGGCCCGGTCGCTGCCGCCGAGCGAACGACCGGGCTGGTGACGGCGCTGCTGGGGCTGGTGTTTGCCTCCCTGGCGATCGTGTCGGTCAACCCCTTCGCGCTGATCCTGGTGCTGCCCGCCGGCCACGCCTGGCTGTGGATGGAGGCGGTCGCCCGCCGCGGCGGCCGGCGGGCGATGCTCGGCCTGTTCGTTGCCGGGGCGGTGATCGGCCCGCTGCTCGTTCTCGGCGAGCTGTGGAGGCTGGGCCTGGGCGCCTCCGCCTTCCGCGCGGTGCTCGCGACGGTGGCCAGCGGGTACTTCTCGCCCCCGCTGGCCCTGGCGCTGGCGGTGGCTCTGGGAGCGGGTGCACAGCTCGCAATGGTGATCGCCGGACGCTACGCACCGGCGCGCTCGGCAAAAGGCGGGTATAACTGAGTTGTGGCCACCGGCACGACCACTCGCGACCTACAGCCGGTAGCGGCCAAAAAGCCGCCACCCCGAAAGAAGCTCCGCCGGCTGTCGAACGTCCTCATCGGTGTGGGCGTCTTCATCCTGCTCTATTGCGGGCTGATCCTGTGGTGGGGCGATCCCGTCACCTGGCTCTACGCCCAGTATCAGCAGCGCGGGCTGACCACCCAGCTCCACCAGGAGACGCAGCGCTTCCAGAACGAGAAGGTGCCGGCCAGCGACACCGCGGCGCTCGCCATGGTTCGCAAGCAGGCGCTTGCCTTCGGCCACTCGGTGCACAACTCCCAGGCCGTCGGCCGCCTCGAGATCGGCCGGATCGGCCTGTCGGTCGTCGTCGTCCAGGGCACCGACTGGGGATCCGACCTCAGCAAGGGCCCCGGCCACTACTCACAGACGCCGATGCCCGGCCTCGGCACCACGATCGGGATCGCCGGCCACCGGACGACCTTCGGCGCCTGGTTCCGGCACATCGACAGCATCCGCAACGGCGACTGGATCACGCTCCAGATGCCCTACGCGACGTTCCACTACCAGGTGCAGTACCACCAGGTGGTGGCGTCGAACGACTGGGCGATCATCAAGCCGCACGGCTACGAGCGGCTGATCCTGTCCGCCTGCCACCCGCTCTACAGCGCGTCACACCGCTGGGTCGTGTTCGCCCGGGCGATGAACATCACGCTGCCGAACGGGCGCACGCTGAACCTCGCCTCACACGCCTGAGCCGCTAGAGCGGCACGTACTCGACCAGCTCGCCGGCGGCGGCGATCCCCGGGCCGTGCGTCACCAGGGCGACGGCGTCTGCGGCCGCGGCGTGGACGATCAGGTGGGAGTCCTGCGGCCCGTCGGGCACCAGCAGCATGCCGTCGTCACCCGCGACCAGCCGGCACCTGACCGCGTGATCGCGAGTCTTCAGGCGGGGAACGTCACGCGCCAGCCGCGCCACCGGGCGCGCCGGCATCGCGGCGCCCTGCATCCGGTCGATCGCGGGCCGGACGAACAGCTCGAAGCAGACCAGCGCGGACACGGGGTTACCGGGGATCCCGAAGACCAGCTTCCCGCCCTGCGACACGCCGAACCAGAGCGGCTTGCCGGGCCGGTGGGCGATCCGCCAGAAGACCTCCTCGACGCCCTGGCTGAGCAGCGCCGGCTTGACGTGATCGTGCGGGCCGACCGAGACGCCGCCGGACGAGACCAGCACATCCGCCTCGGCCAGCGCCTCCTTCACCGCGCGCCGGGTCGCCTCGAGGTTGTCGGGCACCAGCTCGCTGAGCACCACCTCGGCCCCGGCGCGCAGCGCGAGGGATCCGATGGTGGTCGTGTTGGACTCGTAGATCATTCCCGGCTCCAGCGGCTGCCCGGGCGGGGTCAGCTCGTCACCGGTGGCCAGCACCGCGACCCGGGGGCGGGCAGCGACCCGAACCGTGGCCGCCCCGACGGCGGCGATGGCTGCCAGCCGGCCCGGTGTCAGCCGATCGCCTGCCGAGGCAACGGTGTCGCCGGCCCCGACATCACCACCGGCGGCGCGCACCGCCGCGCCCTCGGAGGGAGGCTCCGCCACGAGCGCACCGTCGCGCTCCTGCGCGTCCTCGATCGGCACCACCGAGTCGGCGCCTGACGGCATCGGCGCTCCGGTGGCGATCCCAGCGGCCGTGTGAGCGGCTAGCGCCGAAGGCGCGTCACCCGCCGCCACCCGGAACACGATCGGCACCGGGCCGTTGCCCAGGTCGGCAGCCCGCACGGCGTATCCGTCCATCGCCGAGATTGCAAAGGGAGGCACGTCGATAGGGCTGACCACCGGCGCCGCCAGCACCCTCCCCACGAGGCCGGCCGAAACCGGGTGCTCCTCGGTGCCCAGCGACGGTGTCCGGGCCAGAATCAGCTCGAGGGCTTCGGACGGCGCCAGCATGTGGTGGGAGTCTACGTGGTGGGCGGACCGGTGGTGCCGCCCCCGCCCGTGGTGCCACCGCCCGTGGTGCCACCGCCGGTGGTGCCGCCGCCCGTCGTGCCGCCGCCGGTGGTGGTGCCGGTCGTCGTCGAGCCGCCTCCGCCCTGCCCGGGCTTGCCCGAATGTTGCTTCGGCCTGCAGGTGGGTGTGTTGGGCACGACGCCGTTGACCGGCGCGCACGGGTTCGGCGGGATGAGCGTGAAATGGGAGTGGAACGGCTTGAAGATCACCGGGTGCTTGGGCAGCGGCCAGGCGGCAACCGCCGGGAAGGTATGCGGCTCGAGCTGGAACGCCGACTTCATGAACTGCGTCCACATCTCCGCCGGGTAGTCGCCGCCGAAGGCATTGCCGTAGAGCGGCAGCGTGGTCATGGGAGTCTCGCTCTTCGGATAGCCCATCCAGACACACGACGCCAGCGTCGGCGTGAAGCCGCAGAACCAGGCGTCCTGGTAGTTCTCGGCGGTGCCGGTCTTGCCGGCCTGTACCCCGTGGCCAAGCGGAGTCCTGTAGGCCGTGCCGCCCACCGTCTGGGCCAGCACCGTGTCAGCCTCGTAGGCAACGCCGTCAGGCACGGCCTGCCAGCCGTGGCTCTGGTAGCTCTTCGTGTTCTCGCCCTCGACCACCTTGGTGATGGCGAGCGGGTTGTGCCGGATCCCGTTGTCGGCGAGCGTCGAGTAGGCGGCCGTCATCCACAGCGGCGACACCGGGCTGACGCCCAGCGTGATCGCCGGGCCGGTCGAGAGCGGAATCGAGTTGGGGATCCCCAGCCGGTGGGCCATGTTCACGATCTTGTCGCCACCGATGTCGATAGCCAGCCGGGCGAACACCGTGTTGTCCGACTCGATCGTGCCGTGCGTGATCGTCATCGGGCAGCCGCAGGTCGCGATCTCGGCCGTGTCGACGTTCCACGGGTTGCTGGGCCCCAGCGGCTGGTTGGGGAAGGTGTAGCTCAGGTGTGCGGAGAGCTCCTGGAACGTGTTGGGGTCGATCCCGTCGGCGATCGCGGCGCTCAGCGTGAACGCCTTGAAGGTCGAGCCGGCGGTGCGGCCGGCATTGACCGGCAGGTTGAACTGGTTCTTGGGGCTGTAGGGGACCGATGCGTCCATCGCCAGCACCTGACCGGTACGCGGGTCGATCGCCACCATCGCCGCGGCGGGCGCGTTGGGCCAGGTCATGGTATTGGTCAGCGCCTGGTGGGCCGCCCTCTGCAGCTTGGGATCGAGCGACGTGTAGACCTTCAGGCCGCCCCGCTCCACCTCCGCGGTGCCGTAGTTCTGCTCGAGCTGCTGGCGCACCCACGAGACGAAGTAGCCCTCGTGGGTGTCGTCGAGGTAGTTGCCGGGATGGATGCCCAGCGGCCTGCGGACGTTGACGTTGTACTGCGACTGGGTGATGTACCCGGCGTCGAGCATCGCCTGGAGCACCTCGTTACGGCGGTCGAGAGCGGCCTTGGGGTAGGCGATCGGGTTGTAGACGATCGGGTTCTGGGGCAGGCCGGCCAGGGTTGCGGCCTCGTCGATGGTGAGGAAGCGGCAGTGCGTGCTGTAGAAGCGCAGCGCAGCCGCCTCGCAGCCGTAGGTGATCGCGCCGTAGGGGACGACGTTCAGGTAGGTGGTCAGGATCTTGTCCTTCGACCATGTGTTCGCCATCTCGGTCGCAAGCCACGCCTCGCGGATCTTGCGCGTGATCGTCTGGGCATCCGACAGGTAGAGGTTACGGACGAGCTGCTGCTCGATGGTCGAGGCGCCCTGCACCGTGCCGCCCTGGGCGAGGTCGGCGTACGCCGCGCGGACGATGCCCCAGGGGTCGACGCCGCCGTGCTCGTAGAACCGCCGGTCCTCGATCGCCACCGTGGCCTTCTTCATCCACGGCGAGATGTGCTTGCTGCTGACCGGCGTCCGGTTCTGAGTCGAGCTGATCGTCTCCAGCAGGTTCCCGTTACGGTCGAAGATCTGCGTGTTGACGCCCGGCGGGTGAGAGGTCAACGCGTCCAGCCTGACCCCGCTGAGGATGTGGTCGACCCAGATCGCAGTGCCGGCGGCCGCAGCGGTCGCGGCACCGATCACGCCGATCACGAGGGCGACGGCCAGCGTCGCCAGCAGCGAACGGCGCCCGCCGCGTCGCCGCTGCGCCCTCTGCTTCCGGCGCTTCGAGGAGATGTGGGCGAGCACGTCGTCGTACCCGCGGCGCGACTGGGGCGTCATGGTGTGACCGCCTGGGCCTCACGGAACACGCCCTCATCGGACAGCCGCGCCAGCGCTCGCTCGCGGAGCCAGGCACCCGCCTGTGCCGCACTTGCGGCGTCGGCTGTCCAGACGCCGATCGTGAACACCACTCCGTCGACGGTCAGCTCGGCGACCGACACGCCGGGATCGGGCCGATCGCCCAGCCGGCCGGGCGTCAGCGGCACCAGGTCGGTCAGCACCTCGCGCACGCGCGCCGGGTCCGACCCGATCGGCACCGTCAGCCTGACCTGGGCAAGGGTGACCGGATCGACCAGCGTCAGGTTGGTCACACGCGAGTTCGCCAGCTCCTCGTTGGGAATCAGCACCCGCCGATTATCCGCCGTTCTGATGCGCGTGTATGTGAGGCCAACATCCTCGACCACTCCCTCGTCGGCGCCCACCGCAACCCGGTCGCCGAGGCGCACCGGCTGGTTGATGGCGATCATGATCCCGGCCACGAAGTTCGCCAGCGTGCTGCGGGCCGCAAAGCCTATCGCCAGGCCGAGCACCGCCGACGACGCGAGAGCCGTCTGCGCGTAGGTGTGCGTGGCGGGGAAGTAGAGCAGCAGCCCGACCACGGCGATGAACAACAGCACCGCGACGATGATCCGCCGCAGCATCCGGTATCGCGTCTCCAGCACCGCCTGCTCGGCGAGCGGCAGCCGCTCCGCCCACTGGCGACCCCTTCGGGCCAGCAGGCGGTCGACCAGCCACAGCGCAACCAGCGCGGCGATGCCGGCGAGGATTCCTCCAAGGTTTTGTGAGAGCCAATGCTGCATGTCAGCGGCGGCGAACGTCGTAGAGAAACGCACCAGTCGAGTAGTCGATCAGCCCGACCGTCCGTAAAGGACCGTCGCTGCTCGTGCGTCCCGTCACCTTCCAGAGTAGCTGCGAGTTGGCCGGAAGCAGGATGGTTCCCTGTTTGCCGCCCACCCGGAAACGCCTGCTCGTGACGTACAGAAGTCCGACCTTGACGGGCAGCACCGGGCTGCCCGAGAAATGGCTCACGGCCAGGTCACGCGCTGCGTGCGGGGTGCCCGCCTTCGCCGATCCCCGGTCGGCGGCGACATCGATCACGAACTGCCACCCGTCCTGCGGGTGGGTGAGGAAGTCCACGGGCTCGTCGGGTGAGGTCGCCGCCCGGGCCAGGAGCGCCGGCGCATAGACCACCAGGCCGATCACGACAACCGCCACGACGGCCCAGAACAGGCTGCTGCGGCCGCGCATGGCTGCACACTACAATCGCGGCTCATGTCGCCCCGCAGCACGCTCGCTGCCCTGATCGTGCTCGCCCTCGCGACCACGGCCTGCGGCATCAAGTCCGAGCCGACCGGCGTTCTCCCAGCCTTCCCCCAGACATCCTCGGACGGCCTCGGCCGGCAGGTGGAGGTCAACAGCAACCCGATGCGCATCGTGTCGCTCGACCCCGGCCTGAGCGAGAGCCTGGTGGCGCTCGGGCTGGGCAGCCGGCTGGTCGGCCGCAGCGGACAGGAAGGGCGCCATTTCAAGCACAGGGTGCCGGTCGCGCTGAAGGCGAACGGGCAGCCCAACCTGCCGGAGCTGAGGAAGCTGCAGCCCGACCTGGTGCTGGCAACCCCCGACGTCGAGTCGTCTCCGGCGGGCGCCGACGCACTGGCGACCGCCATCGGCGCGGAGGTCTACGTGTCGAACCCGACGTCGCTGCGCGGGGTCGAGAACGACCTGCAGCAGATCGGGGCGCTGACCGACAGCCGGCGCCCGGCCCAGCAGCTCGTCGACCGCATCGCAGCGGTGCAGCGGCACGTCTCCGGGACGGTGAAGGGTCAGCAGCCGGTGCCGGTGTTCGTCGATCTCGGCTTCCGCAACACGATCTCCTCGGACAGCCTGGGCGCAAACCTGATCGCCCTGGCCGGCGGCCGCAACATCGCCGCCCAGGTGCCGGAGGGCAAACCGACTCCCTCGCGCGTGCTCAGACTGGGGGCGCCGCAGGTCTACCTGATCGCGGCAAGCTCCGGCCTCAGCCTCGAAGGACCTGCGCAGGAACCGAGCGACCAGGTCGCTGCCGGCGGTCAAGTCGGGCAACGTGTTCGTGATACCCGACTCGATGCTGACCGAGGGCGGACCGGGCGTCGCCAGGGCGCTGGCGACGATCGCTCACGACCTGCACCCCGGATGAGCCGGTACGACGCCGTGCTGCTGGACGCGTTCGGGACGCTGATCGGCCTCGACGACCCGTTCGGGCGGCTGCGCCTGGCGGCGCGGTCGCGCCTGGGAGCCGAGGTGTCGGCTGAGGACGCCGAGCGGGCGATGCTCGCCGAGGTCGCCTACTACGAGGTGCACTGCCACGAGGCGTCCGACGCCGCCTCGCTGCACGCCCTGCGGCTGACCTGCGCCGGCATCGTCCGCGACGAGCTGGGGCTCGACATCAGCGCGGAGCACGCGCTCTCGGCGCTGTCCGAGGCCATCGTCTTTCACGCCTACGACGACGTCGAACCGACGCTCGCGGGCCTGACAGATGCGAAGGTCGCCACGGCGGTCGTCTCGAACTGGGACTGCTCGCTGCCCGACACGCTCCGAGCCGCCGGGATCGAGATCCCGGTAGTCGTCGACTCGGCGACCAGCGGCACGGCCAAGCCGGACCCGGCCATTTTCCGCCGTGCGCTCGACCTGCTCGGCGTCGCGCCGGATCGGGCGCTGCACGTCGGCGACCTGGAGGCCACCGACGGCGACGGCGCCCGGGCTGCAGGCGTGGACGTGCGCATCCTCGACCGCTCGGCCGCCGCCGGCCCGGGTACGATCGCCTCCTTGACCGAGATCCTGACGCTGGTGCGATGACCGACCACCACCCAGCCACCGACGCCGTCCGCGCAGGCCGGCCGCCCGACATCGAGGACGCACCCGTGATCGCGCCCGTCCAGCGGTCGGTCATCTTCGAGTTCGACACGGCGCGCCGGTTCGGCGAGGTGATGGAGGACGCGAGCCTCGGCTACCTCTACTCCCGGATCCGCAACCCGTCGGGCGACGAGCTGGCCGGTGCGGTCGCCGCCCTGGAGGGGGCGGAGGCCGCGCACTGCTCGGCGTCCGGGATGGCTGCGATCAACGGCGCGCTCCGCCTGCTGGCACCACCCGGCGCCGGCATCGTCGCCGGCACCCGGCTCTACGGCCAGACCCACGCCGTCCTGCGGTCGCGGGACGACGTCACCTTCGTCGACCTCGACGACGAGGCTGCGGTCGCGCGTGCCCTCGAGGGCGCGTCGCTGCTCTACGCCGAGACGATCTCCAACCCGCGCTGCGACGTCGCCGATCTGCCCGCCCTGGCCGGGATCGCGCACGCGGCCGGGGCCAGGCTGCTGGTCGACAACACGATGGCCTCGCCGGTGGGCTGCCGCCCGCTCGCTCTGGGCGCCGATCTGGTCGTCCACTCGGCGACCAAGTACCTGAACGGCCACTCCGACGCCGTCGCCGGTGTCGCCGCCGGGCCGGCCGACCTGGTGGCGAGGCTGGCCGCGGACGAGGTCGACACCGGCGCGATGCTCTCACCCGACTCCGCGTGGCTCGTCCGCCGCGGCCTGCGCACGCTGCCGCTGCGCTGGGAACGCGAGTGCTCGAACGCCCTGGCGATCGCGCGGTTCCTGGAGGCCGACTCGCGGGTGGCAGGCGTCTTCTACCCCGGGCTGCCGTCGCATCCCCACCACGAGCGCGCCGGGCGGCTGCTGAACGGCGCCGGCGGCGTGCTGGCGTTCACGGTCACCGGCGGCCGGGCAGGCGGGGAGCGGCTGATGGACCGCGTCGCGCTCTGCCTGCGGGCGACCAGCCTGGGCGGGATCGAGACGACGCTGTCGCATCCCGCGTCGACCAGCCACCGACAGCTCTCCGACGGCGAGCTGGAGGATGCCGGCATCGACCAGGGGATGCTGCGCCTGTCGGTCGGCTGCGAGGACGTCCGCGACCTGATCGCCGATCTCGACCAGGCGCTGTGACCAAACGGGTCTCGCTGTGGTGGCTGGCCGCCCCGGCAGCGCTCTTCGGCCTCAACTTCGTCACCGCCCACCCGGCCCAGCGGAATGCCGTCTACAACGGCACCTTCGTTGCCAGCACCGCCGTCTCGGAGCTGATCGTGGTCGGCTACGTGTTCGCGGCCATCCGCATCTCCGGGGCGCCGGCCAGGGACACGCTGGCGCTGCACCGTCCCGGGCCGCCCCTGCGCCGGGTGGCGGTGATGACGGTGATAGCCGCGGCGCTGGTCGCGGCCGTGGAGCTCGTCTTCGACCCGCTGGTGCACGCCGACACCAAGCAGGGGATCACCCCCAACCACACGCCGCGCTCGACGCACCAGTGGCTCGCCCTGGCGGCTGCGGTTCTGGTGCTCTGCCTGATCGTCCCCTTCGCCGAGGAGCTGCTGTTCCGCGGCCTCACGTTTGCTGCGCTCGGCCGCTACGCCGTGCCTGGAAGCGCTGCGCTGTTCGCCCTGGCCCACGGCCTCGTCGCACTCCTGGTGCCGACGTTCATCGCCGGGCTGCTGCTCGCAGAGCTGCGCCGGCGAACGGAATCGCTGTTCCCCGGAATGGTCGCCCACGCCGCGCTGAACGCAACCGCGCTGGTGCTCGCGTTGCTCGCCGCGTAGCGGGCGCGTCTTTGTAGACTCGCGCGATGCAAGCGTCTGACGACCCCCGGGTGCAGGAGTTCCGCGCGCAGATCACCGCAGCGGACGACGACATCCTGGCCGCGCTCAACCGCAGGATCGAGCTTGTGGCGGCACTGCATGCGCTCAAGCGGGAGCGCGGCTACCCGATGCGCGACACCGCCCGGGAGGACTCGATGCTCGATGAGCTGCGAGTGGGGAACAGCGGCCCGCTGTCCGACGAGGGCATCCGTCAGCTGCTGGCCACCCTGCTCGACCTGACCCGCACCGAGGTCGCGCGGCTAACAGAAGATTAATCGCGTGGTGGCCGTCTTCTGACGGGAACCGTGGCAACATGCGTGCCGAGGCGACGGAAGGAGGGACCGTTGGGAGTCATTTCCGCCACCGATCTGACGCGTCGGTACGGTGAGGGAGACGCGGCTGTCGACGCTCTGCGGGGCGTGACGCTGGACATTGCAGAAGGCAAGCTGACGGCAGTGATGGGGCCGTCTGGTTCGGGCAAGTCGACACTGATGCACATCCTGGCCGGGCTCGACACGCCCACCTCGGGCACCGTCGAGATCGCCGGCCACGACATCACGAACATGAACGACAAGCAGCTCACGCAGCTGCGTCGCGACCACATCGGGTTCGTGTTCCAGTTTTTCAACCTGCTGCCAATGCTGACGGCGGAGGAGAACATCCTGCTGCCGACGGAGATCGCGGGCAAGAAGCCCGAGCCCGGGTGGGCCGACGAGGTGATCGAGAAGGTCGGCCTGTCCGACCGGCGCAAGCACCGCCCGGCCCAGCTGTCCGGCGGCCAGCAGCAGCGCGTGGCGGTGGCCCGTGCCCTGGTGTCGAAGCCGACGGTGATCTTCGCCGACGAGCCGACCGGAAACCTCGACTCGGCCACCAGCGCCGAGATCCTGCAGCTGCTGCGCGACTCGGTCGACGGCTACGGGCAGACGACGGTCATGGTCACCCACGATGCTGGGGCAGCCGCGCTCGCCGACCGGATCCTGTTCCTGGCCGACGGCAAGGTCGTGCGCGACCAGCCGGGCGCCTCTTCGGCCAGTGAGGTGCTGGACGCGATGAGCGAGGTCTCCCGGCTGTGATCAAGGTCGCGCTGAGGGGGCTGTTCGGCCGCAAGCTGCGCGCTGTGCTGACGGCGATCGCGATCGTGCTCGGCACGGCAATGATCTCGGGCACGTTCGTGGTCCGCGACCAGATCAGTAACGCGTTCTCGGACATCTTCACGAACGTGAACAAGGGCAAGTCCGTGATCCTGTCGCGGAAGCCGGCGTTCGACCAGAGCCAGACGCAGGTCGGCCCGATCCCCGCATCCCTGATCGCCAAGGTGCGGTCGGTTCCAGGCGTCGCAGTGGCAGACGGGCAGATCCAGGCACTGGGCTCGATCGTCGTCAACGGGAAGTACATCAGCAACAGCACGGGGGCTCCGAACCTGGTCTTCTCGGCCCTCTCGCCGCCGCTCGACCCCTCGACGCACTACGTCGAGGGCCACGCCCCCAGCGCCTCCGGCGACATCGTGGTTGGCCAGAAGCTCTTCCAGGATCAACACCTGAAGATCGGGCAGAAGGTAGGACTCGCAACCGAGAAAGGCGTCGTCCCCGTCACCCTCGTCGGAGCATTCACGCTCGCCGGCGTCGGCTCGATCGGCGGCGCCACGCTGGTCGGGACCACGTTCAGCGACGCCCAGTACTGGTTCGACCGCCAGGGGCAGACGTCGTTGATCCTGGTTGCCGCCGACAAGGGAGTCAATGCCGAAGACCTGAAGCACCGCATCCAGCAGGTGGTGCCGAGCTACGTCCGCGTCCAGACCGGTACCGAGAACGCGCAGACCTCGAGCAACAGCGTGACGAGCTCGATCAACGGGTTTCTGACGCCGCTCTTGCTCGCGTTCGCGGGTGCGGCTGTATTCGTCGGCGCCTTCATCATCTTCAACACGTTCTCGATCACGGTTGCGCAGCGAATGCGCGAGCTGGCCACCCTGCGCACGCTTGGCGCCACCCGCCGACAGGTGATGCGCTCCGTGTTGCTGGAGGCCTTCGTGATGGGTCTGATCGCCTCGGTGATCGGCATCCTCGCCGGGATCGGGTTTGCAAAGCTGCTGGACAGCCTGTTCTCGGCGGTCGGGTTCGGCCTGCCCACCGCCCCCATCACGATCTCCTGGGAATCGATCGTGATCCCGCTCATCGTCGGGGTCGGGGTCGCGCTCCTCTCTGCGCTGCCTCCCGCGCTGCGCGCCACCCGCGTCCCGCCGGTCGCAGTTCTGCGAGAGGGCGCCGAGCTGCCGCCGTCGCGGTTCAGTAAATACACGCCGGTGGTGGCGGCGATCATCGGCATCCTCGGCCTGGCGCTGATCCTGTCGGCAGTCTTCGGCAACGCAAGCGGCACCCAGGTACTGCTGTCCCTCGCAGGCGGGGCGATCCTCTGCTTCATCGCCGTGGCGATGGTTTCCCGCTACCTGGTGCCTCCGCTGGCAAGCGTGATCGGCTGGCCGATGGAGCGGCTCACCCGCCTGACCGGCCGCCTGGCACGCGAAAACACGATGCGCAACCCGGGCCGTACGGCCGTCACGGCGGCCGCGCTGATGGTCGGCGTCGGCCTGGTCGTATTCGTCGCGGTGTTCGTGAACGGGTTCAAGACGACGTTCCTGGATGCGATCGACAAGTCGGTTTCCAGCCAGCTCATCATCAGCGCCAACGGCGGGGCTCAGCTCCCCAGCGACACCGCGTCGGCTGCGGCAGGCGTTCCGGGCGTCCAGGCCGCCGCACCGCTGCAGATCACGACCGCGAAGATCAACAGCGGCGGCACTGATGAGCTGAACGGCATCGACCCGCAGACGTTCTCGCAGACCTACCGGTTCGTCTGGCGCAACGGGGCCAGCGACGCGCTGCTCCAGAACTTCCACGGCACCGACGCGCTGGTCGAGAAGCAGTTCGCCAGCGACCATCACCTGAAGACCGGCAGCGCGTTCAGCGTCGAGAGCGTCGACGGCAACCGCGAGCAGCTGCATGTCGTCGGCATCTACAAGGACCCTGTGCTGATGACCGGGGTGACGATCCCCGCGCAGACGTTCGACGGCCTGGTCAAGAGCAACGATCCCTCGGTGCTCCTGGTGCGGTTCCAGGACGGAGCCGATGCCACGACGGTGACGGCGGCCGTCAAGCAGGCCCTGAAGCCGTTCCCGGCGGCAAAGGTGCAGACGAACGCAGAGTACAAGGCGAGCTTCGAGAAGCAGATCAACCAGTTCCTCGCCCTGCTCTACATCCTGCTGGCGATGAGCGTGATCATCTCCCTGTTCGGGATCGTGAACACACTTGCGCTCTCGGTGTTCGAGCGGACCCGTGAGATCGGCATGCTGCGAGCCGTCGGCATGGGCCGCTGGCAGCTTCGGTGGGTGATCACCGACGAGAGCGTGATCACCGCGATCATCGGCGGCCTACTCGGCATCGCGATCGGGATCGTGTTCGCCTGGATCGTCAACCTGGGCCTGTCGAGCCAGGGCATCCAGTTCTCGATCCCCTACTCCCAGCTCATCGCGTGCCTGATCGTCGCGGTGATCGTCGGCCTGGTGGCCGCGATCATGCCGGCCCGGCGCGCGGCCAAGCTGAACGTGCTGGAAGCGTTGCAGTACGAGTAGGGAGCCGGCGGGCTACCCACTCAACCGCTCAGCCTGGGGTGCTGCTGAACTCCTGGAGCTTGCGCGGCCGCACGAAGACCGAGGCGCCCGGCTCGATCGCGAGGTCGTCGAGCTCGTCGCGCGTGATCTGCGCGGTCAGCCGCTCACCCGACTCGAGCTCGAGGTTGACCCGCACCTCGAACCCGAGGCGCACGATCCGCTCGACCACCGCGGGCAACGTCGTGCCGTTGGGGCTGAGCATGATCTGGATGTCGTGAGGGCGGACGAGCGCGTCGCCGAGGTGGCTGACCGGCCCGATAAAGCCCATCACGAACTTGTTGACCGGGTGCTCGTAGAGCTCCACCGGGTCACCCTCCTGCTCGATCCGGCCGCTCTGCATGACGACCACGCGGTCGGCCACCTCCATGGCCTCTTCCTGGTCGTGCGTGACGATGACGGTGGTCACATGCACCTCGTCGTGGAGGCGCCGCAGCCAGTCGCGGAGGTCCTTGCGGACGCGGGCGTCGAGGGCGCCGAAGGGCTCGTCCAACAGCAGCACCTCAGGCTCGACCGCGAGCGCACGGGCCAGCGCCATACGCTGCCGCTGGCCGCCGGACAGCTGGGACGGGTAGCGGTCGCCGAGGCCGTCCAGGTGGACGAGCTCGATCAGCTCCGCAACCCGATCCTTGATCTCCGACTTGGAGCGCTTGCGCACCTCGAGGCCGAACGCGATGTTCTTGGCCACCGTCATGTGCTTGAACGCCGCGTAGTGCTGGAACACGAAGCCGATGCCGCGGCGGTGCGCCGGCACGCGGGTGACGTCGTTGCCCAGCAGCGCGACGGTGCCGGTGTCGGGGACCTCGAGGCCGGCGATCACCCGCAGTAGCGTCGACTTACCGCTGCCGCTGGGCCCGAGCAGGGCGGTCAGCGAGCCGCCCTCGATCTCCAGCGAGACGTCATCGACGGCGACGAAGTCGCCGAACCGCTTGGTCACATGCTCAACAGAGATGGCCATCAGCCCTCCCCCCTCCGGGTGTTGACCAGATTCATGATCAGAACGGTGCTGAGAGCCGTCACGGCCAGCACCAGTGCGGTGGAGTACGCCCCCACCTTGTCGAATGACTGGTACGCAGTGTTGACGTGGATCGTCGCCGTCTCGGTGACGCCGATGATGCGGCCGGAGACCACCGCGACGGCGCCGTACTCGCCGATCGACCTGGCGGTGGTCAGTACCACGCCGTACACGACGCCCCAGCGGATCGCGGGCAGCGTCACGCGGAAGAACGTCTGGGCACTACTGGCGCCCAGGGTCGCAGCCGCCTGCTCCTGCTCGGTGCCGATCTCGCGCAGCACCGGGATCACCTCCCGTGCGACGAACGGCAGCGAGACGAAGATCGTCGCCAGCACCATGCCGGGCATCGCGAAGATCACCTGGATGCCCTGGTTCGCGAGATCGGCGCCGAACCAGCCGGTGCGGCCGTACGTCAGGATCAGGCACAGGCCGACCACGACGGGCGACAGGGCGAACGGCAGCGCGATGAACGCGTTCAGGAGCGACTTGCCCCGAAAGTCGTAGCGGACGATGGCGATCGCGGCACAGATCCCGAAGATCGTGTTCAGGGGAACGGCGATCAGCGTGATCTGCAGGGTCAGCCACAGCGCGTGGACGGTGTTGGGGTCGGTGATCGCAGTCCACACCGGGCCGATGCCGTTCTGGAAGGTGCGCACGGCAATCATCGCCACCGGGATGAACAGCAGCGCCGACAGGTACCCCAGCGCCAGCAGGCGGACAGTCCAGCGCCGAGCCGTCACGCCGCGTCCTCATGGCGCATGCCCCAGCGCTGGACGACACCGATCAGCAGCAGCACGATCAGGGCGATCACGAGCAGCGCGATCGACAGCGCGGCGGCGCCGGCGACGTTGTCGCTCTCGATCTGACCGTAGATCAGCACCGACATCACCTGGGTGCTGAAAGGGAGGTTGCCGGAGATCAGCGAGACGGAGCCGAACTCGCCGATCGCCTTGGCAAACGCCAGGCCGCAGCCGGACAGGATCGACGGCGCCAAGGGTCGGCAGCACGACCCGCCGGAAGACAGCGAACGGAGGCGCACCCAGCGACGCGGCCGCCTCCTCCATCTCCCGGTCGAGCTCCATCAGCACCGGCTGCACGCTGCGGACGACGAACGGCAGCGTCTCGAACAGCAGTGCGACCAGCACCGCCGTCCGCGTGAACGCGATGTTGATGCCGATCGGCGAGCCCGGCCCGTAGAGGATCAGGAGCACCAGGCCGGCGACGATCGTCGGCAGCGCGAAGGGCAGGTCGATCATGGTGTTGATGACACCCAGCCCTGGGAAGCTGTCGCGAACCAGCATCCAGGCGATCAGCGTCCCGAAGACTGCGTTGATGACGACCAGGACGAATGCGACGCCGAGCGTCAGCTTGAGCGCGGCAACAGCGTCGGGCGTCGTGATCGCCGTCCAGAACCCACTCCAGCCGCCGAGCTTCGCCTGGTAGACGAGCGCGGCGACGGGCAGCAGGACGATGATGCTGACCCAGGCCGTCGCCACCCCCACCACCAGGCCTTTCGACCCGGCGGTGGAGGGAGCGGCGGTTCGTGCTGGGAGGGCCTCAGCCGCCAGTGGAGACTCCGTTTGACTGCTCGATCTTGGCCACGATCCCGTTTGTGGGATCGAAGAACTTGGTCATGACCGAGTCCCAGCCGCCGACGTAGTTGATGTCGAACAGCTGCGGCGGGGTGGGATAGCTGTACTTCGAAGACGTGACGCCCTGAAGCACGGGCCGGTAGCCGTTGTCGGCCAGGATCTGCTGGCCCTGCTGCGACCACAGGAAGTTCAGGAACGCCTTCGCCTGCTTGGAGTGCGACGAGTCCGATGTCACGGCGCCGGGCGTCTGAATCAGGATCGTCTGCTTGGGGATCACGTAGTCGACCGCCTCGCCCTTCGACTGGGCCAGGATCGCGTCGTTCTCGTAGTCGAGTAGCACGTCGCCCTTACCGCCGACGAACGTCTGCAGCGCGTCACGGGCGCTGTCCGGCTGCACGACCACGTTCTTGAACATGGAGGCCCAGGTACTGCTGGGCCTGGGTGTCCGAGTCGCCCAGCTTCAGCTGCGCGCCGTAGGCGGCCATGATGTTCCAGCGGGCGCCGCCCGAGGTGAACGGGTTGGGCGTGACCACCTGGACGCCGGGCTTGGTCAGATCGGACCAGTTCTCGATGTGCTTGGGGTTGCCCTTGCGCACGATGAACACGACGACCGAGTTGGCGACGATGCCGTGGAACTGGTTCTGGTCCCAGTTCGACGAGACCAGCTTGGCGTCGACCAGGCGCGCGATGTCCGGCTCGAGCGAGAAGTGGACGACGTCCGCCGGCTGGCCGGCGGCGACGGCGCGGCTCTGGTCGCCGGAGGGGCCGTAGGACTGATTGAAACTCACGTCCTTGCCGGCGGAGGTCTTGTTGAACGCCGGGATCAGCTTGGCGTAGACCTCGGCCGGGGTGGAGTACGCGACCAAGCTCAGCTTGACCGAGCCGCCCGAACTGGAACTGCTTCCGCAGCCGGCGGCCAGGACGAGGAGCGCTGCACATACACCCGCAAGGAATGAAAGTTGACGAAACTTCAACTTGTCCCCTTTGTCGATTGACTTAGTTGACTTCATGAGGGTACGCTAGGTGTGACGGCGGGTCAAGAGGGATCTGCATAAACCCAAGCAGGCGCATACCGGCGCCACATGTCGTAGCTATTCTCCTCTTTCCCGATTAGGATTGCGCGAAACCTAGCCCACAATGAGCGATCAGGACCACACCACGGAGACCACCACCATGATTGGAAGCAACCTGCGACGCCTCGTGGGCATGCACGGACTGCACCAGCGCGAGTTTGCGATCTACCTGGGCCTGTCCCCCCAGGGCCTCTGGAACATCCTCAACGGTCGGTCAGAGCCGCGGACGAGCACCGCTCAGCGATGCGCAGCCGCCTTCGGCATCACGATCGACGACCTGTTCTCGGAGACCGGCAACTGTCTGCGCGCCGCAGCCGCTGCCTACGAGCGGGCGCCGATCCGCGGCTTCCGGCCCGAGCCAGAAGCCGCAGCGGCCGTCTAGCGACGCCGCCCGGCGGGTAGCCTCACCGGATGCGCTGCCGCTGCAGGTGCGTCCGGTGACGGACTTCTTCACCCAGCACGGCCTCGCCGTGCTGTTCCTGGCGGTGTGCATCGAGTCGTTCGGCGTCCCGGTGCCGGGCGAGACGGCACTGATCGCCTTCGCCGTCCTGGCCTCGCAGGGCCACTACAACATCGGCGAGGTGATCGCCGTTGCCGCGCTGGGCGCGATCATCGGCGACAACCTCGGCTACTGGCTGATCGGCCGGGTCGGGGGACCGAAGCTGATCGCCCGGTGGGCGTGGCTCGACCGGCACTTCCGGCGGGTGCTGCCCACGGCCGAGGGCATCTTCCAGCGCCACGGCGGAAAGACGGTGTTCTTCGGCCGGTTCGTCGCGGTGCTTCGCTACACGGTCGCCTGGATCGCCGGCCTGGTGGGGATGGAGTGGCGGCGGTTCCTGCTATGGAACGCCGCCGGCGGCATCGTCTGGGCCACGCTGGTCGGCGTGATCGCCTACGAGTCCGGCAAGGCGGCCGCCGAGGCGATCGCGCGCTACGGCATCTACGCCGGTATCGCGATCGCCGTGATCGTGGTCGCCGGGTGGTTCATCAGCCACAAGCTGCTGCGGCGCGTCGAGAAGAACCTCTAACCGTGCTCAGTCTTGCTTCGCGCGGCTGGGTGCGACGCGCGGCGGCTCGTTCGGCATCTTCGGGTAGACCGGCGGCCAGGGCGCGTCCATCATGCCGGCGGCCATGTCGCGGCGATGGAGCTCGAGCAGCGGCTCCAGGTCCTGCAGCTCGTCGGCTGCCTCCCAGGGGTCTCCGCGCTCCGCAACCCGGGCGGGCACGGTGGCGATCGTCAGCTCGGCCTGGTCGATGGTCTCGAGCTCGTCCCAGGCGAATGGCGTCGAGACCTGCGCCCCTGGCCGCGGCCGGGCGCTCCAGGCGCCGAGCACCGTCTTGTGCGGCGCGTTCTGGTTGTAGTCGACGAACACGCGCCGGCCGCGCTCCTCCTTCCACCACTGCCACGTCATCTCCTCCGGGTGCCGCCGCTCCAACTCGCGGGCCAGGGCGACGGCCGCCTCGCGAACCACGATCGAGTCGTAGCGGGGCAGCAGCCGCAGGTAGATGTGGATGCCGTTGCGGCCGGTCGTCTTCGGGTATCCCGTCAGGCCCAGCTCGGCGAGCAGGTCGCGGGTGCGCGCTGCGCCCTCCCGCACCATGTCGAAGGTGACGCCTGGAGAGGGGTCGAGGTCGATCCGAAGCTCGTCGGCATGCTCGGCGTCAGCCGCCTTGAACGGCCAGGCGTGGAGGGCGAGACAGCCGAGGTTGACCGCCCAGACGACGTGGGCGATGTCGCCGATCACGAGCGCCTGCGACGGCGTCCCGTTGACGGTCTGCACCTCGGTCGACTGCAGCCAGTCGGGGGGGTTCTTGGGGATGCGCTTCTGGAAGAAGGACGACCCGCTGGCACCGTTCGGATAGCGCTCCATCAGCACCGGCCGTCCTCCCAGAGCCCGCATCAGTGACGGCTCGACCGCCAGGTAGTAGCGGACGAGGTCGAGCTTCGTCTCGCCCCGCTCGTCGAAGAACACCTTGTCGGGGCTGGAGACGGTGACCTCCCGTCCCGCGGCCTCGACCTCGATTGCGGTGTCCGAAGGCATGGGCCGGATGATACGGGCGACCGCCCGTTAGTCCGGCGACGCGCCCAGTGTGATGGTCGCTTCGGCCGACTGGCCGTTGCGGGAGTAGGCGACCTTGACCGTATCCCCCGGCCGCTTGGTCAGAGTCAGGCTTTCGAGCTGGACGTTGCTGGTCGCTGGCTGGCCGTCAATCTTCGTGATCACGTCTCCGACATGCAGCCCGGCATGATCCGCCGGGCCGTTCGGCGCGAGCCCCTGCACGAACAGGCCCTCGGGCGTCCCCGCCTGCTGAGCCGCCGAGGCCGGAATCGGCACCGTCGCCATTCCGAAGTAGGAGTGCGTCACCGACCCGTTTGCGATCAGGTCGTTTGCAATCTGCATCGCGGAGTCGACGGGGATGGCGAACCCGAGGCCGATGTTGCCGCCGCCGCCGTTGGGCATGACGGCGCCGGCGGTGGGGACGCCGACCAGCTGGCTCGCACAGTCCACCAGCGCCCCGCCGCTGTTGCCAGGGTTGATCGCCGCATCCGTCTGGATCGCAGCCACCAGCAGCGCCGTCCCGCCGGCGTCGCCGGGGACGTGGATGTTTCGGTCGAGGGCGCTGACGATCCCCGACGTAACGGTGCCCGCCAGCCCCAGAGGCGCACCCAGCGCGACGACCGGCTGACCGACCTTCACGGCGCCGGACTTGCCGATGCCGATCACCCTCAGGTCGAAGGGCGGCGTCAGGTGCAGCACGGCCAGGTCGGTCTGGGGATCGCGGCCGGTGATGGTGGCGTCGACCTCGGTGCCGTCGGAGAAGAGCACCTTGACGTGACCGCCGTGCGCGGCGTTCGAGATGACGTGGTTGTTGGTGAGGATGTACCCGTCTGAACGGATCACCTCTCCCGACCCGGTGCCCGCGCCGGTCGCTCCGTTGGCGCTGATCTTGACGACCGAGGGCAGCACCTTGTCGGCGACCGTGGTCGCGTTGCACACGGTGGACGACGACGCGTCCGACGAGCTCGACCTATGGGCGAGCGCGTAGATCCCGCCTGCGACCAGTACCACGAGCCACGACCACGGCGAGTATCAGTCCGTATGGCGAGCGACGGCGGCGGCGACGTTGGGGGTACACGGACGCTCCTCTGGCAACGGGGCCTGCAATCTACCCGACGAATCGTCCGGATTCAGCCGACCGCCGGCCTCGCACGATCGGCAACGCGCACCTGGGGCCGCGCCCGTCGAGGGGGACTTCTATCAGCACGATAGGCTGCCTAAGGCAGTGATCTAACAGGGCCGGGGTCTTGTTGCGGCCCCGCGACGGCGCTATGGTGTTTGGCGTCCCCCGTTCACCAGTCCACGACCCCAGGGGGGCACGGCAGGCAGCGGTGACCTTGGTGCGGGTGGTGGCGGCGGCTCGGATGTGCGCATCGGCGGACACGGCAATCCCTGTGCTCGTAGCAAGAGTTACGGCTACGCCGACCGGATCATCGTCGGCGGGGGAGGCGGGGGCGGGGCAACGTCTCCGACGGCTCCGGGGACGGAAGTGCGGGCGGAGGATTGACCGGCGCAAGTGGCTCGTGTGACCTCGGCAGCGGCACTCAGGAGTGCGGCGGTCTGGCAATCGGCGGTTTGTGTAGCGCGTTTGACGGCAGCTTCGGCATCGGCGGCGACAGCTGCGCCCACCAGGGCGGCGGTGGCGGCTGGTACGGCGCCGCGGGCGGCGACACCATCCTCAGCGGTGGCGGCGGCAGCGGTTACATCAGCCCCTTCGCCAACAGCGGCAGCTTCCCCGGCGGCACCCAGAAAGGCGACGGGAAGGTAATCATCACGACGTGATGGAGGGAATCACAGCCCATCCTCAGTGGGCGCAACAGGGCTCGAACCTATGACCCCAGCGGTACCTCCGACGCCTTTTCGGATCGCTCTGCTCGCCTACGCCAAGAGCATCGGCGCCGCCCTGCCGTCCTCGGTGCAGACTCTCGGCAAGCGCTGAGGCCGGGCGGACGCGCATCGCGTCCGCCCGGCCTCGACGCCGCTAGTGCGCCGAGAAGGCGGTGAAGAGATCCTTCACGGCGGCGTCACGCGATCCCAGCGGAGCGAGCCCGTAGCGGTGCTCGATCGTCGCCAGGATCGACGTCGTGTCGTGCTCGGTGTGGTCGACCGACGAACGTGCCTCGCAGGAACGGCGAGAGCACGAGCGCGGGGATGCGCGTCCCCGGGCCCCACTGGTCGTGCGGGCCGGCGTTGCTCCGCCTGGCCCGGCGGCGGGACGTGGTCCCACTGACCGCCGAACTCGTCGTAGGTGACGATCACCATCGTGTTCTTCGCGCACCCGCCGCCGCTCGATCGACTTCAGCAGGTCGACGAGGTGGTCGCTGCCGGCGCGCTCGCTCGGCGTAGCCGGGGTGCTCGTTCTCCTCGCCGATCGGCTTGATGAAGCTGACCGGCTTGAGGTTGCAGCGTCGCCGTCGAGGAGGAGTCGGCCAGGTGGAGGAACTGACTCTCGTCCTGCAGGTGCGCGGCCGCGCCGGCGGTGCCCGGGCGCGAAGGTGGCGAAGTAGTTGAACGGCTGGTGGTGGAACTGGAACAGCGTTGTCGGGGCAGTTCGGGAAGACGGCCGTCGCCAGGGCGGCGTTCGGGTCGGCACAGGTGCGGCCGCGCGTGCCGTTCGTCCAGCCGGGCGCGCCGACGTCGCCGTCGGCGTTCGACCAGCCGCCCGAGTACCAGGCCCAGTCGACGCCCGCCGCGCTCAGCCGGTCGCCGATCGTCGGCTGCGGTCTGCGGCGGCAGTCGCGCGCGTCGGCAGCGTGCCGGAGCGTACGGCTGGTACGCCGGCTGGATCGTGTTGACGGCGTAGTCGCCGCAGGCGAAGCCCGGCTGGGTCGGCGCCGCGCGCGACCGCGCGGGTCGCAGCGACTGCGTCGAGCGCGCTGGTCGGCTTCACGGCCGATGCCGAGGTGACGGTGTAGAGCGGGTGCTCGTCGGCATGCCGTTCGCGTCGACGACCGAGTGCAGGTCGTTGGCCGCCGCCGTCGTTGCAGCGCGTCGGGCCAGACCGGCGTGGCGGCCGCGATCAGCCACTGGTGGTTGAGGAACGAGCCGCCGAACGCGCCCTGGAAGAAGTTGTCGGCGATCGCGTAGTGCGGGTGGCCCGTCTGCGTGCAGGTACTGGTAGATCGGCAGCGGCTTCGTGTCGTAGTAGCCCATCGTCAGGCCGACCGCGTCGCTGCCGGTCACGTAGCGGTTCTGCTTGCCGCCGTCGAGCTGGTACTGCTCCTGGTAGAAGCGGTGCACGAGGTCGCGCGTGCAGCCGCCGGGCAGGCCCGGTGCCGTTCGGCACGCCGTTCGGCTGCGAGGGACGCGCCGGGATCGGCGGGCAGGTCGTGGCGGTCGGCGGGATGTAGCTGTCGATCGGGAACGGGCTGTTGGTGAAGTGGCTCGCGAACGGCCGTGCCCGGCGTGCGTCGGGCAGGTCGCGGGCGAGCGGCGGCGAGGTCAGGTTGACGTCGTTCTGCTTGAGGCAGGAGTAGGGCAGTGCCGGCCTGATTCGATCTGGGTGGTGTGCGCCGGGTCTGCGTTGGCTGAGCCCGTTCACCCTCTCCCAGCCGCCGTACAGGTTGTCGAAGCTGTGGTTCTCCTCGTAGATGACGACGATGTGCTGGATCCCTCGCCCCTGCCATCCGGGCGTGTGCCACGCCGGTGCATGCGTGGCCGCGCCTGCGGCCGACGGCACTACCAGCAACAACGCCAACACGGGCATCGCGCGAGCGAGCAGGCGTCGATACATCGGACTCCCTCCCTCGTTCCGGGCCGAGGACCGGTTTCGTAATCGGCTTGCGCGGATGTCGATCGTGCGGGGCCGCAGATGCATCCGGAGACCGATTCTGAGATACGCGCCGCACCCTACGCCTCTGCTGAGGCCGTGTCAATCGTCACAAGTGACGAAGGGGAAGAAGCACTCCCGCATGACGGCCGACCGTGCGATCCTCACCCTGTTCCGGGCAGGGCCGGATCTGCCTCCGCTGGTCGCAGAATGTTCGCAGCTGCCGCCTGCGGTGCGCCTGGTGACCGACCTACAACGGCCAGAACCCGCATGGTTATACGGGTTCTGGTGTATGGGCGGTACCGGGCTCGAACGAGTGACCTTCCGCACGTGAAGCGGACGCTACCTTCACGCGGGGGCACATGAGTTCCCCCACGAACCCCCTCCCTCTCGCCGAATACTCCGAGGTGGGCGCAACAGGGCTCGAACCTGTGACCTTGGAGCTCGCGCGCGTCCCGATCGACGCTCGTTGTCTCTGTCAGCAACCGTACTGGCTTGATGGGACTGCCCGGGCAGCTGTGTGTCGGAGGCTCACTTCCGGCCGGGCGTGAGGGACGCCTGCCCAGGCGATAGCTGTTCTCCTGGGTCAAGCGGCGGCTACGCTTTCTCGCAGTCTCTGCGGGCCAGCGACGTTGAGTCCCTCAAGAGGAAGGCGGCCCGGTCAACGGACGATTGACGGTCGCGTGGTCCGCGGGGAGGCCTCCGCCTGGAGGTACCGGTGCGATGTCCCACTCGACCTTGACTCCGTCGCGGACGCCGCGCATGAACGTGGCGAAGCCGCCGTCGCCGGCGTGGATGATGAGCCAGCGTGCCGGGTGGTCGCCGGCGGTGCGAAATGAGTGCGCGACGCCGGGTGGCACGGTGAGGAAGCCGCCGGGCCCGATAGTACTCATCTCACGCTCGGCCCCGACTTCAAAGGTGAGCTCGCCCTCGAGGATGTAGAACGCCTCGGTGTGCTGGTGTATGTGTGGGTCGGTCACGCGTTCGCCAGCCGCGCGGCTGGCATAGGTGAGGCTGAGATTTTCGTCTGCGACGAGGAGCCCGATCTCACGGCTGTCGCTGCGGAGGATCGGTTCCAAGCCGCGCCACGCGTTGAGGCGAGGTGGCGCTGGCAGGGTCATCGCTCTTTCCTTCCTGCATGGGTCATCGAGCGACGGGGGTGAGTCCGTGGCGGCGCATCACCGTCGCGATCGCCGCTAGGTCGGGAGGGCCGCCGGCTGCCGCATCGAGGACCGCGGCGACCCCGCGAAAGTACTCGGGGCCGAGGATGCCCGGAGTCACGATCGCCAACGCCTTCGCGCCAAGCTCGCCGAGGTTCTCGAACTGGTGGACGGCGCCGCGCGGGATGCAGAGCACCTCGCCGGAGCCGACCTCGTGCGCCTGGCCCTCGACCGTCCACACGAGCGTGCCCTCGAGGCCGTAGATCGTCTCCTCGAAGCCGTCATGGCTGTGCGCCGCCGCGACCTTTGAGCCGGCAGGGACGTCGAACTCGAACACCGCCACCGAGCCGTCCGACTGCTCACCCTCGAGCAGGAACCGAATTGCCGATCTCCCCGACTTTGATCTCCTCGCGTGTGCTCGCTGCCATCGCCGCGCGCCTCCTTCGTGATGGATGGTAAAGTGACTTGATCATAGTTCGGTTGAGAGTAGGTTGTCAAGTCACTTTATGAAATCGCCGGAGATCGAGAGACAGCCGTTCGGGCCGCCGCTGATCGGCGCCCTCCTGCGCATTCCCTGGGAGGCCGTCCAGCAGCACATGCTCGAGCGGTTGCGCGAGCGCGGCTTCGACGACTTCGACCGCGCCTACTTCGCCGTGTTCCGCTACCCAGGACCGCATGGCGCCCGGCCGACCGACGTCGCAGCCCAAGTGGGGATTAGCAAGCAAGCGCTCAACCACCTGCTCCGCGAGCTCGAACGCCTCGGTTACCTCCAGCGCGAACCGCACCCGGACGACCTCCGCTCCAAACGCATCGTCCTCACTCAACGGGGCGTCGCAGCGGTCGGCGTGATCCGCGACGCGGTCGCCGAGATGGAAGCCACCTGGGAGCAACGGCTCGGACCGAAACGCTTCGCCCAACTCCGCACCCTGCTGCTCGAACTCCAGCATCCGGCCTGAATCACACGCACACTCACGGGGCTTCGCACCTGCCCCGCCCAGGCATCGTCGGGAATCGCCGGCGGCGCGCGGTCGATCCCGCATCGGGAGCACACGTTCGACACCGACCTTGCGACCCTATGACGACGTCGTACACTTAGCTGGACAGGCCGCAGTTTCGAGCCCGCTCCGGTAGCCCGCAAACCGGCTCCCAGGGCCAAAAAGTGGGCGCAACAGGGCTCGAACCTGTGACCTTCCGCGCGTGAAGCGGACGCTCTCCCAGCTGAGCTATGCGCCCTGGGACTGCGGAGTCTAATGGATCTAGTGCGGTACGCCGGCCAGCGGCGGCCACAGCGACGGGCCTGTCGTGGCCAGGTCGTAGAGGCTGCCGCCGATGGCGCCGTAGTCCTGCAGCGCGCTCACGAATCCCTGCACCTGACCGGCACCCGACTTCGCTGCCAGCCCTCCGATGACGTGGATCGGCTCGTTCGGATTGCCGGTCGCCGCCTGGAGCAGTTGGATGTTGTCCCGCGTGTACTGGCGCGCCGGGTAGTACCCGAAGCCGTGGTAGGTGTAGTAGCCCATCACCACGAACGCGTTGTAGCTCTGGGCGATGCCGGCGTACGGGAACCCCGGCCAGTAGCTCGGCGAGAGCACCATCCCCTCGGGCGCCGGGATGATGGCGCCCAGCGGGTACCTCGCCCCGACCGCAGTGCGCAGGCTCTTGCCGATCGACACGACGCGGGCGCTTCGAACAGCCGGGTTGGCGACCGCGTTCGACTCGATGTCCATGGCGAACGAGTCGAAGCCGACGGTGCCGTTTCGGAAATGCACGATGGCGAGCGAGCGCGCGATCGCCATGTGGACATCGAGGAAGGTGGGCAGGTACCAGCCCACGATCCGCAGCCCGCTCTGATGGCAGAGGCGGACGAACGCGGCCACGCCGGCAGGGTTTTGGATCGTGCTCGTGCCGGGCACGAAGGGCACTTCGAGGTACAGCGTCCGGACGTGGTGGGACACGAGCTGGTGCACCACGTCGAGCGGGTGGAGCCACGCGCCCTTGTCGTAGATGTCGACCCAGGCCCCCAGGCCGTGGTAGGCAACGACCGACGGCGCCGTTGCCTGCGCCGCGGCGGATTGCTGGACGCCGCCGGCTGCCGGAGCTGACGCTGCCGCCGTGGCGAGCACCCCGACCAGCGCCGCCAGAGCCAGCGCGCGCCTCATGGCGAGCGCAGCGGAGTGGCCGAGCCGTCGACCACGGTCGACCCGCCGTCGACCGCGATCGAGACTCCGGTGACGTAGGAGGCCGCCGGGCTGGCGAGGAACGCCACCACCTCGGCCACGTCCTGCGGGGTCGCCGGGCGTCCAAGCGGCGTATTCTTTACCGACAACGCGTACGCCTCCTCGCGGGTGATGCCGTTGGCGGCGGCAACCCGGTCCATGTCCTCATCGCCCATCGGCGTCCGCACCCAGCCGGGACAGACCGCGTTGGCCCGCACGCCGTGGGGCCCGTAGTCCACCGCCAGCGACCGGGTCAGCATCGTCAGACCGGCCTTCGATACGCAGTACGACGCCCATCCGGGCCCCACCAACAGAGCGTTGATCGAGGCGATGTTGACGATCGCCCCCTCTCGCTCGATCAGGTGCGGCAGCGCCTCGCGGCAGATCAGGAAGGCGCCCGTCAGGTTTGCGCGGAGCGTCGCGTCCCACCCCTCGACCGTCTCCTCGAGCACGGGTGCGCTGTCGCCGACGCCCGCGTTGTTGACGACGATGTCGAGGCCTCCGAACCGGGAGACCGCCGCCGCCACGGCAGACTGAACGGCCGTCTCGTCGGCCACGTCGGCGGACACGGCGAGCGCCGCGCCGCCGGCCGCCTCGACGGCGGCCGCGACCCGCTCGATCGGCTCCAGCCGGCGCCCCAGCACCGCGATCGCGCATCCCTCAGCTGCCAGCCGGTGGGCGACCGCCTCGCCGATGCCGGTCCCGCCCCCCGTCACGAGCGCAACTCTGCTCACGAGGCCACCGTCCCGCCCGCTCCGTCCCGAAGCCTGTACCCGATCCCGGTCAGCGTCTCGATCGTCCTTCGCGGCACCCCATGGCTCTCGAGCTTATCCCGGAGCCGTCCCATGTGCGTGCGAAGGAGCTGCGTCTCGGTCGCGTATCCGGGTCCCCACACGCTGCGCAGCAGCATCTGGTGGGTCAGCGGGCGGCCATCCGCCAGGGCGAGCTGCTTCAGCAGGTCGAACTCGGTCGGCGTCAAATGCACCTCGTCGCCGCCGTTGACGGTGACCAGCCGGTGGGGCAGGTCGACCGCGAGCGCGCCGACCTCGATCACCTGGTCGGCCGGCACTGCGCCCTCCGATCGGCGCAGCAGCGCCCGCACGCGCGCCAGCAGCTCCCCGATGCCGAACGGCTTGGTCAGGTAGTCGTCCGCGCCGGCGTCGAGCGCGCGGATCTTGTCGCGCTCCTCGCCGACTGCCGAGATCAGCAGGATCGGAGCCGTCAGCCAGTCGCGAAGCTGCGTGCATATGTCGGCGCCATCGGCGTCGGGCAGCATCAGGTCGAGGATCACCAGGTCGGGCGGAGTCAGCGCGGCGGCGGTCAGCGCCTCCGCGCCGTCCGTCGCCGCCGCCACCCGGTACCCAGCCTTGGTCAGCGTCACCTCGAGCGCGCGGCGGATCGGCCGCTCGTCGTCGACGACCAGGATGCGAGGCCCGTCGCTCACGCCTGCTCCTGGGGATCGCGCGGAACGCCGAGCACGAAGCGGCTGCCTCGGCCCGGCTCCGACGTCACGGTCAGCGTGCAGCCGTTGGCAACCGCCAGTCCCATGGCAACCGCCAGCCCGAGCCCTGACCCGGGCACGCCGGCGTGCGCCCGGGAGCGGTAGAACGGCTCGAAGATCGTTGCCAGCTCCTCGGCCGGGATGCCGCAGCCGGCATCGGCGACCGCCACGTCGACCGTTGCCGGGGTCTCCTCGATGGACACCGTCACGACCGAATCGGCCGGCGAGAACTTGAGCGCGTTCTCGATCAGGTTGACCAGCACCCGCTTCAGCTGCGGCTCGTCCCCACGCACCAACGGCAGATCGTGGCCAACCGCCAGCAGGACGCGCGACTCCTCCTCGCCGGTCACCGACTCCTCGATCGCCGCCTCGGCCAGCTCGCGGGGGTCGATCCAGTCGGCCGCGGGCTCGAGCGCGCCCGCGGTCAGCCGGGACAGGTCGAGCAGGTCGTCGATCATCCGGCTCATGCGGTCGCTCTGCTCGCTGATCGTCTGCAGTAGCTCGCGGTCGTCCTCGTCCAGGTCGGCATAGCGCAGCCCGCCGGCTGCCGTGGTGATCGCCATCAGCGGCGAGCGCAGGTCGTGGGAGACCGCGCGCAGGAGGGCCGTCTTCAGCTCGTTGGAACGGGCCAGCGCCTCGGCGTGAACCTGCTGGCCGCGGCGGCGCTCCCGCTCCTCGCCGAGCACGATCAGGCTGGCCAGGCTCCGGCCGACCCGCTCGGCCGGAGCCGACTGGGCGATGTCCGGCGGGCCGCCCACCAGCCGCAGCTCGCCGACCAGCCGCCCGCTCAGCTCGAGCAGGACGCCGTCCGAGTGAGCCTGCTCGCGATCCCGCGTGATGATGCCGTCCGAGGCGCCGAGCGCCCGCGCTGCCTCCCGGGCCAGCTCGGGCAGGACGCTCTCCAGGTCGGGCGCCTCCGCCACCAGCGTGGCGAACCGCTCGCCCAGCCGCGCCTCGGTTGCCCGCTGTGCCGCCTCGTCTCGGTTGCTGCGCTCGCGGGCGGCCAGATCGCTGGTGACCACGGCGGTGACGGCGAAGGCGGCCAGCGCGAGCCAGTCTCCGGAGGAGTCGATCACCAAGGTGTGCGCCGGGGGCAGGAAGAAGAAGTTGAACGCAAACGCCGACAGAAGGCTCGTGGCCAGCCCCCACCAGAGCCCGTACAGCGAGGATGCGGCCAGCACGGCGACCAGGTAGAAGACGCCTGCGCTGTCGACCGGGACGTGGGGCGTGAGCACGTTCACGACCAGGGTCGACACGGCGACCATCCCGACGGTCAGCCCAAGTGCCGCCAGCCGCGACGCACGCAGGCGCCGCGCAGTCTGGAGTCCCCATTCGCGAGCGGGACTGGCCGGATGATCGAGCTGCCCTGTTGCCATGATCACATTGTGTCAGGCGGCGAGGCCGCATCCGGTGCGCGATCTAGGATCGCGCCGACCGATGGACGTCGCCGGATTCCTGGCTTGGGCGGGTGTCGGCCTGGCGCTCAGCGTGACGGTGCTCTCCGCCGGGTCATTCGCACCCCTGCTGATCGTCACGGTGCCCGCGACGCTCGGCCTGGCGCTCTACGTCTACCGCCGCTTCCGGCTGACCGCAGCCGCGTTCGGGATCGGCCCGGGGTTCGCAGTGGTCTGGCTCGTTCTGGCCTACGCGAACCGGCACGGCCCCGGCCTGCACTGCCATCTGGTGGGCACGCCGCCCAACGCAGCGAACGAGTGCAAGCACGAGCGCGACCCCGCGCCGTTCCTGATCGCAGGGATCGCGCTTTGCCTGGTCGGACTGGGATGGCCGGTCGCTCGGCTGCTTCGACGGTAGAGACGGAGAGGGCGGGATTCGAACCCGCGAAGCAGGTTGCACCCGCTTACGCGATTTCCAGTCGCGCTCCTTAAGCCAACTCGGACACCTCTCCTGGAAGCGTCCAGTATGCCACCGGCGCCTCGGCAGAGGCGAGCAGGCAGCTCGTCAGAGGCTCCGCACCCTGTAGGCGTTGACGATCGACTGCCGCACGGAGCGGCCGCCGGCGTCGCGCGCGACGACGCGCAGCGTGGCCGACGCCGATGGCTGGTTCTGCACCCGGTAGCTGCACTGTCCGGCCGACGCGCACCGCGTCGGCGCGAGCGTCTTCCACGACTTTCCGTTGTCCCACGACAGCTGGACCTGCAGCGACGTGATCGGCCTCGCGGCGGCGTCCGGCGGCATCCGCACGCCGACGTTGAACGCATAGGCGCCGGGCGCCGCCGTCTCCAGATTCGACAACGGAAGGTCGTAGTCGACGATCAGAAGCGGGAGCACCACGATGCCCGACGCAGGCCTGTGCGAGCTGAAGGTCCAGCTCGTCAGGGTGTGCGTCGAGCGCTGCCAGAACGGGGTCTTGCGGTGAGTCTCGTACACCAGCCGGTAGCTGTGGCGGCTGCTGGGGAAGTCGCCCCACAACCACAGCGGGTCGTCGCCGGTCATCACCAGCTGGCCGTCCTGGTAGACCTTGCCGGCGAACTCGTCGAGGAACAGCGACGAGCCGGCGTGGCCCGCGTCGTCGGTCCACTGCGGCATGTACATGTAGATCGTGTCGCCGTCGCGGTGGGGGACGGCGTCGTCGCCCATGGCCGACAGGTAGGGCGAGTCGCTCGACCCGATAGGCCCGCCGAACCACGTGTCGGGCCGTCGCTCGCCCGCGGTCACGGCGATCCGCGGCGCCCACATCTCGGCGACCGAGCCGCCCTGCACCGTGATCATGTCGACTGATCGCTCCCACTGCGAGCCGGGGCTGACGTAGTGGGTGACCGTGCTCGGCACCGCAACCGGCCGGGCCATTCCGTACGCGGCGTCGTCACGTCCGGGAGCCCAGCCGATCAGCATCTCCATCGCGTGCAACCCGTCGGCGGTGGTGCCGCCCATCGAGTCGTAGTGCTCGACCAGGCGCGCCAGCCCGGAGTTGCGGCCTTCGGTCACCCACCCCGCCGGCACCCGGTCCGGCCAGGTGTCGGCAAGGTCGTAGATGTAGGACGGCGAGCGGACGCTCTGCAGCCAGAACCTCCCGGGAGTGGGCAGATCCGCGACTGCCGCCGGACGCGCTTCGAACACCGGAACAGGCGCCGGCGTCTGCCAGCGTCCCGGCGCAGGTCGATCCCGGTCCGGGGTAGACGATGATCGCCCGCGCCCCGGCCGCATGCAGCGCGGCCACAGCGGCGTCCAGCGGTGTGCAGTCGCCTTCCAGCAGCGCGACGGCGCCCTGCAGGCCATGTTGCCGAGGCGCCGCCGACGAGCCTGCGTCGAGGACGCGGAACCGGCCCGAGATCGGTGGCACCGACGCCGCCCATGCAGGCGTGTCGCCTGACGGGACGACGCGGAGCGCCACCGGTGCCTCCGCCCCACCGGCGAGCACCGCGTCCGGCTGGGTCAGCAGCCAGTTGATCCGCGAGTCGACACTGCCATCCGCCGGGTTCCGAAGCGGTTGGGCGTAGAGCCGGTCCATGCTGCCGGTGATGGTGTAGCCCGAGAACCCGGCATCTCCGTTCCAGTCGATCGTCAGGTTGACGCCGTCACGCAGCACCGGCCGCCGGACGTCGTAGGTGAACAGCCTGGCGCGAGCCTCGTTCAGGGTCACAGCCGTGTTGGCAGAGACGTCCACCGCCCGGTCGAAGCTGACAACGCCCTCGCTGTCGCCGTCAGAGGCGTTGCCGAAGCTGAGGGAGCTGACGCTGTAGGCGCCGGGAGGCACCCGGAAGGTGGTCGTCTGCGGACCGTCGCCGGCCAGCGCCCGTTGCTCGAAGCTGCCGTTCTGCAGTCCGACGATCGCGACCTGGTGCGTCTCGTTCTGGCTGCCGGGCCGTGGCCTGACCGTCACCGTGACGTTGTAGTGCTCGCTCTCGAGGTCGGCCCCGAAGGCCGTGCGAACCACCTGGCCTCCGCCCGCCGACCGCGCCGTCAGGAGACCCGAGTCCTCTCCGATCCCGGCGGCCGCTGGGTCGAACGTGAGATCGGCCGACGCCTGACCGCCGGCGGGAACCCTCAGCCTGGTGGCCGAGAGGCTGACGCCGGGCGCCGGGGTGAGGGCCAGCTTCAGCGTGACCGGGACATCGCCTGTGTTGGTGTAGGTCACCGGCCTTGACTCCGGTAGGTCGCCGGTGTGCGGCCACGGGAACCATCCAAGGCTGATCGAGGGCGTCGCCAGCACCGTCTCGTGCGTCGCCTGCTCGACGTCGATGCGGCCGGTGCCCGTGTCGAACGGCGTGGCGTTGGCGATCCTGTCGGTGCTCTCGACGATGGCGTCCTTGAGCTGCGCACCGTCCCAGCCAGGGTGCTCCTGCTTGAGGATCGCCGCCTCGCCCGCGACCTGGGGAGTCGCCATCGACGTGCCCGAGAGCGCCGTGTAGTACTGGTCGACGGGCGCGCCCAGCGAGGTGCCGGCGGCGCGAGCGGCGACGATGTCGACTCCCGGGGCCGTCACGTCCGGCTTCAGGCCGCCGTCGCCCAGCCGTGGGCCACGGCTCGAGAAGTAGGCCATCGTGTCGGTCGAGTCGACGGCGCCGACCGTCAGCGCATCGGCGGCGGATCCCGGGCGAGGTGATCGTGCCCGGATCGCTGCCGATGTTGCCCGCCGCGATCACGAACAGCGACGTCGAGCTCTGCCGACAGCTCGTCGACGGCCTGGCTGAGCGGATCCGAGTCCTGGCCCGGGCCGTCACCGCCCAGGCTCATGCTGATCACGTCGGCGTGATGGGCGACCGCCCACTGCATGCCGGCGAGCACCTGGGAGTCCTCGCCGGTGCCGGTGTCGTCCAGCACCTTTCCGATCAGCAGTCTGGTCCCGGGCGCGACGCCGCCGTGCGCGCCGTGCCGAGGCGGCGCCGGTCCCGGCGATGATCGAAGCCACATGGGTGCCGTGGCCGTTGCCGTCGGTCACCGTCGGGTTGGTGCTGAAGTTGGCGGTGTCGGCGACGACGCCCTGCAGGTCCGGATGGGTCGGGTCGTAGCCGGTGTCAAGGACGGCAACGGTGGTCCCGGTGCCGTCGTACCCCGCCGCCCAGGCCTCGGGCGCGTGGATCTGCTCGACGTTGGGGTCGACGAGGGCATGAACACGGCCGTCGAGGTCGATCCGCGTGGCGCCGTCAGCCAGCCGCGAACCGTCGGTGACTGCGTTCCAGAACGCCCGCGCGTGGCGCTTGTCCGCGGCGTAGGCGGCCATGCCGAGCAGGGGCAGGGTGACCGTGGTGCGCCGCATGGGGCAGCACTGTGCCCCGGGCGCGGAACGCCGCCGACGCCGCCGTGCCCGTAGTCGACGATCACCGGAAGCGTCGACCGGTGGGCATCGTCGTAGCCCTGCCGGATCAGCCCCGTGACGTCGAACAGCCGCTGGTCGAGCCGCCCAGCCGCCAGCAGCGGCAGCGCACGGGCAGGCGTTACGTACAGGTGGCCGTCGGCCCGCGTGATCGCGGCCTCAGGGATGCGGCCGTCGGGCCCGGGCTCGAGCGACACCGCCTGCCGGCCATCAGCGGTGGTGGTGACGTCGACGACGTCGCCTGTGATCAGCGTCACCGTGACGCGGTGGGGACCCGGGAGCGCCGTCTGCGCAGTCCGCGCCGGCGATGTCGAAGCGGTCGCCAGCGCCAGCAGGACGATCGCGAGCAGGGGCGGCGCGGCGCGGCGCAGTCGGCGTCGAGGCATGGTCACCTTCTGGTCGGTGGCAGGTGGCGATATGAGGCGATTCGCCGGCGTCCATGCCGGCTCCCCGCGAGTCACAGGTGCGCCACGGTACCACGCAAGGTCGAGCTTGCGCCTCGACGGCCGATATCTCCCGGTCGTGCTGGACGATGTGCAATGCGAGCGGCCGCCGCTTCGTGGTGCCCACTTGCCTGATCGGAGCCGACGCGACAGACTGTGCGCTCCGACATTCGCAGAATCCACGAATCGAGGCCCCGCATGTCCGACGCGCGTATCGAGATCTTCCGGCGAGTACCGCTCTTCGATGGTCTGTCCGACAAGGAACTGACCGCCGTCGCAGGTGCCGCCAAGGAACGACGCTTCGACACGGGCGACGTGGTGGTCGGAGAGGGCGAGGGGGGTGTCGGGTTCTTCGTGATCGCCGACGGCAGCGCCCGGGTCGAGACCCACGGCGCGCGGCGGGCGACCCTCGGCCCCGGCGACTCCTTCGGCGAGGTGGCGCTGCTCGACGAGGGCGGGAGGCGCACGGCGACGGTGGTCGCCGAGTCCCCGCTCGGCGTGCTGGGACTGACCGCCTGGCAGTTCACGCCGCTGCTGGAGCAGTACCCGTCGATCGCGATCAAGCTGGCAAAGGTGCTCGCGCGGCGGCTGCGCGAGGCCGAGGACCGGGCCGCAAGCTGACCGCCGGCCCGAGGCGCCGGTGGTAGCATCTCGCGCGACCGTGCTAAGCGGGGAGCTAGCGGTTCCCTGTACCGGCAATCCGCTCTAGCCGGGCCGAATTCCCACCCTGAGGGGTGAAGCGTTCGGAAATAGGGTCCGCACGTTCGGTGTTGATCGCCAGGTCCCACGCAACGGAAGCTTGTGAACCGCGTCAGGTCCGGAAGGAAGCAGCGCTAAGCAACGTCCTCTGGGTGCCGTGGGTTAGCCTGGCAGGAGCCTGCGGTGTGGGCACCGTCCGGGTGCGACATCTCGAAGGGGGGTGCACGGTCGCTTCTCTCTCCCCGCTACCCCCGCCCATCCGGGCGGGGAGAGCCGCCCGGTAAGCTTCCCTGGTGCCCGCCCTCTACCGCACCCATCGCCCGCTCACCTTCGACCAGGTGGTCGGCCAGCAACACGTTGTGCGGACGCTGAAGAACGCGATCGAGCTCGACCGCGTCGCGCACGCCTACCTGTTCGCGGGGCCGCGCGGCACCGGCAAGACGTCGATGGCCAAGATCCTGGCCAAGTCGATCAACTGCGTGCACGGGCCCACCGTGACCCCGTGCCTGGAGTGCGAGTCGTGCCGCTCCATCCACGACGCGACGTCGATCGATGTGATCGAGATGGACGCGGCGAGCAACCGCGGCATCGACGACATGCGCGAGATCCGCGACCGGGTGGCGATGCGGCCGGCTCAGGGGCGGCGCAAGGTGTACATCATCGACGAGGCGCACATGCTGACCAAGGAGGCCTCCAACGCCGTCCTGAAGACGCTGGAGGAGCCGCCCGACCACGTCGTGTTCGTGCTCTGCACGACCGAGATGCAGGCGATGCTGCCGACGATCCGCAGCCGCTGCCAGCGCTTTTCGTTCTTCCGGCCGACCGTCTCGGAGCTGACCGAGGTGCTGCAGCGAATCTCGGCCGCCGAGTCGATCCAGCTCGACGACGCCGCCACCCAGCTGATCGCGCGGGCAGCTGCCGGCAGCTTCCGCGACGGGGTGTCGACGCTCGACCAGCTGGCCACGGCGACGGGCGGCAACGTGACAGCCGCGGACGTCCGCCAGCTGCTGGGATCCGCCGACGAGCAGACGCTCCTGCAGGCATTCGACCTGATCGCAGCCGGCGATGCCGCGGGCAGCCTGCGGCTGATCGACGAGCAGGCCGACAGCGGCGTCGACCTGGCCAGCCTGACGACCGCACTGGTCGGCCACGCCCGGGCGCTGTTCCTGACCCAGCAGCTGGGCGATCCGCCGGCAGAGCTGGGGCTGACCGCCGACGAGCAGGAGCGGCTCCGCGACCAGGCCGAGCGGGTGACCCCGACCACGGTGCACCGGTTCATCGACCTCCTGCGCGCCACGCTCGACGAGATCCGTGAGGGCGCCGACCCGAGGCTCCCGCTGGAGCTCGCCTTCGTCCGCACCTGCCGGCCGCAGACCGAGCTGTCGGTGGAGGCGCTGGCCCAGCGGCTGGAGCGCCTGGAGGCCGGAGCGCCGACCGCGCCCGCCGCACCCGCACCGCCGGCCCGACCTGCAGCTTCTCCGCCGGCCGCCCCCGAGCCCGCCGCAGTCGCTCCCACCGCCAAGCCAGCGGAGGTCGAGCCCGAGCCGGCCGAACCGGCGCCTCCGCCCCCGCCGCCGGCACCCGCCGCCGCGGCCGTCGGGTCGGAGCAGCGCTGGGCGGACGTCGTGGTGCCCGAGATCCAGCGCCGCAACGCACCGCTCCACTCATTGATCGGCTTCGTCAGCGTTGTCAGCTGGGACGAGAGCGAGCTGGTGCTCGGCCTGCCCAAGGCCCGCGGCGCGTTTCGCCCGATGATCGACAGCGAGGCGAATCGCACGCTGATCGGCGAGGTGGCCGGCCTGGCCACCGGCGGCGCGCCGCCGCGCGTGCGGGTGGTCGTCGACACCAACGGCAGCGCCGCAGGAGAGCCGCCGCCGGCGCAGACCGACGAGCCCGACGCCCTCAGCGAGGACGAGGTCGTGTCCCGCCTCAAGGAGGAGTTCAACGCGATGGAGGAGACCCGGTGAGCATGGATCCCAACAAGATGATGGCCCAGCTGGGCAAGATGCAGCAGCAGATGGAGGCCGCGCAGGAGGAGCTCAAGACCCAGGTCGTCGAGCACAGCGCAGGCGGCGGAGCGGTGACCGTGAAGGCGTCCGGCGCGCTCGAGATCATCGACATCACGATCAAGCCCGAGGCGATCGACCCCGACGACCCGGAGATGCTCCAGGATCTCCTGGTGTCGGCCGTCAACGGAGCGCTGGCCGCGGCGCAGTCGCTGCAGCAGCAGAAGATGATGGGCCAGCTCGGCGGCCTCGGAGGGCTCGGCCTGCCCGGCATGTAGCCGGCCTGACAACCGCCCTTGTACTCCCCCTCCGTCGACAACCTGATCACGCAGCTTGCGCGGCTCCCGGGTGTGGGCCGGCGCACCGCGCAGCGGCTGGCGTTCTTCCTGCTGCGCTCCGACGCCGACCAGGCGATGGCGCTGGCCGATGCGATCCGCGAGGTCAAGGAGCGGATCACCTTCTGTCCGGAGTGCTTCAACCTGGCCGAGGGCGACCTGTGCCCGATCTGCCAGGACGCCCGGCGTGATCGCAGCCTGATCTGCGTGGTCGAGGACCCGTCCGACATCGTCGCGCTCGAGCGGACGCACGAGTTCCGGGGCGTCTACCACGTGCTCGGCGGCGCGCTCTCGCCGATCGACGGCGTCGACCCCGAGCACCTGCGGATCACCGAGCTCTCCGACCGGGTTGCCCGAAACGGCGTCAGCGAGGTCGTGCTGGCAACCAACCCGACGATGACCGGCGAGGCAACGGCCGTCTACATCGCCGACCGGCTGCGCGACCGCTGTCGCGTAACCCGGCTGGCAAGCGGCCTGCCGGTGGGCGGCGACCTCGAGTACGCCGACGAGGTGACGCTGGGTCGCGCGCTCGCCGGACGCCGCGAGATGTAGCCTGCGCCGGTGCATCGCTACAGCGACGAGACGGAGCGCCTGGCGCGCCTGATCATGCGGGTCGCGCTCGACCGGCTGCGGATGGAGCCGCCGCTCGACGGCCCCCGGCCGCCGGACGAGCTCGCCAGGCGGGCCGGAGCCACGATCACGCCGCAGGGTCTCGGCGGCGAGTCGGCCCTCGGCATCTGGAACGACATCCTGGCGCCGGCGACGATGTCGGTCGACCACCCTCGGTACCTGGCGTTCATCCCCGGCGCACCCACCGAGGAGTCGACCATCTTCGACCTCCTGGTCGGCGTCTCGTCGATCTACGGCGGCAGCTGGCTCGAGAGCTCCGGCGCCGTCTACGCCGAGAACCAGGCGCTGCGCTGGCTGGCCGACCTGGCAGGCCTGCCCGCGGCGGCCGGCGGCTGCTTCGTCCCCGGCGGCACGCTGGGCAACCTCTCGGCACTGGTGACAGCCCGCGACGCCGCGATCCAGCGGCTGGGCGGTGCGCGTCCGGAGCGGTTCCGGGTGGCCGTCACCGCCGAGACGCACTCGTCCGTCGTCTACGCGGTCGAGAAGGTGATGGACGCCGAGGTGCTCGCGGTGCCCGGCGATGAGCGAGGCCGGATGACCGGCGAGGCGTTGGCCGAGACCTTCCGCTCCGAGGGCACGCGCGGGGTGTTCGCGGTCGTTGCCACCGCAGGCACCACGAACCTGGGGATCGTGGACGACCTGGCCGGTGTCGCCGCGGTCTGCAAGCAGCACGGCATCTGGATGCACGTCGACGGCGCCTACGGCGGCGCGGCGCTGGCGGCGCCGTCCGTGCGCTACCTGTTCGACGGCATCGAGCACGCCGACAGCTTCATCGTCGATCCGCACAAGTGGCTGTTCGCGCCGTTCGACTGCTGCGCGCTGCTCTACCGCGAGCCGGAGCTCGCCCGTCACGCCCACACCCAGCACGCCGGCTACCTCGACCCGATCGCGACCACCGACGAGTGGAATCCGTCCGACTACGCCGTCCAGCTCTCACGCCGGGCCCGCGGCCTGCCCTTCTGGTTCTCGCTGGCCGTCAACGGCACGGACGCCTACCGGGACGCGATCGAGTCGACGCTGGCGGTCGCCCGCGCAGGCGCCCAGGAGATCCGCCGGCGGCCGAACGTCGAGCTGCTGGTCGAGCCGGAGCTGTCGGTGCTGGTGTTCCGGCGCACCGGCTGGGCGGCCGAGGACTACAAGCGCTGGAGCATGCGCCTGCTCGCCGAGGGCTACGCCTTTGTGACGCCGACGACCCACCGCGGCGAGACCTGCACGCGGTTTGCGATCGTCAATCCGCGCACGACTGCGTCGGACCTGAGCGGAATCCTGGCCACCATGGACTAGAGACCCGCTGGCGGGGTGTCTACCGGAGCCGCTCGGTAAACTTCCGCCATGGAAGCCGCTTCGCAGGCCACCAGCGCCGTGCCCGCCGGGCGGGTCATGGTGATGAAGTTCGGAGGGTCGTCGGTCGCCGACGCCGCCAAGATCCGCCGCGTCGCGGAGCGGCTGGTGGCCATGCACGAGACCGGCCGGCCCGTCGTCGGGGTGGTCTCGGCGATGGGCAAGACCACCGACCAGCTGGTCGCCCTGGCCGGCGAGGTCTCGCAGCGGCCGCACCCCCGCGAGATGGACATGCTGCTCTCGACCGGCGAGCGGATCTCGGCCGCGCTGTGCGCGATGGCGATCGAGGATCTCGGCCACCACGCCGTCTCGCTGACCGGCTCCCAGGCGGGGATCGTCACCGACACCGTCCACACCAAGGCCAAGATCGTGGAGATCCGGCCCCGCCGGATCGAGCAGGCGCTCGCCGAGAACCGGATCGTGCTGGTGGCCGGCTTCCAGGGCGTCTCCACCGAACTGGACGTGACGACGCTCGGCCGCGGCGGCTCCGACACCACCGCCGTGGCGCTGGCAGCGGCGCTGGGCGGCGACTGCGAGATCTACACCGACGTCGACGGGGTGTTCACCGCCGACCCGCGGATCGTGCCCACGGCGCGCAAGCTGGACGCCGTCTCCCCGCTGGAGATGCTCGAGATGGCCGGCAGCGGGGCGAAGGTGCTCCAACTGCGGTCAGTCGAGTTCGCCCGTAACCACGGCGTGCCAGTCCACGTACGCTCGACGTTCTCGGATGCCCCGGGAACCTGGATTCGAAGAGGACCCATCCATGGAGGACGCGATCATCTCCGGCATCACGCACACGACCGACGAGGCGTACGTGACGCTGACCGACGTGCCGGACAAGCCGGGAACGGCCGCCAGCATCTTCAACGCCGTCGCCGCGGCCCACATCAACGTCGACACGATCATCCAGAACGCCGTCACGCACGGCGACGCGGACGTCACCTTCTCGATCCCGGCCGACGACCTGCGCCTGATGACCGACACCATCGAGGATCTGTGCCGCGACCTCGGCCTGCACTGGCGGGTCGACGAGGGCGCCGGGAAGGTGAGCCTGATCGGGGCCGGAATGAAGAGCCACCCGGGCGTGGCGGCCAAGATGTTCCAGACGCTCGCCGAGCACGGGGTCAACGTCCGCATGATCGCAACCTCCCCGATCAAGGTGTCGTGCGTGATCGCCCGCGAGAAGGTGCCCGAGGCGGTCGCCGCCCTGCACGACGCCTTCGCCGCCGAGCTCGACCTCTCCCACCGAGCGGCCCATGCGTGATCTCCGCGTGGCAGTCGTTGGCGCCACCGGCGCCGTCGGTCCGGAGGTGCTGTCGATCCTCCATGAACGGGAGTTCCCGGCAGCGGAGGTGGTGCCGTTCGCGTCGGCCCGCTCCGCGGGCACCCGGGTCGCGTTCGGAGACGACCAGCTCGAGGTGCGCGAGCTGACGGCGGACGCGCTGACCGGCTTCGACCTGGCGTTGTTCTCCGCCGGAGGCGGAACCTCGAAGCAGTTCGCGCCCGAGGCCGTGCGCCGGGGCGTCGTGGTGGTCGACAAGTCCGGCGCGTTCCGGATGCACCCCCAGGTGCCGCTGGTCGTCCCCGAGGTCAACAGGGACGCCCTGGCCGGTCACGGCGGGATCGTGTCCAACCCCAACTGTTCCACGATCCAGCTCGTGGTCGCCCTCGCCCCGATCCACCGTCAGGCACGGATCACGCACATGACGATCGCGACCTACCAGGCGGTTTCGGGGTCCGGCGCGCGGGCGGTCGAGGAGCTCCGGGAGCAGTCCCGGGCGCTGCTTGCAGGCGAAGCCGCCCAGTCAGAGGTGTACCCTCACCAGATCGCGTTCAACGCTCTTCCCCACTGCGATTCCTTCGAGGGCGACGAGACCACCGAGGAGACCAAGCTCGTGAACGAGACGCGCAAGATCTTCGCTGACGGCTCGATCGCGATCTCGGCAACCTGCGTGCGAGTGCCGGTCTGGCGCTCCCACTCCGAGGCTGTGTGGATCGAGACCGAGCAGGAGATCTCGCCGGACGAAGTGCGGCAGCTCCTCGAGCATTCGCCGGGGCTGCGCGTCGTCGACGACCCCGCCTCGGCGAGCTATCCGATGCCCAGCGAGGCAGCCGGTCGGGACGACGTCCTGGTCGGCCGCATCCGCCGGGACCGGTCGCGGAGGAACGGCATCGCCCTCTGGGTGGTGGCCGACAACCTGCGCAAAGGCGCCGCGCTGAACGGCGTCCAGATCGCCGAGGCCCTGGCCGAGGGCGACCTGATCCGTGTCCCCGAGCAGGCGGCCGTCGCGTGAGGGGACATTCGGGAGGGCATCTGTGCCCGGTCTGCATCCGCGCCACCGGCGGCGGCAGGTGTGTCGAGCACGGCCCCTGGAAGTCCCACCAGATGCTGACCGGCGGCGACCGGCGGCGGCTGGCCCGCGAGGAGTGGCAGCCCTACGAGCCGGCGGTGCACGCCTGCCCCCGCTGCCTGGGAGACGTCACCGAGACCCGGTCGGGGTGGGAGTGCGTCGACCACGGCCACACCCGTGACCCGCACGGCCCCTACGTGGTCGCCGAGTTGCTGTGCGCAACCGCACAGCGGGAGTCGGCGATCAGCCGGTCACTGCTTGCCCGCCGCCACCGCGCACGCGTGGAGCGGACGCGCAACCCGGTGGTGACCGTGCCGCCGCTGCCCAGCGTGGATCGCCTGGTCCGTGTCACCGCAGCCGCCGCCGTGGTCGCAGGCACGATCGCATACCTCGCCCACTGACGAGCTCTGGCTAGATGTGGGCTTCGGCGATCGGCGTGGTGGTCGGCTTCGGCGATCCGCCCGCCGGCTCGACGGTCACGGCGATGACGTCGCCCTTGTGTCCCTGCTCTCGGAGCGTGAACCCGTTCGAGGCGGTGCTGAAGGTGCCCGCAGGCAGGGCGGTGCCCGCCGGCGTGATGACCCACGCCTCGTAGGTCTTGCCCGACGGCGGCGCGGACGGGCTGGCGAAGATCTTCACCGTCCCGGACGGCTGGGCGACGACGTTCCCGAACCCGGCCATGGTCGCCGTGCGGTCGTTCGAGAGCGAGCTGTGCAGCGAGTTGATGTCGCTTCGCAGGGCGATGTTCCAGACCAGCAACGCGGCCACGACGACGGCCAGCGCCGGCACCGCAATCGCCGCCGAGCGCGGCCAGCCCGCAAACCACCGCCGGGACCGCGCACGCTCGGCAGGCCGCGCGACGGGCGCCGTCACGACGGGCTCGACCGCCGCCAGGATCCGGTTCCGTAGCTCCGGCGGCGGGGCGGCCTGCGGCACCGACAGCGCAAGGCCGGCCGCGACCGACCGGTACTCGGCGAGCTGCATCCGGCACTGCGGGCACTCGGCGAGATGCCGCTCCGCGGCCTCTGCCGCGTCAGCGTCGAGCCCGTCCAGGGCGTGCGCAGCGATCAGCTCGTCGAGGTGTTCCACTCATCCTCCGGGTGTACGCCGGCTGCCGCGAGCGCGTCGCGGAGCTGTTTCATTGCCGCAAAGGTGCGGCTCTTGACGGTGCCGATGGGAAGTGCCAGCCGTTCGGCCAGCTCGGACTGGGAGTAGCCCGCAAAGTACGCCAGCTCGATCACCTCGCGCTGCTGGTCGGGCAGGGTGCGAAGCGCGGCGCGGACCTGCTCGCCGGCAACGCTGATCCATGCCTGTTCGTCCACCGGGACTGCCGGATCGACCCCGTCCCGTGCCTCGTCGATGGGATCCGCCCGCCGGCGGTGTTCGCGCCGTACGACGTCGACCGCCCGGTGATGGGTGACGGTGAGGATCCAGCTCGATGGTTGTCCACGGTTCGCATCAAAGGTCGCAGCCTGGTTCCACACGACCAGAAAGGCATCCTGCACGACGTCGGCCGCCAGCTCGCGGTCGCGGACGACCCGGAGCGCGAGCGAGTACGCCGCCTGTCCGAACCGGTCGTAGAGGCGGGCGAATGCATCCCGGTCGCCGCGCGCGATCAGCGCCAGGAGAGCGTGGTCCGAGAGGTGTTCGTTCTGCCCCTCTGACCGTGTGGTGTCGTCGCTCATTCGCCCCAGGTGAACAGATGGTTCAAGGTGCGCCGGCCGGCGCCGGGCTGACCACGGCGAGCCGCTCGCGCAACGCCTGCAGCGCAGAGCGCTCGGGAGCGGTCTCGATCGCCCGCAGATCGAGCCTCGCCAGCTCGATCCTACCCGCGGTTCTGTGCGCCTGGAAGCCGAAGTCGTGAAGGAATCCGGCCGGGAAGATGGTGCGGTGATTGAGGAACCGGCCCGCGAAGCTCTCGTCCCGGGGGTGCCGGTATCCGAACGTCTCGAGGGCGGCCACGCCGCGGTCACGGCACTCACCGATCGTGGCCAGGAACAGGCTCTGCAGCACCCAGGGCGTGTGGACGTCGGTCAGGTAGGCACAGGTGATCAGCACCGCATCGCGGCTGGGCGGGCCGGCGGGCATGGTGCGGGCGCGGGCGAAGCGGTCGGACGGCCCATACTGGATCAGGCCGATCACCTTGCCCTGGTCGTCGGCGTACAGCTTGCCCCAGGGGCCGAACTCGTCCTCGGTGTCGGCCGTCCAGCGGTCGCGGTCCGCGGGCCGCGTGCCCGGGCGGGACTGCCACCAGACGCACTCCCGGCAGGGCTCGGGCGCGTGCGGCGACGTGACACGGGTCAGGTGATCGACGCCGTTCACGCCGGCGGAGCGACGTCGTCGACGACCACCGCCACCTCCCCCGGCCGGAGGTCGATCATCGAGGCCAGGTACGCCCGCACCTGCCGGGTGACGTCCCGCGCCACTGTCGGGATGTGGGCGCCCCAGGCGGTGATCAGGTGCAGCTCGAGGTCGACCCGGACGCCGTCTCCCGAGACACGCACCCCTTTCGGCGCCCGTTCCGGGTCGATGGCGCCGCCCAGCGGCCCGCCGGCGATGCCCGCCACGCCGTCGACGTCCACCGCGGCGGCAGCGGCGTAGGTGGCGATCACGGCGTGTGAGATGTGAGCCGACGCCGAGGCGGAGTGCACCGACTCGACAGGCCCCGGCCCGGTGGGCTCGGTCATGGCAGCGAGTATAGAAGCGTCCGTCAGCTGGGAGAATTGCCCAGCCGGGCGAGGAAGCGGACAACCGCTCCCGAGTAGGCGATCGGGTCGTGATTCCAGGCCCGCACGTGCCCGACTCCGGGAAGCTCCACGAGTGTGACGCGATCGGGCCGAGCCGCGTGCAGGCGGCGGCTGGTGGCAACCGGCACGGTTGCGTCGGCCGACCCGTGGAAGACGAGCGCAGGGATCCGCAGCGCTCGCGCGTGCCGGGTCTCGTCCAGGTCGTCCAGGCTGACGTCGATCCGGCGCTCGAGCTGGCGCAGCACCAGCATCGTGAGGGGGGCGGGGATCCGGCGCCTGCGGGCGGTCGCAGCCAGCGTCGCGTGCCAGTCGAGCAGCGGCGAGTCGAGCACCGCGCCGACGACCGCGTCGCCCTCAGGCGCGAGGCGGGCGAAGCGGAGCGCGAGCAGGCCGCCCATGCTGAGTCCGACCAGCACCAGCTCACGCGCCCCGGCGGCAAGCGCGAACCGGGCAGCCGCGGCCACGTCCTCCCACTCCGTGGCGCCGAGGTGGTAGCGCCCGTCGGAGGAGGGCGGGGCGTCCTCGTCATTGCGGTAGGTGGTGACCAGCGCCGTGAGCCCCGCCGCGTGCAGCGCGGGGAGGATCCGCAGCGCCTCCGAACGGCTCGAGCCGCGGCCGTGCACGACCAGCGCCCACCGATCGCCGCCGGGCAGCAGCCAGGCCGGCATCCCGCCCAGCGGGCCGTCCACGACCACGTCCTCGTAGGGCAGGCCGTGCGCGTGCCGGGGGTTCAGGACGAACCCGTAGACGCTGACCGTGACTCCCTCTCCCGCGTGCAGGTCGCCGTCCCGGCGCACGAGATCACGCACAACGGCCTCCCGGGTACAGCGTAGGACGCGGGAGGTCTGTCCGTACCCGGCGCGGGCAACGATTCCGTACACCCCAGCTTGCTCGGCATCCGGGTGCGCAGCGAACGTGATCGTGCTGCTGCCCACGTCGAGTACCGGCACCTCGTACAGCGCCGGGTAGCGCACTGGGTGGAGCACCTGGGCAGCCAGCCGCGTGTCGGGCCGCAGCCCTCCGGGCAGCGTTCCGCCGGCGGGCACGGCCTTCGCGGGAGCTCTAGCGGTCCGCCGCACCCTCGACGGACGCCAGGCGCAGCAGCGCCACCTCCGGGCGGGCCATCAGCCTGATCGGCACAAGAGTGGTGCCGGTGCCCCGCGACACCACGAGTGTGGTCGATCCGACTCGGTGGACGCCTTCCAGATACTTCCAGTCAGTATGCGAGAGCCGGATCTTCCCCGCCGGTGACGGCAGGCAGATCTGGCCGCCGTGCAGATGCCCCGCCAGCACCAGCGAGCACGCGCCGGAGGGCAGATCGTCGACGGCGTCGGGGAAGTGCGTGAGCAGGATGCGCAGCGCATCCCCATCGCCGAACAGCTTCTCCGGCTCTGCGGTGCCGTTCATCCACGAGTCCGGCTCCATCCCGGCGATCTCGATCCTGGCGCCATGGGTCTCGACGGTGACGGAGCGGTCGCGCAACAGCTCGACGTCGGCCGCGCCCCAGTCGTCGATCACCTTGCCGCGCGAGAACGGGTCGCGGGTGTCGCCGGTGTCGTGGTTCCCCAGCGTCGCATACATCCCCAGCGGCGGCGCCAGCCGGGCGAGCTGCTCGATGACCGCCGCCTCGGCACGCGGGTGGGCGACGATGTCGCCGGTGATCGCCACCAGGTCTGGCTGCTCCTCGACTCCGAACGCAACCGCCTTGCGGAGGGCGCGCATGTTGAGTGAGGGCGAGCCGGCGTGGAAGTCCGACAGGTGGAGGATCGACAGCCCGTCCAGCGCCGGCGGCAGGCCGGCTACGGGAACCGTCAGCACGCGTCGCTGGATCCACTGGGACTCGAACACGCCCCACGCCGCCAAGCCGGCCCCGGCCACGGCCAGGGCGCCCACCGCCCGTCTACTGACCACGCACGCTGTCGATCTCGTCCTGCAGGCGCTTCCGAGCGGCGTCGATCCGCTCACGGAGCAGCTCGACACGGTCGCGGTCGGCGGGATGGCCGTTCCCCTCGCTCTCCACGGCTCCCCTTCGTGCCTTCAGCGCTCGGACCACGGCGAGCGCCGCGAAGGCGAGCAAGGCAACTCCAAACAGTCGGCGCACGAGGGGCAGTTTACCGCCTCTACACCACCGGGCCGTAACCCCCAAGGACGTCAGCAGGCAGACCACAGCCCGCGCCCGGCCAGGGCGGCCTGCCGCTCGAGGCCTGCCAGCTCCGCGGCATGCTCGGTGTTGGGGGCGAACGGAAAGGTGCGGGCGTAGCCGAGCCGCACCAGCCGCGCGTTCACAAACCGCTCGCGCCCGGACGCGAGATAGACGTATGCCAGGACCCGGCCGTAGCGGTCGTGATGCTCCTGGTCGTAGCGGAGCACGACGCGCCTGCCGGTGACCAGGCTCTTGGTGAAGTGCGACGCCTCGGGCCCGTAACACTGCACCGGCTTGCGCGGATCGACCGTCTCCGGTGTATCGATGCCCAGCAGGCGGACGTCCCACACCTTCCCCTCCGCGCTGACGAGGATGGTGTCCCCGTCCACGGCACGCACGACGGTACCGCCTCCCGGAAGCGGCGGCGGCCGGTGGCGCACGAAGGCGACCGCGGCCGGGAGCGCAACCGCGAGGGCGAGGAGCGGGACGAGGCGTGCGTAGCGCATGCCGGAAGTCTCCCGGCCGGCGCGTCAGGGGTGGGTCACGAGGCGTGGCGAATGTGTGGCGGATGGGCCGCGGCGAGCGTAACGGGTTCCAGCCCGCGCGCCCGCACCGCCTCGACGATCGGCCCTACCGCCGCCGCGGTCGCCCGCCAGCAGCCCGGAGCGGAGTAGAAGTCCGAGTCGTGGAGCAGGATCACGTCGCCGGAGGCGAGGTCACGCGTGGCGTGGGCGGTGATCGAGGCGGGGGTCGCGCCACGCCGCCAGTCCCAGCCCCAGCACGACCATCCCGTCAGGTCGAGGCCGCGGCGCCGGCAGAAGGCCATGGTCGCCAGGCTCATGGCGCCGAACGGGGAGCGCACCGCGCGCACCTCCGTGCCTGCGATCTGCTCGATCACATCACAGGCGTACGCCAGGTCCCGCCAGACGACGGGCGGCGGAAGCAGGCAATGCGGCAGGTGGCGGTCGCCGTGGCAGGCGACCTCGTGGCCGGCCGCAAGGATCTCGGCGACCAGGGACGGCCGGGCAACCGCCTGCCTGGCGACCAGGAAGAACGTCGCCCGGGCATCGGCCGCGGCCAGCTCGGCCAGCACGGCCGGCGTCCCCGAAGGATGCGGCCCGTCGTCGAAGGTCAGTGCGACCCCGGCGCGGCCGTCAGAAAGTTGTGTCACCACCCCCGGGAAGCGGTGGCCCGGGAACACGGCGGCTGCGGGCGCCGCGTATGCGGCGAGCCCCGCCGCCAGCGTCAGCGGAAGACGTGCGACGGCAGCAGCCCCACGGTTCCGAAATCGAGCGGCGAGTGCTCCGTGACCACCCAGCCCATCAGCAGGAACGACGCGAAGGCCACCGAGATCACCCGGCGCCGCGCGATCCACGACCGCGACCGGATGGACAGCCCTTCGAGATGCGACGCCGCACCCGGGCGGTCGAACAGGGCCGAGGCCATTTCGATGGTGCTCAGCGCGGTCACGCTCCAGTAGTCCTCGTCGAGCAGCAGGCGGCGCAGCCCCTGATCGCCATCGGCCAGCACGATCGTGCCCTCGTTGGCCATGTGCCGGCTGTTGTCCTCGCCGTGGCCCGGGAGGGGATCGAACATGACGACCGGGAGGCCGGTGGAGAACGCCTCCAGGCAGGTGACGCCGCCGGCGTTCTGGATCAGGACATCGCTGGCGTCCATCAGGTCGGGCATGCGGTCGGTGTAGCCGAGCACGCTGGTGTGGCTGAGACGGTGGTCGGCCGCCATGTGCTTGCGAAGACCCTCGTTCTTGCCGGTAACGACGATCGCATGGAACCCGGGGAGCCCATCGACCACGCGCGCGGCGCCCTCCAGGTTGCCGACGCCCCACGCACCGCCGACGATCAGCACGACCTTCGAGGCGGCGGGAATCCCAAGCTCGGCGCGCACGCGCTCACGGGCGCCGGGGCCGGCGTTGAACCCGCACACCGGCGGCCGGATCAGCGCCACGCCGGGAACATCGTGCCCCACCGCCAGGTTTGCGTCGAGGTCGGGATGCAGCCATCCAGGGTGGGGATCGAAATCGGTGATCAGCGTGGCGCAGGGCACGTTCAGGCGGCCGCGCCGGCGAAGGCCCGCCAGCGCCGCGGACACCAGCGGGTACGCCGAGACCACGTAGTCGCACTGCGACTCCTCGATCCGCTCCAGCAGCCGCTTGCCGCGGTGCCAGGAGAGCCACCAGCCGAGCAGCCGGATCAGGCGCGGGTGGCGGCTCATGCGGTACATCAGCCGCCACGACCAGGCGGCGTGAAGGATCTGGAACCGGTAGCCGTCGACCACGATCCTGGACAGCCCGAGCATCGCCAGGCCATCGTCAACCTCCGCCTCGACGCCGTGCTCGGCAAGCTCGTCCTGCACTGCTCGGGCCGCCGCGTCGTGACCCGCGCCGACGGGGGCCGAGAAGATGAGTGCACGCATTGGGGTGATCATATAGAGGGGGCGCCGACTCTCGTGACGGTCGGGATCGACGTTCCGGTGTATCGGCAGCGCGAGTGTCAGGTTCAACACAAACCTGCCGTCTCCCGCCAGGGCGTGTTGGAAGCGGGGTAGGAAGAGGCTCTACGCGGCGGCGCGGTCGGGCGCCGCCGTGACCGCTTCCTGCACCGAGCCCCGGCGCAGCCAGCGGCACGCCACGACACCGACCAGGCCCAGCAGTCCGGCCGCGAAGTAGCTGATCCGGGCCGCCGGAACGACCGAGGGGACGTGCGCGCCGCTGTGCTCCGATGCCCGCAGCGCGGCGTGTGAGAGCGACGCCGCGAAGACCGCTCCGGCGATCGCGATGCCGGTCCCCGACCCGACCTGTCGCGACAGCGGGATCGAGGACGTGGTCTGGCCCTCGCGGCCCTGTTCTCCGTCCTCGAGCACGACGGCGAACAGCGCGGGACTGACGATGCCCATCCCCAGCCCGGCGAAGGCGTAGGCCAGAATCGGGACGACGACGGGCGCCGGGATCGCCATCACCAGCGTCGCCACTGCGACCAGCACGGTGCCGACAAGGACCTGGTCGCTGGCGTCGGCGCCGATCCTGGCCGCTGTCATCGAGCCGGTCGTCCAGCCCAGCGTCGCCAGGACAAGCGCCAGCCCAACCACCCAGACCGAATGCCCGTACCCGACCTGGAGCTGGAGCGGCAGGTACGTCTCGGCCCCCATGAAGGCGGCGCCGCCGGCGAAGGCGGCGACGTTCGCCGCCAGCGACCGCCGGCGGTGGGTGAAGACCGGCGCCGCGGTCCGGCGCTCCTGAATCACGAACAACGCCGTCGGCACCACGAACAGCAGGGCGAACAGCTGGTTGGGGACAAGGAGGGTGAGCACGGCCAGCCCCAGCAGCACCGGGCCAAGGATGTTCAGCGGCCGGGTCTCCTGCGGCGCGCGGGCCGGATGCTGGGCGAACGCCAGCCTGGCGGCCACCGCGACGACCGCGATCAGCGGCAGGTTGATCCAGAACACCCACCGCCACCCGACCGAGCCCGTCAGCAGCGCCCCCAGCGCCGGGCCGATCAGGGCCGAGACGCCCCACATAGCCGCGTTCAGGCCGAAGGCCCGTGGGCGGAGGGCGTCAGGGATGTACAGCGCGAACAGCCCGACCGGCACCGCGAACATGAATCCCGCGCCAAGGCCGAGCACGGCGCGCGAGACTGCCAGCACCGGCATGTTCGGCGCCAGCCCGCCGATGATGTTCGCCACCGTGAACAGCGTGCAGGCCACGGCGAAGCTGGGGGCCGCGCCACGCCGGTCGATGATCCCGCCGGCGATCGGCAGCGTCATCACGATGGTGACCATGACGGCGCCCACCGCCAACGCGATCAGGTCGACCCCGCCGATGTCCTGGGCCGCGCTGGGCAGTGCGGTCACCACCATCAGCGCGTCCAGCGATCCCAGGAACGTCGCACCGAGCGCGGCGATCATCAGCGCCCGGTAGGACGGGCCGAACAGGCTTGCGAAGCTTGGGGTAGGCAACTGCTGCCTGGTGTCGCTAACCGGCGTAGATCTTGTCCGTGGCCGGGTACGTCTTGACCAGGTGCCGCTTGAACAGGAGCTCGTCGTAGGTCAGGCCCGCGGCCGCCCCGACCAGCTGCGCCAGGTGGAAGATCGGCAGGTCGAACTCGATATCCGCCTCGCGCGACGCCTTGCCCTGCCAGGCGTCCAGCGACAGGTGGCAGAGCGGGCACGGTGTGACCATCGCATCGGCTCCGGCCTCCTTGGCCTCGGCCAGCGGCTGGATCAGCTCGCCGAGGGCCACCTCCTCCCGCGCCAGCACGATCGGGAAGCCGCAGCACGTGATCTTCGAGGGGTAGTCGACCGGCTCGGCGCCGCAGGCCTCGATGATCCGCTCCAGCGACTGGGGACGGTCAGGATCCTCGAAGCCCAGCAGCTTGCTGGGGCGCAGGATCTGGCAGCCGTAGAACGGCGCGATCTTGAGTCCCGTGAGCGGCTTGCAGGCGATCTCCTTCAGCTTCTCGTAGCCGTCGCCCTCGGCGATCTCCCACAGCAGGTGCCGCACCTCGACGCCTCCGGTGTACGCCGCGGCGCCGACCTCGCGCAGGTTGTCGTTGACCCGCGCCATCAGCTCCTCGTCGTCACGGAGCTTCTTGTTGGCCTGCCGCAGGTTGAGCGTGCAGACGTTGCAGATCGTCAGCAGCGTGTCCTGGTCGAGCTGCTCGGCCTGGCCGAGGATCCGCGCGTTCAGGTGCAGGTAGTACTCCGGCCGGGCCTCGTGGATGTCTCCGGCGCCGCAGCAGGTGAAGCCGGGGATGTCCACCAGCTCGAAGCCCAGCTTGCCGGCGATCGCCCGCGTCGAGGTGTCGAGCTCCTTCTGGGAGAGGCTGGCGAGGCAGCCGGGGTAGTAGGCGTAGCTCTGCTTCACGGGGGTCCTTTACTCGTCGTCACCGGCCGACGGCCCAGCGGCCGCCGCCTCGCGCTGCTGCTTCTCCTGCTCGGCGATCAGCTTGTTCAGCCGCTTGACCTCGTCCAGCTTCTTCGCCTTGTGCGGCTTCAGCGGGTTCGGCACCTTGCCGGCCTTGGCCATCTTCAGGGCGAAGGGGATCTCCTTGATCGCCCCGATCGGGCCGATCGTCTCGGGCACCAGCTGGGTCTCCAGCAGGTAGCCGGACTGATAGGTCGACTTGACGAACACCTTGGCGTGGCGCGCGCCCTTGTCGGACAGCATCCCGGCGTCGTAGATCTTCGCCCCAACCTTTGCGATCGCGTCCCGCGGATCGACGCCCTTGGGGCATCGCTCCTGGCAGAAGTAGCAGCGGGTGCAGTCCCAGACGCCGTGCGCGCCGTTATAGAGCTCGAGCCGCTCCTTGCCGCCGCGATCGCGGACGTCGTAGACGAACCGCGCCGCCTTGGCGAGCGCCGCCGGGCCCAGGAAGTCGGGATCGGCCTGCATCGAGTTGCACTCCGAGACGCAGCAGCCGCACTGGATGCAGAGCGCCTCCTTCATGATGCGGTCGAGCTCCTCCTGCTGGACGCGCCACTCCTTGACCGGCACCTCGGCGTCGCCGTCGTCCAGATAGGGCTTGATCGCGCGGAACTTCTCCCAGAAGGGCGCCATGTCGACGACCAGGTCCTTGACCACCGGCAGGTTGCCCATCGGCGAGATGACAGGGATCTCCCCGCTCTCGGCGTACGGCGCCATCGGCGCCTTGCAGGCGAGGACGGCGGCGCCGTCCATGCGCATGCCGCACGACCCGCAGACGGCCATCCGGCACGACTTGCGGTAGGTCAGCGAGCCGTCGACGTCGTCCTTGATCACGTCCAGCACGTCGAGCAGGGTCGCCGTCTCCGGCGCGTCGACCGTGAACCGCTCGATGTGCGAGTCCTCGGTCTCGGGGTTGTAGCGCTCGATCTTGATCGTGAATTCCACGGGTCTCCTAGTAGGTGCGAACGGCCGGCTCGTACTCGGTGATGGTGACGGGCTTGTAGTCGAGCCGCACCTGGCCGTCGTCGTTGTAGGCGAGGGTGTGGCGCAGCCAGTTCTCGTCGTCGCGCTCGGGGAAGTCGAGGCGGCTGTGGGCGCCGCGGCTCTCTTCCCGGGCGACCGCGCCGGTGACCAGGCAGTCGGCCATCTCCAGCATGGCGCCCAGCTCGATGGCCTGGACGAGGTCGGAGTTGAACGTGCGGCCCTTGTCCTGAATCACGATCCCGCGGTCGTAGCGGCCGCGCAGCTCGGTGACCCCGGCCTTGCACGCGTCGAGCTTCTCGGCGGTGCGGAAGATGCCCGCGTTGTCGTACATCATGTCGGCCAGCTCCCGCCGGAGCACCGCCGGGCGCTCGCCGGACTCGACGTCCAGCAGGCCCTTGATCCGCCGCTCGGCGACCCGGACTGCGGCGGGCGAGAAGACACCGCCCTTGCCGTTCGATCGCACGTCCTGTGCGGCGGCCATGCCCGACCGGCGGCCGAAGACCACCGTCTCGAGCAGCGAGTTGCCACCCAGGCGGTTGGCGCCGTGCACCGACACGCAGGCCGCCTCGCCGGCGGCGTAGAGCCCGGGCATCGAGGTGCGGCCCCAGAGGTCGGTGTCGACTCCGCCCATGTGGTAGTGCGCACCCGGCCGCACCGGGATCGGCTCCTCGATCGGGTCGACGCCGGCGTAGTCCATCGCCAGCTCCCGGGAGCCGTGCAGCCGCTCCATGATCCGCTTCGCGCCCAGGTGCGTGAGGTCGAGCAGGACGCAGCCGTCGACGCCGCGGCCGTTGTCGATCTCGGTCTGCTCGGAGCGCGAGACGACGTCGCGCGAGGCCAGCTCGCCCGCATTCGGCGCGTAGTCGTACATGAAGCGGTCGCCGTTCCGGTTCCGCAGGTAGCCGCCCTCGCCGCGGGCGCCCTCGGTGATCAGCACCCCGTTTGACTTCAGCGTGGTCGGGTGGAACTGGATGAACTCCATGTCCTTCAGCGGCACCCCCGCCCGCCAGGCCATCGACATGCCGTCGCCGGTGCAGGCGTACGCGTTGGTCGTCCCGCGGTAGATGCGGCCGAGGCCGCCGGTTGCCAGGATGACCGCGCCGCCCTCGACGCCCTGGACGCCGCCATGCATCAGATCCCAGGCAGTCAGGCCGACGCAGCGCTCGCCGTCGGTGACCAGGTCGAGGGCGAACCACTCCTCGTAGACGGTCACGCCGCTCTTCACCAGCTGCTCGTAGAGCACGTGCAGCAGCACGTGGCCGGTGATGTCAGCGGCGTAGCAGGTGCGCGGCGCACCGCCCGCGCCGAACGGCCGCTGGGCGATCTTGCCGTCCTCCGTGCGCGAGAACACCGCGCCCATGTGCTCCAGCTCGTAGATGTCGCCCGGGCCGTCGGCGCACATCACCGCGATCGCGTCCTGATCGCCCAGGTAGTCGGAGCCCTTGACGGTGAAGAAGGTGTGCTGCTCGGGGCTGTCCTCGCCGGCATTGCCAAGCGCGGCGTTGATGCCGCCCTCGGCGGCTCCCGAGTGACTTCGCGTCGGGTGCAGCTTGGAAACCACGCCCACGTCCGCGCCGTAGCGGGAGGCCTCGATCGCCGCGCGCATCCCGGCCAGGCCCGCACCCACCACAACCACGTCGTGTCGCACCATCGAATGCCTCCAGGTCAGCGCAAATGGCTCGTCTTGGAGCCTACCAACCCAGGCCGCGGATGGCGTTGCTACCCGCAGGAGTTGGGGTATTCTGGTGTGAGGCGCGGCCCGGCCCGCGCCCGTTCACTTTCCCGGGAGGACCCTTGGCGAAGATGGCCTTTGCACTACCCGCCGCGCGGCGGGTGTCTCGCGACCTGTCCCAGGCAGAGCTGCACGAGCTCGCCCAGGAGATGCCGACCGCCCGGCGCACGTCCTACGGCGCGGTGAACGTGCAGACCGAGGTTCTCGCGCGCTCCAAGCGCAGCACCTACATCGTGTCCGATGCGCCGGACGACGAGCCCCACCAGGCGATCGACCGCGACGAGTGGGAGCGGATCTCCCGGCTCCAGGACGCCTACATCGCCGACCACGAGATGCTGGTCATCAACGGCTACATCGGCAGCGAGGCCGAGCACCGGGTGCCGGCGCGGCTGTACATCGAGGCGTCGAACGCCAACATCGCCGGCATGCAGGACGTGCTGTATTTCCACGACGGCGAGGACGGGGACTTCGAGCCCGAACTGCTGGTCATCTACACGCCCAAGCTGGCCGTCGAGGGCTACCCGGACGATCGCCTGATCGCGGTCAACCTCGACCTCTACGTCACGCGCGTCTTCAACTCCGACTACTTCGGGGAGTCGAAGAAGGGCGGCCTGCGGATGTGGAACCACCTGGTCTACGAGCGCGGCGGCCTGCCGCTGCACGCCGGCTGCAAGGTGATCCCCACCGACAACGGCCTCAAGACCGGCATGATCGTCGGCCTCTCGGGAACCGGCAAGACGACGACCACGTTCACGCGCCAGAACGGCTCGCTCCCGGTGCAGGACGACTTCGTCGCCTGGTGGCCGGACGGCTCGATCAGCGCAACCGAGGCCGGGTGCTTCGCCAAGACGTACGCCCTCAACCCCAAGGACGAGCCGACCATCTACGGCGCCGTCACGAAGCCGAACGCCTACCTCGAGAACGTCAGCCAGAACGACGCCGGCGAGGTCGACTTCTTCGACGAGAGCTACACCAAGAACGGCCGGTCGGTCTTCTCGTTCTCCGAGATCGAGGCCGCGGACGCCGCGTCCGTCGAGCAGGCCGACTTCCTGCTCGTGCTGAACCGCAACGAGAACGTGATCCCGGCGGTCGCCAAGCTCGAGGGGCCGCAGGCCGCGGCCTTCTTCATGCTCGGCGAGACGACCGGCACGGCCGCGGGCGGCAAGGACGAGGAGGGCCAGTTCCTGCGGGTGCCGGGCACCAACCCGTTCTTCCCCATGAACCACGACAAGCAGGGCAACCGCTTCCTGGAGCTGCTCGAGCGCAACCCGATCGACGTCTACATCATGAACACGGGCAGCGTCGGCGGGAAGGCCGGCGAGGAGGGCAGCAAGAAGGTGCGGATCCCGCACAGCTCTGCCATCGTCAAGGCCATCGCCGAGGGCACGATCCGCTGGGAGACCGATCCCGACTTCGGGTACAAGGTCGCGGCCGAGGTGCCGGGCATCGATGCCGCAGGACGCCGACATCCTGCGGCCGCACCTGCGCTACGAGGCGACCGGGCGGTCGGACGAGTACCGGCAGCGGGTCGAGCGGCTGAAGAAGGAACGCGCCGAGTTCCTGTCTCAGTACCCAAGCTTGTCCGAGGAGATCGTCCGGTCGGTCGGCTGAGCGCGCCCTGCGTTCGGTGAGGCGGCCGACGGCGATGCCGTGGTGACCATCCGCGAGCCCATCGACGGCGAGCTGGTGTCGTTGACACCGCTCAGCATCGAGGGGGCAGACGACTGGGTGCGCTGGATGGAAGATCCGGACACCACGCGCTACCTCTACGCGCCGGGAGACGAGCCCAAGCAGCCCTTCACGCTGTCAGTCGCCCTCGACTGGGGACGGCGGATGCTGGCCGATCCGCGGCGGATGGTGTTTGGGCTCCGCGAGGTGTCGACGGGGCGCGAGATCGGCGACGCCCGCCTGACCCCGATCGCCGGCCGGCGGGCAAAGTTCTCGATCATGATCGGCGAGCGCGATGCTCGCGGCCGCGGCATGGGCACCGAGGCGACGCGACTGGCGTGCCGCTACGGGTTCGAGACGATGGGGCTGCGCGAGATCGAGCTCGACGTCCACCCTGGTAACACGCCGGCGATCAAGGCCTACCTGGCAGTCGGGTTCGAGCACGCGCGGGGAACGACGATGCGCCTGCGCCGCCCAAACGGCGACGGCACCCGGCGCGGGTAGCCAGACTGTAGGCTCTCCCCGTCCACGAAAGGGGAGCGATGACGACCGCATCCGGGTCCGGGTGGAAGGCTGCCACCCTGGACGACATCCCGCCGGTGAAACCGGACTGGCCGGCCACCTGGAAGTCGGTGCGCCACCACCTCGGGATCACGGCGTTCGGTATCAACGCCGTCCGCAAGGACGAAGGCGCGACGCTGATCCCCGAGCATGACGAGGCGCAGTCCGGCCAGCAAGAGGTGTACATGGTGCTCGACGGCAAGGCCGTCGCCGTGCTGGACGGCGAGCACATCGAGCTGGAGCCCGGCGACCTGGTGGCGATCGAGCCTCAGGTGCGGCGCAGCGTGCGGGCCGAGGCGTCACCGACCATGCTGCTGGCGATCGGCGGCACGCCCGGACAGGCCTACGAGATCGGGGACTGGGAGAAGTAGGGCCGGACTAGGTGCGCAGCAGGTCGGGCTGGAACTGGTCGACCTCGACGATGGCGTCGGCCGGGATCTCGAGCCGCTTCGCGGCCGCCCGAATCGCGTCAGGCGAGGGTGCCTCGTACAGGCAGTAGGTGCGGCGCTTGTCGGCGGTCAGGAACGAGAACAGCCAGCGGATTCCCTCATCCGCGTTGACCTCGTCGATCTCGCGGACGTCGTCGCCCGACAGATCCAGCTGATCGGCGAACTGGCGCTCGATGATATAGAGAGGCATGGCAAGAAGACCCTACTCTCTTGGGGCAGGCTCGGCCAGCCCGCGGAGGTGGGCATAGCTGGCAACCTCTGTGCGGTTCGCCGCCCCTGTCTTGCGCAGCACGCTTCGCATGTGGTTGGCGACCGTGTGCTGGCTGATGAACAGCTCCTCGCCGATCTCACGGTTGGACATGCCGCGGGCGACCAGGCGGATCACCTCCGCCTCCCGCGGCGACAGGTCGTCGGGAAGGCTCGGCACCAGCCGCATCGGCCCGCTGATCGCCCGCACCCGGCCGGCGAGCACCGGCATCCCGATCTCGCCTGCCAGCCCACCCGCTTCGGCCAGCAGCTCGTCAGCGTGGACGCGGGCGCCGGTATCTCCTGTGGCCAGCATGCGGCCGTACTGGTACGCACTGTGCGCCAGATACGTGCGTGCGCCCATCTCCCGGTTCAGCGCCAGCGCGTCCTCAAAATGCTCCGCCGCCAGCCGGCGATCGCCGATGGTGGCGGCCAGCATTCCCAGGTAGCGATCGGCGGCGCCGTAGCACGCAACCCCGTGGCCGATCACCAGGTTCCGGCCCCGCATCGGTTCGAGCTCCGCATAGAGCGTCCCGGCCATCGCGGCATCTTCGACCGCCGCGCAGCCGTCGGTGAGATACGACAGCGCGGCGCCCCACAGGCCCACCCGCAGCTCGTCGAGCCCACGGTGGCGGAACCCATCTAGCTCCCGCCGTACCTCGTCGAACATCTCGAGCTCCGCGAGCAGCGCGACCAGGCCAGGCCGCCAGGATGCCCTGGGCACCGTCGTCCCGTGCCATCAACCGGACGGCCGGGGCCAGCTCCGCGAGCCGTCCCTGCTCCCGGCGGATGCTGAACATCTGCACCCCGTAGATGCCGGACGGATCCCGGCCGGTCAATAGCCTTGCCCACTCGCGCGAGCGCTCGGCGTGCTGCTCGGCGAGATCGAGCCGGCCCTCCGCAAGCGCGATCGTCGCCGCATAATGCTCCGCGACGTGGAGGATGAACGGCTGCCCTACCTCCTCAGCCAGCGAATGGACCGCGACCAGCTCCTGGCGTGCCAGTGCGAGCTGCGACATCGTGATCAGCGCAGAGATGCGCCATTCGGCCGACTCGGCCTGTAGTTCCGACTCACCCAGATCCGCCGCGACGTCACGCGCCTCGACGAGCATCTCGATGACCTCCTCCGTGCGGGCCGATCCCCGGGTCCAGTAGGAGCCCATCAGCACCGAGGCGAGGCCCAGGCGGTCGTCGAGGCGGCGCGCCATGGCGACGGCTTCCTCGCGATACCGAGCGCTGCGCTCGTGCTCGCCGATGAAGGCGTGGGCGCGCGCCAGTCCTCCCAGGACCATCACGAGCTGCTCGGAATCGCCTTCGGGCAGCAGCGCCCGGGCCTCCTCGAGCAGCTCGAGCGCGCCCTCGTCGGAGACACCGAGCCGCCAGCAGCAGCTTTCGAAGCCGATCGCGGCTGCGGCGACCAGCTCTCCGTCGGCCAGCTCACGTCCCACACCGGCGGCGGTGCGGAACGCGTCCAGGGCGGCGGCGGAGCGGCCGGCCCGGAAGCATGCCTTGCCGAGCTCCGTCGACGCGACGGCGCGCTCGGCCGGATCGTCGATCCCGAGGTCGAGGGCGGTCGCGAAGCGCTCAGCCGCCTCGTCGAACGCGAGGGCCGTGTCAGCGGCGCGCGCCGCGCGCAGGTTGTAGTCGACTGCGCGGGCGGTCTCCCCGATCGGCGCAGCGCAGGTGAAGTGGTGGGCGAGGTCGGCCAGCAACCGCGGGGTCATCGGCTGGCCGGCTTCCTCGAGCGCGCGTCCCACCCGCAGGTGCAGCTCCGCCCTGCGTACCGCGCCGAGCTGGTCGTAGAGCGTGCGGCGCACAAGTTCGTGCGAGAACCGGAACGACAGCGACCGGCCCGCAAGCTCCTCGATCATCCCGCTGCGCACCGCCTCGTGGAGCGCCGTCGTGCGCACGGCGTCGTCGGGCGCCTCGGCGCGGCGCAGGATGTCGTACGAGAACTCGGGACCGACCACCGCCGCGGTCTGGAGGACGCCGACCGTCTCCGGCGCCAACCGTGCGACCCGCTGTCCAACCACCTCCCGGACGCTCTCGGGTGTGCCGATCGATGCCAGGGGTTGTGTCATGCGGATGCCGCCGTCGCCGATCTCGACGGCGCCCGTCTCGAGCAGCATCCGCCAGAGCTCGGTGATCAGGAAGGGGTTTCCGGAGGTCAGGTCGGTGAGGTTTCCGGCCAGGGCGAGCAACTCCACGTCGACCTCGCCACCGACCGACCGGGCAAGGAACTCAGCGACCTCTGCCGGTTCCAGCCCGCCGAGGCGCAGCCTGACAACTCCCTCCGACCGGCGCAGGTCGGCCAGCGTGTCCGACAGCTCGGCCGGCACGTCAGCCTCGGTGTCGCGGAACGTGGCGACCATGAGCATCCGCGCATCCGCCGCGTCTCGGGCAAGATGCCGCAGCAGGAGCAGGCTGGCCGTGTCGGCCCAGTGGCCGTCCTCGATCACCAGCAGCACCGGCCGGCGCATGCTGGTGTTGCGCAGGAGCTCGGCGACGGCCAGGTGGAGCCGGTGCCGCTCCGTATCCTGATCACCGCTGAGCGGGGCCGCGAGCGGACCGGCAACGCTCGCGAGGTCCGGCAACAGCCGGGTGAGCTCCCCGCCGCCCGGCCCCATGTCCTCACGGAGCTGGTCGGGATCGGTGTCGCGGACGAGCGCCGAGAGCGCCTCGACGAACGGCTGGTACGACGTGCGGACGACCGCGTCGCACGCGCCGTACAGCACCGTCGAGTCATCGGCGGCGGCCTCCCGGACGAACTCGCGAACGAGCCGGCTCTTGCCCGATCCGGGCTCCCCGCCGATCAACGCGACCCGCCTGCCCTCGGCCCGCGCCCGCGGCTGCAACGAGCGCAGGGTCGCGAGCTCCCGCGGCCGGCCCACAAACGGGAACGACGGGGTCAGGCGGAGCGGTCCGGGAAGCAGCGACACGGCGGGCGGATCTCCCTGAAGATCGGGCTCGATGGTCAGACCTGACTATTCGCCCGCAGAGATTACTCCGCCCCACGGGAAGAAAAGTGGGTCAGATCGCGTCATGCGACCCAACGACCGGCCACATACCGTGGTTCGCGATCGGTTGCACCAACGAGAGTGGAAGGGGATCACATGTCAACTGTTACGGGTTCGCTGGCGCAGGCTGCGCGTGCGGAGCTCGCCCAGCAGGGGTTCGCGGGCGAGCTGATCGGGCCGGACGACGCCGGCTACGACGAGGCCCGCAAGGTGTACAACGCGATGATCGACCGCAAGCCCGCGGTGATCGCGCGCTGCACCTCCGCCTCCGACGTGGCTGCGGTGATCGGGTTCGCCCGGATACACGACGCACCGCTCGCCGTGCGCGGCGGCGGCCATAACGGCGCCGGTCTGGGCGTCGTCGACGACGGGGTCGTCATCGACCTGTCGCAGATCAACTCGGTCGAGGTCGACGCCGACGCCCGCACCGTGCGGGTGGGCGGCGGGGCCAAGCTGTCGGAGGTGGACGCGGCCACCCACGAGAAAGGGATGGCAACGCCGTTCGGGATCTTCGGATCGACCGGCGTCGGAGGCCTGTCGCTCGGCGGCGGCATCGGCCACCTGTCACGGCAGTACGGCCTGACCGTCGACAACCTGCTCGAGGCCGAGGTCGTGCTGGCGGACGGCCGCACGGTGCGGGCGAGCGCGGACGAGAACTCAGACCTGTTCTGGGCGCTCCGCGGCGGCGGCGGCAACTTCGGCGTGGTCACGTCGTTCCTGTTCCGGACGCATCCCGTCGCCATGGTCAACGCCGGGCCGACGTTCTGGCCGCTCGAGCAGGCGACCGAGGTGCTGCAGGCCTACCGGGAGTTCATCCCGGCGGCCGACCGCGAGCTGAACGGGTTCTTTGCGTTCCTCACGGTGCCGCCCGTGCCTCTGTTCCCGGAGGAGCTCCACCTGCAGAAGGTGGCGGCCGTGATCTGGTGCCACACCGGGTCGGAGGAGGACGCCGCCGAGGCGATCGCCCCCATGCTCGAGGTCGGCACTCCGCTGCTCCACGCCGTCGGCCAGATGCCGTTCCCGGCGCTGCAGGGGCTGTTCGACCCGCTGCTGCCGACCGGGCTGCAGTGGTACTGGCGGGCCGACTTCGTGCGGGAGCTGCCCGACGAGGCGATCGCACGGCACGCCGAGGCTGCCGAGAAGATGCCGGTCGGCGGGTCGCAGATGCACATGTACCCGATCGACGGGGCGGTGCACGACGTCGGCTCGACCGACACGCCCTTCAGCTACCGGGACGTGACCTGGGCCGAGGTGATCGTGGGCGTCGACCCCGAACCGGCCAACGCCGGCATGATCCGCGACTGGACGGTCGACTACTGGGAGGCGACGCACCCGTACTCCGCCGGAGGCGCGTACGTCAACTTCATGATGGACGAAGGCCAGGAGCGCGTCCAGGCGACCTACCGCGACAACTACCCGCGGCTGGCGCAGATCAAGGCCAAGTACGACCCGGAGAACACCTTCCGGGTCAACCAGAACATCCGGCCTGCCTCGTAGGGAGGGGAGCGCAAAGAGCGCCTAACAGAATGAGTCGTGGATGGATGGCCGGTGGCGGGCCAGTTGGAGGCGAATGCGTGGTGCAGCCCATATACGGAGTTCATCTGGGCAAGACGCGCATTCGCCTCCAGCGCCAGCCCGACGCTTGCCAGGCGCCACGAGGCATTCTGTTAGGCGCTCTAAGGCGCCCGGGGTTGCTCAGGCGGCCTCGGGCGCCGAGCGCTGCTCGATGGGCACGTAGTCGCGCGGCGGCGGGCCGATGTACTCCGAGCTGGGCCTGATCAGCCGGTTGTCTCCGTGCTGCTCGATCACGTGGGCTGCCCAGCCGACGATCCGGCTCATGGCGAAGATCGGTGTGAACAGCCCCGTCTCGATGCCCAGGTAGTGGTAGGTCGAGGCTGAGTAGAAGTCGACGTTGGGGTACAGCCCCTTCTCGTCCATCACCGCCTTCTCGACGTGCTCGCTCATCGAGTACCACTGCGGCTCGCCGGACTGGTCGGCGAGCTGCTTGGAGAAGCGCTTGAGGATGACCGCCCGCGGGTCGTAGGTCTTGTAGACGCGGTGGCCGAAGCCCATGATCCGCTCGTGCCGGCCGAGCCGGGCGCGGATGTCGTCCTCGACGCCCTCGTCGGTGCCGATGTCCTCCAGAAGGTGCATCACCTGCTCGTTGGCGCCGCCGTGCAGCGGCCCCTTCAGCGCCCCGATTGCCCCGGTGATCGCCGAGTGCATGTCCGAGAGCGTCGAGGCGATCACGCGTGCGGTGAACGTCGAGGCGTTCATCTCGTGGTCGGCGTGCAGGATCAGCGCGACGTCGAAGGTCTTGACGGCTGTGGCGCCGGGATCCTCGCCGGTCAGCATGCGCAGGAAGTTCTCGGCATGGCCGTAGCGGGCGTCCGGCGCGATCGGCTCTTGTCCCTGCCTGCGGCGGGCGTAGCGGGCCACCATCGTCGGCATCCGGGCGATCAGCCGTGTGGCCTTGCGGAAGTCGGCCTCGGGATCGTTCGAGTCCTTGTCGGGATCGTCGAAGGAGTCGGCGGAGACTGCCGTGCGCAGCATCTCCATGGGAGCTGCATGGCTCGCCAGCATGTCGATGACCTCGGCGGTCTCACCGCTCAACTCCCGGGCCGACGCCAGCTCCGCCCGGAACCCATCGAGCTCGTCCTGCTGCGGCAGCCGGCCGCGCAGGATCAGGAAGCAGACCTCCTCGTAGCTGGAGTGGTCGGCGAGGTCGTTGACGTCGTACCCGCCGTAGATCAGCACGCCGCGCTGCCCGTCGATCGAGCACAGCCGGCTGCGCGCCACCACGACCCCCTCTAGTCCACCCTTCTCGGCCATGCCGGCGCCTCCATCCTCCTCGACTTCGACCGGATGCTAGCCAATCGTGCGAGAATCCCCGGCCGAAATCGAAGTCCGCGAACCCCGGGGGGATCACCCAATGAGTCGAGTCAAAGTCACTGTCGTCGGAGCAGGGAACGTGGGGGCGACGACCGCCCAGCGCCTGGCCGAGCGCGACTACGCCGACGTGGTGCTGGTCGACATCGTGGAGGGTCTTCCGCAGGGCAAGGCGCTTGACCTGAACGAGACCGGCCCGGTCGTCGGCTACGAGCCGAACGTGGTCGGCAGCAACAGCTACGAGGAGACCGCCGGCTCGGCAGTCTGCGTGATCACGTCGGGCATCGCCCGAAAGCCTGGGATGAGCCGCGACGACCTGCTGACGACCAACCAGAAGATCGTCGCCGACGTGACCAGGAACCTGGTCGCCCGCTCGCCGGAGACGATTCTGATCGTGGTCACCAACCCGCTGGACGCGATGTGCCAGGTGGCCTTCAAGGAGGCAGGCTTCCCGCGTGAGCGCGTGATCGGCATGGCCGGCGTCCTCGACTCCGCCCGCTTCCGCACGTTCCTGGCCTGGGAGCTGGGCGTGTCGGTGCGCGACGTGACCGGGTTCGTGCTCGGCGGCCACGGCGACCAGATGGTGCCCGTCGCATCGAACACCAACGTGGCCGGGATCCCGGTCACGGAGCTGATCGAGCCCGAGCGGCTGGCCGAGATCGTGCAGCGCACGCGCGACGGCGGCGCCGAGGTGGTCAAGCTGCTGAAGTCGGGATCCGCGTACTACGCGCCGTCGGCGTCGGTCTGCGAGATGGTCGACTCCATCGTCCTCGACCAGAAGCGCGTGCTGCCCTGCGCGGCCCACCTGCAGGGCGAGTACGGCCTGGACGGCATCTTCGTCGGCGTCCCCTGCCGGCTGGGCGCCACCGGCCTCGAGGAGATCATCCAGATCGAGCTCTCATCGGACGAGCGCGGCCAGCTCGACCGCTCGGCTGCCGCCGTCCGTGAGCTCGTCGAGGTGATGGGCCTGTGAGAGCCCGAGCCAGGGTCGGGCTCTAGCGGCCGGCGCGGCGCAGCGCCAGCAGCGACAGCATCTCGAAGCACGCGCTCGCCGCCACCCAGGCAGTGATGTTGGCCGGCTGGTCGTAGACCGGGGCGACCTCGACGCAGTCAAACGCCCGGAAGTCGATACCGGTCAGCGCCCGTACGTAGGCGAGCGCCTGGCCGCTGCTCGGGCCGCCGACCTCGGGCGTTCCGGTGGCCGGGGCGAACGCGGGGTCGACGAAGTCGATGTCGAAGGACAGGAACGCAGGGCGGTCACCGACGCGCGCTCGCACGCGGTCGCCGTAGGCGTCCGGGGTCATCTGCTCGAGCTCGTCCCAGTAGATCGCGTCGTAGCCGAGCTGGCGGGGCGCCTCGATGTCCGACGCGCCGTAGAGCGTCCCGCGCATCCCGGCCTGCACCGAGGCGTGCGGGTCGACCACGCCCTCCTCCACCGCGCGCTTGAAGATCGTGCCGTGGAAGTAGCGGGCGCCGTAGTAGGACTCCCAGACGTCGGCGTGTGCGTCGAGGTGGACCAACGCCAGGGGGCCGTGCACGGCGGCGGCGGCGCGCAGCTCGGCGAGCACCATCGAATGGTCGCCGCCGAGGCAGAGCGGCACGACGCCGGCTCGATGCACCGGCTCCAGGTGCTCCTGGATCCGCTTCAGCGTCTCCAGGTGATAGCCGGGGACGGTCGGCGAGTCGCCGTGGTCGATCAGCGACAGATGCTCGGTGACGTCCACGCGCAGCCGCTGGTTGTAGGGACGCAGAAGCGCAGACGCGCTGCGGATGCCCTCGGGGCCGAACCGCGCCCCCGACTTGTACGACACCGCGTCGTCGGTCGGCACACCGATGATGGCGACGTCCACGTCCTCGAGCGTCTCGACGTAGGGCAGCCGCATGAAGGTTCGAACGCCGGTGAACCGGGGAGTCTGCGACGAGTCGGCCGGGCCGTAGCGCATGGGCCGGTATCGTACCGACCGTGGATCTGGGACTCGAGGGAACCGCAGCCATCGTCTGCGGAGCGTCCTCCGGCATGGGCCGCGCGACCGCCGCCGCCCTGGCCGCCGAGGGCTGTGCCGTGACCATGTTCGCGCGCAGCCAGGAGCGGCTGGAGCAGGCGAAGGCCGAGGTGCCCGACGCGCTGATCCTGGCCGGCGACGTACGGGACAACGTTGCGCTCGAGGCTGCGGTCGACATGACGGTGAGCGCTCGCGGGCGGCTCGACATCATCGTCAACAACGCCGGCGGCCCACCGCGGGGTACCTTCCAGGAGGTGCCCGCCGAGGCATGGGCGGACGCGTTCGAGCTGTCGCTGCACAGCGCCGTCCGGCTGACCCGCCACGCCCTTCCGTACCTCAAGCAGAGCGGCCGTGGCCGGATCGTGAACATCACCTCCTGGTCGGTGCGCGAGCCGATCGTCCAGCTCGTGCTCTCAAACGCGGTGCGGCCCGGTGTCGTCGGCTGGGCCAAGAGCCTGTCCCACGAGCTCGGCCCCGACGGCATCACGGTGAACACGATCGCGCCCGGCCAGATCGACACGGCCCGGATCCGCGAGCTGTGGGAGGCCTACCCCGATCCCGAGGCGGCGAGGCAGCAGGCGATGGCCGGGATACCCGCCCGCCGGCTGGGCACGGCGGACGAGATCGCGGCGGTGATCGCCTTCCTCTGCTCGACTCCGGCGGCCTACGTTTCGGGCACCGTGATCCCCGTCGACGGTGGTCTGCTGCGGGGAATCTGGTAGCGGCTCCCTCCCAGCGCCTTCACAGGAAGCTCCCAGGGCCCACACGTACACTGAGGCTGTGACCGACCCGGTGACAAGCTGCTACCGCCATCCCGACAGGGAGACCGGGCTGGCCTGCTCGAACTGCGGCCGCCCGATCTGTGCCGAATGCATGACCCACGCCGCAGTCGGCATCCGCTGCCCGGAATGCGCCGGTCGCGGCGCACCGCGGCAGCGCGCCTCATTCCAGCGGACGGTCACCAAGGCGCCGGTGCTGACCTATGCGCTGATCGGTGCCAACCTCGTGATCTTCGCGCTCACCAACAAGATCAGCCTCGGGTTCTCGACGGCCGACATCAACCACCTCGGCCGTGAGCTGCAGATCACAACGACGGGCATCCAGCAGGGCCAGTACTGGCGGCTGGTCAGCAACGCGTTCATGCACTACGGCCTGCTCCACATCGCGTTCAACATGTACGCCCTGTGGATCCTGGGCGGCGTGCTCGAGCCCTACGTCGGCACGCTGCGATTCGGCATGATCTATTTCGTCTCGGCACTGACCGCCAGCCTGGGCGCCCTCCTGATCAACCCGGGCTCTCCCAGCGCCGGCGCGTCCGGCGCCATCTTCGGGCTGATGGGCGCGCTGTTCGTGCTCGAGCGGCAACGCGGCATGGCGCTGCTGGCCGGGCCGATCGGCGGCCTGCTGGTGATCAACCTGATCATCACCTTCGGCGTTCCCGGCATCTCGATCGGCGGCCACCTCGGCGGGCTGGCGGGCGGCGTGCTGGTCGGTCTGATCCTGTCCCGCTTCGGCAGGGGGCACATCGCCTACAGCCCGCTGACCCCGCTGATCGCGCTCGCGGTCGTGGCGGTCGGCATCGCGGCGGTGGCCGCGTCGCTGGCGGTCGCGGGCTGATGATGCAGGAGAAGAAGCTTCGCAAGCCCCGCTGGCCGGTGGCATTCGCTGCGTCCGCAGCGCTGGCGCTCGGCGTCGGCGTCTACGGCTGGGCGACCCAGTCCGGCTACTTCGCCTTCCTGCCCGACCAGGCGCACCCGACCGTGAACGCCGTCACCGTCCCCGGCGGCAAGCCGCCGGCGCCCGGGAGCGGCTTCTACTTCGTCGACGTCAAGCTGCTGCAGGCGAACCTGATCGAGAAGTACTGGGCGGAGTACCTCGTCCACGGCGCGTCGCTGGTGCCCGACAAGGAGGTGCTGGCTCCCGGCCAGTCCGAGACGCAGCGCGTGCACGAGGACTTCCAGGCAATGGCGACGTCCCAGGAGACCGCCCAGGCGGTGGCGGAGCGGGCGGCGGGGCTCAAGGTGCAGCTGGTGCCCCTGGGCGCCCAGATCGCCTATCTGTATCCCAACATGCCGGCGCAGAAGGCCGGCATCGAAGTCGGCGACATCATCACCGCGATCAACGGGCGCAAGGTGGCCAACGCCACTCAGATGACCAGCGCGATGAGCGGGATCGCCCCCGGCCAATCGGTGCGCCTCGCGCTCCGGCGCGGCAAGACGGTGACCGTCACCACCGTGCGCGATCCGAAGGACCACAGCCGCGCGCTGGTCGGCGTGGGGATCGCAGACGCCGTCCACATCGGCCGCATCCCCGTGCACGTCCACTTCTCGACCGCAGGCATCGGCGGCCCCTCGGCCGGGCTCGCCTTTGCGCTGGACATCTACGACAGCCTGACCGGGCGCAAGCTCCTCCACGGGAACAAGGTGGCGGTCACCGGTGAGCTCGCGCTGAACGGCTCCGTGATCCCGATCGGGGGCGTCAAACAGAAGACGATCGGAGCGATCGAGGCAGGCGCCCAGACGTTCATCGTGCCAAAGGGCGGTGGTAATTACCGCGATGCGAAAGCCGCCGCGGACAGCAAGATCAAGATCGTCGGCGTCACGTCGTTCGACCAGGCGCTGGCCGCGATCCACCACCTCGCTCCGCGGTGACGAAGCGGTAATCGCGTTCTCCCGCAAACAGCGGGAATTCCATCGCGACAACGCTGGCGTTCCCCGGCGGGGCGCCCGTACACTTGCCGCTCGCGACCCGCACGTTCAACCCCGACGGAGGCACCCCGTGACACAAAAGGCTCGTTGCGTTACCTGTAACGACTGCTATTTTCGCAAGACGAGCCTGTGTGCGTTGAACCTCTCGGAACCGTGCCCCACGTTCCGGCCGGCAATCCGCGGCCAGATGGTCGCGCCTCGCCAGCCGCGGCTGGTCGAGACCCCGGTCTACACGGCACCGGCCTGGCAGCAGGGCGGCCGCGTGGTCGTCGGCGTGGCCTGACCGCGAGGGCGTAGCTCAGCAGATCGCGCCGGTATCGCGCATGGTTGCGCCAAGAATGGAGCGCACCACAGCCTCGTCGATCTGGTCCGATCGCCGGTACCGGATGCAGCCCTTGCCGACCGAGAGCCCGGTGAGCCGATCGCTGTAGGCCAAGAGCGCTGCCTGCCGAAGAACGTAGAAGGAGACGTACGCCTTCTGGTTCGCGAAGGCCACCTCGACGGCATCGTCGCGGAGGTAGGACGGCATGCCGTACCTGATCGCCTCGTCGAAGCCTGCCAACTCCTCCCGGCACAGCTGTCGGAGCAGTTCGAGCGCACCCCGCTGATCGGACGGCGCATTCGCGATGTACTCCTCGACCGTGACGGCGGCTGACACCACCTCAGAGTAACGCCGCAGGTCGGCTGACAGTACGAGCGAGCTCCGGCCGGAGTGACACCCGGCGGCCACCGGCGGGGCGCGCCGAAGCCTTCTTACACCGCCGCTGGCTCGCGCTGCTCGGCGAGCAGGGAGCCGAGGCGGGCGATGCCCTCGCTGATCTGCTCGGGCTTGACCGCACTGAAAGCGAGGCGCAGCGACGAGCGGCCGCCGCCGCCGATGCAGAAGTCGGCGCCCTTCACGAACGGGACCCCGCGCTCGCTGGCCGCGGTCAGCAGCGCCCCCGTATCGAACTGCTCGGGCAAATCGACCCAGTAGAAGTAGCCGCCGCTGGGCGTCGTCCAGCGGGCGTCCGGGGGGAAGTGCTCGCGGAGGGCCGCCTCCATCGCATCGCGCCGCTCCTTGAGAGCGGCTGTCGCCCGCGCCACGTTGGGCTCGAAGCGTCCCGCGCGGCAGTACGCGTCGAGGGTCGCCTCGGCCAGGGTGTTCGGGCCGATCACGGTGTTCTCAGAGATCCGGGCGAGGGGCGCGACCAGCCGCTCGGGCAGCACCAGGTAGCCCGTGCGGATTCCGGGCGCAACGGTCTTGGTGAACGACGAGGAATGGATCACGTTGTCGCCGCCGTCCAGCTCGTGCAGCGTCGGCAGCGCGTCGCCCTCGAACCGCAGCAGGCCGTAGGGGTCATCCTCCATCACCAGCACGCCATGCTCGCGGCAGAGATCGAGCAGCCGGTGGCGGCGCTCGAGCGAGAGCGTCAGTCCGGACGGGTTCTGGAAGGCGGGGATGACGTACAGCAGCTTGGGAGCCGGCCCAGCGTCCAACACGCGCTCGAGCACGTCGGTGTCGATGCCCTCGGGGGTCAGCGCCACGCCGGTGATCTCGGCACCGAAGGTACGCATCGCGATCAGCGTCCGATCGTAGGTGGGGTCCTCGACCACCAGCCGCCCACCGCTCGTGTGGAACAGGTGCTGGGCGACGAATACAACGCCCTGCAGCGACCCGTTCAGCATCAGCACCCGGTCGGACGAGACGCCGTGGCGTTGGCCGATCCACTCGCGCAGCGGCCGGTAGCCGCCGGGCGAGTAGGACAGCGCGCCGGCCGGGTCGTCCTCGAGCGCCCTCGCTGCCGCCGCGCGTAGGTCGTCGACAGGCAGCAGGTCGGCGGAGGGGACGCCGCGTGCGAACGAGATCGTGTCCACGGATGCCACTCTAGATGAGTGATCGGTATCTCGCGTGGTGTCCTGGGCGGCGAGAACCCGTGCCTCGCGCTGAACGCGGGGCGCGTCAATACCCGTAGGTCGTATTGGCGCGACCCGCGGACACCGCGAGGTGCAGGTTCGCAGGCGCAGCCATCCCGGCCGACATCAACGACCAACCCCTCGCAGCGGCCAGGCCCGCGAGAGATGCCGATCACTCATCTACATCGCCTCGGCTGCGAGCTGCGCAGCCTCGGTGGGACTGGAGCCGACCTTGACGCCGTGCGCCTCCAGCGCCTCCTTCTTCGCCGCAGCGGTGCCTGAGGAGCCGGAGATGATCGCACCCGCGTGGCCCATCGTCTTGCCCGGCGGTGCCTGGAAGCCGGCGATGTAGGCGACGACCGGGGTCTTCATCTGCTCGGCGATGAAGGCGGCCGCCTTCTCCTCCTCGTCGCCGCCGATCTCGCCGACCATCACGACCAGGTCGGTTCCCTCGTCGGCCTCGAACCTCCCCAGCACGTCGATGAACGACATCCCGACGACGGGGTCGCCGCCGATGCCGACGATCGTCGAGTTGCCGAGGCCGAGGTCGGCCAGCTCCTTGCCGATCTGGTAGGTCAGCGTGCCGGAGCGCGACACGAGGCCGATCCGTCCCTGGGCGAACACCTGAGCCGGGATGATGCCGACGTTGGCAACGCCGGGCGACAGCGCACCCGGGCAGTTGGGGCCCAGCAGCGTCACGCCCCGCGGCCGGATGTAGTTGTAGATCCGCAGCATCTCGTGCGCGGGGATGCCCTCGGTGATGCAGATGACGGTGCCGCAGCCGGCGTCGACCGCCTCGTAGATGGCGTCGGCCGCGAACGGCGGCGGGACGAACACCATCGCCGTGTTCGCGTCCTCGCGCTCGACTGCCTCGGCCACGGTGTCGAAGACCGGGACGCCCTCGACGTCCTGCCCACCCTTGCCCGGCGTCACCCCGGCCACGACCTTCGTGCCGTAGGCCTTGTTGCGCAGCGCGTGAAAGCTGCCCTCGCGGCCGGTGATGCCCTGCACGACCAGCCGCGTCTCCGACGTCACGATGATCGGCATCAGGTGCTCACGCTGCCTTTCCCGCGAGCTCGACGACCCTGGCGGCGGCACCGAGCATGGTCGGCTCGACGAACACGTTGGGCGGCGCGGCATCGGCCAGGATCTGACGGCCCTCGACGTCGTTGGTGCCGTCCAGACGGACAACGAGCGGCACCTCGACCTCGAGCTGCTCGAGCGCCTCGAGAACGCCGCGGGCCACCTCGTCGCAGCGGGTGATGCCGCCGAACACGTTGAAGAGCACGGCCTTGACCTTGGTGTCGGAGAGCAGCACCTCCATCGCCGTCACGATCTCCTCGGCCTTCGCGCCACCGCCGACGTCGAGGAAGTTTGCCGGCTTGCCTCCGGCCAGGGCGACCACGTCGAGCGTCGACATGACCAGGCCGGCGCCGTTGCCGAGGATGCCAACGTCGCCGTCGAGCTTGACGTAGTTGACCCCCTTCTCGCGCGCCAGCTGCTCCTGGGGATCCGCCGCCGCGACGTCGCGCATCTCGGCGATGTCGGGGTGCCGGAAGAGCGCGTTGTCGTCGACCGTGTACTTCGAGTCGAGCGCGCGCACCTCACCCTCGGGCGTCACGATCAGCGGGTTGATCTCGACCAGCATGGCGTCGGTCTCGACGAACGCGCGGTACGCCTTCTCCATGATCTGGGAGACCTGCTTCATCTCCTCGCGGGGGATGCCGGCGCCGAAGCACAGCGAGCGGGCGTGGAAGGGCAGGAAGCCGGTCAGCGGGTCGATGTGCAGCTTGGCGATCTTCTCGGGCTCCTCGTCGGCCAGCTTCTCGATGTCCACGCCGCCCTCGGTCGTGAGCATGAAGAACGGCTTCTTCGCGCCGCGGTCGAACGTGATCGAGAAGTAGTACTCGCGCTCGATGTCCGACGCCCGCTCGATCCAGACCCGGCGAACCAGGTGGCCCTTGATGTCCATGCCCAGGATCGCCCGTGCGTGCTGCTCGGCATCGTCGGGAGTCGCCGCGTACTTCACGCCGCCGGCCTTGCCGCGGCCGCCGGCCAGGACCTGCGCCTTCACCATCACGGGGTCGCCGAGCTGCTCGGCGTTGGCCCGGGCCTCCTCCGGCGAGGAGGCGATCAGGCCGTCCGAGACGGGGATGCCAAAGCGCGCGAAGAGCTGTTTGCCCTGGTATTCGTACAGATCCACTAACCCCCGCCTTCCCGGTCGTCTGGCTGGCTGCCGGGCGGGGAGTCTACCGGCAGTGTCACCGCTCCCGCCGCGCTTCGCAGGGCGACAGATTACGCCCAGTTCCGCTCTGGAAGCGCTATTGCGGTTCCTTACAAATCGTTTACCAAACGGATTGCTTTTCCGTACAACCCACATAGACAATCGCCACGGACGCTGCGATCGAACGTGCCCACACCTCGCAGCTACCTGCCTCCTCCGACGGCCCGCCTAGCGGGTCGTCGGTCTTTTTTGCTCCGAAGGACGCAATATGAGTTCGTTCGGACTACGCGGCGAAGCCGGCGGCGCGGATCGCCGCCCGGATGGCCTCGAGGTCGACGACCGCCGGGTCGTAGTAGACCTCGACCTCGTCGCCGATGTGCTCGGGGAGCGCACGGTCGACCCCCGGCAGCGCCTCGACGGCATCGCGCACCTTCTGCTCACACCCGCCGCAGGACATCCCGTGCACCGGGAGGTACTCGTGCGCGGCAGCGCTCACGGCGTCGGTGTCGCGGTCGGGCTCGACTTCAGCTCCTTTTCGAGCTGAACGCCCGCGACGGCGGCGACGTAGGCCGCCACGTCCTGCGCGTCCTCACCCTTCAGCAGATTCGCCGGCATCGGCGGATGGACGAACGTCGAGCCGTTGGCGATCTGCTCCCGCACCAGGGCCTCGAACGAGGTCGGGTTGAAGCCGTTCATCCGCGGCTGCACGTAGGCCTCGTCGAGGTTGGGGCCGATCGTGCCCTTGGTACCCGCTTCTGACAGCGTGTGGCACCCGCCGCAGGTGGCGACGAACAGCTTCTGGCCGTTGGGAAGGTTCGCCTGACCGGACGCCGCAACGCCCGAGTTGCTGTTGCAGCCCGCCGCGAGCGGCGCCGCCGCGACGAGGGCGATGAGCAGGGCGGCGGGGCGCTTCACTGGGAGAGAGCCTACCAAGTCCTTCAGCCGCCTTGCGGTGGGTAGGCGCCCCGCCAGGTCAGGGCCTCGGCCGCGGCCGCGGCGCCGCGATGGAGAGCATCGGGCAGAGGCTCGCCACTCGCCAGGCCGAAGACGACTCCGGCGGCAAACGTGTCGCCGGCGCCGTAGGCATCCACCACCGGCCCCGGCGGGGGCACAGGGTCGTAGCCGGTACCGCCATGCGCGCCGTTGGTGATCACCACGTGCCGCGGCTTGTGCTCGAGGCGGTGGAGGTCGAACTGCTCGCCGCGGTCGTGCGCGCTGGCGACCAGCACGTCCGCGGTAACCCCGCTGCGGACGAGCACCTCGAACCTGCGCGCTGCCACCACCAGCACCCGTGCGCGGCGGGCCAGCTGCAGCGTGGCCGGATCGCTGCCGGTGAAGTAGGCGCCGTCCATCTCGTGCAGCTCGTCCCAGGGCAGTGGGTCGGCGGCCATCGGCTGCAGGTTGTCGCCGATCACCGCGATCGTGCGCTCTCCCGAGGGATCGCGCATGACCAGGGCCCGGGTGTGCTTCAACGGCCGTTCGACCACCCGCATCCGCAGGCCGAGCTGCTCCAGGTCGGCCACCACCGGGACGTCGGTGCCGACGGCGGTCAGGAACGTCACCTCCGCGCCCATCCGCGCCATCGCAACCGCCGTGACGGCGCCGCCGCCGGCAGGCTGCTCCAGCGGGTTGGCGAGATGAACGATCTCGCCCGCTGGCGGGATGAACGGCGCGTCGGTGTGGATCACCCACTCGACGTGCCCAACCACGGCGATCCGAGGGCCGGCCACGCGGGCAGTATGCCCGGTGGCCGGCCTGGACGCTATGGCACGTAGACGATCTTGCCCTGGACCTTCAGGTCCTCCATCAGCTGCTGCCCCCTGGGGGCATCGCTGAGCGGCATGACCTGGTCGATGACCGGCTTGATGTGGCCGGCCTCGACCGCCTTCAGAGCCGCCGACAGCTCCGCCTTGTTCGAGAGGTGGCTGCCCAGCAGGTTCTGCTGCTTGTTCCACAGGAAGCGGAGGTCGGTGACAGCCGCGAAGCCGGTGGAGGCCCCGCAGACCACGAGCCGGCCGCCCCACCGAAGCGAAGCCATCGAGGTCGGCCAGGTCGCCTCGCCCGAGTGCTCGAAGACGACGTCGGCGCCGACCTTCTTGGTGATCGCCTTCACCTCAGCGGCGACGTCCTGCTCGCTGCGGTCGATGACGTGTTCCGCACCCAGCGACTCGGCAAGCGCGATCTTCTCCTTGCCGCCGACCACCGGGATCGGGTTGGCCCCGAACAGCTTGCAGATCTGGATCGCCATCACCCCGAGGCCGCCGACGCCGCCCCAGATCAGCACGTTCTCGTCCGGCTGGATCTTCGCCCGGGTGACCAGCATCCGCCACGCCGTCTCCAGCACCAGCGGCATCGAGGCCGCCTCCTCGAACGTCAGGTTCGCCGGCTTGGGAAGCACGTTCACCGCCGGCATCGTCACCAGCTCGGAGTGGCCGCCGTCGTTGGGCCCGGTCTGGAAGCCCCAGATCAGGAACTGCCGGCAGAAGAACTCCTGGCCGGAGACGCACATGTCACATGTCCGGCACGACAGCCCGGGATGGACGACGACCTCGTCGCCCACCTGGACGGTCGACGACCCGAACCCCTTGCCGGTCACCTCGGAGCCGACGGCCCGGACGATGCCGGACACATCGGACCCGGCCACGTGCGGGAACACGACCTTCATGCCCGGCATGCCGCGCCGGGCCCAGATGTCGTTGAAGTTCGCGCCGGCGGCCTTGACCTCGATCAGGACCTCGAACGGCTTTGGCTCCGGATCGGGGATCTCGATGTAGCTGAGGACCTCCGGCCCGCCGTGCTCCTCGAAGACGACTGCTTTCATGCGGTGAGGGCCTTTCCGAGGTAGTCGAAGTTGTCAACGTAGCGGCGGACGTCGTCCTCCGTGTGCTGAACCGACAACGTCCAGTTCTCGGACTTGCCCCACGGCGCCATGAACACGCCGCGGTTGAACTGCACGAGCCAGTTGACGTACCCCAGCTCGTCGGACACCTCCAGGTAGTCGCGGTAGTTGCGTACCCGCTCGCCCCGGTAGGTGACCGCGCCGCGGGCGCTGATCACGGTGGTGTAGCCGGCGATCCCACTGCGCTCGATGACGCCGTCGCAGCCCGCGCGCATGATCTCGGCCAGCCGGTCGAACTCGTCGTAGGCGTCGGGCGTCAGGATCTCGGTCAGCGTCGTCCGCATCGCCGCCATCGTCAGCGGGTTGCCGTTGAACGTGCCGACCTGGTCGATCTTGCCCTCCGCGATCCAGCTCATGACCTCCTCGGAGCCGCCGAGCGCCCCGCAGGGCAGTCCGCCGCCGACCGACTTGGCCAGGCACAACAGGTCAGGCGTGACGCCGAAGCGCTTGGTGGCGCCACCGTAGTGGATGGTGGCGCCGGTCTTGACCTCGTCGAAGGCCAGCAGCGCGCCGTGGGCCTTCAGCAGGGCCTTCACGCCCGCCAGGTAGCCGTCCTCGGGCAGCACGAAGCCGGCGTTCATCATGGCCGGTTCGACGATCATGCCGGCGACCTGTCCGCGGAACTTCTCGAGCGTCCGCTCGAGCGCGTCGAGGTCGTTGAACGGCACGACCCGGGTCAGCTTGACGTAGTCGGCCGGCAGGCCCAGCGTTTGCGGAACGGACACCGGGTCGTCGTAGGGGCCGATCTTGTTGGCCGGAGGAGCAACCGAGACCATCAGCGCATCGTGGTGGCCGTGGTAGGAGCCCTCGATCTTGAGCACGATGTCGCGGCCGGTGTAGGCCCGCATCAGGCGCACGGCGTCGAGCGTCTCCTCGGTGCCGGAGTTGCCGAAGCGCCACAGCGGCAGGCCGAAGCGCTGCTGCAGATGCTCGGCGACGATGATCGAGTCCTCGGTCGGCTGGGCGAAGTGCGTGCCCAGCGCGACGCGTCGGGACACCGTCTCGACGATCTTCGGGTGTGCGTGGCCGACCGCCATGGCGCCGTAGCCGTTGTGCAGGTCGACGTACTCATTGCCGTCGACGTCGATCACCTTGGAGCCGTGGCCCTCGACCAGGTAGATCGGGTGCGGATCGGTCGCCTGCCAGCTGGAGGCAACGCCGCCCGCCAGCGAGCGCCGCGCCCGCTCGGTTGTCTCACGCGACTTGCGGTGCTTCTCGTTGAAGACCGCTTCTTCGGTCTCGATCAGCTTGGCCAGACGCGTCGCATCGATGGTGCTGGTGACGCTCATTTGACTCCTCCCAGTACTTCGCCGTAACGGCTGTCTCTCCAGGCCAGGGCCGCCTTCAGGCCCTGTGCCCGGACGATCTCCATGAACTCTCGCTGCTCCGGCATGTCCGCCGCGTTCAGCATGGACGACAGGTCGAGGTTCATGTTCACTGCCTCGCGCAGCCCCATCGCCTCGAACGCCCGCACGAGGGCGATCTTGGTCAGCCGCAGCACCGGCAGCGGCGTCGGGGCAATCTTCTGCACAAGCGCCTCGACCTCGGCGTCGACCTGGTCGTCGGCGACGACCCGGTTGATCATTCCCGCCCGCTCGGCCGCTTCCGCATCGATCATGTCGCCCGTGAACAGCAGCTCGTTCGTCTTCTTCTGGCCGAGGATGAACGGCATCAGCAGCGTCACCGGGCCAGATCCGTAGCGAATCTCGGGCTCCCCGAAGCGGCCGCTCTCGCCGCTGACGATCATGTCGCAGGCCATCGCCAGCTCACACCCTCCAGCCAGACAGTAGCCGCGCACCGCGGCGATCGTCGGCTTGGGCAGCGACCACAGCCTCATCGTGGCGTCGATGTCGGTGCCCAGCACCTCGTGCCACTCGTGAGCCCCGATGTCGGAATGCGCGGCCTCCGCGGACAGGTCGTAGCCCGCCGAGAAGGCCCGCTCGCCGGCGCCCCGCAGCACCACCACCTTCACGTCCGGGTCGGCCACGGCGCGATCGAACGCGGCGTTCAGACCCTCGAGCACGGGGCCGTTGAGCGCGTTCAGCTTCTCCGGTCGGTTGATGGTGATCCACGCAGCCGGACCGCGTGTCTCGTAGAGCACGGCTTCGCTCATGCAGTCTCACTTCCCTTCAGCACGATCAGACAGTCGAGCGCAACGGAGCGCTCAGGTGACACCAGCAGCGGGTTGACGTCGATCTCCTCGATCTCCGGATGCTCCGCCGCCATCCGGGAGACAGCCACGATGGCATCCAGCAGACCGGCCGGCACCTCGCCGTCCAGCAGCCGCAGCAGCGGAGGCAGACTCTCGACCAGCTCGCGGGCGCCATCATGGTCGATCGGCGCCAGGCCGGTCGTGACAATCCCGAGCGCCTCGGCCAGGCCGCCTCCCAGGCCGACCACGACCGTAGGCCCGAACTGGTCGTCTCGCTTCGAGCCCACCAGCACCTCGAGCCCACCGCCGACCTGCTCGGCAACGACCACCTGACCGCCCATTCGCTCCGCTGCCTCGCGGACGCCTGCGGCATCGGTGAGGTTGAGGGCGACGCCGGCGACTCGAGCCTTGTGCGCGACGTTGTCGATCTTGACGACGACAGGATAGCCGATCCGATCAGCGGCAGCCGCTGCCTCGTCGGGCGTCCTGCATCGCTCGGCACGCACGTAGAGCACGCCGTACCCGGAGGCGATCATCGCGGAGTCGAGCTCGGGCAGCGCACCCTCGCCCGGGATCGGCGTTGCCGGCTCGGGCATCGACCGGCCGGGCGACCGCGGCTCGTGCTTCACCCGCGCCGCCAGCGCCCGCAGTCCGGGCAGGCTGCTCTTCAGGATCGGAATGTCGTGCCGGCGCGCCCAGGTGAGGTCCTCGACGGGCGGATCGGCTGTCGTCACCGTGATCACGCAGGGAAAGATGTCCGTCCCCTCCGTGGCCGCCAGCAGGTCGTTGGCGATGTTGGTCGGCAGCTCCCGCTCGCCGCCGACCAGCCAGTGGCTGTGGTCGTTGGCCGACACCAGCACGTCGAACTCCCCGGACTCCGCCATCAGCTGCAGCACGCGGGGGAACACGATGCGGTCGTCGTCGATCGCCCAGCAGTCGACCGGGTTGCCGATGTGGGAGGCGTCGCTGAAGTTCGGAAACTCCTCGAGCAGGCGGCCCTTGAGCTCCGGGGAGAAGGGCTGGAGCGGGATCCCGGCCTGCTCGGCCTTGTCGGCGAAGTACTCGCCCTCGCCGCCGGAGTTGGTGATCGCGCCGATCCGCCTGCCGCGCGGTGCGGTCTTGCGCGAGAACACCTCCAGGTGCTCGAGCCAGACGGCGAAGTCGTCGCAGCGGATGGCGTTGTATCGCCGCAGCACGGCGGAGAACACCTCATCGGCCCCCACCATCGCGCCCGTGTGTGCGAGGGCTGCGTTCGCACCCATCTCCGAGGTGCCGACCTTGAGCACGACTGCGACCTTGCCCGCCTCGGCGATCCGGCGCAGCGCCTCCTCGAACGCTTCCGGGCGGCGGATGCCTTCGGCAAACAGCCCGACCACCCGGCAATCGGGATCGTCCGCGAAGTAGCCCATCATGTCGGCGACGTCGGTGACGGTCTCGTTGCCGGCCGACACGACGGTGCGGAAGCCGATCCGGGGGCCGAGCGAGACCAGGATCTCGCCGATCGATCCCGAGTGGACGAGCGTCGCAACCGGCCCTGCCACGAAATTCTCGGTCAGCGTCCCGATCCAGGGCGACGGATAGCCTGGAGTGGCAACGCCCATGCAGTTGGGGCCGATCATCGCGATGCCGGTCGCGGCAACGAGAGCCCTGACGCGCTCGCTGGTCGGCGGACCTTCCGGGCCCGCCTCGTTGCCCAGCCCGGGCGTGATGATGGCGCGCACGCCCTCGACGGACAACACGTCCTCGACGGCGGCCTCGATGCGACTGTGGCCGACGCCCATGACAACCATCTCGGGCACCTCGGGACACGCGCCGATCGACGGATAGCAGGGGATGCCGCAGGCCTCGGTCTTGGTCGGGTTGATCCCGTGGAAGGGCACGCCCTGAATCGTCATGTTCTGGGCGATTCGCAAAGAGGTCCGGTCCGAGATGCCGTAAATCGCAACCGACCGCGGGCGGAACACCCCGTCCAGGTCGGTTCGCAGCAGCGGCGATTCAACGGTCGTCATGCAATCTCCTCGGGTGATCGTCCTGCCTGACCGGACGGTCAGGAAACCATTGTACGCATTTCGTGTTGACTTTGCACTTTGGTGCGAATATCGTATTTGCATGCTTGACCGTCTCGACCATCAGATCGTCGACGCCCTGGTCCACGACGGCCGCCGCCCGTACGTGCGGATCGCCGCCGATCTGGGCGTATCGGAGGCGTCCGTACGACAGCGCGTTGCCCGCCTGACCGCCGACGGCGTGATGCAGATCATGGCCGTCACAAACCCGCTCAAGCTTGGGTTCGAGGTCGTCTGCATGCTCGGCATCACCGTCGACAAGGCGAGCCTCGCCCAGGCCGGCGAGCAGCTCGCCGCTCTGCCCGAGGTCACCTACCTCGTCGCCTGCACCGGGCGCTTCGACTACCTCGTCGAGGTCACCTGCCAGGACAACCGGCACCTGCTCGACTTCCTGACGCAGAAGCTGGGCGCGGTCACCGGTGTCGGCTCGACCGAATCGTTCGGCTACCTCTCTGTGCTCAAGGAGAGCTACCGCGCTCCCAGCACCGAGCATTGAGCTCAAGCTAGCGCTCGCCCTGCTCGACGAAGAAGCGCCCGGTCTCGCCGCCCGAGAAGAACCTCGACGTGATGGTCTTCTTGCGCGTGTAGAAGTCGACCGCGTCGGTGCCGTGGGCATGCAGGTCGCCGAAGAAGCTGCCCTTCCAGCCTGAGAACGGGAAGAACGCCACCGGGGCGGCAACGCCGATATTGACGCCGACCATGCCCACCTCGACCTCGTGGCGGTAGCGGCGGGCGGCCGCACCCGACTCCGTGAAGATCGAGGTGCCGTTGCCGTAGCGGCTGGAGTTGACGATCTCGATCGCCTGGTCGAGCGACTCGGCGTGGATCACCGAGAGCACCGGTCCGAACACCTCTTCCCGGGCTATCTCCATGTCCGGCGTCACGTCGTCGAGGATCGTCGGGCCGACGAATGCGCCCTCAGGGCTGCCGGCGCCGCGCCCGTCGACGACCAGCGTCGCGCCGCCCTCGACGCCCTTCTCGACCCATCCTGTGATCCGGTCGCGCGACGCGCACGAGACCACCGGTCCGACATCGTTCTGGGTGTCCATCCCATCGCCAACGCGTAGCTCGCGGGTGCGGGCGGTCAGCTCCTCGAGCAGCGGCTGCTTCGCGTCGCCCACCGTGACAACAACCGATCCGGCCATACAGCGCTGGCCGGCCGCGCCGAACGCGCTGCCGATGATGTTCGACACCGTCTTGGGCATCACCGCGTCGGGCATCACGACCATGAAGTTCTTGGCGCCTCCCAGGGCCTGAACCCGCTTCCCGTTCGCAGCGGCCCGCTGGTAGACGTACTTCGCCACCTTGGCCGAGCCGACGAACGAGACGGCGTCGACGCCGGGAGAGTCGAGGAGGCCGTTGACCACGTCGACCGACCCGTTGACGAGGTTGACGACACCATCGGGCAGGCCGCCGGTCTCGTGGATCAGGTTGAAGACCAGCTCCTGTGTCAGGGGCACCTGCTCGGAGGGCTTGAGGATGAACGTGTTGCCGCAGGCGATGGCGAACGGCAGGAACCAGAACGGCACCATGGCCGGGAAGTTGAAGGGGACGATCGCGGCGCAGACGCCCACCGGCTGGCGGATCGTCTCGCAGTCGACGGCAGTGGCGACGTTCTCGAGCACCCGGCCCTGCATGGTCTGGGGGATCGCGGTCGCGGCCTCGACCATCTCGATCGCGCGGCCGACCTCGGCAAATGCGTCGGGCAGCGTCTTGCCCATCTCCCGCGTGACCGATCGGGCCAACTCGTCCTGGTGGGCCTCGAGCACGCCGCGGAAGCGGAACAGCCAGCGCGCCCGCTCGATCGGCGAGCGGTCGCGCCAGGCCGGCAGCGCCGAACGCGCGGCGGCGACGGCGGCCTCGACGTCGGCGACGCCGGAGAGGGGCACGCGGGCCAGAACCTCGCCGGTGGCCGGGTTCTCGACATTCAGCGCTTCCGTCGGGCCGGCGGCCACCCAATGGCCTCCGATGTAGTTGTCGAGCAGGCGAGTATCAGTGGAGGTAGCGGACACGACGGAGGTTCCTTTCGGTTGCTGCAGGTGCTCTCCGGGCATTCAAGCCTCCGAGGAACCGGGCCGCACCATTACACTGTGTCGCGAATCGTGGACAAATCCGGACACTCTGTACTCACGGTGCAGTCCCTGATGCAACTCGACGCGCTGCGGGACGTGCCGGTGACGGTCGCCGCCGGCGCCCAGCGGCTGGGGAACCCGGTCGAATGGGTGCACGTGTTCGAGACGCCCGAGGTGGCAGGGGTGCTGCGCGGCGGCGAGTTCCTGCTCACCACCGGCATCGGCGTGGCCGGGCTGTCCGCCGGTGAGCTCGACAACCTGATCGCTGCGGTCGCACGAGCCGGCGCCGCAGGCATCGGGTTCGAGCCGGCCCACGCCCCGGCCGAGCTCCTGGCCGGCCCGTGCGCGCGGTATCACCTGCCGCTGCTCGTCTTCGGGCAGCCGGTGCGGTTCGTCGACGTCACGCACGAGGTGCACGAGCGGCTCGTGTCGCTCGAGCTGGCAACGCTGAGGCGCGCCGTTGCCCTGCAGTCCCAGCTTCGCGAGGCAGCGCGCCAGGGGGTCGGCCCCGCCGGCCTTGTCGCCGCGCTGGGCGATGTCCTGGAAGCGCAGGTGCTGCTGGAGCGCCTCGACCGGACGCCGATCGCGAGCTCGCCCGAAGGCGGCCTTGACCTGTCGTTCCTGGATTCGCTCGACCGCAGCCGCCAGCGCCTGCCGACGCGACTGGAGACCAGGCCTGTCGTCTCGGGTGCGCGCCTCCACGTGCTCCCCCGCCGCGGCGACGAGCTCGACCGGCTGGCGATCGACGAGGCCGCGTTCTTGCTCTCGGTCGCGCTGGCGGCTCAGCCCGCGGGCGAGGATGTCGCGGTGGCAGACCGCGCACGGCTCCTGCAACGCCTGGCCGAGGGGCGGGCGGGCAGTGCCTCCGACGTCGTCCGCCGGGCGAGGTCGGTCGGCGTCGACCTGTCGCGGGCGACGCTGTGGGCGATGCACGGGCGCGGAACCCTCGTCCGGCTGGAGCGTTCGAACCACGACGTGCTGGTCGATGGGCAACGCGCGCTGATCGCCGTCCGCGGCTCCACGGATCCCGCCGCCATCGCGCGGGAGCTCGTACGGCTGGGAGCTGTGACCGCCGTCGGGCTGGACGCCCGCGGCGGCGAGCCATGGCAGATCCGCGAGGCCCTGGCCGGCGCCGAGCGCGCAAGCCTGGTCGCCGAGGCTGCGGGGCCACCGGTGCGCCACGCGTCCGAACTCGGTGCGCTGGCTGCGGTCGCCGGCGAGATCCTGGCCGGCACGCGGGTGGAGAGCAGGTTCGACGACGCCGGGCTACGGACGGTCGAGGCACTGGTCGCGAGCGGCTGGTCGAAGGCGCCCGCAGCCCGGCGCCTGGGAATCGCCCGCCAGCGGCTGTACGAGCGGCTGGCGTCCCTGTCCGCCCGCCATCACGTCGACTTCGACCTCCCCCAGACCCGGATCGAGCTGGCCCTCGAGGTCTGGGCCGCCCGGATGACCGAGATCGCCGCTACGCCCCGTGGCAGCGCTTGAACTTCTTGCCCGAGCCACACGGGCAGGGGTCGTTGCGGCCGACCTTCGCGCCACCGAACCGTGAATCGAGCGAGGGCATCGCCTCGACCGGCGTCTCGACGCTCCCGATCTCGCGCGCGGAACGCACCTGCTCCAGCTCGCGCAGCTGCTCATGATCGAGCGTCAGCACCAGCTCCACCGACTCCGGCTCGGCGCCGCCCAGCCCGAGCTGGTCGAGCAGGTGCTCGGCCTCCTCGACGGTCAGGCCGTCGGCAGACGCAGGCAGATCGACGCGCGAGGGACAGACCAGGGCGAATCGCTCCCAGCGTTCGCGCCGCTCCGCGTCAGGGCCATCCGCAAGTCGCTTGGCGACCGCGCGGCGGGCGGAGGCCGAAGCGCCGCGCGACTCGTAGACGTCGCTCAGCTCCGCCGGCAGCCACGCGGCCCAGCCGGAATCGATCAGGTTGCTCACGAACAGCAGGATAGTTACCCGAGGCGGAGCAGGGTCTGCCCGCTGGTGACCTGGTCGCCCTCGCTGACATCGACCTGCTCGACGGTACCGGCATGGTGCGCGACGATCTCGTTCTCCATCTTCATCGCCTCGACCACCACCAGCACCTGCCCCGGCTCGATGTCCTCGCCGGCGGCAACCCCGATCCGCAGCACCGTGCCCTGCATCGGGCTGACCACCGTGTCGGCGGCGCCGGCGTGCCGGCCGGCGCGCTCCGCCATCGCCGCCCGCCGCCTGCGAAGGCGGGTGCGCCCGGGATCCTCCTCCCGGATCACCGTCACCTCGAAGCGCCGGCCGTCGACCTCGACCGGAAGCGAGACCGCGTCTGACTCGGCAACGGGGGGCTCCGTCTCGACAGTCTCGGCCTCCTCCAGGGTCGCCTGGTAGCCGCCGCCCTCGACGAACTCGTGCAGCGTGTTGCCGGCGATGAAATCGGGGTGTTCGAGGATGGCGCGGTGAATCGGGATCAGCGAGTGGACGCCGCCGATCTGGAACTCGTCGAGCGCCCGCAGCATCCGCCGCCTCGCATGCTCCCGGTCGGAGTCGCGAACGATCAGCTTGGCGATCATGGGGTCGTAGAGATCGGAGATCACAGAGCCCTCGACCACGCCCGAGTCGACCCGCACGCCCGGCCCTGACGGCTCGCGATAGCGGGTCACCCGCCCCGGCGTGGGGATGAAGTCGCGAGCCGGATCCTCGGCGTTGATCCGGCACTGGATCGAGTGCCCGCGGAGCTCGACGTCCTCCTGCCGCAGCGACAGGGGCTCGCCCATCGCGATCTGCAGCTGCTCGCGAACGAGGTCGAGCCCGGTCACCTCCTCGGTGATCGTGTGCTCGACCTGGAGCCGCGTGTTCATCTCCAGGAAGTAGTAGGTGCCGCCCGCAAGCAGGCCCTCGACCGTGCCCGCGTTGACGTAGCCGACCGCGCGGGCGGCCTCGACGCCGATCGTGCCGATCCGTTCGCGCATCTCCGGCGACACGGCGGGCGAGGGAGTCTCCTCGATGATCTTCTGGTGACGTCGCTGGATCGAGCAGTCGCGCTCGCCCAGATGGATGACCGAGCCGTGTGCGTCGGCCAGCACCTGCACCTCGATGTGGCGGGGGTTGTCCAGGTAGCGCTCGAGGAACACCGTGTCGTCGGCGAAGTACGCCTTCCCCTGGCGGCGGGCCGATTCGTAGCCGCGCCGCAGCTCGTCCTTTGAGCGGGCGACCTCGATGCCCTTGCCGCCGCCGCCCGCGGCGGCCTTGACGGCGACCGGGTAGCCGATGCCTTCCGCGATCTGAAGGGCGTCCTCGACCGTCTCGACCGCCTCGTTGGTTCCCGGTATGACCGGCACGCCGGCCCGTTCCATCGCCTCGCGGGCGCTGATCTTCGACCCCATGATCTCGATCGCGTCCGGTGGCGGCCCCACGAAGACGACCCCGGCCGCCTCACAGGCGCGGGCGAACGCCGCGTTCTCGGCCAGGAACCCGAACCCAGGGTGCACCGCCTCGGCGCCCGCCCGCAGCGCGGTGCGGACGATCGTCTCGGACATCAGGTAGCTCTGGGCGGCCGGCCCGGGGCCGATCAGGTACGCCTCGTCGGCCCAGCCGACGAAGGGAGCCTCACGATCCGCCTCCGAGTACACCGCGACGGTCCCGATGCCCATCTCCCGCAGCGTGCGGAAGATGCGGATCGCGATCTCCCCCCGGTTCGCCACCAGCACCTTGCGAAGCATCGGCGGATTCTACGAGTCCGAGGGCTGCCAGCGCCCGGAGAATCGCCTCACGCTCCTCGTCGTGCGGTTCCGGCGTGATCTCGACCCGCGTCACAGCGGGATGTTGCCGTGCTTGCGCCTCGGCGCGTCGACCTGCTTCGTGCGCGACGCCTCGAGGGCTGTGATCAGCGCCCGCCGGGTGTGCCTCGGCTGGATGACGTCGTCGACGTATCCGCGCTCGGCTGCCGTGAACGGGTTGGCGAACCGCTCCCGGTACTCCTCGGTCAGCTCGGCGCGGCGGGCGGCCGGATCGTCGGCCTCGGCCAGCTCCTTACGGAAGACGATGTTGACGGCGCCCTCGGAGCCCATCACGGCCACCTCGGCGGTCGGCCAGGCGAAGTTGAAGTCGGCTCCCACGTGCTTGCTGCCCATCACGTCGTACGCCCCTCCGTACGCCTTGCGCGTGATCACCGTCAGCTTGGGCACGGTCGCCTCGCAGTACGCGTACAGGAGCTTTGCGCCGTGGCGGATGATGCCGCCCCACTCCTGCGCGGTTCCCGGCAGGAACCCGGGTACGTCGACGAAGGTGACGACGGGGATGCCGAAGGCGTCGCAGGTGCGGACGAAGCGGCCGCCCTTGATGGAGCTGTCGATGTCGAGCACGCCGGCCAGCGCCCGCGGCTGGTTGGCGACGACACCGACCGAGTAGCCGCCCAGGCGGGCGAACCCGCAGATCAGGTTCTCGGCCCATCGCTCGTGGATCTCGAGGAACTCGCCGTCGTCCATCACCCGCCGGATCACCTCGTGCATGTCGTACGGCTTGGTGGCCTCGTCGGGCACCAGGCGGTCGAGCTCGGGATCCTCACGGTCGGCAGGGTCGGTCGGCGGCTCCCACGGCGGGGGCGCGTGGTTGGATTGGGGCAGGAACGAGAGCAGGTAGCGGCAGTCCTCGATCAGCGACTTCTCGTCGGCGGCCGTCATGTGGGCCACTCCGGATCGGGTTGCGTGGGTCATCGCCCCGCCCAGCTCCTCGAAGCTGACCTCCTCGCCCGTCACCGTGCGCACCACCTCGGGCCCGGTGATGAACATGTGCGAGGTCTCCTCGACCATCATCACGAAGTCGGTCATCGCCGGCGAGTACACCGCGCCGCCGGCGCACGGGCCCATCACCAGCGAGATCTGGGGAATCACGCCGGATGCCTGGACGTTGCGGTAGAAGATGTCCGCATAGCCGGCCAGCGAGACGACGCCCTCCTGGATGCGGGCGCCGCCGGAGTCGTTGATCCCGATCACCGGGCACCGGTACTTCAGCGCCATGTCCATGACCTTCACGATCTTCTCGGCGAAGGCCTCGCCCAGCGAGCCGCCGAAGACGGTGAAGTCCTGGGAGAAGACGAACACCCGCCGCCCCTCGATGGTGCCGTGGCCGGTGACCACGCCGTCCCCGTAGGGACGGTTCTCCATCATGTTGAAATTCGGGCTGCGGTGCTGGACGAAGAGGTCGAGCTCGGTGAACGACCCGGGGTCGAGGAGTAGCTCGATGCGCTCGCGCGCAAGCAGCTTCCCTTTCTCATGTTGACGGGCCACCGCCGCGTCCGACCCGGCGTGCAAAGCGTCTTTTCGAAGGGACTCGGCAGATTCCAGCCGCTCTCGGGTGGTATGGTCTGCCATCTGGGCGAGAGCCTACCGAACGGCGGGATAGCAGTCGTCAGATGCGTTGCGCGATTGCTGCGCGTCTTGACGTCGTGTCTCGTGACCAGTACGTTCGACTGTACGAGGTAATCGAGAGAGGACGGGGCACGGACAGGGTGGGCCACCAGGCGCGATCTGAGCGTAGCTCAACCGTTGGCGTGGAAGAACGCCGCGCAGTCACGGTTGCACCAGAGCAGACGCCAAGCCCGGTAACGGCCGCGCAGCGCGCCCGCGCCAGGGCAGCCCGGCGAGCGGTCGTCCGGTACGGGTTTGCGATGAGCGACCTGCTGGCGCTGCTGGCGGCGTTCGGCATCTCGCAGTGGATCGCACCCTCCGGGAACGGCTCCCTCTCCGATCAGGCCGGCCTGCTGCTGTTCTTCGCGTTCGTGCCGGGCTGGCTCGTGCTGGCCTCGCTCGAAGGGCTCTATCGCGGCGAGCGCGTCACCGCCGACAACACCAGCCTCGACGAGATCTGGCCCATCTTCCACGCCGTCACGATCGGCACCTGGCTGGTGTTTCTGGCCTCAGAGGTGACCGGCTTCGTCCAGCCGCGAGTCGAGCAGCTCGCCATCTTCTGGGCCGTCGCGATCATCACCGTGCCCAGCGCCCGCGCGTCCGCCCGTGTCCTGATGCGGCGCCAGCCGGCCTTCGCCCAGCGTGCGCTGGTGGTCGGCGCAGGCCTGGTCGGCCAGGAGATCGCCCGCAAGATCCAGCGCCAGCCCGCCTTCGGGCTCGAGCTGGTCGGGTTCGTCGACGGCGACCCGCTACCGCTACACCACGAGCTCGAACACGTCCCCGTGCTCGGCGCGACCCGAGAGCTCGGCGATGTGATCGAGCGGTACGGCGTCGACCACGTCGTTCTGGCCTTCACGACCGACCACGAGGCCGGCCTCGACGTGGTCCGAGTGTGCAACGACCACGCCGTACAGGTCGACATCGTGCCGCGCCTATTCGAGGTCGTCGGCAGCCGTGCATCCGTGCGCTCCCTCGAGGGGACGCCGCTGCTCGGCCTGACGCCACCCGTGCTCGGCCCCAGCCACCGGATCGCCAAGCGGTCGATGGACATCGCCGGCGCCCTGTTCGGGCTGACGGTGCTGAGCCCGATCCTGATCGGTACTGCGATCGTGGTCAAGCTCACCAGCAACGGCCCCGTGTTCTTCCGCCAGACCCGCGTGGGCAAGGGACAGAAGCCGTTCACCATCTTGAAGTTCCGCACCATGGTCGCCGACGCCGAGGAGCGCAAGGCCGAGGTCGCGCACCTGAACGCCCACAACGGCAAGGGCGACGGCCGGATGTTCAAGATTCCCAACGACCCGCGCGTGACCAAGATCGGCAAGGTGCTGCGAAGGACGTCGATCGACGAGTTCCCGCAGCTCTGGAACGTGCTGCGCGGCGAGATGAGCCTGGTCGGCCCTCGCCCGCTGATCCCGGACGAGCATCGGTACGTCAACGAGTACCACTGGGGCCTCCGCCGCCTCGACCTGACGCCCGGCCTGACAGGCCTATGGCAGGTCTGCGGGCGCAGCGAGGTGACCTTCTCGCAGATGCTGGTGCTGGACTACCTGTACGTCACCAACTGGAGCCTCTGGGGTGACGTCAGGCTGATCTTCCGCACCGTGCCGACGCTGCTCGGCCGCACGCGCGGCGCCTCCTAGACTCCTTCGGTCGGTACGCCGGCCGGCCGCGCCTCAGTGGCGCGAGCGGACGGCGTCGTAGGTGCCCCACCGGCGCCGCAGCATCTCGCACACCTCGCCCACCGTTGCCTCCGCGGACAGAGCGGCGCGGATCGGCACCAGGAGGTTGTCGGTGCCCTCGGCGACGCGGCCGACCTCGGCCAGGGCGCCCTCGACGGCGGCGGAGTCGCGGCGGGCGCGCACGGCCTCGGTGCGGGCGCACTGCCGGCGCTCGGCCTCGGGGTCGATGGTGTGCAGCTCGATCGGCTCCTCTTGCTCGGCCGTCCAGCGGTTGACCCCGACGATCACCTCCTCGCCCTCCTGCACCCGGCGGTGGAAGGCGAAGGCGGCCTGCTCGATCTGATCCTGAACCCAGCCGGCCTCGACCGCGTCGACCGCGCCTCCGAGACGGTCGATCTCGGCGATCAGCTCGCGGGCCTGGCCGAGCAGAGCGTCGGTCAGCGACTCGATGTAGTAGCTGCCGCCCAGCGGGTCGGCCGTCGCCGTGCCGCCCGCCTCCGTGGCGAGAATCTGCTGGGTGCGAAGGGCGATCGTGGCGCTGTGCTCGGTGGGCAGCGCCAGCGCCTCGTCAAAGGCATTCGTGTGGAGGCTCTGACCGCCGCCGCAGACGGCCGAGAACGCCTGGATCGCCACCCGGACGATGTTGTTCTCCGGCTGCTGGGCGGTCAGCGTCGAGCCGCCCGTCTGGGCGTGGAAGCGCAGCATCTGCGAGCGCGGATCGGCGGCTCCGAAGCGGTCGCGCATGATCTCGGCCCATAGCGTCCGAGCCGCACGGAACTTCGCGACCTCCTGGAAGAAGTCGTTGTGGGCGTTGAAGAAGAACGACAGCCGGCTGGCGAAGTCGTCGACCTGCAGCCCGGCATCCACCGCCGCCTGGACGTAGGCGATGCCGTTGGCGAGCGTGAACGCCAGCTCCTGAGCCGCTGTCGACCCTGCCTCGCGGATGTGGTAGCCCGAGATCGAGATCGTGTTCCAGCGCGGCAGCCTCTCCGTGCAGTAGCGGAACGTGTCCGTGGTCAGGCGCATCGAGGGCCGGGCCGGGAAGATGTAGTTGCCGCGGGCGATGTACTCCTTGAGGATGTCGTTCTGGACGGTGCCGGACAGGCGCGCCGGCTCGACGCCCTGTTCGGCCGCCACCAGCTCGTAGAGCAGGAGCAGCAGCGACGCCGGCGCGTTGATCGTCATCGAGGTCGAGACGTCGCCGAGCGGGATGCCGTCCAGCAGCAGCCGCATGTCGTCGAGCGAGTCGATCGCGACGCCGGTGCGCCCCACCTCGCCGCGCGCCAGCGGGTGGTCAGAGTCGAGACCGAGCTGGGTCGGCAGGTCGAAGGCAACCGACAGCCCGGTCTGGCCGCGCTCCAGCAACAGCCGGAAGCGGGTGTTCGTCTCCTCGGCCGACGAGAAGCCCGCGTACTGGCGCATCGTCCAGGCCCGCGAGCGATAGCCGTCGGCGCGCACCCCGCGGGTGTACGGGAAGCTGCCAGGGTCAGGCCGCTCCACCGCGTCGGAGGAGTCGTAGTACGGCTTGATCGGGATGCCGGACTCGCTTCGGCGCGGCTGGTCGGCTGTCGCCATCGGACAGTCATCCTATCCAGGCGGCCCAGCACCAGGCGGCCGGTACGATCACGTCATGCAGGTCACCGTCAAGCTGTTTGCGGCGCTCCGGGAGCGCGCGGGCTGGTCGCAGCGCGAGATCGAGCTGCCGCCCGGCGCCGTGCTGGGCGACGTCTGGCCTGCACTCGCGCTCGGCGACGAGCCTCCCGGCGTTGCCTATGCGCGCAACCGGGAGTATGCCGGCCGTGACGTGTCCCTTGCCGACGGCGACGAGATCGCGCTGATCCCCCCGGTGTCGGGCGGCACGTTCAGCGTCCGCAGCGGCCCGCTCGACCTGGCAGCGCTGGTCGCGGAGGTCAGCGACCCCGCCGCCGGGGCGATCGCCACCTTTATCGGCACGACGCGCGACCATAGCCGCGGCCGCACCGTCACCCTGCTCGAGTACGACGCCTACCCGGAGATGGCCGAGGCCGAGATGGCGCGCATCGGCGACCTGGTCAAGGAGCGGCACGGGGTCACCCGCGTGGCCATCGCCCACCGCACCGGGATCGTGCCGATCGGGGAGGCGAGCGTGATGATCGCCGTCTCCGCACCCCACCGCGCAGCGGCCCTGGACGCGTGCCGCGACGCCATCGACACCCTCAAGCAGACCGTCCCGATCTGGAAGAAGGAGGTCTTCGAGGGCGGCGAGGAGTGGATCGGCCGCGAGGGATCTGAGCCGGGCGAGCCGTTATGAGGTGTGCCCGGCCCGGGCGAAGCCCCAGTCGAGCATCCGGGCGGCCGTCTGAAATTCGTTGCCGGTGACGTTGAGGGCGACCGCGATCAGCGTGTGGCCGTCGCGGGTCGCGGCGGCGTCGATGCTGGGGCCGCTGCCGGTGGTGAACCCGGTCTTCAGGCCGATCGCGCCCGTGTAGTCCCACAGGAGCTGATTGCGGTTCACGTAGTCGGCGCCGTGCGCCGGCGTGTACGCCTTGGTCTCCAGCAGGCTGGCGATCCGCTTGTGCCCGAGCACGATCCGCGACAGCTGGGCCATGTCCCAGGCCGACGAGTGGTTTCCCGCGTCCACGATGCCGGACGGATTGGAATACCGGGTGGTCTTCAGCGCCAGCGCCTTCGCCTCACGGTTCATGTCGTGGACGAACGTCGTGATCGAGCCGGCCGCGTGCACTGCCAGCGCGTTGGCGGCGTCGTTGCCCGAGGCGATCAGGGCGCCGGCCAGCATGTCGCGGGCGCGAACCACCTCCCCGGCCCGGATCCCGATGGTGTAGCCCGCGACCTGGGTCATCGCGGGCGTGACGTGGAAGGCACCCGTCACTGCGCGCCGCTGCAGAGCGACCAGGGCGGTCATCAGCTTGGTCAGGCTGGCGACGGGGCGCGGTTCGTGCGGCCGCACCGCCCAGTACACGGCGCCGGTGGTCGCGTCGACGATCACGCCCGAGGTGACGTGCACGCCGGCGATCGGGCGACCGCTGACATGGGCGGCCGACAGCGGCGCCAGGCCTCCGGTGCCCTGGGTCGCGCGGCCGCCTGTGACGGCCATGCCGGGCGGGATCACGCCTGCGCTGCGATCGGTCAGCGGCAGCACCGTCCAGACCACGAACGCCGCGGCGAGGGCGAAGGCGACGACCAGCACCACCAGCACGACGCGCAGCGGAGAGACGCGCGGCCGGGTCCGGCGCCGCGGGCCGGCGGTCATCGGGAACAGCGGCGGAGGATTCGAGCGCGTCAAGCCACCACGTACAATCGCATGTATGCCTGCGAACCCGCTGCGTGACCTGCCGTCGGTCGACGCCGTCCTGCGGGAGCAGGACGCCGAGGAGCTGATCGACGCCCACGGCCGAAAGCCGACCACCGACGCCGTGCGGGCGGTGCTCCAGCGCGCGCGGGAGCAGGGGACGCCGCTGACGGCCCCCGAGGTCGCCGCCGGCGCGGCTGACCTGCTGACCCGGCCGCCCAGCCTGCGGCGCGTGATCAACGCGACCGGGGTGATCGTGCACACCAACCTCGGCCGCGCGCCGCTGGCCGCCGAGGCGCTGTCCCACATCACCGACACGGCCGCGGGCTACTCGACGCTCGAGTACGACCTGGACGCCGGCCGGCGCGGGTCGCGCCACCAGCACCTGGGCGCACTGCTGCGGGAGCTGACCGGCGCGGAGGACGGCCTGGCCGTCAACAACAACGCCGCCGCGGTGCTGCTGTGCCTCGCCGCAACGGCGCAGGGCGGAGAGGTGCTGATCAGCCGCGGCGAGCTGATCGAGATCGGCGACGGCTTCCGGATCCCCGACATCCTGGTCCAGTCAGGCGCCCGCCTGGTCGAGGTGGGTACGACCAACCGCACTCGGCTGGCCGACTACGAGCGGGCATTCACGCCCGAGACACGCGCCGTCCTGCGCGTCCACCAGTCGAACTTCCGCGTGGTCGGGTTCACCGAGCGGCCGGAGCTCGCCGCTCTGGCCGCCGTGGCGGCTGAGCGTGGAGTCCCCCTGATCGATGACCTCGGCTCGGGCCAGCTGCTCGACCTGCCCGACTTGCTGGACGAGCCCACGGCCCGCGCCTCGGTCGAGGCCGGCGCCGCCCTCGTCTGCTTCTCGGGCGACAAGCTGCTGGGCGGCCCCCAGGCCGGCATCGTCGTCGGCACGGCCGCGGCCGTGGAGCGCGTCCGCCGGCACCCACTGCAGCGCGCGCTGCGCATCGACAAGCTCTCGCTGGCCGGACTGGAGGCGACGCTGCGCCTGTACCGCGACCCGGCCCAGGCCGTGCGCCGGATCCCCGTCCTGGCCATGGCAGCCGAGCCGGTCGAGGCTGTCAGAGCGCGCGCCGCGGCACTGGCGGAGCGCCTGGGTGGAACCGTTGTCGACTCGGTCGCCCGGATCGGCGGCGGGGCGGTGCCGTTGCTGGAGCTCCCCAGCGCCGCCTGCGCCCTGTCCGGCGGCGAGGGACTGGCAGCCCGGCTGCGAGCGTCCGACCCGCCCGTGATCGCGCGCATCCACGAGGGCGAGGTGCTCCTCGACTGCCGCACGCTGAGCGACGACGATTGCCGGCTGATCACCCTCTGACCCTCGGTACCGCCGGCCACATCGACCACGGCAAGACGGCGCTGGTCGCGGCGCTGACCGGGGTCGACACCGACCGCCTGCCGCAGGAGAAGGCGCGCGGCATCTCGATCGAGCTCGGCTATGCGCCGCTGGTGCTCCCCTCCGGCCGGCAGCTGTCGGTCGTCGACGTGCCGGGGCACGAACGGTTCGTGCGCACCATGGTGGCGGGCGCGACTGGCATCGACCTGTTCCTGCTGGTCGTGGCCTGCGACGACGGCGTGATGCCCCAGACCCGCGAGCACGTCGCCGTGCTGCGACTGCTGGGGCTCGATCGAGGCGTGGTCGCACTGACCAAGCGCGATCTGGTCGACGAGGAGACGGCAGCGTTGGTCCGGCTGGAGGTCGAGGAGCTGCTCGGCGGCGTCGACGTGGTCGAGGTCTCGTCCCGTACGGGGCTGGGCCTGGAGGTGCTGCGTGAGACGCTCGACCGGCTGGCCGCCGAGGCGCCGCCGCGAACCGCCGATGGGCCGGTCCGGCTCCCCATCGACCGCGTGTTCAGCCTGCGGGGGATCGGGACGGTGGTCACCGGCACCCTGTGGTCGGGAGCAGTCACCGCAAACCAGCGGCTCGTGGTCGAGCCGGGAGGGATCGAGGCCCGTGTCCGCAGTGTGCAGGTGCACGACCAGGAGGTGGAACGAGCGGAGGCGGGGCAGCGGGTCGCCGTCGCCCTGGTTGGCCCCGAGCGGCGCCGGCTTCGCCGCGGCCAGACGCTGGCCTCGCCCGGCGTTCTCCGGGCGTCGTACCGGCTGGACACCGAGCTCACGGTGCTGCCGGACGCTCCGCATCCCGTGCGCAACGGCGAGCGGGTGACCGTGCACCACGGCACGGCCGAGGTGCATGCTCGGCTGGCGGTGCGTGAGAAGGAGCAGCTGCCGCCGGGAACCCAGGGGCTGGTGCAGCTCCGGCTGCGCGGCCAGGTTGCCGCCCTCGCCGGCGACCGGCTGATCGTCCGCCTGACGGCGCCCAGCGCGACCGTCGGCGGCGGCGTGGTCACCGACCCATCGCCGCCGCGCACCCCGCAACCGGAGGCGGCGGAGCCCGAGGCCGCGGTGGCTCCCCCCGTTGCGGCCGGCCCGCCCGACGGCGTCGAGGAGCTGTTCTCGCGGCTGTCCGAGTACCCGCTGACCCCACCGCCGCTCACCCCCGGCGACGAGGCAGCCGCGGCCTACCTTGCGCGAGAGGGCCGCATCGTTCGGGCGGCTCGCGACCTGGCGTTCACGTCCGAGGGGTTCGCCCAGGCCCAGGCTGCCGTGGTCGAGCTGGCGGCGGCGGGCGGCGCGGTGACCATCGCCTCGCTGCGCGACCGTCTGGGGATCTCCCGCCGCTACGCCCAGGCCATCCTGGAGGCGCTCGACGCGGCCGGCATCACGCGCCGCATCGGAGACGAGCGGGTGCTTCGCCGGCGCGGGCGCGACCTCGCCTCCGAACCGCAACCGGGCCCGTGACGGTCGGCGGGATCGTGCTCGGCGGCGGCAGGTCGAGCAGGATGGGCAGCGCGAAGGCGCTCCTGCTCTGGCACGGAGAGCCGTTGCTTGCCCGGACTGCGGCCGTCGTCTGCCGGGTCGCGACCCCGGTGGTCGTGGTCCACGCCCACGACCAGACCCTCCCTCCCCTGCCGGAAGGTGTCGAGCTCGCCGAGGACGCCCGGCCGGACCGCGGCCCGCTGGAGGGGCTGGCCGCCGGGCTCCGGCACCTGCAGGGCCGGGCCGAGCTGGTCGTCGTGACAGCCACCGATCTGCCGTTCCTGCACCCCGACTTCCTGACCGCGCTCATCGCCCAGATCGGCGATGCGCCGGTGATCGCTCCCGTCGCGGAGGGACGGCCCCACCCGCTGGCCGCGGTCTACCGGGCCGACCTGCTGCCCCGAGTCGAGGAGCGGCTCGCCCAGGACCACCTCCGCGTCTCCCTGATGCTGGACGAGCCCGGCGCACGGATGGTCGAGGCGCAATCGCTCCCCCATCCCGGAGTCGCTTCGTGACGTCAACGACCCGGGCGACCTGGCCGCCGCACAGGCCGAGGACGCGGGATAGACGGGGTATCCTCCTCGCCGATGGCAGAGCCGTACGAAGCGATACTCGCGCGCGTCGCGGAAGAGACCGGCGGACGGCAGATGACGCCGGACGAGGCCCGCGAGCTGCTGGACCTGGCGCGTCGCGTCGCCCACGTCTCCGGCGACCGGCGAGCCGCCCCTCTGGTCTGCTTCGCCGCCGGAAGCCTGACCGCCGGCGAGGACGACCCCGGCGCCCGCCTCAGCCAGATCAGGGCGCTGCTCGACCTGTTCCCGGCCGAAGACCCAGAGTAGCCCTGACGGCAATGCCGTTTCCGGCATGTTTCTGCGCCGCGAGTGCAGGAGTGCCGTAGGTCGAGGCGAACAATGACGGCATGGGTATGGAAGCAAGTTCCGCTGCGCCCCACTTCGAGGGCATGGACGTCGCCGTCCTCTCGCGCATCGTGATCCCGTTCATGATGGTCGAGCGCGAGGAGATCGGGGGGATTCGCGGTCTGTCACGCGAGTTCTGCCAGGTGCCGTTCCCGCCCGGCGCCCGCGTCGTGCAGGCCGAGAAGACCGAGGGTGCCTGGATCGTCTGGTACGTCGAGCGCGTCGAAGCGATCTAGCTCAGGCTAGTTCGTCGGAAACCAGTTCTTCGGCGGCTTGGGCGGCGGTGGCGCCCCTCCGCCGGAACTGGTGCCGGACGTACTGCTCGAACTGGAGCCGCCGGTCGCACCCGGCGCGTCGGACGACGGCGTCGTGCCACCCAGTCCGGCGTACTGCTGCGAACCGGCCGACGCGCCGGATCCACCGAACGGGCTCAGGATCGAGCGCCCCGCCATGGCCGCTGCCACTGCCCCCGGTGTTCGGCACCTGACCACTGGTCGCCGGCGTCGACGAGGGGTTCGAACCGCTGCCGCCGCTGCCCGACCCGGTACCGGGGCTCGAGGCGCTGCCTACTGAGAGCACCCTGCCCGGGAAGTCAAGAATCGTGCTCACGTTGAGCGACGTGATCGCGGCCACTCCGATGGCGGCATACGACAGCAACACGGCCACTGCGAGCAGCACTGACGCGCCCATCCCCCGCGACCGGGTGAGGGGAGACCGGGGCTCTGGTGGTTTCACCTCGCGCATCATTTTCAGCGTCTCACATCCTGAGGCCAGCGGGGGGCAGTAGCCGAAAACGGCCGCCTCGCCGGTATTGTGGCACGGATCGCGGCCGAAGGCGACTTTTACCAGTCATTTACATGGGAATGTGACTGCCGCCCACGATTGAACCCCCGGTCCCGGCGGCCGATAACCCCCCAGATGGCGTACGACTACGACCTGCTCGTGATCGGCTCAGGCCCTGCAGGGCAGCGGGCCGCGATCCAGGCGGCCAAGCTGGGCCGCCGTGTCGCGCTGATCGAGCGCGGTCACATGGTGGGCGGCGTGTGCACAAATACCGGCACCATCCCGTCGAAGACGCTCCGCGAGGCCGTCCTCTACCTGACCGGCATGAGCCAGCGCGGCATCTACGGACAGTCCTACAGCGTCAAGAGCGACATCACCAGCGAGGATCTGCTCTGGCGCACCAAGCACGTGATCCAGCGCGAGGTCGACGTCGTCCGCAGCCAGCTGCACCGCAATCGGGTGACGATGGTGGCGGGCCAGGCGAGCTTCGTCGACGCGCATACGCTGGCGGTCCGCGGTGACGGCGGCGAGGACCGCGTCGTGTCCGGCAGCAAGATCGTGATCGCCGTCGGAACGCACCCGGCGCGGCCCTCGAGCGTCGAGTTCGACGGGCACACCATCATCGACTCCGACGATCTCCTCAGCCTGAGCTGGATCCCGGCCTCCCTGATGGTCGTCGGCGGCGGTGTCATCGGCATCGAGTACGCCTCCATGTTCGCAGCGCTCGGCACCAAGGTCACGGTCGTCGAGCAGCGCCGGCGGCTGCTCGAGTTCTGCGATTCCCAGGTGGTCGAAGCGCTCCAGTACCACCTCCGCGATCTCGGAGTCGTGCTCCGCTTCGGCGAGACGGTGACGGCGGTCGAGAAGCACGCGGCGGGCGCCATCGTCAACCTGGGCAGCGGCAAGCGGGTGCTGGCCGAGGCTGTCCTCTACTCCGCCGGCCGTCAGGGTGCAACCGAAGACCTGCAGCTCGAGAACGCGGGCCTCGAAGCCGACAGGCGAGGCCGTATCCCCGTCAGCCCGCGGTACCGGACGCGCGTCCGCCACATCTACGCCGTCGGTGACGTGATCGGGTTCCCCAGCCTCGCCGCCAGCTCGATGGAGCAGGGCCGCCTGGCCGCCCTCGACGCCTTCGGCATCCGGGCTGCCCGCCCCAGCGAGCCGATGCCGATCGGGATCTACACCATCCCCGAGATCAGCTTCGTCGGCCGCACCGAGGAGGAGCTGACCTCGGAGTCGATCCCCTACGAGATCGGCATCTCGCGCTACCGCGAGCTGGCCCGGGGCCAGATCGTCGGCGACTCCCACGGCATGCTCAAGCTGCTGGTCTCGTCGGACGACCTCAGCCTGCTCGGCGTCCACGTCTTCGGCACCGGCGCCACCGAGCTGGTGCATATCGGCCAGATGCTGATGGTGACCGGCGGCACGGTGGACGTGCTCGTCGACGCCATCTTCAACTACCCGACACTCTCAGAGTCGTACAAGGTGGCTGCCCTCGACGCGATGAACCGCGTCAGCGCCATCCGCCGCCTCGCCGCCTAGCGGCTAGCTCCGCACCAGCGGCTTGTACTTGATGCGGTGAGGCCGGTCAGCCTCCGCGCCCAGCCGCGCCTTGCGGTTCTCCTCGTACTCGTCGTGGGTGCCCTCGAACCAGACCACCTGCGAGTCGCCCTCGAACGCCAGCATGTGGGTGGCGACGCGGTCGAGGAACCAGCGGTCGTGCGAGATCACCACCGCGCAGCCGGCGAAGTCGAGCAGCGCATCCTCGAGCGCCCGCAGCGTGTCGACGTCGAGGTCGTTGGTCGGTTCGTCCAGCAGCAGCAGGTTGCCGCCGCTCTTCAGCAGCTTGGCCAGGTGGAGCCGGTTCCGCTCGCCCCCGGACAGGTCGCCGACCCGCTTCTGCTGGTCTGAGCCGCGGAAGTTGAACGACGCCACGTACGCCCGCGAGGCGATCTCGCGGGTGCCGACCTGCATCCGGTCGTGGCCGCCCGAGATCTCCTCCCAGACGGTCTTCGCGGGATCGAGGTCGGCGCGCGCCTGGTCGACGTAGGCGAGGTCGACGGTCTCGCCGAGGCGGAGCGATCCGCCGTCGGTCTGCTCCTCGCCGGCCATCATCCTAAACAACGTCGTCTTGCCGGCGCCGTTAGGGCCGATCACGCCCACGATCCCGCCCGGCGGCAGCGAGAAGCTCAGCGACTCGATCAGCAGCCGGTCTCCGTACCCCTTGCTGAGAGCGTCCGCCTCGACGACCACGTCACCCAGCCGGGGGCCGGCGGGGATGTGGATCTCGACCGTGTCCAGCTTGACGTTCGCCTCCTCCGCCAGCAGCGTCTCGTATGCCGCGACCCGGGCCTTGGACTTGGCGTGGCGGGCGCGGGGCGCCATCCGCACCCACTCCAGCTCGCGCGCCAGCGTCCGGCGGCGAGCCGACTCCTGCTTCTCCTCGACGGCCAGCCGCGCCTGCTTCTGTTCCAGCCACGAGGTGTAGTTGCCCTGGAACGGGATGCCGTGGCCACGGTCGAGCTCGAGGATCCAGCCGGCGACGTTGTCGAGGAAGTAGCGATCGTGGGTGACGGCGAGCACCGTGCCCTCGAACCGCTCCAGGAACTGCTCCAACCACGCCACCGATTCGGCGTCGAGGTGGTTCGTCGGCTCGTCGAGCAATAGCAGGTCGGGCGAGGACAGCAGCAGGCGGCAGAGCGCCACGCGGCGCTTCTCGCCGCCCGAGAGGTTGTCGACCGCCGCATCCGCGGGCGGGAGCCGCAGCGCATCCATCGCCACGTCCAGCGTCTGGTCGAGGTTCCAGGCGTCGGTGCGGTCGATCCGGTCCTGCACCTCGCCCTGCTCCTCCAGCAGCGCGGTCATCTCCTCGTCGGTCATCGGCTCGGCGAACCGGGCGGAGATGGCCGCGAACCGGTCGAGCAGCTCCCGCTTCTCGGCCACGCCCAGCTCCACGTTGCCGCGGACGTCGAGGCTGGAGTCAAGCTGCGGCTCCTGCGGCAGCATCCCGACGCGCGCACCCGGCGCCAGCTCCGCGCGCCCGTTCGACGGCTCGAGCTCGCCGGCCATGATCTTCAGCAGGCTCGACTTGCCGGCTCCGTTCGGCCCCAGCACGCCGATCTTGGCGCCCGGGAAGAACGACAGCGAGATGTCCCGCAGCACCTGCTTCTCGGGCCCGCGGAACAGGTTCACGCGGTGCATCGTGTAGATGTACGTCGAGCTCACGGGCTGCAGGATAGGGCGTCAGGCCCGGCGGCGAGCCAGGGCGATACCGAGCAGCGCTGCGCCGAAGAAGCCGATCGCCGACGAGAGGGCGACGACGAGCAGGCCGGCGCCGAGGTCGTGCAGCGCGTACAGCCCGGGGCCGGCGGTGAGGAACAGCGGGATCAGCACGAAGTAGCGGTCGCGCCACATGTCACGCGGCCCGGCAGCCCACCAGAAGATGCAGACCAGGCTGAGCACGATCGACACGGCGGCCACCACCTTGTCAGCGGTCTGGTGGTGGATGAACCCGAAGCGCGCGGCCAGCAGCAGCGAGCTCGTCCACACAGCGACCAGCGAGCCGCCGCCGGCGAGCACGAGGTCACGCCGGACGAGCCGGCGGAGCTCTTCGGGGCTGGTGCTCACGGTGGCGGTGCTCACTTAAACGAAGGAGGGCGGTGCGGGCACCTGCCCGCACCGCCCAAGGGTACGTGAACTACGGGCCGCCGTGAATCGGGGGCGGCTCGTTCATGGCAGCGGAGAGCGATCCCTCCACCCGGTGCGCCGGCAGCACTTCCATGCGCGTGCGCTGGTACCCGTAGTAGAGGATCAGGCCGCTGACGATCACGGCGACCACCCCCAGGATCGGGCCGTACTGCTGGTAGAACTTGGTGCCGTAGTAGTAGTCACGAGGCCACGACAGGTTGACCGCCATGGCGGCGCCGTACGCGATCGCGATCACGTTTGTGACGATCGCAAACCCGCCCAGCTTGAACAGGCCAGGGGCGTTGGTCGAGGCATTGCCGGGCCAGCCTCCGAGCCGCTTCTGGAGCAGCGGGATCGTCACTCCGAGGTACGCCAGGTACATCCAGATGATGCCCAGGCTGATGATGATGGTGAATGCGTACGGGTTGTAGATGTTGAACGCCAGGATCAGGATCGAGACGACGCCGACCACGACTGCCGGGAACACCGGCACCCGCCGCACCTTCGAGACCGACGACCACCGCTCTCCCCACGGGAGGTTGTTGTCGCGGCCCATGGCGAACAGGATTCGCACCGACATGGCATGGATGGCAAGGCAGCAGACGAAGATCGCAAGCGCGCAGTCTGCGAGGAACAGCTTGCCCCACGTGCTGCCCAGGACGTCGATGGTGATGGTGGTCAGGCTGAGGCTGGTCGGGTCCTTGTAGAGCACCCCGCTGACGGCCATCGTGCCGAACAGGATCAGCAGGAAGCCGAGCGTGCCGGCAGTTGCCAGGGCCTGGAGGATTGCCCGCGGCGCCCTCTTCCGCGGCTCGTCGGTCTCCTCCGCAAGTGAACCCGCGGAGTCGAATCCGTACATCACGTAGAGCGGCATGATCGCTCCCACAAGGAGCGCGCCGAGGTACCCCCACGCGTGGCCGGTGCCGGTGCCCGCCGTGTTCGTGAGCACCGCGCTCGGACTGCGGGTTGCGTTGATCAAGAACAGGATCACGAGGCCGGACGCGCCGACCAGCTCCGAGGCCACGCCGATGTTGTTGATCTTCGAGAGGACGGAAACGCCGGCCACATTGATGATGGTCGTGAAGACGATCATGATGATGCCGAGGATGATCGCGTTCTTGGCGAACGCCGCGTTGTTGTAGGCCGGGAAGTTCTTGTCGAGGCACGTGGTCTTGTTCGGCGTGCACTTGATGAACTGGAACCGCGTGCTGATCTCGGGCAGGATCACCTGCCATGCGAGCGCTACCGCGGGCACCGTGATCACCTGCGCCCAGAGGTACATCCACCCGGTGTTCCAGGCCCAGGCCTTGCCGGCGATCTGCTTCGACCACTGGTAGACCGAGCCGGCCAGCGGATAGTGGGCGGCGAGCTCGGCGAACTGCAGGGCGACCATCATCTGCCCCGCCAGCACGAAGAGCCAGGCCCAGATGAACGCGGGGCCTGCAAACAGGAAGCCCAGATAAGACGTCTGGAACATGCCGGTCAGGATCGAGATGTAGCTGAAACCGGCAGCGAAGGACGAGAAGCTCCCCAGCGTCCGGTGAAGCTCCTGCTTGTACCCGAACTCCGCGAGTTGTTCGGCGTCCGAACGTGCAGGTTGCTCCATGTGGCGGCCCCCTTTCGAAGCCTCGAGGTGGTCTAGACCGTTGATGTTCCCGGACGGTGGTCGGGAAGTCAATAGGCGCGCCCACGCCGCCATCCGTCATGCTCTGCCGGATGCATTCGCTGCGCACTCCGTCCGGCCTGCAGCGATTCGTTCCCCGGTTTCACTGGGAGCTGCTGGTCTGCGGGCTGCGCGGCCACCTGGTGGCGGGGCGTGACGTCGCCACCCTCGCCCCCGAGGACGCCGTCTTCGCGCGGCAGATCGACGGCGTCCGCTGGCACCGATGCCTGCGCTGCGACAGCTGGGTGCCGATGCCTCCTCCTGTCGACCCACCGCTGGAACGGATGCCTCCGCGCGACCAGATCCAGCTCCCCCGCAGGGGGCGCGCGCTGCGCGATGCAATCGTGCTCCGGGTGATCGCCGTCGACCGGGCGATCCACTGCGTCGTGCTGCTCGGCCTGGCCCTGGCCGTCCTGTTGTTCGCCAACGACCAGCAGCACCTGCGCAACCTGTACACCGAGATCACAAGGGCGATCGAGGGCGTCGGCCAGAACGGCGGGGCGAGGCCGCACCAGGGCCTCCTGCACGAGCTCGACCGCCTCTTCTCCGCCCGCCGCAGCACGCTGCGGCTGATCGCTCTGGGGCTCGCCGGGTACGGCATCCTGGAGGGGATCGAGGCGGTCGGCCTGTGGCTGATGAAGCGGTGGGCGGAGTACCTGACGCTGATCGCCACCGCGCTGTTCATCCCCTACGAGCTGCACGAGCTGGCGGTCTCGTTCAGCCTGTTCAAGATCGTCGCCTTCGCCTTCAACCTGGCCGTCGTCGGATACCTGCTCTACGCAAAGCGCCTGTTCGGGATCCGCGGGGGCGCGGCCGAGGAGGAGCGGATCCGGCATGCCGACAGCGGCTGGGAAGCGCTCGAGCGCACCGCCCCGCCGGCGGGCGGGTTCCCCGGCTGAGAGGGGCCTGCGCCCTGGTACAGTCGATGGTCGGAGGCCACCTGCGACCCACGGAGCGGGCGATGTTCACATCCGAGGCGGGGCTCGGCGTGCTGACCGAGGAACAGCTCGACGCGGTGCACGAGCGCGCTATGACGGTGCTCGAGGAGATCGGCACCGACGTGCGCCAGCCGGCGGCGCTGGAGCTGCTGCGTCGGCTGGGCAGAAGATCGACGGCGAGCGCGTCCACTGGGATCGCGAGTTCGTGATGGAGAGGTGCGCCAAGGCGCCGCAGCGCCTTCACGCTGCGGGGCCGCAACCCCGAGCGGGCGGTCGCCTCGGCGGCGGCGCCAGCCGGTGCTGACGCCGGTCGGCGGCTCGCCGTTCTGCTCCGACCTCGAGCGCGGCCGCCGCGACGGCACCTACGCCGACCACGTCGAGCTGGTCAAGATGGCGCACGCCGCCGACCTGCTCACCTGCCACGCAGAGCGGCACGGTCGAGGCCTCCGATCTCGACGAGAACAGCCGCCACATGGACATGGACTACTCGGTGCTGCGCTGGTCGGACAAGCCGCTACGTCTGTTACGGCACCTCCGGCCCCAAGGCGCGCGACGCGGTCGCCCTGGCGGCGATCGCCTGCGGCGGCCGCGAGGCGATCGAGCGCGACGCCGGCGCATGCATCGGGTCGTCAACCCGAACAGCCCGCTGGTCTGGGACTTGCTGATGGTGGACGCGCTGACGGAGTGGGCACGGCAGGCCAGCCGGTGGTGATCACGCCGTTCCTGCTGGCCGGGGCGACCGCGCCGATCACCGATCGCCTCCGGGCCTGGCGCTGCAGGTGGCCGAGGCGCTGTCCGGCGTCGCGCTGGTCCAGGCGATCCGGCCCGGAACGCCGTGCCTGTTCGGCTCGTTCTTCACCGCCGTCGACATGCGCACCGGCGGCCCGTCCTTCGGCACGCCCGAGTCGGTGCTGGGCACGATCGCCGGCGGCCAGCTCGCGCGCCGCTACGACCTGCCGCTACCGGGGCGGCGGCGGCCTCTGCTCGTCGACACTCGCTGGACGTGGCGGCCGCGGCCGAGTCGACCATGACGCTGTGGGCGACGATGCTGGCCGGCTCGCGACCTGGTGATGCACGCCGCAGGCTGGCTCGAGGGCGGCCTGACCGCCTCGTACGAGAAGCTCGCGCTCGACCTCGAGGTGCTGCGGATGTTCGCGATGCTGTCGCGAGGGCATCGACACCGGCGAGGAGCGAGTTCGCCATCGACGCCGATGCGGGAGGAGGGCCCGGGCGGGATGTTCCTGGCCGCCGACCACACGCTCGCCCACTTCCGGGAGTGGCTGTTCATGAGCCCGCTGTTCCGCAGTCGCAGGCCTACGTCACCTGGGAGAAGCAGGGCTCCAAGCACCGCCGAGCAGCTGGCCACCGCGCAGTGGAAGGCAGCTGCTCGAGAGCTACGAGGATCCCGGCATCGACCCGGCGGTCGACGAGGAGCTGCAGGAGTACATGACCGCGGCGCCGCGCCGAGATCGAGGCGGACGGCATGATGACCCGCGAGGCGCGCCACGACATCCTGTTCGAGCCGGTCCGGATCGGGCCCAAGACGCTTCGCAACCGCTTCTACCAGGTGCCGCACTGCACCGGATTCGGCGTCGAGAAGCCGTGGACGCAGGCCGCCTTCCGCGGGCATGAAGGCCGAGGGCGGATGGGCGGCGGTGTGCACCGAGTACTGCTCGATCAGCCCCGAGTCCGACGAGACGCCGTACGTGTCGGCGCGGCTGTGGGACGACGAGGACATGCGGGCGCTGGCGCTGATGACCGAGACGGCGCACGAGCACGGCGCGCTGGCGGGCGTCGAGCTGTGGCACGGCGGTGTGTACGCCGAGGCGCGCGAGTCGCGGCTTGCCCAGCTGGCGCCGTCGCAGATCTGCAGCGACCTCGACAGCGTGGTCGTGCCCAAGGCGATGGAGCTCGCCGACATCCAGCGAGCGCAGGGCGAGTGGGTGGCGGCCGCGAAGCGCGCACGCAGCGCCGGGTTCGACATCGTCTACGTGTACGGCTCGCACACCTACCTGCCCATCGCAGTTCCTGTCGCCGATCTACAACCGCCGCACCGACGCCTACGGCGGCTCGCTCGAGAACCGGGCCCGCTTCTGGCTGGAGGCGATCGAGCTGGTCAAGGAGGCGGTCGGCGACGACGTCGCGATCGCGGTGCGGATCGCCGCCGACACGCTGGAGCTGTCGGGCGTGCCGATCGACGAGGGCCTCGAGTTCATCCGCATGGCCGACCCCATGGTCGACCTGTGGGACGTGGTGATCGGCTCGATGTGGGGGCCGGGCCGGCTCGACTCCGGGCCGTCGCGGTTCTTCGACCAGGGCTACCAGATGGAGTGGTCGGGCCGGGCGCGCGAGGCGACCGAGAAGCCGATCGTGGTGGTCGGCCGGTTCACCGACCCCGACCGGATGGCGGAGCTCGTCCGCGGCGGCACGGTCGACCTGATCGGCGCCGCGCGGCCGTCGATCTCCGATCCGTTCCTGCCGCCGCAAGATCGAGGAGGGCCGCTACGACGAGATCCGCGAGTGCATCGGCTGCAACGCCTGCTACTCGCGGTCGATCTGGGGCAGCCACCTGGGCTGCACCCAGAACGCGACCGCCGGCGAGGAGCACCGGCGCGGGTGGCACCCGGAGCGGTTCGACCGCGCCGCCGAACGCCGACCGCGGCGGTGCTGGTGGTCGGCGCCGGGCCGGCCGGCATGGAGTGCGCCATGGTGCTCGGCAAGCGCGGGATGGAGCTGGTGCACCTGGTCGACGGCGGCGACGACATCGGCGGCTGCGATGCGCTGGATCACGCGGATGCCCGGACTCGGCGGCTGGGGCCACGTGATCGACTACCGGCGCGTCCAGCTCGACCGGCTCGAGAACGTCTCGCTCGGCATGGCGGCGCCGCTGGATGCGGCGGCCGACGTGCTCGACTACGGCGCCCAGATCGTGATCGTCGCCACCGGTGCGCACTGGGCCGGCGACGGCCTCAGCGGCGTGACCCGGCAGCCGATCCCGGGCGCCGACAGCCACGTTGCCTCACGTGCTGACGCCGGAGCAGGTGATGGTCGAGGGCAAGCGACCGCCCGGCAAGCGCGTTGCGGTTGTCGACTACGAGGGCTACTTCACCGGCACGGCGCTCGCCGAGCAGCTGCGGAGCGACGGCTACGAGGTGGAGTTCGTCACCAGCCACGAGGCGGTCGCGCCGTATCTGCGACCAGACGCTCGAGGGCCTGCCGGTGCGCCGGCGGCTGCACACGACCTGGGCGTCCGCGCGCACCGGGCGATGGTGGTCGGAGCGGATCTCCGCAGGGCGATCGAGCTGGTGGGCGAGTTCGACGCACGTCAGCTCGCTGGAGGTCGACGGCGTCGTGCTGGTGACCCAGCGGGTGTCGGACGACGCGCTGTACCGCGAGCTGGTGGCCGACCCTGCCGGACTCGAGGCAGCCGGCATCGAGGCGGTCTACCGGATCGGCGACTGCGTCGCGCCGCGCCTGATCGCCGACGCGATCTTCGACGGCCACCGGCTGGCCCGGGAGATCGACTCGCCGCACCCGGAGACGCGCTGCCGTACCTGCGCGAGCGCCCGCTGATGGCCACCGCGGGGGCGGTCCACGCCCGTTGACCGCCAGCTTCTCTCAGTAGGCCATCCAACCGCCGTCCACCAGCAGGTTGATGCCGCTGATGTACGACGCCTGGGTGGCGAGGAATGCGACGGCGGTCGCGACGTCGTCCGGCTGCCCGAGCCGGCTGAACGGTGTTCGCGAGCGGACGTAGTCCAGGCCCTGCTCGTCCGCGCTCAGGTCGCCAGGCGTCCCGGTCACGATCTTGCCCGGCGCCACGGCGTTGCAGAGGATCCCCGAAGACCCGTAGTCGACGGCGATCTGGCGGGTCATCTGGATCAGCCCTCCCTTGCCCACCGCGTAGGCGAAATGACCGGGAGGCCCGACCATCCCGTGCTGGGAGGTGATGTTGACGATCCGCCCTCGGACATCGCCGTGCAGCGGTTGGGCGAGCATCTGGCGCACGGCCGACCGCAGCAGCAGGTAGGGCCCGCGGAGGTTGACGGCCATCATCGCGTCCCAGTCGGCGGGCTTTGTCTCGAGCAGCGCTTTCGAGTGACGGCCGGCCAGCACCGCGTTATTGACGACAAGATCCAGCGCTCCCGTCCGCTCCACGGCCAGCCCGACCATGCGGTTGCAGTCGGCCTCGATCGAAACGTCCGCCTGGAGGTACACCGCCCTCCCACCGGCTGCCGCGATCAGCTCGTCGGTGGGCCGGCCGCCGGCGATCGGATCGCGCCTGACGTCCGCGAGGACAACGTCGAAGCCTTCGGCTGCGAGGCGCACCGCGATCGCCCGGCCGATCCCGGACGAGGAACTCGTAACGATTGCGCTGCGTCTGGCCATCAGGTTCGGTGAAGATAGTCGTTCGTATACTGGGCGGATGCCCGGGGTCGCGTTCGTCGCACACTGCCTGCTCAACCAGAACTCCAAGACGGACGGCGGCGCTCGCTGCCCTGGTGTCTATTCGCCGCTGGTCGAGGAGCTCCGGCGACGGGAGTGGCGGATCGAGCAGATGCCCTGCCCCGAGCTCGCGTTCACGGGGCTGAACCGCTTCTGGGCGGTCAAGGAGCAACTCGACACGACAGCGTACCGGCGGCACTGCCGCCGGCTTGCGGCCGCGGTCGCCGGCGCCGTCGAGGTGCATGTGCGGCGCGGTGAGGACGTGATCGTGGTCGGGATCGAGGGCAGCCCGTCCATGGGCGTTCAGGTCACCAGCTCCGACCCGACCCGCGGAGGGCGTCCGGAGTGGCCGGACGGCAGCAGCGAGCTGTCGCCGGGGGCGGGCATCTTCATGGAGGAGCTTGTGGCCGAGCTGACCGGCCGAGGAGTCGAGGCACCCGGGCAATGGGCATCACTCACCAGCTGCCGGACCACGATGCGGACGAGGAGCGGCGGCGGCTGGTGGCGCTGCATGGGGGCCTGAGGGTGGAGGGCGACGCCCGGGGGTTCCGGATCGCACTGGTCGCAGGCGAGCTGGTGAACGCCGGCCCTGGCGACCTCGACGCCCTGGCAGTTCTCGAGGAAGAGGGATGGGGCGTGATCCAGCTGCCCGCGGCGGACTACCCCGACGAGGTCGCAGCGCCGTTGCTCGAACAGGCGGCGGAGCAGGCCGAGGAGTTCGCGCGCCACGGCTACCGGCTGGTGCTGGTCGGGCATCACGCGGGTCTGCAGCCGACCCTCGACCGCTACGGCCTCAGCACCCCGCCTGCGATCGTTCCGCAGAGCGCGGATCAACTCCGCGCCTTCCTCGCCAGCTTCCACTCCTCCGAAAGGACGCCTCCGTGAAGGGCACCCTGCTCGCATCGAACCTCGGCTTTCCCGAAGGCCCCGTAGTCGTGCCGGACGGCGCTCGTCTTCTGCGACGGCAACGTCGGCCGGCTACTGCGGTGGGACGGCAACGCGGTCTCGACGTTCGCAGTCACCGGGGGCTCGCCGTGGGGTGCCGTGCTGGGGAGTGACGGCGCCGTCTACGTGACGCAGGGAGGCAATGTTCCCGGCAGCGGCGACGTCAGCGCGGTCCCCGGTATCCAGCGGGTCAATCCCGACGGATCGGTCGAGCTGCTGGCATCCGAGATCGAAGGCCACACCCTGGCGGCACCCAACGACCTTGCCTTCGGCACGGATGGCCGGCTGTGGTTCACCGACTCCGGCACCGAGCACGACGACCGGTTCCCGGAGGAGGAGCGCGCGCCCGGACGGCTGTTCGCACTCGGCCCGGGCGGACAGGGCGAGTTCCTGATCGAGCGGCGGGATGTGTATCCCAACGGCATCGCCTTCGATGCTCAGGGCCGTCTCTACTGGACCGAGTCGATGGCCCACGCCGTCCGCCGTCTGGACGACGACGGCCAGGCGGTGACCTTCTGCCAGCTCGGCGACGACTTCGTCCCCGACGGTATGGCGTTTGCGGCAGACGCCCGCGCCTTCGTCTGCACGACCATCTCCGGCGGCGTGACCGTCATCTCACCCGAGGGCGAGGTACTCGACCAGATCGACCTGGGATCGCACGCCACCAACTGCATCTTCGACGGGCCGGCGCTCTACGTCACCGCGACCAAGGTGCCAGAGATCCACGCCGACCAGCGGACGGGCACGTTCTGGCGGGTGGACACCGACGCCACCGGAGGCCTGCCCCTCCGGCCGGGCAGGCTGTAAAGAACTGGTTTCAGAATGAACGGCGTCGTGAGGCGCAGAGCGCGGCGGTGGCGGCAAGGATCGGCGTGGACGCCGCCGCCGCCGTCGCGAACCAGCCGCAACAGACGGGCATTCTGAAACCAGTTCTAGCCTTACAGGGCCACCTCGCACCCGGTGGCCAGGGACCGCTCGCAGGCCACGGCCACCCGCAACGTCTCCAGTGCATCCACGGGAGTGCAGGGGACGCCATCCCTGTCGCCCGATGCCGCGGCGGCCAGAAACCGCCGCACCGACAGGGCGAACGGATCCGCTCCGGCGGCGTCCACCGGGCGGCCGTCGGCGACTCCCGACAGGCGGACGCCGTCGGGGCCGAGCTCGAGATAGAGGGACGAGCCCTCGGCGAGCACGTCGACGCCGTACGTCCTGCGCTGTCCGCGCCCGGTCCAGGCGCTGTGGACGATACCGAGACCCCCGGAGGCGAACCCGAGCTGCATGACGACGACGTCATCGATCGCCGACGCCGCCTCGCCGGAGAGCGGGAGCCGCCCGGCGACGGCCCGCACCGACGTCACGTCGCCCGCCAGCGAACGCTGGAGATCGATGTGGTGACTGGCGCGCTCGAGGATCTGGCCCCCTCCCGCGACCGGGTCCAGAAACCATGGCCGGGGGGCTGCCGCACCGAAGTTCCGGCCCACCATGAGCGCCGGCGGGTTCCCACCGAGCGCTTGCTGGAGGAGGGGCAGCAGGTCGCTCGCATGCCACTGGTACCCGACCGCGCAGACAGTCCCGGACGATGCGGACGCCGCCACGATCGCCTCGCCATCGGCGACGGTGCGGGCGCTGTGGCGCGCGCACCCCGGGATCCGCGTACTCGCCCCAGCCGTCGTTGCGGTCGTCGCCCCACATCACCGAGTACTCGGAGCCCTCCTCGTACACCAGAACGAGGTTGACCACGACCCGCGCTCCGCCCGGCCACTCGAAGGGCGGCGGGTTGCGGCCGTGGCCAACCAGATCGCGCTCTCGGACCGCGGCCGGGATGGCAAAGCGATCAGCCGTCATGAGACGCGAGCGAGTCTACAAGCAGTGCCGCGACGCGCTCCATGAGCGGCTCGGGCGCGATCGTGATGCGCACGTACGCCGGCAGCCCGAACTCGCCGCCGGGGCGCATCACCACGCCCCGTTCGAGCAGCTCCTCGGTGAGCTCGCGCGCCGAGTCGTCGACGCCGACGTGGACGAGCACGAAGTTGGCCTGCGACGGCAGCGGCCGGATCCCGTCGCGGTCGAGCTCCGCCAGGAAGCGCTCCCGCGCCGCGGCGCGCGGGTTGCGCCGCGCAGCCACCCGGCCGGCGCGCGCACGCCGATGCCGGCGGCGAGCGCAGGGCGGTTGACGTTGAACGGCTCCTGCACGACATCGAGCAGGCTCGCGACCTGCGGGTCGACGATCGCATAGGCGAGGCGCAGGCCGGCAAGGCCGAACATCTTGGAGAACGTGCGCAGCACGACGAGCGGCGGTCCGGCGCGACGTCCTGCCGGCGCTCGGCCATAGCAGCGCCGCGGGGTCGACATAGTCGGCGTAGGCCTCGTCGGCGATGGCGACGCAGCCGTCGGGCAGCGCGTCGACGAACCGGGCGCCACTCGTCGGGCGCGACGACGCGAGCCGGTCGGGTTGTTGGGGTCGCCGACCCACGCGATGCTCGCGCCGGCGTCGCGGGCGGCGGCAGCCATCGCGTCGAGGTCGATGCCGCATGTCGCGCAGCGGTACGCGGGCCACCGCCGCGCCCGCGGCGGTCGACGAGGAGCGCATAGAGGCCGTAGCGTCGGAGACGGCACGACGACGGCGTGGCCGGGGTCGAGGAACGAGGCCGCGAGCGCGACGATCAGCGACTGGACGCCGTGCGCGGCGTCACGCACGCCGGCGGTCGTGGCGAGCGACGGCGACAGCGTTGCGGAGCTCGGCGTATGGTCGCCTCGGGATCAGCGCGACGTTCGGCATCTCCGCGGCGGCGGCCGCGAGCACCTCGGGGAACGGCCGAACAGGTCCTCGTTGCGGTTCAGCGGCTCGAGCTCGCCGGTGCAAGCCGACGCGCAACTCGTCGCGCTCTCGCCCGGGTGGTAGGCGGCGAGCCCCCGGAGCGACGGCCGGGCCATCCGATCCCAGTCGGTCATGCGGCAAGCTCCCGCAGGATGTGCTCCAGCGCCGTGACGCACGCGGCGACCGCATCGGGCTCGGTGTGCTCCTCGGGCGCGTGAGAAACGCCGCCGGCGTCGCTTCGCACGAACAGCATCCCTGCTGGGATGCCGGATGCGGCGAGGATGCCTGCGTCGTGCCCGGCGCCCGACGGCAGCTCGACGATCTCGTTGCCGGAGCGGCGGATCCCGGCTCGGACCGCCTCCATCACCGATGGATCCATTGGCTGAGGTGGATACCGCCACCGCTCCCGAATGACGTGGGTGCAGCGCCACCGCGACGCGCGGAGTCCGCGGCCGCCTCGGCCACTGTGCCGACGAGGGCGCCCAGCCCGGCGGCATCCGGCGCGCGGACATCGGCGAACAACGTGACGCGCTCGGGGATCGTGTTCGTCGCCCCCGGATCGACCTCGAGCCGGCCGACGGTGCTGACTGCGCCGGGGATGGCACCCGCCGACCGATGCAGCGCGGTCACGAAGGCGGCCGCTGCCGCCATCGCATCTGAGCGAAGCTCCATCGGCACAGTCCCGGCATGACCGCGGCGCCCGGCGAAGGCCAGCTCGATGCCCGCCATGCCGGCGATCGACGTGACGACCCCCAGCGCCGCTCCGCGGCCGGCCAGCACCGGCCCCTGCTCGATATGGGCCTCCACGAAGCACGACGGACGGGGACCGGCCAGAGGTTCGTCCGGCAGCTCGCCCAGCCCCAGTCCGGCGAACGCCTCTGCCAGGCTGACGCCGTCTGCGTCGCGAAGCTCTCCCTCGTCCGGCTCCAGCGCGCCGACCAGCGCCCGGCTGCCGAACACGCCGCGGCCGAACCGCGGCCCCTCCTCGAGCCGGAAAGCGACGACGGTGATGCCGCGACGGCCTGCCGGTCCCGCCTTGATGGCGACCACGGCATCGAGTGCTGCGACCACCCCGAGCGCCCCGTCGAACGCGCCCCCGTCCGGCGGCGTGTCGAAGCGCGAGCCGGTCGACACGTCGGCCAGCTCCGGGTCGGTGCCGGCAATGCGGCCGCGAAGGTTGCCCGCAGCGTCGACGTTCCGTGCTCAGGCCGGCATCGCGCATCCAGCCGGCGACCAGGTCGTGCGCACGCTGCTCTCCCTCACCCAGTCCCGGCCGGTTGCTACCGGTGCTCCGCCCGATCTCCGCCAGGGCGGCGAGCCGCGAGATGACCAGCTCGGCCCGGTCGGCCACCCGGCTACCTCCAGTCCGAGCGGGGAATGCGCCCCTGCCAGCTTCGGGGCGGCGAAGACCTCGCCGTCCCGCGTCACCTCGAGCTCGAGCTCGACCAGAAACGCGTCTGCGGTGCAGGTGTAGCGCGCCTGCGCTGCCGCTACGCAGTCGAGATCGGGCCGCGTCAGCCGGAAACGGGTGCGGCCCTCGGCACGCGCCGAGAGCGGATCGCCTGGGTCAACCGACGTCGTCAGTACACGTGGCCCTCCTCGCAGCGCAGGCCCTCGGCCGGAACTCGAACATCGTCCAGTCCTCGGCCTCGATCCCGGCCGTACCGTCGTCACCGTCCTGCACGACATCCCAGCGTGCCGGCCTCTCGCCGGTCTCCGCTCTCGTCCACGCTCAGCGGCACGAGCTCACCCGCCACGGCAAACGGCGCGGCGTCGGCGGGCAGGCCGGGCAGGATCAGCTCCACCGGACTGGCCAGCTGGAGCGGCGCCAGATTTGGCAACGGCCACAGACAGGGCCAGTCGTTCCCTACCACCGCGATTCGAATCCGGTGGCCGGGCCGGAACCGCCAACCGGTTGCCATCAGGTCGAGCTCGACCGCTGTCTCGCCGTCGCAGCGGACGTTCATCGCACCCCGGGTCACAGGCTGGCACTCTCCTTCGGGCGACACGTCGTTGAGCTTGACCGACACGATTGCGCGCGGCCCCGGTTGGTCGATGCGGAAGCGGACACGTGGCGCGCCGAGCACGGTCACCGCCTCGTCCAGCGGCTCCGTCTCGACGCACGCGCTGAGTGCCTCGTCCGGTCGCTGGTCGCCGAACATCCCCGACCCGGGCGGCGGCGGGCACCAGTTGCCGGTGCGCAGCCCCACGGCTGCCGAGGCGGGAGCCGTCTGAGGGCCGCCGAGGGTCAGCGTCGTGGACGACCGAGACCCCGGCGAGGCATCGCCGCCGAGCCACTCCCCAGAGACTTCAGCGTGCTCGCCGGCCGGCGAGTCGTGCTCCTCGATGAAGAACACCGATCGCGGCCGGAACGGCGCGCGACGCAACCCGGCTCCAGGTGCTCGCGGAAGAACTCGATCAGCGCTCGCATGAACGGAAAGGGCGGACCGGGAACGCCGCGATCCGGTGCAACATGTGGTCCACGGCCCGGCCAGCAAGTGCCACGGGCTGCGAAGCTTCTCGGCCATCCGCAGGCCGGCCGTTCGGTAGCCGTCGTGCCAGCCGCTGACGATGAAGACCGGGCACTCGATGCGCTCGTACTCCGGGCGCAGCGAACCGTTCCGCCAGTAGAGGCCATCATGCTGCTCCGCCAGCCAGCGCAGCACCCAGGGCGGCGTCGAGTCGATCCGGTCGCGCCAGCGCTCGTCGAGCTGCGGCCCCTCGCCGGGCGGCAGCGCGTTCATCGCGATCATCCTCACCGGGTAGTTCGTCAGCTCGAACGCCTCCACCGCGCCGCCGTCGTAGTGCATGTCGTCGGTGTACCGGTCGTCGGTCGCGTAGACCGGGGCGATCGCCCGCAGCGCCGGCGGCCGGCGAGCGGCGAGCTGGATGGCACGAGAACCCGCCGTAGGACTTCCCCCACGATCCGACGTTGCCGTTGCACCACGGCTGGCGCGACATCCAGTCGACCACCTCGACCCCATCCAGCTGTTCCGTCTCGGTGTACTCGATCCTCGGCAACGCCGTCCGAGCTGCCGGTACCACGAACGTCCAGCCGCACACAGACGCAGCCGGCGTTCACCAGGGCCAGGTTCTGCCCCCGGCCCTGAAGCGCCCGCAGGTCGTCCTTGCGGTAGGGGATGTGCTCGAGGATGGCGCCGTACCGGCCAGGCCGGCTGGGCCGGTACACGTCGGCGGACAGCTCGACCCCGTCGCGCATCTGCATGCGCACGTCCCGTTCGATGACCACCGTGCCGTCTGCAAGCGAGATCGTGGTCACACGCCATCCCGGGGGATCCGCTCGCTCGACCGCCGCTCGGCGAAGCGCTCGCCGTCGGCGTCCACCGTCAGGCCGAGCTCGACCAGAAACTCGTCCGCGGTGGCCTCGATCCGCGACTCCGACCGGATCTCCGCCTCCAGGCCGGGCCGCCGCAGGTGGTAGAGCCACCGGCCCCAGGTCGAGGCTGACAGCGGATCGTCGGCGTGCGCCATCATCCAGCGGTCTTGCGACTCGCTGACCGACCAGCCCTCCGCAGGCACGTCGTCCCGCGAGCTGGTCGTGACCGTGATGCCTGCCCGGCCGGTGAGGACGTCGGTGACGGCCGTCCAGGTCGAGTCGACGTCGAGTCGGCCCCCGGCTGCCCGATGGCGACGAACGGGCCGTCCGGCAGGCTGAACCGGCGCCGCATCGGCGGGCAGCCCCGGGAGCGTCAGATCCACGGCCGTCAGGATCTCGAGCGGGGCGAGCTGCGGCAGCGGCCACAGGTTCGGCCAGTCGGACGCGGCCACGGCAACCCGGATGTGATGGCCCGCCGCGAAGCGCCAGCCGATGGCCATCAGCGGCAGCTCCACGTCTGCCTGACCCTCCACCGCCATGTTGACGGCGGCGCTGGTGACGTGCTGCGATGAGCCGTCGGGAGCGACGCTCTGCAGCTTCACGGACACGATCGTGCGGGGGCCGGGATGGCGGATGCGGAAGCGGGCGACCGGTTCGCCGAGCAGCTCGACCGGTTCGGTCAGCGGAGCTGAGTCGAACGTCGCGCTAAGCGCGTCGTCGGGGCGCTGGTCGAGGAACTGGCCGGTCGCCGGCGGCGGCGGGCACCACTGGCCTGTCGTCAGCCCGACCGTGACCACTGCCGGCGCGGTGGCCGGCCCGCCCAGCGAGACGGTGGTGTGCCCCACGCCCGCAGGCCAGCGCTCGGAGCCGATCCACTCGCCGGACACCTCGTCGTGCGGGCGCAGCGGCGAATCCGGAGCGCCGATGAAGAACACCGACCGCGGACGGTAGGCCGGCGACCTCAGCCTCTCCCAGATGGCCACCGGAAGAACTCCGCCATCTCGGCGAGGAACGGATACCGAGGGCCGGGGACACCGCGGTCGGGCAGCTTGTGGCACCAGGGGCCTGCGACCAGCTGCCACGGCACCTGCAGGTTCTGGCACATCCGTAGAGCCGCCGTGCGGTAGCCGTCCCGCCAGCCCGGCACAGACGAGCACCGGGCAGGCGATTCGCTCGTACGAGGGCCGCAGAGAGCCGTTCCGCCAGTCACGGTCCGTGCGTGCTGTCGACGGATCGACTCGACGATCCACGCCGGGGTCGCCTCGACCCGCTCGACGCCACGCGCGATCGAACTCCGCGCCGCGCTCGCCCAGCGGCGGCATGGCGTTCATTCCGATCATCGACGTCGGATAGGCGGGCAGGCTGCTGGCGTTGAGGAGCGCCGCCGTGGAAGTGCATGTCGTCGGTGTAGCGATCGTCCGTCGCGTAGACCGGCGCGATCGCGCGCAGCGCGGGCGGCCGTTGCGCCGCCAGCTGGATGCACGCAAAGCCGCCGTACGAGACGCCCCACGAGGCGACCGCACCGGTGCACCACGGCTGGGCGGCGATCCACTCCACGACCTCGACCCCGTCGAGCTGCTCGCGATGCGTGTACTCATCCTCGGCAACACCTGCCGAGCTACCCGTTCCGCGGCACGTCCAGCCGCACACATGCGAAGCCGGCCTCGACCAGGAAGCCGTTCTGGGACCGGTCCTCGAGCGCCGCGCAGGTCGTCCTTGCGGTCAGGGGATGTGCTCCAGGACGGCCGGGTAGCGGCCCGTCCGGCGTGGCCGGTAGACGTCGACGGACAGGCGGACGCCGTCCCCGACGATGACGCCCAACGTCGCGCTCGATGACCACCTCGCTGTCTTCCCATCCGGTCACCATGCGCGGCGACGCTAGCACGGCTCGGTCGATCGCATGGACAGTGGGCGAGCACGGCGCGGTCGATCGCATGGTACAGCTGGAGAGACTCTGGGCGAACGGAGCAGGTCGTGACACTGTCTGGGCGCGACCTGAGCCCGGAGGACGTCGAGGCCATCGCGCGGTGCGAGCGGAGGGTGGCGATCGGCGACGAGGCGCTCCGGCTGAATCCGAGCGGCGTCACGACGCCATCGAGCGCGCCGTGGCAGACAACGCACCGGTGTACGGCGTGACGACCGGCCTGGGCGCACGCGTCACGACCCGGCTGGAGCCGGCAACCGACGGCGACCCCGCCCTTCGGTACGCCTCCGCGAACGCGCCGTCGCGGTCGGTGAGCCGCTGCCGCCGTCCGCAGTCCGAGCGGCGATGGCCGTCCGCCTGAACGGCCTCTGTACAGGCGGTTCGGGTGCTGCTCCTGCGGTCGCCGAGACCCTCGCGAGCATGCTCAACGCAGCTATCCACCCGGTGGTTCCGCGCTACGGGTCGATCGGCGCGGCCGACCTCTGCCTACTCGCCCACGTCGGCCTCGTCGTCGGCGGCGAGGGCGAAGCCGATGTGGCCGGGCGCCGGGTTCCCGGTGGGCAGGCGCTGGCCGACGCCGGGATCGCCCCTGTGGCCCTCCGGTCGAAGGACGGCCTCGCGCTCTGCGAGCGCCTCGTCGGTGTCGGCGGGGGTCGGAGCGCTGGAGCTGACCCCTGGGCACGGCGGATGCTGGAGTGGCTCCAATCCGCAGCCGCGCTGTCCATGGAGGGGTTCCAGGCCAATCTCGAGCCCGATCGACCCACGGGTCTGCGCCGCGCGGCCGGCTCAGGCCAGGAGTGGGCGGCGCGAGGCCTGCGCGAGCGGCTCGCCGGCTCCTCGCTGACCGAACCGGGGGCGGCCCGGCGGCTCCAGGATCCGCTCAGCTTCCGATGTGCAGCAGTCATCCATGGCGCGCTCCACGCCGCACTCGGCTTCCTGGAGGCCGGCCGTCGAGCCGGAGCTGAACGGTGCCTCCGACAACCCGCTCGTGCTCGCGGGGGACGGCGCAATCCTCCCCACCGGGAACTTCCACACGGCCGCCCTTGCACTCGGGCGGATGCCGTCGCGATCGCGATTGCGCAATCGGCGGCGCCGTCGGCCGAACGGATCAGCCGCCTCTGCACGACGGAGTTGAGCGGCCTGCCCGCCAACCTCAGTCCTGACGGGTCGACCGGCATGGCGCCGCTCCAGAAGGTGGCGCACGCCCTGGTGACGGCGATCCGCCAGCGTGCAGCGCCGCTCGCAGTTCACCCCAGCGTCGACGCGGGATCGGTGGAGGACGACGCGCCGAACGCAGCGCTCGCCACTCTGCGGCTGGAGGACCAGCTCGATCTGTTCCGGCGGCTGATTGCCCTCGAGCTGGTGTGCGCCGCGCAGGCGATGGATCTCGCTCGACCTCCCCAGCTGGGCGCCGGGACGGCGGCCGTCCACGAGAAGGTCCGTGAGCTGGCCGAGCCCTTGACGGATGCGCGGCCGCTGACGGCGGATATCGAGGCGGTGGCTGCGATGGTGCTGCGATGACGCTCGATCCTCACCTACCTGAACGGTGACGACATCGCGGGGCTGGACTACTCCGACGAGCGCCTGCTGGTCGCGGTGGAGGCGGTGCTGGCGGCACACGGCCGCGGCGAGACCGTGGTCGAGCCGCAGTTCACCTGTTCCCGGATCCGGCGGTGGAGGGGCACTTCAACGTGCTGTTCGCGGCGCGATGCCCGCAGGGCGCCCGCCGGGCCGGCGTCAAGGTCGTCGGGACTACGTGCGCGACCACAAGCAGGGGCTGCCGTCGGAGCTCGCCCTGCTGCTCGTGATGGATATGAACCAGCACGGGCACGCTCGGTTGCCGTTCTGGACGCCACCGCGATGCGCGGCGATGCGCACCGGCGCCGTGACGGCGATCGGCGCCCGCTCCTCGGCCCGACCGACAGCCGCGTGCTCGGTCGCATCGGCAGCCGGGCACGCGCACTACTGGAACATCGGCCTGCTGTGCCGGGTACTGTTTCCAGATCTCGAGGAGATCCGGATCCACTCGCTTACGAGCGCAGAGCCGCGAGGAGCTCGCCCGCGCGGTGGCGAAGGACGGCAGGTCAGCCGCCGCGTCGGGCGGTCGACAGCTGGGAGGAGGCGGTGCGGGGTGCCGACGTGGTCGTCGAAGCGACCCGGCTGCCGGCACCCGAGCCCCTCCTCCACACGGACTGGATCGCGCCGGGGGCGCTCGTCATACCCTTACGGGACGATGAGTGCGGTCGAGCTCTCGCTCACCGACGTCATGGACGGAATCGTGGTGGACGACTGGGAGCAGGCCGGCGCCGGCCCACTGGGAGCGCTCCGGGCCCATGTCGAGAGCGGCCGGCTGACCCGCGATTCGCTCCATGCCGAGCTCGGACAGATCGTCTGCGGAGCGAGGCCGGGCCGCCAAACCCTCGGGCGAAACCTGGCTCTTCTGGCACCGCGGGCTCAGCATCTCGGATCTGGCTGTGGGACTCGATATGCTGGGAGCCGCCGGCGAGCGGCGGGGTGGGTGCACGATACTCCACTACCGCACTTGAGATTACACCGGGGCCTGGCCTCGAGAGAGGGAGCGTCATGACGAACAACGATCTGCTCGGCGGAACGATGACCCGGAGCACGCTGCTGCAGCGCGCCGGCGCCGGCGCCCTTGGACTGTCCGCCGCGTCTCTGCTCGCAGCCTGCGGAAGCTCCAGCTCGTCGGGCTCCTCCGCCGCCGCCTCGGGCGCAATCGAGGGGGAGGCGATCCTCGCCAACTACCCAGGCTCGATCGGCAAGCAGAACCTGGCGGACTTCCACGCGAAGTACCCGCAGGCCTCGATCAAGATGATCTCGAACGCGACGTCCTCCACCTCGGAGGTCGTTCTCCAGTTCAAGAGCAAGCAGTACGACTTCCTGCTGGCGGACACGTCGGACGCAGGCCAGGCGTCCGCGGCCGACCTCGTCACGGTGCCCGACTGGTCGAAGATGCCGAACATCAAGAACATCTCCGAGCAGTTCCGCAAGGCATACCCGTGGGGCCTGCCCACCGACTACGGCAAGGTCGGCATCGCGTATCGGCCGGACCTGGTTGGCAACGCGACCATCACCAGCTGGAAGGATCTGTGGGACCTGATCCCCCGCTACTCCGGGCAGACCGTGTTCATCGATCTCGAGCGCGACTGCATGGGCTCGACCTGCAAGTACCTCGGCTTCTCCTCGAACACCACCGACCAGGGCGACCTCCAGAAGGTGCAGGACGCCATCGTCGGCGTGAAGCCGCACCTGAAGGCCTTCCTGAACACGAACGTCGGCGCCGGGCTGGTCAACGGATCCACCGCCATGGCGATGGACTGGGACTACGACGTCGCGCTCCTGCAGCAGCAGAACGACAAGATCAAGTGGGTTTTGCCGGACGAGGGGGTAACGCCTACCTCGAAGGGTTCACCGCCGTCAAGAACACGTCCAAGATCGCAGTCATCCAGGCGTTCATGAACTTCCTGGCAACCCCGCCGCAATACGCCGACTTCGTGAACACCACCGGCACCGCCTACATGATGCCGGCGGCAACGCCGCTGGTGAAGAAGACGATCTCCCAGAACCCGATCCTGGTACCGACGTCCGCGGTGCTGGCACAGACGGAGTTCGACAAGTACCTGCGGGGCCGAGGGCGCCACCCTGTGGTCGAACACGTGGGACGCGATCAAGGCGGCATAGCGGTCGAGGAGGGGATCGCACCGCCGCGCCGCGCAACGCGGCCGATGAGCACCGGGCGCCTGGGGCACTACGCCCTGCTGGGTCCACGACACTGGTCATCACCCTGGCGTGCTTCGTGGTTCCGCTGGTGCTGATCGGGGTCTACTCGTTCGGCAGCATCAACCTCGTCAACTTCGACGTCTACTTCGGCTGGACGACGCAGAACTACCGCGCGTTCACCTCGTCGCTCTACGTCCACACGCTGGCGCGGAGCGTGTTCCTGTCGCTGTCTACGACGCTCGCCTGCGCCGTCCTCGGGTTCGATCTTCGCCTACTACATCAGCCGCCAGTCGCCGCGGGCTCAGCGGCTGCTGCTGGTGGCGGTGATCGTGCCGTTCTGGACCAGCTTCATCGTGCGGACGTACGCATGGGTCGACCTGCTGCAGAATCTGCGGCCCGATCGACCGCTTCGCACGGGCGCTGGGCATGCACGGTCACATCGACCTTCTGTACACGCCCTACTCGATCGGGATCGGCATCCTCTACTCCTACCTGCCGCTGATGATCCTTCCGATCTACGTGTCGCTGGAACGGATCGACCCGGCGCTGTACGACGCATCGGCGGATCTCGGCGCAACGCCGTGGCGGCAGTTCCGGCGGGTGGTGCTGCCGCACGCGGTGCCGGGCCTGATCGCGGGGATCATCATCGTCGGCGTCCCAGCGCTCGGCGAGTACGTGATCCCGGAGATCCTCGGGGGCGGCAAGACACTGATGGCCGGGAACCTGCTGGCCAACCAGTTCCTGGAAACGGGCAACTACCCGTTCGGCTCGGCGCTGGCCGTCACGGTGATGGTCGTGCTGATGCTGATGCTGTTCCTGCTGCGCCGGGCCCAGCCCGCGGCGGAGGTGCAATGAACATTCGCCGGCACCCCGTCGCCGCTCCGCTCAGCCTGCTCATCCTGCTGTTCATGTGGGTGCCGCTGATCGTCGTCGCGGTGAACTCGTTCAACACGCAGGCGATCATGGCCGGCTGGGGCGGCTTCACCACCCACTGGTACCACCTCGCTGTGCACGACCAGGACGTTCGCGACGGGCTCGAGACGACGCTCATCATCGCCGTCGCGTCGTCGATCCTGTCGCTGTTCGTGGCGGTCACTGGGGCGCTCTGGTGGCGGCGCGCCTCGCCGCGGGCGCGGGCCGTGTACGACGGGCTCATCTTCGCGCGGATCATCCTGCCCGAGGTGGTGTTCGCCACCGCGCTGTTCTTCCTCTTCCTGAAGATCCATTTCAGCCTGGGCCTGACCGCGATCGTGATCGGGCACACCGTATGGAACTCGGCCTACGCCGCGATCATCGTGCAGGCGCGGATGGCCGGGCTCGACCCCACGCTGGAAGAGGCGGCGGCCGACCTGGGCGCGACACCGTGGCGGACGTTCCGCCGCGTCACGCTCGCGGCGCTGATGCCGGCCATCATCGCCGCCGGCTTGCTGGCGTTCACGTTCTCGTTCGACGACGTGGTGACGTCCGTCTTCCTGCAGGGCTCGGCCAACTCCCCGCTGCCGGTCGTCATCCTGGGCATGATCCGATTCAGGATCACACCGGAGATCAACGCGATCGGGCTTCTGGTGATGCTGTTCACGGTCACCCTCATGAGCCTCGGCCGTGGTCGTCTATGCGACCGCCGGGTCGCTGGGCCGGAGTGGCCGCCGGGGGACGATCCTGGACATGTACCGATGACCGTCCCTGCTGTCGACATCGCCGGAGTGGAGAAGCGGTTCGGTGACCTGGTCGCCGTCCGCCACCTCGACCTTCAGATCCAGCCGGGCGAGTTCTTCTCGATCATCGGGCCCTCCGGCTGCGGAAGACGACGACCCTCCGCATGATCGCGGGGTTCGAGGATCCGACGGCCGGCCGTATCAGCGTCAGCGGCCGGGATATGACGGGGGTTCGGCCATACCGGCGGCCGGTCAACACCGTCTTCCAGAGCTACGCGCTCTTCCCCCACCTGGACGTGTTCGAGAACGTGGCGTTCGGGCTTCGCGAGGCGAAGGTGGGCAGGGCTGAGATACGGACGCGGGTCGCCGAGGCGATCGATCTCGTGCAGCTTCAGGGCCGGGAACGATCGCGTCCCAGCAAGCTCTCCGGCGGACAGCAGCAGCGCGTCGCACTGGCCAGGGCGCTCGTGAACCGGCCGGACGTGCTGCTGCTGGACGAGCCGCTCGGCGCGCTCGACCTCAAGCTGCGGACGGACATGCAGAGCCAGCTGAAGGACCTGCAGCGGACGGTCGGCGTCACGTTCTGCTACGTCACACACGATCAGGGCGAAGCGTTCTCGATGTCCGACCGCGTGGCCGTCATGAATCAGGGCCTGCTCGAGCAGGTGGGGATGCCGGAGGACATCTACCATCGCCCCGCCTCCGTGTTCGTGGCGGACTTCGTGGGCGCCGCGAACCGCTTCCCCGGCAAGGTCGAGGCGGGGGCGCGGAACGGCGGCAGCGCCTACCGCGTGGAGCTGCGCGGGGTGGGGGTACGCTCGGTTCCGGGGCCGGCCGGCATCTCGGAGGGCGACGAGGCGATCGTCGTCGTTCGACCCGAGAACCTGCCGCGTCGATGCTGTGGGGGATGGCGACTCGGGCTCGGTGCCGGCGACCGTGATCGACACCGCGTTCCACGGCGCCGCACGAACGGTGCGGCTGCAGTCTCAGTCCCTCGGGGAGCTGACGGCGGCCGCGACCGGCGCCGGTGCGGCGCCTGCGCCGGGTCCACCGTCGACGTCTCGTGGGCCGACGGCGACGCATGGCTGATCCCGGTCAAGCCGGCCGCGGCGACGCCCGAGCCGTAGCCGTCATCCAGCGCCGGCCGCTGATGGCAAGCACCTCGGCCGCGGCGCTCGAAGCGTTCACGGTCCCGCCCGCGATCTAGTCGTCAGCCATCTGCGCTCGGTGTGCCAGCGGCGGATGGTGCGTGGGCTGGGTCGTTCGGCGAAGGATGGGGGGAGGTGGTCGAGGCTGGGCGGTGATGGTGGTGTGGTGGGCGCCTGTGGCGAAGGCTGTTTCGGCGTGTTGGCGGAGTTTGGGCCAGGCGTAGCTGCCGGGGAGTGGCTGTGTGCTGGTGGGCGCGGAGGCGTTTGAGGTGGGCGTCAAGGGCGCGGTTGCGGGCGGTGGTCAGGCAGCCGTTGGCCTGCCATACCCGGCTGAGGGTGAGCACCAGGTCTCTGCCGCCGCGCTGGCGCTGAAAGTCGGGCGAGGCGTGGCCGGCACAGAGGTGGATGCTGACGCCGTAGCCGTAGTCGACTTTCTGGGTCGTGCCGCGGGTGCGGTCAAGGCAGATGGCGCAGACGTGTTGTTTGCGGTTGGCGTGTCGGTTCTTGTAGAGCGTCGGTAGGTAGTCGCTGGGCATGTCGATCAGTCTGTCTGGCAAACACGCGCGGGTGGGTGGCGAGCTGCCACAAGGGTGTGTTGGAACGTGCAACTGGCCACGCCATGACGGCCAACTGGCCACCCCGAGAATGCCGCGCTTGTGGTCGATCGATCCCGGTTCCGGCCCTGGTTCGCGGCCGGCACTCGACCGCTTCGGGGTGCGCACCCCACGATCCAGCCCCCCAAACTCGAGTGGCCAAGTGGCCACGCCAAGACGAGCAACTGGCCACCCCATCCTGACAGGTCGACGGTGGCGCGGCCCGGTCAGGGCAGCGCGGTGTACTTGATAAACGAGGGGGTCAGGGTGCGGCCTTCGCGGACGGCTCGGTCACGGACGGCGTCGAACGTCCAGGGAAAGCCGGCGCTGCGCGCCCAGCCGAGCTTCACGTCGTAGCGGCCGGGAGGGACGGCGACCTGGGCGCGGCCTTGTGTGTTGGTGCGCAGCCGCCACACCCGCCCGGTTGCCGTGCTGATCACTCTGAAGGGCGCCAGTTTCAGCGGGTGTAGTGGATTCTTGGGGGCGGGTCCCAGTCCGATCACGAGCAGGGCCTTCTTGCCGAACCGCATCCGGACGCCGATGTCTCCGCGCGGAACCTCGAGAGCCGGCAAGCCGAGCGCCGCGGGCACGGCGATGCAGCTCGCACACGGAGTCGGCGTAGGCTGGCCGCCGGGCGACGTCGAAGTCGACCAGACCAGCACGACGCCGACGGCGAGCGCGATAGCTCCCGCGAGGGCCCACATCGTTCGCCTCCCTCGCGGGAAGATCGTTCTCTGATGACCCGCAGCTTGCATAAGGCCGTTCTCCGGCACCACATGATATGACCGCCCGATGCCAGGTGGAGCATTGTTCGGCCGCTGGAACCCGGGTGACATCGTCCTGCTGCGGCAGGTCATCGATGGACGGGTATGGGCGGCGTGGCCGACGCGGGTTGTCGAAGCGACCGGCGACCGGCTCGCGGTGTGGATCGCTCCGGGGACGAAATGCATGCGGCTGCGGGGGATCGACGGCAGGACGGTGAGGCCGCCGGCTCAGTGGACGAGCCAGCCGCACCGCTGGTTCGGGAACGGCAACGTCGACATCATCCTCGCCGGGGAGCCGTTCTCGCTGCGGCTGTTCTGGGATGACGCCGGAGCCTTCGCGGGCTGGTACGTCAACCTGCAGCAGCCGGTGACCGTCAGCGGTGAGCGGATCGACACGCGCGACCACGCACTCGACCTATGGCTGGAGCCGGGCCAGCCCCCACGCTGGAAGGACGAAGACCACCTCGAACAGTGCGTCGCCCTCGGCATCTTCGGCCCGGACGAGGCGGCCGCAATCAGAACCGCCGGCGCACGCTTCCTGAAGCAGCGCGCCAGCTACCTCCCGACCGGCTATGAGTCCTTCACTCCTCCGACGTGGCCCGCGCCGGACCTGCCCGCGGACTGGGCCACTCCGTAGGAACCCCACTCAGTCTCCGGCAACCGCCTGGTAGGCGCGAAAGCCGTTGCGCTCGCGAACGAGGTCGGCGGCCTTCTCACCGATCATGAACGTCGCCACCATCGGGTTGACGGTCGGCATCGTCGGGAAGATCGAGCCGTCGGCGATCGACAGGCCCTCGATCCCGCGCACCCGCAGAGTCGGATCGACGACCGCCAGCTCGTCGGTCTCGGCGCCCATCCGGCAGGTGCCTGACGGGTGGTAGACGGTGTGGTGCACCGCCCGGCCATACGTGGACAGGTCAGCGTCGGACGTGATCTTCGGCCCGGGAGCGACCTCGCGCTTCAGCCAGCCCTTGAACGGCTCCGTATTGGCCACGTCACGGGCGATCTTCAGCCCGTCGATGATCGTCTGCTCGTCGTAGTTCTCCTCGTCCGTGAAGTAGCGGAAGTCGAGCGCCGGCTTGATGGCCGGGTCCTTCGACAGCAGCCACATCCGTCCCACCGACTTCGACCGCGGGATGTTCGGCGTCATGCAGATGCAGTGCTCCGGCACCGGGTAGCCGAGCCGCTCCGTGTTGAACGTGAACGGCAGCTGGTAGGTGTGGTACATCAGGTCGGGCCTGAAATCGCGATCGAGCCGATTCACGAACAGCGCGCAGTCCGCATCCATCGCGCCCTCTGGCGGCAACGGCCGGTTGAGCTCCCAGATGATGATCGACTCCGGATGGTCGATCAGGTTCTCGCCCACGCCCGCCAGGTCGTGCTGGACGTCGATGCCCAGCTCGCGGAGGTCGTCGGCGGGACCGATGCCCGACAGCAGCAGCAGTCGAGGAGTGTCGATCGAGCCGCCGGCAACCACGATCTCGTGCTCGGCCTGGATGGTGCCCGCGTCGGTGTCGACGGAGACCGCACGTCCGCCCTCGAGGTTGACCCGGTGCACCCAGGTCTCGGTCAGCACCGTCAGGTTTGGGCGCTTGCCCATGATCGGATGCAGGTACGCGACACTCGACGATGACCGGACGCCGGTCGCAGGGTCATACCCGACGTCGAGGAACCCGACCCCGTCGTGGAACGGCGCCGCGTTCCAGTCAGGATTGGCCTGCACGCCGGCGGCCTTCGCGGCCGACGGGATCCAGTCGAGCAACAGCGGGTTGCGGTCCTTCTCGGCCACGATCTGGTGCTTGGTCTCGAGCCGGTCGTAGTACTGCTCCATCCCGTCCGGCTCCCAGCCGGCGGCGCCGCGGTCGACCCAGTCCTGCCAGTCGCCGGGGAACGGCTTGAAGTAGATCTGGGTGTTGTGGGACGAGCAGCCGCCGAGCACGGCGGCGCGCGAGTGGACGATGTGCGCGTTCCCGCGCGGTTGCAGCGTGGTCGTGTACGCCAGGTCGATCGGCCCCTCGAGGAGCGACAGCCAGCGGCGCAGCTGCAGCACGTCGTCAAACCCGACGTCGCTCGGCCCGGCCTCGATCAGACAGACCGACAGCTCGGGATCCTCCGACAACCGGGCGGCGACGATCGCCCCAGCGGTGCCTCCGCCGACAACGACGACGTCGTAGCGATCCTGCGGGTTCGTGGCCATCACGTCCGTCCTCTCCTCGTTCGGTGCCGCGACTCTATGATCCCGGCACCAGGAGAGCAACCCCGTGACTGAATACCGCATCACGTACTGGCAGGAGATTCCGGCGATGGTGGCCGCCCGGGACGGCTCGGCGACGGGCAAGGCGCCCCTGCCCGACCGCTTCCAGGAGGCGATCGACGAGGCGGCTATGCAACAGGGGCTGGCCGGCTCGGACGCCTACCTGGAGCAGTGGCACCACGGCGAGTGGATCGAGGGCGAGGGCACCCCCGACGAGGTGGTCACGGCCGTCGCCGCCCGGCTCGACGCCGACTACCCCCCGCAGCGACTCGACGAACTGGTGGTGGCCCGATGACGTCTGCACTGCACAAGCTGCTCGGCGACGACCGACCTGTCCTCTCCGACGGCGCGATCGGCACCCAGCTCCAGGCCGCCGGCCTGATGCCGGGAGCATCGCCCGAGATCTGGAACGTCGAGCGCCCGCAGGCGATGCGGGTCGTGCACAGCTCCTACGCCGCGGCGGGGGCCCACCTGCTGACCACCAACACGTTCGGCGGCACCCGCCCGCGGCTTGCGCTGCACCACCTCGAGCACCGCGTGTTCGAGCTCAACGAGGCGGGTGCCCAGATCGCCCGCGACGTCGCCGACGCCCATGACGGCGTCCTGGTGCTCGGCAGCATGGGCCCGACAGGCGAGTTGCTGGAGCCGCTCGGCACCCTCACTCAGGACGACGCGACGAAGCTCTTTGCCGAGCAGGCCGAAGGGCTCGCCGCCGGCGGGGCCGACATCATCCTCGCCGAGACGTTCAGCGACCTGGGCGAGGTGCGCGCCGCCGTCGACGGGACGCGCCGCGGTGCTCCCGACCTTCCCGTGGCCGTGACCATGACGTTCGACCTCAAGGGCCACACGATGATGGGAGTCAGCCCGTCACAGGCGCTGCGGGAGATCTCCGCGATGGGCGTGGAGCTGATCGGCGCCAACTGCGGTAGCGGGCCGGCCGAGATCGAGGCTGTCTTGGAGGTCATGAGCGCGGAGCGTCCCGACGGCGTCATGCTGATGGCCCAGAGCAACGCAGGGCTGCCGGAGATGATCGGCGACGAGTTCCACTACGGCGGCACGCCGGAGGTGATGGCGGCCTACGCGCTGCGGATGTGGGAGCTCGGGGTGGATGTGATCGGCTCGTGCTGCGGCAGCACGCCCGCCCACACGGCGGCGATGCACGCCGCCCTGGCGGACTCCGCCGCCTGGGCCCGCTAGCGACTCAGTCGCCGAGCTCGGCCCGCCGCCTCACTACGTACGCCTCCAGCTCCTCTCGGATGCGCTCGTCCATCGGCGGCTGCTCGTAGTCGTCCAGGGTCCTGCGCCAGATCTCGGTCGCCCGCGCGGCGGCGTCCATCCCGCCGTTGCGCTGCCAGCGCTCGAAGTTCTCGGTCGACGACAGGATCGGCCGGTAGAAGCACTCCCGGAACCGCTCCAGCGTGTGCGCCGCGCCCAGGAAGTGGCCGCCGTGCCCGACCTCCTGGTGCGCCCCGTAGGCGAGGCTCTCCTCGTTGATCTCGAGCGGCGTGAACTCCTCGTGGAGCATCCGCAGCACCTCGATGTCGACGACGAACTTCTCGTAGCAGGACACCAGCCCCGACTCCAGCCAGCCGGCGGCGTGCATGACCCAGTTGGTGCCGGCCAGAAAGGTCGGCAGCATCGTCATCAGCGCCTCGTAGGCGGACTGCGAATCGACCGACTGGCTGGCCGTCAGCCCGCCTCCGCTGCGCCAGGGGAGTCCGTAGCGGCGCGCGATCTGCCCGGTGCAGAAGAGGCCGATGGCCGACTCCGGCGTGCCGAAGCTGGGCGAGCCCGACTGCATGTCGGTGTTGGACAGGAAGGAGCCGAACAGCACCGGGGTGCCGGGACGAATCAGCTGCGCCAGTGCGATGCCGGCGAAGGCCTCGGCCATCTGCTGCACCAGCGATGCTGGAATCGACACCGGTGACATGGCGCCCATCAGCAGGAACGGCGTCAGCAGCACGGGCTGGCCGGCCCGGACGTACTCGAACATCGCCGCCAGCATGCGGTCGTCGTAGCGCAGCGGCGAGTTGACGTTGATCAGCGAGATCGAGACCGGGTTCGCCTCGATCGCCTCGTGCCCGCCGAACAGGATCTCGCTCATGCGCACCGTGTCCGCGGCGTTGGGACCGGAGGTCACGGAGCCCATGAACGGCTTGTCGGTCAGCGTCATCAGGGCGTAGACCATGTCCAGGTGCCGGGAGTCGAGCGGCCGGTCGTTCGGCTCGCAGATCGTGCCTCCGGCCGAGTCGAGCTGACCGAAGCTCTGCGACAGCTTGCACAGGCGCTCGAAGTCGTCCATCGTCGCTTCGCGGCGCTCGATCCCCTCGCGGACGAACGGCGGCCCGTAGACCGCCGAGAAGCACATGTGCTGACCGCCGATGTGGATCGTGTGCTTGGGGTTGCGGGCGGTGACGTCGAACTCCGAGGGCGCCTTGCGCACCTGCTCCATGACGAAGTCCGGGTCGAGCTTGACGTTGGCGCCTTCGACCGTCTGCCCGGCCTTGGCAAACACCTCCACCGCCTCCGGCAGGATGAACTCCACGCCGATCTCCGAGACGATCCTCCGCCAGCCTCGGTCGAGGGTGTCCATGGCCTCTTCGGACAGGATCTCGTAGCGGGGCATCTTGTTGACGAACATTCGTGCGCTCCCTAAGATCTTGGTTGTGGAACAATCGTTCCACATGATGGGTCGAAACGCAATGCAGACAGGAACCCAGGCTATCGATCGCGCGGCCCAGCTGCTGGTTCTCGTCGTCGAGAACGAGGAGTCCAGCAGCGTCGGCGGGCTGGCCGAGGCCGCTGGTCTTCCCAAGAGCACCGTCTCCCGAGCGGTCTCCGCACTGGAGCGGCAGGGCCTGGTGCAGCGCAACGGCACGCGCGGAACGATCCGTCCCGGCCCGGTGCTGCTGAGCCTTGCTCATCGGGGAATCGCCGAGGACGACATCGTTGCCATCTGTGACACCGCGATGCAACGCCTCGGCGAAGCCACCGGAGAGACCATCGACCTGGCGGTCCCGGTCGCCGGCGGCGCGGAGCGCTATCTGGCCCAGGTCGACAGCACCCACTTCCTGGGCACCACCAACTGGGTGGGAAGGCGCCTGCCGCACCACTGCACAGCGGTCGGCAAGGTGTTCCTGGCCTACGGCGCCGCGCCGGTGTCGGGCGGCCGGCTCGACCCCCTGACGCCCGCAACGATCACCGACCGGCGGTCGCTGGACGCTGCCCTCCGCGAGGTGCGCCGGCGCGGTTACGCGACCGCCGTCGGAGAGCTCGAGCCAGGCCTGGTAGCCGTGGCCGCGCCGGTGTTCGGCGGCAGCAACCCGGTCGCAGCGATTAGCATCTCGGGGCCCGACCTGCGGCTGCGGCCCGACCGGCTGGCGGAGCTCGGCGCCCTGCTCATCCACGAAACACGAGAACTATCCGAGCGGCTCGGCCACCGGAGTGCAAAGGAGGGACCGTCATGACACCAGACGAGATCCTGCAAGGCCTATTCGACAACACGCTGGTCGGCAACGCGCCGGCGGTCAAGGATCTGACCAACGAGGGCCTGGCGCTGGGGATGGGTCCGGAGACCCTGCTCTACGACGCGCTGATCCCCTCGCTGGAAGAGGTGGGGGCGCGGTTCGAGCGAGGCGACTTCTTCGTTCCGGAAATGCTGATTGCCGCTCGGGCAATGCAGGGCGCACTGGACATCCTCCGCCCGCTGCTGGCCGAGACCGGCGCCAAGCCGATCGGCACCGTCGTCATGGGCACCGTCAAGGGCGACGTCCACGACATCGGCAAGAACCTGGTCAACATCATGATGGAGGGCGCCGGCTTCACCGTTCACGACCTGGGCGTCAACGTGACCCCGGAGAAGTTCATCGAGCAGATCCAGGAGCACGAGCCCGACATCGTCGGCTTCTCGGCGTTCCTGACCACGACGATGCCGATGTTCAAGGCCAACATCAACGCCATCGAGAAGGCCGGCCTCCGCGACAAGGTGATCGTGATGGTGGGCGGTGCGCCGGTGACCCAGGAGTACGCCAACGCCGTCGGCGCGGACGGGTACGCCGCCGACGCCTCGACCGCCGTGCGCCTGGCGCGCACGCTGATCGACAACCGCAGGCAGGCGGCCGCCACCGCATGACGCAGAACGGCTCCCTGCGCCGCACCCTGACGGCTGCCGCAAGCGTCGAGGTGACGCCGCGCGACGCCGCCCGGATCGGGGAGTTCGCCGACCAGCTGGGCTCGGACACCTCGGTCTACATCACGGCCCTCCCCGGGCGCCGATCTCGACGACCTGGTCGCGGCAGCCGTGAGCATCCGCGCCGCAGGTCTCGCGCCGGTGCCGCACCTGCCGGCCCGGGCGCTCGAGGGCCCCGGTCAGCTCGACAGCCTGCTCGGGCGCCTGGTCGACCAGGCCCAGGTCGACGACGTGCTGGCGATCGCCGGGTCGGTCAAGAAGCAGGTGGGCTCCTACAGCTCCTCGATCGAGGTGCTGCGCTCGGGGCTGCTCGAGAAGCACGGGATCCGTCGCGTCGGGGTCGCCGGCCACCCGGAGGGCAGCCCGGACATCCCGCCCGAGGCAGCCCGTGAGGCGCTGATGGCCAAGAACGCCTTCGCCGCCACCTCTGCACTCGACCTGCGGATCGTCACACAGTTCGCGCTCGACGCGGCCCCCTACGTGACGTACGAGCGGCAGATCCGCGAACAGGGCAACCGGCTGCCGGTGATCGCCGGCCTGCCCGGCGTGACCTCGCCGGCCACGCTCGTCAAGTTCGGGATCGCCTGCGGCATCGGCCCATCGCTGGAGGTGCTGCGCAAGCAGGCCGGCGGCCTCGTCAAGCTGGCCACGACGCGGCTGTGGAAGCCGGACGCAATCGTCGACGAGATCGCCGCCGCCGGCGAACGTGACCCGGAGGCGCTGTTCGCCGGGCTGCACTTCTTCCCCTTCGGCGGGCTGGAGCGAACCGCGGCGTGGCTGGCGGCCGCACGCAGCGAAGTCGCGGCCCAGCAAGCCTGACCGCCTGCGGGCCGACCTTCCGAAAGGATCTCCATGGACACAGTTCTGCAGTCGCCCACCCAGACGGTGGTGATCGGGCCCGGGCATCCGTTCTGCATCATCGGCGAGCGGATCAACCCGACCGGGCGCAAGGCGTTCCAGGCGCAGCTCCAGGCGGGCGACCTGTCGCAGATCGAGATCGACGTGGCCGAGCAGGTGGCGGGAGGCGCCGCACGTGCTCGACGTCAACGTGGGCGACCCGCTGGCCGACGAGGTGGAGCTGATGCGCAACGCGATCGGCCTCGTCCAGGGGTTGACCGAGCTTCCGCTGTGCATCGACTCCTCGGTGATCGAGGCGCTCGAGGCAGGGCTGTCGGCGTACCAGGGCAAGGCGCTGGTCAACTCGGTGACCGGCGAGGACGAACGGCTGGAGCAGATCCTGCCGATCGTTGCCCGCCACGGCGCCGCCGTTATCGGACTTGCCAACGACGACGAGATCCCGATGGATCCACAGCGCCGGCTGGAGGTCGCGCGCAAGGTCGTGTCGGTGGCAGGCGACTACGGCATCCCGCCCGAGGACGTCGTCATCGACCCGCTGGCGATGCCGGTGGGCGCCGAGCCGCGGGCCGTCACGCTGTTTCTCGAGACGGTGCGGCTGATCCGCGACGAGCTGGGCGTGAACACGACCTGCGGCGCCTCGAACACCTCGTTCGGGCTGCCCGGCCGGCACACGCTGTCGGCCACCTTCCTGGCCGTCTCCGAGAGCCACGGGCTGACCAGCGCGATCATGGACGCCCGGTCGCCGGAGTGCGTGGAGGCGGTGCGCGCCGCCGACTTGCTGCTCGGCAACGACGAGTGGGGCGGCCGCTGGATCGCCGCGTTCCGCCAGAAGCAGGCGGCCGCACAGTGATTCGAGGGGGACGTGGAAGCTGAGGCTGTACCCCACGGCACCGGCCGCGTCCGGCTGACGTTCAAGCCGGACGGCGGCGAGGTGCGTGTGCCTGTCGGCACGACGGTGTTCGACGCTGCCAGCTGGAACGGCATCGCAATCGACTCGACCTGTGGCGGCCACGGCACCTGCCGGAAGTGCAAGGTACGGGTCACCGCCGGTGACGTGCCGATCGACACGCTCGACCCGCGCGCATTCAGCCCCGACGAGCTGCGAACCGGGTGGCGGCTGGCCTGCCGCGCGGCGGCCGGCCACGACCTCGAGGTCGAGGTGCCGCCGCTTCAGACCCGGCCCAAGGCGGCGCTGGTCGGCGTCGGCCGCCACGTCATCCTGCGGCCCGCCGTGCAGAAGCGCTACCTGGAGCTGGACGAGCCCTCGCTGGAGGATCAGGTCGTCCGACCTGGAGCGCGTCCTGGCCGCGGTCGACGACCTCGAGCTGACCGTCCGAGCTGGGCGCCGTCCGCGAGCTCGGCCGCACGCTGCGCCGCTGCGACTTCAAGGTCACGGCGGTGATCTGCGACGACGTCCTGATCGACGTCGAGCCGGGCGACACCTCCGAGCAGCGCCACGCCATCGCCTTCGACCTGGGCACGACCACGGTCGTCGCGACGCTGCTCGACCTCGGCACCGGGCAGCCGGTCGCCGTGCGGTCGATGCTGAACAGGCAACAGCCGTTCGGCGCGGACGTGATCTCGCGGGTGTCGGCGACGATGATGGATCCCGACGCGCTCGAGACCCTGCAGGCGCGGGCCCACGAGACCATGAACGAGCTGACCGCGGAGGTCTGCGAGGAGGCCGGCGTCGCTCCGGCGAAGGTCTACGAGATCGCGGTCTGCGGCAACGTCACCATGATGCAGCTCGCTCTCGGGATCGACCCCGAGCCGCTGGCCGTGGCGCCGTTCATCATCGCCTCCCGGCGGCTGCCGCCGGCGACCGCCCAGGACTTCGGCGTCCGCGTGCATCCGCGGGCGCCCGCGGTGGTCTTCCCGTCGCTCGGCGCCTACGTCGGCGGCGATATCGTGGCCGGGATGCTCGCGACCGGGCTCACCCGCGACCGCCGCCTGCGGCTGTTCATCGACGTCGGCACCAACTCCGAGATCGCGCTCGGCTCGAACGAGCGGGTGGTCGCCACGGCGGCTCCGGCCGGGCCGGCGTTCGAGGCGGCACAGATCCGCTGCGGGATGCGCGCCGCAGAGGGTGCGATCGAGGGCGTTGCCATCGACGGCGACGACCTGACGCTGGAGGTGATCGGCGACGCCGATCCGGTCGGCATGTGCGGGTCGGGCCTGGTCGACGCGGTGGCCCAGCTGGTGTCGGCAGGGCTGATCGACAACTCGGGCCGGTTCGTGCCCGACGAGCAGGCGGCGGAGGAGCATCCGGTGCTGAGCAGGCGGCTCGTGAAGGTCGGCGAGGAGCGCGTGTTCGTGCTCGCCTGGCGGGGCGAGGATCCGGCCAACTCCATCTACCTCTCCCAGCGCGACGTCCGCGAGCTGCAGTTCGCCAAGGCGTCGATCGCCACCGGTTGGCAGATCCTGCTCACCGAGCTCGGAGTCGAGCCGGACGACGTCACCCAGGTGCTGCTGGCGGGCAGCTTCGGCTCGTACCTGTCGCCCGCCAGCGCCGTCAAGATCGGGCTGGTGCCGCGCCTCGCGCTGCCGCGTATCGTCTCGGCAGGCAACGTAGCCGGCGAAGGCGCGAAGATGGCCGCACTGTCGATGCGGGAGCGGGCCGCGGCCGACGCGATCCTCGACGAGGTGGAGTACGTCGAGCTGTCCGGCCGGGCCGACTTCAACGACATGTTCATCGACCAGCTGGCGTTCCCGGGATGAGCACGGATCCACAGCCGGTCGGCGTGATCGCCTGCGGGGCGCTGGCCTTGCACATCGACGCGATCGCCCGCCGGCGCGGGTGGCCGGTGGACATCCATCCGCTGCCGCCCGAGCTGCACAACCGGCCCGAGCGGATCGGGCCGCGCGTCGAGCAGATGCTCGACCAGCTCGGGGATACATACCCCCGGCTGGCCGTTGCGTACGCCGACTGCGGCACCTACGGCGCCCTCGACGCCGTGCTCGAAGGCCGCGGGGTCGACCGCCTGCACGGCGAGCACTGCTACGACGTCTTCGGCGGCGAGGCCGTTCGCGAGGCCCTGGCTGAGGAGCCGGGCACCTACTTTCTGACCGACTTCCTGGCCCGCACGTTCGAGCGCACCGTCTGGCGCTCGCTCGGCCTCGACCGCTACCCCGAGCTGCGCGACGACTACTTCCGCAACTACACGCGGGTGATCTGGCTGGCGCAGCGGCCAACGCCGGAGCTGCGCGCGGCCGCCGAGCGGGCTGCCGGCGATGCTGGGTCTGCCGCTGGAGGAGCGCGCGGTCGGCGAGGACGGCCTCGAGCAGGAGCTCGGGCGGCTGGTCGGGGTGGCACGGTGACCGCCATCCGCGCAGCCATGCTGCCGGCGCCGGGCACGCCGCTGCGGGTCGTCGACCTCGACCTCGACCCGCCGGGGCCGGGCGAGGTGCAGGTGCGCCTGTACGCGAGCGGCGTGTGCAGCGACGACCTGAACGTGATCGACGGCACCGTCGAGGTGCCGTGCCCGGTGGTGCCGGGCCACGAGGGGGCCGGCGTCGTCGAGGCGGTGGGCGAAGGAGTCGACGGTCTGGGCGAGGGCGACCACGTCGCTCTGAGCTGGGCGCCGTACTGCGGCACCTGCGAGCAGTGCCTGCGCGACCTGCCCCACCTGTGCGGCACCGCCTGGCCGCTGATGCTGACCGGAGGCCTGCTCGACGGCACCACACGGCTGCAGTTCGGCGGCGCCCAGGTGCACCACTACTGCTTCATCTCGTCCTGGGCCGAGCGCGCCGTGGTGCCTGCCCGCTCGTGCGTGCGGATCCCCCGTGACGTGCCGTTCGAGGTGGCGGCGCTGCTCGGCTGCGCCATCACCAGCGGCGTCTGCGCCGTCTGGAGGACGGCGGAGGTGCGTCCCGGGGAGCGGGTCGCGGTGTTCGGACTCGGCGGCACCGGCCTCTCGGCGGTGCTGGGGGCGATCGCGGCGGGCGCCGGCGAGGTGGTCGCCGTCGACGCCAGGCCGATGCGCCTGGAACGAGCGCGCGAGCTGGGCGCCAGCCACGTCGTGCGGGCCGAGGGCTCACCCGAGCAGATCGCCGAGGCGGTGCGAACGGCCGCCGGCGGCGGCGTCGACTACGCCTTCGAGACGTCGGCCCGGCCGGCCAACGTCCGCGCCGCGTTTCTGTCCACCCGCGACCGCGGCGCCACCGTCATGCTCGGGATTCCGCGGGCGGACGCAGAGGTCGTGCTCCCCGCCCTCTCGATCCCGCGCATGGAGCGGCGGATCCTGGGCTCGATCTACGGATCTGCCCGGCCCGACCGCGACTTCCCGCTGATCCTCGACGCCTACCGCCGCGGACGGCTGCCGCTCGACCGGCTGATCTCCCACCGGCTGCCGCTGGAGATGGCCGGCGACGCGATGGACGCGGTGCGCTCCGGAGAGGCCGCGCGGGTGGTGCTGGAGCTGGGATGACCACGTCGAGCGGCCACTGCCTCTGCGGCGCCGTGCGCTACGAGGTACGGGGGCCGCTCCGCGGCATCGTCATCTGCCACTGCGAGGAGTGCCGCCGCTGGCACGGAGGCGTGTGCGCGGCCAGCGCCGCCCGCCGTGAGCACCTGGTGCTGCTCGCGGACGAGCAGCTGCGGTGGATCGACAGCCCCGCGAGCGAGTCGAACGCGCGCCGCGGCTTCTGCGGCGCCTGTGGATCCAGCCTGTTCTGGGACGCACCGGACAGGCCGACCGTCTCGATCGCCGCCGGCACCCTCGACCAGCCGACCGGGCTGCAGGTGATCGCTCACGTCCACACGGCCACGCCGGCCGACTGGGACGTTCTCCCGGAGGACGGGTTGCCCCGCCACCCCGGGGGAGGTCGAACGCCTCCCCCGGAGTGACGCGGCCTGGTCCTAGCCTGCTCGGTTCAGGAGCGAGAAGAACGCTGCGGCTCTCGGCGTCCCGTTACCGGTGACGTCGTCGAAGCCGGGCGTCGTCTGCAGTGTCTGCGTGAAGTTGAAGAGGCGAAGCGTCGGGAACGTTCCGTCGTTCGCGTTCACACCGTTGACGTAGTCGACGCGGATCGTCGCCATCCGATGGCGAGGCGACACGACATCGTTGTACGCCTGCGTGCCCGAGATGGAGTACAGCGCCGGGTTGGCGAACCCGTGCCGCACGCCGCCCTGGGCATCGGCGACGGCCATCAGACCGGCGAACAGCGGAGACGACAGGCTGGTGCCGCCGATCCGGTACTCGTCGTAGTGGACGCCGTTCGGGAACTGCTGCGTCTGGCCGACCAGCATGCCCGTCGTCGGGTCGCCCACCATGGCCACGTCGGGCTCGACGCGCCCACCCTGGGCCAGTCCGTCGCTGCCGAAGTACATGGACAGCGAGTCGGGCACGACGCCCTTCTGGTACCAGGGCTCCGGGAAGACGGTGCTGGTGCCGCCACCGCCGCCGTAGACCCACGACCGCGGAGCGCCGGGATACGGAGACCACGAGTTGTTCACGAGGAACGACTTGCCCGTGCCCCAGCCGGTCTCGAACAGCCGGTTGTCGTCCTTGCCGACGCCCAGGCTGGTGCCGCCGACCGCGGTGACGAACGGGTCGTCGCCGGGGAAGTCGGCCTGCCTGCTGCCGATGGTCGACACCTCGTCGCCGTTGTCGCCGGACGAGTAGTAGATGCCGATCCCCTTCAGGCCCGCCTGCACGAACAGCTGATCGAACGCGTCGATGGTGCTCGCGTCGGTCACCTCGCCCAGGTTGCCCCAGGAGTTGGAGATGATCTGAGCCCGGTTGGTGTCGACGATCTTGTGCAGCGCATTCAGCAGGGCGTTGTCGAAGCAGCTCCTGCCGCCCGAGTAGACGACGTTCGCCGCCGGAGCCATCGCGTGGATGGCCTCGAGGTCGAGCGTCTGCTCGCCGTACCAGTCACCGCACAGCCGCCCGTTCTGCTTGGCGCTGAGGTTGGCCGGGCTGATGTCCGTGTACTGACCGGCCGCGAAGGGGGCGACCCCGTGGCGGCTGGAGTACGTGTTTGCATCGGCCAGCTCGGTCGGCGAGTCGTACGCGTCGACGAATGCGACCGTCGCGCCGGCTCCGTCCCAGCCGCTGCGCGGTGCACCGAGGCCGTAGGCGCCGCGGAGCTGCGCCGGGTCATAGCCGCAAGGCGCGTATGGCTGGGTCTGTCCGAACGCCTTCGGCAGCGTGGTGGCCATCTTCTGGCCCCAGAATGCCGAGCATGGGTGCGCGTTGTGGAAGCCCGGAGACGGCGGAGCCGACGGGATGGCGCTCGGCCGCATCAAGGTTGCCTCGCTGAGGCCGCCAACCGAGGCGATCGAGCCGGCCAGGGAGGCCGGCACCGAGATCGGCGTCGAGACTGCCTGGCGCGTCGCGCCGCGATAGCGGTAGTTGACGAGGTGAGTGGCGAAGGCTCGCTCGGCGGCCGACGCCGTGCCGCTGGCGTTCACCCAGGTGCGGTTCGACGCGACCGAGGTCACGCGGAGCCCCTGGGAGCGAAGCCACGACGACAGGCGGGAGACCTGGGCCGCTGTCGGGGCGAAGCGGGTCGTGAACTGTGCATTCGTGAGATACCGGCCGTAGCCGGCGCTGCCCGGGGTCGACACCTGCCGCAGCAGGGTGGTCGCCGCCGAGAAGTTACGCATCCGCAGATAGACCGTCAGATCGACGTTGCGACCGGCGGGCACTGCCGATTGCACAGACGCGGACGCCGTCCACGCCGGCCGGGTTCCGTGCAAGACGGTCCGGCCCGATGCGGCCCCTGCCGGCCCGGCGGCGACGGCCGCAAGGCCTATCACCAGCACGCCGGCAGCGGCTCCAAAGCGAAGCTTTCGCACATGTCCTCCTTCGGGGAGTGGTCCGGACCCCATGTCCGTCGGACCACCGGTACGGTGGTACCGGCACCTGGGTTATACGTGTCCCGGCCGCGAAGTCAACGGGTAGGAGCCGGCATCCCGGCTGTGTAGCGACTCACTCGGCGGTCAGAAGCCCGACCACCTGAAACCACGGCGGCTCGGGCTCCGGGTTCTCCTCGATCCGCATGCCCAGGCGGCGCATGACGCCCATCGAAGCGTGGTTCGTCCGCTCGGTAGTGGCAACGACCCGGGCCAGCCGCAGGTCGTCCAGCGCGTGGCGGGCCAGCGCGGCCGCTGCCTCGGCCGCGATCCCTTGCCGCCGGTGCTCCTCGGCGACCATGTAGAACAGCCCCACCTCGGGCGTGTAGCGGGTGCTCCGCCCGGGCCACGAGGGCAAGAGGGCGAACGGGCCTAGCGACGGCACCAGGCCAACCAGGCCGACCAGCTGACCGGACGAGCGCAGAACAACCGCCCGTTCGCCGTATGGAGGCTGCCGCAGCTCGGCCAGCTGCTCGTAGGCAAGGGCGGTCCAGCGCACCCACCGGTCGCTCAGCCCGGCCAGCGCGGCGACGGCCGGAGCGTCACGCTCGGTCAGCTCTCGGATCAGCAGCCTTGCCGTCTCGATCGGCGGAATCCGCACCACCCGACACTAGATCGTCCACGCCCCGCATGTACGGCGGTGGTAACGTCGAGAACGTGCAAGATCGGGCATTCCGCTGGCTTGTCCAGGGCCACCGCCTCGAATACGCCTGGGTGGTCTTCGCGATCATCAACCTGGCGGCGATGTTCGTCATCATCCACCTGCGGGTCGGCCATGGAATGGAGACAGTCCCGTTCCACTTCGTGTACATCAGCTTCGCCCTCATGTACGGCTTCCGTCAGTGGCCGCGCCAGGGGACCGTGGTGGGCGTCATCTTCGTGATGGCGACGACGGGGTTTGTGACGCTGATCGGGATCGTCGACGGCTGGGAGGACGCCCCGGAGTTCAGCGAGGTGCCGCTGATGTCGCTGATGTTCATGGCGATGGCCTACCACGTCCGCAGGCGCCAGGAGGCCGTTGCCGTCGCCCAGAGGCTGGCGGCCGAGCGGCAGCGCGACCTCAAGCGCAAGTCGCAGTTCGTGTCGGACGCGTCCCACGAGCTGCTGACCCCGATCACCATCGGGCGCGGCCACCTCGACGTGATCATGCACGAGCCCGACCTGTCTCGCACCGAGATGGAGGAGCTGTGCTCGGTCGTGATCGGCGAGCTCGACCGCATGAGCCGGGTGATCAACCACCTGATGCTGCTGGAGAGCACCGGCAGCTCGGGCAAGCAGGATGTCAGCACGGTTGACGCGGACGAGCTGGTGGGCACCGTGTTCAACCGCTGGTCGGTCGCCGTGGAGCGTCGATGGTCGCTCGGCGACCTGGCCCGGGGGACGGTCGAGCTCGACGTCGACCAGGTCACGCTGGCGCTCGACGCGCTGATCGAGAACGCGGTCCAGCACACGGTGCCGGGCGGCAAGATCACGATCTCGTCGCACGCGGATGGTTCGCTGCTCGCCATCACCGTCGCTGACAACGGCCGCGGGATCCCGCCCGACGATCTGCCGCGGATCTTCGACCGCTTCTACCGCACCGACCGGGCGCGGAACCGCCGGCACGGCGGGGCCGGGCTTGGCCTCGCGATCGTGAAGGCGATCGCGGAGGCCAACGGCGGGCTCGGTGTCGGTCAGCAGCGCGCTCGGCGTCGGCACCAGCTTCGAGCTGAAGCTGGAGGGCCTGAGGCCGGGATCAGCAGGGCACCAGGCGGTAGCCCCCGCCGCGGACGGTCTCGATCACCGCCTCGGACTCGAGCTTACGCCGTAGCCGCGCCACGTAGACGTCGACCACGTTCGAGCGCGGGTCGAACTGGTAGTCCCAGACGGCGTTGAGGATCCGCTCGCGCGATACGACCTCGTCGCGCGACCGCACCAGGTACTCGAGCAGCGCGTACTCGCGCTCGGAAAGGTGCACGACCCGGCCGTCCCGGCCCGAGATCGACCGCGTTCGCCCGTCGAGCGCAAGCGCAGGGGCATCCATCGCCCCCCGGCGGACCGGGCCGGCCCCGGCACGCAGGAGCACCCGCACCCGTGCCAGAAGCTCGTCGAGCGCGAACGGCTTTGCCAGGTAGTCCCGGGCACCGGCGTCCAGGGCCTCGACCTTGCTCGCCACTCCGGTGCGGGCAGAGAGCACCAGCACCGGCAGCTCGGCGTTCTGCTGCACCGCGTGGCGCAGCACCGCCAGACCGTCGAGCCCCGGCAGCATCAGGTCGAGGATCATCAGGTCGCAGGGCTCATTGCCGAGGTGCTCGACGGCCTCGTGGCCGTCGGCTGCGATCGACGTCGTGTAGCCCTCGGCCCGCAGCCCGCGGCTGACAAAGCGCGCGATGAGGTGCTCGTCTTCGACGAGGAGGATCCGCACGGATCCAGTATGGCACGCCCGGCGCGCCTTGACCGAACCTGCTGCACGATGACAGCTGGATTACAGCTCGTTGACTTGCAATGCGGCGTTCACCAGCATCCCCCTCGGTCGCCCCGCGCGCCACGTGTCCACCCCTACCACGGAGGCTCCCGATCAGCTACGGACAGCGCATCGCAGCAGTTTTCGTGGGCCTCGCGCTCAGCATCGGGCTGATCGCCTGGTACATCGTCGGGTACGTCTGGACGCTCCCGCCGACGGTGACTATCTCGAACACACCCGGCAGTGCGAACCTCACGGTGCAGACGGTTGCCAGTTACGGCCACGCGCCACATCCAGACTGGGTGACCTACCTGGTCCAGAACAAGCAGGACCAGTGGGTGCACAGCACGGTCTGGCAGGTTCCTGCGAACTCCATCATTCACGTCACCGTCCTGCAATACGACGGTGCCTCCGGCCTTCGCAATCCGTTCCTCTCCCAGCCTCGCGGCGTCGTCGGCGGCGTCATGAGCGTCAACGGCAAGCTCCTCCACGTCCTGCCGGACGCCCTCGCGTCTCACACGTTCAGCATCCCCGACCTGGGTGTCAGCGTGCCGCTGAAGGGGGTTGGCGACAACGCGCCGAACCAGTGCGCTGTCACGCCGTGCACCCTGTCGCAGGCGCACGTGACGGTCAAGTTCGCGTTCCGCACCGGCAAGAAGGGCTGGTACCGGTGGCAGTGCTTCGTCCCCTGCGCCGCCGGCTGGATCTTCGGCAACGGCGGTCCGATGCAGACCGTCGGCTGGATGGACGGCTACCTGAAGGTGGTCTGAGATGGACGACCGACGAATGCTGACCCGCATCGGAATCGTGTGGGCCGTCCTCAGCGTGATCGGGATCCTCGGCGTGATCTTCCTGCTGGGACCGCACATGCCGCCGGGACGGGAGAGCCACAACGCCGCCGACCAGACCCCGGTGAACATCCTGCTGTCGGTGATCATGACGCCGATCGTGATGCTGGTCTGGGTGGTCTTCGGCTACTCGATGCTGAACTTCCGCCAGCGCGGCGAGCAGATCGAGGACGGCGCGCCGATCAGGGGCAACTCGACCATCCAGGTCGGATGGGTGTCCGTCGACCGCGACCATCGTCCTCTTCCTGGCCGCGATCGGCACGTACGAGCTGGTCGAGATCGGTAGCACCGCTTCGGGCGCCGGCGCCGCCGGCGGGCAGGGACCGACGCCGATCTCCGCGCCCACCGACCACCCGCTGCAGGTGCAGGTGATCGCCCAGCAGTGGCAGTTCACGTACCGCTACCCGCAGTACGGCGGGATCGAGACGTTCTCGCTGGTGCTTCCGGTCAACCGCACCGTCCAGTTCAACGTCACGTCGCTCGACGTGATCCATTCCTTCTGGGCGTACCAGCTCGGGGTGAAGGCCGACGCGGTGCCCGGCGCGAACAACATCGCGTTCGTGCGCACCAAGGAGACGAAGAGCTTCGAGATCCGCTGCGCCGAGCTGTGCGGCCTGTGGCACGGCTACATGTCCGCGCGCGGGCAGGTCGTGTCTCGGATGCCAAGTTCGCGGCCTGGATCCAGAGCCCAGCAGGTGCTCAACGCACCGGCGATGCACTACGTGCCGCCGTATCGCAACATCTATTTCCCACAACCCTACGGGAGGGCTGGATGAGCCAGGTCGAGACCACTTCCCCGCGCAGGGGCCAAGGGCAGAGCCTGCTCCGGCAGCCGAACATCATCTACGGCCTGATCGGGCTGGTCGTCGGCTACCTGATCGGCGACTGGATCGGCGGCCAGATGGCGCATCCGGTTCGACTTCGTCGCCGCAATGGACTACAACGACATCTCGGTCTTCCTGGGCTACATCCTGGGAACGATCGGGTACATCGCCGGCATCGGGTTCCTCAGCTACCCGTTCGCTCGCCTGCGCGGCGTCCCGCCGATCGCAGGAGCCGAAGACCGACACCGGGTGGAAGCGGTACCTGGGGCTGTCGGTCGACCACAAGGTGATCGGCCTGCAGTACCTGCTCGGGATCGGGGTGTTCTTCTTCATCGCAGGCCTGAACGCGATGCTGATCCGCACCGAGCTGCTGCAGCCCGCCCACCCGCTGTTCTCGCCCGGCCAGTACCTGACGATCGTCGGCCTGCACGGCTCGATGATGGTGATGATGGTGTCCAGCATCATCCTCGGCCCGTTCGGCCACTACCTGGTGCCGATCATGATCGGCACCAAGCGGATGGCCTTCCCGCGGATGGAGTCGCTGTCGTTCTGGCTGACGCCGCTGTCTGGCCTGGTCCTGCTGACCACGATGCAGTACGGCGGCTTCCCCACCGGGTGGACGGGCTACCCGTCGCTGGCAAACCAGGCCGATGTCGGCATGGACGGCTACATCTTCGCGTTCGCCCTGATCGGGATGGCGATGATCCTGAACGCGGTCAACATGATCGCGACCATCCTCAACCACCGCGCGCCCGGCCTGACCTGGAACCGGCTGCCGATCTTCGTCTGGAGCATGCTGACGACCTCGGTGCTGATGCTGCTGGGCCCGCCGATGCTGCTGGCGGGCCTGCTGATGGAAGCGCTCGACCGCACCGCGTCGACGACGTTCTTCCTGGCGCCCAGCGGCGGGTCGCCGTTCCTGTTCCAGAACCTGTTCTGGTTCTTCGGGCATCCCGAGGTCTACATCCTCGCCCTACCCGGGTTCGGGATCGTGCTGGAGATCCTGCCGGTGTTCGCCCGCAAGCCGCTGTGGGCCTACCGGCTCGCCGTGGCCGGGCTGGTCGGCGTCACGCTGCTCTCGTTCATGGTCTGGCAGCACCACCTGTTCGTGAGCGGCATCAACTCCGACCTGCGGCCGTTCTACATGTTCACGACGGAGCTGATCTCGGTTCCCACGGGCTTCATCTTCATCGTCGGGATGGGAACGCTGTGGCGGGCCCGGATCCGCTACACGGTGCCGATGCTGTTCGCGCTGGCGTTCTTCTTCAACTTCCTGATCGGCGGCATCTCGGGCGTGTTCCTGTCCGACGTGCCGTCCGACGTGAGCCTGCACGGCAGCTACTTCGTGATGGCCCACTTCCACTACACCATCATGGGCGGCCTGATCTTCGCCTTCTTCGCCGGCCTCTACTACTGGCTGCCCAAGATGGCCGGGATCACGCTCAACGAGACGCTGGCCAAGATCCACTTCTGGACGATGTTCGTGTTCTTCAACTCGACGTTCCTGCCGCTGTTCGCAGTCGGTATGCTGGGGATGCCGCGCCGCGTCTCGACCTACGCGCCGAAGCTCCAGACCCTCAACGACTGGGTCTCGATCTCGGCCTACCTGCTGTTCTGCTCGATGCTGGTGTTCCTGGCGAACTTCGTGTGGTCGCTGTTCGTGGCGCGGAACCGCGCCGAGGCCAACCCCTGGCACTCGCGCGGCATCGAGTGGCAGCTGCCGACCCCGGTGCCGCTCGAGACCTACGAGCAGGTGCCGACGATCCTGGCCGGGCCGTACGAGTACGGCATCCCCAACGCGCAGCCGGTGATCCAGCTGGGCGGCCCCGCGACCATCGCCGGAGACTAGAGACGCCATGACCTCAGAACCCGAGATCCAGCTCGAAGCCCGAAACGCCGGCACCGTCGCACGGCTGATCGTCGCCGCAGACGTCTTTCTGTGGATGGGCTTCCTGTTTGCCTACTTCTACCTGCGCACCCTCAACAGCAACGGCGACTTCAACCCCCACGGGCCAGAACCCCTCCGGGACGATGGGCACGATCTCGCTCGTCGTCGCCGTCCTGTCAGCGGCGGCCGTGGCGGTCGCCGGCAACCGGATCAAGGCCGCCGGCTCGGCTGCGTACCGTGGCGCCGCCGGGATCGGGCTCCTCCTCCTGGTTGTGTTCCTGGTGCTCCAGGGCATCCAGCTCTTCGACCCCGGCTTTGCGCCGGCCAACGGCGGCGGCTTCGGGGCGGTGTTCATCGGCTTCACGGCTGCGTACGTCGTGCACCTGGTCGGCGGGCTCTACTGGCTGGAGACGCTCGTCGTCCAGCGCGGCGGCCCCGCGGCGTCACAGGCGTCGTCGTTCGCGCTGGTGTGGTATTTCCTGGTGGCGGTGTTCGCCGTCTTCTGGCTCCTCTTCTACGTGGTGGCATAGAGCTTGATTCCCGTGATCCTCAGTCAAAACGACACCTCGGCCGGCGGATGGATGACGCTGGTCCTGCCCGTGGGCTGCCTGCTGGTGGTCCTGATCTGGGGCTGGACGATGCGTCGTCGCGTCCCCTAGGCCGGTGAACCACCCATGGCAGCTGGTAGCAGACCCGGAGTGGGCGCTGGCGCTTGCGATCGCGGCGATCGACTACGCGATCGTCGTGCGCGTGTACGAGCGGCGCGGCGAGCGCGTGTCGACCCTGCGCCGGCTTGCGTTCGCGGGCGGGCTGCTGATCCTGGCGCTGGCGCTGTTCTCGCCGATCGAGTACCTGGCGCTGCACTCGATGCTCAGCTTCCATCTGCTCCAGAACGTGATGCTCGGCGACTGGGCGCCACCCTTGCTCCTGCTCGGGCTGACGCCGGCGATGGCGTACGCGGCGGCGCTCGCGACGCTGGGTCGGGGTGCTGACGCGGCCCGTCGTGGCCCTGTGCGCATGGCTCTGGGGTCTGGTATGTGACCCATCTGCCGTTCTTCTACGACTTCGCGCTGACCCACTACTGGGCCCTCGGCTTCGAGCACGTGGCGTTCGTCGTCAGCGGGCTCATGTTCTGGTGGCCGGAGATCGTGCGACGGCGTGCTGACCGCCCCTCAGAAGGTCGCCTACCTGGGCGTCGCCCTGATTGCGATCACGCCGCTCGACCTGCTCGTCTACCTGGCGCACCATCCCCTCTACTCCTTCTACGAGCACACCACCAAGCTGGGCTCGATCAGCGCCCTCGCCGACCAGCAGATCGCCGGTGTCGGGATGGCGTTCGAGGCCAACACCCTGCTCATGGTCGTGATCGTCGTGGCACTCTTCCGTATGCTGTCGGACGAGATCGATCAACCGGCCGGGGGGCGGCCAGGGAGTGTGAGCGCGTGAACCGGGTGGTGCTGGCAGGTGTCGCGGTGGTGGCTGGCGCAGCCGCAGTCGGCGCTGCCGCGGGCCTTGCGGGTCGCGGCGAATCCGCCACCACGCCGAGCACCAGCTCTCCCATGCAGCCGACAACCGGTCTGCGCGCCGACGCCGTCTGGCCCGCCGGAAAGCGCCCTGCGCCCACCTTCACGCTTCGCGACCAGAACGGGCGCTCCGTCTCGCTGCACTCGCTCGATCAGCGCCCGATCCTGCTCACGTTCCTCGACTCACGCTGCAAGAACCAGTGCCCGATCGAGGGCCGGCAGCTCGCCGACGCCGTTCACCGCCTCCACGGCGCACAACCTCCTGCGATCGTCGTCGTCGGGGTCAACCCGCTTCAGGACACACCCGCCAGCGAGCATGCCTTTGCCAAGGAGCAGGGGTGGAGCAACCTGCCCTGGTACTGGCTCAGCGGCACCCGGGCGGCGCTGACACCGGTCTGGAAGAAGTACGGCATCCAGGTGATCACGAAGCGCTACATCGTCCCCGGCTCCAAGCCGGTGATCAACGTGACCCACACCATCGCCGTCTACCTGGTCGACCGCAGCGGCAACGAGCGTGCAGCCTTCCTGCCGCCGCTGGTGCCGGCGGAGGTCGCCAGTGACGTCCGCACGCTGGAGGGCGCCGGTGCCTGACGCCGTCAAGCCGGAGACGCGGCCCGGACCCTGGCTGGTGGCCGTCGCGGCAACCGCGACCCTGACCTGCGCGCTGGTGGTGTTCGCCGGAGCGCTGCACCTCGACATCGCCCACCGCGCGCTGGCGCTGGTGGCCCTTCCCCAGCTGGTTGCGCTCGCGCTGGCGGCCCGCATTGCGCACCCGGCACTGCGCTGGCCGGCGTACGCCGCCCTGGCGCTGTTCCTGCTCGAAAGCGCGATCGGCGCCATCGTCTCGCTGGAGGGCGGCACCGCGTCCGGCGTCCTGCACACCGGCATCGCTGCGTTTGCGCTGGCCGCCTGTGCCCTCTGCCTGACGGCCTGCCTGCGCGGCGCGCCGGTACCGCGCGCGCCCTGGCGCGACTACCTGACGCTGACCAAGCCGCGGATCATGACGCTGCTGCTGCTCACCGGAGCCTGCGGCATGATCATCGGCCACGGGGGCCTCCCCAACGGCGTGCTGTTCGTGGAGGCGATGTTCGGCCTGGCGCTGGCCTGCGGCGGCGCGAGCGCGATGAACCATCTCCTCGACGCCGACATCGACCGCCAGATGACGCGGACGGCGACCCGGCCGGTCGCCTCGGGCCGGGTGGCGCCCTCACGAGCGCTCGAGTTCGGGCTGGCGCTGTCGGCCGCCTCGTTCGCCCTGCTGGCCGTGGCCGTGAACCCGCTCGCCGCCGTGCTCGCCCTGGCGGGCAACCTGTTCTACGTGATCGTCTACACCCGCTACCTGAAGCGCTCGACCACCCAGAACATCGTCATCGGCGGCGCGGCCGGCGCGGTCCCGCCGCTGGTCGGGTGGGCGGCGGCGACTGGCCGCCTCGACCTCGCCGCCGGCCTGCTGTTCCTGATCGTGTTCCTGTGGACGCCGCCTCACTTCTGGGCGCTGGCTCTGCTGATCCGCAAGGACTACGAGGACGCCGGGGTGCCGATGCTGCCGGTCGTGCGAGGCGCGCGGGTGGCCGCGAACCAGATCCTGATCTACTCGCTGGTGCTGGTGGCCGCCACGTTCGTCCCGGTCGGCGTGTCGGCCTGGGGCCTCGTCTACGCGATCTCGGCCGCTGCGCTGGGGGCGTGGTTCATCTGGCTCGCCTGGCGGCTGCGGCAGGATCCCTCGCACGCCCGATCGGCGACCCTGTTCCACTTCTCGCTGCTGTACCTGGCGCTGCTCTTCGTCGCAGCCGCTGTCTCGGTATCAATCTGACCCGATCTAGGGTGTCGGTTGTGAGCGCCGCTGCGGCAGTCGAGGTCCGGGAGATCGTCAAGCGCTACCCCAAAGCCACCGTGAACGCGGTGGACGGGGTCAGCTTCACGGTGGCGTCGGGAGAGGTCTTCGGCCTGCTGGGGCCGAACGGCGCGGGCAAGACGACGACCATCGGCATCCTGACAACGCGGGTCAAGCTGACCTCGGGCACCGGGCTGGTGGCCGGGGTCGACGTCGCCCGCAACCCGGTGCACGCCCGCAGCCAACTCGCGGTGGTGCCGCAGCGCAACAACCTCGACCGTTCGCTCTCGATCCGCCAGAACCTGCTGTTCCACGCCGGCTACCACGGCGTCCCCCGGCACGACCGGGCCGCCCGCGCCGACGAGCTGCTGAAGATGTTCGGCCTCACCGAGCGCGCTGACGACAAGGTCGACTTCGTGTCGGGTGGCCAGGCCCAGCGGATCATGATCGCCCGCGCCCTGATGCACACGCCCAAGGTGCTCTTCCTGGACGAGCCGACCACCGGGCTCGACCCGGCCGCCCGGCTGTTCGTGTGGGACCGCGTCCGCGACCTCCGCGAGCAAGGCGTGACGGTCGTGATCACGACGCATTCGATGGAGGAGGCGACGGCGCTCGCCGACCGGGTGGGCATCATGGATCACGGGCACCTGCTCGCCCTGGACACGCCTCAGGCACTGACCCGCAGCCTCCCCGGCAGCACCACGCTCGACCTTGTCACCTCGAGCAGCAACGGTGACGGCGACGGCGCCGCCGAGCTCGAGGCGCTGGCACGGCTGTCCGGCGTCGAGAAGGTGGAGCGTGTGGCCGACAGCGCCCCCGGAACCGTTCGCGTCCGCGTCTACGTCACGGGCGAGGCGCCGATGATGGTCGCCCCTGTGGCCACCACCCTGGCCGAGCTCGGCATCAGCCTGAACGACGTCCGCCTCGGCGAGCCAAGCCTGGAGGACGTGTTCATCAGCCTCACCGGGCGGGCGCTGCGGTGAGCGCTCCGGCCGCGACCGCACGCACCACCGGCCCTGCCAGCGTGTTCCTGGCAGTGCTCTGGCGCGATATCTTCGTCACCGGCCGGGAGCTCCCGATCTTCCTGATCCAGGTCATCCTGCAGCCGCTGTTCCTGCTGTTCGTGTTCGGCAAGGTGCTCTCGGAGCTGGGCTACACGCAGCCCGGCTACTCCCAGCTGCTCTTCCCCGGTGTGGTCTCGCTGACCGCGATCCTGACGGCGCTGCAGAGCACCGCGCTGCCACTGGTGATCGAGTTCAGCTTCACCAAGGAGATCGAGGACCGGCTGCTGGCGCCCATGCCGACGGCGCTGGTCGCGGTCGAGAAGATGGTCTTCGCCGCCATCCGGGCGATCATCGCGGCGCTCGTCATGTTCCCGATCGGGGTGATCATCCTCGGTTCGGTGCCCTGGCACGCCGGCGCCGCTCCGATGTTCATCGTCACCCTGATCCTGGGGACGCTGACCGGCGCCGCCATGGGCCTGGTGCTGGGCACCGCCGTGCCCCCGAACCGGATCAACGTCATGTTCACGCTGGTGCTGACGCCGCTCCTGTTCACCGGCTGCGTCCAGTACCCATGGCCCTCGCTCGACCACCTCCGCTGGTTCCAGATCGTCACCCTGTTCAACCCGATGACGTACATCAGCGAGGGCATGCGCGGCGCGATGGTGCCGAGCGTCCCGCACATCCGCCCGGAGATCTGCCTGCTGGCGCTGGTCGCCGCCCTCGGCATCTTCAGCTCGATCGGAATCCGCGGGTTCATCCGGCGCGCCATCGATTAGAGTGAATGGCCATGAACCCCCTGGAACAACCAATGCCCGATGCCCATCACACCGAGGTCGGCGGCGTTGCCATCGACGAGGTCGAGGCCGGCGCGGGCCACGTCAAGCGGATCGTCTACCCGCCCGGCTGGCACTGGAAGACGCACATGCAGCCGGTGACGGGCGGCGACTTCTGCCAGCACGGCCACGTCGGCATGCTGGTGCAGGGTGCGATGACGGTGGAGTACGCCGACGGCTGCCGCGAGCAGTACCGGGCGCCGGCCGTGCTCGCCATCCCGCCCGGCCACGACGGCTGGGTGGACGGTGGCGACGCCGCAATCCTGATCCAGTACGACTGCGGCCCCGAGACGGTCAGCCGGCTGGGGCTGCCGGCCGAGCACTCGCACTGAGCGGTTCAACGCAGGATGTTGACCGCCCGGGCAGCGGCCAGCAGGATCGTCACCGACGAGGCCGACGACTCCATCAGCATCAGCAGCTTGGCCGTGCGGGTGAGGGGCATCGCGTCGGTAGGGCTGAACGCGATCGAGTTCGTGAACGAGACGTACATGTAGTCGACTAGCTCCGGGCGCCAGCCGGGCGCCGCCAGGTCGGGGTTCTCCATCTGTGGGAACTGGAAGTCGGGCGACGGCGGATTGGGCTCCAGCCTCCGAACAGGGCCGCCCCGATCGAAGGCCCAGTACCAGAGCCCGAACGTGACCACGTTGGTCGACCAGACAACGCCGGCCTTCATCAGCAGCTGAGCTCCGCTCGTCTCGTGCCCTGTGACCAGCGAGGCGATCAACGCCAGCAGCCCCAGGCCGTTGACGACGCTGATGACGCCGAGCAGCGTCAGCGACGCCTTTCTGCGCAGCCCCATTTGCTCGAGCTGCGTGCGGCCGGACTCGGTGGCGAGCGGGATCAGCAGCAGGATCTCGGGCACGATCGCACCCAGCCAGATCCACCACGGAAGCTTCCACAGGTGCCAGTCCTCGCGCTTGCTGATCACGGCCAGCACGGCCTGGAGGACGATGACCAGGATGACGGCGGGGGCGGCCTCCCAGCGCGACTCGCGCTCCTCCTCGCGCAGGTCGGTATCGGTGAGGTCGGGCTTGGACTTAGTCGCCGCTCGACCCGCCCACCGCAGCAGCCGCGTTCAGCGCCGATACCACCTCGTCGCTGGTCATCGGTTGCGAGAACATCGGGTAGTCGCGGGCGGTCGCGACCTGCTGCTCCTCGTCGCTGGTGGCGGCGGTGCAGTCGGTCAGCGTGATCACGTCGTAGCCCTTCTCATACGCGGTGCGCATGGTCGACTCGACGCAGCAGTTGGTCAGGAAGCCGCCCAGGATCACGGTCTCCACCTCGCGGCTGCGGAGGATGAAGTCGAGGTTGGTGGTGGCGAAGGTGTCGAGGCCACGCTTGCCCTCTACGACGATGTCGCCTTCCTGAGGCGCCATCTGGTCGCAGATCTCCGCGCCCCAGGTTCCCTTCACGAAGGCGTTCGAGTCGATCACGCCCTTGAGGATCCCGTACACCTTCTTCGGGTCGCCCAGCTCGCCGTACCCGGGGGCGAACGTGATCGGCGCGTGGATGACGGTGGCTCCCGCGCGACGCGCTTCCTCGACCACCTTGCGGGTGTTCTCCAGCATGCCGCTCTCGTCCATCACGCCCTTCACCGCTCCGTGGAGCGCTCCTCCGTCGCTGGTGAAGTCGTTCTGGTACTCGATCAGGACGACTGCGGTGGTCTGCGGGTCGACATCCATCGTGCACCTCGCCTCGAGTCGTTGTCCGGCGCCGCGCAGGCAGCCGCTCGGCTCATACTCTATCCGCCTGGTGAAGGCTCGCCCGCGCCCCTGTTGAAATCACTTCCACGGGATTAGACTCACTCCCCCAGGATGAGAGAGGGGCAGGTGGATCTGGACTTCGATCTGTTCGTGATCGGCTCCGGGCCGGGTGGCCAGAAGGCGGCGATCCAGGCTGCGAAGCTGGGCCGCCGCGTGGGACTGGCCGAGCGCCGGCGAGCGCTGGGAGGCGTCTGCGTCAACACCGGCACGATCCCCTCGAAGACCATCCGCGAGGCGGTCGTCTACCTGACCGGCCTCAGCCAGCGGGGGATGTACGGCGAGGGCTACCGGCTGAAGGACGAGATCCGGATCGAGGACCTGGCGGAACGCACACGCTACGTGGTCGAGCGCGAGCGCGGTGTGATCCGCGACCAGCTCGTCCGCAACCATGTCGCGCTGCTCGACGGCACCGCACGCTTCGTCGATCCCCGCACGCTGTCGCTGACCGATCACGACGGCACCGAGCGGCGGGTCAACGCCGAACGGATCGTGATCGCCAGCGGTTCTGAGCCGGCGCACCCGGAGGGCATCTCCTTCGACGGCAGCACGGTTCTCGACTCCGACGACATCGTCCTGCGCCTGACCCGTATCCCGCGCACCCTGGTCGTGATCGGCGCCGGCGTGATCGGCATCGAGTTCTCGTCGATGTTCGCGGCGCTGGGCACCAAGGTGACGGTGGTGGACGGCCGGCCCGAGATGCTGGAGTTCTGCGACGCCGAGATCATCGACGGTCTGCGCTACCACCTCCGCGACCGCGGCGTCACGTTCCGGTTCGGCGAGGTGGTGACGCAGGTCGTGCAGCAGGACGGCGGAACGCTGACCACCCTGGGCAGCGGCAAGCAGATCGCCGCAGAGGCAGTCTTCTACTCGGCCGGCCGGCGCGGAGCGACCGCCGACCTCGACCTCGAGAAGGCCGGCCTGCAGACCGACGAGCGGGGGCGGATCCCGGTCGGCCCGACGTATCGCACCGCGGTCGAGAACATCTGGGCGGTCGGCGACGTGATCGGGTTTCCCAGCCTGGCCTCGACCTCGGCGGAGCAGGGGCGGCTGGCAAGCGCGGACGCGTGTGGTATCGAGACGCATCCCTCCCTCGACCTGCCGATCGGCATCTTCTCGATCCCCGAAGTCGGGTTCGTGGGCAAGACCGAGCGGCAGCTCACCGAGGCGGCGATCCCCTACGAGGTCGGCGTCTCGCACTACCGCGAGCTGGCCCGCGGCCAGATCCTGTCCGAGACCCACGGGATGGTGAAGCTGCTGGTCGCACCCGAGGAGCGGACGCTGCTCGGCGTCCATGCGCTCGGCGCCAACGCCACCGAGGTCATCCACATCGGCCAGGCCGTGATGGGGCTCGGCGGCACCATCGACTTCCTGGTCGAGTCGGTGTTCAACTACCCGACCCTGGCCGAGGCCTACAAGGTCGCAGCGCTCGACGCGATGAACAAGCTCCGCGCCGTCAGCACCTTCGCCTAGGGCAAAGGTTCGGGCGGGTGCCGGTCATGCCACGGCGACGCTTGCTCGAGCTGTCCGGCGACCCGGAACAGCACGTCCTCGCGCCCGAACCGGCCGGTCAGCATGGATCCGATCGGGAGCCCCTCATGCCAGTCCAGCGGCAGGGAGATCGACGGTTGGCCGGTGAAGTTCGCGATCGGGTTCCAGGGGTTGAATGCGAGGTCAATCGTCCACCACTCGCGGGCGCCGCCGTAGGACTGGTTGAGCACCCCGAGCAGCGCCGGCGGCTGGGCCAACGTGGGCGTCAGCCAGAGGTCGTACGTCTCGAAGAACGCCGCGATGCGTCGCGCCTCGAACTGCATGCGGCCGATCGCGCCGGCCAGGCCGACGGCGGTGGTGGCCTTCCCCAGCTCGACCAGCTCCCAGGTCGTCGGCTCGAGCTCGTCAGGCTCCGGCACGCGCCCGAGCATGCTGACGATCGCATCATGGCTGCCGGCGTTGCCGACGGCCCAGACAACCACCATGTCGTCCGCGAGCACGTCGGCGTCGAACGTCGGGGCTGCCGGGACCACCTCATGCCCGAGCCCCTCCAGCAACGCCGCTGTGCGCTCGACGGCCGCTGCGCATGCCGGGTCGACTGGCACTCCGGTTGGGGCCAGCGCCGTCCAGCCGATCCGCAGCCGGCCGGGATCGGCGGAGACCTCGGCGAGGTAGGGACCGGTCGGCACCGGCGCGGAGCTGGGATCCCCCGGCGCCGGCCCATGGGCGATGTCCAGGAGCACGGCGCAGTCGCGCACGCTGCGGGTGACCGCGTGCACCATTGCCAGGCCGAACAGCGGCTCGCCCGGGTCGGGGGCCCACGAGATGCGGCCGCGCGTCGGCTTCAGGCCGACCAGACCGCAGCACGAGGCCGGGATCCGGATCGAGCCGGCGCCGTCGCTCGACCCGGCAGCCGGAACGATCCCGGCAGCCACGGCAGAGGCCGAACCACCGCTCGACCCGCCGGCGATCCGGTCGAGCGCCCAGGGGTTGCGGCAGGGGCCGTAGAGCGCCGGCTCGGCTGTCGAGTGATTGCCGAACTCGGGAGAGCTGGTCTTGCCGACGAAGAGCATCCCGGCCCGGCGGTAGCGCGCGACAAGCTCGCTGTCGAACGTCGCCACGTTGCCCACCAGGGCGCGGCACCCGTTGGTCTGGGCAACGCCCGTGATCTCCTGCCCGAGGTCTTTCATCAGCACCGGCACGCCGGCCAGCGGCCCGTCGGGGATGGGCGCCTCGCACTGCGCGAGCGCGTACTCGGGCGTCGGGATGACGACGCAGTTGAGCGCCGGGTTGACCGCCTCCATCCGGGCGACCGCCGCCTCCACCAGCTCGCGCGGGGTCACCTGCTTGGTGCGCACCAGCTCGGCCTGGGCGACGGCGTCGAGCGCGGTCAGTTCGGAAACGGCGGACACGCTTGCGCACCCTACCTCGGGCAACCTAACGTCCGGAACTGATACGACGGGAGGTCGCCATGAGTCACCGCCAGGATCTGGGTCCGCTGGCGGACATCCGCCACATCGTCGTCCTGATGATGGAGAACCGGTCGTTCGACCACATGTTCGGCTACCTGCAGACAGCCGACCCGCCGCTGGAGGTCAACGGGCTGACCGGCACCGAGTCCAACACTGGGCCGGACGGGCGCACGCACACGGTGTTCCCGTTCCCGCCCGGCGAGACCGCGTTCCACCAGGCGGGGCATCCGCTGGACGACAGCCTCGACCCATGCCACTCGGTGGAATGCGTGGCGGTGCAGCTCGCCGGCGGCAACGCCGGCTTCGTCAAGAGTTTCGTGGAGTACCGGCACCCGCCGGCGGAGCTGGAAGGCCTGCCGATGGGCTACTACACCGCCGAGCACCTCCCTGTCTACGACTTCCTGGCCCGTCACTACTGCGTCTGCGACGCGTGGCACAGCTCGGTCCCCGGCGACACCTGGCCGAACCGGCTGTACTCCCTGGCCGGCCGCCAGGGGCCGCCGGTGGCGCACCGGTTCGCGTGGCTGCAGCAGTTCCTTCCGGCGAGGTTCCGCAGCCCGTTTCGGAACCTGCCGATCTACGACGTCCCGTGCTTCCCTCGCCACCTCCGTGACGACGACTGGCGCTGGTACTCCCACGACCCGGCCACCCTGCGTGCGGCCGACGGGAACTACCGCCACGTGCGTTCGATCGACCGCGGCAACTTCGCCTACGTCAACCGGCGGGAGATCCGGCTCGTACAACAGGCGGTGGACCTTCCGTTCGACTTCGGGCCGAGCTTCCTCGACGACTGCGCAACCGGAAAGCTGCCGCCGGTGTCGTGGATCGACCCCAACTTCATCAACCTGCGCATCTTCGACTCGGCGTCGAACGACGACCACCCGCCGTCCGACGTGCGCGCGGGGCAGCAGCTGGTGCTGGACATCTACAACGCGCTGTCCGGCAGCCCCGAGTGGGATGACACGCTGCTGGTGATCACCTACGACGAGCACGGCGGGTTCTACGACCACGTCGTGCCACCGCCCGTGGAGCCAGACGGCTCGGGCTATGCAACCTACGGAGTGCGCGTGCCGGCGCTGGTGATCGGCCCGCGGGTTCGCGCCCACGTCTGCCACGAGCTGTTCGACCACACCAGCCTGATTGCCACCATTCTCCGCCGGTTCGCGCCCGATCCGGCAACGGCGATCGCAGGAATGGGGTCGCGGGTCGCCCGAGCCGCCGACCTGCGGGGTGTGCTCGAAACCGGGCCGCGTCAGAGCCTGCCCGACCACACCCACCTGCTCGACCAGGCCATCGAATGGCACAGCGATCTGCGCCGAGGCCGGATGGCGACCGCGAAATCGGCCTCGCCCGTCCCCGGCGGCGCAGGGCACGAGCTGGTGCCCCACGAGTTCCAGCGCGAGTTCCTTTCGTTTGCCCTCGAGATGCGGCGCAAGGGTTTGCCTCCGGGAAAGCCGTAGGTACCGAGCATGCGCCGCCGAGCAGACCTGATGCTTCTGTGGGCGGCGCTCGGGTTCTCGTTCGCTACCGGCGTGCTCGCCCTGTGGGTGGGGACCGACAAGGCATGGTTCGTGGTCTGGGCGCACGGCGCCGGCGGGATGGCGGTGATCCTGCTGGTCTGGAGCAAGCTTGGCGTGATCCGCCGCGGTCTGAGCCGGCGCTGGCCCAACGTCGGCCTCTCGCTGATCGCTGCGGCAGCCGCCGTGGCGATGATCGGAGCTGGGCTGGCACACTCGATCGGGCTCGGCAACCTGGGGCCGTTCACCGCGCTCGGCTGGCACATCGCCTTTGCGCTGGCGCTGCTGCCGCTGGTGCTCGTCCACCTCGTCACACGACCGGTCCGCCCTCGGCCCGGCGACCTGACCCGAGCGGCGTTCCTGCGGGCGGGAGCGCTCGTCGTGGGCGCGGTCGCGGTCAAGGTGGTGTTCGAGGCGACGCTGGGCGCGCCGCGCGCCGCGACCGGGTCGCTGCGGGTGTCCAGCCCGCGGCCGACAGTCTGGCTCAACGATCCAACCCCGCAGATCGACCCGGCCTCCTACACACTGAGAGCCGGCAGCACCGTGCACACCCTGGCCTCCCTGGGATCGCTCCCGCAGCACGAGCTCACCTGCGCCCTGGACTGCACGAGCGGCTGGTACGCCACCGGCACCTGGCGGGGAGTGGTCGTGTCCGACCTGCTCGGCCCACTCCCTCCCGGCACCCGCAGCCTGCAGGTGCGGTCGCAAACGGGCTACGCACGGCGGTTCGACCCGGCCGTCGCCGGGGCGATGCTGCTGGCCACCCAGCTGGACGGCCGGCCGCTGCCCGCCGGTCTCGGTGCACCCGCCCGGCTGGTGGTGCCAGGCAGGCGCGGCTTCTGGTGGGTCAAGTGGGTGACGGCGATCGAGCCCAGCACCGAGCCCGCCTGGTGGCAGGTGCCGTTCCCGGTGTAGGGACGTCTACGAGCTGGGCTCGTCGGGCTGGCCGCGCAGGAACCGCTCGATCTCGCTGGCCAGCTCGTCGCCGGAGGGAAGCCGCTCCGCCTCCGCGTCGCCGCTCACGGCCTCGAGCCGGGACACCGTCTCGCGGAGTACCGGGTCAGAGTCCATCGCGGCGTCGTAGCGAGCATGCTGGTCGCGCTCCTCCTCCATCAGCTCGTCCAGCTCGAAGACCACGCCGAGGTGCCGGGACAGCCGCTCGATCAGCGCGATGCTGGCGGCGGCATACCCGAGGCTGGCATAGGGAGGCACCTGTGCGTAGAACCCGACGGCGGGTGTGCCCGCGTTGGTGACTGCGATCTCGAGCACCGAGAGCGCGGCCGACGGCACGCGCAGGAGACCCTCGGGGCCGGTGCTGTCGGCGGCCAGCAGTCCGTCCTCGGAGGCTGTTGCCATCATTGGCACCGGCTTGGTGTGGGGGACCGCGGCTGGAACGGCGCCCAGGCTGATCCACTGCGACACGCCCAGCTGCTGCGCCAGCTCCGTCACGTCTCCAGCCAGCTCCTGCCAGCGGAAGTCCGGCTCGGCGCCCAGGAAGACCAGGAGGTCGCGGCCGTCAGCCCGGGTGTGGCGAAGGGTCAGCTCCGGCCAGTGCAGATCGGTCAGACGGCCGTCGGTGACGTCGAGCACCGGCCGCCGCGATCGGAAGTCGAACAGCGCATCGGCATCGAAGCTCGCCACGACCTGACCGTCGCCGGCAATCTGCGCCACCGCACCGGACGCCGCCTCGGCAGCGTCGACCCAGCCGTCGAAGGACGCGACGATGACGGCGTCGTGCAACTCCGGCAGGTGTTCGGCAAGTTCGTAGAGCGCCACGGCGGGGAGGATACGCTCTCTGAGAGCCAGGCCGGCTGCTCTCGGCGCGCCGGGGCCTGTCTATGCGGAATCAGGGTGCTTCTGACGCCCGGCCAGGTGGCGTGCGCAGGACTCGCAGTACGCACGCCATCTGGGGTCGGGCGCGGAGACACGGATCGGCTGGTGGCAGTGGGCGCACCGAAGGATCCCCTGCTCCCCGGCCGCGACCGGATGTGTCTGCTGCTCTGTCATAGCCGCATCATCGCACCGGCCGTTTGCCAGTCGATGTGAGACCTCTCAGCTTTGGAAGCGCTTGACGAAGGTGAGCGCCGTGTCGGCGACCTCGCCCCACCCGTGGTCGATGGTCAGCGCGTGCCCGCGGCCGGGGATCTCGACGATCTCGGTCACGGCCTCGTTCTTCGCCTGCTTCTTGTAGGAGGCGTTGGCGATCGCCCACGGCACGGTGTGATCCTTCTCGCCGGAGATGATCAGCATCGGGCCACGCTCGGGGTTGCTGGTATCGACCTTGGCCTCGGTCCAGGGGTTGAAGTTCGCCGCCGCCGCCTGGAAGATGGGCTCTCCCGACGCCGGCACGGCATAGGTCTCGAAGAGCGACTTGGCCTCATCCTCGTCGACCGCGTTGGCGAACGCGTACCTGAACTGCTCGTAGCTGAGCGGTACCGCGCGGTGCCTGTTGGCCGGATTCCGAAGCACCGGCGAGCCCGCCCGCAGCGCCGAGACCGGCAGCGGAAGCACTCCCCGGAACGGCGCCGGGTCGATCGCCACCGAGACCGAAGCCAGCCCGCGGCCGGCCAGGATCTGCGTCAGCAGGCCGCCGAACGAGTGTCCGATGATCGCGGGCTTGCGCTCCAGCTTGCCGGCCACCTCGGCGAAGTGGTCGGCCACCTGGCCGACGGTCTTGCGGGCGAACACCTCCGGATTCTTGTTGGCGTCGACGACCGTCTCCGGGTCGTCCGGCCACCCCGGTGTGAGAGGCACGTAGCCCGCCTCGTCGAACTTCTCGGCCCACCGGTCCCAGCTGCTGGGAAGCAGCCAGAGGCCGTGAATGAACACCACCGGGGTCCGCGTCGAGGCGTTCGCCTGAGCAATCTCACGTTCCTCGTGCTCCGTGATCGTCGTCATCCGACCCCTCCTTGGGTTGAGTAGTGGCCGGAGGCTACACTGGCTCACCATCGCCAGACCAAGAACGACCCGGGGAGGGTCATGGACGACAACCAGGTTCACGAATCGATCGAGCGGCTCGTCGCCGAGGAGCATGAGCTGTGGAAGCTCGAGGGCGAAGGCCGGGCGACGGACGCTGACCGCCAGCGACTGCAGGAGGTCAAGGTGGCGCTCGACCGCTACTGGGACTTGCTCCGCCAGCGCCGGGCGCACGAGGAGTTCGGGCTCAACCCGGACGACACCGAAGAGCGCTCGGCCAACGTCGTCGAGAACTACCAGCAGTAGAGGAAGCTAGCCCAGCTGCGCCCGGGCGGCGGCTGCCGCGCTCTGCGCTGTCAGGATCGCGGTCTCGGTGTACCAGGTGCCGAGGTAGTCGCCCGCGAGGTGGATCCGCCCCAGGGGGCGGGTGAGCGCCGCCTGCAGGCGCGCGCGACCGGGCCGCGGATAGGGCAGCCCGCGCTCCCAGCGATGGATCACGACCTCGCGGACCACCCGCCGGGCATCCGGATAGATCGCGAACAGGTCGTCGCGGAACGAGCGCTCGATCTCGGCGTCCGACTGGTCTGCCAGCGCGCGTGCGAGGTCGGCAGCCGCGTAGACCATCAGGCTGCCGCCCGGCTCGCGCGCAGCCCCCGCCTCGCGCAGGACGTTGGCCGTGTTGAAGAGCATGCTGAATGACCGCTGGGGCGTCGCCAGGGCGTAGATCCCGTCCCACGGCATCGGCCGGCGCTCGTCGGTGAGGAATGCACCGACCACGTAGGGCCCATAGGGGATCTTCTCGAGCGCGCCGCTGGTCTCGCCGGGCAATGCCGGCAGGATCGCCGGCGCCGCGTGTGCAGGCACGGCCACCACCGCGGCCCGGGCAGCGATCCGGCCGGTGCCGCCGTCCGGCCCCTGGTAGCCGACCTCGACGCCGTCTCCCATCTCCACCACCTCGGTCACGCGCGCGCCCAGGCGGACCGAGCCGCCGAGCGCCGCCGCCAGCGTCGCGGGCAGCACTGCGGATCCCCCGAGGATGTTCCAGGACAGGCCGCTGTCGCGGTTCCAGACCAGATGGAAGTAGCCGACGCCGTAGCCGGCATGCAGATCCTCCGGCTCGCCCGACGACCGCGTCAGCGTGGCCCGGAAGAGCCCATCGGCGTCGGCGGGCAACGGCCCCAGGAACTCGGCCATCGAGCGGTCGTCCATGAAATCGAGCATTCGCTGCTGCCGCGCCGCGTGTGGCTCGCCGGGCCGCGGTTCCGCGACGGCGGCGTACCGGCGGACGGCCAGCCGCAGCCGGGCTCCGGTGCGAGCCAGCGCGATGCGACCCGCCGGAGAGAGGGGGAGCAGCAGCGGCATCGCCTCGACCGGGCCGCGGGCGACGACGCGGCCGCCCATCTCCGCAGCCGCCAGCCGGCCGGGTACGGGCCGCGCCTGCACGCCGGTTGCACGCAGCAGCGCCCCGGTCGCAGAGGTGGGGCCACCGAAGACGTGCGCACCGAAGTTCAGCCAGACGTCGCCGCGCGGCTCCGACCGCAGCCGGCCGCCGGCCCGCTCACCCGCCTCGAGCACGACGACGTCGCGATCGCGCAGCTCCCAGCCTGCCGTCAGCCCCGCGAGCCCGCCACCGACGACCACGACCTCGCGCTGCTCGACATCCGCCGGGCTCAGACGTCGACCCCCATCACCGCGATCACACGACCGAACGCCGTCGGCTCGCTGTCACGCAGGTAGCGGCCGCCCACCTTGGCGTAGAAGCCCGCCGCGTTCGGCTCGGCCTCCCACTCCATCCGGGCGGCGCCTGCGGAGCGCGCCTCTTCCGCAGCACGCGCAAACAGATCGCTGCCGATCCCTCGGCCCATCCAGTCGGGGTCGATCCAGAGGTCATCCAGCCGGCAGACCTCACCCTGGCCGACGAGCGACGCCCACCCGACGGCCTGACCGTCCACCTCGGCGACGAACACCCGCTTGGCCGCGAGCGCCTCATCCGTCAGGTCGAGATCGGCCCAGCCGTCGACCATCGCCTGGGGATACCCCCAGTGCCCTTTCGCAGCGACCGCGATCGCGCGCAACCGCGCCTGCTCGTCGCCGTTCGCCCTCCGGATCAGCATCCGGCCTCCATATGGCAAGACTCTAGGCGGCAGGCGACGGGAACAGCCGGTGTACCGCCGCCCGCACATGCGCGGCCACCGTCTCGGGCGCCACGTCATCGCCGTACATCCCGCTGGTGCCCATCAGGCCGCTCCGCACGGCGCCCGCTGATACTGGCCGTCTTCGCACCGCCGGCGGCGTACCTGTATCACCGCTGTACGACAGGCCGAAGCTCGTAGACTTCGCCGCAACCCCGAGGGAGGCGATGTGGAGTATCAGCTGCGGATGTACCAGGTGAAGCCCGGAGAGCTGGACGACTTCGTCGAGGAGTGGCAGCGGGTCGTGGTGCCGCTGCGCCGGTCGCTCGGGTTCCTGGTCGTCGACGGCTGGCGCGGCGCCGACGGCGAGTCCTTTGTCTGGCTGGTGGGCTACGACGGGGACTTCGCGGCAGCGGACGCGGCCTACTACGCGTCGCCCGAGCGTGCCGCGCTGGATCCCGATCCGGCACGGCATCTGTCCCACGTCGAGACCAAGATGCTGCAGCCTGTGTAGATGGCGACCATGGCCGACCTGGACGAGCTCGCGATGGCGATGCCCCAGACCACCAGGGAGGTGTCCGACGAGGGCCGGCCGTCCTACCTGGTGCACGGCAAGATGTTCTGCTTCCATCGCACCAGCCGTCCCGACGCGGTCGACCCCGAGACCGGCGAGCGGATGTCCGACGTGCTGATGTTCCGCGTCGCCGACCTGGGAGTGAAGGAGCTGATCCTGTCCGACGCCCGGGGGATCTTCTTCACCACTCCGCACTTCAACGGCTACCCGGCGGTGCTGATGCGGATCCCGGATCTGGCAAGGCTCGACCGGGAGGAGCTGCGCGACATCGTTGTCGAGGCGTGGCTCACGCGCGCGCAGAAACGGGTCGCAAAGGCCTGGCTCGGCGAGCAGGGCCTGGAAGGGCCGTAGCCCGGGTCAGTCGCCGGAAACGGGCTTGCTGAGCCCGCAGCGCGGGTCGTGGTAGCTGGCCAGCCGCTGCAGCAGGCCGTGAAGCTCCGCCCGCTCACCTGCAGTGAGCGGCGACAGGAACTCCTGTTCCAGCTTCTCGACGATTGCACGGAGCTTCGCCAGCGCCTTGCGGCCCTCGGGCGTGAGCTTGACCACGTGCCGGCGGCGGTCCTCCGGGTCGCGCTTGCGAACCACGAGATCCTTCTCCTCGAGCTCGTCGAGGAGGCGGACGATGTGGCTGCGGTCGTATCCGAGCGCGTCGGCGATCACTGCCTGGGTCTCGCGCGGGTCCTCCTCCAGGAGGGCCATCACCGAGAAGTGGAACGCGTTCAGCCCGGTGCCTTCGAACGCCTCGTGCGAGCTGTCCTTGGCCTTGAAGCCCAGGCGCTTGAGCAGAAACACGGTGCTCGACAAGCAGCTCCTTGGGCGGCCCGACAAGCGGCGTCTGACCGGCTATGTGGGTTTCGATCACGTTCACATTCGAAAGTGTAGCGCATGAAACTGTCTTTGTGTGATATCGTTGCATGCATCAACGATCTACGGGGGCAATCGATGCAGTCATCAATCACGGCAATCGCCACAGGAAGACGCAAGTGGCTCGCGCTCGCCGTGATCGTCGCAGCGCAGTTCATGGTCGTGCTCGACATCGCGATCGTGAACGTGGCCCTGCCGGCGATCAAGACAAACCTCAACTTCAGCCAGGATGACCTCCAGTGGGTGATCAGCGCCTACGCCATCATGTTCGGCGGGGCACTGCTCCTGGGCGGCCGTCTGGCGGACATCTTCGGTCGTCGGCGCCTGCTGATGATCGGCCTCGCACTCTTCTCCGTCAGCTCGCTGCTGTGCGGCATCGCCTGGTCGGAACCGTCGCTGATCGCCTTCCGCTCACTGCAGGGCCTGGGCGGGGCGTTGCTCGCCCCCGCCGCGCTCTCGCTGCTGATGACCACCTTCGCCGAGGGCTCCGAGCGCAACCGCGCACTGGGTATCTGGGGCGCGGCATCCGGTAGCGGCGGCGCAGCCGGCGTGTTGCTGGGCGGATTCCTGACCTCCTACCTTGGGCTGGTCGTGGGTCTTCTTCATCAACGTCCCGGTCGGCATCGCAGTCATCGCGGCGACCCCGTTCGTGCTGCAGGAGAGCTACGGGCGAGACGGACACCGGCACTTCGACTTCTCCGGGGCCGTCACGGCCACCAGCGGCGTGATGCTGCTGGTGTACGCGCTCAGCCGCACCCCGCAGGACGGGTGGGCCAGCGTGTCCACGGTGTCCATGCTGGCCGCGTCGGTCGCACTGCTGGCGGCATTCGTCGCGATCGAGATGCGGTCGCCGGCTCCCCTGCTGCCGCTGCGGATCTTCCGCATGCGGTCGCTGACGGCGGCCAACGCCACGGCTCTGATGATCGGCGGGATCGCGTTCTCGCAGTTCTTCCTGCTGACGCTGTACATGCAGCAGGTGCTGGGATACTCGGCGCTCGAGACCGGGGTCGCCTTCGCGGCCACCACCGTGTCGATCATCGTGTTCTCGAACGTCGCCCAGCGGGTGGTCACGCGCTACGGCGTGCGCGCCGCCCTGACCACCGGATTGGTGCTGGACGCGGTGTCACTCGCCGAGCTGACGCGGCTGCCGGTCGACGGCCACTACTTCTGGGACATGTTCCCGGCATTCGTGATCGGCGGCATCGGCCTGGCGTTCTCGTTCGTCCCGGTGACAATCGCCGGCCTGACCGGCGTCAGCCGCGCCGATGCCGGCATCGCCTCCGGGCTGATCAACACCAGCCGCCAGGTCGGCGGCGCGATCGGCCTGGCGGCGGTGACCACGATCGTCGCGGACTACACGACGTCGGGGTCCGGCGCCGCAGCCGCCGCCTCAGGCCTGACGCATGGATTCCGGGTGGGATTCCTCGTGCTCGCCGCAATGGCCCTGGTCGGCGCAGCGATCGCGGGCACCCTGCTCAAGCCGCAGCCACAGACCGCCGGCCCCGAGGTCGAGCGGGTGGCTTCCGAAACACCACATGCAATGGAGGAGGCAGCATGATGACGACCGTTTCACCCTCCAGCTACGAGCCCGTGCTCGACCATCAGATCGACGAACTGCTGCTGCAGCTCCGCGGCCTGGTGATGGTGCGCGACCTGCTCGTCGAGCGCGGGGCCACCGAGGCCGAAGTGGCAGCGCACTCGCATGAAGCCGAGCGGGTGCGCGCGCACCTCGCAGAGCTCCTGGCGGCCTAGGCGACCTAACTCGCCGGCGGCGTCGTCACCGTGACGGTGACCGTCGTCGGCGGTTGGGTGACCGTGGTGGTCTCCTGTTGGGTCACCGTCGAGCCGGGGCCGGTCTTGGAGATCACGGTGGTGCCTCCCTTGGAGTTGTCGGAGCCGCCGGTCAGGATTCCGATCAGCAGCCCGACCAGGAGCGCCGCGAGGACGCTCGCGCCCAGCAGGGCAAGGCGGGCCGTCGTCCATCCGGCGTCGGAGGACGAGGGAGGCGGGGACTGCGGTGTCCCGCCCGGCTGACCCGGTTGGACGGTCATCCGGCGGAACCGTAGTCGAAGGTCGCTTCGTAGCCGCAGCGGCCGGTGTAGGTGAACTGGAAGTACTCGTCTTCGACGGCGAGCACCTCCGCCACCACCTCCCGACCGCTGCGGTCGTGTCCGGGAATCACGCACGAGACCGGTCTCTGGGTCTCGAAAGGCCCCGCTACCCGCACCGTGACCGCACCGCCCGCTCGGAACCAGCCGCGGCCCGGCGTGTGGTCGATCTCGATCGCGCTGGGCACGACCGCCAGCAGGTTGCTGGGCTTGAACGCCCACGGGAACTGGCTCAGCGGGGTGCCGCCAAGCCGGCCCGCGTAGACGTCCTCGAGCGCCTGCCGCTGCGCACCGTCGGCCCGCTGGTCGACGTGGAGCACCCAGCTCCAGGGAGAGCCGGGCTCGTCGTCGCTGTACCAGCAGACGAGCACCACGCACAGGCCCGCGAGCTCGACCTCTCCCACAGCGCCATCGGTGATCCGCCACGACAGTGCGCCGGTGCACTCCCCGTACGTCGAGCGCCCACCGGCGTTGCCGTCGATCCGCCGGCACGGGCAGATGGCGTCGCAGTTGCACACCTCGAGGTACGTGCCGGAGATTCGCCACCCGGTGCCGGCCGAGGCGGTCACATGCCCGCCATCTTCATCGGCGAGGAGTGAAGCCCGGGCACCAGGCCCGGGTGCCACGGCGCCAGCATGCCAAGCGTGATCAGCCCGATCCCGGCGGCGATCGCAACCCAGGTGCCATGGCGCCACAGCTTCTCCAGCGTGATCACGACGGTGAACGCCGCCATCCAGGCCAGGTTCATGATCCCGAGCGCGATCAGCGCCACCATCAGCGACCAGCAGCAGCCGACGCAGAAGGCGCCGTGGTAGGCACCCGCCCGGACGTGACGCGACACGCCCCGGTAGCTCCCGACGCGCATCAGGATGTGCAGCGGTGAGCGGCAGGACGCCAGGCAGCGGTCCTTCAGCGGGCTGAGCTGGTAGGCGCCGGCAGCGATCAGGACCGCGGCGGCCACCCAGACGGCGACGGAGTCGCTGCGGCCGGCGAGTCTGCCGGCCACAGCGCTGAGCGCAAGGGCCACCAGGCCAAAGACCGTCCACACGATCAGGTACCCGAGAACCAGCCCGGACGTACGACCGGCCAGGCCGCGTCCCTCGCCGGCGTAGAGCAGGCCGAGCGGAAGCAGCGCCGGCAGCATCATCGCGGCCATCATCACCGTCCACAGCCCGAGGAACTCCGCCGCGCCAAGGCCCATCGTCCCCGGCGCAGACGTCATTCCCGTCGCCTGTCGGATCACGACGAGCCAGGCGACGGCGGCCACGCAGAGGACGCCGCCCGCAAGCAGGGCGCGATCCGGCAGCCGCACAATCCCCGTAGTAGACGGCATGACCTCGGTGTATACGCCTCCCCACGGGGCCGCGCAAGCTGGCGCCGGCTCGCCCGGCAACCAGTCGCACGCGGATAGCTTCGCGGCTGTGAAAGCGCCTTGCGTTCAGAGATCCTCCCAGGGGAAGCTGTCCAGCCGCTCGGCCCCGGCTTCGGTCACCAGCACCTGGGTCTCGAGCTTGACCGCCTCGCCGACCCCATCCTCGGCAATCAGGCTCTCGACGCATACCACCATGCCGGGCTGGAACTCGCCGGCCAGAAACCACTCTGCGTCCTGCGGCGCGTACACGCCCGGGTACTCGTCTGCCAGACCGACTCCGTGCAGCAGGCACGAGTAGCGATTGGCGAGGTAGCGGTCGGGGATCGGCCAGCTCCGCTCGGTGTACTCGCGGAAGTCGAGGCCCGGCTGGACGAGCCGTAGGTTGTGGTCGATCTGCTCGCGCGCGGCTCTGTACAGGGCCCGCTGCTGGGCCGTCATCGCGGCGTGGTCGATCGTCCACGAGCGGGACAGATCGGCGCAGTAGCCGTAGGGCCCGATCATGTCGGTGTCGAAGGCGAGCATGTCGCCGGTCTGGGCAACGTGGTCGGAGCACTCCTGGTACCAGGGATTCGTGCGCTGTCCGACCGCACACAACCGGGTCTCGAGCCACTCGCCGCCGGAGCGGATGTTCTCGTAGTGGAGCTCGGCCCAGATCTCCTGCTCGGTGCGCCCGGCGACTGACTGCTCGTACATCCTCGCCATGCCCGCCTCGCAGACGCGGATCGTCCAGCGCATCAGCGTGATCTCCTCGGCGCTCTTGATCAGCCGGGCCTGCTCGGTCAGCTCCTGCCCCTCGACCAGGGTCACGCCGCGCCGGCGGAGGGCGTCGGCGCCGGGCAGCTCCAGCCTGTCGGAGGCGAGGCGAAGATCGCCGCCGCCGCCCCGCTCACGCAGTGCGTCGACGATCTCGTCCGCCCACCGCTCGACCCACTCCGCGAGGTTCTCGCCGGAGTACATGTAGTACCAGGCCCACGCGGGCCGTACCTCGTCGACTGTCTCGAGCCCCCTCGCCAGATGGGCTGCGGCCTCGAACTCGAAGTCGATGGCATGGCCGTCTGCGAACACCAGCGCGTAGTGGAACGGGTTGTGCGTCGCCCACACCTGCATGTTGCTGACGTCGAGCGCATAACGGATGTTGACCGGGTCGAACAGCAGGATCGCGGTGCAGTCGTGGGCGGCGACCTGCTCGACCAGGCGCCGCTTGCGATAGCCGCGGGCGGCGACCAGCGTCTCGTGCGGGATCGGGCTGCGAAGCGGGCGATCCGCGCCCTCGGCGTTCAGATACTCCCGCTTGCGCGGGTCCTTGAAGACCTCGGCCATGCGGTGCCGGATCCTTTCACACCGCCGGAGCGGTAGCGTCCGTGGGCATGAAACGGCTGGATGCTGTGATCGTCGGCGGTGGGATCATCGGCCTCATGTCCGCGTGGCGCGCGCAGCAGCGCGGGCTGAACGTGCTCGTGCTGGAACGAGAGCGCGTCGGCGCGGGCGCGTCGACGGTCGCCGCGGGCGTGCTGGCCCCCGAGCCTGAGGCCGACGGCATGGGACCGCTGTCGCTCGCCGCAGCCCGGCTGTGGCCGGGCATCGCGGCCCAGCTGGGGGAGGTCGGCTTCACCCAGTGCGGGTCGCTGGTGCTCTCGTTCGACGGCGCGCCTCAGGCCGAGGGCCCATGGCTCGACGCCGAGCAGTGCCACGCGCTGGAGCCGGGTATCTCCCCCGAATGCGTCGGAGCGGTGCTGCTCGAGGACGACGCGCAGGTCGATCCCCGCCTGGTCGTCTCGGCGCTTGCGGAACGGCTCGGCGATGCCGTCCGAACCGGAGCCACCGTTGTCAATCTGGACGCGAATGCGGCGACCCTCGACGACGGCACCCGTATCGAGGCCGAGCGGGTGGTTCTTGCCGCAGGCGCATGGTCCGCGCTCGGGCTGGCCTCCGGCCTCCCCGTCAAGCCGGTCAAGGGCCAGGTGGTGCGGTTTCAGGGGCCGCCCCCGACGACGCGCATCATTCAGAGCGAGGGGATCTACGTCGTACCGCGGCCGACCGGCGAGACGATCGTCGGCGCCACCGTCGAGGAGGTGGGGTTCGACACCACGGTGACCGACGAGGCAACGGCCGAGGTCCTGCCACCCGCGATCCGCGCCGTGCCGGCCGTCGCAGACCTGCGGCTGGTCGAGGCGGTCGCCGGCGTCCGGCCCGGCAGCGCCGACGAGCGGCCGCTGCTGGGTGACTGGGACGGCATCCTGGTCGCGGCCGGCCACTTCCGCAACGGAATCCTGCTGTCGTCGGTCACCGCCGAGTTCGTCGCGGCGACGCTGGCCGGCGATACGCCCCCACCTGAGACCGCCGGTTTCGAGCCAAAGCGATAGCAGCGCACCTCAGATTCCGGGGGTCACTGCGAGATCCAGCCGTCTGCCGATCCTTGCGAACAGCTCGTCGACGACCTCTGGCGTGACGACGGGAAGGTCTGCGTCGAGGAGGGGCAGTTCGATCGCCGCCGTCTCGGCCTCCGGTGGCGGCTGGTAGCGGCCGGCGATGGCCTCCTCGGCCCGGATCCGGTAGTCGGCGATCTCAGGAGTTTCCGCCTCGCCCGCGACCACGGCGGCGCGTTCGACGGCCAGTCGAGCCTCGCCGAGGTGACCCCCAGCGGCCAGAGTGGTCGCGCAACGGAGCCACGACACGGCCGCATCGTGGGGGCGACCCAGGCGCTCCTCGAGGGAGGCGTGGTCCCGCCACCAGTGCGCGGCCCGGCCGAAATCGGCGTCGAGCTCGGCGACCACCGCCGGGACCTGCAGGCGATCGAGAGCGATGGCGACGTCGCCAATCGCCAGGGCGGCGTCGGCGCTGGCAACGGCGGCCCTGGCGGCACCGTCCAGATCGCCTCCCGCCAGCCGCAGGTGGGTGACGTTCCCGAGCACCATCGTGACCAGGCGGCGCGCGCCCAGCCGCTCTGCCAGCGCAGCGGCGTCATCCAGCAGGCTGACAGCCTCGGCCAGCCGGCCGGTCTGGAACCGCGCCCCGGCCAGATCGCCGGTCACGTGGGCCAGGCGTAGCACGTCCCCCAGCTCGGCGGCGATCTCCTGCGCTTCCTCGAGCACGTGAGACGCGCGGGTCATGTCGCCCTCGCGGAACTCGACCACACCCAGATTGGCGAGGGCGTCGAGTCGCATCTGAGGGTCGCCTTGTGCGGCTGCGAGCTGGACCTCGGCACGCTGTCGCGCGTCCTCGAACCGCCCCAGCTCGCACAGGGCCATCGTCAGCGGCCAGGACACCGCCGGGCCGCGGGCTCCACCACGCTCGGCACGCTCCAGGTGGTCGACGGCAGTCGCGGGATGCCCCGTCTCAAAGGCGATCCGGCCCAGCAGGCGTTCGACGTCAGGCCCCTCGAGCCCCTCCAGCCGGGCGGTCGCGCGGGCGTGCTCGCCGAGCTGCTGTTCCAGCTCCGCCAGCGCCAGTGCGTCGGCGCTCGCGACGTCGGCGGCCGCAGCCCGGAGCGCCAGCTCGCCCCAGTGACGCGCGTCCTCAAGCGCCCACCGCGCCGCCGCCTCCAGCCGCGCCGCCCGGTACCAGTGCCGCTCCAGATCTGGCAGGTCACAGTGCTCCAGCTGACGCGCGACCTCGGACGCCGGGGCGCCGGCGCCGACCAGATACCGGCAGACCCGCTCGTGGAGAGGCGCGCGGTCGGCGTGGGAGGCGCGGGCGAGCAGGGCGTTGGCGACTGCCGGATGGCGCAGCCGCATCAGCGACTCGCGCCCGCCGGCCGACTGGGCGATGCCCGCCTCTGCGAGCAGGGACACGTCCTCGGCGACCTCTGACACATCGCACTCGAAAGACCGTGGCCAGCTCCAGGCTCGAGGTCGGCCGGCCGAGGACGGCAGCACGCAGCGCGGTGGACTGCGCCGAATCGCCAAGCGCGTCCAGCCGCGCGGTCACGAAGGGCAGCAGCGCATCGGGCATAGGAGGCTGCGGCAGCGGCACCCCCGGCCGATAGCCGCGGCGGACCACCTCGGTCACGGTCTGTGCGAACAGCGGACTGCCGCTCGCCCGCGCAACCAGCCCGTCGACGTACTCCTGGGGCAGTTCGGCGCCCCCCAGTCGCCCCCATGTGTCGCGCACGATGCTGGTGAGCTGGTCGGGGGTCATGTCGCCGACCTCCACCCCGGGCGGGTCGAGTGCGAGGTCGCCCGGACGTCGGGTCGTCACCAGCAGCACCGGGGTCTCCGCGAGCCGTGGAACCAGATCGGCCAGCAGCCGCAGCGACGGCTCGTCGGCCCAGTGCAGATCCTCCAGCAGCAGCAAGGTGGGCGTCGAGCAGGCGCACAGCAGGTCGCAGATCAGCTTGCGGCCGAGCTCCGAGCGCTCCTCGTCGGAGAGCTGGGCGGTGGCCGCCGTTTCGGGCGCCGGAGCCCCGACAAGAGGCCCGACCAACGGCAGCAGCGACCGGTCCCCCGGACGCACCTCGTCGATCGCCGCCGCCAGGTCGTCGGCGGAGGTGATCGGGCTGCAGCCTGGCCGGTCGCGCACGACCGCGGCGAGGGGGCCCAGCGGCTGTCCCGTCCCGAACGCCTCGAACCGCCCGGCGCGCACCGCCAGGCCCCGGACGTCGGCGCGGCGCGCGATCTCGGCGGCGAGACGGGACTTGCCGCAGCCGGCTTCGCCGACCAGATGCAGGGCGGAGCCCGCCGCGGCAGCCCTGTCGAACAGGCGCTCGGCGGCGGCCAGCTCATCAGCGCGACCAACCAGCGGCGTGTCCCCGTCGGTCTCGAACGCGCCCTGGGGTCGTTCGATCCCGGCCACGACCGCGACCATCACCGCCTCTCGCCGGTTCTTGACGGTCAGCGGCCGGACCTCGCCCACCCGGACGCGGGAATCAACGGCGTCGCGCGTCGATTCGTCGATCAGCGTCGACCCCGGGGCGGCAGCCGCCATCAGGCGCGCCGCACGGTTTGTGGTATCGCCGAGCGCGCTGACGAAGCGCCGAGAACGCCCTCCGAACGTGGCGGCAAACGCGAGGCCGGTCGCCACGCCGGCGGCGAAGGAAACGCCGGTATTCCTCCGCAGGCGCTCGATCGCATGAACGACCCGTGCGGCATCGTCAGGGTGGGCAACGGGTGCACCGAAGACGGCAAACAGGACGATGCCCTTGTCTCCGCCGGTGCACTGGAGGATGTCGCCGCCCGCACCGGTCAAGGTGTCGGCGGCGTAGGCCACGAACCGCGACAGCTCCCGCAGGGCGCCGGCGTCACGGTCGTCGGTCTCCGGCAGCGCCAGGAACAGCGTGGTGACCCGGCGGTGCTCGTCGGGCGTCGGTGCAGCCCGGGCAACCCGCGACGCCAGCACGGGATGAAGCACGCGCGGCGCCCACGGCGGAACCGGGCCCTGCTCGAGGATCGGGACCGGGTGAGCTGCTCCCTCGCCACCTCCAGCCCGCCGGGTTCCGATCGCCCTGCGGCCGCAACCGCGCGGTCGAGGCCGGGACCCAGGTGCACGATCACGTGCCGCGACTCGCCCGGGACGACCAGCGACGTCACCCGCCCGCCGGAGATTCCGACGCGGACCGTGATCTCGGCAGGCTCGGGCGCGGCGAGGGCCGCGGAGGTGGCCTCGACGAGCGCGATCACGTCGGCCGCACACCGCCCCGCCTGGCTCCAGCCGGCCTCGTCGCCGCCGAATGCAACCGTGATCGCGTCACCACCGAAGGCGAGGGCGTCACCGCCATGTCCGACGGCGATGTCGAGCGCGCCGCCGATGACCTGGCGCACGATCCCGCCCAGCTGCTCGGTGCCGGCGGTGCCCTGGCGTGCGAGCCGCTCGGAGAGGCCGGTGAACCCGGCGATGTCCAGAAACAACGTGACCGCGTCGCGGGTCAGCGGCTCGCCGCGCGACACCGCCGGGTGCGACGCGACGGCGGGTAGGTACGGCTCGAACAGCGCAAGTGGCGCCCGCTCCCCGCTCACCGGACGATCGTAGATTATGATGGGGCGTCGGCGACAGAGGGGGACACCGTGAGACTCAAGGTGCTCGTGTTGTCAGTGCTCGCGGGCTTGGCGTGGGTCAGCGTCACGCCGGCTGAGGCTGCGAAATGGACGCTGGGGAATGGGCCAACCGACCTGGCGATCTCCCAGCCTCCGAATACCGCGCCGGGGAGCGTCTGCGCCACCCGTATCCACGGGCTCGCCGGGATCAACACCGACGTCAACCCGCACCACGTCCCACCCCCGCCGCCACCGTACTCGCCCATCACGCTCGACGTGTACACGGCGCCGGGCGGCTCGCTGACGGGGGCGACCGTGGAAGGCGGAGAGCTCTACACCGCCGAGCCCGAACACCAGCTGGTGCCCCTGTTGCGGGCCGTCACGACGACGGCCCCCACCCGCCTCAAGCCGGCCGAGAAGTATCAGAATTTCGACGGCACGCCGCTCTGGGAGTACGCCGCGGCCCCGTTCGAGATCGCGTTCGCGGCCGGCACCATCCCCGTCGGTAACGACGTCGTCGTGCGGCAGAGCGGGTACACGGCGTACGTCCGCCTCCAGGCGGTCGGGTGCAGCCTGACGACGTGGCGCACGCTGACATGGAACACGGTGCGGCAGGGGGATGTCTCCGTCAGCCAAACCCCATCCGCGGTGGCGGTCGAGATCGGCACGGCCGGGACGGCCGACCCGCTGGCGGCCAACTACACCGACTGCACGCTGACCGGCAACTTCACCGCGCGGGTCGACTACAGCCTTGACACCTGGCCGACCGCCAACGCCGTTCGCGTCGGTCTGCTCGTCGACCGCGTGCTGGGGGACAACGGGCTGTACGGCGACGGCGCCGTGACGACGGAGCGAACCAGCTTCGCAGCCTCGGGCGACGTCGGGTCGGGGGAGAACTACGTTCTCAACGGCATCGACTCGGGCGGCGGCTTCCTGACGCTCCCGACGTCCGCAATGACGGGGAGTCTGCGCGTCCGCCGCCAGGGGGGATCCCTGACCTCCTACTACCGGGATTCGACGACCGCCGGCAACTGGGCTGTGCTCGGCACCTCGCCCGCCTACGACGGAGTGGTCACCCTCGCGCTTCAGGTCTGGTCTGGACTGTCCCTGTTCCGCGGCCCGGCAGCGGCCAGCTTCTCGAACTTCACCCTGACCGAGGGCACCTGCGTCTGACCCGCAATGCGAAAGGAGCCCCCACGACCCTGATCCGGCCGTGAGGGCTCCGTTCGTCGGTGCGACTAGAAGATCGCCAGCGATCCGCTCTTGTGCGCCGTCAGGATGGCGCCGGGATCGATGTAGCCGGGGTCGTTTGCGACCGGCGTGTCGGTGTCATGGAAGCAGCCGAGCGAGATCGTGAACTTGACCGTGCTCTTGATGGCAAGCGCGCTGGCCAGGTTCGCGACGATCACGCCGGGGCCCATCGAACCGGGCTGCGTGTTGTCGCCGACCATCGTGGTCGAGCCGCCCAGGTTGACGCCGTTGCGGAAGTACGAGCAGCGGGTGTAGTCGGACGGGCCGTAGTTGACCGCGGTGACCTCGTCGGTCAGCACCCACGAGCCGGCCGGAAGCGTGACCTTGTTCAGGATGACGGGAGTGCCGCCGGTCCTGGGAAGAGCAACGGACGCCTTGGTGCTCAGGAACGCGTCCGTGGTGCCGGCGGGAACGGTTCCCGACGCCGCGTAGGCGGCGCTTCCGGCGACCATGCCGGCCATCAGGGCCGCCACGGCGATCGACCATCGCAGGTGACGAGCGATGGTTCCTCGGATGGTATGAACGTTACGCATTTTGGATCCCCCTCGATCCGTTTACTGGGACACCCAGAACGTATGGGGGAACCGGCGGGGGAACATTGACCGTCGTCACGGATAGAGAGTGACCGCGGCCACCCCTGCGACGGCGGCTTTGCACGGCTATGGGCGCCTGCTAGGCTCCGCACGTTAGCGAGGACGTTGACGGTTGCGCGGTTCTGCCTTCCCGACCCGTTCGTGAACAAGGTTTGGAGGTGTATATGTCAACCGGAACCGTTAAGTGGTTCAACGACGCGAAGGGCTATGGCTTCATCGCGCCGGACGAGGGGTCGAAGGACCTTTTCGTTCACCACTCGTCGATCGCCGGCGAGGGCTTCAAGTCCCTCGTCGAAGGGTCCAAGGTGGAGTACGACGAGCGGCAGGGCCCCAAGGGCCCCGAGGCGACGAACGTCGTCCCTGTCGCTTAGGTCGTGATTCGACGGCCCGCCGTGTTGGGGCGCTTCGCGCCACCGGCACGGCGGAGCCGCCAACACCCGGGTGGCTGCGGCCCCGTCCTCCCACGCCAGGAGACCGATCCGGCGAGGTTCTAGGCGGGACGGTCTGAAGCTGCCGCCGACGCCAGGCGCGGGTAGCAGCGAGGGCACGGCCGAGCGCCGGTTTCGGCGAGCTCGCGCTGGGCCTCCGGCATGGCCAGGGACACCAGGACGCCGCAGGTCGTGATGCGAGGTTTGCCGTAGGACGGCAGGCCGACCGCATGGAAGATCGCGCTGTCGGTGTGCCACGCCTCGAGGTAGACGATCTCCCCCATCCCGCTAGGAGTGCCCGGTGTCCGTCGATGCGGCGCCTGCGTCCGGTTGGGTGCGACCCTCGGGCTTGAGAGGCGACACTCCACCCATGTCCTGCCCGGGATCGGGCTGTATCGGGCTGTACCTGCCCGGGGGTGGCGCCGTAGCGAGGCAGTTTGCGGACGGTCGGCTCGCCGCCCAGGTGCTCCGATGCCCGCTCGTCTTCGATCTGCTCCTGCCGGCTGCGAAGTCCGCGTGCACCGACGGGCGGCTGCTGATCGGAACCGATCGATTCGTTGATTGGACTGACCGGCTGCTCGCTCATATCCCTCATCGTACCCGCTACACTCCGCCGATCAGGGAACGCCCGCCGCGTGGGGGTGCTGCACAGACTTCCAGGTAGCTCGCTGTCTCACAGCCGACGGTTGAGACCGTCCGATCCGGTGGAGCAGACTATGGATGTCCCCGTTCTTCCCGAACCAGCCGAACAGCCGGCTGGGCCTGACGCACCGGCGGGCCCTCTCCGGCCGGGCCCCGCGCTCGCCGTCATCGCCGGCGGTGGGGAGACGACCAAGGATCGTGGTGAGCTCCACCCCGTCCCGGATCACAGGGACGGCGATCGGATACAGCACACCTAGGTGCAGAGCGCTCAGGAACGGATCCGCTTCCAGGGCTCTGGCGACTTCGCGCGCCTGCTGAACCAGCGCGCCGAGGCCGTGCTCGGTGACGCGGCTGCCATGCGACGCGCGTATCGGGTTGTGTGGGCGAAGTCGGCGTTGGTGCTGGTCTGGGCCGTCAGCTCGTACCTGGTATTGCTGCTGGTCGCCGCCACACCTGCGGCCGTCATTGCGGCATCGGTCTCGCTCGGGCTCGCAGCCGCAGCCATCGGGTTCTGCATCATGCACGACGCAAACCACGGCGGCTACTCGCGCAGCCGCATCGTCAACCGACTCGCGGCGCACTCGCTCGACCTGATCGGCGGCTCCTCGTACGTGTGGGCAGCCAAGCACCTCGCCCATCACACCTACACCAACGTCGCCGACCACGATCCGGACATCGATGCGCTGCCGTTTGCCCGCTTCGAGCCCAGCCAGCGCCGCCGCTGCTGGCACCGCTACCAACACGTCTACGTGTGGGCGCTGTACGCGTTCGTCACCGTGCGGTGGCAGGTCGTAACCGACCCCGTGTTCCTGATCCGCGGGTCGGTCGGACGCTCACCGCTGCGGCGGCCCGCCGGGTGGAACCTGGTGGCACTGATCGCCGGCAAGGTGTTCTTCGTCACATGGGCGATCGCAATCCCGCTGGCGCTTCATCCGGCTGTCGAGGTCGCCGCCTGCTTTGCGCTGGTGTCTGCCGTCGCATCGCTCGCATTGACGGTCACGTTCCAGCTCGCGCATTGCATCGAAGAGACGGACACCCTGCAGTCAGGGAGCACCGCCAACCCACAGTGGCACGTGCACCAGGTGCATACGACGTCGGACTTCGCCCACCGCAACGCAGTGGTCGGGTGGTACGTCGGTGGCCTCAACTACCAGATCGAGCACCACCTGTTCCCCCGCGTCCCGCACACCGTGCACCCACGGCTGGCTCGCATAGTCCGCGCAACAGCGCTCGAGTGCGGCGTGTCCTATAACGCCCACCAGACGATGCGGGACGCGCTGCGCTCGCACGCGCGATGGCTCAGGCAGATGGGAGTAGCGCCCGAGCCCTCGGCGTAGCCGCCCACGGCTGCGACCACCGTGGCGGCGTCATGTTTCGCGTCAGCTAGCGATACCGGAACGTGATACGTGCCCGGCTGAGATCGTACGGCGATAGCTCGACGCGAACGCGGTCCCCCGGCAAGATGCGGATCCGATAACGGCGCATCTTGCCGGAGATGTAGCCAACGACCTGATGATCGTTGTCGAGCGTGATGCGGAACATCGAGCCCCTCAGGGACTCGGTGACCTCACCCTCGAGTTCGACCTTCTCTTCTTTGGCGCTCATAGCGCCTCCCGTCAGCTAACGGTCTGGACCCCAGTCGCCTCGGGGCCCTTCTGGCCCTGACGCGCCTCGTACGACACCTTCGCGCCCTCAGGCAGGCTCTTGTAGCCATCGCCCACGATCTCGCTGTGGTGGATGAACAGGTCCTTGTCGCCTTCGTCGGGCGTAATGAAGCCGTAGCCCTTGGCGTCGTTGAACCACTTTACGGTTCCGGTTGCCATTTGCAACACCTCCTTCCCGCACTCTCATGAACGAGTCGGGAGGCACAGGCTTGCGCAACCGTCGAACGTCCGAACTGAGCGCCCAGCATAGCAGGTTGCCCGTTCCAGGCAGCCGGAGGTCGCGCGGTCAGTCGACCGTCAGCCGGGAATCTGGTCGCTCGCAGCGCCCGGCCGGCCGGCCAGAGCACGACCTTGCTCGAACAGCTGCCAGGCGTTCTCGGCCGCCTCGCGCGCGGTGCGCCCTCGCCCGACCATGGTGGACGTCGCCACTCGGTGCTCGCGGTTCAGCGGCGCTGCCGTGTAAAGGCGGTTGGTGCCGCGGTCGCGGATCGGCCAGGTCGTAGCCAACGCCGTTGAACATGCCGCGGATCTCTTCGACGGTCGGCGGGTACACGTCACTCCATGTTCGCTGTCAGAGGTTGGGAAAAGCGCCCGCCCATCGTAGCGCGGGTCGCGCTACATGAGGTTGGGGAGCGCGGGTGAGCCGTAGCCGCCCGCCCGACCCCCTGCTTGCAGCACGGCCGCCGGCCCCCTAGCCTTACGCCGGACGATGCCCATGTTCTCCCAAGACGCCAAGGCGGAATCGCTCAAGCGTTCGCCGCTCTTCGAGGGACTCTCGAAACGAGAGCTCGCTCAACTGGCGCGAGAGAGCGAGGACATCGAGGTGCCGGCCGGCAAGGTGCTGTGCAGCGAAGGTGAGAGGGCGCAGGAGTTCTTTGTCATCGTGGACGGCGATGTCGAGGTAACCAAGAACGGGAAGCTACTGGCGTACCCGCGGGGCCGGCGAGATGATTGGAGAGATCGCCCTCCTGGCGGACGTACCACGCACGGCGACAGTGACTGCGAAGACCCCACTGAGGGTGTTTGTGCTCACGGCGCCGGCCTTCCGGCGATTGGTCGACGCAAACCCACAGGTCGAACGCAAGGTCTTGCGCGCCCTCGCCAAACGCGTCGTCTCGCTTTCCCACGGCTCGGAGCTGTAGAAACACCGCGCGCTGCCCCTGCCGGTAGGCTCCGCCGATGCCAGACGTCGAGGTCGCTGCCTTCGTGCGCGCGAACCTGCCCCCGCCACCATGCCGGGTGCTCGAGGTGGGTGCCGGAGAGGGAGAGCTGGCGGCCAGCCTGGCGGCTGCGGGCTACGCCGTGACCGCCATCGATCCCGATCCGCGGGGCGACAACGTCGAGCGCACGGCGCTCGCCGACGTCGATCCGGCCGCGACCTTTGCGGCGGCAGCGGCGATCCGGTCGCTGCATCACGTCCACCCACTGACGGCGTCGCTGCAACGGCTTGCCGAGGCGCTCGAGCCGGGGGCGCCGCTGGTGATTGACGAGATGGACGTCGCGGCGTTCGACCGCAGGGCGGCGGACTGGTGGCTGGGACAGCAGGCAGCGCGCGGGAAGGTGTTCGACAAGACAGCCGAGGTGCTGGTCGAGGAGCATCGTGCACATCTGCATTCGCTGGACACGCTGCTGCAGGAGCTGGCCGGCTGGTTCAGCTTCGGCGCCCCGGTACGCGGTCCGTGGCTCTTCCGGTGGGATCTCAGCCCTGACCTCCGTGATGCGGAGGAGGCCCTGATCGCGGCGGGAGATCTTCCGGCGATGGGCGCACGGATCGTTGCGATCAGGCACACCTGAGGGATGAGTCTTGCGGCGCGCGGCCGTCCTACGCTCGAGGCCCAACCCAGATCGAGGAGGACGCGATGCGCAAGGTGGTCGTCTACGAGCTGTTGTCGCTCGACGGCGTGGCCGAGGATCCAGACGAGTTCATCACCGAGTTCGACGAGGTGATGGAGGAGAACCTCGCCGGCGTCATCGCCACGCAGGACGCCGTGCTGCTCGGACGCCGGACCTACGACGCCTGGGCCCAGTACTGGCCAACCGGCGAGCACGAGCCGTTCGCGACCTTCATCAACGGTGTCCAGAAGTTCGTGGTGACCGCAACGACGCCCGGCCTGGCCTGGACGAACACCACCGTGGTCGAGGGCGGCCTGGCCGAATTCGTCACCGAGCTGAAGCAGCGGCCCGGTGGCGATATCGGGCTGCACGGCAGCATCGCCCTCACCCAGTCGCTGCTCGAGGCGGGCCTGGTCGACGAGCTGCGGCTCGTTGTCGCCCCCGCCGTGCAGATGCGTGGCCGGAAGCTCTTCGACAGGGGGCTGCCGGGACGGCTGACGCTGGTCAGCCAGGCCGTCTCTCCGTCCGGCTACCTGCTGCTCGACTACCAGCTCGAGGGCTAGAGCGCCCAACAGTCGCCGCGTATGGTTCGGGCGAACTCACGGAGAGGGAGTCGGAATGCAAGGGCCGTTGATCTTCATCGCGACGAATCGCCTGAAGCCTGGGCGCCTCGAGAGCGAGCGAGCGCGTGTGCCGAGTCTGGTCGAGTTCGTGGAGGCCAACGAGCCACGCGTGATCGCCTTCAACGAGTACGTGAACGAAGCCGGAGACGAGGTTTCGGTTGTCCAGATTCATCCGGACGCCGCGTCGATGGAAGCGCACATTGCGGTGATCGCGGAGAGAGCGCGAGCAGCGTATGCCGAGACGCTCGACGCGACGGTCAGAATCCAGGTCTTCGGGCAACCGAGCGCGGAGATGCTCGCCGCGCTGAAGGAGCAGGCGGGCGAGGGCGTCGAGATCGCGCTTCACACCGAGCACCTCGGCGGCTTCACTCGCGCCTCCAACGAGGAGGCTCCGGCTACCCGCGCTGGAGGCGGATCGCGTTGAGGTCGCGCTCCCGCACCTCGTCGATCCGCGCCAGCAGCTCGTCGATGTCGTCGTGCTCGGCGTGCAGGTAGCGGCCCGCGAGCGCGTCGTAGCGTCCGGTCGCCAGCGCAGCGACGAGCCGCGGAGCAAGTTCCGGCGGCGTCCAGGGCAGATCGTCGGGTGCCCATGAGTTCAGATCGGTGCGCACGAGCCCCGGGCTGAAGACGAAGACCGGGATCCGTCCTTCCAGCTCGCCGGCGAGTGTCTCGCCGTACCGGCAGACCGCCGCCTTGCTGGCCGGATAGGCCGTCTGGCGCTGGCCCGGCAGATAGGCCGATCCGCTGCCGGTGATCACGATCCGGCCCGACCCACGCGCAAGCATGCCGGGGATGACGGCGCGGCAACAGAGGTGAACGCCCAGCACATTGACTTCAAACGTCCGCCACCACGTGTCCGGGTCGACCTCCCAGGTGGCGCCGTCCCTGGTGGCGATTCCCGCGTTGGCCACGAGCAGATCCACCGGTTCCGCTTCGGCGACGGTTCGCTCGACCGCCTCGCGGTCGGTGACGTCCAGGGCGACCGCGCGACCGCCGATCTCGTCTGCGACCGCGTCGACCTGCTCGCGGGTGCGGGCGGCGACGACGACCTCCCAGCCGTCCTCGGCGAGCTTCCGGGCGATGTTCGCCCCGATCCCGCGTCCTCCCCCGGTCACAAGCGCCAGCACACCCGCAACGGTAGCGCAGCCCTCAGTGATCGAGCACGATCCGGGCGGGAAGCCCGCGTCCAGCACCTTCGAGGCGCTATCAGGTGCTCGCCTCGGCGGTGCGGCGTGCGGTCGCCTCGGCCCAGGGTGTCGTGGACACGATCGCGAGCACGAGGACGGCGGCGACGGCGCCGAGGATCATCCACCACGCCGGGCGAGTTGCTGCGGTGAAGCCTGCCGCGGCGCCGCCGTTGAGCACGGCGCTCCCGCCGGCGATCGCACCTGCCAGCGCCACTCCCAGCGTCAGGCCGACCTGGCGGCTGGTCGAGGCCACCGCGGCGGCAACGCCGGCCTGAGCGGCGGGCATGCCGGAGACGGCGGTGTTGGTGATCGGCGGGTTGACGAGGCCGAAACCAGCCCCGAACACGGTGTAGGCGATGAGCACGTAGGCGATCGAGCTGTCGGCCTGCAGCTGGGTCAGCATCGCCACGGCGGCGATCAGCGCGACGCCGGCCGCGATCAGCGGCGGCCGCGGGCCGCGGGAGCCGACCAGGCGGCCCGAGAGCGGTGCGAAGATGAGCACCATCGCGGCCATCGGCAGCATGCACAGCCCGGCGCGAAGCGGAGAGAGCCCACGCACGTCCTGAAGGTAGAGCGTGTTCAGGAACAGGAACGCCCCGAGCGCCGCGAACGCGCAGAGGGCGATCGCACTGGCGCCCGAGAACGGCGCGCTGCGGAACCAGCGCAGCTCCAGGAGGGGCTCGCGCCGTCGCAGTTCGTACGGGATGAGGACGGCCAGCGCCAGCGCCGCCAGGGCGAGTGACGCCACGATGTCGATCGAGGTCCAGCCATGGTCAGGCCCCTCGATGATCCCGTATGTGAGCGATGCCAGGCCAACGATCACGAGCACCTGACCGACGGGATCGATCCGACGCGGATGGTCGGCGCGCGACTCGGGCACGAACCGGTGGGTGGCAAGAACCGCCAGGGCGCCGACCGGGACGTTGACCAGGAAGACGGCCCGCCAGCCGACGGCATCGACCAGGATGCCGCCGAGCACAGGCCCCAGCGCGATGCTGAGGCCGAACATCGCCGCGTAGACGCCGATCGCACGGGCTCGCTCGGCCGGATCGACGAACACGGTGCGGATGATCGACATCGCCACCGGGCTCAGCATCGACCCGCCGATCGCCTGCAGCACTCGGGCAGCGATCAGAGCGCCCTCCGTGGGCGCCAGCGCGCAGAGCAGCGAACCCAGCGAGAACACGACCAGTCCGAGCTGGAACACTCGCTTGCGCCCGACGCGGTCGGCGGTCGACCCGGCCAGGATGAGCAGGCTTGCCAGCACCAGGGTGTACGCGTCGACCGTCCACTGCAGCCCGGCCAGGGAAGAGCCGAGCGAGCGGTGGATGGCCGGCAGCGCGATGTTCACGATCGTGGCGTCGAGCCCGACCACCAGCAGGCCCGTGGAGCAGATCACCAGCACCAGGTGGCGGCGGCGGGTCAAGTTGATGTCAGTCACTGACATAGACTAGCACCCATGACAGTCACTGCCGTCACTAGAATCGGATCCATGAGCCGCTGGCAGCCCAATGCACGCGGCCGCCTCAGGCAGGCGGCGCTCGAGCTCTACGGCGAGAACGGCTTCGACCAGACCACGGTGGCGCAGATCGCCGAGCGGGCCGGCCTGACGGAGCGGACGTTCTACCGCCACTTCACCGACAAGCGCGAGGTCGTGTTCTCGGGCGAGGTGCAGCGCGTCCTCGTGAGCACGCTCGCCGACGCCCCGGCGTCGATGACCCCGATCGAGGCCGTCACCGCCGCCCTCGACGCAGCCGGGGCCGTGCTCGACGAGCGCCGCGACATGACCCGCAGGCGGCAGGCCGTCATCGCCGCCAACCCACGCCTGCAGCAGCAGGAGCAGATCAAGTACGCGACGCTCGCCGTAGACCTGGCTGAAGCCTTACGCGAGCGCGGCGTCGAGCCCTCGTCCGCCAGCCTGGCCGCCGACGCCGGCGTCGCCGTGTTCCGCACCGCATTCGAGCGGTGGATCGGCGAGGCCGAGGAGCGCGATTTCAGCCGGCTGGTGCGGGACACGCTGGACGAGCTCGCGGCTGTGATCAGCCGCTAGAGGCCTCGGCCCCGGCGCCACGATGGGTCATCGCCTGCAGTGCCCAGCCGTTGCTGTCGGGATCGTTGAAGAAGACGAAGCTGCCCCACGGGAACACCTGGACGTCGCTCACGTCGACGCCGCGTCCGGCGAGCTCCGTGCGGCGCGCCTCGGCGTCGGCGACCACCATCTGCAGCCCCTCGACCGACCCGGGCGTCATCTGGTGGGCGCCCGACGTCAGCGCGATCGAGCAGGCCGAGCCGGGAGGAGTCAACTGCACGAAGCGCAGTTCGTCGGTGACCTGGTGATCGTGGTCGGCGGTGAAGCCGACCTTCTCGACGTAGAAGGCCTTTGCCCGGTCGATGTCGGATACCGGGACCTGGATCAGCTCGAGGCGCATCTCGCTCGCCATCTGATCTCCTTTTCGGCAGACGCGGGTCGGTCGTGCTAGCCTGCGGTCCTTCAGCGTCTAAATAGTTTAGCAGCTAAAGGATATGACGGAGTCGCGCCGCCGAGGTTCAAAGAAGCAACTGATTGACGAGCTCATCCGCGAGTTCAGGGTGAGCGGCAACCAGGACGACGCGTTCGACAGCCTCGCCGCCGAGCGACTCGGCGTGAGCGAGACCGACCTCCGCTGCCTGAACATCATCGAGAACAGCGAAGGGACTCCGCGCTGGGGAGCTCGCTGTCCAGGCCGGCCTGACCGCCGGCGCGGTGACCGGAGTGATCGACCGCCTCGAGAAGGCCGGCTACGCGCGCCGCGTTTCGGACCCTGCCGATCGCCGGCGCGTCAGACTGGACGTAACGCCGGCGTTCTACAGAGGCCGCCGAGCAGCATCTGGGGGCCGATGGCGGCGGACTGGCGCTCGATGCTCTCCAGGCGATTCACGACCGACGAGCTCGAGCCAGATCACGGCAATTCCTCCAGCGCGACAACGACGCTCGGGCGCCGACACATGGACCGGCTCCGCAAGACGCCGCCAGGGCCTACGGGAGGGTGCGTGTGTAGGGCGTCGTCGTAGAGACCTTGACGAAGCCGGCTCGCTCGAGGATCGGCCGCGAGAACTCGGTCGAGTCGCTGTTCATGAGCCGCTTGCCGAGCCGCAGCGCCGAGCGGGCGCGTTCCGCAGTCAGGGCGCGGTAGATGCCGCGCCGGCGCCATTCAGGCAGAGTGGCGCCGCCCCAGATTCCCGCGAACTCGGTGCCGGGCACGGGCTCGAGCCGGCCGGAGCTGACGATCGCGCCGTCCGCCTCCGCGACCCACAGCTCCATGCCGTCCCCTCGCGCGAGGCGGTCCATCAGCGCCGAGGTCATCTCCTCCGCAAAGTCCTCGTGGAAGACCTCCTCCTGCATCGCGCTCATCGCGCGGACGTCCGGCTCGGTTGCGATGCGGCGCAGCTCGACGCCGTCCGGCAGCTCGACGTCGACCGCGAGCAGCCGCGCCTCTCCGATCATGATCGACTCCTGCTCGTCCGGCCGAAACCCGTTCGCCAGCAGCGCCTCCTGCAGTCCCGGGGCGCGGTCATGGCCGCGCGTCTTCCATTCGACGTGCCTGACATGCGGGTCGGCCCGGTAGTGCGCAACCGCCTGCTCCACCCACTCGGCGATCGTCTCGGCCCCGGCGTCGCCGAGGTCGCGGTAGGTCACGAAGCCTCTCCCTCCCGCGAACGTCGCCAGCCTCAGGGGGCCGAGCTCCGTCACCGAGATCGCACTCGGCGTCTCGGCCTCGGTGCGGAGCTGCGCGTCGTAGGCGGCCAGGTAGTCCTCGGCGGTCACGCGCCTGATTCTAGGAACCGCGCGGCGTACGTCGATATGACCCCGGGCCGGAGCTGCGAGCGCCAGAGCACCTCTCCCAACCACGGGTCACACGGGAGACGTGCGATAGTGGTCTCTCGATCGAAGCATGGATCAGAGGAGGAGGCAAGATGTCTGACAGTGTTTACCGCGTCACGGAAGTGATCGGCGTCAGCAGCGAGTCGTGGGAAGCGGCCGCGCGAAACGCCGTCGAGACGGCAGCGAAGACGGTCCGCGACCTTCGAGTGGCGGAGGTCACCCGAACCGATGTCACGATCGAGAACGGCAAGGTGTCCGGTTACCGCATTCGTCTCAGCATCTCTTTCAAGTACGAGACCCAGGACTGACAGAGACGACCCTGCGCCCCGCTTCGGGTGCGGAGCAGGAGTCGAAACTACCGACGCATGGCCTACATGCGCGCCTCACGGGCAGCTGACGAGCGCCCGGCTCGCACCGCCCGCCGTCGAGGCGCCGCTGACACGAACCGCCGTCGCGTCGCCTGTGTAGCGAACGGTGAGGACACGATGCTCGCCAGGCATCAGCGAGACGTCGTTGCTGCTCCAGTACGCCGGTCGTATTGATCCGTGGTGTCCGAGCAGCGTTGCCGTCAGGAAGAACGCGATGTGTTGTGAGTCGTTCCCGAGGGTGACACGAACATGCCCGGGCGCTGTGATGCAGGCGTGGACGGCCGGCCGGACCCGCGGCATCGTGGCCAGCGCGCGCAGATCCGCGTAGCGCGAGGTGGGAGTGACGAACCAGCGGCTGTGACGCCAGTCGATCCGGTCGGGCGTGGTGGAAAGCCAGTACGTATTGGCGTCGATCAGCTTCCCGGACGGCGACCGAAGGCGCAACGCGACAAGATACGCCGACGTTCGTGACCGGGCTGGCCGCCGGACGACCGTCAACCGGCGCGCGTGGTCGGGTGTCGCTCCGGTCACGGTGCTCCACGAAGACAGACGCCCCCCGTCGGGGTCGTAGGTCGCAACCTCCACGCGCAGGCCGTGGGCCGTGCGGGCGGTGCCGTTCACCAGGACGATCGAGTTGTCGTCGTAGGAGTACTCAAGGTGCAGGGGCCGATTCGCCTCCATGGCGCCGTAGGTGGAACCGTTCGTGCTCAGGTCGTATCCGAACAGGTTCCAGTGCAGCGATGGCCAGGCGTTGTTCAGCATCCACTGGATGACACCGGTCGCGTCGTCGTCCCTCTGCCGGTTGAACGCCTCGAACATGCCACGCTCGCCCTCGTAGTTCATGAGTTGGGCCTTCTCGACATAGTCGGCGAGGCTCACAGGCCGCCCCATCCGTGCGAAGAGCGCCCGGTCAAACCTGCGCAGGGTCGAGAAGATGCCGCCCGACTCGGTCGATCCGGCGTGGTACTGCACCGCCTTGGGATCTCGCCAGAGTGCCGTCAACTCGGCGGGCGTGAGCATCGCCCGCAGGCTCGCGAGGGGCGGGATCGAGGGGCCGTCGCTGGTCTCGGTGTTGAAGCCCCAGGCGCCGCCGTCGGCTCGAGGCGCGTACCAGTACGAGGGTGGGATCCACTCGTATGGCCCCGTCATCTTCACGCCGCTGGGCGGCAGCCCGGGTGTGTGGGTGTCCGACGCCGAGGAGAGGATCGGGTCGGGCCAGCGGTCACCCCGGAGCGCATCGAGGTAGCCCTGCTCGATTCGCCGCGGAGGTGCCTCGTCGCTTCCGATCAGGAAAGCGATCACGCTGGGGTGGTTACGCATCCGCCGGGCCTGGCTGTCCATCGAGGCAACTGCGACGCGATGGTCGAACGCCGTCCAGTGGTCGTTGAACTGCCAGCGGTCACAGCACATCCAGCCCGGCATCACCATGATCCCCAGCCGGTCAGCCTCCGACAGGAACCAGTCGGACTCGAGCTTGCCCTCCAGTCGCACGGTGTTCAGGCCCATCGACCGTGCGTAGAGCAGTTCCGCCCGCACCCGCGAACGCTGCTCACGTAGCAGCAGGTCGGGGGCCCAGCCCGCTCCGCGGATCAACACGGGACGCCCGTTCACGAGGAACCGCCGGTATCCCCTCGCGTCCAGCCGCGACGTGACCTGGCGGATGCCGAAGGCTGTGCCGTCGCGATCGGATAGACGGCCGCCCACCTCGACGGCGATGGAGAGGTGCGACATGGCCGGCTTGCCCATCCCGGCCGGCCACCAGAGCCGCGGATGAACGATGCGCAGCTGAGGGTAGGCGGATGGGCCGAAGCTCACGGTGCGGGTTTCCCCCGCGGCGAGTGTCACCGAACGCGAGAAGCGGATCGACCCGATCGTGCCGCGCACCTCGGTCCGTGCCGGCTGGCCGCCGGCGTTGTGCACGTCCGCGGTGACTGTGAGGTCGGCCCGCGCACGATCAGCCAAGACCGCCGATCGTACCTGCGGGTCGCGGATCGAAACGGACCCGTTGCGGCGTAGCCAGACGTCGTGCCAGATCCCCATTCCGCGATCCGGGGGGATCGGGTTCCAGTCCACCCAGGTGAGCGTCAGGTCCTTCTGGAAGGAGACCGGGAAGACTTCGACGGCGACCGTGTTCGCTCCCGGATGAACGAACCGCGTGACGTCGAGCTCAAAGGTGCGGAACGTCCCGGCGACACGGTCGGGAGTCGCCACTCGCCGGCCGTTGAGCCAGACCGCCGCCCGGAAGTTGATGCCGTCGAACACGAGAGACGTCCGGCTCTCTACCGAGTCGATGTGGAACGTTCGTCGGTACCACCACGGCACCTGGAACAGCGATTCGGGCACGGACCTGAGGTTCGTGCCGTAGAACAGATTGGGAAACCGTCCGTTGGCGACCAGGCCGGCAAGCACCGTGGAGGGCAGTCTGACCGGAAGCCACCCGCTGCCAGCGGCCGTCGCGCCGGTCGAGATCGTGGCGCCGTCCGTGCCAACCGCGGCCGAGCTCCCCAGCTCCCAACCGGCATCCAAACTGACGCGCGACGGGGCCACGGGCGCCTGTGCGCCACCCGCCGGGGACTCGGCGGCGGCAGAGAAGCAGCCGCCGACCAGGACGGCCACCAGGACCAGTCGAACAGGAATGTGCCTCACCCTGGATCGATGCTACCCGCTGGGGGATCAGCAGGTAGCGCGGTCGGGCCCTCCGGGCCCAGCGACCACGATGATCCGAAACCCGGGAGGCCGGCCGACGCGGTCGAAACGGCTATTTTGCAGGTATTTCGTGGACGGAGCGGCGCCAGAGTCGAACTTACCAACCGTTGGGTTACAACGGCCTGCCGGTTTTGAAGGCCGGACGGGTTTGGCTCTGCGAAACGGTTTGAGCGGGGTCTGCGCCCCCGACGGCGCCCTCCACGATGGCTTCGAGACCGCCCGCAGGAGGACAGACCCGGTGAGAAGGACGCGCCCGTGGGTCGGGCTCGAACCCTCCCCTAAGGATCCGTCTTAGTAAGGTTTATGTGGTATCCCTTACCAAGGGTGATAGGATCTCGGGAATGCGCGGCCAACTGAAACGGCGTCGCTGGCGCCCCGATCCGGACCTGTACGCCCCTGCCAGGTACCGGCGTCCATGCGATTACGACGTGTTCATCCCCGACCCAATCACTGCTCTGGATGTCGAGTTGTCCGGGGATCTGGCCGGGGTGGTCTCCGATGCGGAGGGTGCGATCGCGGGGTTGAACGCCGAAGCGCGTCCGGCGCTGCTGCCGTTGGCGCGCCTGCTCTTGCGGACCGAGGCGATCGCGTCGTCCAGAGTCGAAGGGATGCAGATGGACGTGCGGGCACTCGCGAGGGCCGAGGCCAGGTACAACATGGGAGCAACGGTGGGAGCCGAGGCGACCGAGATCCTGGCCAATATCGACGCGATGCAGCTCGCCGTCGAAGACGCCGCGACCATCGAGCATCTCGCACCGCACCACTTCGAGCAGATTCACGCGGTGCTGCTGAAGAGCGCACCACGGTCTGCAGGTGCCGGCGCAATCCGCGACGAGCAGAACTGGATCGGCGGGAACGACTACAGCCCGTGCGGCGCGGACTTCGTGCCGCCACCGCCCGAAGAGCTCGACCCGCTCCTCACCGATCTCTGCACATTCTGCGGCGAGGAGGCGCTGCCCCCGCTCGTCCAGGCCGCGATCGCGCACGCCCAGTTCGAGACCATCCACCCCTTCAACGACGGCAACGGCCGCACGGGCAGAGCGCTTGTGCAGGTACTCCTGCGGCGGCGTGGCCTGGCGCCGGACTACATCCCCCCGATCAGCGTTGCTCTGGCTGCCGAACGAGCGCGGTACATCAACGGTCTGGAGAGGTACCGGGCGGGCGACGTCGGCGAGTGGATCGAACAGTTCGCCGTGGCCAGCGCCCGGGCGGCGCAACTCGCACGTCGCTACCTCGACCACGTCCGCGGGCTCCAGGACAGCTGGCGCGAACGCCTGCTCGCAACGCCGTCACCACCGCGAGTCGACGCGGTGGCCTGGAGGCTGATCGACGTGCTCCCCGCCCATCCGATCATCACCGTGCCGGTCGGCGTCACCGCCACCGAACGGTCGAAGCCACAGGTGAACATGGGCATCGACCAGCTCGAAGTCGCCGGCGTCCTCACCCCACTCTCGGAGTCCCAGCGCAACCGCTCGTGGGAAGCCGTTGGACTGCTCGACCTGCTCGCGGCCCTTGAAGAGGGCCGGTAGGCGTGATCGTTCGCTGCACCAAGAAGATGCTCGACCTGCTGGGCGGCGGGTCGGGCTCGGTCGGTGAGTTTCCGGCAACGGATGATGACTGGTACCTGGATCTGATCTGGTTCGACCGGCGCAAGTGCCTCCTGCTCGTTCACGCCGGCACGCTTTTCCCGGTCTTCCGGGCGGACGTCCGGAGCCCCCAGTGGCGGTGTCGTCGATCGACCCGCCGGCCGGAGCTTCGTGTTGGTAGAGATCGTCGATCACCTCGCGGCCGCGGCCCGCTGCCTGGGCGAGCACGGAGGCGAGCTGGATTGAACTGAACGCGGCCATCTGCAGCCGCCGAAAGACGATCAGTGCTGCAAGCAGCGAGCCGAACGCGACGATCGGCACGACTGCAGAGGTCGTGTCCTGTCCACTGATGACGAGGGCGGCCGTCAGGGCGTAGACAACGAGCGCCGTGTAGAACGCGAAGGAGCGCCACACGATCGGGTCGTCACGAAACAGGTTGAGGCGCGGGGTGTAGGTCGTGGTAGCAAACTGCACCACCAAGAACAGGAGCGAGAAGACGATTCCGATGAAGGTGACCGTCCCCGCGCCTACGGCGACGAGCATGTCGACAGCGCGAGTGGTGGGGATGTCGTAACCGACGCCGATGTGGGGCGTCAGAAACGCGAGCATGACGGCAGCCGCGACGGCGGCCAGCTGGGCTGTTCCCGCTCGGAGGCGTCGCCGGCGGCGCAGCCCGCGGACGAGCTGCGGTCGCCTCTCCGAAGCTTTGGTGTGGCGGGCGTGCATCATCTCTAGCCGGTGAGCGGGGGGAGGCCTTTGGCGATCAGGTCGACGCCGAAGACGAGGAACAGCACGGTCATGACGGCGGCGTTGTGCACCGCGAGCCAAGCTTTCATCGAGTCCAGCTCGGCCTTGGCGTGGTCACCGCCGACCAGGTGGTAGACGACGGGGCCGCCGATCGTGAGGCTGCCGACGACCACGAAGACGAGCAGCGAGACGACCGCGTCGCTCGTCGGAAGGCCGAGCTGTGCGAGTCCGGCCGCGGCGCCGATGGCCAGGAGCAGGTTCTTGGGGTTCACGCCCGCAAGCAGCACTCCCAACGCGAAGGCTTTTCCGGGTGTGAACGAGTCGATGCCCGCCATCCACTTGGGCATCTCGGCCTCGGCGCCCGGTTCCGGCCGGTCGCGCCAGTTGCGAGCGGCGAGCAGCAGGAACAGCACGCCAAACGCGACCTTGCCCCAAGCGACGGTGTCGGATGCGGTGCTGCTCGTCGAGGCATCGCCGGCATCAGACAGCGCGTAGACGATGCCGCTGACGAGGCCCAGTGCGAGGATCCACCCGAGCAGGAACATCGGCCCGTTCACGCGTGCCTTGGCGGAGAACAGCATCAGGATGACCGCGATGATCGGCACCGGGCTGATCGCCACGCCGATCGCGAAGGTCAGTACCTCACTGATCCCCTGTCCCATACTCCTCCTTCACGATGGCGGCAACTGGCGCGCGAGCGCCCATCCTGGTTGGCGCGAGCCGGCGCGTTGACTGCCGTCTACCGTCTGCGGCGAACGGTTCGGTGCCGACGCGGTCGACCGTCCGGACCCGTCACCCGGCTGATGTGCTGGCTTGCGTTCGCACGCCGCTAGAGGTCGGCGTGATGCTCTTCCTCGGGGAGGCCGGCCTTCGTCCAGGCGCCGAAGCCGCCGTCGAGGTTCGCGACGTCCTCGAAGCCCATTGTCTTTAGGGTGTGCGCGGCGAGCACGGCTCGCACGCCGGATCGGCAGTAGACGATGACGCGGCGGCTGGGATCGAGCTCGGCGTTGTGGCGTGGGCTTGCGGGGTCGGCCGCGAACTCGAGCAGTCCGCGGGGCACCTGCACGGCGCCCTGGACGTGGTGCTCCCACTCCACCGGCTCGCGGACGTCGAGCGCCACAGCCTGGCCTGTCCTGAGCTGCTCATAGGCTTCCTGGGGCGTGACGTTCTCGATCTCCGCGCGCGCTTCCTGCACCATCTGGGCGGCGGTCCTGATTGGGGTGGCGGTGTCGGGCATGGCACTACTCCTTAGGTCACGATTGAAGGTGGCCGGGCCTGCGCGCCCGGCCACCCCGCGAATGTGTTCGTTATCCGAGCCGCAGCGTCATCGCATCGTCCAGCGAGACAGGCTCGGGCAGCTTTGCGATGCTGCGCTTCTGCCACTCCTCCTCGACGAGTTCGGAGGCGGCCTTCTCCAGGAACTCGGGTGCCGCCCACTCCTGCACGTCGAAGTCGTGCTGGATGTATCCGTGGCTGAGCATGAAGTCCTTGTTGATCTCCGTCGCCGCCAGATTCTGCGGTGACAGGTTCGGGACAAGGTCGACCTTTTGGAGGTTGCGGTAGGTGTCCTCGACGTCCAGGTAGAACGTCTGCTTGTCGAGGATCGCGGCGGCGGCGTGCTTGTGCTCGTTGGCCCACCGTCCGACCTTGATCATCCCCTTCAGGATCGCCACGACGATCTCGGGGTGCTCCTCACAGACCACGTCGGTGACCGTGAAGGTTGCCGGGATGTTCGCTCCCTGCAGCGTCCAGTCCGGATAGGTGGCGAGGTCCTCGATCGCCTTGATCTGCCCGGTCGCCTCCTGGGAGTGCTGGAACACGCGCGACTGGGTGTAGATCGCATCAACCTTGCCCGACAAGAGCGCCGGCTCCAACGGGCGGAACGCGAGGTCGTGCTTGTGGTCGCGCTTCAGCCACAGCTCCGAGGGGTTGTGCATCGGCGCGAGCATCTCGGGCTTGTCGTACCAGTCATCGGGATAGGGGAACTCGACGATCTCCACGTCGTCGCGAGTCAAGCCGTTGAGCATCAGCATGAGCTCGATCCCCTGCTCCTCCTGACAACGCCACCAATCGTTCTTGATGGTGTTCAGGCTCTTAGACAGACCGATCTTCTTGCCCCGAAGGTCAGACATCTGGTGGATGTCGTCCCGCGCCCGCACGATCATGCAGCCACCCTCGGGCATGACGTGGGTCAGGCCGACCAGCCGCGTGCGGCGCACGTCGGCGTGGGCCTGGATCGCCGGGTAGCAGCCGCCGACCCGGATCAGGTTGTCCATGTTGTGGATGTAGTGCGGGTACCAGTTGTTCTCGCGGACCGAGCGCAGGAAGCTGTACTCCACGTCGATCTTCTTGAGCTCCTCCGGACCCAACCGAGCTCCTGGTCGATGTTGCTCGCGGAAACGAGCGGGCAGTTCGTGTAGTAGAACTCGCTCCAGTCCAGTGGGACAGTGTCGGCCCGTCGCTGGACCGCCGGCTCCTCGGTGACGCTCATCGGAGTCTCCTTCATGTCGGACGTATAGGCATGTCTAGCCTCGCGGGCCGGCAGCCGCCGCGCATCGGCGGCCGCCCCTAGTCGCCGTAGGTAATCCTCCGCAGGTGAACCAGGCCGAGGCGGGGGAGACGGCCGCGCGCCCACTGCGTCCGTGGCCGTTGCCCGGTGCTGGGGTGGGCCGCGGTTGGTGTAGGGTCTGGCGGGGGTATCCCGGGTCGTCCTCGGCCCAGCGCCACTCATGGTTCGGCGCGATCCGCGAATCACCGTCTGTGCCAGCCGTTCGGTCGTGCGCCGGCGGTCATGAGCGTCGTTTCGCTCCGAGTGGAGGTCATCTGATGCCGATCGTCGAGTACGAGCCTGGGGCGGCGTTTCCGGGCGTGATCGGCCGTACGGCCGAGGAGTCAAGTCCTGCGTGGCCGGCGCCGGTGCGGGCGGCGGAGGGCGCGCCGAACGTCCTGTTCGTCGTTCTGGACGACACGGGCTTTGGCAATCTCGGCTGCTATGGCAGCCCGATCGAGACGCCGAGCTTCGATGCGATCGCGGCAGATGGGCTGCGCTACAGCAACATGCACACGACCGCGCTGTGCTCGCCCAGTCGGTCGTGCATTCTCACTGGCCGCAACCATCACGCAAACGGCATGGCCTGCATCACCGAGTTGGCGACGGGCTATCCCGGCTACAACGGCGTGATGCCGTTCGAGAACGGCCTGCTGTCAGAGGTTCTGGTCGACGAGGGGTACAGCACGTTCATGGTCGGCAAGTGGCACCTGACGCCGAGCAACCAGGAGACCGCGGCCGGCCCCTACGATCGCTGGCCGCTGGGACGAGGCTTCCAGCGCTTCTATGGGTTCCTTGGCGGTGATACCAGTCAGTGGTATCCCGACCTGGTCTACGACAACCACCAGGTCGAGCCTCCCAAGAAGCCCGAGGAGGGCTACCACCTCAGCGAGGACCTGGTCGACAAAGCGATCTCCTTCATCGCCGACAGCAAGCAGGCCGATCCCGAGAAGCCGTTCTACCTGCACCTCTGCTTCGGCGCGACTCACGCCCCACACCACGTGGCGAAGGAGTGGGCGGACAGGTACAAGGGCGCGTTCGACGACGGCTGGGATGCCTACCGTGAAAAGACATTCGCCGGCAGAAGGAGCTGGGCATCATCCCGGCCAGTGCGGAGCTGTCACGCCACGATCCCGACGTTCCCGACTGGGACTCGCTGCCCGAGCCCGCGCGCAAGCTGTTCAGCCGGATGATGGAGGTATTCGCGGGCTTCCTGACCCACACGGATGCGCAGGTGGGACGGCTGCTCGAGTTCCTAGCCAAGCAGGGCGAGCTCGACAACACGTTGATCATGGTCATCTCCGACAACGGCGCCAGCGCCGAGGGCGGCCCGACCGGCACCACCAACGAGGCGCAGTTCTTCAACAACGCCCAGGAACCGATCGAGGAGAGCCTCGAGCTGATCGACGAGATCGGCGGCCCCAAGCACTTCAACCACTACCCGTGGGGATGGACCTGGGCCGGCAACACCCCATTTCGCCGCTGGAAGCGCGAGACGTACCGCGGCGGCTCGACCGACCCGTTCATCATCTCCTGGCCGAAACGCATCGCGGCGAAGGGCGAGGTGCGCACCCAGTACGCCCACATCATCGACATGGTGCCGACCGCGCTCGACCTGCTGGGGATCACTTCGCCGGCGTCGATCCGAGGAGTCGCCCAGTCGCCCGTTCACGGCGTCAGCTTCGCCCACACGCTCGACGACGCCACCGCCGAGACGCGACACCACACGCAGTACTTCGAGATGCTCGGCCACCGCGCGATCGACCACGACGGCTGGCGCGCCGTCTGCCCCTGGCCCGGCCCCTCCTTCACCGAGGCCGGAAAGGGCTTCGGCGAGCCGATCTCCTCAGACACGCTCTCGGAGCTCGACGCGGAGGGCTGGGAGCTCTACCACGTGGCCGAAGATCCGGCCGAGACCCGCAACGTCGCAGCCGACAACCGCAGCCGGCTAATCGCAATGATCGGCACCTGGTACGTCGAGGCCGGCAAGTACCAAGTCTTGCCGATCGACGGCAGCGGCCTGCCCCGGATGGTGGGCGAAAAGCCGCTCATCGCCCGGCCTCGCGACCGCTACACCTATCTGCCCAACACCCAGTCGGTGCCGAACTTCGCAGCCCCGAAAGTGCTCAACCGCCCCCACAGCATCACCGCCGACGTCGAAATCCCGGCGGAGGGCGCCGAGGGCGTGCTGCTCAGCCAGGGCACCGCCGCCGGCGGCTACTCCTTCTACATCAAGGACGGCAAACTCCGCTACGTACACAACTACGTCGGTCGACAGTTGTTCGCCGTCGAATCCGAAGAGGCCGTCCCAGCCGGGGAGCACGAACTGCGCTTCGAGTTCGAGCCGACCGGCAAGCCCGACATGCCAACCGGCAAGGGCGCCCCTGGACGGCTCCAACTCTACGTCGACGGAGACCATGGTCGGCAACGCCGAAGCCTCCGTTCACGACACCCTTCATGTTCAACCCCGGCGCGCTCACCTGTGGAGCCAACCCCGGCTCACCCGTCACCCCCGACTACGAAGGCCCGTTCACCTTCACCGGGACACTCCGCAGCGTCACCCTCGACGTCAGCGGCGAGCTGATCCAGCGATCCCGAAGCCGAGCTTCGCATGCACCTGGCCCGACAATGACAGCCCTCACCCGCCGGCGCTCGGCATCGCGCCCGGAACACCCGTGGGGCCGACGGTCGGGGATCCCGATGGCCTAACCGGTCATCCCCGCGTCAGCGTTGTCGGCCAACCAACCGGACGATGGAGTAGTGCCAAACCGACCGGCCACCGCGAAGCCGGACCGCCTCGGGTCACATAGACCGGTAGGGTGTCGCCACCCGCGAAGACAATCCGCGAGGCCGTAACTGAGCCTTTTGCACTCGGACACCGCTTCGGAGCCCGCCTCGGCACACCGCCACAGACCGCGCCGAGACACTCGCCGGCGCGGCACTCGTGCTCCTCGGCATCGCCCTTCTCATCGCACAAATCGTCTAGCCGGCAACCCCGCCGCCCACGGACTGCCGGTTTCCGCCCGGTCTTCTCAAGGCACGCTCGGCTGCGCACCCGATCCGGACAACATCCGTTCTGAGCCAACGCTGTGACGACAACCCAACAAGCGAGTGCCAGCACCACGACGTCGCGAATGGGTCAACCACGCAGGTTTCCGGAACGGAGCGGCGCAGGAGTCGAACCTACCAACGCATGGGCTACATGCGCTTGCCGATTTTGAAGACCGGATGGGCCACCGGGCCCGTGCCGCTCCAGGAGGGCATCACCCTACCTTCCAGGCTCAGCGCGCCCTGCCGCTGACGGCGGCCGGCAGCCGGTCGTAGATCGCGGCCAGCCGCTTCACGTCGGCGGGGCGCAGATCTGTGAACAGGAGCTCGCGGACGCACGCGTGGTGCGTCCGCTGCGCCTCCCGTAGCCGCCGGACGCCCAGCGGCGTCAGGTGAACGACGAAGCTGCGGCGGTCCTCGCTGTCCTGTTCCCGATCGACCAGGCCGCTGTCGGCCAGCGTCGCCACCGCGCGCGTCATCCCGCTGGGGCTGGTCAGCACCCGTTCGGCGAGGTCGGTCATCCGCAGCTTGCGGTCGGGCGCGGTGATCAGCGTGATGAGGACGCCGTAGTGGAGCAGCGGCAGCCCGTGCTCGCGCTCGAGCCGGAGGTTCAGCTCGTCCGAGATCGTTCGGTGCGTGCGCAGGAACCCGCGCCAGATGCGGAACTCGTCGTCGCTGAAGGGATCGGGCTCGGAAGGCTCGGAGCGCGGATGTGATCGAGGCACTTGACGCGATGTCCTTTCATGTGGTAGGAAAATACTTGCTTCTGGTAGCAAATATCCTAGCCGTGGAGGCCGACGTGGAGACGACTGCCAAGACACCCGCCAACCACAACGAGCTGCTGGCTCCAAGGGTGCTCGACCCCGACCAGGGACTTCGCCTCCAGTCCGGGCCGGGCCGCGACCTGGTCTTCAAGGTGACCGGCGACGAGACCGACGGCCTGCTGGAGTACTTCATCGTCGAGGTCGCTCCGCACGGCGGGCCGCCGCTCCACGTGCACCACCTCCAGCACGAGACCATCCACGTGCTGCAGGGAACGTTCAAGGTGCGGATCGGGGACGAGTGCCACCACCTCGAACAGGGCTCGTTCGCATTCCTGCCCAAAGGGCTGCCTCACGCCTTCCTCAACCTGACCGGCGAGCCGGCCGAGGTGCTGGTCACCTACGTGCCGGGCGGAGGACACCGGTTCTACGAGGAGCTCGGGCCGCTGACCCGCACCGGGGCGCCCGACCGCTCGGCCGTCGCCGCCTGCTTCGAGCGACACGGAATGTCGTTGCTCGGGCCGCCGCTCAGCCCGGGCTGAGCCTCAGCCGCCCGAGGCCTCGCCGACCGCCCGGATCGACGGATGCTCGACGACGGCGGCCTCGGCCACCCGGGGATCACGCGCAGCCTCCGCGCGGAACTGCTCCGCCCAGGTCCGCGACAGGTCGTCGGACTGAGTCCGCCTGCGCACCGGCGGGATCGCCACACCGCGGCCGGTGGGCAGCCCGAGGAACTCGAGAATGCCGCTCACGACCTCGGGTAGCGCGACGCGCAGCCGTTCGTAGGAGACGACGTACGGTTCGACCCCGCAGTGGTCGAAGTAGCCTGCCCACTCGCGGTCGTGCTGCTGGATGTCCTCGAGCAGGGATCCCGGCAACGTCGCAGATCGAGGGAAACAGATCGATCTGCGAGACCAGTGCGTCGATCACCTTGCCGCCGGCAAACACGCCCGGACCGCGCATGATCAGCAGCACCCCCACCCCGCGATCGCTCATCGTGGCCTTGGCGCCGGGGAAGGCCGCGCCGTGGTCGGTCGTGCAGATGACCAGCGTCGAGCGCGCCAGGTCGTAGCGTTCCAGCGCGTCGAGCACGGCGCCCACCCCGCGGTCGAGCGACCGTGCGCTGGCGATGAACGACGCCATGTCACGCCGCGTCTCCGGCAGGTCGGGAAGGTTGGCGGGCGGACGCGTGTAGGCGTCCTCGTTTCGCAGCGGCTCGAAGAACTCCCGATGCGTCTCGAAGAACCCGACCGAGAGGAAGAACGGCTGCCGCGGCGGATTGGCGAGGATGTCGATGGTGACCGGCGCGACGTCCTCGACGCGGGTGGTGTCGATCTTGACGACACGGTCGTATCCGATGATGTCCGGTCGCTTCGAGATGTGCTGCTCACCGATCAGCGCCGAGTAATAGCCCGCCCGCCGCAACGTGTGGACGATGTGGTGGCTGTAGTCGTTCAGCGACCAGCCGCGGTGCGCGAGCCCCATCATCCCGTTTGAGTGTGCGTACTGACCTGTCAGCAGGCACGCCCGGCTGGCCGAGCAGGTCGAGGCGGCGCAGAACCCCTGGCGGAAGAGCACACCCTCCTCGGCGAGCCCCTGGATCCGCGGCGTCGGCACCCCGTAGCCATACGGCTGCACGTAGCGACCGGTGTCGTGCGAGTGGAGGTAGAGGATGTTCGGCGGGACGGTCACGCGGCATGCCCACCGAGCCGGATCGTCCACGGCTCGATGCTCTCGACCCGCAGGTGCGACGGGATCCAGGGGTCGGGCTGCAGGGCGGCGCGCACCGCCTCCTCTGACTCCGCCTCGAACACCAGCACGACCCGGAACTCGTCGGCCAGCGGCCCGCCGAGGAGGATCAGGCCCTGTTCCACCAGGGCGTCCATGCATGCGGCATGCGCCTGCCAGCCGGACTGCTCCTCGAGCGGCCGACCGGGCTTCCACTCCGGCCCGGAGCGGTTCTCGACCACGAGGAACGTCGCCATCCGGGTTAGGGCTCGGGCTCCTCGTCCTCGCGTGCGGACTGCGCGCGCTCGTGGATGCGCGCGCGGGTCTCGTCGATCCGCATTCGCAGCTCCGCGGTGTCGTCGGTCACCGGCTCGACGCTGGGAGCGCCGGGGACGAACGGGCCGGCGTCATCCGCGGCCGCGTCGAACGCCGAGAGGTCGCCCGCTTCCTCGAAGTCGTCGTCTCGCAGCCCTGCCGGCAGCAGCGGCGATGTGACCGGGCCGATCACCGACCGCAGCCGCTGATACGCGCCCGGCGCGGCTGCCAGCGCCCCTGCCGTCACGGCCGCGCCGGCCAGAAACCACCTGATTCGTGACACGCTCCTGCTCCCTCCTGCGGAAGGGCGCCAGTATACTTCCGACCTCAATCGAGCAGTACTTCCTGCTCCGGGGTGGCGCCGCGTCCTGACCGCAGCGCCGTTTGGGACAGCTGAAGCTGTCCATCACGCCGGGGCCGCAGAGACCGGAGGAGGTGATCAGGATCAACAACCCGTACGAGATCATGCTCATGATCGAGCCGGAAGTCGCCGAGGAGCGACACGGCGAGATCATCGACCGCGTGAAGGCAATCGCCGAGAAGGCGAAGGGCAACTGGGGCACGGTCGAGCCGTGGGGCAAGCGCAAGCTGGCCTACGAGATCAAGCACCAGACCGAGGCGTGGTACTACGTGCTGACCTTCGACGCGCCGCCCGAGGCGCTGCAGGAGATCACACGCGTGCTCGCCATCACCGACGGCGTGATGCGCTTCATGGCCGTCAACCGAATCGCCGGCAGCTCGCCGGCGAAACCGGAGGAGCACGCCGAGGCACCCGCCGAGGCGACGGCCTGACGCACCGTCCGATCACCTGCCTACCATAGCGAACATACGTTCGATACGGAGGCATTGGAGGAACCAGTGGCAAACATCAACAGGGTCATTCTGACCGGCAACCTGACCAGCGATCCCGAGCTGTCAACCCTGCCCAGCGGCACGTCCGTGTGCAAGCTGCGGCTGGCCGTGAACCGCCGCTACAAGGACCAGGCGAGCGGCGAGTGGGTCGAGAAGCCGAACTACTTCGATATCAAGGTCTGGGGCGCCCAGGGCGAGAACTGCGCCAACTACCTCTCCAAGGGCCGCCCGGTGGCGGTCGACGGCCGCCTCGAGTGGCGGGAGTGGGAGGCCCAGGACGGCTCGAAGCGCCAGGCAGTCGAGGTGGTGGCAGACGTCGTGCAGTTCCTCGGCTCCCGTGAGGGAGGCGGTGGCGACGGCGCCCCCCGCCAGGGCTTCCAGCCCACGACCGAGCTCAAGGCCGAGCCCGTGCCCGCCTTCGGCGGCGCGGCGGCCGACGACGACATTCCATTCTGAGGAGCATCAGCTAGATGGCATCAAAGCCCAAGCGGGGCCGGCCCACCAAGCGTGGCGCCGGCACCACCGGTCAGACTCGGCGCAAGTCCTGCTTCTTCTGCAAGGACAAGGTCGAGGAGATCGACTACAAGAACTACAACCAGCTGCGGCGCTACGTGTCGGAGAAGGGCAAGATCCGGTCGCGCCGGATCACCGGTGCCTGCCGACGGCACCAGCGGCAGGTGGCTGTGGCAGTGAAGCGGGCCCGTGAGGTCGCGCTGCTGCCCTACGCCGTTAACTAACCTGACAACCCCCGCTCCTTGCGGGGTTTTCGGGTCCGGGTGGCTTCCGTGGCGACCCGGCGCATGACACCATGAAACGCGGCACGGTCGCGTGAGCGGGAAGGACGAGATGGCACACAAGGGAACGCAGGCGATCCTGCTCCAGGACGTCGATACGCTGGGCCGAAAGGGCGACGTCGTGAACGTCACCCCCGGGTACCTGCGCAATTACCTCGGGCCGCGCAAGCTGGCCGAGGCGGCCAGCGACGCCCGGGTCGAGGAGGCGCGGCGGCAGGACGAGATGCGGCGGCGCCACGAGGCCCAGGGCGAGGAGCAGGCCCGCGACATCGCACACACGCTGAACCGCACCGTGCTCACGATCAAGGCGCGGGCGGGAATGGAGGACCGGCTGTACGGCTCGGTCACCAGCACCGACATCGCCGACGCGATCTGGAAGGCCCGCAAGATCCGCATCGACCGCCGCAAGGTCCACATGGACGAGGCGATCAAGGCGCTCGGCAGCTACAAGGTCGCCCTCACGGTATGGGGCGACGTCGACGCCAACGTCAAGGTGATGGTCGTGCCGGGCGCGGCCGGCGAAGAAGGCGGCGTCGAAGCCTTCGAAGCCGAGCCGGACGACTACTAGACCAGCACACCCGACATCCGAGGAACTCACGCCCGTGGCGGTTCAGCAGCAGGCACCCACCCCATCGCTCCCGCCGCAGGACCTGGACGCGGAGGAGTCGGTGCTGGGCGCGATGCTGGTCTCGCCCAACGCGATCGCCATCGTCTCGGAGGTGCTGCGGCCCGAGGACTTCTACCGCGGGTCGCACCAGCGCCTCTACGAGACGATGCTGGCGATGTACGGCGAGGGCGAGACGATCGACTCGATCACGGTGATCAACGCCCTCCAGAGCCGCGGCCTGCTCGACCAGGTGGGTGGCAAGCCGGTGGTGCACACCCTGGCATCGACTGTCTCCTCGGTAGCCAACGCCCAGCGCTACGCGCAGATCGTCCGCGACGCCAGCACGTTCCGGAACCTGATCAGTGCGGGCACCGAGATCGCCCGCATCGGCTACGAGCGACTGGGCGAGCCGCAGGAGGTGGTCGACCAGGCGGAGCAGATCGTCTTCTCGATCGCCGATCAGCGGATCTCACACGACTTCCGGCCGGTGTCCGACCTGCTGACCGAGTCGTTCGAGCGGATCACCCAGCTCCACCAGTCGGAGCACGACCTCACCGGCGTGGCTTCCGGGTACCGCGACCTCGACGGCATCACCTCCGGCTTCCAACGCTCGAACCTGCTGATCCTGGCCGCCCGCCCCAGCATGGGGAAGACCTCGCTGGCCCTGAACATGGCCGCTCACATCGGAATCCGCGAGCAGGCGCCGGTCGCGGTGTTCTCGCTGGAGATGTCGAGCGAGGAGGTGACCCGGCGGCTGATGTGCGCCGAGGGCCGGGTTGACTCCGCCCGCCTCAACAAGGGCAAGCTGGCGCCGGATGAGTGGCCGAAGCTCACCTCGGCCTGCGACCGGCTGTCGCGGGCGCCGATCTACATCGATGACACACCCGGGATCACGCCGCTCGAGATCAAGGCGAAGACCCGCCGGCTGAAGGCGCGGCACCCCGATCTCGGCCTGGTCATCGTCGACTACCTGCAGCTGATGGGCGGTGGCACGAGGTTCGACAACCGGGTCAACGAGATCTCGCACATCTCGCGGCAGCTGAAGCTGATCGCCCGCGACCTCGAGGTGCCGGTGATGGCCCTCTCGCAGCTCTCGCGCGCGGTCGAGATCCGAGGCGACGACAAGAAGCGGCCTCAGCTCTCCGACCTGCGCGAGTCGGGATCGATCGAGCAGGACGCCGACGTCGTCATGTTCGTCTACCGCGACGAGTACTACACGAAGGAGAAGACCGAGCACCCGGGCGAGGCGGAGCTGATCGTTGCCAAGCACCGCAACGGTCCGCTGGACACGGTCCGGCTCTCCTACATCGGCCGCTACACCCTGTTCGCCAACATGGCCAAGGGGGCCTAGATGATCGACCGGTATCTCGCGTGGGGTCCTGGGCGGCGAGAACCAAGCCTCGCCAGGACGCAGGGAGCTCCAATAGCGGAACCTATTGGTGCGACCGAGGACGCCGCGAGGCGCCGGTTCGCAGCCGCAGCCACCCAAACCTCCTTTGGCAACTCGACCTCTCGCAGCGGCCAGGCCCGCGGGAGATACCGGTCGGTCATCTAATGCCCTGCACTGTCGTCGTGGGCGCCCAGTGGGGCGATGAGGGCAAGGGCAAGGTCGTCGACGTGCTCGCCGAGCGGGCTGACGTGGTCGCGCGCTATCAGGGCGGCAACAACGCCGGGCACACGCTGGTGCTGGGAGACGAGACCTACAAGCTGCGGCTGGTGCCCAGCGGCATCCTCTACCCGGGCACCACCTGCGTGCTGGGGTCGGGCTGCGTCATCGACCCCGAGGTGCTGATCGAGGAGCTGGACGGGCTGGAGTCGCGCGGCGTCGACACCGCCGGTCTGCGGGTCAGCGGCAACGCCCACCTGATCATGCCCTGGCACCGGATCATCGACTCCGACTCCGAGCTGATGCTGGGCCGCCTGCAGATCGGCACCACCCGGCGCGGCATCGGGCCGGCCTACGCAGATAAGGCGTCCCGCGTCGGCATCCGCGTCCAGGACCTGCTGGACGAGAAGATCCTGCGGGCCAAGATCCAGACGGCGCTGTCGGTGAAGAACGTGCTGCTGCGCAAGATCTACCACCAGCGGCCCCTGGACAAGGACGTGCTGACCGAGGCGACGCTGCACTACGCCGCCCGGGTGCGGCCGTACGTGGCCGACACGTCACTGCTCGTCAACCGCGCCCTCGACGAGGGCAAGGTGCTGCTCTGCGAGGGTGCCCAGGGCACGCTGCTCGACCTCGACCACGGCACCTATCCGTTCGTCACCAGCAGCAACCCGATCGCCGGCGGGGCGTGTGCCGGTCTGGGCCTGGGGCCGACCCGGATCGACTCGGTGTTGGGGGTGACCAAGGCCTACCTGACCCGGGTCGGAGCTGGGCCGTTCCCGAGCGAGGCCGACGAGGAGCGCGGCGCGGCGATCCGCGAGCAGGGCGCCGAGTACGGCACCGTCACCGGCCGCGACCGCCGCTGCGGATGGCTCGACCTGGTCGGCCTGCGGTTCGCCGCTCGCCTGAACGGCCTCACCCAGCTGGCGGTCACGAAGCTGGACGTGCTCTCGATCTTCGACCGGATCCCGGTCTGCACCGGCTACCGGCTACCCGACGGCAGCGTCAGCCAGGACTTCCCGGGCCACCAGAGCGACTTCCACCACGCCGCACCGGTCTACGAGGAGCTCGACGGCTGGAACGTCGACATCTCGGGCGCCCGCACCGTGTCCGACCTGCCCGCGGAGGCGCGGGCGTACCTCGAGTTCGTCGAGGAACACGTCGGGGTTCCCGTTGCCATCGTCGGCACCGGCCAGCGGCGCGACCAGATCGTCAACCTGCACGACGTCCTGAGGGCGGCGTAGATGACCGGTCGATATCTTGCGTCGGTCATCTAGATGGAGCAGCGCCTCAGCCTGGTGACGCTCGGGGTGCACGACCTCGCCCGGGCGCAGGCGTTCTACGAGGCGCTCGGCTGGCGGGGCACCTCGCCCGACGGCGACGTCGTGTTCTTCCAGGCCGGCGGCATGATCGTCGGGCTGTGGAGCCGCGAGAAGCTGGCCGAAGACAGCGTCACGTCCGACAGCGGCGGCTGGGGCGGGGTGACCCTGGCCTACAACGCGCGGTCGCGCGAGGAGGTCGACGCCGTCATCGACGAGGCGCGGGCGGCAGGTGGTACCGTCGCCCGAGAGCCGGCGGAGACGTTCTGGGGTGGGTACTCGGCGATGTTCCACGACCCCGAGGGTCACGCCTGGGAGGTAGCCCACAACCCGTTCTGGCACATCGCCGAGGACGGCTCGGTTCACCTCGGAAGCTAACTCTTACCCAACTGTTACACGACAGCCACCCGTTTGTGACCGCGAGCGAATAGCGTTCTCCCCGTGGCACGCCGGCAGGCTCATGGTGGTCACAAACGCATCATCCTTGCCGGCTGCGCAGACACCAATGGCCAGGCGACGAGGCGCCCGGGCGGACGGAGCACCGCCCGGGCCGTCGCCCGGCCGGCAGTCGTCTGGATAGCTACTCGACCTTGAGCCGGACCAGACGGCCGTGCTTCGAGTCCAGCGCCCAGACGCTGCCGCTGCCGGTGATCACGGTCGTGAGCTCTGCGCCCCTCACCGTGTGGGTCTCGGCGATCGTGCCGCTGGTGGCGTCGATCCGCAGCAGCTTGTCTCCATCGGACACCCAGATCCCGGCGCTCCCGGCGGCCATGTCGCCGGGCGCGCCGGACGGCAGGGTCACCTTCTGTGTCGGCGCCGTCGCCCCCGGCCGGAGGCGGAGCACGACGTCACCCTCGTAGATCCAGACCGATCCGTCGTAGACGGTGATCTGGCTGGGAGGATCCGAGCCCACCGCCTGGACCGGGATACGACGCCCCACATGCCGCAGCGTCGCAGGGGCAATCCGGCTCAGGGTGCCGTCGTCGGGGTCGACCGCCCAGACCGTACCGGGCACCGCGGTGATCGGACCGGCGCCTTTCCCGATCGGCGTGGATCCCCGATCGCTGCCGTCGGCGGTCGACAGCTTCACGAGTGCGCCCCCGCTCGGTTCCTGGACGCTCACCCACACCGCGTTCGGCGTTACCAGCAGCGCCTTGGCGGGGCCGCCGACGCCGGTCGGTCCGCTCAGGTGGCCGTCCAGGGGGTCGACGCGCCAGATCTTGCTCCCGGCGGCAAGCCAGATCGAGCCGGAGCCGACCGCCAGCAGATAGGGCGCGTTGGACGGGGGCAGCTCCCTCGGCTTGCCGACCACGCTCCCAGTCGTGGCATCGATCTGCACCAGCGAGCCGAGCAGGCTGGGACCGCCGGCCCATACCGCAGCCCAGACCGTCCCGTCGTCATAGGCCAGATCCGCCTCGGGCCCGAGCACGACTCCGTGAGAGATCGACCCTTCCGACGGCGGAGCCGGTGAAGTCGTGTCGGGCACGGTCGGTACGGTCTTGCCGCCGTTCTCGAGCCGGAGGCCGGTCTGCTGGCCGCACCCGGCTGCGATGGCGAGCACGACCAGTGCAGGAAGCAGGGTCCGCGTCATGGCTGTCGCAGCACCACCGTGGCGAGCGCTCCCCCGCCGTCTGCATTTGCCAGCTCGAGGCGGCCGCCCAGCAGCTGGGACTGGGCAGACGCGATCGCTAGACCCAGGCCGAATCCGCTGCCTCGCACCGAGGTCGTGCGCGCGAACCGCTCCGTCGCCCGCACGAGCATGTCCTCGGAGAACCCCGGCCCATGGTCGCGCACCGCGATCCGCCCGGGGACGACCGTCACCTCGACCGGCGGCGCGCCGTGGGACAGGGCGTTGGAGACCAGGTTCTCGAGCACCCGCTCCAGCCGCCGGGGATCGACCAGACCCTCGGTGTTGTCTTCCGCCTCCACGGTGACGCCCGGCCGGGCAACGACCTGCTCGACGAACTTGCCGAGGTCGACCCAGCGCAGGTCGGCGGTGGCCGACCCGCTCTCCAGCCGGGCGATCTCGAGCAGGTCCTCGACCAGCGTCTGCAGCCGGTCGACACGGTCACGGACGGCCAGGCCGACCTGGTCGGGCTCGAGCAGGCTGGCCGCCGCCTTGAGACCGGTCAGCGGGGTCCGGAGATCGTGCGCCACGTCGGCGACGAACCTCTGCTCGCGCTCGATCCGCTCCTGGAGAGCGTCCGCCATGCGGTCGATCGCCGCTCCCAGCGCCGCGACCTCGTCGTGCCCGGGGGCATTGACCCGGGCGTCGAGGTCCCCGGACGCCACCAGCTCGGCGGTGGCAGCCGCGCGGCGGAGGCGCAGAGAGAGCCGGCCCGCCAGCGCGATCCCGACCAGCGCACCGCCGAGGGTGGCGGCGATGGCGGCGCCGATCAGCTTGTCCCGCAGGTCGGAGAGCGCCTGCTCTTCTGAGACGAACGACTCGCGGACGAAGATCGGCGTCCGCCCGTCCGGCGACGGCCGGCCCGCCCAGATCACCGCCTGCCCCTTCCACGAGCCCCGGTAGGTCGCGAGGTGACCGGTGCGCACCGTCTGCCGCAGCGGCGGCGGGATCGACGGGTCGTTCGGCTGCAGCGCGGGAGCGCTGATCAGGGGCTCGGTGAGGGCGTAGTAGTGCGCAGCCGTCGTCACCTGGGCGACGGCGCGTGCACGGCCGCGCGACAGCAGATCCTGGCCCGACAGCTCGTAGACGACGACGCCGATCGCCCCCGACACCAGAGCCGCAACCAGCGCGAACGCCAGCGCGATGCGCCAGCGCAGCGACATCAGGGACGCACCAGCTTGTAGCCGGCCCCCCGCACGGTCTCGATTGCCTCCGGCCCGATCTTGGCTCGCAGCCGGCGCACGTGCATGTCCACCAGCCGCGTGTCGCCGGCCCAGACATACCCCCAGACATCCTCCAGCAGCTGCTCGCGGCTGCGGACGATGCCCACGTTCTGGGCCAGCTCGACCAGCAGCCGGTACTCGGTCGGCGTGAGCGACACGATCTCGCCGTCGACCCGGACGACCATCCCGGCGGTGTCCACCTCGATCCGGCCCAGCTGCAGCGCCGAGCTGTTCTCGCGGCGTTCCGAGCGCCGCAGCACCGCCCGCAGGCGGGCGGCCAGCACAGCCGGCTCGAACGGCTTGGTGACGTAGTCATCGGCGCCCGCCTCGAGACCCAGGACGACGTCGATGGGGTCGCTCCGCGCGGTCAGCATGACGACCGGCACGACGCTCGTCTCACGAATGGTGCGGCACAGGCTGATCCCGTCGATACCGGGCAGCATGACGTCCAGCAGCACAACGTCGAACACCCCCGAGCGAAACGAGGCCAGGCCCGCCGGGCCGTCCGCGGCAACCTCGACGGTGAAGCCGTCACGCTCCAGGGAGAGCCGGGTCATCTCTCGGATGGTGGCGTCGTCCTCGACGAGGAGCACGCGGGGAGCATTCATCTGCGCGAAAGCGTACGGGAGGCGGCGGGCGGGCGGCGCGCTGCCTGCAACCTGTTACAGGATCGTTGGCTTACGCGCGGATCCGGGCGCCGGAGGGATCCCACAGCGGCTCCGAGGCGACCTGAGCACCGATCCATTCGCCGAACACCTCGACCTCGACCCGCGTCCCCACCTCGGACAGCCGGCTCGGGACATAGGCGTAGGCGATGGAGGCGTCGACCGCGAACCCGTAGCCGGCGGTCGTCACGCGGCCGACGACCTGGTCACCGTCGCGTACCGGCTCGGAGCCCAGGCAGACCGAGCGCGGGTCTGCCAGCAGGAGGCAGACCAGTCGCTTCTCGACGCCCGCCTGCCGTCGTTGCAAGAGCGACTCACGACCCACGAAGTCGCCCTTGTCGGGCTTGACGGCGAACGCCAGCCCCGCTTCGTCCGGCGTCTCCTCGGGAGTGATGTCCGCCCCCCAGACCCGGTAGCCCTTCTCGACGCGCAGCGCGTCGATCGCTCGATACCCGCAGGCCAGCATGCCGTGCGGGCTGCCGGAGTGCCAGAGCGCGTCCCATAGCCCCTCGCCGTACTCGGCCGGGCAGTAGATCTCCCACCCGAGCTCGCCGACGTAGGTGACGCGGGCCATCAGGCACGGGACGTAGCCAAGCGAGACCTCCTGCGCCGTCATGTAGCGAAACGCCTCGTGCCCGAGGTCGGCCTTCGTCAGCGGCTGCAGGATCTCGCGCGCCTTCGGCCCCCACAGGCCGAAGCACGCGTAGGCGGCGGTGACGTCCGACAGCCGCACGCTGCCGTCCTCGGGCAGGTGCTTCCGGATCCAGCCCAGGTCGTGGTTGCCCATCGCTGTTCCGGTCACGATCCGGAACCGCTGCTCGCCCAGCCGGGTGACGGTGAAGTCGCACTCGATCCCACCTCGCCGGTTCAGCATCTGCGTGTAGGTGATCGACCCGGCCGGCTTGCCGACGTCGTTCGCACACAGGTGCTGCAGGAACTCGAGAGCGCCAGGACCCTCGACTTCGAGCTTGGCGAAGGAGCTCTCGTCGAAGAGGCCGGCGCTCTCACGGGTCGCGCGTGCCTCGGCCGCGATCGCCGGCGACCAGTTCTCGCCCGCCCAGCCACGCGGGCGCAGCGCCTCATCGCCGTTCTGCGCGTTCGGCTCGAACCAGTTGGCCCGCTCCCAGCCCGACTTCTCGCCGAAGCTCGCGCCCAGCTCGGCCAGGCGGCGGTAGGCCGACGAGAGCCGCAACGGACGCCCCGCCTGCCGCTCGAAGTTGGGGTACTTGATGTCGTAGTAGGTGGCGTAGACCTCGGTGGCGCGCTCCAGGGTGTAGCGCTGGCTGCGGTACTGGCGGCCGAAGCGGCGGATGTCCATGTGCCAGAGGTCGAGGCTGGGCTCACCCTCGACGATCCACTCTGCCAGCTGCCAGCCCATCCCCCCGGCCCCTGCCAGGCCGTGGGCGCAGAACCCGGCGGCGACCCAGAACCCGGGCACGTCCGACTCGCCGAGGATGAACTCGCCGTCGGGCGTGAACGCCTCGGGGCCGTTGAACAGCTTCCTGACCTCGGCGTTCTCCATCGCCGGGACGCGGACGATCGAGTTGCCAAGCAGCTCGTCGAAGCGGGGCCAGTCCTCGGGCAGCAGCTGCGCCTCGAACCCGTCGGGGACGCCGTCCAGCGCCCACGGCGCGGGATCGCGCTCGTACCCGCCCATGATCAGGCCACCGACCTCGGTGCGGTAGTAGACGAGGTTGTCGGGGTCGCGCAACGTCGGCAGCGGCTGCAGCGGCGGGTCGAACGCCTCGGTGACCAGGAACTCGTGGGCATAGGGGATGATCGGGATGTCGACGCCGACCATCCGCCCGAGCTGGGGCGCGTACATGCCACCTGCGTTGACGACGAGGTCGGTGCGGATGGTGCCCCGGTCGGTGACCACCTCGTGGACGCGCCCGTTCCGCAGATTGATGTCGAGAACCTTCGTGCGCTGCTCGATCTCGGCACCCAGCAGCCGGGCGCCGTCAGCCAGCGCGAACGTCAGCTGGCTGGGGTCGAGGTAGCCGTCCTGGGGAATGAAGGCCGCGGCCAGCACCCCGTCGGTCGACATCGGCGGAAACAGCTCCTGCGCCTCGGCCGGCGACACGATCTCGATCGGCAGGCCGAAGCTCTTGCCCCAGCCGGCCTGGCGCTGGATCTCCTCGTAGCGCTCCCGCGACGACGCCAGGCGCAGCCCGCCCAGCTCGTGCCAGCCGGGGTCCTTGCCCGTCTCGGCGGCCAGGTCGGCATAGAGGCCGACGGAGTACTGCATCATCTTGGTCAGGCTGACGGTGCTGCGGAGCTGCCCGACCAGGCCCGCCGAGTGCCAGGTCGACCCGTGGGTGAGTCCGTACTGCTCGACCAGCACGACGTCCTTCCAGCCCAGCTTTGCGAGGTGGTAGAGGACGCTGCACCCTCCCACTCCGCCGCCGATCACGACCGCTCGCGCCTCGTCCCTCACCTTGCCTGCGCCTCCCACTCCCCGAGCACTGGTATAGACCAATCCAGGTCAGAGACAATACACTCCGCGCCCTCCGCCCGCTCGGGATCGATCGTGCCCTCGATCACGATGCAGCGCAGCCCTGCGGCCAGGGCCGCCGCCAGCCCCACCGCCGAGTCCTCGAAGACCAGCACCGATGCAGGCTCGAAGTCCGTGTGGTGGAGCTCGCACAGCGCCCGCAGCGCTCTCTCGTACCCCTCCGGGTGCGGCTTGCCGTGCGTCACATCCTCGGAGCAGACCAGCACCGGGAACAACCGGCGTAGCCCGGCCGACTCGAGCACCGCCTCGACCTCGGCGCGGGCGGCCCCGGAAGCGATCGCGACCGGCACCCGCTCGGCCGTCCGGCGGACGAACTCCGCAGCCGCCGGCTTGACCGGCGACTGCTCGCCCACCGCCTGCAGGTAGAGGTCGGTACGGCGCCGCAGGAGCCGGTCGACCAGCCCGGTGTCCCCGCCGCGGCCGTGACGAGCAGTGACGTCGGCGCAGATCTCGGGGTCGGAGTAACCGGCGTACTCCTCGAAGTACCGCTGCTCGGTGACCGCGATCCCGATCTCGTCGAAGATCTGGACGAACAGGCGCGCCAGCAGCCGCTCGTCGTCCGAGATCGTGCCGTTGAAGTCGAAGATGATCGCCGAGGGCGCGATCACGGAGGACTCCCGCCGTTCAAGTGGTCCATACCGGTCCGCGAGTATAGGCTTCCCCGTCATGGAGCTGCGACCACTGGGCACGAATGGGCCGGAGATCTCGGTCGTCGGGTATGGCGGCTGGCAGGCGGGCCAGCGCAACTGGGGCGCGACCCAGCCGGCAAACCAGGCAGTTGAGGCGATCAGGGCCGGGATCGACGCCGGCATGACGTGGATCGACACCGCCGAGGTGTACGGCGACGGAACGTCCGAGCGCACGGTCGGACAGGCAATCGCCGGTATCCGCGACCGGGTCATGGTGTTCACGAAGGTGGCGCCTGACGACGAGGGCAGCGGCATCCGGCCTGAGCAGATCCACCGCGCGATCGACGCCTCGCTGCAGCGGCTCGGGATCGACCACGTCGACCTCTACCAGGTGCACTGGCCGGATGACGACGTGCCGCTCGAGGAGACCTGGGGTGCGATGGCGGAGCTGGTCGCAGCAGGCAAGACGCGGTGGATCGGCGTCTCTAACTTCGACCGGGAGCGGATCGAGCGTTGTCAGCCCATTCATCCCGTTGCCTCGGTGCAAAACGAACTGTCGCTCGTCCACCGCGACGATGTCGCCGGCCTCCTGCCCTGGCTTGCGGAGCAGGGCATCGGCTACCTCGCCTACTCGCCGCTGGGCAGCGGCCTGCTGGGAGGCACGCTGACCGCCGACCAGCGCTTTGGCGACGACGACTGGCGGAGTGGGCGGGGGCAGTTTGCAAGCGAGCGCACGGAGGGTCAGGAGTGGCCGTTCGACCCCGAGCCGCTGGCCCGCACCGTCGCCGCGATGGGCCAGGTGGCGGCCCTGGGCGAGACGCTCGGACTGTCGCCGGCGCAGGTCGCGCTGCGCTGGGTGCTCGAACAGCCCGGGGTGACCGCGGCGATCGCCGGAAGCCTGAGCGCGGCGCACACCGCTGCCAACACCGTGGCCGGAACCACCCGCCTCGATGCCGGCACGGTCGCCTCGCTGGATGCGATCTTCGCTCACACCGTCGCGTAGCATCCAGCCATGCCTCTCGTCGCCACCTCCGGCCACTGGCTGGTACTGGACGGCACCACGACCGCCGACCCGTTCGACACTCTCGACGCCTTTCTGGCCGAGCACGGCTTCGGCATCTGGAACGAGCCGTTCACACCTGTCGCCGACGGCCTGATCGCCGACCTCTACCTCGGCTATGGGCTGGCGGCCTGGCTGCCCGGCGTGCACGTGCCCCCGCCGCCCGAGCCGTGCCCGTTGCCGCTGCTGGCGTGCCACGTGCGCCCGGCGGGAGGCGAGCGCCGCGCGGTTCCCGGCAGCTTCAGCGTCGGCGACTTCGAACCGACCTGGACCGCGGCCCAGCACCGGGCTGCCGTCGAGGCGGTCCGCGAGGCGATCGCACGCGGCGATGTCTACCAGGCAAACATCGTCCAGCACCTCTCGGCGCCCTTTCAGGGCGACCGTTCCGGCGTCGCCGCCGCTCTGTCCGAGCTGGGCGCCGAGCACGGCGGTGCGCTGCACGGCGACGGTTGGTCGATCGTCTCGGCGACGCCCGAGCTGTTCCTTCGCCGCCGAGGCACGGTCGTCGAGACGATGCCGATCAAGGGCACGCGGCCGGCGACGAGCACCGAGCGGATCGCCGACTCGCCCAAGGACCGGGCCGAGCACGTGATGATCGTCGACCTCGAGCGCAACGACCTGGCGCGCATCTGCGTGCCCCACAGCGTGCACGTGCCCGAGTACCTGGTCGAGCGGCCGATGGCCGGCGTCCGGCACCTGGTCTCGCGGGTGCAGGGCCGGCTGTCGCTCGGAGTTGGGCTGGCCGAGCTGCTGCGCGCAACCTTCCCGGGCGGCTCGATCACCGGGGCGCCCAAGCTGTCGGCGATCGACCACATCGCCCGCCTCGAGCCGGTCGGCCGCGGCGCCTCGATGGGCGCCGCTCGGCCGCGTCTATCCCAACGGCGATCTCGACCTCGGGCTGACGATCCGCACGTTCGCGATCGCCGAGGGCCGCATCCACCTGTGGGTTGGGGGCGGCATCGTCTGGGACTCCGATCCCGCGGCCGAGGTCGAGGAGTCCCTGATCAAGGCCCGGCCGCTACTGCGACTCCTGGGGGTGGAACCATGAGCACGTACACCGTCGTTGACACCGCCGACGTCGAGGCCATGCGCGGCGCATTCCGCAAGATGCGGATCGCGCTCGGCGTCAAGGCGTTCGGCGTCAACCACGTCTCGATGCAGCCAGGCATCTCCGGCCCGGAGCACGACGAGGTCGAGATCGACCATGAGGAGGTCTACTTCGTGCTCGACGGCGGGGGCACGCTGCAGATCGGCGACGAAGCAGTCGAGATGGTGCCCGGCCGGTGGGTGCGTGTGGACGCCTCCGCCACGCGCCAGATGCACGCGGGCGATGAAGGGCTGACGATCATCGCCATCGGCGCGCCCAGCCAGGAGGAGTACACCGGCCGCTCGACGCTCTAACGCAGCATCAGCTCGATCTCGGAGCGGACCTGCCGGCCCTCCCCGCCCTGCCACCAGCGGGCGTGGCCGAGCACGAACGTGTGCCAGGCCCAGTCGGCCTTCGCCCGGTCCTGCTCCAGCCCCCAGTAGTAGTCGAGGAACGAGATCCCGTACTCGAACTGGCAGATCGCCAGCACGTCCGCGAACGCTCCGCGCTCCACCGGCGTCAGGTCCTGCCGGGAGCGGTAGGCATCGACCAGCCGCGCGGCGGCGCCGAGGTCGTACGCGCCGGCCTCGCCGTCGGAGATGCGGTTCCAGAAGAAGCAGTTGCGCTCCACGGCGACCGCCAGGTCGAGCACCCGCGGGCCGTGGTCGGCCTGGTGGAAGTCGATGATGCCCGAGACGTCGTCGCCGGTGAAGAACAGGTTGTTGGTCTGCCAGTCGCCGTGCAGCGCCGTCCGCGGTAGATCACGGAGCACCGGCCGCAGGCGATCGAACGCCGCACCGTAGGCGTCGTCGACCGCGGCGTCCCAGGACCGCCCCGCCAGGTAACCGGCGACCGAGGGCCGGAGGTCGCAGAGCACGGCAAGGGCGTCCGACGGACGCAGACGCACGAGGTCGATCTGGACGACGAACCCCGCCTGCGGCTGCGGTACCGCCGGGCGCATCGACTCGCCGGCGGCGTGCAGCCGGGCAAGCATCCGCCCGGCGGATGCGACGTGGGCGTCGCTGCGGAAGGGCTCCCAGGTGTCGACGCCGGCGTAGGCGTCGCCGCCGGCTGCGACGTCTCCGATCTCGTACCAGAGGCCGTTCGATTCGACGACCTCGTGGAGGCGCGCGGCGGGCACTCCCCGGTCGGCGAGGTGGTTGGTCAGGCGGTGCTGCCAGCGAAGCTGCTCGATGTCGCGCCCCAGCGGCGGCTGGCGCTTGAGAATGAACGCCTCGCCGTCCGCGCGGCAGAGCGCGACCGCGAACAGCCACCGCAGGTGGGCGCTCACGATCTCGACCGGGCGGCCGCAGACCTGCTGCGCCTCGGCCGGCGTGATGGGGCCGAAGTGCCGGTCCTCGAGGCCCATGGAGCCGCCACGTTAGTACGATCTGCACGGTGGGTGTGCTGGTCTCAGCCGTGTGGCTCTCCGAGCGCGTGCAGTCGGTGCGGGTGCTGGACGTCCGCGGCGAGGTGCTGGCAACCGAGCCCCGCTACCAGGCATACCCTGAGCGCTACCGGCAGGCTCACATCCCCGGAGCGGTGTTCTGCGACTGGCGACACGACTTCACGGATCCGGCCGGTGACGTCCCGGTCACCGTCGCTTCGCCCGAGCGCTTCGCCGCCGACGCCACCCGGCTCGGCATCGGCGGCTCGACGACGGTGGTCGCTTACGACACCTACTTCTCGGTGCTCGCCGGCCGCATCGCCTGGGTGCTGCTGAGCTACGGCCACGGCGCCGCACACGTCCTGGACGGCGGGCTGGAGGCGTGGCGCGCGGCCGGCCTGCCGCTCGAGGCGGGTGACGTGGAGCCGGCGCCCGCCGACCCACCCCACCCGGTGCCACAGAGCCTGGAGGGGATCGTCGACCTGGCGGGCGTCCGCGACCGGATCGCAGACGGCGTGCAGATCGTCGACGCGCGGTCGACCGCGCAGTACACCGGCTCCGAGACGCACGCCCGGCGGGCCGGTCACATCCCGGGCGCGCTCAGCGTCCCGTACACCGACCTGCTGGACGCCAACGGCCGCTTCCTGGGCGCCGGCGCGCTCGCAGCGCGGCTGCGGACGGCGGGCGTCGCCCTCGACCAGCCGGTCGTCGCCTACTGCAACGGCGGGGTCTCGGCGACGGCGGTGGCAACCGCGGCGCGGCTCGCGGGCGCTCCGCGTGTGGAGGTCTACGACGGTTCCTGGAACGAGTGGGGGAACCGCGAAGACACCCCGATCGAGCGTTGAGATATGTATGTACGCACATATGCCTCCACAAGCCTGCGAGTGTCCGTTTCCGCCATTGTGCGGGGGTACGTGGTGGCCGTAGCCTTAGCGAGCGCGACCGGGAACGTGTCCGTTTCGCACAGTGCCCATGAGGGATGACAAGGAGGAAGCACGTGGCGACAGACCTTGAGCGATTCGTCGAGGCAGACGGCCGAGACGAGCTAATCGCCGAGGTGCGCCGTCGGATCGACGCCGAGGGCATCACCTACATCTACTACCAGTTCATCTCGGTCACCGGCCGGATCATGGGCAAAGGCGTGCCGGCGCCGCACTGGGAGAACATGGCTCGCAAGGGCTTCCAGCTCGTGTACGGCGCGACCGCGAACCTGTTCGTCGACCGTCATGGCGAGTACATCGGCTACGGCCCCGAGGCCTGGGAGCTGGTCGGCATCCCCGAGCCGGACACCTTCCGCGTGCTGCCCTGGGATCCCAAGGTCGCCCGCGTCTGGTGCACCTGCTTCCGAAACCGTGAGGACGAGGCCGCCCCGGGCTCGTTCCTGACCTCGGACTGCCGCGGCAACCTGAAGCGGATCCAGGCCGAGTTCGAGGGCCGCACCGGCATGCACCTGCGGGCCGGCATGGAGCCCGAGATGATGTGGCTGAAGATGAAGGACGACGGCACGCCCGACGTCGCCGGCGTGACCAAGCCCTACTGCTACCACATCGACCAGTTCTCAGAGCTCCAGCCGATCATCCACAAGGTGGTCGAGTACGGGCAGAAGATGGGCCTGGACATGATCCAGGGCGACCACGAGGACGCCCCCGGCCAGATCGAGCTGAACTTCAACTTCGACCGGGCCGAGAACACCGCCGACAACCTGTCGACCTTCCGCCAGGTGTGCAAGCAGGTCGGCCGCGAGCTGAACGTGTTCCCGTGCTTCATGCCGAAGCCGTTCACCGGCGTCTCGGCCAACGGCTGCCACACCAACATCTCGCTCTGGAAGGGCGACGAGAACCTGTTCATGCCGGATTCGGACAACCCGCGGCTGCCGAGCAAGCTCGGCGTCCAGTCGATCGGCGGCATCCTCGAGCACCTGTCCGCGCTGACCGCTGTCACGGCCTCGACGGTGAACTCCTACCGCCGCCTGTGGGACACGGGGTTCTGGGCGCCGGTGTTCGCCGACTGGGGCTACCAGAACCGCACCACGGCGCTGCGCGTGTCGGCGCCGGGCCGGTTCGAGTACCGGTCGGTGGACTCGGCCGTCAACCCGTACCTGTGCCTGGCCGCCCTGATCAAGGTGATGGACGACGGGATTACCCGCGGCATCGACCCGGGCGCGCCCGAGGAGCGCAACATCTACGAGGCGATGGAGAGCGGCAAGGAGGTCAAGAAGCTGCCCATGACCTTCGGCGACGCGCTGGACGCACTCGACGAGGACGAGGTCGTCAAGTCGTCGATGCCTGACGAGATGTTCAGGGTCTTCCGGCACTACAAGCGCGACGAGTGGGAGCGCTACTGCGCCCACGTCAGCGATTGGGACGTAAGCGAGTACCTGGACGTGCTGCCCTAGCGGGCGGACGCGGATACGAGAGCAGGAGGACGGAAACCCCAGTGTGCGGAATCGCAGGAATCATCTACCGCAACGGCGGGGCCGAGGGGCACCAGATCGGGAAGGACATGACGCGGATGCTTCAGTCGATGAAGCACCGGGGTCCTGACTCGACCGGCTACGCCCTCTACGGCCCCGCAGAATCCGGCGTCATCGTCATGCGCTACAAGGTGGCCGACGCCAACGACCCGCGCGACTTCGAGTTCGCCGAGCGGCTCGAGCTGTCCCGGCGCGAGGTCGAGGCCCGACTGGCCTCGCTCGGCGCGCACGTCCGCAACGTCGAGATCGAGACCGACTACGCGTTCCGGGTGACCATGACCTACGACGGCGACCTGAAGGCGCTGGCCGACTACGTCGAGGACATCCCCGGCTGCGAGGTGCTCTCGCTCGGCCACTCGCTCGAGATCGTCAAGGATCTCGGCGACGCCGAGACCGTGTCCGACCAGTACAAGCTGGGCGGGTTCACGGGCACCCACGCCATCGGCCACGTCCGAATGGCGACCGAGTCCGACGTCGACATCTCGGGCGCCCACCCCTACTGGGCGTACCCGTTCTCGGACGTGGCGGTCGTGCACAACGGCCAGCTCACGAACTACTTCCAGTGGCGCCGGCGCCTGGAGCGCAGCGGCCACCGGTTCCAGTCCGAGTGCGACTCCGAGGTGATCGCGGTCTACCTGGCCGAGAGGATGCAGGAGGGCATGTCGCTGGAGGAGGCCATGAACGCAAGCATGGACGACCTGGACGGCGTGTTCACCTACATCTGCGTCACCGACAGCGCCCTCGGCGTCGCCAAGGACGAGATGGCAGCCAAGCCGCTGGTGCTCTACGAGTCCGACGGGCTGGTCGCGCTGGCGTCGGAGGAGATCGCGATCCGGGCGATCATCGACCACGAGATCGACACGTACGACCCATATGAGGGTGAGGTGCTGGTATGGCAGAGGTAGGCGAGCGCACGATCACCTACGACGCGCGCGGCCTGGTCGAGCCGGACGCCGACGTCCCCAACGTCTCCGAGATCGACGGCTCGACGGCGGTGTTCGACGCGGCTGACCTGACGACGCGCCAGATCAACCTGGAGCTTCGCAACCTGCTCTACGAGCGGGGCATCAGGGACGTCACGGTCAGGAACCCGGGCGCCAAGCACTCCATCGGGGTCGGCATCCTGACCCGCTGCAAGATCACGTTCGAGGGCAGCCTCGGCTACTTCGGCTGCGGCCTGATCGACGGGCCGGAGATCCACATCACCGGGCGCGTCGGCTGGTCAGCCTGCGAGAACATGATGTCCGGCGTCGTCGTCATCGACGGCAACGCGGGCTCGCTGACCGGCGCAGCCCTGCGCGGCGGCGACCTGGTCGTCAAGGGCCGTGCCGGTGCCCGCAGCGGCATCGACCAGAAGGGCGGCCTGATCCTGACCATGGGCAGCGTCGGTTCGATGACCGGCTTCATGATGCAGCGAGGCCACCAGATCATCTGCGGCGACGCCGGCCCCGGCCTCGGCGACTCGATGTACGACGGCACCATCTACGTCGGGGGCAAGGTCAAGGCGCTGGGCATCGACTGCGTGCCCGGCGAGTGGACGGACGCCGACACGGAGTACATCGACCGCAAGTTCCGCATCTACGAGCTGGGGACCCCGCCGGAGTTCCAGAAGTTCGTGTGCGGCCGCAAGCTCTATAACTACGACAACCTCGAACCGTCCGAGCGCAAGCTCGTTCTGTAGGGAGGAGGGACGATGGCAACCGACAAGACCTCCTCGCAGCGCAACGTGCTGGGGCACAGCCGGATCTTCACGCCGGAGGTGATGAACGACATCCACGTGAAGTCCGAGCTGGGCCGCTACCGGATGCGCGGCTTCTCGATGTTCAAGCCGATCCCGCACTGGGACGAGCTGATGTTCATGCCCGGGACGCTGACCCGGTTCGTAATCGAGGGCTACCGCGAGAAGTGCGAGACCAAGACAGTGCTCGGCGCGCGCTTCGCCAAGAAGCCGATCGAGCTCGACATTCCGGTCTACATCACCGGGATGAGCTTCGGCGCCCTGTCGCTGGAGGCCAAGATGGCCCTGGCCAAGGGAGCCTCGATGGCCGGCACGGCCACCTGCTCCGGCGAGGGCGGCATGATCCCACCCGAGCGCGACCTGTCCACCAAGTGGTACTACCAGTGCATCCAGAGCCGGTACGGGTTCAACCCGCACCACCTGATGCTGGCCGACGCCTGCGAGTTCTTCATCGGACAGGGCTGCAAGGTCGGGCTGGGGGGCCACCTGATGGGCCAGAAGGTGACCGAGCAGGTGGCGGAGATGCGATCCCTGCCCGCCGGCATCGACCAGCGCTCGCCGGCGCGCCACCCGGACTGGCTGGGGCCTGACGACCTCTCCCTGAAGATCCAGGAGATCCGCGAGGCCACCGACTACCAGATCCCGATCCAGCTCAAGCTGGGCGCCTCGCGCGTCTACGACGACGTTCGCATGGCTGCCAAGTGCGGTCCGGACATCATCTACCTGGACGGCGCCGAGGGCGGCACCGGCGCCGGGCCGCACATCGCCACCGAGGAGACCGGCATCCCCCTGATGGCGGCCATCCCCGAGGCGCGGCGCGCGCTCGAGGACGTCGGCCTGGCCGACGACATTGACCTGGTGGTCGCCGGCGGCATCCGCAACGGAGGCGACGTCGCCAAGGCCCTCTCACTGGGCGCCAAGGCGGTCGCAATCGGCCACTCCGCGCTGATGGCGCTGAACTGCAACAAGGAGATCCCCGGCGTCACCGACTACGAGGGCACGATCGGCGTGCCGGCCGGCCAGTGCTACCACTGCCACACCGGCCGCTGTCCGGTGGGCGTGGCCACGCAGGACGTCGAGCTGCGCAAGCGGCTGGTCGTCGAGGAGGCCGCCGAGCGGGTCTACAACTTCCTGCACACGCTGACGCTCGAGGTGCAGATGCTGGCCCGGGCGTGCGGCAAGACCAACATCCACAGCCTCGAGCCCGAGGATCTGTGCGCCCTCACGGTCGAGGCGGCGGCAATGGCGAAGGTGCCGCTGGCCGGCACCACCTACATCCCCGGCGTCACCGAGCAGGAGACCCTGAACGAGATCAAGAGCCTGCTGCGCGAGCGCCACTACCAGGAGGCAGTCGAGCGGCTGCCAGAGCCCACTCCGCTGGAAGCCGCAGGAGACTGACGATGAGCACAAGAGAGCCAGACAAGACCGTCGGTATCGACGCCGAGTACCTCTCGGGCCATCGTTTCCCCTACCAGGAGGACATGTCGCTGGTGGAGGACATCGACCTCGACGCCGCCACTCCCGGCCAGGACATCAACTGGCTCGAGGATGTCGACCTGCTGATGGAGGACGGCGTCCCCGCCGTGTTCGACCGCTACTCCAACTCGTTCCTGAAGATCTACTTCCCGGTCCCGGAGGGCCGCGAGAACGAGATCGCCCGCAAGGTGCTGATCAAGCACCTGCAGTCGGGCAACTCCTACGGCATCCAGCTGAAGGAGCAGCACTGTAAGTTCCCCCAGATCGAGCTCGGCCCCTGGGTGGAAAACTCGCGCACGGTGGGCACCGACTGGAAGCCGCCTGTGCTCGAAGGCTGGGAGCCGCCCGTCCATTGAGACGTCGCTCCCAGCGGCTCTGACCCCTGGATGAGGGGGTGCTCGCCACGGCGGCGGGCACCCCCTCGCCTCTTTCAGGGATCACGGCGTGTAGGTGTACAGCTCCTCGCCCTTGCTCGCCGTTCGTGCGGACAGCAGCGCTGCACCGGCCAGCGGAAGCTCGACGAACGCATCGGATGATCCGGTGCCCGGCACCAGATCCTTGACCAGCCTCGTCCCGGACTTGGTGCCGTCGGTCCGCCACAGCTCCTGGCCGTGCGTGGGATCGATGGCCGTGAACAGCAGGGTGCTGCCGACCACCCTCAGGCCGACAGGCTCGGAGTTGTCTGGCCCCGGCCAGATGTCCTTCAGCAGCAGACCTGATCCGATGCTGCCGCTGTTCCGCCAGAGCTCGTCCCCGCGGCCCGCGGTGAACGCGCTGAAGTAGAGCTTGCTGCCCATCGTCACGACAGGCGGGCGCACCGAGGCGTTCGGGCCCGGGTCGATGTCCGATACCTGCACCGTTCCGCCGGATGTGCCGTCGGTGCGCCACACCTGTTCTCCCGAGCTCGCGTCGGTGGCGATCATGTACAGGTTGCCGCCCACGACGACCTGCGGGTTCGGGTTCGAGCCCTTCTGTCCGCCGCGGATGTCCTTGACCATCGTCGTTCCGGCCGACGTCCCATCGCTCTTCCACAGCTCGTTGCCGTGGGTGGCATCCTGGGCGGCGAAGTAGACGTCGCCGCCGAAGGCGTGCAGGTCCTGGGGGTTGGAGCTCGCGCTCCCCGGGTCGATGTTCCTCACCATCTTGGTACCTGCGGCGGTGCCGTCGGTGGTCCACAGCTCACGCCCGTCGGAGGCGTCGTTTGCCGCGAAGAACAGCTTCCCGCCGGCGATTTCGAACGAGTACGGCGCCGAGCCGGTCGATCCAGGGTCGATGTCCTTGACCATCTGCGTGCCGGCCGCGGTGCCGTCGGACTTCCATAGCTCGTCGCCGTGAGTGGCGTCCCTGGCGTCGAAGTAGACGTTTCCGTCGAACGCGGTTACGCCCTCGGCATCGGACCCGTCCGGGCCTGGGTTGATGTCCTTGACCATGGTCGTTCCCCCGGCCGTACCGTTGCTCTTCCAGATCTCGAGCCCGTGCGTGCCGTCGTCGGCGGAGAACAGCAACTGGCTGCCCAGAACAGCCAGCTCGCCGGGAACCGAACCGTCCGCCCCCGGCCGGATGTCCTTGACCATCGCAGTGCCCCCCGAGGACCCATCCGTCTTCCAGAGCTCTCCACCGTGCGTGGCGTCGTTCGCCGCGAAGAAGGCCAGGTTGCTCGAGAACTTGACGAACGCGCTCGGGTTGGACCCTCCGCTTCCCGGATCGATGTCCTTGACCAGCGTCGGGCCGCTGCTGGCCGACGCCGTGACGACCGAGCCCAGGGTCAGGGCTGCTGCGACCGCCGCGATGGCACGTGCTGAACGTCCTGACATGTCCCCTCCCTACGGGGTGTACTTGTACAGCTGGTCTCCCGCGCCTGCGTTGGCCGACAGCAGCGCGACACCGGCCAGTGGGAGCTCGACCGTCGCATCGGATGACCCCGACCCGGCGAGCAGATCCTTGACGAGCTTCGTCCCGGACTGGGTGCCGTCGGTTCGCCACAGCTCCGTACCGTGGGTCGGCTCGAAGGCCGTGAAGAGCAGTGTGCTGCCGACCACCCTGAACCCATTGGGCTGGGACCCGCTCGAGCCGGGCCAGATGTCCTTCAGGAGCAGGCCCGTGCCCATGCTGCCACTGTTCCGCCAGAGCTCGATACCGTGTCCGGCGTCGAAGGCGCCGAAGTAGATCTTGCCGCCCATGGTCACGACGACCTCCGGGTAGATGAGCGCGTTCGGGCCCGGGTCGATGTCCGAGACCTGCACCGTCCCCGCTGCGGTGCCGTCGGTTTTCCAGACCTGCATGCCCGAGGCGGCGTTCCGTGCGACCAGGTAGAGATCGCTGCCCATCACGACCTGTGGGACAGGCACCGAGGTCTTGGAACCGGCGTAGATGTCCTTGACCAGCCTCGTGCCGCCGGCGGTACCGTCGCTCTTCCACAGCTCGTAGCCGTGGGTGCTGTCCGCGGCGCCGAAGTAGACGTCGCCGTCGAAGGCATGCAGCGAATCGGGGCTAGATCCCTTGCTCCCAGGCTCGATGTCCTTGACCATCTTCGTCCCGGCGGACGTGCCGTCGGTCGTCCACAGCTCGCGGCCGGCTGCCGCAGTGTCTGCGCTGAAGAACAGCTTCCCGCCGGCGACGGTGAATCCCTCGGGCGCCGAGCCGGCGGAGCCCGACGCGATGTTCTTGACCATCTTCGTGCCGGCCGACGTGCCGTCCGACTTCCAGAGCTCCAGGCCATGCGTGGCGTCCTGGGCATCGAAGTAGACGTTGCCGTCGAACTCGGTCATCCACTGCGGGTAGGACGGTGTGGATCCAGGGTCGATGTCCTTGACCATCGCGGTGCCGCCAGAGGTGCCGTTGCTCTTCCACAGCTCCTCCCCGTGCGTCCCGTCGTCGGCCTGGAAGAGCACCTCGCTGCCGAGCACTGCCATGTCGCGCGGATACGACTGGCCGGACCCCGGATTGATGTCCTTCACCATGCGGGTGCCTGGCGCCCGTCCCGTCGGTCGTCCAGAGCTCGATGCCGTGCGTGCCGTCGTTCGCCTGAAACAGCGCAGTGCTGCTCGAGAGCCTGATGAAGTTCCCCAGGTCGGCGCTTCCGCCGCCTGGGAAGATCGTCTTGACCAACGTTGGTCCGCTGCTCGCCGACGCGGTCACGACCGATGCGAACGTGGCAAGCAGCGCCCCCAGCAGGACGATCACCGACAGCCGTGGCCCGCGCATGTCCCCTCCCCTTCGCGTTACGCCATGAGTATCTTCCTCCGTGGCAGAAGGCGCAAGAGCGCGCTACGCGAAAGCGCTGAAGCCGGTGGTGCCGTCAGACTGATCGCCGCCAGAGATGTTCGGGCTCAGCGCGCCCGCCATCTGGTAGGCGTTGATCACGTCCTGGTTCACCTGGCCCGGCACGCTGGGCGATGCGCTGAGCAGCGGATCGCCGGCGCCGTCGAGCAGCGGGGCGCCGGTCGTCGAAGGGTCGGACAGTGCCTGCAGCGCGGACAGCTCCGAGGCCAGCCCCGGGTCGGCGTACGCCGCCTGGCTGAGCGATGGGTCGCCGCTCTGCTGGAAGAGCGCATCTTCGAAGTTCGGGTTGGCGGCGGCCGCATCCCCCTGACCGCTGAGCGCAGCCGACGCCGTGGAGCCGTCGAGGCCGCTGGTCAGCAGATCCAGGGCAGCGGAGGACGATGACAACGGCGAGACGCTCACGGCCCGGGTCATCGTCCGCATGTGGGCGGCTTGCCTCCCCAAGGTGGGGGATTCCCACCCCGGGGAGGCGACGACGCTCTGGCGACCCGGTTCGTTACGACCAGGGGTACGGGCTGTTTGAGACCGGATGCAGGTCGCCGGTCGCGAATCGCTCGTAGCGGAACGGATAGAGCAGGCTCGAGTGACCGCCGGTGACCACCTTGGCGACCTCACGGCCGACGCCGATCATCTTGTAGCCGTGGTTCGAGTCTGCGATCACGTACACGTTCGGTCGCATGTAGTCGAACACCGGGAAGCTGTCGACGGTGAAGCAGCCGACGCCGCCGGAGCGGATGTTCTTGTACGTCGCCCGCTTGCCCTCGAACCGCTTCATGCAGTGGGACAGGCTGGCGCACCACATGTCGGCGAACGCCGGCTCGACGGAGGCGGTCGGATACGGGTCGACCGTGAACTCGTTTCCGACTATGACCGGCGCAGCGCCGCCCTGCACACCGTGCAGGTCCTGCTTGAAGTAGTTGCCCCAGAACTCGTCGGTGATGAGCTCGCCCTCGTCGTCGTAGAGCGGCGCGTCGGAGTCGACATGCAGCACCGGCGGCATGCTGCCGTCCTCCAGCGAGAGCAGGTTGGGGTCGACGTCGATCTCGCCTTCCTGGAGGTACCAGTAGGTCCACATCGGCTGATCGGCATGAACGTCGCCTGACGGCGTTCGCACGTCGAGCCGCTGCGGGAGGTCGAGCATGCCCCACACCGTCTCGACCCACGGGCCGACTCCGACCACGACCTGCTCGACCGCAATCGTCCCCTGGTCGGTCTGTACGGCCGTCACAGCGCCGCTCGAGTCGGACTCGAACCCGGTGACGCGGACGCCGTCGACGATCCGGGCCCCGGCCTCACGCGCCTTCGCGGCCAGCCCGTGCAGCGAGGCCATGTTGTTCGCAAACCCGCCCTTGTGCTCGTGCAGGCAGACGTGGACGCCCTGGGCGCGCCAGTCCGGGAACAGGCGCGTCATGTACTCGCGCACCTCCTGCTCGCCGACGATCACGTCGGAGGGGTATCCGATCCGCTCCTGGCGCTCGTGCACCGCGGTCAGGTCGGCGATCTGGCGCTCTGCACCGAGGGCCATGTAGCCGACGGCGTGGTAGGAGAACGCCTCCGGATCCTGCTCCCAGACCTCGACGTTGGCGGCCATCAGCTCGCTCATCGCGGGCTGGAAGTAGTTGTTGCGCACCACGCCGCAGGCGATCCCCGAAGCGCCGGCGCCGACGCCGGTCTTGTCGATCACCAGGACATCAGGCTCCTGGCCCGCGGCACGCTGTTCCTTGGCGAGGTGCCACGCCGTGGACAGGCCGTGGATCCCGGCACCGATGACGAGGTACTTGACGCCGCTCGGCAAACTCATCGCGCTTCCTCCTTATTGCCTCTAGGGCAATGCCATTTCACTACGTGCGCTCATTGTACCCAAGCCCTGCCGAAAGCGCACCGGCATGCTCGAGCAGCGCGGGCAGCGCGGCGTTTCGCGCCTTGCGCCCGAAACGCGCCGACGGCCCCTGCAGGCCGAGGATGCCGACCAGGTCTCCAGCGGCCCCGAAGATCGGGGCGGCCAGCGCGTTCAGGTCGGCCTCCCGTTCCTTGACCGCCTGGGCATAGCCCTGCTCACGCACCTCGTCGATCTCCCGCCGCAGCCGCTTGGCGTCGACGATCGTGCGGTCGGTGAACGCCTCCAGCTCCACCGGTGGCGCCGGCCGCCGGGAGAACGCAAGCATCACCTTGCCGGTGGCCGTGGCGTGTGCCACGCTGGGCCGGCCCACCCGGGCCACGCTGGCGACACTGGCGCGGCTGGCCACGAAGTCGACGGTGACGGCTTCGCCCTCACCGGGAATCGAGAGGGTGGCGGTCTCACCGGTCGCCGCCTCCAGCGCCTCGAGGTGCGGGTGTGCCGTGGCGCGCAGGTCGAGGCGCCCGGAGACGTGGTTGGCGAGCTGCAGCAGGTGCGGCCCCAGCCGGTAGCGGCCCGTCTCCGGCACGTGATCGACGTAGCCCCCATGGACAAGGGTGGAGAGCAGCCGGGACACGGTGCTGGCGTTGATGCCGGTCCGCCGCGACAGCTCGTTCGTGCCCACCTCGGACGGGAACTCGAGAAAGGCGTCGAGCACGCGCATCGCACGTTCGACCGCCTCCAGGCGGCGTTCGGCTGGTCGTCCAGTAGGTGGCACGGGTCGTATTGTGCCCCACCGGGCCGCTCGCGTAGACTGGCCGTCCTGTGGGCGACGGGGAACACACGCTGACGGCAACGGCATTCGACTCCGTGCAACGCGCGCTCGGCGCCGAGTTCGCCGAGTGGGAAGGCTGGAGCTGGGTTGCCGGTTTTGGCGACGCAATTCGCGAGCACGAGGCGGTTCGCCGGGCCTGCGGCGTGTGGGACGAGTCGCCGCTCCAGAAGTGGGAGCTCCGCGGGCCCGACGCGACAGTCGTCGCCGACCGCTGGTTCACGAACGACGTCCGCTCGCTCCAGACAGGCCAGCTCCGCTACGGCGCATTCTGCGACGACAACGGGGCCATGCTGGGGGATGGGACGGTGTTCCGTTTCGCTCTCGACCGGCTGCTGGCCGTCACCGCGCTGCCGTCCGACAGGGAGTCGCTCGATGCCGCCGCGGCGGGCGCCGACGTCGAGATCGAGTGCCTGACCGACCGCATGCCGCACCTGCAGCTGCAGGGACCGGCCTCCCGCGACGTCCTCCAGTCGCTGGCATCGGCGGATGTCTCGACGCTTGGGTACTACCGGTTCCTGCCAGAGCCGATCGAGGTGGCCGGCCTTCCCGTGACCGTGGCCCGCTGCGGGTACTCGGGCGAGCTGGGATACGAGCTGTACTGCGACCCGCGGCACGCCGAGGGGCTGTGGCGGGCGCTGATCGACACCGGCAACGTGACGCCGTACGGCCTGAATGCCGTCGAGACGCTGCGCCAGGAGTCGGGGCTGATCTTCATCGGCTACGACTACTTCGCCGGGGAGACGGACCCCTACGAGGTCGGGCTCGACAGAGTCGTCAAGCTGGACAAGCCGGAGTTCCGCGGTCGCGACGCGCTCCGGTCGCTCGCCGCGTCACCCCGCCGCAGGATCACGACGCTCGTGATCGAGGGGGACGAGGTGCCGGACTACGGGGCGCCGGTGACGCACGAAGGTCGCACCGCGGGCGTCGTGCGCAGTCCCAGCTCGAGCCCCACCCTGCAGCAGGTCATCGCCCTGGCCGTACTCGACCACGGACTGGCGGAGCGCGGAACGGTCGTGGATGTCGAGCTGGCGTCTGGCGCGACGGCGTCCGGCACCGTCGACAGCTATCCGATCTACGACCCGGACAAGCTCAGGCCCAGGGCCTGACGGGCCCTACGGGCCCTCTCCCGCCACCCAGATCAGGCAGCTCGCACACCGCCTGACACGGCGGACGGCCCGCCGGAACAGCCGCGGCTTGAGCCGGCTCGGGTCGGGCCCCAGCACCAGCAGCCCGGCCTCCCGCTCGCCGGCCACCTCGAGCAGCGCCCGCACCGGCCGCGGGCTGCGCACCCGTAGGTGCTCGACCTCCAGCCCGAGCGCCTGCGCGTGGCCGACCATCTTGCGGATCTGCTCCCGGTCCTCATCCAGCTCGAGGTCGGCGCGGCGCACAGCTATCGCCTGCGGCCACAGCGGCATCTCCACCGCGTCGACCACGATCAGGCAGACCTGCCCCTCCATCGCCGCCTGCAGCGCGACCCGCGCCGACTCGGCGTCGAAGGGCACCGCCAGCGTCGCCAGCACGACGGGCCGCGAGCGCGAGCCTCCCGTCGTCGGCGGCGAGGCCGGAATCGACGAGTGCTGGCGCAGCAGCGGGCTCACTCGGCCTCCAGGTTCCACTGCCGGGTGAGGGCGCTGACGGCTCGCCTGTGCCTCCGGTGCACCACCGGCTTGATGTAGAGGAACCACGACAGCATGGTCACGGCGAGCCCGGCGAAGATGGGCAGGAGCTGCCCGGTGACCGCAACCGCGAGCACGATCACTGCCATCACAAACACGATCGACCAGCTCGCCACGCGATAGCGGCGGTCGAGCGACTTGATCGCGTCGTAGTCCTCGGCCGGGATCTGGGATGTGTCGTAGGTGCGGCCGCATTTCGGGCACACCCAGCGATCCCCGTGCTGTGCACGCCCCTCGGCACCGCAATCGCAACGCAGCGTGATCGCAGGCGATCCCACAGCCTGAATCATCCTCCATCCGACGCCCTCGCCGCAAGGGTCGGCCGCGAAGTGTGGGCAAGCACGCATGTCGAGATTCGCACATGGAAGAAAATGGTCTTGACCACACGCGGCGAATCCTGTTTTGTCTAGCCGTCTTTCTTCTCTGTCGGCGTCGTTCTGCGGAGGTGTACATGGCCACAGCTGTCGTTGAGGAACGAGAGCTCCTCAAGACCATCAGCTGGTTCGACGGCTTCGTCGTCGCTCTTGCGAACCCGAGCTTCCTGATCACGGCACTGGGCGGCTCGGCGCTCTCGCTCGGCGGCTGGGGAGCCGTCATTCTGTGGACCGTCTCGGTTGTACTCGGCGCGCTTCACAACTACATCTACTCCGAGACTGCCGCGATGTTCCCCAAGCTCTCCGGCGGCATCGCGATCTACGCCCACGAGGCGTGGAAACGGTATTTCTCGTTCATCGGACCGATCTCGGCCTTCGGCTACTGGATCGGCTGGTCGGTCGTGCTCTCGGCCACCGGTGTGGTGGTCGGCTTCCTCGTCCAATATGAGTGGTATCCGTCGTCCGGAGCGGCGAGCTCCAGCTGGAACCACCAGTGGTCGGTGCTTGGCCAGACCGTCTACTTCAACTTCCCGATCGCCCTCACGGCGCTGATCATCATCGTCATCTGGGCGTTCAACGTGTCGGGCATGCGCCCGGCGGTGTGGGTCGGGTACATCACCGGTGCCCTGCTGATGCTCCCGCTGGCGGCGATGATGTTCCTGCCCTACATCAGGGGCGACTGGCACAGCTCCAACCTGCACAACAACATCAGCGCCAATGCCCACGCACTGGGAGCGAGCGGCTTCACGCTAGTGATCGTCTGGCTGTACGCGATGTGCTGGTCGAGCTACGGGATGGAGTGCTGTGCGACCTTCGCTCCCGAATACCACGACACTGCGCGCGATACGCCGAAGGCCCTCCGTGTTGCGGCCATCTTCGGCGTCATCACCTACGGGCTGGTGCCGATGGGCGCGATGGGCACGTTCGGCGACCAGAACCTGACCATCAGCAACATCTACACGTTCATGCCCGACACGCTGCACATCCTGATGGGCGGCTTCCTGGCCGGCCTGGCCGTGTTCTCGTTGTGCGCCGGCATCGTGCTGGCGATGAACACGGCGACCGCAGACGGATCGCGGGCGCTGTACGGCATCTCGCAGGACGGCATGACGATCCGATGGCTGGGCAAGCTCAACCGCAAACACGTACCAGCCAACGCGATGACGCTGGACGCGGTGCTGAACCTCGTCCTGCTCTGCACCTATGCGTATGACCCGGCCGGGGCGATCAAGATCCTGATCTTCTCGAACCTGGGCTACGTGACCTGCCACGTGTTCGCCATGTCAGGCTTCCTGCTGCTACGGAAGGACCGCCCGAACTGGCCACGGCCGATCAGGGTGGCCGGCCCGTGGACGTGGATCGCGGGCGCGCTGGCCGCGTTCGACGCCCTGCTCCTGATCTGGGGTGGCTGGAACTCCGGCCTGGCCTGGGGTAACACCAGCAAGACGATCGTGTTCGAAGGCATCGGGGTGCTCGGCATCGCCGCGGTGCTCTACGTGTTCCGGGTCGTCGTCCAGGACAAGCGCAAGCTCGCGCTGCGGATCTGGTCGCCGGCGATGCCGGACGATGTCGCGCCCGTCGGCGTGGCAACCGAGTAAGCACGGAGATCCCGGTGGTGGGGCGGGTCTGGCCCGCTCCACCACCGATCCCCGCTGAGGCGGGCAGATCTTCGGCGGCTTCCAGGCGGGCTACTCCGCGCGGGCCGTGACGGTGTTCGTTGCACCATACTGGGGGGCGACGCCCCTCCCGGCGCCGCCCCCCTGCAGACGAACCCTTATATTTTTACTCTCTTACGCGCCACCATTACCAGAGACAGTCGCCTCGGAGAGCAGCCGCTCGGCCAGCTCCCGCTTCTGCTCCGGTGAGAACTTCTTCAGCTCGTTGTTCAGTGCGCGCTCGTTGATGGACACGTTCCAGTAGTCGAGCGAGTCCATGCCGAGCAGAGCGGTCTTGCCGACGAACTGCCGCAGCACCTCGTTGGTCGGCCCCATCACCCAGCCGGCCTTGCCGTCGCGGAGGTACCGCTCGAGCTGCAGCGGCTCCTTCTTGAAGCCGGTGCCGCCACAGCAGTGCAGCATCTTGTCGACCACGTGGGCCACGTTCTTGGCCGCGTTGAACTTGATCTGCCACAGCCACGGCAGGTAGTTCCCGCGGGCCAGCTCGCCCTCCGGGATCTGCTTCTGCGAGCCGTCGGTGACCAGGTCGAGCGCGTGCGCCACGCCGGACACGAACATCCGGGAGGCGTTGGTGTCCATGATCGCCTCGCCGACCGCGTCCTGGATCGTCGGGTAGTCGCAGACGCGCAGGCCGACGTCCTTGTGGGTCTTGCGGGTGGTGTGGCGGATCGCGATGTCGATCGCCCCCAGCGAGATCCCGTTCCAGGTGCCGGATGAGCCGATCAGGAAGTTCGGGTCGACCGACTCGTCGTTGGAGGTCGCGCCGTCGCCGATCGGGCCGACGACCTGGTCTTGCGGCACGAACTTCCAGTCCAGCAGCAGCGTGCCCGACTGGTTCCCGCGCAGGCCCATCGCGTCCCACTCCTGCGGCTTGGCCTCGATCTCGTCCTTGTCGACGACGAACACCGACAGATTCGAGTAGTCGCCGTTGTAGTCAGGCGAGGTGGTCTGCAGAACGTAGAAGTCTGCGAAGCCGGCCGAGGTCGTCCACGACGCCTTCTTGAGCACCTCGAACCCGCCGTCGACGCGTCGCGCGCCGGAGGCGATCGGGTACCAGAAGTGCGAGCCGGTCTCCGGGTCGGAGTAGGACAGCGTGCCGATCAGGCCGTCCTTGACCTTGCTCAGGTACTTGTCGATCAGGTACGGCGTCGCGCGCAGCTTCAGCGCCTCGACGGCGCCGATGTGCATGACGAAGCACATGGCGCATGAGGCGTCGCCGTAGCGGGCGATCGTCTCGGTCACGCGGCCGTACATGACGTGGTTCTGGGCGAGGCCGCCCCACTCCTTCGGCAACATCAGGCCGAGGAATCCGTCGGGCCCGAGCGCCTCGAGGCTCTTGCGCGGGAAGGTCAGCGTGCGGTCGTTCTCCGCCGCCAGCGGCCGGATGGTCTCCTCGCAGATCTCTCGCAGCCGCGCGAGCAGCGCGATCTGCTCGTCGTTCAGGAACCAGTCGGGTTCGAACATCGGATCGAGCCCGGCCATGGCCGACTCAGCGACCGTTGCCATTCGCAGACTCCTCTCAAAGGTTTCAGGTGCCCCGGAGCGAGCGCTTCGGGCCTCTTATGGTAGACCGCTGGGCGATTCGCAGTCTATGTACACCGCTCCACCTCTCCCGCCCCGCGACGATCGCCCAGGGACAGCACCGGTGCGGGGCTTTGGGACCGTTCGTTTGGATGGCATGTACGATTTCACCATGTCGGTTTCGCACACACCGCGGGCACGGGTCGCCGACCTCGCCCCGGTCTCGTTGCCTCGCGAAGTCGAGAGCCGGTACCTGTACCAGATCATCAACACGGTCAGCTCGACGCTCGACCTCGACCGTGTGCTCCGCGCGATCGTCGACCTCGTCAGCGAGGCGATCGACTGCCACGCCTGCTTCATCTACGCCGTCGAGCCGGACAGCTCGCTGGTGCTGCGGGCGGTGTCCGATCCGTACGGCGCGCTGGTCGGGCGGCTCCGCTTCGACCCCGGCGAGGGCCTGTCCGGCTGGGTCGCAGCCAACAACCAGCCCGTCTTCATCTCCGAGAACGCCCTTGCAGACCCCCGTGTCAAGATCGTTCCCGAGGCGGAGGAGGAGAAGTACCAGTCCCTCTGCGGCGCGCCGCTGAACGCCAAGTCGGGCGAGGTGATCGGCGTCATCGCGCTGCACGCCGAGGCGCCCAAGGAGTTCACGCAGAGCGACGTCGAGTTCCTCGTCCACGCCGCCAGCCTGGTCGCCGGCGCGATCGAGAACGCGCGTCTGTTCGAGGAGACCACGCGCCGGCTGACGGTGGTCGAGGGTCTGTCCGACCTCAGCCGCGCGGTCGCCGGCGCCACCACCATGGACGCGCTGCTGACGGCGGTCACCCGCCGCGCCCAGCGCCTGCTCGGCGCCGATCTCTGCCAGGTCTACGTCGCGGATCCTTCGGGCACCCGCCTGGTGGTCGGAGCGTCGTGGCCACAGATGCCGGCGCGCGACCCGATCGGCCTGGACGAGCTGGGTGTGGAGCTGGCCATCGCCACCCGCCGGACGACGGAGCAGGAGGGGCGCCGCCTGGCCGCCACGCTGTGGGGCGAGAGCTGCGAGGGCTGCGCGATCGCCGTCCCGCTGGTCGTCGCCGAGGAGCTGGTGGGGCTGCTGGCGCTGCGCCTGCCTGCCGGCCGGCAGATCAACGCCGAGGAGCGCGAGCTGACCGCGTCGATCGCCGGGCAGACCGCGATCGCCATGAAGAACGTGCAGCTGATCGACAGGCTGACCGAGCGCAACGCGATCAAGGACTTCCTCGAGGACCTCGCTCACGGGTCGGCGACGCCGTCGGAGCTCGCCGACCGGGCCGTGGCCCTCGGCTGCGAGCTCGACCAGCCGCACCTCGTGCTCCAGGCCGTGCCCGCCCCCGGGCCGAACACCGAGCCCTGGGAACAGGTCGCAGATGCCCTCGAGACAGAGGCGACCCGGGCGTTTCCGGGCAGCGTCTTCGACCGCCGCGACAGCGCCGTCCGCGGCCTGGTGCGGCTGCGGGGCCGCGACCACGCCGCCGTGGCCGAGCAGCTCCGGCGCATCCACTCGAAGCTGAACGAGCGCCACCCGCTGGCGATCGGCCTCTCGCACCCCTGCCAGGGCGCGACCAGCTTCCCCACCGGGTTTGGCGAGGCCGAGCACGCGGTCGCCGCCGCGGCCGTGATCAGCGTGCAGCCCGACGTTGTCAGCTTCGACGACCTGGGCGCCTACAAGTACCTGCTGCGGGTCGCGCAGGACGGCCGGGTGCGCGATCGCCGGGGAGACGCGCTGCGGATCCTGGCCGAATACGACGAACGGCACCGTGCGCAGCTCCTGAACACGCTTGAGGAGTTCCTGAAGCGGCGCGGCAACATCGCCGCGGCTGCGCAGACGCTGTACGTCCACCCCAACACGCTCCGCCAGCGCCTGCGCCGGATCCAGGACCTGACCGGTCTCGACGTCACCGAGGAGGACTGGCTGATGATCGAGATCGAGCTCAAGCTGCTGCGCCTGGAAACCGCGCTCGGCCGAGCCTGACTCCCGGGATCACGCCACCGTCACACCTGCGTCACGCCAATCTCACGACCGGGCTATGCCGGTTTGCCGGACGCCCCTTGGCAACGCGCCCGATTCGTGGGATGTTCTGCCACGTCACTACCGGCACAAAAGGAGACGGAGGTATGGCTACCGTGAGTGCGCGCCCCCTTGCGGACACGATCCGCGCGAAGGCCGAGCAGGACGGCATCAAGTTCTTTTTTGCTCAGTTTGTTGATATGAACGCGAAGCCGTCGGCGAAGCTGGTGCCGATCGAGAACTGGGAAGGATTGGTCACCGAGGGCGCAGGGTTTGCGGGATTCGCCGCCGGCCCGATCGGCCAGACCCCGGCTTCGCCCGACATGATGGCGATCCCCGACCTGGCCAGCTACTCGCCGGTGCCGTTCAAGCCGGGACTTGCACGATTTGCCTGCGACATCACCGTTCAGGGCAAGGAGTGGCCCTACTGCCCCCGCACCATCCTCCGTCACCAGCTGGAGCGGGCAAAGAAGCTTGGCTACACGTTCAAGGTCGGCATGGAGCTCGAGTTCTTCCTGCTCCGCGAGGTCGACGGCAAGCTCGAGCTGGCCGACCCGCTCGACCGGCTCGACCAGCCCTGTTACGACATGAAGGGCCTGACCCGCCACTACGAGTTCTTGAGCCGGCTGTCGACCTACGTCAACCAGCTGGGCTGGGGCAGCTACGCCAACGACCACGAGGACGCCAACGGCCAGTTCGAGTCGAACTTCCAGTTCGCAGAGGCGCTGACCACCGCCGACCGGGCGATCTTCTTCCGCTACATGGTGCACGCCATGGCCCAGGCGGAGGGGATGATGGCGACGTTCATGCCCAAGCCGTTCGGCCACCTGACCGGCAACGGCGGCCACTTCCACATGTCGCTGTGGGACGACGACGACAACGACCTGTTCGCCGACGACGGCGACCCCCAGGGACTGGGCCTCTCCAAGCTCGGCTACCACTTCACCGCCGGCCTGCTCAAGCACGCCAAGGCCTACATCGCAATCAGCGCCCCCACCGTCAACAGCTACAAGCGCCTGACCACCACCGCCGGCACCCCCACCTCGGGCGCCACCTGGTCGCCGATCTTCATCACCTACGGCGCCAACAACCGCACCCAGATGCTGCGGCTGCCCGGCGGCCACGTCGAGGACCGCACGGTGGACGGCTCGTGCAACCCCTACCTGGCCATGGCTGCCATCCTGGCCGCCGGCCTGGACGGCATCGAGAACGAGCTCGACGCCGGCCCCTACAACGACGAGAACCTCTACACGCTCAGCCGCGAGGAGCTCAAGCAGCGCGGCATCGACCTGCTTCCCTCCAACCTGCTCGACGCCACCCGCGAGCTGGAAACGGACGACGTGCTGCGCAAGGCGCTGGGCAAGACCGCCACCGAGGACTACGTCGACTACTACGTCAAGACCAAGCAGGAAGAGTGGGCCGCCTACCACGAGCAGGTCACGCAGTGGGAAGTCGACCGCTACCTCACGCTCTTCTAGACAGACTCACCTCACGCGGTGATGAGCACGACGCCGGTCAGTGCGAGGGCGACGCCCAACCACTGCCCGGCGGCGAGCCGCTCTCCCTGGCCGAGGTGCGCAAGGCCGACGGTGACCACCGGGTAGAGCGATGACAGCACGGCCACCAGGCTGAGCAGCCCCAGCGTGGCGGCGGTGGCGAACGCCACGTTGGCGGTGGTGTCGATCAGGCCAATGACCGCGATCGAGGGCACCGCCGAGCGCGCCACCCGAGGCCGCAGGACCAGGGCAGCGACCACGAACACGGCCAGGGAGGTGCCACGCGAGACCATCACCGCCCACACCGGGTCGGCCTCGGCGGCGCGGTCGAGGCCCACCAACTGCAGTCCCAGAGCGAGCGTTGCCGTGAGAGCGAACGCCACCGCAACCCGGTTGGTGCCACCAGCCGAGCCAGGCTCTCGGGACACCATGACGATGCCGGCGATGGCGGCGACGATGCCGATGGTGCCGGCCGGCCCGGGGCGATCGCCGCCGGCGATCCCGACCAGCACGGGCACGATCACGCTGGTCGCCAGAATGGGGGCAGCGACGCTCATCGAGCCGAGGGTCATCGCCCGGTAGAAGCAGCCGATCGCGACGGCGCCGGCCAGGCCGGCTCCGACCGCCGCCGTGAGGTCCGCCACGTGCCCAGGGCCCTGCCCGCGCAGCGCGACGACGACCACGACGCCGAGCAGTCCGGCGGTCTGGCTGATCGCGATGACGGCAACCAGTGGGTGCCGGCGGCTGGCGACGCCGCCCAGGTAGTCCGCGACACCCCAGCAGAGGGACGCACAGAGGGCGAGCAGAGCCGGCATCGCGCAAGTATGGCAAGCGGAAGCATGTGGGAATCGCACATAGGGCGAGTCGGAATTGTTCGCCGCCTGGTACTGCCCCCAGGGCCGCTTAGTCCCTAGGATCTCATGGCAACCACCGCATTGAAAGGGAATCGCCACCGGTGTGCGGGCTATGTGGATTTCTCTATAAGGACCCCGAGCGCTACGGCGCGATAGGGGAGGCAATGTTCGAGATGCTCACGCCTCTCGACCGTCGCGGCACCGACTCGACAGGCGCCGCGCTGTACGGCCGCCCGGAGCCGGACAGCTACGTCCTGCGGGTGCGCATGGAGGCCAACGGCGACACGCCGGGCCGCGTCGTCGAGGCGCTGGCCGAGGCCGGCCAGGTCACCGAGCAGTCGCACACCGGCGGCAACCTGCGGGCGCGGCTCGCCTACCAGGGCGACCTCGGCGACCTCACCGACCTGGTCGAGGACGTGCCCGACACCGAGGTGTTCTCGATCGGGCGGTCGATGGAGATCGTCAAGGACGTTGGCGACGCAGCAAACGTCGAGCACGAGGCGCCATTCCGGGGCTTCGAGGGCAGCCACGCCATCGGCCACACGCGAATGGCCACCGAGTCGGTCGTCGACGTCGCTCACTCCCACCCATTCTGGGCGCGCCCGTTCCCCGACATCTCGGTGGTCCACAACGGCCACATCACCAACTACCACAAGCTGCGCCGCAAGCTCGAGAACCAGGGCCACCGGTTCGCGACCGGCAACGACTCCGAGGCGATCGCCGTCTACATCGCCGACAAGCTGGAACGGGGCGAGTCGCTCGAGGATGCACTGCGCTCCTCGGTGCACGACCTGGACGGGACGTTCGCCTACCTGATCTCGACCCCACAGGGGATCGGCTGCGCCCGCGACCGGTTCGCGCTGAAGCCCCTGATCTTCGCCGAGAACGACGAGATCGTGCTGGTCGCGTCGGAGGAGATCTCGCTGCGCGAGGTGTCCGACGACCCCGCGCTGGTGCCGCGCGAGATGGGAGCCGGGGAGGTGCGCTGGTGGCTACGCTGACCTCCGAGATCGACTGCACGCAGCACACGACCCGCGAGATCAATCAGGCGATCAAGCGGGCGGCGGCCGACGGCGTGCCCGAGGTGCGGCTGACCAAACCGGCAGCACGGCACTGCCTGGGCGTCGCGGTGATGCACGAGATCCGCGTCGTGTTCGACGGACCGGTCGGCTGGTACTGCGGCGGCATGTGCGACGGCGCGGAGATCGTCGTCAACGGCAACTGCGGCTGGAGCGTCGGCGAGAACCTGATGTCGGGCAGCATCAGCGTGCACGGCAACGGCGGCAACTCGGCCGGCGCCACGATTCGCGGCGGCCGCATCTTCGTGGCCGGCGACACCGGCGCCCGCACCGGCATCTCGATGAAGGGCGGCACGATGGTCGTCGGCGGGTCGGTCGGCTACATGTCCGGCTTCATGATGCAGCGGGGCACGATGATCGTGTGCGGGGACGCCGCCGAGGGCATCGGCGACTCGATGTACGAAGGCACCGTGTACGTGGGAGGCACGATCGGGTCGCTGGGCTCGGACTGCGTCGAGGCGGAGATCACCGGCGAGGACCGCCAGCTGCTGGAGCGGGAGCTCTCCGCCGAGGGCATCGACTCCGGCGCGCACGACTGGAAGAAGCTGCAGTCGGGCCGCAAGCTGTGGAACTTCAGCAAGCATGAATACGACGCGTGGAGGGCAGCGCTGTGAGCGACTTCGTCCCTCGTGGCAGCGACGGCCACGTGCTGCAGAAGCTGTGGGTGTGGTCGCCGGAGACCATCGACGACATCCAGACCAAGGCCGATCTCGGCCGCTACACGAACCGCGGGCTGGGCACGACCCGGCACACGCCTCACTTCCAGGACCTGACGTTCGTCCCCTGCACGCTGTCACGGGTGCCGCTGGAGGGCTACCGCGAGACCTGCGACACGGCGATCGAGATCGGCGGGCGCCACGGCGCCAAGCCGATCCGGCTGAGCACACCGATCACGATCGCCGGCATGAGCTACGGCGCCCTGTCGCGCAACGCCAAGCAGGCGCTCGGCATGGCCGCGACCCGGATGGGGATCTCGACGACCACGGGCGACGGCGGCATGCTCGACCTCGAGCGCGAGGCATCCGACCAGCTGGTGTACCAGGTGCTGCCGAGCCGCTATGGATTCAACCCGCACCACCTGCGGATGGCGAACGCGGCCGAGATCGTGATCGGCCAGGGAGCGAAGCCCGGTACCGGCGGCCTGCTCCTGGGCGCCAAGGTGTCGCCGATCATCGCCGAGGCGCGGACGCTGCCACCGGGCGTCGATCAGCGCTCACCCTGCCGCCACCCCGACTTCGTCGGGCCCGACGACCTGCAGATCAAGATCGAGGAGCTACGCGAGGCGACCGACGGGCAGATCCCGATCTACCTCAAGATCGGCGCCTGCCGTGTCTCGGACGACGTCAAGCTCGCGTGCAAGGCGGGTGCGGACGTGATCGTCATCGACGGTCTCGAGGGCGGCACCGGCGCCTCGCCCGACTCGCTGATGGACCACACCGGGATCCCCACCATGGCGGGGCTGGTCGAGGCGGTCACGGCGATCCGCGAGATGGGCCTCGAGGGCGTCGTCAACCTGATCATCTCAGGGGGCATCAGAAACGGCGTCGACGCCGCCAAGGCGCTGGCGTTGGGCGCGGACGCGGTCTCGATCGGCACCGCCGCCATGATCGCGCTGGGCTGCAACGCGCCCCGCTACATCGAGGACTACCACCGCCTTGGCGTCGAGCCCGGTGCGTGCCACCACTGCCACACCGGCCTCTGCCCCGTGGGGATCACCACGCAGGACGAGGATCTGATCGCCCGGCTGCCGGTTGACGAGGCTGCCGACCGGGTCGAGGGCTTCCTCAACTCGATGACGCAGGAGATGCAGATGTTCGCGCGGGCGTGCGGTAAGAACGACGTCCACGACCTCGAGCCCGAGGACCTGCGCGCCATGACTATCGAGGCCTCGGCCATCACCGGCGTGCCGCTGGTCGGCACCAACTTCGCCTTTCGTCCCGAATCGTTCGCCCAGGCCGTCGCCGAGGCCCTGGCGGCCCAGAGCAGCAACGGTCACACAACCCACCAGGCGGTGCATTAGTCCATATGTCGTTCTTGCTGAGCTGTCCGAACTGCGGTCCCAGACCCGTCGACGAGTACTCCTACGGCGGTGAGGTGACCAACCGCGCCGACCTCCTCCGAAGACGAGCGGGCCCTCTTCTCCTACCTCTACTTCCGGCGCAACGTGGCCGGGCCGCAGCGCGAGTGGTGGTTCCACTCGTCCGGGTGCCGCGAGTGGTTCCAGGCAGAGCGCGAGACCACCGACAACCGCGTCCTCCAGGTGGCCCGCCCCGGGGGGCTCGCATGACCCGCCTGGCGGAGCGACGCGGCGAGATTCTCGACCGCGGCACGGAGGTCAGCTTCTCGTGGGAGGGCCGCACCGTCACCGGCTTTGCCGGCGACACCATCGCCTCGGCGCTCTTCGCCGACGGCACACGGGTGTTCTCACGGTCGTTCAAGTACCACCGGCCGCGCGGCCTGATGTGCTGCGCCGGCCAGTGCCCGAACTGCCTGGTCAACGTCAACGGCGAGCCGACGGTGCGCGCCTGCGTGACGCCGATCGAGCCGGGCATGCAGGTCTCGCACCTGAACGCCTGGCCGTCGCTGAACCGCGACTTCCTGCACCTGGTCGGCCGGCTGACGCCCAGCTTCGGGATGCAGGTCGGCTTCTACTACAAGACGTTCATCCACCCCAAGCGGGCATGGCCGCTGTACGAGAAGATCCTGCGCAGCGCCGCCGGCCTGGGCAAGATCGATCCTGACCATCGCCGCACCGACCGCTTCGAGAAGGTGCACCGGCACGTCGACACGCTGGTCATCGGCGGCGGCCGCGCCGGCCTGGAGGCGGCCGTCGAGGCGGCCGGTGCGGGACGCGAGACCACCCTGGTCGACGAGGGTCTGACGCTCGGCGGCCGGCTGGCATGGAGCGGGCCGGATGGAGCCGAGCAGCTCGCCAGGCTGCTGGCGCAGGCGCAGGAGGCGGGCGTCGAGCTGATCCAGCGCGCCTACGCCGGCGGTGTCTACGAGGGCCGGCTGGTGCCGGTCTACGACGGCCGCAGCATGCTGCGCTTCCGGCCCGGCGAGGTCGTGATCGCCACCGGCTCGATCGAACAGCCGCTGGTGTTCGGCAACAACGACCTGCCCGGCGTCATGCTGGGCGGCGCGGCGCGGCGGCTGGTGAACCAGTTCCGGATCGCTCCCGGCGAGGAGGTCGCGATCGTCACCTCCGCCGACGAGGGCATCCAGGCGGCGGTCGACCTGGCCAACGCCGGTCTGCTGGTTGTGGCCGTGGCCGACAGCCGCAGCGGCGATCCCGACCCGCGCCTGGTCGACGCCGAGATCGAGCACCTGACCGGCTTCTCGCCGGTTCGCGCAAGGGGCGGCAAGAGCGTGTCCGGTGTCATCGTCCAGCGCGGATCCGAACGCAGGACGATCGGCTGCGACCTGTTGCTGATGTCAGGCGGCAGCGTCGGCCAGACCTCGTTCCTGACCCAGGCCGGCGGCAGCATCAGGTACGACCGCACCCAGCGCCGCTACGTCCCCGACCAGGTGCCCGACGGCGTCCGCGTGGTCGGGTCGGCGGCAGGTTCGGCCGCGGCGGCGGGCAGCGTTCCCGCCGGCGCCGAGAACCCCGGCTGCAAGCAGTTCGTCTGCTTCTGCGAGGACGTCACCACCAAGGACATCGGCCTCTCCCTCTCGGAAGGCTTCTCCTCCCTGGAGCTGTCCAAGCGCTACACCACGGTCACCATGGGCCCCTGCCAGGGGCGGATGTGCCACCGCAACTCCGGCGTTGTCATCGCCGACAAGCTGGGCCTCGACGCAGATGCCCAGCAGGTCGGCGTGACCACGGCGCGACCGCCGCACAACGCCACCAGCTTCGCGGCGCTGGCGGGCCGTGGGTACGAGCCGGTGAAGCGCACGTCGACCCACCACTGGCACGCCGAGCACGGCGGCAAGATGCTGTGGGCCGGCGACTGGAAGCGCCCCTATGACTACGGCGACGCGGGATCCGAGGCGGATGCCGTCCACGAGTCGCTGGGGCTGATCGACGTCTCGACGCTGGGCAAGCTGATCGTCCGCGGCCCGGACGCCGCTGCCTTCCTCGAGCGGCTCTATCCAAACCGCTTCGGCGACATGAAGCTGGCCCGGGTGCGCTACGGCATTGTCTGCGGTGACGACGGTTCGGTGATCGACGACGGCACCGTTGCCCGCCTGGCAGAGGACAGCTACTACGTCACCACGACGTCGTCCGGCGCGGGGGGCATGGAGCAGTGGTTCACGTGGTGGAACGCCGTCTGGAACATGGACGTCCAGGTGGTCAACGTCACCGGCTCGATAGCCGCGGTCAACCTGGCCGGCCCGCACGCGCGGACGGCGCTCCAGCCGCTGACCGGCTTCGACCTCTCAAACGAGGCGTTTCCCTATCTGGGCGCCGGGCACGCGGAGATCGCCGGCGTGCCATGCCTGATCCTGCGGATCGGGTTCGTCGGCGAGCTGGGGTACGAGATCCACTTCCCCAGCGCCGCCGGCGAGTACCTCTGGGAGAGGCTGATGGAGGCCGGATCGCAGTACGACGTGAAGCCGTTCGGCCTGGAGCCGCAGCGAGTGCTGCGCCTCGAGAAGATGCACCTGATCGTCGGCCAGGACACCAACGCGGAGTCCAACCCGCTCGAGGCGGCGATGCCCTGGATCGTCAAGCTGGACAAGGAGAACGACTGGATCGGCCGTTACTCGATCGAGTTCTACAAGCGCCGCGGGGAACGCAACGCGCTGGTGGGCTGGACGGGTGACAACGGCAAGGTCCCGCTCGAGGGCGCGCAGGTGATCGGCGCCGACGGCGACCCCGCGGGCCGGATCACCTCGTCGCGGTTCTCGAAGCGCCTCGGCAAGTCGATCGGGATCGCCTGGGTGCCGGTCGGCTCGTCGGAGGAGGGCGCGTCGATCGTCATCTCCGATCCTTCCGGGGCGCGGATCCCCGCCACCGTCACGCACAGAGCCTTCTACGACCCCGATGGAGAGAGGTTGCGGTCGTGAGCACAGACCCATTCGCATTCCTGTCACCGGCCGCCTGCACGGCGGCTCTGCTGCGAACGCCCATGGAGCGCAACCATCTCGCCGCCGGTGCGAGCATGGAGGAGCGCGACGGCTGGCGGATCGCGGTCTACGAGCCAAACGGCGAGCTGGCAGCCTGGGCCGCCGACGTATCGCACGTCGGCAAGCTGGACGTCCGCGGCGCTACCGCGGAGGTCGACGAGTTGACCGGCGGCGCCGAGATCGGCCAGGCCAACCACACCGACGGGGTGTGGACGCTGCGGCTGTCGCCGACGCACGCCGTCGTCATCTGCCCAACCCGCCGCACGGCCGCGCTGCGGGAGCGGATCGGCGCCGGCGCGACCGACATCACGTGCGGCTGGGCCGCGGTCATGCTCGGTGGTGACCGCGTTCGCGACGTCTTCCACCGGAGCTCCGGCCTGGACGTTCGCGAGTCGCGCTTCGGCCCCGGACGGTGCGTCGCCGGCTCGGTGATGCGGTGCCCGTCCATCGTGTTGAACGACGACGGGCGATTCTGGGTGCTCTGCGGCTGGGAGTTCGGCGAGTACATGTGGGACGCCCTGCTCGACGCCGGCGTGCCCATCGGCATCGGCCCGGTGTCGGCAGGCGTCGCCCTGCGCGAGGAGGTGACCGCCTGATGCTCGGACTCCTGCGCAAGCACAAGTACTTCCGGTCGCACGACCTGAAGCCGAGCTACGACGTCGTCCTGATCGGCGGCGGCGCCCACTCCATGGCGACCGCCTACTACCTGGCCAAGCGCCACACCGGGCTCAGGATCGCAGTGCTCGAGAAGAGCTACATGGGCGCCGGCGCGTCGGGGCGCAACACCACCATCATCCGCTCCAACTACCTGACGGCCGAGGGCTCACGGTTCTACGAGGCCAGCGTCAAGCTGTACGAGAACCTGTCGCAGGAGCTCGACTTCAACATGCTGTTCAGCCAGCACGGGCACCTGACGCTCGCCCACTCCGACCGCTCGCTGAACACGATGATGGAGCGGGCCGAGGTGAACCGGCTGGTCGGCGTCGACTCGCGCGTCGTCTATCCGGACGAGGTCAAGGAGCTGTGCCCGCAGCTGGACACCTCCGACCACCCGACGTTCCCGATCCTGGGCGCGCTCTACCACCCGCCGGGCGGCGTCATCCGCCACGACGCGGTGGTCTGGGGCTACGCCAAGGAGGCGGACAAGATGGGCGTCGAGATCCACCCGTACACCGAGGTGGAGGGGATCGACGTCGAGGAAGGCAAGGTGACCGGCGTTCGCACGAACCGCGGCCGGATCGCCTGCGGCACCGTGGTCTCGTGCGTGGCCGGCTGGAGCTCGCTGGTGTGCGAGATGGCCGGGATCCCGCTGCCCATCACCACCCACATCCTGCAGGCCTGTGTGACGGAGCCGGTGAAGCCGCTGCTGAACAAGATCATCGTCTCCGGGACGCTGCACATCTACATCAGCCAGTCCGACCGCGGCGAGTTCGTGATGGGATCGGAGATCGAGCCGTACTCCGGCTACTCGACCAAGAGCACGTTCCGGTTCATCGAGGACCTGGCGGCCCACATGATCGAGCTGCTGCCGATGCTCGGCCACGCCAAGATCCTGCGCCAGTGGACCGGTCTCTGCGACGTCTCACCGGACTACAGCCCGATCATGGGAGAGACGGAGGTGGAGGGCTTCCTGATCGACGCCGGCTGGGGCACCTACGGGTTCAAGGCGTCTCCGATCGTCGGCCACACCCTGGCCGAGCTGGTCGCCACCGGTAAGACTCCTCAGCTGATCGACCACTTCCGCCTGTCCCGGTTCTACGAGGACAAGCTGATCTCGGAGCGCGGCGCCGCCGCCGTCTCCCACTGACCGATGCAACCCAGACGCAAGGAGAACTCGTGAAGAGCAGCCTCGAGATCGCACAGGATGCCGTCCTCCGGCCGATCATGGACATCGCCCGTGACGCCGGGCTGGACGAGGACGAAGTCGATCTGTACGGCAAGTACAAGGCCAAGATCGATCTCGGTGTGATCGACCGGCTGAAGGATGCTCCCAACGCCAAGGTCGTCTGCGTCTCGGCCATCACGCCGACCAAGGCCGGCGAGGGTAAGACGACGACGTCGGTCTCCCTGACCCAGGGGCTCGGCCACATCGGCAAGCGGCCGGTGCTGTGCCTCCGCGAGCCCTCGCTGGGCCCCGTGTTCGGGATCAAGGGCGGCGCCGCCGGCGGCGGGCTGACGCAGGTCGTCCCCATGGAGGACCTGAACCTCCACTTCACCGGTGATTTCCATGCCGTTGCCGCGGCGAACAACATGCTGGCCGCGTTCACGGACGCCCATATCCTCTACGGCAACAAGGCGAACCTCGACCCGCTGCGGGTGACCTGGCGGCGGGCGCTCGACATGAACGACCGCAACCTGCGCAACATCGTCACCGGCCTGGGCGGGCGCACCCACGGCATCCCTCGCGAGACCGGCTTCGACATCGTCGCCGCGTCCGAGGTGATGGCGATCCTGGGCATGGCGACGTCGATCCAGGACCTGCGCAAGCGCGTCGGCCGGATCACCGTCGGCTACGACATGGACGGCGCTCCGGTGACCGCCGAGCAGATGGGCTGCGCCGGCGCCATGACCGTCCTCCTCAAGGACGCCCTCAAGCCGAACCTGATCCAGACGCTGGAGGGGCAGCCGTGCTTCATGCACACCGGCCCGTTCGGCAACATCGCCCACGGCAACAGCTCCATCGTCGCCGACCTGGTGGGGCAGAAGATCGGCGAGTACCTGATCACCGAGGCCGGCTTCGGCAGCGACCTCGGCATGGAGAAGTTCATGGACATCGTCTGCCGCGCGGCCGGGCTGCGCCCCAGCGCGGTGGTGATCGTGGCGACCGCGAAGGCGCTGAAGCACCACGCCGGCCTGGAGGACGACCCGCGCAACTCGGAGTCCGAGAACCTGCGGGCAATCGAGGAAGGCTCGGCCAACCTCGAGCGGCACATCCTGAACGTGAAGGAGTTCGGGCTGCCGTGCGTTGTGGCCGCCAACCGCTTCCCCGGCGACACCGACGAGGAGGTGGCGCTGGTGCAGAGGCTGGCGCTCGAGCTCGGCGCGCACTCCGCCGTCCTCAACGAGGGCTTCAGCAAGGGCGGCGAGGGAGCAGCCGAGATGGCCGAGGCCGTCGTCGACGCCTGCGAGCAGCCAAACAGCTTCAACTTCATGTACGAGGACTCCGATCCGATCGCGACCAAGATCGAGAAGATCGCCACCCGCATCTACCGGGCCGAGGGGGTCGATTTCTCGCCGATCGCGAAGCAGAAGATCGATCAGTTCACCAGCGACGGCCTGACGGAGCTCTCGATCTGCATGGCCAAGACGCACCTCTCGCTGTCGGCCGATGCGGCGCTGCCCAACGCCCCCAGCGGCTTCCGCGTCCCGGTGCGGGACATCAGGCCGTATACCGGGGCCGGTTTCCTGACCCCGCTGCTCGGCGACATCGTGCAGATGCCCGGCCTGGGAGCAACCCCGGCCGGCTTCAACGTTGATATTGATGAAAACGGGAAGACAATCGGGCTCTTCTGAGCCAGACCGCGACGCAGCGACTCGGGACGACCCATACCTGAGCCGCAAGGTCGGCGACCTGCTGGACGACCTTGCGGCCAGGACTCCCGCCCCGGGCGGCGGCGCTGCGGCTGCCTTGACGTGCGCAATGGGCGCGGCGCTGGTCGAGATGGCAACCTCCTTCGCGTCAGCTCACGGCCTGGAGCGGGTGCACGAGCGGGCGGCCGAGATCCGGGCCGAGGTCGAGAGCCTCGCCCACGCCGACGCGGAGGCCTACGGCCGCGTCCTGGAGACCCTGCGGCTGCCGCCCGGCGCCGAGCGGTCAGCCCGGCTGGACGCGGCAGTTGCCGACGCCATCGACGTCCCCATGCGCGTGATGGAGCTCGCCTCCGAGGTTGCCGTCCTGGCGGCCGATGTCGCCCAGACCGGCAACCGGAATCTGGAGGGCGACGCGCTTGCCGGCTCACTGCTGGCCGAGGCGGCCGCGCGAGCGGCCGCCACCCTCGCCCAGCTGAACGTCAGCATGCTGTCGAAGCACGCGGGCGCCGACGCCCACCTGGAGCGGCTGCGCCCGGCCCTGGCCAGGGCGACGCGGGCCCGCGAACGGGCCGTTGCCGCCTACGCCGGTGGCTGATTCGGCCGGTTACGGCGCCATGTAGCGCTTGAACCAGGCCAGGATCCGCTCGGCGCGGTCGATCCGGCGGTCGGGCCGCGACGTCCACGACATCTCGTGCGCCGACTCCGGGTAGAGCACGTATTCGACCTCCCGCCGCAGGTACCGCAGCGCCACGAACAGCTGCTCGTTGTCGGACGGTGGGCAGCGCAGGTCGTTCTCTCCCTGCAGAATCAGCAGCGGTGTGTGGATGTCGGCGACGTGCCGCAGCGGCGACTGCCGCCAGAGCGAATCCACGCCCTCCGCGTCCACCGGGGCCCCCAGCCCTTCGGCGTCGTTGTAGTAGGCGCCGAAGTCGGAGCCGGCAAACGCGGACACCTGGTTGGTGACGCCGTTGGACGACACGCCGGCGGCGAACCGCTGCGAGGTGCCGACCAGCCAGTTGACCATGAACCCGCCGTAGGAGTTGCCGAAGCAGCCCAGCCGGTCGGGGTCGGCCAGCTTCTGCCTGACGAGTCCGTCCAGCACGGCGTGGCAATCCACCGCGTCAACGCCTCCCCAGTCCCCCAGCAGGTCGGTCACGGACTGCGTTCCGCGGTTGAACGATCCGCGGATGTTGGGCCGAACCACCAGATAGCCGGCCGAGGCCAGGAGCAGCGTGTCGAGGGTCGACTGGACGCCCCAGGCCCAGGTCGGCCCGCCGTGGATGTCGAGAATGGCCGCCCGCGGCCGCGAGCGCCCGGCGGGGGCCGTCACGAAGCACTGGATCGGCCCCGCGGGCCCCTTGATGTCGATCTCGGTCTGCGACGGCATCCGGTAGCGGCCCAGCCACCGCGAGCCGTCGCTGGCCAGCCGCCGCGGGGGGCGTCCGGGGACGAGGGCGAACACGTCAGGGCTGGCGCCCGCGCCCAGCGTCATCACCGCTGCCACGTGATCGCCCGCCGCTGCCAGCGCCAGCGCCACGGGATCGAGATCCTCGGCCACGAGGTCGACCGCGCCGTCGTCGGTGAACCGGACCGGCACCTCGCGCCCGTTGCGGTGCACGGTGGTCACGCGCACGCACTCTCCCTCGGCCTCGCCCGTCCACCGTTCCGGCTCGGACAGCACCTCGGGCTCGCCGCGCTTGGGTATGTGCCAGACCCGCATTGGGTCGTCGCTGGGCGCGCGCACGCTGGTGTTCGCGATGCAGACGATCGTGCCGTCGGGATCGAATGCGAAGCGCAGAATCGGCCCCGGCCTGCTCGTGCGGCGGCGGACCGGGCCGCCGCCAACGGGGACGGTGTGCACCTGTGGATCGGGCTCGAGGTCGGCATCCGGTCCACGGTCGGCAAGGAACGCGACCGCGGAGCCGTCGGGAGTGACCCTCAGGCACGAGGCGAACCACGCGCCGTGCGTCAGCCGCTTGGTGCGACCACCGACCGCCGGCACCAGGTGGACGTGCACCGGATGCTCCAGCAGGCCCTCGGTGTCGAGGCGCCAGTCGACGCGGCGCAGCACCCGCGCGGTCGGTTCGCCCTTGTCGCGCTCGCCCGCGCGGATCGGCGAGGTGTCGTCGTGGGCAAGCACGGCCAGGCGCCTGCCGTCCGGCAGCCAGGCAACCTCCGCAACGCCGTGCTTGAACTCGGTCAGGCGCAGCGCCTCGCCTCCGTCGAGCGGCAGGACGTGGAGCTGGTTCGTGCTCTCGTGCCGGTCGGACAGGAACGCCAGCGTGCGGCCGTCAGGCGAGAAGGTGGGCTGGGAGTCGCTGCCCGGGTGGTGGGTCAGACGCCGCGGGCGGCCGCCGGCGAACGGTACGACCCAGATGCTGGTCAGGTCCTTGCCGTCACGCACCTCACGGCGCGTGTAGGCGACGTTGGCGCCGTCGGGGCTGATCGAGACGGCTCCGATCAGCAGCTCGCGGCTGAGATCGGCGGGGCGAAAACTGGGGAGTGAACGTGTCGGCATGGCGACAGTATCCCCGCTGCGGTGTACGGTAGGCGGCATGAGCGAGCTCGGCGAGTTCCTCACCCGCTATCCGCCGTTTTCTCATTTGACACCGGATGCGCTGGCGGACGTCGAGCAGTGCGCCCGCGTGATCGGCTACGACGCGGAGGTGGTGGTACTTCGCGAGGACGGACCTCCGGCCCGCGAGATCTACGTCGTCCGCACCGGCTCGGTCGAGCTGGCACACGACGACGACGTGGTGGACGTGCTCGAGCCCGGTGAGGTGTTCGGCCATCCCTCGATGCTCTCGGGAAGGGCGCCGGCATTCACCGTGCGCACCCGCGAGCCGACCCAGCTGGTCGTGATCCCCGCGCCGGTCGCAACCCGGGTGCTGCCGAGTGACTTCGTCGCTTCCACGCTCCGCGAGCGGATGGTGCGGGCGGGGCATGTCTCCCACGCGCAGGCCGACGTTCGCACCGCCCACCTCGGCGACCTCGTGCACCGGCCGGCGGCGATCTGCCTGCCGGACACGACGGTGCGCGAAGCCGCGGCGGAGATGGCCCGCAAGGACGTCTCGTGCATCCTGGTCGAGACACCGTCGGGATACGGCGTCCTCACCGACTCCGACCTGCGCCGGCGACTGGTCGCCCAGGGGTTGCCCTACGAGACACCGGTATCCGAGCTAATGGTGCCCCGGGCCCTGACCGTGCCTGCCGACATGCTGGCCGTCGACGCGATGATCGACATGCTCGACGCGGGCATCCACCACCTTCCGGTGGTCGACTCCCGTGGCGTCCCGATCGGCATCGTCACCGCCACCGACCTGATGTACCTCGAGAGCCGCACGCCGTTTGCGCTGCGCCGGTCGATCAGCAAGGCGACCGAGCCCGGCGAGGTGATCGAGGCAGCCCGGTACCTGCCCCAGACGGTGGTCGCACTGATCCGCGCAGGGGTGAGTGCGGTCGACCTGGGCCGGGTGCTGGCGCTGGCCACCGACACCGCAGTCACGCGGCTGATGGAGCTGGCGGTGGCCGAAGAGGGCGAGGCGCCGGTGCCCTGGGCGTGGATGGCGCTGGGCAGCGTCGCCCGCCGCGAGCAGGCGCTGACGTCCGACCAGGACAACGCGATGGCCTACGCCCCGCCGGCTGACCCCGAGGTGGATGCCTACTTCGAAGCCGTCGCCACCCGGGTCAACGACCAGCTCACCGCCTGCGGCTTTGGCCCTGACAACGCCGGCGTGCTGGCCCGCAACCGGGAGTGGAGGATGTCCGCTGACGAGTGGAAGAACGTCTTCGAGGTCTGCCTCGAGCAGCCTGACCACTCGCATCTGATCCGTGCTGCCGTCTCGTTCGACTTCCGCTCGGTCGTCGGCGCGCTCGACATCGTGGCGCCGCTGGTCGCCGTGGAGCGGCGCGCTCCGGCGTACCCCGGATTTCTCCGTCGGCTAGCCCGCACGGCGACCGACTTCCCGACCCCCCTGGGTCGCCGCAACCGCATCTCGACCGACAAGGACGGCGCATTCGACATCAAGAAGCAGGGCGTTGTCCCGATCGCCAACCTGGCCCGGTTCCACGCCCTCTCGGTCGGCGGAACCGTATCGCCCACGCTCGACCGGCTGGCCACGGCCGCCCAGGGCGGCGCGATCAGCGAGGGGACGCATGCCGCGCTGGCGGAGGCATTCGAGCTGGTGGTGCGGATGCGGCTCGAGCACCAGGCGGAGCAGGTCGAGCGCGGCGAGGTCCCGGACGACCGCATCCACCCCGACCGCCTGACGCCGCTCACCCGGGGACAGCTCGTCCAGGCCTTCCAGGTTGTGTCAGCCGAGCAGAAGCAGCTCGGCCGGTTCGTCCCGCTCGGGATCTAGAGAACCTACGGGGGAGCTCACGCGGCCGACCGGCTTATGCCGGTCGGAAAACAGATGCGGTCCACCCCTTTACAACCGTCCGGGTTGCATGGTTCACTGTTCGAGACAGCTGTCACCTGCGTTGAGAAAGGGGACATGTATGGCGACTCCCGAAACCGGCGCTCCCGACTATGAAGGCGGGGGCCTGAGCCGGGAAACCAACTGGTGGGGCGCGTTCGTAATCGGGTTGGCGGGCACCATCCTGGTGACGGGTATCGCGCCCGTCATGGTCACCTCGCTGGGCGCCGCGTCGGTGCCCCTCATCGTCTTCATCACGATCACCGGCTACCTCCTGTGTCTGCTGCTCGCGGAGCTGTCGGCGATGATGCCCGAGCGCACCGGCGGGTCGCCCTCGTACGCCTACGTGGCGTACAAGGACAAGTGGCCCCGAGCGGCCAAGCACATCAACGGGGCAACGGCGTGGATGTACTGGCTGGGGTGGTTCCCGGTCGCGCCGCTGAACATGATCCTGGCCTCGTTCTACCTGGTGGACAAGTTCGGGCTGTCGCAGAAGGGGTTCACGCCGATCCAGACGCCTATCGCGTACTGGACGGTGGCGATCTCGATCGTGGGCATCGTCCTCGTGTTCATTCCCGCGTACCTGGGCATCCGGCTGGGCGCCGTGTTCGCGACCGTGCTGGGGCTGCTCTCGATGATCCCCCTCACGTTCCTGGCGATCGCCCCGATCTTCCGCCCCTCGGTGACGGACTGGGGCCAGCTCTCCGGGTTCCACCAGCTCGACGGCACGGGCTTCTTCACCAGCCTGAACGGTGACGGCTGGCTGACCGTGTACCTCGCCTACGCATTCCTGCTGACCTGGAACGTGATCGCGATGGAGGCGGCGGCCTGCTACATCGGCGAGTGCAGGGATCCCGAGCGCGACGCCAAGATCGCGATGAACCTGGAGGGCCTGTACGGGCTCTTCATCTACACGATGATCCCGATCAGCTTCATCGTCGTTCTGGGAGCCAGCGCTCTGGGCAACCCGGCCCTGGTCGACCCGGCCACCATCTTCTCGACGTTCGCCGGAAAGGTGTTCTCGGGAGGCGGCAACACGCTCAACTGGCTGATCACGATCATGCTCGTGGTCGCCCTCGCCCTGTCGGCGCTGAACGCGATCATGGGGTGCGGCCGCTCGCTGCACCAGATGTCGATCGACGGGCAGTTCCCGCGCATCTTCTCGCGGGTGAACCGGCACGGCGTCCCGTCGTTCTCGATGGGGTTCAACGTGGCGTGCAGCATCGTCGTCGTGTTCTTCGGCGGCGCAGTGCAGATCTACTCGTTCTCGAACGTCGGCTACCTGGGGTCATTCATCCCGGTCCTGATCGGCTACTACCTGCTGCGGCGGTTCCGGCCCGAGATGAACCGGCCGGTGCGCCTCCCGGGCATCTTCTCGTGGATCGCCCTGGCGATGGCGGCGCTGTACTTCGTCATCTGGTCGTACGGCGGCTACGAGTACGCGCGGATCGGCAACACCCGCATCTACTACTTCATCGGGTGGGCCGTCGCGCTGTCGTACCTGCTGTTCTACTGGTACCGGGTCTATGTCGAAGACCCGAAGCACGCGGCGGCGTCGGCGGATGACCTGCCGGCCACGGCTGCGGGCGATTGAGATCAGGCGCTACGGTGGGGGCGATGCTGGGAAAGGCGTCGCCCCCACCGGATCCCTCAACCCTCACCATCCACCGGCTGATGGTCGCGTCCGAAGGGCGCGAGATCTCCTACCCGGTGATCGTGCGCGCGCTGGAGCTGGCACGGCCGGAGAAGGCCGACGTCTTCGTGATGACGATCGCCCGCGTCTGGGGCACCAGCCTGGGGTTCCCGAACCCGGGCCTGCAGCCCACCAAGCACGAGTGGGACGAGCAGCGGCGCTTCGTCCGCGAGGCGGTGTCGAAGTTCGAGAAGGCAGGCCACAAGGCGTCGGGGCTGGTGCTGGCGACCCGCCGCCCGAACAAGCGGATCCGCAAGGAGGCGGAGCTGCGGGGCATGGACGCCATCGTCATGGGCGCCGACCACCACCGCGGGCTGCTGGGCGACTTTGTCTGGGCGCACGAGCCCTACCGGGTCGCCCGCAGGGCCCGGATCCCCGTCTACCTGGTCGGACCCGACGAATCCGCTTGACAGGGCAGCGTAGTATCGTCGCGTCATGCGCGTCCTGATCGTCGGATCCGGTGGCCGCGAACATGCCCTGGCCTGGGCGATCGCCCGCTCTTCCCTGCTGACCGAGCTTCACGCGGCGCCGGGGAATCCGGGCATCGCCGAGCTGGCCACCGTGCACGACGTCGGCGTGATGGATGCCGAAGGCCTGGTCGAGCTGTCCGAGCGGCTGGGCATCGACCTGGCGGTGGTCGGTCCGGAGGCGCCGCTGGTCGCCGGCCTGGGCGACCGGCTGAGCGCTGCCGGAATCACCAGCTTCGCGCCCAGCGGCGAGGCGGCGACTGATCGAGGGCTCGAAGGAGTTCGCCAAGCAGGTGATGATCGCTGCAGGCGTGCCGACGGCGCGGCACGACGCCTGCGACACGATCGCCGCGGCGCAGGCGGCGATCGCAGCCTTCGACGGCCAGGTGGTGGTCAAGGCCGACGGCCTGGCCGCGGGCAAGGGCGTCTTCGTCTGCTCCTCCGCCCTGGAGGCAGAGGCCGCCGTGCGCGCGTGCCTCACCGACCGCCGCTTCGGGGGCGCCGGGAGCCGGGTGGTGATCGAGGAACGGCTGTCGGGCCCCGAGGTGTCGCTGCTCGCCCTCTGCGACGGCGACCACGTGCGCGCCCTGGCGCCCGCGCGCGACTACAAGCGGATCGGGGACGGCGATCGCGGCCCCAACACCGGCGGCATGGGATGCGTCAGCCCGCTCGAGGGCCTCTCCGCCGAGGCGACCGAAGCGCTGGTCGACAAGATCCACCGTCCGGTCATCGCAGAGCTGCGGCAGCGCGGGATCACGTTCCAGGGGTGCCTGTACGCCGGGCTGATGATGACCGACGAGGGGCCCAAGGTGCTCGAGTTCAACGCACGCTTCGGCGATCCGGAGACGCAGGTCATCGTGCCCCGGCTGGACGGCGACCTGCTCGAGGCACTGGTGGCGACCGCCGAGGGCCGATTGGCGGGCGTCGAGCTGCACACCTCGCCGCGCGCGTGCCTGACGGTGGTGATCGCGGCCGCCGGCTACCCGGAGGCACCGGAGCAAGGAGCGGCGATCGGCGGGCTCGCACGCGCCGCCGACCACCCGGGAGTCGTGGTCTTCCACGCCGGCACCAGCGGAGCGCCGGGGGCCGTGAAGGTCGCAGGCGGACGCGTGCTGAACGTGACCGCGACCGGTGACGACCTCGACGAGGCGCGTGAGCGCGCCTACGCGGCGGCCGACGAGATCACCTTCGACGGCATGCAGATGCGCCGTGACATCGGGCTCGAGGCGGGCCTGACCGCCCACCGCCATGCCTGAGCCGGCGCCGCAGCCACAGGTGCACCCGGTCTGGCAGGAGCTGGAGGCAGACGGCCCCCAGGTCGGGATCGTGATGGCCTTCGAGGCCGACCGCGAGATCATGGACGCCGCCGTCAACGAGCTGATGGAGCGTGCGATCACGTTCGAGATCCGCACCCTCTCGGCGCATCGTGACCCGCGCGAGGTCGCCGAGTACGCCTCCACGGCGGCGCTCCGCGGAGTCCGCGTGCTGATCGCAGCCGCCGGCGGAGCGGCCGCGCTGCCGGGCGTGATCGCCGCCTACACGGAGCTGCCGGTGATCGGCGTGCCCATCAACCGCGAGACGCTGGGCGGCCTCGACTCGCTGCTCTCCATCGTGCAGATGCCGGCCGGCGTGCCGGTCGCCTGCATGGCCGTGAACGGGGCGCGAAACGCCGCCATCTACGCCGCCAAGATCCTGGCCCAGGGCCAGGGCCCGCCGCCCGCGGAGCTGTAGCGTCAGACGGTGCAGTCACCGGCCGGGGCAAGCGGGACCGGTTGGTAGACTCGTTCTCAGTGATCTCCCGATATACCCGACCCGCCATGGGCGCCGTCTGGTCGGACGAGCGCCGGTTCCAGCGGTGGTTGGACGTAGAGATTGCCGCGATGCAGGCATGGGCCGAGCTGGGCGTGGTGCCGGAAGCGGCCGTTGCCGCCGTCACCGAGCACGCGCGGGTCGACGTCCCGCGCATCCTCGAGATCGAGGACCGCACGCACCACGACGTCCTCGCCTTCACCGAGTCGATCGCCGAGCAGGTGGGAGAGCCGGCCCGCTGGTTCCACTATGGGCTGACGTCGTCTGACGTAGTGGACACGGCGCTCGCCCTCCAGCTCCGGGATGCCGGCGAGCTGCTCACGGCCGGGGTCGCGGCCCTCGAGCGAGCCGTCGTCGCTCGGGCAGAGGAGTACCGTCACACGCCGACCATCGGCCGCACGCACGGCGTCCACGCCGAGCCGACCACGTTCGGGCTGAAGCTGCTGGGCTGGGCGACCGAGCTGCGCCGCCAGCAGCAGCGGCTCGCCACCGCCTTCGAAGGCGTCCGGGTGGGCAAGCTGTCCGGAGCCGTTGGCACGTATGCAAACAGCGACCCGCAGGTCGAGGCGTCCGCGCTCGACCGGCTGGGCCTCGAGCGCGAGGAGGTCGCCACCCAGGTCATCCCCCGTGACCGGCACGCGGCACTGCTCGCCAGCCTGGCGGGCGCCGGCTCGACACTTGACCGGTTCGCCACCGAGATCCGGCACCTCCAGCGCAGCGAGGTGCGCGAGGCCCGCGAGCCGTTCGCGGCCGGGCAGAAGGGCAGCTCGGCGATGCCGCACAAGCAGAACCCGATCGTCAGCGAGCGGATCAGCGGCCTGGCGCGGGTGCTGCGCGGCGAACGCCCAGGTCGGGTTCGAGAACATCGTCCTCTGGCACGAGCGGGACATCTCCCACTCCTCGGCAGAGCGCGTCGTGCTCCCCGACTCGACCGTCCTCCTCGACTACATGCTCGACCGCGCCCTGTGGCTGGTGGAAGGGCTGGAGGTCGACCCGGAGCGGATGCTGCGCAACCTGGGGGCATCCCATGGGCTGGTGTTCTCGGGCCGGGTGCTGCTGGCCCTCGTCACCAGCGGGCTGCCTCGCGAGCAGGCATACGAGATCGTGCAGCGCCACGCGCTGCGGGCCTGGGACGACGACTGCTCCTTCCGGGGGCTGCTGGCTGCCGACCCCGAGGTCACGAGCCGCCTCGACCCCGCCGCCCTGGACGCCGCGTTCGACCTCGAGAGCTTCCTCCGCCACGTCGACGAGATCTTCGACCGGACGCTGCAGACGCTGGGAACCGCCCATGCCTGACTCGCTGCAGGCGCTCCATGCGGGTTCGGGCAAGGTACGCGAGCTCTACCGCTTCGGAGACGAGCTGCTGCTGGTCGCAAGCGACCGGATCTCGGCCTTCGACGTGATCATGCCGACGCCGATCCCCGACAAGGGGCGCGTGCTGACCGGCCTCTCGCTGTTCTGGTTCGACCGCACAGCCGACCTGGTGCCAAATCACCTGCTGACCGCGGTGCCGTCGGAGCTGCCTGCGGCCGCCCGCTCCGAGCCGGACATCGAGGGCCGCGCGATGCTCGTCCGCAGACTGCACATGTTCCCGATCGAGTGCGTCGTCCGCGGCTACCTCGCCGGCTCGGCGTGGAAGGAGTACCAGGCGACCGGCGTTGTCTGCGGTCACGCGCTGCCGGCGGGGCTGCGCGAGTCGGACCAGCTCCCCGAGCCGATCTTCACTCCGGCGACCAAGGCAGAGTCGGGACACGACATCAACATCGACGTCGAGACCGCCGGCATCCTGATCGGCCACGACCGGGCGACCGAGCTGGAGCGCCTGTCGATCGGCGTCTACCAGCAGGCGGCCGAGTACGCGGCGGAGCGCGGCATCATCATCGCCGACACCAAGTTCGAGTTCGGGCTCGACGCGTCGGGGCAGGTCGTCCTCGGAGACGAGGTGCTGACGCCCGACTCCTCGCGGTTCTGGCCGGTCGAGGGCTACCAGCCGGGCCGCACGCAGCCCGCGTTCGACAAGCAGTACCTCCGCGACTGGCTGGAGACGCTCGACTGGGACAAGGCCCCGCCCGGGCCGGAGCTGCCCGACGAGATCGCGGCCGGCACGCGCTCCCGCTACGTCGAGGCGTACGAGCTCCTGACCGGCGAGCCGTTCGCCGCCTACCTGCAACGGATGGGAGTGTCCGGATGAGAGTGACGGTGCTGGTGCGACCCCGGGATGGCATCCTCGATCCGCAGGGCGAGGCGATCCGCCGCTCGCTGGCCGCGCTCGGCCACCCGATCAGCGAGGTGCGCGCGGGCAAGGTGTTCGATCTCGAGATCGACGCATCCAGCGCCGAGGAGGCGCGCCGGCTGGCGACCGAGGTCGCCGAGACCGTGCTCAGCAACCCGTTGATCGAGTCGTTCGAGGTCGAGGCCGGGGACGGTGTGACCGCGTGACCCGGGTCGGGGTGGTCACCTTCCCGGGGGCGTGTGACGACCGCGACGCCGCGTATGCGCTGCGCCTGATCGGCGCCGAGCCGGTGTCGCTGTGGCACGAGGAGACCGACCTTCGCGGCTGCGACGCCGTGATCGTGCCCGGCGGGTTCACCTTCGGCGACCACCTGCGTCCGGGGGCGATCGCAGCTCACTCCCCGGTGATGGGCGCCGTTCGCGCGCACGCCGAGGCGGGCGGCCCGGTGCTGGGGATCTGCAACGGCTTTCAGGTGCTGACCGAGGTGGGGTTGCTGCCGGGCGTCCTGCGGCCCAACGCCGGCCTGCGATTTCGCTGCCAGGACGCCGAGCTGGTGGTCGAGCGAGCGACGCCGTGGCTACCCGGCTGCGCGGCCGGAAGCCGGCTGACGATCCCGATCAAGCACCACGACGGCTGCTGGTTCGCCGACGCCGCGACCCTCGCAGAGCTGGAGCAGAACGGGCAGATCCTCGTTCGCTACGCAGACAACCCGAACGGCTCGGTGGCCGACGTCGCAGGCGTCACCAACCGGGCCGGGAACGTCGCAGCGCTGATGCCCCATCCCGAGCACGCGGTCGAGAAGCTGATCGGGTCGACCGACGGGCGGATCCTGCTCCACGGCCTGCTCGAGCTTGCCCAGGGGAAGGTGGCTGCGTGAGCGCCGTGTCGCCGTCACCGCACGCCGTCCTCGGCCTCACCGACCCGGAGTTCGACCGCATCTGCGAGCTGCTCGGGCGCGAGCCGAACACCTTCGAGCTGGCCGTGTACTCCTTGCTCTGGAGCGAGCATTGCGCGTACAAGCACTCGCGCCTGCTGCTGCGCCGGTTCCCGACGCGCGGCGAGCGCGTCCTCCAGGGGCCGGGGGAGAACGCCGGCGTGATCGACGTCGGCGACGGGCTGGCGGTTGCCCTCAAGGTGGAGTCGCACAACCACCCCTCGGCGGTCGAGCCGTTCCAGGGCGCGGCCACCGGGGTCGGCGGCATCCTCCGCGACATCTTCGCGATGGGCGCGCGGCCCGTGGCGATCCTCGACTCGCTGCGTTTCGGCGAGCTGGATGACGCCCACCAGCGACACCTGTTCTCGCACGTCGTCGAGGGTGTTGGCCACTACGGCAACTGCGTCGGCGTCGCCAACCTCGGCGGCGAGGTCTACTTCGAGCCCGGGTACGCAGCCAACTGCCTGGTCAACGCCATGTGCGTCGGGGTGCTGCCGGCTGATCGCCTGACATCGGCCGGGGCGGCGGGCGAGGGCAACCTGCTCGTCCTCTACGGCGCCCGCACGGGCCGGGACGGGATCGGAGGCGCCAGCGTCCTGGCGTCGCAGGGGTTCGACGAGGGCTCATCCGCCAAGCGGCCCAGCGTCCAGATCGGCGACCCGTTCATGGGCAAGAAGCTGATCGAGTGCACGCTGGAGCTGCTCGATCGCAGCCTGCTGGCATCGCTGCAGGACCTGGGCGCCGCCGGGCTGGCATCGTCCACCTCGGAGATGGCGGCGCACGGCGGTGTCGGGCTGGACATCGACCTGTCGCGGGTCCCGCTGCGCGAGCAGGGCATGGAGCCGTTCGAGATCATGATCAGCGAGTCGCAGGAGCGGATGGCCGCGATCGTCGAGCCGTCGCAGCTCGACGCCGTGCTCGAGACCTGCGCGCGCTGGCAGGTCGACGCCACGCCGATCGGCACGGTCACGGGCAGCGGGTCGCTGCGCGCGTTCCACGACGGGGAACTGGTAGGGGACATCCCGGTGCGGACGCTGGTCGACGACGCGCCGCGCTACGAGGTGGAGCGGCGGCGCCCGGCCCGCCTCCGCGAACACCCGCTGGACGCCCCTCCCCAGCAGCAGACCGTCGAGGCCGTGCTTGCCCTCCTGCACTCCACCAACATCGGCAGCCGCCGCTGGATCTACCGCCAGTACGACCAGCTCGTCGGCTCCGGCACGGCCGTTCGCCCGGGAGGCGACGCCGGAGTCGTCCGGCTGACGCCCTCTGACCGGGCGATCGCCATCAGCCTTGACGGCAACGGGCGCCGGACGTCGCTCGATCCCCGCCGCGGCGGCATGAGCGCGGTGTGCGAGGCTGCCCGCAACGTTGCCTGCACCGGCGCGCAGCCGGCGGCGGTGACCAACTGCCTGAACTTCGGCAACCCGGAGAACCCCGAGGTCGGCTACGAGCTGGCCGAGGCGATCGAGGGCATGGCGCTGGCCTGCGAGGCGCTCGGCCTGCCGGTGGTCTCCGGCAACGTCTCGCTCTACAACGAGAACGGTGGAGTCTCGATCCCGCCGACGCCCGTGATCGGGGTGGTGGGCGTGCTCGAGAACGCGGAGCTGGCAGTGCCCTCCGGCTTCTGCGACGAGGGGGACGTCGTCCTCCTGCTGGGCGACGGGACAGCTTCACTGGATGGCTCCGAGTATCAGAAGGTCATACTGCAGAGGGTGGAGGGCCGTATCCCCGAACCCAACCTGACGCTCGAGCTCGGGCTGCACCGGTTGCTTGCCGATGCGGCCGGCCGGAAGCTCCTGCGAAGCGCGCACGACGTCGCCGACGGTGGGCTGGCAGTCGCCCTCTGCGAGTCAGCGATCTTCGGCGGCACCGGTGTGCGCAGCGCGCCGCTCGACGACTGGTTCGGGGAGGGTGACGGGCGGGTGCTGGTCTCGGCCCCTCCGCCGGCGGTTGCCGAGCTCTCCTCGCTGGCGGCCGCGCATGGCGTCGCGGTTCGCGAGCTGGGCACCGTCGGGGGCGACGACATCGTCCTCGGCGACACGGCGATCTCGCTGGACACCGCACGGGCGGCCTACGACTCGGCCCTGACCGATGCCCTCGGCGAGGAGCCCCTCTAGATGTGCGGGGTCTTCGGCATCTACGACAGCACGCGCTCCCCTGAGCGGGACGTGGCGAGGCTGACCTACTTCGGGCTGTTCGCGCTCCAGCACCGCGGGCAGGAGAGCGCAGGCATCGCCGTCAGCAACGGCGAGCAGGTGATGGCGATGACCGACATGGGCCTGGTCAGCCAGGTGTTCGACGAGTTCAAGCTGTCGTCGCTGCAGGGCCACATGGCGATCGGCCACGCCCGCTATTCGACGACCGGTACCTCGGCGTGGCACAACGCCCAGCCGGTGGTGGCGCACGGTCCCCACCGCAAGGTGGCGCTCGGGCACAACGGCAATCTGACCAACACCGCGGAGCTCCGCGATCAGCTGCGCGGCGATCGGGTGCGGCTGCAGTCGACGTCGGACACCGAGGTGATCGCCGCGCTGATCGCCCGCCACGAGGCCGAGGAGCTGGACGACGCGGTGGCCGACACGATGAGCCGGATCGAGGGCGCCTTCGCCGCCGTCGTCATGACCAAGCACGCCGTCGCCGGGTTCCGCGACCCTCACGGGATCCGCCCGCTGGTCGTCGGCCGCCTCGACGGCGCGCATGTCCTCGCGTCCGAGACCTGCGCGCTGGACATCATCGGCGCGGAGCTGGAGCGAGAGCTCGACCCCGGCGAGATGGTGGTCATCGACGATCGCGGCGCCCGCTACCGCCAGGCGGTGGAGCGCCGCAGCGGCTCCCTCTGCATCTTCGAGTACATCTACTTCGCGCGCCCCGACTCCCAGATGACCGGCCAGGGGTTGTACGAGGTCCGCCGCCGGATGGGCGAGCAGCTCGCCATGGAGTCGCCCGCCGACGCCGACATCGTGATCCCGGTACCCGACTCCGGGACACCGGCCGCGGTCGGCTACGCCCGCGCCAGCGGGATCCCGTTCGGGGAAGGGCTGGTCAAGAACCGCTACGTCGGGCGGACGTTCATCCAGCCCGATCAGGGCCTGCGCGAACGCGGCATCAAGCTCAAGTTCAACGTGCTTCCGGAGGCGCTCCGCGGGCAGCGCGTGGTGGTGGTCGACGACTCCATCGTCCGCGGGTCGACGACCCGCAAGCTGGTTGCGATGCTGTTCGAGGCCGGCGCCCTCGACGTACACCTGAGGATCTCGTCGCCACCGATCATCTCGCCCTGCTTCTATGGCATCGACATGGCCGACCAGGGTGAGCTGATCGCCGCCGGCCGGCAGGTCGAGGACGTCCGTGCGCACCTCGGCGCCACGTCGCTCGCCTACCTGTCGCTCGACGGCCTGCAGGTCTCGACCGGCCAGCCCAGCGACCGCTTCTGCCGCGCCTGCCTGACCGGCGAGTACCCGACCGAGATCCCCGAGGACATGCGCCTCTCCAAGCTCCGGTTCGAGGGCTGCCGATCGGGCCCTGGCTCGTTGAGCGACGGCATGACCTACGGGGACGCGGGAATCGACCTCGCCGCCGGGGAGCAGGTGGTGGAGCGGATCCGCGCGGCCGTTGCCTCGACGAAGCGGCTAGAGGTGCTCGGCGACCTGGGTGGGTTCGCCGGGCTCTACACGCCTTCGGTCGGCGATCCGGTGCTGGCCGCCGGATGCGACGGGGTCGGCACCAAGGTGCTGCTCGGCCGCGCGGCCGGAAGGCTGCACGGGCTTGGCATCGACCTCGTCGCCATGAGCGTCAACGACGTCCTGACGGCCGGCGGCAGGCCGGCATTCTTCCTCGACCTGATCACGTGCGGCAAGCTCGTGCCGGACACCATCGTCGAACTGGTCGAGGGCGTCGCCGAGGGCTGCCGCCAGGCCGGCTGTGCGCTGCTCGGGGGCGAGACGGCGGAACACCCCGACATGATGGCCGCCGACGACTTCGACCTGGCCGGGTTCTGCGTCGCGGTCGGCGAGCGCCGCGACCTGATCGCGGGCGCCCTGATCGAAGAGGGGGACGCGATCATCGGCTTCCCGTCCAGCGGGCCCCACTCCAACGGCTACTCGCTGATCCGCCGGCTGCTCGAGAAGGCACAGATCTCACTCGATGCCACGCCGCCCGAGCTGGGTGGGCAGACGGTCGCCGACGCCCTGCTGGAGCCGACCCGGATCTACGCGTCGGCGGTGCGGGCCCTGATCGGCACCACGGACGTCCGCGGCATGGCGCACATCACCGGCGGCGGGATCGCGGGCAACCTCGCCCGGCCGCTGCGCGGTCGGCTCGCGGCGGAGGTCGACCTGGGAAGCTGGGAGCGCCCGGCGGTCTTCGGATGGCTGGCGTCGCTGGGGGTCGACGAGGATGAGATGCGGCGGGTCTTCAACCTCGGCCTCGGATACGCCGCGTTCATCCCCCGGGACGCCATCGAGCTCGCCCTGCGGACGCTCGAGCGGGCGGGAGAGAAGGCCTGGGTGGCCGGGCGGGTCGTCGCCGGGGAGGGCGTCCGCTTCCAGTGAGGGTTGCGGTGCTGATCTCGGGAGAGGGCACCAACCTGCAGGCGCTGCTCGACGACCCCGAGATCGACGTCGCCTGCGTGCTCTCGAGCCGGCCGGGCGCCCCTGGACTCGAGCGTGCGGCGCGGGCCGACGTGCCCGCCATGGTGGTGGTCGACCCCGAGGAGATCGCCGCAGCGCTCGGGCCGTACGAGGTCGAGGTGGTCGTGCTGGCCGGGTACATGCGTATCCTCCCGCCGACAGTGCTCGGCCAGTACCCCGATCGGGTCGTCAACGTCCACCCCTCGCTGCTCCCGGCGTTCCCCGGGGCCACCGCGGTGACCGACGCGCTGGCCTACGGCGTGCGCGTGACAGGCGTCACGGTGCACCTGGTCGACGAGGGCGTCGATACCGGTCCCGTCCTCCTGCAGGAGGCGGTCGACGTTTCGTATGATGACTCCCCCTCGGAGCTGCTGGAGCGCCTGCACGGCGTGGAACGGCGGCTGTTGCCCGAGGCTGTGCGACTGATCGCCGCCGGTCGCGTCGAGGTGGATGGGCGGCACGTCCGGGTGGGAGAGCCCCGTTGAAGGTCAAACGAGCGCTGATCTCGGTGAGCAACAAGAACGGCCTGGCGGCGTTCGCACAGGGGCTGCACGAGCTCGGAGTGGAGCTGATCTCAACGTCGGGCACGGCGACCCTCCTGGAGCAGTCCGACCTGCCGTTCACGTCGGTCGAGGAGGTGACCGGCGCCCCGGAGATCCTCGGAGGGCGGGTAAAGACGCTGCATCCCGCCATCCACGCTGCGATCCTGGCCCGGCGCGGGAGCCCCGAGGACATGGCCGTGCTCGAGGAACAGGGCATCGTTCCGATCGACCTGGTCGTCTGCAACCTGTATCCGTTCCGCCAGGTGGCGTCCCGGCGGGGGGTCTCCGACGCCGAGGTGATCGCCAACATCGACATCGGCGGCCCCGCGATGGTGCGGGCGGCGGCCAAGAACCACGACTCGGTCGGCGTCGTCACCGATCCTGAGCGGTACGGATTCGTGCTGGACGAGCTGCGTGCCGGCGACGGCGAGCTGTCGGACGGCACCCGCCGCGACCTGGCCGCCGAGGCGTTCTCGCACACGGCCGGGTACGACGCCGCGATCGCGGCCTGGTTCACGGACACCGACCCATTTCCCGACCGGGTCGTGCTGGAGCTGTCCAAGGTGGCCGACCTGGCCTACGGCGAGAACCCGCACCAGCGGGCGGCCTACTACGTGGAGCAAGGCGCACGCCGCCACCTGCTGTCGCTGATCGAGCAGCTGGGGGGCAAGGCCCTGTCGTTCAACAACCTCAGCGACCTGCAGGCGGCGCGGACGATCGCCGGTGCGTTCCAGGTGCCGGCCTGCGCGATCGTCAAGCACGCGAACCCGTGCGGCGTCGCCGTCGGCGCCACCCTGGAGGAGGCGTTCGAGCGCGCGCTCCAGTCGGATCCCCTGTCGGCGTACGGCGGCGTGATCGCCGTCAACCGGCCGGTGACCAACGCACTCGCCAACCAGCTCGCCGACCAGTTCGTCGAGGTGCTGTTCGCACCCGGCTACGAGGAAGGCGCCCTGGACATCCTGCGCCGCAAGCCCGACCTGCGGATCCTCGAGGACCGAGAGCGGCGCAAGGCAAGCCCCGGCGAGCGGGACTACCGGCGGGTGCTGGGAGGCATGCTGGTGCAGGATCGCGACGCCGATCCCGACGACCGGGACACCATGGAGGTGGCGACGGAGGTGCACCCGACCGAGCAGGAGTGGGGCGACCTGCTGTTCGCCTGGCGGGTGTGCAAGAACGTGCACTCCAACGCGATCGTGATCGTCCGCGAGCTGGCAACGGTCGGCATCGGCGCCGGGCAGATGAGCCGCGTCGACGCAGTACGGATCGCGGTCGAGAAGGCGGGCGGGCGCAACCAGGGGGCCGTCCTCGCCTCCGACGCCTACTTCCCCTTCGACGACGGCCCCAGGACCGCGATCGCCGCCGGCGTGAAGGCCATCATCCAGCCCGGCGGCAGCAAGCGCGACGAGGAAGTTGTCTCGGCGGCGAACGAGGCCGGTATCGCGATGGTCTTCACCGGCCGCCGTCACTTCCTGCACTAGGAAGCACGGCGCCAGGCTAGCGCCGGTCGAGCGGGATCACGTACTTGTCGGCCGCATGCGTGTCCGAGAACCGCGCCGTCTTGATGTCGACCAGGCCGGCGTCCCGGGCCGCCGAGCGGACGGCCGACTCGGGTAGCTCCTTGCTGCCCTTGGGCCGCACGATCCAGATCGCGCCGTCACGCGACAGGCCGTGGAGGAGCGACTCCAGGAGGTCGAGGTCGCCGGCGGAGCCGACGGCAAGGAAGATCACGTCCAGCGGCGCGCCCGGCGGCGGCTCGGGATGCTGCTCGCGAAGCTCGGTGACGAACTCCGACGGCAGCCTGCCCACCACCGCGACCCGCTGGCCGTCCTTCACCCCGAGCTTGTCGAAGAGCGTCTTGGGATGCAGGATCGCGTGCTGCCAGCGACCGGCTTCGGGATCACCCAGCTCCAGCTCCAGGGTCCCGTCCGGCCAGCCGATGCGCAGCGTGCCGTCGTCGTCGGCCACCTCGCTGATCTCCCCCAGCGGCACCGCCAGCCGGATGTCGCCGCGGACGATCACCTCGTCGGTCTCGAGCAGCGCTCGGCAGATCGCCTCGGCGCCGTCGTACCTGACAACGCAGCGTGCCTCACGTCCCATGGCCAGAGCCTACCCGGAGCGCTTCAGCCGGCCGTGCCTCTTGGCATAGCGCTCACCGCGGCGGAACACCTCGAGGCCGAGCGGTATCGCGATCGCCCCGATCAGGAACAGCGGCCAGATATCCGGCCACATCGACGAGACGCTCTGGCCGCCGATGATCGCCTTGCGGGCGCCGTCCAGGGTGTAGGTCGCCGGCGAGATCTTCGACAGCCACTGCATCCAGGTCGGCAGCACGCTGACCGGGTAGTAGACGCCCGAGATCACGAGCAGCAGGCCCTGGGCGATGAAGCCCAGCTGCGTGCCCTTCTCGGGCGAGATCAGCGGCAGCACGGCGGTCATCATCCCGATCCCGATGAACGCGAACGAGGACACCCCGAGCACGACGAAGGCTGCCCAGAAGTCGGGGTTGTGGAAGACGACGCCGAGGAACAGCGCCACCGAGGCGAACAGCAGCACCGTGCGGAGGACGCCGTAGAGCACGGCGAAGGCGCCCATCCCGAACAGGTGGGCAGGACGCGACAGCGGGGCCATGAACGTGTACTCGATCGTGCCCTCCCAGCGCTCCCACGCGACCGTCTCGGTCAGGATCTCGAACAGCAGCCCGAGGTACGACCAGACGACCGCGCCGATCAGCAGCACGATCTGCTCCTTGTTCACGTCGATCTGGCCGCCGGCCGCCTCCACGCCCTTGGCGATGAAGACGATCGTCAGCGTGTTTGCGACCGTGTACAGGAACCACGCGAGCTCCCACCAGAAGAACCGGCGGATCAGGTACGTGTTTCGCTCCACGATCCCCGCGAAGCCGATCAGCTCGCGGCGCAGCGCTCCCACCTCGGGGCGGATCACCCGGCCACCTCCTGTTCATCCTCTTCGTGCTCATCCTCGAAGCTGCGCCCGGTGGCGACCATGAACGCCTCCTCCAGCGTGGCGGCGCCGTAGAGCTGCTTGACCTCGTCCGCGGTCGCGAGGCACAGCAGCTCGCCGCGATGGAGGATCCCGACCCGGTCGGCCAGCGACTCGGCCTCGGCCATGTCGTGGGTGCAGAGCAGGATGGTCGAATCGTGGCGTGCCCGCATGTCGCGGATGAACGACTGCACCTCGAGCTTCGAGCGCGGATCCAGCCCTGTGGTCGGCTCGTCGAGGAGCAGCAGCACCGGCGCCGTCAGCAGGGCCCGCGCCAGCGCGATCTTCTGCTGCATGCCGCGCGACAGGTCCTCCATCGGCTCGGTCGCACGCTCGTTCGGGAACCCGACCATGGTCAGGATCTCGGGGATGCGGGCGCGCGTCTGCTTCGGCGTCAGGCCGTAGAAGCGCGCCGAGTAGTTGAGGTTCTCGACCGGCGACATGCGCTTGAAGAACGACGCCTCGACCGACACCCGGTTGACCAGCCGCTGCACCTGACGCGGCTTCTTGAAGACATCGATGCCGAACACCTCGGCACTACCGCCGTCGTGCAGCAGCAGGGTCGACAGCAGCCGTACGAGCGTCGACTTGCCCGACCCGTTCTGGCCCAGGATGGCGACGCACTCACCGCGCTCGATCCGGAAGCTGAGGCCGTGCAGCGCGGCGACCCGCCGGCGGGTGCGCATGCCGCGGCGACCGTCGCGGCGGACGAACTCCTTGCGCAGATCGCGTACCTCTACTGCAGGTATGGACACACAGGTCTCCGGAGTGGATGGAGGACACGAACGCGTCGCGGGTGCACGCTTGGGCGGCGTGCAGCGCGGCGTTCGACTGGCTTGGCGGCGGCGGCGGTCCTCGGCGCGCGGGCGAACCCGCGCGACCGCCAAGCCTATCAGCGCGTCCGGCGCTCGTCCAGGGATTCAGCTAAAGGGCGGAGGCGATCTCGTCCGCGCAGCGCACGCCGCTGCGCACCGCACCTTCCATGTAGCCCTGGAAGTTGGGCTCCGTATGCTCGCCGGCGAAGTGCAGCGCGCCGACCGGCGGTCCCTCGCTGCCGGAGATGCCGGTGTACTGCCCGACCTTGTAGTAGGAGTAGCCGCCGCGGATGTGCGGGTCGCCGTAGCTCCACTTGAACCACGAGCGCCCGTTCCAGGCCTTGCGGATGCCGGGGAAGAGCGGCTCCATGCGCGTGATCGTGTCCTCCACCAGCCTCTTCGGCGCCTCGCCCTCGTAGCCGTCCAGGTGGTAGGCGAACCCGAGGTTACGGCCCTTGGCGGCGCCGAGGTACTCGGTCAGAAGCGGCGGGGCGCCCACCGGATCGGGCGACGCCTGCCAGCCGGACTGGGCGCCGGTGTCGGCGTAGAACGTGCCGTCGTACTGCTCCGAGACCCACACCGGGTGGGTGAACTGGAGCTGCACCTTGCAGTTGCTGCCCATCCCTTGGGTGTCGATCGCCAGCAGCTTGGTCGGGGGCAGGTGGAGATGCGAGAGGTCGATCTCCCGCAGCGTGGCGAAGGGCAGCGCCAACACGACGTGGTCAGCCGTGACGTCGTGCCTGGCAGCATCGCTCTCGAGCGTCAGCCTGAAGCCGCCACTGGAGCGCGGCCGGATGCCGACCAGCCGCTGCTGGAGCTGAACCATGCCGTCCGGCAGCCCGTTCATGAAGCCGGAGATGATCTGGTCATTGCCGCCGAGGATGTGGTACTTCTCGTCGGTGCCCGACAGCATCGGGTGCCCCTTCGGCTGGACGCCGCTGGCGATGCTGTCGTAGTAGGCGAGCAGGTAGACGGCGTTGAGGGCGGACTGCTCGTCCGGGTCGCCGCCGTACTCGTCGATCACGTCCTGGATCAACAGCTTGCCGAACGGATGGGACAGCCCACCGGGGACGTGGGCCTCGACCCATTGCGAGACGGACATTGCATCCCAGGCCCGAGCCGTCGCGGAGTTGTGCTTGTCCGAGCGCGTCGGCCAGGGCGCCTCGTGCCCGGCGTGATGGAAGAGCTTCCAGCCCCAGTCGCGCCAGTCGGCGTTGAGGTCGGCCTGGGTGTAGCGGAAGCCGTTGAACCAGTAGGTGCTGAGCTCTCCAGCGTCGACCTTGTCCTCGTTGCTGAGCGTCAGTCCGAAGCGCGTGACCAGGCTGCGCATCATCGCGTGCTCGGACGAGATGAACTCGGCGTGCAGCTCGGCGTTCTGGCCGCCGGCGAAGTAGCCGCGCAGCGTCTCGCAGCGACCGCCTACGCGGCTGTCCCACTCGTACACGGTGGGCGCGATCCCGTGCCTGTGCCACAGCACGTCGGCGCAGCGGAGACCGGCCAGGCCGGCGCCGATGATGACGACCTTGGGAGCGGCCGCCGCGCGCACACGCACCGGCCACGCCAGCTCGCTCGCCGCCAGGCCGGCGACCGCCGCCGCGCGCAGCAGCTGGCCGCGCGTCATGCCCCCGCGCGAGCGGGCCGACTTCCCCCGGAGCCCGGAGCCTGGATGAAACTGGGAGTCAGTCACCACCGATCAGTCGCGACCATACCCGCCCAATCTCCTGTGGACAAGAGGCACGAGCGGTGGGACACTCACCGGCGATGGGGTCGAAGAAGCTCCGCCACCTTGCCGCCGTGGCGGTTGTGTCAGTCGCGGCAACATTGTCACCGGGCGCCGCACAGGCGGCTCAGCCGGACCTCCAGCTGCACCAGTGCGGCCACTCGCCGCTTGTCGAATGCGGTTCGATCCAGGTGCCGTTGTTCTGGTCGAAGCCGAGCCAGGGGCAGCCGCTGACGGTTCAGTTCCGGGTCTACCGGCATACCGACCAGAGCGCGGGGGCGGGCGAACCGGTGGTGGGGTTCGAGGGCGGTCCCGGGTACGGCTCGATCGGGTCTGCCACCACGTACATCCTCATGCTCGGCTCACTCCACGAGACGCACGACCTGATCGTGATGGACTCTCGCGGCACCGGCAGCTCGGGAGCGATCAAGTGCCCACGGCTCCAGCAGGGCATCGGCAGCTACGTCGCCGACACGGGACAGTGCGCCGAGCGGCTGGGAAGTGCCGCCAACGCCTACGGCACGGCTGCTCTCGGCAATGACATGGCCGCGATCCTGAACGGCCTCGGCGTCCACAAGGTCGACGTCTACGGCGACTCCTACGGCACCTACGCCTCCCAGTCGTTCACCCTCCACCATCCCTCCCTGGTGCGGGCGGTGGTGCTGGACGGCGCCTACAACCAGGGCTTCGACCCGTTCGAGCGAGAGGCCAGCGCGATGCTTCGCAACGCCTGGACGACGCTCTGCGCGCGGGCCGGCTCGTGCGCCGGAATCCTGCAGTCGATCGGCGGCCTCGAGCACGGCCTCGCCCAGCACCCGCTGGTCGGTGTCGGCCTCGACGCCGACGGGAACCGCATCCACGTCCGCCTGACTGCGACGAAGTTCGTGCAGCTGGTGTTCGACGCGACCTACGCCTACACGTTCTTCCGCGACCTGCCGGCGGCGTTGGTCGCCTACCGGGCCGGCGACCGGGCGCCGCTGCTGCGCCTCGCCGCCGAGGACGTATCCGAGAACGTGAACGGCGGATACACGGGCTACTCGGTGGGCGACTACGACGCCGTTTCCTGCCACGACTACCCGACGATCTGGAGCGTCTCGGCGTCGGTCCCCGAACGCCGCCGGCAGCTGAACGCGGCCATCGCGAAGCTTTCGCCGGGCGCCTTTGCCCCATTCGACAACGCCACCTACCTCAACTCGCTGGACGAGAACCAGCTCGTGCGCGGCTGCCTCGAGTGGCCGGCGCCGACGATCGCCGACCCCGCCTTCCCGTCACACGTTGCCTACCCGCACATCCCGGTGCTGATCCTGGACGGCGAGTACGACCAGGCGACGCCTGTTCCCGATGCGCGCCGCGCCGCCGCAGCGTGGCCGGACTCGACGTTCGTCGAGGTGCGCAACACCGGCCACATCTCTGCGCTCGACGACTTCGGCGGCTGCGCCTCCGGGATCGTCCGCCGGTTCCTGGCAACGCTGAACGCGGGCGACACCTCGTGCGCCGGCCACACTCCCCCGGTGGTCGTGGTGCCGAGCTTCCCGCGGCTTCTCGCCGGCGCCCCCGGCACGTCCACCGCGCAGCGCGCAGGGTGGGTGGCCGGGCAGGTGGTCGGCGACGGATTCTCGCGCTGGTGGAACCTGATGTACACCACGCACGGCGTGGGCCTGCGCGGCGGCGGGTTCACGGTCACCGGCCCCTACACATCGCTCAAGCCGCTGACGCTGACTTTCAACGGCGACCGATTCGTCAGCGACCTCGCGGTGTCGGGCACTGCGGTGTTCGACCGAACCACGGACACGGTCCACGCAACTCTGCACCTGACCGGGGCGCCCGCCGCCACCGGCCAGCTCACGGTTGATTTCGCGACCGACACCGCGGGGTCTGTGGCAACGATCACCGGCCGGCTGGGCGGCGCCGCGGTCAGTCTGAAGACGCCCGCTCCCTGGGCGACCCAGGGGTAGACGCCGCCAGCGCCGCGGCCGCCTCGATCAGTGCCGCGACGTCGGGTACCTCGCTGTCTTCGTAGCGCCAGGCGCCGCGGATGACGCCCTCCTGGTCGACCAGGAAGCAGCTCCTGACCGGTGTGTCGACCAGGCCGTCGAGGGTCTGCGAGACACCGAAGGCGCGCACCACCTCACCCGTCCAGTCGGTCAGCAGCGGGAAGGTCAGGCCCTGCGAGTTGGCCCAGCGCTCGTGAGAGTAGGGGCTGTCGCGCGACACCCCGAAGATCGAGAACCCCAGCTCCGCGAACTCCGTGCTCCTGTCACGCAGGAGCCGTAGCTCGCTCCGTCAGGTCGACGTCCAGTCGTACAGGTAGAAGGCGAGCAGCATCGGCCCCGCAGCCGCCAGGTCGCGCAGCCGCACCGGCTCGGCGAGCTCCGTGAACAGCGACACGTCAGGGATCTGTGCGCCTGGCTCCAGCATTCGCCGCCAGGCTACCAGGATTAGTGTCCACCGCCAGGATGACCGCACCACCCTTCCGGCAGCTCGACTTCCTGTACACCCCGAGCCAGGATGTCGCCGCCGATGCGCACCACCTGGAGGAGGTGCTAGGCGGTGAGGTGGTGTTTGCCGTTGAGGCGATGGGTACGCGGGTGGCGGGCGTCCGGCTCGCCGAGGACGGCCCGCTGGTGCTGCTCACCGATCACCTCGAGGACGACCGGACTGTGCTCATCTACCGCGTCGACGACCTCGACCAGGCGCTCTCCGACCTGGAGAGCCGAGGCTGGCAGCGAGAGCACACCTTCGGGATCCCCCATGGACCGTGCTGCAGCTTCCGCACGCCCGGCGGGCAGCGGATCGCGCTCTACCAGCTGACCCGTCCCGGCGCCGCCACCCATTTCGACGGCCGGCGGGACTTCTAGTTCGTCGCCCGCTCAGCCCCCGGCCGGTGCGGCCGCCGGGTCGCTCTGCCACAGGTGGAAAGGGTTGCCCTCGGTGTCGCGGCAGGCGGCGAACCAGCCGTGGCCAGGCACCGGCATCTTGTCGTCGGCGTAGCCGCCGAGCGCCCGCGCCTTGGCGATCGAGACGTCGATGTTGGGCGTGTCGAGGTAGATCTTCGGCTCCCCCGCCTCTCCCTGGTAGAGCGCCACGCCCTGGCCCGGGGCGGTCTGCGCCATCCGGTAGTCCATCTCGGGCATCCCGGAGTCCTTCAGGCCCCAGTCGAAGAGCCCGTTCCAGAACTCCTGCGCGCGATCGATGTCGGTCGCGACGATCTCCATGTGAACAACCTGCCCGGCCATGCCGAACCCCCTTCGGTCGCGATTGCTGGTGCCACCGTAACCCTTCCCGCCGGCACGCGTGCCTACACCACCGACGGCGAAGCGGCGGAGCGCAGGAGATGGGCCCACGTGGCAACCGCGATCACGAGGCCGGTTGCGCCGGCCGCCAGCACGTGGGCCGAGAGCATCGAGCTGCCGAGGTACATCGCCACCAGGGCGATGCCCGGTAGGAGCACCAGGCTCCCGGCGTAGACCAGGAGTTGCAGCGGCGTGAGCGAGAGGCCCATCTGGCGGAGATACCGTCGCATCAGGCCTCGCTCCAGCAGCGTCATGCCGGCGAAGAACAGGATGTAGCCAATGATCAGAACGACGACCAGGGTCGTGTCGTTGGCATCCGGATTGGTGCATGAGTCGTCGGAGTTGAACCCACACCCGGAGGGGATCGACCCCACCACCGCCACGATCGCAAACACGAGGTACCCAAGGTAGGACACCGCCGACACCAGGCCGGCGACGATCCCCACGCTTGCGGCCTGGCCGCTGCTCATCGGCTTCGGAGCATCGCCTTCTTCTCTCATAGCTCAAACGCTATATAGCGTGAGAGCGATTGTCAACCGCACACGCAGGCTGACCGGATCGTCCGCTAGATCACGGCCAGCAGGAGCGAGAGTTGATGGCAGGAGTTCGAGGTAAGGACAACGTTTCGGTTCGGGCCACCCTGGGAGCCAAAGCCTCCAGGATCGTGCTTCGCCAGCAGGCGGCTGAACCGCATCGCCGAGCCGACCGATTTGAACACGAGCACGTTGGTGTAGATGCACGGGCCATGGGTGATCAGCATGCTGCCGACCTCCGCCCGCTGTGTCGGCGCCGCCCAGTCGGGCGTGATCCCGCCGGCGCCCCGCCGCACCTGGCCGAGATGGTAGTGATGAGCGCGCAGGGCGGAGACCACATGGTCGAACGACAGCACCGGCAACGGGGGAGGGCTGCCAGTCGCGCCGCCGTCGATACCGCTGGTGGCGTCGCACGCCGCGCAGCCGACCAGCAGTAGCGCACAGATCATCATCGACATGAACGGTCGCATCAGCTCTCCCTCTGGGACTTAGACGACACCGGGAGGACGTTGGTTCGCCCAGCGACCAGGCGTCGCAGAGCCAACTTGTTCCAATCGGCCGTAGAGGGATCGAACCTGTGACCATGGTATGCACGTGGGGGGAGCAGGCTCCCCCCACGAACCCCCCACACCAGACATGGGCCGTACAGGGATCGAACCTGTGACCATGGTATGAACGTGGGGGGAGCAGGCTCCCCCACGAACCCCCCACACCAGACATGGGCCGTACAGGGATCGAACCTGTGACCTTGGGATTAAAGTCCCCTGCTCTACCAGCTGAGCTAACGGCCCTGGACCGCGATTCTAGGTGGTAGCTTGCCGCTCCGATGCTGCGCATCGGCCATCGGGGGGCGGCTGCCCTCGGCCCGGAGAACACGATCGAGAGCGTGAGGGCGGCGATCGAGGTCGGCGTCGACATGATCGAGTTCGATGTTGCTCCAGGTCCGGTGGTCGCCCACGAACCCGGCCACCCTGGGATCGCGCTGCGGCGGTTCCTGGACGCGCTGGCCGATCTGGCCCCACCGCCAATCGAGTTCCTGGTCGACCTCAAGCGCGGCGGCTACGAGGAAACCGTGCTGCTCTGGTGCCGGGAGGCCGGCCTGGCAGAGCGGTGCACGGTCGCCAGTACTGACCGGCGCTCGCTCGGGCTGCTGTCCGGTCGCATTCGAACCAGCTTCACCTATACCCGGCACCACCCCGGGCCCGCCGCTCCGCTGGCCCGCGCCCTGGCCGCCACCCGCTGGGGCTCGACCAGCGCCAACGACATGACCGTCCGCCACACCCTGGCGTCGTCCGCCCTGGTGGAGACCGTCCACCAAGCCGGCGGACGCGTCTTTGCCTGGACGGTCAACACACGCGAAGGGGTCGACCGGATGCGCGAGCTCGGAGTCGACGGCGTGATCACCGACGACCCCCGGCTGTTCCGCCGACAATCGGATTGAAAACAGCCCGAAACGGGAACCAAATGATGCGCTGCTGCGTACTAAGGGATAGAGAACGATGGGAACGCAACGGAACGTCATACGCGTGTTGCCGATCTCCGCTGCATCGGCCTGGCGGCGCTACCTGGAGTTGACCCAGGACGTCGACGGGGCCCTGTACCGAGAGGTCGAGCAGATTGCCTGGGAAGAGCTACAGGAATCGCTCGCCCGTCTGCCAGGGCAGCGAGCCGGCGTAGCCTGATTCGCACCCTCAGACGAGCTCGGTCGGCCGGGCGCCGATATCCTGCGGCCTGCGCCCCCATCGGCTAGCGGCCTAGGCCTCCGCCCTTTCAAGGCGGCAACACGGGTTCGAATCCCGTTGGGGGTATCTCGCAGGCGCTCCTGCGACTTCCGGAGTGGACAACCGCCGGGACAGTCAATCTCCTTGACGTCTTCTACTCGCAGGTCTATCGTGCGACGGATGGCCGACGAACACAACGTAGAGCCTCCCGTCCTACCCGCGCTCCTGCGCGCAGCGCGGGGGGCGTACGGCGACGCGGTCCACGAGCAGCTCGCCGCCGGCGGGTTCGAGGACATGCCGCGAAACGGCCCCCACGTCGTCGGCGGCGCCGCAAACCGCGGCGCGCCGATTTCAGGGCTGATTCGCGAGCTGGGCGTGTCCAAGCAGGCGGCCAGCCAGCTGATCGATACGTTGGTGCTGCGCGGCTATCTGAACCGTCGCCCCGATGCCGACGACCGTCGCAAGATCGTGATCGAGCTCACGGAGCGGGGTGAGGCGGCAGCGGCCGCGGTGCAGGAGGGCGTGCGAGACATCGACCGGCAGCTCGCCGAAGCGATCAGCCCCGAGGAGATGCGAGGGCTGCAAGCCGGCCTCTACCACCTGTGGCAGATCGCCGAACGCCGTCGTCAGGCCGGCGCAGACGACGACTGAGCGGCGGCCTTCGCCGCCCGCTTGTCGAGCGCCATCGTCACGATCCATGCCGCTGCCGTGGCAAGCACGGCCGCGGGCGTCGAATCGCCACCACCTCGACCGACCAGCAACTCGGCGAACAGCACCGGCGCGAACAGCAGCCTCGTCTGGCTCGCCATGCCCGCGGCTGCGCCGATCGCGATCGCGACCGTCGGGGACATGTCGAACCAGACCACCGGCAGGGACGCCAACCCGCAGCCCAGGAAGATCGCCGGGAAGATCGGCCCGCCGCGGAATCCGCAGCCCAGGCTGATCGCGTACCCGATCCCCTTGCAGACGACAAGCACGAGCACGAGCTTGGTCGAGTTCTCCGCGACAACAACCCCCACCGATGTCTGCCCGGAGAACAGGACGTCCTGGGAGTTGTCACCAAGCTCCCTGGCCAGCATTGCCAGCAGTCCGACCGCCAGCCCTCCCGTCGCCAGCAGCGGCAACATCCCGATGCCGCGGTCGCGGAGCCCGAGCACCGAGTGGCCGCCCCGCCTGATGCCTGCCAGGAGCAGCGCCGAGGCCAGCCCCACGACGATCGCGATCCCCAGGTCGCGGAAGCTGGTATTGGTGTACGCGGGGAGATCGGGCACGGTCAGCCCATAGGTCGGGAGTCCGTGCCAGCTCCCCACGCCGATGAAGATCACGTAGCCACAGGCCGCCCCGACCAGTCCGGGCAGCAGCACCGGGGCCATCGCCGCCCCGAGGCCGACCGAGCCCTCCATCAGCAGCATCCCCGCCACCAGCGGGCCGCCGAACAGGGCTGAGATCGCCGAGAACGAGCCGGCGAGGGAGAGCACCTGGGTCGGTTTCTCCCCGGCCTTGGCCATCCGCGAGGCGACGACGCCGACCACCGACCCCAGCGCGATCACCGGCCCCTCGGGACCGAGCACGGCGCCGAAGGCGAGCGTGCCGATCGCCGCGAGCGCCACGCCCGGCGCGTACTCGGGAATCGTCGGTTTGGTCGACAGGCCTGCGAGCGGCTCGTGTCCGCCGTCACCCGGCAGCCACCGTCGCGCAATGAACACCAGCACAGCGCCGACCACCGGCAGCCCGATGACCAGGTACCAGGGCGGGACGGTATCGCCGAGGTGCTTGGGCAGTTCGGTCCAGAGCTGGTGTTCGATCGCGTGGACGGCGGCCAGGAACGCGGCCGCCACGAGCGCCGCCGGGATGCCGATCGCCGCGCCAAGCCCGACCAGTCGCAGGTAGGCCGGGCCGCCCAGCTGTTCGGAACCGCCTGCGGCGCCCTCCTGCATCGGGCGAGGGTACCACCAGCAGCGGGTCCCCGGACGGCGGCCCCGGCCGTTCCTCGGGCCGGGGCCGCTGCGCCGCGGGCTCTAGTTGGCCGCGGGCGGGCTCTGAGCAGGACGCGCTCCGAACCCGGACTGCACGGCGGTGACCGTGAAGGCGTCGTTCACCTTGACGGTGACGTACGACCCATCCGTCTTGCGCAGGTGGGCCTCGTACGGCGACCCGGCCGAATCGGTCTCGACGCGGATCACCGTGGCGCCCGGGACCTTTGCGAGCGCCGCCGCCTTGACCTTCGCGGCGGTGGTGCCGGTGAGCAGCGTCTCGCCGGGCCCGTGGGCGACGGTCGCCGGGTTCGCCGGCCGCGCCGTCGCGGTGCTGATTCCCGGGGGACTGGTTGAGCTGGAGTGGGAGGCCGCCGAGGCGACCCCGGCGACTCCCACCGCAAGCCCCACCGCGACCGCTGCGGTCGCGACCCACCGTCGTGCACGTGTTCCGAACATCGTGATCCTCCTCCTTCGTGGCGCCCCGCATCGTGGCGGGGCCGGACACCAACCACGATCGCGACCGCCCCTGTGGAAGGGCTGGAGGCGGGGTCAGGATTGGGTCCGACTTGCACGACACCATCGGTGATGTCATACTGATGTCATGGAGATGTCGAACTTGACCCAAGCGATCGTCGAGGACGTCACGGCCACCGCGAGCCTGGGGGACGAGTCCCTGCAGGACGCCGCCGACCGGCTGAGCCGCACGATCGCCGCAGCCGTGCGCACGCACGTGTTGGAAGCACTGGGGCAGGCGGCAATGGAGCTGAGCGAGCAGCTCGAGGGCAGCCACGTCGAGGTGCGGTTGACCGGGAGCGACGCCGAGCTGATCGTCGTCAGGGACGAGCCAGACTGGCAAGCCCCCGGCGAGGACGACTCGAGCGCCCGCATCTCGCTGCGCCTCCCGGAGGCGCTCAAGGCGCGGGCGGAGGCGGCTGCCGCCGCCGACGGCGTCTCGACCAATGCCTGGCTCGTCCGAACCATCGCCGCCCGCCTCGACAACCCAGGCCGGCCACGGCCCGGGAACCGGCTGCGCGGTTTCGCACAGAGCTGACCGCGCCGGCCACACAAAAGGAGCACCGCATGACCACGTACGAAACCCCCGGCAACGTCCGCCTCGATCTGAGCGTCGCGGCCGGTGCGATCGAGCTGCACACCGAGGAGCGCGAGACGACCACGATCGAGCTCGAGCCGATGTCCGGCGACGCTCAGGAGCTGATCGACGCCACGGAGCCCGAGTGCAAGGAGGAATCCGGCGGGCACCGGGTGCGCGTCCACGTCCCCTCCGGCAGGAACCTGTGGCAGAAGCTGCGCCGCGACGGTGCGGTGCGGATCCGCGTGGTCGCCCCCACCGGTGCGTCGGTGGAGGCGGCGACCGCGGCGGCGGATGTGACGCTGTCCGGCACGCTGGGCGTCGTCGAGGTGAAGACGGCGTCAGGCGACCTCGCGGCAGCTAACGCGACCGCAGAGACGACCCGTCTGATGACCGCCAGCGGCGACATCCGGTTCGGCCGCAGCATCTCGAAGACCGACATCGGGTCGGCCAGCGGCGACATCACCGTCGGACAGACCGGCGGGTCGGCGGTCGCGAAGACGATGTCTGGCAACGTCACCCTCGAGCAGGCGCAGGGCAACGTGCGGGCGTCGAGCATGTCCGGCGACGTCTTTCTGGGAGGGCTCAGCGAGGGCACCGTCGCCGCGAACTCGATGTCCGGTGACGTCGTGATGGACGTTGTGCCGGGGGTGAGGGTCTGGATGGACCTGTCGACGCTCTCGGGCAACGCTCAGTCGGAGCTCGACCAGCGCGACGACACCCAGGGCGATGCGCAGCTCAAGCTCACGGCGTCGTCGAAGAGCGGCGATGTCCGCGTCCGGCGGAGCCCACACCCGGCGGCGGTGTGACCCCGGAGTGGCACACCCTCGAGCGCTCGGGCTGCTCCCTGCGCTGCGTTGACTACGGCGGCAACGGCCGGCCGGTCGTGCTCCTGCATGGGCTGGCCGGCTACGGCCGCGAGTGGGACGAGACTGCCTCATGGCTCGTGGCGGGCCACCGCACAGTCGCCCCCGACCAGCGCGGCCACGGCGGCAGCGAGCGTCACCCATCCGACCTCTCGCGGGCTGCGTTCGTCGCGGACGTCGAAGCGTGGATCGACGCCCTCCGGCTGGGGCCGGTGATCCTGGTCGGCCAGTCGCTCGGAGCGCACACCGCATTCCTGACTGCCGCCCGCAGGCCCGACCTCGTCACCGCCCTGGTGGTTGCGGAGGCAACGCCCGAGGCTGACCCCGGCGCGCCTGCGGGCGCCGGTCGGTGGCTCGAATCCTGGCCCGCGCCCTTCGCCTCACGGGAGGAGGCGGTCGCCTACTTCGGCGGCGATACCCTGTGGGCGCAGGCCTGGGCCGCCGGGCTCGAGGAGCGCGTTGACGGCCTCTGGCCCGCGTTTGAGATTCCGGCGATGATCGCGGCGCTCGACGAGACCAGCCGTGTCTCCTACTGGGAGGACTGGGCGCAGATCCGGTGCCCCGTGCTGGTCGTGCGGGCGGCAGGGGGCGAGGGCTGCCCGAAGCACTACGAGCGGATGACACAGCTGCTCTCCGGCTCGCGGCTGGTCGAGATCCCCGACGCGGGTCATGACGTCCACCTCGATCAGCCTGCCCTCTGGCGCGCCGCGGTCGAGGAGTTCCTCGCCTAACCCCAGACTTCGTCGGCGGTCTCGACGATCAGCCGCAGCTTCGCGATCTCCTCGTCGATGGTCAGCGCGTTGCCCTCGACGGTCGACGAGAACCCGCACTGCGGCGACAGGCAGAGCTGATCGACGGGCACGTACCGCGAGGCCTCCTCGATCCGCCGCTTGAGGTCGTCCTTGGCCTCCAGCGCACCTCGCTTGGTGGTGACGAGACCGAGCACGACCTGCTTTCCGGGAGGCACGAACCGCAGCGGCTCGAACCCCCCTGAGCGGGCGTCGTCGTACTCCAGGAAGAAGCCGTCCACGTCCAGCTCGCCGAACAGCGCCTCGGCGACGAAGTCGTAGCCGCCCTCGGCGGCCCACGAGGAGCGGAAGTTGCCGCGGCACATGTGCGTCGTCACGGCCATCCCTTCAGGCCGCCCGGCCAGCGCCTCGTTGATGTGCCGGATGTAGGAGACGTGCTGGCGGTCGGGATCGCCGCCGATGCTCTTCACGTACGCGCGCTGCTGGGGATCGTTGAGGTATGCCAGGCTGGTGTCGTCGAACTGGAGGTAGCGGCAGCCAAGCGCGGCCACGCCCTTCACCTGCTGCCGGTATGCCGCGGTCAGGTCGGCCCAGAACGCGTCCAGGTCGGGGTACACGTCGGGATCGATCGACGCCCGCCCGCCTCGGTAGTGCAGCATGCTCGGCGAGGGGATCGTCAGCTTCGGCGTTGCGTCGGTGGCGACGTCGCGCAGGAACGTGAACGCGTCGGCGAAGATCGTCTGCGGCAGCCCGACGGGAGCGTCCACGCGGAGCGCGGCGGGCGTGAACTCGATGGTGCCCTGCTCGTTGCGAAACTCGACCTTGAGCTCTCCCGGCGCCGTGCTGACGCCGCCCAGCTGGTAGATGAAGTCCATGTGCCACGAGCTGCGGCGAAACTCGCCGTCGGTGGCCGACCGCAGGCCGACGTCGTGTTGCATCCGCACGACCTCGCGGATCGCGTCGTCCTCGGCCGCACGCAGCTGGTCGGCGGAGGTCCGTCCGCCGGCGTGCTCGGCCCTTGCCTCGAGCAGGCGGGGCGGACGCAGCAGGCTTCCAACGTGGTCTGCCCGAAACGGCGGGGTGTCGCGCAGCGCCATCGGCCAGAGGTTACCCAGCGCGCGGCGCCGCCGCGAACCGGTCGCTCGCCCGTATCAACTCGGAGGTCAGCGCCGGATTGCGGCTGTGGCCGGCATCGTCGACGATCACCATTTCCGAGCTCGGCCAGCGGCGGTGCAGCTCCCAGGCGTTGCCGATCGGAGCCTGCAGGTCGTAGCGCCCGTTGACCAGCACCGCGGGGATCCCCGCCAGCCGGTCGATGTCCCGCAACAGGACCCCGTCCTCCAGAAACTCGTCGTGGGCGATGTAGTGGGTCACCAGGCGCGCAAAGCCCAGGGCGAAGACAGGGTCGGCGAACCGCTCGGCGAGCCCCGTGACCGGGGGCCAGTCCGGCGTTGCCGACTCCCACATGCTCCACTCGAACGCGGCCCCATCGCGCACCGCCGGCTCCGGATCGGACAACAGCCGCCGATAGTCCTCCACCACGTCGCCGGTGCGCCGCTCCGGCGGCACCGCATCGCACAGGCGGGCCCACTGTGCGGGGAAGAGCGGCGAGACGCCGCCGCGGAACAGCCAGTCGGCCTCGGAGCGCCGGCCGGTGGTGACGCCGGTCAGGATCATCTCGCTGACCCGGGCCGGAAACGCCTCGGCGTAGGCCAGGGCGAGCGTGCTCCCCCACGATCCGCCTTGCAACAGCCAACGGTCGACGCCCAGGTGCTGACGCAACCGCTCCATGTCGGCCACCAGGTTCTGCGTGGTGTTGTCCGTCAGGTCGGTAGCCGGATCGCCGGCATGCGGCGTGCTGCGGCCGCAGCCCCGCTGGTCGAACAGGATGATCCGGTACGCCGCCGGGTCGAACCCGCGCCGGTGCCCCGGCGTACATCCCGACCCCGGGCCGCCGTGGACGACGACGGCCGGCTTCCCGTCCGGCGAGCCGCATGTCTCCCAGTACACCTCCGTGCCCGGGGCAACCTCCAGCATGCCCTGGTCGTAGGGCTCGATCTCCGGATAGCGCGGTGTCAGCTCGTGAACGTGCGTACGACGAGCGTAGCGGTCTGCTTGACCAGCGTCACGCTGCCCGTGTCGAACTCGGCCTTCAGGGAGCCGGAGAGCGTGCCGCTGTAGTCCGGCTCGTCGAAGGTGTGCGTCCTGCCCTTGTACACGCACGAGGTGCCGGTGATCTTCGTCGGCTACCCCCGTCGAGATAGATGAAAACCGCGCAAGCTTACGGTGTACCAATCTTCCTTGCAACCGAGCCGGCGCGGTGTGTGACGTCTCGTACTTGACGGCCACGGAGAACCCGCGGACGATGGGTGCAGGGCTCCGGCAAGGTTCCCGGCCAGGCGGCACGGCCTGCGGGAGGCTTAGGGTACCCTAAGAGCAGCGCCTCCGCCCCCGCAGTCCGGCGCGCTGCGAAGCGAGGTGAACGATCAGTGAGCGGTCCGCTCCGCTGGGCAATGTCGACGATTGCACTGCCATGCTTGGTCTTTGCGCTGAGCGGTTGCAGCACGGCCTCATCCAGTACCTCGCAGAAGCCACTGCCGACGCAGCGGGCCGTTTGCCGGCCGGCGCTGAAGACGCTGTCGCTGCACGGTTCCGGCAAGGCGGTCGTGACGACGGCCGCCGTGATCGCGAAGGTCGGCGCTCTCAGCGAGGTATCGATCGGCGGGGGGTACCTGGTGTACTCGATGGTCGAGGTCGAGAACGGCGGAGGGGCGGTCTTCGAGCAGAAGCTCCCCAACGGCAAGGCGACGCCCTTGAAGACTCCGGGGGTGGTCATCCCCGACGGGCTGACGTCCGGCCCGCGCGGCGTCTACGTCATCACCGGCATCGCCGAGAAGGACGTCCTGCTCGTCCCTCACCACAACGACAGGCCGTCGAAGGTCGTACTGCGAAACCTGGTCGCCCCGCTCTCGACCTACGGCGACTCGTTCGCCTACGTGACGATCGGCAAGAGCAACGTGCGCACCATCGGCGTGATGAACATGCGCACCGGCAAGACGCACGTGTACGCCCACGTCCCCTCGTGCGCCAGCGGGAAGTGCTCCCGGATCGACCAGGTCGAGCTGACCCAGAACGCCGTCGTCTGGGACGAGGGCGCAATCGGCACACAGCCGTCGTACCTGCTCTACCAGCCGCGGGACGGCGGCCGGCCCAGCAAGCTGGAGATCACCGGTGACGAGCAGCCGGACCTGGTCGGCGCCAAGGGCCCGATCCCCTTCCGGCGGCTGGGGTGTGACTGGCAGATGTGGAACGGCACGACAACCAGCCACGCCCCCTACCAGGTACCCAACCCGGGCCAGCTTCTGCAGGTCGACGACGGGACGTGGTACGCGACGCTGGGCGGTCAGGGCCAGCAGGTCGTCGCCCACGGCAAGCACAACCTGCTGCTGGACGAGGGCGGCCGCGTCGCCCAGGGCGGAGTCGCCCTGTTCGGGGGGTTCGCCCTCAACGGCAACCTGGCGGCCATCGGCTGGAACGTATTCGGGCCCCGGCACGGACCCACCGCCTCCTTGAGGGTGGGCGGTGCCAGCACGACGCCGACGTCGTCTCCCGAGAGCCGCGCGGCGGTTGCCAAGTACCGCCGATTCGTGGCGCAGCAGGCCGACCTTCTGCTCCAGCGGACGACGGTGTTCAAGAACGCGCTCGATGCGGGCAACCTGAAGCTGGCAAAGCAGCTCTATCCGTGGACCCGGGAGCCGTACGAGCGCATCGAGCCGGTCGCCGAGACCTTCGGCAACATCGATCCGCTGGTCGACGGCCGCGTCGACACGGTGCCGGTCGGAAGGTTCGTCGGATTCCACCGGATCGAGCAGATCCTCTGGCAGCAGAACACCACACAGGGCACGAAGCCGCTTGCCGCCCAGCTGCTTGCCAACGTCCGGAGGCTGAACGGCCTCGTCAAGTCGCTGCCGCTGCAGCCGGCGCAGATCGCAAACGGAGCGAAGGCACTCCTCGACGAGGTGGCCACCTCGAAGATCACGGGCGAGGAGGATCGCTACTCGCACACCGACCTGTGGGACTTCCGGGCCAACGTCGAGGGATCGCAGATCGCCGTCGACGATCTGTCCAGCATGCTGAAGCGGCGCAACCCGGGCCTGCTGTCGCAGATCAACCGCCGCTTCGCCGACGTCGAGAAGGCGCTCAAGCCGTACCGCCGCGGGTCCGGCTACGTGTACTACACACAGCTCACGCCCGACGACACGCGAAACCTGTCAGCCGCGATCGAGGCCGTCACCGAACCCGTCGCCAACGTGGCAAGCGTGGTGCTGGAGCCGGTCAAGGGTGGCGGCCCGGTGCAGGTTGTACACGCGCAGATCACTGCCAAGGGCTGCGTCCCGGCGGATATGCACCTGCATGCCGGGCCGGTGACGTTCAAGGTCACCAGCCACGTGCCCAATAGCAAGCTCCCCGAGTATGAGGTCTCGCGCGCCGACACCTCGTTGCGGTTGGCCGAGGTCGAGCGCCTGAAGCAGGGCCAGACGGCGTCGATCTCGCTGAACCTGGAGCCCGGGCCGTATCGCATCTACTGCGGCCGCACACCGTACGGGCAGCTGAAGAATCCCAACCTCGGAGATCAGAACGAGCACGAGGATCCCGCATTCGCGGTGATCCGCCTGGTGAAGCTGTGAGCCGCAAGCTGTCGCGCAAGCAGCTGCTGATCGCCGGCGGTGCCGCCGGAGCCGCAGCAGCCGTCGGTGGCGGCATCGTGCACGAGTCACGGTCAGGGGCCACCCCCGCTCAGGCGGACGCGCCGGCACAATCGCCCACCGTCCCCTTCCACGGCGTCTACCAGGCGGGGATCCTGACGCCCTCGCAGTCCGACCTGCGGTTTGCCTCGTTCGACTTCATCGGGTCCGGCAAGCAAGACCTGCACGACCTGCTGCGGGCGTGGACGACGGCTGCGGCAACGCTGACGGCCGGGAAGTCACTCGGTACGCCGAACGAGGATCCCGCCAAGCCTCCGACCGACACCGGTGAGGCCACCGGCCTGGCGCCGGCGGGGCTGACGCTGACATTCGGGCTGGGCCCGACCCTGTTCGACAAGGTCGGCCTGCAGTCCAGGCGGCCGCCGCAGCTTGCCGACATCCCGCACTTCCCGTTCGACGAGCTCGACCCATCGATCTCCGGCGGCGACCTCTGCGTCCAGGCCTGCGCCGACGACCCGCAGGTGGCGTTCCACGCAATCCGCGCGCTGACCCGGATCGGCTTCGGGGTGACGGCCCTGCGCTGGATCCAGTCCGGGTTCACGAGCGCTCCCGTTGGCAACGGTACGAAGCGCAACCTGATGGGGTTCAAGGACGGCACGGCCAACCCGTCCACCAGCGACGCCGCGATGATGAAGAGCAACGTCTGGGCGAGCGCCGGCGACGGCCAGGACTGGATGGCGAACGGCAGCTACCTGGTCAGCCGCAAAGTCGAGATCCGCATCGAGGTCTGGGACACCAGCGCCGAGTCGGAGCAGGAGGGCGTGTTCGGCCGCCACAAGCGGAGCGGCGCGCCGTTCGGCGGCACGAGCGAGTTCGACACCGTGCACATCGAGGACATCCCGGCCAGGGCCCACATCCGGCGCGCCAACCCGCGTCAGGGCGAGGTCACCGAGCGGCAGCGGATACTGCGCCGCGGCTACAACTTCGACGAGGGGCTGGACGCCGGGTTCACCGAGTCGGTTGCCGGCCTCTTCTTCCTCGCCTACCAGCGCGACCCGCGGGCGCAGTTCGTGCCGATCCAGTCGCGGCTGGCGACCGAGGACCGGCTGAACGAGTACATCCAGCACGTCTCCAGCGCCGTCTGGGCGATCCTGCCCGGCGTCGAACGGCCGGACGACTACCTCGGTCAGACGCTGTTCGAGGCCTGAGCCGTCTGGAGCTGCGGCGCGGCGCTCGGCCGCTGCGCCGGGACCTGGCCCTGCTTCGCCGGCCGGCGGTACTTGAGGTGCTCGGCCATGAAGTACGAGCCGAGCACAAAGGCCGCGGCGAACGCCTGGGCGACGAGGCCCTGGAGCGTGGGGAACGTGGCGAACCACATGCCGACCCAGCTGGGAATCGGGATGTTGACCGGCGTGGTGGCAAGCCAGCCTGCCAGCTGGAACTCCTGCACCGTCTCGCCGACCATGCCGACGAAGACGATGCCCAGCATGACGCCGGTCAGCACCAGCATCCGCTTGTAGGGCAGCTTGTGGTGGGCGAGGAAGGTGATGAACCCGACGATCGCGATCAGTGCGCTGGCGATGGCGACGCCCTCGAGCACGTCGGCGTTGCCGTACCGCAGGCGCAGGCTCTGCAGGAACAGCACGACCTCGAAGCCCTCGCGGTAGACGGACGCAAACCCCAGGCACGCCAGTCCCAGCAGCAGCTTGCGGCGGGCTCCGTCGCCTGACAGCGACATCAGTGAGCGGCGCGCGCTGTTCTGACGCGAGATCCAGCCCGTCCAGTAGATCCGGTGGAAGAACCAGTTCATGACCACCATCAGCACGATCAGGGCCAGCAGCCCGGTGATCGCCTGCAGCTCGAGGCCGCCGATGCCCAGCTGGCCGATCACGGCGATGGCGATGAACCAGGTGGCGATCGTCGCCAGGATGCCGATGGCGGCTCCCGCGCCGACCGGCCGCCGCAGCGGCTGGTTCGTGCCCATGAAGCTTGCGGTCACCGCAGCCAGCACCAGGATCGACTCCAGCCCCTCGCGGAACACCAGCAGGCCGCTGTCGAAGACGACCGCCCCGTGGCTCATGCTCGTGGTCGGGTCGCTGGGATCGGACACGCCGCCGGAGACGCCCTGGATGATCAGCACGACCGCCAGCAAGGCGCCCAGGATCAGCAGAACCTGCGTCGAGGTGAGGCGGGCGATCCTGCGGGTGCTGCGCATATGCTGGTGGCTCCTCGTGATGCTCGTACGGTGTGCCGCCAACTTAGGGAACCCTAAGTGCGACCAGCGGACGATACCCCAGGGAAGCCGCCACGTTCAACCCAGAACCGCCCGAATCTCGCATCCGGGTAGCGCAGATCACCGACCGGCCGGCGGTCGAGGCAGTCGTGAGCGACGCCTACGGGCTGTACGTCGAGCGGATCGGACGGCAGCCGGCGCCGATGACCGCCGACTACGGCGAGCTGATCGCCGCCGGGCGGGCTCACGTGCTGGAGACCGATGGTGAGATCGCAGGCCTGGTCGTCCTGGTAGCTGCCGCCGACCACCTGCTGGTCGAGAACGTCGCCGTCGCGCCGGCCTTCCAGGGCCGCGGCCTGGGCCGGCAGCTGATGGCCTTCGCCGAAGGTCAGGCCACGGCCGCCGGGTTCGCCGAGGTCCGCCTCTACACCAACGAGGCGATGACCGAGAACCTGCGCTTCTACCCGTCGCTCGGGTACGACGAGGCAGAGCGCGTGGTCGAGGACGGCTTTGCCAGGGTGTACTTCCGGAAGCGCGTCATGTGCGCTCCGCCCTGACCTCGATCCCGTGAACGGCGGAGCTGGCGCCCATGTCGCTCTTCGTGCCCGGGTTGAGCACGTTGACGTTGGCCCGCTGGCCTTCGCGCTTGGGCCAGCGCCCCTTGGGGGAGTAGGCGACGCCGCGCGGCAGGGCGTCGGACAGCTCGACAACCAGCTCCAGCGACCCGGTCACGTTCGAGAGGCGGACACCGTCGCCCGCAGCCAGCCCCAGGGCAGCCGCGTCGTCGGGGTGCAGGGCGACTGTCGCGTCGCCGATCCGCCGCCGCACCTTGCGATCGTTGCCGAAGCTGTCGTTCATCAGCCACGGCGAGGCGGGGCTGAGAAGCCGGAGGTACCCGGGCGCCGGTGGCCCGTCGGCCAGCGGCAGCGGCACCCGTGAGTGGCCGTCGGCCTCGGCGGCGGCCGAGGCCAGCTCGACCCGTCCGCTCGGGGTCGGGAACGCGAGGTCGGCGAACTGGATCACCGGCTCCGCGGTCAGGGGCACGGTGCCGACGGCTGCCAGCTCGGCGAAGCTCGAGACAACGCCCGACTCCGCCAGCAAGCCCGCGATGACCTCCTCGTCGCTCTCCTGCAGCTCCGGCTCCTGGAATCCCATCGCTGCCGCCAGCCGACGGAAGATCTCCTGGTTGGGCAACGACTCGCCGAGCGGCTCCTGCGCCTTTGCCTGGGCAGACAGCGAGAGGTCGAAGTAGGAGCACATGAGGTCGTCGAACTCGAGGAAGCTGGCGGCCGGCAGCACGAAATCCGCCATGTCGGCGGTGTCGGTCGCAAACAGGTCGACCACCACGGTGAACAGATCCTCCCGCTCCAGCGCGGCTCGCAGGCGTGCCTGCTCGGGGTTCGACGCCGCGATGTTGATGTTCCAGGTGACGAGCGCCTGGGTCCGCTCCGGATCCTCGAGCCAGGAGGCCAGGTCCATGTGGCTGACCGGCTCGGGCGCCGTGCCCAGGTGTGCTCCGACCAACCGGTCGCCGTCCACGTCCAGGTGATCGTTCAGGTAGAGCACGCCCGCGCCGGCGCGGCCCAGGTTGCCGGTGGCTGCCGGCAGCAGCCCGATCGCGCGCACCACGTTGCCCCCGGTCGGCTGGCGCTGGAGCCCCTGGCCGATCCAGAGCAGCGACGGACCGGCCCCATAGACGCGTGCGGCCCGCTCGACCAGCTCGGCGGGCACACCGGTCACGGCCTCGGTTCGCTGCGGATCGCAGTCGGCCAGGAGCGGCTCGACCTCCTCCCAGCCGGTCGCGTGCTCGTCCAGGAACGGGCGGTCGAGCAGCCCGTCGCGGGCGATCACGTGCAGCAGCCCGAAGGCCAGCGCGGCATCGGTGCCCGGGAACGGCTGCAGGTGGAGGTCGGCCGCCGCGGCGGTCGGCGTCCGCACCGGATCGACGACGATCACCTCGGCCGTTGCCGTCCCCAGCCAGTGCTCGTCGACGTGGGGCCCCGACGCCGATGGGTTTGCTCCCCAGACAACGATGCAGGACGAGTCACGCGACGTGCGCGGATCGAAGCCGGTGAGAGACGTGCCGTACGTGTAGTCGAGGGCAACGTGCCCGGCCTTGTTGCACACGGAGTCGGGATCGACCTCGCGCGCTCCCAGGCGCGTGAAGAAGCGCATCGGGAACGAGCCGGCGATCAGCGAGCAGGTGCCGGTGTAGTGGGCGTTCAGGATGGTGCCGGCGCCGGGGCCGGCGGCAACAGCCGAGAGCCGGGCCGCGATCTCGCCCAGCGCCTCGTCCCACGTCACGGCGGCGAACGAGCCGCTGCCCTTCGGCCCGCTGCGGCGAAGCGGCTGCGTCAGGCGCTCCTTCGGATCGAGGAACACGCCGTTGTAGCCAATCGAGCACTTCCGGCACAGCTTGCCGCGGCTGACGGGATGGTTCGGGTCGCCGCGAACGTGGCGGATCTTGCCGTCCCGCACGGAGACCAGGATCCCGCAGGCGTCGTAGCAATCCCGGGGGCAGGTGGTGAGCACCGTCTGGTCCATGTCCCTACTTCACCTGACAGCGTAGGCCGCTGTCAATGCAAAGGGGTAACACCGCCCGGTAGGGAGGGGAAGTCCTACCGGGCGGTGAGGGAGGGGCCGGGAGGGCGGGCGCTTCGCGGGGAGCGGGGCCCGAGCCTCCCGTGTCGTCTGCGTCGCCGTTAGAGTCGCAGAAGGTCGTTGGGGAAGCATTGGAGTAGGGAAAGCTAGAGCGTTGCTGACAGCTGCTCCTGGAGCATCGCCGCATTCACGGGGGCCTGCGCGATCTCGAAGCCTGTCGACGCCTCAACCGAGCGGCCGTTGTTATTGAACATCGCGAACACCCGGCCGGTCGCGGTATCGAGCTCGTGCAGCGGCTCCACCCACTCGCGCAGCTCGTCCTCGGTGTACAGGTAGTCGAACCGCTCGGCCGCGCTCCTACCCCGCACGTTCCAGGTGGCAGCGTTGCGGCCGTGCAACCGCAGGTAGGCGGTTGGTCCGGTGACAGCGACCACCGTGGGCAGCACGTTCTTGGCGCCGGTCCGCGGCGCGTCCACGATCACGTAGCTGGCTCCCAGGTCGCGGAGAAAGCCGAGCACGCGCTCGCGGGCATCGGGCTCCAGCCAGCTGCGGTGCCGAAACTCGACCAGCATCTCGTCTCCACCCAGCTGCTGCTGAGCCCACTCGATGTAGCGAAGCGCCGGCTCGCCGTAGGTGATGTAGGGCGGGAACTGCATCAGCACCCCACCCAGCTTGCCCAGATCGCGCAGCGGCTGCAGCGCCCGGTGGAACTCGGTGAAGACGCGGGTGCGGAGCTGCTCGGAGGGATGGACGCGGTTCCGCTCGTCCACCTCGGCCTCGCTGCGCAGCTCCGGCGGGAGCTGCTCCACCTTGACCGGGTGGCGGGTCATCATCGCGAACGCCTTGACGTGGAACAGGAAGTTGGGCGGTGTCCGGTCGGCCCACGCCGTCGCCATCTGCGCCGTCGGCAGCGCGTAGTAGCTGGCGTTGACCTCGACGGTGTCGAAATGCTCGGCGTAGTAGCGCAGACGGCCCTCGGCGCCGTTGACGCCTTTCGGGTACCAGAGCGCGCTCAGCGACTCGTCCGCCCACGAGCACGTGCCGACACGAATGCTCACGCCACGTGACCCGGCGGCTCCAGCGGCAGCCCCGCCGCATTCCAGGCCAGCAGACCGCCGGCCAGGTTGGCCGTATCCCAGCCGGCGTTGGCCATCGCGTCGGCCGCCATCTGACTGCGCGCCCCGGATCGGCATACGACCACGATCGGCCGGTCACCCGGCAGCTCGCCCAGGCGCGGGCCGAGCTCGGTCAGCGGGATGTGAACCGACTCGGCGATGTGGCCGGCCTCCCACTCCCAGTCCTCACGGACGTCCACCACCACCGGGGCGTCCCTTCCGGTGCGGCCGGCCAGCTCGGCAGCGCTGAGCTCAGGGGCGCTCATGCCGTCGCCGACCGCTCGCGGCCCTCGGTTGGCAGGCCCAGCGCCGCCCAGGTTCCGACGCCGCCCGGGCTCACATGGATGACCTCTGCGAACCCGGCCCGGCGGACGAGGCCTACGGCCAGCGCGCTGCGCGTGCCGGTCGAGCAGATCACGGCGACCGGCGCCGCAGGGTCGAGCGGCGGCGGCGTCCGTGCCAGGTCGTGGTAGGGGACGTGGGCGCTGCCCGGGATCCGCTGCTCTTCCCACTCGTCGTGCTCGCGGACGTCGAGCACCTGCAGGTGGGGTTGGGAGCGCCGCAGCTCGCCCAGCTCGGCGACGGTTGCGATCGCCACCCGGTCGGTGCCCATGCCTGCGGCGCGCCAGGCCTCGAAGCCACCGGCCAGCGACTCGGCCGCCTCGTCCAGCCCGACCGCGGCGAGCAGCAGAGCCATGTGTCCCGTCATGGCGTCGTCGTAGCCGACCAGCAGCAGTGGCCGGCCCTCCCTGATCCAGGCGGCCTTCGTGCCGAAGCCTGCGCTCTCGAGCGTGACGCCGACCGACCCGGGAACGTGCGCTGCGTCGTAGTCGGCAGGAGCACGGCCGTCGATCACCAGACCGCCGGCAGCGATCCGCTCTGCGAACGGCCCCGCCGCGAGCACGGCGGGTGGCCGGAACGCCGAGCCGTTTCCTGTGCGGTTGCGCTCGGCGATGGCCGCGAAGTTGGGAGGCTGCGGCGGCAGGTCGCCGATCAGCAGCTCGCTGAAGTCCTCGGCGTCGTCGATCGCGAGCAGCGGGTTGGTGGCCCGCTCGTAGCCAATTGTCGAGCTCGTGGTCTCGCCCATCCGCCGGCTGCCACACAGGGATCCGCCGGTGTGGCCGGGGTAGACGGCAACGCCGTCCCCGAGCTCGGCCAGACGGGTCAGGCTGGCGTGCAGATCGAGCGCCCCCTCCCGGGGCTCGACCGCCAGGTCAGGGCGAGCGGCGTCGTGGACGAACAGGCTGTCGCCGGTGAGCACGGCGAACGGGAGCGGCGACTGCGCGCTGTCGATGACGACGATCGCAGAGTGCTCGGGCCGGTGGCCGGGCGTGTGGAGCACCCGCAGGACGACCCCGCCGACGCGGATCTCGTCGCCGTCCTGGAACCCCTCGTGCGGATACGTCGCACGGGCCAGGCGGTGGACGTGGGAGGTCGCTCCCGTCGCCTGCACCAACCGCTCACGACCGGACAGATGGTCGGCGTGGTTGTGCGTCTCGATCACGCGGGTGACCCGCGCGTCACGCTCGAGCGCCAGGTCGAGGTAGACGCCGACGTCCCACCGGGGGTCGACGACGGCTGCCTCGCCGCCGTCTGCGATCACGTAGGAGGCGCACCCTAGATCGGCGTGCAGCACCTGCCGGAAGAACATCGCAGAAGCCTAGATCGTGATTGCAAATCCGCGCGCGACTGGTCGTGTCCGACTGAGCGCGGGTCGCACCTGCAATCAGCCGGGTCAGGGAGTGCCGGGCTCGGTGGCGCCGACGTACGTGTTCTGGAACCAGCCGTCCCCGAACGACTCGATCTCGACGGTGGCGCCGGTGTGCGGCGCGTGCAGCAGGTAGCCGTTGCCGATGTAGATCGCCACGTGCCCGAGGTGGTGGAAGAACACCAGGTCGCCGATCCGCAGGTCGGTCTTCTTCACCTTCGGGCCGAGCTGGTACTGGGCGGCGGCGAAGTGCGGGAGGGCGAGGCCGTGCTTCGCCCACAGCCACATGACGAGACCGGAGCAGTCGAACCCGCCCTTGGGAGACGCCCCACCCCAGACGTAGGGGACGCCGATCTGCTGGAGGCCCTGGAGCACGACCTGGTCGCGCTCGACCTGCCCGGGGTCGGCGGCGTTCGCCAGCTCGTCCTTGCGCACCCACCTCTGCGCTGCCAGCGCCAGCTTCGCCTGGCCGATGCTGTCGGCTGCCTCGGCGATGCGCATCTGCTGGCCGACGATCTTCATCAGCTTCCGCCGCTTCGCGAGCAGGCGCTGGATCTGCGCACGGCGGGCTGCCAGCAGGTGCTCCTGGTACACCTCGGAGCTGTGCTCCTGCACCAGCAGGTCACGCTGGTTCTGAATCGCGTCCCGCGCCGCCCGGACGCCCACCACGGCGCTCGATACGGCCGCATCGAATCGCTGCTGGGCGTCCAGCGCCGTCGTCAGCTCGGTCAGCGAGTTCGCGCCCAGCACGATGTCCACGGCGTGGGTGACCCCGCCCTTGTACGACGCCACCATCAGCGACGACAGCGCCGACTCCTCGAAGTCGAGCTTCGCCTGCTCGACCTGGATCCGGTGGCCTGCCTCGACGATCTTGCCCTTGAGGACGTGGACCTGCCACTTCGCCTTGTCGTACTGCTCGGCCAGCGCGGTCGACGAGGCGTCGAGCCTGATCACTTCCTGGCGGATCCGCTGGTACTGGGCGCGCTTCTGGGCGACGACGGGATCGGCCCGCGCCGGCGATGGACGGGCCGCCGCGGCGGCCACCGCGGCGATCAGCACGACCCCCGTCGCCAGCATGAGCCGCGCGCTGGCGGATCGATGCATGCATTCTGGTTCGGCAGATCAGGCCGCGCACTTGAGTGAGGTACCCCTCAAGCATCGGGCGCTGCGCGCCGAAAGGTACGCCATGCAGATCACGGTTGCATGTCATCGTTGCAACGAGCCGAAGCGGCCGCTGGCGCCCTGCCCAGCATGCTCGGCTGCTCCCTTGGCCGAGCCGGAGCTCCACGCCTGGCGGCTCTCGCTGCACGCCCATCACCTCGCCCGCATCACCGCGACGCCTCACGCCGGCATCGGGCCGGCCCCCGCACGCACCGCTGTGGCTCCCCGCCGGCTGGTGATCCAGCTGGATGACGGAGCCGCGCCGCCCCCGCTGCCGATCGTGCCACAGGATCCCGCCATCTCGCCCGAGGAGGCGCTGTCCTTCGACTGGGGCGACGACGCGGACGAGCTACGGCGCAGCGCGTAGGTCGAGCAGCCGTTCGGGCAGCTCGAGGCGACTGACCGCCACCCCGCGGGAGGCCATCTCGGCCAGCAGCGACTGGTAGGCCGCCGCCTCGGTGGTGTCGCCCGGCGACCACGGGTTGAGGTAGCTGATCGAAGCCACGCCGGCCTGGTGCAGCTCCTTCAGGCATCCGAAGCATGGCCGGAGCGTCGTGTAGCAGTCGGCTCCCTGCACCGAGTAGCCCAGCTCGAGCCGCCTGCAGGACGGCGTTCTGCTCGGCGTGGACGCAGATGCAGACGTCGTAGCCACGGCCGGCCTCGTAGTCCTCGGGGTGGGCGCAGCGGTGGCAGCCGCCCTCGTCGCAGTTGACGAATCCGGTCGGCGTGCCGTTGTAGCCGGTGGCGATGATCCGCTGGTCGGAAACCAGGATCGCGCCGACGTGGCGCCCCAGGCAGTTCGCGCGCTCGCGGGTGGCGACGGCGAGGAGCATGAAGTACTCCTCACGGGTCGGCCGGGTCTGCGATCGGCGCCGGTTGGGATCGGGCATATGGGCGGTGACGGGATCGAACCGCCGACCCCCTGCGTGTAAGGCAGGTGCTCTCCCAGCTGAGCTAACCGCCCGGGCACGGGCACTCTACTCAAGGCGTTACCTGCATCCGGGGAGGGCAATCGGCTCGGAGTCTGGAAAACTACCGGTAACGGTGGACACGGGCACCGAGATCCCCGGGCACGTCGATGGCCTCGACACCCTGCTGGAGCAGGTTCGCGCTGCGATGGGCGCGGACCGCGTCGCGCTGCTCGGGCTCACGCCCTCGGACAGCCACCCTGCCGCCGGGGAGCTGCGAAGCCCCGTCGTCACGGCCGGCCGGCCCGTGGCCACCCTCTCGGTCGTCCGCGAGCACGGCCCGGCCTTCGGCGCCGACGCCCAGGCGCTGCTCGACCGCTACGCCCCGATCACCGCCACCCTGCTCACGCTGGAGCTGGACAGCCGCCTGCAGCGCCGGCGGCTGGCCATCGCCCATGAGGTGACCGCTGCCATCGGCTCGGCGGCCACCACCAGCGAGGCGCTCGAGGTGGTTGCACGCGCCGTCTCGGCGCACTCCGACTTCACCGGGGTGAGCGCCGTGCTGGTCGATCACCAGGGTGAGATGCAGATCTACGTTGCCGACATCGGCGCCGACGGCGGCTCCGACGCCGGCATCCGCCGGCCGCTGGACGAGGGCGTGGTGGGACGGGTGATCCGCGAGGGAGCGCAGGTGCTCCTGGCCGACGCCGCCTCCGACCCCGACTACACCTGGCCGACACCGCTCTTGTCCATCCTCGCGACCCCGGTGATGATCGACGGCCGCTGCGAGGCGGTGCTGGAGCTGAGCGATGCCCGGCCGGGCGTCTTCGACGAAGACGACGCCATGCTGATGTCGACCATCGCCGAAGAAGCGGCCGGCGCCCTGCGCAGCATCGGCTTGCGGGCTCAGTTCGAGCAGCGCGCGCAGAGCCTGGCCGTCGCATCGGAGGTCGCGCGCGCGGTGACGACCGCACGCAGCATCGAGACCGCGATGACGATGGCCGCCCGCACCGTCTTCGAGCACGGTGACTACCGGTCGGTGACTGCCGCCGTGGTCGACCGGGCGGCAGGGGAGTACGAGATCGTCGCTACGCTCGACCGCACGTCGGCAGGCTCGCCGATCGGGCGACGCCCGCTCGACCTTGGCCCGATCGGCCAGGCGATCGCCGAGAACCGGCAGGTGCCGGTGACGGGAGAGGCGGCCGACGGCTACCTGCCCGACGGCGGCTGGATGCTCGTCACGCCGGTGGCGCCTGACGGCGAGTGCATCGCCGTGCTGGCGGTCGAGGGCGAGCACGGCCTCCACAACGATCGCCTGGAGGCCGCCGTGCTGGGCGCAATCGCCGACCAGCTGGCGGCGTCGCTGACCGGCATCCGCCTCCGCGCCAGAGCCGACCGCCGGGCCGAGCGCCTCGCGCTCGCGGGCGAGGTGGCAAAGCTGGTGGCAACCACCAGCAGCGCCGAACAGCTCTTCGCGGCGGTCGCCGAGCTGATCTACACGCAGACCGGCTACGCCTGCGTCACGGCGATCATGGCCAACCGCGAGGCGGGCGAGCAGATCTGCATCGCAGACCTGGTCGGCGCCGGCGGCAGCTATCCCGGCCTGCGGCGGCGGCTGGACGCCGGCATCTCGGGACGGGCGATGCTGTCGGGTCGGCAGCAGACCAGCGGCGACGTTGCATCCGACCCCGACTACAGCTGGCCTGACGCCACGCAGTACAACTCGATGATCGTCACCCCGGTGATGGTCAACGGCCAGGCCGCCGGCACGATCGAGGTGTGGGATCACAAGCGCGACCGGTTCGGGGCGGGAGATGCCGTGCTGATGGCCACCGTCTGCGAGCAGATGAGCACGGCGCTCCAGGCGGTGGAGCTGCGGGAGGAGGCCCAGCGGCAGGCCGACCGGTTGCTGCTGGCGTCGCGCCTGGCCGCCGCCATTCCATCCGCCGCTACCCTCGACGAAGCACTCGAGCTGGTCGCCCGCCTGATGCACGAGGAGGCCGGGTATACGTCGGTGCAGGCCACCCGCGTGCTCGCCGACACCGCCGAGCAGGTCGTGGTCTCGGACTTCGCCGGCGACCGCGCGGCGTTCACCGGCATGCGCCGTCCCATCACCCAGGGCCTGATCGGCCACGCCATCGCCCTGCGCCAGCAGATCGTGCTCGGGCGGGCGACCGAGCACCCCCACGACGACTGGCCGGCGGAGCCCCAGCACGACTCCCTGATCGTCACCCCGATCATGATCGACGGCCAGTGCGTGGCGGCGATCTCGGTCTCGGAGCGGGCGCCCGACAGCTTCGACGCGTCCGACGCCGCGCTGATCGCCACCGTCGGCGAGCAGATCGCGGTTGCGCTGCGCGGGTTGGCAACGCGGATCGAGTCCGACCAGCGGGCCGCACGGTTGGCGCTGACCACCGAGGTCGCCAAGGCGGTGGCCGGCGCCGACTCGGTCGACGATGCGCTGCGGATCGCGGCCACCACGCTCTATAGCCACACCACCTACGAGACGGTGTCGTCAGTCCGCTGCCTGCACGACGTCGGCGAGGCGTACATGACCTGCGTCAACGACCGGCGTGGCGACATCTGGAAGGATCAGCGCTGGCCGATCGGGAGTGGCATGACCGGCCGGGTGATCGCCAACGCGACTCCCGAACGCCACGGGCGGGCGAGCCTCGACCCGCTGTACCAGCCGACCGAGCACGCGTTCGAGTCGCTGGTTCAGGTACCTGTGGTGATCGACGGCAGGTGCGAAGCGGTGCTCGAGCTGTGCGACCGGCTGCCTGACCGGTTCACGGCCGACGATGTGCTGCTGCTGCAGACCGTCGCCGAGCAGCTCGCGGCCGCATTGCGCGGCATGTACCTGCGCGAGGAGTCGGTGGGTCGCGCCCGGCGCCTCGACCTGACGCTCGACGTCGCCAAGGCCGTGGCCTCGACCAGCACGATCGAGGAGGCGGTCTCCATCGCCTGCGACCTGATCGCCCGTTCGGTCGAATGCGGCGCGGTCACCGGATACCTGCGCCTTCCCGAGACCGACGAGCAGCTCGCCGTCGTCGACATCGACCGCCACGGAAACTCGGTGGAGGGCCTGCGCCGGCCGCTGCACGCGGGCGTCAGCAGCCTGGTCTTCCTGAGCGGCGACTCGTTCCGCGTCGGCAACGCGACCGGGGATTCGACCCTGGCGCCGTTCGCGACCGGGGCGCCGGTGCACTACGAGTCGGTCTTGCTGACGCCGGTTGCCGACGAGACCGGCGTCGGCGCCGTGCTCGGGCTGTTCGACACCCACCGCGACTGGTTCGACGCCGACGACCAGACCCTGATGGAGACGGTCGCCGAGCAGCTGGCAGCCGCGCTGCGCGGCGTGCGCCTGCGCGACGAGGCAGACCGCCGCGCCCGCCGGCTCACGCTGGCGCTGCACATCGCCACCGCGGTTGCAGCCGCGCCGACCGTGGAGGCGGCGATCCGCGGCACGGTGCGAACGCTCGCCGAGGGGCTCGCCTGCGAGTCGATCGGCGGGTTCCTGGCGCTGCCGGAGACGGGCGAGCAGCTGGCCATCGCCGAGATCGAGCACCATGGACCTTCGGTGGAGGGCATGCGGATGCCGCTGGACACGGGCCATACCGGCATGGCGTTCACCAGCGGCCGGCAGCTTCACCTGCGCCGGGCGACCGACATCCCGGGCAGCGTCGACTGGGTCGAAGGGCAGGTTCCCTACGAGTCCGCAATCTTCCAGCCGGTCATGCTGGACGGCGAGACCGTCGCCGTGATCGCACTGGCGGATCCCCTCGTTGCCCGGTTCGACGACGGAGACGCCGTGCTCCTGCAGACGGTCGCCGGACAGCTCTCCGCCGTGCTCGGCGGAGCACGTCTGCGCGACGAGGCCGAGCGCCGGTCGCAGCGTCTGGCGCTCAGCCTGGAGGTCGCCCAACGTGTTGCCGGAGCGGACACCGTCGACGACGCGCTGCGCATTGCGGTTGAGACGATCTTCGGGCACGCCCCCTACCTGGCAGTGACCGCGATCCGCATCGTCTACGAGACCGGCGAGGAGGTCGTGGTCGCCGACCAGCTCCGCGAGGGGATGCCCATCAGCGGGATGCGGAGACCGCTGGCACCCCGGGGAACGGGCATCGTGCACTCCACACGGCGGCAGCACCTGTTCAGCGACACTCACAACGACCCGAACTATGTTGCCTGGCTGGATGCGACCGCCTGGCGCACGGCGCTGGTCACGCCGGTGATCGTCGACGGCCGCTGCGAGGCGTCGCTGGCGCTCTTCCACGCCCGCCCCGGCGAGTTCGAGATGACCGAGCACGTGCTCATGCAGACCGTCGCCGAGCAGCTTGCAGCCGCCCTTCGCAGCATCAAGCTGCGAACCGAGTCGGAGAGCCGGGCGCGCCGCCTCGAGCTGCTCGAGCACCGCCACCGCGACCTGCTGGAGCGGCTCGTCCGCGCCCAGGAGCAGGAACGCTCGCGGGTGGCCGGCGACCTCCACGACGACACCGTGCAGGTGCTGGCCGCCTGCGTGATCTCGCTCGACCGCGTCCGCCGCTCGATCGAGACGGGCCACGTGGAGCGCGCGGCGGAGGGGCTGCGGGCGGTGTCCCGGGTGATCTCCGAGGCGGTCGACCGCACGCGCCGGATGACGTTCGAGCTGCGGCCGGCCGTGCTCTGGCACCACGGCCTAGTGGTCGCCACGCAGCAGCTGCTGAACGGGCTTCAGGCCGAGACCGGAGCCGAGGTGGAGCTCCGCTGCGACGAGCTCCCGCGGCTGGATCCGACGGTCGAGACGATCGCCTTCCGCTCGCTGTCCGAGCTGATCGCCAACGTCCGCAACCACGCAGGCGCACGCCACGTCTCGGTCGAGATCGCCGTCAAGGATTCACAGCTGACGGCGGTGATCGCCGACGACGGCCGGGGCTTCGACCTGACCGGCTCGCTGGAGCGCGCACGTGCCACCAACCACCTTGGGCTGGAGGCGCTGAGCGAGCGGATCGACGCGGCCGGCGGTGGGGTGACGATTCGCACCGCCCCGGGAGCCGGGACGACCGTCTCGCTGCGGCTGCCGATCAGGGCCTAGCCGAGCGCGGCGTCGAGGTTGACGGCTGCGGAGATCAGCGACAGGTGGGTGAACGCCTGGGGGAAGTTTCCCAGCGCTTCGCCGGACGGGCCGATCTCCTCGGAGTACAGGCCGAGGTGGTTCGCATAGGTGAGCATCTTCTCGAACGCCAACCGGGCATCGTCGAGGCGCCCCGCCCTGGCCAGCGCCTCCACGTACCAGAACGTGCAGATCGAGAACGTGCCCTCGTCCCCGCGCAGGCCGTCTGGCGAGGCGGCGATGTTGTAGCGGTAGACCAGGCTGTCGGAGACCAGCTCCTCGCCGATCGCGTCCAGCGTCGAGAGCCAGCGCGGGTCGCGCGGGGCGATGAACTTGACCATCGGCATCAGCAGCAGCGAGGCGTCGAGCACGTCGGTGTCGTAGTGCTGGACGAAGGCCCGGCGGTTGGTGTTCCAGCCCCTCTCCATCAGCTGGCTGGTGATGTCGTCGCGCACCTTCAGCCAGGCCACCAGATCGGCCGGCAGGCCCCGGGAGCGGGCCATCCGGATCGCTCGCTCGATCGCCACCCATGACATCAGGCGCGAGTAGGTGAAGTTCTGGCGTCCACCGCGGGTCTCCCAGATCCCCTCGTCGGGCTGATCCCAGTTGTCGGCCAGCCAGTTGACGATCTTGCTGAGATCCTCCCAGGCGTCGTAGCCGATCGGATCGCCGTACTTGTTGAACAGGTAGACCGAGTCCATCAGCTCGCCGTAGATGTCGAGCTGAAGCTGGTCGGCGGCCCCGTTGCCGATCCGAACCGGACCCGACCCGCGATAGCCCTCCAGGTGATCGAGCTCGATCTCTGTCAGGTCGGCACGGCCGTCGATCCCATACATGATCTGCAGCGGACCGTATGCACGGCCGGCGGACTCCCGGAACCGATCGGTCAGCCAGCCCATGAACCCCTCCGCCTCCTCGGTGAACCCGAGGCGCAGCAGCGCGTACAGGGTGAAGGCGCCGTCGCGGATCCAGGTGTAGCGGTAGTCCCAGTTGCGGGGCCCGCCGAGCTGCTCCGGCAGGCTGGTCGTCGGCGCGGCGACGATGGCCCCCGTCGGCCGATAGGTGAGCAGCTTCAGCGTCATCGCCGAGCGGTTGACGACCTCACGCCATCGGCCCCGGTAGCGGGAGCGCGCCAGCCATCCGCGCCAGTAGCGCACGGTGCGGTTGAAGGCCTCGCCCGCCATCGCCTCGCTCATCGGCGAGGGCCCCTCACCCGAGTCCGAGTGCTCGAAGCAGAACGTCCGGCTGGTTCCTGCCGAAAGCGCGAACTCGCATCGCACGCCCTGCTCGGTGCCGGCCAGCTCGACTGCGGAGCTGAGCGTCATGGTCATGTCGGTCGAGCGGAAGACAGCGCCGTGTGGATGCAGTTCGACGCGATGTTGCCCGCGCCCGTAGTCGAACCGCGGTTCACACTCGAGCCGGAAGTGCATCTCGCCGCGGACGCAGAGCACCCGCCGGATCAGGTGCCGCCGGGCGCCGGGATCGCGGTGGATGGGCATGAAGTCCTGCACCTCGCCGACACCGTCGGGCGTCAGGAAGCGCGTGATCAGGACACACGTGTCCGGGTGGTAGAGCTGCTTGGTGGTGTGGTGGTCCCGGACCGGCTCGATCCTGAAGTGGCCGCCACGCTCCGCGTCGAGAATCGACGCGAACACGCTGGGCGAGTCGAACCGCTCCGGGCAGTACCAGTCGATGGTGCCGTCGGTGCCGACCAGCGCGACCGTGTGCAGGTCGCCGATCACTCCGTGCTCCTCGATCGGCAGGTAGTCGCCCATGCTCAGGAGGGCCAGTGTATTCCCCGCCCCGGCCGCCCCCCACCCGTGCTCCCCGACCGGGGAGCGCCGGTCACGCTCACCTGATGTTGCGGGCGACGTCGGCGCCGGCCGGGAGCTGCTCCACGGCGTCGAGGAAACGGCCGGCGGCCTGGGCCAAGGAGGCGTCCGGACCGGCGACCAGCAGGTCGGTGTCGGTACGACCTCCGCGGACGGTCGGCGCGAACGGGTGCATGAACACCCCGTCGGCGGTCACGGTCAGCTCGGGCAGCACGTCTGCCTCACGCAGCGCCTCACCCATGCCCCGCACCGCCGCACGCCCGCGGCTGACGACCGGCCTGACGACGTGGTCCGAGTCCGGGATCCCGAACGACCGATGCATGGCGCAGATCTCCTCCAGCTCCTCCGCCGACTGCCCCTCGACGGTGGTCGCGATCCGCACCCGCAGGCCTCGGGCGAGCAGGGCAGGGATCGCCGCCAGCACCTGGTCGCGGTTCCCGGGCGCACGCAGGGCGTCATTGGTCGGCGCCCGCATCGAGTCCAGCGAGAGCTGGAACGCCACGTCCCGCGCGGCGAGCGGCACCAGCCGGTCGAGCATGCGCGGGCCGAACAGCGCTGCGTTGGTCAGGACGAGCGCCGGCATCCGGTCGGCCACCTCGACGAGCAGCTCCGGCATTCCCGCAACCATGAACACCTCGCCGCCCGTGACGCCGACGCGGGTCAGGCCGAGGTTCAGCGCCTCGCCGACTGCGGCCAGCACCTGGCCGGCGCTCAGGGTGCGGCGCTCGGCGATCGAGGGCGAGGACTCGGTCAGGCAGTAGCTGCATGCCAGGTTGCAGTGGTACGTGGCGTACACCCACAGCCGGTCTCCCATGCGGCCGTCGCCAACCGCCGCTGCGACGCGATCGGCCAGATCCGGCCGGCGGGAGGTCACGGCGCCCACGCTGCGACGATAGCAGCCGTTCGACGTCACTCCCAGGCGGGATTCCGGCGACCCCTCCGGGGCTATACTCGGCTTCGCCCGCCACCGCGGGCACGCCCCGGGGGGCGTAGTTCAGCTGGTTAGAACGCCGGCCTGTCACGCCGGAGGTCGCGGGTTCGAGTCCCGTCGCTCCCGTTCTCGAAATGCTTTTACGCCGATGAGTCCCGCCGTGGGTTCCGGTCTGTACCGACGACCGATCAACGCACTCGAGGAGGGCATCATGACCGCGACCTACACCTTCGACGTGTTTTCCAGCCTGGATGGCTTCGGCTCCGCCGGCGGTGGCGACTGGGGCGGCTACTGGGGCAAGCAGGGACCTGAGCTGCTCGACCACCGCCTCGCCCTGTACGGCGAAGAGCAGCGGATGGTCCTCGGGGCCAAGACCTATCGGCTCTTCGCGGACATGCTGGCCTCGAGTAGCGAGGAGTCCGAGGTGCGGGACCCGTGGGTCACCCGGATGGTGAACCTGCCGGCGGTCATCGTGTCGACCACACTGAAAGGACCCCTCGATTGGGCGGACGGCGCCGTGGCCGACGGTGACGCGGTCGATGTCGTCGCCCAACTCAAAGAGGAGTCCGAGGTGCCGTTGCGCTCGCACGGGAGCCTGTCGATGAACCGGGCGCTGATGGCGGCCGGCCTGGTCGACCGCGTCCAGGTGACCTTCTTCCCTGTGATAACCGGCCAGAACGGATCGGATGCGATCTTCGAGGGCGCGGCCGACTTCGACCTCGAGCTGCTCGAGAGTCGCACCCTCGACGGCAATATCCAGGAGCTCACGTACCGGCCCACCCTGCATGTCCATTCGTAAGCACGCATCCACGCGCCGCGAATACCGCGAGGACGCTTCCTCGCGGTGACGGTGCCGCCACGTGGCGGCCGGCGAGCCCGCGGTCTCCACCGGTCTCCAACTGGTGAAAAGCTGGGATAGTTCCGCCGTGGCAGCACCCGCCGCACCGCCTGGAGCCCCGCTGAGGACAGCCGCCAAACGGCCGCACATCGTCTCGCTGCTGGGCGGGATCCTGCCGTATGACCGAGCCTGGCTGAGCAGAGACGTCGTCGCCGGCATCACGCTGGCGGCGCTCGCCATCCCCGAGGTGATGGGCTACACCAAGATCGCGGGGACGCCCGTGATCACGGGCCTCTACACGATCCTGCTCCCGATTGCCGCCTACGCGCTGTTCGCCTCGTCGCGCCACCTGGTGGTCGGCGGCGACTCGGCCACGGCGGCGATCATGTACGCAGGCATTGCCGGGATGGGCATCAGCGGCCTGGAACCGGGCACCTCCCGGTGGCTGGCCTTCGCCAGCCTGAGCGCGCTGATCGCGGCCGGGTTCCTGCTGCTGGCCAGGATCGTGCGACTCGGATTCCTTGCGAACTTCATCTCCCGCACCGTTCTCATCGGCTTCCTCACCGGCGTCGGCGTACAGGTCGCCATGGGGCAGCTCGGCGGAATGCTGGGCGTGCCGGCTCCGGATGTCTCATCGCATGCCATCAGCGGCACCGTGATCAAGTTCTGGGACACGCTCGGCGAGGTCGGTCAAACCTCCGGCGCGACCCTCGCCGTCTCGGTGTCGGTGATCGCCGTCCTGGTCGTGTTCAAGCGCTGGATCAAGGCGGTCCCCGGCGGTCTGGTGGCAGTGGTCGGCGCCATCGTGGTCAGCTACGCGTTCAACCTGTCGTCGCACGGCGTCTCGATCCTGGGGCCTGTGCCGAGCGGCCTGCCGCACATCGGCCTGCCCAGCGGGATCGCCTGGAGCGACGTTCCCAAGCTCGTCGGCACATCCGCGTCGATGTTCCTCGTCATCCTCGCCCAGAGCGCCGCCACCAGCCGCGCCTATGCCGTCAAGTACCGCGAGCGGCTGTCCGAGAACGACGACCTGGTCGGGCTGGCGATGGCGAACATCGCCGCCGGCTTCAGCAGCACCTTCGTCGTCAACGGCAGCCCGACCAAGACCGAGATGGTCGACGAGGCAAAGAGCCATACGCAGGTCGCCCAGCTGACGACCGCGGTGGTGGTTGCGATCGTGCTCCTGTTCCTGACCAGGCCGTTGCAGTACCTCCCCAACGCCGTGCTGTCGGCCGTGGTGTTCGTGATCGGCGTGAAGCTGATCGACGTCAGGCACATGCGCCGGATCTACTCCCTCCGCAAGGACGAGTTCACAGTGGCGGCGCTGACCGCTGTGGTGGTCGTGTGCGTCGGGGTCGAGCAGGGAATCATCCTCGCGATCGTGCTGTCGATCGTGCTGCACGTCCGCCGTCACTACCTGCCGCACAACTCGGTGGTCACGTTCGACAAGAGCGGCGACCTGGTCATGCAGCCGCCGAGCGCGCAGACCGATGAGATCGAGCCGGGGGTCGTCGTCTACCGGTTCGCCGTCGGCATCTTCTACGCCAACGCCGAGGGGCTGGCGGAGGACGTGGTGGAGCTGGTCGACCGGCCGGATCCACCGAAGTGGTTCGTGCTGCTCGCCGACGGGATCGACGACGTCGACTATACCGGCGGCATGGCGCTCCTCGAGCTGGCGGAGCAGCTCCGGCTGCGAAAGATCGTGCTCGCCGTCGTCGAGGCGAGCGACGCACTGAAGCGCGAGCTCGACCGCTTCGGCGTCACAGCTCGGATCGGCGAGGACCACTACTTCGACACCGTCGCGGACGCGCTCGAGGCCTTTCACCGCTCCTGAGCGAGCGGGCGACGTCAGGGCCGCCGGATAGCGTCTGCCCATGGAGCAGATGGGAACCTCCCGGCTGGAGGCATTCAGCGACGGGGTGTTCGCGATCGCCGCGACGCTGCTGGTACTCGACCTCAGCGTCGGGTCGGCCCCAGGCTCCGACCTCGGCCACGCCCTCGCCCACCTGTGGCCGGCATACCTCGCCTACGCGACCAGCTTCCTGACGATCGGGATCATCTGGATGAACCACCACTACTGCGTCGCAACCATGGGCCGGGCCGATCGAACGCTGCTGTTCGTCAACCTGCTGCTCCTGCTCACCGTCGCGTTCCTGCCCTTCCCGACCAGCCTGGTAGCGGAATACCTGCAGAAGGACGGCGAGCGGGCCGCGGTCTACGTCTACGACGGCACGTTCGTGGTGATGTCGATCATCTACAACTGCTGGTGGCGCTATGCCTCGCACAACCGGAGGCTGATCGCCGAAGGCGTGCCCGACAGCGCCGTCCAGGCGATCTCCCGGGCCTTCGCACCCGGCGTGCCGATGTATGCGTTCGTGCTCCTGGTGGCCGTCGTCAGTCCGCTACTGAGCGTGATCCTGACGTTCCTGGTCGCCGCGTTCTACCTGCCGTCGGCAGCCCTCTTCTCCCGCTCCTAGACGGCGCCGCGTTTGCGATCGCCGAACTTTACTCCTATACTGAACCCGATGGTTCAGTATCCACAGATCGACCGTACCTTCGCCGCACTCGCCGATCCCACCCGCCGAGGGGTGCTCGAGCACCTCGGCCGGGGAAGCGCGACAATCACCGAGCTGGCCGCGCCGTTCGCCATCTCGCTGACCGGGATGAAGAAGCACGTCGCCGTGCTCGAGGACGCAGGGCTGGTCACGACCGAGAAGGTCGGACGAGCGCGCCGCTGCAGCCTCGGTCCGCGACGCCTGGACGACGTCCAGGAGTGGGTCGATTTCTACCGACGGATGCTGGACGAGCGCCTCGACCGCTTCGGGGCGCTTCTCGAACGCACGAAAGGAGATGGAGAATGACCACGGAGCAGCAGACAGCCGTCATCAGCACTCCCACCGATCGCGAGGTCCACGTCGAGCGCGTGTTCGACGCTCCCCGCGAGCGCGTGTGGGCTGCCTTCAACGACCCGGATCTGATCCCCCAGTGGTGGGGTGTCGGGGAGACTCGGGTCGAGCAGATGGACGTCCGGCCGGGCGGGATGTGGCGATACATCTCCGCCGGCCCGGACGGCAACGAGAGCGCCTTCCGCGGGGTCTATCGCGAGGTCACGCCGCCGGAGCGCGTCGTCCGTACCTTCGAGTGGGAGCCGATGCCCGGCCACATCATGGTCGAGATCGCCGAGTTCGAGGACCTGGGCGACCGCACCCGCGTCATCACCACCATGCAGTTCCACACCCCCGAGGAGCGCGACGGGATGCTGAACAGCGGAATGGAGTGGGGCCTGAACGCCAGCTACGTCCGGCTGGATGCACTGCTTGCAGGCATCGCAGGCTGACGTTGCGGGGTCTAGCCTCCCGGCCGTGAACCGGGAAGAAGAGATCGAGCGCCGCCGCCTGTCGTTCGGACCGGTGGCGGCGCTCTACGACTCGGTCAGGCCGTCCTACCCCGAGCCGGCCGTGCGCTGGACGCTGGGTAACACGCCGGTACGGGTAGCCGACCTGGGCGCCGGAACCGGCATCTTCAGCCGGGTGCTGGCACGCCTCGGGCACGACGTCGTCGCAGTCGAGCCCGACCAGGGAATGCGCTCGGCACTGCTGGCCCACCACCCTGGCTTCGAGGTGCTCGAGGGATCGGGAGAGGCGATCCCGCTCCCCGACGGGTCGGTGGACGCGGTCACCGCCGCCCAGTCGTTCCACTGGTTCGACAACCCGGCTGCACATGCCGAGATCGCCCGCGTCCTTCGGCCGGGCGGACACCTCTGCCCGCTGTGGAACGTCCGCGACGAGTCGGTGGAATGGGTCGCGGAGCTGGGCCGCGTCGCGGGGCTGGAGGACGGCACGCGCCACCCCGAGAACGAGAGCCCGGCGATCGAGCTCGGCCCGCAGTTCGGGCCGGCCGACCGGGCGCTGTTCGAACATGCGACCACCCTCACGCGTAACCAGCTGCTCCCGCTGGTGCAGAGCAGGTCGCAGTACATCATCGCGACGGATGCCGAGAAGGCGGAGATAGAGGCACGGATCCGCCGGATCGCCGACGGGTTGCCCGAGGCGATCGAGCTGCCCTACGTGACGATTGCGTTCCGCGCTGCCAGGCTCTGAAGCTCTGACAGGGCTTCCTAGTCGTAGAGGATGACCGCGCGCCCGCCGCGGCGGTTGCGCATGTCGTCGAAGGCGGCGTTGACGCCGTCCAGCCCGATCCGGTCGGTGATCAGGCGGTCGATCGGCAGCTTGCCGGCCAGGTGCAGCGCGGCCAGCCGGGGGAAATCCACCGGTGGCACGGATGACCCGTAGTTCGAGCCCAGGACGCTGTGCCCATACTCGGGCAGGCCATAGCCCGAGAAGCTGACCTCCACGTTCTCGGCTGACATGCCGACCATCACTGCGGTGCCGCCGACGCAGAGCAGGCGCGGCATCAGCTCCACGGTCGGCTTGAGCCCGATGGCCTCGAAGGCGTAGTCGACGCCGCCGGGCACGATCGAGCGCACCTGGGCGGCTACGTCCGCGTCTCCGCGAACCGTGTGGGTGGCCCCGATGTCGACCGCCTGCTGGAGCTTCTCGTCCTCCACATCCACGGCGATGATCGGGTGGGCGCCGGCCAGCACCGCTCCCATCACAACCGACAGCCCGACGCCGCCGCAGCCGATCACGCAGACGGAAGCGCCGGCCTCGACCTCAGCGGTGTTGACCACAGCGCCAACGCCGGTGGTGACACCGCACCCGATCAGGCAGGCGACGTCGAAGGGGAGCTCCGGCGGCACCGGGATCGCCGCCTGCGCAGGCACCACCGCCGCCTCGGCAAACGTTCCGACCGACAGATACTGGTAGACCTCGGTGCCGTCGCCTCGCTGGAAACGAAGCGTTCCGTCGTCCAGCGTGGAGTCGCCCATGCGCGTGTTCGTGCACGCCCAGGACCGGCCGCGCACGCACGCGCGGCAGTGGCCGCAGCTGTATCGCCAGGACAGGATCACGCGGTCACCGACAGCGAGGCCGGTCACGCCGGGACCCAGCGCCTCGACCGTGCCGGCGCCCTCGTGGCCAAGCACCAGCGGAAGCGGCACCGTCCACTCGCCGTCGACGCAGTGCAGGTCGCTGTGGCAGACGCCGCTGGCGCCGTAGCGGATGCGCACCTCGGCGGGGCCGGGATCGTCGAGCTCGAGCGACTCGACGCGAAGTGGTTCGTGAGGGGCGGAGAGGACGGCCGCAGCGACGGTCATGGGCGCATCGTCTCAGAACGCCTGGGTGCTCGTCGTGAACTCGCGGTCGAGCCGGAACGGGTTGTCGGTGCGGGCGCCGGTGATGACCTCGACCAGCAGCTCGCTGCCGCCGGGCCCCGCCATCACGCCGTGGCCGCTGTAGCCGGTGTTGACGAAGAGGCCGCCGACCTCGGTCTCACCCAGCAACGGCCGCTGATCGGGCGTCATCGTGTACTGGCCGGCCTGGACGCTCCAGACCGCCGAGTTCCGCTTCCACACCTCCGACCAGAACGGCGCGGTGCGCCCGATCCAGCGCGGGCTGGCCGGGTCGAGCAGCCCGAATGCGAACTCCGGGTCGCCGTCCACCCGGGTTGCGGGCGGGGCGGGCCGCTCGGTGGGATCCGGGTAGAGCAGGTATGCCGCGCGGTCGCCCACCGGCCGCCAGTGGACGGTCGTCTCCTCGTCGATGGTCATCGGCGCCCCGGGCGGCAGGCCGGCCACGTTCCAGATGGCGACGCGCTGGCGACGCAGCGCCTCGACCGGCAGGCGCACGCCGGCCTGCTCGGCGAACAGGCCGGACAGCGGCCCGCAGGCGACCACCACGCCGCCGCAGGCCACATCGCCCCACGAGGTGCGCACGCCCTGGACGCGGCCGCTGTCGGTCTTCAGCCCGGCGACCTCACAGCCCAGCGCCACCTCACATCCCGCGCCCTCGATCAGCCCCATCGCGATCGGCCGCGGATCGATCAGGCCGTCGGCCGCCCGGAACCGCGCCTGGAGCACCGACGGATCCAGCCACGGGAACTCGCGGCGCGCCTGCTCGCCGTCGAGCAGCTCGACGCCGTCGACGCCGAACGCGCGCTGACGATCGACCAGCTCTCTCTGAGTGGCGGCGGTCTCCTCGGCGGTTGCCAGCCACAGGTAGCCCTGGCGCAGAAGCCCGGGCGTGTGGACGGTCTGGCCGGTCTCGTCGGCGAACCGCTCCAGCAGCTCGACGGTGCGCCGGACGAGGCCCAGCTCGTCGGCATGTTCGAGCTGCAGGCGATAGCCCCCGGCCGCGACGGCGGTCGTGAATGCCGCGGGCCGGGGCAGCCGCTCGACGATCAGCACGCGCAGCCCGGCGCGGGAGGCGAAGAAGGCGGTGGCGGCGCCCACGATGCCGCCGCCGACCACCACCAGGTCGGCGCGGGCAGGCAACTGCGAGACGACGCGCACCAGCCGGGTATGCTCGCACAGCGATGGCGCCCCTGTTGTATGCCGCTTCGGTGACGCCCCTGCGGGATGGCGGCGAGGCGCTCGACGACGCCGCGATCGAGCCTCTGGTCGCCCACCTCACCGCCGAGGGCGGCGCGGACGGGATCTTCTGCTGCGGCACGACCGGGGAGGGCATCCTGCTGCGGCCGCAGGAACGGCGCAAGGCCGCCGAGCTGTTCCGGGCGGCGTGCCGCGGCCCGCTGATCGTGCATTGCGGCGCCCAGACGACGGCCGAGACGGCGGCGCTCGCGGCCCACGCTGCCGAGACGGGCGCCGACGGCGCTGCGGTGATCCCCCCGCCCTACTTCCCACTCGACGACGACCTGCTGGTTGAGCACTTTGCGGCCGCTGCCGCCGCCTGCGCACCGCTGCCCTTCTATCTCTACGCATTTGCCGCCCGCAGCGGCTACCCGCTGCCGCCGGCCGTGATCGAGCGCGTCGCCGAGCGAGCGGACAACGTCGCCGGGATCAAGGCGTCCGAAGGGACGATGGACGCTCTGCGCCCCTACCTCCGGCTCGGCCTGCCCGTGTACGTGGGCTCCGAGCCGCTGGTGGCCGACGGCCTGGCCGAGGGCGCCGCCGGCGCGGTGTCGGGCCTTGCCAGCGCGTTCCCGGCGGACGTCGGCGCAGCGGTGCGCGATCCCTCGCCCGCGCACACCGCCCGGATGCGCGAGCTGCGCAGCGCGATCCCGCCGACCGGGTTCATCGCCGCACTGAAGCTCGTCCTCGGCCGAGCCGGGCTGCCGGTCAGGCCCGACGTCCGGGCGCCGCTGCGGCCGCTGTCAGCGGCCGAGGCCGACCGGATCGCCGCGCTGAGCTAGCCCGCGCAGGTGTTCAGCCCGAGCGGGACCAGGGCACGGTTCGCCGCGGCGACCGCCGCCGTGACCACCTTCTCCTGCGCGATCACCGCCCCCGGATCGCCCTGCCGGGCGTAGGAGACCAGCCTGGCACCGGCTGCCGTTGCGGCCTGCATCGCCGACAGCGCCGCGTGGACGTCCGCGGCATCCGAGGCGGGAGGCTGCAGGGCTCGGAGCTGTGCAATCTCGCGTCGCTGGAGCACCAGCAGCCTGGCACCGTGCGTTGCCAGATCCGGCAGCGACGCCACCGCGTTGGGCGCGCCCAACGCGACGACATGTCGCTGGGTTCTCCTGCAGATCGCCAGCGCCTGGCTGTGGAACGACGGCGCCGCCTGGCTCGAGGCGGAGGAGCCGGAGCCTCCGAAGCAGCCAGTGGCGGTCAGCCCGAGCAGCCCGAGCACGACTGCAGCGGCGCTAGAGCGCGCCGCCGGCCGCATGCGGGGCGGTCGGATCGGCGGCCTCGGCGGCGGCCTCACGCGCCAGGTACTCCTCGGCCAGCAGCGGGTTCTCGCGGGCGCGCTCGACCACCCTCAGCAGGCTGGTCATGCTCGCGACCTCCTCCACCTGCTCCTTGATGAACCACTGCATGAACTGCTCGCCGGCGTAGTCACCGTTGTCGCGGGCGAGTGTCGCCAGCCCGCCGATCTGCTCGGTCACACGCTTTTCCTGGGCGAGTGCGAGCACCACCGGCTCCACCACGTCGGCGAAGCGCACCGTCGGCGCGGCCACTCCCGGAATCGTGATCTGCTCGCCGGCGTCGAGGAGGTACTGCACCATCATCATCGCGTGGTTTCGCTCCTCGAGCGACTGGCGGTAGAAGTGCGCTGCCAGCCTGGGCAACGTCTCGTCGTCGTAGTAGACGGCGACCGCGATGTACTGCTGCGAGGCGCCGAACTCGTAGGCGATCTGCTCGCCCAGGGCGGCTGCGAAACCGGTGTCTGACATGCCGGTAGGCTACCCGACCATGCCGCTGCGCGTCAGTGCCATCCACGCCACGCCGATCAAGTCGCTGCGGCTGGAGTCGCTGGACGAAGCCGAGCTGACTCCGACCGGAATCACCGACGACCGCCGGTTCGTGCTGGTCGACCCTTCGGGCAGGGTGATGACCCAGCGGGAGATCGGGGCCCTGGCCACGATCTCGGCGAGCTACGACCCGGTCGAGGACCGTCTGGTGGTGACCCTCCCCAGTGGGGAACGCGTCGACGGGCAGCCCCAGCAGGGCGAACCGTTCCAGACGCAGCTGTGGGGGGAGCCGGTCGCCGGCAGCATCGTCGCAGGACCCTGGGCGGAGGCCATCACCGGAGTTGCCGGGCGCGACCTGCGCCTGGTTCGCGTCGAGGACGGCCCGGCTCTGGGCAAGGACTCGGTGGCAGTGTCGATGCTGGGCGAGGAGTCGCTCGCGGAGCTGCAGCGGCGCTGCCGACTGCCCGACACCCCGGAGGCGCGCCGATTCCGACCCACCCTGCTGCTGCGCGGTGGCGATCCCCACGAGGAGGACGCGTGGGTAGGGCAGCGCGTCCAGGCGGGCAACGCGGTGCTGCGCGTTGTCCGACTCGATCCCCGCTGCAGCCTGACGACGCGGAACCCCGAGACGGGCGACCGCGACCTGGACACGCTCCGGCTGATCGCCTCCTACCGGCCGCCTGACGGCGACAAGCAGATCTACTTCGGCGTCTATGCCGACGTCGAGGCGCCGGGCATCGTGCGCGTCGGCGACCCCGTTCACCCACTCACGAAGGACGCACCATGATCGCACCCTTCCGCAACCACCTTCCGGTCAAGATCCGGTTCGGCGACGGCGTTGCCTCCGAGCTGGCGGGGGTGCTGGCCGACGAGGGCGCATCGCGGCCGTTCGTGATCATCGACCGGGGGCTGCCCGAGCTGGTGCCCGGAGTGGCGGCAGCGCTGGAGCCGCTGACCGGCGCGGTGCGGTTCGAGAAGGACGCCGGGGAGCCGACGGTCGCGCTGGTCGAGGAGGCGGCCGCCGCGCTCCACGACAGCGGCGCCGACGCCGTGGTCGCGCATCGGCGGGGGCTCGGCGATGGACACCGCCAAGGCCGGCCGCCTGGTCGCCGGCCAGGGCGGGCCGTACCTGCGGTTCGCCCGCGGCGAGGCCGCCTACGAGGAGCCGCGGATCCCGCTGGTGTGCATCCCGACGACCGCCGGCACCGGTTCGGAGGTCTCCGGCGGAGCGGTCATCACCGACCAGGAGACCCATGTCAAGGCGGGCATCGCAAGCCCGCTGCTGCGCGCCCAGTACGCGCTCGTCGACCCGGTGCTGACCCACGGGCTGCCGCGGTCGATCACCGCCTACACCGGCATCGACGCGCTGGCGCAGGCGATCGCCGCTCTGGTCGTGACGGTGCGCACCCCGATCGGCGACGCGGTCGGGCTCGAGGCCACCCGGCTGGCCGGGCAGGCGCTGGTGCGGGTGTGCCGCGACGGCTCGGACGCCGACGCGCGATCGCGGATGGCCTGCGCCAGCCTGCTTGCCGGCCTGGCGATGAACATCTCCGACTGCGGTTCGGAGCACTCGCTCGCCCAGGCTCTGGGCGGCATGCTCGGGCTCCCCCACGGGCTGACCATCGGCCTGGTGCTGGCCGAGACGATGGACCGCGACCGCCGGTACGTCCCGGAGCAGTTCGAGCGGGTCGCAGACGCGCTCGGAGAGCCCGACGACGGCAGCGGTGACGGCTCCCGCGCCGTGCGTGCCGTCCACCGGATCCTGACCGAGCTCTCGTTCGAGACCATGGAGTCGGTCGGCGTCAAGGACGAGATGCTGGAGGAGCTCGCCGACAAGGCCCTCGCCGACTACTTCATCTCGGTGGCGCCGGCGCCGTGGTCGGCGGACGAGGTGCGCGACGCCTACCGCGCCGGCCTGGCACTGGGCGCTAGTCGCTGACCCCGGGGTCTGGGTCCTGGGGCTGCTGGCCGCGCCGCTTCGCGGCCTCGTTCCTCGTCCCGATCACCAGCAGCGCCGTCCCCGGGACTGCCCAGAACATGCCGTAGAAGATCGCCCGGCCGACGGGCTGGCTGAGCGGTCCCAGATGGAGCAGGAAGAGCAGTACCGTCAGCACCGGGTAGGCGATGGCGATCTGCACCTGCCCGGGCAGAGCCTCCCATGCCAGCACCAGCTTCACGCAACGGAGGGTAGCGCTGGGCCGTCTCAGCATGTGGCGATGATTGGAACACCTGCAGACGAAGCGCCGGCGGCCAGGTAGGCTCCGTCGGATGGTCAAGACCACCATGCCTGCCAGCTTGCCCTGGACCGACGATCCGGAGGCCTGCCGACTGATCGCGCAGGATCCGAATGCGCTCCTGATCGGCTTCGCGCTCGACCAGCAGGTGCCGGTTCCCAAGGCGTTCGCCGGGCCGTACGTGATCAAGCAGCGGCTCGGACACCTCGATCCCGGCCGCATTGCCGCAACCGACCCCGCCACCCTGGAGGCGGTGTTCCGGGAGCGCCCGGCGATCCACCGCTTCCCGGGCTCGATGGCACAGCGCGTTCAGGCGCTGTCCGCCGACATCGCCGACCGCTTCGCCGGCGACGGATCGCGGGTCTGGACAGAGGCTGTGACGGGCGAGGACATGGTGGCGCGGATCGGCTCGCTCCCCGGTTTCGGGGACATGAAGGTGCGGAGCCTGACGGCGACGTTGATCAAGCAGTTTGGTGTGCACCCGGAGGGATATGAGCGGGTGCTGCCGAATCATCCGACGCTGGGCGACGTCGACTCACCGGAAGCACTCGTCGCCTATCAGACCGCAAAGCGGGAGCACAAGCGACAGATGCGCGAACAGCACGCGCACAAGGGAGCCACGTGACCACAACCACCCCCGTCCCCGTCAGCGTTCCCGGCTGGGGGCAAAAGAGCACCATGCTCGCGATCACGTTGATCCCGTTCGCCGGGGTGCTGGCAGCCGTCACCTTGCTCTGGAACAACGCCGTGGGCTGGAGCGACCTGGGCCTGATGGCGATCCTCTACATCCTGATGGGCTTCGGCATCACCATCGGGTTCCACCGGATGCTGACGCATCGGGCGTTCGAGGCCATCCCGCCGCTGAAGGCGACGCTGCTGGTGCTGGGCTCGATGGCGATTCAGGGACCCGCGATCGCCTGGGCGGTCGACCACCGCACCCACCACGCGTTCTCTGACAAGGAAGGCGACCCGCACAGCCCGCACCACGGCTTCGGCGGCGGACTCGGGGGCCAGCTGAGGGGCCTGCTGCATGCCCACATGGGCTGGATGTTCGCGGTCAACCCGGCGGCGGACGTTCAGCGCTATGCAAAGGATCTGGTGGACGACCCGATCGTCCGCTTCATCGACCGCACATTCCTGCTCTGGGCGGTGCTCGGGTTCGTGGTGCCGTTCTGGATCGGCTACGCCATCTCGGGCACCTGGAAGGGTGCGCTCACCGGCCTCCTGTGGGGCGGGCTCGTGCGCCTGTTCCTGAACCACCACGTGACCTGGAGCGTGAACTCGATCTGCCACTACTTCGGCCGGCGGCCGTTCGCAGCCCACGACCAGTCCACGAACAACTGGGTGCTGGCACTGCCGTCGCTGGGCGAGTCGTGGCACCACAACCACCACGTCTTCCCGAGCTCTGCAACGCACGGCCTGGGGCGGGCGCAGATCGACCTCAGCGCGCTCATGATCGCCGGCTGGGAGAAGCTCGGCTGGGTGCGCAACGTGCGCCGCCCGTCACGCGAGCAGATCCTCCGCAAGCAGACCTAGCCGCCGCCGGTCTTCTAGTCGTCGTGCCCGGCAACAGGGCGGGACACGATGGTGCCCGACAGGTTGCTGCCGCCGGTCAGGCTCCAGTCGGCTGACACGTCGCGCTGCGACCCGTCGCTCATCCGGCAGGTGGCGTCGAAGCCGGTCGAACGGGTCGCCGTGACCGTCCCCGAGCACAGCTGTCCGCTGGGCAGGTACTCCATCCGGAACGCCGTCTGCTGTTGCCCGCCTGCCGCGAGCAGGAGGTCGGCGCGCACCAGCACCGGCTGCGCCCCGCCGGCCGAGCCGGACATCGAGACGATCTGGCCCGTGTCGCCGCCCTGCTGCAGGATCTGCCCGGTCAGGCGATCGCGGAACGACGCCGCATTCCACGGATGTGACGCAAGTGCCAGCGGGCCGGCTGCAAGCAGCACCGGAAGCAGGCCGACGGCCGCCCCCAGGGGCACCAGCCTCGGCCGGCCGATGCGACGGGCCAGGAGCATCAGCACCGATGCGACCGAGATCGCGTACAGCGCCTGCATCCACCAGGCGCCGCGGTCGGTGCCGCTGCCGATCCCGTGGAGGGTCGCGGCCGTCCAGACGACGAAGTTGAGGTAGTGGGTGGTGCGCCACCAGCGGTAGGGGATGCGCCGCCGGTAGTGGTTCGTGATCGCAAGGGCGATCAGCAGCTCGGCGGCGACGATGCCCAGCGCCACCCAGATCGGCCTGTAGTGGGCGGCAAGAGGGACGACCAGCTGGGTGAGGCTGAACGGCAGGAACGAGTCGATCGCCACCGTGGCGATGTGCAGGGTGAGGAACGCCCCGACCAGCAGGCCGCCGAACCGGTGCACGTCCTCGACGGCGAACCGCGGCCACCCGGGCAGCCGTTCCCGCCCGGCGAGCCCGATCCCGACGCAGACGACACTGGTCAGCAGGACATAGGCGACGATCCCGGCGGCCCGGGCCGCGTACCAGTCGACCGGGCTCGAGGTCAGGTGCACGCCGGCCAGCCCTCGGTCATCTCGGCCCACAGGCGCGTCATGACCACCACTCCGTCACGGTCAATGAACCTGCCGGGCACCCCGTGGTCGTCCAGCCAGTCGGGCCCGTCGCGGCCGAGCAGGAATGCAGCCCGGGCCGCGGTGTCGGCGTGCAGGCAGGTCGATCCGCAGGCGGTGACCTGCTCCCACGGCGAGGTCGAGGGGCGCCCTGTGCGAGCGTCGATCAGGTGGTGCTGCACGATTCCGTCGCGTACCCACCGGCGGCGGGACGACCCGCTGGTGGCCAGGGCGCCGCGCTCCAGCCGCACCGCGCCGCCACCCGGCAGCGCGATGTCGGTGGGCGAGGCAATCGCCAGGTCGCCGCCGGCCGAGACCCACCCGCCCGAGGGGAGCAGCTCCGCGGCGTCGTCGACGGCCATCGCCTTGACCACCCCGTTCAGATCGAGCAAGACGCCCGGCGGAGCGGAGATCAGCCGGCCGTAGGTGCGAACCTCGCCGGCGCGGCCGGGATGCGCGGGGCCGGGAGGCAGCTCGCTCGGTGCCAGCGCTCCGAAATCGCAGTCATAGCCGGCGGAGACGAGAGCCCAGCCCAGCGTCGGGTCGAGAACCCCGTCTGTCTGCCGGCAGGCGTCGAGCGCCGCGTACAGCGCTTCGGCAAACGCAGGGCTGACCAGAACCCGCCGCCCAGCGGAGTGGTTGACGCGGCACAGCTCGCTGGTGGGGATGAACCTGCTGAAGCGCGCGTCGCGCTCCTCGAAGAGCCGCCGGATCGCCCGCCGCTGCGGATCATCGGCCCCGGCAACGAGCACCTCACACCCCATCGACCGGAACCGGAACAGGTCGCTCACGAGACTCCCGTCGACCCGCTGGGCGGCGATTGCGCCGGCGCCACCTGGCCTCCCGAGATCCCACTGCCGCTGAGCGCCCTCTGGAACCCGCTGGGCACCGCCAGTGGCCGTGGCTTGCCGTGGGCATGGCTGGGCACGTTGGAGCGTGCGGCAACCAGCGTTGCCACGAACGCCGCCCCTGCAGCCACGACGGCGACCCGCTTGACGATCGCGGCTCTGGAGCGAGCAGACTCGATCCTCGACTCGTTCATGCTGATTCGGACTCTGACAGCCAAGTCTGTGGGACGCCTGAGAGTATGGTGTGAGGAGTGGATGGCCGGATCCTGCTGGGCGACAACCTCGAGCTGATGCAGCAGCTGGAACCGGCCAGCTTCCGGCTGATCTACCTCGACCCGCCGTTCAACACCGGCCGCCGCCAGCGGCGCGAGTCGATCTCGGTGCAGGCCGATCCGAACGGCGACCGCAGCGGCTTCGGCGGTCGTCGCTACCGCAGCACGCCCGTCGCCGACCGAGCCTACGACGACGCCTACGACGACTACATGGCGTTCCTGGGGCCCCGCCTTGCCCGCTGCCGCGACCTGCTCGACGACCAGGGCACGCTCTACCTCCATCTCGACTACCGCGAGGCGCACTACGCCAAGGTCGAGCTCGACGGGCTGTTCGGCCGGGAGTGCTTTCTCAACGAGATCATCTGGGCCTACGACTACGGCGGGAAGCCGAAGCGGCGCTGGCCGGCGAAACACGACACCATCCTGGTCTACGTCCGCGACCGCGACCGCTACCTGTTCGACGCCGATGCGGTCGAGCGCGAGCCCTACATGGCGCCCGGCCTGGTGACGCCGGAGAAGGCTGCCCGCGGCAAGCTGCCGACCGACGTCTGGTGGCACACCATCGTGTCGCCGACCGGATCCGAGAAGACCGGCTACCCGAACCAGAAGCCGGAGGGCGTGCTGCGGCGCATCGTGCAGGCCTCGAGTGCGCCCGGCGACCTGGTGGGCGATTTCTTCGCGGGCTCGGGGACGCTGGGCGCCGTCGCCCAGCAGCTCGGCCGCCGGTTCGTGCTCGCCGACAGCAACCCCGAGGCGGTGGCGGTGATGGAGCAGCGCCTCGGCATCACCGCCGAAGCGTTACGCCGTGAGCACTGAGACGCCGCCGGCGCCGGCCACGTGGGCAGACACCGCGATGCCGAGGAAGAACCCGTGGGCGACGACGCCGGGCACCGCGGCGACCCGCTCGGCCAGGCCGTTGGGATCGCTCCAGTCGTCGCGGCGGCAGTCCAGGATCCGGTTCCCCTCGTCGGTGACGAACGGGCGGCCGTCGGAGCCCAGCCGGAGCGACCAGCTCCAGCCGTCCCGCTCCAGCAGGCGCTTACACAGGGGCAGCGCGAAGTCGATCACCTCGACCGGCAGCGGCGCTCCCTGCCCCAGCCGGTCGACCAGCTTGCGGTCGTCGCAGACGACCACGAACCGCGCGGCGGAGCAGGCAATCACCTTCTCACGCAGCTGCGCGCCGCCCAGGCCCTTGATCAGGTTGAGGCCCGGCGCCACCTCGTCGGCGCCGTCGATGGCCACGTCGAGCAGCGGGCGATCGGCCAGATCCGCCAGCGGGATCCCCAGCTCCCGGCAGCGGTCGGCGGTCGCCTGAGAGGTGGGCACGCCTGAGATGTCGCCGAGCCTGCCGTCGGACAGCCGCTCGGCCAGCCCGTCGAGCAGGAACGCCGCGGTCGACCCGGTGCCCAGGCCAAGCAGCATCCCACTCCGTACCTCGGCGTCGATCGCCGAGATCGCCGCGGCCCGCTTGAGCTCGTCGAGATCGGTCATGTAAGCGCAGCCGCCAGCGCGTGGGGATCCGTCACGGGCGCCTGGCAGGCGAACCGCTCGCAGACGTAGGCAGCCGGGTCGCCGCCGATCGCTGTCTTCCCTTCCAGCAGGGTGATTGCCGAGGCGGCGACGCCATCGCCGACGGCGACGACCGTGTGCGGCCGGAACCCCGCGCGGGCAACGTCCACCAGCGCCTCGCGTGCGCTGCCCGGGGTGCCCACCACTGCCACCTCGATCGGTGGCGCCAGGTACAGACCGAGCGTGCACAGCGCCTGCCCGAAGCCCTGGGGCGAGTGTTCCAGGTAGGGCGCAGCCAGCCGCAGCACCTGCTCCGCGCCGTCGTCGGAACCGCCGTCGAGTCGTGCCAGGCGCAGCAGCGTATGGGCAAGCAGCGACTGACCCGAGGGCGTTGGGTTGTCGTCGAGATCCTTGTGCCGCGCGATCAGGCGCTCGGCCTCATCGGAGCTGTAGAAGAAGCCGCCGGCGGGGTCGCGGAACCGGACCGCCGCGTCCCGCGCCAGGTCTCGCGCAGCGACGAACCAGCGCTCGTCTCCGGTCGACTGGTGCAGTTGGAGCAGGCCGTGGGCAACCGCCGCGTGGTCGTCGAGGAACGCCGGTACCGCCGCCCTGCCGGCCCGGTAGCTGCGCTGCAGCCTGCCGGTCCCGTCGCGCATCACCGTCTCGAGCGCCTCGGCGCACGCCAGCGCGGCGTCCGCGTAGTCCGCCCGCCCGAGCCGCTCGCCGGCCTCGGCCAGGGCCGCCAGCGCCAGGCCGTTCCAGGCGGCGATCGCCTTCTCGTCGCGGGCCGGCTGCGCTCGCAGGTTGCGGGCCGCGAGCAGGCGGGCGCGGATGTCCTCGAGGTTCACAGGCGGATCGCCCTGTGGCCGCAGGATGGTGGCGCCCTCGAAGTTGCCGGGCTCGTCAACGCCGTAGTAGAGGGCGGCCGCCGCCCCATCGGCCTCGCCCAGCGCGTCGCGCAGGTCCGCCGGCGTCCAGACGTAGGTGGCGCCTTCCACCCCGTCCGTGTCGGCGTCCAGCGACGATGCGAACAGCCCCTCGTCGAGTCGCAGCTCGCGCAGCATGAAGTCCAGCGTCAGCTCCACCACCCGCCGGTATCGGTCGTCGCCCGTGAGCAGGTGCGCGTGGAGGTACGCGGCCGCCAGCAGCGCGTTGTCGTAGAGCATCTTCTCGAAGTGCGGGACAAGCCACAGGTTGTCCACGGAGTAGCGGGCGAACCCGCCGCCCACGACGTCGAACATCCCGCCCAGCGCCATCCCGTCGAGCGTCCCCACCGCCATCGCCAGCGCGTCGGCAGATCCGCTGCGCACGTGCTCCCGGAGCAGGAACTCGATCACGCTGGCCGGCGGGAACTTCGGCGCGGCGCCGAACCCGCCGAACCGCGGGTCGTAGATCTGGCGAAGCCCGCGCTCGGCATCGACCAGCACCTGCTCGGTCAGGGGCTCGCCCGACGTCGGAATCCGCGCCGCGCTGTCGAGAGCTGCCGACAGCCTGCCGGCCGCGGTGACGACCTCGTCGCGCCGCTCCTGATAGGCCTCGGCCACCGCCTCCAGCACCTGCCGGAACGCGGGCATTCCGTGGCGGGGCTCTGGGGGGTAGTAGGTGCCGCCGTAGAACGGCCGGCAGTCCGGAGTCAGGAACACCGTCATCGGCCAGCCGCCTCGGCCGGTCAGGCTGACCACCGCGTTCATGTACACGGCGTCCAGGTCGGGGCGCTCCTCACGATCGACCTTGATGTTCACGAACAGCCGGTTCATGAGAGCGGCGGTCTCGGGATCCTCGAACGATTCCCGCTCCATGACGTGGCACCAGTGGCATGCCGCGTACCCGACCGAGAGCATGATCGGCCGGTCCTCGGCGACCGCGCGGCCCAGCGCTTCCTCGCCCCACGGGTACCAGTCGACCGGGTTGCCGGCGTGCTGCAGCAGGTACGGGCTGGTCTCGTCCGCCAGCCGGTTCACTCGGCGACCTGGCGGAGCTGGTGCACCATCACCGCCACCACCGCCGCGTCATTGTCACCCGGGCCGCCGGAGTTGGCGATCATCTTCCCCAGCCGCTGGTAGGCGTCGGCGCGCGCGGCCAGGTAGGCCTCGACGGCGCCGTCGACGTCGCCCAGGGCTCCCGAGATCACCCGTGTTGCGATCTGCCGGCGAAGCAGCCAGAGGTCGTCGATCTGGGCGCGCAGGGCCAGCCGCTGCCACCGGTTGTTCGCCGGCAGCGCGCTGATCCGCTCCTGGATCGTGTCCAGGTACAGGCGCTCGCCGAGCAGGAAGAACAGGTGGGCGACCTCGCTCACCGGCCGGCCCGTCTCCTGGGCTACCGCTGTCACGTCCGGCGCGTACACGACGTCGGGAACGGCGGCTCCGAACCGGGCCGGCGCGTCCGGCACGCCGCGGTCGACGAGGGCCGCGAAGCGGTCGTCGCGCGCCGCCTTGCCGGCCGCGGTCGCCGAGCGGTCGAGATGGTCGAGCAGCTCGGCGAACCCGCTCTTGCCTCGCTCGATCTCGCGCCCCAGGTCGATGTCGGGCACGTGGCGGAGGTACCACCGGGCGAGCTCCTCCACCATGCCGTCGACGCCGCTCATCAGCTCGCCCTGGACGTCCGCAGGGACCACGCCGTCGAGCCGCTCCACGTCGTCCCAGCGAGCGCGGGCGTCACTCACCTCGCGCGCGACCAGGAACGCCTTGACCACCTCGTCGGCAGCGGCGCCGGTCTCGGCAGCCATCCGCGGCACGTAGGTGATCCCCATCGAGTTGATCACGTCATTGGTGACGATGGTGGCGATGATCTCCCGGCGCAGCGCGTGCTTGGCCAGGTGCTGGCCCAGCTGCGCGACCACCGGACGCGGAAAGTAGGCCGCGAGGTCGTCGTGCAGGTGGGGGTCGTCGGGCAGGGTCGAGGGCAGGATGTCGTCGCGCAGCAGGCGCTTGGCGTAGGCGAGCAGCACGCACAGCTCGGGGCGGGCCATGCCGCGCCCGGACCGCTGCCGCTCGACCATCTGCTCGCTCGCGGGCAGAGACTCCAGCTCGCGGTCGAGCAGGCCGCGCGACTCCAGCTCGAGCATCAGGTCCTCGTAGTTCTCCAGCCGGCGATTGCTGACCGCGGACTCCTGCGACAGGATCTGCACCTGCAGGTAGTTGTCGTAGAGCACGTGAGCGACGACGTCGTCGGCCACCTGTGCGAGCAGCGCGTCGCGGCCCGGCAGGTCGAGCTCGCCCGCCTCCAGTGCCTGGGCCAGCAGGATCTTCAGGTTCACCTCGTGGTCGGAGCAGTCCACGCCTGCCGAGTTGTCGATGGCGTCGGTGTTGATACGGCCCCCGTTCAGTGCGTACTCGATGCGGCCGCGCTGCGTGAACCCCAGGTTGCCCCCCTCGGCGACGACGGTTGCCCGGAGGTCGCGACCGTCGACCCGCAGGCTGTCGTTCGCGCGGTCGCCGGCGTCGGCCTGGGTCTCCTCCGACGCCTTCACGAACGTGCCGATGCCGCCGTTCCAGAACAGGTCGACGGGCGCGCGCAGGATCGCCTGGCAGAGCTCGGTCGGCGGCAGGGTGGTGGCGTCGATTCCGAGTGCCACCCGCGCCGCATCGGACAGCTCCACCGCCTTCGCGGAGCGCGGCCACACGCCGCCACCGGCCGAGATCAGCGTGCGGTCGTAGTCATCCCACGAGCTCCGCGGCAGGCCGAACAGCCGGCGCCGTTCCGCGAACGAGGTCGCCGGATCGGGGTCAGGGTCGATGAACACGTGGCGGTGGTCGAAGGCGGCCACAAGCTTCGTTGTCGGCGACTGCAACATGCCGTTGCCGAACACGTCACCCGACATGTCTCCGATGCCAACGCAGGTGAACGGCTCGGTCATCACGTCCCGGCCGATCTCGCGGAAGTGCCGCTTGACGCTCTCCCAGGCGCCGCGCGCGGTGATCCCCAGCACCTTGTGGTCGTAGCCGGACGAGCCGCCCGATGCGTACGCATCGCCGAGCCAGAACCCGTACTCGGCGCTGACCTCGTTGGCGGTGTCGGACAGGTGGGCGGTGCCCTTGTCGGCTGCGACCACCAGGTAGGCGTCGGCGTCCTCGTCGAGAACGCGTACGCCCTGTGGGCGCACGACCTGGCCGCCGGCGATGTTGTCGGTGAGGTCGAGCATGCCGCGCATCAGGACGATGTACTGGCGTCGCTCCTCCTCCATCAGCTCGTCCCGCCCCGCCGGCGGCGCCTTGAGCACGAACCCGCCCTTGGCGCCGGTCGGCACGATCACGGCGTTCTTGACCATCTGCGCCTTCATCAGCCCCAGGATCTCGGTGCGGTAGTCCTCGATCCGGTCGCTCCAGCGGATGCCGCCGCGGGCCACGAAGCCGCCGCGCAGGTGGACGCCCTCCATGGTCGGGCTGTAGACGAAGATCTCCCAGCGCGGCACCGGCTTGGGCATCCCCGGCACCTGGGGGCAGTCGAGCTTGAACGACAGGTAGGGCAGGGCGCCGCCGTCCTTGTACGCATTCGTACGGACGGTCGCCACGATCAGGCGCAGGAACCCGCGCAGGATGCGGTCGTCGTCGAGGCTCGCGATCGCATCCAGATCGGCGGCGATGCCTGCCTCGAGCCGCTCCTGCTCGTCCACGCCGACCATGCGCTCGGGGTCGTGCCGCGCCTCGAACAGCTCGACCAGCTTGCGGGAGACATCCGCGTTCCGCACCAGCGCGTCGTTCTGATAGCGCTTGGTGAAGCTGCCGCCCAGCAGCTGACGGTACTGCCGGTAGGCGCGCAGGATGGTCACCTGACGGCAGCTCAGCGCCGCAGCCGGCACCAGGCGGTTCAGCGAGTCGCTCTCGGCGCTGCGATCCCAGACGGCGCGCACCGTGCCGGCGACCAGGTCGCCGACCCGGGGAAGGTCGAGCTGCACGCCCCCCGGCCCGAGCACGCCGAAGTCATGGAGGTACCGGCCGGAGCCGTCGTCGTCGCGGAGCCGGGTCGGCACCTCCTCGACCACCGTCAGGCCGAGCGCCTCCAGCACCGGGAGCAGATCGGACAGCGGGGCCTTGCCGCCTGTCTTGTAGAGCTTCAACCTGGTCAGCGGATCCGGGGTGTCGATCTCGTTCTGCAGCGCCACCACGTAGGGGCGTCTCGGCGCTCAGCCGCTCGAACTGCGTGACGTCGAAGCGGGCCATGTACATCGCGGCGGCCGACTTGTAGTAGCCGGGGAACAGCCCGGCGTAGCGGCGTGCCAGCTCGTGGCCGGCGATCTCACCAAGATCCTCGACCAGGGCGTCGGAGAGGGCGTCGTCCCAGGTCCGGCAGGCGGCGATCACGTCGCGCTCCAGCTCGTCGACCGGGACGTCGGGAATCGCGCCACGGACGTGGATGGTGAAGTGGAAGCGCGCCGGATCGACCTCGCCGAACGACAGGTGGTAGTCGACCGACTCCCCGTCGAACCGCTCCTCGAACAGGTTCTGCAGCCGGATCCGAAGGTCGGTGGAGACGCGGTCGCGCGGGAGGGCGACGGTCGCCGAAACGCTCCGGCCCTCGAGGTCGGGCCGCACGAACAGCCGCACCTGCGTGTGCTCCTCGAGGCCGAGCAGGGTGATGATCGTCGCACGCAGATCCTCGGCGGTGGCTGCGAACAGCTCGTCCTTGGGGAAGCTCTCGAAGATCGCGACGACGGCCTTGTAATCGTGCGACCCCGGGAACAGGTCCTCCTGCTCCATGATCTGCTCGAGCTTGCGGCGGACGAGCGGAATCGTCCGCGCCGGCTCCATGTACGCCTTGCTGGTGAAGAGGCCGACCATCCGCAGCTCGCCGGTGACGGTGCCGTCGGGGCCCACCTGCTTGACCCCGATGTAGTCCATCCGGACTCGGCGGTGGACGGTTGCCTCGCGGTTGGTCTTGGTGATCACCAGCAGCGGGCCGCCGAGCACCCGCTCGCGAAGGCCCGGGTCGAGCCCCGCGACCGGCACCGGCTGGGCGAACCCCGAACCGGTCTCCTCGGACAGGATCCCCAGGCCTGAGCCCGGTGCGACGCGCACCGTCTGCTCGCCCGCATGGCCGTCGATCAGGTACTCCCGGTAGCCCAGGAACACGAAGTTGTCGTCCGCCAGCCACTTCAGGAAGGCGACCGTCTCGGCGATCTCGTCGCGGCCGTACCGCGAGCCGGCAACCTGCGCGAACTCGACCATACGGTCGATTCGGTCGGCCATCGTGTGGAAGTCGCGCACCGCCAGCCGCAGATCGCCCAGCACCCGCCGGACGTCGTCGGCGAGCGCCGCCAGCTGGGTGTCGCCCAGACGGCGGTCGACCTCGAAGTGCATGACCGACTCGCGGTGCAGGGCGCCGCGGGCCGCGGTGATGGCCGTTACGCGGCCCTCGCTGTCACGCTCGACGCCCAGCACCGGGTGCACCACCGCCCGCACCTGCAGGCCGTACCGGCGGAGCTCCTCGCTGACGGTGTCGATCAGGAACGGGGCGTCCTCCAGGTTGGCCTCGACGACCGTGCCGGCGGCCTGCCACCCGTCCCGCTCGGGGTCCGGGTTGTAGGCGCGGACGGCAAGCTCGCCGGGGGGCCGGGCGTCCACGAATTCGAACAGGCCGCGGATCTGGGCGGCGAGCCGCTCGACGCTGGCGGCATCGCCCCGCTTGGCGTCAGCCCGGCGCGCGTAGGCACGCGCGAACGCGGCCAGCCGGGGATCGGGGGCTGCGCCGGTGCTCGGGCCGTTCAGCACCGCGATCAGGTCGTCGGCGGGACGCGGACCGGGCGGCGCGGGTTCGCTGCTCACGAGCGCCCATGCTATCTCAGCGGCCCAAGGTGGGGGTCACAGCGACCGCGCCGGGCCCTTGCGTGATCTGCCGGTTACATGAAGGTGAAGATATGGACAACGCCCCTGGAGCCCACACACCCGGAATCGAGGGACCCGCTACCGTAGGCATCGTGTCCGCGACCCGTTCAACCTTTCAGGCCGGCCTCGACGAGCTCGAGGCGCTGCTGCACGAGCAGGGCGACGTCGTCCTCAAGATGCTCGGAGAGGCCGCTCACGCGCTGGCTGCGCAGGATCCGGGGCGGGCGAACAGGGTGCTCGGGCTCGATGACCAGGCCGACGCGCTCTACCTGAAGATCGAGCAGAGCGTCGAGCAGCTGCTGGCCCGGCAGACGCCGGTCGCCGTCGATCTGCGGCTGGTGCTCGCCGTGCTGCACGACAACTTCCATCTCGAGCGGATGGGCGACCAGTGCGTGAACATCGCCAAGCTGACCAAGCTGATTGCCGGCCTCGACCTGAGCTGGGAGCTTCAGAACGACTTCGGCGAGATGGCCGAGCAGGCCGACAGGATGATCCGGGTCGCGCTCGAGTCCTTCGCGTCCCGCGATGCCGCCACCGCCGAGTCGCTGACCGACCTCGACGAGGTGCTCGACAACCTGAACCGCGAGGTGGCGGCAGAGGTGCTGGCGCAGCGCGAGGGGGTCTCGTCGCGTGAGGCCGGGCTGAGGGCGATCATGATCGCGCGGTGCTTCGAGCGGATCGGCGACAACGCCGTCGACATCGGCGAGCAGACGGTGTACCTGGTGACCGGCGAGTTCCGCGAGTTCACCGACGCCTCGCACCCCACCGGCTGACGGCGCTCTAACGTCCCTCGACCGCGGCCCGGTCGACCAGCCAGTCGGCATCCGGCAGCAGCCCCGCCGGCAGCGGCTCGCCGCCGCGGACGCGGGTCAGCGCATCGTGCTTGCCCACCCCACTGACCAGGAAGAACGTCCTGCGAGCAGCCCGCAGCGCCGGCAGGGTCAGCGTCAGCCGGGCCGTCCCTCCGACCACGTCCGGCGGCTCGATCACCCACCGCTCCTCCTCGCGCAGCGAGATCGAGCCGGGGAAGAGTGAGGCGGTGTGGCCGTCGTCGCCCATGCCCAGCAGGAGCACGTCGAAGTCGCACCGCTCGCCGAAGAAGGCCCGCAGCAGGCCCTCGTACTGGTCGGCGTCGGTCAGCGGGTGGATCTGGCCATGCGGGATGGGAACGCGATCGAGCAGATCCCACCGCGCATTCGCGTAGTTGCTGCGCTCGTCATCCAGCGGCACCCGCCGCTCATCGCCGAAGAAGACGTGCCAGCGTGACCAGTGCAGCCGTGACGCGAACTCATCCGAGGCCAGGATTCCGTACAAGGTCTTGGGGGTCGAGCCCCCCGAGAGGCAGATCGCAAACCGCTCGCCCGCCTCGGCGTCGGCAGCCGCGATCCGGTCTGCCGCCTCCCGGGCGACCGCCTCCCCGTCGGGCAGCTCGTGCAGCCTCATGGCTCTTCGTGCGCGGCGGCCAGGGCCTGCTCGTAGACGTGGTCGACGCCCATCCGGTAGATCTCGCCGCCGATGAGCCCTGCGATCTGGTCGTGCCTGAGCACGACCGGATGAGCAGGCAGCCCCGGCCCCTCGGCGGTGCCCACCGAAAGCCGGCCGTCGCGCTCGACGGTGAAGCACCCTGAGCTGCCACAGTTGAGGCTGACCCGGTGAAGCACCGACCGGTCGGTGTGGTCGAGGCCCACCTGGCGATGGAGCCGCGAGCGCAGCCACCCGGCGATCAGGCTCGCCTGGGCCTTCGGCCCGGCCACCTCCACCCCGACCAGGTGGCCGAGGGCCTCGAGCGGTCCGGCCGTGTCGAACATTCCGGCCACGGCCTCCCGCCACGGCTCCGTCCGGCCCCAGGCCAGGTCGGAGAGCGCCCGCGGCAGCAGCGTGATCTTCTCGACCGCGTCGACGCCGGCGTGATCGCTGTCGACGATCAGGCGGTCGCTGAGCTCGACCAGCTCGACCAGCACCTGGTCGTCCATGTCGACCGCGCCCTGCCACCAGAGGAACACGGGCAGGTCGGAGAGCAGCAGCGGAACGACCGCGCTGGGAAGGGCGTTGCGCGAGGCGGAGATCACCACCTGCTCGGAGCAGACCTCGCTGTCTGCCGCCGCCCAGCACGAGCTGGACACCGCCACCTTGGGATGCCCCTCGCCCGGCAGCAGCACGATCGCCCGCAGCGGCCGGCTGCCGCCGATCCTGGCGATCGCGTCCTGGGCGCGCTCGACGTGAGCCTGCGCTTCGCAGAACCCCACCAGGTTGAGCGTCGTCGCCCGGACGCTGCCGCGGTGGTCACCGCCGCGGAGCTCGGCCAGGGCGGGCTCGACGCGATCGAGATCGGACACCTCGGTCATGCCGAGCTCCGAGATCACGGCCGCCGCCACCTGCGTCCGTCGCGGTTGATCAGCTCGTGGGCCATCTCGGGGCCCCACGACCCGGCCTCGTAGACCTGTGGCGTCCCCGTCCGCCACTGCTCGATCAGCGGATCGCAGATCTCCCACGAGCGCTCGACCCCGTCCTGCCGGGTGAACAGCGTCCCGTCACCGCGGATCGCGTCCAGGATCAGCGTTTCGTACGCCTCCGGAACGTCGGACAGGAACGCACTTCCGTACAGGAAGTCCATGTTCACGGAGCGGATCGTCAGCGTGGGCGCCGGAGCCTTGGCCCCGAACCGCAGCGAGATGCCCTCGTTGGGCTGGATCCGCAGCACCAGCGAGTTCGCCTCCAGGTGCTCCGCGGCATCGCGGTGGAATGGGAGGTGAGGCGGCCGCCGGAACTGCACCGCCACCTCCGTCACCCGCTTCGCCAGCCGCTTGCCGGCCCGGATGTAGAACGGAGTGCCCGCCCACCGCCAGTTGTCGATCTCGAGCCGGGCCGCCGCGAAGGTGGCCGTGTTGCTGTCAGCCGGCACCTGGGGCTCCGAGGTGTACGCGGGGACCTCGTCGCCGGCCACATAGCCCGCGCCGTACTGGCCGCGGACGGCGTCCTCGAACCGCATCGGGCGCATGGCCCGCAGCAGCTTCGTCTTCTCGTCGCGAATCGGGTCGGCGTCGAACGACGAAGGCGGCTCCATCGCCACCAGGGCAAGCACCTGCAGCAGATGGTTCTGGACGATGTCGCGGACGACTCCGGTCTCCTCGTAGAACTTCGCCCGGTGCTCGACGCCGATCGACTCGGCGACGGTGATCTGCACGTGGTCGACGAACCGGTTGTTCCAGATCGGCTCGAAGATCGTGTTGGCAAACCGGAACGCGAAGATGTTCTGCACCGTCTCCTTGCCCAGGTAGTGGTCGATACGGAAGATCTGCCGCTCCTGGAATGGCAGGTGGACGATCTCGGCCAGCTCGCGCGCGGATTTGAGGTCGTGGCCGAACGGCTTCTCGATCACCACCCTGACGAAGCCCGGCGGGTTGTTCAGGTTGGCGGCGCCCATCCGCCGCACGATCACCGGAAAGAAGCTGGACGGCGTCGACAGGTAGAACACCCGGTTGCCCTCGGTGCCCTGCTCGTCGTCCACCCGGGTGAGCGTGTCGCCGAGGGCGTGGAAGTCGTCGTCATCATCGAACCCCCCGGAGTGGTAGTGCAGCCGGGAGGCGAACGCCGGCCAGAAGTGCTCGTCCATCGGCGTTCGCGAGTGGGTCTCGATCGCCGCCTTGGCAAAGCGGCGAAAACCGTCGTCGTCCATGTCCGTGCGGGCGTAGCCAACCAGGGCAAAGCGGGGCGGCAGCAGCCCCCGCACGCCGAGGTTGTAGATCGCCGGCAGCAGCTTGCGCTGCGACAGGTCGCCGGTCGCGCCGAAGATGGTGAACGCGCACGGCTGGGTGGCTCCGCCCTGGCGGAGCCCTGTTCGCAGCGGGTTTTCGAGGACCGCCGCCTCAGGCGGCACCGCGGGCCCCGATCTGGTCGATCCGGCCCTGGATCGTCTGCACCAGTGAGTTGAACGAATCGCTGAACGACGACACGCCGTCGCGCTCCAGCTTGGCGGTCACCTGGTCGATCGAGATGCCGGCCTCGGCGACGTCGTCGAGCACCTTCCTGGCGTCATCCAGGTTCTCGTCGACCGTGCGTCGCACGGTGCCGTGATCGGAGAACGCCGCAATCGTGCCCTCGGGCATGGTGTTGACGCAGTCCGGTCCGATCAGGGAGTCCACGTAGAGCACGTCGGAGTACGCCGGGTTCTTGGTCCCGGTCGAGGCCCACAACGGGCGCTGAACCCGCGCGCCGCGAGCTGACAACGCCGACCAGCGATCGGTGCCGGTGATGCCCAGGTAGCGCTGGTAGGCGAGCTTGGCGTTGGCAACCGCAGCCCGGCCGCGCAGCGGCGAGTCGTCCGGCAGCTGCGCGTCGATGGCGGTGTCGACGCGGGAAACGAAGAAGCTCGCAACCGAGTGGACGTCGTCGATCGGCAGCCCCTGCTCCACCCGCCGCTCGAGCCCGCGGATGAACGCCCAGTGCACCTCGTCGTGGCGCTCGAGCGAGAACAGCAGCGTGACGTTGACGTTGATCCCGGCGGCGATCGACTCCTCGATGGCCGGGATGCCCTCGGCCGTCCCCGGGATCTTGATGAACAGGTTCGGCCGGTCGATCCGCTTCCAGAACCGCGGCGCCGCCGCCACGGACGCGGCCGTGTCGTTCGCCATGTTCGGAGGCAGCTCGAACGAGACGAAGCCGTCCACGTGGCCGGTGTCGTCGTAGACCGAGCGGATCTGGTCGCAGGCCTCCTGCACGTCCGCGATCGCCAGCTCGAAGAACACCTCCTCGGCCGAACGGGCCGCCCGGGCCGACTGTGCGATGGCCTCGTCGTAGTCGTCGCTGTCGGCGATCGCCTTCTGGAAGATGGTCGGGTTGGAGGTCACGCCAAGGATGCCGTCCTCCACCATCCGGGCAAACTCGCCGGAGCGGAGCCAGCCGCGGCGGATGTTGTCGAGCCAGGGACTGGTGCCCTCGGCTGCCAGCGCCTTCAATCGGTCAGACATTGCGGACCCTCCTCAGACGGGGTCGGTATGCGTATCGAGAACGCGCTGCGCCGCCTCGGCGACGTGCTGCGCGGTGAATCCGAGGTTGTCGAGCACGGTCTGCCCGGGAGCCGACGCGCCGAAACGGTCGAGGGCGATGATTGCCCCTCGGGTGCCCGCGTAACGCTCCCAGCCCACTGGCGACCCGGCCTCGACGGCCACACGAGCCTCGACGGACGGTGGCAGCACCTCGTCGCGGTAGCCCTGGGGCTGCTCCTCGAACAGCTCCCACGAGGGCAGCGAGACCACTCGGCTGCGGACACCGCGGTCGTGCAGCAGCGCCCGGGCCGCGACCGCGACGTGCACCTCGGAACCGGTGCCGATCAGCAGCACCTGGGGATCGTCCTCGCCCTCCAGGACATAGCCGCCGCGGGCCGCGAGCTCGGCGGGGCGCTCGGCGTCGAGCACCGGCAGTGCCTGCCGGCTGAGCACCAGGGCGGTCGGGTTCCGGCGCTCCAGCGCGATCCGCCAGCCGACCGCGGTCTCGTTGGCGTCCGCCGGGCGGAACACGGTCATGTTCGGCGTCGCCCGCAGCGTCGCCAGCTGTTCGATCGGCTGGTGGGTCGGGCCGTCCTCGCCGAGCCCGACCGAGTCGTGCGTATAGACCCAGATGGAGGGGATGTTCATCAGCGCCGACAGCCGCACCGCGGGCTTCATGTAGTCCATGAAGTTGAAGAACGTCCCTCCGTACGCGCGCAGGTGCGAGACCGTGAGCCCGTTCACCAGTGCCCCCATCCCGTGCTCGCGGACGCCGAAGTGCAGGTAGCGGCCTTCCCTGGTGCCGGGCTGGAAGTCGACCGCATCCGGCGGCCTGGTGTTGTTCGACGGTGTCAGGTCGGCCGATCCTCCGACCAGCTCGGGCACCTGCGGGGCGAGGGCGGCCAGCACCTTGCCCGACGCGGCGCGGGTGGCCATCGGGCCATCCCCGGACGCAAATGCCGGGTAGGAGAGTCGCTCGGGAAGGCTGCCGGCAAAGATCCTCCGCAGCTCGTCGGCCCGAGGATGGTCGGCGAGCTCCCGCTCCCACGACTCCTGCTCGGAGGCCCCGCGGGCGAGCGCCTCGCGGTAGCGCGCCAGCGCCGCGTCGGGAATCACGAAGAACTGACCTGGGTCGAAGCCCAGGGTGCGCTTGGTCTCGGCCTGCTGCTCGGGCCCGCGGGCATCCGAGTGGGCCCGCGACGTTCCGGCGTCCCGGCTGCCGAAGCCGATGATCGTCTTGATGTCGACCAGGGACGGCTGGTCGCGGACCTCGATCGCCTCCTGCAGCGCCGCGTCGATCGCCGCCAGGTCGTTCCCGTCGGTGACCGTTGTGGTGTGCCACCCCAGCGCGGCGAAGCGGGCCGCCCGCTGCTCGGTGAACGCCAGCGAGGTGTCGCCGTCGATCGAAACATGGTTGTCGTCGTAGAGAAACACCAGGTTGTCGAGCGCCAGATGGCCGGCCAGCGAGGCGGCCTCGCCGCAGACGCCCTCCATCAGATCGCCGTCCGAGACGATCGCGAACACCCGGAACCCGGCAACCGCCCCGTATTCGGCCTCCAGGTGCTTGCCGGCGATGGCCATGCCGATCGCGTTGCCCGCCCCCTGACCGAGAGGCCCGGTGGTGGTCTCGACGCCCGGTGTGTGCCCGTACTCCGGATGCCCCGGAGTCATGCTCCCCCACTGCCGAAACCGCTTCAGCTCCTCGAGCGGGAGGTCGTACCCGGTCAGGTGCAGCAGCGAGTACAGCAGCATGCATCCGTGGCCGGCCGAGAGCACAAACCGGTCGCGACCCGGCCAGGACGGGTCGGCCGGGTTGTAGCGGAGATGCCTGGTCCACAGCACGTGGGCCATCGGCGCACATCCCAGCGGGAGGCCGGGATGTCCCGACTTCGCCTGCTCCACGGCGTCGACCGCGAGTGTGCGTACGGTATTGACGGCGAGCTGGTCGATGTCGTCGAACGGCTGGGCCACGGACACTCCTCTGGACTTTTCCTCGATACGGGCGGACGATAACACCCGCTTTCCCGGGCGCTCGGTTCCCGGCGCCCCCCTGTCGCCAACCGGAGGTCTCGCTTACCCATGAGCACGAGCAGGTACCGCGCAGGAGCCGACCTCGGCGGCACCAAGATCCAGACCGTTGTCGTAGACAGCAACGACCACGTGCTGGGCCAGGCCCGGGTGCCGACCCCCAAGGGCGACGGCCCCCCCGGCGTGATTGCCGCCATCATCGGCGCGGTGCGCAGCGCGGCCGAGGATGCCGGCATCGAGCCCGCGGCGCTCTCGGGGATCGGTCTCGGCTCTCCCGGGGCAGTCGACGACGACAACGGCACCGTCTCGCGCGCCTTCAACGTCGTCTCGGACTGGACGGACGACGTGCCTGTCGCCAAGCAGCTCGGCGAAGCGCTGGGGGCCCCCGTCCATATTGGCAACGACGTTCGCGTCGGCACGGCCGCGGAGATGGCGTTCGGCGCAGGACAGCCGTACAGCTCGCTGATTGGCGTGTTCTGGGGCACGGGCGTCGGTGGCGGGGTGGTGCTGGACAAGAAGATCTGGACCGGACGGGGGGCCGCCGGCGAGATCGGGCACACCGTTGTCCGCATGGGCGGCGCCCGCTGCACGTGTGGGCGCAAGGGCTGTCTGGAGGCTTATGCGGGACGGATGGCGATGGAGGTGGAGGCCCGCCGGCGGGTCAAGGACGGGCAGCGGACGAGGCTGTTCGACCTGATGGAGCGGCAGGGCCGCGACCGCCTGACCAGCGGTGTCTGGGACCGCGCTTTGGAGCATCACGACCGGATGGCGGAAGAGCTGATCGACCGGGCGCTGGACGCGCTCGGAACCGGCATCGCATCGGTCATCAACCTGCTCGACCTGGAGGCGGTCGTGATCGGCGGTGGGCTCGGAACCAGGCTCGGTCAGCCGTACGCCGACCGGATTGCAGAGCGTATGCTTCCCCATCTGTTCGTGCCCGAGCGGCCACCCGCCGTGCACGTCGCAATGCTGGGAGATCTGGGGGGCGCGATCGGCGCCGCCCTACTCGTGAAGGAGACCTGATGAACCTCGGCTACACGGATCCGCTCTACATCCTCGCCTTCGACCACCGAGGGTCGTTCCAGACCAAGCTGCTCGGCATCCAGGGAACGCCGAGCCCGGAGGAGACGGCGCGGATCTCGGAGGCCAAGTCGCTCATCTTCGCCGGGTTCGAGAGGGCTCAGAACAGTTCGCCAACCGCCGGTGCGGGCGTGCTGGTTGACGAGCAGTTCAGCTCCGCCGTCGCGCGCAGCGCCCACGAGCGGGGCATCACGCTGGCGATGCCGGTCGAGAAGAGCGGCCAGGAGGAGTTCGATTTCGAGTACGGCGACGACTTCGGCGCCCACATACTCGAGTTCGACCCCACCTTCTCGAAGGTGCTCGTCCGGTACAACCCGGAGGGCGACCGCCAGATGAACGAGGAGCAGACTGCCCGCCTCAAGCGGCTCGCGGACTGGCTGCACGCCAACGATCGCCGGTTCCTGTTCGAGCTGCTCGTCCCGGCGGAGCCGGCCCAGCTCGCCGGTGTGGGCGGCGACGCCGACCGCTACGACCGCGAGGTGCGGCCGGGCCTGATGGTGCGCGCCATCGCCGAGCTGCAGGACGCCGGGGTTGAGGCGGACGTCTGGAAGATCGAGGGCCTGGACTCGCGCGACGACTGCGAGCGGGTCGCAGAGCAGACGCGCCGTGATGGACGCGACGACGTCACCTGCGTCGTGCTCGGCCGCGGCGGCAACGAGGACAAGGTCATCCACTGGCTGCAGACCGGCGCCGGCGTTCCCGGGTACATCGGCTTCGCCGTCGGGCGCACGATCTGGTGGGACGCGCTCAAGGCGTGGCTGGCCGGTGAGGCCGACAAGGAGACCGCGGCTGCCCGGATCGCCGGGAACTACCAGCGCCTGGTCGACGCTTACACCGGCGCGGTCTGAGCGACCTGACGGCCGGCGGCGACCAGGTCGCCCTGCTCGACGACCTCGACACCCAGCGCCTCGAGCTGCTGCGCCGCAGCCCGTTCGACCTGGCCGCCGACGGCAACGCAGGGCACCCCGGCGCTGCGGCAGTGGGCCGCGACCACGGCGACCACCTTCCCGCTCAGGGTCTGCGCGTCGATCCTGCCCTCCGCCGTGACACACAGCGAGGCGTCGCCCAGCCACCGATCCAGCCCGGCCTCGGTGATCACCAGCTCTCCGCCCGGCACGGCCGTGGCGCCCAGCAGCATCAGCATCCCGCCGATCCCGCCTCCGGCGCCCGCCCCCGGGCGCTCGGGTAGCCCGAGAGCCGCGATCCGGCGGTCGAGCTCGGCGACCTGTTCCGGCGACGCTCCCTTCTGCGGACCGTAGACGGCGGCCGCCCCCTGAGGCCCCGTGGCCGGGTTGTCGACGTCCAGGGCAGCCACCAGCTCGCCTGGCAGAGACCCCCCGAGCGCTTCGCGCAGCCCGGCGCCTCCGTCGCTGCTGGCCGTTCCGCCGACGCCGACCACGACGCGTCCGGCCCCGCCGGCAAACGCCGCCCGGATCAGCTCGCCGGCGCCAAACGACGAGGCGGCCATCGGGTCGCGCGGGACGTCCGCCACTCGCCACAGACCGCACGCCTCGGCAACGTCGAGCGCCGCGTCTCCGCCGTCCAGCACCGCAAACCGGGCCCTGCAGGGCCGGCCCAGGGCGTCATGGACATCGGCGGTCTCCCACCGGCCGCCCCGCGCCGCAAGCAGGGCCGCGGCCGTCCCCTCTCCGCCGTCGGCCAGAGGCAGCAGCCGCAGCGAGTCGTCGCGCACCTCCCGCCAGCCGCGCGCCAGCGCCTCGGCTGCCTCGATGGCGGTGTACGTCCCGCGCAGCTTGTCGGGGGCGATCAGGACGTCCGGCATGCGACTGGGGGAGCCCAGAGCCCTAGGGCCGCCGCACCATCACCGACGTCGCCTTGACGGTGGCGACCGCCGACACGCCCGGCCTCAGGCCGAGCTCCTCCACGGCGTCGCGGGTGACGATCGAGACGATGTGGTGCGGCCCTGCCTCGATCTCGACCTGGGCGACGACGCCGGTCACCTCGACCGACGTGATCACTCCCTCGAACCGGTTGCGAGCCGACAACGAGCGATCGACCGGCTTGGTGATGTGACCGCCCAGGCGGCGCACCTCCGACTCCGGGATGACGCGATGGTTGCGGTCGTCGCGGGCCGTGCGGATCCGGCCGGTGCGCTCCCAGCGCCGGATCGTGTCGACGCTGACGCCGAGAGCACGGGCGGCGTCGCCGATCGGAAGCTCGCGGGTCACGCGGAGAACCTACTTGATGGGAGGCGGCGGTGATCGCTCGGTGACCTACCGGATAGCATCGAGCAATGCCGTTCCAATCCCCGCCGGTCATCTGGACGCCGTCGCAGGAGACGATCGACCACGCCCGCGTCACGGCGTTCATGCGCGAGCACGGGATCGACGACTGGCGCGAGCTGCGCCGTCGTTCGGCGGAGGACACCGAGTGGTTCTGGGACGCCGCCGTGCGCCACCTGGGGATCGAGTTCTTCACCCCGTACGAGCGCGTCCTCGATACGTCCAGGGGCCCCGAATGGGCGACGTGGTTCGGCGGGGGCACGATCAACCTCACCCACAACTGCGTCGATCGCCACGCCCGAACCGCGCCCGACCGTGTCGCGGTGATTGCCGAGTCCGAGGACGGGGAGGTTCAGCAGGTCACCTACGCGGAGCTGGAGGCGAGGGTGAACCAGCTTGCCAACGCGCTGCTCGAGCTGGGCGTCGTGCCTGGCCAGACGGTCGGCCTCTACCTGCCGATGGGGCTCGAGGTCGTGGTCGCCTTCTATGCCGTGTGCAAGATCGGCGCCATCGTCGTCCCGATCTTCTCGGGCTTCGCAGCCACCGCGGTTGCAGCGCGCCTGGCCGACGCCGAGGCAGTGGCGCTGATCACCGCCGACGCCGTCCCCCGCCGCGGCCGGCCGGTGTCGATGAAGGAGACCGCAGACCAGGCGCTGGCCGACGTCCCCGGCGTCCGGCACGTGATCGTCGCTGACCGCCTCGGCACCGATCCGCCGATGCAGGTGCGACGTGATCACCACTGGCGCGACGTGGTCGACCGCCAGCGCACCGACCTCGAGGCGCCGGCGCTCGATCCGGAAACGCCGATGATGGTGATCTACACCTCCGGCACCACCGGGCGGCCGAAGGGGGCCGTGCACGTCCACGGCGGCTTCCTGGTCAAGATCGCCGAGGAATGCGCCTTCCAGTGCGACGTCCACCCGGATGACGTCTTCACCTGGATGACCGACATGGGGTGGATCATGGGCCCGCTGATCGTCGTCGGCGCCGGCGCCCTGGGCGCGACCCTGTTCGTGTCGGAGGGCGCACCCGACTACCCCGACCCCGGCCGGATGTGGCAGCTCGTGGAGCGTCACGGGATCTCGTTCCTGGGCGTCTCGCCCACCCTGATCCGAGCGCTCAAGCCGCACGGCGACGAGTTCGTCACCGCCCACGACCGCTCCTCGCTGCGGATGCTGGGCTCGACCGGCGAGCCGTGGAACCCCGAGCCCTACCGCTGGCTGTTCGAGGTCGGCGGCGAGGCCCGCTGCCCGATCATCAACCTGTCCGGCGGCACCGAGGTAGGCGCGTGCTTCCTGTCGGCGATGCCGGTGATGGCGCTCAAGGAGTGCACGCTGGGGGCACCGTCGCTGGGCCTGGACATGGACGTCGTCGATGCCACCGGCGCTCCGGTGGCGCCCGGCGAGGTCGGCGAGCTGATCTGTCGCAAGCCCTGGCCGAGCATGACCCGCGGCGTCTGGCGCGATCCTCAGCGGTACCTCGACGCGTACTGGTCGCGGTTCCCGGGGGTCTGGGTCCACGGCGACTGGGCCTCGATCGACGAGGACGGCTACTGGTACCTCCACGGCCGTTCCGACGACACCCTGAACATCGCCGGCAAGCGAATCGGCCCGGCCGAATACGAGTCGGCGGCAGTCGCCCACCCCTCGGTGGTCGAGGCCTGCGCTGTCGGGGTTCCCCACGCGGTCAAGGGCGAGGTCGCGGTCGTGTACTGCGTCCTGCAGCCCGGCGTCGGCGAAGACGGGCTGGAAACGGTGCGAGCGGAGATCCGCGACGAGATCACCCGCGAGCTGGGCAAGCCGTTCGCGCCGTCGGAGATCCACTTCGTGGGGGCGCTGCCAAAGACCCGCAGCGCCAAGATCGTGCGCCGTGCCGTCCGCGCGGCGGCGCTGGGCGAGGATCCGGGCGACCTCTCCTCGCTCGAGGACCCGGCGGTCGTCGGGCGGCTGGCAAAAGCCCGCTAGCGGACGCGGACGGGCTGAGCCATACTGACTGGGTGAGCAAGTCGGAACTGATGCGTGCGTCCGACGCCGAGCGCGAAGAGGTGGCCGCGCAGCTCCGCGACCACTGCGCAGAGGGCCGCCTCACGCCCGAGGAGCTGGACGACCGGCTGGCCGCGGCCTTCGGCGCCCGCGTGCGCGGCGATCTGAAGAAGCTCACCGAGGACCTGCCCAAGCTCGGCCGCCGCCAGCGGCACCTGGAGCCGCTCACCCGCCAGCAGCGCAAGCGGGCAGAGTTCACGCACGACGTCTTCAGCTTCGCGATCATCGCTGTGGTGCTCTGGATTCTCTGGATCGTGCTGGGCAGGGGATGGTTCTGGCCGGCTCTGGTACTGCTGCCCTGGGGCGCGGTGCTTGCCTTCCACGCCTACGACACGTTCGTGAACCACCGCCTCGAGCGGCTCGAGGAGCAGCGCCGGATCGAGTCGTAGCTTCCCGCTAGCCGCCGTGGGTGAAGTAGACCGGGATGTGGACGAGGCAGATCACGCTGCCGTCCTTGGGCGAGGTGTCCCAGGCCGCCACCAGGCCCTCGGCCGGACCCGGGAGCCTGGGCAGGGCGTAACCCTTGGTGAACCGCACCGGCCCGCTCTGCACCTTGACCTTGGTGATCGCCTCCCCCACGCCCGGCACCCGGGCGGCGATCGTGAACGGGCCGCCTTCGAACACGTCTGCGGTGCCACTGGCCACGCTGATGCCGGTCAGCGCCATGAACGGCCGCGGCTTCGTCAGCGCCAGGCAGTTGTTGCTCGTGACGGGAGTCGGCTGCCGCACCAGGCGCAGGGTCGAGCGGTTCTGGAAGGTGCCCGAGACCGGGGTGATCCCGCCGGTGAAGGCCGTCGCGCGGATGGTGACCGCGTGCGCGCCGGAGTTCCAGGACAGATGAACCAGGTACGGCGCACCGGCGCGGTTGGCAGCGCTCAGCACCCTCGGGTCGACGGCGATCGCCTGGTTGAAGGTGAGCGTGTACGAGCCGGCCGGCCCTCCCGGGTGGACGGTCGAGCGGGGAGCCCTCGACCCCTGGAAGACGAGCGCCACGTTGGTGTCCCAGCCCCGCGCGGGATCCGGGCCGGAGCTGAACGAGACGCGCTGCAGCGCCACCACGGAAGCGGGTGTGCCGGATGTGGGTGTCGAGGACGACGAGCCTGCCGACGAGACCGGGCCCGACCCGCCGGTGCTCGAGCTCGACGAGGTGGCGAACACATAGCCGGCGACCACGACCAGCACGACCAGCAGCGTCCCCGAGCCTGCGAGCGCCAGCTTCTGCGTGCGGGTCACGCCGACCTCCTACGGGGCCGCTGAGCCGAATCCTGCTCTGATAGCGTGGCGTCGACCCAACCGGAGGTGTCGTTGCGGTGAGCGAGCGGATCCTTGAGGGCAAGATCGCCCTCGTTGCCGGAGTTGCCAACAAACGGTCGATCGCCTGGGCGATCGCCCAGGCGCTTCACAGCGCCGGCGCCTCCCTGGCGTTCACGTATCAGGGCGAGCGCCTCGAAGAGAGCGTGCGGAAGCTGGCAGAGACGGTCGGCTCGGACATCGTGGTCGAGTGCGACGTCACCGACGACGCGAGCATCGACCGCGCATTCGCCGAGATCGGCGAGCGTGCCGGCGGGCTCGACGTGATGGCCCACTCGATCGCGTTTGCGCCGGCCGAGTCGTTCGAGGGCCGGTTCATCGACACCTCCAGGGCGGCGTTCCTGACGGCACTCGACGTATCCGCGTACTCGATGGTCGCGATGGCCCGCGCCGCCGAGCCCCTGATGACGGCCCGCGGCGGCGGGTCCATGGTCACGATGACCTACATGGCCAGCGAGCGGGCGTTCCCGAAGTACAACGTGATGGCCGTCGCCAAGGCGGCTCTCGAGTGCTCTGTCCGCTACCTCGCCTACGAGCTGGGACCGGCAGCGATCCGCGTCAACGCCATCTCCGCCGGGCCGGTGCGCACCCTGGCGGCCAAGGGGATCCCCGGCTTCGCGGACATGGAGACGGTGATCGAGGAGCGCTCCCCGCTGGGTCGCAACATCAGCGCAGCGGACGTTGGAAACGCGGCGCTCTACCTGTGCAGCCCGCTCGGCTCGATGGTGACCGGCACGACGCTCTACGTCGACTCCGGCTACCACGCGATGGGCATGTAGATGTCGCTCGCACTCACGGTGCTGGGAGGCAGCCCGGCCTGGCCGAACCCCGGGCAGGCGGCCAGCGGCTACGTCGTCGAGTCGGATGGAACGCGGCTGCTGATGGATTGCGGCTCGGGCATCGCAGCGGAGCTGCGCGCCCGCGATCCGGGGCCGCTGACGGCGATCGTGATCAGCCACTTCCACGCCGACCACTGGTTCGACCTGGTACCGCTCCACTATGCGTATCTCTTCGGCAACTGGAACACCCGCCAACAGCCGGATCTCCACCTTCCCCCGGGCGGCCGCGACGTGCTGGACAGTGTGGCCCGCAGCTGGGGCGGCACCGTTGCCACGTTCGACGACGCGTACGCAATCAGCGAGTTCGACCCCGCTGCGCCGCTTCAGATCGGCGACCTACGGCTGAGCTTTCTCGCCACCCGCCACTACACCGTCTGCTACGCGATCCGCATCGAGTGCGGCGGGCGAACGCTGGTCTACTCCGCGGACTCCGGCCCGCTGGACGGACTGGCGGACTTCGCCGAGGGCGCGGAGCTGTTCATCTGCGAGGCCTCGCTGCCCGACGCAACGGCCGACGACCCCGAGCGGGGCCACATGACCCCGGCCGAGGCCGCGGTCACGGCTGTCGAGGCAGGTGCGGGCCGGCTGCTGCTGACCCACGTGCCGGCGGAGAGCGGCGAGCAGCGTGTGCTCAGCGACGCGCGGGCGGTGTTCCCGGGCACCGTGGATGTCGCCCACCCCGGGCTGCGGATCGAGGTCGGGAGCTGGCTAGGCCATCAGGGTGACGCGGGAGACGCCGAGCATGCCCTCGGCGGCCTTCTCCGCGGTCCGCTGCAGGCTCTCGGACATCGACGGGTTGACCGCCGCCGTCTCGGCCAGCGCCTGGACGTGCAGCTTGGCGTGCACGGCCAGCGCGACCGTCGTGATCACCTCGCTGGCCCGGAACCCGACCATGGCGCCGCCGAGCACGGTGCCGGTGTCGGGATCGCAGAGCAGCTTGATGATGCCGTCCGTCTCGCCCTCCATGACGGCTCGCGGGTTCGCCCGGATCAGGTGCTTGGTGACCTGCACCTGCGTGCCGCTGATCCGTGCATCTCGCTCCGAGATGCCCGCCTTGGCGATCTCGGGGCGAGTGAATACGCACCAGGCAACGCCGGTGTAGCTGATCGGATCGGTGGGGACTCCGACCGCCTTCATCGCCGCGGTGCGGCCGTGCATCGAGGCTGTGTTGGCGAGCATGATCTGCCCGGTCACGTCGCCGCAGGCGTAGATGTGCGGAACGTTCGTCGCGCAGAACTCATCAACGGGGAGCGCCCCGCGGTCGCCGAACTCAACCCCGGCGGATTCGAGCCCAAGGCCCGCGGTGTTGGGCCTCATGCCGATGCACAGGAGCACGTGGCTGCAGTCCAGCTCGCGGCCGTCCTCCAGCACCACCCGGACGCCGTCCTGATTCTCGGTGTCGATGGCGGCGGCGCGCCCGTTCTTGATCACGTCCATGCCCCGGCGCAGGAACACCTCCTCCAGCACCTCGGCCAGGTCGGGGTCGTCGTTCGGCAGGATCTGGTCGCGGGCCGAGATCAGCGTGACCCGCGAGCCGCAGCGGGAGAAGAAGTCGGCGAACTCGCAGCCGGTGGGCCCGGCGCCCAGCACCACCAGGTGCTCGGGCAGGTCGCGCAGGTCGAACACCTGGCGGGTGGTCAGCACCCGGACGCCGTCGGGGCGGGCGAACGGTGGCACGAAGGGAGATGCGCCGGTGCACACCAGCAGCGCGTCGAACTGCACCTCGACGTCGCGGTCGTCGACGTTGACAACCAGCGTGTCGGGACCGGTGACGCGGCCCTGGCCGGGCAGCACCTGGACGTTCATCCCATCCATCCGCTCGCGCACACCGCGGCTCTGGTGCAGGGCGACGGCACGCGCGCGGGCCAGCGTACGGCGCAGGTTGACGACCGGCATCCCGCGCACGAAGTCAACCCCGTCCTCCTCGGCCCGCGCGATGTCGAGCATCGTGTCGGCCGTCGTCAGCAGCGTCTTGCTCGGGATCGCATCGGTCATCGTGCAGTTGCCGCCGAGCTGCTGCTCCTCGACCAGCGTGACGTCGGCGCCGAGGAACGCGGCAGTTGCCGCAGCCGCGTACCCGGCCGGTCCTCCACCTAGGATCACCAGTCTCATCGCAGGCATCGTAAACTCTGCCGATGAGCACGACGTCACCAATCCTCGCAACGCCCGAGCTACGGGCGCAGTTTCCCTCTCTCCGCGACGGCCGGATCTACCTCGACGGCCCCGGAGGGACGCAGGTGCACCAGTCGGTCTACGACGCGGTCGCCGGCTACTGGCGTGACCGCAACGCGAATCTGGGGGGCCCGTTCGAGACCTCCCTCCTGAGCGACGCGACGCTCCAGAGCGCGCGTGACACCGTCGCCGGCTTCCTCGGCGCCGCCACCGGCAATGAGATCGCCTTCGGCGCCAACATGACCACGCTGACGTTCCACGCATCGCGGACGCTGCTGCGCGACTGCGGGCCGGGGGACGAGGTGCTGGTGACCGGGCTCGACCACGACGCCAACGTGTCCCCCTGGATGCTGGCGGCTGCCGACCGGGGCATGACCGTCCGGGTGGCCGACATCGACACGGAGGCCTGCCTCGTCGATCTCGACGACTTCGCCGCAAAGCTGTCCGACCGGACGAAGGTCGCAGCGTTCGGCTGGGCGTCGAACGGCGCGGGGACGGTCAACGACGTACGGCGCATGTCCGAGCTGGCCCGCCAGGCGGGGGCGCTCAGCTACATCGACGCGGTGCATTTCGCGCCCCACGGGGAGATCGACGTGGGCGCGGTCGGCTGCGACTTCCTCGTCTGCTCCGCCTACAAGTTCTTCGGCCCGCACGTCGGCATCCTGTTCGGGCGCCGCGAGCTGCTGGAGCGGTACCGGCCCTACAAGGTGCGTCCGGCATCCGACGACGTCCCGGGCTCATGGGAGACCGGCACCGTCAACCTGGAAGGGATCGCGGGCACCGCGGCGGCGGTTGCGTACCTCGAGTCGGTGGGCATGGAGAACGTGACCGCCTACGAGCACACGCTCGCCGAGCGGCTGATCGGCGGCCTCGACGCGATCGACGGCGTCAGCGCCTACGGCACACGTGACCTCAGCCGCCGGGTACCGACGGCGACGTTCAACGTGGCCGGCCACGCTCCGGCCGCGGTGGCGGCGGCGCTGGGCGAACAGGGGATCTACGTCTGGGACGGCAACTACTACGCGCTCGAGCTGATGCAGCGGCTGGGACTCGAGGACAGCGGTGGAGCGGTGCGGGTCGGCGCCGCCCACTACACGACGCCCGAGGAGATCGACCGCTTCCTCGAGGCCGTGGCGTCGCTGTAGGGCAATGCTGCTCGCCGACGTCGCCCTGCTCACGCCGTCACTCGAGGATCAGCGGGTGTTCTACTCGCGCGTCCTGGAACTGCCGGCGGAGCACGCCGGCGATGACGCGCTCGTGGTCGACTGCGGCCGCTCGGTGCTCCGCTTCCATCCCGGTGAAGGCTCCTATCACGTTGCCTTCGGGGTACCGGGGAACCGCTTCGAGGAGGCCCGTGCGTGGCTGGCCGAGCGCACCGATCTTCTGACCGAGGACGGGAACGACCGGTTCGCCTTCAGCGACTGGGATGGGGAAGCCTGCTACACCCTCGATCCGGCGGACAACGTGATCGAGCTGATCGCCCTGCACGGCCTCGACGACGCGGACGTCTTCCGGGGCGGCGCCGACCTGACCTGCATCGCCGAGCTCGGGCTTCCCGTCCCCGACGTGCTGGCGACCGCCGCAGAGCTGGAGCAGGCCGCCGGCATCAGCACCTGGGACGGCGACCCTCCATCGGCGGGCTTCTCGGCGATCGGTGAGCGCGGCGCCAGCTTCATCGTGGTTCCGGTCGCCCGGAACTGGTACCCGACCGAGCTGCCCAACGTCATGGCGCCGGTGACCGTGCGGGTCGAGGCCGGCCGCGATGCGGTGGTGGAGCCGACCGGCACGCCCTACCGGCTGGAGTTCACTCGAACAGCGTGAGCTCGGCCTCCGCCTCGCCTTTCAGCACCGCATAGTCGATCTCGACGAACCGATAGCCGCGGGCGTCGCACATGACGCGTGCCTGGGGCGCGATCTCCGGCGCCACCAGGATCCCGCGGCAGGGCGCGTGGGCCGGATCGAGATCGACGCGCTCGCAATAGCGGGTGAGCTGCTCGACGTGCGCGGCGACCGCCCGCACCCGCTTCACCTCGACAACCACGGTACGCCCGTCGGCATCCCGGCAGAAGAGGTCGACCGGCCCGACGTCGGTGAACCGCTCCCGCTCGAGCACGGTCAGCCCGGGCTCGATCGTCTCCGGCGCACGCTCCAGCAGCACGTGGATCTGCCGCTCGGCGCCGTCGCGCTCCAGCACCGCGTCGTCGGCCAGCGCGCGGCGGCTGTCCTCGTACACCTCGTGCAGCACGATCACCAGCGACTCGTCGGACGCGGGCCGGTACACCCGGATCACGTCGCCTTCTTCGCTGACCGTCGTCGGCCCGGCCATGTAGTTGATCGGCTTGAACCCGTTGTCCGCATGGACACAGAGCGCGCCATCGTCCTTGAACAGGATCACGCGGTCACCGGAGCCCAGGCGCGTGGCAGCCCGCCCGTGGTAGGCGATCTCGCAGCGGGCGACCAGAATTCTCACGGCGTCTACCCTAGACTGACCACGCATGGAACCGGATCAGGCTCTCGACCTCGGCCTCCAGTACCGTGATGCGTTCTTCGCCCGCGACATCGACGCGATCATGGCGCTGGTCACCCCCGACTTCGTGTTCGAAAACGTCACCGCCGGCGAGCGCATCGAGGGCGCCGACGCCGCCCGAGCGCACATCACGGCGATCTTCGCGCGATGGCCTGACATGCAGTTCCGGGAGCCTGAAGGCGGACTCCGGGCAGGCGAGGATCACATGACCGCCGAGTGGACCGCGCGGGCCACCCACCCGGACACCGGCCGGGTGCTGGAGTGGGACGGGATCGACCTGATCCTGATCCGCGACGGCCGCATCTGCCGGAACGCCGTGTACTCGTCCGCACACGCGGCGCGCGACGTCACCTGACGCGGTGGCGGAGGAACACGGTGCCGTTGTCGAAGCGGCGAACGTCCACCAGCTCGAGGTCGATCCGGACATCGGCCGGCAGCGCCGGCGTCCCGCCGCCGACCAGGACCGGCACCAGGAACAGCTGAAGCTCGTCGACCAGGCCGGCCCGGATGGCGTGAGCGGCCAGGCCCGGGCCACCGACGGTCAGGTCGCGGCTTGCCTGCTCCTTCATGCTGCGTACCGCCTCGGGATCAAACGTGCGTTCGATCCGGGTGCGTTCGCTCGAGACCTGCTCCAGCCGGGACGAATAGACGACCTTGTCGGCGGCGCGCCAGATCGCCGCGTAGTCCCGCATGACTGCCGGCTCGTCCTCCAGCGGCATGACCTCCCAGACCGCCATCGTCTCGTACATGCGGCGGCCGTACAGGTAGGTGCCCGCCTCGCGCTCGAGATCGTTGACGAACGCATGCACCTCGTCGCTCGGCGCTGCCCACTCGAACCGGCCGTCGGCATCGGCCACGTAACCGTCGAGCGACGCCAGCACCGAATACAGAAGTCTGCCCATCGCGAACGAAACGATAGACCGCACCAGGAACCCCAGTAGGATCACCGCCGTGGAGCGCTACGACCCCGCCATGAGCTTCGATACGGACGTCGCCGCCGGCTACGACTGCGAGCTACGCGGCGACGAGGAGGCGGCCTCAGCGTTCCTGGCCCGGCTGGCAGGTGACGGACGCGCACTCGAGCTCGCCATCGGCACCGGGCGGATCGCGCTCCCGCTGGCGGCCCGCGGCGTCGCCGTCGACGGGATCGACATCTCCGAGGCGATGGTCGACCGCCTGCGTGAGAAACCCGGAGGCGATGGGCTCGATGTCAGCATCGGCAACTTCGCGGATGTCGACGTCGCAGGCAGCTACCAGCTGATCTACGTCGTCTTCAACACGCTCTACAACCTCCGCGACCAGGCCGAGCAGGTGCGCTGTTTCGAGAACGTCGCCACCCACCTGACCGGCGACGGCGTCTTCGCGGTCGAAGCCTTCACCCCGGGCTACCTGCACCGGCTGCGCGACGACCAGTACGTGGACGCGGAGGAGGTCCGGGTGGACAAGGTCTGGCTCGACGTCGCCCGCCACGACCCGGTCGAGCAGCGATTGGAGAAGAACCACGTGTCCCTGAGCACGTCCGGCATCCGGCTGAACCCCGTTGTGCTTCGCTACGCGTGGCCGTCGGAGCTCGATCTGATGGCCCGCATCGCCGGACTGCGGCTGCACGAGCGCTGGGGTGGCTGGAGCGGCGAGCCGTTCACGGGCGCCAGCCGGCTTCACGTCTCCGTCTACGGACGCTGAGCGCCTGTCGAATTCGATCCCTCCTGTTCGTCTAGGGGCAACGGCGACACCAACCAAGGAGGACACCGATGCGCTACATGCTCCTGATCCATCAGGGGACCACGCCCACCCCGAACGATCCCGAGGCCTGGGCGACGCTCTCGGAGGACGAGCAGAAGCAGGTCTACGCGGACTACCAGGCCCTCAACCAGACCCCCGGCGTGACTGCAGGAGAGGGGCTGGGCGAGCCGGCGACCGCGACCACCGTCCGGGTGCAGAACGGCAACACGCTGACCACCGATGGCCCCTTCGTCGAGACCAAGGAGGCACTGGGCGGCTACCTGTTCTTCGACGCGGATGACCTCGACGCCGCGATCGAGCTGGCCGGGAGGATCCCCGCCGCCCGCCTCGGCGGGGCGATCGAGATCCGTCCGATCGTGCAGTGGTAGAAGCCCTCGACCAGGTGTTCCGCGACCAGTGGGGTCGCGTCCTGGCCGCCCTGATCGGCTTCCTCGGCGACTTCGACCTCGCCGAGGAGGCCGCCCAGGAGGCGTTCGCAACGGCCGCCGAGCGCTGGCCCCGGGAAGGCATCCCGGCGAATCCAGGCGCGTGGCTGGTATCCACTGGGCGGAACCGTGCGATCGACCGCATCAGACGCAACCAGACGCTGGCACGCAAGACGCGGCAGCTCGTCGTCCCCGAGGCGACGGAGGATCCGATGGACGAATCGACGTTTCCCGACGAGCGCCTCGAGCTCGTCTTCACCTGCTGCCACCCGGCGCTCGCCCCCGACGCCCAGGTGGCGCTCACCCTGCGAACGCTCGGCGGTCTCAGCACCGCGGAGATCGCCGGCGCCTTCCTGGTTCCCGAGGCGACGATGGCCCAGCGGCTGGTGCGCGCCAAGCGCAAGATCAGCGCTGCCGGCATCCCCTTCCGGGTGCCGGACGACCACCTGCTGCCCGACCGCCTGGCGGCCGTGCTGGCGGTCGTCTACCTGATCTTCAACCAGGGCTACGGAGGCCGCAGCGACCTCAACACCGAGGCCATCCGGCTGGGGCGGGCGCTTGCGGAGCTGATGCCCGACGAGCCGGAGGTGCTCGGCCTGCTGGCACTGATGCTGCTGCTGGACGCCCGCCGTGCCGCACGGTTCCGGGGCGGCGAACTGGTGCTGCTGGCGGAACAGGACCACACGCTGTGGGACGACCGGCAGATCGCAGGGGGCCGAGCCGTCCTCGACCGAGCTCTCGCCTTGCGCGGCAGCGGCCCCTACGTCGTCCAGGCGGCGATCGCCTCGCTGCATGCGGAGGAGCCGCGCGACTGGCCCCAGATCGCCGCCCTCTACGGCGAGCTTGCACGGCTGACGGCGTCTCCGGTCGTCGAGCTGAACCGGGCCGTGGCGGTGGCAGAGGCGGAGGGACCCAGGCGGGCCTGGCGATCGTCGAGCAGCTACCGCTCGAGGAGTACCGCTACCTGCACTCGACACGGGCCGACCTGTTGCAGCGGATCGGGCGTACGGCCGAGGCCGGCGCCGCCTACCGCCGCGCCCTGGAGCTCGATCCCACCGACGCAGAGCGGCGGCTGCTCGAGCGTAAGCTCGCCGAGCTCGAGAGCGCCCGCTCTTAGAACTGGTTCTTAGAGCACGCGCTCGAACAGGTCGAGCAGGCGCAGCCAGTGCCGCTCGGTCGACGGCTCGTCGTACGCCCGCATGTCGGTCTGCGTCCAGCCGTGCGGCGCTCCCACGTACAGCTCGGCCGTGTGCCGGACGTGCGCCTCGGCCAGTACCTGGGTCAGCTTCGCCATCTGCTCGGGAGGCATCGACCCGTCGTTGTCCGCGTGACCGATGTAGAGCTCGGCCGACGCCTTCACCGCGGCCAGGTGCGGGCTGTCCTCCTGGTCGGTCGCCAGGTTGCCGCCGTGGAAGCTCGCCGCCGCGGTCACGGCGTCGGGGAACTCGCCCGCCATCCGCAGGCTGAGGCGACCGCCCAGGCAGTAGCCGACCGTCCCGAACCCGCCTTGCTCGGCGCGGTCGTCGCCGCGCAGAAACTCGAGCCACGCCTCGGAGTCCGCGTGCGCCACCTCGGGAGTGATCAGATCCATCATCGGCCGCAGCTGGGCAAAGAGCGCTGACCGATCCTCGGCTCCCATCAGCTCCTCGAGATCGTCGAGCACCGGCGCCCGCCGCGACCTGTAGAAGACGTTGGGCGCGACCACGTAGTACCCGTTTCGGGCCAGCCGCTTCACATGCTCCTCGAGCGCCGGGCGGATCCCGAACGCATCCGTGTACAGGATCACCGCGGGGTGGGGACCGTCACCGTCCGGCCGCGCGACGAACACGTCAGCCGCGCCGTCAGGCGTCGCGATGTCGATGGTCTCTGCGATCACGGCACGCCTCCAAGGTCGAGAGCAATCCCCCCGGGCGTGAGTCTTGCACATGCAGGTGTAACGTCAGGCGGTGGTCGCGACACGTAGGGGTATGAGCACGCAGTTCGTCACACCCGAAGAGCGGTTCCGGCCGGTGTTCGCGCACCTGCAGGCGGTCGCCAACTACGCCCACCGCCGCGGCAGTCTCGACCCCGAGGGAATCGCCGCCGAGGTGATGACCATCGCCTGGCGCAAGCTCGATGCGATCCCTCCCGAGAACCCGCGGCCATGGCTGTTCGTGACCGCTCGCAACCTGCTCCTGGCGGAGCGCCGCCGCGCCCGCCGGCAGCCCCCGCTGCAGCCGGAGTCCGCCGGCGATCCCGGGCTGGAGGCGGCTGAGAGCGGCGACACCGTGGTCACAGCGGCGCTGCTGGAGCTCGGGCCGCTCGACCGCGAAGCCCTGCTGCTCGTCGCATGGGACGACCTTTCACCCGCTCAGGCCGCAGCCGCGCTGGGCGTCAGCCCCGTCGCCTTCCGGGTGCGCCTGTTCCGCGCCCGCCGCCGATTCCAGCGAGCCCTCGAGGCTCCCGCCACCCCCGTGACGCCCGACGTGATGCGAATGAGGTCAACATGAACCAGTCGATGGAACGCCTGCGCCGCGCCCGGCCGGCGCCCGCGCCTCTCACCCATGATCCCGACGAGCTGTTCGCTGCGATCATCGCGGAACCCCGCGACACCGCCACTCGGCGACGGCCCGCCCACCGGCGCGCCGTCCTGGTAGCCGTCTCGATCGGCGCGGCCATCGTGCTCACCGCCGGCTCGGCCTACGCCTTCACCAATCTCTTCGGATGGCATGACGCCGCCAGCCTGGTCAAGACCAACCGCGAGTGGCAGAAGCTGTACGTTGCAGCTCAGAGCGATCTCACCCTGCCTCCCGGCGTCTCCTGGCCGGAGCGGAGGTTCCCGCCGAACACCGTCACCAGCACCTACGAGCCGGGCGGCATGGCCGTGGGCGTCGCTCAGACATCGTGGGAGTGCTACTGGGCGCACGCCATCCAGACGGGCGACGTCTCCGCCCAGCAGCGCGCGCACGCGGCGCTGACCGACCTGCTCGCCAACCACGTTGTCGTGGCCCCGCCCGGCTCGTCAGAGAACGTCGCGCCGCCGGCGTCGGTCAAGCCTCCCGTCGAGGTGCTGGCCAGCGATGGAGGTCTGGGGTACATGAAGCGGATGTACGCCGAGGCTGCTGCGGGCGATCCCACGATGATCGCCGAGAGCTGTCGCGCGAACAGTTGAGACAACGCGGGGAGCGTCTAGGATCCCCGCCATGTTCAAGCGCGCAACACTCGACAATGGCCTGCGCATCGTCACCCACCCGATGACGGGCGCCAAGTCCGTCGCGGTTATGGTGATGGTCGCGGCAGGCAGCCGCTACGAGACCCGCGAGACCAGCGGCATCGCCCACTTCTCCGAGCACATGTTCTTCAAGGGCACCGAGAACCGTCCGACCGCGAAGGACATCTCCGCCGAGGTCGACGGCATCGGCGGCGAGTTCAACGCCTTCACCAGCAAGGAATACACCGGCTACTACATCAAGTGCGCGGCAGAGCACCGGACGCTGGCGCTCGACGTGCTGGCCGACCAGCTCCTCCGGTCGAAGTTCGAGCCCGACGAGATCGAGCGCGAGAAGGGCGTCATCGTCGAGGAGCTGAACATGTACGTCGACACACCGCGCGACCACGTGGACAGCGTGTACGAGTCGCTGCTGTTCGGCGACCAGCCTCTTGGCTGGGACATCATCGGCACCAAGGAGACGATCCGCGCGGCGGAGCGCCGCACCTTCCTGGACTATCTGGACTCCTGGTACACGCCGCGGCGCCTGGTGGTCGGTGCGGCCGGCGCAGTCGACGACGCCTTCATCGGCGAGGTCGAGGCCCAGTTCGGCCATCTCGAGGACCGCGAGAGCGGCGCACCGTCGCCGGTGAGCTTCGTCCAGACCGAGCCCCGCGTGCAGCTCGACACCCGCGATTCCGACCAGGCCCACCTGCGGCTGGGCGTCCGCGGCATCCAGACCGCGAGCCCCGATCGCTACGCCATGCAGCTGCTGACGGCAGTGCTCGGCGGCGGCATGTCCTCGCGTCTGTTCCTCGAGGTGCGGGAGCGACTCGGGCTCGCCTACTACGTGTTCGGCTATCACCAGGCCTATCACGACACCGGCACCCTGTTCTCGCAGGCCGGCGTCGACACCGAGCGGATCGACAGCGCCGTGCAGACCATCACCCGCGAGTTCCGGAAGATGGCCTCCGAGCCCGTACCCGACGACGAGCTGCGACGGTGCAAGAACTACCTCAAGGGGCGACTCGTGCTCCAGCTCGAGGATCCCAGGGGGCTGCTCATGTTCGGGCTGCGCCGCGAGGTCCTGGAGGACACCCTCGCCGAGCCGGAGGAAGTGCTCGAGGGCATCGAGGCCATCACCGCAGCCGACGTCCAGCGCGTCGCCCGCCAGGTGATGGTCGACGACGGGCTCAACTTCGCCCTGGTCGGGCCGTTCGACGACCCACAGCGGTTCCTCGACGCGATGGCCGGCTAGAGAAGCAGCCCCGCTACAGCATCAGGGCGCGAGCATGTGCGCCCGCAGCGCCGCTCCGCCGACCCGGCCGGTGATGACGGCCGGTGACGCCGGGCCCTGCATCGACCAGTGCATGGCCAGGTTGCCGGACGTCCCGCCTCCCCGCACCACGACGTGGACGACGACCGGCCCGGTGTCGTAGTTCCACTTCGCGGTGCCCGACACGGCAACGCCCGGCACGAACTGCGTGCTCTTGAACGTGAATACGGTGGTCGGAAAACCGTGGTAGCTCCAGCGGCCGCCGCGCAGGCCGCGATCGGTCCCGGAGTAGTTGACCCACCACTGGTCGATCGCGTCGGCGACCGTCGCCGCAGCAGCAGCAGCCAGCCGGCGCGCCACCAGCGGGGCCTTGTTGCCCGTCGAGGCAAGCACGGGGGTCACCTGATGCAGCGCCAGCGGGTAGCGCGGCACCACCCGGACGGGCGCGACGTGAGCGGCGCATGAGGTGTCGCCCGGCGTCAGGCTGCGGACGAAGCTCTCGTAGATCACAGAGCCGCAGCCGTTGTCGTCGTACTCCGCCTGCACGTGGTTGTTGTTGTGGACGACGACCAGCGCGCTGTCCGGGAACCGCGAGGCGACAATCTTGTTGTCGGACAGGGGGGTGATGTTGTCCATGTCGCCGGCCATGACCAGCGTCGGCACGTGCGGGTACGGCGTCCCCGGGGGAACCGGCGGGTCGCTCGCCGACGGCGAGTCCGGCCACTTCAGGCAGGCCAGGGCGCCCTCGTAGTCGGTACCCGTCCAGGCGGCCGTCGAGAACGGATAGAACGCCGACTGCGGGTAGTGGGCGAGCTCCTGGGCCACAACGCCTGGGCGCTGGGAGATCGGCGTATTCGCCGGCCAGAGCTGCGGGTAGTCGTGGCAGATCACCGCGGCGTACAGTCCCTCGGAGAACGACCGGGGAGCACCGGCGCCGCCGTCCACCGCCTCGGTCTCGGCGATCAGGCGGAGCAGCGGCTGAGTGTCGCCCTGCTGCGCCGCAAGCGCCGCGGGGATCAGGTCGCGGTAGACGCCGAGCCACTCGAAGCCGAACTGCACGGCCTGGACGACCGTGTCCTCGGTCACCACCACGTGAGTCAGGTGGCCGTCGCCGTCTGGTGCGGTGCCGGTGATCGGATGCTGGCGCACCCGCTGCACGAGCGCCGCGATCACGCCCAGCGGGTCGTGATGAGCCTGGCACGTCGGCGTCCGCTCGCAGCTCAGCACCAGTGCGTCGCGCGAAGCGCCGGCGAGGTCGGCGAAGGCCGGATCCGACCCCGGCAGCTGGTACGTGCTGTCCAGCGTCAGCGAGCGCAGGCGCCACGGGAAGCGAAGGGCGAACGCCTGGGCCGCGTACGACCCGTAGGAATCGCCGTAGAGGTCGAGCTTGCCCAGCCTCAGCGACTCCAGCACCGACTCCAGGTCCTGAACCGATTGCGAGGTGTCGTAGTAGCGGATCCGGGGACCGAGCTGGTGGGCGCAGCGCCCCGCGCGGTCGATGTAGCCGAGGATGTGATCGGCGAACGCCTTGCAGGCCAGCGCGCCGGAGCGGCCGGTGCCGCGGAGGTCGACCAGCAGCAGGTTTCGATGCGCGGACAGCGGCTTCCAGAGCGCGATCCTGCCGCTGCGGTCGGCAGTGGTCGAGTACCCCGGGCCGCCTTCGATCGAGAGCACCGTGGACACCACGGGGCTGGTGTCCGTCGCCGGGTAGAACTCGTAGTAGACCCGGATCTTCGTGCCGGACGGGTTGGCGTGGTCGATCGGCACCCTGACGAACCCGCACCTCGCGCCGGCGCTGGAGGCTGCATGGGCGCACGATGCGCTGATCGGCGGCGGCGGGGCAGGCGGGCTGTTCACGAGCACGCACCTAGCCTACCCAGGTTCCACCCGCCGTCCAGTGGTCGGATCAGCCGTGAATCTCGAGCTGGTACGGAAAGTCGGTCAGCAGCTCGGCGCCGTCTTCACGGACGACGACCATGTCCTCGAGGCGGACGCCGCCGAACCCCGCCTTGTAGACGCCCGGCTCCACGGCCAGCACGTCGCCCGGGACCAGCTCGTCGGCACCGCTCATGCCGAGCAGCGGCGCCTCGTGCACCGAGAGGCCCACCCCATGCCCGAGGCTGTGGAAGAAGTCCTCCGCCAGCGACTCGCCGTCGTCGATCGAGCGCAGCGTGCGGTATCCCGCATCCTCGATCACATCGCACGCGGACTCCCAAACGTGACGGCCGGTCACCCCGGCCGTGATCTGATCGCTGCTGCGCCGGAGCGCCTCGCGGATGACCCCGTACATGGAGTGCAGCCGCTCCGGGGCCCGCCCGAAGCAGAAGGTGCGCGTCATGTCGGTGTGCATCCGGCTCGCCAGGTGCTGTGGAAAGACGTCGATGATGATCGACTCGCCCGGCATCAGTGCTCCGGTCGCCGAGTCGTGGCCGATCAGGCCGCGGCCGCCGGCTGAGATCAAGGGCGGCTCGCCGCCGCAGCCCGCATCGCGCAGCGTCGTGGAGATGATGTCCGCCAGCCGTTCCACCGTCAGCAGCTCGCCTTCGAGCACCAGCCCGTCTGGCCCGGGGGAGCTGGCGCCGATGGCCGATCGCGCTGCCTCGAACCCCTGCTCGGTTGCCCGCTGCGCCGCCCTGATGCCCGCCAGCGCACGCTCGCCCTTCACCCGGCGGCGCATCTGGAACGGCTTCGCCTCGGGCGTCAGCTTGACGCCCTTCCCGCGCAGATAGTCCGCCAGAGCGACGGGGAATGCCGGCGGCACGGTCACCGAGCTCAGCCCGGCCCGCTCGACCGCACGGCGCACCAGCTCCATGCGCACCTCCTGGGAGGGCATGCCCGACCGCACCATCTCGCCGCGGCCGAGCTCGTCGTCCAGCCAGATCTCGTCGACGCCGGCCTCGCGCTCGATGGTCGCCGCGTCGAGCAGGCTGATCGCCACGATCCGCCGGTCCGGCAGCTCGATGTAGGTGAACGGGTCACCGATCGCCACGCCGGTCAGGGCGAGCATGTCCGGATCGTGCTCGGAGTCGGAGTGGACGAGAAGCGCCTCGGACATCGACCGGCAAGCTAGCAAACCTGAGTGGGATCAATCATCTAGCGTTCGCCGTCGTGAGTACGACGGACCCGGTCGGGGAGCTGCTTGCCCGGCACGACGCCACTCGGCTGGCGCTGATCCCCGGCGACGGGCGGATCTGGGACGCCCACACACACCTGGGCGTGGACGAGGACGGCAGCACCCTGCAGGCTGCGGAGCTGATCGACCAGATGCACCGCTACGGGGTCAGCCGCGCGTTCGTGTTCCCGCTCAACGACCCCGCCCGCGTCCCCCGCTACCGGATCCCCAACGACCGCGTCCTGGCCTGGGCCGCAGAGTCCGGCGGCATGCTGGTGCCCTTCTGCCGGCTGGACATGTCCGACGCCCCGCTGGAGGAGGCGACCCGCTGTCTCGACGGCGGAGCGCGGGGCATCAAGCTGCACCCCCGCGCCCAGCGATTCGGGTTCGACGAGGCCGGCCTCGACCCCGTGTTTGCCCTGGCGGAGGAGCGATCCGTCCCGATCCTGGTGCACGCCGGTCGCGGCTTGCCGCCCATCGCAACGCCGCTGCGGCACCTGGCCGAGCGCCATCCCGGCGCCCAGCTGATCCTGGCCCACGCCGCGATCGCCGACCTTCAGGAGATCTCGCGCATCCTGATCGCCCATCCGAACGTCTGCTACGACACGTCGGTCTGGAGCGCGATCGATATCCGCTCGCTGCTGGCGTCGGTGGCGCCGGAGCAGGTGCTGTTCGCGACCGACGCGCCCTACGGGACACACATGGTCAGCCAGCTGCAGCTCGGCGTGCTGCTGCGCCGCATCGGGGCGTCCGAGGAGGTCGTCTCCTCGATCTTCTGGGGGAACGCCGAGCGAGTGGCCGCTGGCCTCCCCGCCCCGGCGATGTCGCCGCCGCTGATCGACGACAGCATGCGGCTCTCGCTCCAGCGGATGCGGGTCCACGAGTACCTGGTGATGGCGGCGACCACCCGCTGGCTGCGCCAGCCCGACACGCCCGGCGCGCTGATGCTGGCGGCTCGCGCCAGCGACCCGGAGAGCGATCCGGCGCTGGCGGACGTGGCGGAGCTGCTGGCCGCCGCGCAGCTCGTGTGGGACGACCCCGAGCGCGCCCGCGACCTGTTCCGGGTGCTGCAGATCGCGATGTGCCTGGTCATGGACGCGTGATCGGCGCTGTGGTCATGGCGGCCGGCGCCGGGACCCGGTTCGGCGACGAGGTCAAGCAGCTTCACGATCACGACGGACGGCCCATGCTCGAGGTGGTGCTGGCGACGATGGCGTCCTCCGGCATCGACGAGCGGGTGGTCGTGCTCGGCGCACATGCCGGGGACGTGCTGGCGACCGTCGACCTGCACGGCGCGCGCCCGCTGTTCTGCCTCCGCTGGGAGAACGGCCAGGCGGCATCGCTGCGCTGCGGGCTGGCCGCGCTGGGCGGGTTGGACGCCGCGCTGGTGGTGCTCGGAGACGGCCCGTGGCTCGATCTCCGGGCGGTGGCGCGGATCGCCGCAGCCGATCCAGGAGACCCGCCCCACGCGGTCGCCGCCGACTACGGCGCCGGGCGCTCGCACCCGGTCCTGATCCCGCGAGCGCTGTGGGGCGATCTCCCGGCGACGGGCGAGACGCCGGGGCGCAGACTGCCGACCCGGCTGGTCGACTGCCGGGATCTCACCGCTCCCGGCGACGTCGACTATCCGCAGTCGCGGCAGTGAAGCCGAACGCGGTCGACCAGGCCCTCGGGCACCGGGTCGCCGCAGCAGACCGTGCGCACCGTGTCGCGCAGCTTGGCCTCGAAGTGGTACCGATCGCGGCAGTAGGAGCACTCCCCCAGGTGCACCTCGATCATCGAGACCTCATCCGGCGTCAGGGTCCGGTCGAGATAGGCCTGCAGCCCGAGCTCCGCGCCCTTGCACGGATCGGTCACCGTCATTCCTTCTCCTCTCGGGTGCGCTCCGCGAGCGCCTGCTTCAGGAGCCGTCGGCCGCGATGGAGCCGGGACATCACCGTCCCCACGGGCACGTCCAGGATCTCCGCCGCGTCCTTGTAGCTGAAGCCCCCCACGTCCACGAGCACGATGACCTCGCGGAATGTCGGGGGCACGTCTGCCAGCGAATCGACGATCGCGCCGCCGGCGAGCCGGTTGAGCACCGCCTCCTGCGGCTCCTTCGCCGTCTCTGCCAGATGGTTGTACAGGTAGTAGTCGCCCTGCTCGTCGAGTGACTCGATCACCGGCCGCCGGCTCTGCCGCCGCGCCTCGTCGAGGTAGATGTTGCGCAGGATCGTTGCCAGCCACGCGGCCAGGTTGGTACCCGTCGCGTAGCTCCGCCAGGAGCGAAAGGCGCGCAGGTACGTCTCCTGCACCAGCTCTTCAGCCGACTGCGTCGATCCGGTCAGGCGAAGGGCGATGCGGTAGAGCTGGTCGGCGTGTGCGAGGGCTTCATCCTCGAAGCGCACGCGGTCGCGCGCGTCTGCGGCAGACGCCATCGTCGGATCGGCCACACGGTTGCCCTCTCGCTCCGTCACGCCGGTCACGCTATCAGCACCAACGAACATCCGAACATTGGAACGCCTCCGCGGCCGCCGGTATTCCCCGGCATCGAGTTTTAGTCACTTCAGCTATTATTGCTCGTCGTGTTCGGTTCCGCCTCTTCGCGACCCGACCTCTTGATCGCCGGCGCCGGCCTTGCAGGCCTCTATGCCGCGCTCGCTGCCGCGGATCGCGGCGCGGACGTCACGCTGGTGACGAAGGGCTCGCTGCGTGCGTCGAACTCGTTCATGGCGCAGGGCGGCGTCGCCGCGGCCATCGGGCCGGGGGACGATCCAGAGCAGCATCTGGCCGACACGGTGACCGCCGGGCGGGGGCTCTGCGATCCGCAGGCCGTGCGAGTGCTGGTCACCGAGGGCATCGACCGGATCGGCGACCTGGCCCGCATGGGCGTCGAGTTCGACCGCGAGCCGGACGGCAGCTACGCGCTGGGCCGCGAGGGCGGCCACGGCCGGCGACGAATCCTCCACGCCGGCGGGGCAACCACGGGTGCGGTGATCGCGGAGACGCTGATCCGCCGGGTGGCGGATCACCCGCGCATCCAGGTGCTCGAGCACACGGCGGTCGTCGAGCTGATCTCAGACGGCGCGGGCTGCTCGGGCGCATGGCTCCTCGGCCACGACGAGCTGCGGCCGGTTCAAGCCCGGATGACGCTGGTGGCGACCGGCGGAGCAGGCGCGCTGTTCGCCCGCACGACGAACCCACCGGGCGCTCTCGGCGACGGCATCGCGATCGCCCACCGCGCAGGGGCAGCGCTCCGCGACATGGAGTTCGTCCAGTTCCACCCCACCGCCCTGGCCGTCGGCGAGCGGGCGTTCCTCATCTCAGAAGCAGTTCGCGGCGAGGGCGCCTACCTGATCGACGAGGACGGGGAGCGGTTCATGCCCGCCGTCCACCCGGACGCGGAGCTGGCCCCGCGAGACGTGGTCGCCCGGGCGATCGACCGCAGGCAGGCCGCAGGGCACCCGGTGTTCCTCAGCCTCGCCCACCTCGACGCCGAGCACATCCGCACGCGGTTCGCCAACCTCGCCGAGGGCGTCGCCGCAGAGGGCCTCGACCTGACCCACGACGCGATTCCGGTCGCGCCGGCGGCGCACTACCTGATGGGCGGGATCGAGACCGACCTGCGCGCCTCAACCACCCTCCACGGGCTCTACGCCAGCGGCGAGTGCGCTGCGACCGGAGTACACGGCGCCAACCGGCTGGCGTCCAACTCACTGCTCGAGTGCTTCGTCTTCTCTCACCGAGCCGTCGCCGCAGGTCTCGACGCCGAGCCTGCCGCGCGGATCGACACCCAGGCCCCCGACCGGCCCCGCCTGCGGGCGCCCCTGTCCGAGCTCCGCGAGGCGATGTGGACGGGCGCCGGCCCAGCCCGGCATGCCCAGGATCTCACCAGGCTGATCCAGTGGCTGGACGACCAGGAGGGCAGCAACCCGGTGCTGATCGCTCGCGTCATCGCTCTCGCCGCTCTCCGCCGCTGTGAGTCGCGCGGTGCCCACATCCGGCTCGACCACCCGGCCGAGTCGCCCACCCTGGCCCACTCACTTCGATGTCCACCACTGCACCTGACAGTCTGATCGAACGGGCGCTCGCCGAAGACGTCGGTGACGGCGACATCACGACGCTTGCGATCGTGCCCGAGGAGCTGCGGGGCGCCGCCAGCCTGGTCATGCGCGAGCCCGGCGTGGTCTGCGGCGTCGACGAGGCGTTCGCGGTGTTCCGCGCGCTGGACCCGGACGCGGAGCTCGAGCGGATGTGGGGAGAGGGCGACGAGCTGACCGAGGCGCCCGCCGAGATCGCCGTGGTGCGCGGGCGGCTCCGGGCGTTGTTGACCGGGGAGCGAACAGCACTCAACCTGCTTCAGCGAAGCTGCGGGGTGGCGACTCAGACCCGTGCCTACGCCGACCGGATCGACGGGACGAACGTGCAGCTCCTGGACACCAGAAAGACCGCCCCGGGACTCCGCGAGCTCGACAAGAGGGCCGTTGCCTGTGGAGGCGGCACCAACCACCGGGCCGGGCTATACGACGCCATCCTGATCAAGGACAACCATGTCGCCGTTGCCGGGGGCGTCGCTGCTGCGATCGCCGCCGCCCGCGCCTCGCGGCCCGGCGAGGCCGTGGAGGTTGAGGTCGATACGCTCCAGCAGCTCGACGAAGCGCTCGCCTCCGGCGCCGAGGCCGTCCTCCTCGACAACATGCCGCCGGCAACGCTCCGGGAGGCGGTCGGCCGCACGGCCGGGCGCGCCCGCCTCGAAGCCTCGGGCGGCATCACGCTCGACACCATCCGCGACGTCGCGGAGACGGGCGTCGACGCGATCTCCGTCGGAGCGCTGACCCACTCCGTACGGGCACTCGACATCGCCATGGAGGTGACACCATCGCAGTCGTGACCGACAACGAGGTCGCTCAGCTGACCGACGAGGTGCGCGCGCTCGCCGCAGAGCGGAACGCGGTCATCCTCGCCCACAACTACCAGCGCCCCGAGGTGCAGGACGCGGCGGACTACGTCGGTGATTCGCTCGGGTTGTCGCAGCAGGCCGCCGCCACCGAGGCCGACGTGATCGTTTTCGCCGGCGTCCACTTCATGGCCGAGACCGCCGCCATCCTGGCTCCCACCCGTACCGTCCTCATCCCCGATCTCGAGGCCGGCTGCTCGCTGGCCGCCTCGATAGACGCCGCCGCCCTCCGCGAGTGGAAGGCCCAGTACCCCGACGCCGTCGTTGTCTCATACGTCAACACGACGGCAGAGGTGAAGGCGCTGTCGGACTACTGCTGCACGTCGGGCAATGCCCAGAAGGTGATCGAGGCGATCCCCGAGGACCGCGAGATCCTGTTCCTCCCGGACATGTTCCTGGGCGCTTACCTGGAGCGGATCACCGGCCGCTCGATGCGGATCTGGCCGGGCGAGTGCCACGTGCACGCAGGAATCCGGGTCGAGGACGTGTCCCGCGTGCTCCGCGACCGCCCCCAGGCTGACCTCCTGGTTCACCCAGAGTGCGGCTGCGCCAGCCAGTGCATGTACGCCGCCACCCAGGATCAGGCTCTGGCCGAGACGACCCACGTGCTCTCGACCGAGGGAATGGTGCGGCTGGCCCGCACTTCGCCGCGTGAGGAGTTCGTCGTCGCCACTGAGACCGGGATTCTCCACCGGCTGCGGCGGGAGGCCCCCGAGAAGCGGTTCTACGCGATGTCCGAAAAGGCCGTCTGCCGCTACATGAAGCTGATCACGCTCGAGAAGGTGCGCGACTCCCTGCGCGATATGCGGCACGAGGTGACCGTCCCGGCCGACGTAGCCGACCGGGCGCGGACGGCGATCGAGCGAATGGTGGCGATCGTGTGAACGGGGGCTGAACCCCTGCTCGTGCTCGTCCCCACCGATGTCGAAGCGAAGCTCCTGTTCGCCGACGACCCGCCGCTCTCCCCGATGGCCGTCTGCGGGTTCGGGCTGGCAGACGCAGGCGCCGGAGCGGCGCACGCCATCGCCTCGGCCCCGGCCGAGGCGGCAACCGGAGTCGTTCTGATTGGAGCCGCAGGCAGCTACGACGAGCGCCGGGCGCCCGTCGGGTCGGCGCTGGTGGCCGGAAGCGTCGAGCTGCACGGAATCTCCGCCGGTGGGCGCTCGCCGACCGCGCTGGGCTTCTCGCGGAGCGACGTCGCCGAGCTCGACCTGCGCGGCCACCCTGACGGCGGCACGCTGCTGTCGGTGACACAATCCTCCGGCGACTGGGCGGAGGCCACACGCCGATCATCCTCGACGGGGGCGATCGCCGAGGAGATGGAGGCCTATGCGGTGGCCGTCGCAGCCCGGCTACGGGGTGTCCCGTTGACCGTCGTCCGAGGGATATCGAACCTCGCCGGCGAGCCAAACTTCAACCACTGGCGGATGCCCGAGGCACTTGCGGCGGCACGCGCCCTGCTGCGGGAGATCGAGCGGTGAGGCTGCGGCTCGGCATCTCGCCATGCCCGAACGACACGTTCGCCTTTCACGCGATCATGCACGGCGCGATCGACCTTCGCGGGCTGGAGTTCGACATCGAGCTGCACGACGTGCAGGCCCTGAACGAGGGGTTGGCGGCCGGGCGGTACGACGTTGCCAAGGCCAGCTTCGCAGCCGCCCTGCAGCTCGCCCCCACGCACGGCGTCCTCCGCGCCGGCTCCGCTCTCGGGTTCGGCGTCGGCCCGCTGCTGGTTGCCGCCCAGCCCGGGACGTACCTGGGCCCCACCTCGACGGTGCTCTGCCCCGGTCCCGACACCACTGCCACGCTGCTCTTCCGGTGCCTGCACCCGGACTCACCTCGGATCACGCATCGGGTCTTCTCGGAGATCGTGCCCGCCCTGCGCGCCGGCGAGGCAGATACCGGCGTGCTGATCCACGAGGGCCGCCTGACCTACCAGCGGGACGGACTGACGCTGCTCGAGGATCTCGGCGCGTCCTTCGAGCGGGTCACGGGCGCGCCGGTGCCGCTGGGCGGGATCCTCGCCCGGCTCGACCTCGGCGATGATGTGCTGGAGCGGGCAAACGCGGTCGTCCGCGATTCGATCGGCTACGCCTGGGCACACCGGGCCGAGACCCTGCCGACCATCCGCGAGCACGCCCAGGAGATGGACGAGACCGTCATCTGGCCCTACGTCGAGCTCTATGTGACCGAGCACACGACCGATCTCGGCGACGACGGCGAGCGTGCTCTGACGACGCTTCGGGAGCTCGGGGAGACGGCCGGGCTCGCCCCGCCGGGCGTCCCGCTGCGGCTGCTCGGTCGCAGTACTGGTTGAATCAAAGTTTCGCCTCGTCTAAACTTGCGTTTAGATGCAGTCGGAAGCTGTCCAGGATTACGTCAAGCAGATCTATCTGCTCCAGGCCGCGCAGGGTCGGGCGACCACCAGCGCCCTCGCCGAGCGGATGGAGGTCTCGCCCGCCAGCGCGACGGCGATGATCAAGAAGCTGAGCGAGCTCGGCCTCGCCGACCACGAGCGCTACCGCGGCGCCGTGCTGACGCCGGCCGGCGAACGGGTCGCCGTCGAGGTGCTGCGCCACCACCGGCTGCTCGAGCTGTACCTGACGCAGGCGCTGGGCGTGCCGTGGGACCGGGTGCACGGCGAGGCCGAGCGCCTCGAGCACGTGCTCTCCGAGGAGCTGGAAGCGTCGATCGACGCGGCGCTCGGGTACCCGGATACCGACCCGCACGGAGACCCGATCCCGACCGTCGACCTGGAGCTGCCGCCCGAGGTGCTGCCGACCCTGGCCCACCTGGAGCCCGGCCAGTCGGCGATCGTGCGCCGCGTCCCCGACGGCGATCCGACGCTGCTGCGCTACCTGGGCGACCTGGGAATGGTGCCCTCGGCCCACCTCACGCTGGTCGAGAAGGCGCCGTTCAAGGGACCGCTCACGGTCGACGTCGCCGGCACGACACACGCGCTGGGCGTCGAGCTCGCAGAGCGCATCCGGGTTGAGGTGGGCGCGTGACGCCAGACGCCGTTCAGGCCGCCGTCGCCCCTACGGTCGACGGTGCTCTACGGACGCCGTGGCAGCGCGTCCGGCGCGTGCTGCCCTTCCTCGGACCGGCGTTTGTTGCCAGTGTTGCATACATGGATCCGGGCAACTTCGCCACCAACATCCAGGCCGGCGCGTCCTACGGCTACGCGCTGCTGTGGGTGTTGCTGCTGTCCAATTTGATGGCGATCCTGATCCAGTCGCTGTCGGCCAAGCTCGGCATCGCCTCGGGCCTGACCCTCCCCCAGGCCATCCGGGCCAACGCCGGCCGGCGGACGAACGTCGCGCTGTGGCTGAGCGCCGAGGCCGGCGCGATGGCGACCGATCTCGCCGAGTTCCTGGGCGCTGCCATCGGCATGCACATCCTGTTCGGGATGGGCCTGATGCCGGCGGCGCTGCTGACCGCTGTCATCTCTTTCGCACTGCTCGCCGTCCAGCGGCACGGGCATATCCCGTTTGAGATGGCCATCATGGCGTTCGTCGCAGTGATCGGAGCTGCGTTCGTGGTGGAGATCTTCGTCAGCAACCCCGACCCGGGCGCTGCGCTGAAAGGGCTGGTCGATCCGCACCTGCCGACGGGCGCGCTGTACATCGCCGTCGGCATGGTCGGGGCGACGGTCATGCCCCACGTCGTCTACCTGCATTCCGGGTTGGTGCAGCACCGCAACAAGATTCTCGAGGGAAACAGCCGGCGGGAGCACTTCAAGCGCGAGCTGGTCGACATCGCCCTGGCGATGAACGGCGCGTTCCTGATCAACGCCTCGATGGTGATCATGGCCGCTGCTGTGTTCTTCGCCAACGGCATCCAGGTCACCGGCATCGAGGAGGCCCACCAGACGCTCGGCCCGCTGCTCGGCCAGCTGGCCCCGGCGGCGTTCGGCATCGCGCTGCTCGCCAGCGGCCTGTCCTCCTCGACCGTCGGGACGATGGCCGGGCAGATGATCGTCGACGGGTTCATGGGCTGGAAGGTGCCGGTCTTCTTCCGCCGCCTGCTGACCATGATCCCGGCGCTGATCGTGATCGCGCTGGGCGTCAACACCCTGTCCACGCTGATCTTCAGCCAGGTGATCCTGTCGATGACGCTGCCCTTCGCGATCATCCCCCTGATCTGGCTGACGTCACGCCGCGACGTGATGGGCAACATGGTCAACGGCCTGACGATCCGGATGCTCGCCATCGCCGTAGCCCTCGTGGTGCTGGCGATGAACGTGGTGCTGCTGGCCGGCGCGTTCTTCTAGAGGGCGACGCGCTACCTCGGGGCGTGCCCGAAGAACCAGCGCTCGAGCGGCTGGAGCAGCTCCTGGTCGGAGAACTCCGTGACCTCCTGCGGCGGCCGCCCCTCCATCGAGGAGACCTCGAGATCGCTGCGCAGCGCCTCGTTCGCCGCATCCAGGGCGTCCCCCATCTCGAACCCCTCGAACACATAGTCCTCGGCATGAAGCGCGCCGTCGGGACGTTCGGACAGGCAAACCGCCCGGCCCACCGCCCAGACCGCGCCGGGTCGGCGCTCGATCCAGATCGTGACCACCTCGGATGCGCCGTCGTCTGCGATCCCACGCACCTCTCGCTCGGCGAACCGGCCGGCATTTCCGTTCTGCTGCATCTCGATGCTCCCCCTGTGCGTCTGGGCGTATCCGAAGGTAAGCAGGCGCAGGGTCGCGTGGCAAGCGCCGCGCCGTATGATGGCTCGGCCGTGCCTGCCGATGCCGCCGTCCGCCGCGCTCGCGAGCTCGCCCGCGACGTGATCGCCCCGGGTGTCCCCGGATGGGAGCAGGAGCGGACGTACCCGCGCCAGGTGGCTGCCGAATCGGGCCTCACCGGCCTCTTCAGCCCGGTGGCCGACGGCGGCCTCGATCTGTCGTTCCCCGACGGCATGCGGGTCTTCGAGGAGCTGGGCCGGGCGGACGCGGCGTTCGCGTTCTCGCTCTCGATGCACAACGCGGTCGCCTCGGCAATCGCCCGCAGCGGAGACGAGATCGCCGGTCGATGGGGCCGCAGCCTGGTGGCCGGCGAGGCGCTCGGCGGGTTTTCGCTGACGGAGCCCCACGCCGGCTCGGATGCAACCGCGATCACGACCCGTGCCGCCCCCGACGGCGACAGCTACCGGGTCACCGGCCGCAAGGCGTGGGTGACGCTGGCCGGCACCGCCGACGTCTTCCTGGTGGTGTGCAAGACGGCGGATGAGCCGGGACACCGCGACATCGCGATCGCCGTGGTCGCCCGCGACGCTCCGGGCGTCAGCTTCGGAGCGCCCTACGCCACCGCCTGCGCCCGCTACCTGCGGATCGGCGAGATGGAGCTGGATGGAGCGCCGGCTGTGCTGCTCGCGCCCCCCGGCGCCGGGATGCGCGCCGCCCTGGGAGCGATCGACGTCGCGCGATGTGACATTGCCGCCATCGCCTGCGGCCTCCACGCCCAGGCGCTTGACATCGCCGTCGACCATGCGCGCTCACGCATGGCCTTCGGTAAGCCCCTGATCGACCTCCAGGGTGTCGCGTTCGCCCTCGCCGACTCCGCCACCGAGCTCGAGGCGTCCCGCCTGCTCGTCCAGCGTGCAGCCGAGTGTATGGGCACCGACGGCGGCAGCGTCGCCGTCGCTCATGCCAAGCGCTTCGCTCCCGACGCGGCACTGCGCGGCGCGATTACCGCCAGCGAGGCGCTGGGCGCGTACGGCTGGCTGGACGACCACCCGCTGGCGCGCTTCATCACGCTCGCCAAGATGCTGCAGGTTGTCGACGGCACTGCCGAGATCCAGCGGGTCGTGATCGCCCGCGACCTCAGCCGGCGAAGTCCTCGGGGTTGACGCCCTCGAGGAACTTCTTGAACTCGTCGATCACCTCAGCGTCGTCCGGCTCGGCGCCGAACTCGATGCCCTGATCGTCGATCACCTGGTCGGCGACGAAGATCGGCGCGCTCGTGCGAACGGCCAGCGCCAGCGCATCGGACGGCCGGGAGTCGATCTCGATCTCCGAGCCGTTCACCTGCAGCGTGATCGTGGCGTAGAACGTGTTCTCGCGGAGCTCGGTGACCGCGATCCGGCGAACCTGTGCGTTCAGCTCGCCGAGCATGTCGGTCACCAGATCGTGCGTCATTGGCCGCGGTGTTGGGGCGCCCTGGAGCTTCATCAAAATGGCGGCGGCCTCGGGGTGGCCGATCCAGATCGGCAGGAACTTGTTGCCGTCAAGAGTCTTCAGAAGGACGATCGGCTGCTTGCCGACCACGTCGAACGAGACCCCGTAGATGCTGACCTCCTGCACACCTGCCTCCTACACCGGACGGGGACCGATTATAGACACGGCCTCCGACCTCAAATGGCGGCGCACGGGACAGTGGGCGATCCTGGATTCGAACCAGGGACCTCCGCCTTATCAGAGCGGCGCTCTAACCGACTGAGCTAATCGCCCGCGAGACGCAAGAGGATACCACCGGCCCGCGCGCACGCGGCAGGGCTAATCCGCCCAGCTCACGCGGTCGGCCCGGAGCTGGTCGATGATGCGGCCGAGCTCGGCCGGCGTCTCGAAGCGGATCTCCACCGCACCGCCCTTCGCCCCGCCGCGCACAGCCGCGCGCAGGCTGAGCGACTGCCACGCGGCGTCCACCGCCAGGTTGGCCAGCTCCTCGTCGATCCAGGCGGCGCGCTGCTGCGACTGCTTGGGCTTCTTCTTCGACCCGTCCTGACGGGCGGCAGCCTCGGTCTCGCGAACCGACCAACCGCGCTTTGCCGCACGCCGGGCCAGCGCCCGCCGCTCGTCCTGCCCCGAGACCTGCAGCACCGCTCGGCCATGGCCCTCGGACAGGGTGCCCGCGGAGATCAGGTCGAGCACGTCATCGGGCAGCTCGAGCAACCGCATCGTGTTCGCGACCGCCGGCCGGCTCTTGCCCACACGCTTGGCGATCTCCGTCTGGCTGAGATCCAGCTCGTCGGAGAGCACGGCGTAGGCGCGCGCCTGGTCGACCGCGTTCAGATCCTCGCGGGCGACGTTCTCTGCCAGAGCAACGATCAACGACTCGCGCTCGTCGAGCGGCCTGACGATCGCCGGGATCGTGGCCAGCTCGGCGAGCTGTGCGGCCCGCCACCGCCGCTCGCCGGCGACCAGCTCGTAGAACCCGTCGCCGGCGTCGCGCACGATGATCGGCTGGACAACGCCCTCGCTGCGGATGGACTCCGACAGCTGGGCGATTGCCTCGTCGGAGAAGGTGTTGCGCGGCTGGCGCGGGTTCGGGCGCACCTGCGACACGGCGAGTTCCATGAGGGAGATCTGCCCGGCCGGAAACTCGGCGACCAGCGCCGCCAGACCGCGACCCAACCCCCGTTGCTTAGCCACGCTCCACGACCTCCAGAGCAACCCGATAGTAGGCGTCTGCTCCCGCCGACCTCGAATCGTAGCTTGTAATCGGTAATCCGTGGCTGGGGGCCTCGGCCAGTCGCACGCTGCGCGGGACGACCGTTTCGAACACCAGCGAGCCGAAGTGCTCGCGCACCTCGGTCGCCACGTCGCGCGCCAGGTGGGTGCGGCTGTCGTACATCGTCAGCAGCACGCCTGTGATTCCCAGCCGCGGGTTCAGGCGCGTCCGCACCAGCTCGACGCTCTGCAGCAGCTGGGCGAGCCCCTCCAGCGCGTAGTACTCACACTGCACCGGCACGATCAGCCGGTTCGCGGCCGAGAGCGCGTTCACCGTCAGCAGCCCCAGCGACGGCGGGCAATCGACGAACACGTAGGGATACCGCTCACCGAGACCGGCGAGGATGTCGCGAAGCAGCGTGTCGTGCGAGCTCAGCTCGACCTGCGCTGCGGCCAGGTCAGGATGCGAGGGCACGAGGTCGAGGTTTGGCACGGCCGTCTCGACGACCACGTCGGCCAGCGGCCGGCCGTGAAGCAGGTCGTAGCTGCTCGCCTCGAGCTCGTCAGGCCGGAACCCGAGCCCGGTCGTGGCGTTCGCCTGCGGATCGAGGTCGATCAGCAGCACCGGCGTTCCGGCTTCGGCCACGCACGCCGCCATGTTGATCGCCGTGGTGGTCTTGCCGACCCCGCCCTTCTGATTGGCAAGGGCGTAGACGCGCGAAGTCATGGCGCAAAGGGTAGCTACGCCAGCGGACGCCTGGCCGCAACGCCGGTGCGCCGCGGGAACCGATCGGGCGTGGGCCCCAGCTTGCGGACCACCAGCAACCGCCGCCGCTCCCCGGTCGGGCGTTCGTCCACCACCTCCGACGCGAGGTCCGCGACGGCCACATCGACCGCAGATCGATCGACCACACCGGCCCAGAGCACGAGGTGGCCGCCCGGGCGGACCAGCGGAAGCGCCAGCTCGGCAGCCACCACGGGCGGCGCCAGCGCACGAGCGGTGGCCAGCGGGTAGCGGTCGCGGCCGGCCTCGCGCCCGAACTCCTCGGCCCGTTCCGCAACCACCTCGGCCGACAGCCCGAGTGCGTCGCAGGTCTCGCGGAGAAACGCGGCCTTGCGGCCCACCGACTCGACCATCGTCACCGGAATCCCAAGCACGATGCCCAGCGGGATCGCAGGCGACCCTCCGCCCGACCCGACGTCGACCAGCTCCGTTGCCCCCAACGACTCGATCAGCGGCACCGCCGTCAACGCATCCTCGATGTGGACGTTCCACAGCTCGGTCAGGATCGCGAACCGACGTGATCGACGCCTGCGCGCCGGCGACCAGCTCGGCGTACCGCCGCAGCTCGGCCGGGGGGTGTTTCACGTGTTACACCTCGTCGTCGGCCAGACTGACGACAACGTACCGGTTGGGCTCACTGCCCTCACTGGCCGTTGTCAGTCCGGCAAGCGACTGCACCTTGGTGTGAACGATCTTGCGCTCGACCGACGTCATCGGCTCCAGCGAGACCGCCTCGCCCGTGGCCCGCGCCCGGTCTGCAGCCCGCAACGCGACCTCGTGCAGCGTCCGCTCCCGGCGCTTCCGGTATCCCTCGGCGTCGACCACCACCTCGACCCCGCGATCGCCCGACCGGTGCATGATCGCGTTGGTCAGGTACTGCAAGGCGTCGATGGTCTGGCCGTGCTTGCCGATCAGCAGCCCCAGCTCCGGGCCGTGAACGGTCGCAGTGACAACGCCCGCCTCCTCGCGGATCTCGACGTCGCCTTCCAGGCCCAGTGCGTCGAGCACGGTGTCGAGCAGCAGCCGGACGTGCGCGGCGGCCTCGCTCTCGTCGGCGGGCGCCGGTGCGGGCGTGCGGCGCGGCGCGGCCGCCGGAACCTCCGCCGGGTCGGGCGGCGAGCTGAGCGTTGCCAGCACGCGCGCCGGCTGATAGCCGACACCCAGCAGTCCCCGTTCGCCCTCGCTGACGACCTGGAACTCGACCGAGTCGCGGTTCAGTGTGGGAAACCGTCGCTCCAGCTCGTGCAGGGCAGCCCAGCGAGCCTCGCCGACGGTCTCGCCGGTGGCCTCGATCTGCACCGAGTCGCTCATCGGCCCCGCTTCCGCCGCGCGGGCGCCGGCGGCTTCTTCTCGACTTCGCCCTTGGCTTCGCCCTTCTTCTTCTCGGGTTCGCCCTTCTTGGGGTTCCGCGAGGTGCGCGGCTTCGCCGCCTGCTCGGCCGCCCGTTGCCGCTTGATGGCCTCGAAATGGTGGCCCATCCGCTGTTTGACCACGCCCTGCTGCCCGATCGTCCACAGGTTCGTCGTGATCCAGTAGATGCAGACGCCGATCGGCACCTGGATGATGAAGAACACGAAGAAGAACGGCATCGCTGCGAACATGTACTTCTGCTGCTTGTCCTGGATGAACGAGAACAGCAGCGTCGAGCCCAGCATGGACAGGATGTAGATGACGATGATCGCCACCTCGGTCGCAGTGCCCGTCTTGTCCAGATTGATGAAGATGTCGTTCATCCACAGGAACGCCTTGTCGCCGGTTGGGTGGATCTGGTACCGGAGCACCCGGTAGAGGGCGATGAAGACCGGGAAACTGGGCCAGCAGCGGCAGGCAGGAGGCGAACGGATTGACGCCCTCCTCCTTGTACAGCGCCATCAGCTTCTGCTGCATCTCGGCCTTCGACTCGCGGTCGGTCTTGCCCTTGTACTGGTTCTGCAGCGTCTTCACCTTGGGCTGGATCCGCTGCATCGCCGCCATCGAGCGCAGCTGCGTGATCGTCAGCGGCAGGATCAGGATCCGCACGGTGACCGTGAGGGCAACGATCGCCCAGCCCCACGACAGGCCGTGGTCGTTGTAGAAGGTGAGGATCGCCTTCAGCGCCGCCTCGAGCTGGTCGAGGACGATGATGTGCTCGATCACGGCGCCACCGGCCGGTGTCCGTGCTCAGCGTGCTGGCAACGGTCGGGCACGGGGTCGTACCCACCCCGCGAGAAGGGGTTGCAGCGAAGCAGGCGCCAGGCAGCGAGGGCGGTGCCGCGCAGCGGCCCCCACCGGCGGATCGCCTCCTCGGCGTAGCGCGAGCAGCTCGGCTCGTACTTGCACACGCGAGGCGTCACCGAGACCATCGAGACGAAGGGCATCAGCGCCAGCCGCGCGAGGCGGAGGATGAGGATCTCCAGCCGGCCGATCAGCGTGGACGCTCCTGGTGTGCCTCGCGGAGCACCTCGGCCACCTGCTCCGTCAGCCAGTCGAACCCCTGCGCCTCGGCGGCGGCCGGCAGGCCGGGTCGCGCGATCAGCACGTAGTCGGTCGCAGGCTCGAGCAGCTCGCCGTTGCGGTCGACGGCAGCCCGCAGACGGCGCTTGAGGCCGTTGCGGTCGACTGCCGTGCCCACCTTGCGCGGGATCGCGAAGCCGACGCGCGGCTCGGCGCCACCCTCAGCAGCCCGATACCGGAGCGTCAGGTAGCGGCCGGCCGCCGACTTGCCAAGCTGCTGCACCGCATCGAACTCGGCGGCTCGCGTCAAACGGCCGCGCCGGGCGCGGGCCGCTCCCGCGGCCGATGGCTCGCCCGTCACGGCCTACGCGGATAGGCGCTTGCGACCCCGCGACCGCCGGCGCTTGAGCACGGCTCGCCCAGCGCGAGTGCTCATGCGCTTGCGGAAGCCATGGGTCTTGGCGCGCTTGCGGGTGTTGGGCTGGTAGGTGCGTTTCATCGCGGCGGTCAGTATAGATGAGCGCGCGTGGCGGGCACGCAGGCGGCTTTCTCCAGTTCCTGCACATTTTTTCGTCCTGTGGAAAACGGGGGCAGGCGGCGGTGCGGCGGATGTGAAAAGCTCCCGGAAACGGGGCGGTTCGCGAGCTCCGCAGGCCACTATCCACACCTGTGGACACGGCTGTGGAGAAGTCGTGTTTTTACCTGCAAATCGCCACTTTCGCGGGTGGGCCTCCGTACATGCCGGACGGTTGTCGCGCCGTCCCTGAGCACGTTAGACTCGTCCACTCCAATGCCTTCAGACGCCGCCGCCAGCACCACCTGGGAGACGATCTCCCATCGTCTCCAAGAGATGCTGAACGCAGGCATCTACACGACCTGGTTCGGCGAGGCGCGGGCGATGGAGTGCACGGATGACCGGCTGGTCGTCACCGTGCCCAACGAGTTCACCAAGAGCTGGATCGAGGGCCATTTCTCCAGCCTTCTCGACGCGGCCGCAGCCGAGCATCAGCTGGTCGTCGAGCTGCGCGTGGCGGTGAGCGAGGCAATCGCCGCGGCGCCGGCCGTCGAGCCGGAGGATCTGCGGGCGCCCGAGCCGCAGGACGATCGCGACCGAGCCGGGCAGAGCGGCATCAATCCGCGTTACACGTTCGACGTGTTCGTTATCGGCGGCGGCAACCGGTTCGCCCACGCCGCGGCGCTCGCCGTGGCCGAGGCGCCGGCCCAGTCGTACAACCCGCTGTTCATCTACGGCAGCACCGGGCTGGGGAAAACCCACCTGCTGCAGGCGGTTGGCCACTACGTGCTCCAGCAGCACCGTCACCTCAACGTTCGCTATGTGACGACCGAGACGGTGCTGAACGAATTCGTCGATTCCATGCGGGATCACCGCATGGTCGGGTTCAAGCAGCGGTATCGCACCTACGACGTTTTGCTGATCGACGACATCCAGTTCATCGAGGGCAAGGAGCGTCTCCAGGAGGAGTTTTTCCACACGTTCAACAGCCTCTATGAAGCCGGGAAGCAGATCGTCATCTCCTCGGATCGACCGCCCAGGCAACTGGCAACGCTCGAGGCGCGGCTGCGGTCGCGGTTCGAGTGGGGGCTGCTGACGGACATCCAGCCGCCAGACCTCGAGACCCGGATCGCGATCCTGCGCAAGAAGGTGATGACGGAGCATCTGAGCATCTCCGATCCCGAGGTGCTGACGTACATCGCCGACCGCGTGACCACCAACATCCGCGAGCTCGAGGGCGCGCTGACCAGGGTGGTCGCATACTCATCGCTGACGGGCCGGCCGATCTCCACCGAACTGGCCGACGAGGTGCTCAAGGACCTGTTCCCGCAGGGCATGACCCCCTCGATCACCATCGAGCAGATCCAGTCTGCCGTCTGCGAGGCCTTTCACATCTCCCTGGCCGACCTTCGGGGCGACAAGCGGGCACGGGCGATCGCGTATCCCCGGCACATCGCCATGTACCTGTCGCGGGAGCTGACCGACACGTCGCTGCCAAAGATCGGCGCCAAGTTCGGCGGCCGCGACCACACGACCGTCCTGCACGCGGTGAACAAGATCGGCGGGCTGCTGAAGGAAGACCGGGAAGTGTTCAACGTCGTCCAGCAGCTCACCACCCGAATCAAACAGGGCCGGTGAACAACCTGTGACAGTGGTGTGGACGACCGGTCACTCTTCCCCATGGGCGGCCGTCATCGCGCCGATTCGGTGGGAACTGTGGAGGACCGGCACACGTTGCCCATACCTTCCTGCACAGGCACGGTCACGCTCCTGGAGCGCTCTTGTGACGGGTTTACACGGTTTCCCCAGCCTCTACTTCTCTAACCTTCTAAGGTCTTTCCTTCTAGGAGATGGAGTAGTGGTGACGGAGGAGCTGTTCGTATGAAGATCGTGTGCCCCCAGGACGAGCTGCTGAGCCGGCTCCAGCTCGCCAGCCGCGGCGTATCGCAGCGCTCGACGGTGCAGATACTCTCGGGCGTCCTGATCGATGCCCGGAACGGCTCTCCCGAGCTGGCTGCGACCGACATGGAGCTCTCGATCAGGGTGCCTCTTGCGGCCACGGTCGAGGAGCCTGGAGCGACGGTCGCGCCTGGCCGCCTGCTGCTCGACATCGTGCGTGCTCTGCCCTCCGGGCCGGTCACGCTCGAGCAGCCTGCCGGGGCGGGGACGCTGCGCCTGACGTGCGGCGCCAGCGAGTACGCGCTGCACACACAGAGCTCCGAGGATTTCCCGCAGCTGCCCTCGACCTCCGGCCAGACGTTCACGGTCGACCTGGCTAGCTTCGCGGCCACCGTGCAGCACGTCGGCCGGGCGGCCTCCAAGGACGAGTCGCGGCCGGTGCTGACCGGGATCCTGGTCGAGCTTGGCGACGGGCGGGTGACGATGGCCGCCACGGACAGCTACCGGCTGTCGGTGAAGGAGTCGGAGCTCAGGGGGTCGTCAGGGGAGACCGCCGCGATCGTGCCCGCCCGGGCCCTCAACGAGCTCGGCCGGCTGGGAGCGGGGGATGGCGACGCCGGCCTCGAGGTCAGCGTGCAGGAGAACCAGATCCTGTTCGGCGTGGGCGGCGTCTGGCTGTCGGCGCGGCGCATCGACGGCCAGTTCCCGAACTATCGCCAGCTGCTGCCGCAGACGTTCGAGCACGAGGTGGTCATCGGCCGCGAGGAGCTGCTCGACGTCATCCGCCGGGTGGGGCTGCTGGCCCAGCGCAACCTGCCGGTGCGCCTGACCTTCGACGAGGGCTCGCTCACGATCGCGGCCCAGACCCAGGACGTCGGCGAAGCACGCGAGTCGATGCCGGTCGATTTCCACGGCGAGCGGCTGGAGATCGGCTTCAATCCCGAGTTCCTGCGCGACGGCGTGGAGAGTGTCGACGACGAGAATGTGCGCCTCAAGCTGATCAGCCCGCTGCGGCCGGGGCTGCTGCAGGGTGCCGGTGACAGCTTCTGGTACCTGATCATGCCGATCAGGCTCTCGTCCTAGCCAGGTGCAGGCCATTGCCGTCCGCGGCACGGCATTTCGCTGCTACCAACGGCTCTCGCTGGAGCTGCCGGGAGGACTGGTCGCCGCGGTCGGTCCGAATGGCGCCGGCAAGACGGCGCTGGTGGAGCTGATCCACTTCGGCCTGCTCGGCTACTCGCCGCGCACCTCGGACGAATCGCAGCTCGTGCGGTTCGGCAGCGACGTCACGAGGGTGGAGGTCGACGCAGCGCTGCGAACGGGCGAGGCTTCCGTCGCCATCGGCTACCGCCCGGGCGAGCCAAAGCGCGTGCAGGTGGACGGAGTCCCCGAGCGCTCTGTCGAACGGTTGCTGCCCCGGTTCCCGGTGCTGGTGTTCACCCCCGACCGGATGCGGCTCGTGCAGGGCCCGCCCGCCCTCCGGCGCCGCTACTTCGACCGCGTCCTGGCCCGGCTCTGGCCGGTCCCGGCGCAGGCATCGGCCGAGTACTCCCGCCGCCTGGTGCAGCGAAACCACCTGCTGCGCCGGGTGCGGGCAGGTCAGGCCGGCATCGACGCGCTCGAGCCGTGGGACGCGATGCTGGCCGAGGCCGGGGCCGAGCTGATCGCGGCGCGAGCGCGCCTGTGCACACGACTGTCGGCGGCGGTGGCGCCACGGCTGGCGGAGCTCGGCGGCATCGACACCCCCGACCCCGTTCGCTATCAGCCCAGCGTCCACGGCGATGCGCAGGCGCTGCAGGAGGCGCTGCTGGGCCGGCGGTCGCGTGACATCGAGCGGGCGGTGACGGGGGCTGGGCCGCACCTCGACGACGTCCTGCTGGTCGAGGCAGACCACGACCTGCGCCGGTTCGGGTCGCAGGGCGAGCAGCGGCGGGCGCTGCTGGCGCTGATCCTCGGGGAGTCCGACCTGCTCTGCGAGGAGCGCGACGAGCAGCCGCTGCTGCTGCTCGACGACGTCACCAGCGAGCTCGACCCCGCACGCCGGGCGCGTCTGCTGGAGGCGGTGTCGCGGTTCGACCAGTCGATCGTGACCACTGCCGACCAGGACGACCTGGGCTCGGCGGCGGTGTCGCTGCTGCGGGTCGAGGGGGGCGAGGTGAGGGCGGCGTGAGCGAGCTGCGCCGCGTGTCCTCCGTGATGCGCTCCGCCTCCCGGCTGCCGGCGGTCGACCCGGTGCTGGAGCAGGCGCGTGAGGCCTGGCCGGATGCCGTGGGCGCCGCCATCGCCGCGGCGTCCCAACCGGCCCGGATGACCAAGGACGCGATCTGGGTGCACTGCACGAGCTCCGCCTGGGTGTCCGAGCTGACGATGCTGGCCGCCGACCTGCGGGCACGCCTGGCCGAGCGCGTCACGGGGCTGCCCAGCGGAATCCGGTTCGAGCTGGGAGACGTCGTCCAGGCTGCCCCTCCGGCGGCCGGCGGAGCCCCGCTGCTGGCGCCCGACCCGGAGCTGTCTGCGCGCGCCGACGAGCTGGTCTCGGACGTGTCCGACCCGGTGCTGCGGGAACGCATTCGCGAGGCGATTGAGCTCAGCCTGCGGCGCGGATCGTGACAGGTTCGGCACCGGTCTGACGGGGTCGTCCGGGCGACCCCTCTGGTAGACTTCAGGTTGCAGAATTTCCCCTAACCAAGCGGGTTTTCCTTGGCCGAGATCGGCTACGACGCCAAAGACATCACAGTTCTCGAAGGGCTCGAGGCGGTTCGCCTCCGGCCCGGCATGTACATCGGAACTACCGGTTCTCCGGGACTCCACCACCTGGTCTACGAGGTGGTGGACAACAGCGTTGACGAGGCCCTGCAGGGTCGCTGCGACCACATCGTGGTCACGATCCTTCCGGGCGACGTCGTCACGGTAGAGGACAACGGCAGCGGCATCCCCGTAGCGGTGATGGACTCCGTCGGGCTGCCGGCGGTCGAGGTCGTGCTCACCAAGCTGCATGCCGGCGGCAAGTTCGGTGGCAGCGGCTACAAGGTGTCGGGCGGCCTGCACGGCGTCGGCATCTCCGTCGTCAACGCGCTTTCCGACCACCTCCGCGTCGCGGTCAAGCGCGACGGCTACGTCTGGACCCAGCTCTACGAGCGCGGCGACCCCATGGGGCCGTTGGAGCGGGGCGAGGCGACCGACGAGCACGGGACGACGATCGAGTTCCACCCCGACCCCGAGATCTTCGAGGAGACCGACTTCTCGTTCGACACGCTGGCGCAGCGGATGCGGGAGATGGCGTTCCTGACCAAGGGCCTTCGCATCGAGCTGATCGACGACCGCGCCGGCGGCCAGCGCGCGGACTTCCAGTTCGAGGGCGGCATCCGCGATTTCATCGCGTACGTCAACCAGAACAAGGACCCGGTCCACCCCGACGTCATCTACTTCGAGAACGAGACCCCTGAGGGCGAGGTCGAGGTCGCCATGCAGTGGAACAGCAGCTACGTGGAATCGACCTTCTCGTTCGCCAACAACATCAACACCCACGAGGGCGGCACCCACCTGTCCGGCTTCAAGGCCGCGCTCACGCGTACGCTCAACGACTACGCGCGGAACAAGGCGCTGCTGAAGGACAAGGAAGAGCCGCTGACCGGCGACGACTGCCGCGAGGGCCTGGCTGCGATCGTGTCCGTGAAGCTGCGCGACCCGCAGTTCGAGGGCCAGACCAAGACCAAGCTCGGCAACCCGTCCATCCGCGGACTCGTGGAGACGACGTGCAATGCCAAGCTGTCGGAGTACCTCGAGGAGCATCCCAACGAGGCGCGGGCAGTCATCAACAAGCTGATCGCGGCGAGCCGTGCCCGTCAGGCGGCCCGTAAGGCCCGTGACCTGATCCGCCGGAAGTCGGCGCTCTCGGGTGGCGGTCTCCCCGGCAAGCTGGCGGATTGCTCGATCAACAACCCGGAGGCCGCCGAGCTGTTCCTGGTCGAGGGCGACAGCGCCGGCGGCAGCGCCGTCGACGCGCGCGACCGCAGCTTCCAGGCGATCCTGCCGCTGCGCGGGAAGATCATCAACGTGGAGAAGGCTCGCATCAACAAGGTGCTCTCCAACAACGAGATCCAGGCGATGATCACCGCCGTCGGCACGGGCATCGGCGAGGAGTTCGACATCGAGCGGGCTCGCTACCACAAGGTGGTGCTGACCTGCGATGCCGACGTCGATGGCGCCCACATCCGGACGCTGATCCTGACGTTCCTGTTCCGTCAGATGAAGGAGCTGATCGAGGCCGGCTACGTGTACATCGCCCAGCCGCCGCTCTACCGCTTGAAGATGGGCAGCGAGGCGCGCTACTTCGAGAAGGACTTCCAGCTCGAGGAGTGGCTGATCCGTGAGCGCCTGGAGAAGATCCAGGTGCACGATCGCGGCGGGGAGGATGTCCGGCTGACGGAGGCGCGGCTGCAGCGCTTCCAGCGCTCGCTGCGGGAGTACGAGGGCTGGGCCGGCAAGCTGCGTGAGCAGTTCGGGGCGGCGCCGATCATCTACCTCAAGGACCACCAGCTGATCGAGCGCGAGATCTCGGGCCTGGACGACCTGGCGGCATACCTGTCGTCGGAGGTTCCCGAGGACGAGCCGCACCGCGTGGAGGTCGTCGGTCGCGAGGACGACGCCCTGCGGGCCAAGATCACGGAGCGCACGACGGGCTCCTCGCACACGGCCAAGTTCCCGGCCGAGCTGTTCGCGAGCCCGGGCTATCGCAGCCTGCGGGCCGCGCATGCAAAGCTCGTCGAGGCGGTCGGGCTGCCGCCGTTCCAGCTCCAGCTGGGCAAGCGGTCGGAGCAGGTGCACACGTTCGAGGCGCTACGCCCTGCGCTGCTCGATCTCGCCAAGGAGGGACTCAACCTCCAGCGGTTCAAGGGTCTCGGCGAGATGAACCCCGACCAGCTGTGGGAGACCACCATGAACCCCGGGAACAGAGTTCTCCAGCAGGTCTCCGTCGAGGACGCGGCGGCCGCGGATGAGGTGTTCTCGATGCTGATGGGCGACCGCGTGGAGCCGCGGCGCGAGTTCATCGAGCGGAACGCTCGCGACGTCAAGTTCCTCGACGTCTGATGCAGGTGACATCGGCCCCGGCCGGACAAGACGGAGGCGCTGCTAGGTGACCATGGACATCCTCGACGGCGGGCGGATCGAGCCCCGCGAGCTCGCGGAGGAGATGCGCTCGAGCTATCTCGACTACGCGATGAGCGTGATCGTGGGCCGCGCGCTGCCCGACGTTCGCGACGGACTCAAGCCGGTGCACCGTCGTGTGCTGTTCTCGATGAGCGAGAGCGGCCTGCAGCCGGGCCGTCCGTATTCCAAGTGCGCGGCTGTCGTGGGCGACGTGCTCGGCAAGTACCACCCCCACGGCGACACCGCCGCCTACGACGCGTTGGTGCGGATGGCGCAGTGGTTCTCGCTTCGCTACCCGCTTGTCGACGGCCAGGGGAACTTCGGCAACCAGGACGGGTATTCGGCGGCCGCCATGCGCTACACCGAGTGCCGGCTGTCGCCGCTGGCGGTCGAGATGCTGCGCGACATCGACTCCGAGACCGTCGACTTCATGCCGAACTACGACGAGCGCCGGCGCGAGCCGATCGTGCTGCCGTCCCGGTACCCGAATCTGCTGGTCAACGGTTCCAGCGGCATTGCCGTCGGCATGGCCACGAATATCCCGCCGCACAACCTCGGCGAGGCGATCGACGCCGTGGTCGAGCTGATCGACAACCCGGATGCGAGCACCGCGGACCTGATGCGGCACATCAAGGGCCCCGACTTCCCGACCGGTGGAATCATCATGGGCACGTCGGGTATCCGTGAGGCCTACGAGACGGGCCGCGGCCGGGTCGTGATGCGTGCGCGCATTCACAACGAGGAGCTGAAGGGCGGAAGGAACGCCCTGATCGTCACCGAGGTGCCCTACCAGGTGAAGCGCGACGGCGACGACGGCGTGGTGAAGAAGATCGCCGACCTGGTCGAGGACAAGGTCATTCCCGAGATCAGCGACGTCAACAACCACTCCGACCGCACCGGCACCCGGATCACGATCGAGCTGAAGCGCGACGCGATCCCCAAGGTTGTGCTGAACAAGCTGTACAAGCACACACCGCTGCAGAGCACGTTCGGGGTCAACATGGTCGCGCTGGTTGACGGCGTCCACCCGCGGACGCTGTCGCTGAAGCAGATGCTGGTGCACTACATCGACCACCAGAAGGAAGTGGTCACCCGGCGCACCAAGTTCGAGCTCGACCGGGCCGAGAAGCGGGCGCACGTCCTCGAGGGCTACCTGATTGCGCTGGACAACCTCGACGCTGTGATCGCGCTGATCCGGGCGTCCGACGACACCGAGGGCGCCCGCCTCCAGCTGCAGGAGCGATTCGGGCTGTCCGAGATCCAGGCCCAGGCGATCCTCGAGATGCGGCTCCGCGCCCTGACCGGGCTGGAGCGGCGCCGGATCGAGCAGGAGCACGCCGACCTGCTCGAGCGGATTGCCGAGCTGAGGGAGATCCTGGCCGATGACGACAAGCTGCTGGCCCTGATCAAGGAAGAGCTGGCGGAGATCCGTGCGCGGTTCGCCGATGAGCGGCGCACCGAGATCGTGCCGGCCGAAGGCGAGATCGATCTCGAGCAGCTCATTGCCGAGGAGGACATGGTCATCTCCATGACGGCAAGTGGCTACATCAAGCGCCTGCCGTTGACGACGTACCGCACCCAGGGCCGCGGCGGTGTCGGCATCACGGGGATGGATCTCAAGGAGGGCGACTACATCGAGCACCTGTTCGTCGCCTCGACGCACGACTACCTGTTGTTCTTCACGACGGTCGGGAAGGTGTACCGGGTGAAGGTGCACGAGCTCCCGCTGGGATCGCGGCAATCCAAGGGCCGCGCCCTGGTCAACGTGCTGCCGCTGCGCCAGGACGAGTACGTCCGCGCGGTGATCGACACGCGTGACTACAGCGAGGGCAAGTACCTGCTCTTCGCCACCCGCAACGGGGTCGTCAAGAAGACCGAGTTCAAGGCATACGACACCGTGCTTCGCGCCGACGGCATCATCGCCCTCAAGATCCGCGAAGGCGACGAGCTGATCGGCGTGCGGCTCACCGACGGCGAGGACCACGTCCTGATGGTGTCGCGCAACGGCTATGCCGTGCGGTTCTCGGAGAAGGATGTCCGCGCGATGGGCCGCGACACGAGCGGCGTCGCGGGCATGAAGCTGCGCCCCGGCGATGAGGTGATCGCCGTCGAGATCGCGCGCGACGACCAGGATCTCCTGGTGGTCACCGAGAACGGCTTCGGCAAACGCACCCGCGTGGAGGAGTACCCGACCAAGGGCCGCGGGACGATGGGCGTGCTGACCATCCGCTACACCGAGGCCCGCGGGCGCCTGGCGGGTGCCATGATCGTCCGCGACGGCTACGAGGTGATGCTGATCTCGCAGGACGGCACCGTGATCCGGCAGGCCGCCGGCGGGATCTCCCGCATGGGGCGCGCCACCCAGGGCGTCCGGGTGATGAACATGCGCGAGGAAGACCGTGTCTCGTCGATCGCCCGGGTGTCGGAGCAGACCGTGCCCGATGGACCCGATGGCGAGCTCGAGAGTGATGTACCGGCCGAGCTCGAGGACGGCGCGTCCCCACCCGAAGACGACGCCATCCCGCCTGAAACCGATGAATAACCCTCTTTGGGCTTGTGCCTTCAGTCCAATCGTCCGTTAACGAACGATGGAAGGAATTGGATAGAGGCCGTGGAAATATCTGGTTGTACATGCCGGACTCGGCCCGCGTTTCCCGTCCGATGAGGTGAGCTCCCATGCGGCAAGTCGATCTTCTCGAACCGGTCAGCCTGAACGACAGGCTGCCGATGCTCGACCTCTATCTCGGCCAGGTCTGCTCGCTCGCCGGGATCTCCAAGATGCAGCTCGACTACTGGACGAACAAGGCGGAGATTCCCACGAAGGGGCGGAAGCAGCGGGTCTACGACATGGACGCCGTCGAGCTCGTGATGCTGATCAAGCAGGCGAAGGACAAGGGCCTCAATCTGGGCGCTGCGATCGCCGCTGCACGGGAGTTCCAGGCCCGTCGGGCCGCCGATTCGCGTCTCGCTTCCTGACCGTAGCCTTCAGGGCAATGCCATAGCCCGAAGCTCATCGGCGGCGATCACCGGGTCGACCACGTTGACCCAGATGCCGGCGCCGAGCTCCACGGCCGCCGCCACCGTCAGCCGGGGCAGCAGCTCGACATGCCAGTGGAACGTGGTGTCCGCCGGGGGCCCGTCGTGCAGCAGGGCGTTCCACGCCAGGCGATCGCCGAGCACCCCTCCCAGCCGTGTGGCAGCGTCGCGGATCGACGCGCCCAGCGCCTCGGCGTCGGCCGGCCGGGCGGCGTGGCTGGTTGGCACGATCCAGGTCTCGTAGGGCATCCGGCTCCACGGCGGGCAGACGGCCGCCAGATCACCGGTCACCGCGATCGGCCGGGTGGCGGCCAGGAGCTCGCACAATGGACAGCCGGCGGCGGCCGCGAACGCCGCAGCCTCGGCTGCGGGCACCGGCGGCACGTCGGCCAGCGGCAGGATCTGGGAATGGGAGTGTTCGAGCGAGGCGCCCGCCTCGATCCCCTCGTTGATCGAGCACAGGACGTAGCCGGCACCGGTTGCCAGGTGGTGATCGCGACGGCGAAACCAGGCGGTGGCCATCGCCTCGGCGACTCCCGGCGCCGTCTGCGCGAACCTGGTGGCGTGAGCGGGTCCGTGCACCGCGACCTCCTGGCCCGGGAAAGCCGGGTACTTGTTGGGCACCACGCGGACCGTCCATCCCGGGGTGTCGGGGAGCCCGCCCTGCGGTCGGCCAACGTCGTCGACCTCCGGCGGAGTGCGATCCTCGTGGCCCTCGTCGAAGGGACACGTCGAGGGGTCTGACGGCGCCAGCTCGACGCCCCGTCTCGCGCCCGGACGGGTCGCCCTGCCGGCGGCGATCACGACCGGTATCTGCGTCAGAGGGTTGTATCGCAGGTCGATCTGTAAGCACCTCGAAAAGATCGGGGTGGAGGCCGCCTCGCTGGGCTAGGGTGGCCCCGGCACGTTCCACCGTACCCGATGCGTCCACGCCCCCGATCCGCAACCCTGGCGATCGTTGCGCTCACTGCAGCGCTGTGCGGGTCGGCCGCAACTCCCGCAGCGTCGGCGGCCGGAGACGGAATGCGGCTGACGACCGTTCATGTGGCGGCGCCGAGCTCCGTGACCGGGCTCAGGGCGCCGTTCGTGTTCCAGATGGTCGGGCTTCGCTGGCGGGGCGGCGGCGGCCTGGAGCTTCGATCGCGCCGCGATGGAGGCTCGTGGAGCGCGTGGGCGGCGGTGGGCAGCGAGGAGCCCGCCTGGACCGCCGCCGCGCGAGCGGTGCAGATCCGCCGCACGGGGCCCGGGCCGGTTCGAGACCTGGCGGTCACCTTCATCGCGGTGCCGCCGATGCGGATGCCCAAACAGGCCGGAATGGTGGCCCATACCGCCGGGATGCCGCCGATCATCACCCGGGCCGGCTGGGGCGCGAACGAGTCGCTGCGCCGGGCGCCGCCCGAGATCGCGCCGGCGTTGAAGATGGTCTTCGTCCACCACACGGACACGACCAACTCCTACTCGTGCTCCAGCTCGGCCCAGATCGTGCGCGGGATCTACGCCTACCACGTGCTCAGCCTGGGCTGGAACGACATTGGCTACAACTTCCTGATCGATCGCTGTGGCCGGATCTTCGAGGGCCGCTACGGCGGTATGACGAGGCCGGTCGTGGGCGCACAGACCGGCGGGTTCAACTGGGAGACCGCCGGCATCGCCATGATTGGCACGTTCAACACGGTGCGCCCTACCTCGTCCGCCCTCTGGTCGCTGGAGCGGCTGATCGCCTGGCGGCTCGACGTCGCCCATGTCAACCCGCTGAGCGCCTCGCTGATGACCTCGTCGGGCAACAACCCGGAATATCCGGCGGGACACAAGCTGTGGCTGCGAAACGTCTCCGGTCACCGCGACGGCTACCCGACTGCCTGTCCCGGCAACGCGCTGTATCCGCTGCTTCCGGCGATCGCCCGCGCCGCGGCTTCGATCGGCCTGCCGAAGATCTACCACCCGATGATCAACGCCCCCATCCGCCGCACGGGGCCGGGAACCGCCGATCCGATCAGCTTCCATGCAGCCTTCAGCCATGCGACCACCTGGCAGCTCCAGGTGAAGGGACCGCTGGGGGAGACGGCCGGAACCCGGCGTGGGTACGGCACCACTGTGGCCTGGACGTGGTCGGGGCAGGCCGCAAACCTTCCCCCCGGTGCCTACCACTGGACGCTCACCGCCCCGGGGGCGCGGGGAGTGAGCATGTCGCTCGGCTCCCTGGCCGCGTGGGTCGCCGGCGGGGCCCCGGTTGCCTACTCCGGAACCACCACGGGCGGCAACCTGGAGAGCCTGCTGAAGATCGATGGGGATACGCTCGACGTGGCGGGCGCACCGGCCGTGCTGGCGACCACGAACGCCGTTCGGATCACCGAGCCCCAGCTGGCCGCCGCCAGGGAGGTGGGCGTTCGCTTCACCGCCACCACTGCTGTCACCGACGCGGTCGTCCAGGTCTGGAACTACACGGCGAACGCCTGGGCGACGGTCGGGATGTGCTCCGTCGCGGCCGGGCACCCATGCGTGGTGGAACGCGCCCTGGACGTGCCCAGCAAGGGCCGTTGGGATGCCTCAACTGAGACGGTCGAGATGCGCGCCCGGTATGTGTTCCAGACGCCGACCCGGGTCGACGAGTCGCACACGCTCATGGTTGACTAGAGCGCGCTAAACGTCCACGCGCTCGACCTCGGCCGAGCTGTGGGCGACACCGCCGACGATCAGCCGGCCCAGGTCGTCGACCCCCTCCGCCGGTCCCGACCGGCCGCCCGCCAGCTGCACGGCACGTCCGCGCAACTCGTCGCGCCGGAGGCCCTCGAACCCGTGCTCGAGGTAGCGGTCATAGCGCGCCTCCAGCTCCCACAGCACGTCTGCGAGCACCGATGCACGGTCGACCGGAGCGCCGCGAAGCAGCTGCAGCGAGGTTGCCGGCACCCGGGCCTCTGCCGGTAGCTGTGTCTCGGCCAGGTTGGCGTTGATGCCGACCCCGACGACGAGCTGGCCGTCGCGCAGCTCGCACAGCACGCCCGCCAGCTTGCGCCCGGCAGCCATCACGTCGTTCGGCCAGCGGACCGCGACATCGGGGCCGCAGGCGGTGCACACCGCCTCGGCGGCCACCAGCGAGAACGCCGCCAGGCGGTCGGGTGCGATCGGGGGCCAGAGCGAGAGCGAGAACAGCACGGATGTCCCCGGTGGAGCCAGCCAGCTGCGTCCGCGGCGTCCCCGGCCGGCGGTCTGCTCGTCGCAGGCAGCCACCGCGCCCTCGGGGAGGCCCCTCACCAGCTCCTGCGTGGTCGGGCACTGCTCCTGGAAGATGTAGGGCCGCCCGAAGCGGCCCCGCAGCAGCGATTCCACGGTTGCTGGATCCATTCCCTAGAATAGCCGCCGGATGTTCCCGCAACCCAAACGTGCGGAAGCCCGTCTGACGCTGCGAGATCGGGTACGCGACGAGATCGTCTATGCAAGCCTCTCGGATGTCGTGCTCGCCGTCCGTGCCAGGGACGGCGACCGGCGGGCGCTGGAGTCGCTGGTCGAACGGCACGCACCCTCGGTGCGGCGGCTCGCCGGGTACCTGCTCCCCAACCCCCAGGACGCCGAGGACGCCACCCAGGAATCGCTTGCCAAGCTCTGCACCCGCATCGGCCAGTTCCGGGGAGAGGCCCGGTTCGCCACCTGGCTCTACAGCCTGGTGTCCAACACCTGTCGCGACCTCGGCGAGCGTCAGCGGCGCCGGGCTCACCAGCCGCTGGAGGCGATGGCCGACGTCCCCGCGGACGGCGAGCCGATCGACCTGGCGCTGCAGCGTGAGCAGCGCCGCCAGCTGGCCGCGCAGCTCGCCGGCCTGTCAATCGAGCAGCGGCACGTGATGGTGATGAAGGATGTCCTCAGCCTGTCCTACCAGGAGATCGCGGACGTGCTGGACATGCCGGTGGGAACGGTCAAGTGCCACGCTCACCGCGGCCGGGCCCGGATGCGCCGGGCGATGTCGGCGGTCGGCGAGGCGGTCACCGCGTGACCGACCGCCGCAGCCTCCCACTCGACCGCAGCGGGATTGAGGCGATCATTCCCCACCGGGACCCGTTCCTCCTGATCGACGAGATCCTCGAGCTCGAGCCGGGCGAGCGCGCAGCGGGCCGCTACACGGTGCCGGCAGACGCCTGGTACCTGCGCGGGCACTTTCCCGGCCGGCCGATCATGCCCGGCGTCCTGCAGGTCGAGGCGCTGGCTCAGGTGGGTGCGGTGTGCGGGCTTGCGCATCCCGACTTCGCCGGCAAGCTGGCGTTGTTCGCAGGCATCGAGGAGGCCCGGTTCAAGCGGATCGTGGTTCCCGGGGACACGCTCGACCTGCGCTGCTCGATCACCCGCCTGCGCGCTCCGGTCGGCAAGGCGGAGGCGGAGGCCAGCGTCGCGGGCGAGCTCGCCTGCCGCGCGAAGCTGACGTTCGCCCTGACGGAGCTGGACGCGTGATCGGCCCCTGCACGACGCCGGTCTCCGTGCTGGGGATCGGGTCATACGCGCCCGATCGCGTGATGACCAACGACGAGATCGCAACCCTGGTCGAGACCAGCGACGAGTGGATCGCCCAGCGCACCGGCATCCGCGAGCGGAGGATCGCCGGCCCGGCCGAGTCGTCGGCCAGTCTCGGCGCGACCGCCGCAAAGCGTGCGGTCGAGAGTGCGGGCCTGGAGGCGTCCGACATCGACTCGATCGTCTGCGCCACGGCCAGCCCGGACTACTACTTCCCCGCCACCGCGTCGCTGATCGGCGAGCGGATCGGCGCCGGGTGCGCGGCCGGGTTCGACCTGTCGGCGGCGTGCACGGGGTTCATCTACGCACTGGCGCAGGGGTACGCGCAGATCGGCTCCGGGCTGGCTGACACCGTGCTGGTGGTCGGTACGGAGGTGTTCTCCCGCCTGCTGGACTGGAGCGACCGCTCCACCTGCGTGCTGTTCGGCGACGGCGCCGGGGCGGTCATCCTGCAGCGCGGCGGCTCCGGTCTGCGCGGGTTCGACGTCGGTTCGGACGGGCGCGGTGCTGCGCTGCTCTCGGTCGCCGCAGCCGGCCACGCAGCCGAGCCGGCCGAGTCGCCCTACGTCCAGATGAACGGCCCGGAGGTCTACAAGTTCGCGACCCGCGTGTGCGTGGAGTCCGCCGAGCGGTGCCTTGATGCGGCGGGTCTGCGGGTCGACGAGATCGACGTGTTCGTGCCCCACCAGGCCAACCGGCGGATCATCGACCACGCCTCTCGTAGGCTTGGCATCCCGGACGAGCGGGTATTCGCCAACGTCGACCGCTACGGCAACACGTCGGCGGCATCGATCCCGGTCTGTCTCGACGAGGCCTACCGTGCAGGGCGCATCGCCGCCGGTGACCTCGTGCTGATGGTCGGGTTCGGCGGTGGGCTGGCGTGGGGCTCGTGCGTGATGGAATGGACAAAGGAGAAGTCATGAGCAAGGTCGCGTTCTGCTTCCCCGGGCAGGGCAGCCAGCGGGTGGGCATGGGGCGGGCGCTGGCGCAGGCCTTCCCCGAGTCTGCCGCGATCTACGAGGAGTCGTCGGAGCGCCTCGGGTACGACCTCGCCAGGATGTGCTTCGATGGGCCGCTCGAAGAGCTGTCCGAGACGCAGAACACCCAGCCCGCGCTGGTCGCGACGTCGCTCGCCGCGCTGCGGGCCGTGGAGTCGCGGCTGGGCGTGGCGCCCGACGTGGTCGTCGGTCACAGCGTCGGCGAGTACGCGGCGATCGCCGCGGCTGACAGCGTCGGCGTCAGCGACGTCATCCACCTCGTCCGCGAGCGGGGCCTGGCGATGGCCGAGTCGCGCGCCGACGGCGCGATGGCGGCCGTGCTGGGGCTGCCGGATGCCGAGATCGAGCGCCTGTGCGCCGAGGCGCAGGATGTCTGGCCCGCCAACTACAACTGCCCAGGACAGCTCGTGATCTCCGGGCGTGAGTCTGGAGTCTCGGCCGTCTCCGAGCAGGCGAGGGAGCTGGGGGCGAAGGTGATCCGCCTCCGGGTGTCAGGCGCCTTTCACAGCCCGCTCGTCGCCGATGCCGCCCACCGCCTCGAGCCGGCCCTCCTGGCGGTCAGCTTTCGCGAGCTGGGGACGAGGTTCATGAGCACCGTGTCGAGCAAGCTCGAGACCGTCGACCGGGTGCCGGGACTGCTGGTCGAGCAGCTGACCGCGCCGGTGCGGTTCACCCAGGCCATCCAGGGGCTGGTTGCCGACGGCGTTCGTACGTTCGTCGAGCTCGGCTCGGGATCGGTGCTGGCGGGCCTGGTGCGGCGCATCGACGACTCGGTGACCGCGATCGCGATCTCCTCGCCGGACGACCTGACGGCGGCGGAGGGGAGCCTCGCCCGTGGGTGAGCTCGATGGCAGGGTCGCCCTCGTCACCGGGGGCTCGCGCGGCATCGGAGCGGCTATCTGCACCGAGTTGGCGGCGGCCGGCGCCACCGTGGCGGTCAACTACGTGCGCAACGCGGAGGCCGCCGAGCGCGTCTGCGCCGAGATCTCGGCCGCCGGAGGCACGGCCCACGCGGTGGCCGGCGACGTCTCCGGCAGCGACGGCGCGCGGGCGCTGGTGGCAGGGGTCGAGGAGTCGGTCGGGCCGATCGCCATCCTCATCAACAACGCCGGCATCACGCGCGACAACCTGATCATGAAGCTCTCCGCCGAGGACTGGCAGCAGGTGATCGACACCAACCTGGCGGGGGCCTTCTTCACCTGTCAGGCGGTCGCGCGCCCGATGCTGAAACGGCGCAGCGGATCGATCGTGAACGTCAGCTCGGTGGTCGGCGTTCACGGTAACGCGGGCCAGACCAACTACGCAGCGTCCAAGGCTGGCCTGATCGGCCTGACCAAGTCGCTGGCCAAGGAGCTCGGCAGTCGCGGGATTCGCGTCAACGCGATCGCCCCCGGCTACATCACGACCGAGATCACGGCGGGTCTGCCGGACGGCGCGCGCGACGCGATCCTGGCGGGGACTCCGCTGGGGCGGCTGGGCGACCCGGCCGACGTTGCCCGGGCGGTACGCTTCCTGGTCTCAGATGCGGCCTCGTTCATCACCGGGGACGTGCTAGCGGTGGACGGAGGGTTGGGCATATGAGTCAGGACGGTCGGCGCCGGATCGTGATCACGGGCATCGGAGCGGTCACCCCGTGCGGGATGAACGTCGAAGAGACGTGGGCGAACGTGAAGGCTGGACGGTCGGGAATCTCGACCGTCGACGGGTTCGACGGGATCGTCCGCATCGCTGCCCAGGTAAAGGAGTTCGACCCGCTCGAGTACATCGATCACCGGACCGCCCGCCGCACCGACCGCTTCGTGCACTTCGGCCTCGCCGCGGCGGCCATGGCGATCGAGAACTCCGGCATCGACATCGCCGCCGACGCAGAGCGGATCGGGTGCTCTGTGGGCACCGGCATCGGCGGGCTGAAGACCCAGGAGATCGCCCACAAGAAGCTGTTCGAGGCCGGGCCCGATCGCCTCAACCCGTTCTGGGTGACGGCCCTGATCCCCAACATGGGCGCTGCTGAGATCTCGATGCGCTACGGCACCCGAGGGCCGCTGACCACGGAGTGCACGGCGTGCGCCGCCTCGGCGATGTCGATCGGCAGCGCGATCCTGTTCATCCGCGCGGGCATGGCCGACGCCATGCTGGCCGGCGGCGTCGAGGCCCCGGTCACCCCGCTCGGCCTGGGAGGGTTCGGGACGATGCGGGCGCTCTCCCGCCGCAACGAGGATCCCGAGGGCTCCAGCCGCCCGTTCGATGCCCAGCGCGACGGGTTCGTCCTGGCCGAAGGTGGGGCGGTACTGGTGCTCGAGGAACTGGGCCGCGCCCAATCGCGCGGTGCGCACATCTACGCCGAGGTGCTCGGGTACGGCATGTCGTCCGACGCCCACCACCTGACCGAGCCCGACCCGACGGGCGGGAATCCCGCCCGCGCGATGCAAAACGCCATTGCCGACGCGGGGATAGACGCCGGCCAGATCGGGTACGTGAACGCGCACGCGACCTCGACGCCGGTGGGAGACACCGCCGAGACAAAGGCGCTCAAGCTCGCGTTTGGCGAGGAGCGGGCCAGGCAGATTCCGATCAGCTCGACGAAGAGCAGCACAGGTCACCTGCTCGGTGCAGCCGGCGCGCTGGAGACCATCTTCTGCGTACTCGCCATCCGCGACTCCTACGTGCCGCCGACGATCAACCAGACCGATCCCGACCCCACCTGCGACCTCGACTACGTGCCGAACACCGGCCGCGAGGCAGACGTCGAGATCGCGCTCTCCAACTCGTTCGGGTTCGGTGGGCACAACGCCGCGCTGGTGCTGCGGCGGTGGGACGCCGCGTAACTCGCGACCGCAACCGCGGTTACGGGACGGGCGTCCCACCTGAAAGAGGGTCAGTGGCAGACAACATCAGCGTCGACATCAGCGTGGTGGGTGACGACCCGGGCGGCGGCGAGACCGCGGCCGTGCGCGCCCGCAACACCTGCCCCGTCTGCTCCTCGCACTACCGCGAGGAGGAGATGGTTGCGAACCTCCGCGTGTGTGCGCACTGCGGCTACCACTTCCCAGTCGCCTCGCGCGAACGCGTGATCCAGCTGGTCGACGAGGGTAGCTGGACGGAGATAGCCCGCGACCTGCGGTCGGCCGACCCGCTCGAGTTCGTCGACACAAAGCCCTATCCGGAGCGGCTTGCCGCTGCGACATCGGCGACCGGCCTGAGCGACGCGATGCTGGTCGGCGAGGCGGCGATCGGGGGTCTTCCGGTCGCGCTGGCGGTGATGGATTTCAGCTTCCTCGGCGGCAGCATGGGATCGGTGGTGGGCGAGAAGTTCGTGCGCGGTGCCGAGCTTGCGATCGAGCGCCGGATGCCGCTGGTCTCGGTTGCCTCCTCCGGCGGAGCCCGGATGCAGGAGGGCGTGCTGGCACTGATGCAGATGGCGAAGACCGTGGCCGCGGTCGACGAGCTGCGAGAGGCGGGGAGGCCGTACGTCTCGGTGCTCGCCCATCCCACGACAGGCGGCGTCGCCGCCAGCTTCGCCGCACTCGGCGACGTGATCATCGCCGAGCCCGGCGCCCTGCTCTCGTTCTCGGGGCCGCGGGTCGTGAAGCAGACCACCCGCGAGAACGTGCCCGACGACTTCGGCCTGGCCGAGTCGAACTACCAGCACGGCCACGTCGACATGATCGTCCCCCGGCCCGAGCTCCGCGACACGGTCGCGCGCGTCGCCGCCCTGCTGGCAGGCGGCACGCCCTACCGGCGCCAGACCCTGATCCCCGACCTCGGCGCCCAGCGCGCGGTTGGCCGCCTGCTCGGCGGCGCCCGCCGCCGGCTTGGCGACCTGATCCCCGAACGTGACGGCGCCTGACCGCCGGTTCCGCTTCCTGCGGCGCCGCGGCGCCGACGGGGACGCGTGGCATGCAGTCGAGCTGGCCCGTCACCAGGACCGGCCCTACACGCTCGACTACCTCAGCCGCATCTGCGACGACTTCGTGGAGCTGCACGGCGACAGGGCAGAGGGGGACGACCCGGCGATCGTCGCCGGCATCGGTTCGTTCCGCGGCAAGTCGGTCGCCTTCGTCGGGCACCAGAAGGGCCGCGACCTCAAGGAGCGGACGTACCGCAACTTCGGGATGCCGCGCCCGGAGGGCTACCGCAAGGCGATGCGGGTGTTCGAGCTGGCCGACCGGCTCTCGTTCCCGGTCGTGACGCTGATCGACACGCCGGGCGCCTATCCCGGGGTCGGCGCGGAACAGCGCGGGCAGTCCGGCGCGATCGCCCGCTCGCAGCTGCTGCTGATGGGGCTCGATGTGCCCGTCGTCGCCTGCGTGATCGGCGAGGGCAGCTCGGGCGGCGCGCTTGCCATCGGAGTGGCCGACCGGGTGCTGATGCAGCAGAACACGACGTACACCGTGATCTCGCCGGAGGGATGTGCGGCGATCCTCTGGAAGGATGCCGGCGAGGCCCGGCGCGCTGCGGCCGCGCTGCGGCCGACCGCGGACAGCTGCCTGGTTCTGGGCGTGGTCGACGTGATCGTCCCGGAGCCGTCAGGCGGAGCCCACCGGGATGCCGCCCGGGCGGCGGAGCTGCTCGCTGATGCGATCGCCGTCGAGCTCGACTTCCTGAACTCGCTGCCGTCTGCGGAGCGCCGGCGGCTGCGGCGGCAGAAGTTCGAGCGCATGGGCGCGTTCGTGGAGTGACAGGAGACAACCGCGTCACGCGATACCGTGCCGGTACCGTGCGTGCGCTGTTGATCGCATCCGTCGCGGCCATACTGGGGACGATTGGCGGATCGGACGCGCACGCCGCCACACCCCGGTCGATGGTCGCAGGAACCATGCCCCCGGCCCTTGCCGGTGCTGCGCGCATCGCCTCGGTGCCCGCTTCGCGCCCCCTCCAGGTGACGCTGCTGCTGCGACCCCGGCACCCGGCCCTGCTCCAGCGACTGGCGGCGAGATCGGGCGGCCGCCCGCCGCTGTCGCCCTCGCGCATCGCCTCGCTGTTCTACCCGACCGCCGCTCAGCTGGCGCTCGTCGACCGGACCATGCGGGCCCAGGGCCTGAGGCCGGCGGGCGTTCACGGGCTGTCCGCGTCGTACGTCGGCCGCGCCGCTGCGGCCGAGTCCACGTTCGGCGTGTCGCTCGGGGTCTACCGCGCGCCCAACGGCCAGACGTTCCAGGCACCAGCCGGACGGGTGTCGGTGCCCGTGGCGATCGCGCCGCTCGTGGCCGACGTCCAGGGGCTGGACACGTCCCAGTCCCTCCAGCCGCTGACCGCGGGTCGGCAGGCGGCGGCCGTCGGTTCGCCGTGCACTGCGGCGCACACCTTCCAGACGGTCCACGGCGGCTACCTGCCCAGTGACCTCGGTCTCGCCACCGCATACAACCACGGCGCCCTCGAGACGGCCGGCGCCGACGGCTCGGGCGAGGCCGTGGCGCTGATCGAGTTCTCGAACTACCACCCGTCCGACGTCAGCGTGTTCCAGAGCTGCATCGGAACCGAGGTTCCCCTCACCACCGTCCGCGTGGCGGGGGGACGAGCACGGTATCCGGCGCCGACGAGGTGACGCTGGACGTCGAGGAGGTGGTCGGGGCGGCTCCCGGCCTCGATCGTGCATACGTCTATGTGGCGCCGACGAACGGCAGCATCGCCCAGGTCGTCAACGCCATCGTTGCCGGCCAGGCGACGACGCACGTCCACGTCATCTCGGACAGCTGGGGGTTGTGCGAAGCGGCGATGTCGCCGGCAGGCGTCGAGGCGAACGCTCATGCGCTCCAGCTGGCGGCGGTCGCCGGGATCTCCGTGTTCGCGGCTTCCGGCGACGACGGGTCGTACGACTGCTTCGGGTTCCCGATGCTCTCGGTCGACGATCCAGCCTCCGAGCCGTGGGCCACCGGGGTCGGCGGCACAGCCCTGAACAAGACCCCCTCCAGCGGGCCGCAGCACGAGGTCACCTGGAACGAGGGATCGAACGCCGGCGGCGGCGGTGTCTCGCGGTTCTGGGCGGCGCCCTCGTGGCAGAGCGGCCCGGGAGTCCACAGCTCCTATTCGAGCGGCGGGCCGTGCCAGGCGTCGCCGGGCATCTGCCGTGAGGTGCCGGACGTCGCTCTCGACGCCGCGACCGGGAGCAAGGGCTACATCGTGTACTGCACCTCTGGCCCCTGCGGCGGCGCAGGCTGGCAGACGATCGGCGGCACCAGCGGCGCCGCGCCGCTGATGGCGGGCATTGCCGCCGACGCCAACGAGTACTCGCTGGCCCACGGAGGGCGGCGCATGGGGTACGCGAACCCGTTCCTCTACAACACGTTCCGGACCGTGCCGGGAGCATTCCACGATGTCACGTTGGGCGACAACAACGTCGGCGGCAAGGCGCAGTACCCGGCCACCTCGGGCTACGACATGGCCACCGGCGTCGGATCGCCCGACGCGATGGGGCTCGCGACTGCCCTCGCGGCGTTCACGCCTGCGGCCCTGGCGGCCGACCCGACCACCCTGGCGGTGTCTCCGACCCGGAACCGGACGATCCGCTTTGGGCAGTCCGTAACGTTCGGGGGCGTGCTCAAGGATTCAGGTGGCAACCCCATCGTCGGCGCCCGCGTCTTCCTGCAGCTCGAGGACCAGACGGGGATCCGCGAGTGGACGCGGTTCACTGACGCGAACGGCCACTGGCTGGTCAAGCTCTCGACGGCCATCGACCGCAGGGCACACTGGCACGTCGCCTACCTTGGTAGCCAGACCCAGGCGCCTGCGGCCAGGAGCGGGTACATGATCTACGTCATCCCGCCCCTTGCGCTGGGTTCGTCACTTCCGCTTCAGCACGGTGTGTACCAGGCCAAGGTGGGGAAGGTGTTCGACCTTCGCGGGCACACCATGCGGCAGCTTGCCGGCCGCCCTGTGGTGGCGGAGTACCGGCCGGCGGCCGGCAGCAGGTGGACGCAGATCGGCTCGGCCGCCGTGACGTCGACCGGTCTCTACCACCGGTTCGTCAAGTTCCCCCGCACGGGCAACTACGTCGTGCGGTGGATCTACCAGGGCGGCACCACCGGCCAGTGGCTGTCGAGCGCCTCCCCCGGCCACGTCTTCGCCGCCCGCCCGTGACCCGGCAAGAGCGCTTGGGGTTCGTGGCGGTGTTCGCCGTCTCGGTGCTGGCGCTGATGCTCGAGCAGGTGAACGTCGCGGGGCAGTTCGTGTTCGTCGTGGCCGCCGTCGCGGTCGCAGGCCTGGCATGGCTGCTGGGAGAGGCCACCGAGCACGCCGGCGAGACCTCCGGCGCGCGCGTGTCCGCCCTGCTCAACGCCAGCTTCGGGAACCTGCCCGAGGTCGTGATCCTCGTGCTCGCGATCAACAGCGGCCTCCTCGACATCGCCCGAGCCTCGATCATCGGCTCGGTGATCGGGAACGTCCTGCTGATCCTCGGGCTGTCGCTGATCATCGGCGGCTGGCGGCACGGGATACAGACGTTCAACCAGCGGCTGGCGGCGATGAACTCCTCGATGTTGGTCTTCGCCGTCGCCGGGCTGGGCCTGCCGACGCTGTTCATCACCGTCCACCACAGCGCGACCGACGCGGCGCTGATGTCCCGCTGGACCGCAGTGGCGCTGTTCGTTGCCTATGTCGCCTACGTCTACGGCACCTTCACGATGCCGGGTGTGAACTTCCGCAGTGTCGGCGGGGCCTCGCACTGGTCGCGCACCCAGGCGCTGGTGCTGCTGGGAGTGACGGCCATCGGCACCGGGGTCGTGTCGGAGGTGCTGGTGAAGTCGATCGAGCCGACCGTCCGGGCGTGGGGGGTGCCGCGGCCCTTCATCGGCCTGATCGTGGTGCCGCTGGTGGGCAACGTCGCAGAGCATTTCTCGGCCGTCCGGCTCGCCTGGCGGGGCAGTCTCGACTTTGCGATGGGCATCGCCCTGGGCTCCGCGATCCAGATCGCGCTGCTGGCCAGCTCGGTGGCGGTGCTCGCCAGCGCGCTGATCGGCAATGACATGACGCTGGCGTTCCCGGCGCTCGAGCTGGGCGCCCTGGGTGCTGCCGCCATTCTCAGCATGGTCGTGGCCCGCAACGGCGAGACCAACTGGCTGGAGGGACTGCAGCTCCTCACGGTGTACTTCATCGTCGCCGTGGCATTCTGGCTCCTGGGATGAGGCTGCTCGCACTCCGCGACCTGCGCCTGGTGTGGCTGGCGGCGGTCGTTTCGTGGTCGGGCGACGCGCTGTCGTTTCTGGCCTTCATGTGGCTGGCCTACGACGTCGGCGGCGCCACCGGGGTGGTGATCGTCCGGCTGGCCGACAGCATCCCCAGCGTTGTCGTGGGGCTGCTGGCGGGCGTGGTCGCCGACCGTGTCGAGCGGCGCAGGCTGATGATCAGCGCCGACCTGTTCCGGGCCGCGGTGCTCGTGCTGCTGGTCTCGGTGGCCGCGGCAGGCCAGCCGACCGTGTTCGCCCTGGCCCTGACCATGTTCCTGATCCGCATCGGCGATGCCTTCTTCGAGCCGGCTGCGGGCGCGATTCTGCCCGATCTGGTCGAGGCTCCGATGCTCCAGCGGACCAACGCGCTGTTCCAGGCGACCTCCGACGCGCTTTCCGCCCTGGGCATGGGCGCCGCCGGCATCCTGCTGGCGGTGCTGCCGCTGGTGCACTTCTTCACCCTCGACCTGCTGTCGTTCGCGGCGTCCGCGGGCCTGCTCTCGCTGGTCGCCACGCGATCGGTGGCGCAGCGCAGCGAGCACGAGGCCCCGCTCGCCGAGCTGACGGGTGGGGTCCGCGAGCTGGTCTCCCGGCCCGCCCTCGGCATCGCCACGCTCATGTTCGGGCTGGGGATCACGATCGGGGCCGGCATGTTCATCCCGGCGGCGCCCTCGCTGGTCAGTGCACGGCTGAACGACGGCCCGGGCTCCTTCGGCCTCGTCATGCTCGGATTCGGAGCCGGCGCGATTGCCGCCGCCGTCGTGCTGAGTCGGGTGCACGTCCAGCGAAAGGCGGAAGTGTCGATCGTCGCCTGGGTCGGCTACAGCGTGTGCTTCGTCGTGTTCGCCACCGCCGGAAACCTGGTCCCGCTGATCGTCGGAGCGGCGGCGGCAGGAGCCGCAGAGGCCGTGGCCAGGATCCTGCTGGTCTCTGCGATGCAGGAGCAGATCCCGTCTGACCGGCTGGGTCGGGCGATGGCCGTGTTCTTCACCGTCCACCGCGCCACCCACGGCCTCGGACTGGTCACCGTTGCCTTCCTCGTCACCAGCCTGCCGATCTCCGAGGCGTTGTTGATCGGCGCCGGGCTCGAGCTCGCCGCGCTGCTGGTCTGCCTCGGGCTGCTACGGGCGAATCGGGTAGTGGCGCCCGTTCACGGCGGGTAGCACCTGGGCGGTGACCCACGCCGGCGTGACGGTGCGCCCCTTCTGATAGTTGTAGGCGCCGCTGGGCAGCTCCCGCGCATGGAGGTACCCCAGCGCGGCGGTGTTCTTCAGCGAGCAGGCGTTCCGGGCCTCCACAACCCATGCGGTCGACTGGCTGTCCGAGGCGCCGTCGATCGTCAGCGAGTACCCGTTGTCGCTGTTGTGCACCGAGGCAACGTACCGGAGGCCTCCCTTGTAGATCGCCCAGCTACAGGGGATCGAGATCGATCGCAGAGCCATCATGGCGGCTGCGGTGTCGTTGGAGTCCGCCCCGGTGCCGGGCGCCCAGCCGAAGCCTCCGTTGGAGAGCTGCTGGTTGCGGATGTACGTGTACGCCTTTGCCGGCGCGGTGGTGTTGGCGGCCCGAAACGCGAGCACACCCCAGTACGTGCTGTTGGAGTACGCGCCGATCCGGCCGTTCGCCGAATCCACCTTGCTGCGCAGCATCGTGACCAGGTTGTGCCCCGCGAACGAGTAGGGCGAGCGGCCCATGGCGACCAGCGCAAGGATCGCCTTCTCGATCGTCGGCGCGTCGGTGAAGCTCTTGACGTTGGCCGCGAGGTAGCCGACCGGCGTGCGGCCGCCGGCGCGATGCATCAGCCCGGGCTTGCGGCCGGCGGCGGCCAGGCCCATCACCGTCCACTCGGTCAGTCCCACGGAGGCGCTGGAGGAGCCGGCCTCGGCGAAACCGCCTGACGTCGTCAGACGGCTGACCAGGTAGTCGGCGCCGGTCGCGGCGTTGGCGGCCGGGACGACTACGACGAGCGTCGTCAGTGCAAGTGCGAGAGCGCGTCGGATCATGGCTGCTCCAATGGTTTGAACGTCGGGTGAAGGCGCCGGGCATACCGGGAGAGCATCCGGATCAGCATCGGGCCGGCGACGAGGGCGAGAACCGCGTTGCCCGTGGCGTGCGCGATGTCGAACGGAAGCCCGGTGGAGACGAAGGCGAGGAACGAGCCGGCGTTCGCGCCCGATCCCAGCGAGCTCCAGGCCCAGACGTCCATCAGCCAGTCGAACAGGAAGCCCCAGGCGATGCCGAAGGCCGCCAGGGCGTAGCGATTGCGGAGCACGTGGCGCAGGGGCGCCGCTGTGACGCCGACCAGTCCCCAGCCGATCATCTGCCAGGGCGTCCAGGGGCCCTGGCCGAGGAAGGCGTTGCTGAGCAGCGCCGCAGCGCCGCCGCACGCCAGCCCCGCACGTGCCCCCAGCGTTGCGCCGGTCACCGCGACGACGATCGTCACCGGCTGGACGTTGGGGATGAACGCGAACAGCACCCGCCCGGCCGCGGCTGCTGCAGACAGCGACGCGACCAGCGCCAGCTCGCGGCTGTGACCTGGTCCCGTCTCGATCGTGATCAGCGCTACCACGACCGCAACCACCGCGGCGGCGAGGACGAGGCTAGGCATGGACAGCTCCGGCGGTGGCGCGCAGCATGTCCGCCGCCTCGGCCAGCGTGCTGCAGCCGAAGGCCAGGCCGAGCTGCGACACGAAGAACATGCCCTGGGCCAGCGCCGACCTGGGGACACGCTCGGACAGCACCTGCCCCTGGCCCATCATCGTCACCAGCTCCGCCGCCTCGGCGGCGAAGTCGACGTCATGGGTGATCACCACCACCGCAGTGCCCTCGGCGGCGAGGCTGCGTGCGAGCTCGCCGAGTGCCAGCTTGCGGAGGCCGTCCATCCCGCGGGTCGGCTCGTCGAGCACCAGGAGCTGGGGCCGCATCACGGTCACCGAGGCGATCGCCAGCCGCTGGCGCTCGCCGCTGGAGAGGTCGCGGGGGTGACGCTCGGCCAGGTCTGCCAGCCCGAACCGCGCCAGCTCGGCCTCGACCCGGCGGTCGCGCTCGGCGCCGTGGAGGCTCTGCTGGTCGAGGGCGTAGGCGACCTCGTCGGCCACCCGTTCGCGGATCAGGTAATGCGCCGGGTTCTGGCTGACGTAGCCCGCGCTCTCGGCGCCCCTGACGCGGCCGCGGTCGGGCTCCATCAGGCCGCTGGCGATCAGGCCCAGCGTCGACTTCCCGGCTCCGTTCTCGCCCAGCAGCGCCGTCACCGTCCCCGGCTCGAAGCCGGCCGTCGCGTCGCGCAGCGCGGTGATCGCCCCGAACTGCTTGCTGACGCCGGTCACTCCCAGCGGCGAAGCCGGACGCACCGGCGCCGCGCCGGACGGCGTCTGCCGCACTGCGAGCGCTCTGGCCGCCCTCACGCTCAGTGGCAGCTCGGAGCGGCCGGCGCTGACGAACGCCTGCGCGACGGGGGGCAGCAACCAGGGAGCGGCTGTCGCCAGGTGCCTCGCGGCCTGCTCCGGGGTTCCGGCAAACGCGATCCGGCCGGCCTCCATGACCACCACGCTGTCGGCCTCCGCGAACAGCCGGGCCGTGCGGTGCTCGGCCAGCACGACGGTGATGCCGCGGTCGTGGTTCAGACGTACGACCAGGCCCAGCAGCTCCTCGGCGGCCACCGGGTCGAGCTGGCTGGTCGGTTCATCGAGCAGCAGCGTGGTCGTCCCCATTGCCAGCACGGCCGCGATGGCGACCCGCTGCTGCTCGCCTCCGGACAGCTCGACGTTCCGGCGTCCGGCGAGGTGCGAGGCTCCGGTTGCCATCAGGGCCTCGTGTGCCTGCCCGGCGATCAGGTGTGGCGGGAATCCGAGGTTCTCGAGTCCGAAGACGGGCTCGGACAGGGCGCGCTCGGTGACGAGTTGCGCCTCGGGGTCCTGAAACACCAGGCCGGCGTGCCGCGCCAGCTCGGCGGGCCTCACGTCACGCGTGTCCTTGCCGTCGAGCGTGACCCGCCCGGACAGCTCGCCGCCGTGGAAGTGCGGCACCAGGCCGGTGGCGGCCCGAAGCAGGGTCGACTTGCCGCAGCCGGACTCTCCGACCACCAGCACCAGCTCACCAGGCTCGACGTGGAGGTCGATGCCGTCCAGCGCGGGACGGCCGCTGCCCGGGTAGCGGTAGCCAACCGACTCGAACGTCAATCCAGCCATCGCACCACCCCGGCTGCCGCGGCGCCCAGCACCAGCATCGCCACCGACGCTGCCACCGCGGCGGTCGTCACCGGATTCGCCGCCAGCGGGTAGTAGGTGTAGTCGCCGGCACCGGTCGCGAAGCAGGCGGCGGCGACGGCGGAAATGGCGAGGCCCACCGCCAGCAGGGCGCGCTCCCGCCGCGTCCACCGCGGGGCGGGCAGGCGCGTCCGGGTGCCGCTGCCGTACCCACGTGCCTCCATCGCCTCAGCCAGCGACAGCGACCGCTCCAGCGACAGCGAGACCAGCGGCCCCAGCAGCTCGGCCGAGGGTCGCCGGCCGCTCAGCCGGGCTCCGCGAGCACGAGCGGCCAGCACGAGCCCGGAGGCGTCCGCTTCCAATGCCGGCAACAGCCGCGTTGCCAGCGCTGCGATCAGAGCCGAGTGAGGCGCGACGCGGGCGACCGCAGCCAGCACCCGGTCGCCCGCTGCCAGGCGGATGAATGCTGTGAAGGCAAGGGCGCTTCCGGCCAGCCGCAGGCCGGCGCCGAGGCCGTAGAGCAGCTCCTCCTGCGTGATCTCCGTGTCGAGTACGGGGATCCTCGGTCCCTGCCAGATGGTGGTCAGGCCCTGGGCGCTGGCGAAGGGGTTGATCAGAAACACCAGCACCGCGGCGGTCAGGGCGAACATCACGTAGGGCTTCCGCGGCGGCGGCGAGACCGCGACCAGCGCGACGGACAGCGCGCACGTCGCCCCCAGCAGAAGCGGGTTCTGGACCACCACGAGCACGAGCAGCGGGGGCACGGTGACCAGCGCGACGGGCAGCGGCCTCACGGCTGACCTCCGGCGGCGATGACGTGCCCCGATCCGTCGAGTGCCACCGCATAGGTGCGCTTGACGGCTGATGGATGATGCGCGAGCAGGTCGGCGGCGGCGCACGCGGCCTGCTCGGTGTCACCGGCGACCACCAGCGTGACCGAGGAGATCGGCTGTCCGGTGGGGGAGTACGCCGCGATCAGGGCGTGCGCCGACGGGTCGGGGATCATCCCCCGGGCGCCGTGGTAGACGAGCACCTGGTCGTGGCGGAGCGCCACGGTCAGGCCTCGTCCCTGCCACTCGCCCAGATCGCCCGGCGCGTTCGCGAACGTGGCCACGTGGACCGAGTAGGGAGACGAGCCCTGCACGGTGAGGACGCCGTACTGCCGGAGGCTGGCCGCGATGTCGCCGGCGCAGGACAGGCCGCCGACCTCGACCCGGGGCTTGTGCCCGTCGAAGCCGTGGAGGAACGGCTCGGGCCAGGCCCCGATCGCGGCCGAGGTGGAGATCATGTTGGCCCAGTAGCGGTAGTCCCACCACTCGACGTCACCAGGGTGAAGCGTGTAGTCACCCGCGCCAACGCCGGGATCGACCCCGTTGATCAGGTACAGCCATGCCTCGGATCGGCTCTGGTCGCCTTTCAGCCCGTCGATCCCCTGGACGAACCGTCCGCCGTAGGCGGTGGAGATGTCCGCCGTTCGCTCGAGCGCCTTGATCGCCTCCTGGCCGGGTGTTGCCCGCGAGGCGCGGAGCAGAGTCTTGCCGTAGTCACGGGTGACCCAGATGCTCGCCACCCGCGGGCCGGGAGGCGGCGCGGACGCCGCCTGCCCGCACCCGCAGGCGCAGAGCAACGCGAGGATCAGGATGCAGTTGCGTGAATCCACAGGGTCTGGGAGCGGATCTCGTTCGGTGCCGTGCTGCGCACGCTGAACGCCCCCGGCTTGCCCAGCCGGACGACTGCCTGCCCCGTGGCATCGGCGTGCACGCCGACTCCGTTCACCCACACCCATGCGTTGGCGCCGGGCGTGGGATGGCCGGCGTCGTCGTAGGCGCGGACGGTGATCGTCACCGGTGCGCCCACTGCGACGGAGCTCTTGCTGGCGGTGATCGCCAGCGTCTTCTCGGTGGCGAACGTCGTCGGGTCGTAGGTTGTGTAGTAGACGAGCACGCTGCTGGTGGGGGTGACCAGAGCCGAGCCAGCCCCGACGCTGGTCAGCTTCTGCTTGATCTTGACCGCCCAGAAAGCCGTGGGCGGTGGTGCCACCTTGTTGACCGAGTTGATGAAGAACCCGGCCCAGCCGCCGCCGAAGGAGTCCGACCAGGACAGCCCGAGCGGAAACGGCGCTGTTCGGGACGCAGCAACGAGTGCTCCCAGCGCCGTCGTCTTGGTGGTCTTGTGTGACACCCCGTTCTGGTCCTTCAGCGAACCGACGAACGGTGTGACGGTGCCCTGGAACACGTTTCCACGGGGTCCTTCCACCCGTACCGGTGTGGCCGATGCAGCTGCGGCCGAGATCAGCAGTGCGAGCGTCGCCAGGACGGTCGCAACAGTCAGCAGTCGAAGGCGAATTTTCGCCAACGCGTCCTCCTTCCTCGAGAGGCGGTCGTTTGCACCGCGGCGGCAGGTCTTCTGGCTCGGACGCGGCTTCCCGGGTCTCCGGGTCGTCTGACTGGCCTTCCCGACCCTCTCGAGTCAGTGGCTGCCTTTCGGCACGCCCGACGAACGTCCTCACAGCGGCGGGACCGCGCCGGACTTGCACCGGCTTCCCTTTTCCGCTCGCGGAGCGCGATCATACCAAGCGGCAGGCCTCCCGGCCGGGCCATCAGGCGGAGGCGGCGAGGTGCCCCCGGCTGTCCGTCATCGCGCGCAGCAAACTCCGGGCGCCTGCCTTCGAGAGCGGTTCGTTCAGGTTGCCGCACTTGGGCGACTGGACGCACGACGGGCATCCGTGCTCGCAGGGGCACTCGCCCAGCAGGCGGGCGGTGCGCTCGACCCACTCCGGGAAGCGGTCGTAGCCGCGGCGGGCGATCCCCGCTCCGCCGGGGTGGCCGTCGTACACGAACACCGTCGGCTGACGAGTCTGGGGGTGGAGGTCGATCGAGAGCCCGCCGATGTCTCCCCGGTCGGCCGTTGCCAGCAGAGGTAGCAGCCCGATCATCGCGTGCTCCGCGGCGTGCAGCGCGCCGAGCGACACATCGCCGGCGGTCGCGGTCGCGGGCAGGAACCAGACCGCTTCGGTCTGGAACCGGCGCTCCGGCAGCTCGAGCGGGAACTGGTCGATCGGCTTGTGGTCGGACAGCCGCTTGCGCTGGTAGCCCAGCACCTGCTCTCGCACCTCGATCTGGCCGAACGCCACCCGTGCTCCGGCGACGGAGCGGGCGTCCAGCTCGCGCACGATCTCGGTCTGCGACCGGCTCACGGCCTGGGTGTAGTAGTCGCCGGCGAACGGCTCCACGAAGGCGATCCGGGCGCCGGGATCGGTCGCGGACACCAGGTGCTGCACGCCCATGTGCAGGTACACAGCGCCCGGGTGGACGGTGGAGTCGGCGCGGGAGCCGTCGACCACGCCAACCAGCGTCCCGGACGCTGCTTCGACGACGGCGACCGCGTCCGCGCCCGCCGAGCGCAGCGAGACCTGGCCGGCGGGATGGTCGGCTCCCCGGTAGGCGAGCCCGGCGGGAGTCTGGATCAGCTCGGGCAGCGACGCCGCCAGCTCGAGGCCGGCGGCCCCGAACTCGGCCGCATCTGCCGCGGTCAGCGGAAGCTCGGCTGCGGCGCAGCGCAGGTGGCCGGCCAGCACCGCCGGGTTGCCGGGATTGCTGACGGCGCATTCCGGCGAGCGGTCGAGCAGCTCGCCGGCGTGCCGTGCGAAGTACTGGTCGAGGGCGTCGCTGCCGGCGATCAGCAAGCCGAGGCCGTGGCCGCGGCGACCGGCGCGGCCCCACTGCTGGCGGAGCGACGACACCGACCCCGGAAAGCCGACGGTGATGGCGCAGTCGAGCATTCCGATGTCGACGCCGAGCTCCAGAGCGCTGGTGGCGACGACGCCCAGCAGGCCTCCGCCGACCAGTCCGCGCTCGATCTCCCGGCGCTGCTCGGGTGTGTACCCCGCGCGATATGGAGCGATCCGGTCGATCAGCTCCGGCGCCTGCCGCTCGAGCCGTTCGCGCGTGTAGCGATAGATCAGCTCGCACGCCCGGCGCGACTTGGCGAACACGATCGTCCGCTGCTCACAGGCGACCAGCTCGGCGAGCAGGAGGGCGGCCTCTCCGGACGCGCTCGCGCGCAGGCCGAGGTCGGGGTCGAGCATGGGCGGGTTCCAGATCGCGATGTCGCGGGCAGCGCTGGGGGCGCCGTCGTTGTCCACCACATCAACGGGTGCTCCCGCCAGCACGCACGCCGCGTCGCCCGGGTTGGCGATGGTCGCCGAGGCCAGCAGGAAGGTCGGATCTGCGCCGTACGCCCGGGCCAGGCGCCGCAGCCGGGCGAGCACGTTCGCCACGTGGGAGCCGAACACGCCGCGGTAGGTGTGCGCCTCGTCGATGACGACGTACCGCAGGCGGGCAAGGGTGTTCGCCCACCCGCTGTGCGACGGCAGCATGCCCGTGTGCAGCATGTCGGGGTTGGTCAGGATCAGGTTCGCCCAGCGGCGGATCTGGGTGCGCTCGCCGCGCGGCGTGTCACCGTCGTAGATGGCTGCACGCAGGTTCGGGGGCTGCATCCGTGCCAGCGCGCGTGCCTGGTCGCGTGCCAGCGCCTTGGTGGGATACACGTAGAGCGCACGGGTGTCGCGGTCACGGGCGATCGCGTCGAGCACCGGCAGGCCGAAGGCGAGCGACTTACCGCTCGCCGTCCCGGTGGCGATGACCACGTGCCGTCCCTGCCTGGCTGCGTCCAGCGCGTCGGCCTGGTGGCGGTACAGCGAGTCGATCCCGGCGGCGCGCAGCGCCCCGGACAGCCCGGGATCGAGGCCCTCCAGGGCAGCGGGGTCGGCCCGTCGGCCCGGAATCGTGCGGCGGTGGACCAGTGGATCGCCGTCGGAACCGGCGGCGCGCTCGAGCACCGGGTCCCAGGGTGCGCTCACTGCTCTCGCGCCGCCTCCGGGTAGCAGCCCAGGAAGGCCAGCTCGGCCACGTTGTCACCCAGCGCAACGAGCGCGGCCGAGACGCTGTGGTGCAGCGGGTGCCCCTCGAGGTCGGCGTAGAACTGGTAGTCCCACGGCCGCCCCGGGATCGGGCGCGACTGCAGCGAGCACATGTTGACCCCAAAGCGGCGCAGCGGCTCGATCGCGTCGTGGAGCGCCCCCGGGTGGTGGTGGGTGACGAAGCGGATGGCGCACCGCCAGCGCTCTGCTCCGTCGAGGTCGATCCGCGTGTAGGGGGCGACCGCCACGAAGCGGGTGAAGTTCTGGGCGTGGTCGGAGACGTCGTTCAGGAGCACCGAGAGGCCGAGCCGGTCGGCGAATCCCCGAGACGAGATGGCTGCCTGACGTGGATCGCGGGCCTCGGCCACCCGTCGCGCCGCCGCCGCCGTGCTGGGCGCCACCTCCGGGAGCGTGTCCGGCAGCGACGACAGGAACCGCCGGCACTGCGTGAGCGCCATCGGGTGCGAGTGCACCCTTGCCAGCGCGTCGATGTTGGCCCCCGGCATGCCCACGAGCACGTGCGGTACGGGCAGTACCGCCTCATCGACGATCGCAAGCGTGGCGTGCGCGAGGACGTCATAGGTCTCGGGCACGACGCCGGCCAGGGAGTTCTCGATCGGGAGCACGCCGCGCTCGACCTCGCCTCTGGTTACCGCTCGGACAACGTCGGGGACCGAGTGGCATGGCAGGAGCTCTGCGTCCGGGTAGAGGCGCGACGCCGCCTCGGCCGCGTAGGCCCCCTCTTCACCGAAGTGTGCGATCGTCTCTGGCACTCGTTCCTCCACAAAAAAAGCCCCCGGGTTCCGGAGGCTTCTGAATCGCGTCGCGTGCTCGGCAGCGCTCAGATGCCTCCCTGTGGGGTGGTAAAGGCGAAGCCGAGAAAGCCGGGCAGGTACATTGCGCGCCATGCTAGCAGAGGACGCGATGGTTGAGCGGATCGCACGGCTCGCGGGCAGCGACCCCCGGGTCGAGGTCGGGATCGGCGATGACGCGGCGGTGCTGGTCGGCGGCCTGGTGCTGTCCGCCGACATGCACGTCGAGGGCGTCCACTTCCGCCGCGAGACGCTGACGGCGGCGGAGATCGGCGCCCGCGCGGCGGCGGCGAACCTGTCCGACCTGGCGGCGATGGGCGCCGAGCCGATCTGTCTGCTGCTGGCGCTGGGGATCCCGCCGGACTTCGGCGACATCGATTCGCTGGTCGAGGGCATCGCGACGCACGAGGTGGCGCTGGCCGGCGGTGACCTGTCGCGGGCCGACGTGCTCGTGGTCTCGATCACCGCGGTCGGAAGGGCGGCGCGGCCCGTGCTCCGCTCCGGCGGCCGGCCCGGTGACCGGCTGGTGGTGACCGGGCCGCTGGGGACACAGGCGGCGTCCGGCTACACCGCTCCCATCGTCCCGCGGCTGGCGGAGGGCGCCGAGCTGGCCGGCGTCGCCACCGCCATGATCGACCTCTCCGACGGGATCGCCACCGATCTCCGCCGCCTGGCCGCCGCCTCGGGCTGCGGCGCCCGGGTCGAGCTGGCCACGCTGCCGGTCGCCGAGGGCGCGACGCAGGAGCAGGCGGCATGCGGGGGTGAGGATCACGAGCTGCTCGCCGCCGTGCCTGCCGATGCGGCGTTGCCCGCGTGGGCGACGGTCGTCGGTGAGCTCACGGGCGGCGGGGCGGTCGAGTTCCTCGACGCGGCCGGGGTGTCCCTCGACCTGCACGGGTACGACCACTTCGCATGACGGCGATCCTGGGAGGGCTCGTCGCCGCGTTCGGGTGGGGCACGGCGACGCTGGTGTCGTCACGCACGACGCGGATGATCGGGTCGCAGCAGGCGCTTGCCTGGGTGATGGTGACCGGATTGGTGATCACGATCGTCGCCGCGCCGGTGGCCGAGGGGCTGCCGTCTCCCGGAACGGCCGGCGCGTTGTGGGCCGTCTCCTCGGGTCTGTGCTCGGTGCTCGGCCTCTCGATGATGTACCGGGCGCTACGGATCGGGAAGGTCGGAGTGGTGGCGCCGATCGGCGCCACGGAGGGCGCGTTTGCCGCGGTGATCGCCGTCGTCCTGCTGGACGAGCACCTGACTCGCGGCGTTGCCGTCGGGCTGCTGGTCGTCACCGCGGGCATCGTCCTGGTCACCTTCCACGGCCGCCTGGCCGACCTGCACGTGCGGCCATCGGTCTACGCGCTGGTCGCCGCGACCATCTTCGGGTTCGGCCTGGTTGCCAGCTCCCGAGCGGGCGAGGCGGTCGGGCCGCTGTGGACGATCCTGGTGGCCCGGCTCGTCGGGTGCCTGGTGATCGCGCTGCCGCTGCTCGTGCGCGGCCGCCTGCACATCCCCGCCCGGCTCCCGCTGGGCCTGGCTGTCTACTCGGGCATCGGCGAAGTCGTCGGCTTCGTCGGGTACATCAAGGGCTCACAGTCGAGCATCGCGGTCTGTGCGGTGATCGCGTCGCAGTACGCGGCCGTAGCCGCGATCGGCTCGTACCTGGTGTTCGGGGAGCGGCTCAACCGCCTGCAGGTGGTCGGCGGGGTCGTGCTGATGGCCGGAATCGCCGCCGTCGCAGCGCTCCAGGCGTAGAATTGAAACCAGTTCTTAGGCCTCGAGCCAGGTCGACAGCTCGTCCTCGAGCCGCCGCCGGGGCACGGCGCCGATCAGCTTCTTCTGGACGTCACCGCTCTCGAACACCATCACGGTGGGGATCGAGAGGATCTCGAAGCGCGCCGCGGTGTCGGGGTTGTCGTCCACGTTCATCTTGGTGAACTTGACCTTCCCCTGATGCTGCTCGGCCAGCTCGTCGAGGATCGGATCCATCACGCGGCAGGGGCCGCACCACGGCGCCCAGAAGTCGACGACGACCGGAGTGTTCGACGTCTCGACCTCGTTCTGAAAAGTGGCGTCGCTGACCTCGACGATGGCAGAGCTCACGGGCGTCTCCTCCTGGTGGATATGGGCGCGTAGCCGCGCCCACACGGTGCGCTTAGCGTACCAGCGGTGCCGCCGGTTCTGGCCCCGGGTGGCGGTCGAGCCGGCCCGACATGCTCCGGAGCCGCAGCGCGGGCACCTTCCATACCGCCTCGGCGACGATCGAGCGGCTCATCTTCGAGCTGCCGGCCGTCCGGTCGGTGAACGTGATCGGCACCTCGACGACCCGTCCGCCCAGACGCAGCGTGCGATAGGTGAGCTCGATCTGGAAGGCGTAGCCTCCGGCGTGGACATCGGCCAGGTCGAGCGATTCCAGCACCCAGCGCCGGAAGCACTTGAACCCGCCTGTGAGGTCGTTGACCCTGACACCCAGGATGGTGCAGGCATACAGGCAGCCGCCACGGGAGATCACGCGCCGGCTCAGCGGCCACCCTGCCACCGCGCCGCCTTCGACGTAGCGCGAGCCGAGCACCAGGTCGGCGTCGGCCGATGCCCCGAGCATGCGCGGCAGCGCCTCCGGCGGGTGCGAGAGGTCGCAGTCCATCTCCAGGATGTGGCTGTAGCCGTTGCGCAGCGCGTGGTCGAACCCCGCCAGGTACGCCGGCCCCAGCCCGCTCTTCTTCGCCCGGTGGAGGACGTGGATCCAGTCGTGCTGCGCTGCCAGCTCCTCGGCCTGGTCGCCGGTGCCGTCGGGAGAGTTGTCGTCGACCACCAGGACGTCGCCGGCGAACGGCAGGGCCGGGAGCTGTCGCTCGATCGCCTCGACGACGCGAGGGAGGTTCTCGCGCTCGTTGTAGGTGGGAAGGACGATCAGGAACCGGTCGTCAGACATGGCTCCTGACCCTATCATTGCGCCCGTGGCAGCCCCGTCGCTCTCGAATGCAGAGATTGCCGACAGATTTGAGCTGCTCGGGGACCTGCTGGAGCTGGAAGGCGCCGTGGTCTACCGCGTGCTCGCCTACCGGCGTGCCGCCAAGACGCTGCGAGAGACCCCGGAGTCGGTCGCCCGGCTCTCCGAGCAGGGAAAGCTGGTCGAGCTGCCCAACATCGGCGTGACGATCAACGACAAGGTCACCGAGCTCCTCTCCACCGGCTCGATCGCTGCGCTGGACAAGGTGATCGCCCGCAACCCGCCCGGGGCTGTGGCAGTCATGCACGTGCCCGGGATCGGGCCCAAGACGGCCCGCAAGATCTTCAGCGAGCTCCAGATCTCGACCGTGGAGGACGCTGTCCAGGCTGCCCGCGACGGCCGCATCCGCGACCTGCCCGGAATGGGTGAGAAGACCGAGAAGCTGCTGATCGAGGGGCTGGCCGACGGTGCTCCGCAGAGGGGGCGGCCGCGCGTGTCGGTGGCACGCCTGAGGCCGTTTGCCGAGCGGGTGGTCAACTCGCTCGCCGGCGTGGACGGAGTGGAGGCCTGTGAGATCGCCGGCAGCCTTCGCCGCTACGCCGAGACGGCCAAGGACATCGACATCGTCTGCGCCGCGCGCAACCCGGGCGAGGTGATCGATGCCTTCACCGCCTCCGACTGGGTGACCGAGGTCGAGGGGCAGGGGGAGGCCAAGGCGACCTGCATCGCCCACGACGGCACCCGGGTCGAGCTGCGGATCGTCGATCCCGAGTGCTTCGGGAACCTGCTCGCCCACCTGACCGGCTCCAAGGCCCACAACGTGGCGCTTCGCGAGTCGGCGGTGCGCCGCAAGCTCTCGATCAGCGAGTACGGCATCACCGACACCAACACAGGCGAGGTGACCCGCAGCGCCGACGAGGAGGGCGTCTATGCCCGGCTTGGGCTGCCGCTGATCCCACCCGAGCTGCGTGAGAACCGAGGCGAGATCGAGGCCGCCAGGGCGGGCACCCTTCCTGACCTGATCAGGCTCGACCAGATCCGCGGCGACCTGCACAGCCACACCGACTGGACCGACGGCAAGGCGACGCTCGAGGAAATGGTCGACGCCGCCCGGGCGCGCGGCTACTCGTACCTGAACATCACCGACCACTCGCCCGCGGTCGGCTTCGGGATGGGCCTGGACGCCGACCGGCTACGCGCCCAGATCGAGCGGGTACGTGCGCTGGACGCCGCCCAGACCGACGGGTTCCGCGTGCTCGTCGGCACCGAGGTGGACATCCTCAAGGACGGCAGCCTTGACTACCCCGACGAGCTGCTGGCCGAGCTGGACGTGGTCGTCGCCAGCCCGCACGCGTCGCACCGGCTCTCGGCCGTCGGCCAGACGAAGCGCATCTGCGCTGCGGTGGAGAACCCCCACGTGGACATCATCGGGCACCCGACTGCGCGCAAGATCGGGCTTCGCGAGGGGTATCCCCTGGATATCGAGACGGTGATCGCCGCGGCCGCAGCCAACGGCACGGTGCTCGAGGTGAATGCCCAGCCCGACCGGCTCGACCTTCGTGACACCAGCATCCGGTTGGCGGTCGAGGCCGGGGTCAAGCTCTCGATCGACACCGACGCCCACAGCATCGCTGCGCTCGACTACATGCGGTTCGGGGTGATGAACGCCCGTCGCGGCTGGGCCACCGCCGAAGACGTGGTCAACACCCGCGAGTGGCCGGAGCTGCGAAAGCTGCTCAGGAAGGGTGGCTGACTCCGAGCAGCGCGGCGAGCCGATCGTGTAGCTCGGCGCGGTAGGCGAACAGTGCACCCCCGCTCGCGCGCAGGCGCTCGGCGACCGGCCCGGTCAGCTCCTCCCAGCTGATCCAGCGCGCGTCCTCGATCTCCTCGCGGTCGCGGGGGGCGAGGTCGCCGTCGCCGGCGCGGGCGGTGACCACATGCGTGACCCAGGGGAGCTGTTCACCGCCGTGCGTGAAGACGGAGCGCGCCACCAGCGGGTAGCCGGTCAGCTCGATGTCCAGGCCGGTCTCCTCCAGCGCCTCCCTGCGGGCTCCCTCCTCGAATGTCTCGCCGCGGGCGATGCCCCCGCTGGGAATACGCCAGGCGCCGGGCGGAAACGACGGTTTGCGGATCACCGTCAGCAGCCCGTCGCGCTCGACGGCGAACGTGACGTCGTGCCGGCGCTGCGAGCGGGCGCTGCGCGCCACGGTGTTTCGCTCGCGCTCTCCGATCTCGCGGCTTGCGTCCCATTCAGCCGGCTTCCCGAAGCGCTCGATCAGGGGCGCCACCAGACGGTCATCGACGTGCGTCACAGCGACTCGAGCAGCTCGACCACCTCGTCGGTTCCCTCGACGGTGGCGTCGGCCTGGGCGATCAGCTCCGGGGGTGCCTCGGGTGAGCGCACGGCGATCTTCAGCGTCGCCTCGCGGAACGCGTCGATGTCGGTGCGGTCATCGCCGACGTAGAGGAGCTGGTCGATGCGCTTTCGGCCCCGCAGCCGGCGGACCGCCGAGCCCTTGTCCACGGCTACCGGCGGTCGCACCTCGAGCACCATCCGCCCGAACGACCAGGCAAGACCGGCGCGCTCCAGCTTGGGCACCAGCTGTGCCTCCAGGTAGCGGAAGGCGTGGTCGGGCCGGGGCGACCCGCGGTAGTGCACCGAGAATGTGATGCCCTTGTCCTCGACCCGGCATCCCAGCTCCGGCAGCAGCCCGTCGTTCTCCGCCACCAGCAGCGCCTCGTGGACAGCCGCCTGGTAGCGGGCGGCCTGGGGGACGACGGTGACCTCGTTGCCGGACAGGATCTCGAGGCCGTGATTCCCGGAGATGGCGACCCGCTCGATCGGCACCAGCCGGCGGGCCTGTGCCGCCGGCCTCCCGGTGATGCAGGCGACCAGTGCGTAGCGCTCGGCGACGTGCGCCAGCGCCTCCAGCGCCCGCTTGGGCACCTTTGCGCGGTCGGGAGTGGGGACGATCGGCGCCAGCGTTCCGTCGATGTCGCACATCACCGCTCCGTGGCGCGGGTCGGCGCGCAACGGAGCGAGCAGGTCGCGCAATCGCTCCTCCACGGCGTCGTACACTAGTGCGCGTGGAGTTCCGGGCGGCGACGGGGGCCGACCATGCGCGGGTTGTAGCGGTGGTCGACGACTGGTGGGGCGGCCGCCCGATGGCGCCGCTCCTGCAGCGGCTGTTCTTCGAGCACTTCGGCTCGACCAGCTTCGTTGCCGAGTCTGACGCCGCCCTGGCCGGGTTTCTGATCGGGTTCGTCTCGCCGAGCAAGGCCCGCACCGCCTACGTCCATTTCGTCGGCGTCGACCCCGACCGCCGCGGGAAGGGCCTGGGGTCGGAGCTCTACCGGCGGTTCTTCGACGTCGCCCGCCAGGCCGGGTGCCGGCGGGTCGAGTGCATCACGTCGCCGGTGAACACCGGGTCGGTCGCCTTCCACACCAGGCTCGGCTTCCAGACCGTGCCCGGTGAGGCGGTGCGCGGGGGAGTCGATGTGCACCCGGACTACGACGGGCCGGGCGACGACCGGGTGCTGTTTCGGTACGAGTCGGCCAGGCTGCGAGGCTAGGAGACCGGGGACCGGAGGACGGCGTCCGCCTTCTGCTTCAGCTCGTCGACGACCGCTGGGTCACGGAGGGTGGTCGTGTCGCCCAGAGCATGGCCCTCGGCGACGTCGCGCAGCAGGCGTCGCATGATCTTGCCCGACCGGGTCTTGGGCAGGTCGTCCACGATGATCACGGCCTTCGGCCGGGCGATCTTGCCGATCTTCTGCCCGATCCACTCGCGGAGCTCGGCCGCCAGCTCGTCGCTGGGCTCGTACCCCTCGCGCAGCACGGCGAAGCAGAGCGGCGTCTGGCCGGTCAGATCGTCGGGAGCTGCGGTGGCCGCGGCCTCGGCCACGGCGGGGTTCTCCACCAGCGCGCTCTCGAGCTCGATGGTCGACAGCCGGTGCCCTGACACGTTCATCACGTCGTCGATCCGGCCCAGCAGCCAGAAGTCGCCGTCGTCGTCACGACGCGCTCCGTCGCCCGCGAAGTAGACGCGCGGGCCGAAGCGGCCGAAGTAGTTCGAGACGTAGCGGTCGTCATCCTTGTAGAGCGTCCGGAACATCCCCGGCCAGGGCCGGCTCAGCGTCAGATACCCACCGCGCCCGTGCTCGACCGGGTTGCCGTTGTCGTCGACGACGTCGGCCTTGATGCCTGGAAACGGCTTCGTTGCCGAGCCCGGCTTGAGCGTCGTCAGCGCGGGCAGCGGCGTGATCAGGATGCCGCCGGTCTCGGTCTGCCACCAGGTGTCGACGATCGGGCAGCGGCCGCCGCCGATGTGCTTCCAGTACCAGATCCAGGCTTCGGGGTTGATCGGCTCGCCCACCGAGCCGAGCACGCGCAGTGAGGTCAGGTCGTGGCGCTCGGGCACCTCGGAGCCGGCTTTGATGAACGCCCGGATCAGCGTCGGCGCCGTGTAGTACTGGGTCGCCTTGTGACGCTCGATGATCTCCCAGTGCCGCGCGGCCGAGGGGAACATCGGATCGCCCTCGTAGAGGATGCTGGTGACGCCGTTGTTGAGCGGCCCGTAGACGATGTAGCTGTGCCCGGTCACCCAGCCGACGTCGGCGGCGCACCAGTAGACGTCCCCGTCGCGGATGTCGAAGATCCACTTGTGAGTGGTCGAGGCGTAGGTCAGGTACCCGCCCGTCGTGTGCACCGCAGCCTTCGGCTTGGCGGTCGTCCCGGAGGTGTGCAGCGCGAACAGCATGTGCTCCGCGTCCAGCCGCTCCGGCTCACAGGTGTCGGGCTGGCTGTCCACCAGCTCGTGCCACCAGCGGTCGCGGCCGTCGGCCATCGCCACCTCGGCGCCGGTCCGCTTGAGCACGACCATCCCCTCGACCGACGGCGCGAGCTTCACGGCGGCGTCGGCGATCTCCTTCAGCGGCACCCGGCCGCCCTTGCGCCAGGCCTCGTCCTGGGTGATCACGACCCTGGCGCCGGTGCCCTCCAGGCGCTCGCCGAGCGACTCGGCAGAGAACCCGCCGAAGACCACCACGTGCGGCGCTCCCAGGCGTGCGCAGGCCAGCATCGCGACCGGCAGCTCCGGCACCATGCCCATGTAGATGCCGACCACGTCGCCCTTGCCGACGCCCATCGAGCGCAGGCCGTTGGCCAGCCGGCAGACCTCGCTGCGGAGGTCGGCGTAGGTGATCGCCCGCTCTGCCTCGGCCGGATCCTCGGGCACGAAGTGGTAGGCGACCCGGTCACCGCGTCCGTCCTCGACGTGCCTGTCGAGGCAGCTGTACGAGGCGTTCAGCGTGCCGTCGGCGAACCAGGTGCAGTGGGGCGGATCCCACTCCAGAGAACGGGTGGGCGGCTCGAACCAGCCGACCATCTCGTGCGCCTGCTTGAGCCAGAACCCCTCGTAGTCCTGCTCGGCCTCGTCATAGACCGACCCGTCGGGCATCGCTGCGCCGTCCGCGAAGCCCGCGGGCGGCGCGAACGTCCTGCCCTCCTCGAGCAGGACGTCGATGGACTCACCGCTCACGGCTGGTACTCGAACTCGTCCTCGTCGCTGCCCAGGGCGCGGCGGATCGAGATGACGGCTCCCGCCGCCAGGGCTGCGCCCAGCATGAGCTTCAGCATCGTCCGGCCGCGGTGCTTCTTCGGAGGCTCGGACAGGCGCCTGGCGCCCTCGCGGAGCGAACTGCTGGCCTTGATCACCTCGTCGTGAACCCGCTTGTCAGAGACGGCGTCGCGGGGCCCCTCCGCCTGCACCTTCAGGTAGACGGTGCGGGCCGAGTCGAACACGGTCTTTGCGTGCTCGCGCAACTCGGGGTCGTTCGCAACCTTCGTAACAAGCGGGGTGATCGCGTCGGCGACCTTGTCTGTGTTGAGCTTGGTAGCCAAGATCCCTCTCCTCCGGCGTTTTCAGTCACACTACCACGGTGGATTTCAACAAGGTTCAAGGCCTCCTGGAGGAATGGGGGGAACCGCGCTACCGCGGATCGCAGGTCTATCGGGCCGCCACCAGGCAGCTGGAGTTCGACTACCGGGAGCTGACCGATCTGCCTCTCGGGCTGCGCTCGCGGCTGGCCGAGGCGGAACCGTTGCTCGAGCTGGAGCGGCGCGAGCTGCAGACGGCCGCGGACGGCACCCTCAAGGCCCGCTTCGAGACCCGCGACGGGTTCCCGGTCGAGGCCGTGGCAATGCGCCATCGCAACCGGCGCACCGTCTGCGTGTCGTCGCAGTCGGGCTGCCCGCTCGCATGCACGTTCTGCGCTACCGGCTCGATGGGCCTTGGGCGCAACCTGCGGGCCGGCGAGATCGCCGAGCAGGTGCTGGTCATGGCCCGCCTCCTGCGCGACCAGGACGAGAAGGTCCAAAACGTGGTCATGATGGGGATGGGCGAGCCGTTCCTGAACTACGACGCGGTGCTCACCGCCTGCCGCACGCTCAACGACCCCGACGGCTTCGGCCTGGGGGCGCGGCAGATTGCCATCTCCACCGCCGGCTGGATACCCGGGATCGACCGGCTGGCCGAGGAGCAGCTGCAGGTCAAGCTCGCCCTCTCGCTGCACGCCCCCACCGACCGCCTGCGCGAGACCCTGATGCCCGTCAACCGCCGCTACCCGCTGGCGGACCTGATGGCCGCCTGCCGGCGGTACCGCGAAAAGACCAGCCGCCGGATCTTCGTCGAGTACCTGCTGCTCGACGGCGTCAACGACTCGAACCGCGAAGCGGAGCAGCTCGCGGGCCTGCTCGGCGGCGGGGGGTTTCACGTCAACCTGATCGCCTACAACCCGACCGGGGCCGGCTATACGGCGTCGCCGCCGGAGCGGGTGGCCGCTTTCGCCCAGGCGCTCGCCGTCCGCGGCGTCAAGGCCAGCTACCGGCGTTCCCACGGCAGCGACATCGCTGCGGCATGCGGCCAGCTGGCCGTGCAGGGCGCCCGGGAGCAGCGTCGCAAGCGCCGGCGCCTGCTCCACGCTGGCTGACCCGGTCCCAGGCCTTCCAGCTCCTCGAAAAAGCGGCCGCCGGTAGAATCTAATGGTGGCGCTGCAAAACACCATGCAGGCGTGGGTGATCCGTCCCGACCGGCTCGGCGACCCGCGCGACGCCATGCGCCTGGAGACGATCGACGTCCCCGAGCCGGGGCCCGGCGAGGTGCTGGTGAAGGTGATGGCCGCCGGCGTCAACTACAACGGCGTCTGGGCCGCGGCGGGGCTGCCGGTGTCGATCTTCCGCTACACCGGCTACGACTTTCACATCGCCGGCAGCGATGCCTCGGGCGTCGTCGAGGCCGTCGGCCCGGGCGTGACCCGCTGGAAGCCGGGCGACGAGGTGGTCATCCACTGCAACCAGAGTTGCGGCGAGTGCCCCGAGTGCAACGGGCTCGACCCGATGGCCTGTACCCAGCAGAAGATCTGGGCGTACGAGACGAACTGGGGCAGCTTCGCCGAGTTCTGCAAGGTGCAGGCGCAGCAGCTCCTGCCCAAGCCCCCGGCGCTGACCTGGGAGGAGGCCGCTAGCTACGGCCTCACCTACTTCACCGCCTACCGGATGCTGGTCGACCGGGCACAGATGCGGGCCGGCGACAACGTGCTCGTCTGGGGCGCCGGCGGCGGTCTGGGAAGTTTTGCCGTCCAGCTCTGCGCGCTCTACGGCGCCAACGCCATCGCCGTCGTCTCGTCGGACGACAAGATCCAGCTCTGCCGCGACCTGGGCGCCGTGGCGGTGATCGACCGCCGTGACTTCGCGCTCAACGATCCCGACACGGGCGAACGGATCTTCGACGAGGTGAAGCGGTTCGGGAAGGCCGTCCGCGAGGCCGGCGGCGGCCGCGATTCCGACATCGTGTTCGAGCATGTCGGCGCCGCGACGTTCGCCACCAGCGTGTTCGTCTGCAAGACCTTTGGCAAGATCGTCATCTGCGGCGCGACCTCGGGCTTCAGCCTCGACTTCGACGTGCGCCACCTGTGGATGCGCCAGAAGACGATCATCGGCAGCCACTTCGCAAACGCGTACGAGTGCCAGCGGGCAAATCAGCTCATCATCGAGGGCAAGATCCACCCCGTGCTGTCGCGGGTGTTTCCGTTCGGCGAGTGCCCGGAGCCTCATCAGATGATGAAGGAGAACGCGCACGTCGGGAAGATGGTCGTGCTGGTCGGCGCCCCCGTGGAGGGCGAGGGGCGCTCCGCGTGAGCGACGACCCCCCCTTCTACGGCCCCGAGGACCTGTCCGCCTCCTACGGCGACCACATCGGCGACCCGGGCGCGTTCCCCTACACCCGCGGCATCCACCGGGACATGTACCGCGGCCGTCCCTGGTCGATCCGCCAGTACGCCGGCTTCGGCACGCCCGCCGAGACCAATCGCCGGTTCCGCTTCCTGATCGAGCAGGGGCAACCTGCGCTCTCGGCCGCGTTCGACCTGCCGACCCAGATGGGGCTCGACTCCGATGACCCGCGAGCGGCCGGCGAGGTGGGGCGGGTGGGCGTCGCGATCGACTCGGTGGACGACATGAGCGAGGTGTTCGACAGCATTCCGCTGGACGAGGTGTCGACGTCGATGACGATCAACGCCCCGGCGGCTGTGCTGGTGGCGATGTACCACGTTGCCTGCGAGCGGCAGGGCCGCGACCCCTCCATGATCCGCGGCACTGCCCAGAACGACGTCCTCAAGGAGTACGTCGCCCGCGGCACCTACATCTTCCCGCCGCGCCCCAGCCTGCGCCTGGCCGCCGACCTGATCGCCTGGTGCGCGCGCTCAGCGCCGCGGTTCAACGCGATCTCGCTGTCGGGCTACCACATGCGCGAGGCGGGCTGCACTGCGGCTCAGGAGATGGCGTTCGGGGTGGCGAACGCGATCGCATACGTCGACGCGGTGGTCGAGCGGGGAGTCCCCATCGACGACTTTGCACCGCGGCTGTCGTGGATCTTCAACACGCACATGAACTTCTTCGAGGAGATCGCCAAGTACCGCGCCCTGCGGCGGCTGTGGGCGACGACGGTGCGCGACCGCTGGGGCGCCACCGACCCTCGCTCGATGATGCTGCGGACGCACACCCAGACGGCGGGCTCGACGCTGACGCTGCAGCAGCCCGAGAACAACATCGTGCGGGCGGCCATCCAGGCGCTCGCGGCGGCGCTCGGCGGGGTGCAGTCGATGGCGCTGTCGTGCTTCGACGAGGCGATCGCGATCCCGACCACCCACGCCCAGACGCTGGCGCTGCGGACGCAGCAGATGCTGCAGCACGAGTTCGGGATCACCGACGTCGCCGACCCGCTGGGCGGATCCTGGTACGTGGAGCAGCTGACCGACCGGCTGGAGGCGGAGGCGCGGGCCCTGATGGCCGAGATCGAGCGGATGGGTGGTGCGGTCAACGCGATCGAGCAGGGCTTCTACCAGCAGCTGATCGCCGACGAGGCCTACGCGAAGGAGCAGCGGATCGCCTCGGGCGAGGACGTGGTGGTCGGCGTCAACGCGTTCGTCGACTCGGCGGCGCCGGCGCCCGAGCGGTTCGACGTCCCGCCGGAGCTGGAGCGGGAGTCGCGGGAGAAGCTGGAAGCCCTGCGCAGCCGGCGAGACAGCGCGGGTGCCGAGGCGAGGCTGGCCGACCTGGCCGAGGCGGCCCGTGGCACCGGCGATCTGATGCCCCCACTGCTCGGGGCGGTGCGGGCCGATGCGACGGTCGGTGAGATCTGCGGGACGCTGCGAACGGTGTTCGGCGAGTACCGCCCCGCCGTCGCGATGCAGATCTGAGTCGCCTGCGGCGTTACTTGACCTGGACGAACAGGTTCGCGCTGATCTGATTCCCGGCCACGGTCGACCAGGCCAGGATGCCGCCGAGGTGCGTGAGGTTCTCGTTCTCCTGGATCGGGAACAGCTTCAGCGCCTGCCCGAGCTGCACGTACAGCGAGACATGCGCATCGGCCGGTGCTCCCGCGGCGGCGAGCAGCGCGTTCCAGGCCGGAGAGCCGGCAAGCGGATCGTCGGTACCGGGAAGCGTGGGGTTGTTGCCGACGGTGAAGATCCCGTTCCAGTGCTTCCAGCCGATCGAGAACGGGCTGCCGGCGATCACCATCGACTGGCCCAGGCCGTGCGGGTAGGTGAGCAGATGTACCTGCCCGTGCTCGAGGCGCACGATGTGCGTGAACAGGTCATGGAGAGCCGCCTGTCCGGCGGTCGCGCTCTTCGGCTTCAGGAGCAGCCCGACGGTGGGCGGCTCGCCCGGCTGGCCGGGCGCCGCGTACGCCGCCAGCTCGCCGGTCAGCAGCGGCAGGATGTCGTGGGCGACCGAGATGCCGGTCAGCTTCTGAATCTCGTTGAGCTGTGCTGCCGTGCCGGGCTGGTCGAACATCTGCTGGTAACCACCGGTCGAGCCACCGCCGTTCACCATGAACAGCGAGCCTGCAGGCACGTATCGCTGCAGCGTGGAGGTGGTCGCGAAGGCGTTTGCGATCGAGCCCGACGAGCCGGGAACGGTCGCGATCTGTGCCGAGGCGCGATAGCCGCCGTCGGTCGCCCACAGCGCAAAGCTCGCGCTGCGAATCCCCGACAGCGCCTTGGACAGCTGCTGGAGCGAGGAGGTGGCCGCGCCGCCTGCCGTTCCGCCGATGCCCAGGCTCTGGCCGAAGTTGCCGAGCGACAGCAGGCGGCCGATCTTGCCAGGGTCGGCAAACGCCTTCAGGAGGCTGTCTGCGGGAAGCGCCGCCATCGCCTGCTGGAACGTCGAGTCGGACGCCAGGCTGGGATCGTCGCCCTCACGGGTGTCCACCGCGGTGTGCAGTGTGGACTCGTCGGAGGCGACCAGCAGGCCGTCGTTGCCGACCGCAGCCCACTCACCCGAGCTGTCGGTCGACCGGAACTGCTTGTAGCCGTGGTAGCTGCCGGCCGCCTTGCCCTGGTCGCTGGTCAGTGCAGATTCGATCTTCCCCTCGTCGCTGAGTGCGACGTACCCGACCCATGCCGGCTTTCCGGTCGCGGAGTCGATACCGGTCACCGCGATCGCCGCGCTGTCGCCCAGAGCGGGCTGGACGTCCTTGCTGAAGCTGACGCCGTGGTCGGGGCGAACCAGCTCGCGGTGGACCTTCGCGACCACCTGCTGCCAGCCGGGGAACTTCTGCGACACCTTCTGGAACGCCGTCCATGCCGGCGAGGTCGTGTCGAGATCCACCTGTGCGTAGACGATGGCGCTGGCCGGGATCGCCCGGGCGGGGCTGCCGGTGGGCCCGCCGGCCGCGCCGTGCCCGCAGCCGGAGACGGCGATCGCGAGGGCCGCGGTGCCGGCGAGCAGGGTGGCGATGGGCGTACGGCGGGAGATGCCTGGACATACCGGGTTTTCTATCGGCAGCAGCGAGCGTAATGCTGAGCGGGGCCCCAGCCGGAAGGCATGGGGTATAGTCCACCGCCGGTGAGCGCGGTTCCCGACATTCCTGGCTCGCTCGAGGACGCGTTAGCCCAGCTGCGCCGCGGGGGGATGGTCGTCGTGTGCGATGACCCCGACCGCGAGAACGAGGGCGATCTGTGTATGGCAGCCCAGTTCGTGACGCCGGCCAGCATCGCGTTCATGGCGTGTGAGGCGCGCGGGCTGATCTGCCTGTCGCTGCCGTCCGAGCGCTGTGACGAGCTCGACCTACCGCTGATGGTGCCTGCCAACAATGGCTGCGACGCCACCGGGTTCACGGTGTCGATCGAGGCCCGCACAGGCGTCACCACCGGAATCTCGGCGGCGGACCGTGCCCGCACCATTCGCGTTGCCGCGGATCCCGAGTCCGGCCCCGGCGACCTGGTGCGGCCCGGGCACGTGTTCCCGCTTCGCGCACGCTCGCGCGGCGTGCTGGAGCGGCGAGGGCAGACCGAGGCCGCGATCGACCTCATGCGCCTGGCCGGCCTGACGCCGGGTGGCGTGCTGTGTGAGGTCATGAACGCCGACGGCACGATGGCGTCCGGCACCCAGCTGGCCGGGTTCTGCCACCGCCATTCGCTGCCGATGGTGACGGTCGACGAGCTTGCGGTCTATCTCCGCAGCGTCGAGCCGTCGATCGCCGTCGTCTGACGCCGCTCTCGGATCACGGGGCGGGAACCTTCCCGCCGGTCTTGATCAGCTCCTTCGCCGTCTCGATGTCGTCGCTGCGGTTGACGGCAAGGCACGCGGTGACGCGCCCCTCCGGGTCGGTGTACCACGCGACGAAGTCGTCGTCGGCCATCGAGCCCCGGATCTCGACGTGGCCGCTGCCCGGCCCGACGTACTCCATCCACGTCCAGTCGCCGATGTCCGAGAAGAAATAGGGGACGACGTCGTAGGGCTCGTCGGTCGCGCCGGCCCACAGCTTGCCCAGGTAGTCGCCGTGGTTGAGCGCGACGTCCCAGTGCTCGACCCGGATCCGGCGCCCGCCGTGGACGACGCTCTCGTACTCGGCGATGTCGCCGACGGCCCAGATGCCGGTCGCCGCCTGAAGGTGATCGTTCACATGGACGCCTCGCTCCACCGCCAGGCCGGCCGCCCGGGCGAGGTCGAGGTTGGGCGTCGCGCCGATGCCGGCGACGACCGCGTCCGCCTGCAGGCCTTCGGGCAGCCCATTCTGGTTGGGGACGATGCGGACGCCGTGGTCGGTCAGGTGCCGCTCGAAGTAGGCGCCGACCTCCGGTCCGAAGAGGTGGTCCCAGACGACGGCGTTCTCCATGACCAGGGTTACGTCGAGGCCCTTCATGCGGGCGCTGGCGGCTGTCTCGACGCCGATGAAGCCCCCGCCGATCACGGCCAGGTGGCCGCTCCCGCGAGCGAGGATCTGACCGACCCGCTCGGAGTCCTCGATCGTGCGGATGGTCAGCGCGTCGCCGAACGGCCGTGCCGTGGAGCCGGTGGCCAGGGCCAGCCGCCGGTAGCCGATCCGCTCGCCGTCGGCGAGTTGGATCTCCTTGGCTGCCGGGTCGACCGCCGCCACCTCCGTGCCGAGCCGCAGGTCGACCTGTTGCTCCGACCACCACTCGGCCGGGTGCATGTAGGTCTCCTCAGCCGGTTTGTCGCCGCGCAGGAACTCCTTGGTGAGGGGCGGGCGGTGGTAGGGAGGCCGCTGCTCGCGGCCGACGATCAGGACGGACTCGGAGCCGCCCGCCTCACGGTAGGACTGACCGATCATGCCGCCCGCGAGACCCCCGCCGACGATCACGTTGTCGTACCCCGCCATTGACCCTCCCGGGTTAGATCGCTAGGTGCCGGGCTCCCACTGGAACGTTCGCAGCGAGATCGCGGCAAAGATCAGCGCCATCACGGCCAGCACGGCGACGTTCACCGCGACGGCTTCGAGGCCGAGGCCGCGAACCGTCACCTTGCGCAGGCCGTCTGCAAGGTAGTAGAGCGGGAACAGCTTCGCCACTGCGACGAGCCACGAGGGTAGTGCGGCGATCGGGAACAAAGGCCCCCGAGAGGAACATCATCGGAAGGGTGATCGCGTTGGACACCGCGTCGGCGGTTTCGGGGTTGGCGACCACCGACCCGATGAAGAACCCGAAGGCCAGGAAGGCCAGCGCCCCGATCAGCGCAACCGGGATCGCGATCCACGCGCCGGACGCGATGTGGATGCCGAACACCACGCGGCCGAAGATCAGCAGCACGACCACCTGCATCACGGTCACGACCAGCGACGCCAGTACCCGGGAGGTCAGGAACTCGCCGAGCGGCATCGGGGTCAGCTTCAGTCGCCGCAGGATGCCACGCTTGCGCCAGTCGACCATCACCGTGGACACGCCGAAGACCGACGAGGTCATGATGGCGATGGCGATGATCCCGGGAAGCAGGAAGTCGAGGTAGTCGAGGCTCGAGGAGTCGACTGCGCCCTGGCTGAAGGCGATAGCCGCCGGAACGTGCTGTTGCTCGGCCTGGCGGATCGACACTCCGTCTGCCGCTCCCGACACGACCGCGCGGATGATTCCGGCCTGCTCGGCCGAGGCGTTCGAGTAGTAGAGATGCGCGCTGGTGGTTCCGGCGCTCGACCGGGTCAGGACGAGCGCTGCGTCGTGGTCTCCGTTCCTGACGTCGTGGACCGCCTTGGCGGCCGTCTCACCCGTATCGACGTTGACCCCGCTGTGCTTGCGCTGCAGCACGTGCACGAGGGCGCGTGCGGACGGGGTGTGGGCGTTGTTGACCACGACGACCGTCCCGCCGTTGCCGCTGTGGCCGAACAGCAGCCCCAGCATGCCAAGCAGGATGATCGGGAACGCGAGGGCCCAGAACAGCGCAACCCGGTTGCGGAAGGTCATCTGCAGCTGGGCGCGCGTGGTCAGCGCCAGCCGGTGGAGGTTCACTCGCGGAACTCCTTGCCGGTCAGCTGCAGGAAGACGTCCTCGAGGTTGGGGCCGCGGACGGACAGTTCCGTTCAGGCGGGAACCGCTCACGCGCGCGCGGTCGAGGATGTCGTGCACCGTGGCCTGCGCGTCCTTCGTGTAGATCGTGTGGTCGCCCTGCTCGTCGGCCCACGCGACGCGGGCATCGGCGTCGAGCGACTCGATCAGACCGGCCGGGGTGTCGAGCGCCACGATGTGCGCCGCGTCCATGATGGCCACACGGTCGCACAGCTGCTCGGCCTCCTCGAGGTAGTGGGTGGTGAGGATCACCGTCTTGCCGTCGACCTGGTTGATCTTGCGGATGACGTCCCACAGGTTGTGGCGGGCCTGCGGGTCGAGCCCCGTGGTGGGCTCGTCGAGGAAGACCAGCTCGGGGTCGTGCACCAGCGCCAGCGCGATCGCCAGGCGCTGCTGCTGCCCACCGGAAAGGCGGCGCGACCGCGTCTCGGCCTTGCTCTCGAGGCCCACCAGCCTGAGCGCGTGCTCGGCCCGCCCGGCGCTGTCGGGGTGCCGGTAGAACTCGGCGAACAGCACCAGCAGCTCACGGGCGGTCAGCCGGTCGAACAGCGACGTGGTCTGGAGCTGGACGCCGATCCGCTGCTGCACCCGCTCGGGGTGCGGCCAGACCGGCAGGCCGAGCACGTGCACCTCGCCGCCGTCCGGGGGGCGAAGCCCCTCGATCATCTCGAGCGTGGTCGTCTTGCCGGCCCCGTTGGGGCCCAGGATCCCGAACGCTTCGCCCCGACGCACGTCGAACGAGACGCCGTCGACAGCCACATGGTCGCCGTAGCGCTTGGTCAGGCCGGTGACCGTGATTGCCGCCGAGTCGTCTGTCACGCCGGCGGCGAGTGTAGCTTCCTTACGCAGGGCGCTTCGGCACCAGCACCTTGCGGCGGAACTCACACACCACTTCGCCGCGCTGGTTGGTGCCGATCGTCTCGACGGTGACGACGCCGCGGTCGGGCTTGCTCCTGCTCTCCACCGTGTCGAGCACCGTCGTCTGGGCGTAGATCGTGTCGCCGTGGAATGTCGGCTTGGCGTGCTTCAGCGATTCTATTTCCAGGTTGGCAATGGCCTTGCCCGACACGTCGGGGACGCTCATCCCGAGCACAAGCGAGTAGACCAGGTTGCCGACCACGACGTTCTTGCCGAACTGTGTCTCGGTCTCGGCGTAGTGCGCATCGATGTGCAGCGGGTGGTGGTTCATGGTGATCATGCAGAACAGATGGTCGTCGGCCTCGGTGATGGTCTTGCCCGGCCAGTGCTTGTAGACGTCGCCGACCTCGAAGTCCTCCAGGTAGCGGCCGAAGCGGGTCTCACGGGCGTCGATCTCGCGGCTCACAGCGGGTACCTCGCGAGCAGGCCGCGGGCGATGATCAGCTTCTGGATCTCGGAGGTGCCCTCGCCGATCAGCAGCATCGGGGCGTCGCGGTAGAGGCGCTCGATCTCGTACTCCTTGCTGTAGCCGTAGCCGCCGTGGATGCGGAATGAGTCCTCGACCACCTCGTGACAGATCTCCGAGGCGTACAGCTTGGCCATGCCCGCCTCGACGTCGGAGCGCTCGCCGAGGTCCTTCTTGCGGGCCGCCGACAGCATCAGCAGCCGGGCAGCCTCGATCTTGGTCGCCATCTCGGCCAGCTTGAACTGGATGCCCTGATGCTTGGCGATCGGCTTGCCGAACGCCTCGCGCTCCTGGGCGTAGCGGATGGCCAGCTCGAATGCCCGCTGGGCGACTCCGACGCCGCGCGCGGCGACGTTGACCCGGCCGACCTCGACGCCCGACATCATCTGTGCGAAGCCGTTACCCTCCTCGCCGCCCAGAAGGTTGGCTGCGGGGACGCGGTGGTCGGCGAACACCAGCTCCGTCGTCTCGACGCCCTTGTAGCCGAGCTTCTCGAGCTGCGGCGGGATTGTCAGCCCGCCCTGCTGGGCAACGCCGGGCTCCTTCTCGACCAGCAGGCAGCTCATGCCGCGGTGGGCCGGCACCGCCTCCGGGTCGGTCTTGACCAGCGTCGCGACGAGCCCGGAGCGAAGGCCATTCGTCACCCACATCTTCTGCCCGTTGACGACGTAGTCGTCGCCGTCGAGGACAGCCCGCGACCGGATCGCCTGGACGTCGGAACCGCACTCCGGCTCGGTCATCGAGAAGGCGCAGCGCACCTCGCCGGTCGCCATCAGCGGCAGGAAGCGCTGCTTCTGCTCCTCGGTGCCGTCGCGCATCAGCATCGAGGCGACGATGAAGTGCGTGTTGATGATGCCCGAGACCGACATCCACCCGCGGGCCAGCTCCACCACCGACAGCGCGTAGGTGGTGAGGTCGAGCCCGAGGCCGCCGTACTCCTCGGGGATCACGAACCCGAACACGCCGAGCTCCTTCAACCCCTCGACGATCTCGTCCGGGAACACGTCGTCGTGCTCGAGCTGGGACGCCACCGGCAGGATCTGCTCCTCCGTGAACTGGCGCACCAGGGCGACGACCTCGCGCTGTTCGTCGGTCAGCGCCTCTGCAGAAACGTTCACGCGCGATCCTCCTGCGGCTCCAGCCCGGCCGCCACACCGCGAGCGACGATCGACTCTGCGATCTTCCTCGAGGCCTCGTCGATCATCTGTCCCTGGTACATGACGGCGCCCTTGCGCTCGACCTGGGTGGCATGGCGGTACGCCTCGAGCAGCGCGCGGGCTTCCTCGAACTGCTCCTGGCTGGGTGCGAACACCTCGTTTGCGACCCCGATCTGGTCGGGGTGCAGCACCCACTTGCCGTCGTAGCCGATCAGCCGGGCACGGCGGCAGAGCCTGCGGTAGCCATCGACGTTCTTGATGTCGGTGTAGGGGCCGTCGATCGCCTGCAGGCCGTAGGCGCGGGCAGCGGTGACGATCACCGACAGGATCCAGTGCCACTGGTCGCCCGGGTATTCAGGATCGATCGAGCCGATCACGAGCGAGTCGACCCCCATCGCCGCCGCGTAGTCGCCGGGGCCGAAGATCAGCGTCTCCAGGCGATCGGAGGCCTGGGCGATCTCGCGAATGTTCATCGCCCCGCGCGCGTCCTCGATCTGCGCCTCGATGCCGATGCGGTGGGGGATCTCGTGCAGCGTCTCCAGCTGGTGCAGCAGGTGGTCGACGAAGTGGATCTGGCCCGCGTCCTGCACCTTGGGCACCATGATGCAGTCGATGCGCTCGCCGGCCCCGGAGACCACCTCGGTGATGTCACCCAGGCACCAGCGGGTGGTGACCCCGTTGACCCGCACCACCCGGGTCTTGCCGTTGTAGTCGTGCGTGCGCAGGGCCTGTACGATCTGCCCCCGCGCGGGCTCCTTCTCGAGTGGCGAGACCGCGTCCTCGAGGTCGAGGAACACCTGATCGGCCGGCAGCGTGGCTGCCTTCGCGAGCATCTTGTCCGATGAGCCTGGCACCGCCAGGCACGAGCGCCGCAACCTCACGCCGGCCCGTTCCCTTCCCGTTTGACTGGACAGTCAGTCTACCGGCGAGGCGCGTTTGCTGCGCCTGCAACCGGGTCGCCCGCAGGCTCAGAAGAGGCCGAGGCGGCTGAGCGGCCAGTAGCGCACGCGGGCGATGCCGATCATCCAGCCGCGCGGTTCTGGCCCCCACGTCCGGGAGTCGTCGGAGCTGGCCCGGTTGTCGCCCATCATGAAGTACATGCCGTTGGGCACGTGGATCCGGCCGTTGATGTCGGTCGTCGTGTTCGCCGGCAGGTACGGCTCCTGCAGCTGGAACGACTTCCCGTGCACCGGCTGGATGTAGACCTTCCCGTTTGCGCTCCACAGCGTCTCGCCGGGCAGGCCGATGACGCGCTTGACGAACGCGGTTCCCGATGGGCCGACGCGCTGGCCGACGTCGCTGGTGCTGCAGAAGTTGTAGTCGGGGGCCTGGTTGAAGTGGGCCTTGCAGAGCGGGGGGTGGAACACGACGATCTCGCCGCGGTGCGGATTTCGGAAGTCGAGCGTCAGCCGGTCGGCGATCAGCCGGTCGTTGGGCTCGAGCGTCGGCACCATGCTTCCCGTCGGAACCACGTAGGGCTTGACCACGTATGCCTGTGCGAGGTAGGCGATACCCGCCGCGACGGCAAGGGTGAGGATCAGTTCGACTGTGGAGCGCAGCCGCGGGGGAACGTGGGACATCAGGGACACCGGTAGCGCAGGTTATCGGCGGCCCTGGCCCAACGCTGCAGGAGAGGACGCACAGGATTGGGATACCGTGTGTTAGGGATTCGTTCAGATCGAACCCGTCCGGTTGTGCTTTGCGCCGACCGGGCCGATCATCGAGGAGCGATGAGGCGGACGATCGCAGCAGTGCTTGTGGTCCTGGTTGCAGCGGTGACCGCGGTTGCCCCCGCTCGGGCCGCCACCGACTTCACCCTGACCGGCCACGGCTACGGCCACGGCATCGGGATGTCGCAGTGGGGCGCGTACGGCTACGCGACCCACGGCTGGCAGTACCCGGCCATCCTCCAGCACTACTACAGGGACACGTCGCTGGGCACGATCGCGGCGGGCACGATGGTGCGGGTGCTGATGGACCAGGGCCACGGCGCCTACCACGTCTCGTTCTCGGCGGCCGCCCGCTTCCAGGACCAGACGGCCGGCACGTCCCAGTCGCTTGCCGCGGGCTCCTACACGGTCGTACCCGGGGCATCGCCCGGCTTTCTGGTGGTGCGGAACTCCTCGGGGCAGGCCGTCCTCTCCGGGATCCACTCGCCGCTCGTGATCATTCCCACCACCCAACCGCTGAAGCTCGACGACACCAGCATGGCGGGGTACACGGGTGGCCACTGGTACGGCTCGTTCCGGGTAATCCGTACCGGCACCTCGACGCTCGACCTGGTCGACTACGTCAGCATCGAGCGCTACGTCGCAGGCATCGTGCCGAACGAGATGAGCACGGGCTGGCCGGCGCAGGCGCTCTACGTGCAGGCGGTCTGCGCCCGCTCCTATGCCTACGCGACGCTCAACCACAGCCCGACGGCGGAGTTCGACGCCTACGACGGCGTCCGCAGCCAGCAGTACGGGCCGATCGAGCACCAGCATCCGGACACCACCGCCGCCACGACCGCCACCGCCGGCAAGGTCGTGAAGTACCAGGGCGCTGTTGCGACCACCTTCTTCTCTTCCAGCTCGGGCGGCACGACCTCGTCGGAGCAGGCGTCGTGGGGTGCTCCGAACCAGCCCTACCTGGTGCCGGTCACCGATCAGTACGACGCTGCGGGCGGCCTCAACCCCAACCACACCTGGACGCCCAAGCTGTACGGCCCCGCGTCGCTGGCCGCAGCGTTGGGGATTCCCGGACAGGTCGCCTCCATCGACCAGACGGTCGACCCGGCATCGTTACGCGAGCTGACGCTGACGCTCCACACCACCCGGGGGAACGTCAGCCGGCTGGGGCGGACCGTCGCCTCCACCATGGCCCTCCGCTCGTCGTTCTTCCGCGTCCTCCAGGTCACCCTCAACGCACCGTCGTCGGTCGTCAAGGGCAAGCCGTTGCTGCTCACCGGCCGGGTGTGGCCGAGGCCGGGCACGCCGGTCACGATCCAGGTGCGCAACGCCGGCTCGACCACCTGGCAGACGCTCGCCGATCGTCCCAAGCTGGCTGCGAACGGCTCGTTCAAGATGACGCGGTTCCCGTCCGGGAGCGTGAGCTACCGGGTCGTGCGCCCAAGCGCGTTCTCGCCGGTGATCAGCGTCACCGTGTCGGGCGGGCATAGCGCCTTTGGGCCGCTGGCGGCGGCCAGGCTCTAGCGGCGCCCACGCCTGCGAGCTAGGGTGCGATCGTGCCTGGGATCACGATCAGCCGGCGAGAGGGAAAGTGGAGCGTGCGCGCGGAGGGCTGCTGCGGCCTCGGCGGAACGCAGGCCTACTACGACCGCGCCCATGCGGTGCAGGAGCTGAACGAGGGCGGCCGGCTGACCGGCTGGGACGCGATCAGCTTCCAGATCACCGACCGCCGCGGGCGCGTCCACCAGTACAGCTCGTAGCTCGTAGCGCTACTGGTTTTCGAGCAGCTCGTCCGCTGCGACCTCACGGAGGACGCGCGCGGGGCTGCCGACCACCAGCATCCGCGAGGGAACGTCGCGGAGGACGAGGGCGCCCGCGCCGACGAACGCCTCCTCGCCGATCTCCACCCCGGGCAACAGGATCGCTCCGCCGCCGACGCGCGCGCCGCGGCGGATCACGGCTCCCTTGACCAACGCCCGCCGGCGCTCCGTGCGGCCCATGAAGTTGTCGTTGGTGGTGATGACGCAGGGGGCGATGAAGACGTGCTCCTCGAGCGTGCAGTACGCCGTGATGTAGGCGTTGGTCTGGATCTTGGTGAAGTCGCCGATCGAGGTGTCGTTCTCGACGCACACCCCGCGGCCGATCACGACCTGGCGGCCGATCGTGCAGCGCTCGCGGACGGTTGCCAGATCGCCGACCACGCAGCCGTCGCCGAACGTCGAGCCGGCGGCCAGCACCGCTCCGGCGGCGATCGCGCAGCCCTCACCGACGAGCAGCCCGGGAAGCGGCCCGCGCTTCGCCGTCGACCGTGCTGACAACGTCGGCTGCTTACCCAGCACTGCGTTGTCTGCGATGGCGCATCCGGCCCCGATCACCGTGCCGCTGTGGACCGTGACGTTGGCCCCGAAGGTGACATCGCCGGCGACCTGGGCGTCGCCGGCCACGGTCAGGTTCGGCGCGGTGGACGCGCTCCAGCTCATGCCGTCGCCGGCTCCAGCGCCACCGTGGCGCCACCGAGCTCCAGCGAGCGCTGCATCGCCTCCAGCACCTCGACCACGGCGACGCCCTCCGCCGCGTTGGCCGGATGCGCGTCACCGCCCTCCCGGATCGCGGCGGCGAACGCGCGGCATTCGATCCGCAGCGGTTCCTCGCGCGAGACGGCGGGGACGTAGATGTCGCCGGTGTGGGTCGTGATCTTGCCAGGGGCGGTCTCGATCGGCCCCTTGTCGTAGACGGTCACCTTGCGGTCGGCCTCCATGTCGTCGAACACCGCCATCTTGCGAGAGCCGACCACGGTCATCTTGCGCATCTTGTGGGGGTCGAGCCACGACAGGTGCAGGTGGCCGATCTGGCCGGAGCCGAGCTTGAGATAGCCGAACACGACGTCCTCGACGCCGGGCCGCACGTAGCTCTCGCCGCGGGCTGACACCTCGACCGGCCGGTCGCCGAGCAGGTAGAGGACGACCGAGATGTCGTGCACGCCGAGGCTCCAGAGGGCGTTCTCGTCCTCGCGGATGACGCCCAGGTTCTGGCGGTTCCCGTAGATGTAGAGGACGTCCCCCAGCTCACCCTCGTCGATCAGCTCGCGCAGCTTGACGACGCCCGGGTGGAAGCGCAGCAGGTGGCCGACCATCAGCGTCCGGCCGGCGCTGCGCGAGATCGCCTCCAGCTCCCGTGCCTCGGCCGCCGTCCAGGCCAGCGGCTTCTCGACGAACACGTGCTTGCCGGCCTGCAGCGCGGCTCTGGCGACCGCATGATGCGTTGGCACGGGCGTGGCGACGCAGACGGCGTCCAGGCTGGGGTCGGCGAGCAGGTCGCCCAGCTCCGTCGTGAAGCGGGCGTCGGTGAACTGGCCGGCGAACTTCTCGTGACGGGACTCGTCGGCATCACAGCACCAGGTCAGCTCGGTCTCCGGCAGCAGGTTGAAGTTGCGGGCCAGGTTGGGGCCCCAGTAGCCGAGACCGACAACACCGATGCGGATCGGTTCGCTCACAGCGTCACCACCTTGCCGTCGGTGCGGGGAACGACGTTGCGGAAGTCCATCACCAGCGGCGCCAGGCGCGCCACCCGCTCGTGGTCGACCGCCCGGTGGGCGGTGACGACGCAGACGATGTCGGCGTTCTGGAGGACCTCGTCGGTCAGCTCCTGAGATTGCAGCTCGAGACCTCCTGTCCGCAGTGACGGCACGTGAGGGTCGTGGTAGGAGATCTCCGCCCCGCTTGCGTGGAGCAGCTCGATCAGCCGCAGGGCGGGCGACTCGCGCAGGTCGCCGACGTCGCTCTTGTACGACACGCCGAGGACCAGCACGTTGCTCCCGGCCACCGGCTTTCGGTGCCCGTTCAGGGCCTGCGTCACCCTCTCCGCGCAGTGGTAGGGCATCTGCTGGTGGACCTTCCCGGCCAGCTCGATGAACTCGGTCTGGAAGTCGTACTGGCGGGCGCGCCATGACAGGTAGAACGGGTCGACGGGCAGGCAGTGCCCGCCCAGGCCCGGGCCGGGCGAGAAGCGCATGAACCCATACGGCTTGGTGGCGGCTGCGTCGACGACCTCCCAGACGTCCAGATCCATCCGCTCGCAGAGCATCGCCAGCTCGTTGACCAGGGCGATGTTGACGCTGCGAAAGATGTTCTCGAGCAGCTTGGTCAGCTCGGCGGCGTCGCAGGACGAGACCGGTACCAGCGTCTCGATGCAGGCGCCGTACAGTTCCAGCGCGCGCTCGGCGCAGGCCGGGGTCAGCCCGCCGACGATCTTGGGTGTGGTCTTGACGGTGAAGTCGGTGCGGCCGGGATCGATCCGCTCGGGAGACATCGCGAGGTTGAAGTCGCGGCCCGCGACCAGGCCACCCGCCTCCAGGATCGGGCGCACGATCTCGCGCGTGGTGCCCGGGTAGCTGGTCGACTCGAGCACCACCAGGTGCCCGGCGCGGAGGTGCGGGGCGATCGCCCTGGTTGCCGACTCGAGGATCGAGAGGTCGGGCTCGCGGTTGGCCGAGAGGGGGGTGGGGACGCAGATCAGGATCGCGTCGCAGCCGGCGATCTCGGCGAAGTCGGTGCCGGCGGTCAGCCTGCCCGCCGAGCTCAGCCCGGCCACCTGCTCGGCCGGGACGTCCTCGATGTAGCTCTCCCCACGACGGATGGCCGAGACCTTGGCCTCATCGACATCCACCAGGTGCACGCTGCGGCCCGCCTCGGCGAACGCTGTGGCCAGTGGCAGCCCCACGTAGCCGGCGCCGATGATCGCAATCCGGGAGCTCATGTCGGCGCGGATGCTACCGGGTGAGCCGCTGGCGACGGCTCAGCCCGTAGGGTTGTCGCCGGCGATCACCGCCGCAATTCGCTGCGATGCGCGGCCGTCGCCGTAGAGCGGCGGGTGCTCGTCCGGCGAGGCCACCTGTGCGAGGGCGGCCGCAACGGCGTCCGGCTCGAACGCGACCAGGCGGTTCCAGCCCAGCTCGATGGTCTCCACCCACTCGCTGGTGGTGCGTAGGGTCAGGCACGGCACCCGGTGCAGGTAGGCCTCCTTCTGCACGCCGCCGGAGTCGGTCAGGCACACGCGTGCCGATGCCAGCAGCGCGGTGAAATCGAGGTATCCGAGCGGCGGGGTGATGATCGCGGCCGCCTCCGCCCGCGCCAGCAGGTCGCGGCGGTCGAGCGCCGCCCGCGTCCGCGGGTGCAGCGGGAACACCAGCGGCTCCTCGACGGCTTCCAGGATCCCGACCAGCGCATCCAACGCGTCACCGGTCGTGTTGCCCTGGCGGTGAACGGTGATCAGCGAGTAGGCGCCCGCGGTCACCCCGAGCTGCTCGATCGCATCGGAGCGGCGCAGCGCCAGCGGCCCGAACGCCTCGGCCACGTCGACCATCACGTCACCCACCAGGTGGACGCCCTCACGGATGCCCTCGGCTGCCAGGTTGTCAACCGCGGTCTGGCTGGGGCAGAACCGCAGGTCGGCGACGACGTCGGTGACCACCCGGTTCACCTCCTCGGGCATCGTCCGGTCGTAGGAGCGCAGCCCGGCCTCCACGTGCGCCAGCCGGTGACCCGTCTTGACGGCTACCAGAGCGCCCGCGAGCGTCGAGTTGGTGTCGCCGTAGACCAGCACCATGTCGGGGCGCTCGGCCACCAGTACCGGCTCCAGGCCGACCAGCATCGCCCCTGTCTGCTGGGCGTGCGTGCCCGATCCGGTCTCGATCTCGTGGTCGGGCGGGTCGATCTCCAGCTCGGCGAAGAAGACGGCCGAGAGCTCGCTGTCGTAGTGCTGGCCGGTGTGGACCAGGACGTGGTCGCAGACCTCACGCAGCGCTCTGCTGAGGGGCGCAGCCTTGATGAACTGCGGGCGGTTGCCCACGACCGAGACGACCTTCATCGAAGCGGCAGCCTATCCGGCGAGCCGGGCGCTGAGCGTGGTCAGCTGGCCGCTCCAGAGCAGCACGCCCATCAGCACCAGTAGCGCTCCGGACGCGCGCGTCACCAGCCACCAGTGGTCGCGGACAGTGCGGGCTGCGCCCAGCACCCAGGGCAGCGCGATTCCGGCGGCGATGAACGGCACGCCCAGGCCGAGGGAGTAGAAGAAGAGCAGCACCGCTCCGTCGACCGCGCGGCCCTGCGTGCCCGCGATGGTCAGGATGGTGCCCAGCGTGGGCCCGATGCACGGCGTCCAGGCGATGGCGAACGCGGCGCCGGCGATCGCCGTGCCGACGGTGTTCTGCGGCTGTGGGACAGGAACACGCCACTCCCGTTGCAGCAGCCGAGCGGTGGGCAGGAGCATGAAGACGCCCATGCCGATGATGATGGCGCCGCCGACCTTCTCCAGCGTGCTGCGATGGTCGAGGAACTGGGCGCCGACCACGCCCGAGCCTGCGCCGGCGAGCGTGAACACCACGGTGAACCCGGCGACGAAGCCGACCGCCGCCCGCACCACCCGCTGCCGCTGCTCCGCCAACGAGCCGCCCGGGACGCCGCTGACGAAGGCCAGGTAGCCCGGGATCAGCGGCAGCACACACGGGGAGGCGAAGCCGATCACCCCGGCGCCGAACGCCACCGCTAGCCCCGCCGGTCCGACGGTGACGGCGTCGGCGATCACGACTGGACGAGCGGCGTCAGCTCATGCGCCAGGGTCTGCTCGCTCGTCTTGCCGTTGATCCGGTCGATGACGACGCCCCTGCGGTTGATCACGAACGTGGTCGGCTGGCCGTACAACCGGAACTGATCGGTGAGCCTGTCGCCGTGGTCGTAGACGACGGGCCAGGTGATGGCGTAGCGCGACACGTACCCGTGCACGCCGCTGATCGGGGACGCGCGGCCGATGGACAGGAACTGCACCCGCCCGGCGAAGCGCCGCTCCGTCCTGGTGAAGGCGGTCGCCTCCTCCTTGCACGGGGCGCACCAGCTGGCGAAGAAGTTGATCACGAGCGGCTCGCCGCGGTACGCAGCCAGGTTGACCTTCCGCCCGCCCAGCGTGACCGCTGCAAACCGGGGCGCCGGGATCGGCTTGAACGCCGACGCCGGCGGCGATTGGAGGTCGTTCTGGTGGCTCCGCGAGAACAGGGCTAGGCTGATGACGAAGACGGTGGCGGCGGTGACGGCTGCGACGACCAGGGCGCGCTGCATGCTGCATATCGTACGTCCGAAGGGAGAACTCGGCATGCGCCTGGATGGAATCCATCACGTGACCTGTATCACCGGCGACGCGCAACAGAACGTCGACTTCTACACGCGCGTCATGGGGCTCCGGTTGGTCGCGAAGAGCGTCAACCAGGACGACCCCACCGTCTACCACCTGTTCTACTCCGACGAGCTGGGCCGGCCTGGCTCGGACATCACGTTCTTCGAGTACCCGGGTGCTGCCCGTGGCGAGGACGGCGCCGGGATGATCCACCGGATCGTGTGGCGGGTTGCGTCGCCCGAGGCGGTCGACTTCTGGGAGCAGCGCCTCCAGACGGAGGGGCTGGACACGGAGCGCGAGCGCGACCGGCTGCGCTTTGCCGATCCCGAGGGCCTGGGTCACGAGGTCGCTCCCTACGACGGCCCCGACGAGCCGCGCAGCGCCGAGCACCCCGAGGTGCCGGCCGAGTTCGCCCTGCAGGGATTCGACGGCGTTCGCGCCTACAGCGCCCGGCCGGAGCAGAGCGGCGGGATGATCGAGCGGCTGATGGAAGGCGAGGCCCGCGGCGATGCGACGTGGGAGATCTCGGGCCCGCGCCGCCACGGCTGGATCGCCTACGACACGCCTCCTGGCCGGGGCATCCCGGGTGCCGGGACGGTGCACCACGTTGCCTGGTTCTCGACCAACCAGGACCACGCTCAGTGGCAGGAGCGGCTGGCCGAGGCGGGCGTGCGGGTGACGCCGATCATCGACCGCCACTACTTCCATTCGATCTACTACCGCGAGCCGAGTGGCGTCCTGTTCGAGATCGCGGACGACGGTCCCGGGTTCACGATCGACTCGCCGCTGGAGGAGCTGGGGCGCAACGTGATCCTGCCGCCGCAGTTCGAGCCGTCGCGGGAGCGGATCGAGGCGATCCTGACGCCGCTCCCCGATCCGCGGGCCAACTGGCCCGCCAGGCGGTAGGGCTTACAGCGCCTGCGGGGCCTCGGTGACGCGGCGGGCGACGGCGGCAACCAGCCGCGCCGTCTGCTCCAGGTCGCCGAGGTCGACCAGCTCGTTGGGCGAGTGCATGTAGCGCAGCGGGATGCTGATGACGATCGACGGCACCCCGTTGCCTGACGGGGAGACAGCGTCGGCGTCTGTGCCGGTGCTTCCCCCGGCGGGCTCCACCTGATAGGCGATGCCCTCCGCCTCGGCGACCTCGACAGCGAGGTCGAACAGCACCGGGTGGATGCTTGCTCCGCGTGACAACGACGGCCCTCCGCCAAGCTTGACGTCCCCGCCGGTCTGCTTCGAGGTGGTGGGGTGGTCGGTCGTGTGCGTTACGTCGACCGCGATGGCCGCTGCCGGCGCCAGTGCGTGACCGGTGGTGTGGGCGCCCAGGAACGACGTCTCCTCGGAGACGCTGGCAACGCCGGTCAGCCTGGCGCTTCCCGGCTCGGCCGCGTAGAGGCGCACGGCCTCGGCGGCGACGAAGGCGCCACAGCGGTTGTCGCAGGCCCGGCTGACGAGGCGGTCGCCCGGCAGCTCGACGATCGGCTGCTCGAGCACGCCCATGTCGCCGACGTGGACGCGGCCCCTGGCCTCGTCTCCTGACCGTGCGCCGATGTCGATCCAGAGCTGGTCGATCTTCGACGGCTTCGCCCGTTCGTCGGCATCCTGCAGATGCCGCGCCTTCTTCCCGATCACGCCGGTCACCAGCCCGTCGCGGCCGAGGATGCGGACGCGTTGTCCGACCAGCACCTCGGGATCCCACCCGCCGACGCGCCCGAACCAGGCGTAGCCCTCGTCGTCGACGTGGTTCACGACGAAGCCGATCTCGTCGATGTGCCCGAACACCGCCACCGACGGGCTGCCCTCCGGCTGGATCTCGGCGAAGCTCGATCCCAGCGCATCGGCGCGGACGGCGGCGAACGACTCGGCGTATGCCCGCCAGACGCGGGCCGCCGCGCGCTCGTCGCCGCTCGGCCCGGGGGCGTCGAGCAGGTCGCGGAAGAACTGCAGTGACTCCGGACGCATCGCCGCCAAGGCTACCCGCTCCAGCCTCTCGGTGACGGCGGTACACTGGGCGGCCGGGGCCGTTAGCTCAGCTGGTAGAGCAGGGGACTCTTAATCCCAAGGTCACAGGTTCGATCCCTGTACGGCCCATGTCTGGTGTGGGGGGTTCGTGGGGGGAGCCTGCTCCCCCCACGCTCATACCATGGTCACAGGTTCGATCCCTGTACGGCCCATGTCTGGTGTGGGGGGTTCGTGGGGGGAGCCTGCTCCCCCCACGCTCATACCATGGTCACAGGTTCGATCCCTGTACGGCCCACACCTCGCTACCGACCTCAGCCGAAGCGGCCGGTGACGTACGCCTCGGTGCGGGGGTCGGTCGGGTTGGTGAACAGGGTCGAGGTCGAGTCGAACTCGACCAGGATGCCCGACCGGTTGCCGGCGTTGTCGATGTCGACGCTGAAGAACGCCGTCTTGTCGGCGACGCGCGCGGCCTGCTGCATGTTGTGCGTGACGATCACGATCGTGTAGTCGGTCTTCAGCTCGTCGACCAGGTCCTCGATCCGCTGGGTGGCGATCGGGTCGAGCGCCGAGGCCGGCTCGTCCATCAGCACCACGTCCGGCTCGATCGCCAGCGCGCGGGCGATGCACAGCCGCTGCTGCTGTCCGCCGGACAGGGCCAGGGCGCTCTGCTTCAGCCGGTCCTTGACCTCGTCCCACAGCCCGGACTGCCGGAGCGCCTTCTCGACGCGGTCGTTCAGGTCCGTCCTTCATGCCGTGCAGGCGCATGCCGTAGGCAACGTTGTCGAAGATCGACTTGGGGAACGGGTTTGGCCGCTGGAACACCATGCCGATCCGGCGGCGCACCTCGACCGCGTCGACGCCGGAGGCGTTCAGGTCGTGGCCGTGGTAGCGGATCGTGCCCGTCCACCTTCGCGCCGCTGATCAGGTCGTTCATCCGGTTCATGCTGCGCAGCAGCGTGGTCTTGCCGCAGCCGGAGGGGCCGATGAACGCGGTCACGAGGTGCTTGTGGACCTGCATGTTGACGCCGCGGATGGCCGGCCGCCCGTTGTAGGACACCATCACGTCGTCCAGGTCGAAGACGACCTCGCCGGCCCTCGGTCGGGTTCTCCGCGCGGGCGGCGGCGATGTCGGCGAGGCCGCCCTGGTTGCGGTGCGGCGCCTCCTGGACGTCGTCCGGCTGGGCAGCCCTGCTCGGACGGCTCTGTCCTGGGCGGATCGGTCATCGACTGGGCTGCTGGTTGCGATGTCACTATCCGGCATGGTTGCAGAAGCCTCCGGTGCAGTGGGTAAAGGTTCGGAAATGGGTCATCGCGTCTGCTCGATTCTGCGGCGACTCCGAAGCGAGAGCAACCGTCCGGCGATCGCGGCCATCAGGACGAACGCCATCAGGATCAGGGCCGCCGCCCATGCCTGGTGCTGGGCGTACTGACTGGGCTGCTCGGCGTCGAGGTAGATCGTCATCGGCAGCGATCCCATCGCCTGACGCGGATCGAGCGTGACCTGGTTGGCGAAGATCGAACAGGTGAGCAGGATCGGTGCGGTCTCGCCTGCGGCGCGAGCGATCGCGAGGATCGTGGCCGTCACCATCCCTCCGACCGCGGTCGGCAGAATGATGGTCACGACTGTCCGCGCCCTGGTCGCGCCCGAGCGCCATGCCGCCCTCGCGGAGCTGTGCCGGCACCAGAGCCAGCACCTCCTCGGTCGAGCGGGCGATGATCGGCACCATCACGATCGACAGGGCGACAGCCGCGGCGTAGCGCGCTGTATCCGTGGCCGACGACGAGCAAGCCGAAGATGAACACGCCGATGACGATGGTCGGCACCCCGGCCAGCAGGTTCAGCACCAGGCGGATCGCGTCCGCCGTCGCGCCGGGAGGCGAACTCGGCGTTGAAGATCGCGATCAGGATCCCGAACGGGACCGCGATCAGCGTGGCGATGCCGGTGATGATCACGGTGCCGATGATGGAGTTCTTGATGCCGCCGGTCGTGTTGCCGTACGCGTCGGTGCTGGGCACCTCGGTGAACAGGTTGAGGCTGAGCGCCGACGCGCCTCGGCGGAACACCGCGTAGACGACCAGGATCAACACGGCCATCGCCGCCAGAGCGGCCAGCGTGCAGAGCGCTTCCATCACGCGCCCGACCAGCTTGCGGCGGCGCGACCGGCGCGGTCGGGCTTCCGAACGGCGACGTCACGACCGAGCTCACGCGCGCACCCCCATCCGCTTGCGGATCCGGTTGACGATCAGCTGGGCCGCGATGTTCGTCACCAGGCTGATCACCAGCAGGATCACCGCCAGGTAGTACAGCGACGAGCGCTGCAGGTCGGTCGCGGTGCCGTTGAACTGGGTGGCGATCCAGGATGCCATCGTCGCCGCCGGCTTGAAGATGGAGCCGAACGGCGAGGCGTTGTGGCTTCCGATCACCTGTGCAACGGCGATCGCCTCACCGATGGCGCGTGCGAAGCCGAGCATGACGGCGGCAATCAGGCCGCCGCTGACCTGCGGGATCGCGATCTGCCGCATCACCTCCCATCGCGTCGCCCCAAGCGCCAGCGCGCCTTGCTTGAGCTCGGACGGGACGCTGTTGAACAGCTCCCGGCTGATGCTCGCGATGATCGGGATCATCATGATCGTCAGAATCAGGCACGCCGGCAGGATCCCCGCGTTGGACGGGTAGCCCGAGAACAGCGGGATGAATCCCAGGTGGTGGTTGAGCCACGGCTCCACTTCGGTTGCCACGAACGGCCCGAGGACGACGATTCCCCAGAGGCCCAGGATCACGCTTGGGATGGCGGCCAGCAGCTCGACCATCAACCCGACCGGCGTGCGCAGCACCCTGGGCGCGAGCTCGCTCAGGAACAGGCCGATCGCGATCGCAGTCGGCACCGCGATGATCAGCGCGAACAGCGAGGTCAGGAGCGTCCCCTCGAGCAGGTAGAGCGCCCCGAACTGGTTGGTGACCACGTTCCAGTCGGTCGACGTGATGAAGCCGAGGCCGAACGTGGAGAAGCTGAGCCGGGCGCCGTGCGCGACCTCCCAGATCAGCATCACCATCACGACCAGCAGAACGACGACGGCCGCCGCGCAGATACCGCGCAGACCGATCTCGCCGAATCGGGTGCGGCGGGTGAGCGGCAGGCGGCTGGTGGCTGGTTGGACAGACATGGTGTGTGGAGATGCTACGGGGTGCGGGGCCACGCTGCGTGGCCCCGCACCCCAGGGAGTGCCGCCTACTTGATCTTCGCGATCAGCATCTTGTTGCTCGACACGACGTTCGCCGGAAGCGGCGGGTATCCGATCGGCTCTCCCAGCGACTGCCCGTCGGAGCTGATCGCCCAGGTGATGAAGGCCCGGAGCGTCGACGCCTTCGGCGACGACTCTGGGCACGATCACGTAGGTGTAGGACGCAAGCGGGTAGGCCGAGGACGCCGAGGCCGGCGGGTCGACCAGCTTGATCGTGCCGTCAGAGCGCGTCGTGCCAACCGCTGCGGCTGCGAGCACCGCGGAGTTCGTCGGCTTCGGGTACTTGCCGGCCGCGTTCTGGATCAGCGCGTAGTCCAGCTTGTCAGCTGCGACGTACGACGTCTCGGCGTAGGTGATGCCGCCGTCCGTGGCCTGCATCGCAGCGATCACGCCGGAGCTGTGCTCGGCGCCCGGTGCCCACCGGGAACGTCGGCTGCGTGGAGGTGCCGACCTTGCTGGCCCAGTCAGGATCGACCGACGACAGGTAGTCCGTGAACACGAAGCTGGTGCCGGATCCGTCGCTGCGGTAGATCGGGGTGATGTGCGTCGAGGGCAGGCTCACGCCCGGGTTCAGCGCGGCGATCGCCGGGTCGTTCCACTGCTTGATGTTGCCCAGGAAGATGTCGGCGAGCACCTTGCCGGTCAGCTTCAGGTTGTTCGGAGCACCCTTCACGTTGTAGTCCACCGTGGTCGCGCCGAGCGCCCACGGGATCTGGACGCAGCCCTTGCAGGCCGTCGACCTGGTCGCTCGTCAGCGGGGCGTCGCTTGCTCCGAAGTCGACCGACCGCGCCGTGATCGCGTCGATGCCGCCACCGCTGCCGACCGCGCCGTAGGTGATGGTTACCGCCGCCGGCGTCTTGACGTAGGCAGCCTCCCACTGGGAAACCAGTGGTGCGACGAAGGTGCTGCCTGCGCCGACCAGAACGCTGCTCGACCCCGACGTCGTGCTACCGCCGCTCGAGCCACTCGAACTGGACGACGATCCGCAGGCCGCAGCTCCGACGGCCACTGCTCCGACCGCCAGCGATGCCGCCAGCAGTCTCAATGTCTTGCGCATGCCTCGCCTCCGCATTGAAATCACTCGGTCGGCGTGAATTGTGAAACGGCCGCACGGGATGCGGGAAACGACGTGGAGCCCATGTGGTGAAATTCCGGTGAAAGCCCGCCGGGCCAGTCACCACCGGCGCGGTCACTATCGTCCGCCCGGTGAACATCGCCACGCGGTCGCTGCGCCGGGTGCGGGCAACCCGGTACGTCACCCCCCTCCGGGAGGGCGGCTCGCTGCCTGCCGTTGTCGAAGCCGACGACGACGGGCTGTACGTCCTCAAGTTCCGTGGCGCTGGCCAGGGTCCGAAGGCGCTGGTGGCCGAGATCGTGGCCGGCGAGCTGGCCCGCGCCCTGGAGCTGCCGGTGCCCGAGTTGGTGCTGGCTGACCTCGATCCCGAGCTAGGCCGCGCGGAGCCCGATGCGGAGATCCAGGACCTGCTGGCCGCCAGCGTCGGCCTGAATCTGGGGATGGACTTCCTGCCCGGCGCACTCGCGTACACCCCTGCCGTTCCGTCGCCGCCGGACCCGGACCTGGCGGCGTCGATCGTCTGGTTCGACGCCCTCGTCACCAACGTCGACCGCTCGCCGCGAAACCCGAACCTGCTGGTCTGGCATGGTGGGCTGTGGATGATCGACCACGGTGCGGCGCTCTACGTGCATCACAGCTGGGCCGATCCCGACGGACATGCGCGCAAGCCGTTTGCCGCGATTCGCGACCACGTGCTGCTCCCCTGTGCCGGGTCGATCCTCGAGGCCGACCAGCGACTGGCGCCGCTGGTCACCGAGCAGCTGTTGCGAGGGGTGGTCGAGCTGGCCCCGCTCGAGTGGATGGGCGACGGGACGCCCGAGATGTACGTGCGCTACCTGACGCGGCGGCTCGAGGCGCCGCGGCTGTTCGCCGATGAGGCGGAGGAGGCCCGCACCGGTGGCGGCTGAACCGGTCCCGTTCCAGTACGTGGTGGTGCGCGTCGTGCCCCGCGTCGAGCGGGGCGAGCAGTTCAACGCCGGCGTGGTGCTGTTCTGCCCAAAGCTCGACTTCCTGGCGGCCCGCGTCGAGCTCGACTCGGTGCGCCTGCAGGCGCTGGCGCCGTCGGCCGAGGCGGCAGACGTGCGGCGCCACCTGGACGCCGTGGCCGCCGTTGCTGCGGGAGACGCCGGCGCTGGGCCGGTGGCCCGGCTCGACCGGTCGGCCCGGTTTCACTGGCTGGCCTCGCCTTCGAGCACGATCATCCAGCCATCGCCGATCCACACCGGCCTCTGTGCCGATCCCTCCGCTGCGCTCGACCGCCTGTTCGCGGAGCTGGTCGCTCCGGTCAGGGACTGACGACGATCGACGAGGACGTGCCCTTCACGACCTTGGCCGCGGTGTCCTTCACCGACACGGTCTGGGCGCCCGGGGTCGCCAGCGTGACCGTGAACGTGTGCACGCCGTGGTCGGCAACCTTGAAGGTATAGGCGTTGGGCAGGGTTGCCCCGGAATCGGTGCTCGAGAACGAGACCTTGCCGATGTAGGTGGTGAGCGTTCCTCCGAATGCGTCCCTGGCCGTGACGGTCACGGTGAAGCTCACACCTGCCGTCGCCGCGGTCGGCGCTCCGACCGAGAACGTCACCGGCTCGGATGTGTCATAGGCGCCGGTGTCGCAGGTGCCGCGCGGGGTGCTTCGGCGCGGATAGCCCCGCTGGTCGAGGTCGTTCACCGGCGTCGATGTGCACAGCGCTGGGTCGCCGTGCCCGATCGCGGGGCTGCCGGTCTTGAGTGCGAGCGTCTGGGTCGGGCCGCCGTTGTCTGCGAGCACGCCCAACAGGGGATCGAGCGGGGTCACGCCGTTTCCGGCCTGATCGCCGTTCGTGCCCGCGGTGATACCGCTGCAGAACGAGATGTCGCCGATCAGGTTGTGGCCCATGGTGGTCGCGGACCCGGTGTTCGTGTTGCAGTCGGGGCCGGCCGCAGCTCCGTTCGCGGCGGTGTTGCCGGCCACGATGTCGTTGCCCAGGTGCACGCTGCCGGCATACAGTCCGCCGCCATCGCCGTTGCCGATGACGCCCGAGGGATTTCCATTGCCGCGCGTGCCGCCGGCCGCCGAGTTGCCCGCCACCGTGTCGTTGGTCAGCGTCATCAGGTTGGGAGACCAGAGGCCGCCGCCCAGGCCGTCGCCGCCATTCTGCCCGGCGCCCGAGGTCCCACTGGTGCCGGTCGGCGTGCCGCCCCCGCCGTCTCCGCCCGCGCCGCCGGTTCCGCCCGCGCCGCCGGTTGCGCTGTTACCGGCCAGCGTGGCGTCGGCGATCGTTATCGACACCGATGCGTTGAGCGAGATCCCGCCGCCCTGCGCCGGGTTCGTCCCCCCGCCGATCCCACCTGCACCGCCGTTGCCGCCAGGCTGGCCGGTACTGCCCGCCGAACCACCACCGCCCGCACCGCCGGCGCCACCGTTGCCTGACGTGGCGGCATTCGACGCGATGGTCGAGCCGGTGATCCTGAACGTCCCGGAGCTGATCGAGCCGTAGACCACACCGGCGCCGAACGCGTTGTTCCCGTAGCCTCCGGACCCGCCGGAGCCGCCGTTCTGACCCGGCTTTCCCGGAGACGCCGTTCCGCCGTTGCCTCCCTTGCCGCCGTCCCCGCCGTGACCGGTGGTCAGCGAGTTGCCCGAGATCGTCGAGTCGGAGACCACCAGGTTCTCGCCGACGAACGTGAGGTAGTAGATGCCGCCGCCCCAGGCTGGGTTGGCGACGCCCCCGGAGCCGCCCGGAGCGCCGGGCGCGTCGGTGGCGCCATTCGAGCCGGCGCCGCCCTTGCCGCCGTTGCAGCCGGTGAGGGTGTTGTTCTGGACGGTGCTCGACGTGATGGTCAGGTTGCCGGTGCTGTTCGAGTTTGCGGGAACCATCGAGATGCCGCCTCCCCGCGTGTTGCCGCAGGTGGCCCACACACTGCCAGGGCCGCCGCCCTGCGACCCGCTGCCGCCGGTGCCACCGGACCCGCCCTTGACCGTGTTGGACGAGACGTCGCTGGACGTCAGCGTGACGCTCGGCGTATGGCCGTAGTAGCTCGGGCCGCCGCCGAAGATCCCCCCGCCGCCGGTGTAGGTGGCAGCGGCGCCATCGTATGCCTGGTCGGCCGCGCCGCCGTCGCCCCCGACTCCGGGGGATGCGCTGCCGCCGTTGCCGCCGCCGCCCGCCTGGGCCGTGTTGGAGTCGACCTTCGAGCTGGTCAGCGAGACCGCAGCGTCGTCGAAGTAGATCCCTCCGCCCTCGGCGCCACCTCCGTCGCCGCCGTTGCCTCCCGTGCCTGGGCTTCCGCTGTCCCAGGATCCTCCGGCGCCGCCCTTGCCGCCCTTGGCGCTGTTCTTGGTCACGGTGGTGCTGGTGAGTGTGAGCGCCGCGCCGGCGTCGTAGATGCCGCCGCCGAGGCCATTGCCCCCGTTCGTGCCCGGCGCGCCGCCGTTCTTGGCGCCCGCCTTGCCGGCCTGGCCGACGGCCTGGTCGCCCGTGATCTTCGAGTTCGCGATCGTCACGGTGCCGGCTGAGAGGTAGATCCCGCCGCCCTCACCGGGGTTGCCTCCGGTCGTGACGGTCGTCGGCGGCTCGGCGGTGTTCTTGCTCACGGTGACGTGCGACAGGGCGAGGCTGAGCCCGCTGCTGCGGATGCCGCCGCCCTGGGCGGCCATGCCGTCCGTGATCGTCAGGTCGCTGAGGCTCACCGTCGCGCTGCCGCCGATGATGTTGACGGTCGTGTCCAGCCCGCCGCCGTCGATCACGGTGTTCGTCTGCGAAGCTCCGACCAGCGAGACCGACCCGCCGATCACGACGTTCTCGTCGTAGGTGCCGTTGGCGATCTGGATCGTCGCCGCGCTGGGCGCCTGGTTGAGGGCGTAGCCGATCGTCTTGCAGGGGCTCGACGAGGTCTGGCAGTTGCCGGTGTCGGTGCCCGTGGGGGCAACGTAGAGCGTGGTTCCCGATGCCGATGCGGACGCCACGCAGCACGCGGCGACAAGGGCAGCCAGGATGGAGCCCGGTACGACGGTCGACCCCCGCATACGTCGCATTGCGGTATCACGATCCCACAGGTATGGGAGCGTGTCTAGTTCTAGTGGTCGCAGTGCCTGGCCGGGGGCGGGACGTCCAGGCCGGGGTTGCGATCGAAGAAGCCGACCGGCCGCAGCTGGAAGCCGCAGCGCACAACGGGCATCACCGGCCAGTCTTCGAGCCGGGGCACGTGGTGCGCGCCGAAGACGTACCAGAGGACGACGTCGCGGCCCTCGAGCTCCCGGTCGCGGGCCGTCCAGCGAGGCAGGCCGTCACCGCCCTCGTGCTGGTTCGGGTACTCACCTGCCGGGTAGCGCTCGCTGGGCACGTACGGCGTGACCCACAGCTGGTGGTCGAGAAAGCGAGAGCGGCGCCTGAACTCGGAGCCGGGGTCGGCCATCGGGGCGACCGTGTCGCCGGGCACCAGCTCGTAGGCGGTTACGCCACCCATGCGGTTTCGCCTCCCGCCGCTCTCCACCCGCCAGCGACGGGCTCTCATCTGATCGGCGTCCCGTGCGGCCATCCCCTCCCGTTCGAGCACGGTGCGGGCGGCGTGGAAGGCGGTGCCGTCCGGGTTCCCCGGCCCGGGCGGGTCGGACCGGGCATCGACCTCGACCACCGTGTTAGCGGTGCCGTCAACGTCCATGTCCAGCCGGGCGCAGAAGAAGTGCTGGTGGTGGGACGCCGCCACCCCGGGGGTCACCTCGGTCGCGTGTGACTGGGCGCTTCCCGGCTCGATGCCGGCCGTGTGGACGATCCCGGTCAGCTTGCCTTCGAACTCGATCGAGCCGTCCTGTCCGAAGTACCAGAAGAAGCCGTACTCGTAGTTCCCGACGGTGGCGATGCACGAGACGACCAGCCGCCGCGCTCGGGCGACGTCGGTGCGTCCGCTGCGGTCGTCGTGGTGCTTCCAGAGGATGCCGACGTCCTCCTCGTGGATGCAGATGGCGTTGCGGATGGCCGCTGGGCGGCCGCGGCTGTCGCTCACCCAGGCGTCGAGGTAGCGGATCTCGCCCAGGCAGTCGCAGCCAAGCTCGAGCGAGTTCACGTAGGGCCCGATCCCGTACTCCCCGATGTCGAACGCATTCTTGAAGTGGACGGTCGGGTTGGGGTCGCCGTAGGGGATCACCAGCTCGGCGATCGACGCGCGGTGGCACACCGGCCGCCGCTCGCCGTGCTCCGTGTAGCCGATCTGGTGCAGGACGAGGCCCTCGCGGGCGCTCCAGCCGACCCGCATGTCCCAGCGCTGCCAGTGCAGGTGGCGGCCGTCGAGCGTGAAGCTTGGGCCCTCGGGCTGAGTGATCTCAATCGGCCGCACGTCGTCGCGGAACCCGTGGCCGCCGCCGTTGCGGTAGTCGCCGTCCCCATCGGGAACCGGCAGCGGCCCGTGGTCGTCGACGCGGACGACCTCCATCGTGTTCAGGTCGACGACCGCGACCAGGCCGCCGATCGGCCGGGCGTACCCGTTGTCGCCCTCCGTGTCGGCGCGCAGCCAGGCAAGCCCCCGGATCAGGCGCCTGCCTGGGTCTTCGAACTGTCCCATCGACCACGAGTCGACCATCACCAACTCGGGGTCAGAGATGCCGCGCCGCGCGAGCGCTGCGCGGTACGCGGGGTTGGCCTTGGCCGCCTCGCCAGCCTCGTAGTACTCGTCGCCGGTGATCGCCGGCTGCATTCCCTCGATGACGTGGATCGCTGTCACCGTGCCGCTGCCGAGGTCGACGGTCACCTCCCGGCCGCGGCCGTCCGCGTTGTCGAGGACGACCAGCTGCGCGATCCGCGGGAGCTCCTCGCCGGCTTCGAGCTCCTCCTTGGTGGGCTCGCTCAGCTCGACGCACGAGTACCGGATGCCCTCTGACAGCCCTGCCTGCTCCCGGACGGCGGCGGCTGCAGCGGCAATCTCCTCGCCCGACAGCGGCTCGAGCGGGTGAACCTCGGTCGTGGTGGCCACACCTGCATCATTCCAGACGCGGGCGGTTCCGGCCGTTCGGGGTGCCTCGTGTGGGGGACGCGGGGCCGTTTGGCGTTCTTGCATCATGAGAGTGCGGTGCCGTCCGGCGCCCGTCCCAACGCGCCCCCTGATCAAGGAGCCCGAAGTCCCTATGCGTAACCACTTCCGGCGGATTGCCTTCCCGGTCTCGCTCGTCGCACTCATGCTGTGTGCGGCGGCGCCCAGCTACGGAAGCCTGACGGCTCCCGTCCCCACGGCGCCGACCAACGCCGGCACGTTCGACACGCCGCCGGTGTTCGCATGGAACCCGGTCGTGGGCGCTGACCACTACGAGTTCCGGGTCGCGGCCGACTCCGCCTTTGCGTCGACCTCCACCGACGTCCTCACCAAGAACGCGCGGGAGACGGTGACCGCGCCGCTGCAGAACGGCACCTACTACTGGGATGTGCGTGCGCTCGACGCGACCGGCACCGCCCACTCGGGCTGGTCGGCGACGCGGTCGTTCGTGCTCGACTGGTCGGACGTGGCGACGCCGCAGTCGCCCACCCAGGGTGCGTCGTTGACCTACCCGCAGCCGGTGCTCCTGAACTGGGCGGCCGTGCCGTACGCGCAGCAGTACCTGGTCAAGCTCGCCAGCGACGCAGGCCTCAGCAACCTGGTCAGCGGCTTCCCGGTGACGACCAGCGCAACCGCGCTCTCGCCGACCGCGCGCCTGACCTCTGGTACCTACTACTGGAGCGTCACGCCGCTGGACGCGACGGGGCACCTGGGCACGCCGTCACCGGTCTACCACTTCGTCTGGTCATGGCCGACCGCCAGCACGCTGACGGTCACCGACCTCGACGCCAGCTCGCAGGTGTTCGACCCGCAGTTCAGCTGGACGGCCGTCCCCGGTGCGGCGTCGTACGACATCGAGATCAACCGTGACGCCAGCTTCAGCGGCACGCCGGCATTCACGCAGACCGGCGTCATCGGCACCTCGCTGACCCCGCAGACGCTGCTCCCGGCGGCCACGTACTACTGGCGCGTTCGCGCCGACGCCGCCCAACGGCAGCCCGGGCGCCTGGAACGTCTACCAGGATCCGCTGAATCCGGGCCAGTCGGGCACGTTCACCATCGCCTACGACACCGGCGCAAACGCGATCAGCAACCTGACCATGCTGGACTACCAGACCGGGGCCAGCGACTGGTCGCAGGGATACACCACGGCCGCCCCGATCGTGTCCTGGGACCCGGTGCCCGGCGCCGCCAGCTACGAGGTGGAGGTCACGCTGTTCACCGGCGGCATCTGCGACTGGACGCAGGGCAGCCCGAACGAGTGGGACGATACGACGGCGGCGACCACCTGGACGCCGCTGGGCAACGGCTGGAACGGCAACAAGCCGTTCTCGGCCAACGCCAACGTCGCCACCGACTCGTCGCTGCTGGTCCAGGGCGACCAGTACTGTGTCCGCGTCAAGGCGGAGCGCAACAACGACTCCAACAACCAGCTGGTCTGGGGTAGCTGGACGAGCCTCGGAAACGGCAATGACCAGTCGTCGTTCACGTTCGGCGGCTATCCGTCCGGCAACGCCTGCACGCAGCCCTGCGCGACCAACTACCCGGGCAACGGCGACTACCTCGGCCCGATCGAGGGCGCAACGTCGACGACCGTGCCGCTGTTCACGTGGAACCCGATCGCGGGCAAGACGTCCTACTACGTGATCGTCGCCACCGACCCGACGTTCCAGCACGTCGTCGACTACGCGTTCACCCAGGAGCCGGCCTACGCGCCGCGGACGGGCAACACCCCGACTACCTATGCGGACTCGAACTCCCAGTACTACTGGGCGGTGCTGCCGGCAACCGGGTTCAACGGTGGAGCTGCAGCCGGCGATCCGACCGGCCCCGACGAGGGCGGGCTCAACTACCCGCAGAACTTCTTCGTCCACTCCGACCCGCCGACGCTGATCAGCCCGGCGAACGGCTCTCAGCAGACCAGTCAGCCGACCTTCCAGTGGTCGCCGGTCGACGGTGCCTACTACTACACGCTGACCGTCACCGGGCCGAACAACTTCAGCCAGACGATCAACACGGACGAGGCGTCGTACACGGGTAACACCACCTACCCGGTCGGCAACGGCTACACCTGGTCGGTGCATGCAGTCGACCGCAACGGGCTGTCGATGGCTCCGTCTGCGACCGGCACGTTCGACAAGGTGCTGGCGGTGCCGACGCTGCCCTCGAACGCGACCGCGGGCGACACCATCCCGGTCTGGCAGTGGAACGCGATGCCGGGCGCGATCGCCTATGACGTGCACGTCAACCTGCCGGACGGCACCACGCGGGACTTCAACGGTCTCGACACGACGGCGTTCACGGCCACCTCGATGACCGGCACGGGCATCTTCAACTGGCAGGTGCGCGCGCAGTATCCGGTGCAGTCCGGCGGTACGGTGACCAGCTCGTACACGGCGCTACAGCCGTTCACCCGCACCGTGCACGCTCCGACCGGGCCGTCGGCCACGGCGGCGGCGCACGAGCTCGTGTTCTCGTGGGCACCCAAGGACGGCGCCAAGCAGTACACCGTCCAGGTCTCGAACGTGAGCACGTTCTCGACCAACAGCCAGTGGACGACGGACGAGACGAGATTCTCCCCCGACATGATGAACAGCACCATGTTCGACAGCGGAGGCACGCTCTACTGGCGCGTTCAGGCGATCGATGCCGACGGCAACCACGGTGCGTTCACGGCGGCGCAGGCGTTCCATCTGCCGATCAAGCTGTTCGTGACCTCCAGCGGCTACTTCCAGAAGGGCACCAAAAAGACGGTGACCTTCAGCGTCAAGGACGGCTACGGGCACGCGGTGGCGGGTGTCTCGGTCAAGGTCAGCGGCGCGGGCGTCGTGACCACGACCAAGAAGACGAACACCTCCGGCAAGGCGGCCTTCGCGCTCACCGCCAAGTCGCTGGGCACGGTGTCGGTGACGGCCTCCAAGACGGGGTGTGTGGCCGGCACCGAGAAGATCACGGTCTTCATGTAGTTCCTCGGGCTCACGCCCGGCCGCGGATGAGAGAGCGCCAGGCGCTCTACGCGGCCGGGCGCTGGGCCGACCGGTTCGTGATCCGCGCTGCCAGCGGCCACAGCCGCCACGCGATCACGAGCACGATCAGCACCAGGAACGCGAGCGGCAGCAGGAAGCCGACGGCGACGATGGTGCCGGCGATGACCTCGGCAGCCGCGTGCACACCCCGCCGGAAGGCGGCGCCGATGGTGCTGGGCTTGCCCGGCGGTACCTGGACCTGGCCTCGCTCGCGCATCTCGACCGTGATGGTCGACAGCGCCGTCTGATCTGCGAGGTAGCGAAGGCGGCCCTGGATCTCGTCGATCTGGCCCTGCACCGACGCCAGCTGGTTCTCTACGGCGATCGTGTCCGACACCGTCTGCGCCTCGTTCATCAGCCTCCGCAGTACGGCCTCCTGGGCCTCCAGGTTCGTCTCGCGGGCATTCAGGTCGACGAACTGCTGGCCGACCTCACGGCCGGTGACGGTCTGGGCGGTGACACTCACGCCCGAGATTGCGGAGAGCGCCGTCAGCGCGCGCTCGAAGTGGGCGGCGGGGACGCGCATCACCACGTCGGCGTAGCCCGACTCGCGGGCGACATCGGTGGAGAGGACGAAGCCGCGCTGGTTCCCGGCGACGCGGGTGGCCTGGATGATCACCCTCCCGATCTGCCCGTGGGCGACGCGGAGGTCGACCTGGGCGGTCTTGATCACCTGTGGGCCGAGCGGGGGCAGGCCGTGCGCGATGGCGGTGTCGGTGACCGCCGATCTCGAGCCCGAACCCGCGGAGCTCGCGGAGCCGCTTGGAGCGGCCAGGGTGCCGCCCGCGCTCGCGTGCTGCACCGGCGCCGCCGTCGTGCCCCCCGACGAGCTTGCGCCCCCGCATCCCGCGAGGGTGAGCGTGAGCGTGAGAGCCAGCAGTCCCAGGGTAAGCCTCATTGCCGGTCAGACGCCGGGCGGACGAGTCTGGTTCCCGGGCGGCTACACCGCCACGCGAAGCGGGGTCTGCGCGAGGTCGGCGGCCACGCCGTCGACCAGGGCCCTGCTCGGCCCGCACACGAACAGCATCTCGGTGTTGCGCGTGTGGGAAACCGTGCCGGTGCGCTCGCCACGCGGGTTGTGGATGCCGATCTTGGCCCCCACGTAGCGCTTCGAGTCCACGCTGACCGCGGCCACGTACCCCCGTTCGCCGAGCAGCTCGTGGACGTGGCCCAGGTCGTGGAACCCCTCGTCGGAGAAGGAGAGCAGGATCCAGGGAGTCGGAAGCTGCTCGATCAGCGCGCGCAGCGCGGGCCACGCGGCCGGCCGGGAGTTGAACCTGCTGACCACATCACGCGCGTCCTGCCGTTTGCAGGCCACGCCGTAGTGCCCGGGCCGGTCGTTGCGAACGAGGGTCTCCCAGACGTGGTAGTTGCGGAAGTAGGAGTGCTGGTTGTAGGGCGGGTCGAGGTAGGCGAGGTCGACGCCGTCCAGCGCTGCGGCGAGCTCGTTGGCGTCGCATCGCACCGCTCGGCCGGCCGGACCGGGAACGGCTCGCGGCTCGCGCAGCTCCAGCGGTCGGAGGGCGCGCGGCGCCCACTGCTTGAGATACGCCATCTGCAGCCCGACCGTCGAGTCGACCCGGTCAGCAGCCTCGATCAGGCTGGTCAGCAACACCGATCGCTCGAGGCGGTCGAGCGCCAGGCGATCGATCTCCTCGCGGATGGCGTCGATCCGCATCCCGTTGTCTGGATGGAAGTAGCGCGCCTGCTCGCAGAACACGCGTGTCACGTAGCCACGGCGGGGCGGCAGGGTGCCGAGGTGGGCAATCGTCTCGCGAACGAGATCGCGGTCGAGATCCCCGCCCGCCTCGATGTAGGCGTGCCCGAACACCTCGCTGTAGCTGGCCGTGTCGTTCGAGAGCACCTCGATGCCGGCCTCGCGCAGCGCCTGGCCGACGCGGGTGGTGCCGGCGAACAGGTCGCACGCCGTGCGCACCGGCAGCATCGCGGCGACCCGCTGGATCAGCGGTGTCAGCAGGCGCTTGGAGCCGATGTACTTGATCACCGCCCGGACCCTAGGTTGACGCGCGGACGGCTACGCCGCCCCGACGCCGCTCAGCACCGCCGCCACCCCGAAGCCGCCGATCGCGCATGCGCCGACGTAGGAGAGCACGCGCAGCGCCCGGGCGTTCATGCGCCGCCCCGCGAGCGCGCTGGCAGTCGACAGCCCGACGAACCATGCTGCCGACCCGAGCACCACCCCGGCCGGCAGCGCCGTCGCTGTCTCCATCTTCGTCAGGTTGAGCGCCGGCACCGCCGCGGCGAACGCCGCCACCCACGACACGATCGTCGCCGGATTGGCGAGCGTAGCTGCGAAGGAGATCCGGTACGCCTGGCCGAAGCGCGACGGCGCGGCTCCGGCGGCCCCGCCGCCACGGGCAAGCCGCAGGGCGATGGCGACCATCGCCAGGCCGCCGGCCACCTGGATCACTGTCGCGGTGCGCCCGGCGATCAGCGCCGCGGCGCCGAGGGCGGCAGCGAGCGCGTACAGCCCGTCGACGGTGGCCGCGCCCAGCCCGACCCCCAGCGCGGGCCGGAACCCGCTGCGGACGCCTGACGCAACGCACAGCAAGCTGATCGGGCCGATGCCTGCGGCAACGCCCGCGCCAAGCACGAACCCGGCCCAGAGCGCCTTCTCCATGGGAGCGCTACGGGCTGGTGGGAGTCGTTTGCGTGGTGGAAGTCTTGGCCAGCGCCTCGACTTCCTTCAGGTAGCCCTGGAGCTGCTTCTTGGTCGCCGCGTCGGTGGTCAGCGCGATGTCCTTCTTCAGCGCCGGCAGGGCGGTCTTGTAGTCCTGCACGACGACCGCGTCGCGCCACACCTGCTGCTGGTAGGACTCGTTGGTCGGCTGCACCACAGCGGCGCGCTTCCAGAGCCCCAACGCCTGGTTGGCCGCAGCCGACGCCTCGGACTGGACCGTGCTCAGCTGCTGCTGGAGCGGCGCCTCGAGGCTCGATGCGAACGGTGTCGGGAACGCGGTAGTCAGCTGGCTGGCGCCGGCCGCCGGCCCGGCGGCGCCGTTCTGAAGGTCGGTCAGCTTGCCCTGGTAGTACTGCGCGAGCTGGCTGTACTGCCCGGCCTGGGAGTCATACAGCGACGCGGCGGTCGCCAGTTCGGTGACGTCGTTGGGCTTCAGCTTGAGGTAGGTCTGGTACGCGCCGAGGGCCGCGGGCACCTGCCCCTTGGTGTAGTAGGCCTCGGCCAGGCTGAGCCAGGCACCCGAATCCCTGGGGTTCGAGTGCACCTTGTTCGTCAGGTCGCCGATCGACCCGGAGCTGCTCGAGGACGAGTTGAAGAAGTCGAGCGGGTTGACGCCGTTTGCCGCCGAACCGACCCCGAGGAACGCGAAGCTGACCGCGAACACCACGCCGAGCATGATGAACACGGGCTTCTGCGTTCGTCTGATCTTTTCGAACAGCATCTGGTCAGGTCTCGATCATCCGCGCCCGCACCTTGCGGGCAGCACTGGTATCGGCATGTTCGCCGGTCTCGCAATAGCGTATCTGTCCATCCACGAAAGTGAGTAGGACGCGCTCGGGGGTTCCGCCGAAGACGGTGGCCGCAACCGGGTCGTCCCACGGTACGAATTCGGAGCGGCCGAGGTCGACCACGACCACGTCCGCGCGCTTGCCCGGCGTCAGCGAACCGATCTCGTCGCCCAGGCCGAGCGCCTGGGCGCCGCGCAGGGTCGCCAGCTCGAGGGCGGTAGCCGCCGTCAGCACGTCGCCGCGGCGCTCGCGGGTGCGGGCGACCAGGATCGCCGCTCGCATCTCGTCCCACATGTCGAGCGTGAGGGCGGATGCCGGCGAGTCGGTGCCCAGCCCGACGCGGACGCCTGCTGCGAGCAGGTCGTACACCGGCGCGGCGCCGCAGCCCAGCAGGGCGTTTGAGCGCGGGCAGTGTGCCACTGGAACGTCCAGCTCGGCGAACAGGGCGACGTCCTCTGACGTGGCCCTGGCCGCGTGGACTGCCACCGTGTCGGGGCCGAGAACGTCGCGGAAGGCTGCGGCGGGTTCGGTCTCGAGGTGAGACTCGAGCAGGTGCGTCGCCACGGGCATCCCGCGCTCGCGTGCCATCCCCACCCAGCGGCGGTAGTCGTCCATGTCCACCGTGTAGGGGGCGTGCGGCGAGATGCCGATCGTGACCAGGTCGGAGTCGCGCGCCGGGGGCGCGATCGCATCGAGACGCTCCTCCAGCGGCTGGTCGAGCGGGTCGTGGCGGCTGAACGCCTCGAGGTAGACGATGGCCCGCAGCCCGGCGGCCTCGGCTGCCGCCGCGACGGTGCCGGCGTAGCAGCAATCGGCCACCGTGGTCACCCCGCCGGCCAGGCACGCGGCGACCCCGGCGTCGGCCTGGGCGCGGTAGTCGTCTGCCTCCAGCCCCACCCGCCGGCGGATGTGGTCGGCGATCCACGCGTCGAACGGCTCGCCGTCGCCGAACCCCGACATGCCGGCGTACTCGAGGTGCGTGTGGGCGTTCACCAGGCCGGGCAGCACGACGCAGCCCGGGTGATGCTCGGCGCCCTCACGAGCGCCCGACCCGACGGCCGCGATCCGGCTGCCGTCGAGCTCGACCCAGCCGTCGCGAATGGGCGCCGCGTCGACCGGCAGCACCCAGTCTGCGGAGAGGATCATGTCGCCGGCGTCGGATCGACGTCCGGCTCTTCCTTCGCCCGGGTGCGCTCGACTATTCGTACGACGCCGTACGACGCGACATAGAGCACGAGCAGCGCGCCGAACTCGAGGAAGAAGGAGATGAAGTCGACGCCGGGCAGGACGGCGGCCAGCACGGCCAGGAACACGATTGACAGCCGCCAGTGCTTCCGCATCCGCTCGCTTGTCACCAGGCCGACCTTGGCCAGGATCAGCATCACGACCGGCAGCTCGAAGATGAGGCCGAACGCTGCCAGCATCCAGACCAGGAACTGCACGTAGTTGCTGGCCCGCAGCTGAACCGTGAACGCCGCGCTGTTGTAGTTGACGAGGAAGTGCAGAGCGGGCGGAACGACCAGCTCCCATGCGAACACCACGCCGACGATGAACAGCGCCGGGATCATCAGGATCAGCGGCCGGAGGGCGCGGTGGTACTCCTCGGAGAAGGCCGGGATGATGAACGCGTAGAACTGGTAGGTCGCGACCGGCAGCGTGATCAGGATGCCGCAGTAGATCGAGATCGAGAGCGACGCCATGAAGGGGTCGAGCGGGGAGAGGGCGATGAACTGGCGGTCGTCGATCGGCCCGCGCAGGAAGTGCAGGATCTGCTCGCTCTTCCAGAAGCAGGCGGCGATCGCGACCGTCAGCGTGGCGACGGTGACGATCAGCCGGGTGCGCAGCTCATCGAGATGCTCGACGAGCGTCAGCTCGTCTTCCGGCCCCACTCGCCGAACGCGACCTCGGAGCATGGGCTACTCCCCGGAGCGGTGAACCGGGCCCTGCTCGGCGGGCTGGGTCTGCGTCGGCTGCGGCGGCGGAATGGCGGCCGCCGGAGTGGGCGGCGCGGGCTCGTCCGGCTTGCCGGTGGCCGAGTCCTTGAACTCCTTGATCCCACCGCCCAGTCCCTTGCCGATCTCGGGCAGCCGCTTGGCGCCGAAGATCAGCAGCAGGATGACGAGCAGGATCAGAAGATGAGGAACCGACGGCTCAAACATGAAGCCAGGGTACCACGAGACCGGTTCGGGGAAAATGGGCGATGGCTACACTACGTCCAGTGGCCGGGAGCGGTTCGCGCGGCCACGCCGCTTGTGCTTTCCACCCGAAAGGGAACATGGCTGACCTCGTCATTTCAAACCTTCACGCCGCCATCGACGGGACCGAGATCCTGCGCGGTATCGATCTGGAGCTGTCACAGGGCCAGGTGCACGCCATCATGGGCCCCAACGGCTCGGGGAAGTCGACGCTGGCGCACGTGCTGATGGGCCACCCCTCCTACGAGGTGACCTCGGGCGAGGTGACCTTCAAGGGCACCGACGTGCTCGAGCTGGAGCCCGACGAGCGCTCGCGGCTGGGCATCTTCCTCGCGTTCCAGTACCCCTCGGCGATTCCCGGGGTGACGGTGGCGAACTTCCTGCGGATGGCCGTCAACGCGCAGCGCCGCGGGCCGGACGGTGAGCCGAACCCGATCCGGATCCCCGAGTTCCGAAAGCTCCTGGCCGAGAACATGGAGCAGCTCAAGATCGATCGCAGCCTGACCAGCCGCTACCTGAACGACGGCTTCTCGGGCGGCGAGAAGAAGCGGATGGAGATGCTGCAGATGGCGATCCTCCAGCCCAAGCTCGCGATCCTGGACGAGACCGACTCGGGCCTCGACATCGATGCCCTGCGGATCGTCTCCGACGGCGTCAACCGGCTGACCGGCCCCGAGCTGGGAGTGCTCGTGATCACCCACTACGCTCGTCTGCTCCAGTACATCCGCCCCGACCGGGTGCATGTCCTGGTCGAGGGGCGAATCGTCGAGTCCGGCGGCCCGGAGATCGCCGACAAGCTCGAGGCACACGGCTATGCGCCTTACGGCGTGCAGGAGGCGGCAGTCTGATGGCCGACACCGAACTCACCCCGAAGGAGCGCGACGCAGTCGCGATCGGCGAGTACAAGTACGGGTTCCACGACGATGTCACCCAGCCGTTCTTCAAGTCCCGGCGCGGGCTCGACGAGCAGATCGTGCGCGAGATCTCGGCGCACAAGTCCGAGCCGGAGTGGATGACCGACTTCCGCGTCAAGTCGTTGAAGCACTACGACGCGCGGCCGCTGCCCACCTGGGGCGGCGACGTCGGCAGGATCCCGTTCGACGACATCTACTACTACCTGAAGCCGGTGGAGGAGCAGGCCAAGAGCTGGGACGACCTGCCCCCCGGCATGCGCGAGACGTGGGACAAGCTGGGCATCCCCGAGGCCGAGAAGAAGTACCTGGCCGGCGTCGGCGCCCAGTACGAGTCGGAGGTCGTCTACCACAACCTCCAGGAGGAGCTCCAGAAGCAGGGCGTCATCTTCCTCGACATGGATTCGGCCCTGCGCGAGCAGGAGGAGCTGGTGCGCCGCTATTTCGGCACCATCATCCCCTACAACGACAACAAGTTCGCCGCGCTCAACTCCGCGGTCTGGTCGGGCGGCTCGTTCATCTACGTCCCCAAGGGCGTCAAGGTCGAGCTGCCGCTGCAGGCCTACTTCCGGATCAACGCCGAGAACATGGGCCAGTTCGAGCGGACGCTGATCATCGTCGACGAGGACGCCTACGTGCACTACGTCGAGGGCTGCACCGCGCCCATCTACTCGACCGATTCGCTGCACTCGGCCGTGGTCGAGATCCACGTGGCGCGCGGCGGTCGCTGCCGCTACACGACGATCCAGAACTGGTCGACCAACGTCTACAACCTGGTCACCAAGCGGGCGGTCGCCGAGGCCGACGCCACCATGGAGTGGGTCGACGGCAACCTCGGCTCGCAGCTGACCATGAAGTACCCGGCCGTGATCCTGAACGGCGAGCGGGCCCACGGCGAGGTGCTGTCGATCGCGTTTGCGGGCAAGAACCAGCACCAGGATGCCGGCGGCAAGATCACTCATGCCGCGCCGCACACAACCTCGGTGATCACCTCCAAGTCGATCTCCAAGGATGGCGGGCGATCCTCGTACCGCGGTCTGTTGCAGGTGAACAAGGGCGCCGTCGGGTCGCGCTCCAAGGTTGTCTGCGACGCGCTGATCATCGACGACGAGAGCCGCACCGACACCTACCCGTACATCAACATCGACGAGAACGACGTCGAGATCGGCCATGAGGCCACGGTCTCCAAGATCGGCGAGGAGCAGCTCTTCTACCTGATGAGCCGCGGCCTGTCGGAGGAGGAGGCCTCGGCAATGATCGTCTCCGGGTTCGTGGAGCCGATTACCAAGGAGCTGCCGCTGGAGTATGCGGTCGAGCTGAACCGGCTGATCCAGCTGCAGATGGAAGGTTCCGTCGGATGACCGTTGCGGTGTCCGAGCCCGCGTGGCTGGCGGGCAAGCGGGCTGCTGCCCGCGAGGTGTACGAGTCACTGCCGGTGCCGACCAACCGCGAGGAGGCCTGGCGCTACACAAACCTCCGAGGGTATGACCCCGACGCGTTGCCGGTCGAGCCGTTGGCGCTCACCCTGTCCGGCGAGGCGCCCGACGGCGTCCGCTTCCAGAGCCTGGCCAGCGCGGTCGCCGAGAGCCCTGAACTGCTCGAGCGGCATCTGGGGTCGGTGGTTGCCGACAGTGAGAAGTTCGCAGCCGCCAATCAGGCCGGCTGGCAGGACGGCGTCTTTCTGCATGTCGCCCCCGGCGTCCACGTCGACGAGCCACTGCGGGCGATGGTCGAGCTGGCCCACGAGGACACGGCCCAGCTCTACCGGGCGCTGATCGTGCTCGAGCCGGGCGCTCGCGCGACGTTCACCGAGGAGTTCGTTGCGTCCGTGCGCGGCTCCCTCAACGTGGTCGTCGAGCTGGTGGTGGGCGACGGGGCGACGCTCGAGTACGTGACCACGCAGCGGCACCATCCGGAGGCCCGCCAGTTCGGAACCCACCGCGCGACGGTGGGCCGGGACGCGGAGCTCGACTGGGTCGTGCTGGGGCTCGGCGGCACGCGCGCCAAGTCGCGGATGGAGAGCTATCTGGCCGGCCGCGGCGCGAACGTCAAGGTGACGGGCGCCTACTTCCTGACCGGTTCCGAGCATGCCGACTACGACACCACCCAGGAGCACGCGAGCCCGGACACCACGTCCGACCTGTTCTTCAAGGGAGTGCTGGCCGACTCGGCGCGAGCCGTCTGGCGCGGCGTGATCCGGGTCGACAAGGGCGCCCAGCGCACCGACGCCTACCAGGAGAACCGCAACCTCCTGCTGTCGCACGACGCCCACGCCGACTCCATCCCGGGGCTCGAGATCGAGGCCAACGACGTCCGCTGCACGCACGGCGCGACGATCGGGCAGCTCGACAAGCTGCAGGTCTTCTACCTGATGAGCCGTGGGCTCTCACATACCGAGGCCCAGCGGCTGATCGTCCGCGGGTTCTTCGAGCCGGTGCTGGAGCGGATCGCCTCCGCGGAGGTTCGCGAAACTCTGGCGTCGGCACTCGAAGCACGCATCGGGTGAGCGAGCCGCTCGACGGGACGCTGGCGCCGTTCCGGTCTGAGCTTGCACGGCTGCGGCCCTCCGACTCGGTCGTCGTCGACGCTCATACGCACCTGGGGCTGGACGAGGACGGCATGTCACTCGACCCGGCCGGCCTTGTCGGGCTGCTCGATGACGCCGAGGCCGACCACGCACTCGTCTTCCCATTGCACGATCCCGAACGGGTCCCCAGCTACCGCGTCCCCAACGACAGGGTGCTGGCGTGGGCAGCGGACAGCGGCGGCCGCTTCATACCCTTCTGCCGGCTCGACCCCGCCGACGATCCGCTGGCCGAGGCGGAGCGCTGCCTGAACGCGGGCGCGCGGGGGATCAAGCTGCATCCCCGGGCGCAGGCGTTCGGCATGGTGGGAAGCAGCGTCGAGGCCATCTTCGCGGCCGCCGAGCAGGCCCACGTACCGATCCTGATCCACGCCGGGCGCGGGCTGCCGGCGACGTTCGGCGCCGAGCTGGTCGAGATCGCCCAGGGGCACCCCGGAGCTCCGCTGATCCTGGCTCACCTGGGCGTGGCCGACCAGGGGATCCTGGTAGACGGCCTGGCCGACCACCCGGCCGCCGTGTTCGACACATCGTGGATGAACCCGCTGGACGTGTTCGGCCTGCTGGCCCGGGTCGGCGCGGAGCGGGTGGTGTTCGGATCCGACCCGCCGTACGGCCGGACCTGGACGAGCCTCTACATGCTGCTTCGCGTGTGCGCTTCCGCCGGCCTTCCGGATGCGGTGGTGCGCGAGATCGTCGGCGGGGGCGCCCTGCGTCTGGTCGAGGGCAGGGAGCTGCTGCCGCCCGGCCGCCCATCGGTGCCGGCACGGGTCGAGCTGGATGTCCGGCTGGCGCGCGTGTTCTCGTTCTGCCTGATGGTGTTCGGGTCGGGGATTGCCGGAGCGACCGACGCGGCGGTCGGCATGCTGACGCTGGCGCTTGCGGTCTGCCGCGATCCCAGCCCGGGCGACGCCGGGCCGGCGCTGGAGCGGATCGCTCCCTGCCTGGAAGCGGCCATCGGGCTGTTCCAGGCCGGCGAGAAGCCGCGGGCGGCGCTGCCGCCGGTGATGGTCTCGATGGCCATCGCGGCCACCGAGGTGCGCCAGGGCGCCTGACCGGCTGGTGAGAGCCGGTGTCTAGACTGCTTCGTATGGCGGTCGCACCCGTACGAACGCCGCTCGACGTCGAGCGGATCAAGCTGGACTTTCCGATCCTGCAGCGGCCGGTGCACGGCGACAAGCGCCTGGTCTACCTCGATTCGGCGTCCTCCGCGCAGAAGCCGCGGCAGGTGATCGACCGGCTGGTCGAGGTCTACGAGACCGGGTATGCCAACGTCCACCGCGGCGTCTACTACCTGGGTGCGCTGGCGACGGAGTGGTACGAGGAGTCGCGCGACATCATCGCCGGCTTTCTGAATGCGCCAGACCGGCGGGAGGTCGTGTTCACCCGAGACACGACCGAGGGGCTGAACCTCGTCGCCTACGCGTACGGGCGGATGGCGGCCGGGCCGGGAGACGCGATCGTGGCCACCGAGATGGAGCACCACAGCAACATGGTGCCCTGGCAGTTCCTGGCCCAGCAGACGGGCGCCACGCTGCACTACGTGCGACTGACCGATGACGGCCGGCTCGATCCCGACTCGCTGTCGGCGCTCGACGGCGTCGACAACGTGAAGATCGTCGCGGCCGCCCACGTCTCCAACTCGCTGGGGACGGTCAACGACATCCCCGGCCTTGCGCGCTGGGCCCACGACCGCGGCGCCGTGCTGGTGGTCGACGGCGCACAGGCCGCGCCTCACCGGGCGGTCGACGTGCAGGCGCTGGGCTGTGACTTCTACGCGATCTCGGGGCACAAGCTGTGCGGCCCCGGCGCAGGCGCTCTGTGGGGGCGCGCCGAGCTGCTCGAGCGGATGCCCCCGTTCCTGACCGGGGGCGAGATGATCCGCACGGTCGAGCTGGAGCGGACGTCCTGGAACGACTTGCCCTGGAAGTTCGAGGCGGGCACCCCGGCGATCGCGGAGTGCATCGCCTTCGGCGCGGCCGTCCGCTACCTCCAGGGGATCGGGCTGGACGCGATCGCCGAGCACGAGCACGCGCTGACGCGCTACGCCTATGACGTCCTCGACGAGATCCCGGGCCTGGTGCAGTACGGCCCTCCACCGGATGAGCGCGCCGGCATCCTGTCCTTCAACGTGGCAGACGTGCATCCCCATGACGTCGCCCAGATCCTTGATTCGGAGGGGATCTGCGTGCGCGCCGGCCATCACTGCACGCAGCCGCTGATGCGCCGCTACGACCTGACCGCGACGACCCGGGCAAGCGTGTACCTCTACAACACGTCGCAGGACATCGACGCGCTGGCGGCCGGCATCGCCAAGGTGCGCCGCACCTTCGGTGTTTAGGGCACCAGTACACTGCAGGTAGCGATGGACGACTTCTACCGGGAAAACATCCTCGACCACTACCGCAACCCGCGGAACTCGGGGCACGTGGAGCATCCCAGTGCCTCCGCGGACGGCGTCAACCCGCTCTGCGGCGACGAGCTCTCGGTCGAGCTCGAGGTGGAGGACGGGACGGTCACGGACGTGCGCTACAACGGGCGCGGCTGCGCGATCAGCCAGGCCGCCGCCTCGATGCTGTCGGAGGCGATCAAGGGCCGCAAGCTCGACGAGATCCGCGACCTCGGCAAGGAGGACGTGCTCGACGAGCTGGGCATTCCGCTGACGCCGATCCGGCTCAAGTGCGCGATGCTGTCGGTCGGCGTGCTGAAAGTCGCCGTCAGCCAGCTGACCGGCGAGCCGCTGCCGCAGGAATGGGCCGGCAGCGATGAGATCCGTTGGAACTCCGCGTAGCCGCCGAGGGCGAGATCCCCGAGGGTGGGGTGAAGATCGTTCAGTCGGGGTCGCTGTTCGTCGGCGTCTACCTGATCGACGGCACCTACTACGCGGTCGAGGACCGCTGCAGCCACGACGACGGCCCCCTGTGTGAAGGCGAGCGAGACGGCTTCCAGGTGGAGTGCCCGCGGCACGGGGCGCGCTTCGACGTCCGCACCGGCGCCGTGCTGTCGCTGCCCGCCACCGAGGACGTCGAGGCATACCCGGTCACCGTTCGCGACGGCGAGATCTTCATCGACGCCTGATCAGATCGGCGGTCAGACGGCGTAGACCTTGCCGTTGCGCTCGATCACGCGCTTGGGCGGCAGCGGCGTCGACGCCGGTCCCTGGAGCACCGCGCCGGTCTGGGCATTGAACCGTGAGCCGTGGCACGGACAGAACAAGACTCCGCCCTGGTATTCCACCGTGCACCCGGCGTGGGTACAGACCGCGCTGACTGCGGTCAGCGTCCCGCTCGAGGAGCGCACAGCGATGTCCTCGCCGCCGTCGCCGGGGTCGGTGTACGTCTTCGCCTGACCGGCGGAGATCGCGCCCAGGTCGACGGCGCCAGACGGTACGCCCTGGGACGTGGAGGAGGTGGACGCCGAGGACGTGTTCGTCTCGCCTGACGACGCCTGGTGTGTCTTTCGGTGCGTCGCCGCTGCCGTGGGGTTGGTGCCCACGGCGGACGTCGAACGGTACGAGCCGCGGAGCACCGTGGCCAGCCCCGCGATGCCGAGCGTGAGGCCGCCGACCAGCACTGCGCCGCGCTTCAGCGCCTGCTCGCGGGACATGCGATGGGCCACGATGACACGGCCATCTGCCGTGCGCCGGCTGGTCGTCCGCGGCCGCTCGAGCATCGTGTCGAGCGCCGGTTGGCCCGCCGCGCCGGCGAGGACGAACGGCAGCCAGGCGAACACGAACACGATGTCCGACCCGAGGAAGTACGGGTAGGTGTTCCAGCTCGCGGTCAGGAACAGGACGAGATTCAGGGTCAGGCCGAGCGTCGCCGCCAGCCGCGTATAGAACCCGAGCAGCACGAGCAGCCCGATCGCGATCTCGGTCAGCGCCACTCCAACGCCGGCTACGCCGGGGAACGGCTCCGCGAACCAGCGGATCAGGAACCCGCCGGGGGTGTTCGACGCGAACCCGTGAAGCTGCGTGCCGATCCAGGTCGCCGATCCAGGGTGCAGAAAGCCCGGGTCGGAGAGCTTCTGCCAGCCCCCGTACACGAAGGTCGCCCCGAGGAACACGCGCAGCGGAATGAGGGCGGTGGCTGGGTCGACGCGCTCGGGCATGCGCGGACGCTAACCGGCCAACCTGAGAGGAAGCTGATAAAAGGCTTCCAGGCTTGGATCATCTAGACTCAGCATCGATGGAGGCGCCACTGCAGCTCTCGGAAGCCACGCAGGAGTATCTCGAGAGCATCTACTGGCTCTACGAGGCGGGGATCGAGCGGACGCAGGCCAACCTGGCCCGCGCGCTGCAGGTGTCCCAGCCGTCGGCCAGCGAGATGCTGCGGCGAATGGCCGACGAGGACCTGGTCAGTCGTGACGACCACAAGCTGATCCACTTCACCGAGCGCGGACGTGAGGTCGCGGAGCGGATCGTCGCCCGCCATCGCACGGTCGAGGCGTACCTGGTGAAGGTGATGGGTATCCCCTGGGACGAGGTGCATGAGGAGGCCCACACGATGGAGCACTCCATCTCGCCGCGGCTGGAGGGAAAGATGCTGGAGATGATCGGCGACATCAAGACCTGCCCGCACGGCCACCCGATCGGCGACTACCCGCGCGAGCCCGGCGAGGCGCTGCCGGCGGTCCCGGTGGGGAGCGAGATCATCGTCCTGCGGCTCGAGAACGAGGCCGAGGAGCTGCTGCACTACATGAAGCGGACCGGCGTCGAGCCAGGCGACACCTACACCGTCGTCGGCCGGTCGGGAACCGGAGACGAGGCAGAGACCGAGCTCGAACGGTCGGACGGGGACCGGATCGACGTTCGCGACGCGCTTGCGCGCACGGTTTCGGTGCGGGTCACGGCCCGTGGCGACGGGGCTATATCCGAGCTCGGCGCTGCTGCGGCCGAGCTGCAGCTCGTCGGCCCCGACCGCTGGGGGATGTGATGAGCAGAGGCAGGATCGAGTTCATCATCGCCACGGTCTGCTGCCTCAGCATGCTGCTCTTGCTGACCAGCTCGCATCCGCCCGGCACGCTGAAGATCGCCTGCGTGGTGGCGCTGATCGTCGGCCTCACGCTTTACGGGCACCTGCTGCACAGCTGGGCGGAAGGCACCGGACCGACCGGGAGCCAGGACGACGCCCTCGGGAGCGCGATGCCCGGCGGGCAGATGATCCCGGGCCAGGCCGTGCTCCCGCGCGACGCCGACCCGAACTAGATCCAGCTCCCCCACGGCCGGCGCGAATGTGGTGGGCCTGTGTCGGCCTGGCAGCACTCGATTCCGTAGCCGAGAAAGACAACGGGGCGCACCGGTTTCCCGATGCGCCCCGAAGCGGCGATATCGCTTGGACTAGGTAGCGGCGATTGCTCTTCCGCCCACCGTCATGAGGTGGGGGAGGCTGTCCCAACGCCGGCTGCAGCGATTCCCGTCTGGTTCAGGGACTCGCCCTCTACCCGCGAGCACCTCCACTCGCCCGTCTTGAGCCTTCTAACAAGTCGGACCACCTCCTTTCCGTGGTAGCTCCATCCTAGCAATGGTTTCGGCGGTCTCCAAGCCCTCCGCTGAAGGTTCTTCTAGCGGGTGTAGGCGTCGGCGATCGAGGCCGGTTCAACGCCCAGGTCGGCGCGCATCGGGGCGATGTCGCACGTCGTACCCTCGACCAGCATGACGATCTGGTCGCGGGTCACCTTGAGCGGCGGCGGGAAGTACTGGAGCACGCTTGCCTGCACCTTCATCAGCCCCACCGGGACGTGCACCTTCCGGCGCTTTGGCCGGCGGGTGGCCGTGGCCAGCTCGTCGAGGAGGTCGTCGAAAGCGAACACCTGGGGACCTCCCAGCTCGTAGCTCTTGCCCGCCGTCTCGGGGCGGTCGAGCGCCGCGGCGAAGGCCGCTGCCACATCGCCGATCCAGACCGGCTGGTGCTGGTAGCGGCCGTCGCCGATCACCGGCGCGACCGGCCCGCGCAGCAACGACTCGAACGTCTTCAGCGCCCCGCCTCCACGGCCGAAGACGAAGCTCGGCTCCATCACCGTCCAGTCCAGCCCGCTGCGCATCGCGGCCTGCTTGGCGGCGTACTTTGTCCGCCAGTACTTGGTCAGGGGCGCGTGCTCCTCGGTGACCCCGGCCGCGCTCATGTGCAGCAGCCGCCGCACGCCCGCGCTGCGCGCCGAGTCGATCACGTTGACCGCACCGCCATGGTTGACGGCCTCGCACTGCTCCGGCGTCCCGTCGAGGATCGCGACCAGGTGGATGACAGCGTCGACCCCATCGGTCGCCGGCGCCAGCGACCCCGGATCGGTGACGTCGCCGGTCACCTGCTGGACGCCGTCGGGAAGGGTTGCCGACGGGCGGCGCACGAGCGCTCGCACCGCGGTACCACGCCCGTGCAGATGCGCGACCACCTCGCGTCCGACGTACCCGTCCGCACCTGTGACGAGGACGGTCACCGGCCGCCCGCGAAGTTCTGGTAGTACCGGCTCGGCGTCGGCTCGGCCTGGCCCTGGTACTTGCTGCCCAGCCCGCCGCTGCCGTACGGCCGCTGCGCCGGCGTGGTCAGCGTCATGAAGCTGATCTGGGCGATCCGCATGCCCGGGTAGACGGTGATGGGCAGGTTCGCCATGTTCGCCAGCTCGAGCGTGATGTGGCCGTCGAATCCGGCATCGATCACGCCGGCGGTCTGGTGCACGACCAGGCCCAGCCGGCCAAGCGAGCTCTTTCCGTCCAGGGTGGCCACCATGTCGTCAGGCAGGGCAATGCGCTCGGCCACGACTCCGAGCACGAACTCTCCCGGGTGGAGAATGAACGGCTCGTCCGGCTCGACCGTCACCAGCTCGGTCAGGTCCTCCATCTCCCGCTTCACGTCGATGAACGGGTAGCGGGAGTTGCGAAAGACGCGGAAGCTGGCGCCCACCGTGAGGTCCACGCTGCATGGCTGGACGAGGTCGTCGTCGAACGGATCGATCACGATCCGCCCGGCCGCCACCTCCTCCCGGATCGTGCGGTCGGAGAGCACCATCTGCGCCGCCAGTCTACCGGTGGTGGAGCTATTGGCCGGTGAGTCGCCTCTGATATTCTGGATCCGCTTTTTCACCTGCTTTGCCGGGTTTCCAACGTAAGGGGTGCACATGGGGAAGACGGTCGATTTGCGCACGGAGCTGCCCGGACCGAAGTCACAGGAGATTCTTGCCCGCAAGGAGCGGGTGATCGCCGAGGCGAAGAGCATCTACCTGCCGATCGCGATCGATCGCGGCGCGGGTGCGACGGTCACCGATGTCGACGGAAACACGTTCCTCGACTGGACCGGCGGCATCGGGTGCCTCAACGTCGGGCACGCCAACCCGGCGGTCTCCGCCGCGCTCCACGCTCAGGTCGACCGCTTTCTGCACACCGACTTCACGATGGTGCCGTACGAGTCCTACGTCGAGCTGGCGGAGCGGCTGCTGGCCGTGACCCCGATCGCCGGCGAGACGCGGGCGGCCTTCTTCAACTCCGGCGCCGAGGCCGTCGAGAACGCCGTCAAGATCGCGAAGCACGCGACCGGGCGGGACGCCGTCATCACGTTCGACCGCGCGTTCCACGGGCGCACGCTGATGGCGATGACGCTGACCTCACGGCAGCGGCCCTACAAGCTCGGCATGGGGCCCTTCGCTCCCGAGGTCTACCGGGCGCCGTATCCGTATCCATACCGGGACACGGCCGCTGATCCGGCCGCCGCGGCACTGGACGCGCTGCGAGGGATGTTCACGACCCACGTCGACGCCCAGAGCGTGGCAGCCATCATCTTCGAGCCGGTGCAGGGCGAGGGCGGGTTCATCGTGCCTCCGGCCGAGTGGGTGCGCGGGCTCCGCGAGATCGCCGACCAGCACGGCATCGTGCTGATCGCCGATGAGGTGCAGTCCGGCTACGGCCGCACCGGCCGGATGTTCGCGGTCGAGCACTTCGGAGTCGAGCCCGACCTGATCATCGTTGCCAAGTCGATCGCCGGGGGCGTTCCCATCTCCGGGGTGATCGGCAAGGCGGCGATCATGAACGCTGCGCCGGACAGCTCGATCGGCGGCACCTACGTGGGATCGCCGCTCGGGTGTGTCGCCGGTGTTGCCGTGCTCGACGAGATCCGCGACCGCGACCTGCTGGGCCGGGGCACTGCGATCGGCGAGCGCATGCGGACGCGGTTCGAGGAGCTCGCCGTCCGCCATCCGCAGATCGGCGACGTCCGCGGGCTGGGGCCGATGCTGGCCGTCGAGCTGGTGTCCGACCCTGCCGGCCGGGAGCCCGATCCGAAGGCGGCCGATGCCATTGTGCAGGCGGCGTTCCGGCGCGGCCTTCTGATCCTCAAGGCAGGCATGCACGGCCATTGCCTGCGCGTGCTGGTCGCTCTGGTTGCGACCGATGAGCAGATCGAGGAGTCGCTCGAGATCTTCGACGATGCCTGTGCTGAGGCGCTGGGCGCGCGCACCGGTGTTGCCGCGGCTGCTGTGTAATCAGCTCAGGCATCGTCCGTAATCGGTCGGGTAAGGGTCTTGTAAACACGGTCCAGTCGCGGGTTTGATCCCGTAGGATCGCCTGCGACCCCGACGAGTCCGAGGAGTGATTCCCCTGAAACCAAAGACGCTTGCCGTCGTTTCGGCGATGGTGCTGATTCTGCTGGCGTCCCCGGCCAACGCGTTTGGGTCGTTCAGCCCGACGATCTACCGGGAGACGCTGATCTCCCAGATCAACTACTACCGGACACACCACGGCCTGCCCAGGCTGGTCTGGAACGCCGACCTCCAGCGGGCGGCCTCGGCGCACAGCACGAACATGGCGCAGCACCACATCCTCTCCCACACCTCGTCCTCGGGTGTCTCGTGGTCGACGAGGATCCGCTGGTACGGCTATCGCGGATCGTGGATCGGCGAGAACCTGGGGGTCGGACTGGTCAAGCCCTACCGCATGCTGCAGATGTGGCTGGCCAGCCCGCCGCACCGCGCGAACCTGCTCTGCGGCCATTTCCGGAGTGCCGGAATCGGGGTGGTGATGGGCACGTGGGCCGGCCATCTGGCCATCTACGTGACCTCGGACTTCGGCGGCTCGTAGGCATTTCCGCGGTCGTTTGCGAGTTTAACAACAAGCGGTAGTCGCTGCTGCGATTATTGCCTCTCAAGGTTGGGCCTGTGCCGCCCGATTAAGCGGGCACATGGGAGAGTTTCACGTCAAGCGAATCACGTTGCCGAGCGGCAAGACCGTCGAGATCGTCTACTACCAGATGGCCGACGGCGAGCCCGTTGCGGCGCCGATGCCGACCCAGATCGAGGCGGCCGCAGAGCTGCAGGTTCGGCGCATCGAGCTGTGCCTGGACTGTGCGTCGGATCGCGTCCATCCGGTGGACTGGCACGAGGTCGCCGACATGCGCTGGGAGCTCTCGCTGCGCTGCCCCGACTGCGAGTGGCGCTCGCGCGACGTCTTCGACCAGCCAGAGGTCGAGCGCTACGACGACGTGCTGAACGACGCGACCGATCGCCTGATCGAGGAGCTCGATCGAGTGACCCGCGAGAACATGACCGAGGCGGTCGACCGCTTCCGGCTCGGCGCTCGAGAACGACGGCATCATGCCGTTCGACTTTCAAGGCGGCGCCCCTGGACGATGCCGGGGCTGCGGCTGGCCCGCACCGCGCCTGGCTGCGTCCCACGCGGCGTGCGGTGCTCAACGTGGCCTCCGGCCACGCCTGCGCTCCTCTCGCCGCTCGATCCTGGCCAGTCACGCTGCGGCCTGCGCCTCGCGGCCGGCATCGTCCAGCGACGCCGCCGTAGGGGCGCCGCCGCACTGCGCTCTAAGCTCCGCCCCGTGATCGAGCTGCACGACGTCCGGGCCGCCGCGGAGCGCCTGCAGGGAGTGGCCCACCGCACCCCGGTGGTCACCTCGCGGACGCTGGACGCGATGACCGGCGCTGTGGTGTTCTGCAAGTCCGAGAACCTGCAGCGCGGCGGGGCGTTCAAGTTTCGCGGCGCCTACAACATGATCTCCCAGCTGCCGCCTGACGAGCGCGAGCGCGGCGTCGCCGCGTACTCGTCGGGCAACCACGCGCAGGCAGTCGCCCTGGCCGCCGGGCTGTGCGGGACGCGCGCCACGATCCTGATGCCCTCCGATGCCCCGGCGGCCAAGCTTGATGCCACCCGTGGCTACGGGGCCCACGTCGTCACCTACGACCGGTACACGGAGGACCGCGAGGCGCTGGGCAAGCAGCTCGCGGCCGACAATGGGCTTGCGCTGGTGCCGCCCTACGAGCACCCGCTGATCATGGCCGGGCAGGGCACCAGCGCACTGGAGCTGCTGGAGGAGCAGCCCGAGCTGGACGCGCTCCTGGTGCCGGTCGGCGGCGGCGGGCTGATCGCCGGCTGCGCAACCGCCGTCAAGGCGCTGCGGCCCCAGATCCGCGTGATCGGCGTGGAGCCGGAGGCCGGCGACGACACCCGCCGCTCGCTGGCCGCCGGGGAACGCGTCCGGATCGACATACCGCGGACGATCGCCGACGGCCAGCAGGCGCAGATACCGGGCGAGCTGACGTTCGAGGTCAACCGCCGGCTGGTCGACGAGATCGCGGTCGTGTCAGACGCCGAGATCGTCGCCGCGATGCGCGTGCTGTTCGACCGCTGCAAGCTGGTGGTCGAGCCCAGCGGGGCCTCCGCGCTGGCCGCGCTGCTCGCCGGCCGCGTCAGGCTCCCGGGAGCCCGCGTCGGGGTCATTCTCTCCGGCGGCAACGTCGGCGCCGACCGTTTTGCGGAGCTGATCCGCTCGGCCTGATCAGTGCCGGTAGGAGGCGTCCTCGGCGTGGCGCTCGAGCGCCAGGGCGATCAGCCGGTCGAGCAGCTCCTGGTACCCGATCCCCGACGCCTCGAACAGACGGGCGTACACGCTCGTCGACGTGAAGCCGGGGATGGTGTTGATCTCGTTCAGGACAACGCCGTTGTCTGCAGTGACGAAGAAGTCGATCCGCGCCATTCCGGCGCACTCGCAGACCTCGAACGCCCGGCGGGCGGCCTCGCGGAGCCGATCGGCGGCGGCCGGGTCGAGATCCGCCGGCGCGATCAGGCTCATGCCGCCCTCGTCGTACTTGGCCGAGAAGTCGTACCACTGCGACCCGCGCTCGAGGACGATCTCGCCGGGGACGCTGACTACGGGGTCGGCGTTACCCAGCACGCCGCACTCGACCTCGCGCCCCGCGATCATCTCCTCGACCAGCACCTTGCTGTCGTGCCGGAAGGCGAGCTCCAGCGCGGGCTCGAGCTCGGAGCGGTCGTGCACCTTCGAGATGCCGACGCTGGAGCCGAGCCGGGCAGGCTTGACGAAGCACGGGTAGCCAAGTGCCTCAGCCCGATCGAGGTCGTAGCGGCGGTTGCGAAAGACCTCGTGGCGGGCGACGGCGATCCCGACGTCGCGCAGCACGCGTTTGACGACGTCCTTGTCCATGGTCAGGGCGGAGCCGAGCACACCCGAGCCGACGTAGGGCATGTCCAGCATCTCCAGCAGACCCTGCACCGTGCCGTCCTCGCCGAACGGCCCGTGAAGGATGGGCAGCACGACGTCGATCGGCCCTCCTCCGTTAGCTGCAAGCTCCGACGGGCCGCGCGGCACCAGGCTGTTCCCGGCGCTGCCCGGCTCCAGCGCCAGCGGACGCGCCGCCTCCAGTTCCCACGCGCCCGTCTGGTCGATCGTGACGGCCACGACGTCGTAGCGGTCGGGATCCAGGGCGGCCACCACCGACGCACCGGACTGCACCGAGATCTCGTGCTCCGAGCTGCGGCCACCTGCGAGGACGGCCACCCGGATCCTCCGGCCGTCGGTCACGGGCAGGGTGTGGTCTGGGTCGCTCGGGCGACGTAGATCTTGACCGTGGACTGCGGCGGCACCGGGGTATTCGGCGCCGGGTCCTGCGAGACGACGGTGCCGTCGGGGGTCGTCGGGTCGACCGGGAGGCACCCGATCGGAGTGGCGCCGAGGCCGACGTTCTCGAGTGCGGCTCTGGCGTCTGGCTGCTGCATGCCCACCACGTTGGGAACCGGGACCGGCGCCGGGCCGCTGGAAACCGTCAGATTGACGGTGCCGCCCTGCGGAGCCGTCTGCCCCGCCCGCGGCGATGAGGAGATCACCTCTCCCTTGGGGACCGTGTCGCTGGTCTCGTTCACGCAGTTGCCGGTCAGGCCGACCGCCTGCAGTTGCGACTGCGCCTGGCCGCAGGTCATCCCGATCACATCCGGCACCGGGATCGTGCCGTTGGAGAAGTAGATCGTGACCTGGGCGCGCAGCTTGTAGCCATTGCCGGGCGCCGGATGGGTCGATACGACGAGCCCTGACTTCAGTTTCGACGCCACCGCGATCGGCGTGGCGAGGGTGAAGCCGGCGTCTGTGAGCTTGGTTTGTGCCTGGCTCAAGGTCTCGCCCCGAACGTTGGGGAGCGTGATCGAAGTGACGCTGCCGACCTTCATCGTCACCGTCGAGCCCTTCTTCACCGACGAGCCGCCGGCCGGCGACGTGCTGAGGACGATCCCGTTCTTGTCGATGCTCGGTGCGGGCACCTTCTGCACCTTGGTCGTGAACCCGTCGGATTCAAGCTGCTGCCGTGCCTGGGCCGTCGTCAACGTGGCGACGTTCGGCACCGTGACGAGGTCGGGGCCCTGGAGCTGCTGGTAGACGATGTAGCCGATGGCCGTGCTGGCGGCGAGCAGCAGGATGACCACGATCCAGGGCAGCACGCTGCGCTTGGCCTGCGGCACCTCCGGCGGTGGCGTCGGGCCGGCGGGCTGGGGGAGCACCCGGGTCGGCTCGGCCTGCGCCGCCGACATCACCATCGTCGCCTGCTGGGTGCCCTGCGACACGCCCAGGCCGCGGCGCACCCGCTCGAGCTCGTCGGCCATCTCCCGGGCCGACCGGAACCGCAGCGCCGGGTCCTTGGCCAGCGCGCGCATGATGACCTGCTCCAGCGCCGGCGAGAGGAGGCGGTTCTTGCGCGTCGGCGGAGGAGGCGGATCGTTGACCTGCTTCATCGCGATCTCCACCGCCGAGCCGCCGTTGAAGGGCAGCTCGCCGGTCACCATCTCGTACAGCACGATGCCCATCGAGTAGATGTCGGACTGCGGGCCGACCGGCTGGCCGCGCGCCTGCTCGGGGGACAGGTACTGGGCGGTGCCGACGATCGAGCCGACTTCGGTCATCTCCACCGTGTTGGCGGCACGGGCGATGCCGAAGTCGGTCATCTTCAGCATGCCCTCGGGCGTGATCATCATGTTGTGCGGCTTGACGTCGCGGTGGATGACGCCGCGCCGGTGGGCGAACTCGAGCGCCTGCAGCGCCTGCTGGGCGTACGTGATCGCGTCCGCCTCGGGGAGCGGGGCGCGGGCCGTGATCTCCTCCTTCAGCGTCGGCCCGTCGACGTACTCCATGGCGATGTAGTACGTCCCCTCGGCCTGCCCGCGGTCGTAGATCGCCACGATGTTGGGGTGGTTGAGGCCGGCGGCCGCCGTCGCCTCGCGCCGGAACCGCTCCACGAACCCCTCATCCTGGGTGTAGCGGTCGGCGAGGATCTTGATCGCGACCTGTCGGTTCAGCGATCCGTCCTCGGCAAGCCAGACGTCCGCCATGCCGCCGGAGCCGATCCGGCGCTCGAGGCGGTAACGGCCGTCGTACAGCTCGCCCGTCATCGTATCCATGCCCACGTTCCCACTACTTTGCCACGCTCGACGGCAGATAGGCCTCGATCACGCTCTTCGCGATCGGGGCAGCGGCAGTCGCGCCGAACTCCGGAGTATGCTCGACGACCACCGCAATTGCGATCTTTGGCGCGGTCGCGGGCGCGAACGCGATGAACCAGGCGTCGTTCAGGTTCCCGACTCCGATCTCGGCTGTGCCCGTCTTGCCGGCTACGGGTAGAGACCCAAGATTCGCCGTCTGGCCGGTGCCCTCCTCCACGACCTTGCGCATCATCAGGGTCATCTCCGCCGCGACCACCGGCTTGACGACCCGTTCGATCGCCTCGGGATGGTTGGTGAGAACCGCGTGTCCGGATGGCGAGACCACCCGGTCGACGATCGTCGGCCGCATGCGCACGCCCTTGTTGGCGATGGTGGCGGCGACCTCGGCCATCTGCAGCGGTGTCGACAGCAGCCGCTCCTGGCCGATCGCGAGGCGGGCGACGTCCACCGGGGCCGACGGCGACAGGAGGTTGCCGCGCTGGTAGAGCCCGCTGGTCGCCATCTCGTTGGATGGGTAGTCGAGCGGCGGGGGCTGGAAGAAGCCGAACCGCTGCATGTAGTCGTAGAGAACGGCCTTGCCCAGCTTCTGGCCTACCTGGGCGAACACCGTGTTGTACGAGTAGGTGAGGGCTGTCGACAGCGACACGTCACCCGCGGACTCGCCCCCGGCGTTGCACAGGAGCGTGAACACCGTGATGCAGCTGCCGTGGCCGTTGATGACCGTGGCCGGCGTGTACTGACCGGTGTTCAGCGCCGCTGCAGTCGTCACCACCTTGAAGGTCGACCCAGGCGGGTAGAGGCCCTGGGTGCCGCGGTTGAGCAGCGGCGCGCCGGCGGTCGTTGCAAGCTTGCCGAAGTCGGCGCCCACCGTGTTGGGGTTGAACCCGGGGGTGGAGGCCATCGCCAGGATCTGGCCGGTGGTGGGGTTGAGGGCGACGACGGCCCCGACCTTCCCCTGCAGCCCGGTGACGGCAGCCCGCTGGGCGGGCACAGACAGGCTGGTGACGACGTTGTTGCCGGTGACCGTCTGGCCCTGGAGCTGGTCGGAGATCGACCCCAGGACCGTCGAGAGGTCGGCGTTCGAGGCGGTCAGGTAGTCGTTGTAGTAGAGCTCCGTGCCGGTCCGGCCCTGGCCGATCGTGTTGTACCCGACCGCGTGGGCGAACAGCGGGCCGAGCGGATAGCGGCGCAGGTAGATGGTCTGGCCGTCGCGCTTCACCGGGTGGTTGGTCGCCAGGATGGTCGAGCCGTTGGCCGCATAGATCAGCCCGCGCTTGATCTCGAGCTGGCGGTAGACCAGCCGGGCGTTGTCCTGGCGCACGGCGAGCGACGGCGCAGCCCAGATCTGCCAGTAGGCCGTCATCGTGATCAGCACGGCGATGCCGACCGCCGAGATCCGGAACAGGACGGCGATCTGACGGTTCACAGGGTCGCCTTCCTGGTGTGCGACGAGACCATCAGCAGCAGGGCGAGGAGCAGGAAGTTCGACACGATCGACGATCCGCCGTAGCTGACGAAGGGCAGCGTGATGCCGGTCAGCGGGATCAGCCGCGTGATCCCGCCGACGATCAGGAACGCCTGGAGCACGAACGAGAACGTCAGCCCGGCCGCCAGCAGCTTGGAGTACCCGTCCGAGGCCATCGATGCGATCTTGAACCCGCGGTAGGCGAACATGAGGTACACAAGCAGCAGCCCGGCGGCGCCCGCCAGGCCGGTCTCGTCGGCCCAGACAGCGTAGATGCCGTCGGTCTGGGCGGCCGGGATCACCGTCACTCCGCCGTGGAGCAGCTGGAAGCTACGGCCCAGCCCGGTGCCGAAGACCCCGCCGTCGGCGATCGACTCGATCGACTGGATGATCTGATATCCGGTCGAGTGCGGGGAGTTCCAGGGGTTCAGCCAGACGGTGAAGCGCTCCTGGACGTGCGGCGTGATCCGGTAGATCACCCACGATCCGACGGCGAACAGTCCCAGGCCGACCACGGTGTAGGCGGTGCGCGCGGTGGCGACGTAGATCATCGCCAGGAAGATCCCGAACAGCAGCAGAGCGGTACCGAGGTCGTTCATGATCGCGACCACGCCCGAGCGCGAGGCCCGTCATCGCCAGCAGCGGCCCAAGGTGGCGCACCGCCGGCACCCCCACCCCGAGGATCCGCCGGTGGGCCATGGCCAGCACCTCCCGGCGCTCGCGCAGGTAGCCGGCCAGGAAGATCACCAGCAGCAGCTTGGAGAACTCTCCCGGCTGCACCTGCACGCCGCCCACCCGGATCCACAGGCGGGCGCCGTTGATGGTGGTGCCGGCCAGCATCGTCACCACCAGCAGCAGGATCCCTGCGGCGGCCAGCGTGTATTTGTAGTTCTCCAGCCGGCGGTGGTCGCGGACGACGAAGATCAGGGCCAGAAAGCCGACCAGTCCGACCACGATCCAGACCGACTGGTCACGCGCCAGCACCGGGTCGAGGCGGTAGATCTCCGTCAGCCCCATCCCCGTCAGCAGCGCCGCCAGCGGCAGCAACCACGGGTCGGCGTCGGGGAGCCCCGCCCGTAGCCCCAGGTGAGCAATGCCGTAGAGGGCCAGGAAGAAGCCGGCATACACCAGCGACGTGCTCGAGATCTCCTGCTGACGGGCGGTGTAGACCGCCAGGAACCCGATCGCGGTCAGCACCGCAACCCAGAGCAGGTTCCACAGCTCGCGGCCGCGGGGGGATCTCATCGCGGATCTCATGGCTGCTGTCGCTGCAGCGTGTGGACCACGGCCAGCGCTCCCCCGTAGGTGCGCAGGGTGTGGTCGAACAGCCGCTTGCGCTCCTTCTCGGGGAGCGACGCATACGCGACGTGCGAGTCGTACACGGTGTGGTAGAGCGTGACGCCTCCCCACAGGTCGATCGGCAGGCCCTGGTAGACGACCACGTGCCCCGTCGTCTCGTCGGCGCCGACGAAGTGACTCTCCCGCAGGCCGAGGTAGACGCCACCGGCCAGCAGCGCGATCACCGCGGCCACCAGTATGGCCGTGGCCACCGTCCGGCGGCGCGACCGCGGCGGACGGGCCGGGATCGGGTCCTCGAGGTCGGGGTCGACCGTCAGCACCATCCGTGCGGTATGCCGCTGCGTGTCCTGGTCGGCGTCTTCGTCTCCCATCCGGAACACGATCGCCGTGACGTTGTCCTCGCCACCGCCTGCCAGCGCCGCGCGGATCAGGTCGCGCGCGATCTGCTCGCACTCCTTGCCCGAGTCGAGCAGGGCGGCGACTCTTCCCTCGTCGATCATCCCGGTCAGCCCGTCGGTGCAGAGCAGGATCACGTCGCCGGCCTGGGCCGGCAGTGTGAACGAGTCGACCTGGACCGACGCTTCGGCCCCCAGCGCCCGCGTGATCACGCTGCGCTGCGGATGACGCTCCGCCTCCTCCTCGGTCAGCTGCCCGCTGGCGACCAGCTCGGCCACGACGGAGTGGTCCTCCGAAAGCCGCCGCAGCTCCCCCTCCCGCATCAGGTAGGCGCGGCTGTCTCCGACGTGGGCGAAGGCGATCGATCCGTCCTCTGCGACCAGGGCGGCCGTGACCGTGGTGCCCATGCCGGACACCTCGAGATCCTTCGCCGCCCGCTCGTGGATGCGGGCGTTCGCGGTGCGGATGGCGGTGGTCAGCGCGTCCGTGCCGCGCGTGCGGATGAGGTCGATCTCGGCGAACGCCTCGGCGCACATGCGCGAGGCGATCTCGCCGGCCGCGGCGCCGCCCATGCCGTCGGCGACCATGAACAGGGGCTCCCGCATCAGGTAGGAGTCCTCGTTGGATCGCCGGACGTGGCCTGTCTGGGTGTGTCCGGCGCGGTCGACGATGCGGGGCGTCACGGCGGTCACCTGGCGTGGTAGGTGAGCTGGGTCTGGCCGATGGCGATCAGATCGCCGTCTCGGAGCGGGCGAGTCCCGTTCAGACGCTCGCCGTTGACGAACGTGCCGTTCGTGGACATCAGGTCCTCAACCACGTCCGCATCGTCTCCGCGGAGGAAGCGGGCGTGATGACCGGAAGCATATCCATCCGTTCCCAGTGCGATATCGGAGCCGTCTGCCCTCCCGGCGAGCAGCTGGTGCACCAGCGGCAGCTCACTCCCCTCGGCGAGCTGAGGGCTGGTGACGACCACCAGCCGGGCGGGACGCCGCTTCTGCTGGCGCTCGGACCGCACCGGGGCCAGGATCATGCTCTCCTGCCCGACGTTCAGGTCGCGCGACGCGACGCGGATGACGCGCCAGACGAACAGGTACAGGACGACGACGAACGCGACCTTGAGGGCGAGCAGGACCTGCTCAACCAAGGCGCCGCTCGAACGTGATCCGGGTGGTCCCCACCTCGATCACGTCGCCGCTCATGAGAGCGGTTTCCTGGATGCGCTGGCCGTTGACCTCGGTGCCGTTCGTCGAGTCGAGGTCGACGAGCGAGTAGCCGTCGCCGATCCGGCGAACCTCGCAGTGGCGGCGCGAGACGTTCACGTCCTCGACCGTGAGGTCACAGTCGCTCGCCCGACCAATCACGGTCACGCGCTCCTCGATCGTGTAGACGCCGCCCGGGTACTCGAGGCTGGCGACCTCGACGGGGCGCTCCGGCTCGGGTGGCTGCTGGAAGACCATCGTGGCACCCAGCGCGGGGGCCGCGACGGGCGGTGCCAGGGGAACGGTTGCGGGCGCCGGCGGGATCGGCGGGTTCGGTCGCGCGACCGGCGGCACGGGCGGCGGGGGAGCGGCCGCCTGGTCATCCTCGGCCGCGTCGTCGCCTCGCGTCGAGACGGCGATCCCGAAGGTGCCGACGGCCAGGTCCTCGTCGCTCTCCAGCAGCACCAGCGGCCGCGCCGGCATCGAGTAGCCCTCGCGCCTCGCGTGCTCGACCAGGTACTCGGCGAGCTCGCTGCGCATCTGCGTCTCGTAGGCCGCGAACTGCTCGCGGTCGGTGGGGTTGAGGTAGATCGTGTACTCGTCGGGTACGTAGACCCGGTGCACCGAGATGGTCTTGTGGTCGTCCATCTCCTTGGCCAGCTTGCGGGCCAGTTCGACCGGCTGCACGCTCGACTTGAAGGTACGGCTGAACATCCCCTCGAACAGGCCGCCGATCTTCTGCTCGATGCTTCGAAGAACGCTCACAATAGGTGTGGTGTGTCGGGGGCCTGCCTTCGCGGAGGGTGCTATCCGCTGAACGCCAGACGTGGCGCTGCGAGTGCCCAAGCGGCGGGGATTATACCCGCCACAAACGCTGCTGCCGTAGCAGCGGGCACCGCCCCAGCTTGGCCACCGGCCAGTGTGGGAAGGGCCAGCGCGCACAGCGCGAAGCCGAGACCCCAGATCGCAAGCGCCTGCATCCTGCGGGTGTTCGGGTGGGTGTGCCAGGCAATCGGCAACAGCACGGCAAAGGCTGCCTGGGCCCCCAGCGCCCCCAGCAGCACGGGAGATGCCGCGAGCGCGTGGGCGTACGCGAGAGGGTCGTTGGTGGCGGGCAGGCCGGCCGTCGCCCGAGCCGGGAGGACGCCGGCCCAGAGCGTCGCGATCAGGCCGCCGGCTACCGCTTCCGCGGCTCGGCGACGGGTGTTCGGCGCGGTTGCGGCGATCAGCACGTAGAGCGGCGCCAGGCCGACCAGCGCCATCGGCCCCGCCAGCAGCGGCGTCAGCATTCGGGCTCCCGACCGGCGAGAGGTCGCCAGCCAGACCCCGACTGCCACTGCGTAGACCACGGCGCCGCCTTCGGAGTAGTTCCAGAACGCGGGCAGGCAGAGCAGCGCCGCCGACACGGCACCGGTCAGCGGGGATCGCCAGGCAAGGGCGGCAATGACGATGGCGAGCGGTAGCGTCCACGATGCCGGATAGACGGGGAACGCCGTCAGCGTGTGGGCGAGCGCAAAGCCGAGCAGCACCGACTGCGCCGGCTGCTGCAACCGACCCAGCGAGGGCAGCACCATCGGTGTCGGCGCGGCCGCTTCCTGCTCCTTCTCGTCGGTGCGGAGCAGGGCCAGCAGCTGGTCGCGGAACGTGGCCGCGTCGGGCCGCCGCCGAGGGTCGCGGTCGAGCGCGCGGTGGACGGTGCGTGCGACCGACTTGTGGAGGTCGGGCCGCCCGTGGGTGAGGGGCGGCGCGCCCTGGTCGAGCCGGGCCAGCAGGTCGGAGAGCGACTTCGTGCGGAACGGGTTGGTGCCGGTCAGCGCCTCGTACAGCGTCAGGGCCGCGGCCCAGACGTCGGTGGCGCCGGTCGCCTGGTCGCCGCGCGCCTGCTCGGGAGCCATGTAGGACAGCGTCCCCAGCACGCGCTCGTCGAGCGTGGCGTCGCGGGCGTCCTCGTCCCGGGCGATGCCGAAGTCGGTGAGTGTGACGTTGCCGTCGTCGCCGATCAGGATGTTCGACGGCTTGACGTCGCGGTGGACGACCCCGCACCCGTGGGCGTAGGCAAGCGCGTCGCAGACGGCGGCCACCGCCCGGATCGCCTGCTCGTCGTCGAGGTCGGAACGGTCGAACCGCTCCCCGATCACCAGCCGCGATACCAGGTAGGCGTGCTCGGAGTCCTGTTCGACCCCGATGCAGTGGTGAATGTTGGGGTGGTCGAGCTTGCTGGCGGTGCGGGCCTCCCGCTCGGCTCGAGGCGCGAATCCCTCGGCCCGGCTGAACACCTTGACCGCCACCTCACCCTGGCCGCGGAGGTCGCGGCCGGCGTAGACGACGCCGAAACCGCCACGCCCGAGCAGGCCTGTCAGCAGGTACCGGTCGCCCACCGTCCTGCCGGTCAGGTCGGTGCTGGGGACTGCTTCGACCGGGACTGCCACGGGGGTCAGATTGGCCGCCCCGGACAGGACTCCTGCACCCGATCTGTGTCGAATCTCCCATCCGCGGAGGGTGGTAGTGTCCGTTCGTGCCTGGGGACGACTTCTTCGACGGAGATTGGGAAGACACCGGGCGGCAGCAGGAAACGGCTCCCACGCGACCTGTAGAGCCCGGTGCCGACGAGCCCCCGCGGCCGCCTCGCCGCCCCCGCCCGGGGGCCGACGAGGAGGAGCCCTCCCGCCCGTCCCGGCGCATGCCGCGGCGACCGCGGACGCCGCGTGAGGGAGGCGGCCGTGGCGGGCCCTCGCTACCTCCTCTCGAATGGGGCCGCATCGCTCTGGTCGCCGGTGTGGCGATCGTCGCCCTGCTCGTGCTGCTGTTCGTGGTCCGCTCCTGCACAGGGGGCAGCAGCTCACAGTCCAAGAGCGACACGTACTTCAAAGACGTCAACTCGGCGCTCAAGCTCTCGACCCTCTCGTCCAACCAGTTCCGCGACCTGATCCGGGCGAAGCGGCCGATGCCAGTGGGCAAGGCCGTCGCCAAGGTCAACCTGGCGCTGAAGGACGCGCGCGCGGCCGTCTCGGCAGCCGACTCGATCACGCCGACCAAGCAGCTCGAGCCCTACCACCGGTACCTGGAGCAGGCTCTTGCCTATCGAGTCAACGGCCTCGAGTGCTGGGCGCAGAACCTGCCGACGGCCTACAAGGCGCGCAAGGCCGCCACCGGCGGGACATTCCTGGTGCCGTGCAGCCAGCGGCTCCTGGCCAGCGACGTCGTCTACAACGACTCGTATGCAGAACAGGCATCGGCCGCGCTGAGGAGTGCTCACCTCCAGGGCCCGGTACCGACGTCCGTGTTCATGGGCCCCGAGATGCAGCCGCTCTTGTTGCCGGCCGGGTCGGCGCTCACCCTCGAGCGCCTGAAGCCCGGTGCGGCCGTCCATGGTCTTCACGGAGTCAGCCTGGAGTCGGTGATCGCCCAGACCTCCAAGGGCAACATCACGCTCCAGCCCGACGCGGTCAACAGGGTCACGATGTCCGACAATCTGACGTTCGTGGCGAGCGTCAAGAACGGCGGCAACTTCGAGGAGTTCGACGTGGTGGTGCAGCTCACCCTGGGTACCGGGGCGAACCAGACGAAGAAGACCGCGACCATCACCCAGATCGCTCCCGGCGCCACGCAGACCGTGAGCATCACCGGCGTCGTCTCGAGCTCGACCAACCTGCCGTTCGGCCAGCCGATCCCGATGAAGGTCTACGCAGAGCCGGTTCCCGGTGAGCACACCACCAGCAACAACGCGCTGACGTTCAAGATCGCCTTCAGTCTTCAGTCTTGAGTAGGGTCGACATCGCGCTCGGAGTGGCAATCGCGGCGGCTGCGCTGGCCGCCATCCTCGCCGTGTTCGTGGTCTACCTGGCGGTCCAGCTGCGCCGGATCCGGCGCGGGCAGAAGGTGGTGCTGGGCTCCGACCAGAAGGACCTGGTCGAGTTTGCGGTCGGGCTGCTGGCCCGGGCGGAGAGCGTCGAGGGCCGCGCTGACGCCGTCGAAGCGGGGTTGGCGGCCATCGGGGCGCGGCTCGACAGCACATTCCAGCGGCGCGGGCTGCTGCGGTACGATGCGCTCGAGGGCAGCGGGGGCCGGCAGTCGATCTCGGTCGCTCTGCTGGACGCGGTGTCCTCGGGTGTGGTGCTGACTGCCATCCAGGACCGTGAGTACGCACGCATCTACGTCAAGCAGCTGGTTCGGGGCGAGAGCGATCTCGAGCTCTCGCCGGAGGAGCGGCGTGCCGTGGAGCTGGCTGCCGAGTAGGCGGCACACGTGAGCCGCCTGGCCGTCCGGGAGGCTCGCAGCGAGGAGCTGCATCGGCTCGCGCGCAGCACGCTGGAGTCGCTGCCGCCCGAGGTCGCGTCCGCCGGCTCCTACCAGCCGCGGCGCACCGAGCGGCTGCTGGACGCCGACGTTGTCTTCGTCGCCGAGCTGGACGGTCGCCCGGCCGGTCACGTCGCTGTTCGCCAGGAGCCGGAGGCAATGGTCGTCGACCAGCTCGTCGTCGACGAGGTCAGCCAGGGCCTCGGGGTCGGCAACCGGCTGCTGGACTGGGTGGAGGGGTTTGCCCTCAGCCGCGGCGTTGCGCGGGTGCTGATCGAGGTCGAGGACAGCAACGAGCGTGCCCAGGATTTCTACCGGCGGCGCGGGTATGTGTGCCGTGCTGGGATCGCCGAGCGCAGCGTGCCCTAGGGGTTCCAGTGCCGCCCGGCAGGAGGGGAGTCGTGACCGGCGAAACTTTGTGGCGAAATGCTCAAGGTCGTACCGTTCGAGACCTCCCACACCGAGGTCGAGCACGAGCTTCTGCGGCGGGTGCTCCCCGACCACGCCCGGGTGCTCGACGCCGGGTGCGGGAGGTCGACCCGGCTGTGTGACTACCAGGCCCGGATCGACGTGCTTGTGGGGGTCGACGTGGATATCCCGGCGGGCCGCGAGAACAGCTCGCTCGATCGCTTCGAGGTCTGCGATCTGTGCACCTCGCTGCCGTTCCCCGACGACAGCTTCGATCTGGTCTACGCGAACTTCGTGGTCGAGCACCTGACCGTCCCGCAGCGTGCCTTCGCCGAGTGGCGGCGCGTGCTGGCGCCCGGCGGCGCACTGCTGCTGCTGACGTCCAACCGGGCGAACCCTGCGATCCGCCTGGCCCAGGCCGTTCCTCAGCGCATGCGGGTTGTGGTCAAGCACAGCCTCGCCGGCGTGGAGGAGCGCGACGTCTACCCGGCGGTGTACCGAGCGAACACCGTGGAGCAGCTCGACCGGATGCTGGGCCGTACGGGGTTCATCCGCGTGGACGTGCACGGGGTCGCCACCTTGCACCGCTACGCCGGCACCCACGAGACGCTCGCCGCACTGCTCCGGGTAGGTGAGCGCCTGCTCCCGGCCGACCGCCGCTCGACCATCGTCGCCGCCTACCGCGTCGCGCCCGGCGTGGTACGAGCCGCGTAGCGCCCGGGTCAGCCTGCCTTTGGGGGTCGGTGCTCGATCTGCAGCAGCCGGCGCTCGTCGCCTCCGCGTTCGACCTGGAGCGTCGTGTGCTCGACGTGGAAGTGCTTGCGCAGCATCTCTGCCATCCGCCGGCGCACCAGTGAGGGCTCAGCCGACGGCCGGACGGTGACGTGGGCCGCGACGGCGGTCAGCCCGGAGGCGACCGTCCAGGCGTGCAGGTCGTGCACCTCGACCACGCCGTCGACGGCCGCCATCGACCGCCCCAGCGCGTCGACGTCGAGACCCGGCGGCGCCGCCTCCATCAGCACGTCGACCGACTCGCGGACGATGCCGATGGCCGACAACAGGATCAGCCCTGCGATTACGAGGCTGGCGATCGCGTCTGCCTGCGTCCAGCCGGTCGTGATGATGACGAGCGCCGCCACGATCACGCCCACGGACGAGAGGGCGTCCGCGATCACGTGGGCGAGCGCGGCGCGGATGTTCAGGCTGTCGCCCGAGCGGGCCAGCACGACTCCGGAGACGATGTTGAAGGCAAGGCCGATCGTCGCCACTGCAAGCGTGATGCCGCCGGCCACGCTGGTTGGGCTCTCAAGTCTCCGGAACGCCTCGATCACCGTCGCGATCACGATCAGGATCAGGATCAGCCCGTTGGCCAGCGCAGCCAGGATCTCGGCCCGCTGCCAGCCGAACGTTCGCCGGCCGCTGGGTGGACGCTGCGCGACCCACGCCGCCACCAGTGCCAGGCTCAGCGCCCCGACGTCCGCCAGCATGTGGCCCGCGTCCGCCATCAGCGCCAGGCTTCCCCCGATCAGGCCGCCGGCGAGCTCGACGACGAAGATGCAGAGGGTCAGGCCAAGGGCGATCCGCAGGCCCGCCACGCCGCGCGACGCATCGGCGTGCGCGTGATGGTGGTGGTGGGCATGCGAATGGGACATCCCGTCACAGTGTCTACCACGCGCCCGTGTGCGTCGACACCGCCACGCCGCACCGTTCGGTGGCGTTCGTGGCCGGCGCCGGCGCGGTGCCGCACGCCCAGCCCAACGGCCACCACTCCAGGCACCAGGGGATCCCGGCGCAGGTGGTGGTCGACCCGCCCGACGGCTCCCCGAGCGGCGTAACTGACAGGCGTTCGTCCACGGCGACCGCTCCAGTATCGAGTTCTCCTCGGACGGAGGCGTGGGGTGTTGTGTAGCGTCCACCAGGGATGCCCCGGTTCCGTCTCGTTCCCCAGACCCGAGAGTTCTACGAGCTGTTCGACCAGGCGGCGAGCAACCTGGTCGCCACCGCCGAGCTGCTGCTCGACCTGCTGCAGCACTATCCCGCCAAACGCTCGCTCGCCGACGACATCAAGGATCGCGAGCACGAAGGCGATCGCGTCACGCACGACCTGGTCGAGCTCGCGATCCGGACGTCCTCCCCGCCGATCGACCGCGACGACATCTTCCGGCTGGCGACCGCGCTCGACGACGTGTGCGACTTCATGGACCAGGTCGCCGACGAGCTGAACCTGTACGGCGTCGAGGAGGTGCCCCAGGAGGCGATCGACCAGGCGGTCGTGATTCTCCGAGCCACCAGCCGCCTGGCCGATGCGATCGGCGGGCTCGACGGCCTCAAGGATGTCGGCCGGCACCTGATCGACATCCACACCCTCGAGGACGACGGCGACCGGATCGTGCGGGACGCGGTCGCCGCCCTGTTCGCCAACCGTCAGGACGCGCTGGTGGTGATTCGCTGGAAGGACATCCACGAGCACCTCGAGCAGGCGATCGACAGCTGCGAGGGAGCCGCGCACGTGCTCGAGAGCGTCTACCTCAAGCACCAGCGTGGCAGCCGGCGCTGGGGCCGGTAGCCGGAAACCCCTCCAAAAAGAGGCATTCGCTACTCGAAAACGGGGATGGTATCGTTCGGGCCCGGACCGTAGGTTCCGGGTTTGTGATCCCCCAATGACGCCGTTGTCCCGAGCTCAGGTGAGAGCCGGTGGCGGACAGGTCGACGTGCCGCTCGACCTGACAGCCGTCACGACCGCCCCTACCCGCCGCGAGCTCCTGGCCGCGTCGTGCGAGGCCTGTGGCGACGTGCTGGGGATGGACGCGGCGTGGTTCGTATCCCGGGGTGAGAACCAGGCGCTTGTCGTGGACGCATCGTGGACGCGCGACGGCGCGCGACCGCATCGGGTCGGCGAGGGCCGCCTCTCCAACGTCCTCGAGCAGGCTGAGCATTCGAGCCACCCCGCGGTCGAGCAGCACTGGATCGGCCGCTACCGGCTGATCTCGGTGCCGATCGTCGTCCAGGGAGACCTCGTCGGCGCGCTGGTCGGCGCCGCCCGCGCCAGCCGGCCCTTGACGTCCCCGCCGCTTCCCTCCGCCGTCCGGCTCGGCTCCGAGATCGGCGAGCGCCTGCTTCGTCTCGGCGGGCAGGAGGAGCTGCCGGAGCCGCCCGCGCCGCGGCTGACCGGGGGCTCGATCGACGAGATCCGGCTGCTGCAGTCGATCGCCGGAGCGCTGATCGGGGCGCACTCCGAGAGCCAGGTGGGCGAGGTGGTCGTCGCCCAGCTGAGCGGCCTGATCGACTACCACTCGTGCCGCTTCTACATGCTTTCCGACGACGGCGAGATGCTCGTCTGCGCCGCGCACCGCGGCGTCGGCGCGGTCTACGAGGCGGAGGGGGCGGAGGAGCTCAACTGCGCCATCGGCGAGGGAATCACCGGCACGGCGTTCGCGGACGGGAGGGCGGCGCTGGTCGACGATGCCAATGCCGTCCCCTACGCGGTGGACATCCCCGGCACCGAGCCGCTCGACGAGTCGATGCTGGTCGCGCCGATGCACACAGAGTCCGGGCCGATCGGGGCGATCGTGCTGTCGAAGGAGGGGCTGCGGCAGTTCGGGGACGAGCAGCTGCGCCTGCTCGAGGTGATCGCGGCGCTGGCCGCCGCAGCCTGCGACAACGCGCGCCTGGTCACCCGTACCCGGGAGGCCGCCGATACCTCGGAGGCGCTGATCGACCTCGGGGCCGCGCTCGCCCAGCAGACCAGCAACGACAAGATCCTCGAGCTGGTGGCCCTGGCCGTCGACCGCCTGGTCGAATGCGCAGGTATCTCGGTCTGGCTCCGCGACGGCGACGAGCTGGTGCCAAAGACCCTGGTCGGCTACACCCCGGGAGAGGTGAAGCGCCTGCGGGCGACGCGGCTGCCCGCCGCCGGCGTGCTGGAGGCCGCCCTCGACTCCCGCCGGGTGACGCTGGTCGGAGTCGACGAGGCGCCACAGCTCGCAGGCTGTCTCGATGCCGCACCCGCGGGAACCACGTTCGCGATCACCGCAGTCGGCGAGCGCGCCGCCAACAGGGCCTGCGTGATCGTCCAGCGCGGCCCCCGCCGCGGGCGGCCCTCGTCCCGCGACGAGCAGATGCTGCTGGGCATCGCCGACCAGGCGCTGCTTGCGATCATCAACCGCTCGCTGTACGCCGACCTCCAGGAGTCGTTCCTGGCCACCGTCGAGGCGCTCGGCAACGCCCTCGACCTCAAGGATCCCTACACCAACGATCACGCCCTGGCCCTGGTCGACCTGTGTGCCGGCGTCTGCGGCCGGATCGGCATGTCGGCGGCCGCAGAGCGCGACGTCAGCTTCGCCGCGGCGCTCCACGACATCGGCAAGATCGGGATCCCGGCCAGCATCCTCCAGAAGCCGGGCCCGCTGACGCCCGAGGAGTTCGAGGTCATGAAGACGCACCCCGAGCTGGGCGCCAGGATCATCGAGCCGGTGGCTGCGCTCGCCGGGGCGCGGGACATCGTCATCGCCTGCCACGAGCACTGGGACGGCACCGGCTACCCGTCCGGCCTGCGTGAGGAGGAGATCCCGCTCGGCGCCCGGGTGATCCTGGCCTGCGACGCCTACCACGCGATGACGTCTGATCGCGTCTACCGGTCGGCGATGAGCCAGGCCGAGGCGATCGCCGAGCTGCGCCGCTGCGCCGGCTCGCACTTCGACCCCGACGTGGTCGACGCGCTGGTTGCCGTCATCGCCGCGGCCGCCTAGCGCCTAGCTCACCGCCGCCTCCAGGTCGGGCAGCTCCTGGTGGAGCTCCTCAACCGGTGCGAACAGGTCGCCGTAGCGCTTGACCCGGCGCAGCACCGCCGCCGGCTCGAACACCAGCTGCTCGGGCTTGCCCGACTTGAGGGTCTTCTCGACCTCTTGCCATCGCAGCGGCGTCGAGACCGTCGGCCGCTCCCGCGCCCGCAGCGAGTAGGCGCTGACCGTGGTCTTCATGTCGTCGTTCTGGCTCCAGTCGATCAGCACCTTGCCGGGCCGCAGCTCGCGCTTCATGTTCGAGACGACGAGGTCGGGGTGGCGCTCCTCGAGCAGCCGGGCGAGCGCGTTGGCGAATCCCTTCGTGCGGTCGTAGGTGGCCCCTCCGTTCAACGGGACGTAGAGCTGCATGCCCTTCGAACCGGACGTCTTGGGAAAGCACTCCAGCTTCAGCTCGCCGAGGATCCCCCGCACCAGCAGTGCGATCTCGCAGCACTCGACGATCGTCGCCGGTGGCCCGGGATCGAAGTCGAGCACCAGGATCAGCGCGTTTGCCATATCGTCAACGCGGGACATCGACGTGTGCAGCTCGAGGTCGGCGAGGTTTGCCAGCCAGGCCAGCGTCGCCCGGTTGTCGCAGACGCAGAAGTCGATGTACTTCTTGTTGCTGCGCGACCAGATCTTCTCGGTGCGCACGAAGTCGGGGTGCGGCGGGCACTGCTTCTGGTAGAAGAACTTCTCGTCGACGCCGTTCGGGTAGCGCTTCAGGGTCAGCGGCCGCCCCGCCAGATGGGCGAGCAGGGTCGGCGCGATCGCCATGTAGTAGTCGAGCACGTCGCCCTTCTTGAACCCGGCCGCCGGATACAGCACCTTGTCGCGGTTGCTGAACGCGACGCGCTGGCCGTCGACCTCCTCGTAACCGGCGTCTGGGCTCACGCGTCCAGCTGGCCGAGCAGGCAGGACGCGGGATCGCGGTCATCGCGGAACCGCTCCAGGCGGGCGCCGTGGCGGATCCGCCCTCCGCTGCGGTGGTCGAAGCTGACCTCGGCCACCAGCTCCGGGCGCAGGATCCGAAACGCGGTGGTGCGGCCGGATGCCGAGGTCCACCGGTTGGGGCCGTCGTCGTATGTCTCGCCGGTCTCGTACGGGCCCACCAGCTCGGCCAGCTCACGCGCCCGGCCGCGGGGCCATCCCGAGGTGTGGCCGATGGGCTGGATCTGGCCGTCCGGGCGGTGCAGCCCCAGCATCAGCGAGCCGGCGCCGCCGTGCTTGTGCTCCCGCCAGCCGATCACGACAGCGTCGATCGTCCGCACCCGCTTGATCTTGGCCATTCCGGCGCGCTTGCCGGGCAGGTACGGCGCCGACTCGTCCTTGGAGATCACACCCTCGGCGGTCTGCAACCAGACGTCCGCCTCGGCAGCCGTGGCCACCAGCGGCGTCAGCTCCGCCCCTTCCGGCAGGTGCTGCTCGAGCAGCGCGCGGCGCTCCGAGAAGGGCAGCTCGAGCAGTGAGCGGTCGTCCAGGGCCAGCAGGTCGAAGGCGACGTAGCGCGCGGGCGTCTCGGCGGCCAGCCGCTCGACGCGCGACCTGGCCGGGTGGATGCGCTCCTGCAGACGCTCGAAGTTCTCGTTGCCGTCGTCGCCGAACACGACCAGCTCGCCGTCCAGCACGTAGCGGCCCGGCGCCGGGGTGACCTCGGGGAAGTAGCGGTCGAGCGGCCGGCCGTTGCGCGACTGCAGGAATCGCTCGTCGCCGTCGGTGAAGAGCACGCAGCGGAACCCGTCCCACTTGCGCTCGTGCGACCAGCCCGGCTCGGTCGGGACGGCGTCCTGTGACCGTGCCAGCTGCGGTTCGAGTGGCGGCTCGATCGGCAACTTCATCCGCGCCGTACCCTATACTGCGACTGTGTGACCGCCCGCAACGGCGCGGGTGGTGCGAGGCGATGACGCCTCCAGGTGACTCCGTGTGGAGTGACCTGGGGGCGTTTTTTTGTGCCCAGAAACGAACGGAAGGAGCACGATGGAGACCATCGACACGGGACTGGCGACCGGCACTGAGCTGCGAGAGTCGGTGCTGCGCCAGGCGGGGGAGGCCGAGGTCAAGTTCATCAGGCTGTGGTTCACCGACGTCGTCGGCCGGCTGAAGAGCTTCTCGATCACGCGCGACGAGCTGGAAGCTGCGCTCGACCACGGGATGGGCTTCGACGGCTCGTCGGTCACCGGCTTCAACGCGATCGAGGAGTCGGACATGATCGCGATGCCCGACCCGGCAACGTACCGGCTGTTGCCACGCCAGGCAGGCGAGCGCGCCGTGGCGCGCATGTTCTGCGACATCCGCACGCCCGAGGGCGACCCCTACCAGGCCGACTCCCGGCACGTGCTGCGCAACGCCCTGGAGCGGATGCGCTCGATGGGCTTCGACAGCTTCAAGATCGGGCCGGAGCTGGAGTACTTCTACTTCCGCATGGACGACGAGGGGCGACCGCACCCGCTGGACGCGGGTGGCTACTTCGAGGACACCACCATGGACGCCGCATACGAGCTGCGCAAGCAGACGGTGCTCGCGCTCGAGGAGATGGGCATCCCCGTGGAGTACCTGCACCATGAGGTGGGCCCCAGCCAGCACGAGATCGACGTCCGCTACGCCGACGCCCTGGAGATGGCCGACCACTGCATGACCTACCGCAGCGTGGTCAAGGAGGTGGCCCAGAAGCACGGCGTCTACGCCACGTTCATGCCGAAGCCGCTGTTCGGCGAGAACGGCTCGGGGATGCACACGCACCAGTCCCTGTTCGTCGGTGACCGCAACGCGATGCACGACGCCGACGACCCGTACTACCTGTCGCCGACGGCCAAGAGCTTCATCGCCGGCCAGCTCCGCCATGCTCGCGAGATCTCGGTGCTGTTTGCCCAGTGGGTCAACAGCTACAAGCGCCTGGTGCCCGGGTACGAGGCGCCGGTCTACATCGCATGGTCGCGGCGCAACCGCTCGGCGCTGATCCGGGTGCCGCTGTACCACCCCGGCAAGGAGAAGGCGACGCGCGCCGAGATCCGCTGCCCCGACCCCAGCTGCAACCCCTACCTGGCGTTCGCCGGGCTGCTGCATGCCGGGCTGGAGGGGATCGAGCGAGGCTACGAGCTGCCCGACCCGATGGAGACGAACCTCTACGAGCTGTCGGTTCCCGAGCGGCGCTCGCTGGGGATCGAGGCGCTGCCCGAGTCGCTGGGCGAGGCCATCGAGCTGGCGGCCGAGTCGGAGGTCGTCGAGAAGGCGCTCGGCTCCGAGCTCCGCGACCGCCTGGTGTCGCTGAAGCGCAAGGAGTGGGACGAGTATCGAGTGCAGCTCACCCAGTGGGAGCTCGACCGCTACCTGCCCATCCTCTGAGCGGCGTTGAAGACGTGGCGCGGTCCCGTCCGCGGCGGGACCGCGCCCGGCCAGAAGCCCAGAAGCCCTAGACTCGCGACGGTGAGCGAGAGCGACCGCGCCGCCCGTCACCTGAGCCTGCTGACCGGGACGATCGCGGCTGTCAACTCGTCGCTCGACCTCTCCGTCGTGTTCGAGCGGATCGCCTCCAACGTCGCCTCGGCGATGGACACCGACGCCTGCTTCGTCTACCGCTACGACCAGGCGCGCGACGTGCTCGAGCTGCAGGCGACCCACGGCACCCGGTTCGACGACCCCCTGCACCGTCCGTGGATGCGGCTGGGCGAGGGGATCACCGGCACGGCAGCGCTCGAGGGCCGGCCGATCATGATCCCCGCCTCCGCCCACCTGGACACCCGCTTCGTCTCGTTTCCGAACCTGCCCGAGGACGAGTACGAGTCGATCCTGGCCGTCCCGGTGATGGCCCGCGACCGCCTGGAGGGGGCGCTCAACGTGCGCACGCGGCGGCCGCGGGTGTTCGCCGAGGACGAGATCGAGCTGCTGTCGGCGATCGCCGGCCAGGTCGGCCAGGCGATCGAGAACGCGACCCTGTACGAGCGCTCGCAGCGGAGGGTGTCCGAGCTCGAGACGCTGGCGGTGGCGGAGATCCACCACCGGGTCAAGAACAACCTCCAGACGGTTGCATCGCTGCTGCGCCTGCAGGCCCGGTCGGTGGGCGATGAGACGGCAGCCCGGGCGCTGCACGAGAGCGTCAACCGGATCCTTTCCATCGCCGCGGTCCACGAGCTGCTGACGGAGGCGCGGGAGGACGACGTCGACTGCTCCGACCTGATCGGGCGGCTGGAGGCAATGCTCGGCCATGGGCTCTCCGGTCGTCCCGTCCGCACCTCGCTGGAGCCGCTGACCCTTTCCGGTCAGCGCGCAACGGCGCTCGCGCTCGTGTTCTGCGAGCTGTTCGCCAACGCGGTGGAGCACGGCTGCGGCGCCATCGAGGTGGAGCTTCTGCGCGACGGTCCCAGCGTCGCTCTGACGGTCGCCGACGAGGGCCCCGGGCCGGGCATCGACCGCAGCGACGGCCTCGGACTGCGGATCGCCCGGGCGCTCACTCGCGAGGAGCTGCGCGGTCGCCTCGACCTGCGAGATAGGGCGGTGGTGAGATTTCCGGCCGCGTCCTGATCGCCGAGGACGAGACGATCATCCGGCTCGACCTGCGGGAGATGCTCGAGGAGGCGGGGTTCGAGGTCGTCGGCGAGGCCCACGACGGCGTCGAGGCGGTCGAGCTCGCGGTGCGGCTGGAGCCCGACCTGGCAGTGATGGACGTCAAGATGCCGCGCCTGGACGGGATCGAGGCGGCGCGGGCGATGCTCTCGCACCGGCCGCTCCCGATCGTCATCCTGACCGCCTTCTCGCAGCCCGACCTGGTCTCCCGGGCGGTCGACGCCGGGGTCTTCGCGTACCTCGTGAAGCCGTTTCGCGAGGAAGACCTGCTGCCGGCGATCGAGGCGGCACGCGCTCGTCACGCCGAGCTGACGGAGCTGCGGCACGAGTCGACCTCTCTGCGGGAGGCGCTGGAGGCGCGGCGGGTGGTCGAGCGCGCCAAGGGCCTGCTGATGGAGCGGGACGGCTTGACCGAGGCCGAGGCGTTTCAGCGCATGCGGCGGGCCAGCCAGAACACGGGCAAGCCGCTGCGCGAGATCGCCGAGGCGATCTGGGCGACGTTCAGTGCGAGCTGACGAGCCGCAGCGCGGGAGGCGCGATCAGCTGGAGGAGACCGCTCACCGAGGGGTCGCGGAGCGCGCCGGAGATCCCGGAGCCGAGATCGTCGAACCAGGCGCTGCCGCCGTCTGACATGAAGACCACGATCGGCCCGGCCGGCTGCAGCGAGCCGGTGATCACCGGCCGCACCAGCGCCTCGTCGAGATACGTGACGTCAACGACCACCAGGTCGGGCTCGTAGCCGCGGGCGGCCGAGTCGAACGCATCGCCGGGGAACGGCACGCACGACACGTCGGCGACGTCCGACAGCGGGCCTTCGAGCAGCCGCATCAGCATCGGTGTGAGACCGACCAGCAGCACGCGCTTGGGCCGGCGGAAGCGGCGTGGACGGGTCCGCTGCGGTCGGGGCTCCATGTTTCCGAGTTTCCATGCGAACGGCCGATCTTGCAATCGGGATCGGCTCCCGTCAGCTCTCGAGGTGGAGCTCCCAGGCACGGTAGAGGTGCGCCAGCTCCTCCTGCAGCTCCCGGTGGCGGTTGCCGTCGGCGGCCAGGGCGGTGTGGTCCTCGTACGCGTCCGGCGTCGAGAGCCGGGTCTCGATCGAGCCCAGCTCCTCCTCCGTCTGCTGCGATCTCGCGCTCCAGCCGGTCGGCCTCGCGGCGCGCCCGCTGGGACGGCCCCCGCGGCTTCCGCTCGCGGCTTCTCGGCCGGCTTCGGCCTGGGCTTCTCGGACTCCCGCCTGGCGGCTGCCGACCGCTCGACGGTCGGCTCGTGGTCGCGGGCGTACTCGCCGAAGCCGCCCTCCCGCAGCCGCAGCCTGCCGTTCTCGATTGCGATCGTGCGGGTGGCGAGCGCCTCGATCAGCGCGCGGTCGTGCGACACGAAGAGCAGCGTGCCGGGGTACGCGGTGAGCGCGTCCTCGAGCGCCTCCCGGCTCTCGATGTCGAGGTGGTTGGTCGGCTCGTCGAGCACCAGGAAGTTGGCGCCCGATATCACCAGTCGGGCGAGCACGAGCCGCCGCCGCTCGCCGCCCGAGAGCACCGAGATGGGCTTCTCGACCTGGTCGCCGCTGAACAGGAACCGGCCCAGCAGCGTCCGCGCCTGTGGCCCGGTCAGCTTCGTGTCGTGCGTCAGGTAGTCGACCAGCCGAGCCTGTTCGGGCAGCTCGAGCGACTGCTGCGAGTAGTACCCGAGCGTCACCCCGTGCCCGATCCGGATCCGCCCTGCGGCCGGCTCGCGTCGTCCCAGCAGGGTCTCGATGAGGCTGGTCTTCCCCGCACCGTTGCGGCCGATCAACGCCACCCGCTGGCCGCGCTCGATCGCAAACGAGGCGTCGGTGACCAGCCGGTTGCCGGCCACGTCCACGCACACGCCTTCGGACTCCAGCACCAGGCGGCCGCTGCGGGCCGGCGGCGGGAAGTCGAAGCGCAGCGCTCGCTGCTCACTGGGCTTCTCCACCCGCTCGATCCGCGCCATGGCCTTCAGCTTGCTCTGCGCCTGGCGCGACTTGGTGCCGTAGCGGAAGCGGTCGACGAACCGCTGGAGGTGGGCCAGCTCCTCCTGCTGGCGCTCGAAGGCGTCGGCCTGGCCGGCCAGGCGCTCGGCCTTGTCGGCCCGCCAGTGCGAGTAGCTGCCCTTGGTAACCCTGCCCTTGCCGCGGTCGAGCTCCAGCACCGACGTCGCAACCGATTCCAGGAACCAGCGGTCGTGGGAGACGAAGACGACGCTCGCGTCGAGCCCGTCGAGGTACTCCTCGAGCCACTCGATGGAATCGACGTCGAGGTGGTTGGTCGGCTCGTCCAGCAGCAGGACGTCGGGCTCGCCGGCCAGGGCGCGGGTCAGCGAGGCGCGCGTCAGCTCGCCGCCCGAGAACGTCCGCAGCGGCCGGTCGAGATCCTCGGGCTCGAACCCCAGGCCGCGGGCCACCGACTGCAGCCGCGACTGCCACCCGTACCCCCCGGCCTGCTCGAACTCGGCCTGGGCGGCGTCGTAGCGGCGCAGCGTGACGTCGTCGTGGGCGCCTGCGGCCATCGCCCGCTCGAGCTCGCCCAGCTCGCTCTCCAGCGCGGAGGCGGCGGCCGCTCCTTCGCCGACGTAGGCGCCGAGCGTCATGTCCGTCTTCAGGGGCGGGCGCTGGTCGTGGAGGCGGACCCGCGTGCCGCCGGTCATCGACAGCGTCCCCGATTCCGGCTCGAGCTCTCCGGCGATCACCCGCAGCAGCGTCGTCTTGCCCGCGCCGTTGCGACCGACCAGCGCCAGGCGGTCGCGCGGCGGCACGATCGCCGAGACGCCCTTCAGCACCTCGTCGGGGCCATAGCTCACGCGGATGCCTGTCAGGTGGACGGTCACCGCCGTATTCTGCCGCGCCGGTCTGGGACTAGATGTCGGAGGTGCCGCCGCCGCCCTGCTTGCGGGAGGCGTGCCAGTTGGCCAGCTCCTCGTCGGTGAGGTCGGCCGGGGGCAGGCTCTTCATGTACCAGGTGAACCGGGCCAGGAAGGCGAGGCCGACGATCGCCGGGATGATGTGCGGCAGGTGGCTGAGGATCAGCTGCATCGGCTTCTCCCATGATGCCACGGACCGCCGGCCGGCGAAGGTGCCGGTTCCGATTGCCCGCGTCTTGCGGGTGTCCTAGTATCACGCTGGATGTCTGCGCTCAAAGTCGGTGTGGTCTCGGTCGTCCTCGGAACGATCGGTTCGATCTTCTCGTGGCTTACCTTCGGCGACTGGTTCCCGGTGCAAGCATCGGTGCAGGCCGAGCGCCAGGACACCCTGTATCTGGCGTTGATGATCATGTCGTCGTACATCTTCGCCCTCGTAGTCTGTTTCCTCGTCTACTCGATCTGGAAATTCAGGGTGCCGCTGGACGATACGCGGGACGGGCCGCCGATCCACGGCCACACCGGGCTCGAGGTGCTCTGGACGCTGATCCCGCTTGTGATCGTGCTCTCGTTCGCGGTCTACGGCAGCTTTGTGCTGATCAGGAACGAGGCCAAACCGCCCAAGGGCGGCCTCCAGGTGGGCGTGCTTGGCGAGCAGTTTGCATGGACGTTCACCTATCCGAACGGGGTCAAGACGGGAATCCTCTACCTCCCCATCGGCCAGGAGATCCAGTTCAACATCACCGCCCGGGAGGATGACGTCATCCACTCGTTCTACGTGCCCGAGTTCCGGGTAAAGGCCGATGCGGTGCCCGGCGTCATGAACCACACCTACGCGCACACGACGCGCCTCGGCACGTACGCGCTGATCTGCACCGAGCTGTGCGGAATCGGCCACAGCCAGATGCGTGCGGTGGTGCGGGTGTTGCCGGAGAACGTCTTCAATGCGTGGCTGGCCAAGGCCAAGGCCGCGCAACCGCAGCAGGGAGGCGCATAGATGGCGGTCCACGCCGAACCGATTCCCGCACCCGCGCACGACGACCATCACCACGGCCCGGTCAGCCGCGGCGGCGGGAGCCCCTGGCTGGGCGCCGGTTGGATCCGTGCGTTCTGGGTGTCGGGAGCATTCGGCGGCACCGCAATCCTGATCACGATGCTCATCCGCCACCTGCTCGGCTTCCCGCACCCGTACAGCGCCGAGGTGGCGGCAACCTTCGGCCTGACCTTCGGGGCGATCGGGTTCACCGTCGGCATCGGCTGCTTCGACTACTGGTGGGGGTACATCAGCGGCAAGCCAGACTGGGTGCAGGAGGACCACTCCCAGCACGGCGCGTACTCGTGGCGCGACTACTTCCGGGTGAACACCGACCACAAGGTGATCGGGATCCAGTACCTGGTCACCACGTTCATCTTCTTCCTGATCGGCGGCGCGCTCGCCGAGGGCGTCCGGGCGGAGCTGGCGGCGCCGGGCACCCAGTACGTCTCGCCGGGCAACTTCAACGCCCTCTTCTCGGCCCACGCCACGATCATGATCTTCCTGTTCGTCATCCCGTCGTTCGCCGGGATCGCGAACTTCGTGGTGCCGCTGATGCTGGGCGCCCAGGACATGGCCTTCCCGCGCCTGAACGCGCTGTCCTTCTGGATGCTGATCCCCGGCGGCGTGATCTTCATGTCGTCCTTCCTGGTGACGCCGTTCCAGGCCGGCTGGACGAACTACGCCCCGCTCTCCGAGCACGGCCCGATCGGCGACACGTTCTTCACGATCGGCGTCCAGTTCGCAGGCGCGTCATCGATCGCGACGGCGGTCAACTTCCTGGCCACGATCGTGACCATGCGTGCGCCCGGGATGTCGTTCTGGCGGATGCCGCTGCTGGTCTGGGCGAACCTGGCGACCTCGTCGCTGGTCGTGCTCGGCACGCCGTTCATCGCCGGCTCCCAGTTCATGGTGCTGTTCGACCGCGTCATGCACACCGGGTTCTTCGACCCGGCCAAGGGCGGCAACGTCATCCTCTACCAGCACATCTTCTGGTTCTACAGCCACCCGGCCGTGTACATCATGATGTTGCCCGGGTTCGGCATCATCAGCGAGGTCTTATCGATCCACAGCCGCAAGCCGGTCTTCGGGTACCGGCTGATCGCCCTGTCGACGGTGGCCATCGGCGTGCTCGGCTTCACCGTCTGGGCCCACCACATGTTCGTCAGCGGGATGGCGTCGTGGCTGCGGATCCCGATGATGGCGACCACGATGCTGATCGCCGTCCCGACCGGCATCAAGATCTTCTCGTGGCTGGCCACGATCTGGCGCGGGATGCTGCACATGACGACCGCGATGTGGTTTGCCTGCGGCTTCCTGTTCACGTTCGTGATCGGCGGCCTGTCGGGCATCTTCCTGGCCGTCATCCCGGTCGACATCAACACGTCGGACACCTACTTCGTGGTGGCGCACATCCACTACGTGCTCTACGGCGGCTCCGTGTTCACGATCTACGCCGGCATCTACCACTGGTTCCCGAAGATGACCGGCCGGATGTACGACGAGACGCTGGGCAAGCTGCACTTCTGGCTGACCTTCATCTTCTTCAACCTGACGTTCATGCCCATGCACTGGCTGGGGCTCGAGGGGATGCCGCGGCGAGTTTACGACTACGCCCCCAGGTTCGCGGATCTGAACTTCTTCATCTCGGTCTGCGCATTCGCACTCGGGGCGTCGACGCTGGTCTTCCTCTACAACATCGTCCATAGCTGGAAATACGGCGAGATCGCCCCGGCGAACCCGTGGCGCGCGCTGACCCTGGAATGGCAGGTCAGCTCGCCTCCGCCGATCTTCAACTTCGACGAGCCTCCGCAGGTGGTGGGCGGTCCGTACGAGTACGGGACGCCTGGAGCACGACACGCAATCGTCCGCTTCCACACTCCCGAGCCCGAGCTGGTCACAAGCCGACCGGCTGCCCTTCCCGGCGGCGTAGTCGCCGCTCCCGAGCGAAGAGAGGCAGTGCTGAGCGCGATGAAGCACATCCTGGTGGTTGCGAATCAGACCGTCGCCGGCGACAAGCTGATCGCCGCCCTCAAAGAGCGCGCCGGCACCGAGCCCGTGCGGGTGACGGTGATCTGCCCCGAGTCCGAGCCCGGCGGCGCCTGGGTGATCGACAAGGCGCGGGTCCACGAGGCGACGCAGGCTCGGCTCGACCGCACGCTCGCCGAGCTCCGCGCTGCGGGCGTCGAGGCTGACGGCGAGGTCGTCAGCGCCGATCCGTACACGGCCGTGCTCGACCAGGTCGAGGGCAGCGACCCGCCGCAGGAGATCATCATCTCGACCCTGCCGTCGACCCGATCCGGCTGGATGCGGCGCGACCTGGTCGACCGGGTGCGCGACCGGACGAAGCTGCCGGTCGAGCACGTGGTCGTCGATCCCGCGGCGGAGAAGAGCCAGGCGTGAGCTCGCACGCGGCGACGATGGAGGGCGACGGGCCGTTCGTCAGCACCGGCGAGCAACAGGTTTCGGCGTACCACGAGAGCCTGCTGCGATCGCCGGTCTTCCTCGGCATGGTGATGTTCATCGGGTCGGAGATCATGCTCTTCGGCTCGTTCTTCACCGCGTTCTTCTACGTCCGCTTCAGCCACCCGCACTACCCGTTCGGCGGCTTCGACATCCCCAAGACCGGCACCGCGATCAACACCGCGATCCTGATCTCGTCGAGCTTCACGATGCACTGGGCGCTGGTGTCGATCAAGCGCAACAAGCGGTTCGGGCTGGTGGTCGGCCTGGGGCTGACGCTGATCATGGGGCTGACCTTCCTGGCGCTGCAGATGCGGGAGTACCACAGCCTCGGCTTCGTCCCCTCCGACGGCGCCTTCCCGTCGACCTTCTTCGCGCTGACCGGCCTGCACGGCCTGCACGTGCTGGTCGGCGCCACACTGCTCTCGATCGCGTTCGTCCGCTCCTGCCGCGGCAAGTACTCAGCCGACGAGCACCTCGGACTCGAGGTGACCGGCCTCTACTGGCACTTCGTCGACGTCGTCTGGGTGCTGCTGTTCACGGTCGTCTACCTCCTCTGAGGCGTGCAGGGGTGAGCCCTGCAGCGGTACGCTCGCGGCCGTGGACGAAGAGCCGCTTCTGGGAGGGAACACCCACGACGCGGTCGTGCGCGTGGGCGACACCGTCCGCCGGCCGGCGGGTGAATGGACGCCGGGCGTGCACGCCCTGTTGCGCCATCTCGAGGCCGTCGGCTTCGAAGGGGCTCCGCGCCCGCTCGGCCTCGACGAGCAGGGGCGGGAGATCGTCACGTACATCGCCGGGCGCGTGGTGCATCCTGACCACGAGGATCTGATCGCGACCGACCAGGCGCTGGCGTCGGTCGCCGGGCTGATTCGCCGCTATCACGACGCGGCTGAGTCATTCCCTGACATCGGGGCCTACAGATGGGCTCAGCGCGGCGGCGACCCCCGCGGGCCGCACGAGCTGCTCTGCCACAACGACCTGGCGTCCTGGAACCTGATCGCGCTCGACGGGGGTGGGTGGGCGTTCATCGACTGGGATGGAGCGGCTCCAGGCCGGCGGGCGTGGGATCTGGGCTGGGCGGTGACCGGGCTGGTGCCGCTGTTCCCGGACAGGGGCATCTCCGAGCGGGACGTGCTGCGACGCCTGGCGGTGTTCGCTGACGGCTACGGTCGCGACCGAATACCGAACGACGTCCTGGCCGTCGGTCTCGAGCGCTGCCGACACGAGGCCGACCTGATTGAGCGGCGGGGTGCCGCGGGCGAGGCGCCGTATGCGCGGCTGCTGGCCGAGGGGCACGCTCAGAGCTGGAACGCCGCGGCGGAGCACATCGCCGGTCTGCTGCCTCGGTGGCAGGACGCCGGCGGCGCGGGCTAATCCGGCAGGTTGCGGTACTCCTCGATCGCGTCCCTGACCCAGAGCCAGAGCCCGATCAGCATGATCGAGAAGCCCATGGAGACGAACGCCAGCCGCCACAGACGGCTGTCGGGGACGAGCCCGATGATCATCATCGCGGTGCCGAACGCCGTGATGATCGGCTGAGCCGAGGGCTCAGGAAGGTGGATCTTCTGGTGTCCGTTCTCCGTCAGGCATGCACCACCAGCTCGCCGACGATCATCGTCGCGATGAACATGAACGCCGAGAACAGCCCCAGCTTCAGCGCCAGGGTGATGTTCGCGGTTGCGGTCTTCTTGTCGAGCATCCTCAGTCCTTGGGGTGGGGTACCTATCCGGTGGGGCCTCCGCCGGCCTCCGCACGGGCGGCCTGGCGCAGGTCGTAGAGGGGGCGTTCGCTGCGGATCGGCGGCAGCGAGTCGAAGTTGTAATCGGGTGGCGGGGAGGTCGTGTACCACTCCAGCGAGTTCGCATTCCAGGGGTTGTTGCCGGCGATGCGCCCGGTGCGCAGCGAGCTGAGGCAGTTCCAGGCGACCATCAGCACGCCCGCTCCGAGCAGGAACGAGCCGAGCGTCGAGATCTCGTTCAGCGTCACCCAGCCCGGGTGGGTGGCGTAGGTGGCGATGCGGCGCGGCATGCCGGACAGGCCCATCGCGTGCATCGGGAAGAACGTCATGTTGAAGCCGACGAACATGACCCAGAAGCTCCAGATGCCGAGGCTGCGATTGAGCATCCGCCCGGACATCTTCGGGAACCAGTAGTGGAGGCCGCCCATCACGGCGAACACCGGCACGGTGCCCAGCACGTAGTGGAAGTGGGCAACCACGAAGTAGCTGTCGGTCACCTGCTGGTCGATCGGGAAGAGCGCCAGCAGGATCCCCGAGAGGCCGCCGATCAGGAACAGCCCGATGAAGCCGACTGCGAACAGCATCGGCGGCTCGAAGCGGATCCGGCCCATCCACATGGTGCCGATCCAGTTGAAGATCTTGACGCCGGTCGGCACGGCGATCGCAACCGACGTGAGCATGAACCAGATGTTCAGCGGCTCCGGGAACCCGACGGCGAACATGTGGTGGCCCCAGACCAGGAAGCCGAGGAAGGCGATCGCGACGGTCGAGTAGACCAGCGCCTTGTAGCCGAACAGCGGCTTGCGCGAGAACGTGGCGATGATCTCCGAGATCATCCCGAACCCGGGCAGCGCCATCACGTAGACCACGGGGTGGCTGTAGAACCAGAACAGGTGCTGCCAGAGCAGGGGGTTCCCGCCCTGGGACGGGATGAAGAAGTGGGTGCCGTAGTTGCGGTCGAGCAGCAGCATCGTCAGCGCGCCCGCCAGCACCGGCCCGGCGGCCAGGATCATCACCGAGTAGACGTCGATCGTCCAGGTGAACAGCGGCATCCGGGACAGCCGCATGCCCGGCGCCCGCATGTTGTGGATGGTGCAGATGAAGTTGATCGCCCCGATCAGCGACGACAGGCCGACGACGTGCAGGCCGACGATCCAGAAGTCGATGCCGTGCCCGGCAGAGATCTCCGATAGCGGCGGGTACGACGTCCAGCCGGCGTCCGGGGCGCCACCGAACACGAAGCTCGAGTACATGCCCAGCCCGCCAAACAGGAACAGCCAGTACGACATGGCGTTCAGCTTCGGGAAGGCCATGTCGCGGGCGCCGATCTGGAGCGGCACGAAGTAGTTCCCGAAGGCCGCCATCACCGGCACCACGAACAGGAAGATCATCGTCGTGCCGTGCATCGTGAACAGGCGGTCGTAGTTCTCGGGCGAGACCACCTTGCCGTTGTCGCTGGCCAGCTGCAGGCGGATGATCAGGGCCATCAGGCCGCCGACCAGGAAGAACAGCAGCGTGGTGACCAGGTACAGGATCCCGATCTTCTTGTGGTCGACGGTGGTCAGCCACATGCGGAGCCCGCTGCTCTGGGCCTGCACGGGTGGCGCGGCCGGCGCGGGTGCTACCTGGGTCGCCATCAGCTCTTCAGCCCGTTCACGAAGCGTGCGGTATGCCTCGGGAGTGACCACCTTGACGTAGATCAGCATGTCGGCGTGACCGATGCCGCAGAACTCGTCGCACTGCCCGCGGTAGATGCCGGTCCGCGTCGCCTTGAACCAGATGTGGTTGGTCTGGCCGGGAATCGCGTCGACCTTCTGTCCCAGCGCCGGCACCCACCAGTCATGGATCACGTCCTTCGAGTTGAGATGCAGCTCCACCGGCGTGTTCACCGGCGCCACCAGCGTGATCTTGGCGCCCGGATTGGACTTCCCGTTGGGGTAGGTCACCGTCCACGAGAACTGCTGCGCCTCCACGTGGATGTTGATGTGGTTGGCCGGCACGTCCTCGACGCTCGGCAGCTTCCAGAACGTGTAGCCGCAGAGCGCGACCAGGATCAGGATCGGCACGACCGTCCAGCCGATCTCCAGGCGCGTCGAGCCGTGGGTCTGCGGCGGCTCCTCGTCGGCGTTCTCCGGCCGCTCGCGGAACCGGATGGCCGAGTACAGCAGCCAGCCGCCGACCAGCACGAAGATCGTGATCGTGACCCCCAGGGCCGCGCGGTAGATCTGGTTGATGGCCTCCGCGTTGGTCGACTCCGGGTCGACCAGCGTGGCCGTGCTCGCCAGCGCGGGCACCGCGGTCGACAGGTACGCCAGCGCGCTCCCCAGCAGCGCGGCGAGTACGGTCCATGATCGGCGGGATCGCCGGATCACTGTCGTTCGGACATCCGGTGAAGAGTTTCGCAAGACGGGACGACCGATTCTACAAGCGGGCCAGACGGGCGGGGGGCATGACCGTTACGACAGGCACTCCGCCGGCACGCGCTTACGCCTTCGGCGGCTCGCCGTCACCGCCCGGTTTGGGCGCTGCAGGGGGTGCCGCCGCGCGCCGCGCCGGCTGTTGCTTGGCCTCGGGCGTCGGCTCGCCGCCGGTTGCCAGAGCGGCGCCGAGGCCGGCGATTGCGCCCATCGCGTTGGACGCTCCGCTGGGCAGCAGCAGCAGCTTGTTCGCGTCCCCGGCAGCCACTGCCGGCAGCGCGTCCAGGTACTTGTAGCCCAGCATGTCGCTGGGTTCGATGCCGGTCTCGTGCACCATGTTGAAGACGTTGGCCAGCGCCTCGGCCTCGCCCGCAGCCCGCAGCGCGCGTGCCTGCTTCTCGCCTTCGGCGCGGAGCACGTTCGACTTCTGGTCGGCCTCGGCGTTGAGGATGGCCGCCTGGCGCAGACCCTCGGCGCGGAGGATGGCCGACTGCTTCTCGCCTTCGGCCTGGAGGATGGCGGCGCGCTTTGCGCGGTCGGCGCGCATCTGCTGCTCCATCGCCTCCTGGATGCTGCGCGGCGGGTCGATGCTCTTCAGCTCGACGCGGGTGACGCGCACGCCCCACTTCTCGGTCACCTCGTCCATCACCACACGGAGCTGCGTGTTGATCGAGTCGCGGCTGGTCAGCGTCTCCTCCAGCGTCATGGAGCCGACCACGTTGCGCAGGGTGGTGATGGCGAGCTGCTCCATCGCCAGCAGCACGTTGGCCACCTCGTAGGTGGCCCGGAATGCGTCGGTGACCTGGTAGTAGACGATCGTGTCGACGCCGATGGTGACGTTGTCCTGGGTGATCACGGGCTGCGGCGCGAACGGCTGCACCGTCTCGCGCATGTCCACCACTGCGGCCATCCGGTCGAACATGGGGACGACCAGGTGCAGGCCCGGAGGCAGCTGGCGCTGGTACTTGCCGAACCGCTCGATCACCCCGATGTGGGCCTGGTGCACCACCTTGACGGCCGCCACCGCCACCAGGATGGCGAGGGCCGCGAGCACGAGTGCGACGATCAGTGTGGCCATGAAGGTCAGGTCTCCTTGGGGAGCTCGTCGTGAATACTGGGTATGGGCATGACCATGGCGGTCACGCCCTCGATCTGCACAACTTCTATACGGCTGCCTTCCGGAATCGGCTCGTCCAGGTAGCTGCGGGCCGTCCACACCTCTCCGCCGATCCGCACCAGGCCCGGGTCGAGGTCGCCGATGGCCTTGGTGACGGTGCCGATCCGCCCGCGCATGGCGTCCACGCCGCTGGGGACTGCCGGAGTCGAGGCGCCGGCCGCCCGCATCAGCCACGGCCGCGTCGCGGCGAGCCCGCCCACCGAGAGGGCCGCGAACGCCAGCACCTGGAACACGGGCCCGGCCCCGGTCAGCGAGAGGGCGGCCACCAGCGCGGCGGCGACGCCGAAGTAGAGGGTGACGAACGTCTTCGTCGTGATCTCGACCGCGATGCAGGCGACGGCGACGATAACCCAGATGATCCAGTCGGCCATTGTGTCTGAAGCTTATGCCCTGACGCGCAGTCTTTGTGGGCTATGGTCGCGGGCGTGAACATCGAGCGGATCGCCGCTGCGGGTGCCGTCTCGAGCCTGGTGGATGACGCGCGCCGGGCGGGAATCTGCGCCATCGACACCGAGTTCGTCTGGGAGCGCACCTACGCGCCGGTGCTGTGCCTGGTCCAGCTGGCGACGCCCGACCGGCTGGCGGTGGTCGACCCGGTGGACGGCGCACCGCTGGAGCCGGTGGCCGAGCTGCTGGCCGACGGGGCGGTCGAGAAGGTGATGCACGCGCCTGGCGCGGATCTGACCGGATTCGCCCTTCACTTCGGGACTGCCCCGCGGGCGGTGTTCGACACGCAGCTCGCAGGCGGCTTCGCGGGGTACGGCGGGTCGCTCTCGCTGGAGCGCATGCTGGACAGCTCCGTCAAGGTCTCGCTGCGCCACGCCGAGGGCTTCACCGACTGGAGCAAGCGGCCGCTGACGGCCACCCAGGTGGAGTACGCAGCGGACGACGTGCGGTACCTGCTGGACGCCGCATCCGCGCTGCGGGAGCGGCTCCGCTCGCAGGGCCGGGAGCGCTGGGCGGCGGAGGAGATGGACCGCCGCTTTGGCCCCGGCGCCGCTCTGGTGCAGGATCCGGACACCGCCTGGCGGCGAGTGGCGGGACGGGGGAAGCTCCGATCGGGCCAGCTCGGCGCCCTGGTGGCGGCGGCGGCCTGGCGCGAGCGCGAGGCCCGCAGGCGTGACATCCCGGTGTCCTGGCTGGTGCGCGACGCGACGCTGGTCGAGCTGGCCCGGCGACGGCCGCAGACGGCCGACGACGCGCTCGCCGTGCGCGGCCTCCAGCTCAAGCGGGGCCGTCAGCTCGACGAGCTGCTTGCCGTGCTTGCCTCTGCCGGCGAGGGCCCCCCGCGCGAGGGCGAGCTGTCGGCGGACCTCCGTGCTCGCGTGCGGGCGGTGCTGCCGCTCGCCAGCGCCGTCCTGCAGGCCTGCTGCTCGGAGGCGGGCATTGCCTCCGAGCTGGTGGCGACCCGCGACGACCTGGAATCGCTGGTGGTGGCCGTCGCGCGCGGGACCGGAGACGAGCACCCGCTGCTGCAGGGGTGGCGCCGTGAGCTGGCCGGGGAGCGGCTGCTCAGCCTGCTCAACGGCCAGGTGGCGCTGCGTGTCGTGCCCGCGGCTCCGCACGTCGTCGCCGAGAGTGTCTGACCGGGCGGCGGGCGCGGGCAGCGGCCGCGCTGCGGTCGCGCTGTTCCTGGGCGCGTCGTCGATGTTCGCGACGATGTACTCGACCCAGGCGATCCTGCCCGAGCTGTCCCGCGGGCTCGATGCGACCCCCGCTCAGGCCGGCCTCTCGATCACGGTGGTCGTCTTCGCAGTGGCCGTCTTCGCCTGGGTGCACGGGCCGCTCTCCGACCGCATCGGACGGGCGCGTGTCATGGTTGGCTCGGCCGTGCTGCTGGTGATCCCGACGGGGCTCGTCGCCATCGCCTCGACACTGCCGGTGTTCCTCGCGCTGCGGGCCGTCCAGGGCGCACTGATGCCGGGGCTGCTGGTCGTCGCCGTGCCGTACGTGTCCGAGCGGTTTCGCGGGCCCGCGGTAGGGGCGGCGATGGGCGCGTACACCGCGTCGCTCACGTTCGGCGGCCTGGTCGGCCGGGTGGGGACGGCTCTGATCGCCGACTGGGTCGGCTGGCGCTGGGCGCTGGGGGCGCTGGTGGTGCCGGTCGCACTGGGGGCGCTGGCGATGTGGGCGTGGCTGCCGCGCGACGCGCCCTACCCTGCCCGGCGGCCGCTCGGCGAGGCGATCTCCGATCACGTTCACAACCGGATGCTGCTGATGAACGCCGTCGTCGCCGCTGCGACGTTCTTCGGCTACGTGGGTCTGTTCACCTATGCCAGCTACCGGCTCACCTCGCCCGCGATCGGGCTGACCATCGGACAGTCCGGCCTCGTCTACGGCGTCTGGGTGGTGGGGGCGGCAGTGCCGTGGGTCGGCCACCTCGCCCACCGCGCCGGCCCTGCCCGTCTGCTGCCCCTCCTCACCGCCGTGGCGATGGCGGGAGCGGCTCTGACGCTGGTCGCAAGCCTTCCCGTGCTGATCCTGGGCCTGGCGATGACGGCGTTTGCGATGTTCTCGATCGTCACCACCTGCCAGATCCTGCTGCCGACCCTGGTCGACCACCACCGCGGCACCGCCACCAGCCTGCACCTGACGATCTACTACCTGGCGGGTGGTGCGGGCGCGTACCTGCCGGGCTTGCGGCTGTCGTCGGGCTGGGGAGCGGTGGTCGGCGTCTGCCTGGGGGCGTTCGCGGTCGGCACCGCTGCGGCGCTCCTGCTGCGGGCACGATTGGGAAGCGGGGTGGCGCTCGGCCAGCCTGCGGAGTAACGTCGTAGCTGAGGGAAGCGAGGTTACGTCGTGGTCTGTCGGAGTTGCGGTCAGTCAGTCGATCCCGGGCACCCGTTCTGCCCCTGGTGTGCTGCGCCCCAGCGGCGGAAGGCAGTCGCGCTGTTTCCGCCCCACCCCGACGTCGATGCGCCCGGTCGCGGGCTCCGCGTATCGCGGTACTTCGACCCGGCGAGCGGCCCGCCGCACACCCGTCTCAGCATGTACGACGACGAGGGCCGGGTGACCAGCGTGGTGGCCCTCGACGATGCGACGACCGCGCGTCTGGCCCGGTTCCTGTTCGGTCTTGCCGAGTCGAAAGACGTGCCGCCGACGGTGCGGCAGCGCGTCATCGACCTGCTGACCGGCCGCGCGGCCTCGACCTCTTAGGCGCTCTTAGAGCTCCAGTTCGCCGATCTCGCGGCAGAGCTCCAGATGGAACTGGAGCGCCAGTGCGAGATCGTCAGTGTGGATCCGCTCGTCGCGGTTGTGCACGCCGGCGTCGTAGATGTCAGTCGGGGTGCGGGCCACGGGGAAGAAGCCGTAGGCGACCGTGCCGAACGCCTGCCGCAGGAAGTGCGAGTCGGTGAACCCGGTCGACAGCACCGGCAGCAGCTTCGCGCCCGGGTCGCTGCGGTCGAGAAACCGCTGGCAGGCTGCGTAGAGAGGGCCATCGATCGGCGACATGCTGCCCCCGGTCGGCGTCTCGAGGAAGGCCAGCTCGTAGGGGAGGTCGGAGCCCAGCGCCTGCCGCAGCTCCTCTTCCAGGCCCTCGGGGGGCTCATCCGGCAGGATCCGGCAGTCGCACTCGACGCTTGCCCGGCCCGGCATCACGTTGCGGGCCGAGGACCCGGTCAGGCGGGTCGGCGCGATGGTCGAGCCGAACAGCGGGGGCAGACCCTCCTGGAATGACGGGTGCAGCGTGACCGCGCGGGTGACGGCGCCCTGGAGGTCGTGCCCGTACGGCCCGACCAGGAGCTCGAGCATGGCCCGCGTCTCGGGCAGGTCCCGCATCCGCGTGCGGTAGGCCGCCAGCCGGCCGATCAGGGTTGCCAATCGCGGCACGGCGTTTGCTCCGGCTGTGGGCGTCGATGCATGCCCGGCCTCGCCGAGCGCGGTCACCAGCGCCGGCAGCGTCGCCTTCTCACCGATGTTGATGGGGTAGACAACGCGTCCGTCCGACAGCTCCCAGCGAGCGCCGCCGCCCTCGTTGATGGCGAGGTCGGTGCGGACATCGGGGCGGGCGCCGGCCAGCCAGATCAGGCCGACCTCTTCGGTGCCGTCCTCCTCGTCAGCCTCGGCGATGTAGATGAGATCGCCCCGCGGCTGGAAGCCGGTCCGGGCCAGCTCGGCGATCGCGACCGCCCGGACGGCCGTCTCGGTCTTCATGTCTGCGGCGCCTCGCCCCCACAGGAACCCGTCCCCGTCCACGTATCCCGAGAACGGCGGGTGAGCCCAGTCCTGGGCGTCGGCCGGCACGACGTCGGTGTGCCCGAGCAGGGCCAGGGACGGGCCACCGCCGGTGCCCGGGATGCGCGCAACCAGGTTCGCCCGGTCGGGATCGCGCGCGATCAGCTCGCACTCCACTCCCGCGGCTTCGAGGTAGGACTTGAGCAGCATCGCCGCCGGCGTCTCACGCCCCGGGGGATTGGACGTGTCGACGCGGATCAGATCGCGGGTGAGCTCGATCGCCTCCTCGTGGAGCGACGTCGAGACCGTCAACGCGCCAGCTCCTCGGCCGCCCGGAGGACGGCGTTGGTGATGCCCTGATAGCCCGTGCAGCGGCATAGGTTGCCCGAAAGGGCGACGCGCACGTCCTCCTCGGTCGGGTGCGGTGACCGGCGTAGCAGCGCCGCCGCCGAGATCAGCATGCCCGGGGTGCAGAAGCCGCACTGCACGCCGCCCTCGGCCAGGAACGCCCGCTGCAGCGGATGCAGCTCGCCGCCGGGTGCGAGCCCCTCGATGGTCGTGATCTCGCGACCGTCGGCCTGCAGTGCCAGGAACGAGCAGGAGTTGACCGGCTTGCCGTCGATCATCACCATGCAGGCGCCGCACTCGGAGTCGTCGCAGCCCTCCTTGGTGCCGGTCAGTCCGAGCTCATCGCGCAGTACGGTCAGAAGGCTGCGATCCGGCTCGATCTCCACCGGATAGGGCGTTCCGTTGACTGTCAGCGTCGCCTCGTATCGCACGTTGACCTCCTCAGATCATCCGGTCGCCGCGTGCAACGCGGGGCTGGCGGGAATCGGGACGTGCTCGCCGCGGGCTCGCTGAAGCGCGGCGCGGATCGCCCGCTTCGTGATCACCGCGGCCATCGCGCGGCGGTAGACATCCGAGCCGCGGACGTCGGAGATCGGTCGCGACGCTGCGGCTGCCGCGGCCGCGGCAGCCTCGACGGCCCGGTCGGAGGCGTGGGTACCGGTCAGCGCCGCCTCGGCCGCCGCCACCCGGTGGATGGTCGGCGCCAGGGCCGTGATCGCGACGCGCGCGACGCTCACCTTGCCGTCGTCGAGCGTGACCGCGGCGCTCGCCCCGACGATGGCGATCTCCATCTGCCGCCGGTACTCGAGCCGCACGTAGCAGCTCCCCGTGGCCGTCGCCGGCTCGGGAACCTCGATCGCAGTCAGCAGCTCGTCGGCCTCCGCGCTCGTCCTCCCGGGCGCGGTGAACAGATCCTCGACCGCGACCCGCCGTTCACCGCGCGGGGAGGCGAGCACCACCTGGGCGCCCAGGCAGATCAGCGGGCCGCCGGTCTCCATGGCCGGCGAGGCGTTCATCACGTTGCCGCCCAGCGTGCCGACGTGGCGGGTGGCGTGGCTGCCGACGATGCCCGAGGCGTCGGCCAGCCCGGTGAAGCGCTCGCGAACGAGGAGGTCACGCTCGACGTCCTCGTGACTGGCGAGCGCGCCGATCCGAAGCAAGCCGCTCCGCATGCCGATGCCGCGCAGCGCGTCGATCCGGTGGATCGCCACCAGCGAGTCGGGCAGCGGCGCCTTGCCCTGCCGCGCTCCGACCACCAGGTCGGTGCCGCCGGCGATCGGCCGGGCTCCCGACGCCAGCGCGTTCACCGCCTCCTCGATGCTGGTTGCGGCGAGGTAGGTCGAGCTCATGCCTGCATCGCCTCCCACACCCGCTCGGGCGTCATCGGCAGCCGGTGCACCCGCGCCCCGGTGACCTTGGCGATCGCGTTGCCGATTGCGCCCGGCGTCGGGACGCACGGCGGCTCGCCGATCCCCTTGGAGCCGAACGGCCCCGCCTGGGGCGTGTCGATCTGCACCCAGTGGACGGTGATCGGCGGCGCGTCGGAGCAGGTCTGGAGCTTGTAGTCGAGCAGGTGCGGGTTGCGCTGGCGGCCGTCGTCGTCGAGCAGCGAGCCCTCGAGCGTGCGCCATCCCGATCCCCATCACGACGCCGCCCTCCGCCTGGCCGCGGGCGCCGATCGGGTTCAGCACCTTGCCCGAATCGTGGGCCGCGGCGACCTCGAGCACCCGGACGACGCCGGTCTCGCGGTCGACCTTGCAGTGCACGGCGTGCGTGATGAACGTCGGCGCGACGAACGACTCCATCCCCAGCCGCCCGGTGCACCCGGAGGCGTCGACCTCGGGCACCGGAGGTGGAGTGCCCGACCCGCGGCCGAGCAGGAGCTGGTCGCCCTGGGCCGTCTCGCACAGCGACGCAATGCCGACGCTCTTGGTGGGCGAGCCCTTGACCCGGACGGCCCCGTCCGCCAGCTCGAGGTCGGCGCGCGACGCCTCCAGCGCATCCTCGGCGAGCGTCAGCAGCTGCTCGCGGATGTCCTCCGCCGCCTTCACCACGGCCCGGCCGTTGTTGAAGGTCGTCTGCGATCCCGACGCCCCGGAGTCGAACGGCCCGGCGTCGGTGTCCTGGTAGAGCACCGAGAAGTCGTCCGGCTGCATGCCGAGCACCTCTGCTGCCAGCAGCGGCAACGCCATCACGGCGCCGGTGCCGCACTCCTGGGCGCCGGTCACGATCGTCCCCGACCCGTCGGCGTTCAGCTTCACGTAGGCGCCGGAGGCGATGCTGAAGGAGGGCCACCAGCCGCAGGCGATGCCGATCGCCTCGTCATCCGGCAGGTCGCGCCCGTAGCCGATCATCTCGGCTGCCTTGTCCAGGGTCTCGGCGGCGCCGATCGGGTCGAACACCTGCCGGGTCGGCCCCTCGTCGCCCTCGCGGACGACGTTCGTGCGGCGCAGCTCCAGCGGGTCGATCCCCAGCTGGCCGGCCACCGAGTCCATGTGCTGCTCGACCGCCCAGCACGCCTGCGGCGCGGTGGGGGCGCGCACCGAGCCCGACGGGGTGGTGTTGGTGTAGGCCAGGCTGGCATCGACGAACACGTTCGGCACCTTGTACGGGCCGACGGCGATCATCGCGGCGAGCTGGGGGAAGAAGGGGGCGTCGGCGCTGTAGGCGCCGTTGTCCAGGATCAGCCGGGCGCGGCGGGCCACCAGCGTCCCGTCCTTCATGGCGCCGGTCTCCAGCTCGATCACCTGGCCCTCGCGGCGATGGTCGGGTGCGAGAAACTCCTCGCGGCGGTTGAACACCAGCCGCACCGGCCGCCGGGTGGCGCGGGCCAGCGCGGCGATGTGGGCCTCGAAGTGGAACTCGCACTTGCCGCCGAAACCGCCGCCCAGGTAGGGGACGATGATGCGGACGTTCGACTCGGGGATCTCGAGGGTGGTCGCGACCCCGGAGCGGGCGATGAAGGGCACCTGAGTCGACGACCAGACGGTCACCTTCGACCCCAGCCAGTGCGCGACGATGGCGTGCGGCTCGATCGGCACGGCATGCGACATGTCGGCCACGTACCGCTCGCGCACGACGACGTCGGCCGACGCAAGGCCGGCCTCGACGTCTCCCTTGGCGATGGTCGAGCGGGAGGCGTCGTTGCGGTCACGGACGACCTCGTCCATCGCGCCGTAGCTCTCCCAGTCCGTGTGCACCAGCGTCGTGCCCTCTGCGAGCGAGGCTTCGATGTCCGCCACCGCGGGCAGTGGTTCGTAGTCGACCTCGACCAGGGCGGCCGCCTGCTCCGCGATCTCGGGCGTGCGCGCGGCGACGGCGGCGACGATCTCGCCCTCGAACCGCACCACGTCCTTCGCAAACAGCGTGCGGTCCTGGATGAACGCCCCGTAGCGAACGTCGGGGACGTCACCCTGGGTGATCACCGCGAAGACGCCGGGCAGCTCGCGAGCGCGAGTGGTGTCGATCCGCGTGATCCGGGCGTGGGTGTGATCGGCGTAGCGGAACTTCGCGTGCAGCATGCCCGCCATCGTCAGGTCGGCCGTGTAGTGGCCGGTGCCGGTGACCTTGTCGTGTCCGTCGGAACGGATCAGATCTGTACCCAGGACCGTCGTCAATGTTGCCTCCTCCGGGCGGGCAGTGGAGCGCAAGCTTACCTACGGGGGCGCCGATGATCTAGGTTGACCGGATGGCAATCGCGTCGGTGTACGGCGACCTGCTTCGGGTGCCGGTAGTCCGCCGTCAGACGCTGAGCAGCGTCGTCGCCCAGGTCACCCAGACGGTTGCCGTCGGCATCGCGCTCGTCGTACACGGCGCGACCGGCTCGCTGGCTGCCGGAGGCGTCGCCGCCGCGGCCTTCGCGCTGGGCGTCTGTGTCGCCCGTCCGGTTCAGGGACGGGCGCTCGACCGGCGCGGCGTACGGCCCGTGCTCGTCGGCTGCGCCCTGGGGCACGCCGCTGCGTTGTGCGCTCTGGCGGTTGCGGCACCTGGCGGTTCCGCTCCGGCCCTGGACGTGCTGGCGCTGCTGTGCGGACTCTCTCTGCCGCCGATCTCGCAGGCCATGCGCGCTGAGTGGGGGCGCTCGATCGAGCCGGCGGCCAGGTCTGCGGCGTTCAGCCTGGCGACGATTGCGCAGGAGCTGGCGGTGTTCGGCGGCCCGCTGTTGCTGGCGGTGGTGATCGCGGCGAGCTCGCCGCGGGCCGCCGTCGCGGTGCTTGGCCTGGTCGCCTGCGTGGGTACCATCGGGTTTGCGCTCTCGCTTCCCGCCGCGGCGAGCGACGCGGAGGCCGCTGACCGACCGGGTCGCCGGGTCGCGGGCGCCCTGCTCGCGCTGGTTGCCGTGTCGTTCCTGCTGGGCTCGGCGCTGGGCGCCGTGCAGGTATCCGTCGCCGCGGTGGCGACCGAGCACACCCAGCCCGCCCTGGCAGGCCTCCTGATCGCGGTGATGTCGATCGGCGGCCTGGCCGGGGGCCTGACCTACGGCGCCGTGCGCTCGGGCTCGGCCGCAGCCGCCGATCTGGTCGGTGCGCTCGTGCTCCTGACGGCTGCCGCCGTTGTTCTGGCGCTGGTGGGCAGCGTGCCGGCCACGGCCGCTCTGCTGTTCGCGGTCGGGCTGGGGCTCAACCCGGCGATTACCGCGATCACCCTCCAGGTGCGCGAACTGGGCGGGGGCGCCGAGGGCTTCGGCTGGCTGTCGGCCGGCACGGGATCGGGGACGGCCCTCGGTGCGGCGCTGGCCGGATATGCGGCACAGCGCGCGGGCGATCCCGGGCCCGGTTTCGCTGTCGCGGCCGGGTCGTGTGCGCTGGGCCTGGCCCTCGTGTGGGTCAGTCCCCGGCGCTGACCGGCGCCAGCCGGTCGGCCAGCGCGCGTACCTGGCGCGTTCCGGTATCGAGCGAGCCGAGGTCGATCCGCTCGGAGCTCGTGTGCATGCCCGACCCGCGGGAGCACCCGATCGTCAGCGCGGGGATGCCGAGCCTGAGGGCGGCGTTGGCGTCGGTCGAGCCCGAGGAGATGCGGTCCGGGAGCCCGAGCTCGGCGTGCACCGCGAGCGCCGCCACGGCCAGCGGGTGGGCCGGGTCGAGCCGGCCCGCGGGCCGGCGCCCGACCTCTTCCGCCGTCAGCGTCAGCGGATAGCTGACACGGAGCTCGCCGACCTTCTCGGCAAGTGCGTCCAGGTCGTCGTCGTCGAGCGAGCGCCGCTCCACCAGCAGCTCGGCCTCGGCGGCGATGGCGTTGGCGGCGCCGCCACCTGAGATGCGCCCGATGTTGACCGGGTCTGCGAGCAGGTCAGTGGCCACGCCGACCAGCGCGTGGACTGCGCTGGGCGTGCCCCAGTCCCACCACGAGTGCCCTCCCGGCCCGCTCACGGCCAGCCGGTAGCGGACGCTGCCGACCGCGTCGAGGATCACCTCGTCAAGCCCCTGGCCCTCGACTGCGACGGCCGTCGCAGGCTGCAGGTCGGCGCACGCGGCAAGCGCACCCCGCAGGTTGCCCAGCCCTTCCTCACCGACCGTGAACGCCACCGCCAGCGAGCGCGGCGCTCCCGCATCCTCCAGGGCCCAGACGCACGCCATCACGGCGGCCGCGTTGTCCCCGATCCCGGGCCCGATCGCCCAGTCGCCGTCTCGCTCGACGGTCAGCGGTGTCTCAGAAGGAAACACCGTGTCGACGTGGGCCATCAGCAGTAGGCCGGGCGCCTCGTCGCCGAACCGCCAGATCAGGTTCCCCGCGGCGTCGCGAGAGCGGGCGCCGTCCGCGCCCGCCAGCCGCTGCTCCAGCCAGGCGATCCTGGCCTGCTCCGACCCGGTGGGGGCTGGAATCTCGGCGAGTGCAATCAGCTCGTCGGCGTTCACGGCTCGTCGCCGGGCACGCCGTAGGAGGGCGCGGCCGATGGATCGAGGGCGCGCGTCACGTAGTCGTCCATCTGGGGCCGCCACACCTCCCACACCGCGCGCAGCGCGGAAACCGGCTCGTCGTGCCAGTCGACCCGCAGGTCGGCGATCGGCCACTCCACCCGGTCGCAGACGACGAGCCCGGCCGAGCGCACCGGCCCTTCCTCGCCTCCGGCGGACAGCCCGGCCTCGAGCGCCTGCACCAGCCGTTCCACCAGGTGCTCCCCGGCCGATTCGGCGAATGCCTCCAGCATGGCCGCCGGGACGCCGGCCGAGGCGAGCAGGTTGCCGGCAGCGACCGCGCCGTCGCCCTCGATCGCGGCATGAGTGCCCAGCGTCCGGCTACCCGAGAAGCTGGCAGTCCCGCCGGCGGCGTCGACCGCGGTCAGCTGCCGGTAGGCGATGTGCTGCTGCTGGGAGGTGATGGCCGCGACAGCGTCGGAGGCGGAGACCCCCTCGGCCATCAGGTCGAGCATCCGTGTTCCCAGGCGGGGATCGGTGACGTTCTGGGAAGCGGCGGCGCCGATACCGGCGCGCACATGGGCGCAGCGGGCCGCGACTGCAGGTGATGACGAGCTGACCACCACGCCCAGCATGCCCGTGGCGGCGTCGCGGCCGACCAGCGAGAAGGTCACCCGGCCTCCCGCACGGCGATCACGTCGACCTCGACCACCCACTCGGGCCGGGCCAGCGCCTGGACGACCAGGCCGGTGAACACGGGGAAGACGCCGCGCAGCCTCCGCCCGAGCACCTTGTAGACGTCCTCGCGGTACCGGATGTCGGTCAGGTACACGGTCACCTTGCAGATCTCCGCGAGGCGGCTGTCGCACTCCCCCAGCAGCAGCTCGATGTTGTCCATCACCTTCTCGGCTTGCCCGCCGGGATCGCCCACCGCAACGTTCTCGCGGGTGTCCAGGTCCTGGGCCACCTGGCCGCGGAGGTAGATCGTGTCGCCCGCGATCACGGCCTGGCAGAGGTCGTTGTCGAGCTGCTGCTCGGGGTACGTGTCGCGGGTGTTGAACGGCCGGATCCGCTGGTGCGTCATGCCGGGCTCCCGGCGAGCACCCGTTCGGAGAGGCCGGCGGACGCCTGCACGACCCTGAGCGGCTGCTCGAAGTCGAACGTCCGGTAGACGGCGGCCAGGTGCGCGAACGGGGGCGACTGTGCGAACAGCTCGAACGTCAGCCGGTGGCCGGCGTAGTCGGAGTTCAGCAGGTCCCGGGCGAACGCCAGCAGCCGCCGCCGGTCATCGGCCGACCAGCGCTCGTTGACCGTGTAGTACTTCTCCAGCCAGGGCGCGGTTGCCGGATTCTCGAACGTTGCCAGATCAGGCGTGACGCAGATCTGACCCCCGCACAGCTCGCGGGCGACGTGCATCATCGCGGGGAGCTGGGAGCACGCCAGCACCCGCCCCGTGAGCAGCAGCGACTGGTTCGGCATCAGCAGGCCGCCGGGGCTGGGCTCGGCCTCGGCGACGGCTGCCGTCAGATGGGCGTTGATCCCCTCCCGATAGCAGGCCAGCGCGGCCAGCTTCTCCTGCACCGCCTGCTGCCGCTCGAGGCCGGTCTGGCGGACGTTGAACAGCGCCGCGCCGATCAGCATGTCGGCCGTGCGCAGGATCCGCTGCACGAACGGGAATGCGCTGTAGCGGTGGAGGGTCGCTCGGATGAAGGCCGCAGCCCGCGTGTGGCGGTAGAAGAGGACGTTCTCCCACGGGATCTCCACGTCGTCGAACACCACCAGGGTGTCGACCTCGTCGAACCGGTTGGCCAGCGGATAGTCGGCTGCCGGTCGCCTGCCGGCAAAGCCGGTGCGGCAGATGTGCCGGACACCCCGTGCTCCCATCGGGCAGATGAATCCGAGGGCGTAGTCGGACAGCTCCGCGTCGCCCCAGTTGGCGATGGTGGGCTTGACGAACGCCTGGTTGGCGTAGGCGGCAGCCGTCTCGTACTTGGCGCCGCGGACGACGATCCCGTTGTCCGTCTCGGAGACGACGTGCAGCAGCATGTCGGGATCCTGGTCCTGCGGCCGCTTCGACCGGTCGCCCTTGGGGTCGGTGTTGGCCGAGACATGGAATGGGTCGCCGGTGACGGCTCGCTGCACGTGGTTGCGGATGTTCTCGGCGAACTGGGGGTCGACCTCGTTGAGGACGTCCTGGCCGTCGTACAGCGACCACATCTCGCCGACCGTCTCGTCCCCGACCCGGATCACCACGCCGCCGACGTCGTCCATGACCGCGTCCACCGCGCGGCGCTTGTCCTCCCAGTCCTCCCGCGAGCGCGGCGGCTTGAGGCCGATCGCGTTGCGCTCCCCGCTGGCGGCGTCGAGGTAGGTCATCGTGTCGCGCGTGGTCTCGTCGTGGGCCATGTCGAAGATGCGCGCCCGAACGTCGACCAGCGGCTTGAACATGGGGTGGGTGGTGACGTCGTCCACCCGCTCGCCGTCGATCCAGACCTCGCGGCCGTCGCGGATCGATTCTCGGTACTCGTCACCCGTGCGGATCATCTGCGTCCTTTCCGGTCGTTCAGCGTTGCTCGTGCGCAGCGGCCAGATCGAACACGACGTTGACCAGCCAGACGATGACCGTCGCCGCGGCAACCGACCAGAAGCCGCCTGCGTCGAAGCCGGGGACGAGCCACGACGTGAGGGCGATCATCCCCATGCTGACCAGGAACAGGGCGAGCCCGAGCGTGATGATGATGAACGGGATGCTGAGGATCGTCAGAATTGGCTTGACGACTGCGTTCGCCACGCCCAGCACCACACCGGCCAGGACGACATCGCCGAGGCTGCTCGCGGTGACTCCGCCGAGCAGCCTCACCGCCACCCAGAGGGCGATCGCGTTCACCAGACATGTGCCGAGGAATCGGAGCATGGATGCCCTCGCCAGGATTCGAACCTGGGACGCCGGCCTTAGGAGAGCCGCGCTCTATCCCCTGAGCTACGAGGGCACGTGTCGAGCATCGTACCGGCGCCGCGGGCCCGGACGGTTCCCGTTCAAGGTTTCGGTTAGGCCGCCGATACTGGACGAGCTCCGCATTCCGATTTGTCCGGTGTTCTGTTGGTGAAGATACGGTTTATTCGGTACAATGTGGAAAACACGACGTTTATGATGGAGTCATGATGAATTACCTACTGCCTATCTACTCAGCACGATCCAGGACCCCGCAGCGCGAGACCGAGCGGGACTACCTGATGCGCGTCGCTCGTGAGAAGGACCACATCGAGCGCCAGGAGCGCCGCCGCTCGATGATCCGCCGGATCACCCGTCGTCGGCCCTCGTAGTGAGCTACTGGTGAGCGGGCGCCCCGCGAGGGGCGCCCGTCTCACAACCGCTCGAAGCCGCGGAAGCGCTCCCAGTCGGTGACAACCGCTTCGAAGGCCTCGAGCTCGGTGCGCCCGGCGTGGACGTAGTGGTCGACCACCTCGTCCGTGAACGCCTCGCGCGCCATCGGTGAGCCGTCCAGCAGATCGACGGCGTCACGCAGGGTGGAGGGGATCCGCTGCTGGTCGGGGGCCTCGTACGCGCTGCCCTTGAACTCCGGCTCCAGCTCCAGGCCCTCGTCGATCCCGCGCAGGCCGGCGGCGATCATCGCCGCGAAGGCCAGGTACGGGTTCACGTCGGCGCCCGGCATCCGGTTCTCGAGCCGCAGGCCGTTGCCGTGCCCGACGACGCGGAACGCACAGGTCCGGTTGTCGGTGCCCCAGACCAGCGTGGTTGGGGCGAACGAGCCGCGTGCGAAGCGCTTGTAGCTGTTGACGTTGGGCGCGAACCAGTAGGTCAGCTCCCGCGTGTAGCGGAGCTGGCCCGCGACGAACTGCTCGAACAGCTCGCTGTAGCCGTGGCCGTCACCGGGGAACAGGCTGCCCTTGTCGTCCCAGAAGCTGCAGTGGATGTGGCACGAGTTCCCCTCTCGCTCGTTCCACTTCGCCATGAACGTGATCGAGGAGTCGTGCTGCCAGGCGATCTCACGGGCGCCGTTCTTGTAGATCGAGTGGTTGTCGGCCATCGCCAGCGCGTCGGAGTAGCGGAAGTTCACCTCGTGCTGGCCGAAGTTGCACTCGCCCTTGCTGTCCTCCACCGGGATTCCGGCGCCCGCCATGCCCAGCCGGATCGGGCGCAGCACGTCCTCGACCACAGTCGTCCCGAAGATCGAGTAGTCGACGTTGTAGGGATTGGCCGGCCGCAGGTCCTGATATCGCTTCTCCCGCGCCTCCTCGTAGCTGTCGCGGAACAGGATGAACTCCAGCTCCGAGCCGACGAATGCCTTCCAGCCCCGCTCCGCCAGCCGGTCGATCTGGCGGCGCAGGATCTGGCGCGGGGAGGCGACGACCGGCTTCCCGTCGTGCCACTCCAGGTCGGCGACGACCAGAGCCGTTCGCTCCAGCCAGGGCACGCGGCGCAGCGTCGCGAAGTCCGGCTTGAACACGAAGTCGCCGTACCCGGTGTCCCAGGAGCCCATCCCGTAGCCCTGGACGGTGTTCATCTCCACGTCCACGGTCAGCAGGTAGTAGCAGCCCTCCGCTCCGTGCTCCGCGATCTCGGCCATGAAGAACGGCGCGTGCAGGCGCTTACCCATCAGCCGGCCCTGCATGTCGGTCATCACCAGCAGCACCGTGTCGACGGTGCCGCCTTCGACCTCTGCCCGTAGCTCGTCCAGCGTCACAGCAGTCCTCCGTCGACGGGGATCCTTCGTCTGCGGTTCATATACTGCGAGCGGTATGGACCGCAACCGCCCCCTGATCGGCGTGGCCGCGTACGAGGTGCCGGCGTCGTTCTCGCACTGGCGTGACGTCGAGTGCGACATGGTGCCGGCGGGCTACGTCAAGCAGGTGGTCGCGGCGGGCGGGATGCCGCTGCTGATACCCCCTGTGCCGGACGTCGAGCAGCTCGTCGGGAGTGCTCGACGGCCTCGTCCTCACAGGCGGCTCGGACATCGGCGCAGAGCGCTACGGCGAGCAGCGCCATCCGGACACGCTCGGGGTCTACGAGCACCGCGACACCGCCGAGGACGAGCTGCTCCGGGCGGCGCTGGCGGCCGACCTGCCGGTGCTTGGGATCTGCCGCGGCATGCAGCTGATGAACGTCGTCGCCGGCGGCACGCTTCATCAGCACCTGCCCGAGGTGGTCGACTCCGCGTCGGACCACAAGGGCCCGCCGGGCGTCTTCGTTCGCCACCCCGTGGAGACGGTTCCGGGGACGCGTCTGGCCGCGATCGTGGGCGCCGGAGGCTCGGTGCACTCCTGCCATCACCAGTCGCCCGAGCGGGTGGGCGAGGGGCTGGTGGTCAGCGCAACTGCCCCCGACGGCGTGATCGAGGGCCTGGAGCGGCCCGACCGCAGGTTTGCCGTGGGCGTGCTCTGGCATCCCGAGGAAGACCTGGCGGGCGGCGGCCCGCTGTTTGCGGCGCTGCTGGAGGCGGCCGCCACCCACAAGCTGAGGAGAGCAGCATGAGCGTCACCGAGCTGGAGCGGCTGGTGATCGGAGGCGAGCGCGTCGACGCCGCGGAGGGCGCGACGTTCGCCGTTGTCAACCCGGCCACCGGCGAGACCATCGCCGAGGTCGCCGAGGGTGGCCCTCAGGACATCGACCGTGCGGTCGCCGCCGCCCGGGCGGCGTTCCCCGCCTGGCGGGCGGTGATGCCGCGCGACCGGGCGCGTCTGATGCGACGGTTTGCGAGCCTGGTCGAGGACAACCTGGAGCGGCTGGCGCTGCTCGAGACGCGCAACGTCGGCAAGCCGATCTCCGACGCGCGGGGCGAGACCCAGATGGTCGCCGACACGCTGAACTACTACGCCGGAGCCGTCGACAAGCTCTTCGGCGAGACCGTTCCCACGCAGGGCAACGGGCTCAACCTGACGTTCCGGGAGCCGGTCGGCGTGGTCGGGCTGATCACGCCCTGGAACTTCCCGATCGCGATCGCCTCCTGGAAGCTGGGTCCGGCGCTGGCCTGCGGCAACACGGTCGTTCTCAAGCCGGCAACGCTTACGCCACTGACCGCTCTGGCCCTCGGTGAGCTGGCCCTCGAGGCCGGCATCCCCGAGGGCGTGCTGAACGTCGTCCCCGGTCCCGGCGGCGCAGCCGGCGGGCGCCTGGTCGCGCATCCGGACGTGAACAAGATCGGCTTCACCGGCTCGACCGAGGTCGGGTCGCAGGTGATGCGCGACGCGGCGGCGACGATCAAGCGGGTGTCGCTCGAGCTGGGTGGCAAGGCGGCGGCGATCGTGTTCGAGGATGCCGACCTCGACAAGGCGGCTGCGCAGATCCCGATGTCGGTGTTCGCCAACGCCGGCCAGGACTGCTGCGCACGCTCCCGGCTGCTGGTGCAGGAGTCGGTGCGGGAGCGCTTCCTCGACGCCTACGTGCGCGCCACTGCTGCGATCCGGGTGGGCGACCCGGAGGACGCGGCGACCGACGTCGGGCCGATGATCACCGAGCGTCAGCGCGAGATCTCACTTTCCTACATCGACGCCGGGCGCGAGGCCGGCGGCACGGTCCTGGTCGGCGGGGAGGTGCGCGACGGCGCCGGCTGGTATCTGACCCCGTGCGTGATCGACGGCGTGACCAACGACACCCGGATCGCCCGCGAGGAGATCTTCGGGCCCGTGCAGTGCGTGATCGGATTCAAGGACGAGGCCGAGGCGGTCGCGCTGGCCAACGACACGCCGTACGGCCTGTCAGCCTCGGTCTGGTCGGGCAACCCGGCACGCGCCCTGCGCGTGTCGCGCGCGGTGGATGCCGGCGTTATCTCGGTCAACTCGAACAGCTCGGTGCACGTCGAGGCGCCGTTCGGCGGGTTCAAGCAATCGGGGCTCGGCCGCGAGCTGGGCATCCACGCGCTCGAGCACTACACCGAGCTGAAGAACGTCTTCGTGTCGCTCGACGGCTGACCGCGAACCGGCTCTAGACAGCGCCTCGATCGCGGCCGGCTTCGGCGGATCGGATTGCTTCGATCAGCTCGTCCAGCCCGACGCCCTTCTTGAGGCAGTTGGTCGCGCCGGCCGCCAGGGCTGCCTCGATCATCTGCGGCTCGTCGTAGGCGGACAGCACGACGACCGGCATCGCCCAGGGCGCCTGGGCGATCTGCTCGGTGGCCTCGATGCCGTCGACGTTGGGCATCCGCATGTCCATCACGACCACGTCGGGATTCGACCTCTCCGCCTCCAGAACGGCGGCGGCGCCGTCGGCTGCCTCGGCGACCACAGTCATCCCGGCCTCGGCGAGCGCATCGCGGAGAACTCCACGCAGCAGCGCGTTGTCCTCTGCGATCAGGATCCTGATCGATTCAGTCGCCACGTCGAGCCCAAGCCTACACACGACCGGCGAGCCACGCAGGACCGTCGGTATTCTGGCGAGGATGCCTCAGTACCGGTTCGTTCAGTGCGACGTGTTCACCAGCCGGGCGCTGGCTGGAAACGCCCTCTGCGTCTTCACCGACGCCCGTGGGCTGGAGGATGCGACGATGCAGCGGATCGCCCGTGAGACCAACCTGTCGGAGACCACGTTTGTGACCCCGGCGGAGCGCGCCGTGGGGCACGCCGAGGTGCGGATCTTCACTCCGCTGCGCGAGCTGCCGTTCGCGGGGCACCCGGTGATCGGCACTGCCGCAGTGCTCGGCCACGTGCTGCCGTTCGACAGCGTCACGCTTGTCACCGGCGTCGGGCCGCTGGCCGTCGAGCTGGAGCGCGAGGGCGAGGGCCTCGGCCGGGCCACGATGCAGCAGCCGGAGCCCGAGTTCGCGCCCCACCCCGACCCGGCCGCGCTCTGCGCCGCACTGGGCGTGTCCGAGCGGCCCGTGGTGGTGGGCAACAACGGGATCGCCGCCTCGCTGACCGAGCTCGAGGACGTCCGCGAGCTCGAGCAGCTGCAGCCGGACCAGGCTGCCCTCCTGGCAGCCGGCGGCTCCGACACGGTGCTGGTCTTCGCCGACGGCGATCCGGTGCGGGTGCGGGTGTTTGTGCCGTCCGGGGGCGTCCCGGAGGATCCCGGGACAGGCTCGGCGGCGGGCGTGCTCGCCGCCCACCTGGGCCGCTCGATCGACATCCTCCAGGGCGTCGAGATCGGCCGTCCGAGCGAGATCCGGGTCGCGGCCGGGGACGGCCGCCCGCCGCGCGTCGGCGGCGTCGTCAGCGCCGTCGCCCGGGGCCACTACGTGTTGTAGAGCCGCTCCACGCCGTCGATCGCAAACCGGCAGGCAGCGGCCGGTTCGTGCCCCAGCGCGCGCGCCAGGCAGTAGAGCGCAGACAGGGAGTCGCCGGCCCCGGTCGGGTCGGTGAACTCGGCGCCGCTCCCGGCGACCTCGGTGGTTGCGCCGCCGGCCGTGATCGAGGCACCGGCGGTGCCGTAGGTCAGCAGCAGCTCGGGCACGTGGGCCAGCGTTCCGGCGGCTGCAGCTTCGGCCTCGTTCAACTTGAGCACCGTCGCGCCGGCGTACCAGGTGGGATCGATCGGGCCGAGGTGCACCGGGCCGCCCCGGCTGCCCCGGGCCAGGCCCTGACCGTCGAGCAGCACGCGGTGGCCGGCATCCGTCAGCACCCGGATCGTCTCGGGCGGGAAGTCGCCGCCGGTCTGGCCGCCGAGGAGCACCCACTGGCATCCGGCAAGCCGTGGCAGCAGGGCGTGTGCCCGCGACGGCGCCAGCGGCTCGGGCATCGCGCCCAGACGCTGCTCCGTGACCGACCCCGTGTGCCGCACCCAGGAGTGCAGATGGCCCGACTCCACCGCCACGCACGCGGCGCCGGCCTGGCGCAGCGCCCGTGCGGCGTAGAGCGGCGTCCCGCCGGGGCGGACGGCGAGCTGACCGTCTGCCAGTTCGACCCGGTCGCTCGCGGCCGGGCCGATCACGGCGACCCTCACCGGGATGCGGTCTCCATCGGTAGCCAGAGCGTGACCTCGGTCACGTCCGTTCGTTCGGTGAGGCCGAGGCGGGCTCCCAGAGCCTGCGCCCGTTCCCGCATCAGCGTCGGGCCGATCTGCGGCGGCCCGGCGGTGGCGTCCCCAGCCTGCAGCTGGAGCACCAGCCCGATCGCTCCGTTGCGGCTGAGCTCCATCCGCACCCGGCCGGCGCCGTTGCGAGCGCCGCCCACCGCCACCTCACGGGCAACCTCGTACAGCTCCTGGTCGCGTTCCGGCTGCGACGGCCAGTGGCCGGCGGGCGCTTTCACCTCGACGGTCATCCGGTACTGCTCCTCGAGCATCTCGCCCAGCGAGGAGAGCGCCTGCACGAGCCCCTGCTGCTCCATCACCACAGGGTGCAGCCGGGCGGTCATCTGGCGGAGCTCCTCGGACGCCTCCGAGGCCAGCGCCTGCAGCCGGGCCAGCGCGTCGGCCGCGCGGTCTGGGTCTCCTTCGCCGATCGCGTGCCGGGCGCCCTCGGCCTGCAGCCGGATGGCGGTGTAGAGCTGCTGGGGGCCATCGTGCAGCCGGTGGGCGATCTCTGCGCGTTCCTCGTCCATCAGCTGCACCGCGCGCTCCACGGTGCGCGCCCGGGCGCGCTGCGAGTCATCCGACCGGCGGCGCTGGGCGAGCAGCAGCACTGCTGCCGAGACCAGTGCGATCGCCACCAGCATGGTGTCGCGGACTCCCGACTGGAACTGGACGACGATCAGCGAGCTCGCCGACACGACCAGCAGCAGTGCCGAGACCAGCGCCAGCCGCGCGAGTATTCTCGATTCAGTCGATGAGGGCGTATCTGAGCGCAAGCGCGACAGCCTGGGTGCGGGTGTCGGCCTCGAGCTTGGTCATCGCGTTCCGGATGTGAGTGCGCACCGTCTCCGGCGAGATGAACAGCCGCGAGGCGATCTCCGGGTTCGAGAACCCGTTTGCAAGCAGGCCAAGGATCTCCCGTTCCCTGGTCGAGAGGGCGGGCAGCTTCTCGGTCGCCTTCGGGGACACGAGCTCGGAGGCGAGCGTCGGGTCGACATACGCGCCGCCCTCGGCGACGCGCTTGACCGCGCGGACGATGTCGTCGGGCGGGGCGTCCTTGAGCACGTAGCCACGGGCCCCGCAGTCCAGGCCCTCGGCCAGCAATCCGCGCTCGCCGTGCGCCGTGTAGAGGATGACGGCCATGCCGGGATGGGCGGCAGTGATGCGGCGGGTTGCCTCGAACCCGTCGATCCCACGCATCCGGACATCCATCAGGATCACGTCTGGTCGCCGCCGGTCGGCCATGTCGATGGCCGCCTCACCGCTTGAACTCTCGCCGATCACGGTGATCTCACGGTCGCGGGCGAGAATCATCTTGACTCCTTCGCGCACAGCCGCGTGGTCATCCACTACCAGGCAACGAACCTGGTCACCTGCACGATCGTCGCCGTTCGTCGAGCTCATCACATCTCCGAGCTTGGTCCGGGAACGAATGGAAACACCCTTTCGTATTATGCTCGCGATGTCAACTGCACGGCGAACGGCTCTGCTGTCGCTCGCAGCGGCCGTGGGCCTGGCCCTGGTCAAGCTGGTCGTCGGCCTGGCAAGCGGCAGCCTCGGCGTGCTCGCCGAGGCTGTCCATTCCGGCCTCGACGCCGTCGCATCGCTGGTCACCCTGTACGCGATCGGGGTGGCCGAGCGGCCGCCCGATGCCAGCCACCAGTATGGTCATGGCAAAGCCCAGTACCTGTCCGCACTCGCCGAGGCGCTGATCCTGATCCTGGCATCCGCCTGGATCGCGTTCGAGGCGGTGACCCGGCTCCAGGGGGGCGGCGGGCACGTGGAGGCGGCCTGGTATGCCATCGTGCTGATGGTGGTGGTGCTGGTGGTGGACGCCGGCCGGGTGACGGTCTCGCTGCGAGTCGGCCGGCGCGAGCGGAGCCCGGCCATCCTCGCGGAGGCCTGGCACTTCGGCTCCGACCTGGTCGGCACCGTCGCGGTGCTCCTGGGTCTGGTGCTCGTCGCTGCCGGCTACCAGGGAGCCGACTCGATCGCGGCGTTGCTGGTGGCGGCTCTGGTCGCGGTTGCCGCGACCCGGCTTGCCATGCTCAACGTCGACGGGCTCATGGACCGGGCGCCCGCAGGCCTTGCGGGCCGCGTTGCGGCCGCCGCGGGGGGTGTCCCGGGAGTGCGCGAGGTGCGATCGGTGCGGGTGCGCGAGGCCGGCGGCGAGAGCTTCGCGGACGTGGTGATCGGGGTGTCCAGGCTGGAAGGGCTGGAGCGCAGCCACCAGACGATGGATCTGGTCGAGGCTGCGGTGCGCGAGCGGGTGGGGCCTGCCCAGGTGACCGTTCACGTCGAGCCGTCGGTCGGCAGCGAGCGGGCCAACGAGCGGGTTGCGGCTGCAGCTCTGCGTGTGCCGGGGGTGGTGGAGATCCACAACATCACCGTGCTCGAGGACGGTGTCGACGGGACCGGGCAGGCGATCACGCTGCACGTCCGGCTGCCCGAGGGCATGTCGCTGGCGCGAGCCGGCGAGACCATCACCCGGCTGAAGGCGGAGATCAACCGCGAGCTGGGCGGTGCCCGCGTCTTTGCCCACGTCGAGCCGTCGGCGCTCGACCCCCAACCGGCGCGCGACGTGACCGACGAGGAGCCCGAGGTGACCGTTGCGGCCGCCGGCGCGGTGCGCTCCGTTGCCGGCACCGGCGGCGAGATCCACGTCTACCGGCAGGGCGACCGGTTGCTGGTCGTCACGTCCGTGCACGCCGAACGGTCGCTGACCGTCCGCGCAGCCCACCTGCTTGCCAGCCGCGTCGAGGACGCCGTGCGCGAGCGCCTGGCCGGCGTCGACGAGGTGATCGTCGAGGTCACCGGCACCTGACGGAGTCCCGCGCCGCGCGCTACGACGCGTGTGAGGCCAGCACGACCTTGACGTTTCGCAGCTTGCCGTCCCGGAGCACGCCGAGCGTGACCGTTGTGCCCGGCGACATCCCCTGGATCGGTTCGGCCAGGTTGCTGAAGGTGGTGATCGAGTGGCCGTTGAGCGACACGATCACGTCGCCGCCCAGCACGTAGGTCTGGCCGGAGATGGTTGCGGTCGTGTGGCCGCCGCGGATCCCCGCCTTCGCCGCCGGCGACCCAGTGGTCACCTGGGCCACCAGCACGCCGTGGCTGGATGGGATGTTGAGCGACTTCGCCAGGCCGGAGGTGAGCGGCACGCCCTCGATCCCGAGGTAGGTGTGCTGCGCGTGGCCCGTGGTGATGATCTGGTCGGCCACCTGCTTTGCGGTGTCGATGGGGATGGCGAAGCCGATCCCGATCGAGCCCCCGTCCGATCCGCTCGAGAGGATCTGGCTGGTGATCCCGATCACCCGGCCGTGGGCGTCCAGGAGGGGCCCGCCGGAGTTGCCGTGGTTGATCGCAGCGTCGGTCTGGATGGCGCCATAGATGTCCTGGTTCTTGGCCAGCGAGCTGATCTGGCGCTGGACGGCGGACACGATCCCTGAGGTGACTGTCTGCGTCTCGCCCAGCGGGTTACCGATGGCGACAACGGGGTCGCCGACGTGGACGGCGTTCGAGTCGCCGAGCGTCAGCGGCCGCAGCGCCGACGCCGGCAGGTCGACCTTGAGCACCGCAATGTCCGTCGTCTTGTCGAGCCCGACGACAGTCGCCTTGTACGTCCTTGCGCCGGTGCCGCCGAAGCCAACCTGCACCTTCGAGGCGCCCACGACGACGTGTGCATTGGTCAGGATGTGGCCCTGGCGGTCGATCACGAAGCCCGAGCCCAGCGCCTGCTGCTGCTCCTTCTGGGGCGGCCCTAAGGGGTCAAGAGGGTTCTGGGTGGTGATGGTCGACGTAGCCGTGACCAGTACCACTCCGCCCTTTGCGCGGTCGTAGATCTGCCCGATCGAGAGCCCGTTGGCCGTCGCCGTCTGCGCAACGGTCGACGCCTGGCCGGATCCCTGACTGATGACCTTCGTGACCGTGGTGGTCGTATTGGACGCACCCTGGCTGGCCGAGATCGCGGTCGCCGCTCCGGCCCCGATCAGTGCGGATACGACGACAACGCTTCCGATCCTGACGACGCTCGAGGTCACACCCGGGTTGTACGCAAGGCAGATTGAGCGGCGATTGAGTTAATCAGATCTCTAACCTGTGCCGCCGCTCGACCCGGCGCACCGCCGCGGTGAGCCCCCACACCAGCAGGAACGCAGCGATGTGGCCGGCGGTCAGGTAGAAATCGCGCAGGTTGGTGCTGTTGTCCCGCCACACCCGGGCCAGGTTGGCAAGCACCGCGATGGCGCCGATGATCGCGACTGCGTCGGCGACCGGGGTGTTGGCCGGGTTTGGCTCTCTGTAGAGCGCGATTCGCGACGCGATCAGTATCAGCCCGAGTACGACTGCGAGCGCGATGCCATGGTCGAAAGCGAGCGATCGCTTGGCGTCGATCCCGCTCGCCGAGCCCCACTTCCAGGCCAGGTGGGCGAGGATCACGAGCGTGGCCGCGATGCCCGCGACTGCCGTGTTGATGCGGATTCCTTCGGCCGTCACGCCGGTATCGTATCCACGGATGCGGGTCCGCCTGATCGCCAATCCGAACGCCTCCGGGGTCGACCGGGCGCTCGTCGACCGGGTTGCCGCGGAGCTTGGCCGTGCGGCAGACGTCGAGCAGGCGCTGACCGAGCGCGCCGGCCACGCCGTCGAGATGGCGGGCCTGCCGGGTGCCGACGTGGTGGTGGTGCTGGGCGGCGACGGCACCGCCAACGAGGTCGTCAACGGCCTGCCGCCGGGGGCCGCCCTGGGCGTGCTCCCGGGCGGCGCCACCTCGGTCTTCGCCCGCCAGCTCGGGTTCCCGAACGACGCGGTTGCGGCAGCCCGGATGCTGGCGGCCTCGATCACAGCCGGATCGCTGCGGGATGTGGGGCTCGGCGAGCTCGACGGCCGGCTGTTCACCTTTGCGGCCGGGCTGGGCCTCGACGCGGAGGTGACGCGGCGAGTCGATGAGCAGCGGGCGGCCCGGCGCGACGGCCGCCGGCCCGGCGACAGCGAGGTGCTCGCGATGACCGCAGAGGTTCTCAAGGCTGACGGGTGGTCGCTGCCCGAACGGATGTCGGTGACCGGCCCCGGGCTGCCGCTGGTGCGCTGCTCCTACCTGGCTGTCGCCAACCAGCACCCGTACACCTACCTCGGTCCGCTGCCGGTGCGGACGACGCCTCGCGCCCGCCTCGACACGGCGCTCGACGCGACTGCAATCGGCACGCTGCGCACCCGCGACCTGTGGCGCCTGCCCGTCTACGGACTGATGTGGGCGCGTCATGCGAGCGGCCGCGACCCACGGGTCACCTACCTGCACGATGTGAGCGAGCTGGAGGTGCTGGGCGACGGCGAGGTGCCGGTGCAGATCGACGGCGAATACCTGGGAGCGTTCGAGCGGGTCTCGATCCGCTTCGTCCCCGGCGCCCTCCGCGCCTACGTGCCCGCGAAGCCCCCGCTAGGACTTCTCAGTCGATCAGGGCCGAGTCGAGCATCGAGGCGACCAGCCCCGTAAACGAGATCCGGGCCGCCTCTGCGGCCATCGGCAGCAGGCTGGTCTCGGTCAGCCCGGGGACGGTGGGCAGGTCGATCACCCACAGGTCATCGCCGGCCAGCAGCAGGTCGACGCGGGCCGCTCCGCGGACACCCAGCAGCGCAGCTGCCTGCAGCGCCAGCTCCCAGGCGGCGGCGGCCAGATCGTCGGAGAGGTCGGCGGGTACCGTGAACCGTGTCAGGCCGGGCGTGTACCGGGCGTCGAAGTCGTACAGCTTGCGGCCCGACGGCGTAGCTTCGACGATGGGCAGCGGGCTGCCGTCCAGCACCCCCACCGCCAGGTCGCGGGCGTCGGGAAGGAAGCGCTCCACCACCACCTTGTGGTCATACGAGAAGGCGTACAGCAGCGCCCGGTCGAGCTCTGACTCGTTGTGGGCGACGCCGATGCCCAGCGCCGAGCCCATGCGCGCCGGCTTGACGATCAGCGGCATCCCCAGCCGGTCGATGGCCGCAGGCAGCGCCTCGGCCGCGCCCAGCTCGTTCACCGTCTCCTGCGAGAAGCTGACGAACTCCGGCGTCGGCAGGCCGGCGGCATCCAGCTCGTGCTTCAACAGCAGCTTGTCGAAGCAGCGCGCGCTGGCCGAGACCCCGGACCCCGTGTACGGCAGGCCGAGCAGCTCGCACAGCTCCTGGAGCGTGCCGTCCTCGCCGCCCCTGCCGTGTGTGCAGATGAACGCCGCGTCGTAGCCGCGGTCGCGCAGCCGGCCGACCAGGTCGGGGCCGATGTCGATCACGTCGGGGGCGTGGCCGAGCTCGCGCAGAGCGCGCTCCACCCGCGCGGCGCTGCGAAGCGAGACCGTCCGCTCGAGCGAGCGGCCGCCGGTCAGGACGCAGACGTCTGCCATGACCGGCCCGGCGACCGCAGCGACCGCTCGAGCGTCCGCTGCTCGGCGACCACCCGGCCCAGCCTCCGGACGCCCTCCTCGATCCGCTCGCTGGTCACCGCTGAGAAGTTGAGCCGCATCGACTCGTCGCCGCGCCCGTCGAAGAACGCCGCCGTGCCCGGGACGAAGGCGACGTCCGCCTGCAGCGCCCGGGGAAGCAGCGCCCCGGCGGAGAGCCCCGGCACCGTGACCCACACGAACAGCCCGCCGGCGGGTGGCGAGAACGCCGCGTCGGCCGGCAGGTGCTCGCGCAGCGCGGCCACCATCACGTCCCGGCGCTCCCGGTACAGGTCGACCATCGTCTCCAGGTAGGGGGCGAACCGCGGCCCCTCCACGAACCGCGAGGCCAGCATCTGGGCGAGCGGGGAGCTGCACAGGTCGATGCCCTGCTTCGCCAGGTTCAGCTTGGCCACGATGGCGGCCGGCGCCACCGCGAAGCCGATCCGCAGCCCGGGGGCAAGGATCTTCGAGAAGGTGCCGACATGGATGACGCCGCCACGCCCGGCATCGAGCTCAGCCAGGCTGGGCAGCGGTTCGCCCTCGAACCGCAGGCGGCTGTAGGGGTCGTCCTCGACGATCAGGATCTGGCGCTTGGCGGCAAGCTCGACCAGCGCCCTGCGGCGCTCCAGGCTGAGCGAGACGCCGGCGGGGTTCTGGAAGCTGGGGATCGTGTAGATCAGCTTGGGCCGCCGGCCGGCCGCGTCGAGCCTCTCCAGCTCGGCCTGTAGGGCGTCGATCAGCATTCCGTCGCCGTCCATCGGGATGTGGCGGACGTCGGCCTCGTACGCACCCAGCGTCGGCAGCATCCCCGGGTAGGTCGGCCCCTCCGCGATGACCACGTCGCCGGAGTCGATGAAGGTGCGGCACACCAGGTCGAGCACCTGCTGGCCGCCGGTCGTCACCAGCACGTGCTCGGGAACCGCCGGCACGCCCTGGCCCGCGAGTAGCCCGCAGATGGCTTCCCGTGCCTCGGCCAGGCCCTCGGTCGGCCCGTACTGCAGCGCCTGTGCGGTTGCGTCGGCGGCCACCGCGGCGGTCAGCTCGACCAGCACGTCGGGCGGAAACGCCTGGGTGTAGGGGAGGCCTCCGGCCAGCGAGATCACCTCCGGCCGTCCGATCACCGACATCAGGTCGCGCATGGCGGAACTGCGCAGCCCGGCCACCCGGGCGGCGTACCGGTCGTCGTAGGGGTCGAGGTTGGTCGCTGTGGGCATCGGTTCGCAACATTATGATTGGCGCCGCCTGAACATGGACCTCCTTATCGCCATCAGCCAGGGCCTTGGACTCGCGGTAGCCGCAGGATTTCTGGCGGCAGCCCCGCTGGCGCTGGGGTCGACCGCGGCCCGTCTGGGGTTCGCCCACTCCGCGCTTTCCTTTGCCGGAGACCCGATCACGCTGGCCGTCACCTGGGCGCTGACGATCATCGAGATCGTCACCGACGTGATCTGGCCGGGTGCGCAGGCGGGCGCGATGCTGATCCGCCGGATCGTCGGCGGCGGGCTCGCGTTCGAGCTGATCGCCGGCGACCGTGTCCCGTTCGTCGGCCTGGTTGCCGGCGCCCTGATGGCGGGCGCCGTTGCCGTCGTGCTGCGCGAGGTGCGGGCGCGGGCGGTCAAGGGAGGCGGCGACCTGCGCGGGACGGCCATCATCGAGGACGGCGCAGGGCTGGTCGCCTCGGTCATCGGATGCATCCCGTTTGCGGGCTACCCGATGGCGATTGCGGGCCTGGGCTTGTTCGTCCGCGTTCGCCGTCGCGACCGCGAGAAGTACAAGGGCCTCAGGGTCTTGCGCTAACGCTCCGATCTACGACACCGTCAGAATCCTGACGGCATGCAACACTGCACACAGTGACGAAGAAGCTGATCCTCGCGGTGATCGACGGGTTGGGTCCCGAGTTGCTCGACCGCGCGATCGCGGGCGGGCACGCGCCGAACCTGGCGCGGGTTGCCCAGCTCGGCAGGCGCGACGACGCGTGCGTCTCGACGTTTCCCTCGCTGACGCCCGTCTGCCTGTCGGCGCTGGTCACCGGCGCCCACCCGGCTGGCTCCGGCATTCCCAGCATGACCTGGTACCACCGCGGCGAGCAGCGCCTGGTCGAGTACGGATCGTCGTTTCTGGCAACGCTGGCGGAAGGTACGAGGCAGATGGTCGACGACGTGCTCGTCAACCTCAACCTGCTGCACCTGTCGCCCCGCGCAACCACCGTGTTCGAGGCACTCGACGACGCCGGTCTGGTCACGGCTGCGGTCAACTGCTACGTGTGCCGCGGCCGCACCCGCCACACGATCGCCCGGCCGGCGGCCAGGCGGATCGCCCGCCGGGTAGGCATCGTGGACGCCGTCTACGGACCGCGCCGCTACTTCTTCGGCGAGCTGTTCGCCAGCGACCAGACGGGCGCGCCGCGCAACTTCGGCGGCCGGGTCGACCGCCACGGCGGCCGTGTCGGCCGCTGGCTGGTGACGCGCGACGGGTTCGACTTCCTGTTCCTGTACCTGTACGAGACCGACGCGGCGCAGCACCGCGCGGGAGACGTGATGGGCGCCGTTCGCCAGGCGGACGAGGGCGTGGGCCTACTGGCCGAGGCCGCCGGCGGCTGGGATGCGCTGCTCGAGCGCTACGCCCTGGTCGTCATCGCCGATCACTCGCAGAGCGCGGTCACCAACGGGGCCGACGCGGCCGAGGCGTTCGCGGGCCTGCGCCTGTTCCGCTCCAGCCGCCGTTCCGATCCGGCCGAGTGCGATCTTGCCGTGACTGCCAGCAACCGCTTCGCGATGGCCTACCTGCTCCCCGGCGGGCGGATCACCGCCAGCGAGGTCGGCCACCGGATGGCCCGGCAGGAGGCGGCCGACGTCGTCGCCTGGCGGGAGGGGAGCTGGTTCGCCGTGCGCCGCGACGGCGGAGAGCTGCGGTTCCGGCGCGGCGGCCCGCACGAGGACCGGCGGGGCAACGAGTGGTCGGTCGCCGGCGACCGCGACCTGCTGCCCGCCGCCGCGTATCCCAACGCCCTGGAGCGGCTGGAGGGCATCCTCGACTGCCCGGCGGCAGGGGACGTCGTCTGCTCGGCGGCGCTTGGCTGGGAGTTCGCCGATGCCGGCGGATCGCATCACGCGGGCGGCGGGAGCCACGGATCGCTGCGCGCCGAGGACTCGCTGGTGCCGGTGCTGGTCGCCGGCGCGGAGTGGCCGTTCGCCGAATCGCGGGAGATCTCGATCACCGACATCACGCCGATGGTCGAGCGGCACTTCGGCGCCCGCGTCGCCCCGGCTGCGGCCGCCCATGTGGTCGCAAGCTGAAGACGATCGATCGACATCTCCCGCGGGCCTGGCCGCTGCGAGCGGTAGGGGTCGGTATCGGCGGGGGGCGGCTGTGCCTGCGAACCTGCACCTCGCGGTGCCCGCGGGTCGCGCCAATACGACCTACGGGTATTGACGCGCCCCGCGTTCAGCGCGAGGCACGGGTTCTCGCCACCCAGGACACCACGCGAGATATCGATCGATCATCTAGAGTCCTGCCGGCATGAAGGACGCTCCCACCCGATGAAGGACGCACGCGGCGAGGCCGCCGAGATCGGGCTTCGAGGGCATGCCCGCCGCTTCCACATCGGGCTCCGCCGGCCGGACAACTGGAAAGAGCTGCTCCGCTACTGCACGGTCGGCGCGTCCGGCTACATCGTCAACCTGGTGGTGTTCAAGATCGCGTTGGACTACATGCCGTACCTGGTTGCGTTCACCGTCGCGTTCGTAATCGCGGCCACCAGCAACTTCGTCTGGAACCGGCTGTGGGCGTTCCGCGTCACACACGGTGTGCCCCATCACCAGTACGCCCGGTTCCTCACAGTCAGCCTCGTCGCGCTGGTCTTCGACCTGTGCACGCTTGCCTTCCTGGTCGAGGAGGTGGGCATGGCGAAGCTCCCGGCGGCGGCGATCGCCATCGTCATCGCCACCCCCGTCAGCTTCCTGGGCAACAAGCTGTGGAGCTTCCGCTGACCGCTGAGCTCATCGCACTGGATCCGGCCGATGTCGGGGCCGCCCGGCCGCTCGACGCTTCCGCGTTCTAGGCGCTGGATCGCGGCGCTGGCCGCGGCGGCCGTTGCCGCCTCCGCTGTACCTGGCTGCTCCTGCGCTCGCCGCTTCGCCCCGCCTGACCCAGGCGCAGGCGATCCAGATCGCCGCCGCCGACCCGCTGGTTGCGCAGGTGCAGGCGGCGAACCTGGGCGCCCACTGGCAGGCGTTCTTCCACAAGTCAAAGCACCAGTGGCTGGTCGTGCTCGAGCCGCTGGGCAAGAACGAGGTGCTGGCGTCCGTGCGGATCGACGACGTCACGGGCAAGCTGCTCGGCCAGCGTATCGGCGGAGGGCTGGGGCCGCCGCGGCTGACCGCGAGCCAGGCGGCCAGGCTGGCGCTGCGCAGCGGCGCGCTTCGGAGCTGGCTCGGGCTCTACCACGGCGTGTCGCACAGCGCCGACCTGGGTGATGACCGGGTCTGGACGATCAGCTACTACGCGGACAGCAACGAGATCGCCGAGGTGCGGGTCGACGACACCCTGATGGCGCTGCAGGGAGTCCGCACCGGCCCGCAGGTGGGGTGGATGCTGGCCCGCGGGGAGCCGGGCTCCTACGGGCGGCTCGTCAACCGCTGGTGGCTGTTCATCCCGTTGTGCGCACTGTTCGTGGCGGGCCTGATGAACTGGCGCCGGCCGGTCTCGCTGCGAACGCTCGACCTGCTGGTGCTGGTCTCCTTCGGCATCTCCCTGATCTTCTTCGACCACGCCAACCTGTTCCTGGCCACGCCGCTGGTCTACCCGCCGATGATCTACCTGATCGCCCGCGGCGTACGGGTCGGGTTCAGCCACGCCGGGCGCGGGGTCGACGTCGGGCCCACGCACGCCCTCGTCCTGGTGGCGCTGACGTTCGGGCTGATCGGATTCCGCCTGGGGCTGAACAACCAGAACTCGAACATCCTCGACGTCGGCTACGCCAGCGTCGTCGGCGCCGACCGGCTCCTCAACCGGACGGTCCCGTACGGCCACATGCCGTCGACCACGAGCCGGCCGTGCGGGGGGCGGTACGGAAACGGCGACCCGATCGGCTACATCCAGGCCGATGGCCACTGCGAGTCGCCGGTCGGCGCCGGCGACACCTATGGGCCTGCCGTGTACCTGGCCTACGTGCCCGCGGTGGCGGCCGTCGGCTGGAGCGGCAAGTGGGACAGCGTGCCGGCCGCGCACGTTGCGGCCTGTGCGTTCGACCTGCTCGCGATCGCCGGCCTGTTTGTGGCCGGGTGGCGGCTGGCCAACGCCCGCATCGGCGTGCTGATGGCGTTCGCCTGGGCAGCCAACCCGTTCACGCTCTATGCGCTCAACATGAACACCAACGACGCCCTTGTCGGCGCGCTGCTGGCGTGGGCGATGGCGCTGCTCTCGATACCCGCGGCGCGGGGCGCGCTGCTGGCCGCGGCGGGGCTCGCCAAGCTGGGGCCGCTGGCGCTGATCCCGTTGTTCCTCTCGCTCCGCCGGCGCGTGCCGGCGATCGTCGGGTTCGTGGTCACGGCGCTGGCGCTCTCGTCCTTCGTGCTGTTTGCCCACAACGGCCTGCGGGTGTTCTGGGACCGGACGATCTCCTACCAGCTCCACCGGGTGACGCCGATGTCGCTGTGGACGATCGGCAGCTACCACCCCGGCTGGCCGAACCTGCACTGGGTGCAGCAGGTGGCTCAGGTCGCCGTCATCGTCGGCTGCCTGCTGCTGTTCGTGCTCCCCCGCGGGCCCAAGGACGCCGCCCAGGTGGCCGCCCTCGGCGGCGCCGCCCTGATCGCCACCCAGGCGGTGGCGAGCTACTGGTTCTACCCCTACATCTGCTGGTGGCTGCCGATGATCGTGCTCGGCCTACTGCTGCCCCGGGGCGGTCGGGAGGGCTCGGCCGCCGGTCCCGCGATGCGGTACTCGAGCCATACCGGCCCGCAGGAGCCTAGTCAGTCTCCCGCAGCCTGAACGGCTCGATCGCGACCGCTCTGCCGTCCGCGTCGCAGTCCACGAGCGCGCCCTCGATCCGGACATCGCCGTCGGCGGGCTGGAACCGCACCGGCATCTGGGTCGTGAACCGGCGCAGGATGAGGTCGGTCTGGACGCCGATCACCGAGTCGTGCGGCCCGGTCATGCCGGCGTCGGTCATGTAGGCCGTGCCGCCGGGCAGCACGGTGGCGTCGTTGGTCTGCACATGCGTGTGAGTCCCGATGACCGCGGTCACGCGGCCGTCCAGCAGCCGGCCCATTGCGACCTTCTCGCTGGTCGCCTCGGCGTGGAAGTCGAAGACCACGACCGGGGCTTCGCCTCGGGCCTCTTCGGCCAGCTCGAGGGCGACGTCGAACGGGCTGACCGCGGGGTCGAGGAACAGCTTGCCCAGCAGGTTGACGACGGCCACCTGCGTGCCGTCGGCGGCGGTCGCCGTCGCCATGCCGCGCCCCGGCGCGCTGTCGGGGTAGTTGGCCGGCCGGACAATGCGCGCCTGTGTCCCCAGGTACGGGTAGACCTCGCGCTGCCGGAAGGCGTGATTTCCCAGGGTGATCAGGTCGACCCCGGAGGCCAGCAGCCGGTCGGCCAGCCGGCCGGTGATACCGACTCCGTCAGCGGCGTTCTCTGCGTTGGCGATGACCATGTCGATCTCGCGCTCGGCACGCAGGCGGGGCAGCCGCTGCTCGACCATGCGCCGGCCGGGCGCCGCGAAGATGTCTGCGATGAACAGGATCCGCACGTGCTAGATCATCTATAGCAGCGGCGACGCGCCGGGCGCGCGTGAGAGCTCGATCGCGACGTGGTTGCCGGCATCAGACGTGTACTTGGCGACCGTCTGGGAGATCACGTGGGACAGGTCGACAACGGTGCCCAGCTTCGTCCGCGAGGACGTCACCTGGCTGCCGACGCGCACGGTCGCGGGCACGCGAATGTTGCTGACGTCGACAAGCACGGCAGGGGCGGCGGTGGGGCGGATCTGGACGATGCTCCCGTACGCAGGGTTGGCGCTGCCGTTCAGCACCCGCGGCTGAATCGCCACCACCTGGCCGGAGACCGGGGCGTAGACGTGCGTGCCGGCCGGTGCTCCCACGTCGAGCTCGGCGGTGTCCGGGCCGCCGGCGCTGTTGTCCACGTAGTAGGCGGGGCCGGAGCCGGAGCCGCCGCCGAACAGCGTGTCGCCCAGCCGGGCGAGGAAGCCGGCGTTCTTCTGGTGGCCGGACGGCTGCAGCGGGATCGCCGAGGGATCGCCGGTGCCGTGGTAGACGATCGCGGTCACGCGGCCTTTGGTTATGGGCAGCGATAGCACGAGCGATCCAGCGCTGGCGATCTCCACCGGGCTGGGAGCGGTATCGGGGGACAGGACGGCGGCATTTGCAGCCGCGACACCTGGTGGTGAGGAGTGCGAGCCGTCGCGCATCAGGCCGGCTGCCAGGGCAGCGGTCAGCACCAGCGCGAAGGCCAGCCCGCCCAGCCGGCGGACGCGGCGCGCGCGTGCGTCCCGGCGCTCGGCCCGGCGCGGGTAACGACGCTGGTGGCGGCCGGCACTCACCATCCCAGCCTAGATGATTGACCGGTATCTCGCGTGGGTCCTGGGTGGCGAGAACCGAGTCTCGCAAGGACGCAGGGAGCGTCAATACCGGATCGTATTGACGCGACTGAGGACGCCGCGAGGCGACAGTTCGCAGCCACAGCCACCCACACGGTCGGCCCGGCATCCCGAACCTGTCGCTGCGGCCAGGCCCGCGGGGGATGCCGGTCAATCATCTCGCCCATCGCCTTTCGAGGTGGCGCGCTCGCGCTCCCCGGATACCCGATCTTTGCGGGTAATTTGCGGGCTCTCGGCGCCCGTTTCGGGTCATGGGAACCGCCGGACCGCGTGGTAGCATGGCCGTAATGCCGACTCAGACCCCGCGGAAGTTCACGGTCCCGCGGTGGGTGCAACTCGTGGGCCTTCCGCTCCTGGTGGTCGGGCTCTGGGAGTTTCTCTCGGCGGTGGGGACGGCGGTGTTCATCTTCGTGATCGCGGCTCTGATCGCGATCTTGCTGAACCCCATCGTGCGTGCGTTCACGCGCTTTCGGCTGCCGCGGCCGCTCGCTGTCGCCACCGTCTACCTCTTGTTTGCCGTGATCCTGGGTGCAATCGCCGTCGTGGTCGCGACGGTGGTTGCCAACCAGGTCCAGGACGTCTCCTCGCTGGTGCAGAAGGAGCTGACGGTGCAGCCTGGGCAGACCGGCACCCCCGCCGAGCACAAGATCGAGCACCTCCAGACCTGGCTGAACACGCACAACCTCGGCCGCATCCACATCAAGCAGCTCGGCAACGAGGTCACCCGGCGCGTCCAGACGCTCGACGTCAAGCAGTACACCGGCCGCGCGGTGAGCATCGCTCAGGGGGTCGTGGTCGGCGTCTTCGAGAGCCTGTTCGACACCGTGCTGGTGATCGTGATCTCGATCTACATGCTCCTCGACACGCCCCGGCTGTCGCGCTTCCTGCACCGTCTGTTCCCGGGCAACCGGCCGGAAGACGATCTCATCCAGCGGTGCGAGAAGGCGCTCATCTCCTACGTGCGCGGCCAGACGCTGGTGTGCCTGGTGATCGGCACCACGGCCGGCGTCGGCATGTACCTGCTGGGCCTGCTCGGCGTGTTCCCCGGGGGCTCGGACTACGCCCTGGCGTTCGGCGCGTGGGCTGCCGCTGTGGAGGTCGTCCCCTACATCGGTCCGTGGCTGGGCGCGGTGCCGCCGCTGGTGGTGGCGCTGCTCCACTCGCCCGGCGCGGCTCTCGCCGTTGCCCTGGTGTTCCTGTTCATCCATCAGGTCGAGGGCCACATCGTCATCCCCAAGCTGATGGGCAGCGCGGTCCGCGTCCACCCGCTGGTGGTCATCTTCACCCTGCTCGCGGCCGGCGACCTGTTCGGGCTCGGCGGCGTCCTCATCTGCCTGCCGCTGCTGGCTGTCGGCCGTGAGGTGGCGGCGTTCCTGAGCGAGCGGATCGATTTCGAGTCCTGGCGCGACCAGCTGCTTCCGCTGGGGGGCGTCAACGTCGAGCCGGCGACGGCGCCGCAGGCCGACCCATCCGAGGCCGCTGAGGCAGTGACCAGGGTGATTCCTGCTCCCGGAACGGCCGCCGGTGACGGCGGGCCGGCGCAGGACACCGGGCCCCAGCGTCCAGGCTCGGGCTCGGCCGACCCGAGCGTGGGCAAGCTGGCGCCCGAGTCCTGACCCGCCTCCGCCCCGTCCAGGCCTCAGACGTCAGACGGGCGCGGGGTGGCCGACGGCATGGTCGGCGCCAGTGCGTCCTGGTTCGACGGAGCCAGGTCGGCGGCCAGCTCGAACGCCTCCAGAGCGGCCTCGGCGCGGCCCAGGCGCTTCAGGAACTTGCCGTACCAGCGGTACGCCTTGGCCAGCTCCCGCGTCCAGCCGTTCTGGCGACGGATGGCGTCGATGGCCTCGGTGTAGGCGCGCTCGGCGCGCTCCACCTCACCCAGCTCGTCGTACACGCGTGCCAGCACCAGGTAGGCGTCGCCGAGCTGGCCCGGCATCGCGCCGCTGCCCAGCAGCTCCACACCCTCCCGGGCCTTCGCCGCTGCTTCCTCGCGATCGCCGCGCTGGAGCGCCAGCCGCGCCTCCTCCACGACGACGAAGCCGAGGTCTAGGGCGCTGGGCCGCGAGCCCAGCAGCGACCGGGCCGCAGCCAGGTGGTCAGCCGCGCGGTCGGTCTCCGAGGCGTCGAGCAGATTCTGTGCGTAGAGCAGATGCGCATCGGACAACGCGTCGTTGTCGTCGATCAGCTCGTAGATGGCCAGCGCGCGGTCGGCATAGGCGATCGCCTGGGCGACCTGCCCGGTCGAGGCGTACAGCCGCGACAGCGAGTAGTACGCGCGGGCACGGCTCTCCAGGTCGACCTCCTCGGCGCCGTCCTTGAGCGCCTCTGCCAGCACCGATCCGGCGCTGCCGTAGTCGCCGGCGTCGGTGTACGCCCGGCTCAGCAGCAGCGTGTAGCGCACGAGCTTGGCCAGGTCGCGGCCCGGCTGGGAGCGCAGGCGCGCGGCGCAGTCGTCCATCAGGGCGATGGCGCGGGCCGTGTCGCCCGACGCGACGTAGAGCCGCGCCAGCTCGATGTAGAGGTCGGGCCGCTGCGCCGGGTTCGGCGGGTCGCCGACCTCGGTGGCGTGCTCGAGCAGCTCGACCGCCTGGCGGTCCTGCCCGCGGCGGGCGGCGATCAGCCCGAGGCCCTCGTAGGCCTCGCTCATGCGCTCGCCGTCGGCCTCCACCTCTGCCTCGCGCATGACGCCGCGCAGCAGATCCTCGGCCTGGTCGTAGTTTTCCAGGCGGATCATCATCATCGCGTCCAGCACCTCGAGCGACCGCACGGTCTGCTGGGTGGACATCTCGCCTGTCAGCTCCTCGGGGGTGACCCCAAGCCGGGCGGCGATCTCCTTCAGCACGCGCGGGCTGGGACGCCGGTCGCCGGCCTCGATCCGGGCCAGGTAGCTGTACGAGCAGCCGTCGAAGGACAGGTCGCGCTGCGTCATGGCGCGTTTCCGCCTCAGATGACGGATACGGGCGCCGAGCTTGCGCAGAGCTTCGTTCGAATAGTCAACTTCTTGTTCGTGCTGGTCCACCGGTGATCCCCCCAGACGTATGCTCGTGGCAAGCTTAGAGCGCCTGGTCAGGCATGTAAAGGCCCGTGATTACAATGGCGGTCATGGCTTTTCCCACCACCAGGCTGCGCCGTCTGCGCCGAACGGAGACCCTGCGCGGCATGGTGCGTGAGACGCGGGTCGAGGCGGCCGACCTGATCCAGCCCCTGTTCGTCACGCATGGCACCGACGTGGACCGCGAGATCACGTCGCTTCCGGGCCAGCGGCACCTGTCGATCGACCGGCTGGTCGAGGAGGCGGAGAAGGTGTACGACGCGGGGGTCCCGGCGATCATCCTGTTCGGACTGCCCGATCACAAGGACGAGGCGGCAACCTCCGCGTATGACGAGGAGGGAGTCGTGCAGCTGGCACTGCGGGCGGTGCGCCGGGCCGTGCCCGAGCTGGTGCTGATCACCGACGTCTGCCTCTGCCAGTACACCTCCCACGGCCACTGCGGCGTCCTCCGCGACGGTGTTGTTGACAACGACATCACGCTCGAGCTGCTGGCGCAGACCGCCGTTTCGCACGCCGCCGCCGGTGCGGACGTGGTCGCGCCGTCCGACATGATGGACGGCCGCGTCGGCGCAATCCGGGGAGCGCTCGACGGCGAGGGCCTGCAGGACACCGCGATCCTGGCCTACAGCGCCAAGTTCGCCTCGGCCTTCTTCGGTCCGTTCCGCGAGGCGGCCGACTCCGCGCCCCAGGAGGGTGACCGGCGCGGGTACCAGATGGACCCGGCGAACGGCAACGAAGCGGTGCGCGAGGCCCTGCTCGACGTCGAGGAGGGGGCCGACATGGTGATGGTGAAGCCGGCGCTGCCCTACCTGGACGTGATCCGGCGGGTGCGCGAGGCGACGCTGGCCCCGATCGCGGCGTATCAGGTCAGCGGTGAGTACGCCATGATCACGGCGGCTGCGGCGCGCGGGATGCTCAACGAGCGCGACGCCGCGCTCGAGGCGCTGACGGCCATCCGCCGGGCGGGCGCCGACCTGATCATCAGCTACCACGCCACCCGAGCGGCCGCGGAGTGGCTGTCGTAGGCAGCCGCAGCGAAGCGGTATCTCAGCGGCTCTACCAGCAGGCGCTCGAGCTGATGCCGGGCGGGGTGTCGAGCCCCGTCAGGGCGATGCGCTCGGTCGGCCGCGACCATCCCCTGTTCGCCGCCCGCGGCGAGGGCGGCTGGCTGATCGACGTGGACGGCAACCGCTACGTCGACTGGGTCCAGTCCTGGGGCCCGCTGATCGCGGGACATGCCCATCCGCGTGTGGTCGCCGCGGTGACCGAGGCGGCCACCCGGGGCACCACCTTCGGCGCTCCGACAGAGCTCGAGATCGATCTCGCCCGCGCGGTCAAGGACGCGGTGCCGTCGATCGAGCTGGTGCGGTTCGTCTCCTCGGGCACCGAGGCGACGATGAGCGCCGTGCGGCTGGCCCGGGCATATACGGGCCGCACGAAGATCCTCAAGTTCACCGGGGGCTACCACGGCCACGTCGACGCCCTGCTCGCGCAGGCGGGATCGGGCCTGGCGACCCTGTCGATCCCGTCGACGCCCGGCGTGCCCGAGGCGGTCACCGCAGACACGCTGCTCTGCGAGTACAACGATCTCGACGCCGCCCGGTCGCTGGCGGAGCGCAACGCGGAAGACCTGGCGTGCGTGATCGTCGAGCCGGTGGCGGGAAACATGGGCGTCGTCGCTCCGCGGCCAGGTTTTCTGGAGGGCGTGCGGGCGATCTGCAACGGCACCGGTGCGCTGCTGATCCTGGACGAGGTGATCACCGGGTTCCGGGTGGCCTACGGAGGCGCTCAGGAGCGGCTGGCCGTACGGGCCGACCTTACCTGCCTCGGCAAGATCGTCGGCGGCGGCCTGCCGGCCGCGGCGTTCGGCGGCCGAGGCGACGTGATGGAGCGGCTGGCGCCGCTGGGCGACGTGTACCAGGCGGGGACGCTGGCCGGCAATCCGCTGGCCATGGCCGCCGGATCGGCGACGCTCGAGCTGTTGCGGGAGGACGGCGCCTACGAGCAGCTGGAGCTGGTGTCGGCGGCGCTCGGCGACGGGCTGGCCTCCACCGGGGTGACCGTCAACCGGGTGGGGGCGATGTTGACCGGGTTCTTCCACCCGGGCCCGGTCGAGAGCTTCGCCGACGCCGCCCGCAGCGACACCGGACGCTACGCCGCGTTCCATGCCCACATGCTCGATCGCGGCGTCTACCTCGCGCCCTCGCAGTTCGAGGCCATGATGCCGAGCCTGGCGCACAGCGCCGAGCAGGTCGAGCAGACGGTGGCGGCGGCGCGGGAGTTTGGAGCGTGACGGTGCTCGCCGAGGTCGCCCTCCGCGCCGGTGACGCCAGCCCGTTGTGGCGGGAGGCGCTGCTCGACTCGCCCGCGCCGGAGTCGGAGTTCGCGGGCCGCTGCCCCGACGACTACCTGCTCGGGGTGGAGATGATCCGCGAGGGCTACCTGCTGCATCGCGGCCGGTCGCGGCTCTTCCGTCAGGACGATGCGGAGCTGGCACTGCTGACCGGCGACCACCTGTACGCCGCGGGACTGGTGGAGATCTGCCGGACGCGCGATCTCGAGGCGGTTGCCAGCCTGGCCGAGCTGATCGCCGCCTGTGCGGGGGCCCAGGCCGAGCCCGGCGCTGACGCCGAGCGGCTGTGGGCCGAGACCGTGTCGTCGCTGGGTCGTGGCGGCGAGGCGAGCCCGGCCGATGCCTGACCCGGTCGGCGTCCCGCAGACGCTCCAGGAGGGGGTACGCCGCCCGCTGACCGTGCTCGGGGTCGCGGTTGTGTTCCTGCTGGGCGGCATCTGGATGATCCGGACATCCGCGTCGGGCGGCTGGCTGGTCGCCGTCTTCGGCGGGCTGGGCACGGTGATCATGGCCGTCATCGTCGTCCAGGGGGGCCGGCGGCTCCGGCTCGACCGGACCGGGATGGAGGTCGGCAGCGGATTCCGGCGCAAGGGCTTCGTCGCCTGGCATGACGTCACGGGGTTCCGGGTCAAGCGCGTGGGGCGCCGCCAGTACGTGTCCTACGGCCTGCGCGAGGGCGGGGCTTTCAGTCAGACGCGGACCCTCCGCCTGAACCGCAAAATGGGCCTGCCCGACGCGCTGCTGCCCACGCTGTACGAGGGGATGACCCCGGACGAGCTGGCCTCCTACCTGGAGCAGTGGCGCGTTGCCGCCGGTGCTACGGCGTCCAGCGGTCGCCCACCGGGGTAACCACCAGCTCGTGCGTCCAGGCGCTTCTGCCCTGGCCGTGGAGGTAGCCGACAGCTTTCGCCAGCTCCACCGGGTCGATCGCCTTGCCGTCACGGTCGTCCCCCGGGCTGCCGAACCCGCCGTCGCAGATCAGCAGCGCGACGTGGACGCCGTTTGCCCGCAGCTCGTTGGCTGCGGCCTGGGACAGGGCCCGGACAGCGGCGGCACCGGCGCCCCACGGCGCGCGGCCGGGCAGCGCCCGCCGCGCCGAGCCGCCGGTCACCTGCACCAGCGTGCCCGAGCCGCGGGAGGCGGCCGAGGCGCCGGCGATCCGGAAGAAGGCGAATACCTCCGGCAAGAGCTGTTCGAGATAGGGCGACATCGCGTCGGCGTCGGTGGTGATCAGGTCGCCGCCTCCGAACCGGCCCTTCGGCGACATCGCGTTCACAGCCAGGTCGAACGGCCCCGCCTGGTCGAACGCCGCCTGCATCTGGGCTCGGTCGGTGAGGTCTGCGGCAATCCCTCTCCCCGGGAAGGCGGCGGCCGTCTCCTCCGAGTAGGCCACCCCGGTCGCCTCCCAACCGTCTGCCATCAGGTGCTCGGCGACGAACCGGCCAAGGCCGCGGGCGCCCAGGACGACGACGTGCGGCACGGTCGACCTAGCTCGCCGGTGCGCCCGGAGCCGGTGGCTCCGGATCGGCCGCGGGTGGTGGCGGAGGAGGTGGTGGTGGCGGCTCGGCCGCCGGTGCGGGCGCAGGCTCGGGCGGCGGCGGAGGGGCGGCAGCGGCCGGCGGCGGGGTGGGGTCGGAGAAGCTGACCTGCACCGGCTCGCGGTCGGCGGCGTCGGTGATCTCGAAGTACTCGCGGGCGGTGAACCCACCCATCCCGGCGATCAGCGACGCCGGGAAGGTCTGGATCTTTGTGTTGTAGGACTGGACGTTGCCGTTGTAGATGCGCCGCGCTGCAGCGATCTGGTCCTCGGTGTTGGTGAGCTCGCTCTGAAGCTGCTGGAAGTTCTCGGTCGCGCGCAGCTGCGGGTAGGCCTCCGAGACTGCGAACAGCCGGCCCAGAGCCTGGCCGAGGATCCCTTCCGCTGCGCCCGCCTGGGCGGGTCCCTGAGCCTGGATCGCACGCGTCCGGGCATCCGTCACCGCCTGAAAGGTCTCCCGCTCATGGGAGGCGTAGCCCTTCACCGTCTCGACCAGGTTGGGGATCAGGTCATGCCGGCGCTTGAGCTGGACGTCGATGCCGCTCCAGGCCTGGTCGACCATGTTGCGGCTTCGCACCATGCCGTTGTAGGTCATGATCGCGAACAGCACGACGAGCACGACGATGACGAGGATCACGATCAGGACGGTCATCAGGTCTCCCTTCGGGGGGCGTGGCGACGCAGCCTGATCATACGGGGTTCAGGCGTCGGCAGGCCCCGTGGCCGAGATCCGGTCGGCGAGCTTCACGGCCTGCGCGACGAGCCGGTCGAGCTCTGCGGCGCTGTCGGAGCAGCGGCGCCGGGCGACCGTCATCGTCCCGTCCTCGTATTCGAGGGAGGGGCCGAGGTCGCCCTGTTTCGTCCACCACTCGACGAGTTCGGGCGTGAGCACCTCCTCCATCGCGACGTCGCCCGAATCCTGGTCGGCGAGCAGCTGGTAGCGGTCCCCGAACGCGGCTGACTCGACCGTCAGCTCGCGCATCGACCGGGTGTCCAGGCCGGCGGGGCCGACCCAGGAGCCCAGCGGCCCCTGATGCCCGAACTGCGCGCGGTCGTAGACACCGAACCGGGGGAGCTTGCTGCCCACCGATGCAATGACGGCTGTCACCTCGACGTCGCCGTCGGCAGTCGAGATGGTGAAGTCGCAGAGCGTCCCGGTGGCGGCACCCAGCGGGACCGCATACGAGCCCAGCACCTGCGGGCGTTGTCGCAGCATCGCCGTGGCCCCTCCGCGAGGCAGCTCCGCCGGCCGATAGCCATGCACGCCGGCCCACCGTTCGAGCCGGCCGAGACGCGGGCCGCGGGTGGACCGCCGCGCGCCCCAGGCGACGAGCCCGAACGCGATCACGAACGCGAAGCGCACGGCCGGTGTTCCCATGTCAGCTCCGACGGACATCTGAACCCAAAGGACGCTAGAGCCGGCGCCGGACTGCGTCAGGCCAGGCTTGGCCGCTGCGAGACGCCCTGTGCCAGAACCTGTGCGGCGATCCGCTGAGCGGCATCGAGCAGCGTGTCGTACTCGTCGTCGGCGATGCACGCCACCCGTGTGCTGACGACCAGCGTCCCCATCCAGTACTCGACCACCGGGGCTCCATCGCCGAGGTCGGTGAACCAGACGATCAGCTCAGGGGTGAACAGCCGCATCAGAGCCTCGCGGTCGCCGTCGCTGCCTGCCAGCAGCCGGAACCGCTTCCCGAACTCGACCGACTCCAGGTGCACCTCCTGCTCGTCCGCCTCGCCGTTGGGGGCAACGAAGCCGCGGCTGTGCACCACGCGGAAGTGCGGGAAGCCGGCTGCGAGGGTGGCCTGCACCATCGTGACTGCGTTCATCTCCAGGCCGCCTGGAATGTCGAACATCTGCGCCTCTGCCGAGCGGTTGTCGGCAATCACCCATGACCAGGTGAAGAGCGTTCCGGTGACGCCGCCGAGGGGTACCTCGCAGCACTCGGTGGCTGTGCCCTCGGGGAGCTCGAGCATGGGCGTCGAGCCGCCGGCGGGCGCCTCGGCAGGCGGGAATCCACGCCGCGCCGCCCACAGCTCCGATGCGTCCGAGGCCGCTCCCTGGTTCCCCAGGTAGCGGTAGCCACCGAAGGCGACCGCAATGAAGGGCAGGAGGATGTAGAGCAACGAGAAGGACTTCATCCACCGGTGTATCGGCGGTCACGAACGACCGCTGAAGCACGGTTGCATACACTCCGCGCCTGATGCCGTTCAACGACCTGCGCGACTGGCTGGAGCACCTTCGGCCGCGAGGGCGAGCTCCACGAGATCACCGCCGAGGTCGACCCGTACCTCGAGATCACCGAGATCACCGACCGGGTGACGGCGGCAGGCGGTCCCGCCCTGCTGTTCACCAACGTCAAGGGATCGGAGCTGCCGCTGCTGATCAACCAGTACGGCACCGAGCGGCGCACGTGCATGGCGTTCGGAGTCGACCGTCTGAGCGATCTCTCCGACCGGGTGGCGGAGGTGCTGGAGATGGCGCCGCCGGAGGGCCTGATGGACAAGATCCGGGCGCTGGGCAAGCTGAAGTCGCTGGCCGACTCGCGCCCCAAGGTTGTCCGCAGCGGACCGTGCCAGGAGGTCGTGCTCGACCCGCCGACCCTGGACGCGCTGCCGATCATGACCTGCTGGCCGCAGGACGGCGGCCCGTTCATCACGCTGCCGGCCGTGATCACGAAGGACCCCCGCACGGGCAACCGCAACGTCGGCATGTACCGCATGCAGAAGCTCGGCCCGGCGACCACGGCGATGCACTGGCAGATCCACAAGGACGCGGCGGCCGACTGGCGCGGGATGGGCGAGACGATGGACGTGGCGGTCGCCCTCGGGCTCGACCCGATCACGGCCTACACCGCCTCCGCGCCGCTGCCCAAGCACATCGACGAGTTCATGCTCGCGGGCTTCCTGCGCGGGAGCCCGGTGGAGATGGTCAAGGCGCGGACGGTCGACCTCGAGGTGCCGGCGCATGCGGAGATCGTGATCGAGGGCCAGATCCGCCGCGGCGAGCTGGTGGACGAGGGGCCGTTCGGCGACCACACCGGCTACTACACGCCGGTCGAGCCGTTCCCCGCGTTCCACGTCACGGCCATCACCATGCGGCGCGACGCCATCTACCCGTCGATCATCGTCGGCGTCCCGCCTCAGGAGGACGTCTGGCTGGGCAAGGTGACCGAGCGGCTGTTCCTGCCGGCGGTGCAGATGACGATGCCCGAGGTGGTCGACTACGACCTGCCCTTCGCGGGCGCCTTCCACAACCTGGCGATCGTCTCGATCCGCAAGGCGTTCCCCGGCCACGCCCAGAAGGTGATGCACGCGATCTGGGGCACCGGCCTGCTGTCGCTGACCAAGGGCGTGGTGGTGGTGGACGAGTGGGTGGACGTCCACGACTACACCCAGGTGATGTGGCAGGTCGGCGCCAACGTCGATCCGGAGCGCGACGTGATGCTCTCGCGGGGCCCGCTCGACCATCTCGACCACGCGCCGACGCACCAGTTCGTGGGCGGCAAGATCGGTATCGATGCCACAGCCAAGGGGCCGGCGGAGGGCTACGATCGGGGTTGGCCAGAGGTCATCAGGATGAGTCCCGAGATCTGCAGCAAGGTGACCGAGCGGGCAGCCGAGTTTGGCATTCCCGTTACGAGCACACACCGCCGTGGTGCGGGGTAGTATGGCCCCGCTGCACTGATTGGAGGACGACGTGGCGGATCCCGCCGCCGGTTCGCAAGCACACGCCTACACCGCCCCGCAAACCCCCACTTCAGCCACACACGCGAGGGCAGTTCCTGACCCTCTCCTCGGTCGGCCTGGGCGCGATGATCGGGGCGGTTATCGGTGTGCCCGCGACCGCGTACCTCCTGGCTCCGGTCACCCAGGAGACGACCTTCGAACCGGTGTTCCTGGGCGTGGTGTCGACGTTCACCGGCGAGAAGGCCTTCGACCCGACCGCGGCGACCTACATCGAGGATCCCAAGAGCCCTGCCACCAGCGCCGGCCTCGCCTGGGTTCACTACACAGGCAAGAGCGGCACCAACTGGCTCGATACCCAGAACGCGATGTTCGTGGTGTTCTCGAACCGCTGCATGCACCTCGGCTGCCCCGTGGCCGCCGGGCCGACGGGCTTCGCGTGCCCCTGCCACGGCGGCGTCTACGACACAGCAGGGAATCCGTATCGGGGGCCCGCCGATCCGCCCGCTCGACCGCTTCCAGTGGGAGATCAAGAAGGGCGCGCAGGGCGACGAGCTGTGGATCACGCAGCGCTGGAGCGTCTACTTCCTGAACGGGAAGCTGACCTACTACCCGGTCAAGATGCCGGGCCAGCCGGTGCACGTGCCCGGCGGGGAGTGGGTCAACTCGTGGGTTCCGGATGTGCTCTATCCGAACGTGACCTATACCCACGGCCCGGTGCCGAAGGCCTTCTAGCCGATGCCCGTCCCGATCCCCGCACCGCCGAAGCCTGACCCCAAGGCCGCCGTGCTGGCCACCGAGGACTGGGTCGAGTACCGCACCGGCTTCCCCACGCTCGTGCGCAAGTTCCTGTTTCGCAAGGTGCCGCCGACCGGCTGGTTCCACACACTCGGCAGCTCGCTGTTGACCGTGTTCATCCTGCAGGCCGTCACTGGGACGCTGCTGGCGATGACCTACAACCCCTCGCCGAACGGGGCCTATCAGTCGATCCGCTACATCACCGACGAGCAGACGCTGGGCTGGCTGATCCGCGGCATGCACAAGTGGGGCGCCAGCGTGATGGTGATCCTGCTCTTCCTGCACATGGGCCGCACCTTCTTCTACGGCGCGTACAAGTACCCGCGCGAGATGACGTGGCTGACCGGCTCGCTGATCTTCCTGTCGACCATGGCCATGGGCCTGACCGGCTACCTGCTGGTCTGGGACGAGCGGGCCTACTGGGCGTCGGTAGTGGCGATCAACATCAACGGCACGGCGCCGGTGCTGGGGCCGTATCTCTCGAAGTTCCTGTTAGCCGGACCCGTCTTCGGGCCACAGACCATCTCCCGGTTCTACGCCCTGCACATGCTTGCCATACCCGGCGCCATCATTGCGCTGATCTTTGTCCACATGTGGCTGGTCGTGAAGCTGGGCGTGACGCCGTGGCCGAGCCGTCCCCCCGTGGAGGGTGACGGGGACTGATGGCGACCCCTCGCAAGGTCATCAACCGCCGTGTGCGCTACGAGGCGGAGCACGCGGACAGCAAGAAACACGGGCACGCGTTCTTCCCCTACGCGATGTTCCACGACGTGGTCGTCAACCTGCTGATCGTGCTCCTGATCGTCGCGATGGCGATCGTCTGGCACGTCACCGCCGGCCCGATCAACGCCTCCCATCCCAACGGCACCAACGGCTGGCTGGGCGCGCTCTACGAGCATGTCGCCAACCCGGCGGTGCAGGCGACAGAGCCCCGGCCGGAGTGGTACTTCCTGTTCCTGTTCGAGCTGCTGCGGATCTTCAAGCAGCCGTGGGAGCTGCTGTTCGCCACGATCATCATCCCCACGATCATGATGATCCTGCTGATCATGTGGCCGTTCATCGACCGCGGCCGCGACCGCCGGCTGTCGCGACGACCCGGCGGCGTCGCAATGGGTTTGTCCGTGCCTGCGGTGCTGATCGCGCTCACGATCTCGGGCGGCAACGCGCCAGTGCTGATCAGCGGATCGGACATCAGCACCAATCCGCAGATCAACGCGCTGCCCGGCGCTGCCCTGATCAGCAAGAACCAGTGCGCCAGCTGTCATGCGTTCCCGACCGGAGGCGCGGCGGGGCCCGGCTCAAGCCTGGCGAACGGGTCGGCGCGGTTCGGCACCGACCAGGCCGCAATCAAGGCGTGGGTTGGCGGCGGCGCTGCCAAGGCCGGGACCGGAATGCCCGACTTCAGCCAGGGCAACTCGCCCCAGCAGCTTGCCCAGATGGCCCAGGTGATCGCGTCGCTGAAGACGAACAGCGTCCAGCCGCTCGGCGGAAGCTAGATCCACCGGGTTTCATCTAGGCTGCGCGGGCCATGCGTGTGATGCTGGGTATGACTGGAGCATCCGGGGCGCCGTACGCGGCCCGGATCCTGCGCGGGCTGGTTGACGCCGGTGCTGACGTGGGCGTCTGCGCGTCGGGCGCCGGCGCTCAGGTGATCGCGCTGGAGCTGTACGGCGACCGCTCGATGGAGCCCCACGGGGCCGTGGAGCGGCTGGTTGGCGATCACGCAGACGGCAACGTGCGCATCTGGGAGCAGGGCGATTACTCGGCCCCTTACGCCTCGGGCAGCTCGCGGACCGACGCGGTGGTCATCTGCCCCTGCTCGATGGCAACGGTGGGGACGATCGCCGGCGGGGCCGAGGCGAACCTGATCCACCGGGCCGCGGCGGTGCAGCTCAAGGAGGGACGCAAGCTGGTGCTGGTGCCCCGCGAGACGCCGCTGTCGGATATCCACCTCGAGAACCTGCTCCGCGTTCGCCGGGCCGGTGCGATGGTGCTGCCCGCGATGCCCGGCTTCTACCACCTACCCCGCACCATCGACGACCTGGTCGACTTCGTCGCGGGGCGCGTGCTCGACGCGATCGGGGTCGACCAGACGTTGGCCGAGCGCTGGGGCGCCTCGGCCGGCGCCCTGCCGGGGATCGACGGATGACCGTCCAGCCCGAAGAGGTGCGCCAGATGTTCGACCGGATCTCGCCCGGCTACGACCTCATGAACCGGCTGATGACCGCCGGGCTGGACGGGCGCTGGCGGGAATGGGCGGTCAATGCCGCGCGCGTGGGCGCCGGCGACTCGGCGCTCGACGCCTGCTGTGGCACGGGTGACCTGGCGATCGCGCTGCGCCGCCGGGTGGGCCCCTCGGGCCGCGTCGTCGGCCTCGACTTCTCGGAGTCGATGCTCGAGATCGCCCGGCGCAAGTCGGCAGGGGTGGACTGGCTCCAGGGCGATGCTCTCGCGCTGCCCTTCGCCGACGGTGAGTTCGCCGCCGCGACGGTCGGCTGGGGCATCCGCAATCTGTCCGACCGCGAGCGTGGGTTTGCGGAGCTGGCCCGCGTTGTCCGCCCGGGCGGTCGCGTTGTCTGCCTGGAGATGAGCACGCCGGCGGGGTGGGCGGCGCGCCCGGCGGCGGTGTGGACCGATCACGCGGTGCCGGTCATCGGGAGGCTGGTGACCGGCGACTCGGAGGCCTACCGGTACCTGCCGGACTCGGCCCGCCGGTTCCCGGGGGCGCCGGAGCTGGCCGGGATCATGCGCGACGCCGGACTCCGGGACATCGGCTTCCGGCGGCTGATGCTGGGTGTGGTGGCGATCCACGTCGGGACGGTGGCGTGAGCCTGCTCGCCAGCGTCGACAGCGGGTATGTCGAGAACGTCGAGCAGCGGCTGGAGGAGGTCGTGGCGGTCGGCGGCGGCCTCGTGTCGGACGCCGGCGCACAGACCCTGCGGGCCGGGGGCAAGCGGCTGCGGCCGTTGCTCGTGCACCTGTGCGCCCCGATCCCCGGCCGCACCAGGGAGGAGCTGGTCTCGGCCGGCTGCGCCGTCGAGCTGGTGCACATGGCGAGCCTGGTGCACGACGACCAGGTCGACGCTGCGCCGTTACGGCGAGGGCAGCCGACGGTGTGGCGCACGCACGGCACGACTGCCGCGACCGCCACCGGCGACTACCTGTTCGCACGCGCGTTCGCCGAGCTGGTGACGACAGGCGACGTTGGCGCCGTGACCCTGCTCGCCTCGGCCTGCCTCGACCTGGCGCGCGGCGAGATGCTGCAACGGGAGCAGGCGGGTGACCCATCGGTCACGCCCGAGCAGTATCTCGAGCGCTGCCGGATGAAGACCGGGCGGCTGTTCGCCGGCGCGGCCATGCTGGGCGGCCGCCTGGGCGGACTCGACTCCGAGTCGGTCGAGGTGCTGGGAGCATTCGGCGAGGCGCTCGGCCTCGCCTTCCAGGTGGCCGACGACATCCTCGACTGCGACGGCAACCCAGACACCACCGGCAAGCCGCTCGGCACCGACCTGCTGGACGGGACGGTCACCCTGCCCCTGTTGCTCGCCGCCCGCCGGGCCCCGGCGGTGGCGGCGGTGATCCGGCGCGGCGCGCGCCCGGAGGACGTGCTTCCCACGCTGGCGGTCGTGTCGCGCAGCGGCGCGGTGACCGACGCCCGCGCGGAGGCAGACCTGCAGGGCCGACGGGCGATGGAGCTGCTCGGCCTGCTGCCGCCGACCCTGGACACCACCGCGCTGCGCGCGATCGTCCACGCGGCGGTCGACCGCCGCAGCTAGGGCGAAAACCGGCGGTAGAGCGGACAGCCCGACATCACGGCGCGCTGCGGGCGGCCGTCGATCTCGGTATCGAAGGTGAGGAGTTCCGGCGACCAGTCCTGGCCGTACCCGAAGCTGCCGTCTGCGAGCTCGGTGAGCGGGTAACGCTCGGAGTAGCCGCCGTCCCAGCCGAGCACCAGGCGGCCGCCGTGGGCGGCGACTCGGATGCAGGTCTGCCACGGGTTGTGCGAGCGATACACACCGCAGAGCCGGGCCAGCCGCTCCTCGGCCGAGCCGTCGTCGACCAGGGGCGGTTCCCGCGCCGGAGGGGCGTACGGCTCGACCTCCTCGCCACGGGCGATGGCGAGCGCCGCATCCGCGAGCGCCGCCGAGCCGTCCAGCCCGTTGACCCCGGTCGCGACGGCGAGCCCCGAGTCCCGCTCAACCCACAGCTTCGTGTGCATCCCGATCACGCCCCCGCCGTGGCCGTAGCGGGTCTCGGTGAGGGCCAAGCCGTAGCCGTAGTCCTCGTCGTCCTCGTGGTCGTGCGAGTAGGCCGTGGTCATCAGGGTGAACGAGTCGGGATCGAGCAGGCCCTCGCCGCGGCGCAGCAGCATCCGCGCGTAGGTGGCGAAGTCCTCGAGCGACATCGAGATGCAGCCGTCCGCCTCGGCGCTCTCGATCCAGGCGGCTGGGGCGAGCCCGTGCTCCCGCCGCCACGGGCGATCGTCGTAGAACGCGTCGTGCCCGAGAACCATTTCGCCGCGGATGTCGTTCGTGATCGCCGCGTGGGAGTGAGCCATGCCCAGCGGTTGGAAGATCCGCTCGGCGATCAGCTCCGGGTAGGGCTGCCCCGCGATATGGCTGATTGCCACTCCCAGGGCGCGGTAGCCGACGTTGGAGTACCAGAAGGTCTTGCCGATCGGGCCGTTGGGAAGGTCGGCGAGCGCGATCACGTCGTAGTTCGAGGCGCTGCCGATCTCGGGGCCCATCACCAGGCCGGCGGTGTGCGTCAGCAGGTGGTGGGGCGTGATCGCCCCATGGTCGGTCTTCACCCGGAACCAGGGCAGCACGTCGGTCAGCGGTGCGTGCAGGTCGAAGCGCCCCTCGGCGGCCAGCTGCAGCGCGACGATGGCGGTGAACGACTTGCCGATCGACCCCAGGTTCCAGAGACCGTCGGGTGCGGCGGGGCCGTACGTGCGGGCGTAGATCGTGCCGTCACGGTCGGTGAGCGCAACGGCCGCGGACGGGGTCACCCCGGTGGCCAGCAGCGAGGCGGCGAAGTCGTCGAGCGCGCCGGGGGTTGCACCGCACCAGCCTACCGGGGGCGGGCGGTAGACTCTGCCGGATGGCGACTGTGGCCAGGATCGACACCCTCGCACCGATCCGCGAGAAGGTGCTTGCCGGAGAGCGGCTCGACTTCGACGACGGCGTCGCGCTGCTGGAGTCGGACGACCTGACCGCCCTGGGCGCGTTGGCGGATACCGCCCGCAGGCTGCGCGGCGGCACGGACGAGGTCTTCTTCGTCAACAACCTGTACCTGAGCCACACGAACGTGTGCCGGGTCAAGTGCAAGTTCTGCGCGTTCGCCAAGACGAGCAAGCAGGACGGGGCGTACACCCGCGACATCGACGAGCTGGTGGCCCACGCCGTCGACGTCCACGGCCGGCACAGCTACACCGAGATCCACATGGTGGGCGGCGAGAGCCCTCACCTCGACTACCAGTACTACATCGACCTCACCTCCTCGCTCCACGAGGCGCTGCCCGACGTGCACCTGAAGCTGTTCACGGCCTCCGAGGTGCACCACATGCACACGCTGTCGGGGAAGCCGAAGGACGAGATTCTGGCCGACCTGCGCGAGGCCGGGCTGGGGTCGCTGCCCGGTGGCGGCGCCGAGGTCTTCGGCGATCGCGTGCGGCGGCTGATCGCCCCCGGCAAGGAGCCGGCCAGCGAGTGGCTGGCCACCCACCGGGCGGCGCACGCCATGGGAATTCCGACCCACTGCACGATGCTCTATGGCCACGTCGAGAACTACGAGGAGCGGGTCGACCACTGGCTGCGCCTGCGTGACCTGCAGGACGACACCGGCGGGTTCCTGGCCTTCATCCCGCTGCCGTTCCACCCCGAGAACACCGTCTTCGAGCGGCGCGGCTGGCGTTTCTCGACCGGCTATGACGACCTCAAGATGATCGCCGTGTCGCGGCTGATGATGGACAACATCCCCAACATCAAGGCGTACTGGATCATGATCTCGACGCCGCTCGCCCAGGTCGCCCTGCACTACGGGGCCAACGACATCCAGGGCACGGTGATGGAGGAGAAGATCGCGCACGCCGCCGGGGCCGTGACGCCGCAGGAGGAGAAGATCCAGGATCTGGTGGCGCTGATCCGCGACGCCGGGCGCATCCCCATCCAGCGCGACACGCTCTACAACGTGGTGCGGACGTTCTGATGGGCCTCCGGCTGGGCCGCATCTCCTACGCGAACATGGCTCCGGTCTTCTACGACCTCGAGCTGGGCGGCCTCGAGCAGGTGGCGGGCGTGCCCACCGAGCTGAACGCGATGCTGATGCGCGGGGAGCTGGACGTGGCCCCGATCTCGTCGATCGAGTACGCACGCAACGCCGACCGGCTACGGCTGCTGCCGCGGCTGTGCGTCTCCACGGAGGGCGCCGTCGACTCGATCCAGCTGATCACGCGCAAGCCATTGGAGCAGGTGCGCAGCGTTGCGGTGACGCCGGAGAGCGCGACTTCGGTGGTGCTGACCCGCGTGCTCCTGGGCGACGTCGAGCTGGTGCCGCTCGACCAGCCCGCCGACGCGCGGATGCTGATCGGCGACGCCGCGCTGCACAGCGCGTTCGACGACCCGACGCCGCACCACGACCTGGGGCGGCTCTGGCAGGAGCGAACCGGCCTGCCGATGGTGTACGCCGTCTGGGCCTGCCGCGAGGGCGTCGAGGAGGGACTCGAGGAGCTGGAGCGCGCACACCTGCGCGCGCTCGCGGTGGCGCGGGCCGAGCCGGAGGCGCTCGCCCGCCGGGCATCCGAGTTCTACGGCTGGCCGCCCGGCTTCCTCGCCCGCTACTTCGAGAAGCTGCGCTACCACTTCGGCCCCCGCGAGCAGCAGGGCGTGCTGCGCTTCTTCGAGCTGGCGCATCTGGCCGGCGAGCTGGACGAGGTGCCCGAGCTTCACTTCGTCGAGTTCCAGAAGGCGGTGACGTAGATGGCGGTGGACGTCCAGACCTCGACATCCGCAGTCACCGACGTGCTCGACCGGGCGCTCGCCGGCGAGCGGATCACCGACGCCGACGCAGCCACGCTGCTCGAGTCTCGCGAGCTGGTGCGGATCGGCCGCGTGGCGCACGAGCTCCGAAACCGCCGGAATCCGGCCGACCAGGTCACGTTCGTGATCGACCGCAACCTGAATTACACCAACGTCTGTTACACCGACTGCAACTTCTGCGCCTTCTACCGGCGGCCGGGCGATGTCCGCGAGGGCTACACGCTGCCCAGGCCGGTGATCTACAAGAAGATCGAGGAGACGCTGGCGCTGGGCGGCACCGCCCTGCTGATGCAGGGCGGCCACAACCCGGACCTGGGGCTCGACTGGTACGAGGACCTGTTCCGCTCGATCAAGGCCCGCTATCCGATCCACCTGCACGCGCTTTCGCCGAGCGAGGTGCAGCACATCTCGCGCAAGGCGAAGCTGCCGACCTCCGAGACGCTGTCCCGGCTGCGCGACGCGGGGCTCGACTCGCTGCCGGGCGGCGGCGCGGAGATCCTCTCCGACCGCGTCCGCCACATCATCTCGCCCAAGAAGACGACGTCGGGTGAGTGGCTGGGCGTGATGCGCGCCGCCCACCGGCTGGGGATGAGCACGACGGCGACCATGATGTGGGGCCACGTCGAGACGCTCGACGAGCGGATCGGCCATCTCCGCCAGCTCCGTGAGCTGCAGGACGAGATGCACGGCTTCCGGGCCTTCATCTCCTGGACCTTCCAGCCTGACAACACCGAGCTCGCCGCGCAGGTGACGTGGTATCCGACGAGCTTCGACTACCTGTTGATGCAGGCCGTCAGCCGCATCTACCTGGACAACGTCGACCACATCCAGAGCTCGTGGGTCACCCAGGGCATGAAGATCGGCCAGGTGGCGCTGTTCTACGGGGCGGACGACCTGGGCTCGATCATGATCGAGGAGAACGTCGTTTCCGCAGCGGGAACCACGCACCGCGCCGGAGTCGACGACTTCCTGCACACGATCCGCAACGCCGGCTTCCGTCCCCGCCAGCGGGACACGCTGTACCGCACCGTTCGCGACTACGACCGCGTGGCCTGATGCGGGTAGCCGTTACGCGCCGCTGTGCGGCGCCTCCGGAGGCGATCTGGCCCTGGCTTTCCGACCCGCACAAGCACGTGCAGATGCTGCCTCATACGGTGTCGCAGGTGGAGGTGCGTGAGAACGGCGACATCGCCTGTGTCGTGACGGCCTTCGGCCACCACGAGCCGATGGTGGTGCGGATGGTCGAGCGGGAGGAGCCGACCAGGCTGGTCGAGGAGCGCGTCGACGGGAAACGCGCGGGCAGGTCGGTGTTCGACGTCGAACGCGACGGCGACGGTAGCACGGTGACACTGACGAGTGATGTGGATCTGCCGTTCCTGGTGGCGGGCATCGCCAAGAAGCCCGTGGAGCACAGCCTCACCCAGCAGCTCGAGAACCTCGACCGCCTGAGCGCAGGCGACGGCCAGGGCTAGGCCCGATGCTCAACTCTCTGGCGCACTGGGTGCAGGACACCGTCTCCGCTCACGGTCTGACCGCGGTCTTCCTGCTGATGGTGCTCGAGAGCGCGTGCATCCCGATCCCCAGCGAGGTGACGATGATCTTCGCGGGGTACCTGGTCAGCCAGGGCTCCATGAGCTTCTGGGGCGCCGTCGTCGCGGGCACGGCGGGCAACCTGGTCGGTTCGCTGATCGCCTGGGCGGCCGGCGCCTACGGCGTGGACGCCTACCTGCTCCGCTCGGCGCACTACCGCCAACGGATCGAGCAGGCCCATCGCTGGTTCGACCGCTACGGCACGCCGGTCGTCTTCTTCTCGCGGATGCTGCCCGTCGTCCGGACATTCATCTCACTGCCGGCCGGAGTGGCCCGGATGCCGCTCGGGCGCTTCTCGATCCTGACGACGGTGGGGAGCCTCATCTGGTGCATCGGGCTGACGCTGATCGGCTACGAGGCGGGGAAGAACTGGCATCACTATCAGGATCAGTTCCACTACCTCGACTACCTGGTCGCCGTGGCGGTCGTGGGGGCTGTGGGCTGGTGGCTACTGCGCCGAAGGCGGCGGGCCCTCAACTAGACTCGGCGCCCGTGTCAGTCCCATTGATGGATATTCGCGGGCAGTACGAGGAGCTGCTGCCTGACATCAAGCAGGCCGTCTGCGACGTGATCGATTCGGGCCGGTTCATCCTCGGACCCAACGTGCGGTCGCTCGAAGAGGAGTTTGCTGCCAGCGTCGGCCACGGCCACGCGGTGTCAGTTGCCAACGGTACGGACGCGCTGGAGCTCGCGCTGAACGCGCTGGGGATCGGCCCCGGCGACGAGGTCGTGACCACGGCCTACACGTTCTATGCGACGGCCGAGGCGATCGCGCGCACCGGTGCGACCCCGGTCTTCGCCGACATCGATCCGGTGACGCTCTGCCTCGACCCGGTGGCCGCCGAGGCGGCCGTGACCGAGCGCACACGGGCGATCGTGCTGGTGCACATCTTCGGGCAGCCCGGCGACTGCGGGGCGTTCCGGGAGCTGGCCGACCGGCATGGGATCGCGCTGATCGAGGATGCCGCCCAGGCGTTCGGCGCCAGCTTCGAGGGGCATAGAGCGGGTAGCTGGGGCGATGTCTCGACGTTCTCCTTCTTCCCCACCAAGAACCTCCCCGCAATGGGCGACGGGGGCATGACCGTGGCCGCGTCCGCCGAGGTCGCCGACCGGATCCGGATGCTCCGCTTCCACGGCTCGCGTGACAAGCGGACGTTCGAGTACGTGGGCGTCAACTCGCGGCTGGACGAGATGCAGGCGGCGATCGTGCGTCTGCTGATGCCTCACGTCGACGGCTGGAACGACGCCCGCCGGGCGGCCGCGGCCCGCTATGCGGAGCTCGGCCTCGGCGAGCGGGTGTCGCTTCCCGCCGAACCGCCCGACCGCCGCCACGTCTACCACCTCTACGTCGTCCGCACCGGCCGGCGCGAGCTGCTGCAGCGCTCGCTGAAGGAGGCGGGGGTGGCCAGCGCGGTGTACTACGGCGAGCCGCTGCACCTGCAGCCGGTGTTCGCGCACCTCGGCTACCGCCCGGGCAGCCTGCCCGAGACCGAGCGCGCCGCGGCGGAGGGCCTGGCGCTGCCGATGTTCCCCACGCTGTCCGAAGCGGCGCAGCGCGAGGTGGTCACCGCCGTGCGGGCAGCCGCGCCGCAGGCGGCGTAGGCTCCGGCGCTCTATGCGCGTCTGGGTCGACCTCACCAACTCGCCGCACGTCCCGATCTTCGCCCCGCTGATCCGGCGGATGCACGCGCGTGGGTGGGACGTGGAGGTGACGGCGCGTGCGTTCGCCCAGACGATCCAGCTGCTCGAGCTGCACGGCATCGAGCACACCGTGGTGGGCCACCACGGCGGCGGCGGCAGGCTCGGCAAGGGGCGCGCGGCAGCCGATCGGGTGCACGCGATGCTCCGGTTCGGCCGCAGGTTCACGTTCGACGCCGCCATGGCCCACGGGTCGACTGACCTGCCCATGGCCTGCAGGGTGCTGGGGATTCCCAACACGACGATGTTCGACTACGAGTTCGCCCGGCTCCAGCACAGCCTCAACTGCCGGCTCGCAAACCGCGTCCTGATCCCCGCGGCGATCCCGGCCGAGCGCGTCGCCGGCTATGGGGCCCGGCCGCCGAAGCTGGTGCGCTACCCGGGGCTGAAGGAGGAGTACTACCTGGCCGACTTCGAGCCCGACCCGGCGGTGCCGGCGTCACTGGGGCTGGACGGCAGCCGGGTGGGGGTGGTGCTGCGGCCGCCGGCCGACGTCGCCCTCTACCACCGGTTCGAGAATCCGCTCTTCGACGAGCTGCTGGGCGACCTCGGGCTCCGCGACGACGTCAGCGCGGTGGTGCTGCCGCGCACGCCCGAGCAGGCCGAGCGGATCCGTGCCCTCGCGCTGCCGTCGGTGGTCGTGCCCGAGGCGGCGGTCGACGGGCAGAGCCTGGTGGCCGGGGCGGATCTCGTCGTCAGCGCTGGCGGGACGATGAACCGCGAGGCCGTCGTCCTCGGCACTCCCGTCTACACGACGTTTGCCGGCCGCCTCGGCGGTGTGGACGAGCGGCTGATCGCCGACGGCCGGCTGCGGCCGCTGGAACGGGTCGAGGACCTGGTCCTGGAGCGGCGGCCGGCGGAGGTTTCGGCCAGGTTGCGGCGCGATCCGGAGGTGCTGATCGACCTCGCCGTCCCGGGCCTCGCGTCAGCCTGAGCGGGGAACGATCCTGATCCCGTAGCTGACGTCGCCCTGCGACCCGTGTGCGTCGACCGACAGGATGCCGCGGCCCGGCACGGTCAGGGTCGGCCGGGGGGTGGCAGGGATGTAGGTCGAATGGCCGCCGTAGTCGACCTCGATTGGCCGGTCGGGCCAGAACCCGAAGCTCACCGTCACGCGATCGCCGGAGTTGGCCCCGATCCTCGGCAGGGCCGGGTACTGCTCCCACCCCACCGAATCCAAGCAGGCGGTACTGCCGCTGTCTCCGTGCATCACCGTCCAGCAGGACGACCCGGTGGCCATCTTGGCTCGCACGCCGCCGGCGGTCAGATACGCGTCCGGAGGTTGCGTCGTCTGTGTCGTGTGATGCGCGGGGTGAGCCGCCGCGTGGCCGCAGGCGGTGGCCAGGGCGGTGATGCCGGCGAGTGCCAGGAGCGTTCCCCTCACGTTTGGTTGGACGCTGATGACCCTGCCGAAGTTCCATAAGCTCCGCCTATGCCCGACCTCCGCCACCTGCGCACCTTCGCGGCCGTCGCCGAGCGTGGATCGTTCTCGGCCGCAGCGCAGGCGCTGGGCATCACCCAGCCCGCCGTCAGCCAGCAGATCCAGGCTCTGGAGCGTGAGATCGGCGAACCGCTCATCGATCGCTCGCGCCGCCGCGTCCGGCTGACCGAGCGGGGCGAGGCCGTGCACCGGCACGCCGCGCGGATGCTGGCGCTGGACGAGGAGTTCGCCCGCGAGTTGCGCTCGGAGGACGCAGAGCTCACGGGCTCGCTGGTTGTCGGGTCGAGCACCGGCCTCGGCGAGCATCTGCTGCCACTGTTGCTGGGCGGGTTCAGGCGGGAGCATCGGCAGGTGGCCGTCAGCCTCCGGGTCGAGGCCACGGCAACCGTCATCCAGCGGGTCGCCGACCGCGAGCTGGAGCTGGGCGTGGTCGGCGCGGAGCTGCCGCATCGCTCGCTCGTCTACGAGCCGTTCCTGACCGATCGGATCGTGCTGGCGGTTCCGCCCGGTCATCGGTTCGCCGGGCGCAGCGTCTCGCTGGAGGAGTTGTGCGCCGAGCCGCTGATCGTGATGCAGCAGGGCGCCGGCGTGCGCACCGTGATCGAGGAGGAGCTGCGACGGGCGGGCATCCGGCCGCGCGACCTTCGCGTGGAGATGGAGCTCGGCCTGCAGGAGTCGGCCAAGGCGGCCGTCGAGGCGGGCTACGGCGTGTCGTTCGTCTCCCAGCTTGCCGTCCGCCGCGAGCTCGAGCTGGGGACGCTGGCGACGGCCGAGGTGGCCGGAATCGACCCGGTCCGCGACTTCTCGACGGTGCGACCCGCCGGACGGCCGCCGGACCGGCTCGCCGAGGCCTTCGTCGCCTGGTGCCGGCCGCGACTGGGCACCGGGTGAAAGGTCACCAGAGGCGCTGGTAGGGCTTCTGCGAGGGGGGCAGCCTGACGGCCGCCCCCCTCGACCCACTCCCGGGCGAGATCAGGCCGCGTCGCGGACGTCGCGCGTGCCGTCTTGCCGGGTGGGATCCTCGGTGGCGTAGTACCACGCCAGGAGGCGCTGGATCTCCAGCGGTGAGTGCTCACCAGCGTCGCGGTCGTCTGCGTCCACGGCAAGCGGAGTGGATGGATCGGTACGTTCCATGTGCGGTGACCCCCTTTGGGACTCACCTACTGGATCGGCGATCGGCGTCTTGCGGAAGATCCCTCTTTGCGGTCCCCGGAACACCGAAACCGGTGAAATCCGGGCACCCCCATCGCACGACGCTCAGGTACTCGCGGAGCCGGTCCAGTCTTTCAGATCGGTCCAGTAGCTGGCCGCCAGCGCGTCGGCCAGGCGGGGGTCGGTGTGGTCGCGGTTGAACACGTTTCGCGTCACGTCCGCGCACACCTCGACCTCCGACAGCCTGACCTGCCCGAGATGCACGATCACGTCGTGGGAGAGCTGGAGCTCGTCAGCCGTGTAGTGCTTGAAATTCAGGTCTGGGGCCCGATCCATAAGCTCGGGCCAGTCGGGGCAGGATCGGGTCGCCACCGCCGTATCCTATGTCGCTGCTGGCTGCGGGCGGTTCCCACGGTTCCGGCCGCGGATGGCGTCCCAGACCAGCGCCAGGATGACGCCGATGATCAGCCCGGCAAACACCGCGATGATGAACGAGCTCGACTTCTTGGTCGGCGAGACAACGGAGGCGGTCGGGTGCTGAATGAACGCGGCCGACTCGACGTCCGTCGACGTCACCGCGAGCACCTGGTTCTCGGTGAGATCGGTGTTGAGCGCGCCGATCTCGGTGGCCGCCGACGAGATCGCCGACAGCAGCGGGCCGGACGCTGTCGCCTTGTCGAGCGCCGACATCGACGAGCTGTTGATGCGGTCGAGGTTCGCCTGCGCCTCTCGCTGCGCCTTCTCGAGGGCGGCGATCTGCGTCTTGTCAGAGGCGATCTGCGCCTGCAGCAGCTGGGTCTTCTTGGCCTGATACGTGTTGGCGAAGTCGATCAGCGACTGCGCGAGCGAGCCGGCGGCCAGCGTGACCGAGGTGTGGTTGAACGGGGGGTTGCCCGACCCCCGCACGGTGATGGTCACGTTCGGGGAGCCGGCCGCGCGGACCGCCGTCGCGGCCTGCTGGATGACGACGACGCTGGTGTGGTTGCGCAGCACGTTCGAGGGGATCTTGCTGATCCCCGCCGCCTTGTCGATCGCGGCGTCGGACTTGGTGAACGTGGACACCGTCGAGGGGTTGGTGACCACCGTGTTGTTGAGGACTGCGCCGCCTGTAGGCGCCAGCGGCTGTCCCAGGTACACCGTTGCCTGGCCCTGCCACAGGTTGCCCTTCGCCCCGACCGTGTGCAGTGCCACGAGCAGCACTGCGACGACGACACAGGCAACGACTATGTACCATCGGCGGGCGACCTGGGCGGCGTAGCGGGACACGCTCACCTCGCCGCTCTGGGAGCCATCGGGCTGAGACACGGTCGCCAAGCATAGCGATACGCTCCGCGCGATCATGCCGATCAGCATCCGCGCCCGTGCGCCGCTCCGGATCAGCTTCGCCGGGGGTGGTACCGATGTTCCGCCTTTCCCCGAGCGGGAGGGCGGCCTGGTCCTGAACGCCACCATCGACCGGTACGCCTACGGGCTGCTCCGCCCCCGCCGCGATCGCCGGATCCGCATCGAGTCGGCGGACTTCGGAGTGTCGCTGGACTACTCGGTCGACGAGTCGCCGATGTTCGACGGCAAGCTCGACCTGGTCAAGGCCGCGATTCGCAAGCTGGGCGATCGCTCGTCGCCCGGGTACGACCTGTTCCTTCACTCGAACGCGCCGCCCGGCTCCGGCCTGGGCTCGTCGTCGACGGTGATGGTGACCCTGGTCGGGCTGCTCAAGGAGCATCACGGGCTCCCGCTGACCGAGTACGAGATCGCGCAGCTCTCGCACACGATCGAGCGCACCGACCTCGGTCTGCTGGGCGGGATGCAGGATCAGTACGCGGCGACGTTCGGCGGCTTCAACTTCATCGAGTTCGGCGCCGACCGCGTGATCGTCAACCCGCTGCGGGTGAACGAGGACGTGATCAACGAGCTCGAGCACAACATGCTGCTCTGCTACACCGGCGCGACCCGCCGTTCGGACGGGATCATCGAGGACCAGACGGCCCGCCTCGAGCAGGGGGAGACCGAGACCCTGGAGGGGTTGCGGATGCAGAAGGAGCTCGCCGTCGAGATGAAGAACGCCCTGCTCCGCCGGCAGCTGAACCAGTTCGGCGACCTGCTCGACCACGCTTGGCGCGAGAAGAAGCGGATGTCGCCGAAGATCGCCACCGGCTTCATCGACGAGGCCTACGCCGAGGCCCGCAAGAACGGAGCGCTGGGCGGCAAGGTGACCGGGGCCGGCGGCGGCGGCTACATGCTCTTCTACTGCGCCTTCCAGAAGAAGCACCGGGTCGCCGAGGCGCTGGTGCGGATGGGCGGGAAGGTGACCGAGTTCGCCTTCGAGCAGAAGGGCCTGACCACGTGGAGCATGGACGATGCGTGACCGGGCCGGCCGTCGGCTGTCCGAGCACGCGCGGGTGGCGCAGGCCATGCTCGAGCCCGCCTACGCCGAGGCTGCCGAGCGCTTCGCGCGGGCGATGGTCGGCTGCTTCCAGACCGGCGGCAAGCTGCTCCTGTTCGGTAACGGCGGCAGCGCCGCCGACGCGCAGCACGTGGCCGGCGAGCTGTCCGGCCGCTACCTGTTCGACCGCCACGCGCTGCCCGCGATGGCCCTCGCCGACTCGATTGCCGCGGTGACCGCGATCGGCAACGACTACGGGTTCGACCACGTCTTCGAGCGCCAGCTCCGCGCCTTCGGGCGGAGCGGTGACGTCGCCGTCGGCCTGTCGACCAGCGGCCGCTCGCCAAACGTCCTGGCCGGAGTGCGGGCGGCGCGCGAGCTGGGCATGCTCACGCTTGCGGTGAGTGGCGAGGACGGAGGCCCCCTGGCAGACCTGGCCGACGACTGTGTGCGCATCCCTGCCGCCGAGACGCCGCAGATTCAGGAGGGCACGATGGTGTTCCTGCACACCGTCTGCGAGCTGGTCGAGCACGAGCTCTTCGGTGGCTGAGAGGGACGGGTCGGAGAATGAGCGGCGTTGTGAGGCGCAGGGCGCGGCCGTGGCGGCAAGGATCGAGCCGCGAGCGGAGCGCAGGCGTGGCCGGAGGCTACGTTGAGCACCGCACGCGGCGTGGGACACAGCCGCCGCAGCCGCGAACCAGCCGCAACAGCCGCGCATTCTGCGTCCCGTCCCAGCCCGACAGCCTTCGTTGACCGTGACGGGACGATCAACGAGAAGGCGCCAGGCGGGTCGGGCTCCTATGTCACATCCTGGTCCGGCTTCCGCTTCCTGCCCGGCGCGATCGAGGCGATGGAGCGGCTGCGGGCCGCCGGCTGGCGGATCGTCGTGGTGACCAACCAGCGCGGGATCGCCCTGGGCACGATGACCCGCGAGGAGGTCGACGAGATCCACCGCCGGATGGCCTTGCTGGCACCGGTCGACGCCGTGTACGTGTGTCCCCACGACGAGGGGGAGTGCGACTGTCGCAAGCCCGATGTTGGGCTGTTCCGTGCCGCTCAGCGCGACGACCCCGGTATCGACTTCGCCCGCTCGGTCGTGTTCGGCGACTCGGAGTCCGACATCGAGGCCGGGCGCCGGCTGGGCTGCCGGACGGTCCAGGTCGGCTCACCGCCCCTGCCCACGCTGCTCCGGGCCGTCCACGATCTGCTGGCCGAGCCGAACGCCGCCTGATGCGCGTGATCATCGCCAACCCGCCGGGCTACGGCGGGCCGGACTACGACGACCATCTCTGCCGTGAGCTGGGCGCCCTGGGGGTAGACGTCGAGCTGGTCACCTCGCGATTCCGGTTCGGCGAGGTGCCCGATCCGGTCGGCTATCGCCGCAAGGAGCTCTTCTACCCGCTCAGCTCGCGTGTGTTCCGCCGCTCCCGGCTGCGCGTGCCGCTGAAGGTCGCCGAGCACCCTCTGGGGCTGGCCCGGCTGTGGGCTGAGCCGGCGGACGTCCTGCACGTGCAGTGGATGACGATCCCCGAGCTCGACCGCTGGCTGATGCGCTCGAGGGAGCCGCTGGTGTACACGGCCCACGACATGAGCGACCGCCGCACCGGCGGGCGGGCGGACATGTGGCGGGCCATCTACCGGCGGTTCCGGCGGATCGTGGCCCACAGCGAGTCCGGCCGCGAGGCGCTCGAGCAGTTCGGGGTTGACCCGGCGGCGCTCCGCGTGATCCCTCATCCGATCATCCGCACCGATCCGCCCAGGACGGACGACGGCCACACGCTGCTCTGCTTCGGCCTGATCCGGCCCTACAAGGGCATCGACGACGCGATCGAGGTCACGAAGCGGGTCAGCGGTGCACGGCTGCTCGTGGCAGGCGACCCGATGGAGCCGGTGGAGCGCTACCAGCAGGCGGCGGGCACGCTGGCCGAGTGGCGGCTCGGCTACCTGCCGCAGTCCGAGGTCGACCGCGCGTACGGCGACGCAACGCTCGCGATCTTTCCCTACAAGCCGGGACTCGACCAGTCGGGCACGCTGCTTCGCGCCCTGGGGGCCGGCGTGCCGGCCGTTGCCTACGACGTCGGCGGGCTGGGCGAGAACGTCCGCCGGTTCGAGGCCGGCCGCGTCGTCCCCGCGGGCGACGTGGAGGCGATGGCGGCCGCCGTCGAGGAGCTGCTGGGCGATCCTGCGGCGCTCGAGCATGCCCGGCAGGGCGCGTTGCGTGCACGGGACACGCTGACGTGGCAGGCTTCCGCCCGCATGCACGTCGACCTCTACCGGGAACTCCTCAGCTAGCCGTGGCCCACGCAATAGGCATCCTCGGCGCGGGGCGGCAGGCCCACGAGACGGCGGGCTACTACCTCGAGCACGGCTACGAGGTGCACTTCTTCGTTGCCAATCCAGAGTACATCGAGATCGCCCGCGCCGATCCCGAGCTGGGGGCGCCGGTGCATCTGGCGGCCGACGCGCTCGCGGCGTACCCCGACCTGCCGGTGATGACGGCGGTCGGCTCCTCGCGCATGCGCCGCACGTTCGTGCGCAGCTGGCCGCGTGACCGCTACGACACGCTGATCTCCGAACGGGCATGGCTGGCCCGCGACGTCGTTGTCGGCAACGGCACCACCATCTGCCCGGGGGCGATGATCAACCGCTTCGCCACGCTGGGCAAGCACGTGCTGGTCAACATCGGCGCCACGATCAGCCACGACGCACGGATCGCCGACTACGTGACTGTCAGCCCGGGCTGTCACATCGCGGGCAAGGTGTCGATCGGAGAGGGCACGTTGATCGGCGTCGGGGCGACGGTCTCCGATCACCTGACGATCGGTGCCGGTGCCGTTGTCGGTGCGGGCGCGGCGGTAGTCGAGGACGTGCCCGACCGCACCATCGTCGTCGGCGTGCCCGGCGCGGCCGGTGCGCACGCTCGACGACTGGATGTAAGCGCAGCTGACACCCGAAGCGCCGTCGGCCCGAGCCTAGGCCGGGTCGGGCTCGACGTCCTCCATCCAGCCCTCGCTGCGCTCCTCGGTGAAGAATCCCTGGCGGAACAGCACCACGGGCACCGTCTCGAGCAGGATCCGCAGGTCGCCGGCCAGGGTTACCGATCGCACGTAGGAGATGTCGAGCTCGATCAGCTGCGAGCGACGCAGCTCGTTGCGCCCGCGGATCGCCCACAGACACGTCAGGCCGGGCTTGGCCCGTAGGGTCTCGGCGTAGCGGGTCCGGTAGCGGTCGACGATGTCGCGGGGCTTCGGACGCGGGCCGACCAGCGACATCTGCCCGGCAAGGATGTTCAGGATCTGCGGCAGCTCGTCGAGCGACGTGGAGCGCAGCAGCTTCCCCAGCCGGGTGATCCGGGGGTCGTCCGCCGTCCCCCAGTACCCGTCGCCGTGGTGCTCGGTTCCGGGCGTCATGGTGCGGAACTTGAGGATCGTGAACTCCTCCCCATCCTTGCCCACGCGGGCCTGGCGGAACAGCACCGGGCGCCCCTGCGTGAGCAGCGACGCCAGCGCGATTCCGCCCATCAGCGGAGCGGCCACCGGCGCCGCGATCGCGACCGCGGCCAGGTCGAGCGCCCGCTTCCCGTGGGGGTCGTATCTCATCCGGCGGTGCGGGTGCCGGCGGCGGCGTCCCAGGTGGCCGGCACGCCGCGGCGCAGGTACCGCACCAGGGAGATGAACGTCGCCCAGGTCACCGCCAGGTAGTACTGGAGCACGTTCAGCACCGGCACCTTCCCGCCCAGCGCGATCGACAGCAGCGCCAGGCCGAGCCCGCCCACCTGCAGCCACAGCGCGACGGCGTAGAACCCGCCGAAGTGAAGCGCGAGCGGCACGCTGACGGCCAGCAGGATCACGTGCAGCAGGCCGGTCAGGTAGCGCAGGAACCGGTGCGAGACGATCTCCACCGCGTACACCGGCGGGAACGTCCAGAGCTTCCACATGCTGCCGGTGAAGATGGCGAGCCAGCAGTGCTCCAGGAACCGGGACTTGCGCCCGTACTCGTCGCCGATGTTCGTGGTCATGTTCTCGACGCAGCGGGCGGTTGGCTCGTATACCGCCCGGAAGCCCTGCTGCACCACGTGGTAGGGGAACGAGATGTCGTGGTCGTCCGCGGGCTGCAGCTCCTTGTAGAGCGAGCGCCGGATCGAGTGGATCGCGCCGTTGGACGCCGTCTCGGAATGCACCAGCGACTCGTTGGTGCGCAGCCACATCTCGTAGCGCCAGTAGAGCCCTTCCTGGTTCGTGCCGTCGGCCGGGTTGACCAGCTCGACGCGGCCGGTGACCATGCCAACCTGCGGGTCGGCGTAGGGGCGAACGATGCGCCTCACCGAGTCCGCGTCCCACAGCGTGTTGGCGTCGCCCATGCAGATGATCTCGCCGCTGGTCGCCTGGGCGGCCCGGTCGAGGGCGGGCATCTTGCCGGCGCGCGGGCAGATCAGGAGGCGCACGCCGCGGTCGGCGTAGCGCTCGACGATCTCGTGGGTGGCGTCGCTGGAGGAGTCCGACGCCACCACGATCTCCAGCAGCTCGCGCGGGTAGTCGAGGGCCAGGGTGTTCTCCAGCTTCGCCTCGATCACCGACTGCTCGTTGTAGGCCGGGATCAGGAACGTGACCGTGGGCAGGATGTCGGCGGCGTGCACCGGCCGTGGCCGGATCCGGGCGAGCAGGGCGATCGCCAGCGGGTAGCCGGCGTGCGTCCACACGATCGCAGCCAGGCAGGCGAAGAACACGACCTCGAGCACCCCGAACACGCCGTCAGTGTACCGGCCGCGGTGTGGCCAACTGCCCCGCTTCCGGCGGCGAGGAGGTGCTCCGCACACGCGCCGGCGCGAACAGCATCGCGCCCGAGACGGCCAGCGCCGCGACCACGAAGAAGTAGCTGAACTGCATCGTCAGGTAGAAGAAGTTGGCGGCAGCGGTACCCAGCATGGCGGCCAGCAGTCCGTCGCCGATGCGGGCGGCGTCGGGATCGCTGCTGCTCCGAAACGCGAAGGCGTTGGCCAGGAGCCACCCGAAGTAGGCGAGGTAGACGGTCAGCCCCACCATCCCGGTCTCGACCAGGGTCGCGATCCAGAAGCTGTGGGGCGAGAAGTTCGCCTGTCCCGTGATCGACTGGTAGAAGACCGCGAACGTGTTGAACCCCATGCCGAACAGCGGGTGCGGGTTCAGCGCGGGCGGCACCAGGCTGTAGAACTGGAAGTGCACCTGCGTTCCATTCCCGCTCAGGTTGACCCGGGCGTTGATCACGGTGTGGATGAAGCCGGAACCGAGGTAGCCGGCAAGCACCGCACCGGCGGCGAGCACCACGGTGACGACGATCGTCCGCAGCCGGGGCAGGTACGGGCGGATCAGCGGGAACAGGACGAGCAGCCCGACGATATCGCCGAGGGCCGCGCTGCGCGACAGCGTCAGCACCTGGATCGCGAACAGGAAGGCGAGCACGAGACCGACCCGCAGGCGCTCGCGCGGCGCGGCCAGCCAGTAGGGGAACAGCATCAGCAGCGGGACGCAGAGCATCACACCCATGTGGTTGGGATCGCCGGTGAGCGCGTTGATCCGGTAGATGTTGGCGGTGCCGCCGACCTGTCCGTAGACGTTGATGCCGTTGGGGTTGGAGAGGCCGAGGGTGATCCCCTTGACGACGATGTTGTCGAGGTTGATACCGGCGCCGATCTGGACGATCAGCTGCACCAGGCCGTAGACGGCACAGATGACGATTCCCCACACGAACCAGCTGATGGTGCGTTCGTACAGCGGGCGGCCCCGGCGTGCGAGATGGGCGATGACAGCCACCAGGAAGCAGGCGTGGAGCATCCAGTCGATCACGCCCTTGACCCAGTAGGTGGTGGCCTGGTGCACCGAGAGGTCGAAGTACCCGCACAGGTAGACCGCCAGGAAGACGAGCATGAATCCGGCTGCGGACAGGGCGGCCGGGTGCAGCCGGCCGTCGCGCAGTGCAAGCCGGTCGAGCGCGAAGGCGGCCAGGAACGCAGCGATCAGGATGTCCGAGTAGGTCAGGCTGACGACCGAGTCGATCCGCACCGTCAGCCAGGTCACCGTTGCCACCGACAGCAACATGAGGGTGTCGAGCAGGCGAGGGCTCACCCTGCGACTCCCGTCAGCACCGTGGCCAGGTCGCGCGCCCGGCTCTGGCGCGACAGCCGGTCCTGCACCTCCTGCGGATAGGAGATGTCGTCCAGGTCTCCCGCCAGCCAGCGGTCGACCAGGCGCTCGAGGGCGTCGGCGATGCCCGCCACGTCGTCGCTGTCGGCGACCGCGGCCGCCCCGACGCCGCGCAGCAGGTTGGCCGCCACGCCGTCCGGGGGGACGGCCGCCAGGATCGGGCGTCCGGACGCGATGTACTCGAACACCTTGCCGGAGAGCACGGTGTCGCCGCGACCGTCGGCGTGGGGGATCAGGAGCAGCAGCGCGTCTGCAGACCGCTGGGCGGCCAGCGAGTCGCGGTGGGGGACGAACCCGTCCTCCTCCCAGGCACCGTCGATCCCGAGCTCCTGGGCCCAGGCCCGGTCCTCGGGCCGCAGGTCGCCGAGGAAGCGGGCGCGGACGCGTCCCCGTAGCTCGGGGCGCCGCTCCAGCACCCTGCGCAGCGCCTCCAGAAACGGCCGCGGCGAGCGCGCGCCGAAGAACGAGCCCGCGTGCACGATCGTGAACCGGTCGTCCCTGACCGGCGTCAGCGCCGCGAACTCGTCGAAGTCGGCTCCGTTCTCGATCACCGTCGTCTTGGCGGCGGCGGTGGGGGCGAGGCGGCCGAGCTCCTGCGCGATGGCGCCGGTGGCCGCGACCAGGGCCGAGCTGCGGCGCCCCACGGAGCGCGCCATCCGGGTGTTGATCGCGCGCTTGGCGCGGACCGACATCCGGTCGTACGTGCGGTGCGGGTTGTCGAGCCACGAGTCGCGGAAGTCGGCGACGAACGGCCGCCGGGTGGCCAGCGCGATCGCCTCCGCCACCAGATGTACCGAGGCGGGCGGCGAGGTGGACATGATGACGTCGATCCGGTGATCACGGACGATCCTGATCCCGGCCGGGACGGCGGTCAGGGCCCAGGGCAGCGCCTTGTCGGGCACCAGCATCAGCGACGACGTGTAGCGGATCTCGGCGCCGACCCTCGCCAGGCCGGTGCGCCCGTCGACCGCGTCGGCGCGGAAGCTCGCCGCCGGCCCGACGAACCGGCTGCGATGGACGTGGGTCGTCTCCGGGATCTGCTCGAGCAGCGGCTCGTCGCGCGCGAACCACTTCGGGTCGCTGGGCGCCAGCACGTGCACCTCGACGCCGAGGTCGGCGAGGTGGCGGCAGAACTTCAGGGTGCGCTGAACCCCGCCGCCGCCGGCCGGCGGGAAGTAGAAGGCCACCAGGAGCAGGCGCATCGGCAGAGTGTAGTAACGGCATACGATCGGCCAGTGCAGCTTCCCGTCGGCTTCCGCGTCGTCTCCGAGGCATCGGCGTTCGAGCTCCGCGTGGCTGAGCTCGTCAGCCGGATCCCGCCCGGCAAGGTGGCCAGCTACGGACGCCTGGCCGAGTGGCTGGGGCAGCCGGCAGCGGCGCGCGCGGTCGGCGGAGCGATGGCGCGGAACGTGGAGGGCGCTCCCGCCCACCGGGTTGTCACGGCCGCCGGCCGGCTCGCCCCTGGATGGGAGCGCGAGCAGACCGAGCTGCTGCGCACTGAGGGCGTCACCGTGCGCCGGGGCATGGTCGCCGAGCCGATCCCGTGGTGGGACGGCCCAGCCGCGTCTAGGTGACCAGGTCGCGGCCGCCGGGGCCGCAGTTGAACAGCAGGTCGAGCAGCGAGAGCCCGGGCTCGAAGTTGCCCCAGAGCTGGGGGTACACGGGCGGCTCGAACTCGTCGTAGCGAAGGTCGATCCCGTGGCCGCGCAGCAGCTCCTCGTCGTTGTAGTCGCGGCCTCCGCCCGTGCCGGACAGATAGGCATCCGCGCCAAGCGCCCCGCAGATGTCCACGATCAGATCCGTCTTCTGGTGCGCCGATTCGACGGTGTCGGAGAGCCGCACCCGCTCCGTCTCGATGCCCAGGTACGAGCAGAACGCTTCGATCAGGCCGATCGTCACCTCGACGAACGGGCGGTCCGGCTCGAGCTCGCGCTCGTACAGGGCGAACACCTCGTCGTAGTAGGGAGCCCGCCGGTAGCTCTGGGCAACGGTCTTCAGGTGCTTCTCCCGCCACCGATCGTCGGCGAAGCCGACCGCGGTGTAGGGGGCCTTACCGTCGTGCTGCTTCGGCACCGACACGGGGATGGTCAGGAACGTGGCGCCGTTCGGGGTCTTGATCCGGTTCCGTGCGCCAAAGCTCTGTCCGCGCGGGAACTGCACCGAGTCCAGGTACACGAACACGTCGCAGCGGGCGATCTTGTGGAAGTAGCCGGCCCAGGGGAGGTAGTTCGGCTGGTGGATCGCCACCGTGCGGGAATCGCCCACGGCTACGACCGCACGCTTCGGAACCCGGCCAGCAGCTCGGCGAAGCGCGCCTTGTCCGCGTCGCGGTCGGTGTATGTCCGGAAGGGGAAGGTGGCCGGCGGCTGTGAGCGGATTGCGATCTCGGCGCCGTACGTCTCCGCCGCCCGCAAGGAGACCCGGCGCAGAACCTCAGCCGGATCGCCGCACAGCTCCTCGTAGGACACCCGCACGGCAGCGTCGGCGCCCACGGCCGCCAGCTCGCGGTCGTAGTACGCGCCCAGGTAGTGCACCTGCCCGGCGATCTGCTCCCAGTGGTCGCGGTCCTTCAGCAGCGGGTACTCGACCGGGACGTAGCTCCACCACGCGTCCGGGTCGGAGTAGTACTTGCGGCGGGCGTCCAGGATCGAGACGCAGGCATCCAGCGGGTCGCGCTCGATGCAGACGAACAGCACCTTGCCCAGCTCCCGGCGGAGGCGCGGCATGTGGTAGGCGCCGAGCATGTTCTTGGCCACCATCGCCCGGCCGAACTCGTGCTGGATGTTGGCCAGCGTCAGCCGCAGACCGGCCCAATCGATCTCGTCCTCATGCTCGGCGGCGTGGACGACGTCCTCGAAGGTGTGCTTGTTCAGCCACCGCCGCCAGAAGTACCCGAACTCGTGGATGTCGGTCGGGCGGGAAGTGCGGGCGTACTCCGACTCGAACGCGCCCGGTTGCGGGCCGCCGGCGATCAGCCTCGAGAGCCGGATCCCGTGCACCGGCGCCAGCCAGAAGCGGGCCGTGAAGTTGTCGATGTAGCCAACGTCGAGGCAGTAGGCCAGTAGCTGGCTGAGCAGGGTGGTGCCCGAGCGCGGCGCGCCGACGACGAAGATCAGCGGCTGCTCGATCGCGTGGTCGCCGTAGAGCTCGCGCTCGCGCGGCTCCAGGTAGGAGTTCAGCCCTTCCAGGAAGCCCTCGTCGGAGGCGGCCTTGACGTAGGCGCCCTGGCGCCTGGCGTAGAGGTCGTCGAAGGTGTCGGCTGCCGGGCTCACAGCACCCAGCGGTAGACCTCGAACACCTCGGCCAGATCCCGCCCGCTCTCGATGCCATGCGTCCGCGCCACGTTGCGGATGTACTCCTCGTTGGCGTAGTTGCGGTGCTGCTGGCTGGCGTAGCACTGCAGCGCGGCGACCTTGGCGTCGAGGTGGCGGGGCTCGAGGCTGACGTAGGCCTGCTGGTTGAACTGGAAGCAGTTCCACGGGATCTCGTAACCGAGCACCGTCGTCCGCTTGAACGCGCGCAGCCCCTCGCGGGCGATCGTCTCGTGATCCTGGTGGATGTCGCCCAGCGACGGCATCAGCACCAGATCCGGCTGGTATGACGCGTTGACCTCGACCAGCAGCTCCAGGATCTCCTGGCGGACGGTGGGGAAGGTGCGCACGTCGAAGTCGTGGACGGTCAGGTGATCGGGCGGGATCCCCAGCGCGGCGGTCGCGGCGCGGGCTTCGTGGATCAGGGTGTCGGCGGGAAACCCGGCCGGCAGCGACCGGGACGCCGACGAGAAGGCGATGTAGCGCACCTCTGCATCGGCCTCGACCAGGCGCGCGATCATGCCGCCGCACCCGAACTCGCCGTCGTCGGTGTGGGGCGCCAGCACGAGCGCGCGGCGCCCAGCCGCGATCACGCGGGCGCCTCGCGGAGTGGAACCGTTTGGGCGGGGAGAGTTGCAATCAGCGCCATCAGAATCCAACAGGCGGGATCTTCGAAGAAGGCATTGTAAAAGAGCGAGGCCACAAACAGCGCGCCGAACGCCGCCGCCAGCGTCAGCCGCACCGCCGGCGGCCCCGGCCCGTGGAGGGCTGCGGCTGCAACCGCGACCAGCAGCGCGATGTAGAGCAGCAGGCCGACCGGTCCGATCTCGGCAATCACCGTCACCGGCGTCGTGTGCGAGGCCGCACCGGCCACCCGATCGGGGTGCTTCGTCCCGGCCAGCGCCGCCCGGGCAAATCCGCCGATCCCGGCGCCGTCCAGCGGGTGGTGCCGGACAACGCGCGCGCCGTCGGAGACCAGTGTCGAGCGGTCGCTGGAGACGCTCGTGGTGCTGTTGCCGTGCAGAGCGACGGCGAGCGCCGCCAGGCCGACCACCAGGGCAGCACTTGCCAGCCCGATGGTCACCCGTCGTGACCAGATGCCGGTCCCGAGCAGCAGCGCTCCGGCCGCCAGCGCCAGCAGGCTGGACTGCGAGTAGGCGAAGTAGAGGCCGACGAACAGCACTGCCATCACTGCCAGCACCTGCCACGCCATCCGCCGGTAGGCGCAGACGCCGGCCAGCAAGACCAGGGTCAGAGCCAGGAAGCGCCCGTAGATGCTCGAGTCCCAGAACAGCGAGTTGACCCGGAAGAACGCCGCGTACTCGTTGGCGACGATCACCTTGGGGTTCCAGAACAGATGGTGGGTCGCCTCCTGGAAGAACGCGACCGCCGAGAACAGGACGGCCAGCGCGACCTGCACCCAGAGCGCCACCTTGAGGTCGCGCGTGCCGGGCGCGAGCCCGCCCAGCCGTGCCAGCAGGAACCCGAACGGGAGGTAGAAGAACAGCATCTCGACCGACCCCTCATGCCGGTCGACCGTCCACAACATCGACAACGCCGAGAACAGGATCAGCGCCGCTGCGGCCCATCCCACCCAGCCCAGCCGCACCGGATCGGGCGCGCCGCGCAGCATCCGCCAGCCGGCGACGACGGCCGCGGCGGCGATGACGCCGTACATCGGCACCAGCAGGTTCGCCTCCTGTCCGCCTGCGTGGAACGGAATGCGGGCCGGGGCGGCGGCCACCGCCGCGATCAGGAGCAGCCACGGCCAGCGGTCGAGCAGCCAGGCGGCGACCGCCAGCCCGATCAGCCCGACCAGGATGCCCGCCGTCGCCAGCGCGGGGCGACGCGTCGCCTCGACCCGAAGGGTCGCGATCGGCGATGACAGAAGGTCGCCGGCGACGATCAGGACGCCGACGCTCCAGGCGGCGAACCCAAGCGCGCGGAGGCGCGGATGACTCATGGTCAGCAGCGGCACCAGGCCGAGAGCCGCCAACACCGATCCCGCCTGCTCCCCGGTCACGAGATGGTCACCACCTTCGCCGGCCCGTGGACGGTGCGGTTGCCCGCCAGGTCGACGGCCCAGAACCGGAGCACGTACGTCCCCGGCTTGAGCGTGATCCACGGGAAGTGGCCGAGCCCGTAGTAGACCTGCCGCGACCCGACCAGCTTGCCGTTCTTGTAGGCGCTGACGTGGACGAACGCCTCCTCGCTGGTGTGGTAGTCGAACTTGAAGTTCTTGCTCCCGCGGCGGAAGTTGGAGATCGAGACCGTGGGCGGGGTGCGGTCGATCAGGATGTTGGTGGGCACCGTGATCGTCCGGCCGGCGCCGAGCAGGTGGATCGACAGCCGGTAGGCCCCCTCGGGGAGGCGCTTCTGGCCATCGCCGGCGCCGTCCCAGAACACGGTCACTCTGCCCTTCGGATAGGAGCGGTTGGTGACGAGGTGGCGGACGGTCTGGCCGGAGTCGTTGACGATCGTCAGCGAGATCCTCTGCGGCGAGCGCAGGAGGAAGCTGAGGCGCCCCTTGCGCATGCACAGCGGGCTGCCGGTGCACTGGGGCGAGATGAACACATGCACCTCGGGGGTGCCCACCGGCGAGTGCCGGAGCTTGAGCTGCTCCGCTCGTAGAAACGCCGCCGTGGAGGCGGCGATCACCACGATCAGGAGCAGGGAAGCGAGCCGCGTATGGGGCACGACCGCGCAAGTCTAGATTGGCGCGCGCGCAGGCTCCGTCACATGACGCCGAAGACCGGCGCCCACGACCGAGTGGCCGCGGGCGCCGGTCTGCCGCGAAGCTAGAGCTGGAACACCGCGTACTGCTCGGCGGTGCGGACGACGATCTTCCAGTCGCCGTTGGCCAGCACCGACCGCGACACCACGCATGGGTTGGGTGCGGCGGACTTCCCCGCTGACCCGAAGCAGTGCGGCACGACCTCGCCGTGGTCGAACAGCCGCGTATGCGTGACCGTGTGGCTGCCGGGGATCTCGCTGGGGTCGTAGCGCAGCGTGACCGTGGCCGGATGTGCCGTGGTCAGCCCCTCCAGGCCGTCGATCTCGACGATCTGGCCGAAGCAGTGCTGGCTGATCTGGCAGTAGCCGTAGTAGTCGTTGTCATAGACGTACATCTCGACCGGGAAACCGTCAGTCGTGTGTGATCCCTTCACGGCTGCCGAGGTCGGGTGCGCCACCGAGGTGTGGTGGGGCAGGCTGACCACGCCCCCGGCCGGTGGAACGTATCCGTCCACCTCATCCGGGTACGGCGTCTGGGTCTGGGTGTAGCCGGTGGTCTTGTTGTTCGACTTGTTCGGGTCGTTGGGGCTCGAGACCGCCACCGTCGCCTTGTCGCCGAGTATCTGCTGCGTGGACGGCGTCGTGGTGATGACCCGGACAGTGGTGCGTCCGCCGGAGGGCAGGTCGCCCAGCGAGCAGACGATGGTGTTGGTGGAGACCACACATGTCCCCTGGTCGGGAACGACCGCCACCAGCGATGTGCCCGCGGGAATGGTGTCAGTGAGGGTCAGGCCGTGAGCGGCCTTGGTTCCGCGGTCGGAGATGTTGACGAAGAAGGCGACGTCGTTTCCGACCGTCACCGCGTAGGGCTCCGAACCGACGGTGACGGAGACATCGTCTCCCTTGACGTAGACGGCGTCGCGAACGGTGTGACCCGCCAGCGCCGTCGAGGTGAACGCGACCATCAGGCCCAGCGCCAGCGCCAGGACGATCCACGGTGGCCTTCGGTTGGCGGACATCAGCTGCCTCCTCCCAGCCGCACTTCAACCTCTCCGGTATACCGGATCACCAGCTGCCAGCTGCCGTTCGAGAGCACCGTTCTGGATGCGACGCAGGGGTTCGGTGTCGCCGAGCCGTTGGACGCTGCGGAGCACTTGAGGACGATGCGCCTGAAGTCGAACAGCCGCACGTGGTCGATCGACTTGTGGTGTGGCACCGCCGACGAGTCGAAGGTGACCGTCATGACGTCGGGCTGGCGCTGCGATGCATACAGATAGCCCGCGGTGACGTACTGGCCGAAGCAGATGTAGCCCGCCCCGCAGGCGGTCGCGGTGTCGGTGGTCGAGTGCTCCGCAATGGCGAGCGGGCCGGAGTACTCGGTCCTTGCCTGCACCGTGGTGGACGTCGGATTGCTGCTGCTCGTCGAGTGCCCCGTCGAGAGCCTCCCGCCCGGCGCCTGGATGTACGAGGAGACGCTGTTCTTGGAGCGCGCGAGCGCGTTGACGGTGTAGTTGTGGGTGTTATTCGACTTGACGAGATCCTTCGTGGTGCTGCGAACATGAACCGTTGTCACCTGGGACCCAGCCGTGCTCGGCATCCGCAACAGGATCTGGACTTGCGCCCCGATCGAGCGCGGCACATCGCCCAGGGCGCACGTGAGGGTGCCCGAGAAGACCGAG
>CAVQZC010000013.1:0-764575 GCA_963718315.1 uncultured Actinomycetes bacterium
TACCGCGGACCTTTCGCCTCGGCCCGCAGCCGCCGAAAGCACGGCCCTCCGCGCCCCTATGCAAGTGGCGCGTAATGCTCCATACTTGTGCGGTCCGGCTCCCCACGGCCCGGACATTTACGCCACGACCCGTGAAGGAGGGTGAGTATGGCTGCATCGGATCAGTTCGTCGAGCAGACGACGTCCGCAGCGCTCGAGGAAAAGGCCAAGCTCCAGAAGCACTTCAATCGCTTCGACATCTACTTCTTCCTGATCTGCACCATCGTCGGTGCGGGCATACTGGGCCAGGTTGCCCAGAACGGCGCCCAGGGATTCCTGTGGTTGCTGATTCTCGCTGTGGTCTTCTTCGTCCCCTACGCGCTCCTCACGGCCGAGCTTGGATCGGCGTTCACCGAGGAGGGCGGGCAGTACGTGTGGACGAGGATGGCGTACGGCCGCCTGACGGCGGCCATCAACGCCATCTTCTACTGGTTCTCGAACCCGATCTGGATCGGGGCGACGCTGGCCCTGCTGGCCTGCGCCGCAATCCAGAGCTACTGGTGGAACTTCTCGAACAACAGCATCCCGTACTACGCCGTGGGCATCATCTACATCTGGTTCTCGGTCTACTCGGCGATTCTGTCGTTCGGCATCGGCAAGTGGATCCCGACCATCGGCGCGTGGTGCCGGATCATCGTGATCTCGGTGTTCGCGGTCACGACCATCATCTACGCGTTCAAGCACGGACTGCACTTCCCGGCCGCCGGCAAGTTCTCGCCGACCTGGGGCAGCTTCATCGCCCTGACCCCGCTGCTCTTCTTCAACTACGTGGGCTTCGAGCTCCCGAACGCAGCGGGCGACGAGATGAAGGACGCACAGAAGGACGTGCCGTTCACCGTGCTCCGTGCCTGCATCACCTCGATCCTGCTGTATGGCCTGCCGATCCTCGCGATCATCTCGGTCGTCCCGCCGGATCAGATCCAGGGCAAGGGCGTGTCGGCGTTCCTGGACGCCGTCTCCACCGTGTTCAACGGGGTCTACGGCGGCGCCGCCAACGTGCTGCTCGACCTGGTGGTGTTTGGGTTCCTGATGGCCGTCGTCTCCAGCGCCTGCACGTGGCTGATGGGCTCCGACCGGAGCCAGGCCGTTGCGTCCTACGACGGTGCCGGCCCGCGGTTCCTGGGCCAGTTCTCGGCCAAGCTGGGAACCCCGGTGCGGGTCAACTTCCTGTCCGGCGTGTTCTCGACGATCGTGTTCGTCATCGCGTCGGAGCTGACCTCTGGCAGCGCCGCCGACGCATTCAACGTGATGATCGGCGTGGTGCTGACCTTCACGACCATCTCCTACATCGTGATCTTCCCGACGCTGGCAATCCTGCGTCGCAAGCACCGCCGACGTCCACCGGCCCTACAAGGTGCCCGGCGGCATGACCGGGGTGTATGTCTGCGCAGGACTGACGACGTTCTGGGCGGTGTTCGCCACGCTGGTCGCGGATCTTCCCGGGCTTCCTTGACTACAGCCCGCACGCGATCTTCAGCGGTCACATCCTGAACGACGGCGATCTGCCGTCGAACGTGTCTCGGCTGAAGTACGAGACGATCTCGCTCGTGGCCATCGGTGTGACGATGGTCGCCGGCGTCATCTTCTACTGGCTCGGCGCCCCGACGCGCGCCGACATGGTCACCCAGCCGATCGAGGGCAACGAGGATCTCGCCCTCGCCGCCGGCGACTGACCCACGTGTATCCGGGTGAGGGGCGCGTGGGCGCCCCTCACCCGCGACATACTCCCTCGGGTGTGGCGCAGCTTTGATCTCACCGACCTCGCCGCCGAACGGCGAAAGCTGGCAGATCGGGTGCTCGGGCTGCTAACGGCAGCCGTCGTGTCTGGCGCCGTCGCGGTGAGCGGGCACTACCGGGTGTTTGCCGGACTGGTCGCAATCGCCTCCCTCGGCGGCGCGGCGTTCATGACGTACCTGTACATCGCAGCGAACGACGGCATCCGCCGCTGCGCCGACGAGTTCATCCTGCACCGCTACCCGTACGACCGCCACGACGACCGAACCAGCCGCCTGGTGGCGAAGCGGGCCCGGTCCATCGACACGCCGGCATACCGCCGGAAGCTGGCCACAGGCCTGCGGCGACGGATGGCCGTCAGCGGGCACTGGGCGGGACGGCCGATCGCGAAGCACACGGCACACACGCTGTCAGACCACCAGACGCTGATCGACTCGATCGCGACGCGGGTGGAACAGGGGCAGGGCGACCCGGCAACCCTGGTCAAGCTCGATCGCCTGCTCCGCGCACCGAACCTGACGGACGACTTCACCCAGGATGCGGAGATCGACGCGCTGGAGGTTGAACTGCAGGGTATAGCGGATGCACTGGTAACCTGACGGCCGTGACCCGGCTCTGGAACGGCTTCGCCGACATGGCGATCGTGAAGGACGACGAGTTCGTCGTCGCGCGCGGCGACGGCGCGCGTCGTGTGGGACGAGCCGGCACCGAGTACATCGACGCGAAGGGCGGCCTCTGGTACTGCGCGGTCGGCCACGGACGGGCCGAGATCGCCGACGCCGCTCGCGAGCAGATGCGCGACGCTGGCCGCCTACGACATCTTCGGCGGCACCGCCAACCGGCCGGCGCTCGAGCTGGCCGAGCGCGTATCGGCGATCGCCCCGATGCGCGGACGGCGCGGTGTTCTTCGGCAGCGGCGGGTCGGACGCGGTCGACACCGCCGGCAAGCTGGCGCGCCGCTACTGGCACGCGGTCGGCAGGCCCGGCAAGACGGATCATCGTCCACCGCGACCGCCGCTACCACGGCATGAACGCCTACGGCACGCAGCCTGGCCGGGATCCCGGCGAACCGAGGGCTTCGGCGCCCTGGTCGGCCGACATCGCCGGCGTCCCCACCGACGACACCGAGGCGCTGGCCGAGCTGTTCGAGCGCGACGGCGACCGGATCGCGGCGTTCATCGGCGAGCCGGTGATCGGCGCCGGCGGCGTCTTCCACCCGCGTCGACGGCTACTGGCAGCGCGTGCGCGAGCTGTGCAGCAAGCACGACGTGCTGCTGATCGCCGACGAGGTGATCTGCGGGATTCGGCCGGCTCGGCGAGTGGTTCGGCTGCCAGCGCGTCGGCATCGAGCCCGACCTGGTCACCTGCGCCAAGGGCATCACGTCCGGCTACCTCCCGCTCGGCGCCGTGATCGCCTCGGAGCGCGTGCAGGAGCCGTTCTGGACAACGCCGGGCACGATGTTCCGCCATGGCTACACCTACTCCGGGCACCCCTCGGTGTGCGCCGCGGGGCTGGCCAACCTGGACATCATCGAGCGCGAGCAGCTCGTATCGCGGGTGCGCGACCTGGAGCCGGTGCTGGCCGCCGCGCTCGAGCCGCTGGCGTCGCTTCCGATCGTGTCAGCGGTGCGCGCGGGGCTGGGCCTGCTGGGTGCCGTGGAGATCGATGCGACCGCACGGGCGGCCGAGCCCGGACTGGTTGACCGGCTGGTCAAGCAGTGCCGCGAGCAGGGCGTGCTGACGCGCGGCCTGGCCGGTCATTCGCTGCAGGTGTCGCCGTCCTTCGTGATCACGGAGGAGCAGATCCAGCGCATCGCCGAGGTGTTCGGCGCGGTTGCATCAGGCGTGGCGGTGGAAGCCGCCGTGTAGGTGCTCGCCCAGCGAGTGCAGGCCGTGGTGGTAGTGCTGCCCGATCTTCCTGGGTAGGTCGAAGGCCAGCGCGACCACCAGCAGCGTCAGGATCAGCGGGATGATCCCGCCGGCGGCGACCGACCAGTCGAAGTAGGGCTTCGCCGCGATGAAGGCGATCCAGACCGGCCAGGACATCAGCGCGATCACCGCGAGCAGGCCGATCTTGATGGCCCGGTCTGACTGTGGTGCGGGTTGCATTCTGGATCCTCCCTTCGTCAGCTCCTGGTTGCGGAGAGCATCTCCAGAGCCGTGTCTGTCCCCTCGGGATCGAGCCGCAGCACGGCCTCGGCGGCGGCGAACAGGTCGCGGAGGCTGACCATGCCCGCCACGTAGCCCTGCTCGATGACCGGCAGGTGGCGGATGCCCTTGCGCCTCATCGTGTCGGCCGCCCACAGCACGTCCGCATCGGGCGGCGCCGTGGTCACCAGGCCGGACATGGCGTCGGCGACCGGCATGACGCGCAGATCAGTGCCGTCGGCGACCAGCCCGACGAGGTCGCGCTCGGTGATGATCCCGGCCATTGCCGGCCCCTCCATCACCAGGCAGGCCCCCACTCGCCGCTCGCGCATGACCGCCGCCGCCTGGGCAACGGTGGCATCGGGCGGGCAGGTGACGAGATCGGTCTGCATGATCTCGGCGAGTCGCATTCGTGCCTCCTGCTACTAGCTGCTCCACATGTTGTAGCAGAAGCCACGACGGCCGGGACAGTGTTGTCCCGGCCGTCAACACGCAAATTGCGCTGTTAGATGGCTCTTAGATGGTGGTGTCGGGCGGCGCCGGCGTGAAGTCGATGTTCTCGTCCAGCGGTGCCACACCGTGGTGCGCGGCCGCATGCGAAGCGGCGTTCTTGATCCGGTCCGGCTTCCATACCTGCATCACCCCGTACCAGGCAGCGGACAGCACCACCACCCCCAGCGCCCAGTACACCGCCAGCCAGTTGAGGTTGGTGGTGTCGTGCGGGGCCGGGTGAAGCGCGCCGTAGAAGCCGAGCACGGGGGTCGCGATGGCGACCAACACGACCAGGTATTGCCACCAGACACCGCCGTTCCGAACGAGCAGGCCGATCGCCGCAACGGCCAGCGCCAGGTAGACCAGCTCGATCGCAAACGAGCCAGCGGTCGCCGACACCAGAAACGCGGCGAACTCGCGCGAGCCTGCGATCGGGATGAACCTGTCCATCGTGTGGCTGTAGGCGCCGACCAGCACCAGTCCGATGCCGCCGACGGCGACCATCAGGTTGCCGACCCACGGCGTGTTGTGCCGCGATGTCCTTGCGAACACCGAGGGCAGCAGGCCGTCACGGCCGAGGGCGAAGTAGCCGCGGCCGATGGTGACGCAGATCGCGAGAGCCAGTCCGGTGGCGTCGAGGATGACCACAAGGTCGACGATCCAGGCGTACCAGCTGCCGACGTACTGCGTCGCCAGCTTGTCGAGCACCGTGGGGTCGAGCCACGCCCCCTGGTCGACCGCCGCCTTGCCGAGGCCGATCGAGATGGCGTAGGACATCAGCACGAAGAACGCAGCCGAGACGCCGACCGTCCACAGCAGCGCCCGCGGGATCGACTTGTGCGGCTCGTGGCTCTCCTCGCCGATCGAGGCCGCCGCCTCGAAGCCGACGAACAGCAGGATGCCCAGCAGCACGCCGTCGAAGACGGTGCTCAGAGACGTGGTCGCCGGGTTGAACACCTCCAGCGTGTTGCCGTTTGCGCCGCCCTTGAAGATCATCGCCAGGGCGAGGATGGTCATCACCGTGAACGAGACCGCCGCGAAGCCGAGCATGAGGCCGATCGCCAGTCGGATACCCACGTAGTTCAGGATCAGGACGAGGACCAGGAAGACCAGCGCGAACAGCCACCAGGCGGGCAGCGTGCTCGTCAGCCAGTCCATGTGCTCGGCCCAGAAGCCCTGGGTGAGGATGCCGAGGCCGAGGTAGATGCCGCCGCCACCGAGGAACAGGGTGCCGACGAAGAAAACGCCTGCGAAGAAGACGCCGACCGCAGGGTGGGCGCCGTGGGTGAGGTACTCGTAGATCGCACCGGCGCCCTGGAATCGACGTGCGAAGAGTGAGATCGCGTAGGCGATCGCGAGCACGCCGAGGCCGGCGACCAGCACCGACAGGGTGGTGTTGAACAACGCCCCGTTCGCGGGATTCGAGACCAGGCTCAGGACCAGGGCCGTCGAGAACATGGGGCCGATCGCCAGCGCCTGCGCGACTGCCGCCATCGTGCCAAGCCGCCGTTCTCCGAGCTCACCGCCGCGGGTTGGGGGCGGTGCCGATGTAGCCATGACTCCCTCCTCGGTGGATTGGATTGGATACATTCGCACCCAGAGCGGATAGCTGTCAAGACCGCCAGATCGGTCCAACCTTGACCAGGCGGGACGGCGGCGTAATGTATGCAAAGGCCATGGCCGTACAACCTGCGATCGCCCCACTCCAGATCCAGAGCGTGGTCGACCACGTCTACACGGCCCTGCGTGAGCGAATCCTGTCCGGCGACCTGCCCCGGGGCACAAAGCTGCGGCAGGCGTCGCTGGCCGAGGAGCTGGGCGTCTCGCGCACCCCGCTCCGCGAGGCGCTTCGCCGGCTGTCGACCGAGGGCCTGGTCGACTTCTCACCGAACCGCGGCGCCACCGTCTCGGAGCTGGACTTCGGGGACATGCGCCACGCCTGGTCGGCACGGGTGGCCCTCGAGCCGGGCGCCGCGCGGCTGGCCGCCGAGCGCCGTGACGCCGACTCGATCGCGGCCATGCGCGACGCCGTGGCCGAGCAGCGCGCCGTTGGCAGCGACCGCGACCGGAGCTTCGCCGCCAACCGCAGCTTCCACCTGTCCCTGGCTGCCGCTTCCGGCAATCCGCACCTCAACCGCTTTGCCGAGATGCTCTGGGTGCCCCGGATCGGCGTCCCCATCTACCAGGCCCAGGCTGCCGAGCCGAGCGGGGCGAAGGCGTGGGCCGACGAGCACGAACGGATCATCGATGCGATCGAAGCCGGAGAGGCCGAGGCGGCCGAGCGCCTCACCCGCGACCACATAGCTGCCCATCCCCCAGTGGAGCCTGACTGATGACTCATATCGCCATCCTGGGAGCGCGCATCCGCACGCTCGACCCCAACCGCCCGTGGGCGACCGCCGTCGCCGGCAAGGACGGCGCAGTCGTTGCCGTCGGCGGCGACGACGAGGTACGCCGCGCATGCCCGCCGGGCGCCGACATCATCGACGGCCGGGGGATGGTCGTTGTGCCCGGCCTGACCGACTCCCACCAGCACCCATTCCTGGGCGCTGTCGAGACGCGGGGAGTCGACCTGGCCGGCGCCGCCACCGTCGACGAGGTGCGCGAGCGCCTGGCAGGCGAGCGGCTGCGCTGCGGCGACGGCGCCTGGATCACCGGCTACTCGCTGGAGTACAGCGTGTTCGAGGGCATGACCACCTCGGGCGAGCTGTTCGAGCGGGCGGTCGGCGGCGCCCCCGCGGTGATGACCTTCTTCGACTTCCACACCGCCCTGGCAACCCCAGCTGCGCTGGTCGCGGCCGGGATCGACGGGCCGCGGACGTTCCACGACAGCTCGGAGATCGTCTGCATCGACGGTCGGCCAACGGGCGAGCTACGCGAGGGCGCGGTTGGCCTGGTGGTCGACGTGGTGCCCATGCCCACCGGCGAGGAGCGGCTGCAGTGCATCGCCGACACGCTGGCGGCCATGAACCGGGTCGGCGTGACCGCCATCCACATGATGGACGGCACGCTCGCGACACCCGATGAGTGCCGCGCGCTCGAGCAGAGCGGCCGGCTGCACTGCCGGCAGGTGGTGCCCTTCACCGTCCAGCCCACGGCCGAGGACGAGCTGATCGAAGCCGCCATCGCGGCGGGAGCGCAGCAGGGCCGCCTGTGGCGGTCGGGCTGGGCGAAGTTCTTCATCGACGGCGTTGTCGAGACCGGCACCGCGTGGCTGGAGGAGCCCGACACCCTGGGCCGCGGGATGGAGCCGAACTGGCCTGACCCCGGGCGCTACGCCGCCACGGTGCGCCGCTTCGCCGAGGCCGGGTTCCCGTGCATCACCCACGCGATCGGCGACCGAGGGATCCGCTGTGCGCTGGATGCATACGCCGCGTCGCCGCGGCCGGCCCGCGGCCCGCACCGGGTCGAGCACATCGAGACCGCGCCGGACGAGATCATCGCCCGGTTCGCACCGGAGGGCGTCGTGGCCTCGCAGCAGGCCAACCACATGCAGTGGATCCCGCCCGGACGCGACGATCCATGGTGCACGTCCCTGGGACCCGTGCGCCGCGACCGCGGCTGGCGGATCGGCGATCTGCGCCGGTCGGGGGCGACGGTCGCGCTGGGCTCGGACTGGCCGGTGGCCGGGTACGACCCCCGCGAGGGCATGGGCTTCGCCCGCCTTCGCCGCGCGCCGGGCCACCGTGACCGGGAGTCGTTCACGCCGTCGCAGATCATCAGCGGGATCGAGGCGCTGGAGGGCTACACCACGCACGCAGCGGCGGCGGTGTCGGATGATGCGGTGGCCGGCAAGATCGCGCCCGGCTACCGGGCTGACTTCACCGCCTTCGCCGAGGATCCGGTCGAGTGCGACCCGGATGACCTGATGGAGCTCCCGGTCGTGCTGACCGTGGTCGACGGCCGGGTGGTCCACCGGGCATAGCTACCGCTCGGCCTCGACCGGGTTGCGCAGCGTGCCGACCCCCTCGACCTCGATCTCGACCACATCTCCCTCGCGCAGGTAGCGCGGCGGCTGCCGCGAGTCGCCGACGCCGCCCGGCGTCCCGGTCGCGATCACGTCACCCGGCTCCAGGGTCATCCCGCGGGAGCAGTACTGGATCAGCTCGACGACCGAGAAGATCAGGTTCGACGTGTTGGACGACTGCATCAGCTCGCCCGAAACGGTGGTCGTGATGTCGATGTCGGCCAGGTCGGTGCCGTCCGCCGAGGCAACACAGGGGCCCATCGGGGTGAACGTGTCGAAGCTCTTGCCCAGCGTGAACTGGCGCAGCGGCGTCTCGAGCTGGGCGCGGCGGCCGGACACGTCGTGGACGACGGTTATCCCGCCCACCGCGGCCCGCGCCTGCTCGGCGTCGGCGCGGTAGAGACGGCTGGCGAGCACAACGGCGAGCTCGCCCTCGAAGTCGGGGCGGGTCTCCTCCCGCGGGATGACGATCGGCGCACCATGGCCGATCAGCGACGACGTCCACTTCGCAAAGACGACCGGCGTGGCCGGGATGTCGAGCTCCGACTCCTCGGCATGGTCGCGGTAGTTGAGGCCGATCGCGATCAGCTTGTTCGGGATCACCGGATGGAGCAGCTTCACGTCCTCGACCTGGTGGGCCACGCCGGCCGCTGCGGCGACGCGGCGCCATGCTTCGGGGGTCGGGATGAAGCCCGCAGGTCCGGCCGGACCCGCCTCGCGGATGACGTCACCCTGCAACGCCCCGATCTTGACCTCGCCCGCCGGGTCGACGAACCGCACCGCCCTCATCGGCCCTGCTCCGTCCGCAGCACCTTGAGCGCGTTGATCGCCCGGGGAATCCCGGAGTAGGGTGCCGTCTGCAGGATGGTCTCCTCGATCTCCATGTCGGTCACGCCGATCACGCGCGCCGCGCGGACGTGGGCCGCCACCTGCGGGTCGGAACTGCCGAGCGCCGTCAGGACGGCCAGGATCAGCAGTTCGCGGTCGCGCACCGAGAGGCCACCGCGGGTGTGCACCTCGCCGAACACCCAGTCGATCAGCCAGTCGCTCATCGGGCTGCCCATCCGCTCCAGGAAGGCGTCCCCTCCGGGCTCATCCCCGAGCTCTGCCAGCCGTGCCAGGCCTCGCTGCCTGCGTTCCGATTCGTCCATCTGGAAGGCCTCCTTGACCACGCCCGGCGGACGGAATATTGTATCCAATCGTGGTTGAGCGCCGGGTCCGGTTGATGGTAGACGGCTCGCCAGCTTGGGGTCGGCTGGATGGTGACGCGGTGTCTCTCGACGACGGGAAGCGGGTTCCCATCGCCGATGCAGTGTTCCTGGCACCCGTCGAGCCGACCAAGATCATCGCCACGCACCTGACCTACCGCAGCCGCGTCGACGAGTACGCGGCGCGGATGCCGCCCGAGCCGTCGTACTTCATGAAGCCGCCCACCACGCTGAACGGCCACCGCGGCCTGCTGCGCCGTCCCGCGCGGCGCCCGGTTCCTCAACTACGAGGGCGAGGTGGCCGTGGTGATCGGCAAGCGCGATGCACGGCGTGCCCGAGGACGAGGTGCTCGACTACGTCGCCGGCTACGCCTGCGCCAACGACGTCGGCCTGCACGACTTCCGCCACGCCGACCGCGGCTCGATGCTGCGGGTCAAGGGCCAGGACGGGTTCTGCCCGATCGGGCCGGAGCTGGTACCGGCGACGAGTTCGACCCGACCGCCTTCGCAGCTGCGCACCTACCTCAACGGCGAGGTGGTGCAGGAGGCGACGGCGCGACGACCTGATCTGGCCGATCGCCTACCTGCTGGCCGACCTCTGCCGCCTGATCACGCTCGAGCCGGGCGACGTCGTGCTGTCCGGCACGCCCGCCCACTCGCGGCCGATGGAGCCGGGCGACGTGGTCGCGGTCGAGGTGACCGGGCTCGGCCGGCTCGACGAACACGGTCGTCGACTGGGACGTCGACCTGGCCGGGCCGGGCGAGCAGCTCGCAGGTCTCGGCCAACACGCTGCACGTCGCGCTGGCGATGCCCGAGGACGAGGCCGAGCGGGCCGTCGCCGAGGGAGCTCGACGTGATCGACATCCGCCGCATCGACCACGTCGCCCTCCGCGTCGCCGACCTGGACGAGGCGGTCGCCCGCTGGTCGCGTGCAGTTCGGGCTGACGCCGAGCGTCGTGGACGGCGGCCACGCGCTACCTGCGCTGCGGCTACGAGCCCTACTCGGTGGAGCTGATCCGCCGGCGAGCCCGGCCACGACCACACCGGCGTTCGAGCTGCGCCGGGGCTGCTCGCTCGAGCATGCCGCCGCTCACCTGAACACGCACGGCATCGCCTACGAGCTGCGCGAGGACTCGCTGCACCTGGCCGACCTCGACGGCAACGGCTCGAGCTGGTGCCGTTCCGGCCCAGCGAGGAGCCGACCTGCGGCCCGACGTCGCCCGCTACGACGCCGATGCTGCCCGGGCTACCGGCCGCGCAAGCTCGGCCACGTCAACTGCTCACCGGCCGCATCCACGAGCAGGCGCCACTTCTACACGCGACGTGCTGGGCATGCGCGTCTCCGACTGGCTGCGGCGACGGCGGCGTCTGGTTCCACGTCAACTCCGACCACCACGTGATGGCGCTGGTCGACAGGGCTACCCCGCACTTCCACCACTTCGCGTTCGACATGGTCGACTGGGGCAAGCTGCGCGTCGCGTTCGACCACCTCGCCCAGCACGGCCGCTGGCTGGGCTGGGGCCCGGTGCGGCACGGCTCGCGCAGAACCTGTGCGGGTACGTGCGGATCACCGACGAGCAGATGTTCGTGGAGCTCTACTGCGACATGGAGCAGCTCGAGCCCGACCACCAGCCGCGCGACTGGCCGGACGACCGCCACTCGTCGAACATCTGGGGCATCCTGCCGCCACGCTCCTACTTCCGCTTCGACGAGGAGGCCATCCGCTACGAGCGCGAGGGCCTGGAGACGCAGGGGCACGTCCTGCCGCCCCCGCTGATGGAGGTGCCCCGATGGCCACAACCGAACAGAAGCCCGTAGTGGCAGCCCGCACCGGCGCGCAGTTCCTGGAGGGGCTGCGCGGCGACGCCCGCGAGATCTGGCTGAACGGCGAGAAGATCACCCACCCGCTGGAGCACCCGCAGCTGGAAGCGGCGGCGCTGACCATGGCGCGCGTGTTCGACCTCCAGCACGAGCACGCCGACGAGATGCTGGCGCCCTCGCCCGACGACGGCCGGCTGGTCAACGTCACGCACCTGATCCCGCGCAGTCCGCGAGGACCTGGAACGGCGCCGGCGCGCGATCGAGCTGACCGCGTCGCTCACCGCCGGCCTGATGGGCCGCACGCCCGACTACCTGAACGTCACGTTCGCCTGCTTCGCCGGCCGGGCCGACGTGTGGGCGCGGCGCGGCAACGAGCAGGGAGCCGCCAAGCCTGGTCGCCTACCAGAAGGAGATGCGCGACCGCGACCTCTCCACCACCCACTCGATCATGAACCCGCAGGTCGACCGCACCAAGCCCGAGGCCGAGCAGGCGGCGGGCGAGGTGGCGCTGCACAAGGTGGGCGAGACCGAGAACCACATCACCGTGCGCGGCGCCCGCATGCTGGCGACGCTGGCCCCCTACGCCGACGAGCTGACGGTCTACCCGGGCTCGGACATCCGGCCTCAGGACGGCAACTACGCGCTCGCGCTTCGCGATCCCGATGGGAACGCCCGGCCTCAAGTTCATCTGCCGCGACAGCTACTCGAAGCTGCGCGACCGCGTTCGACTACCCGCTCTCGTCGCGCTTCGACGAGCAGGACGCCGTTGCCATCTTCGACGACGTCGAGATCCCCAAGGAGCGGCTGTTCCTGTGCGGCGACACCGAGGGCTACTCCGAGGTCATCACCGACACCGGCTGGCGCGGCCACATCATGCACCAGGCGTTCACGCGCGCCTACGTCAAGCTGTCGTTCGCGTTCGGGCTCGGCCACATGATCGCCAACACCACCGGCGTCGCCCGCTTCGACCACATCCAGGAGAAGCTGGGCCAGATCTGGAACATGGTCGAGCTGACGCGCAGCGCACTGGTGGCGGCCGAGGCCGGATCGGGGCTCGACGACGGCGGAGTCTGGTACCCGGACGACCGGCCCTTCCTGGCGCTCCGCGGCGAGATGCCGAAGTGGCTGCCCTACACGAACGAGCTGCTGCAGCTGATCGGCGGCGGCGGCTTCATGTGCACCCCCTCACGCGCCGACCTGAACGGGCCGCTGCGCGACGACATCGCCCGCTACTACCAGGCGGCGGGCGCAGACGCCGAGCGGCGGATCAAGCTGTTCCGGCTGGCCTGGGACTACATCGGCTCCGACCTGGGCGGCCGCGGCGAGCTGTACGAGCGCTTCTACCTGTCCGACTCCTACCGGATGACGGCCCTGGCCTACAAGATCGCCGACAAGACGTTCGCAGAGTCGCTCGTCGAGCAGTTCCTGGACGAATGACGGCCGCGGCTACTCGCTGCCGCTCTCGCCGGAGGGCCGGTCGTCGATCATCCCTGCGCCGCCCTGGCACTACGTCGGGGACTTCCTGGTCATCGAGTACTGGGCCGACCCGGCGGCCGTCGCCGCGGTGCTGCCGGAGGGGATGGAGCCGTTCGCCGACGACCCCGGTCGCTGCGCCGCACTGTTCGTCGACTGGCAGTCGTGCACCGACTCCGGCGAGGAGCTGCTCGACCCGGTGCGCGGCCAGTACAAGGAGTTCTTCCTGGTCGTCAACGCGATCCTCGGACGACGAGCACGTCACCACCTGCCCCTACATCTGGGTCGACACCGACTTCGCCCTGATCCGCGGCTGGATCCAGGGCTTCCCCAAGAAGCTCGGCTCGATCCACATGACCCGCAGCTTCGGCCTCGACTGCAAGGCCGAAGGGCACACGTTCGCCGGCACCCTGGCTGCCAACGACCGGCGGCTGGCGACGGGCACGGTCATGCCGACCGACGTTGCCGAGCACGGGCCGACCCACAACGACCCGCCGTTGATCAACCGCCGCCACTTCCCGCGGCTGGCAGCAGGACGGTATGGCGATCCGGCCGTGCACGAGCTGGTACGGGCGAAGAGCCGCGACCGGTCGATCTCGGAGATCCGCACGGGCCCCGCCACGCTCGAGCTGTACCCGGCGCCGAACGAGGAGCACGATGCACTGTCCCCGGTGCGAGATGGGCAACGGCTTTCGCTTCCAGTTCGCCTACACGGTGGACGACCTCGAGACGGTCAAGGAGCTGTAGACATGCCGGCGGCCCTGATCACCGGCGGCGGCACGGGCATCGGCGCCGCCATCGCCCGGCGGCTGGCCGCCGACGGCTACCAGATCTGCATCAGCGGCCGCCGGCTGGAGCCGCTGGAAGCGCTCGCAGCCGAGCTCGACTGCGCCTACGTCAGCGCCGACACGTCGCTGCCGGCCGATGCCGAGCGGGCGGTCGCCGAAGCCGTGACGGCGTTCGGCGGCCTCGACGCGCTGGTGCCCTGCGCCGGCATCAGCCGCGGCGGCACCGTCACCGAGCAGACCCCGGAGGGCTGGAACCAGGTGATCGGCACCAACCTGACCGGCGTCTTCCTGATCCTGCCGCGCCGCGCTGCCCCAGCTGGTCGAGCGCCGCGGCGGCGATCGTCACCGTCGCCTCGCTGGCCGCCTTGCGGGCGAGCGAGGAATCTGCCGCCTACTGCGCCTCCAAGGCCGGCGCGGTGATGCTGACGCAGTGCATCGCCCGCGACTACGGGCCGCGGGGCGTCCGGGCAAACGCCGTCTGCCCCGCCTGGACGCGGTCGGACATGGCTGACTCCTCGATGGACGAGCTCGCAGGCACGCGCGCCACCGACCGCGAGGGCGCCTACACCCTGGCGCACTCCGCCCTCCCCACCCCACGACCGGCCGAGGCCGCCGAGGTGGCCGCGGTCGTGGCCTGGCTGCTGTCGCCCGAGGCGTCGTACATCAACGGCGCCGCGATTCCGGTGGACGGCGGCGCGGCCATCGTCGACGCGGCCACGCTGGAGTTCTCGCGGTGAACGCGGTCGCCGGCATCGAGGTCTCCCCTGACCACTTCATCGGCGGACGGCGGCGAGCCCAGCACCGAGCGCTTCGAGGTGATCTCGCCGATCGACGGGAGGCCGATCGCCGAGGTCGCCCGCGGCGGACCGCGCGAGGTGGACATGGCAGTTGCGGCTGCGCAGGACGCCTTCCCGGCCTGGGCGGCTCTGGGTCCCGCGGGACGCGCGCAGCACCTGCGGCGGCTGGCCGACCTGATCGACCACAACGTCGACCGCCTGGCCACCGTCGAGTGCCTCGACATGGCGATGCTCGAGCGCTCGCTGAAGGCACGCGTGATCTCGCGCGGAGCGCGCAACTACCGCGCCTACGCCGACCTCGCCGCGGGCTATGTGGAACGAACCTGGGAGTCGAACGGCACTCGCAACCGCGTGATCCGGATGCCCAGCGGCCCGGCGGCGGTGATCACTCCGTGGAACGCGCCGTTCATGCTCTCGACATGGAAGACCGCCCCGGGCCTGGCCGCCGGGTGCACGGTGGTGCTGAAGCCGCCGGAGTGGGCGCCGCTGTCGTGCTCGCTGCTGGCCGACCTGACCGCCGAGGCCGGGCTGCCGGATGGCGTCTTCAACGTCGTCCAGGGGATCGGCGAGGAGGCCGGCGCGGCGCTGGTCGCCCACCCCGGCGTGCGCCGGGTCAGCTTCACCGGCTCGCCCGAGACCGGTCGTCTGATCGGCCGCTCGGCCGCCGCCAACATCGTGCCCTTCACGGCCGAGCTGGGCGGCAAGGGGCCGTTCCTGGTGTTCGCCGACGCCGACCTCGACGCGGCGGCCCGCAAGGCGGCCGGGCAGTACGACGACGCCGGGCAGGTGTGCCTGGCGGGAACCCGGCTGCTCGTCGAAGAGCCGCTCCGCGACCGCTTCCTGGAGCTGTTCAACGCCTACACCGACGAGCACGTGCTGGGTGACCCGCGCGACGACGCGACCACCGTTTCGCCGCTCATCCACCCCGAGCACCTGGCCCGTGTCGAGGGCTTCGTGGAGCGCGCGCGGACGGCCGGCGACACGATCCTGCGCGGCGGCAAGCGCTCCTCTCTGGGCGGGCTGTTCTACGAGCCGACGCTGATCGAGCCGGCGAGCAACGACTCCGAGATCGTCCAGCGCGAGGTGTTCGGGCCGGTGCTGACCTTCCAGACGTTCCGCGACGAGGCGGAGGCGGTCCGGCTGGCGAACTCGACCCAGTACGGCCTGTCGGCCATCATCTACACCGGCTCGGAGGAGCGCGCCGAGCGGGTCGGCCGGGCCGTGCGCGCCGGCACGGTCTGGGCGAACACCTTCCTGGTCCGCGACCTGACGGCGCCGTTCGGCGGGGTCGGCATCAGCGGCATCGGCCGCGAGGGCGGCGACTACGCGCTCGACTTCTACTCCGACCTGAAGACGCTCCAGATCATGGACGGGACGACCCGGTGAGCACCCTCACCCTCGATGACGTCTATCTCGACAACGATGCGTTCCGCGACCGCGTGCCGCACGAGGTGTTCACGCTGCTCCGCCACGAGGCCCCGGTGTACTGGTACGACTGGGAGCACGGCAAGGGCTTCTGGTGCATCACCCGCTACGACGACGTCGTCTCGGTGCTGAAGGACTGGCGAACGTTCTCGTCCGAGACCGGCGCGACGGCGCTCGAGGACCTCGACCCCGACCAGATCGAGGCCCGCAAGTCGATGCTCGACACCGACCCGCCGAAGCACTCCAGCCTGCGGGCGATCGTCAACAAGGGCTTCACGCCACGGGCCGTCGCGGCCTACGAGGAGCTGCTGCGGCACCTGACCCGCGACATCCTCGACGACGCGCTGCCGATGGGCGAGTTCGACTTCATCGAGGAGGTCGCCAAGCAGCTGCCGATCCAGGTGCTGTGCCGGATCCTGGGCGTGCCGCTGGAGGACGACAACCGGCTGATCGAGTGGGGCGACCGGATGATCGGCAACACCGATCCCGACCTCGGCGGCCTCCACCCGGGCAGTCCCGAGAGCGCCAAGTACCGGCTCTACCCGTTCCGCAGCCCCTACGCGATGGAGCTGTTCAACTACGGCCATGAGATCGCGGCCGAGCGGCGCCAGGATCCCCAGGACGACCTGGTCTCGAAGCTCGTCATGTGGGAGGACGAGGACGGCGTGCGGCTGACCGGGCAGGAGTTCGACACCATGTTCCTGCTGCTGGTGGTGGCCGGGAACGAGACCACGCGCCAGTCGATCGCGCACGGGATGCACGCGCTGATCGAGCATCCCGAGGCGCGGCAGCGGCTGCACCGACGACCCCGTCGCTGATGGGCACCGCCGTCGAGGAGATCATGCGCTGGGCCTCGCCGGTGATCCACTTCCGGCGCACGGTGACGACCGACACCGAGCTGCACGGGGTGACGATGCGGGAGGGCGACAAGGTGGTGGTCTGGCTGATCTCGGGCAACTACGACGAGCAGCAGTTCCCCGATCCGCTGACGGTTCGACATCACCCGCAAGCCGAACAAGCACGTCACGTTCGGCCGCGGCGGCCCCCACTTCTGCCTGGGCGCGCACCTGGCGGCGCTGGAGACGAAGGTCATGTTCGAGGAGCTGCTGCCGCGCCTGCAGTCGATCGAGCTGACCGGCGCCGGCCCGGCGCATGGAGTCGAACTTCACGAACGCCTACAAGTCCATGCCGGTGCGCGTCACAGACCGCGTGAGAGAGTTCCGCAACCCGACCACGGAGCAGCCCCAATGAGCGACCCCAAGCTGACCGCGCTGATCGGTCAGGGAGTGACCACCGTCCGCCTCAGCTACCCCGACCTGCACGGGATCGCCCGCGGCAAGGAGTTCCCGGCGCAGTACTTCGACCACCTGGTCGAGGACGGCGCCGCCCACTGCGAGGCGATCATGACGGTCGACCTCCAGCACAACGTGGTCGCCGGATTCGAGCACGGCTTCCAGGACATCGTCGCCCGGCCGGACGCCTCGACCCTGGCGCGGATCCCATGGGACCCGGAGGTCGCCTGGTGCATCGCCGACCTCGAGCGGATGGACGGCACGCCCTACGGGGTCGACTCCGCGCGGCGTGCTGAAGCGCGCGGTCGCCGAGTACACGAGCCGAGAACCTGGTGCCGGTGGTCGGGCCGGAGCTCGAGTTCTACCTCTGCGAGCCCGACCCGTCGGAGCCCCGCGGGTACCGCCGGTACGTCAACAACCACAGCCACGTGTACACGGTCGGCGCTGTCGCCGACCCCCGGGGCGTGCTGCGGCGGATGCTGCACGCCTGTGCCGACCTCGGCCTGGGCGCGTACGCCGCGAACCACGAGTTCGGCCGCACGCCAGTACGAGATCAACCTGCGCCACACCGACGCGCTGGACGCCGCCGACCGCGCGTTCCTGTTCAAGACCACGGTCAAGGAGATGGCGGCGATCGAGGGGCTGCTGGCGACCTTCATCGGCAAGCCCTGGAACGACGACGAGGGGTCGGGCTTCCACCTGCCACCTCTCGCTGGCGAACCGGCGGGGCAAGAACCTGCTGGTCGATCCGAAGGGCGAGGAGGGGCTCTCGGAGCTGACGTACCACTTCCTCGCCGGGCTGCTCGAGCACGGGCCGGCGCTGATGGCCTTCTTCAACCCCACCACCAACGCGTACCGGCGGATCCACGAGGAGGCGCTGGTGCCGACGCTGGTCAGCTGGGGGCACGACAACCGGCTGTACGATGGCCCGCGTCCCGCGCGAGCGCGGCGCCGGCCACCCGCGTCGAGCTGCGCGTCGGCGACGGCGCCTCGAACCCCTACCTGGCAACCGCCGCCGCGCTGTTCGCCGGGATGGACGGCATCCGCCGCAAGCTCGAGCCCCCGCCGCCGATGGCCGGTCTGATCTACGAGCTGCCGGAGGCCGAGACCGCAGTCCCCCTCCCGCGCACCTTCGACGCCGCGCTGGAGGCGCTCGATGCCGACGACCTGCTCAAGGACGCGATGGGCGAGGAGCTCGTGGGCACGTTCCTGACGATCAAGGGCGCCGAGCTCGACCGGGCGCGGAAGTTCGTCACGGACTGGGAGTTCGCGGAGTACACCCACCACCTGTGAGTACGAACGATGCCTGAGTGGCTGACCGTCGCCCCGTCCGGGGATCTCCCCGAGGGCGAGATGGTGGAGACCGACCACCGTGGCGAGCCGATCGTCGTGGCCCGCACGCCCGACGGCCTCTACGCGTTCGACGGCTGGTGCACGCACGAGGAGTGCCCGCTGGTCGAGGGCACGCTGGCCGGCCGCCAGCTGGAGTGCTACTGCCACGGAGCGATCTTCGACGTGAAGACCGGCGAGGCCCTGGTCGGCCCCGCGCTGGAGTCGCTCACCACCTACCCCGCGCGGGAGCAGGACGGCGAGATCCAGGTCGACGTCTCGCTGTAGGTGTCTAGCGGACGGCGGTGCTGTCTGAGGTGACGAACTTGCCGACCAGGTCGTCCAGCTCCGACGCCGTCGCAGACAGCCGGTGGGCGTTGGTCGCCAGCTCCTCGGCGCTGGCGCTGGTCTCCTCCGCCGACGCCGACACCTCCTGCGTGGTGGCGGTCGTCTGCGTCGTGGCGGTGGCAAGAGCCGCGGTCAGCTGGCTGATCTGACGGGTCTGCTCGCTGACGTCCTGGATCGCATGGTCGATGGCAGCAAAGGCGTCACGGGTGCGGTCGACCACCTGGCTGCCGTGCTCCGTGCGCCCGGTCGCCGCTTCGGCCGCCTCGACGGCGCTCGCGGTGTCGGACTGGATCTCGGTGATCAGCTCGCCGATCTGGGCGGCCGCGTCCTGCGACTGCTCGGCCAGCTTGCGCACCTCCTCGGCGACCACGGCGAACCCGCGGCCCTGCTCGCCGGCCCGGGCCGCCTCGATGGCGGCGTTCAGCGCCAGCAGGTTGGTCTGGTTCGCGATCGTCGTGATGGTCTCGACGATGCCGCCGATCTGGCCGGACTTGGCGGCCAGCGCCTGGATGGCGCCGCCGACGATCGCCGTCGATTCGGTGACGGCGCGCATCGCATCGCCTGCCTCCTCGGCTGACGATGCGCCCTGGGCGGAGATGTCCCGCGCCTGCTCGGCCGTCTGCGAGGTCTCGCCGGTAGCGGCGTTTGCCTGGTCGATCATGTCCGCCTGCTGGCTGGCGCCGAGCGCGACCTCACCGATGCCGAGGGTCGTCTGCTCAACCGCGCGGCTTGCCTGCTGCGACGTGGTCGCCAGCTCGGCCGAGGTCGCCGCGATCGACCGCGACGCGTTCGCGACCTGGCCGATCGCGTTGTCGAGCTCGCTGCGCATCGCGTTGTATGAGTCGATCGACGCGGCGGTCGCATCGCGGATGGCGTTCACCGCCTCGCAGGCGGCGCCGATCTCGGCGCCGTCGTGGTGCTCGATCGGCTGCGTCGTGCACTCGACGGTGTGGGTCAGGTCGCCCTTCGCCATCGCCTCCAGGCCGGTCCGCAGGTCTGCCACGTCGGAGTGGCGGAGGCTCTGCAGGCGGTCGAGGAGCGGCGCCAGTCCGCGGGTGACGTAGCGGGTTATCAGGTAGGCCATCAGTCCGCCGACCACCGCCGCGACCACCGCCGCGATCCCGATCAGCCAGTCGGCCACCTGCTTCGCCGAGTCGAAGTTCGAAACGGCCGCCATCTGCTGCCTGGAGGCGTCCTTGCTGTACGCGTCGGCAGCGCTGGAGAGGTCGTCGGCGTCGTTGTCGGCCGGGCCGTTGACGAACGCGATCGCGCGCCTCAGATGCCCGCCGCGGATGTCGCCCATCATCGTCTGGTCGGCGGCCAGCACGACGGTGAACGCCTTGTCGATCTTGGCCAGGTCAGCCTTATCCGTGGGCGTCGTGGACAGCTTTCTCAGGTCGGCAAGACCAGACTTGAACGCCCAGACGTCGCTCTCGTGGTCGGCCCACGACGAGCCGTTGTTCAGCACGAACCGGGTCTGGGACTCGTGGATGTACGACGAGAGCCCGGCAACGGTCAACGCCGCCCGCTCCTTGGCATCAGCGACCCGGGTGATCTGATGGTTCGAGTCGGCCATCCGCGCGGTCGACCAGTAAGCCGTCGCGGCGACCAGTCCGAGCAGTGCGAGCACGACGCCGAAGCTGGCGAACAGCCTGAAGCGGATGGAGCGCTCGTGGATGCGCAACGGACTCTCCCGGAAGGGGGTACAGCACCCGGTTCCGGGCGCTCGAGAAGACGGTCCGCGTAGTCGTCGCCAAGACTGGAAAATTTAGCGACAGTGGGACGCTTGACAAATCTGGCAATTTCTCTAGATTCAAGCTCCCTCTACCGCCACCGACGGAGGACCGCATGTCAGACAGCGACGCGCCAGCCGCCCCGCAGACGAGCGGCACCAGCAAGCTCTTCATCCGCCAGTCGTCGGGACTTGTTCGTGATGTCAGCGTCACGAATGCGCTCTTCTTCAACGTGGCGGCATTCGTCGGCGTCGGTTTGACGCTGTACCCCGCGTTCTACTCGCTGGCCTTCGTGCCGGTCTGGACGTACGCCGGCATCTCCGAGTACGCCTGGGCAGCCATCGTCTCCGGCCTGTTCTTCATCCTGCTCTCGCTGATCTTCGCGTCGCTGACCTCCGTGATGCCGCGCTCCGGCGGCGACTACGTCTTCACGACCCGCATCTGTGGGCCCTTCCTGGGCTGGCTCGAGTCGTGGACGCTGGTGATCGCCTCGATCGCGATCATGGCCTTCGAGGTCCCGCTGGTGCTCAGGAACCTCCAGATAACAGGGCGCATCATCGGGATAGGGCACGGCGGCCATTTCTGGAACAACGCCAACAACTGGTTCACCAACTCGACCGGCCTCATCACCGGATGGCAGGGCTTTATCTGGTCTCTCGTCGTGCTGGCCGTGATCACCTTCATCGTTCTGCTCCCCACGCGTCGGTTCCACAAGGTGGTCACCACGCTGGCATTGATCGGGGTCGCCAGCTTCGTGCTGATGTTCATCTTCGGCCTGCTGGCCACCAGCAAGTCCGACTTCGTCCGCAACCTGCCGCACTACAACAACGGTGTCGGTGCGGCGAAGGTCGCCGCATCGGGCAGCGCGATTCTGCCCGGCGCAACGAACAACTTCGTCGGCGATCTGTTCTCGCACACGGTCTTCCCGTTCATGCTGGGCATCGTGTTCCTGCAGTTCATCGGATACCAGTACTCGGCATACATCTCCGGCGAGGTGCGCGGCAACGTCAAGCGCGGCGTGATGGCGGCGCTGCTCGGAGCGCTGGCAATCGGCGTGCTCTGCAACTCGCTGTACGTCGACGCGATCTCAAAGCACCTCGGCTTCAACACCAACGTGTCGTGGGGCTTCAACTACTGGGGCGGCGTGACGTCGACGCCTCTGCCGCTCGGCCAGCCGAACTCGATGCCGCTGCTGGCCGTGATCGCCAACCACGGGCTGTGGCCGCTGTGGGCGGTGATCAGCTTCGCCGGCGCCATCTTCCCGCTGCTCCTGTGCCCGGTGTACATCAACTTCATCAGCCGTATGGGGCTCGCGTGGAGCCTCGACCGGCAGCTGCCGGAGTGGTTCGGCGAGGTCAACGAGCGCATGCGCGCGCCGCTGAACGCGATCATCGCAACGCTGGGGATCACGGCCCTGTTCCTGCTGCTCCAGAACTTCGCCCTGCTGCCGCACTCGATCGCACCGCCTTCCGGCAAGCTGAACCTGGTTGCGACGCTCTGGTTCTCGATCTTCATGGCGGCGCTGACCTGGATCATGCCGGGGGTGAACGCGATCCTCGTCGGAATCAGACGCAAAGACCTGGTGGTCAATGCTCCCTACCGCAGGGCCCTGCCGTGGATCGGACTCGTCTGGCTCCTGTTCCCGGCATGGATCTACTGGTGGGCTGGAATCAAGCCGATCTGGGATAACGTCACCGGCAGCGGGTCGGGCACGGGCCTCGACTACCTGAACAACTCGGGCATCACCGGGACGCTCGTGTTCGTCGCGATCGGCCTCGTGATCTACGTCGTGATGGCGGTGGTTCGCCGCAACTCGGGCGTCGACCAGAAAATGCTATTCGCCGAGATTCCACCGGACTGAGTCCCAGCCCTCTTGGCAGACACTCGAATCTACGTCGCCAGCGACTTCCACGCCGCCGAGAAGGCGTGGCGGAAGTACCTGAACGCAATCAAGCTGAACGTGTACAAGGCGGATATCGCCTTGCTGGCCGGAGACCTGACCGGCAAGGCGATCGTCCCCATCGTTCGGAGCAACGGCGGCTACGACACGGAGCTGTTCGGCGTCCACCGGACGGCCAAGAACGACGAGGAGCTGGTCAGGCTCGAGCGCGACATCGCCGACGTGGGCTACTACTCGTTCGTCTCCACCCGGGAGGACGCCGATCGGCTGGTGGGCGACCCGGAGGAGCGCGACGCGCTGCTTCACCGGCTGATGAACGAGCGCGTGCAGGCATGGATGGAGCTCGCCACCGAGCGGCTCGCCGACTCCCCGGTTCCGCTTTACCTGATCCCCGGCAACGACGACGACTTCGGGATCGACCCGATCCTCGACCGGCCGGGCTACGCGCCGGTGAACGCGGATGGCAAGGTGCTGGACATGCCGGGCGGACTCCAGCTGCTGTCGTACGGGTGGTCGAACAACACCCCATGGAACACGCCCCGCGAGGTGACCGAGGACGAGCTCTACGAGCGGCTCGACGCGCTGGCCCAGCAGGTCGCAGACCCCAGCCGGGCGGTCTTCATGATCCACGTGCCGCCCTATGACTCGGGCCTCGACACCGCACCCATCCTGGACGAGAACCTGCGGCCGACGGTGTCGGCCGGTGACGTGCTGCGTGGCCCGGTCGGATCGACGGCGGTGCGCCGGCTGATCGAGACCTACCAGCCGCTGCTCGGCGTCCACGGCCACATCCACGAGTCGGGCGGCGAGCGGCGGATCGGCAAGACGGTGTGCATCAACCCGGGGAGCGAGGCCAACCACGGCATCCTCCGCGGGTTCCTCGTCGACGTCGGCGGCGCAGGTGTGGAGCGTGTCCAGCGCGTGGAGGGCTGATGTCGGCGAACAACGGCCCCCTGCCTGACATCATCGCCGAGGCACGGCGTGTTCTCGCGGCCGCCTACGAGCGAGGATGTCCTCGTCCGCCTGATCGGCGGCCTGGCGGTGTGGGAGCACACCGACCCGCTGCACCCCGCTCTGGTTCGCACCTACAAGGACATCGACCTGGCGACGGTCAAGAAGCAGAGTCGTCAGGTGTCGGAGCTGATGACCGGGCTCGGCTACGAGCCCGCCAAGGAGTTCAACGCGCTCAACGGGAGCAAGCGCCTGCTGTTCTACGACGTGCCCAACGAGCGCCAGGTCGACGTCTTCGTGGGCAGCTTCGAGATGTGCCACGCGATCCCGATCACCGAACGGCTGGCGCTGGAGCGGGAGACGATCCCGCTCGCCGAGCTGCTGCTGACCAAGCTCCAGGTCGTGGAGCTGAACGAGAAGGATCTGCGCGACATCGTCGCTCTGCTCCACCACCACGAGGTCGGCGAGAGCGACGACGACACCATCAACTCCGCCTTCATCGCGTCACTGACCTCGCAGGACTGGGGCCTCTGGCGCACGGTCAAGATGAACCTCGAGCGATTGCACCAGGGGGTCGCAGGTCTCGGCCTCAGCCCCGAGGAACAGCGAGACGTGCTGGCCAAGGCCGACGCCCTCTGGGCGCGGATCGAGCAGGAGCCGAAGTCGGGCCGCTGGAAGATGCGCGACCGCATCGGCGACCGCAAGCGCTGGTACGAGCAGCCCGACGAAGTCGCCTGACCGGGCTAGCCCGGTCAGGGCCTGGGCACGAACTGCTCACCCGGCGATCTGAGCGGTCGCTCAGGCAGTCTGCTTGGCGGTGATCGTGTCCAGCGTCGCCCCGCAACTGCCGGCCGAGAGGTTCTGGAACCCGAGCGTGGCGGCGCCTGCCGCCCCGGCCACCTTCACCGACTTGCCGACCCACCCGAGGTCCCCGTCGGTATGGCCGGTGGTGTCGAAGCTGAACGTCTTCACCGACACACCGTTCCAGACCACCGCAATCTGCACGGTTTGCGCACCACAGTCCGGGTTGCCGGCCAGCTTGAACGCGATCTTGTACGTCCCCGAGGTGGGCAGGGTGAGCGCCTCCTGGATCGCCCCCGGCGCGTTGCCGGCCAGGTCCAGCGACTGGCTGCCCGCGGCCGGCGGCCAGTACGAGTCTGTCACCACATCGACCGAGCCTGCCGTCACCTGCCACGGGCCGATCTTCTGCGGCGCCGCGACCGTGCGGACCGGAACCTGGCTGACCGGCTTCTCGAATCCGCCGTTCTTGATCACGTTCGCGGCAGGGCGGTAGGTAATGACGACCCGACCAGTGGAGTCGGTCCAGGGCGCGCCGGGGTAGCCATCCAGGATCACGGGGGACGTCGCGGACGGATCGACGAAGCTCGATCCACCACCGCCGCCACCACCCGCGCCGATCTGGTTGCTGCAGGCGCGTCCGGACCCCGCGCCGCTCCCAGCGCCGCCGCCACCGGCGTATCCGCCGCCGCCTCCACCACCAGACGTACGGGTCGTGCCGCCGGCTCCTCCGAATCCGGCGGATGTCCCGGCGCTCGGCGACTGCCCGGCGCTGCCCATGGCGCCCGGTAGGCCGGTGGTGCAGAGAAACGTATTCAGCACCTTTCCGGCAGCGCCTCCGGCTCCGGGGATCGCGCTGCCGCCGGCTCCACCACCCCCGCCGCCGCCGGCGTACATGGTGCTCCCGCCGTTCCCACCGATCGCAGCTGCATAGCCGCCGTATCCGCCAACCGTCCCGTTCACGCCCGCTCCGGCGCCACCTCCCGCTCCAGCGACGACCAACACCGAGCCGGCCGAGACCGACGACGAACCGCCCCCACCACCGGCTGGAAAGAGCCCGGCACCCGAGCCCCCGTCCGGCCAGCCGCCCTGTCCGGCGTTCGCGGTGTCAGATCCGGAGAAACCAGCCTGGCCCACCTTGATAGTCAGTGTCTGTGCGTCCAGCGAGGTTCCGAACACGCCGGTCGCCTCTGCACCGTTACCACCCGGCGCGCTTCCGCTACCGCCCGGAGCGCCGTCAGCCAGAATGGTGACGATCGTGGCGCCGGCTGGGATCGTCACCTGGGACGGACTGCCGGTCGTGGTGTACGTGCAGGTCACCACGCCCCCCGCCTGCACGCAGCCCGGCGGAACCGCCGCTCCAGCTCCGCCACCGAAGGCCACCGTGAACGTGACGGTCAGACCGACCACACCAAGCCCCCTCAACATGCACGCGACACTATGTAACTCCGCGCCTGAGGTCAATCATCCGGGCAGGAACTCTGGAGCCTGACTCGAAGTCAGGAATTACAAAGCCCGAACTTGGAGCCAATGCTCTGCTCGCATCCGTTGCCGAAAACGAGATGTGGGAGTGCAGTACAACAAGGTGGGGTGAGTCATGGAGCACAGGGCGCAGGTGCGTTACGCACGACACGAAGGCTGGGTCACGGTCGGCGTCTGCAACTCGCCGGGAGCGGCAGCCCGTATGGCCGCTCAGGCGTGGTGTGACCGGGCGGACGCCCGCGGGCGGCTGCCCGAACGCGTCCGGATCGCCCGGACACTCACATAGCGATTGCGGGGGGCGGATGGTCGCCGCGTGCGGTAGACACGCGCGGCGGCCATTCGGGGATGCCGTCGCGGAGCCGCCCCAACTCGTAGGGCACCACCACCGCCGCCACTCCACCCATCGGGCGATCATAATCGGCGGGTGAAGCTCTACTACGTCCCCGGTTCGGCGGCCATGGCCGCGATGGCGGCACTCGAGGAGGCCGGAGCCGACTACGAGGCGGTGCCGGTCGTCCGCGAGGACGGCCGCACGATCTCCCCACCCGACTACCGGCGGATCAGCCCGCACGGCAGGGTCCCCGCCCTGGTCGACGGAGACATCGCCCTTCACGAGTCAGCTGCAATCGTCCTGCACGTCGGCGAGCGGTTTCCAGCGTCCGGGCTGCTGCCCCCGGTGGGCACACCGGAGCGCTCAGACCTCTACCGCTGGCTGATGTACCTGACCAACACCCTCCAGGCGACGTTCATGTGGTGGTTCTATCCGGAGCGCGTCGTCGGTTCGGACGAGGCCACCGCCGCAGCGATCGTCGCCGGTTCGGAGCGGCAGCTGAACGAGATGTTCGACTGGATCGACGCCAGCCTGGAGCCGGGCTCCTACCTGCTCGGCGAGCGGTTCAGCGGCGCCGACCTGTACCTCCACATGCTCACCCGCTGGGGCCGTAACCTCGACCGCAAGGCCTGGACGCTGCCGGCACTGGGCGACCACTACCGCCGGCTCTCGGAGCGGCCTTCGGTGGCCCGGATGATGGAGCGCCAGGGCATCGAGGCCTACCCCAAAGGCTGATTCCCTACAAAAAACTCGCAAAATGCGGACATGCAGGTTGCGGGCCTGGGACGCCCCAAATAGTGTGCCCCCAACGCCGCTGAGGCGGGCCTAGCAGGAACAAGACGGGCAGAGAGGTTGGGGGTCAAACCCCGGTCACTCGGCCCGGCTTCTCCAGCCGGAAGGTCTCAGCGGCGTTACTTCTGGTCCGATGCCGTCAGGCACGCGCGGTCGGTGAGTTCGCCGCCATCGGCCTGGTCGAGGCCGGCTATTCGAAGTCGGTCGCCAGCATCACGTCGGACGCCTTGATCAGCGCCGTCACGCGACTGCCCTCGCTGAGGCCGAGCTCCTCGACGGCCTCGCGGGTGATCGACGAGACGATCTGCTGCCCGCCGCAGTCGATGTGGACGGTGGCGACAGCCTCGCCCTTGGCCACTCCGGTGACGGTGCCTGTAAGTCGGTTACGGGTGCTCAGCTTCATGGATGCCCTCCGTTGCGTGGTCGGGCGCAGAATACTGGTCGTCGGCACGCTAGCACATATGCAACACCCAGGTAGAGATCAAGACTACGCAGTAGCCACCTAGGCACGTTGCACATCGTGCCCGGACTCTGCTGGACGCGGCGCGCATACTACCCGGCATGGCCTCAGCCGCGAACTCCCGGTCGCTGTCGGGCACCACCGCCTGGGCGCGCACCGTGCAGACGCCGCTGCGCGAGTTCCTGTCCACCGAGACCGGCAGCGCTGCGGTGCTTCTGGGGGCAACGGTGGCCGCGCTGGCCTGGGTGAACCTGGACGCGTCCTCCTACACCAGCCTGTGGACCGTCCGACGTCTCGATCCAGGTCGGCGCCCACGGCATCGCCATGGACCTGCGGGAGTGGGTGAACGCCGGGCTGATGACGTTCTTCTTCTTCGTGGTCGGCCTCGAGGCGCGGCGCGAGTTCGACATGGGCGAGTTGCGCGAGCGACGGCGGGTTGCCCTGCCGGCCCTGGCAGGCCTGGCGGGCATCGTCACGCCGGTGGCGATCTACCTGCTGTTGAACGCGGGCAAGGGGACGGCGCATGGCTGGGGTACGGCGATGTCGACGGACACGGCGTTCGCGCTGGGCATGCTGGCGCTGGTCGGCCCCCGGCTGCACGCCCGGCTGCAGGCGTTCATGCTCACCGTTGTCATCGTCGACGACCTGCTCGCGCTGGTCGTGATCGCCGTCGTCTACACCAAGGAGATCCACCGGACGGAGCTGCTGATGGCGGTCGCAGTGCTGGCCGTCGCCGTCGCCTGCCGGGTCGCCGGGATCCACGTTGGGATCCTCTACGTCGCCCTGGGCACGGCGGCCTGGATCGCGATGGAGAAGTCGGGCGTCGACCCGGTGGTGGTCGGCCTGGTGATGGGCCTGATGGCCTCGGCATACCCGTCGGCCCGCGTCGACCTGGAGCGCGCCACCGACCTCTTTCGCGAGTTCCGGGAGCAGCCGACGGCCGAACTGGCCCGCAGCGCGACGGCCGGCGTGCGGGCGGCGGTCTCGCCCAACCAGCGCCTGCAGCAGGCGTTCCACCCGTATACGAGCTACCTGATCGTCCCGCTGTTCGCCCTCGCCAACGCCGGCATCGTGCTCAGCTGGAGCTTCCTCTCCAGTGCGTTCACCTCGTCGATCACCCTCGGCATCCTGATCGGCTACGTGCTCGGCAAGCCGGTCGGAATCGTCGGCGCATCGTGGCTGGTGACCCGGCTGACCCGGGGACGGCTGCGGCCGCCGGTCGGCTGGGTGTCGGTCTTCGGCGGCGGCACGATCGCCGGCATCGGATTCACGGTGTCGATCCTGATCGCGACCCTGGTGTTCCACGGCCGGCACCTGGAGGAGGCGAAGCTGGGCGTGCTGACCGCGGCGCTGACCGCCTCGACGATCACATGGATCGTGTTCCGGGCGACGGCGCTGCTGCCTGCGCGGCTTCGCATCCGGGCCCTGGTCGGCAGTTCGGAGGTGCTGATCGACCTGGCCGTGGACGTCGATCCCGAGCGCGACCACATCCGCGGGCCGATGGAGGCTCCGGTGACGGTGGTCGAGTACGGCGACTTCGAATGCCCGTTCTGCGGACAGGCCGAGCCGGTCGTCCGCGACCTCCTCGCGGATTTCGGCGACGCCCGGTACGTCTGGCGGCACCTGCCGCTGAACGACGTCCACCCCAACGCCCAGATCGCCGCCGAGGCCGCCGAGGCCGCCGCCGACCAGGGCAAGTTCTGGGAGATGCACGACCTGCTGCTCGCGCACCAGACCGAGCTGAAGGTCCGCGACCTGCTGGGCTACGCCGAGCAGCTCGAGCTCGACCGCGACCGGTTTCGCGAGGCGCTGCACAAGCACGAGGGCGCGGCCCGGATCGCCGAGGACGTCGACTCGGCCGACCTCAGCGGCGTGGCCGGGACGCCCGCCTTCTTCGTGAACGGCATCCGGCACAACGGCGCCTACGACCTGGCAACGCTGTCGGCGGCGGTGAAGGGGGCGAAGGCACGGGCCGCCGTTGCGGCGATCAGCTAGCCCTGGGCGCGAACTCGTGGATGTCGTCCTCGCCGTGGGCGATCACGCTGTAGGACGATTCCGGCACCTCCGTCCAGGCGCCGGCGAGGTCGCCGATCGGCTCCGACACGACCAGCCGGGACGCATCCGACACCTGCTGCAGGATTGGGGCGTCAGGGTGCTGCTCACGCAAGGCGGAGACGTTGTTCGAGTAGAAGAGCGACCGCGACTGGTGTGCGCTCGAGTACCGGAACACCCACAGCGTGGTGCCGTCGGTCGTGGCAACGGTCATCTGCATCGGCTGGTCGACGCCGTGGCGCGCGCCGATCTGCTCGATCAGCCCGACTGCCCGCTGCACTGCTCCCGGGGGATCGTCCTCGAGGCCCATGCTGAGGGCCAGGTAGAAGAACACCTCGGAGTCGGTCGAACCCTCGATCTCGGGATAGAGCGACGGGTCGACCGCCAGCACGATCTCGCGCTTCAGCTGATGGAACTCGCCGATCAGGCCGTTGTGCATCCACAGCCAGCGGCCATGGCGAAATGGGTGGCAGTTGGTCTGCTGGATCGCCGAGCCGGACGACGCGCGGATGTGGGCGAACACCATCGGCGAGGAGATGTGCGCCGCCAGGTTGCGCAGGTTGCGGTCGTTCCATGCCGGTTCGACGCTGTGGAAGACGCCGGGCGTCTCGCCCAGCCCGTACCAGCCGATGCCGAACCCGTCGCCGTTGGTGGGCTCGGCGCCCATCGTCGAGTGCAGGCTCTGGTCGATCAGCGAATGCTTCGGCTTCAGCAGCAGGTCGACCATGGTCAGCGGCGATCCGGAGTAGGCAAGCCATCGGCACATCGGCGCAGTATCCGGCCTGGCGGCCGCACAGCGCATCATCCCGACGAGATGAAGCACTCGAAGGGCTGTAAATCACTGGTAGGATCGGCTCGTGAGGGGGGTTCAGGCCAAACTGGTGGCATTCGGTGCGCTGGTCGCACTGGCACTCGCCGGCGCGGGCGCCTCGTCCGCGGTCGCCGCCTCGCCTCGCCTTGCGCCGCACCTGGCCGGTGCCGACCCTCAGGCGACCATCAAGGTGGCGCAGTTCAACTGCGACATCTCCGACGAGTACCCGCAGATCCCCGCGACACTGGTCGCCCGGGCAATCCGTGCCAGCGGCGCCGACGTTGTCGGCATCGAGGAAGGCGGAGGCGAGATCCCGCAGATCGCCCAGGCGCTGGGCTGGCAGTACTACGACGTGCGGATGCAGATCGTGTCCCGGCTGCCGCTGATCGACCCGCCGCAGGGCAACGGCCTGTTCACCTACGTCGAGGTCTCACCGGGCCGCGTTGCCGCGTTGGAGAACGTGCACCTTCCGTCGAACCGCTACGGGCCGAACATGATCAAGAGAGGCGCCACGGCTGCGGAGGTGCTGGCCGTGGAGCGCAAGGTGCGGCTGCCCGCCGTCAAGCCCGACCTGGTGGAGGCAAAGAAGCTGATGGCGCAGGGAATCCCGGTGTTCCTGACCGGAGACTTCAACTCGCCGTCGTTCCACGACTGGACGAAGGCCACCGTCGGGCTGCGCCCGGAGCTGAAGTTCCCGCTTCGCTGGCCGGCGTCGCTCGCGGTCGAGAAGGCCGGCTTCACCGACTCGTTCCGCGCGGTCTACCCGGATCCCGTCACGGTGCCGGGGCTGACCTGGCCGACGCACCGGACGTACAAGCACACCGAGCGCTTCGCCAATGCGCCGAAGGACCGGATCGACTTCGTGTTCTCGCATGGCGCAACGCCGATAGCGAGCAACATCATCGGGGAACCGGGAGCGCCGGGCATCACGAAGAGCATCTCGCCCTGGCCGTCCGACCACCGACTGGTCGTGTCGACGTTCACGCTCGACGGCGCAACGCCCCCCACTCTGGTCACCGTGCCCCAGCGGCTCGTCGCCACGGGCACCCCGGTGCCGGTGTCGTTCCACGCAGACGGAGCCGCCAAGGGCACGATCGTCATCGAGCGGCTGGATCCCGGCCCGGCAGCAGTGGTCGCAGCCAGGCACGTCCAGGGCACGGATCTGCAGGGCCTGGGGACCGAGACGTTCGCCAGCGACCTGTGGACTCCCGGCGCATACGAGGTGCTGCTGCGGAGCGGCAGCCAGACGCTCTCCACCTTCCCGTTCTGGGTCGAGGCGCCGGGCACGCCGCCGGCCATCTACACGTCGTCACGCACGTTCGCGGTCGGCGATCCGGTCGTGGTCAACGTGCGCAACGCGCCGGGCGAGCGCTGGGACTGGCTGGGGATCTACACGCGCGGCGCCAACCCCAACGTCGCCCCCTACCTGATGTGGAGCTACACGAGCTCGGCGATCGACGGCCAGATCAGCCTCGGCCCCTACGCGCACGGCCACTGGCCGCTGCCTGCGGGCAAGTACACCGTCTACCTGCTCCGCGACGACATGTACGTCACGATGGCGCGGGCAGACTTCCGCATCCGCTGAGCGGGATCGCCGCCAGGCTTGGCGCTGCGGGCTTCATCGCCGCGGACGAGGAAGCACTCCAGCTGGAGGCGCGGGCGGGCACTGATGTCACGCTACTGGAGGAGCTTGTCCGCCGCCGTCTGACCGGCGAGCCGCTCGCCTGGATCACCGGCTCGACGGAGTTCTGCGGCCTTCAGATCGCGGTCGACCCCGGCGTCTACGTTCCCCGCTGGCACACGGAGCGCCTGGCCGAGCGAGCCGCCGAAGTGCTGCCGGACGAGGGCGCCGCGATCGACGTCTGCACCGGTAGCGGTGCGGTTGCCGCGGTGCTGCAGGCGCGCCGCCCGGCCGCCCGGGTGGTGGCGACCGATCTCGACGAGGCATCCGTCGCCTGCGCCAGGCGCAACGGGGTCGAGGCGTACCGCGGCGACCTGTTCGGCCCGGTGCCCGCCGAGCTGGCGGGCCGCACCGACGTCGTCGTCGCAGTGCCCCCCTACGTGCCGACACGGGAGCTTCCCCTGCTCCAGCGCGACACGCTCACGTTCGAATCGCCCACCGCCTACGACGGCGGTGCCGACGGCACGGACGTCCTGCGCCGCATCCTGGCCGAGAGCCCGCGGTTCTTGCGGCCCGGTGGGACGGTGCTGCTCGAGCTCGGCGGCCGGCAGCCCGACGTCCTCGAGCCCGAGCTCGGGCGGGTCGGCTACACCAGCATCCGGCTGATCACCGACGAGGACGGGCAGCTGCGGGGTCTTGAAGCCCGGTCTTCGTCTAGATGAGCCGAGGGCCGAGCACCAGCACGACCCCGATCAGCAGGCAGCAGAGCAGTCCGAAGCGCGTCAGCCGGCCGACGGCCCGGTGGGCGTGGTAGCCGGCGACCAGACCCGCGACCGCCACGATCTCACCCGTTGCCAGCGCGGCGCGGGGCGCGCGGGTCACGTCGCGGAGCGTCCGGCCCTGCCAGAACTCGATCATGCGCTCCGCCTCGCGGCGGGCGGCGCGCCGGTAGACCGGCAGCCCACGGCGGCGCGTGATCCAGTAGCCGAGCGCTTCCATCGCCTCGGCCGGATCGGGTGCGTTCAGCTCTCGCAACACGTCGTCGTCGGCGGTCTGGCCCACACCATGAGGATAGCGCCGGGACTGCGTCAGAGCACGCCCCGTCGAGCGTCTACGCGACCTCCGCCACGCCGACGACCAGCGGGCTGACGAACTCCGGCACATGCTTCAGCGTGTCGTGCTCGACGTGGGTGACGGCGAAGCCGGCGTTGCGGATCCCGTCGAGCGTCGGCCGGTTGCAGTGGCATCCGTGGGCGATTCGCAGGTTGATCGGCGCCATCCGGTCCTGCTTGCGGGCCAGCCGCTCGTCGCCCGACCGCACGTGCTCGATGAAGAGCAGCTTGCCGCCCGGCCGCAGCACCCGGCGCAGCTCGCGGAGGGCCCGCGGCTGGTCGTCGACGGTGCACAGGACGAGCGTCGAGACGACGACGTCGAAGCTGTCGTCGCTGAACGGCAGGTCCTCCGCCGGTGCACGCAGGAACATGGCGTCCGGCGTCTGCTCGTCCATCCGCTGCCGGAGCCTCTTCGCCATCGGCCGCTCCGGCTCGGTGATGGTCAGCGAGCTGACTCCGTTGCGGTAGTAGGGCAGGTTCGCGCCGGTGCCGCCCCCGATCTCCAGCACGTCCCCCGAGGCGCCCGCGAGCAGCGTCTCGCGGTGTGCCGCCATCCCTGCCTGCTCCGATTTCGCGCTCATCCGGTCGTAGATCGCCGCGAAGATGTGGCCCCAGATGCTCATGATCGTCTCCTGGTCGAGTGGACACCTCGACGATAGGCAGGGCCGGATCGGCGAACCTGGGGCGTTCGACTCATCTTTGCGGTGCTGACAACGGCACGCCTGCCGGCGGAAACTCCTCCTCCGGAAGCAGCCCGTGCTGCATCGCAAACAGGCCGGCGCTCGTCCGGGTCGACACCCCGAGCTTCGCGTAGATGTGCTCGATGTGATTGGCGACCGTCTTGGGCGAGATCACAAGCTCCTGGGCGATCGCCTTGTTCGAGAGCCCACGAGCCAGCACGCGGAGCACCTCGACCTCCCGCTGGGTGAGCCCGGCGGGGCCCTCGCGGCGGCGACGTACGCGGTGACCTGCCGCGCCGAGCACCGCCTCCACGACGTCGGCGTCGAGCCTGCCCGCGCGCACGTCGGCGCGGAGCTCCGCCGCCGCCTCGTCGGCCGTGAGCGCCGGCCGGTAGGGCCTGGGCTCGCGCATCGCCTGGTAGGCATCGGCGGCGCCCAGGATCCGTGCCGGGCGGGAGATGGACGGCCCCGGGAGCCCGCGCGGGTAGCCGGAACCGTCGAGCCGCTCGCGGTGCTGGACGGCGATCTCCCCCAGCCCGCGCCAGCGCCTGCGACTGGTGGAGCATTCGCTCGGTCAGGTACGGATGGATCCGCACGCGCTCCCACTCCCCCACACCCAGCGGCCCGGGCTTGTCCCAGATCGAGTTGGACACGCCAAGCCGCCCCAGGTCGTGCACCAGCCCCGCCCGCCGCAGCGTTCTGATCTCGTGGTCAGGGAGGCCGAGCTGGGTGCCGGTGGCCGCCGCCAGGTCGGAAACTGCGCGGGCGTGACCGAGCATGTAGGGCGACTTCAGGTCGACGAAGCTCGCGATCGCAGCCAACGCGGTTTCGAACTGCTCGCCGTAGACGACGCGGCTTAGCCCGGGCTCTGCCGCAATCACGGCATCCCAGGTCGCCACCGCGTCGAGATCCGACAGGATCGGCTCGGCGTGTGCCGCCATGGCCCGGGCGAGCTGGGGGTCGAACTGCTTGCCGCCACGGCTGTCGGTCAGATCCCTGACCGCGGGCACCCCTCCCACCCGGTAGGCCACCTCTACGAACTCGCCGAGCTGGGCAAGCCGAGCCGGCAGCGGCACGGCCTCCCCGCTCAGCTCGCCGGGCCAGCCGCGGCCGTCCCACTGCTCGTAGGCTCCGCCCAGGGCCACCAGCACCTCGTCAGGCAGCTGCAGCTGGCGCCCCAGCTCCTGGGCCATCTCGGCGTGGTGGGCGATCATGCCGTCGACCTCGCGGTGACCCGACAGGGCGAACTCCAGGCCGACCCGGAAGCGGTGCAGCGGCGGGTGCCCGGAGCCAAGACGGCGCATGCCGGCCGCGGCGCCTCGAACGCTGCCGGAACTCGTGGTCGTACTTGCCCGACTTGAGCGCGATGTCGTCGCCGAACCACTTGGCCTGCTCGTGCGCGTCGGAGTGGCAGCCGACGTTGATCAGCAGCGCCGTGTAGTAGACGGTCGCCCGCGTCTGCTGGTCGACGCCGATGCGCTCGGCAAGGCGCAGCGCTATCAGCGTCTGGCGCAGCACGTGCTCCATCGGCTGGCCGAACCCGAGGTCGATGCCCAGCGACAGCGCCGCTACGAGCTCTGCCAACCGCACGCCCGCGCGATCGGTCTCCCCAGCCACGGGCAGAGCCTACTCCCTGAGAGCGCGTCGCCCCTCACGACCCGTGGGTCGTGAGGGGCGCAGTCCCTGTCTCGCAGCAGCTCAGTGAGGCTGCGGAACGATGCGGATGTAGGGCTTCGGCTCTTCCCACTCGCCGAAGATCTCCTTCGCCTGCTCGTTGTTGACCGAGCCGGCGATGATGACGTCGTCCCCCTCGTGCCAGTTGACGGGCGTCGCGACCTTGTGCTTCGCCGTCAGCTGGAGCGAGTCGATCACCCGCAGCACCTCGTCGAAGTTGCGGCCGGTGGTCATCGGGTAGACCAGGATCAGCTTGATCTTCTTGTCCGGGCCGATGACGAACACGTTGCGCACGGTCTGGTTGTCTGCCGGGGTGCGCTCGCCCGAGTCGCCCTCTGTCTCGGCGGGGAGCATGCCGTAGAGCTTCGAGACATGGAAGTCGTCGTCGCCGATGATCGGGTAGTTGGGCGCGGTGCCCTGGGTCTCCTCGATGTCCTTGGCCCAGCCGGCGTGCTTGTCGACGGAGTCGACCGACAGCCCGATGACCTTGGTGTTCCGCTTGTCGAACTCGGGCTTGATGCTGGCCATGTAGCCGAGCTCGGTCGTGCAGACCGGAGTGAAGTTCTTCGGATGCGAGAACAGCACTGCCCACGAGTCTCCGATCCAGTCATGGAAGTGGATCGGCCCCTCGGTCGTCTGCGCCTCAAAGTCCGGCGCGGTATCCCCCAACTTCACGCTCAACGTGATCCTCCTTGGTCGTTCGCGTTTGGATCCAAAGTCTAGATCATTGACGCCACCTCGGGATCCACGGAGCGGGAGAAACCGGCCGGTAGAAAGACCCGCTCGATTACGCCGGAACGAGGATTGTCCCAGCCGAGGCGCGCCCCTACAGTGACCTCACAACCCCTCGTGAGGTGAAGCTCCATGACCACTGGAAGGGACGTACTGGCGGCCGCCGGCGACCTGCCGCTGCGCGACCGGCTCGTAATCGCGATCGCCATGGTGGAACGGTCGACCGGGGAGCGGACGCTGACCGGCACGGATCGGGTCCGTCTGCTGCTCGCGCTCGACCTGGTGTGCGATGTGACCGAGCGGGCGACCGCCCAAGCCGGGCCGCGTCTGCCGTCCGGCTAGGGCCGGTCAGCCGCGCTTGACCGCCGCGTACCAGCCCTGCACCTCGGCCTCCTCGAGGTTGGTCTGGAATACCATCGGCTCGATCGACTCGATCTCCCAGCCGTTCGCGAAGCTCGATTCGATCTCGGCCCGGGTGACGCGGCGCGGCCCCCAGTCCCCCGGCTGGCGGTCGCTGAAGCAGAGCAGGTGGTAGCGGGCGCCGGCCATGGTCGCCGCGCCCAGGCTAGCGACGTACCGGGCGCGCTCGTCGTCTTCAAAGACGTGGAACAGGCCACAGTCCAGCACGGTGTCGAAGCGCTCGCCGAACCGCCCAAGCTCGAGCACATCGAAGACCAGGAACCGCACCTCCAGGCCGCGGTCGCGGGCCTTCTGCTCGGCGATCTCGATCGCGGCCGGGGCGAAGTCGATGCCGGTTGCGTCGAACCCACGCGCAGACGCCATCAGCGCATGCTCGCCGGTGCCACACCCGGCGTCCAGCACCCGTCCCTGCAGGGCGCCGGCATCGGCCAGCGCAAGGAACGCAGGCTGCGGTCGGCCGATGTCCCACGGCGGCTTCCCGGCGTAGGACGCGTTGAAGTCGTCGGCCTGTCTGGCGAGCCGCCCACCGCTGGGATCCGGTTGAGACGCCATCGGAGCCGAGCCTAGCAACCACAGCCGCGTCGTGCCGGTAGCCGCCGACGCCGGTACGCCCGGAGCACTGGTGGGTCTCCTCGCCGGAACGAGGTCGAAACATCAATTTTTGGAGAATCGCTTGCGCGCGGTCGGAACCGACGGTATGTTGTGCGTCGATGACTGACACGATTAACACATCAATCCGGCACCCGGAGGCCCTCGACTAGACGCGGAGCGCAAGCTCATACTCACGCACCTACGAGGGCGGCCGGATCACGGGCCGCCTTTTTCGTTTCAGGCATCGAACATACCAACGGCAATCCGTTCAAACGCGGGCGGGCGTATGAGGGGAGGAGGATGGATATGAACCCAATCATCGTGACTACTACATATCGGAAGACCAGCTGGGCGTTCGCCGTCGCGATGCCGCCGCATGTCTGTCATCCCTCCGGCCACTCCCTCGTCGCAACGCAGGTGACGCTGACCTAACGCGGTCAGCCGATAGCACCAGCAGCGAGACGAGGGCGATCCGAGAGGGTCGTCCTCAGGCGTTTCAGGAGCGGCGCGGCACCGGGCGCAAACGCCCACGAACACTGTCCTGTTGGTGCGGGACTCCTGATCGGTAATGGGACACCGGTGTCGGCGTGAAGCCGGCTTGTTGCCCGCGGTAGGTGCCCGGGCTACACCGCGCAGGGAGACGCGGCCAGCACCAACACTTACCCTCGGCAGGCGGCGGAAGGAGTCGGACGCCGCCTGCCGCTCTTACCTTTCAGCATGGTCACGCTATGAAGCAAGAAGCGCCGTAACCTCGTCGTGCAGCAGGCCGTTGGTGGCCAGCGCGCTGCTCGGGTCCCGTGGCGGGGCCCCGGCGAAGTCGGTGAACCGGCCGCCGGCTTCCTCGACGATCAGACTCGTCGCTGCGTAATCCCACACGTGCAGATACGGCCCGTCGGTCGCGACATCAAGAGCCCCCTCGGCAACCAGGCAGTGCTGCCAGAAGTCGCCGAGCCCACGGTTCGACCAGCTCCTGCGTACCACTTCGCGCCACCCCTCGGGCATGCGCCGGGCCGAGGTCGTCGAAACGGCGGCATCCTCGATCACTGCCACCGCCGAGACGTGCAGGTGCTCGCCGTCGGCGAACGCGCCGCCGCCCCGCGTGGCCCACCAGCGCCGCCGCAGCGCCGGCGCGGACGCGATGCCGAGTACGACCTCGCCCTCGCGCTGAAGCGCGAGAAGCGTTGCCCAGATCGGCACGCCTCGGATGTAGCTCGTCGTCCCGTCGATGGGATCGACGATCCACGTCGAATCGGCGCCGTCATCGCCGAACTCCTCCCCGTGAACGCCCTCATCCCGCCCGCTCTGCCCAACCAACTCGCGAAGCAGCTCTTCGACGGCCCGGTCGGCCTCCGAGACGGGCGACCGGTCGGGCTTTGTCTCGACGTGGAGGTCGCGGGCGCGGAAGCGCGCGAGGGTGATCTGGTCGGCGGCGTCGGCGAGGTGTATTCCGAACCGCAGGTCGGTCTCGAGCGTCACCGCGCAAACCTACTCGCACCGGCCGCGGAGCGGCGGGGCTTCGGTAGGCTGGGCCGATGATCCGCTGGCCCGGCGATGCGCGAGGCGCTGTTGCCTTCACGTTCGACTTCGACGCCGAGGAGGTGTGGATCGGCGACGACCCGGCCAACGCCGACCGCCCGGGCGTGCTCTCCCAGGGCACCTACGGCGCCAAGGTCGCGGTGCCGCTGATCCTCGACCTGTTGAAGCGGCACGACCTGCGCCAGACGTTCTTCGTGCCCGGTCGGGTCGCCGAGCGGTACCCGGATCGGGTGCGCGAGATCCTGGCGGCCGGCCACGAGATCGGCCACCACGGCTACACCCACACCTCTCCGGCAACCCTCAGCCGCGAGGCGGAGGAGTCCGAGCTTGTGCGCGCGCTCGAGGTGCTGCGCGGGCTGGGCGCCGACCCGGTCGGCTACCGCTCGCCGTCATGGGAGTTCTCGCCCTCCACCATCGACCTGCTCCAGCAGCACGGCTTTCGCTACTCGTCCAACTACATGGACGACCTCCACCCCTACCAGCATCCAGGACACGACGATCGTGGAGCTGCCGATCCAGTGGATCCTGGACGACGCCCCGCACTTCTGGTTCTCGGGCGGCGACGACTGGACGCGCTCGATCGCGGCGCCCTCCCGGGTGCGCGAGATCTGGTGGGGAGAGCTGGACGGGATCATCGGTCTGGGCGGGGTCTGCGTCATCACCATGCACCCGCAGGTGATCGGCCGGCCACACCGGCTGGCATTCCTGGACGAGTTCATCGCGGCGGTCAAGGGCAGGGGCGACGTCTGGATCGCCAGCTGCGCCGAGATCGCCGAGCACACCCGTTAACCGGCGTTGTACTCCTCGTCCGTGACGTGGTCGCCCCACACCGCGGGGGTGCCGTCGTCGCCGACCTCGAGCATCGCGATGTGCATCATGAACCGGTCGGGAGCAGCCCCGTGCCAGTGGTCCTCGCCCGGTTCGAAGAAGACGCGGTCGCCGGGCCGGATCTCCTCGATCGGACCGCCCCGCCTCTGCGCCCGGCCGACGCCCTCGACGACGTAGATCGTCTGGCCGTACGGATGGGTGTGCCACGCCGTGCGCGCGCCGGGCGTGAAGTGCACTGCGCTGGCGCTCACACGCGAGCCGTCTGCCGGGGCGGCAACGGTGTCGATGTAGACGGCGCCGGTGAACCAGTCGCTGGGGCCGGCGGCGGTCTGGATGGAGCTACGAGTGACCTGCATTGGCGCCTCCTGGGTAGGAGAGGAGTGTATGGCGGAGAGCGCGATGATTCGTCCTCCGCGTAGCCGTCCTACTGGCACTCGCCGACGGGCTGGTCGACGAGCTCCACCTGTGGTGCGCCTCTCTTATATCCCTTGACACGTATATACGTTGTGAGGCATACTGGAGTCGATGAGCGATCTCACAGCGCTTCAGGTGTTGGGCGAGCCGCGCCGGGTAGCGATCCTTGATCTGCTCCGCGACGGCGAACGCCCGGTCGGCGACCTCGTCGGCGACCTCGGCCTCAGCCAGCCCACCGTCTCGAAGCACCTGCGGGTGCTGAAGGACGCCGGGCTGGTCGAGGCGCGGGTCGACGCCCAGCGGCGCCTGTACCGGATCCGGCCCCAGCCCCTGGCCGATCTCGACGCATGGCTGGAGCCCTACCGGCAGCTGTGGAGGACGCACCTCGACCGCCTGGAAACACACCTCGAGACGCGGAGGACGACATGAGCGACGCCACCCTTCTGACCGGCCGTACCCAGCCCGCTGTCCGGCTCGAGCGCCACCTGGCCGACCCGCCGGCCGTCGTCTGGCGGGCGCTCACCGATCGCGATCAGCTGCGAGCCTGGTTTCCCTGCGACGTCATCGTCGAGGGCGGCCGCTGGCAGGTCGGCGCAGCGCTGACGTTCCCGTTCCCGGCGGATGTCATCGACATGACGCTGACCGGCGAGGTGCTGGAGGTCGACGAGCCGCACGTTCTCGAGTACACCTGGGGTGCCGAGACGCTGCGGTTCGAGCTCGCGGCGGACGGCGACGGCACGCGGCTGACGCTGATCGACGAGCTGCCCGCCAGCGCGGCCGCTCGCAATGCCGCCGGATGGGACTCGTGCCTCGACCGGCTCCAGGGCCGCGAGCCGGCCGGCGACGCGTGGCGGTCGCGGTTCGACGTCTACTCCGCCTCATTCGGGCCTACCCTCGGCGCCCAGGAAGGACCGCCAGCGGGATACAAGGGGGGAGTGCGGAACTGAAGATAGGTCGAACTCCTCATGCGGGCGGCGCCGCGGCGATCGAAGCTTCGGCACAGGCAACCAGAGGAGCGAGTCCGATGAACGCAACGGCGACGACCGAGCTGGCCCGGCTCAAGCAAGGTGCACGAGCAACCTGGGCGGCCGGCGACTTCCCCGAGATTGCGCGACGGCAGCTGTGGGACGTGGGACCCCGGATCGTCGCGGCGACCCGGGTATCGGCTGGAGACGACGTGCTCGATGTCGCCTGCGGCACCGGCAACGCCGCGATCCGGGCCGCCGAGGCCGGTGCCCGGGTGACCGGGGTCGACCTCACACCGGAGCTGTTCGAGGCCGGTCGGCAGGCGGCTGCCGACGCCGGGGTCGAGCTGGACTGGGTCGAGGGCGACGCCGAGGAGCTGCCCTGCGCCGACGCAAGCTTCGACGTCGTGCTCTCCACCTTCGGATGCATGTTCGCGCCCCGGCATGCGGTCGCGGCCGCCGAGATGGCGCGTGTCCTCCGCCCCGGTGGCAGGCTCGGCGTTACCGCGTGGACGCCGGACGGCGAGATGGGGACGTTCTTCAAGACGGTGGGCGCCTTCATGCCCCCTCCCCCACCCATCGCCCAACCGCCGCTGCTGTGGGGCGACGAGTCGCACGTGCGAGAGCTGTTCGCCGGCACCGGGGTCGAGCTGGAGTTCCAGCGCGAGTCGGTCGAGCCGGCGGCGTTCGCCTCGGCTGACGAGGCGTTCGAGTGGACAACGACGCGGTTCGGGCCGCTGATCATGGCCCGCCAGATGCTCGAGGCGTCGGGTCGTTGGGACGAGCTGCGCACTGCGCTGACGCCGTTGTACCGGCAGAACGCGCCGCTCGAGTACCTGGTCATCCTGGGTCGCAGGACAGCGTGAGCGAAGCGGCGGGCGCCGCGTTCCGGCGCCCGCCGCCCACCCGCCTAACGCGAGCCGTAGTACCCGCCGACCTCGTCCCGGTAGGACTGGCTGCGGTACGTGCTCTCGCCGAACTCGGGAGCGTTCTTGATCTGCTCCTTGGTCGCAGCGACGTAGATCCGCTCGTCGTCGGTATCGACGCGCTCGATCAGGCTGGCCGGGATCATGACCTTCTTGCCGAAGATCCACGGCCCGGTGTCGACGACGATGTAGCTGGCGCCGGCCTCATTCGTTGCCTCGTCCACCTTGCCGATCGACCCGTCCTGGGCCTCAACGCCAAAGCCGACGATTCTGCTCAGGTCTGGGTCGAGGATCAGATCCTCGCGCCAGGCCCACAGTGTCACGGTACTCATGTAACGCCCCCTTCAGTTGGTTCAGGGCAGAACCGCTGCAGTACCCCTCGACGGCGCCGGCTAACCCGAAGGCCGCAGACGACGCCGAGCAGAATCCGGGTAGACTCGCGCGATGGACTCGAACGGGGCGTTGCACAGGCTGGCGGAGGTCGAAGCCGAGGCGGTGGTCAGCCTCCAGGTCAACCTTGACCCGTCGACCACGCCGACGCCCGCCGACATTTCCACCCGCGTCCACGCGCTCCTTGACGAGATCCGACGGCGGCAGCCGGAGAGCCTGTCGCACGACGGCGTTCAGCAGTTCCATCGGAGGGTGGAGCGAGTCGAGCAGCGGCTTGCCGACCCGACGGACATGGGACTGCCTCCCGGCCGCCGCATGGGCGCCGTCGTGTTCGCCTGGGACGAGGACCGGCTCGAGGTGTTTCCGATTTACCAGCACATCGACGACCGGGTCGCGGTTGGCCGGCGTCCCGCCCTGGCCGACGTCGCCGCGCGGGCGGCGCGGGCCGACGATCTGCTGCTCCTCGTCGGATCTCGCGAGGAGGGTCGGCTGATCCGGTTCCGCGACGGACACGCCGAGGACGTGTTCAACGATCACACGGAGGCCGAGGCGCGGCACCATCAGGGAGGCTGGGCGCAGATGACCTTGCAGCGCTGGGTGGACAACGCCGCCTCTGGCCACCTTCGCGAGGTCGTCGAGCACCTGCAGCGCCGGCACGCGGCGCTTGGGAGGCCACCGATCCTGGTCAGCGCCGACGACAGCGCCCGGACGCTGATCGAACACGACCTGTCCAAGGAACTGCAGGCCGCCGTGGTCGGCTGGGTCGGCAACGAGCACGACTGGGGCGCCGACCGGTTGATCGAGCAGGTCGATGCCACCCTTGCCGACCTCGACCGGAAGACCGAGGACGGTCTGCTCGACCGCTGGCGGGACCAGCAGGGCGAAAGCCGGGAGCATCCGGAGGATCGCCTGCAGTACGTCCTCGACCAGGTGTCTGACGGCCGCGTGGAATGGCTCCTACTCCCGACCGCTCCTGACTTCCCAGTGCTCTCCTGCCCCGATTGCCGTCGCCTCTACGCGCACCCGGGGGAGTGTCCACTGGACGGATCGTGGCTCGAGACCGACGACGGCGCGGATGCGATCGCCTGCGAGACGCTGCGCCGGGCGGGCCACGTCTGGGAGTTGCTCGACACCGATAACACAGCCATCGGGCAGGATGGCCTGGCCGCCATCCTCCGCTACTAGCCTGAAACTCAGACTTCCGGGTCGGGCAGTTCCTGACCGCGCACCAGGTAGTCGAAGCCTTCGCGGGCCGCCCTCCACGCGTCGTCCAGCTCCTCTGTGGGGACCGGTTCGTCGGCCTGCAGCCGCCGGTTGACGTCGCGCACCTCCTCGAGGATGCGCGGCAGCTCCTCCGTCCCCGGATTGTCGACCCCGCTCTCGGGCACACCGACCTCCCGATACATCTCGTCGAGCAGGTCGACCACACCGTCCAGCGCCTCTGCCTCGTCGTCGCCCCGCGCGTCCTTCAACTCCGACCAGCGCGTGGACCATTCCTCCAGGCTCTCGCCGGCGTCGTAGTCAAGCCCCTGCTCTGGCTCTTCCGATCCGGGTACCTGTGGATCCATGAGGTGCAGCCTACCCCGCTTCCGGCCGCTCCGAACTCGTCGTCTGCTCGGCCAGTCCCGTCTGGTAGGCGAGCACGACTGCCTGGACGCGATCGCGGAGGCCGAGCTTCTGCAGGATGTGGGTGACGTGGGTCTTGACCGTCGTCTCGCTGATGTAGAGCGTGCCGGCGATCTCGGCGTTGGAGAGCCCGCGCGCGACCAGCCGCAACACCTCCCGCTCCCGCTCGGTGAGGTCGTCGAGCTCCTTCGGAGCCGTACGCGACGGAATCTGTGTGAACCGCTTGATCACGCGGGCAGTCACGGCCGGCGACAGCAGCGAGTCACCGCCCGCGACGACCCGGATGGCTGCCAGGAGCTGCTCGGGCGGGTCGTCCTTGAGCACGAACCCGCTGGCGCCGGCGCACAGCGCGTCGTACACGTATTCGTCGAGGTCGAAGGTCGTCAGGATCAGGATCCGGGTCGGCGAGTCGGCGGCAAGGATCCGGCGGGTCGCCTCCAGCCCGTCGAGCTCGGGCATGCGAATGTCCATCAGCACGACGCCCGGCCGGAATCGCGCTGCCTTGTCGACCGCCTCCACTCCGTTGCTCGCCTCGGCGACGACCTCGATGTCAGCCTCGCGTGACAGCAGCATCCGGAAGCCCGCGCGCACCATCGACTGATCGTCGGCCACCAGCACGCGGATGCTCACGGCCGGTAGCCCTCCAGCGGCAGCCGGGCGCTGAGCACGAACCCCTCCGCGGTCGCTCCCGCGCTCATCTCGCCGCCGTAGATCGTGACCCGCTCGCGGATCCCGACGAGCCCGTGGCCGGCGCCGTTCGGCGCTGCACCGCCGGCGCCGTCGTCGCGCACCTCCAGGTCGATCGCCTCGGGCCCGTATCGCACCGTGACGTCCGCACGGCCGGCGGCCGCGTGCTTGAGCGTGTTGGTGAGCGCCTCCTGGACGATCCTGTAGGCCGACAGGTCGATGGCCCGAGGCAGCGGGACCGGGTCGCCCTCGACATGCAGCTGCACCGGCAGTCCCGCCCGCCTGACATCCTCGATCAGCGCGTCGAGGCGATCGAGCCCCGGCTGGGGCGCGAGCTGGGCTGCCTCGTCGCCGCTGCGCATTGCACCCAGCAGCCGCCGCACCTCGGTCAGGGCCGTGCGGCCGGTCTGCTCGACCCGCCTCAGCGCGTCGCGGTCCTCGTCCATGCCCGCGGGGAGGTTGTGCCTCACGGCGCCGGTCTGCAGCACCATCACGCTGACCGCATGAGCGACGATGTCGTGCAGCTCGCGAGCGATCCGCGCGCGCTCTTCGGCAACAGCGACGCGGGCGGCCGCATCCTGCTCCCGCTCGGCCAGCGCCGCCCGCCGCTCCGCCGCCTCCACCTCTCCGGCGCGCTCGCGCAGGGCAAACCCGGCGAGCCAGCAGATACCGAACAGCAGCGGGATGAAGATCAGCTCGCTGGTCGTGTAGCTGGGCTTGTTCCAGACGACGACCGCGGCGCCGCCCACGGCGATCCCCAGCCCCAGCCTGGCCTCGACCGGGTCGCGCAGGTTGCCGAGCAGGAACGACGCCGCCATGCCGAGCAGGAACACGCTGGTCATGAACGCGACCAGGCGCCCGTCGACGAACGACAGCGCCACCGCGAGCAGCCAGTAGAGCGCAGGCGCGGCGAAGGGGAACCGCCGCCGCGCGAACAGCGGCAGCACCATCACCGCGATCGCGGGTATGTCGAACCAGAGGGTGGTCCGCGGCGCGTCGGCCGAGTCCTGCCTGACCGCCAGCTCGATCATCGCCTCCACGGTCAGCAGCACGATGAGGGCGTCCAACCCGTGTCGGCGGGCAAGGTGTGTGATCCGGCTCACGGGTTGAAGGTACTGCAGCCGCCCGACCGCCGCCTCCTACCTGAGTAGGAGAGGGAATCCGCCGGATTCAGCCCGAGACGACCTTGACTTGACGAGACGACCGGGACAGTGGTACGACTTAGGGCGCCCTAAGGTTAGGGTGCCCTAAGCTCTCTCTGAACGAGGAAACGAACGTGCTGCCAACATTCGTGATCGGTCTGCGTGAAGGCGTCGAGGCGTCCCTGATCGTCGGGATCATCGCCGCCTTCTTGCGCCAGAGCGGGCGCAGCCGCGAACTGCGGGCGATGTGGCTCGGCGTGGCGCTCGCGGTGATGCTGTGCCTGGGCCTGGCGATCGGACTCCAGGTTCTCGATCGCGAGCTTCCCGCCCACCAGCAGGAGGCGCTGGAGACCGTGGTCGCCGCGATCGCGGTCGGCATGGTCACGTTCATGATCGTCTGGATGCGCGCCCACGCCCGCACCCTGGCGGCCGACCTGCGGGCGAGCGCGGCCGGGGCGCTGCTGAGCGGCTCGGTCTGGGCGCTGGTTGCGATGGCGTTCATCGCGGTGATGCGAGAGGGCGTGGAGACCGCCGTGTTCATGCTGGCCGCCTTCCAGGCATCGGGGGACGCGACCTCGGCCGGGCTGGGTGCGGTGCTCGGGATCCTGCTGGCGACAGCGATCGGCTGGGGGATCTACCGCGGCGGCGTCCGCCTCAACCTCGACCGCTTCTTTCGGTTGACGGCCGTCGTCCTGGTGCTGGTCGCAGCCGGCCTCGTGGCCAGCGCGATCCACACCGCGCACGAGGCGACGTGGTTCAACAGTCTTCAGGGGCAGGCCGTCGACCTGACGTGGCTCGTCCGCCCGGGCACGGTGTCGAGCTCGCTGGTCACCGGGGTGCTGGGGATCCAGCCTCAGCCGACCGTCGCTGAGGCGCTCGGCTGGCTGCTCTTCGCCATCCCCATGCTGGTCTACGTTCTCCTGCCCCGGCAGCTGCCCCGGCCCGGTCTGCGGGTCGGCGGCCATCGGCGGCCACAGCCGGATACGGCGCGCTAACCCAAGACCGCTCCCCTCGGATCAGGCTGACGGGGGCCGACCGCGAACGGCTGGCCTCGGAGGTCTTCGCGCTCGCCGAGCCGTTGTCAACGCTGGCAGCCGAGGTCAGCAGGTGAGCGGCGCGGGCTACGAGAGCGCCTGAAACTCGTCGTCCGACAGCTCGACGTCGAGCGCTGCCAGATTCTCGCGCAGGTGGTCGAGCGAGAGCGTGCCGGGAATCGGCAGCACCGCCGGCGAGCGGTGGAGCAGCCAGGCCAGGGCGATCTGACTGGCGGTAGCGCCGTGGCGACCGGCGATCTCGGCCACCGCAGGCGAGTCCTGGCCGGTCAGCGGGAAGTAGGGGACGAACACGATCCCCTGCTCCGCGCAGTAGTCGACCACCTCGTCGTGGCCGCGCTCGGCCAGGTTGTAGCGATTCTGCACCGCCGTGATCGGCACCACCGCACGTGCGCGCTCGATCTGCGAGACGTCAACCTCCGAGATGCCGACGTGGCGGATCTTGCCGGCGTCGCGCGCCTCGGCGATCACCGCCATCGAGTCCTCGAGCGGCGTGTCCGGGTGTACTCGGTGTAGGTAGTAGAGGTCGATGACCTCGGTCTGCAGGCGGCGCATGCTCTCGTCGATCTGGCTGCGCAGCACGTCCGGGCTCCCTTCGCCGGCCCGGTATCCACCCTTGGTGGCCACGACGCGCCCCTCCAGCGGCAGATCGAGCGCGGCCCCGATCGTCTGCTCGCTGCTCCCCGAGGTGTACAGGTACGCGGTGTCGATGTGGGTGAGTCCGGCTTCGACCGCGTTGCGCACGAACTCCACATTGGCAGGCGTGTCGGTCAGGCGGTTGCTGCCCATGCCGATGCGCTTGACCTCGGTGCCGCCGAGGCTGATCGTTCGGTTCGCCATGGCTGCGAAATCTAGCCGCCGGCGAACAAACCATTACCGATCGACCATCTGCTCCATCGCTTCGGAATAGCGCGCGCCCTCCGGCGTGATCTGCGCCAGGCCCTGTTCGATCTCGGCCAGGTCTGCTGGCGTCAGGTCGACGTCGGCCGCGGCGACGTTCTCGCGCAGACGGGGCTCCCTGGTCGTCCCCGGGATCGGCACGATCCACGGCTTCTGGGCAAGCAACCAGGCAAGTGCGATCTGCCCCGGGGTCGCGTCCTTGCGCTCGGCGATCTGCGCCAGCAGGTCGACGAACGCCCGGTTCGCCCGTCGTGCGTCGGCGCCGAACCGTGGGTTGCTGCTGCGAAAGTCGGAGCTGTCGAAGGTGCTGCTCTCGTCAATCCGGCCGGTCAGGAAGCCCCGGCCGAGAGGGGCGAACGGGACGAAGCCGATCCCCAGCTCCTCGAGCGCCGGCAGGATCGAATCCTCGGGCTCGCGCCACCACAGCGAGTACTCGCTCTGCAGGGCCGTCACCGGCTGCACCGCGTGGGCCCGGCGGATCGTGTCGACTCCCGCCTCCGACAGCCCGAAGTGCCTGACCTTGCCCTCTCCGATCAGGTCCTTGACGGTGCCCGCGACCTCTTCGATCGGAACGTTTGGGTCGACGCGGTGCTGGTAGAGCAGGTCTATCGTCTCGGTGCGGAGCCGCTCCAGCGAGCCTTCCACGCTGCGCCGGATCGTCTCTGGCCGGCTGTCCAGCCCGCCGCCCGTGAGAGCGTCGTCGAGCGCCATCCCGAACTTGGTCGCAATCACGACCTGGTCGCGTACCGGCTCCAGGGCCTCGCCGACCAGCAGCTCGTTCGTGAACGGGCCGTACACCTGGGCGGTGTCGAACAGGGTCACCCCAAGATCGACCGCCGTCCGGATCAGCGCGGTCATCTCGGCGATGTCCTTGGGCGGCCCGTAGGCGTGACTCATGCCCATGCAGCCCAGACCGATCGCCGAGACCTCCAGTCCGCTGCCAAGTGTCCGCTTCTGCATCCGCCGTCCTTCCGCTGGATCAGGTGCGAGCGCGCTCGCGCTCGACGAGTACCCGCCGCAGAAGCTTGCCAGACGCAGACTTGGGGATCTCGTCGACGACCTCGACCGCACGGATTCGCTCGTGTGGCGCGACCTGACTTGCCACGAATGCCATGAGGGCATGCGCATCGACGTCGCCGCGGGCAACGACGAACGCCTTCGGGATCTCGCCACACTCCTCGTCGGGAGCCCCGATGACGCACGCATCGACGATGTCCTCGTGCGTCAGGAGCAGCGCTTCCAGCATCGCCGGGGGCACCTGGTAGCCCTTGTACTTGATCAGCTCCTTGACCCGGTCGACGATCCGCCATGTGCCGTCGGGGTCACGAGCAGCGACGTCGCCCGTGTGCAGCCAGCCCTCGGAGTCGAGGGTGCGGGCGGTCGCCTCGGCGTCGTCCATGTAGCCGATCATGACTTGCGGGCCGCGGACGAGGAGCTCTCCCGGCTCCCCCGGGTCGGCATCCTGACCGGTCTCCACGTCGACGATCCGCGCCTCGGTGTTCGGGACGAGGGTGCCGATCGAGCCCGGCACGTGCGGCCGGCCGCGCTCCGTGCAGTGGGTAACAGGGCTGCTCTCGGTCATCCCGTAGCCCTGCTGGCAGCGGGTGCCGATGCGGCGGGCGTAGGCGAGTTCCAGGTCGCCGTCCAGCGGGGCCGCTCCGGAGTTGACCATCTCCAGCGAGCTGAGGTCGAACTCGTCTACCAGCGGATGCTTCGCCAGGGCCACCGCGATCGGCGGCACGATCTGGGCGACGGTCAGCCGGTAGTCCTGGATCATTCGCAGGAACTGCTCGAGATCGAAGCGCGGCAACGTCACGACCGTGCCTCCGTAGGCCAGGGCGAGGTTCATGACGCAGGTCTGCCCGTAGATGTGGAAGAACGGCAGCACGCCGGCCATCACGTCGTCCTCGTAGATGGTGAAGTGCGCCTGCGACTGGACGAGGTTGGCCACCAGGTTGCGGTGGGTGAGCATGACGCCCTTGGGGAAGCCGGTGGTGCCGCTCGAGTACGGCATCGCTGCCAGCGCCGTCGAAGGGTCGAGGTCGGGTATGCGCAGCGAATCGGCATCCCCGATCAGATCCGCGAACGGCGTGGTGCCCTCGGCGCCGTCGAACGTGAAGACCTCCTCGACCGCCGCCGCCTCTGCTGCCGGAAGCGCACGGTCGAGCATCGGCCCGACGGTGATCAGGAATCGCGCACGGGCGGTGCGAAGCTGATTGCGTAGCTCGTCGCTGGTGTAGAGGCCGTTGACCGTGGTGTTCACGCCGCCGGCAAGGCCGACGCCGAGAAACGCGGGGGCGTACTCGGGCAGGTTCGGGGCGAAGATCCCCACGACCTGACCGGGCTCGAGGCCGCGGGCCTGCAGCCCCGCCCCGACTCCTCGCGACAGCACGTCGAGCGCCGCGTACGTGATGGTGCGGCCGGAGGGCGCGTCGATCAGCGCGGGCTTGTCACCGCGGCCCGCCGCGTCACGCAGCACGAACTCGGGCAGCATCACGTCCGGGATCTCGATGTCTGGGGCTGTGCTTCGGTAGATCATGCGCTCACGTTCCCTTCGAAGTCGGCGATCGCCGCTTTCCCCGAGGTGATCACCTCTGCAAGCGCGGCGGTCTCGGGCAGGATCCGCCGGGCAAAGAACCGCGCAGTCGCAAGCTTCTGCTCGCAGAAGGCCGGGTCGGGCGCCTCGTCGCCGAGGCACTCCTGTGCCATCCGCAGCCAGAGTGACCCGAACACGACCAGCGAGAACATCCGCAGGTAGTCGGTGGCGGCCGCCGCACCCTCCTCGGGATCGCGCAGACCCGCCTCCGCGAGCCACAGCGTCGTGTCCTGGAGCCGGCGAAACGCCGCCACAAGCTGCTCGTGGATCTCCTCGGCGCCGGCGATCGGGTCGACAGCCAGCTGCGCGTCGACGCGGTGAAAGAACCGGCGCAGCAGCCGGCCCTGGTGCATCGGGAGCTTGCGCCCGACGAGGTCGAGCGCCTGGACGCCGTTGGTGCCCTCGTAGATCTGGCTGATGCGGGCGTCGCGAGCGAGCTGCTCGACCCCAGACTCGGCGATGTATCCGTGGCCGCCGTAGACGCCGATCGCCAGGCTGGCTGCCTCGGCGCCGTTGTCGGTGCAGGCAGCCTTGATCACCGGCGTCAGCAGCGCCACCAGGTCGTCGGCCTCCTGCCGCCGCTCCGGGTCGGGGTGGTGCCGTGCCACGTCCATCTCGGCTCCTACCCACAGGGCCAGCGCCCGTCCGCCCTCGGTCAGCGCACGCATCCGCAGCAGCACCCGGCGTACGTCGGCGTGGACGATGATCGGGTCGGCCTGGCCCCGCGGCGTGCCCGGCGCCCGCCCCTGCCGGCGCTCGCGGGCGTAGGCCAGCGCCGACTGGTAGGCGATCTCGCCGATGCCGATGCCCTGCACGCCGACTCCCAGGCGCGCACGGTTCATCATCGTGAACATCTGCGCCATGCCGGTGTGCGGCTCGCCGACCAGCTCCGCGGACGCCCCGTCAAAGTTGAGTACGCAGGTGGCCGAGCCCTTGATTCCCATCTTGTGCTCGATCGAGCCGCAGGAGACCGCGTTGCGCGCGCCTGGTTCGCCGTCCTCCCCGACCATCAGCCGCGGCACGATGAAGAGGGAGATGCCTGCGGTGCCGACGGGCGCGTCGGGCAGCCGCGCGAGCACCAGGTGCACGATCTGCTCGGTCAGGTCATGCTCGCCGGCGGTGATGAAGATCTTGGTGCCCGTCACCCGGTAGCCGCCGTTGCCGTCCGGCTGCGCCCGGGTCGTCAGCAGGCCCAGGTCGGTGCCCGCCTGCGGCTCGGTCAGGCACATCGTCCCGCTCCACTCGCCGGTCGCCAGTCGTGGCACGTAGCGCGTGGTCTGCTCCTGCGAGGCGTGCGCGCACAACGTGGCCGCCGCCCCGGCGGTCAACAGCGGGTAGGTGGCAAAGGCCAGGTTCGACGAGCAGATGATCTCCTCGAAGCAGACGGCCAGCACCTCGGGCAGCCCGCTGCCGCCGACGTCCGCGTCGAGCGCCAGCCCGCACCAGCCGCCGTCGACCATCGCCTGGTAGGCCTCGCGGAACCCACTCGGCGTCGTCACGCCGCCGTCCACGAGCCGGCAGCCCTCACGGTCGCCGACGGCGTTCAGCGGCAGCAGCACCGTCTCCCCCAGCTCGGCCGCCTGGGCGATCACATCGAGGGCGGTCGCCAGGCCGGCTTCCTCGTAGCCCGGCAGCGACGCCGTCAACCGCTCGTAGCCCAGCACGCGATCCAACACGAAGGCGAAGTCCTGGAGTGGCGCGCGATAGGACTGCATGTCAGTTGCGGAGCGGCTTTCCGGTGGCGAGCATGTGGCCGATGCGCTCGATCGTCTGCGGCCTGCGGATGAGGCCGTCGATCGCCTCCAGCTCGAGGGCCGAGATCGCGGCCTCGGGGACCGGCTCGATGGGGTCGCCCTCGTCGCCGCCGGTCAGCACCCACGCGTAGCGGCCGACCAGCTCGAGATCGTATGCGCTGGCGCCCAGCATCGGGGCCCGCTGGGCGGCGGTCAGCTCCAGCGTCGCCCGCCCGGACGCACCGGCCACCGTCAGCAGCGGCGGCTCTGGCGGCGCGTAGCCGTCTGCCAGCTCGAGCGCGAGGGCACGAGAGTCGGCCAGCAGCCGGTCGCGGTTGGGAGTGATCCGGTCGGTCGGCCGCAGGTAGCCGAGCTCCTGGGCATGCTGGGCGGAGGTCGAGACGCTGGCGGCGGCAATCACCTCGAACGCCTGGGCGGCCGCCGCCATCGGGCCGCTCGGACCCCGCTCGGCCGCCCGCTGCAACAGCTCCTTGCAGCCGCCCCAGGCAGGCAGCAACCCGACTCCCAGCTCGACCAGGCCCATGTAGGTCTCGGTGTGGGCCTGGACGGCGTCGCAGTGCAGCAGCACTTCGCATCCGCCGCCGAGAGCCCGGCCTGACGGCGCTCCGATTACCGGGAAGGGTGCGTACTTGAGGGCGTTGAAGGCCGCCTGCCCGCGGGCGCCGAACGCGGCCAGCCGGTCCCAGGCGGCCACGTTGGCCATCATCAGGATGTGCCCGAGGTTGCCGCCGGTGCAGAAGAACCGCCCCTCGTTATAGATGACCACCGCGCGGTACCGGCCCTCCGCCCTGGCGACCGTCAGCTCGAGCACCTCGAGCACGTCGTCGTCGATGGCATTGGCCTTGGTGTGGAATTCGAGCACGGCGACTCCGTCGCCCGCATTCCAGAGCGTGGCCGAGGCGCTGTGCTCGAACGGATCCGCCGCCTTCACCGCCGAGAGCGGGAGCACTCCCGGCCGCGGCGTTGCCGGAACCGACACCGGCGAGCCTGCCGCGGCGGCAGCGGCGATCAGGGGCGGCACCTCCAGCCCGTCGGCGTCGAGCGCTGCGGCGAGGCGATCGGCGCCGAAGGCGTCGATCATCGCGAAAGGGCCATGGCGCCAGTTGTAGCCCCGGGTCATCGCCAGGTCGATCAGCGCAGGGCTGTCGGCGACCTCGGGCACCATCGCCGCGGCGTAGGCAAGAACCCTGATCAGCACTGCACGGGCGTACTCACCGTGCCGGTCGGGGGTGTCGATCAGCGCCGCGAGCCCGCGCCGCGCGTTTGCCGCGGCGTCCAGTCTGGGCTGCTCGGCCGGGCGGTACTCGAACGTCTCCAGGTCGATCGCCAGCCGCCGCGAGCCATCGCGGGCGTAGAACCCCCGGCCGGCTGCGCGTCCGGTCGCACCCATCTCGACCAGCCGCTGGAACACGGGCATCTGCGGCGGCACCGCGCGCCAGGGGTCGTCGGCCGGCAGCAGACGGTCGAGCGACGCGGTGACGTGCTCGTGCAGGCCGATCCCGACCAGATCCATCAGCCCGAACACGCCGGTGCGGGGGGCGCCGATCGCCTCACCCATCAGCACGTCCGCCTCCTCGACCGTCAGGCCGCGGGCGAGCGCCTCTCCGATGGCGGTGGCGATCCAGTAGACGCCCAACCGGTTGGCGACGAAGCCCGGTGTGTCGTTGCAGCGCACGACGGCCTTCCCCAGCTGGAGATCGGCGAACACCTCCACCGCCTCGACAGCCTCCGGGCGCGTTGCCGGCCCCGGCACCACCTCGAGCAGCTGCATGTAGCGCGGAGGGTTGAAGAAGTGGGTGATCATGAAGTCGGCTGCCAGGGACTCCGGCGCTCCGTCGAGCAGGTGTGCGAGGGGGATGGTCGAGGTGTTCGAACTGACCATCGATCCCGGCTTTCGCACCGGCTCCAGCCGCCGGTAGAGCTCGCGCTTGGCATCCAGATCCTCGACGATCGCCTCGACGATCCAGTCCGCCTCGGGCAGCATGCCGAGGTCGTCGAGAGCGGCCGGTGTGATCCGGCGCCCCGCGCGAGCGTCGACGAGCGGAGGCGGCTTCCGCCGGCCCAGCCCGGCGGCGGACGTCACGGCCGCGTCGCCGAGGTCGAACATGGTGACCGGAATCCCCGCGTTTGCCAGGTGGGCGGCGATGCCCGATCCCATCGTGCCCGCGCCCAGCACCGCTGCGGCGCGGATCTCGGTCACACCGCCTCCAGCACGGTGGCGATGCCCTGCCCGCCGCCGATGCACTGGGTGGCCAACGCGTAGCGCCCACCCTCGCGGGAGAGCAGCGCGGCCGCCTTGCCGGTGATGCGAGCCCCGGTCGCTCCCAGCGGATGGCCGAGCGCGATCGCGCCGCCGTCAAGGTTCACCCTGGCCCGGTCGAGACCGAGCTGGTCGATGCAGGCCAGGGCCTGGGAGGCGAACGCCTCGTTCAGCTCGACCAGGTCGATGTCCTCGACGCCGATCCCGGCACGCTCGAGCGCCTTGCGGGTGGCGGCCACCGGTCCAATCCCCATCACGGCTGGGTCACATCCCGCGACGGCGATCGACCGCACGGCGGCCAGCGGCGTGATGCCGCGGTCGCGCGCGTAGTCCTCGGAGGTGACGAGCACCGCCGCAGCGCCGTCGGTGAGCGGCGACGAGGTGCCGGCTGTGACCGATCCCTCAGGCGTGAACGCCGGCTTCAGCCCGGCCAGGCCGTCGAGCGTCGTATCCGGTCGCGGGCACCCGTCGGCGCTGATCCCCGCCACCTCCACGATCTCGTCCGCCAGCCGCCCGCCCGCGGTGGCGGCGGCGGTCTTCTGCTGGCTCTCCAGGGCAAACTGCTCCTGACGCTGGCGCGGCACGTCGTACCGGTCGGCGACGTTCTCGGCCGTCTCGCCCATCGTCATGTAGATGTCCGGGTAGGACTCGACCAGCGACGGGTTGTAGAGCGGGTTGAAGCCGCCCATCGGGATCCGGCTCATCGACTCCACTCCGGCGCAGATGTAGGCGTCGCCGGCGCCCATCGCGATCGAAGCGGCCGCGGTGTGCACCGACTGCATCGAGGATCCGCAGAAGCGGTTGACGGTCGACCCGCCGACCGAGCGGGGAAGGCCGGCCAGGATGGCGACGATCCGGCCCAGGTTCATGCCCTGCTCGCCCTCCGGGAAGGCGCAGCCGAGCGTGACGTCCTCGATCCGCTCCGGCTCGACGCCGGTGCGATCGACCAGCGCGGCGACGACCGCCGCCGCCAGATCGTCGGGCCGCACCCGCGCCAGGGATCCACGCCGCGCGGGCTGGAACGGGGAGCGGACGTAGCCCGCGATGACTGCGCGCGTCATGGGTGCATCTTTGCGGTCCAGGGCGACCGGCTCAAGGGGCATCTCCGCCTGCGGCGCAATTCGATTGCGGACACTGTGTGCGAACATATGTTCGATGCGAGCCACGGCCAGCATCCTGCACGCCGACCTCGACGCGTTCTACGCGTCGGTCGAGCAGCGAGACGACCCGACCCTTCGCGGGCGCCCGGTGATCGTGGGCGGCGGGGTGGTGCTGTCGGCCAGCTACGAGGCCCGCGCGTTCGGCGTGCGAACGGCAATGGGCGGCAGGGCCGCCCGCCGGCTGTGTCCCCACGCCGTCGTGATCTCGCCACGGTTCACCGCCTACTCCGAGGCAAGCAAGGCGGCCTACCGCGTCTTCGACGAGTTCTCGCCCGCAGTCGAGGGGCTGTCGATCGACGAGGCGTTCCTCGACGTGCGCGGGCTCGAGCACTTCGCCGGCACCCCGCGCGAGATCGCCGCCGGGCTCCGTCGCGCGGTCCTGGCCGACGTCGGGCTGCCGATCACGGTCGGCGTGGCCCGCACCAAGTTCCTGGCCAAGGTCGCCAGCGGTGTCGCCAAGCCAGACGGCCTGCTGGTGGTGCCGCCCCACCGTGAGCTGGGCTTCCTGCACGCGCTGCCGGTGGAGAAGGTGTGGGGCGTCGGCCGGGTCACCGCCGAGAAGCTCCGCAACCACGGGATCCGCACCGTCGGTGAGCTGGCAGCCGAACCGCCGGAGCTGCTGGTGGCGATGCTCGGACGCGCTGCCGGCCGCCAGCTGCACGCACTCGCCCACAACCGCGACCCCCGGCCGGTCGAGACGCGGCGCCGGCGCCGCACCATGGGAGCGCAGCGCGCCCTCGGCCGCCCGCCTCACTCCCACGCCGAGATCGATGCCAGCCTGGTTGCGCTGGTCGACCGCGTCACCCGGCGCATGCGCACGGCCGGGCGTGCTGGGCGGACGGTCGTGCTGCGCCTGCGCTTCGCCGACTACTCGCGCGCAACCCGATCGCACACCCTGCCCTGCCCCACGGCGCAGTCGGCAATCGTGCTGGCCACCGCGCGCGGTCTCGTGGAGGCGTCCCAGCCCCTGATCTGCGAGCGCGGCCTGACACTGGTCGGGGTCGCCGTCACCAATCTCGACAGCAGTGGCAACGTCCAGCTCCTCCTGCCCTTCGAGAGGCGCAGCCGGGAGGCGCTGGACGGCGCCATGGACGACGTCCGCGCGCGCTTCGGATCGGGCGCCGTGGTTCGGGCAGTGCTGCTCGGGCGCGACCGAGGGTGGCAGCCGCCCCAGCTCCCCGACTGATCCGCTACCGCGATGCGTTGCCGGGGCTGAGAACGCCGTCTACGAACACCTCTATGCCGTCCAGCAGCGCCTCGAACCGAATCGAGCGAAGGAGGTCGAACGAGTGCTGGGCCCCCGGCAGCTCGATCCAGACGACCGGCTGCCGTGACACCTCGCGCAGGGAGTCGGCGAGCATCCGCGCCCCGGCGCTGGGCACCAGCGTGTCCTGTGCGCCGTGGGCGATCAGGAACGGCGGGGCTCCCGGGTGAACGTAGTCGCGAGGCGACGACGGAAGGGCGGTTCTCGCCCTGTCCACCGCGCCGTAGTAGCCGTACATGCCGATACACGCGGAGACCGTCGTGTCGGCGTCCTCGAACTCCGGCTGAAACACGGGATCGTTGGCGGTCAGCGCCGCGGTCGCCGCCAGGTGCGCACCCGCGGAGCTGCCGGCGATGACCACCCGCTCCGGATCTCCCCCGTACTCAGCCGCGTGCGCACGCGCCCAGGCGATCACCCGCTTTGCGTCGACCACAAAGTCGGGGAACCTGGCCGCGGGCCGCAGCCGGTAGTTGGCGCTGATGCACACCCAGCCCAGGCCCGCGAAGCGCAGGAGCAGGGGCCGCGACTCGAAGCTCTTGCGCCCGCCTCGGAAGCCGCCCCCGTGCAGGTGGATGAGGATCGGCGCGCGGTCCGGAGCGTTTGAGGCGCGACGGTAGAGATCGAGGCTGTTCAGCTTGCCGGCGTCGCCGTAGGAGAGGTTCGACGTCCTCTCGACGCCACGATGCGTGAGTGGCAGTGGAGCGAGATAGACCCGGGGCGAGCGCGTGTGGCCAATGGGCGCACCGTCGAGAGCCGCGGCGATCACCGGCCGTGCCTGAAGGCTGCGGCGGGTGAGGACGACCGCGACGGCGGGGGTGATCGCGGCGACGGCAAGCGCGACCAGACCGCCGGGCGATCCGACGTCTCCCTGGGCAAACGCCAGGGCGGTCGACGCGAGAACCCAGTACACGAGCAGGAACGGCGACTCGTTGACGACGCAGCTGAGGATCCAGCTGAGCCGCCCCAGCGCGCCCGACCTCGCGAGCGGCTGCAGAGCCAGCAGCATCGGTACCGCGGCGACCAGGCCGGCGATGAGGTACCCGACCGGCACCTCTACGCCCCGTGGCGGCCGAGCCCGCTGACCCACGGTGGCAGCGTGGCGCCGATGCGGGAGGCGTACCGGGTCAGCGCAACACGCAGAGCCGAGTCCCGCCGTGCGTCGGCGCTGAGCTGGGCGAGCGGCCCCGTCTTCCAGGCCAGCACCGCGTTGGTGTCGTGCTGGCGCAGGTTGGTGGCCATCCCGCTGACGATCCGCGCGAAGTCCGCGTAGTTGACGACGTAGGCCCGGTACGGCGCCTTCACGGCCGCCGGCGCCGGGATCGCAGCCAGATGGGCGCCGTCGCGGAGAATCCGCACGAGCGGCGCGTCGATCCGGGTGGCCGAGGCGTCCCAGGTCGACGGGTTGCTGGCCACCGCTCCGAGAGCCTGAGCCACAACCGCGGCTCGCCGACTGGCATCGATCCGCAACGGCTCGACCTGCGACAGGAATCTGGCAAGCGCCTGCTTCGGAGTGGCGGACCCGGTGCCGGTCCCACTACTTCCGGCCGAGCCGCCTCCACACCCGGCGGCGACGGTCAGGCAGACGGCCGCCAGCGCCAGGCGGAGGGGCCGGCGGAGGCGGGGACGGTGCTGCGTTGTGGACGGCAGAGAAACGCCGGGCAGTCTACCCGCGGCCGCCGGCCCTCCTTCCGCCGGGCGCGGGGTTTGCGCGCCACTCGGCGAGGGAACGTCGGTGGCAATGGTGGTCGCGGTCGTGATCGGTCTTGGAATCCTCTTGCTGGCTCTTGGGTTTGCGGTGCTGCGAGAGCGCCGACGGGTGCGCCGGCTGCGGCAGCGATTCGGTCCCGAGTACGTACGCACGATCCGCGGATACCCTGACCGGGAGGCGGCCGAGCTCGAGCTCCAGGAGCGGCTACGGCGCCACGAAGGGCTCGACCTCCGACAGCTACCCGACGACGCCCGGCGTCGCTACCTGTACCGGTTCGTCTCGCTCCAGGGAGCGTTCGAGACCGATCCGCGCGCCGCCGTCGCGGGAGCCGACACGCTCGTGATCGAGATCCTCCGCGCACGGGGATACCCATTCGATTCGGCGGACCAGCTGATCGCGGACATGTCGGTCGATCACCCAGCGGCGGCGGAGGAGTACCGCACCGCCCAGACACTGACCGCTGCGCCTGGTCGGCGGCGCCGCCAGCTGCGCTCCGCGTTCGCCCGCTACGAGCGGATCGTGTACGACGTGCTCGACGTCAGTCGACAGTGCGCCGGCGCTCGGCCAGGAGCTGACCCCGCCGCTCGTTGAGCTGGACGTGGGATTCGTCCTCGGCGCCGATCAGCTCGTTCCGCGCTTCGCTGACGCGGATCAGCTCGTCCAGCTTGACGTTGAGCGCGCGGGCCTCCCGGCTGGACGTGTGCTGGATCGCAAACACCATCACAAGCGTGACCAGGCTGATGACCAGCGACACCGTGGTAACCAGCCCCCGGACGCCCGGTCCAATGGCAACGGCGACCACACACGCGCCGGCCGCCAGCACGCCGACGACGACGAATGCCGCTTCATGGCCCAGCGTGTTCGTGACTCGATCGATACCACGACTCGTCACCCCACGCTGACGCGATCCGGTTTCACCGCTCATGGCGGGTGGATACCTCTCCAGGCTCGTTCTGAAACCAACCGCCGATCCGCATCCAGCCGCTACAGGTAGTGCTTGGCCTCCAGCCAGCGCATCGCAGCCCAGCCCCAGACCGGCGGCAGGTAGAACGTCGAGACGCGGTAGCTGATGGCGGAGGCGAAGGCGATGTCCTGGCTGACACCGAGGCCGGTCAGTCCGACCACCAGGGCGCTCTCGGCGACGCCGATCCCACCGGGACCGGGATGAAGGTGACCAGCAGCGCGGCGGTCAGGTTGACGAACAGCGCCTCGATCAGCGTGATGTTGCCGCCGAAGGCGTGGACCATGAGGGCAAGCGAGCTGGCGAACAGCAGCTCGGTCGCGATGTTGCCGCCGATCAGCTGTGCCAGCTTGTGGCGGTCGTGAAGCGTGGCGCCGGCCGCCCTGATGTCGGGCCACCACGCCCGCATCTTCGCCATCACCAGCCGCCGCAGCCGTCCGCTGACGAGCAGGACGCCCGTCACCAGGACACAGGCGATCGCGATTGCGATCAGCACCGTGTGCTTGCCGCCGCCTGACGACGACCCGTTGGACTGCAGGTGCAGGCTGAGCCCGGAGAACAGCAGCAGGGATCCGAGCAGAACGGCCTGGAGCACGTTGTTGATGAAGGAGTCGACCAGGCCGGAGACCACCGAGGTCGCTGCCGGCACCCCCTGGCGCTGGAAGAACCGGATGCTGAGCGCCGCCTGACCGGCGGTCGTCGGCAACGCGATGTTCAGGAAGCACGTGGCCAGTTTGAGGACGTAGACCGGGAGAAACGGCAGACGCGCGGGCACGGAGCCGAGCGTGGCAATGGCCTGTGTCAGCCGGGGAAGCTGTGCGGTGACGAAACCCGCGATCAGCAGCCCCACGGATACGGTCTTGAACGCGTCTCGCAGGTCGCCGAAGTTGAGTTTCGCGAAGAACGAGATGATCGCCGTCGCGGCGAGCACCAGGAGGACCATCTGGAGGATGCTGCGCCATGTGACGCGGCGGAGCTCGGCCAGCTCCGGCGCCTCCGCCTCGGCAGCCGCGGCGGCCGCCTTGCGCAGGCCGTCGATGTCGAGCTTCGCCCTGCGGGCCGCCCAGCGAAGGTCGCTGGGAAGCGCTGCGGACTGGATGAACGGGAGCGCCGCCTGCAGCTCGTCCGCTCCCAGCGCTGCGCGTGCCGTGGACACGGCCGTCTCGGTCCCCGACAGGATCGCCAGGCAGACGAGCATCTGGGCGTCGTCGGTGGCCTGGACGTCGACGTCCGCAGCGGATGTGGCGTCGGTGAAATCGGTCAGGGCGACCACGCCGTCCGGCCGCACCGCCAGCGATCGAGGGCTGATGTGCAGGTGCGCAAGGCGTACGGCGTGCAGCGCCCCCAGCGTCTTCCAGGCCGCAGCTGCTGCGTCGGCGCCCACAGCTCCGGGCTCCAGCTCGGACATCCGGCGGCCCTCGGCGACCAGCACCAGCGTCTGATCGGAGCCGGGCGGCGGCCGACCGTCTGCACGCGCCAGACCGGCACGTTTCGCGTCTGGGCGAGCAGCGTCGCCAGCGCCTCGCGCTCCACCCCCGGCACGCGCGCCAGCGACAGGGCCGAGCCGCCGTCGCGGTACATCAGCGAGCGCCAGCGTGCGCAGGATGCGGCGCTGCTCGGCCACGTCACGGCCCAGGATCTTGACCAGGAGGGCGTCGCCCCCGTCGGCCGTTGCCTCGATCAGCACCACGCCGTCGGACTGGCGCGAGAACCGGCCCAGCTCGATGTCGGTGACACCGATCGTCTCCAGCAGGGCGAGCGCTTCGGCTCGCGACACGCGGCCGGCTGCTGGTCCCGACCGCGAGGCGTGCGAGGTTGGCTGCGACCACCGCCACCAGCAGCGCAGCGATGACGCCGGTGGGCGTTGTCCGCGCGGACAGGACGGCGGTCACGGCTGCGATGCCGATCGCCCAGATTCCGCGTCGATCGCACCGGCGCCGTCACGTCCGCGGTCAGCGCCAGCAGGATCGCACACGACACCGTGATGCCTGCAGCCGGCCAGGCGACGGCCTCGCCCCAGCCGAGGACGTGCTCGACCGAGGCCCACTGGCCAGACGTATACCGGGTGACCAGCTGCACGAGGACGGCCGCCGTGACGCCCGACACCAGGCACTGCAGGAGCAACGGCCAGCGGTGACGCACGATCGTCGCCAGGATGGCCACCGCGGCCAGCAGGGCGACCACGTCGTAGGCGATCACCCAGAGGTCGTGCAGCCAGGCGGGCGAGCTGGTGACCGCCTCGACCAGCGCCCGCTCGAAGCCGAGCGTCGGCTGCGCCCACCACGCCAGCGTCGCCAGCGCCAGCGCCGCGACGATCGCGGTGATCCCGTCGAGCGGGCGCCGCAGCCGCTGCTCGTCGCGGGCCGAGGCGAACAGCCGCGTATCCTCGTCAAGCCGGGCGGGGGCGTGCAGGTCGAGGTGTGCGCCCGGCATCGCCCCTGGCCTCGTCAGCCGCCCGACACCGGCGGTTTCGCCCTGGCGTGGATCTCCTTGGTCAGGTTCAGGATCTGGTTGGAGAGATGCAGCAACTCGCGGTTCTGCATGTCCTCCTCCCTGACCGTCTGCCATTGCTGGTCGGCGACCACCTGGCGCTTCGCGTCCGCGCGGTTCTGGCTGATCATGACGAACGTCGACAGGAAGATAGCCTCGAGCGAGACGATCATGGTCAGCAGTCCGAAGGGGTAGCCCTCGACACCGAAGCCGATCCAGCACCCGAACCACAGGATGTGGAGGTACACGAACGCCATCGACTCCGCGAACGTGGTGATGCGGTCGGCAATTCGGTTGCACGCTGTCGGCGCGCTGTCGTGCGTGCCGACGAGTGCCGGGTTCGGCTCCAGCGGCAGATGGAACTTCATCTCGGTGGGGATCGGGTGGCCCACGGCGCTGGCCCCTTCCAGGTCGGAATCGCTATCCGCCTGCGTACCGACACCCACATGCGGACGAGGATCGCTGATTAAAGCACCCGCGCTACGGGAAGACGAAGCCGGGGCAACTCGTCCAGAAGGGTATGAACGATCACACTCCCCACCTCTCAGAGCTCGCCTTCCGCGAGACCCACGGCGTCGCCGTCTCTCTCGTCTGGAACCGGGTCACCGACTGCGTCACCGTGATCGTCAGCGACCTCGGCTCCGGCGGGTCATTCGAGATCGCGGCGCCCGCGGCGAAGGCGATGGACGTGTTCCGGCATCCGTACGCGTATACCAGCGACGTCCTCGCCGCCTGACAGCCGAATCGGCGGCCGCCTACCCGAAGGTGAAGACGTATGCCTCGACCCCGGCCGCGTCGAAGGTGATCTCGAATGTCCGGTCGACGACCGGGCCCGGCGCCCGGACGAGCTGATAGAGCCGCGGCTCGAGCAGTGTTCCGTTGCCCGCGTCGTCAACGTCGAGACCATGTGCGGCGCCGGGCGCTGCACCGTCCACCCGCACACGGAACGGGATCGGGGCGGCCTCACGCGAGCGGATCACCAGGTTGACGTCGCGCGCGTGGAACCGGAACCCGATGCTGCCGGGCGCCTGGTTGAGCACGCTCGCACGCTCCTCGATCGTCCAGTCCCCGGCCAGCGCCCACTGGTTCAGGGACAGCTGGTCGGGGATCGCGTCTCCGCGGGGCGGCACGAGGCGGCCCTGCTCGGCCCCGAGATAGGTCTCCGGCGACTCCAGGTTCTCCCAGTCGGCCTGCGCTTCGATGCCGTCGGGAGCGACCGAGACGAGCTCGTCGGTCGCGCTCGCGGTACCTGCCTCGCGCAGGAGGACCTGGATCGCCCGCTCACACTCGTCGTAGGCGCCCTCTCCGAAGTGGTGATACCGGATCCGCCCCTCGGCGTCCGCGATGTACAGGGCCGGCCAGTAGTGGTTGCTGAACGCCCGCCACACGTCGTAGTCGGGATCGAGCGCGACGGGGTACGCGACGCGCATGTCGCTGACGGCCCGGCGCACGTTGTCGACCTCACGCTCGAACGGGAACTCGGGCGTGTGGACGCCGACCACCACCATCCCCTGCTCCTGGTACTTCTCGGCCCACGCGCGGACGTAGCCCAACGTGCGCAGCCAGTTGATGCACGTGTACGTCCAGAAGTCCACCACCACGACCTGTCCGCGCAGGCCTGCTGCCGTCAGCGGCGGCGAGTTCAGCCAGCCGGCCGCGCCGTCGAACCCCGGGAGCCGGCTTTCGACGGGCAACGCCCCGACTGGACTGTCGCTGCCGTACAGACTCACCGGTCCACCACGTCGAGGATCGCGCGGGCGAACTCGTCGGGAGCCTCCTGGGGCAGGTTGTGGCCGGTCCCACCTCCGATCGTACGGTGCTCGTACGGGCCGGTGAACCTCCCGGCGTAGGCGCTGGGCTCGGCGTGAGGAGCGCCGTTGGCGTCGCCCTCCAGCGTGATGGCGGGAACGCCTATGGCCGGCGCCTCGGCAAGCCGTGCCTCCAGGTCGGCGTACTCGGCCTCGCCCTCCGCCAGCCCGAGCCGCCAGCGATAGTTGTGGATCACGATCGGAACGTGATCTGGGTTGTCGAACGACGCAGCGCTGCGATCGAACGTGGCATCGTCGAAGTTCCACTGCGGCGAGGCGATGTGCCAGATCAGCCTGGCGAACTCCCGCCGGTACTGCTCGTAGCCGGCCCGCCCGCGCTCGGTGGCGAAGTAGTACTGGTACCACCACTGCAGCTCGGCCTCGGGCGGCAAGCGGCTGCTTGCCCGCGGCCTGGCTGCCGATCAGGTAGCCGCTCACCGAGACGACCCCGCTGCACCGCTCCGGCCACAGCGCCGCCAGGATGTCCGCGGTGCGCGCTCCCCAGTCGAACCCGGCCACGACCGCGCGGTCGATCGCCAGGGCATCCATCAGTGCGATCGCGTCGACCGCCAGCGCGGCCTGTTCACCGTTGCGGACGGTCGTGTCGGACAGGAACCGGGTCGAGCCGTATCCGCGCAGGAACGGGACGATCACGCGATGGCCCTGCGCGGTCAGGATCGGCGTCACCTCGTCGAAGCTGTGGATGTCGTACGGCCAGCCGTGAAGCAGCAGCACGGCGGGGCCGTCCGCCGGGCCGGCGTCGAGGTAGCCGACGTTGAGCACCCCGGCGTCGATCTGGCCGACCGATCCGAAGGTGTCCTGCCCCGAGCTGGGCGTGACGATGAAGTGTCGACGGACATGTCAGCCCGCCTAGGCTCCGACCGGGGCGTGGACGGCGGCGACGGCCTCGAGGATCACCTCGGAGACGGCATCCGGCTGCGAGATCATGATCACGTGCGAGCCCTCGATCTCGGTGATCTTGGCACCGGCCCGCTCCGCCATCGAGCGGACGACGTCGGCACCGGCGGCCTTGTCGCCGGTGGCAACGACGGCCCAGGACGGCAGGTTCTTCCAGGCCGGCGGCCCGGTCGGCTCGCGAGAACGCCGGCCTCGGCGATCGGTCGCTGGACGGCCGCGATCAGCGCGGCCTGCTCGTCGGAGAGATCGCCGGCGAACGCATTGCGCGTCTTGGCGGGGTCGATGGAGAACTCGGTCGCCGTTCCGCCGTCCGCGACGGGTATTGATGTGGGATGAGCGCGTCGTTCAGGACGCTGTCCTTCGATCCGGCCTCGACCTCGCCGAGACGCTCGCCCTCGTCGGGGGCGAAGGCCGCCACGTAGACCAGGCCGACGACGTTGTCGGCCTGCCGCCGCGGCATTGGTGATCACGGCGCCGCCGTAGGAGTGTCCGACGAGCGACGACCGGCCCCGGCGTCTGCTTGAGCACGGACGGCGGTGTAGGCGGAGTCGATCTCGATGCCGCGGAGCGGGTTGGCGGGGGCCGTGACCGTGACGCCCCGACGGTTGCAGGCGCTCGATCACGCCGCTCCAACTGGAGGCGTCGGCGAACGCCCCGTGCACGAGCACGACGGTGACATCGTCACTGGTGTGCATCTCGTCGCTCATGGATCTCTCCTCTCAGATATCTGCATCCGGGGCAGGTGTTACCGCAGCGACCGGAAGGCCGCCCGCATCTCCTCCGAGAACAGCTTCGGCTGCTCCCAGGCGGCAAAGTGGCCGCCCCGGTCGACCTCGTTGAAGTAGATGAGGTTGTCCGGGTAGGCGCGCTCCGCCCAGCTCCGAGGGGCCTGGTACAGCTCGTCGGGGAAGACGGTGATGGCGTAGGGAATGGTGATGGGCTTGGCGTCGAAGAAGCTGCCCTTGGCCTCCCAGTAGTAGCGAGCGGCCGACACCCCGGTGTTGGTCAGCCAGTAGAGCGTGATGTTGTCGAGGATGTCGTCCCGGGTCAGGTCGCCTCCCAACCGCCCCTCGAGGATTCGCGCGATCAGACCGGGCTGGCCGGTGCCGTCGCCGTGGTCGATGGCGAAGGCCGCGAGGTCGATCGGCGAGTCCGCCAGCCCGTACATGGTCTGCGGCCGCGTGCTCATGATCTGGGCGTACGCCACGTGCTTGGCGTAGAAGCTGCTCAACTGGTCGTACGCCCGCCGCTCGTCGCCCGCGAGGTCGGCCGGCGGCGGGTCGCCGCGCAGGATGGCTGCATTGATCTCGGCGGGCGCGGTACCGGGCATGTTGGAGTGGATACCGGCCAGCTCCGGTGCCGCCTGGGCCCCCATCGTCTGCGTGACCGCGGCTCCCCAGTCGCCGCCCTGCGCCACGAACCGGTCATATCCAAGGCGCTTCATCAGCACCACCCAGGCGCTTGCGGTGCGTACCGGATCCCACCCCGTGGTGGTCGGCTTGGCGGAGAACCCGTGTCCCGGCAGTGAGGGGATGACGAGATGGAACGCGTCAGATGCAGTGCCGCCGTGGGCCGTCGGGTTGGTCAGCGGCTCGATGATCTTCATCTGCTCGATGATCGAGCCGGGCCATCCGTGGGTCACGATCAGCGGGAGCGCGTCCTCATGCTCGGAGCGGATGTGCAGGAAGTGGAAGTCCAGCCCGTCGATCTCGGTCATGAAGTTCGGCAGCGCGTTGAGCCTGGCCTCACACGGCCGCCAGTCATAGTCGCTCGCCCAGTAGCGGGCGAGGTCCTGCATCAGCTCGAGCCTGGCCCCCTGCGAGTCGTCGGTGACCGTCTCGCGGTCGGGCCAGCGGGTGGCCGAGATCCGGCGGCGAAGGTCGTCGACGGCGTCCTGCGGGAACTCGATGTGAAACGGGCGGATCGCCGCGTCGGCGGCCGCCGACGTCTGGGAATCGTGTGACGAAACAGTCACTGCTCCTCCTCGCATTGGTTAAAACGCGAGCCCGCTTGCATCAAGCCCGCTTGCGGCTTGCAGCGTCGGTCCGTCCGTCCCCTCGCCGGCGCCAGTCGGACCCAGGCTGCCGCGTCGTGATCCCTCGACATTAGTCCGATCACTCCGCGCAAACAACGATTGTCACCAGACGGCAACCGGCCGGCGCAGCACGGCGGACGGCTACTCGACCGGCCGTGTTTGGATACTCGCCGGGCGGGCAGGTACGGCTCGAAGGCCATGACCGCACATCCACAGACGGCATCCACGCCCAGCCCGCGACGTCATTGGCTCCTCACCACGCCCGCGGTCGGAGGCATCGGGTTTGTCGCAGCGTGGGTGATCGGTCTGGCGGTGTGGCCCTCGAACCTCGATGTTGCGGCGACCGGCAGCCACGTCGTCTCGGCGTACGGCGGTCATCAGGGCGTGGCCGTGACGCAGTACATCCTGGTCGAGGGTCTGGCGGCAGTCGCGCTGGCCCTCGTCGTGATCGCACTTGGGCAGGCGGCCGGCCAGCACCATGCCGAAGGGCTGGGACGGCTCGCGGTGATCGCGGGTTGCGGCGCGGTACTCGTGTCGCTTGCCGAGTGTGCGCTAGGGCTGGTGCTCACCTCTATGGCTGTGCCCGACGGCGAATCCGGCAGGGCCGGAACGCTCTTTCACATCATCAACCGGCTGGATGGCGTGAAGATGCTCGCGTTCGCCGTGATGGCCCTGGCCGGCGTGGGCCTCGCCTCCCGCGGCGTGCTTCCGCGCTGGCTCGGCTATGTGGCCGCAGCGCTGGCAGTGGCGATGATTGTCTCCGGCGTCGGTTACCTGTTACTGAACAACACCGTTGCGCAGGCCGCGGCGGCGTCACTTCTGCTGCTCCTGATCTGGGTCGCCGCGACGGGTGTGACGCTCGGCCGCAGGACTCCGGCCTCCTGACCGGCGGTAGCCGGGTAGGTCAAGCCCACGGCGCGGCCTCATCCACGGCACTGCTCCGCCTGACCACGAGGTCGTCTTCGCCGTCGGCCGTCCAGACCCACATCATGTCGCTGTCCGGGTAGACGACGGCACCGACCGGCGCGGCTGCCGACGAGAACATCGCGACGCGGGCAGTCGACTCGCCGTTGTTTCGCACGAGGTGCGCTCCGGCGGGGCCGGGCGGAAAGAAGACGATGTCCCCTGGTTCGAGCTGATCCTCGCCGCCCGGATGGCGCAGGGTCGGTGTGCCTGCGACCACCAGTAGCCACTCCTCGTCGGGATTCTCGTAGTGGTACGGGCTGACAGCCTGGCCAGACGGCAGCTCGTAGACGCTCAGCCCCGTGCGGGCCGCGCCGAGCTGCGCGCCAAGACGGACACTGCCTCGGCGAAAGCCGTCGGGCAGCTGTGGACGCGGCTCACACGCGATCCCCGCAAGGTTGGCTCGCCGAACCGGGTCCGTGCTCATGGGGGCTCCTTCGGTAGGGACTTCACCCAGAAGACTGCGCAGGCCGCCGAATATCATCGCTGTCGGGGCCAAGAGCCCTACCGGTACGCGGATGGAAGGGCTAAGCGAGCCGAATGTCGCGCCGATGACAAGGTGGAACGCCATGACCCGTTCGCCACTTAGCTCCCAAGGTTCACCCGTACCCGCCGCCGGCGCTTCGGCGCGCCCGAGCCGGACTCGAGGCCTGTGGGCCGCTGCACGCGCACGCTGGAGCCGCGATGGCGGCAGCCGGCGCCGGCGTGAGGTGGAGCTGGCCCGGATTCTCGACCTGTTCGAGGAGCATGCCTACGCCGGCGAGATCACGACGGATGGGCGCTACGTCCACCATGCGTCGGCGTCGACCGTCGAGGATCTGATCGGCGGATCGTTCCCGGAAGGCGTCGACGGCGGACGCTTCTGGGAGTCGCGCATTGCACCCGCAGACTGGGCGCAGTACGAAGCGTTCAACCGCCGCCTGCTGAGCGGCGAGGACGCAGAGGTGACCTATCGCATCGTCGGGCTCGACGGAGTCACGCGAATCCTGCGCGATCGCGCGCGTCCTCGTCACCTGGCCAACGGCAACGTCCTCATCGAGGGCCTGATCGCCGACATCACGGCCCGTGAGCAGGCCGCCGCGCGCCTCGACGAGGCCAGCGATCGCTTCACCACCCTCCTCGACGTGGTCGGCGCCCACGTCTATCTCGCCCTCGCGCTTCCCGACGGCGAGATCGAGGAGCTGTTTCAGGGGCCCGGCGGCGACCGGCTGCTGGGCGGCGCGGAGCCTGACCCGGAGATGGTCAACTGGGATGCGGCCGTCCATCCTGACGACCGAGCCGCCTACGACGCCTTCAACCTTGCGCTGGGGCGGGGCGAGGACTCGGAGGTCACGTATCGCCTGATCGGCGCCGACGGGATCACCCGCTGGGTGCACGACCGGGCCGCGTGTCGCCCCCGCCCGGACGGCACGTTCGAGGTGAGCGGCATCGTGTCCGACGTGACCGAGCGGCGACGGCTCGAGGACGAGCTCCGGCGGAGCATGCGGGAGATGAAGGTCGCCCACTCCGAGCTGGAACGCGCTCGTGCGGACGCCGAGGTGCGCGCGGGCACCGACGAGCTCACAGGCGCCTTCAACCGGCGTCACTTCGCCCGGATCGCGACAGAGACGCTGGCGGAGAACGCCGCCGCATGCGGCCTGCTGCTGCTCGACGCCGACCACTTCAAGCAGATCAACGACGCCTACGGCCACGCCGTGGGCGACGCCGTCCTCATCGATCTCGCCCACCGGCTGATCGACTGCCTCGAACCCGGAGACTGCCTCGCCCGGTGGGGCGGCGAGGAGTTCGCCATCCTGCTGCCCGGCGCCCGCTCCGCGGACGAGCTGGTGCGCCGGGCCGAGGGCTTCCGCCAGGCAGCCAGCGACTCGCCGATCGCGCACGGCGACGTCCAACTCGAACTCACCATCTCGGTCGGCGGCGCGCTCGCGCCGGATCATGGCGCGACCCTCGACGCGCTCCTGGATTGGGCCGACAGCTGTCTGTACGACGCCAAGCACCGCGGCCGGAACTGCGTCTCGCTGCGCCCGGGCGACGCACGCTCGGCCGACGCCCGGAACGCCGCTCCCCACGCGGTCGAGTCGGCACGTGCCCTGGCGTTCGCGAGCAGCCTCCGCGAAGGGATTCCGCAGGAGCACGCCGAGGAGGTCGCCCGCCTCGCCGGCCTGACAGCCGAGCGCTTGGCGCTGGACGATCGCGTCGCGCAGCGCTGCCGCCTCGGCGGATGGCTGCACGACGTCGGGAAGCTCGCCGTCCCCGAACACATCCTCAACAAGCCGGGTCCGCTGGACGACGGCGAGTGGGTGGTCATGCGCACGCATCCCGGTGTCGGCGCAGACATCGTCCGCCGCATTCCGGCTCTCCGGCACGTCGCGTCCGCCGTTCGGCATCACCACGAGCGCTTCAGCGGCAACGGCTATCCAGACGACCTCGCCGGGGAGGCCATCCCCATCGAAGCACGCATCATCGCGGCCGCAGACGCCTATGCAGCAATGACGGCGGATCGCCCCTACTCCCCGGCACGCACGCCACAGCAGGCCGCGGCCGAGCTCCGCCGCAGCGCCGGCTCCCACTTCGACCCCATGGTCGTCGAAGCGCTGCTCGTGGTTCTCGGCCTCGCCGACCAGATCGAGCTCGACGCAGCCTGAGAGCCGGCCACGCGCACCCCCGGTCGGGGCACGCTGGCGCAGGCGAGGTGCCCAGCGGGCGCGGCAACTGTAGCCGCGTTGTCCACGCCAACGGACCACCGCTGCGGCGACCGCGGGCCGAAGCCCGCATCCGCATGGGTGGACGGGCGCAGCGATCCCGGGGTCAGCTGCCCTGTCATGAGGCAGCTGTAGGCTCGCCGACATGAACCTGCTGGGCGCCTTTCTCGCGGGACTGCTGGTCGCCACGGCCACCACACCGGCCGGCGTCAGCGGCGCCGTGCTGCTGTTGCCGATCCAGGTGAGCCTGCTCGGCGTCCCCAGTCCCGCGGTGACTCCGACCAACCTGATCTTCAACCTCTTTGCCACCCCCAGCGGCGTGCTTCGCTACCGCCGACTGGGCGGCCGCCCGATCCGATCGCCGCTGGCCAGCCGGCTGTTGGCGGGCACCATCCCCGGCGTCGTCGTGGGAGCGGTGATCCGAGTCGAGTGGCTGTCCGGCCAGCAAGCCTTCTACCTCGCCGCCGCCGGGGTGCTGGCAACGCTCGGGGCGATGCTCGTGATCCGCCAACCCACCCCGGCTCACGAGCCGCTGAAACTCGCGCTGGTGCCCCCAATCGCCGCGGCCGTCGGCGTGGTCGGCGGCATCTACGGCATCGGCGGCGGCTCCTTCCTGGCACCGATCCTGATCCTCGGCGGCTACACCGCCTACACCGTCGCACCAGCCGCGCTGCTCTCCACGCTGGCGGCGTCAATCGTGGGCGTGATCACCTTCGTCGTCCTGGCCCTGACCTCCGACAGCTCGAGCCAGATCACGCCCGACTGGGGCATCGGGATCGCCGCGGGCATCGGCGGCATCATCGGCGCCTACCTCGGGGCCAGCCTCCAGTCCCGCATCCCCGAACCTACGCTGCGACGACTGCTCGGCTGGCTCGCGCTGCTGATCGCCGTCCGCTACCTCTACCTCGGCGCGTCGAGCGCGGTCTAGCCTCCGAGCCGCGCGCCGAGACTCGAACTTCGCACGGTTCGCGGTCGCCCCTCGCCTGGCCCGATCCGGTGGATGGTCGATCGGCCGAGGCAGCGAACGTCCACGAGAGCATCGAACCGGATTCGATTCCTCGTGCGGTGTGACATCAGACACAAACTGGATTTGGCTTGACCAAGCCGATGGAGGCGGCGGAATCGAACCCGCGTTGGGGTTCCTCCCGCCGCGGTTGCCCTCAGCCCGGTTGCGCCGGGCGGCGGCGCACGCGGCACCCACGAGTCGGGCTCCGCCGCCCAGACGGTTCAGTCCAGGTCCGCCCGACGGTCATCCGGCGGCGAGCCACTCCAAGATCGGGCCGTCATCGAGCGCGTGGCCGCGGTCGGGCACAGTGTGCAGTTCGGCGCCTGGAATCCGTGATGCCAGGTAGCGAGCATGCTCGATCGGCACGAGCCGGTCGAGCTCGCCGGCCCATACGGCCACCGGCGTCGCGATCTGCTCCAGCTCGAACCCCCACGGTGCAACGAAGGCGAGGTCGTCGTCGACCCACCCAGCGCCCGAGACCACCAGCGACTCCGCCAGGGCACGCTCGAGCAGCGCCCGCGCTTCCGGGGTGCCGTAGTAGGCCTCGCGGTCGGGTTCCGGTAGCTCCGCCCCCCACTCGTCCATGACAGCCGTGCCAACGGCCCGAGTCTGAGCGACGAACGAGTCGACGTACTCCTCCATCGCGCTGCGGCCTCGCAGGGCAATCTCGAACTCGACCACGCTGAGCTCGTTCAGACCCTCGTAGAAGTCGAGATCAGTAGCCGCGAACGGCCCCACGCCGACCACGCACGCGGCGCGGGTGACCCGGTCACCGAGCAGCCCTGCACAGGCCAGCGAGTGCGGCCCGCCGCCGGACACGCCATACACGCCGAACCGATCGATGCCAAGCGCATCGGCGACCGCCGCCGCATCGGCCGCCGCGGCGGCGACGGCCCGGCCGACTAGCCGATCCGAGCGGCCGTACCCGGCGCGGTCGAACATGATCAGGTCAACTCCGAGCTCCTCCAGCATCGGCACCGAGCCGGGGAGATCGAGCCGGCAGCCGGGAGTGCCGTGGTGGGCGACCACAGGTGTACCGCCCGCCACGCCCCAGCAGGCAACGGCCATCGTGCGCCCGTCGGCCGCTAGGATCTCGTTCTCGCTCCGAGGATCAGGCAACACGGTCATGACCTCGCTCCTGCGCGCCCGGGCGAGTCCAGCGACACGATCAGGCCATCACCGTCACGACGGACGCCGTACCGGCGGACGCGCATCTGACCGTCGACGGGACAGGCGCCGGTCGCGATCTCGAAGTCCCATTTGTGCCAGGGGCAGCGGATCAGTGCACCCTCCTCCCCCAGCTCCAGGGCGCCGTCCCCGGTCACCCGTATGTCGGTGACCACCTCACCCGCCGAGCAGAGTGGCGCCCCGCGGTGCGGGCAGCGGTTGGCCAGGGCGTGGAACTCGTCACCGACGCGCATCACGCCGATGTGATGGTGACGGATCTCGACCATCCGGATTTCACCCGGTGCAGGCAACTCGGTAGCGGCGATGCGCACCTCGCGCTCATTGGCGGTCATGCCGTGACCTGCGCGGAGAGACGGAACAGCTTCGCCGCGTTCTCGAACGCCACCGCGTCACGCACCTCTTCCGGTAGCAGCCCGAGAGTGTGCGTCGGTTCGTCGAAGTCCCAGTGTGGATAGTCGCTTGCGAACATCAGCGTGTGCTCTGGATGGAGGTTCTTGATTACGGGCCAGAGCGCGTCCTCGTCGATGGGGGTCTCAAGCGGCTGGCTGGTGAAGCGGACCGACTCCCAGACATATTCCGACGGCGGCCGGCGGCAGTACGGCACCTCGGTGCGACACGCCTTCCAGTCGACGTCGAGACGCCACAGGTAGCCAAGGAACGGCACCACGCCGCCCTCGATCATCACCAGCCTTGTGCCCGGGAACCGTTCGAACACACCTGATAGAAGCACCGACGTGAAGTGCCCATACATCCCTGAGCCGCACAGAACGTGGTACTCGGCGTAGGTATCCGGGTGCCCGGCGGAGGTCACCGGCGGACTGATGCCGACCCCGTCGAAGTGGGTGTGGACGGCAACGGGCAGGCCGTTCTCGGCGGCCGCCTGCCAGATGGGGTCGTAGATTACGTTGCCGTATGGGATCCGTGCTCCCCCGGGCAGAAATACTCCCACGAACCGATCGTCGGCAGCTCGCCGGCGAATTTCGGCGGCGGCGGCCTCAGGATGCTGAGCGGCGATGACGATGAGCCCGCGCAGCCGCGCGTCCTCCTGCAGCCATTGCTCGAGCAGCCAGTCGTTGTATGCGGTGGCGAGTTTCGCGCCGAGGATCCCGTTGGGGATGATCGAGAACGCCGCTGCTTCGTCAGCCGTCAGGATCCCGTACGTGACGTCGTAGGGATCGAGCAGTAACCGACGCACCGTCTCGAGATTCTGGCCGGGGATCTGCCGGCCCTGGGCGACTCGGTCTGGGTCGTAGGCGTCCTTACGGAGCCAACCCGACGGGTGGTACCAGGGGTAGCTCGGCATGGCCAGTCCGTTCGTCCCGGAGTGCTCGACGAGTTCCCGTGTGGGGCCGTCGAGGTATGGCACCAGGTCGAGCAGGCTGTCGTAGCCCACGTGGACGTCGCAGTCGATCAGCATCGTGATTCCCCTCGTGGTTCGATGGTCATCGGTTCAGCTCCAGGGCGTCCTCGAGCTCGTCCGCGGCGGCCAGCACCAGCGGGGCCACCGCGGGTAGGCCGGCGGTGGTCAGGCGCACATCCGGACCGGTGACCGCGATGAACGCGGCCGGGCGCCCCTGTGAATCCCGGGCCGCGGCGGAGATGCCGTTGACGCCGATCTCGTAGTCCCCGACCGACACCGCGACGCCCGTGCGACGCACCTCGTCGAGCTCGATACGGACGTCGGCAGGATCGGTGAGGGTCAACGGCGTACGCGCAGCGATCGGGTGGCGCAGGAACAGCTCGAGCTCGCTCTCGTCCATCGCAGCCAGGATCAGCTTGCCGACCGAGGTGCAGGTGAGCGGCAGGTGCACCCCGACCCAGCGCACCGAGAGCGTGTGGGAGCTGTCCACCTGATCGATGATCTCGTATCCGCCGCCGTCGACCACCGCCACGGCAACGGTCGAGTCGACCTGGCTGCCGAGGCGTTCGAGGATCGGCCGCGCACGGCGGGCGACCGCCCCCCAGCGCGTCGCGGCGGCCAGCCCGAACAGGCCGATGCCGACCTGGTAGCGGCCGGTCTCGTCGCGCTCCACGAGCCGGTGCTGCTCAAGCGTGGCCAGCAGACGCCACGCGGTGCTGCGGTTGATCTCCGCCCGGTCGGCCGCCTCCACGCCGGTTAGCGGCTGGGGGCTTCGCGCGATCACCTCGAGCAGGCGCGCGCCCCGGTCGAGCGACTGGATGGGAGCGACCGCGCTGGGCTGTGAGACGCCGGCCACGACGCTAGGCGCTCTTGAAGGCCTGGAGGACCGGTAGCCCGTCGGGCCGGATCTTCATCGCCACCGATTTGTCGGCCGCCCATATCGTGGCCGGCCAGGCGAGCCATACCGAGTTTGCGTCCTCGTCCCAGATCTTCTGCATCTCGATGTAAAGCTCGGTGCGCTTTGCATCGTCCAGCTCCGCCGCAGCCTGATTCTGGAGCTCGTCGAATTGCTTGTTGCTCCAGCTCATCCAGTTGTAGCCGTTGGGGCCGATCTGGGCAGTGGTGAACCATTCCATCGACCAGAACGGGTCGGGAAACGACGCGAAGTCCCCGCCGAACAGCTGCATCTTCTTCAGCGCTGCGGCACTGGGGGCGTAGTAGGACGCGGAGTCCTCGACGTCGATCGAGACTTTGATGCCGATGTCCGCCAGGTTGGCCTGCACCAGCTCGGCGATCGTCTTGAAGTAGCTGGGGCTGTTCGGGACGACCAGGGACAGATCCAGGCTCGACACGCCCGCGCTGTTCATCAGCGCCTTGGCGGCGGGGACGTCGCGATCGTATACCGGCGCGTCCTTCCAGTAGCCGATACTCATCGTCGGCGGAAGCACCGCGGTGGCGCGCGGGGAGACGCCGTCGTAGGCGACCTCGATGATCGCCGGTACGTCGATCGCGAGCCGGATCGCCTTGCGCACGTTGATGTTCGTGAGCGCCGGGTTCGTCACGTTCATGCCGATCCAGTCGTAACTCAACGACGTAAACTTGTCCACGGTGAGGGAGTTGTCGGCGCTCAGCCGCTTGTACTGCGACCCCTCGATCAGGGCGACGTTGAGATCGCCGCTCTGGAGACCTGCGTCGACGAAGGTCGGGTCGCCATTGGCGGTGATGGTGATCTTGTCGTACGAGGCCTGCACATGGGGCGTCGACGCGGCGCTCCACTTGGCGAACTTCGCCAGCACGACCGAGCGGTTGGGAGTGAACGACTGCACCATGTAGGGCCCCGAACCGATCGGGTGGCTCGCGAACTGCTTGCCGCGCTCAAGCGCCGCCTTCTTTGAGATGACCAGACCTGATAACGTCGGCAGCGTCGTGTGCATCAGTGGGGCGAAGACGTGGTTGAGCACGATGGTTCCCTCGTACTTCCCCGCGATCTCCACCTCCTTCAGCTGCGGCGCCCAGTCGGCGACGTACGCGCTGTTCACCTTGGGCTTGGTCATCCCGGCGGTGCGCTCGAAGGAGAACTTGACGTCATCGGTGGTCAGCTCGCCGTAGCCGCCCTGGAACTCGATCCCCCGCTTGAGCGTGAAGTGGAAGCGCGTGCCGTCAGCTGACGGCTCGAAGGTCTCGGCCAACTGGTTGACGACGTCGTAGGTGCCCGGCTTGTATGTGACCAGTCCCTCGTACACGGCGCCGTCGACCATCAGATCGCTGTAGTACTGGGCGAACGCGGGATCGAAGCCGGTGGGCGTGTCCGCCCCGACGGTGATCGAACCCCCGGCCTTCCCTCCGGATGTGAGCGACGTGCCGCCTCCACAGGCGGCGAGCCAGCCGGAGGAGCCGGTGAGCATCGCCCCAAGCGCCGCGCCGCGGAGCACGAACTGGCGGCGGTCGATGCCTGCGGGCCGACCCTCGGATGCGGCTGGAACGTGAACTTCGCTGCCCTCCATCACACTCTCCCTGGTTCGCATCGTGCAAACGAGTTTGCAGTATGTCATACTCCACGCGGCCTTGAATTGCCAGAGATCGGAGCGGCGCGTGTACTTCCCCAAGGATGAGTACGAGGCCCGATGGGCCGCGGTCTATGCCGAGCTACGCCACCGGGGGTACGACACAGCCGTCGTCTGGCAGCGCACCGGCGGCGGGTACGACCGGGCTGGGAACGTGTGGTACTTGGCCAACTACGCCTCGCACAACATCGGCCAGGAGCAGTCCGGCTTCGGGGTTGGACAGGCGTTCGCCGCACTTCTGCTGCACGCCGGGAACCCGCCGGAGCTACACGTGCTGCGCGCCGACTACTCGGAGTTCGAGTCGATCGAGCGACGACACCTGGCGGTCGAGCAGATCGTCTCCCACCCCGAGAACCTGGCTGCGGGGTTGGCGGTCTATCTCACCGAGCTGGGCATCGAGGGACCGGTCGCCTATGTTGGCGACGACTTCCTGCCGGCCGAGATGTATCGGCCGCTGATCGCCGGCTCGCCGGCGATTGAATGGGTGCCCGAAGAGGATCTCCTCTACCGCATCCAGAGCCACGCCAGCTCTCGCGAGCAGGAGCTCTACCGCGAGATCGGCGACGTCTCGTCGCGTGCGCTGACTGCATTCATGAACGGGCTCGTCCGCGGTGACCGGCAATGTGACGCGGCCGCGGAGGCCGGCAAGATCATCATCGCCGCCGGTGGTGGGATCCAGCGGATCGGATGCCACACCGGCCCGCGAGGTGACCACGCCGCCTGGGACTACCCGCTGTACGGCTACTCGCGGGACGCCGCGGCGCCTGGTGAGTTCGTACGCGCCTGGGTGGTCGGGCCTGTGCTCGAGGGCTATTGGATCGATCCAGGCCGCACGTCGGTGTGCGGCCTCGACCCGGCGCCCGCCCAAAGGGCGCTGATCGAGGAGGCGATCACGACCGTCAACCGAATCACCGAAGAGGTGCGGCCCGGGCGAACGCCGCGCGAGGTGGGGGCCATCATCGACACCACCACCGACCGCACCGACCTGGGGATCTACGGCCACGGCCTGTCAACGTTCTGGCTCAGCCCGCTGATCCCCGCCAAGCCGTTCGAGCCCGAGCCAGCCGACACGCTATTCGACTCCGACGAGCCGTTCCGCGAAGGCCAGATCTTCACGTCCGAGACGTTCATCAGCGAGCCCGGCGTCGGCACCGCCGGGTTCGAGGACGTCTTCATCGTCCGCGAGGGCGGCAACGAGCTCTTGACGACCACGCCGCAGCTGTTCTGGTAACCGAGGAGACCACGATGCCATTCGTCACCACCGAAGACACCACGACGTACTACGCCCAGTCCGGCGAGGGGCCGGACATCGTCTGGATCTGCGGCGGGGGCGGCGTCCCTGAGCGCACCTGGATCCAATACCAGCTGCCGTCGTTCCCCGACTTCCGCAGCACCGTCTACCACAACCGCGGCGTCGGCCAGACCGAGTGCACTCAGCCACTGCCGTGGACGATGGCGGACTTCGCCCGCGACGCTGCGAGCCTGATCGAGCAGGTGTGCGAGCCGCCCGTGATCGTGGTCGGCAAGTCGATGGGAGCGCTGACCGCAACCCAGCTCGTGCTGGACAGGCCCGACCTCGTGCGGCTCGCGATCCCGATGGGCACGCTCGGCAAGAGCACCGGCTGGGTGCACGACTACATGCGCGCCGAGATCGACTACCGCAAGCAGGGCGGATCGCTGACCGGGTTGATGGGCGTGTGTCACTACGCCGCGATGCTGCATCCTGCCGACGAGCTGGGCGACGAGGAGACCTGGGAGGTGCTGAAGGAGTCGTACTCGAATTTCGAAGGTGACAACGAGAAGTCCCTGATCGGCCAGTGGGACGCGTGCGACACGTTCGACGTCGTCGACCGGCTTCCGGGCTGCTCGGTGCCGCTGCACGTGGTCGGTTTCGCCGAGGACGTGCAGGCGCCGCCGCAGTACGGCCAGCGCGTCGCCGACCTTGCGCCGACCGGGCAGTTCCACCTGCTTGAGGGGCACGGCCACTGCTCGCTGTGGTCGCCGATGCGCGCGGCCGAGGCCAACACAGTCATCCGCGAGATCATCGACGCGCAACCGGTCTGAGCGGTGGGCCGCTACCTGCTCAAGCGGCTGGTCGTCGCATTCCTGACCATCCTTGTCGTGATGACGGCGCTGGCTCTGCTGACTGCGGTGACGCCCGGCGAGCCGGCGCGGGCGATGCTCGGCCCGCGCGCCACCCCCCAGCTGATCGCGCAAGTGCGGGTCGCGATGAACCTCAACTACTCGGTGCCCGAACAGGTTTGGCTGTTCATGCGCAATGCAGCCCAGGGCAACCTCGGCACGGACTACATCAACGGCATCCCGGTCTGGGATCTCGTCCGCGACGCGCTGATCAGCACCGTCGTGCTGGCCGTGGTCAGTCTCGCACTCGCCATTGCGCTGGGCGTGCCGCTGGGCGTACTCGCAGCTGCCCGGCCGGGCAGCGTGCTCGACCGCGTACTCGGGTTCTTCTCGGTTTCACTGGTCTCGGTACCGCCTTTCGTGGTCGCTCTGCTCCTGGTGCTGCTTTTCTCCGTGCGGCTGGGCTGGCTGCCGGCGGCCGGCGACGGCAGCGGCAGCCATCCCGTCGGGTACCTCGAGCACCTGCTGATGCCGGCCATCGCCCTGGCTGCAGGGTGGGTCGGCTACCTGGCCCGGCTGGTCCGGGCCAGCATGCTCGAAGAACTCGCCTCGCCCTACGTACGCACGGCCCGCGCCTTCGGCCTGCGCGACCGGCTGATCCTGTACCGCTACGCCCTGCGCAACGCCCTGATCCCAGTGGTTGCCGTGCTCGGCATCGGTCTGGGCACACTGTTCGGCGGAGCTGTGATCGTCGAGTTCATCTTCAACCGGCCGGGACTCGGCCAGCTCATGCTCGAAGCCATCGATCAGCGCGACTACATCGTGGTGCGCGGGGCGGCGCTGGTCATAGCACTGCTCTTCATCATCGCGAACCTGCTGGCGGACCTCGCCTACCGATTCCTCGATCCCCGCATCGACCTCACCGGATCCGGATCGAAGTGAGCGTCGCAATCACCGACGCCCCGGCTCCGGTCGTCCCAGCACAGCGGGGACGGCGCGTGCGAGAGGTCGCGCACCGGCCGGCTGGCATGTTCGGGATCGTGGTCGTCGCACTGGTCATCCTCGCCGTGCTCTTCGCTCCCCTCATCTCGCCCTACTCGCCCAACGCGCAGGACATCGCGCACCGGTTCGCAGGCCCCTCGAGCAATCACCTGCTGGGTACCGATGACCTCGGGCGAGACCTGTTCTCGCGGCTCGTGTTCGGCTGCCGGGTGGCGTTCTCGATCGCGCTACCGGCAGTCGGGATCGCGCTCGTACTGGGCCTCGTGCTGGGCCTGATCGCCGGATGGTTCGGCCGAACGGTCGACTCAGCTCTGATCATCGCCACTGATGCGCTGCTCGCCTTTCCCGCGATCGTACTGGCGCTGGCGGTCATTGCACTCTACGGACCGTCCACTCGCAACACGATCCTCCTGGTCGGCCTCGCCTTCGTCCCCAACTACTTCCGGGTCACCCGCGCCCTGGTGCTGGCAGCCCGCAGCGACGTGTACGTCGATGCCGAGCGCGCGCTGGGCGCGCGGACGTCGCGGATCCTCAGCGTGCACGTGCTGCCCAACGTGCTGCCGCCGCTGTTCATCCTCGTGGCCATGGACATCCCAGGGGCGATCGCTGTCGCCGCCGGCCTCTCCTTCCTCGGCCTCGGCGTGCAGCCGCCGACCGCCGACTGGGGAGTCATGCTCAACGAGGGCTTCGCGAATGTGTACGACTCAGCCTGGCCGCTTATCGCTCCATGCGTCGCGCTCGTCGTCGTCACGGTCGGCTTCACGTTTCTCGGCGAGACGCTGCGCGACGTGTTCGACCCGCGCGTGTCGCGAACCCAGTTTCCGCTGGGCGGGCGCAGGAGGAAGCGATGAGCACTGCCCCGGTGCTGGAGGTGAGCGAGGTTGATGTCGTCTACCACGCCCAGTCGCTGGAACTGCACGCGCTGCGCGACGTGACGATGACCGTGGCGCCCAGTGAGATCGTGGGCGTGATCGGCGAGTCGGGGTGCGGCAAGTCGACGCTCGCCAATCTGACCCTTGGCCTGCTGCCGCCCAACGGCGAGATCCGTGCGGGCAGGGTGGTGCTCGAGGGCACCGACCTGGTCGGGCTCGACGAAGAGGCGCTGCGACGGCTCCGCGGCCGCCGGGTGGCGCTGATTCCGCAGGATCCGCTGCAGAGCCTCAACCCGACGCTCACCATCGGCCGACAGATGGCGGACGCGGTGCTCGCGCACGCGGACCGCCGCGGGCGCAACGGCGGCGAACTGCGCCGGCGCATGGCGGAGATGCTGGAGCGAGTCGGGATCCCCGACGCCGCCCATCAGCTCTCCCGCTACCCCCACGAGTTCTCGGGCGGAATGCGCCAGCGCATCCTGATCGCCACGGCGCTGCTGCTGGGCCCGCCGCTGCTGGTCGCCGACGAGCCAACTTCCGCCCTCGACGTCACGCTCGAGGCCCAAATCGTCGAGCTCCTGCGTGAGCTTCGTGGGGAGCGCGGGACGGCGATCATGTTCGTGACGCACAACGTCGGAGTCGTGGCCCAGCTCGTCGATCGCGTGGTTGTGATGTACGCAGGCCGCGTGGTCGAGTCGGCCGACGTGCGCGCGTTCTTCGCCGACCCGCGGCACCCCTACTCTCAGGCGCTGCTCGACGCGGTGCCGTCGCACCGCCGCCGCGACCGGCGGCTGGCGACCATTCCCGGCCGCGTACCCAGCCTCGCGCAGCTCCCGGTCGGCTGTGCGTTCGCTGACCGCTGCCCGCTGGCAGCACCGGTCTGCCACGCCGTCGACCCGCCCCCAGTCGCCGACGGTGGGTCGGTCGTGCGCTGCCACGCCCGTGATCCTAGGAGCGGGTGGCAGCAGGCCCCGGGAGCGGCATGAGCGCGGACGCCGTGATCGACGCGCGCGACGTGCAGGTGGAGTTCGGCAAGGGCCGCGAGGCGATGACGGCGGTCAACGGCGTGTCGCTCGTGGTCGGCCACGCAGAGATTCTCGGCCTCGTCGGCGAGTCGGGGTCCGGCAAAACGACGCTGGCCCGCGCGATCGCCGGGTTGCAGGCGATCGCCGGGGGCCAGGTGCTCATCGAGGGCACGCAGATCGCCGGGCTTCGCGGCGGCCGCCTGCGCCGCATGCGACGCCGCGTGCAGGTGGTGTTTCAGGATCCACACGCGAGCCTCAGCCCACGGCTGCGAGTCGGCTACCTGGTCTGCGAGCCGTACACCATCCACGGGGTCCCGAAGGACGAGCGCCGGAGCGCCGAGCAGCTGCTGGACGCCGTCGGCCTCGCTCCCGAGATCGCGGGCAAGTATCCACACGAGCTGTCCGGCGGCCAGGCCCGGCGCGTCAGTATCGCGCGTGCGCTCGCGATCGAGCCGGCGGTGCTCGTCGCCGACGAGCCGACAGCGGGGCTGGACGTGTCGACCGCCGCGGGCGTTCTCAACCTGCTGTCCGACCTGCGCGACAGCCGTGGTCTGACCATGCTCCTGATCACCCACGACCTGAACGTCGTGGGAGCGGTCGCCGACCGCATCGGCGTGATGTACATGGGCGAGCTGGTCGAGCTGTCCGAGGCAGACGCGCTGTTCGAAGCCCCGCGGCATCCCTATTCGCGCGCCCTGCTCCGGGCCATCCCGGTGCCCGACCCCACAGAGCGCACCCTCGGCGTTCCGCTCGAGGGCGAGATCCCGAGCCCACGCAACCCGCCCGCCGGCTGCCGCTTCCACACGCGCTGCCCGATGGTGCATGACACCCTGTGCGCGACCGAGACACCAACGCTAACCCGGACCGATCAGGGCTTCGCGGCGTGTCACTGGTGGCGTGAGATCGCAGCCAGCGGCTCACAGATCGCCGAAGCGCGGCCGCTGGGAACACGCGACGCCGGAACGCCGACGCAATGACCATGCGACAGCCACCCTCTAGCTCCAATCGGGGCTGGTGTATGGTCGACCGGCCGAGGTTGCGAGGAGGCCTAACGAGGGTCGAACCGGATTCGATTCCTCGTGCGGTGTGACATCAGGTACAAACTGTTTTTGGCTTAACCAAGCCGATGGAGGCGGCGGGAATCGAACCCGCGTCCACAACCGCACGAAGAGAGCGTCTACAAGCGTAGTCCGGGTTTGAGTTTCGCCTGACGGCTGCCCCCGGACGGGCTACCGATCAGGCTAGCCCCTCTTTGGATGTCCCGATCGGCGGCGGAGGCGCTCCCCCTCACGGTGAGCCCGCTGGCTGACACCGGGAATCCCTCCCGCGGGCTGGAGGGGCCGATGCGCTACCTAATTAATTAGGCAGCGAGTGCGAGATCAGATTCCGCACTTGCGGTTTGTGCAGGGATTTTACGAGGCCACCTGCAACCTCGGCTTGCAACTCTCCCCGAAGATCGGCCATGTCGAAACCAGGGCGCCCCCGTGGAGAACCCTCTCATTCTAGCGAACCAGGCCGATTTCCCGCCCACGGGCGGCCGGTAGACTGGCCTCATGTCGAGCGAGGCGGTCGATGACTACTGGCGCCGGTTCGTCGCTGCAACCGGTATCGACGGGCCCCATACCGCCTGGGGATTCGGTGACAGCCCGGAGATGATGACCAGCCTCGCCCTGCTCGTTCGCGACGGGCCCAAGCGAGCAACGGCCAGCCTGCCGTCGGAGTACGGGCCCGACGAGCCCCTGCCCCGCGCCGGCGACCTGAGCGTCATCCTCGACGGCGAGGAACAGCCGGTGTGCGTCATCCGTACCACGCAGGTCGAGGTGCGCCGGTTCGGCGAGGTGGACGAGGACTTCGCCTGGACCGAAGGGGAGGGAGACCGCACGCTCGCCGACTGGCGGGAGGGGCATCAACGCTTCTTCGCGGCGCAGGGAACGCCGGTCGACGACGACAGCGAGATCGTGCTCGAGCGCTTCGAACTGCTGTGGTCGTGAGGCGCCAAGAGCTAAGAGCGCCTTGATCGTGTAGCTCGGCTCCACCGCGGCCCCGCTTGACATGGGCCTACGAGTACCAGGCAGGCGGGTCGGCGCCGGGCGCCGGCGGATCGGCGGTCTGGCCGCCCGCAAACTCGGGCCGCTCGGTCGTCGCACACCAGACCGACACCCCTTCGAAGCGCTCCGCCAGGAGCCGGGCGGTCACGTCCTGCATCGCGGCGTCGGTCACCGATGCCTTGCCGTCGGTCTCGATCACCAGCAGGCCGTCGACATCGTCGGGGAAGTAGGTGGCGCGGACTCCGGTTCCGGACAACGGACGCTTAAGCCACGCAAAGCCGATCCCGTCCAGCTCCGGCCCCCACTCGAACCGGTAGCCGAGCGGTTCGAGGAACGCCCGCATCCCCTCGACCGGAACCGCGCGGAATCGCACCTCAAGCCGCATCACACGAGTTTAGGCCGGCGTCCCTCAGCGCAGCGTCGGCTTCCACGGGCTCAACCAGGACTGACGCCTCCCTGCGGGAACCGGGCCGGCCAGGTATCAGGAATGGCCGACGGCGCCGTGCGTACCCACGGCGCCGTCCGGCCCCCTGATCGTCTCTGGTCCGCCTAGCCGGAGACGATACGGCGCGCCAATACGAGCTCGAACCGCTTGTACCCGTCCTCCCCCGAGTACTTGCGCTCGCGCGTTGCGCGCCTGAACCCAGCCTCTGCGTGTTTTGCGGCAAGACGGGAATCCCCCATCTGGTTTCCCGTTGTGACTGGCTCCACCTGATACATCTGCTGACCCCCCAGCCTGGCTCGTTGCCCGAGACCCCCGTCCGGTGCGCTGAGCATGTCTTCCTCTCTCCGGATAGCGGTCAACCGGGAGGGGGTCAATGGCGCGGCTTCGTTCCAAACGAAACGCTTACCGGGGCCAAACAAGCCGGATTACGGAGATCCGGCCGCCCACTGGTGCATAATCGCGCCATTCAACACCCCTGATTCTGACCCTGGAAGGGAGTTTCCATGGCAGTGGAACCGCAGCTGGTTGGCCACGAACCGGTGTCCGAGACGTTTCGCGGCGGTACGGCGAACATCGCCGGCACCCTGGTGCCACAGCTTCACTTCGTGCTGGACGGCGGGGGCGGCGTGTTCTTCGAGCACCACACGCTGCTCTGGAAGGACGCACAGCTCCAGATCGGGCTGAAGAAGCTCCCGGGCGGGATCAAGCGCAAGATCGCCGGCATGGACTTCTTCCTGACGCTGACCTCCGGCCCGGGAGAGATCGCCTTCTCGATGGACTCGCCGGGGCGCGTGCTGACCCATCACATCGACGCCGGCCAGACGCTGCTCGTCCGCGAGCACCAGTTCCTGGCGGCGACGGACAACCTCGACTACACGTTCGAGCGGGTGCAGGGGGTGCGCAGCATGATGTTCGGGGGCACCGGCATCTTCGTCGACAAGTTCCAGGCCACGAGCGATCGTGCCAGCGTCTGGATCCACGCCGCCGGCGACCTGTTCGAGGTGCAGCTGGGGCAGGGCGACCAGATCGACGTCGAGGCCGGCAGCTGGCTCTACCGCGACTCCACGGTGCGGATGGAGGCGGTCACGATGGGGCTCAAGAGCGGCATGTTCGGGGGCGGCGGCAAGCTGACCTGGAACCGGTTCACCGGCCCCGGCCGGCTCGGTATCCAGACCATGTTCTTCAACCCGGCGGAGCTGGTCGGCGACGGCGCGAGCACGGCGGCCACGGCCGGAATCGGGGGCCTGATCGGCGCCGCGGTCGCAAAGGGCGTGTCCGGCTAACCGGAACCGCTAGCGGCGCTGCTCCTTGATGGCCCGCTCCATCTGCCGGCGGGCATCCCGCTCGGCCATGGCGTGGCGCTTGTCGATGCCCTCCTTGCCGCGGGCCAGGCCCAGCTCGAGCTTGACCCGGCCGTTGCTCAGGTACATCGAGAGCGGCACCAGCGTCATGCCGCGCTGCGAGACCTTGACGCCGATCTGCTCGATCTCCCGCCGGTGCAGCAGCAGCTTGCGGTCGCGGGTCGGCTCGTGGTTCTGGAGGTTGCCCTGAGCGTAGGGCGCGATGTTCGCGCCGACCAGGAACACCTCGCCGCCGCGCAGCTGCGCGTACGCCTCGCGGATGTTGCCGCCGCCGGCCCGCAGTGACTTCACCTCGGTGCCGGTCAGCGCGATGCCCGCCTCGATCCGATCCACGATGTGGAAATCGTGGCGGGCCTTCCGGTTCTCTGCGATCTGCTTGCGGGGAGCGCTCATCGGCACCGAATCCTAAATGGTTGATTCCGGATAGGCGTGCTGGCTGGGCGAGCGCGAACCCCAGCCTGGGGCTGGCCGCTGGGAGCGTGCGTGCTGTAGCACGTGCGCTCTCCAGCGGACACACCCAGGCGACGGTTCGCACCGCAGCGAGGCCGGCTGATCGCGGGCGAAGCCCGCACGCAGCCGGAACTCGCGACCAGGCACGCGCGGATCTGGAATCACCCATTCAGGCAACCTCCGGAACCAGCTCGGGCTCGAGGCCGCGTAGCCGCTGCGACACGATGAACAGGACGGCGGCCACCGACAGCAGCACCGAGCAGACGGCGAAGCCGGTGGTATACCCGGAGCGCTGCGAGAGCAGGCCTGCCAGCGGGAACAGCCATAGCATCTGGATCGAGAAGCAGCCCTCGGCGATGGACATCGACGTCGCCCGGAACTCGGATCGCGTGTTGTGCTGGAGGTAGGTCGAGAGCGACACGTAGACCAGCTCCGGCAGCCCCGACGCGATCGCCAGGAACAGCACGGGCAGCGCCAGCCCCGGCGACACCGGCAGCAGTATGAACGCAGCCGCGGCAGCCGCCGAAGCGGTGGCGATCGTCAAGCCGAGCGGGATCCGGCCCGGCATGTGGCCCCCCACCCACGAGAAGCCCGCGGACAGCAGCATGCACCCGCCGAGCACCACCCCCAGCACCGTATCGCTGGCCCCGCGGGAGTGCAGCAGCGGTGCCGCGTAGTACCAGACGGTCGTCACCGCGGCCCAGTAGACGCTCCACGCCAGCGTCAGCAACGCCAGCCGCGGGGAGTGCCGCAGGGCGGCAACCCCGCGCCGGGCTGTGCGCAGCGAGTGCCCACCCCGCTCGGACGAGTCCGACGGCAGGCGCAGGGCGATGCAGCTCGCGAGCACCGCACAGATCGCGGTCAGCCAGAACGCGAGGGGGCGCGAGTAGGTGGCGATCAGGCCGCCCAGCAGGTACGAGATCGCGCCCGCGAACTGAAACACGGCCCACAGGCCGCCCAGCATGCGCGGGAACATCGCCTCGGTGTTGTCATGCGCCAGCGAGTCGAACAGGTACGCCTCGTCGGTGCCCGTGCGCAGGGCGAACGAGACGCCGTGCACAGCACCGGCGACGCAGATCAGCGCGAATCCCGGCGCGTAGACGTATCCGAGCTGGCCGGCGACGGTGAACGCGCCGGCCACGACCAGCATCCGCCGCCGTCCGATCGCGTCGGCCAGCGCACCGGTCGGCACCTGTGCCAGCAGCATGCCGACGTGGAGCGAGGCCTCGACGATGCCGAACTGCGCGAGCGTCAGTCCGCGCGAGAGCAGGAAGACAGCCCAGATCGGACCGGCAAAGTCGACGCCGGTGAAGAGCTGGTAGAGACGAAAGACGGACAGTGTTCGCGCTTGCATGCTGCACAACCTCAGGGGTCAGAAGGGACGCCGGACGGGTGCGGGCGGAGCGCCTGAGGGCGCACCTCTCCCGTAAACGGGTCCCTGCTAGAACGAGATGCGCGAGATGTAGTGGCGCAGCATGCGCAGGGGCGAGCCGGTAACCGGGCTATCGGGGCGCAGGTGCGTCATCGATCTCATCCTACCCTGCGATCCGGCCGAGCGCCTCCGGGAGAGCCGCCAGGTCGGGCAGGTCGAGGTCGGCATCGACCGCTGCCGCGAAGCTGCTGCCCTTGCCCGTTCGCACCAGGCAGGTGCGCATGCCGATCGATCGCGCCGGCGGCAGGTCGGATTCGAGGTCGTCCCCCACCATCAGCGCCGCGGTCGGCTCCACGCCCAGCGTCGCGCAGGCGGTGCGGTAGATCTCGGGCGAGGGCTTGCCGACCACGGTCGCCTGTACCCGAGCGGCGTATTCCAGCCCGGCGACGAACATCCCGGCGTCCAGCGCCGGCCCGGCGGCGGTCGTCCACCACCGGTTGCGCTGCATGGCGACGAGATTCGCACCGCTGTGGAGCGCCCGGAACACCGCATTCAGGCGGTCGTACGTCCAGCTGCCGTCCGGCCCGCCGAGCACGATCACCTCCGCCTGGGCGGGGTCGTCGACCAGGTCGAGCCCCACCAGGTCGTCGCTGACGCCGCCCTCCACCAGCGCGTGGACGCGGGCGCCCGGATGGACCGTTCGCAGGTGCTCGGCGGTAGCCCAGGCGGCGGTGACGATCCGCTCGGGTGCGAACTCCATGCCCATCTCCCCCAGCCGCACCGCCAGGTCGTGACGCGACTTGCCGGTGGTGTTGGTCAGGATCGCCAGCTCCAGGCCGGCGGCACGAAGCTCGCCGACCGCCCCCGCCGCGCCCGGCAGTGGCTCCCAGTCGATGTGCAGGACGCCCTCCATGTCGAGGACGACGCCGCGCAGGGCCGTCACTGCAGCGCCGCCTCCAGCACCTGGCGCGCGAGCGGCGCCGCTTCCTTGCCGCCGACGCCGCCGTGCACCAGCATCACCGCGACGGCCACCTTGGGAGCCCCGACCGGGGCAAAGCAGATGAACCAGGCGTCGCTCTTGGTGCCCTTGCCGCCGACCTCGGCGGTGCCGGTCTTGCCGGCGACGGTGACCCCGCCGATCGCCGCGGACGTCCCCGTCCCGTAGCTGACGACGGCCTCCATCATTGTCGTCATGTCACCTGCCACCGTTGGCGAGATGATGCGCTTGGCCGCTTGCCGGTCGGACGACGAGTCCGGCTTCTGGATCAGGTATGGAGGCCGCAGGATCCCGCGTTCCCCGATCACCGAGGCGACCGACGCCATCTGCAGCGGCGATGCGTCGACGCCGCCCTGCCCGATGCCCGCGATGCCGATCTGGAGCGGCGACTGGATGGACTGCGGGCCGGGCGCGACGCTCGTCGGCACCGGGTAGGCGATGGTCGGCTTCCGGTTGAACCCGAACGCGTTGGCCATCGTCACCAGCCGCTGCGCGCCGACCCGGTCGGCGAGCGGGGCGTAGACCGAGTTGCAGCTATTGGCGAACGCCTGGACGAGCGTGCCGCCGCACAGCTCGAAGTGGAAGTTGCGGAGCTTCCAGCCGTCGATGTCGACGAAGCGCTCGTAGGGGTAGGTGGTGTCCAGCGAGACCAGGCCGGCGGTCAGCGCCGCCGAACCGGTGATCGTCTTGAACGACGAGCCGGGCGGCTGCAGCGTGTCCATGCCCAGGCCGGCCGAGGCGAGCAGCCCCCCGGTGCTGGGATCGAGCACGACGATGCCACCCTCCCGGTCGCCCAGCAGGTTCACCGTGTCGGCCTGCAGGGTGGGGTCGAGCGTCGTCACCACGTTCTCGGGCTTGCGCCCGGCGCGCATGGCGATCACCCGCGTGGCGCCGTTGCCGGTCGCGGTCAGCTGGATGGTCGGCACGCCGGCGAGGATCGGGTCGAGCGACTGCTCGAGCCCGCCCTGGCCGTACGGCGTTGTCGACGGCCAGCCGATCTTGGCGCGGGCCGCGGTCGCCGTCGGGGTCTGGGGGCCCTGCACGAATCCGGTCAGCCGCGAGAACGCGGCGCCCTGGGGATAGACGCGGTGCACCGCGGGACCTTCGGCCAGCGCGGTCATGTCGTGCGAGAAGATGATGCCGCGGCGCGCCGGCACCAGCACCTTGCGCTCGAGGTGCTCACCCTGGCGCAGGCCCGGCCAGGCCATGGTCGCGGTCCAGGCGACCCGGAGGCCGCCCGGCGCCTCGACCATCGGCACCTGCCAGTTGACGACCGGCGAACCGAAGTGCCGCGTCTGCAGCCGCACCCTCACGTGCTCGACAGCGCCATGGCCGCGCGGAGGGCTGACGGTGGTGACCCGGAGCAGGCCGGCCTCGGCCGCCTCAGCCCGGTACGACGACCGGAACGATGCGAACGAGTGGGCGGCCCGCGCCTGCGGGGAGATCAGCCCGTACATGTCCCGCAGATCGCCCGTCGACCAGGCGGCCATGAAGTCGCTGAGGGTATCTCGGGCCGCCACGGCAGGGCTCGACTGCGGGTTGGTCCAGGCCCACGGCGAAGACGACGGCAGTCGCTGACGACACGAAGACAACCGCGAGCACAGCACCGATCACCAGTCGGCGGCGCCGGCGGCCGCGGGGGGGACGGTCCCTGGCCACGTCGGCATTGTGCCTCAACCGTCACGAACGCCGCTCCGATTCTGACGCGGCGCTCGCCCTAGGACGTGTACTTGCGGAGGATCATTGCGCCCTTCGTCGGCCCCAGAACGATCGAACCGGTGTCGAAGGCGCCGACCAGCGCCGTTGGGCCGGGGGTCAGCACTCCCTCGTACATGCGATACGTGAACGCATGCCTGCGCCCCTGATCGTCCAGGCACCCCCCGCGACCAGTCCCCGGCGCCCTCGTGGATGTGAACGTCGCGCCGCCTGTCATGAATGGATCGCCGGTCGTCCTCACTTCGGCCGTTGCCCCCGTTGCACTCGCGCTGGGTGACGGGAGTGTCGCGCTGGCCACCTCGGAGCTCATCAAGCGGCTGAATTCTGCCCCGGCCAGGGGATGCCGGGAGAGCTGGAACAGCTCCTGATAGGCCACAGAACCGCCGTAGTCAGCGCTGAAGTCCCAGAACTTGTAGGCGCTTCCAGCCTCGACCTCTTCGGTGCCCACGCACCGTCGCCGCGGGCCGAAGTACTGGTCGCATCCGGGGTCGAATACCAATGATGCGTACGTCGGCCTGGTGGTGACCGTGCTGAAGACCGGCTTCGTCCCGGAGACAAGCTTGAAGCCGGAGACGGCCAACCGGCCGTTCGTGCGAACCAGCGTGCCCGGCTGCCCGTTGGTCAACGTGCACGACGAGCTGTGCTGATGCACCGCCGTGTAGGTCATCGCGAACGTGCTGGGCGCGACCGAGTCGCCGGTTGCCAGCGCGGCCCTGGAGAGCGTCTGGTGGTTGTACGTGAACGTCAGGGCTGAGCCCGGTGCGTACTCGTACTCGTGCCACTGCACGTTCGGCTTTCCGGGCGCGCTGCGGGTGAAGCGAACCGCGATCTCCCGGCCGCCGCCCGGCACGCTGGGCTGCTGGTAGTAGCGGAACTGCATGGAGTAGGTGACTGGGCCTGCCGTCACGTCGATCGGGTCAGTACGAAGCTCCACGAACGGCTCTGGCCGGTCTGCCGGCGAGGGCGTCTGCAGCCAGGGATGAGCGCTGGCCGGGACCTGCGGAATCGGCGGTGCGGCGCTCGCACTCGCCATGGCGAACCCCGACACTGCCACCGCCAGCGCCATCACTACCGCACACTTCCTGACCACAACATCCCCCTCGCTGAGACTGAGACCCTGGAGCGTGACGAGTCTACGAGGCCTGGCAGACGCTGACAATCAGGACCGTTGGCTGGACCGGGCTCCCGGCTCCAGCAACACACGGCCGCGCGGACGGTCGATGGAGCGGACGCTGACCCCGATCGGGTCGCCCACCCGGTAGCGGTGACCGCTGCTGCGGCCGACCAGCGCGACCTCGAGCTCGTCGCGGTCGAACCACTCGCCACCCAGAAACCGGGCCGGCAAGAGCCCTTCGAACACCTCTCCGAAGCGAACGAACAACCCGCCCTCGGCCAGGCCGACGATCTCGCCGTCGAATGAGTGCTGCCAGCCGAGCTCGAACAGCTGCCGGTCGAGCAGGAACGCGAGTGCCACGTCGTCGCCCCGCCGCTCGAGCGCGGCGGCTTCGCGCTCGCGAAGCGAGCAGTGCTCAGCCAGCGCGTCCAGCGTCTCGACCGGCACCGGCACGCCGTCCTCGATCCGCGACAGCAGCGCGCGGTGGCAGATCAGGTCCGGATAGCGGCGGATCGGTGACGTGAAGTGGCAGTACGCGGGGACCGCCAACCCGGAATGCCCGAGGCTGCGGCGGTCGTAGCGGGCGCGCTTCAGGGAACGCAGCACCAGCGACGGGAACGCATCCCGGCCACGACCGGTTGCCGCCACCGTCCGCTCGACCGACACCGCCATCTCCGCGGCCAGCACGGCGGCCTCCTGCGACGAGAACTGCTCGGGAACCGCCGGAGTCGGCACCTCCAGGGCCGCCAGCCGCTGCGCCAGCCGCACGATCGACTCGGGCTCGGGATGCTCGTGCACCCGGTGCAGCGCGGCGGCCCGAGCGGCGGCCAGCACCTCCGCCACCCGCCGGTTGGCGACCAGCATCTGCTCCTCGACCAGCGCATGCGCCTCGGCCTCGCCGGCCATCGTCGCCGAGTGCACTCCACCGGCGTCCAGCCGCAGCTCGAGCTCGCGGCTGCTGATCGCCGCCGCTCCCCGCGCGAACCGCTCGGCGCGCAGCCGCGCGGTGACCTCCTGGAGCGTGGAGAGGTCGGCGCGAAGCTCGGCCGGCACGTCGCCCCCGCCGGCCAGCAGCCGCTCCACCTGCGGGTAGCTGAGCCGGTGCTTGCTGCGGATCAGGCTGCGGTAGAACGCCACGCTGCCGTCGGGAGCGACCTCGACCGTGATCACCCGGCGGTCGACGTCCGGCTGCAGGCTGCACAGTCCCGCCGACAACGCCTCGGGGAGCATCGGCTCGACGCGCCCGGGCAGGTAGACCGACGTGGAGCGGAGCGCGGCCTCGCGGTCGGTCGCGCTGCCCGCGGCGACGAACGCCGAGACGTCGGCGATATGCACGAACATCCGCACACCGCCGTCCTCTCGCTGGAGGGCGAGTGCATCGTCGAAGTCCTTGGCCTCGGGCGGGTCGATGGTGAAGCAGCGCTGGTCGCGGAGGTCGCGGCGGGTCGCATCTCCAGGTAGGTCTCCGTCACCCAGGGAGCGCAGCTCGCGGTCGACAGCGTCGGGAAACGGCCCGCCTTCGCCGGCCTCGACCGCCAGCCCGTGGAGCACGTCGGCGACGCTGTCCGGGCGACCGAGCACCTCGGTGACCCGGGCGCGTCCGCGGCCGGTCGACTCGACCACCACCAGGTCGCCCTCAGCGGCCCGCAACGCACCCGGCCGGCCGAGCGTGATTGGCGATCCGACCTCGAAGAACGGCTCGGCAACCAGTGAGCGGCCGCGACGGCGCACCTCGCAGACCCGCCGCAGCGGGCCCGCGTCGGGGTGGCTCACCCGCGCGCCAGCGTCGCCAGTGCGGCCTCGAGCGTCTCGTCAGCCGGCGTCGTCGGGCGGTCGGAGGAGTCCACGTCGGGACGCACCCCGCGGCCGTTCACCTGGACGCCGCCCGCCAGGCGAAAGACTGCAACCGTCAGCTTCAGGGCGCCGCCTCCCGGCACCGGCCACACGCTCTGCACCGTGCCCTTGCCGTAGGTGCGCGTTCCGACCACCACGGCGGCATGCGCCCGCTGCAGCGATCCGGCGACGACCTCCGCCGCGCTGGCGGTGATGCCGTCCACCAGCACTGCGACCTTGAGGCCGGAGACGGCGGTGTCGTTTGCGGTATAGAGCGCCGTATGGCCGCGGCGGCCCGACGTCTCGACGATCACTCCCTGGTTGACGAACACCTGGGAGACGGCGACCGCCTGCGACAGCAGACCGCCGAGGTTGCCGCGCAGGTCGAGCACGACCCGGTCGATGCCATGATCGTGCGCCTTCTCGACGATGCTGCGAACGTGCTCGGCCGTGTGATCGACAAATCCGGGCACCCGCACGTACAGGTACCGGTGACCCTGGAACGTCATCACCCGGCTGCTCACCGCGCGCACCTCGACCGGCTGGCGCACGAGCGTCAGCACCAGCGGGTGGTCGACCCCCTGACGCCGGACGGCGAGTCGCACCGAGGTGCCGGGGTTCCCGTGCATCATCAGGACGGCGTCCGCGTAGGACAGCCCGCTCAGCGCGGTCCCGTCGATCGAGACGATCACGTCGCCCGGCTGGATACCGGCCTTCGACGCGGGCAGCCCGGGGAGCGAGGCCGTCACGATCAGACCCCGGTGGCCGTGCGTGAGCGCGACTCCGACGCCGGAGTAGCCGCCGTCCTCGATGTCGACCAGGTCCTGGTAGAGAGCCGGCGGCAGGTATTCGGTGTACGGGTCGTGCAGCGCCGCGACCATGCCCGACACCCAGTGGGCGTGCAGCGCCGCCGGCGGCAGCGCCCGGTAGTAGTGATGCTCCAGGTCGGCCAGCACGGCGCGGCGCAAGGCGTGCGGCCCGTTGACGCTTGGCGGCGGTGGCGCGGAGGAATGGGCGACCGAGCGCGCGTGAAGCTCGTAGCCAGAGGCAAAAGCCACGCATAGCGCCACGAGACCGACCGTTCGGATCAGCGTTCGACGCCCCATGTATCGTCGGTTACGGATTCTACCGGTCGGACGGATGTCTAGACACGCAGGAACTTACGCAGTGTGAGCGAGGAGCCCAGGGCGCCCAGCACCAGTCCGAACGCTGTCAGAAGCACCATCAGCGCCGGGACGCCGCCCGGGAACCCGGCCGTGGGATGGATCGCGGTCGTGGACAGGTTGACGATGCCGGCGTACGCCGCCAGCAACAGGCAGACGGCGAGCAGTGCACCGACAAACCCGGTCAGCATCCCCTCCAGCACGAACGGGACGCGCACGAACCAGTTGGTGGCCCCCACCAGCTTCATGACCTCGATCTCACGCCGGCGGGCGAAGATCGAGAGCCGGATCGTGTTCGCGATCAGCACCACCGACGCCACGCCGATCAGCGCCACCAGGATGCCGACGACGATCACCGTCCAGGTCGCGATCGTCAGCACCCGCCCGACGATCTGCTTGCCATAGTCGACGCAGGGACTCGAGCCGCAGTGCTTGATCTCGGTGATCTGGTACAGCTGCTGCTGGACGTACCCCGCCTGGTGCGGATTGGTCAGGTGAATCCAGAACGATGGCGGCAGCGGGTTGACCGGCAGCAGGGAGGCGTCGCTCTGCTCCGACGAGCTGAGCTTGGTCAGCGCCTTCGCCGGCGACACATAGGTGACGTCCTTGACGTACTGGATCTTGCGGATGTCGTTGTCGATCCGGTTCAGCACCGCGGGATTCTTGGCGTCCGCCTTCGGCAGGTACGCCTTGACCGTCACCTGGTTCTGGACGCCCGTCAGGTAGTGGTAGAGCCAGTAGCCCGCGACCGAGAACACGCCCAGCAGCAGCGTCACGATCAGCACCGTCAGCGTGGCGGCAAGCGTGGTCGCGAAGTTGGCTCGCACGGACTGCCCCGCCTCGCCGAGGAAGAAGCGCCAGCGCCTCACGCGTCGTAGCCTCCGCGGCGGTCGTCACGGACGACCCGGGCGTTCTCGAGCTGGATCACGCGGCGGCGCATCTTGTCGACCATCTCGCGGTCGTGGGTCGCCATCACGACCGTCGTGCCCGCGCGGTTGATCCGGTACAGCAGCTGCATGATGCCGACCGACGTGTCGGGGTCGAGGTTCCCGGTCGGCTCGTCGGCGATCAGCAGTGGCGGGTGGTTGACGAACGCGCGCGCCACCGACACGCGCTGCTGCTCGCCGCCGGACAGCTCGTGCGGGTAGCGGTCGGTCTTGTCCGCCAGGCCGACCAGGCCGACGATGTCGGGCACCTTCTTGCGGATCTCGGTGCGCGGCCGCCCCTGCACCTGCAGCGCGTAGGCGACGTTCTGGTAGACCGTGCGGTTCGGCAGCAGCTTGAAGTCCTGGAACACGCAGCCGATGTTGCGGCGCAGGATCGGCACCTTCGAGCGCTTCAGCTTGGGGAGCGAGCGGCCGCCGACGATCAGGTTGCCGGAGCTCACCTCGAGCTCCTTCAGCAGCAGCTTGATGAAGGTCGACTTGCCGGAGCCCGACGGCCCGACCAGGAACACGAACTCGCCCTTGTCGATCTGCAGCGAGACCTCGAGCAGCCCCGGGATGTTCGGTTCGTAGACCTTGGTCACCTGGTCGAACACGATCATCGCCGAGGAGGCGCGCGGAGCCTCCGAAGGGGGCTCAGGCGCCGGCTGTGGCGGCTCTGCCGTAGGCACTGAGACGGGTACGGAGGCGCTCACGTCGGGAGTCGGGATCTGGTCACTCATCGCATGCGTAGCGGGGGCCGGAAGGCCCGGAACGCTCGAATCAGGGTAGCCATCGGGGCGGATGCGTGCAAACGTGACCGGCATGTTTTCCCCGCACAGCTAGCTAGTCCTTCTGGAAGCTGCTTCCAGCAGGTAGGCGTGGATCAGCTCGTCGAGGTCGCCGTCCAGCACGCCCTGGGCGTTCCCGATCTTGAGGTTCGTGCGGTGGTCGTTGACCATCGTGTAGGGGTGCAGGACGTAGGAGCGGATCTGGCTGCCGAACGAGATGTCCTGGGCCTCCCCCCGCTCCTTGGCAAGCGCGGCCTCGCGGAGCTCGTGCTCGCGCTCGATCAGGCGGCTCTTGAGGATCCGCATCGCCTGCGCCTTGTTCTGCAGCTGTGAACGCTCGTTCTGGCACTGCACGACGATCCCGGTCGGGAGGTGCGTTATCCGCACCGCCGAGTCGGTCTTGTTGACGTGCTGGCCGCCGGCGCCCTGGGCCCGGTAGGTGTCGATGCGCAGGTCGGACTCGTCGATCTCGAGCGGGACGTCGTCCTCCACCAGCGGTGCGACCTCGACCTGTGCGAAGCTGGTGTGCCGGCGATGGGCCGAGTCGAACGGCGACAGCCGCACCAGCCGGTGGACCCCTTTCTCGGCCTGCATGATCCCGTAGGCGTTCTCGCCGGTGAGAGTGAAGGTCGCGCTCTTCAGGCCCGCCTCCTCACCCGGCGTCGCCTCAATTATCTCGGTCTTGAACCCGCGTCGCTCCGCCCAGCGCAGGTACATGCGCAGCAGGATCTCGGCCCAGTCCTGGCTGTCGGTGCCACCGGCGCCGGCATGCACGGTCACCACCGCCGGTCCGGCGTCGTACTCGCCGGTGAAGAGCGCCTCCTCCTGCAGCAGGGCGACCTCGCCGTTGAGGCGTGCCAGCGTCGCCGACAGCTCGTCCTTCCAGTCGGCGTCCTCCGCAGCCAGCTCCAGCATGTTGTCGAGCTCCGACGCCTCGTCGGCCAGCCGCTGGTAGGTGTCCAGCTTGCGCTGCACCCGCGACCGCTCGGCGGATAGCCTCGCCGCAGCCCGCTGGTCGTCCCAGAAGCCGGGCGCCTCCATCTGAGCGTCGAGCACCGCCAGGCGTTCGCTCAGCGCTGCCGGGTCAAAGGTAATCACGAACCCAGTGCAACTGGGCTCTGATCTCCTCGACCCCCGCCTTCAGATCCTCGAGCGTCCGCGGTTCGTCGCCCTGCTCTTGAGGAGCATTAAGCGCCATGGCACCGCTTGTACTTCTTGCCGGAGCCGCACCAGCAGGGCTCGTTGCGTCCCAGCTCGTGCTCGGGGTCGACCCGCCGCTGCTCCACCGGCGGGGGCGCCCGCAGCACCTCGTCGTCCTCGTCGCCCTCGGGCTGGAAGCCGGCGGCGGCGAGATCCTGGAGCGTGGTCGCCTGCTCGTGCTGGTAGGTCAGGTCGCCTCCGCGCCCGGAACTCTGCGGCTGGCCCATGCCGCCGCCGGGCTCGACGTCCACCTCGGCGTGCATCAGGATCCGGACGACCTCCTGCATGACCTGGACGTTCATCTCCTCGAACATGGCCTGACCTTCGATGCCGTACTCGACCAGCGGATCCTTCTGGGCGTAGCCGCGGAGGCCGATGCCCTGGCGCATGTAGTCGACGTTGTCGAGATGCTCGCGCCAGCGAGTGTCGAGCACCTGCAGCGTGATCCACCGCTCGAGGTTGCGAGGCAGCTCCTCGTCGCCGCTCTTCTCCACCCAGTCCCGTTCGCGGTCCTCGTACTGGGCCACCGCGTCGTCGTAGACCAGGTCGAGCAGCTCCTCCTTGGTCACCTTCTCGCGGTCGATCGAGTTGAGATCGATGGAGATCGGGTAGATCGAGCGCAGGGCCGTCCACATGCCTTCCCAGTCCCAGGTCTCGCCGTACTCGCCGCCGGCGTACGCGTCGACCAGCTCCTCCAGCACACGCTCCAGCCAGCCGGCGCTGTCCTCCTCGCCGTCGATGATCCGCTTCCGTAGGTCGGAGCCGGACAGCACCTCCTGGCGGCGCGCGTAGACCTGCTCTCGCTGCTTGTTCAGCACGTCGTCGTACTTGACGACGTTCTTGCGGTTGACGAAGTGGAACTCCTCGACCTTCTCCTGGGCCTTCTCGATCCGGTTGGAGAGCACCTTCGCCTCGATCGGCTCGCCCTCGTCGCCCCCGAACCGGTCGAGGATCTTGTAGATCCGGTCGCCGGCGAAGAGCCGGATCACCTCGTCCTGCGCGGACAGGTAGAAGCGCGACTCGCCGGGGTCGCCCTGACGGCCGGAGCGGCCGCGGAGCTGGTTGTCGATCCGCCGCGACTCGTGCCGCTCGGTGCCCAGTACGTAGAGGCCGCCGAGCTCCTTGACGCCCTCGCCGAGCTTGATGTCAACGCCGCGGCCGGCCATGTTGGTCGCGATCGTCACGGCGTTCGGCTCTCCGGCCTGGGCGACGATCGTCGCCTCGCGCTCGTGGTTCTTGGCGTTCAGCACCTCGTGCGGGATCCCCTTGCGCTCGAGCAGCTTCGACAGGTGCTCGGACACCTCGACCGAGATCGTGCCTACCAGCACCGGCTGGCCGAGGGTGTGGCGCTCGGCGATGTCCTCGACGACGGCGGCAAACTTCTCGTCCTTGGTCTTGAAGATCTGGTCGTTGCGGTCGTCACGGACCATCGGCTGGTTGGTGGGGATCGGCACCACCTCGAGGGCGTAGATCTCGTGGAACTCCGACGCCTCGGTTGCCGCCGTGCCCGTCATCCCCGCCAGCTTCTCGTACATGCGGAAGTAGTTCTGGATGGTGATGGTGGCGACGGTGACGTTCTCCTCCTGGATCCGGACGTTCTCCTTCGCCTCCACGGCCTGGTGCAGTCCTTCCGACCAGCGCCGGCCCTCCATGATGCGGCCGGTGAACTCGTCGACGATCTTGACCTCGCCGTCCATGACCACGTACTCGTCGTCGCGCGAATACAGCTCCTTCGCCTTGATGGCCTGGATCAGGTGGTTCACGAGCTGCCCGTTCTCGGGTGCGTAGAGGTTCTCGACGCCGATCGCCTGCTCGACCTTCTCGACGCCCAACTCGGTCGGCGAGGCGGTGTGGAACTTCTCGTCGACCTCGTAGTCGGTGCCGTTCTCGAGGTCGTTCACCGCCCGGGCGAACGCGTAGTACATCTCGGCGGCCTGCTCCGGTTCGCCCGAGATGATCAGCGGGGTACGGGCCTCGTCGATCAGGATCGAGTCGACCTCGTCGACGATCGCGTACCAGTGGCCGCGCTGCACCGTCTGCTCCAGCGTGACCGCCATGTTGTCGCGCAGATAGTCGAAGCCGAACTCGGAGTTGGTGCCGTAGGTGACGTCGCAGCTGTAGGCGGCGCGGCGCTCGTCGTCGGGCATCATGTTCTGGATCACGCCGACCGAGATGCCCAGCGCCTGGTAGACCGGCCCCATCCAGCCGGCGTCGCGGCGGGCCAGGTAGTCGTTGACGGTCACCAGGTGGACGTTGACGCCGGCGAGGGCGTTCAGGTAGAGCGGCAGCGTGGCCACCAGCGTCTTGCCCTCGCCCGTCTTCATCTCGGCGATCCGGCCCTCGTGGAGCACCATGCCACCGACCATCTGGACGTCGAAGTGGCGCATGCCGAGCGTCCGCTTGGCGGCCTCGCGGACGCAGGCGAACGCCTCGGGCAGCAGCTCGTCGAGGTCGGTCCCCGCCTCGAAGCGCTCCCGGAACTCGATCGTCTTGGCGGCCAGCTCGTCGTCTGACAGCGCCTCGATCTCGGGCTCCAGCGCATTGATCTCCAGCACCCGCTGGTTCATCCGCTTCAGCGTCCGACCTTCGCCAGCGCGAAGCACCTTCTGGAACAGGCTCATGCCTTGGATCGTACCAGTGAGCCTGCTCCGGTCCCGGCGGCGGAACCCCTGTCTCTAGCGGTCGCGGGTCGGCTCGATCAGCCCGTAGTTTCCGTCACGGCGCTTGTAGATGACGTTCACCTCGTCGGACTCGTCGTTCACGAACACGAAGAACTCGTGGCCGATCAACTCGAGCTGGAGCAGGGCTTCCTCGGCGTTCATCGGCTTCATGTTGAATTGCTTCGTCTTCACGATCACGGCTTCGTCCTCCTCAGGGATCGTCGCGACCGGAGCCTCTGCCTCGCCGGGAGCGAGGTGCACCGCGATGTGGTGTGCGCCTTTCCGTGAGCGGCGCTCTCGATAGCGCTTGACCTGCCGCTCCAGCTTGTCGGTGGCCAGGTCGATGGCGGCGTACATGTCGGTGGCCGAATCGCGGGCCCGGAGCACGGGCCCCTTCGTCCACACCGTGATCTCGGCGATCTGGTTCTCACTGATGCTCGGGTTGTGCTCGACGATCAGCTCGACCTCGCAGTAGCTGTCGTCGGAGAGATGCCTGGCGATCTTTCCAAGCTTGCGCTCGGCATACGAGAACAGGGCGTCGGTCACCTCAGTGTGCCGACCCTTCACCTGCAGTCGCATGGCGCCTCCTTTCCAGCCGGGGATGCCTGCCGAGCATAGTCGGAATGCTCACCGGCGCACCACCCGCGCGAGCGTCACCGCCTCGACGCGCTCGGCGCCGGCCCGCCGCAGCTCGCCGGCACAGGCCGAGAGCGTCGCTCCGGTGGTCAGCACGTCGTCCACCAGGCACACCGCCCGTGGAGACGGGCCGGTCGCCCGGAACGCCCCGCGCACGTTCGCCCGCCGCTCGGTGACCCCCAGCCCGCGCTGGGGCCGGCGCGCGCGGCAGACGTCGAGCAGGCTGCGGGCGGGAAGGCCCCAGCGCCTGGCCAGCGCGGCCGCGATCAGCTGGGGCGGGTTTTCGCCGCGGGCGATCAGCCGCCAGCGGTCGGCCGGCACCCAGCAGACGGCCTCGACCTCGGGCGCCGGTACGACAAAGGTGATCAGGGCGGCCGCCGGCTCGGCCAGCCCGCCCAGGCCGCCCTGCTTGAGGCGGTGGACGAGCCCGGCGCCGGCGTCGCGGTGGGCGACGGCGGCCCGGGCGGTCGCGAATCCCAGCCTCCGCCCGCGGCACTCCCGGCAGTCCGGAACCGGGGTATCCGTGGGCCGCCCGCACCGGCCGCAGAGCGGCTCCCGGAGCAGCGGCATCGCCAGCAGGCAGCCCTGGCACAGCAGCGGTCCTGCCGCACCGCAGACCGCACACGCCGGCGGCAGCAGCAGGTCGAGCAGGGAGGGCACCGGCCCACGGTAGAGACGAACGTGTGGCGCGGGCGCGCGGGACCGTCGCGAGGCTGTGTCAATCGAGCAACAGCGGACCGTCGACCACAGCCGGCAGATCGCCCCCGGCTACGAGGTCTGCTGCGGACATCGCCCGCAGCGGGCTGATCTCGATCGGAAACGGGACCGTGCCCTCGGCGCTGCGGACGACCCGGGAGCCACACTCCTCCAGCCATCTCGCGAACAGCTCGGTCATCGCCTGGCGCACCGACTCCGGCGAGGAGTCGCCGGACGCGTTCTTGAGCGGCTCGAACTCCACGGCCCGGTCGGTCTCGACGATCGCACTGCGGGCAGCCAGCGGCAGCGCGTCGAAGACGAAGGTCTCGAACTTCACGGCGTTCGGCTGTTCCGGTTCCACCATCTGACCGTCGGCGCCCAGGTAGGGCACGCGCTTGACCGCCCGGTGGAAGGGCAGGTGGGCGCCGCCGGCCGCCAGTCGCTCGACGAACTCGCGGTCGAAGACGTGGACGGCGATGCTCCCTGCCCACAATGCCAGCCCGCCGTCGGGAGTGCGAGCGTATGCCAGCTCGTCGGGCAGGTCGGAGTACTCGATGACGGCGTGCCTGTCGCCGGTGCGGACGACAACCCCGACCCGCTCCTCGGGCGCCGCCTTCTCGACCACCTTGAACGACACCTCGGCCTCGGCCTGGCGGTGGAAGCCGATGAACGCCGGGTCGGCGATCCGCGTCATCGGGTTGTCGACCTGGAAGTAGAAGATCGTGCTCACCCCGTCGGCGCGCATCTCGTCGAGGCAGCCGGCGCCGCCGCCGGGCGATGTGGCAGCAAGGGCGCGCAGCGCCCCACCGTGCCCGTCCGGGCTCAGCGCCAGGCGGCCGGGGCCGGCGAGCAGGATCTGCCCGGTGGTGCGGTCGACGGCGGGCATCGTGCCCTGCTGGAAGAGCCGTAGGCGGTCGTAGCCGAACCCATCGTGCTGATCGAGGAATGCCTGCGTCTCGGCGTGGTTGTCGGGGCTGGTCATCACGTACAGCGGGATCTGCCGCCCGTGGCGGCGGCCGAGCGCAACCAGCTTCTGGATGTGGATCTGAAACAGGGTCGCGCCCGATATCGAGCCGATCGGGTAGGTACCCTTGGGAGCGTCGAAGCCAAGCCGGGTACCCTGGCCGCCGGCGACGACCACGGCCGCCACCTCACCGGCTGACAACGCCTGCTCGCCGACCGCCTCTGCCTCGGCCCACCGGGCCCGGTCGGCCTCCGTTGCCGGCAGCCGCACGGCATCGGGCGAGCCGATCTGCGAGGGCAGCGCAACCTCCGGCTCCTCGACCCTGACCAGCGACTCGACCAGCCCGTCCAGCTCGTCCAGGTCGAGCCGCTCGATCTGCTCGGTGAGGCCGTTCTGGGCGGCCGGGTCAAGCCGGTCCCAGCCGTCCAGGAGCTGCTCCTGGCCGTGGCGCCGAAGCAGCTCGGTCAGGGCGGGAGGCGTGTCAGCCAAGCCGGTAGGGAGGCCGGTGGACCCCCGTCTCGGTCACCAGCGCGGTGATGTTGTCTGCCGGGGTCACGTCGAAGGCGGGATTGTAAACAGGGACATCGGCAGGCGCGCTCGAACCGCGCACCTCCCCGGGGTCTCGGTGCTCGATGGGGATGGCATCGCCGCCTGCGAGGCCGGCGTCGATCGTCGACGTCGGCGCGGCGACGTAGAACGGGACGCCGTGCGCGCGGGCCAGCACGCTGAGGCCGTACGTGCCGATCTTGTTGGCCGCGTCGCCGTTGCGCGCGATCCGGTCAGCCCCGGTGATGACGGCGTCCACCTCGCCCCGGCGCATCAGCCAGCCCGCCATCGAGTCGGTGATCAGCGTCGCCGGGATCGCCTCCTGCTCGAGCTCCCAGGCGGTCAACCGGGCGCCCTGCAGCAGCGGACGGGTCTCGTCGACCCAGACCGTGAGCTGGGGGTCCCGTTCGTACGCCGCGCGGATCACGCCGAGGGCGGTTCCATAGCCGCCGGTCGCAAGCGCGCCGGTGTTGCAGTGCGTGAGCACCCGGGCGCCGGGCGGCAGCAGCGCCGCGCCGTGCCGGCCGATGGCCTCGCACCGCTCGACCTCCAGGCGGTGCAGAGCGCTGCTCGCGGCGTCCAGCCGCGCCACCAGCTCGGCGTCGGGCGCGGCCTCGATCTCCTCCCGCATCCGGGCGACGGCCCAGCCCAGGTTGACCGCGGTCGGCCGGGCCGCGGCCAGCCCGCTGCACGCAGCGAGGGCCTCCGCCCGCCCCCGGCGGGCCGCGACGGCGATGCCGTAGGCGGCGGCGACACCGATCGCGGGAGCCCCACGCACGACCATCGTCTGGATCGCCCCCACCACCGGCTGCCACTCCGGGTAGCGGTTCTCGACCCGTTCGGCGGGGAGCCGGCGCTGGTCGAGGAGCACGAGCACGCCGTCCTCGAGGCGGATGATCTCCTGCGGGGTGAGTGCCGCCACTGGGTCAGCGGGAGGTGAGCGCCGCCGTCACGTGCCCTCGTCCCAGGAGTCGAGGTAGCGCACCTGCTCGGGCGTCAGCGTGTCGATCTCGACGCCGAGGCTGGCCAGCTTCAGCCGGGCGACCTCGTCGTCGATCTCCCTGGGCACCGTGTACACGCGCGGCTCCAGCGTGCCCCGCAGCTTGACGACGTGCTCGGCGGCCAGCGCCTGGTTGGCGAAGCTCATGTCCATCACGGCGGCGGGATGACCCTCGGCGGCCGCCAGGTTCACCAGCCTGCCGTCGGCCAGCAGGAACAGGCGGCGGCCGTCGGCCATCGTGTACTGCTCGACCATCGGCCGGGCGGTGCGTATCTCGGCCGCCATCGCCGCCAGCGCCGGGATCTCGATCTCGACGTTGAAGTGACCGGTGTTGGCCAGGATCGCTCCGTCCTTCATCAGCTCGAAGTGCTCGCGGCGGATGACGTGCTTGTCGCCGGTGGCGGTCACAAAGATGTCGCCCTCGACGGCTGCGTCGGCGATCGGCATCACCCTGAAGCCGTCCATCACCGCCTGGAGCGCGCGCAGCGGGTCGACCTCGACCACGATCACGTGCGAGCCCAGGCCACGGGCCCGATCGGCCAGACCGCGTCCGCACCAGCCGTAGCCGCAGACCACGAAGCTGCGGCCGGCGAGCAGGACGTTGGTGGCGCGGAGGATGCCGTCGATGGTCGACTGGCCGGTGCCGTAGCGGTTGTCGAACAGGTGCTTGGTGTTGGCCTCGTTGACGGCGACGATCGGGAATCCCAGCTCCCCGGCGCGCTCCATCGCGTGCAGCCGGATGACGCCGGTCGTCGTCTCCTCGGTCCCGCCCAGGATGTCCGGCAGCAGGTCTCGGCGCTTGCGGTGCAGCACGCCGATCACGTCGGCGCCGTCGTCCATCGTCACCTGCGGGCGGTGGTCGGCGGCGGCATCGATGTGCGAGTAGTAGGTGTCGGTGTCCTCGTCCTTGATGGCGAAGACCGAGACTCCGTACTCGGCCACCAGCGCCGCGGCGACCTCGTCCTGCGTCGAGAGCGGGTTGGAGGCGCACAGCACGACGTCGGCGCCGCCGGCGCGCAGCGTCCGCATCAGATTGGCGGTCTCGCTGGTCACGTGCAGGCAGGCCGAGACGCGGATGCCCTGCAGCGGCTGCTCCGCCTCGAAGCGCTCCCGGATCAGCGCCAGCACCGGCATCTGCCGGTCTGCCCACTCGACCCGGCGAACGCCGTCTGCCGCCAGCCCCAGGTCGCGGACGTCGTGTGCGACGGTGGTACTCATCTGCCGCGCACTCTAACGGCTACGCAACGGCGGTCGAGCAGTAGACCTCGGTGCGGTAGGGCAGCTCGACGCTGTCGACGCCCCGTGCCTCCAGCACCCGGCGGATGTCGGCCAGCGCCCGCTCGAACGCCTCCGGCGGCAACGCGGCCAGCCAGCTCCGCGACGCCAGCTGATCGACCAGCTGATCGCGGGTCAGGCGGTGCTCGAACGGGAACGACACCTCCTCGGCCGGCCCGAACAGCGGGCTCTCGTCGAGCACGTTCTTCCAGGCCCCGGAGCGACCCAGCCGCGTGCCCGGTGCCTCGGCCACGCGATGACGGTCGGTGACCTCCGTCAGCTCGTCCTGCCAGGGCTGCCTGGGCGCACTGCGATCCGGCCGGTTCCAGAGCAGCACCAGGCCGCCGCCGGGCGCGAGCACGCGGTGAATCTCGGCCAGCGCCTCGGCCGTCGCGAACCAGTGGAACGCCGACCCGGTGAAGACCGCCGGTACCGCGCCGTCAGGCAGGGGAATCGCCTGCGCCGTGCCGGCCAGCGCCATGACGCCCGGCAGCTTCTGCTCGAGGACGCGGCGCATCTCGTCCAGCGGTTCAACCGCCACCACGTCGCCGAAGCGGTCGGCCAGCAGCTCGGTCAGCTTGCCGGTGCCGGCGGCCAGGTCGAGCACCCGCGAGTCCTCGTCCAGGCCGAGGCGGCCGGCGGCCCATTCCACGGCGGCCGGCACGTAGGTCGGGCGGCCCCGCTCGTAGGCGTCTGCCACCCTCGCGAACGCCTGGGCCTGCGGATCGACCGTCATCCCATCCGAGACTTCAGCTCGCCGATCCGCAGCACCGGCGTCGGGTCGACCCCGCGCGCCAGCGCGGCGTAGTAGCTCACCCAGTCCCCCGTCGCCACCATCGAGAACGCCCGGCCGGCGACGGAGTCGCCCGGCGACCAGACGTGCTCGACGAAGGCGGCATCGTCCTCGACCAGCGAAGCCGTCACCTCGATCATCCGCCGGGTCTGCGCCTGCTCGCTCTCGTCGCGGAGCATCACGGCCGCGAACATGCCCTTCGCTCCCTCCCACCCGACGATCTCGTTGTGGTCGAGCTCGGGGAAGGCGTGGCTGAAGGCCGGCTGCTTCGCGTTCTCGTTGAGCTGGGTCTTCCAGCGGTAGGCGACCGCCGCCATCGGCCCGGCGCCGTAGATCAGCGGCACCGTTCCGGCCAGCCGCTCGCCCAGCTCGCGCGACTGCTCCGGGTCGACCTGGTCGACGCCGTCGGCCGCCTGGAGGGCGATGCCGTCGCGGGCCAGGCCGGCGGCGCCGAACGCGCCTGCCATGGCGCCGAACAGGTACCCGAGCGCCGCCCGCGGCTGCAGGCCGTTCGGCACCAGCGCGTGCGGCGTCCCCCACTCGGCGGCCAGCTCACCGAGCGGGCCGCCTGCGCCGATCGTGAGCAGGTCGGCGCCCTGCTCGCGGGCGCGGTTCGCGCAGACCAGCGTCTCTGCCGTGCTACCGGAGTAGCTGACGCAGACGACCAGCGTCCCCGTCCCCGCCCAGGACGGGATCCCAAAGCCCCGGACACGCGTCATCGGGACCGGTGAGTGCGTGGTGGTCAGCGCGCGGAGCAGCTCTCCTCCCATCGCCGAGCCGCCCATGCCGGCGATCACCACCGCACTGGGCAGCGCCACCCGCTCCCCCGCCTCGCGGCCGATTCGCTCGCCGGTGCGCAGCTGCTCCGCGAGCTGGGAGATCACCTCACGCATCCCACCCTCGTCTACCACTCGAATCCCCTTCCGATCACGCGCCCGCTGATCCGTGCCCCCTCGGCAACCACGCCGCCCGGCAGGACCACCGAGCGTTCAACGATCGCGCCTCGGTGGATCACCGTCTCTGGGCCGACGACCGAGTCCACGACCTGGGCAGCCGGGTCCACGTCCGCCGCAGGGTCGACCAGGCCGCCCGCGGGCATCTCTTCCATGTTCGCTGCCCAGAAGCTCTCTTTCGTGCCGATGTCGATCCACTCACCGGCCTCGCTGCGAGCATAGAGGCCGTCGCCGATCAGGCGCGGAAACACCTCCCGCTCAACCGAGACGTTCTTGCCTGCCGGGATCAGGTCGAGCACTCCCGGCTCCATCACGTAGGTGCCCGCGTTGATCGTGTTCACGTCGGCCTCGCCGGGCGCCGGCTTCTCGATGAACGCCGTCACGGCGCCCTGCCCGTTGGTGCGAACGAGCCCGTACCGGCTGGGGTCGTCGACCGGGTGCAGTGCGATGGTGGCAGCCGCGTCGCGGGCCCGGTGAAAGGCCACCAGCTCCGTGATGTCGAGGTCGGTCAGCACGTCGCCGTTGCAGACCAGGAACGTGTCCGGGATCTCGCGGGCCGCGTTCTCGATCGCCCCGCCGGTGCCCAGCGGGTAGTCCTCCACCACGTAGCCAAGGCGGTCGCCGAAATGGTCGCGGATCTGATCGGGGAGGTACCCGCAGGAGAGCACGACGTCGGTGATCCCGTGCCGCTCCAGGTGCTCGAGCTGGTGCTCCAGAAAGGGGCGGTTGGCGATCGGCACCATCGGCTTGGGCATCTGTTCGGTGAGAGGCCGTAACCGCGTCCCCTCCCCACCCACCAGGATCACCGCGATCACGCCGGGTCGCTCCCGGGCCGGCCGACTGACTCGTAGGCGAACCCGGCTGCGCGCGCCTGGGCAGGGTCGAGCAGGTTCCGCCCATCCACGATCACCGCCGTCGCCATCGAGTCGCGCACCACCGCGGAGGCCAGCGACCGGAACTCGCCCCACTCCGTGACGACGACCGCGGCGTCGGCTCCGCGCACGGCCTCGAGCATCGAGTCGGCGAGCTCGACCCGGTCGTCCAGCACGCGGCGGGCGGCCGGGCCCGCCACCGGGTCGTAGGCGACGACGTGGGCGCCCTCGGCCAGCAGGCGCGCCGAGAGAACCAGGCTCGAGGCCTCCCGCATGTCGTCGGTATTCGCCTTGAACGCCAGTCCCAGCAGCGCGATGCGACGGCCGCGCAGAGGGCCGAGGTGCCGCTCCAGCTTGCCGACCACCCGGCGCTTCTGGAGCTCGTTGACCTCGATCACGGCCGTCAGCAGCTGGAAGTGGTACCCGGAGTTGCCGGCGAGCTGCTTCAGCGCCTGGACGTCCTTGGGAAAGCAGTTGTGCACGATCAGGCCGCCGCTGGTCACGAACGTCTCGGTGTCGGGCACCTCCATCGAGTAGACGTCGCCGTCGAACGACGACCGTTCGACCGAGGTCACCGTCGTGGAGACCACTCGCTGAACCACCGGCTCGACCGGCTGCGCCAGCGCCCCGGTCATCTGCCGCACGGGATCGATCGAGGGCAGGTCGCCCTCCACCACCATCGGCAGGCGATCGCCGACGGCGACCGTCGCGGCGGGCTCGACCACCGGCTCGGGATCTCGGTCGCCAAGCACCAGGAACGGATGGTCGGCGGTAGCCGTTACCCGCTGCCCACCGGCGCAGGTGATGGTCACCACCTCGCCCGTGTACGGCCGCCGCGTGAGCGTCGACACGGGCAGGAACTCGGGCTGGTCGGAGCCGGGGCTCCACGAGAGCACCGACAGGCCGATCGGCTCGATCACGCTGCCCTCACCGCCGTGCGACTCGTACAGGTGCTGGAGCGAGACCTCGCGGATCGCATCGGCGTCGACCACCTGCACCGTCTCGTCGCCCGGCAGGCAGCTCCCCCCGTACCCGATGCCCGGACGCAGGAAGTGCGTGCCGATGCGCTCGTCCAGCCCCATCGCATGGGCGACGACCGTGACGTCGGCGTCGACCTGCTCGCAGACGTTGGCGATCTCGTTGATGAACGAGATCTTGGTGGCCAGGAACGCGTTGGAGGCGTACTTGGACATCTCGGAGCTGGCGGGATCGGTGCGCACGACAGGTGCGTCCAGGTCGGCGTAGAGCGCCGCCACCCGGTCGCCGTCGGCGGGCTCGAACGAGCCGATCACGATCCGGTCGGGCTCCATGAAATCGGCGATCGCCCTGCCCTCGCGGAGGAACTCCGGGTTCGATACGTAGCCGACGTGGCCGAGCCCGCGGGCCTCCAGCTCGGGCTGGAGGCGGGCGGCGGTCCCCACCGGGACGGTGCTCTTCATCACCAGCACCACGCGCTCGTCCAGGGCCGGCAGCTCGTCGAGCACGCGGTTGACCCGGGACAGGTCGGCGTCGCCGGACTGCATCTGGGGTGTGTCGACACAGACGAAGACAACCCGGCAGCGCGCGAACACGTCGGCCATGTCGAGCGTGAACGTCATCCGGCCGCGGTTACGCTCGAGCAGGCGGTCGATGCCCGGTTCGTAGATCGGGGCGTCGCCCGACTGCAGGGCCTCGACCCGGGCGGCGTCGATGTCGCGGCAGACGACCTCGTGCCCCAGGTCGGCGAAGCAGGCCGCGGTGACCAGGCCGACGTAGCCAACGCCGATCACGCCCACCGGACTGGTGCCGGCGCGAGTGCTCACGGCACCGGCTTCAGCGACTTGGCGATGGCGATCATCTCGGCGTTGGTGAGGTCGTCGCGCAGGGTGTTGGTGAGCCAGTAGGCGATGCCATGGTGGACGTAGGCAATCAGATGGATCTGCGAGCCGTCGAGGTAGAACTGCAGCTTGCGGCCGCCGATCGTCCGTACGGCATCCGGATTGGCGAGGATCGGAGCACCGGTGAACCGTGTCTCCTCGATCCCCCAGTAGGCGCCGGCCAGGTTGGGCATGGCCCAGTAGGCGTACATCGAGTTGGCGTGCTTGCCGGCGGCCGTGATCGTATACGTGCGCACCGGCATGTCGTCCTGATACAGGTCGAAGGTCGAGTTGACCTGGCTCACCGTCGGGTACAGCACCGGGAAGCCGAGCGTGTGCTGTGCCTGTGAGAAGTACGACTCGTAGGCCGTGGGGTCGGTGTGGATGGTCGGCGGGGGACCGGTGCTGGGAGGCGGCGGCGGTGAGGCGAGTGCCAGCTTGCCCTCGAACGGCGCGCCGACGACCACCACGATCGGTGTGGTCATGGTATTGAACGGGGCCGTCGCCGGCATCGGCGCCGACTGGGCATTTCCGACGATCCGGGCCAGGTCATCGGCGGCTGCCTTCGCCCCCGGCCGGTAGTAGATCCAGGTCTGCTTGTAGGTGAACGTCGGCGCCGGCGTGATCGAGGAGGAGGCCTGGTAGCCCCACACCTGCAGGTCGGTCGCGGCCTGGCCGGCCGAGCCGGTGCGGCCGTTGCCGTTGAGTACGGTCACCTGCACCGTGGAGGGGGTGACGGCGGGCGTCCACGGCGGCTTCGTGGGCTTGCCGCCAGCTCCCGGGATGGCGCCCGGATGCCACAGCTCCTGCGGGTGCTCCCACTGGTAGACCGCCTGGTGGATCGCCTCCGGCGTCGCTGTGACATAGGAGTTGGTCGCGTCCCCCGCAGTCGTCGCGTCGAGCTTGACGGTGACCACCCGGCCCTTGATCCGGTAGGCGAGGGCGAGGTAGCGGATCATCGTCTGCACCCCGGGGACGCCCGAATGGCCGGTGACCTGGACGTTGGAGGTGACCGTCTCCACCACATCGCGCAGCGCGGTCAGCTGGTCGAGCCCCAGCCCGTGGAACTTGCGCGACGCGGCCTGCTCGAACGCGCGCAGGAACACCTGCTGGCGGGCGTTGCGGTAGAAGTCCGAGTCGGTGTGGCGGTAGCGCGAGAACGCCAGCGCGTTGACGCCGCTCAGGAGCTGGTAGCCCGGCGGGATGTCGATCTGCGAGTACTGCTCGGTGCCCGGCGTGTTCACGTGGTAGTAGTGCTGGTCGACCATCACGTAGACGCCGCCGATCTCGTTCACGAGCTGGATGAAGCCCCCGAAGTCGACGGTCACCAGATAGTTGGGGTTGACGCCGGTCAGCGCTGACACCGTCTTCACCGTCAGGTTCGGGCCGCCCTCCGAGAAGGCGGAGTTGATCTTCTGGCAGCAGACACCGTTGATCGGCACGTACAGATCGCGGGGCAGCGACAGCAGCGAGATCAGCTTGGTCGCCGGGTCGACCCGCACCAGCATCAGCGTGTCGGAGCGCGACGGCCCGTTCGGCCCGTACTGCGTCCGGTAGTCGGAGCCGATCACCAGCGCGACCGCGGGCTGGCTCGCGCTGGGCACCTGGCCGAGGCCGTGCTGGGCAGCGACGACGTCCTTGGTCAGATGGCCGAGCTTGTCGAGCTGCTCGCGCGCCCACAGGCCGACGAGCGCCGCCGACGGCGACCACTGCCAGCACAAGCGTGGCCAGCGTCCAGAGCAGGACCCGCTTCCAGCGCGGCCGCTTGGCGCGGGTGCCGCGCGTGTCGTAGATGGTGATCGGCTTGTCTCTCGGCGGATCACCGCCACGGCCCGGCTCGGTCGCCAAATCGCTCCTTCCCAACGGCAACCCGCGACAGCTGCGGGGCCCCGCTGAGTATACGAGGCGCCGGAGTCTTGGGTTATCGGCACTCGCCGCCGCGGTTGGAGCGGCGTCATTGCTGGCGGTCTGCGAGTCGCTGGGCGAAGGCGACCAGAATCGTCCGGTAGCGGGCGAGGGAGTCGATGTCGACGAACTCCTCGGGCCCGTGGTGGCCGCCCCCTGCCGGGCCGAACTCGATGCTGGGGATGCCGCGGCGAAGGAAGAACACCGCATCCGACGCGCCGTCGCGGCCAACCGCAGGCGCGTCGCCGCCCTCCAGCGTCTGCACCGTCTCCCGCAGCACCTGGACGTGCGCCTCGCCGGGATCGAGGGTGGCCGGCGGCAGCTCGTAGATCGGCACCACGTCGGCGCCCAGCGAGCGCAGCTGGCGAAGCACCTCCTGGGGATCCTGGTTGGGCAGGTAGCGAACGTCGACGTCCATCCGGCAGCTGTCGGGAACGCTGTTGACGACCTCTCCGCCCGAGATGCGGCCGATGTTGATGGACGGGCCTTCGAACAGCTCCGAGCGTTCCTCGGCGAACGGCAGCTCGGCGACCTTCTTGTAGATCTCGATCGCCTTGAGGATCGCGTTGTCGCCCAGCCACGGGGTCGCCCCGTGCGCCGCGCGGCCCGAGACGTCGAACCGGCAGACCAGCACGCCCTTGCTCTGGACGCCGATCTCGAGGTTGGTCGGCTCCCCGCAGATCACGAACTGACCCAGGTGGCCCTCGTCGGCCAGGAAGGCCGACGCCTTGCCCTGCGCCGAGTCCTCCTCGGCCTCCTCGTCGGGCACGATCAGCAGCTTCACCTTCAGGTTCGGGATCAGCTCCGGCGCCCGTGCCAGGTCGGCGAGGCCGGCCAGCATCGCGCCCAGCGCGCCCTTCATGTCATAGGCGCCCCGGCCATACAGTTTCCCGTCCACCCTCCACGGCGAGAACTGCTCACGCCGCGCGGGCACGACGTCGACGTGGGAGTTCCAGACCAGCGTCGCCGGGCCGTCGCCGACCGCGGCGACGAGCGCGGGCAGCCCGTTTACCTCGTACTCGCGGTGCGCAATTCCGCGGGCTTCCAGCCAGCCCTTGACGAATCCGACAGCGGCGCGAATCCCCTCGGGATGCGACGTGTCGTAGGAGATGAGGCGCTCCGTCAGCGCAAGCTCGTCCTGGTCCGGCACGACCAGATTCTTCCACAGGCCGGTCAACGGCCGTCTCAGAGCCGTCCACCCGGGCCCGGCGGACGGCCGGAGGTGGGCGGATACGCTCTGGGACCGATGAGCGTCCAGTCCCTCTGGCAGGAGCAGCACCCCTCGCGAGGGTTCGGGCCGCTGGAGGCACGCAGCGTCGCCGACGTGTGCGTGATCGGCGCCGGGATCACCGGCGTGGGCTGCGCGCTTCGGCTGCTCGAGCACGGGCTCACGGTGACGCTCCTCGAGGCCCGCGCGGTTGCGGGCTCGGCCAGCGGGCGCAACGGCGGCTTCGCCGTCACCCGGCGCTCGCTCGGCTTCTCGGAGCTCGCCGCCCGGGTCGGCCGGGAGGCGGCGATCCGCCTGTACCGGGGCACCGAGCAGGCCATGGACGAGCTGATCGCGCTGGCGGCGGAGCACCACGTCCCCGATGCGATCCGCCGCACCGGCGGCCTGTGGCTGGCCGACCAGCGCGAAGCAGACGAGCTGCGCCAGGCCGTGGCCGCCGCGGCCGACGGCGGACCGCCCTGCCACCTGGCCCCCGAGCTGATCCCCGCGCCGATGCGCCGCCGCGACCTGCTCGCCGCCTTCTTCCCGCTCGACGGCGACCTCCAGCCGGCCGCCCTCGTTCGCGTACTCGCAGCCGCGGCGGCCGAGCGCGGAGCCCGGATCCACGAGCACTCTCCTGCCTCCAGCCCCGAGGCTGCGGGAGCCGGCTGGCGAGTTGCCACGTCAGGCGGCGGTGTCGAAGCAGACACGGTCGTCGTCACCGGCGATGGAGCGATCGCCCAGCTGCTCCCCGAGCTCGACGGCATCATCTACCCGGTACGTGGCCAGGTGCTGGCGACGGCGCCGATTTCCGGCGGTGGGCCGCTCCGTTATCCGACGCACTCACAGCACGGCTTCATGTACTACCGGCCTACTGCCGACGGCCGCATCGTGCTGGGCGGCGGCCGGCTCGAGCACCTGGAGGACGAGTACACCGCCGACGAGCGGGCGACGGCTCCGGTGCAGGCCCAGCTCGACCGCTTCCTGGCCGACGAGCTCGGGCTGGTCGACGTCACCGTCACGAATCGCTGGGCAGGGATCATGGGCTTCTCGGCCGACCTGATGCCGCTGGCAGGCCCGCTCCCGAGCCGCACCGGCGTCTACGTGGCCGGCGGCTACAGCGGGGTCGGCAACGTCCAGGGATACGCCTGTGGCCGTCTCGTGGCCGACCTGATCGCGACCGGCCACCACCCGGACGCAGGGGACGTCAGCCCGGCGCGCTTCGAGCATCGTTCGCAGCCGCCTGAGCGCCTCGAGCAGGTGCAGAGCCGGGCGCTGGCGCGAGAGCTGGGCCTCGCCGCTGCCCGAGGCTAGTGCTCGTCCGGGGCGGAGTGCTCGAACCAGGGGTAACGGGCGGTCAGCAGCGCGAGGTATGCCCGGGTACGGAGGATGAACCCGGACGACAGCTCGAGCACGTCGGCGATGGTCGATGGCAGGCGCCCGCCGACGATCACCGCCGACCACGCGGAGATCGCCACCAGCAGCACGACGAACGCCAGGCACAGCGAGACGAAGAGCACCGGCAGCGCCAGGATCCCGCGGATCAGAACCGACCATCGCGGCTGCCGCTGCGCCGGCGCTCCGACCACGCGAATCGGCGCCGCCGGGTCGTCAGCGCCGCTGAACGGCGGGAAACGGTCGGTGAGCAGCACGGCGTAGCAGTCGACGCCCGCGCGGTACCGCAGCGTCCAGAGCAGGAATGCCTGGAGTCCGCCCGGCACTCTCCCAGACAGGCTCCCGCAGACCCAGCCTCCCACCATCACGACCGCCGCCAGCAGCTCCACCACCAGCGAGAAGCACACGTGGGGCAGCACCAGCAGCGCCCGGAAGATCGTTGTCAGCCGTGACGCACGCTGACCGCGGACGACAACCAGCTCCACGGGGTAGGGGTCACGGACCGGCGCAACCGGCTGCGGGACACCCCAGCGTCCGAGCGGGTCGACGTCCACCGCCCCACCCTAGATGGTCGGCCTGCCGCTAGCTGCCGGAGACTTCGACCAGCGCCGCGGCGAACAGCTCTTCGCGGGTCGCCGCGTCGACGTCGCCGTCGCTGCTCCTGGCCTGCTCGACTGCGGTGCGAGCAGCCTCCAGCCGCTCGCGCGCGGCTCCGGCGTCGATCTCCGCCGACGGAACCGCCTCGTCGACCAGCACCAGCGTGCGGTTGTGCCGCACCTGGATGAAGCCTTCGCCGGTCGCAAACAGATGCTCGCCGCCGTCGGCGTCGGTCACCCTGGTTCGCCCGGGCTTCAGCGTCGAGATCAGCGGCGCGTGGTTGGCGAGCACGCCAAGCTGACCTGCCGCGCCGGGCACCACCACCATCTCTGCCTCGCCCTCGAAGGCAACGCCCTCCGGGGTGACCACCTCGAGGTTCTGGTTGTTCTCCGCCATCAGGCAGCCGCGGTCGAGAGCTCTTCGGCCCGCTTCACCACGTCGTCGATGCTGCCGACCAGGTAGAACGCCTGCTCAGGCAGGTCGTCGTGCTTGCCGTCCAGCACCTCCTGGAAGCTGCGGATCGTGTCCTCCAGCTTGACGAACACCCCCGGCGTGCCGGTGAAGGCCTGTGCGACGAAGAACGGCTGGCTCAGGAACCGCTCGATCTTTCGGGCGCGCTGCACGGTCACCTTGTCCTCGTCGGACAGCTCGTCCATGCCCAGGATGGCGATGATGTCCTGCAGGTCCTTGTAGCGCTGCAGCACCTCCTGCACCCGCGTCGCCGTCTCGTAGTGCTCGGGGCTGACGCTGCCCGGCTGCAGGATCCGCGACGTGGAGTCGAGCGGGTCGACGGCCGGGTAGATGCCCTTCTCCGAGATCGAGCGCGACAGCACCGTCGTTGCGTCGAGATGCGCGAACGAGGCGGCGGGCGCCGGGTCGGTGAGGTCGTCGGCGGGCACGTAGATGGCCTGCACGGACGTGATCGAGCCCTTGTTGGTCGAGGTGATCCGCTCCTGCAGCTCCCCCATCTCGGTGGCCAGCGTCGGCTGGTAGCCCACGGCGCTCGGCATACGGCCGAGAAGCGCCGAGACCTCGGAGCCTGCCTGGACGAACCGGAAGATGTTGTCGATGAAGAGCAGCACGTCCTGGTTCTCGACGTCGCGGAAGTACTCGGCCATGGTCAGCCCGGTCAGACCCACCCGCAGGCGGGCGCCCGGCGGCTCGTTCATCTGGCCGTAGACGAGGGCGGTCTTCTCGATGACCCCCGACTCCGTCATCTCGATCCAGAGGTCGTTGCCCTCGCGCGTGCGCTCACCGACGCCCGCGAAGACGGACACGCCGCCGTGCTCCTGGGCGATGCTCCGGATCAGCTCCTGGATCAGCACCGTCTTGCCGACGCCGGCGCCGCCGAACAGCCCGACCTTGCCGCCCTTCACGTACGGGGCGAGCAGGTCGATCACCTTGATCCCGGTCTCGAAGATCTCGGCGGTCGGCGTCAGGTCCTCGAACGGCGGCGGGTCGCGATGGATCTGCCAGCGCTCACCCTCGACCGGCTCGCCGTGATCGACCGGCTGGCCGAGAACGTTGAAGATCCGGCCCAGCGTCTGGTCGCCCACCGGCACGGTGATCGGACCCCCGGTGTCGATCACGTCGAGTCCGCGGGCCAGCCCGTCGGTCGCATCCATTGCGATCGCGCGTACGCGGTTGTCCCCCAGGTGCTGCTGTACCTCCGCAACCAGCGTCGAGGTAGCGCCGTCCTTGCCGGGGACGCTGATCTCCAGCGCGTGGTAGATCCCGGGCAGGTGCTCGTCGAAGGCGGCGTCGATGACGACTCCCTTGATCTCGACGATCCTGCCGACGTTTTGGCCGTTCCCAGTGGACATGTAACTCCTCAAGTAGCGCGCGCGAGGCGGTGTTTTCGGCTCAGGAATGCCGATTCTAGCATGCGGCGGCCGCGGGAAGTCGCGGACTTCGTGACATGAGAAAGCGGCTCGATCGTTGATTTCAGATAGGCGTGATGGCTGGGCGAGCGCGAACCCCAGCCTGGGGCTGGCCGCAGGGAGCGTGCGTGCTGTAGCACGTGCGCAAGGTGTCAAGCAATGCTTGACACCGGTCTGAAGGGGTCTGCTATCCAAGCAGACCCCGGAAGGGGGACACACCCAGGCGACGGCTCGCGCCGCAGCGCAGCCGCCCGAGGCCGGGCTCGGCCCGGCCACGGCGGGTGCGCGGCCAGCCCCGCGCCGATATGGAATCACCGATCTACTAGCCGAGGGTGCCGCCGCGCAGCAGCTCGGGATCGATCGGAGTCACCGGCTGGTGCATCTGGATCTTCTCGGTCTGCAGCTGGCCCGGGCTCAGCAGGGCGACCTTCATCGGGGCGGCCGCGTGCCTGGTCTGCGGCTGGTGCGTCTGCTCCGAGACGAACACACCCAGCAGCGCCATCGCCGCCAGTGCAGCGGCGGCTCCCATGGACGCCGTCCAACGGCGCGCCGGAGAGCTGCGGCGCGGCGGCGCGAACGTCAGCGTCGAGACCAGCGGCCGCGAGCTGCGCACCCGGTGCGTTGTCCGCGTTGCCGATTCGGCGAACGACCGACAGGTCTCGCACGTCAGCCGGTGGCGCTCGGCGCTGCGCAGCTCAAGCTCGCTCGCCTCGCCGTCGAGGCCTGCGGAGATCAACTCTCGAGCGCTGTCGCACGGGTTGCTCATCGGCGTTCTGATCATAGCCACGACCTCATCGCCGCTGGATATCGGCACGAGCGCGCTCGGCGTTGAGCCAGCGCGTGAACGCTTTCTGCCTGAGAGCGGAGTTCATGGTGATTGCGATGGCGTTTTTCACCTGGGCGAATGTGTCGTAGTGGGCTGGCTTGCGGTCGGTCAGCTTCAGCACCGCATATGACGGCCCGAAGCGCAAAGGAGTTGGTGCGACTTCGCCAACTTTTAATTTGCCCACCGCGAGCCGGGTCGCCGGCGGCAGCGCGCTGAGCGGCCCCCAGCCAATGTCGGCGCTGCCCCCGCCCGGGTTGTACTGGCCTGCGAGCTGGTCGAATGTCCGCCCCTGCTTGAGGAGATGCAGGATCTCCTTGCCCTCCAGTGCGTTGCGCGCCTGGATGGCCGACAGCCGCACCACCGTGCCCACCCAGAACAGGTGGTGGTCGCTGATGTAGCGCTGGTGGAGCTGGGCATTGGTGGCCTTCAGCCTGGCGAACTCGGTCGCGATCAGCTTGCGCACGAGCAGCCGCTGGTTGACCTCCTCGCGGAAGTGGGCCATCGTGATGCCGGCCTTCTTCAGCGCCGCTTTCACGTTGCCGCTGGTCGCCAGCGCCTGGGCCAGGCCGGCGTTCTCCTCGTCCGGCGTCAGGGTCACGAACCGGCGGTCGGCCTCCTGGGCGATCAGCGTCTGGTCGATGGCGCGGTTCTCGGCGTCCTTCACCGAGTGAGGCTGGCCGGCGAACTTGAGATCCTTCTGCAGCGCCTGGATCGTCGATTGGTGGATCGGCTGACCGTTCACCGTCAGGGCCACCGGATCCGTCTTGGCGGTCGTCGTGGCAGGTGCGGACGAACCGCCACCGCCCGAGCTGCCCGCACAGCCGGCCACGGCGGCCGCGACCGCACACGCGAGAAGCAGCTGCTTGAACATCAGGAAGCCGGCGAAGCGGGTGCGGCTGCTGCAGGCTCCGGGGTGCTCGGGAGGTCGGGGAAGTGGCAGGCCGTCACGTGGCCGAGGCCGGGCCGCTTGGACTCGAGCGGCGGATACTCGTGCTTGCAGATCTCCTGCGCCTTCCAGCAGCGGGGGTGGAAGTGGCAGCCGGACGGCGGGTTCGCCGGGCTGGGCACATCTCCCTCGAGCACGATCCGCTGGCGCTGGCGCTCCTTGGTGGGATCGGGCACCGGCACGGCCGACAGCAGCGCCTGCGAGTACGGGTGCTGCGGATTGCGGTAGAGCTCCTCGGCGTCGGACAGCTCGACGATCCGGCCCAGGTACATGACCGCAACCCGGTCGGAGACGTGCTTGACGACCGACAGGTCGTGGGCGATGAACACGTAGGTCAGGTTCAGCTCGGTCTGCAGCTCGTCCAGCAGGTTCACGATCTGGGCCTGGATCGACACGTCCAGCGCCGACACCGGCTCGTCGCACATGATCAGCTTCGGTCGCAGCGCCAGAGCACGGGCGACGCCGATGCGCTGGCGCTGACCACCCGAGAACTCGTGCGGGAACCGCTCGGCGTGGTCGGGCAGCAGGCCAACGGTGTTCAGCAGCTCGCGTACCCGCTTGCGGCGCGATGCCCCGTTGCCGACCCGCAGCGAGATGAGAGGCTCCGCGATGATGTCCTCGACCCGCATGCGCGGGTTCAACGACGCATACGGGTCCTGGAAGATGATCTGCATGTCCTTGCGGGCGTCGCGCAGATCCTTGCCGTCGAGGCTGAGGACGTTGACCCCGTCCAGGAACGCCTGACCGGACGTCTCGGGGATCAGCCGCAGGATCACGCGGGCGGTCGTCGACTTGCCGCACCCGGACTCGCCGACCAGGCCCATCGTCTCGCCGCGCTTGACGTCGAAGGAGACGTCGTCGACCGCGTACACGGCCCCCACCTTGCGCCGCACCAGGATCCCGGAACGGATCGGGAAGTGCTTCTTCAGGCGGCGCACCGACAGCAGGACGTCGCCGCCTGTGGTCGGCGCCGCCTCCGGCTGTACCTCGGTCGCGCTCACAGCAGGGCTCCGGTCGAAGCGAGCTCCTTGGCCCCCAGATCCTTGCGCTGGGCGGTGCTCAGGGTGCATGCCACCTTCTGCGTGTCGCTCAGGCGCTCGTACTCGGGGAAGCCCTTGAAACACTGCTCGTGGACGAACTTGCAGCGGTTGACGAACGGGCACCGCTGGTCGTCCATGTTGAGCAGGTTCGGCGGCGACCCGGGGATGGCGTTCAGCTGCGCCTCGCCGCCGGCGTCGAGCCGGGGCAGCGAGCCCAGCAGACCCCACGTGTACGGGTGCTGCGGGTTGTAGAAGATCTCGTCGGCAGTCCCCGTCTCGACCACCCGCCCGCCGTACATCACGAGCACCCTGTCTGCCATGCCGGCGATCACACCGAGGTCGTGGGTGATCAGGATGATCGCCGAGCCGTAGTCGCGCTGCATCGCCTGCATCAGCTCCAGGATCTGGGCCTGGATGGTGACGTCCAGAGCCGTGGTCGGCTCGTCGGCGATCAGGATCGTCGGGTTGTTGGCCAGCGCCATCGCGATCATGGCGCGCTGCCGCATGCCGCCCGAGAACTCGTGCGGATACTCCTTCACGCGCTTGCTCGGGTTGGCGATGCCGACCCGGCGCAGGAGTTCCTCCGCCTGCTTCAGCGCGGCCTTCTTGTCGGCCTTGTGGTGGGCGACGAGCGGCTCCCCCACCTGGTCGCCGATCTTGTAGACCGGGTTCAGGCTCGTCATCGGGTCCTGGAAGATCATCGAGATGTCCTTGCCGCGCACGGAGCGCAGCTGCTTCTCGTTCATCTGCACCAGGTCACGCGGCCCATCCGGCCCGTTCAGGATCACCTCGCCGTCGACGATCTTGCCGGGCGGATCGGGCACCAGTCCGAGAATCGAGAGCGACAGCACCGTCTTGCCGGATCCCGACTCGCCGACGATGCCCAGCGTCTCGCCGGGATAGACGTCGAAGGTGACGTCGTTGACCGCCTTCACCTGGCCCGCACGGGTCGAGAAGTAGGTCTTCAGGTTGCGGACCGAGAGTACGGGTTCAGCCACGTGGTTCCATCCCTGAGGAGAGGGTCAGTCCTTCAGCTTCGGGTCGGCGGCGTCTCGGAGCGCGTTCCCGAACAGGGTCACCGCGATCAGCGTGATCGCGATCGCGGCCGACGGCGCAAGCACCTCGACCGGGTTGAAGGTCACGAACTGCTCGCCGATGCCCGCCATGTTGCCCCACGTGATCGCCTGTGTCGGCGGAACGCCGACGCCGAGGAACGAGAGCCCCGCCTCGCCGGTGATGTTCCCGGCGATCGAGAGCGTCGCGACCACCATCAGCGGCGCCATCGAGTTCGGCAGGATGTGCTTGTGCAGCACCCGCAGGCCGCTGGCCCCGCTAGCACGCGCAGCCTCGACGTACTCGGTCTCGCGAATCGAGAGCACCTGGCCTCGTAGCAGCCGGGCGAAGTAGGCCCAGCCGCTGATCCAGAGGGCGGCGACGACGGAGTTCACGCCGGAGCCGTACACGGCGATGATGGCCAGTGCCAGCAGGAAGAACGGGAAGCTCAGGAACCAGTTGGTGACCATCATCAGCACGCTGTCGACGAATCCGCGCGCCATACCCGACGTGGCGCCGATGATCACTCCGACGATCACCGAGATGATGGTCGCGGCGAAGCCGATCGCGATCGAGATCCGGCCGCCGACCAGCAGGCGCGAGAGGATGTCGCGGCCCAGATCGTCGGTTCCGAACGGATGACTCAGCGACGGCGGTGAGTGATACACGGCGCCCTGGGTGAGGTTGATGTGCGTCGTGTTGTAGGGCGCCAGGCGATAGCCGAACAGCTCGATGACGATGATGAACGTCAACAGCATCAGGCCGACGACCGCGCTCTTGGCGCGGAACGTGCGCTGCAGGACCTGCAGCCACGGGCCGGTCGATCGGCGGCTGGCAGCTTCCGATGCCTGCTGCGCCAGCGCGCCGGCACCGACCGCCAGCGCTCCGCCGCGCTGGCCGACGACGGGAGTCTCTTCAGGTTGGTCTAGTGCCATCTATTCGATGTCCTGGAGTCGGATGCGAGGATTGGCGAACGCGTAGAGGATGTCGATCAGAACGCTGACCACGACGAAGATCAGGGCCAGCAGCATGGTGACCACGATCGCAACCGGTGCGTCGCGGGCGCCGATGGCCGTTATCTGGAGACGGCCGATGCCGTCCCATTGCCAGATCGACTCGGTGATCACGGCGCCGCCCAGGATGATGCCCAGGTCGAGCCCGATGATCGTGATCATCGGCAGCAGCGCGTTCTTCAGCGCGTGCTTGCCGATCACCTTGCGGGGGCTGAGGCCCTTGGCGCGTGCCGTCTTCATGTAGTCCGCTCTTACCACTTCGAGCAGGCTCGTACGCATGACCAGGGCGGTCGAGGCGACCGAGACCATGGCCAGCGTGATGGAGGGCAGCAGCAGGTTCTGGACGAAGAAGACCGGGTTGAACGCGCCCAGGAAGCTCGGTGGGTTGTCGGTATCGATGTTGAAAATGTTCGACGTGTCGAACCCGACGCCGGTGCCGAACAGGTTGTTGTGCGGCAGGCAGAACACGATCTGTAACGCGACCCCGAACACGAACACGGGCAGCGCATAGATCCCCAGGTTGACCACCGTCACGCCGGTGTCGAGCCGCGTCCGGTGCTTGAGGGCCGAGAAGATCCCCAGGCCGATGCCGAAGATGATCTCGATGATGATGGCCGAGATCGCCAGGGCCGCGGTGCGCGGGAACTTCTGCGCGATGACCGTGCTGACGGACGTGTAGCGCTGGACGGCCCACGACTGACCGAAGTCCGGGTTCCACGGATCCTGGAAGCCGGTGCTGCTGGTGTAGGGCCAGCGGAAGTCGAGCGCGCCGCCCACGAAATCCTTGTACTGCATCCAGTAGGGCTCGTCGAGCTTCAGCGTGTGCCGCTCGTTGGCCAGAAAGATCGGTGTGGCGTTCTTGCCGGCGAGGATGCGGGCCGGGTCGCCGGGTACCGCCTTGAGCAGCGCGAACGCGATCAGGCTCACCCCGAAAAGGGTGGGAATCGCCTGGAGAAGGCGGCGGATGATAAAGACAAGCACGAGTCGGGAGTCCTCGGCGCGGGATGCGCCCCGTGGTCTGGCAGAAGTCTACTCCCGCCGGGGCGCCCGATAAAGGGGCGCCCCGGCGGGAGCTGGCTAATCGATCAGCTCGCGGGCTTCGACGAATCGATGCCCATGATCGCGAAGTGGGGAACGCCCATTGCGTCGTAGGCGAAGTTCTCCACCTGCGGCGAGACCACCCGAGCGTACCCGTAGTAGTAGATCGGGATCTCGGGAGCATCTGCCAGGATCTCGCGCTGAATCGCGTTGTACATCGAGCAGCGCTTCGTCGGATCGCTCTCGGCACGGGCCGCGACCAGATCCGCGTCGACCTTCGGATTCTTGTAGAAGGTCAGGTTGTTGTTGCCGGCTTCCTTCGAATAGAACATCGGGTAGATGAAGTCGTCAATCGAGGGATAGTCGGCGATCCAGCCCAGGCGCCAGAAGGAGAACTCGCCCTTCTGGAGCTTGTCCAGATACGTGCCCCAGTCGAAGTTCTCGGCCTTGATGTTCAGGCCGACCTGCTTGTAGCCCTGGATCAGGGCCTCGGCGATCCGCTGGTGGCCGGGGTCGGTGTTGTAGCCGAGCGTGAGCTGCGGCACGGTACCGACCTGGCTCAGCAGCTGCTTCGCCTTCGCCGGGTCGTAGTGGTAGGGCGACTGGTTCGGCTGGAAGCACGGCATGCCGTCTGGAACCAGGCCGTCCGCCACCTTGCCGATGCCCTCGTTGATGTTGTTCACCACAGCCGCCGAGTTGGTGGCGTAGTTGAGGGCCTGCCGGAGCTTCAGGTTCTTGGCGATGATGCTGTTGGTGTTCAGGTTGAACCCGTAGTAGTAGAGAGCCAGCTGCGGGCCGGTGCGGACGTCCTTGCCCAGCTTGGGATCGGACTCCGTGGCCTTGACCTGGCCGCTCGGGATCATCGCGTACTGCATCTTGCCGGACTTGAACGCCAGGAACGGGCCGTTCTCGTCGCCGTCCGGGTAGATGTGGAAGTTGACCTCGCTCAGGTGCGCCGGGGTCGGGCCCGTGTAGGTCGGGCTCTTCTTGATGATGATCGTCTTGTTCGGCGTCCAGCTGACGAACGCGAACGGGCCAGAGCCGACCGGGTGCTTCTCGAAGTTGGCCTGCTTGGACTTCGTGTTGGCCAGGTCAGGCGGGAACGCCCACGTGACGGGGTGGCCGAGCGTCTCGACGAAGTCGGAGAACGGGCTGGTGAGCGTCACCTGGAGGGTGTACGGGCCGGTGGCCTGGACACCCGAGAGCACCGCGTTGTTGCTGGCGACGCACTGGTCGTAGCCCTTGATGGGCTCGAGGATGTACGCAACCACGGACGCCGTGTACTTGGCGCAGGCGATGCCCCAGTCCTTGACGAACGTGTCGGCGTTGATCTTCTCCCCGTTGGCGAACGCCGCATTGTTTCGCAGCTGGAACGTGAACACCGTGTTCTGGCTGTTGTGCGTCCAGCTCTTGGCGATGTCCGGCACCGTGGCGAGGGTTTGCGGGTTGTAGTCGACGAGGCCCTCGAAGATGTTCTTCTCGACCGACACACCCTCAGACTCCTGGCCCTGCAGCGGGGTGATGGACACCGGTTCCGCATACAGCGGGAAGTTGAACGTGCCGCCGTTGGTCAGGTTGGCGTTAGTCGAGATCGTCGACCCGGAGCCATTGCTGCCCGAGGAACTGCTCGACGATCCGCATCCGGCAGCGGCGAGAGCCACCACGGCGAACGCGGCGATCACTCCGAACCGCGCGCGGGTTACAAACGAACCCACTTTCCCTCCTTTTGTCAGAGTCAGAGCACACCTCGCCCAACGCGGGGGGTACTCCCCTATCCGACGTTATGACGGCTCTGCGGACAGGAAGTTAGCGAGAATCGTCACGCGGGCAGAAGACCCCTCGGAGGGGGCACCCGCGTGGTCAGCTAGGAGAGGGCGTCTGCACCGGCCACGACCTCCAGGATCTCCTGGGTGATCTCGGCCTGGCGGGCGCGGTTCATGCGCAGAGTCAGCACGTCGAGGAACTCGCCTGCGTTCTCCGAGGCGTTCCGCATCGCCGTCATCCGGGCGCCGTGCTCCGAGGCCGTCGACTCCAGCATCGCGCGGTAGATGGTCGTCTCGATGTAGGTCGGCAGCAACGCCGCCAGCACCTCGCGGACGTCCGGCTCGTGGATGTATGAGCCCTCGACGGCCTCTGGCTCGGCGCCGGTCAGCGCCTCCTCCGGCACCGGCAGCAGCTCGACCACCTCGAGCTTCTGGGCGAGGGCCGAGATGAAGCGGTTGTAGACCATGACCACGCGGTCGACCTCGCCGGAGGCGTACAGCTCAGCGGCCTTGGCGGCGATCTCACGGGCGTCGCCGTAGCTCGGGCGATCGGTGATGCCCGTGAAGTCGGCCTCCACCGTCTGGCGGCGGAAGCGCATGGTCGACACGCCCTTGCGGCCGACGACCAGCCAGTGCACGTCGCGGCCCGCCGCGCGCTGCTCGCGCGCGATCTCCAGGGACTGGCGAACGACGTTGGCGTTGAACGCCCCGGCCAGACCACGGTCGGCGGTCAGCGCCAGCACGGCGACGGACTTCACGTCGCGCTGTGCCAGCAGCGGCTGGTCGTAGGCGTGCGCATCGGCCGCCGCGACCTCCACCATCACCTCGGCCAGCCGGTCGGCGTACGGCCGCAGCGCCTCGATTCGCTGCTGAGCGCGGCGCAGCCGCGACGCGGCCACCAGCTCCATCGCCTTGGTGATCTTCTCCGTGTTGCGGATCGACCGGATCCGCCGCTTGATGTCCTGCTGGGTGGCCATTCTGGGAGCCCGCCGCCTACGCGGCCTGGGTGTCTTCCTCGACGATGAAGCTGCCGGCGAACGTCTCGACCGCCGACTTCAGCAGCCCCTGGGTCTCGTCCGACAGGTCGCCGGATTCCCGGATCGCGTCCAGCACCTTCGGCTGGCCGCGCAGGAACGAGATCAGGTCCTCATTGAAGCGGGTCACGTGCTCGACCGCGATGGGGTCGAGATAGCCGTTGGTCGCGGCCCAGATGGCGGCCACCTGCTCCTCGAACGGCCACGGCTGGTACTGCGGCTGGTTGAGGGTCGCCACCAGGCGCTGGCCGCGGGACAGCTGGCGCTGGGTCGCGTCGTCCAGCTCGGAGCCGAACTGGGCGAACGCCGCCAGCTCGCGGTAGGAGGCGAGGTCGAGGCGCAGGCGCCCGGCGACCTTCTTCATCGCCTTGGTCTGCGCGTTGCCGCCCACCCGCGACACCGAGATGCCGGCGTTGATGGCCGGCCGGACGCCGGAGTAGAACAGGTCGGACTGCAGGAAGATCTGGCCGTCCGTGATCGAGATGACGTTGGTCGGGATGTAGGCCGACACGTCGCCGGCCTGCGTCTCGATCACCGGCAGCGCGGTCAGCGACCCGGCGCCCAGCTCGTCGGACAGCTTCACCGCCCGCTCCAGCAGCCGCGAGTGCAGGTAGAAGACGTCGCCCGGGTAGGCCTCGCGACCCGGCGGGCGGCGCACCAGCAGGGACATCTGCCGGTAGGCGTCGGCGTGCTTGCTGAGGTCGTCGTAGATACAGAGCGCGTGCTTGCCGTTGTAGAGGAAGTACTCGCCCATCGAGCAGCCCGCATAGGGCGCCATGTACTTGATCGGGGCGGCCTGCGACGCCGGCGCCGACACGATGATCGTGTAGTCCATCGCTCCGGCCGACCTCAGCGTCTCCTCCACCTGACGGACGGTCGAGGCCTTCTGGCCGATGGCGACATAGACGCAGATCACGTCCTGGCCCTGCTGGTTCAGGATCGTGTCGACGCAGATCGCGGTCTTGCCTGTGCCGCGGTCGCCGATGATCAGCTCGCGCTGGCCGCGCCCGATCGGGATCATGGCGTCGATCGCCTTGATGCCGGTCTGCAGCGGCTCCTTCACCGGCTGCCGGTCGACGACGCCGGGCGCCTTCCACTCCAGCGGACGCGTCTCGGTGGTCTCGATCGGGCCGGCGCCGTCCAGCGGGTTGCCCAGCGGGTCGACGACGCGGCCGACCAGGGCATCACCGACGGGCACCGACATGACCTCACCGGTGCGGCGCACCGAGTCGCCCTCGCTGATCTTCTCCCACTCGCCGAACAGCACGGCTGCGACGTTGTCCTCTTCGAGGTTCAGCGCCAGGCCGGTCACGCCGTGGTCGAGCTCCAGCTTCTCCAGCGCCACGGCCCCCTGCAGCCCATAGATGCGCGCGATGCCGTCGCCGATCTGGATGACCGTGCCGACCTCTTCGACGTCGACGTCGATCTCGTAGCGCTCGATCTCGGACTTGAGAATCGATGCAATCTCGTCTGGACGTAGGCTCACGCTTCGCTCCCAACTGGCAGAGGTGTATTGACCAGGGCGCGGCGGAGGTTCTCCAGCTCGCGCCTGACGGATGCGTCCAGGAGGACGCCGCGGGCCTTCAGCACCAGCCCGCCGATGATCTGAGGGTCGACCCGGGCAGTCAGCCGGGCGTTGACGCCGGTGGCGCCGCTGATCCGGCGCTCGATCTCATTGACCTGCTCGTCGTCGAGCTCGACCGCGGTGGTCAGCTCGACGTCGAGAATCTGCTCGGCCTCGGCGGCCATCTCTGCGAACACCGCCTGCAGGTCGAGCAGCAGCGGCAGGCGCCCGTTGCTGATCAGCACCAACACGCCGTTTCGCGTCAGCGGCTCGGCGTCGGCGAGCATCTGGACGACGATCCGCTCCTTCGCCTCCCGCGGCAGCTGCGGGTTGAAGAGCGCGGATGCCACCTGGCGGTTCTCGGCCAGCGTCTCGGTGAAGCGGGCCAGGTCGCGGTTGACCTGCTCCAGCTTCCCGGCCTCGACAGCGGCCTGACGAAGCGCCTCGGCGTAGACCCGCGCGGCGGGATCGGTGAGATCGGCCACCGGGCCTTACTCCTTGGCCTCGAGCGCGGCGAACGACGACAGGTCGACGCCGGCCAGCGCATCCTCGATCAGGCGCTTCTGCTCTGCCTCGTCCAGCTTCGCCTTGACCAGCTTCTCGGTGGTCATCACCGACAGCTCGGCGATCTGCGTCTTGATCGTCTGCAGGGTCGAGCGCACCTCGGCGGCGATCTCCTCCTTGGCCCGCTGGAGCTGGCGTGCCTTCTCGCTCTCGAGCTCGGCGATGTCACGGGCGCGGCGCTCGTCGGCGGCCTTGCGAGCCTCCTCCACGATCCGGACGGCCTCCTTGCGGGACTCCGCCAGCTGCGCCCGGTACTCCGCGAGCGCAGCCTGGGCCTCCTCGCGCGCCGACTGGGCGGCGTCGAGGTCAGACGCGATCGCCTGACGGCGGGCGTCGATTGCGGCCTGGAGCGGCCCGAAGGCCTTCCACCGCAGGATCACGAGGACGATGATGAACGTCAGCAGCGTCCAGAACATCAGCCCCGGATTGGGCTTGATCAGGTCGTTCGCAGAGAGCAGGGGAAGCATTGAACCGGCCTCAGATCAGGATGTAGGCGACGAAGCCCATGACCAGGGCGTAGAACACGATGGCCTCGGTCAGTGCGAAACCGAGCCACATCATGCCCTGCAGCTGACCGCGCAGCTCGGGCTGCCGGCCGACCGACTCGATGGTCTTGCCGAAGATGAAACCGACTCCGACGCCGGGGCCGATCGCGCCGATGGCGGTCGCGAGCCCGAGCTCGATGGCCTTGGCGGCCTGGACTGATGGTGCTGCTGCCATTCGGATGTCTCCTAGTGGTCGGGGTGGATCGCTCCACCGATGTAGATGGCGGAAAGGATCGCGAAGATGAAGGCCTGCAGGCCGGCGATCAGCACGACCTCCAGGGTGTAGATCGCCACGCCCATGGCCAGGCCGAACGGCTGGATGAACCAGTAGCCGATGCCCGTCGTCAGCAGACCGGCGAGCGCGAGGAACACGGCGATCACGAGGTGGCCGGCCAGCATGTTGGCGAAGAGCCGGACGGAGAGCGAGATCAGGCGCGCGAACTGCGAGATCACCTCGACCGGGATCAGCAGCACCAGCAGTGGCTTGGGGCTGCCGGACGGCACCCAGCTCTTGAAGTACTTGATGACGCCGTTGTAGCGGATGCCCTCAATGTGGCTGGCAAAGAACGTGACCAGGGTCAGCGCCAGCGAGACAGACAGGCTGGCGGAGGCTGCGTAGATCTGGAGCTGCGGGACGGCCACCCCGCCGATGTGGACGTGGTCGTCCGAGAAGGGCAGCGGGATGAACCCGATCAGGTTCATCACCCCGATGAAGACGAACAGCGTGGCCACGTACGGGAACCAGATCCTCATGCCCTCCTGTGGCAGGTTGGCCCGAGCGATCGTGTTCTGGGCGACGTCGTACAGGATCTCGGCCGTCGCCTGGGGACGAGCCGGCCGCAGTTTGAGGCCGCGGGTGACCAGCAGCGCGCCGACGATCGTCACCAACCCCGTCAGCCAGATGTAGACAACGCCCTTGTTGATATCCAGCCCCAGCGGCAGCTTCACGTAGGGGTTGGACAGGAAGTTCGTGAACTCCGAGACCGGGTTGAAGTCGGAGGTGAGAAGCATCTAGACGGTCTCCGTCCCGCCGACCTGCTGGCCGATGTTGCGATGCGTGACGATCCGGGTGCCGATGTCGACCGTCACCAGGATCAGGAGGAGCACCAGCGACGACACGGCTTCGGCACGGTTGTCGCGGACGATCAGGAACAGCAGCAGCAGCCCGATCCACGGCCGCAGCAGCATGCTCGCCCCCATCACGCCGACGCCGCGCAGCGCCGACATCCGGGCGGCCCGGCGCTCGGTCCAGACCTGGAGGCAGCGGTTCACGGCCCACAGCAGGACGGCCCAGAACCACCCCGACGCAGGCCAGCCCGCCAGCAGGAACACCGGCAGCGCCACGACCGCGATCAGGGCGTCGATGTTGTGGGCGAGCAGGAGCCCGAGGGATGTGCCGCGTTGGTTCAAATGATGTCTCTGTAGCGCCGGTAAACGAGGTAAAAGCTCAGCGGGATACCGATGGCGGCACCCACCGCCGCCCCCACATAGGGATACCCTCCCAGCCAACCGGCGGCGACCCCGATACCGACGCACAGGACCAGCGCTCCCAGCAAGAACATCCCGGCGGATGCCGCGGACGCAGCCGGACGCTTACCCTGCACAATCAGCTCGCAGATCGTCGCCGCTCTCTGGGAGGCGGCCGCCCGTAGTATGCCAGATCCGCGGACTATGTGACAACCACAAGGGTGCATTCTCACCCGCCACAATCGGCCATATCTGGCCGAATCTGCCATTTTGAGAGGTCACGCTGCGCGCTCGCTTTGTGGCACCTCCCGAACGTGGTGCCGAAACAGCCCGATGGCCTGCAGGTGCCGCAGCTTGAGGATCTCCAGCAGATAGATCACGTAGAGCGAGGTGGCGACCGCCATCAGCCCCATCACGCCCAGCACCGTGACGCTCACCCAGCCCCAGTCGTGGCGGTGGCTGGGCACGAAGCGGATGGCCAGCGCGAGCAGGGACAGCGAGGCGCACCAGCCGTACAGATAGAGGGCCGTGCGCCGCTGCGAGAAGCCGATGTTGGCGAACCGGTGGTGGAAGTGGGAGCGGTCGGCCTGGTAGATCGGCTGCCGGTACTTCAGCCGCTTCAGGATCACGAACGAGGTGTCCAGGATCGGCAGGGCCAGGATCATCAGCGGGAAGACGAGGGAGACGGCCGCCGCGGTCTTCAGCACGCCCTGGATCGAGAGTGCCGCCAGCAGGTACCCGAGCATCAGCGATCCCGAGTCGCCCATGAAGATCACCGCCGGGTGGAAGTTGTACCGAAGGAAGCCGAACGCGGCCCCGGCGACGATCGCCGAGACGGCCGCGGCATCGGTGCGGCTCAGCGACGCGCAGAGGATCGCGAAGGTGAGCGCCGAGATCCCGCAGAAGCCGGCCGCCAGCCCGTCCATGCCGTCGATGAAGTTGACGATGTTCGCGATCGCCACGATCCACAGCACGGTCAGCGGGTACTGCGCCCAGCCCAGGTTGTGGACACCGATCACCGGCAGCGTGATGTGGTCGATGGTGATGCCCAGCCAGGCGGGGATGGCCGCGATCAGGATCATCCCGGCGAACTTCACCGCCGGGCGCAGCGGGTGGATGTCGTCGAACGCCCCCAGCCCCGCCATCAGCGCGGCGCCGGCCATGATTCCCCAGAACCCGTGTGCGTTGCCGAGCGCCAGCGCCGGGATCGCGATCGCGGCAAAGATCGCCAGGCCGCCCAGCAGCGGCGTCGGGCTGGCGTGCAGGCGGCGGGAATCGGTCGAGCGGTCGACAGCTCCGATCCGCCAGGCAAGCTCGCTCGCCACGGGCGTCAGCAGAACGGCCAGCATGAACGCCACCGCAAAGCCGACAACCGCCGCCTGATAGTCGATCAGCGCCGCGTCTACAGGCATCTAGATGCCGCCATCTCGCCGAAAGCATCGCACACGCCGCCCCCGGCGACCGGCGGTGGCAGTTCCTGCGGGTTAGCGAGTTCCGAACAGGCGGTCGCCGGCGTCGCCCAGCCCCGGCAGGATGTAGCCGTGCTCGTTCAGCCCCCGGTCGAGGGCACAGGCGTACACGATCACGTCCGGATGCGCCTCGGCCAGCCGGCGCACGCCCTCCGGCGCAGCCACGATGCAGAGCAGGCTGATCCGGCGCGCCCCCCGCTCCTTGCAGAGCGCGACGGCCGCGGCGGCCGTGCCGCCGGTGGCCAGCATGGGGTCGAGCACGATCACGTCGCGCTCGGCAAGGTCTGACGGCAGCTTGCTGTAGTACTCGACCGGCCGCAGCGTCTCCTCGTCGCGGTAGAGGCCGACGAAGCCGACCCGGGCGCCGGGGATGAGGTCGAGCAGCGCGTCCAGCATGCCCGCGCCGGCGCGCATCACCGCGACGATGCCGAGCTTCTTGCCCGACAGCCGCCAGCCGGGGGCACGCTCGAGCGGGGTGTCGACGTCGACCGCCTCCAGCTCCAGGTCGCGGGTCGCCTCGTAGCAGAGCACGACCGCCAGCTCCCCGACGAGCTGCCGGAAGTCGCGGGTCGTCGTCGCCCGGTCGCGGAGCAGCGTCAGCTTGTGGTGGACGAGCGGGTGCTCGACGACCACCAGGGTGTCGGTGCCAGCGGTCACAGTTCGGCCCTCCCGTGTCGGAACCCCGGGTAGAGCGGGCGAGACGCCATCAGCTCCCGCGTCCGCTCGCGAAGCGCAGGCAGGTCGGCAGCCGGATCCAGCGTCTCCAGGATGATCGCCCCCACCTCGCGCATGTCCTCGTCGACGAATCCGCGCATCGTCACGGCCGGCGTCCCGATCCTCACGCCCGACGCGATCGCCGGCGGCCGCTCGTCGAACGGAACCGTGTTGCGGTTGACCGTGATCGCCACCTCGTGCAGCCGCTCCTCGGCGTCCTTGCCCGACCACTGGGTGGCGCGCAGGTCGAGCTGGATCAGGTGCACGTCGGTGCCGTCGGTGAGGAGCTTGATGCCACCGTCCATGAGCACCTCCGCCAGCGTCTGGGCGTTGCGGACGATCTGCGCCTGGTACTCGCGAAACGCCGGGCTCGACGCCAGCTTGAAGCAGACGGCCTTGGCGGCGATCACGTGGCACAGCGGCCCGCCCTGCAGTCCCGGGAAGACGGCCTTGTCGACCGCCGCAGCGTGCTCCTCGCGGCACAGCACCAGGCCGCCCCGCGGGCCGGCAAGCGTCTTGTGGGTGGTCGAGGTGACCACGTCGGCGTACTCGACCGGGTTCGGGTGGAGGCCGGCGGCGACCAGGCCGGAGAAGTGCGCCATGTCGACCATCAGGCGGGCGTCGACCTCGTCGGCGATCTCGCGGAAGGCGGCAGCATCGATCACCCGCGGGTACGCAGACGCGCCGGCGACGATCAGCTTCGGCTTGTGCTCGTGGGCCAGCCGGCGCACCTCGTCGAAGTCGATCCGCGAGTCCTCGCGGTGGACGCCGTAGGCGTGGACGTCGTAGAGCAGGCCCGAGAAGTTGACCTTGAGGCCGTGCGTCAGGTGGCCGCCGTGGTCGAGCCGCAGACCGAGAATCGAGTCGCCGGGCTTCAACATCGCGAAGTAGGCGGCCAGGTTGGCGGGGCCGCCGGCGTGCGGCTGGACGTTGGCGTGGTCGGCGCCGAACAGCTCCCTGGCGCGGTCGATCGCCAGCTGCTCGACCTCGTCGACCCATTCGCAGCCGCCGTAGTACCGGCGCCCGGGGTAGCCCTCGGCGTACTTGTTGGTCAGCACCGACCCGACCGCCTCGAGCACCGCCGGCCAGGTGAAGTTCTCCGACGCGATCAGCTCCATCTGGTCGCGCTGCCGCTCCAGCTCGCGGTCGATCAGCTCGGCGATGCTGGCGTCGACCTCGGCAAGGCCGACCGTCTGGAGCTCCTTCAACGTCTGCTCGGCCATCGCCACGCTCATCGCCTCCTTCGCCGTCGCTGGTCGCTCGCGCGACTTTACCGGCTAGCCGGACAAACCGGCGTAGGAGCGCCGCGCTGTCCGGGCTGTCGCGGACCACCACCGGCTCGCTGCCGCTCACGTCGATCACGGCGGACGGCGTCCCGCGGACCTGCCCGCCGTCGATCTCGAATCCGGCTGCTGCACGCACCTTCGCGGGAACCTCCTCGAGCGCTCCCGGATCGGCACCGCCACGGAGGTTGGCACTCGTGGCAAGCAGCCCGCCGACCGCGTTGGCCAGATCGGCAACGCCGGTGGGAAGCACAGGAACGCGGATGCCGATCACCTCCGGCGTCTCACCACAGACGTGGGCAAACCGCCGGCCGGGGTTGGGGACGATCAGCGTCACCGGCCCCGGCATGACGCGGTCGAGCAGCTCGGAGGATCGGCCCGCCAGTTCGGGGATCGCCGACTCGGCGCCGCTGACACTCCCGAAGAGCAGCGCGGTGGGCTGGCCGGGTGGGCGGTCCTTGAGCGCGTACAGGCGGGCGCAGGCGTCGGCGTTCCCCGCGGCGCACGCGATGCCGTACACCGTGTCGGTGGGGATCACGGCCAGCTCGCCGGCCAGCAGGCGGGCGTCCGCACCGGCCGGGACGCTCATCCGGAGCGCCCCTCGACGACCCGCTCGATCCCTGCCAGGTCGGTGTGCACGGCGACGTCGCCGTACCCGAGGCGTTCGAGCTCGGATGCGATCCAGGGCGCCTGCCCCTCGCCGCACTCGACGATCAGGACGCCGCGCGGTTCGAGCAGGTCGCGCGCAGGGCCCAGCAGCGCCCTGGTAGACCTCGCGGCCGTCGGGTCCCGCGACCGTTGCCAGCTGTGGCTCGAACTCGCGCACCTCGGGGTCGAGCCCCGCCAGGTCGCCCGCGGCGATGTAGGGCGGGTTGGACAGGATCGCGTCGAAGCTGCGCCCTGCGACGCCATCCAGCAGGTCGCCCTCCACGAACTCCACCTCCAGCCCCAGCCGCTCCGCATTGGCCCGGGCGACGGCAAGCGCGCCCGGCGAGACGTCGGTGGCCGTGACCCTCGCCCCGGGCAGCTCGGCGGCAATCGACAGGGCGATGGCGCCGGAGCCGGTGCCGACGTCCAGCACCCGCGGCTCCTCGACACCCTCGAGCAGCGCCAGCGCCCGCTCGACGACCAGCTCGGTCTCGGGCCGGGGCACCAGCACCCGCTCGTCGACCGCCAGCTCGATCGTCCTGAAACCGCGGCTGCCGGTGATGTAGGCGACCGGCTCCCGGCGGCCGCGCCGGCGGATCAGCTCGCGGATCTCCGACAGCTCCTGCTCGGTCAGCGGGCGATCGTGGTTGGTGTAGAGCTCGACCCTGGTCACCCCCAGGGCATGGGCCAGCAGCAGCTCCGCGTCGAGCCGCGGCGACGGGCTGCCCTTCTGCTCGAGGTAGCCGGCACTCGCAGCCAGCACCTCGCCGAGCGCCTTCACTCCGCGGCGGCGGCCGCCAGCTGGCGCCGGCGATCCTCGGCCGCAAGGGCGTCGGTGAAGTCCCGCAGCGACCCGGCCAGCACGGAGTCGAGGTTGTGGACGGTCAGGCCGATCCGGTGGTCGGTGACCCGGTTCTGCGGGAAGTTGTAGGTGCGGATCTTCTCCGAGCGCTCGCCGCTCCCGATCTGCGAGAGCCGGGCGGCGGACGCCTCCTGCTCGGCCCGCTCGCGCTCCAGCTCGTAGAGCCGCGCGCGCAGGATCTTCATCGCCCGCTCCTTGTTCTGGAGCTGCGATCGCTCGTCCTGGCAGGTGACCACCAGCCCGGTCGGCAGGTGGGTGATGCGCACCGCCGAGTCGGTCGTGTTGACCGACTGGCCGCCGTGCCCACCGGAGCGGTAGACGTCGATCCGCAGGTCGTTGGGGTTGACCTCCACGTCCAGATCCTCGGCCTCGGGCAGCACGGCCACGGTGGCGGTCGAGGTGTGGATGCGGCCCTGCGACTCCGTTGCCGGGACGCGCTGGACGCGGTGCACCCCGCTCTCGTACTTGAACTGGGAGTAGGCCCCGTCGCCCCGCACCTCGAAGGCGAGCTCCTTGAAGCCGCCGGCGTCACCGCCGCTCGAGGTCAGCACCTCGGTCTTGAACCCCTGCTGCTGGGCATAGCGGGAGAGCATCTCGAACAGGTCGCCGGCAAACAGGGCCGCCTCGTCACCGCCGGTGCCGGCCCGCACCTCGACGATGACGTCCTTCTCGTCGGCCGGGTCGGACTCGAGCATCTCCACCCGGATCTCCTCCTCCAGCCCGGGCAGGGCGTCACGCGCCGCGGTGAGCTGCTCCTGGGCGAGCCCGCGGATGTCCGGGTCGGCGTCGGACAGCATCTCCTGCGCGTCCGCCTGCTGCGCAGTCAGCTCACGCCACCGCACCGCCAGCTCGTGCGCGTGGGCAAGGCGCTTGTGCCGGCGGGCAAGCTCGGCGTAACGGCGCTGGTCTGCGATCAGCTCCGGGTCGCCGAGCTGCTGCTCGATCTCGGCATAGCTGCGCTCGATCTCTGCGATCAGGGGTTCCATCAGGCCTGGGAGGATAGTGACCTGGGAGCCTGCGGGCTCTACGCCATGACTTCGACGCGTGCGGACGTGCCCGCTGTGCGGGCCTCCGCGTCGAGTGCGTCGAGCAGCGCGGCGATCGAGACCTCGACCTGGTCGTCGGTCGGTTCGCGCGTGGTCAGTGCCTGCAGCCACAGGCCCGGCGCGAGCAGCGCCCGTACGAGCCGGTTGTCGGCGTGCTTGCTGCCGAAGCGGATGAACTCGTAGGCCAGGCCCGCGATCACCGGCAGCAGCAGGATGCGAGAGCCGACCATCACCATCCAGTTGTGACGTCCGACGATCGCGAAGACGAACACCGCGATCACCATCACCCACAGCAGGAACGCCGTCCCGCAGCGGAGGTGGATCTTGGAGTACATCTGGACCTTCTCGGGCGTCAGCTCGGAGCCGTCCTCGTAGGCGTTGATCGCCTTGTGCTCGGCGGCGTGGTACTGGAAGACCCGGCGCAGATCGGGGATCAGCGAGATCAGGGCCAGATAGCCGATCAGCAGCGAGACGCGGATCACTCCCTCGATGACCACGAAGGCGCCGGTGTTGTGGATCGGCAGCAGGTCGGTGAGCACGACCGGCGACACCTTGAACAGGAGCACCGTGAAGAGGATCGCCATACCGAACGCGATGGCGAGCTGGCCCTTGGTCAGCTCCGCCGCGTCCTCGGCCTCGGCGTCTCCGTCCCCGGCCTGGTAGTTGGCCGACACGGCCAGTGCGCGGAAGCCAATCGCCAGCGACTCGCCCAGCGCGACCACGCCGCGGACCAGCGGCAGGCGCAGCCAGCGGCGCCGGAGCGCAGCCGAGTTGACGGGTCGAGACAGACAGGCAACGTCGCCGGCCGGCGTCCGCACCGCGACCGACCACGAGCTGGGAGTGCGCATCATCACGCCCTCCAGCACCGCTTGCCCACCAACGTTGGCGCTCATTGGCTCACGACCATCGTGGGTTCGTTGTCGGCACGGCGGGCCCCCGCAATGAGCGGTTTGTCGATGGAGCGGATCAGGCGGTTGTGCCCGACCGCGCCTGGCGGCGTCGGAAGCGCTCAACACGGCCGCCGGTGTCGACCAGCTTCTGCTTCCCCGTGTAGAAGGGGTGGCATTCGGAGCAGATCTCAACGGTCAGCTCGGGCTTGGTCGCCCGGGTGAGAAACTCGTTGCCGCACGAGCAATGCACCCGCGCAACGACGTAGTCAGGATGGATTTCAGGCTTCATAGACTCACTGTAGCAGGGGCGCCAAGCGCTCAACCGCGCGGTCCACGTCGTCCTGCGAAACGTCGAGGTGGGTGACGAACCGCACCACCGAATCGCTCAGCGAGGCACACCAGACTCCCGCGTCCGCGAACTCCGCGACCAGCGCCGGCGCGGACTCCCCCTCGCCGGTTCGCGCGAGCACGATGTTCGTCTCAACGGCGGTAGGTTCGGTCTGCAGCCGCCGGTGCCCGGCCAGCCCCTCGGCCAACCGCCTGGCGTTTGCGTGGTCGTCGGCCAGCCGCTCCCGATGATGGTGAAGTGCGTGCAGGGCGCCGGCGGCGATGATCCCGGCCTGCCGCATCCCACCGCCGAACAGCTTCCGGTTGCGGCGGGCGAGCGTGATCGTGTCGGCATCCGAGACCACGGCCGACCCGACCGGAGCGCCGAGCCCCTTCGAGAAGCACACCGAGATCGAGTCGACGTCACGCACCAGCTCGGCCGGCGGACGGCCGGTGGCCACGGCCGCGTTCCACAGCCGTGCCCCGTCGACGTGGAGCCGCCAACCCTGGCCGTGGACGAAGGCCGCCAGCTCCGACAGCCGCTCGTCGGGGTAGACGAGTCCGCCGAGCTCGCCGACCGTGTTCTCGACGCAGACAAGGCTCTGGCGGGCGGTGTGGACGTCGTCCGGGTCGCGCAGCAGCGTGCGCAGCACCACCGGGTCGAGAACGCCCCGCTCCCCCGCCACCGTCCGCGTCTGGACGCCGGCCAGCACGGCAGCGCCGCCCTGCTCGTGGACGACGATGTGGGCCAGCTCGTGGACCATGATCTCGTCCCCGGGCCGGGTCTGGCTGCGCACCGACACCAGGTTGCCCATCGCTCCCGACGGGACGTACACCGCCGCCTCCTTGCCCAGCAGCTCCGCGACCTCGCGCTCGAGCGCGATCACGGTCGGGTCGTCGCCCCAGACGTCGTCGCCGACGTCGGCCTCGGCCATCGCCCGGCGCATCGCCAGCGTGGGGCGGGTGACGGTGTCTGAGCGAAGGTCGATCGGCTGCACGGGCGGACAATATAGAGTCACTGCCATGCTGGAGATGCGACCCAACTGCGAGCGATGCAGCGCCCCGCTCCCGCACGATGCCGCCGCCACGATCTGCAGCTTCGAGTGCACCTTCTGCGTGAGCTGCGCCGCGCACATGGACCACCGCTGCCCCAACTGCGGCGGCGAGCTGGTCACTCGACCTCGCCGCGCCGCCACGGGTTAGGATCCCGCGATGTCGCGGAGACCGTCGGATTATCGGCCCCCGGTTCGCGTCGGAGAGTTCGTGTCGGAACCGGAAGCGGGCCCCGACGAGCGCATCGACGTCGGCGCGCTGTTCGTGGGTGGGGGCCCGGCAGGGCTGGCCGGCGCCGTGCGCCTGGGCCAGCTGCTGGCCGAGGATCCGGAGACCGCCGAGCGCCTGGGCGAGACCCCGATCGCGCTGGTCGACAAGGGCCGGCTGGTCGGCAACCACCTGCTGTCCGGCGCCGTCGTCAACCCGTCGGCGCTGCGTGACCTGCTGCCGGACACCGATCCCGCCTCGCTGCCCGGCTGTTACGGGCCGGTCAAGAAGGAAGCCGTGTACGTCATGCGGCACGGGTACGAGCTACGGATCCCGACGCCGCCACCCTTCCACAACAAGGGCAACCTGGTCTTCTCGGTCAGCCGGCTGGGTCGCCACCTGGCAGAGTTGGCCGAGGAGCTCGGCGTGATGGTGCTGCCCGAGACCGACGCCCAGAAGCTGCTGGTGTCCGGCGACGCCGTGCGCGGCATCCGTACCGGCGACAAGGGCCTGGGCCGGGAGGGCGAGCCGCTGAGCACGTACGAGCCCGGGGTCGAGATCCACGCGCAGGCCACCATCCTCTCCGAGGGAACGCAGGGCCACCTGGCCGGCGCCGCCATCGAGCGGTTCGCGCTGCAGGGCCGCTACCCGCAGGTGTGGAGCCTGGGAGTCAAGGAGGTCTGGCGGGTGCCCAGGCCGCTCGGCCGGGTGATGCACACGCTCGGCTGGCCGTTCCGGCTGTCGGGGAAGTGGCGCGAGGTCGGCGGCAGCTGGATCTACCCGATGGGCAGCGACATGATCTCGCTGGGGCTGGTCTGCGGCCTCGACTACCGAGACACCAGCCTGTCGATGCACGACATGCTGCAGCTGTTCAAGACGCACCCGCTGATCTCAGACCTGCTGAAGGGCGGCGAGCGGATCGGCTGGGGCGCAAAGACGATCCCTGAAGGCGGGTATCTGTCGATTCCCTCCCAGCTCGCGGTGCCGGGGGCGATGCTGACCGGCGACAGCGCCGGCTTCGTGAACGTGCCCAAGCTGAAGGGCGTGCACTACGCGATGCGCTCCGGCATGCTCGCCGCCGAGACGTTGTACGAGCAGCTCAAGGCGGGTGCGGATCCGCAGGCGGAGGGAGCGCTCGACGGCTACGACCGCCGCATCCGCAGCAGCCACATCGCCAGCGACCTGCGGAGGGTGCGCAACATGCGTCAGGCGCTGGGCAGGGGATTCTTCGCGGGCGGCCCGGTCGTCAGCATGATGGACATCACCCGCGGCGCGTTCCCGCCAGGCAACTGGAGCTACCACCGCGACGCCGAGGGCGACCTCGCCGACGGCAAGCGAACATACCCCGCGCCGGACGGGAAGCTGACATTCGACAAGCTGTCCAGCGTCTTCCTGTCGGGCAACCGCAGCCGCGACGACCAGCCGAATCACATCAGGATCGCCGAGCGCGTCCCCCGCGAGGTGGCTGAGGCATGGGTGGCGATGTGCCCGGCCGCCGTTTACGAGATCGGCGATGCTGTCGAAGGCGACCCCACCGTCGAGGTCAAGATGACGCCCAGCAACTGCGTGCAGTGCGGTGCGATCACCGCAAAGGGCGGGCGTCTCACGCCGCCCGAGGGCGGCAGCGGCCCCGAGTACACGCTGATGTAGCCGACGCGAGCGGGCCGGGGGACGGGCGGCCGGTATCGAGAGGGGGAACACGCACCGGCCTTTTCCTAGGCTACCCGACCCCCGCCCGCTCACGATCGACTGCGACCGCATGGCGGCCGGCACCGAGAAATCCTTACCGGGAAGTGTACGCGATCCGGTGAAGGACTGGTGCTCGTGCCAATGCCAGGCGTGCGGGCTACTCGGCGACTGGGACCATCGACGCCCGGCGGTCGAGCGACCGCGCCAGCGTCACCGTCCACGCCGGGTAGGCGAAGAGCGAGACCACCACGCCGACACCCCAGAGGCTGTCGTAGCCCGAGGCGATACCGACGATGGTCACTATCAAGGCGCCGCCTGCGATCACACCGAGAATCCGCAGCCGCCTGTCGTCGAGCCCGGCGGATTGACCGATCACCCAGAGTCCGATCAGCGCTGCGCCGGTTCCGATGACCCAGGCCGGCGCCGCGGCGATCGGCCCCAGGACGATCGAGACCGCGATCGCTGCCGAGCCGATCCAGCCGCAGGCGGCGATCGGCAACGGCGTGCGAAGCAGTCGGCGCAGCGAGGTCGACATTGCGACGACCGAGACCACCCAGGCCAGCAGCGCCCCGCCGCGGAGGGCGTAGGCGTCCGTGATCGCCCCCACCAGGTAGACCATCCACGCGGCAGCGGCGATCCATGCGGCGATGATGGTTACCTCGGCCGAGAATTCGGTCAGGTTGTCGGTGGTCACAACGCCATTATCCCGTGTTCCCGACCATTTGGGGCGCTTGACCGGTGTGATGTCGGTAAAGATTCGGTACGAATGGACGTGTAATTCGTCCGGTACCGGCCGCTACGGGCGCATCTAGCTTCTTCGCGCAGCGATCGCTTCTGCGAGCTTGGGAACGACGGTGAGCGCGTCGCCCACCACGCCCAGGTCGGCAAACTCGAAGATCGGGGCGTTCGCGTCCTTGTTGATCGCGATGATCGTGCCCGAGTTGGCCATGCCGACCTTGTGCTGGATCGCGCCGGAGATGCCGCAGGCGACGTACAGCTTCGGGGATACCGTCTTGCCGGTCTGGCCGACCTGCATCGAGTACGGCACCCAGCCGGCGTCGACGACCGCGCGCGTCGCCGCCACCTCGCCACCCAGCGCCTTCGCCAGCTGCTCGACGACCGGCAGGTTCTCCGGCCCGCCGAGCCCGCGGCCGAACGCGACCAGCACGTCGGCCTCGGTGATGTCGACACCACCCGTCTCGGCCTCCTCGCGGCCGGCGAGCGTGGCCGCCTTCGACCAGTCCTGCACCGTCGCCGAGACCCGCTCGACCGCCGCCTGACCACTACCTGTTGCCTCAGCAGCGAATGCATTGGCGCGGGCCAGGGCGATCGCCGGCGTGCCGGCAAACGTCGACTCGACCATCACCGTGTCGCCCAGGGCCGGCCGGATGGCGATCAGCTCGTCGCCCTCCACCCGCACCTCGGTCGCCTCACACGCGATGCCGGCACCCAGCCTCGCGGCCAGGCCTGCGGCGACGTCGGCCGAGACAACACCTGCTCCAAACAGCGCGGCGTCGGCCTCGCGCGCGTGCGGCTCGAGCGCGTCGACCAGCGGCTGGGGAAGCCCGTCTGCGAACGCGGCGTCGTCGGCGACCAGCACCTTCGAGGCGCCGTAGGCACCGAGACCCGCGGCCCAGCCGTCGTCAAGACCCTGGCCGGCCACGAAGGCAACGGTCTCGCCGCCCAGGCCGGCAGCGGCCACCAGGGCGCCAAGGCTGTTGGGCGCGAACTCGCCGTCGTCGTGGTGGACGTATACGAGCGTCCGCATCTAGACCACGCCCCTCTCGGCCAGAAACTCAACGACCGCAGGCACCGAGTCTCCGCCGGCGTCCTCGAGCCGGCGACCCGGCTCCTTGGCAGGCGGCGGCGACACCGAGCGCACCACCGACCGCGCACCGGCCTCCCCCACCTGCGACGCGTCAATGCCGGCGTCTGCAGCCGAGATCGTGTCGAGCGGCTTCTTCTTGGCTCCCATGATCGCCTTGATCGAGGGCAGCCGGGCGGTGTTGATCGCGTCGGACACCGAGATCACCGCGGGCAACGGCGCCTCGACCACGTCGTAACCGTGCTCCGTCTGGCGCTTCGCCCGGATCCGGCCGTTGCCGACCTCGAGGTGGGCGACCTGCGTCACCAGCGGGCGCTTCAGGTGATCGGCCACAGCAGCGGCCATCACGTAGCAGTCGGCGTCCGCAGCCTGCTGGCCGAGGATGACCAGCTCGGCGTCCTGCTTCTCGAGCACGGCGGCCAGCGCGCGGGCGGTGCCGACGATGTCGGAGCCGGCGAGGCTGTCGTCGGTCAGCAGCACGGCGCGGTCGGCGCCCAGCGCCAGCGCCTTGGCCAGCGGCCGTTGCGCGCTCGGCGGCCCCATGCACACGGCGACGATCTCGTCGACCGGCTGGCCGCCCTCGCGGATGCGGATTGCCTCCTCGAGGCCATGGGTGTCGAACGGGTTCAGCTCGCTGTCGCCCGAGCGGTCGAGCCGCTTCGTCGCGGGGTCGATCCGCTTGGCCGACGTCGCGCTCGGCACTTCCTTCACACAGACTGCGATCTTCACGTTTGCATTGCCTCCTGAAGCAACTTCAGCGGCCGACGAAGGTCGGCTTGCGCTTCTCGACGAACGCGCGCAGGCCCTCTGCGGCGTCCTGGGTCGAGAACATGAGTGAGTAGAGGTCGGCCTCGTGGACGAGGTTGCCGCCGATGTCGCCGTGCAGCGAGCGGTTCGTCGTCTCCTTGGCGTAGTAGAGGGCCACGGGGCTCTTGACGGCCATCGACTGAGCAAGCTCCATGGTCTTTGCCATCAGCTCCTCGGGCGCGTAGACGTGCTGGACGAGCCCTCGCTCCAGCGCCTCCGAGGAGTCCACCATCCGGCCGGTCAGGATCAGCTCCTTGGCGTAGCCGATGTTGGTGGCGCGGGCGAGCCGCTGGGTGCCTCCCCAGCCGGGGATGATGCCGAGGTTGATCTCGGGCTGGCCGAACTGGGCGTTGGTCGAGGCCAGGCGGATGTCGCACGCCAGCGCGATCTCGCAGCCGCCGCCGAGGGCGTAGCCGTTGACTGCCGCGATGGTCGGCTTGCGCATCGTCTCCAGCTTGTGGGCGATCTCCTGGCCGAGCTCGGAGTAGGCCCGCGCCTCGAGCGGCGTCTTGCCGTCCATCTCCTTGATGTCGGCGCCGGCGATGAACGACCGGTCGCCCGCGCCGGTGACGATGATCACGCCGACGGACGGGTCGCCGCCGAGGTCGACCAGCGTGTGCAACAGCTCGTCCAGCAGGCCCGTATCGAGCGCGTTCAGCACCTCGGGCCGGTTGACCGTGACGGTCGACACGCGCCCGTCAGCCGTGATTCGAAGACCTCCCATCAGGACGCCAGCCGCTCTCGAAGGAAGTCCACGATCTGAGCAGTCGGGGCTCCCGGGGTGTAGACCTCGGCGACCCCCAGCCGCTTCAGCTCGGCGATGTCGTCGGTCGGGATCGTCCCGCCGACCACCACCAGCACGTCCCCGGCGTCGTTGGAGGCCAGTAGGTCGAGGATTCGCGGCACCAGGGTCATGTGAGCTCCGGACAGGATCGAGAGGCCGACCGCGTCGGCATCCTCCTGGATCGCCGTCTCGACGATCTGCTCGGGCGTCTGGTGCAGGCCGGTGTAGATCACCTCCATGCCCGCGTCGCGCAGGGTGCGGGCGATGATCTTGGCGCCGCGATCGTGGCCGTCCAGGCCCGGCTTCGCGACAACGACACGGATCCGGTGGCTCATCGAGGCGAGTCTACCGGGGGGCGGGCGGCGGGTGCGCCGTGCCGCCTGGGTCGCAGTCAGACCCGTGGGCGGCGGGGCTTGGCCTTGGTGGGAGCGTTTCGGGCGGGGCAGCGTCTTCGGCAGCTCCGCTAGGCGAGAAGGTGCCGGACAGCCTCGGGGATCGTCTCAGCGGTCAGGTCCGGCCGATAGTCCAGTTCGGGCCACTCCCTGCCGCGGGCGATCCAGATGCTTCGCAGACCGGAGGCATGCGCACCCCCGATGTCTGCCGGTGCGCTGTCGCCGATGACCCAGGCGCCGTCGAGCTCGCAGCCACAGGAAGCAGCGGCGGCGTGGAAGATCGCCGGGTCGGGCTTGTGGGTGCCGACGACCGCGGAGATCGCCCAGCCGTCCACGGCCTCCTGCAGCCCCGAGACCTCGATCTTCACCTCCTGGCTCGGCGGCCCGTTGGTGACGATGCCGATGCTCCAGCCGCGCTCCCGCAGCTCGGCCAGCGCCGCGAGCGTCTCAGCGCTGACCGGCCCAACGGCGCGCGGGTACGCCTCGTCGTAGGCAGTAGCCAATGCCGCCACCGCGATCGTCGAGACCGAAGTGCCCCCGCACTCGCTCGAAGAACGCCTCGCGAGCCGGCAGCCCATCCTCATCAGCCGCCTCGAGCCACTCCACGGCGCCGTCTGGCAGACCGTGGCTTGCGGAAAACGCCTCCGCCCACCTGCGAAACGCCGCGACCCGGTCGATAAGCGTGTTATCGAGATCGAAGAGCGCGAGTGACGTGCGCGGGGTCAGAAGACCGGCGTCTCGCGGTACACACCCCACACGGCACGCAGCGCATCGCAGATCTCGCCCTCGCTGGCGTAGGCGCGGGCGCACTCGACCAGGTGGGGCATCACGTTCTCGTCGATGGCGGCGGCGCGGGACAGATCGGCGAGCGCGGCGTCGACCGCTGCCTGGCTGCGGTCGCCGCGCACCGCCTGGACGCGCGCCACCTGGCGCTGCTCGACCTCGTAGGGGACGCGAAGGATCTCGATCGGCTCGTCGTCGCCCTCGGTGAAGGCGTTGACGCCCACGATCCGCCGCTGCCCCGCCTCCAGCTCCTGCTGGAAGCGGTACGACGCCTCGGCGATCTCACGCTGGAAGAAGTTCTCGTTGAGCGCCGCCACCACGCCGCCCAGACGCTCGATGCGGTCGAAGTAGTCGTAGGCCTGCCGCTCGAGCTCGTCGGTCATCGACTCGACCAGCCAGGAGCCGCCCAGCGGATCGGCCGAGTGGATGACCCCGGTCTCCTCGGCGATCACCTGCTGGGTGCGCAGGGCCAGGCGCGCCGCGCCCTCGGTGGGCAGGGCGAGGGCCTCGTCGAAGCTGTTGGTATGCAGCGACTGGGTGCCGCCCAGCACCGCAGCCATCGCCTCGATGGCGGTGCGCACGATGTTCACCTGTGGCTGCTGCGCGGTCAGCGAGACGCCGGCGGTCTGCGTGTGGAAGCGCATCAGCAGCGCCCGGTCGGTGGTCGCGCCGTAGCGCCCGCGCAGCTCGCGGGCCCAGATCCGGCGGGCGGCCCGGTACTTGGCGATCTCCTCGAAGAAGTCGATGTGCGCGTTGAAGAAGAACGACAGCCGGGGTGCGAAATCGTCGACCGCCATCCCGCGCTCGATGCAGCGCTCCACGTAGGCGAACCCGTCTGCCAGCGTGAAGGCCAGCTCCTGGGCGGCGGTCGCACCGGCCTCGCGGATGTGGTACCCGGAGATCGAGACCGGGTGCCAGCGCGGCATCACCTTCGTGCACCACTCGATCATGTCGATCATCAGCCGCATCGACGGCTCGGGCGGGAAGATCCATTCCTTCTGGGCGATGTACTCCTTGAGGATGTCGGCCTGGATCGTGCCGCCCAGCTTCTCGGGCGGGACGCCCTGCCGCTCGGCGACCACCACGTACTGCGCCAGCACGATCGCCGCCGGGGCGTTGACCGTCATCGACGTGGTCACCTGGTCGAGCGGGATGCCGCGGAACAGGTCCTCCATGTCGGCCAGCGTGTCGACCGCAACGCCCTCGCGGCCGACCTCGCCCAGCGACCGTGCGTGGTCGGAGTCGTATCCCATCAGCGTCGGCATGTCGAAGGCGGTCGACAGGCCGGTCTGCCCGTGTTCCAGCAGATAGTGGAACCGGCGGTTCGTCTCGTCGGCGGTGCCGAACCCCGCGAACTGCCGCATCGTCCACAGCTTGCCGCGGTACATCGACTCGTAGACGCCCCGGGTGAACGGATACTGACCGGGGTCGCCGAGGTCGCGTTCGTAGTCGACGGGGGTGGTCTCCGGCGAGTAGAACGGTGCGAAGGGGATGCCGGAGATCGTCGAGCGCTCTGGCTCGGGCGCTCCCTCCGGTTCAGGCACTCGGGCGGTCGCCATCTGCGCTCAGGATAGACGCGCGGTCAGACCGGTGATTCCGAATCGGGCGCGATCGATGCTCCCGGCTCCCACAGGACGTCCGCGCGGCCGTCGTCGTTGTGACGGCGGGCGAGGATGAAGAGAAGGTCGGAAAGCCGGTTGAGATAGGCGATCGCCTGCGAGTTGACCGGTTCCTCGCCGGCCAGGCGCACGGTCAGCCGCTCGGCCCTCCGGCACACCGTGCGGGCGCTGTGCAGGTGGGCCGCGGCCGGTGTGCCTCCGGAGAGGACGAAGCTGGTCAGTGGCGCCAGGGCCTCGGACTGCTCGTCACAGGCCAGCTCGAGCGCGGTCACGTGCTCCGACGTGATCCGCAGCCGGCTCTTGCCATGCCCGCGCTGGGTATCCATCGGCACCGACAGGTCGGCGCCGACATCGAACAGGTCGTTCTGGATCCGCCGCAGCAGGTCGTCCGCCCACGGCTGCAGCCCCGACGTGCGGGCAACGCCGATCGCAGCGCCCAGCTCGTCGACGCTGCCGTAGGCCCAGATCCGGGACGAGTCCTTCGACACGCGCTCGCCGTCGCCCAGCGAGGTCTCGCCGGCGTCGCCGCCGCGCGTGTAGATGCGGTCGAGCTTGACCATGTATGGACGGTAGTCCATCCCTCGGCGGGTGACCGCGAATCACTCTCTCGGGGATGGTCGAGGCCTGCCCAGACGGCGATTACCTGTGTGACCCCGGTGGGCGCTCCACCCACCAGCCTCGCTCCAGGAGGAACAATCCATGTACGGCCTCACCGACCGGATCGTCCGGACGGATACCCCCGGCGACGCCATCGTCGCTGCCAGCTCCAATGTTGTACCGCTCACCGTCGGCTCCGTGATGGTGATCGACCGCGACCTCAACATGCTCTCGTTGGTGCGCCGATGCCTTGACGGCATCTGCGACATCGCGGTTGCCCGCGACGCGGCGGAGGTGCTGTCACAGGTGGCCGTCTTGCGCCCCACCGCCCTCCTGCTCGACCTGGGACTCGATCCCACCGAGCTGATCGCCATCGAAGACGGGCTTGCTGCGGCCGGCCTGGACGCGATCCCGGTGGTCATGATCGACCCGAATGAGCCGGTGAACGCCGAGGAGCTCCGCTCGCGCGTTCGCAGTGCGGTGCACGTCGCCAGCCGTGTGTGGCTGGGCGGCGGCCTGCGCAACCGGGTCTCGGACCGGATCGCCGCGTAGGCTCGAGGGTTCAACCAGCAGGCGCGCGACTCAACTCGGCAAGCAGCGCCTGAACTGCAGGGTTTGGCGGCTCCCCCCGCCGCCAGGCCAGGCAGAACTGAAACTCCATCACCGGCCGGGTCATGGGCAGCTCCCGCAGCGTGCCCAGCTCGAGCTCGCGGGTGACGGCGATCAGGGGGACGATCGCGATCCCCAGCCCCGCCTCGACGCAGCGCTTCACCGCCTCCAGGCTGGACGCCTCCAGCCGGGCCGCCGGCTCCACTCCGGCCGCGGCCAGCGCCTGGTCGACCTCCCGGCGGTTGACCGTCCCCGGGTCGCGCTGCACCAGCGTCCGTTCCGCCAGATCCTTCAGCGCCACCGGACGCCCGGGGTCGGGCTCGTCCGCCGGCGCGATCAGCACCGTGCGCCCGTCCGCATAGGGCACGCTCTCGATGTCGGCCGGAGCGGTGTGCTCGGTCAGCAGCGCGGCGTCCACCTCGCCGCTGCGAAGCGCTGACAGGACGCGCGCCTCGGTGCCGACCACGAATCCGGCCTGGAGGCGGGGTAGGCGTTCGCGGAGTCGGGCGACCGCCGCCGGCAGCACGTAGGTCGCGAGCGCCTCGCCGGCCGAGACCAGCAGCCGTGCCCGCTCGTCGATCTGCGCCCGGTCGACCGCCTCCTGCGCCTCGGTGTCGAGCGCCAGCGCGCGCTCGGCATGCGGCAGCAGCGCCCGTCCGGCCGGCGTCAGCTCGATCTTCCTCGGGCGTCGCACGAACAGCGGCGTGCCGATCCGCTCCTCCAGCGTACGCACGAGCTGGCTGGCCGTCGGCTGCGAGACGCCGAGCCGCTCGGCCGCACGGGTGAAGCTGCCCTGCGCCGCGACCTCGACGAACGCCCGGAGCTGGTGGGTGGGGTAAAGAGACATAGGTTGAAGGCTATCGGATCATTGTTTCCGAAGGAGATCCCTATCCTACCCTCGCCCCGTACGATGCGGAGATGGTCGATCGGTATCTCGCGTGGTGTCCTGGGTGGCGAGAACCCAGCGTCGCAAGGACGCAGGGAGCCTCAATACTGGTCGGTATTGAGGCGACCGAGGACGCAGCGAGGCGCCGGTTCGCAGCCACAGCCCCCCATCCGACGCGCCTCCACCAAACCTCACGCAGCGGCCAGGCCCGCGAGAGATATCGATCGACCATCTAAATGGGACGCGCACGAACCACGTTGATCGTCGCTGTCGCCGCCCAGGCGGCTGTGTCGATCGTGCAGTTCGGCATGCCGGCGATCGAGCCCCAGATCCGCAGCCACCTGCAGATCGGGCCGGCCGGGTTCGGCGCGGTGTTCGCCGCGATCGGGCTGGGCTCGGCGATGGTGCTGATCCCGGTGGGGATCCTGGTCGACCGGTTCGGCGCCCGCCCGGTCCTGTTCGGGGGCGCGCTGCTGAACGCCGCGGGCTACCTGGCCGCCGCGTCCACGTCGAACGCCTGGGCGTTTGCCGGCGGCGTGTTCCTGGCCGGGGTCGGCTCGGCGGCCGTGCCGGTCGCCGGGATGAGCTCGCTGATCCGGGCCTTCCCGCCCGAAAAGCGCGGCATCGTCCTCGGCTGGCGGCAGCTCGCCGTGCCGATGGGCGGCACGATCGGCGCAATCATGCTGCCGCTGCTGGCGCACGCGGGCGGGGTGCGGCTCGCGCTCCTCTGCGCCGCCGCGGCGACGACCATCACCACTGCCTGGTTCGCTGTGCTCTCGCGCGGCGAGGGCGGCACGGCCGGCAAGCTCAGCCTGGACGGCGTGCTGACCGCGCCCGGGATGCGGCCCCTGCTGTGCGTCGCCCTGCTGTACGCCTTCCCGCTGTCGGCAGCGCTCACCTACCTCGTGCCTGCGGCGCGCTCCGCGGGGCAGACCGCCGCTCTGGCCGGGATCGCCTTCACCGTGCTCAACCTGTCTGCCGCTGCGTCGCGCCTGGTCTGGGGGCGCCTGGCCGATCGCCACGGAGGCACCCGGCGGACGCGAGTGCTGGCGACCAGCGGATCGCTGACGACGGTCGCAGCTCTGCTCGCGCCCGCAGCGATGAGCTTCGGCCCCGTCACCGCCCTCGTCGTCGTGCTGGGTCTCGGATTCGGGGCGTTTGGGTTCAACGGCGTGCTCTACGTCACCGCCGGCGAGCTGGTCGGGCGCCGACCGCGCCGCCCGCGCGGTTGGCGTCGCCTCCACGGTGGTGTTCGGGGCAACCTCGCTGGCCGCGCCGCTGGCCGGCCTGGTCGCCGAGCACCTGGGCTACGACGCGATGTGGCTGTTCGCAGCGGTCAGCGCCGCCGGCGGAGTCGCGGTGGCCGCGCGGGTGCTCCCGCGTGCCCGCCGCGCCGGGCAGGTGGCAGCGGCAGCCCAGGCCTGAGGGCGCCTACGTGAGCGATCAGACCGCGCGCGCGTCGATGTCCCGATAGAGCCCGCGCTCGCCCGCGACGGCGTCCCGGACGCCGTAGGGCATGGTCGGGGTGGTCGGCTGCGGCAGCTCCTCGGGCTCGAACCAGCCGACCTCGGCGATCTCGTCAGCGTCCGCGGCTGACGGCTCGCCCGCGGTGATGCGGGCGGCGAACATGAACCGCAGCCCGTTCTTCTTGCTGCGCAGGAAGTAGACGCCGATCAGGTGGTCGAGCTCGACCTCGATGCCGGCTTCCTCGCGCGCCTCGCGGACGGCGGCCTCGGCCGGGCTCTCCCCCTGATCGACCTCGCCGCCGGGCAGGCTCCAGCGCTCCTTGCCGTAGGAGTGCCTGACCAGCAGCACGCGCCCTTCCGCATCGAGCACGACGACCGCGGCTGCAAGTGGTACAAGAGCCGGCTCCTCCATATCGTCAGGCGTACTCGTAGAAGCCGCGGCCGCTCTTGCGGCCCAGCCGCCCCGCCTCGACGTAGCTGCGGAGCAGCGGGCAGGGCCGGTACTTGTCGTCGCCGAGGCCCTGGTGCAGCACCTCCATGATGGCCAGGCAGGTATCGAGCCCGATCAGGTCGGCCAGCGTCAGCGGCCCCATCGGGTGGTTCATGCCGAGCTTCATCACGGTGTCGATCGCGTCGCGGTCGCCCACGCCCTCCATCAGGCAGTAGACGGCCTCGTTGATCATCGGCACCAGGATGCGGTTGGAGATGAACCCCGGGTAGTCGTGCGCCTCGGCGACCGTCTTGCCCATCTTCTCGGCGACCGAGCGCACCTTGGCCGCCGTCAGGTCGCTGGTCTCGACACCGCGGATCAGCTCGACCAGCGGCATCAGCGGCACCGGGTTCATGAAGTGCATGCCGACCACGCGGTCGGGCCGCGACGTGACCGCCGCCAGCCTGGTGATCGGGATCGAGCTGGTGTTCGAGGCCAGGATCGCGCCGTCGGTTGCCGCCTCGTCGAGCTGCTTGAAGATCTTGAGCTTGAGGTCGACGTTCTCCGTCGCCGCCTCGATCAGCAGGTCGGCGTCGACGGGCTCGGCTGCGGTGCGGATCCGGCCGACTGCCGCATCGGCGTCTGACTGCTCGACCTTGCCCTTCTCGACCAGCTTCGACAGCGAGCCCTGGATCGCCTTCAGCGCCCGCTCCAGCTGGCCCGGCGCGACGTCCACCAATGTCATCTCGTAGCCGGCGACGGCGCCGACCTGGGCGATGCCGGCGCCCATCTGCCCGGCGCCGACGACGACGATCCGCTCGCCGCTCACGAGCCCGGCACCTCCACCACGATCGCGTCGCCCTGAGCGGCTCCGGAGCAGATCGCCCCGACGCCGATCCCGCCGCCGCGCCGCCGCAGCTGGGTGACGAGCGTGCCGACCAGCCGCGCGCCGGACGCCCCGATCGGGTGCCCCAGCGCGACCGCGCCGCCCTGGACGTTGAACTTCTCGGGGTCGGCCTCGAGCAGCGTGACCGTGTTCAGCACCACCGAGCAGAACGCCTCGTTGACCTCGAACAGGTCGACGTCGGCGACAGCCAGCCCGGCCCGGTCGAGCGCCTGGCGGGCGCTGCCCGCCGGCGTGCGCACCAGGTAGCGGGTAGTCGTCGGCGACCTGGCCGTGGGAGAGGATCCGCGCCAGCGGCTGGTGACCGCGCTCGGCCGCCCAGTCGGCGGATGCCAGCACCAGCGCCGCCGCGCCGTCGTTCACGCCCGGGGCATTGCCGGCGGTGGTCGCGCCGTCGGCGCTGAACACCGGCTTCAGACCCGCCAGCCGCTCGGCCGACGTGTCGCGCCGTGGCCCCTCGTCGGTCTCGACGACGGTGTCGCCCTTACGGCCCTTGATGGTGACCGGCGTGATCTCCTCGGCCATGTGCCCGGCGTCGATCGCCGCGATCGCCCGCTCGTGGCTGCGCAGCGCCCAGGCGTCCTGGTCGGCTCGCGAGCAGCCGATCTCGGCCGAGACGACGGAGTTCTCCTCGGCCATGATGCGATGGGTGAACGCCGAGGTGAGACCGTCGCTGGTCATGTGGTCGACCAGCACGCCGTCGCCCATCGTGTAGCCGAAGCGAGCCTTGGGCACCAGGTAGGGCGCGTTCGACATGCTCTCCATGCCGCCCGCCAGGATCACGTCCCGCTCGCCGGCGCGGATCAGCAGATCGCCGTAGGCGACCGCCCGCATGCCGGACGCGCAGACCTTGTTGATCGTGTCCGACCCAACCGACACCGGGCAGCCGACGCCGGCCGAGACCTGCCGCGAAGGGATCATGCCGACGCCGGCCTGGAGCACCTCTCCCATGACGACGTAGCCGACGTCGTCAGCCGAGACGCCGGCGCGCTCCAGCGCCGCCTTCCCGGCATGGATGCCGAGCTGGGGTCCTGACAACGATGCGAGGCCGCCGCCGAGGCGGCCAAAAGGGGTGCGTGCGTACCCCAGGATGACTGTGTCGGGCATGCCCGCTTCCACCTTCCAACTTGACGCTTGAGCCTCAATCCAGCATAGTCAATGCCGTGAACGCCCCGAACGGCAAGCAGTGGTGGTGGCCTACCCGGCGAGGACCGGCCCGCTAGCTGCGCCGCGGCATCCGTTTCTCGCCCAAGCTCTTCGCCGATCCGGCGGAGGGCTTTTTTTGTTGCCCATGAACGATCCACGCACACTCCGAACCCTCCCCGCCGACCTGCTGACGCCGGTCGGTGCCTACCTGCTCCTGCGCGAGGCGCTGGGCACGCCGGCGTTCCTGCTGGAGTCGGTCGAGCGCGGCGAACAGGTCGGCCGCTACTCGTTCCTGGGCGCCGGCCTGCCGACCACCGACTCGCTGGACGAGGCGGTGGCGTTCGCGTCCGGGACGCCCGGCCCGGCTGACGGCCAGCCCCCCTTCGTCGGCGGCGCCGTCGGCTATCTGGCCTACGACTGGATCTCCCAGCTGGAGCCGGTGCCAACCCCGGCGGCGAGCTCCGCCGACGCCGGGATCCCGCTGATGCGGTTCATGCTCGCCGACGCGGTGGTCGCATTCGACCACGTGCGGCGCACGGTGTCGCTGATCGGCCCCAGCGGGCAGGTCGACCGACTGGCGGAGATGCTGAGCCGGGCTCCGGCCGCTGTCGCCGGCCCCGAGCTGGCTCGCGGCCGGCAGTCGAGCGAGACCGACCCGGCCGCGTACGAGGCCGCCGTCTCGCAGGCCAAGGAGCACATCGCCGCCGGCGATGCGTTCCAGATCGTCCTGTCGCAGCGGATCCGCAGGGAGACGCAGGTGTCGCCGTTCGCGGTGTACCGCGCCCTCCGCGCCGTGAACCCCTCGCCCTACATGTTCCTGCTCGACCTCGGCGGCTACCAGCTGGTCGGCTCCTCGCCGGAGACCCACGTGCGGCTCGGCACCGACCGGATGTGCGAGCTGCGGCCGATCGCCGGCACCCGTCCCCGGGGAGCCGACCGGGCCGCGGACGACGCCCTCGCCGAGGAGCTGCTGGCCGACGAGAAGGAGCGCGCCGAGCACGTGATGCTGGTCGACCTGGCGCGCAACGACCTCTCGCGGGTCTGCGAGCCAGGCTCGGTCAAGGTGCTGCGCTCGATGGACGTCGAGCGCTACTCGCACGTCATGCACATCGTGTCGCAGGTCGAGGGCCGCATCCGCCCCGATCGCGACGCCGCCGCCCTGCTGCGGGCGACGTTCCCCGCCGGGACGCTGTCCGGCGCTCCCAAGGTGCGCGGCGATGCAGATCATCTCCGAGCTCGAGAACCGGCGACGCGAGGCCTACGCCGGCGCCGTCGGCTACCTCGGCTTCGGCGGCGACATGGACACCTGCATCGCGATCCGCACGCTGCTGATGCGTGACGGCGTGGCGTATCTCCAGGCAGGCGCGGGGATCGTGGCAGACTCCGATCCGGCTACGGAGCATCAGGAGTGCATGAACAAGCTGGCGGCACTGGGAGCGGCGATCGACCGCGCGGAGACGGGAGCCTACGGGCCGTGAGAGTCCTCGTCATCGACAACTACGACTCGTTCACCTACAACCTGGTCGACTACATCGCGTCGGCCGGCGCCGAGGTGCGGGTCGAGCGCAACGATGCCATCTCCCCCGACGAGGCCGACGCCTGGCAGCCGACCCACCTGGTCGTCTCCCCCGGCCCCGGCAGGCCGGCGGAGGCCGGCGTCTCGGAGGCGCTGATCCAGCGGCTGGGCCCGCGACTGCCGGTGCTCGGCGTGTGCCTCGGCCACCAGGTGATCGTCGAGATGCACGGCGGCACGGTGAACCGCGCGGCCCGGCTGATGCACGGCAAGCCGGACATGGTCAGCCACGACTCCTCCCCGCTCTACGCCGGCCTACCGAGCCCGTTCGAGGCCGGCCGGTACCACTCGCTGGCGGCGATCCAGGTGCCGCCTGACCTCGAGGTGACCGCCACCACCCCCGACGGCGAGGTGATGGGGGTGCGCCACCGCACTCTGCCCACGCACGGCGTGCAGTTCCACCCGGAGTCGGTGCTGACGCCCCACGGCCGGCGCCTGATCGAGAACTTCCTGGCCATGAACGGAGTCGCGCCATGATCACCGATGCGATCAGGAAGCTGGTCGAGGGGCAGGACCTTCCGGCCGAGGAGACGCACGCCGCGATGATGCAGGTGATGGGCGGCGACGCCAGCCCCGCCCAGATCGCCGGTTTCTCGGTCGCCCTGCGGATGAAGGGCGAGACCCCTGACGAGATCGCCGGCTGCGCGCGGGCGATGCGCGCACACGTGACGCCCGCCCACCCGGCCCGGGAGGGCCTGGTCGACACCTGCGGCACCGGAGGCGACGCCTCGGGCACCTTCAACATCTCGACGGCAGCGGCGCTGGTCGCGGCGGCGGCCGGCGCGCCGATCGCCAAGCACGGGAACCGGGCGATGTCCTCCCGCTGCGGGTCTGCCGACGTGCTCGAGGCGCTGGGCGTCCGCATCGACCTGGCGCCCGAGGACATCGCCGACTGCATCGACGAGGTCGGGTTCGGCTTCCTGTTCGCCCAGGCCCATCACCCTGCCATGCGCCACGTCGCCCCGATTCGCCGGGAGCTGGGCGTTCGTACGGTCTTCAACCTGCTGGGGCCGCTGACCAACCCGGCGGGAGCCCGCCGCCAGGTGCTGGGCGTGTACGCCGAGAACCTGGTCGAGCCGATCGCACAGGTACTGGTCGCCCTCGGCGCGGAGCGGGCGATGGTCGTGCACGGCTTCGGCGGCCTGGACGAGCTGACCCCGACCGGCGAGAACGTGGTCGCCGAGGTGCGCGACGGGCAGGTGCAGATGTCGACGCTCGACCCGCGGCCGCTTGGCACCCACCCGGTCCCCGGAAGTCCGGACGACCTGCGGGTGGGTGGCGATCCAGCCCAGAACGCGGCCATCATCACCACCGTCTTCGACGGCGAGCGCGGCCCGCGTCGCGATGCCGTGATCCTCAACGCCGCCGCGGCGCTGGTCGTGGGCGACCTCGCCCCCGACCTCGAGGCGGGCATCGAGCAGGCAGTCGAGGCAATCGATTCGGGAGCCGCCGCGCGCACGCTCGACGCGCTGCGCGCGTTCACGCAGGCCCGCGCGCCGGAGCCGGCGCTGTGAGCTACCTGGAGCGCCTGTCCGGCGACATCCGCCGGGACGCCCCGGAGCCGACGCGCGGCTTTGCCAACGCGCTCGCCTCAGGGGTCTCGGTGGCCGTGATCGCCGAGGTCAAGCGCAGCTCGCCGTCGGAAGGGGCGATCCGGCCCGACGCAGACGTCCCCGCCACGGCGCTTCGCTACGAGTCGGGCGGCGCCGCCTGCGTGTCGGTGCTGTGCGCTGAGCGTGACTTCGGCGGCTCGCTCGGCGACCTCACCGCCGGCCGCGAGGCGATCAGCATTCCGGCGCTCGCCAAGGACTTCACGGTGTTCCCCGAGCAGGTCGCCAGGCAGCGTCTGGCAGGGGCGGACGCGGTGCTGGTGATCCTGGCGATGATGACCGACATGGAGGCCCGTCGCCTGCTGGACACCGCGGCGCTCCTCCACATGGATGTCCTGGTCGAGGCCCACGACGAGCACGAGGTGGAGCGCGCCCTGCGGCTCGAGGCGAGCGTGATCGGCGTCAACGCGCGCGACCTGTCCACGCTGCAGATCGACCGCGACCGCCAGCTCCGGCTGCTCCGCAGCCTCCCGGACTCGGTCGTCCGCGTCGCCGAGTCGGGCATCGGCGATCGTGCAGCCGTTGTCGAGGCACGCGACGCGGGCGCCGATGCGGTGCTGGTCGGCACCGCCCTGATGCGCGATCCCGAGCTGTTGCCCTCCCTGGTGACGGTGCCCCGTGGCTGACACCCCGCTGGTCAAGATCTGCGGCCTCACCCGTGAGCAGGACGTCGACGCGGCGATCGATTCCGGCGCCGACCTGGTGGGGTTCGTGGTCGTGCCAGACAGCCCGCGCGGGGTACCACTGCACCGGGCACGCGCGCTGGCGGCCCATGCCGCGGGTCGGGCTCGGACGGTGGCCGTCTATGCGGGCGCCGAGCCCGAGAGCCGCGATGGATTCGACCTGGTGCAGGTCTACGGCGTGCCCGCCGTCACCGAGCACACGATCGTCGGCTGTCGCGAGGAGCACCCCCCGCCGTTGCCGGTCGGCGTCCCTCTGCTCTTTGACCTCGCGCGCGGGAGCCACCCCGACCCCGCGGCCCTCGCGGCCCACTGGGACCGCGCGGCGACGCAGCGCGAGCCCGTGATGCTGGCGGGTGCGCTCGACCCCGAGAACGTCGCGCAGGCGGTGCGCGCGGCCCGCCCGTGGGCCGTCGACACGGCGCGCGGCGTCGAGAGTGCGCCGGGGATCAAGGACGCGGAGCTGATCGCGTCGTTCATCACCGCAGCCAAGGAGGCGACATGAGCACGATGCCCGACGAGCGGGGCCGGTTCGGCGACTTCGGCGGCCGGTTCGTCCCCGAGACGGTGATGGGCGCACTGGACGAGCTGGTGGCCGCCTGGGACGCGGCGAAGGCGGACCCCGCGTACACCGGGGAGCTCGACCGCCTCAGCCGCGATTACGTCGGCCGCCCGTCCCCGCTGTACCTGGCCGAGCGGCTGATGGAGCTGCGTCCCGGCACCCGGATCTACCTCAAGCGCGAGGACCTGAACCACACCGGCGCGCACAAGATCAACAACGCGCTCGGCCAGGCGCTGCTGGCGCTGCGGCTGGGCAAGCAGCGGATCGTCGCGGAGACAGGGGCCGGCCAGCACGGTGTCGCCTCGGCCACGGTCTGCGCCCGCTTTGGACTGGAGTGCCACGTCTACATGGGCGAGGAGGACATCCGCCGGCAGCGGCCCAACGTGGTGCGGATGCGGATGCTGGGCGCCGAGGTGATCCCGGTCAGCGCCGGCGCCGGGACGCTCAAGGACGCCATGAACGAGGCGATCCGCGACTGGATCACCAACGTCGAGACGACCCACTACCTGATCGGCTCGGCGGCCGGCCCCCACCCGTACCCGGCCCTCGTCCGCGATCTGCAGTCGGTGATCGGCATCGAGGCGCGCGAGCAGGTGCTGGAGGTTGAGGGCAGGCTGCCCGACCTGGTCTGCGCCTGCGTCGGCGGCGGCTCCAACGCGATCGGGCTGTTCCATCCGTTCCTGGACGACCCAGAGGTGCGCCTGCTCGGCGCCGAGGCGGGCGGCGACGAGCACGGAGACGCGGCCACCCTCACGCACGGCCGGGTGTCGGTGCTGCACGGCTCGCGCAGCTACGTCCTTGCCGACGGCGACGGGCAGGTGCTGGAGACGCACTCGATCTCGGCCGGCCTCGACTACCCCGGCGTCGGTCCGGAGCACTCCTACCTCAAGGACAGCGGGCGGGCCACCTACCTGCCGGTGACCGACGCCCAGGCGCTGGAGGCGTTCCACCTGCTCTGCGCGCGGGAGGGGATCATCCCCGCCCTTGAGTCGTCGCACGCGATCTGGCTCGCCCTCGACCAGGCCCGTCGACGGCGACCTGGTCGTGATCGGCCTGTCCGGGCGCGGCGACAAGGACGTCGACGCGGTCGAGGAGCGGGAGCGCGGCACGTGAAGCTTCAGACGCCGTCACTCTCGATCTACCTGATGGCAGACCGCGACACGGTCGAGCTGGCCGACGCCGCCGCGGCCGGCGGTGCGACAGCGTTCGAGATCGGGATCCCGTTCTCCGACCCGCTCGCCGACGGCCCGACCGTCCAGCGCGCGGCGCAGCGGAGCCTGGCCGGCGGGATGACCACCGCCCGGGCGCTGGGGGTGGTGTCGGCGCTGCGCGAGCGGCTGGACCAGCCGCTGGTGCCGATGACCTACGCCGGCCCGGTGATGGCCTATGGCGAAGAGCTGTTCTGCGCCCATGCCGCGACGGCCGGCGCGAACGGGCTGATCGTCCCCGACGTGCCGCCGGACGAGGCGGGTGAGCTGCGCGCCGCCTGCGCGGCAAACGGCCTCGACCTGGTGCCGCTGCTCGCCCCCACCAGCCCGGTCAGCCGGATCTCGCTGGCGTGTGACGGAGCCGGCGGGTTCGTCTACCTGGTGTCGGTCGCCGGCGTCACCGGCGCGCGGGGTGGGCTGTCCGATGGGGTCGGCGAGTTCATCGCCCGCGTCCGCCCCCACACCGACCTGCCGCTGCTGGTCGGGTTCGGCATCGCTGCGCCCGAGACGGCGCGGGCGGCGCTCGACGCCGGAGCCGACGGCGTGGTCATCGGCTCGAAGGCGATCGAGGTGGCGGAGGAGGGCGGCCCGGCCGCGCTCGAGCGGTTCGTGGCCGGCGTGGCAGCCGCGATGGCCGATTGACGTCGCCCAAGAACCCCCGGGTATCCTGACCCCGTGCGCATCCTGGTGGTTGAGGACGATCAGCCCCTCGTCCGCATCCTGAAGAAGTCAATCGAGTCGAACGGCCACTCCGTCGAGTCTGCTCTCGATGGCGAGGCTGGCCTTCGCCTGGCACGCGACGGCGCCTTCGACGCCATCGTGCTCGACCTGCAGTTGCCCAAGGTGACGGGCATCGACGTCTGCCGGACGCTGCGCAGCGAGGGCAACGGAACGCCGATCCTGATGCTGACCGCACGCAGCGGGGTGCCCGACCGGATCACCGGCCTCGACGCCGGCGCCGACGACTACCTGGTCAAGCCGTTCTCGCTGGCGGAGCTGGGTGCCCGGCTGCGCGCCCTCGGCCGCCGGTCGCGACCCGAGCCGGAAGTGATCGAGGCAGGCGAGCTCCGGCTCGACACCGGCGCCCGCGAGGTCTCCGTGCGCGGCCAGGACGTCGGGCTGACTGGCACCGAGTTCGCGCTCCTCGAATACCTGATGCGTAACCCGGGCCAGGTGTTGTCTCGCGAGCAACTGCGCGAGGAGGTCTGGGGCGAGGCGTTCGAGCCCGCCTCGAACGTGGTCGACATCTACGTGCACTACGTCCGGCGCAAGCTTTCCCGGGCGGGCATCTCGAAGGATCCCATCCGCACCGTGCGGGGCCTCGGCTATGCATTCCGCCGCCCAGACTGAATTAGACCTCTTCCGCCGCGCGCGGATCAAGCTGACCGCGTGGTACGTGATCGCGCTGGCCGCTGTGCTGGTCGTTCTTGGTTCCCTGCTGTATCTCGTTGTCCGCGAGCAGATCCTGTCCGGTATCGACAACGGGATACGCACGACCGCCGAGCAGAGCATCCGTCAGTACCACGCCAGGGGCACCGTTCGCACCGGGCAGTGGACGACCAGCACGACCACCGTCTACTTCGTGAAGCATGCCTATGCGGAAGACGTCAAGACGATGCCGCGCGCCGACTACACCGCGTTCAGCGCCGTAATCGGCAGCACGAGCGGCCGCGACCTTCGATCGAGCTCGATCGGCGACGACGCCCGTCGCGTGTACACGGTGCGGATCGGGCCCCGAAACGTGCAGAGCGATGCCTTGATCCAGGTCATCCGGTCGGTGGAGCCGGAGCGCCAGGCCCTCTCACGCCTCGTCTTCGGGCTTCTCGTCGGCGGTCTCGGCGGCCTCCTGCTGGCGGGGATCGGCGGCTGGTTCCTGGCCGGCAAGTCGCTGGAGCCGGTCCGCGTCGCGTTCAACCGCCAGCACGCGTTTGTCTCGGACGCGTCCCACGAGCTGCGGACGCCGTTGGCGGTGATCCGAGCGAACGCCGAGTACCTCCAGCTCGAGCAGCCCGACAACCCCGAGGTGAGGGACATCGTCTCCGAAAGCGAGCGGCTGTCTGCGTTGGTCGAGACGCTGCTCGCGCTCGCCCGCGGCGACGTGGCCGGCGCGGGTCTGGAGCGGGCGCTGGTCGATCTCGGCGAGGTGGTCGAGGCAGCCGTGACGTCGATGCGGCCGCTGGCCGAAGAGCGCGGCGTCGAGCTGACGGTGGTCACCGGCGAAGGGATGACCGTGCTCGGAGACGGCGAGCAGCTGCGCCAGCTGGTCATCATCCTGGTCGACAACGGACTGCGCTACACGGCCGCGGACGGCCGCGTCCACGTGCAGGCCGGCGCCGACCGCGACTCGGCCGTGCTGACGGTGCACGACAACGGGATCGGGATCCCGCCCGACGCCGTGGATCGCGTCTTCGAGCGGTTCTATCGCGCCGACTCGGCGCGGTCGCGCGACTCCGGCGGCGCCGGGCTCGGGCTCGCGATCGCGCGCGAGCTGGTCGGCGGGCACGGCGGCCGGATCGAGCTCGACAGCACCGAGGGCGCCGGCACCACGTTCACCGTGCGGCTCCCGCTGGCGCGGCAGCCCGCCGCCCGCCCCACCGTCTAACCAAGTAGCTAGATTGCTCGGCGATGCCGCGCCTGGTCTCCCATCTCGATCCCGCGAGCGACGACTTCCGCCGCAACGCCGAGTACGCGGGCGGCCTGGTCGCCGAACTGGAGGAGCACCTCGAGCGGGCGCGGCAGGGCGGCGGCGCCGCCGCGGTCAAGCGGCACCGCAAGCGCGGCAAGCTGCTGGCGCGCGAGCGGGTGGAACGGCTGGTCGACCCGGGCGCCGCGTTCCTCGAGCTCTCGCCGCTGGCGGCACACGAGCTGTACGACGGCGAGGCGCCGGGTGCGGGCATCGTTACCGGCATCGGCCCGGTCCGCGGCGCGCCCTGCGTGATCGTCGCCAACGACGCCACGGTCAAGGGAGGGAGCTACTTCCCGCTCACGGTCAAGAAGCACCTGCGGGCGCAGGAGATCGCCCACCAGAACCACCTCCCGTGCATCTACCTGGTCGACTCCGGCGGCGCGTTTCTGCCGCTCCAGGCCGAGGTGTTCCCCGACCGCGACCACTTCGGCCGCATCTTCTACAACCAGGCGCGCATGTCCGCCGATGGCATCCCCCAGCTGGCCGCCGTGATGGGCTCCTGCACCGCCGGCGGCGCCTACGTGCCGGCGATGTGCGACGAGACCGTGATCGTCCGCGGCACCGGCACCATCTTTCTCGGCGGGCCGCCGCTGGTGAAGGCGGCGACCGGCGAGGAGGTGACGGCCGAGGAGCTGGGCGGCGCCGACGTCCACGCACGCCAGAGCGGCGTCGCCGATCACCTGGCGGCCGACGACGACCACGCGCTGGCGATCCTCCGCGAGGCGGTCGGGCAGCTCAACCTGCAACCGCCCACCGCCTGGGACATGGCCGAGCCCGAGCCGCCGGCGCTCGACCCGGGTGAGCTGCCCGGCGTCGTACCCGTCGACGCCCGCCAGTCGTACGACGTGCACGAGGTGATCGCGCGGATCGTCGACGGCTCCCGCTTCCACGAGTTCAAGGCGACCTACGGCGACACGCTCGTCTGCGGCTTCGCCCACGTGCATGGCAACCCTGTCGCCATCCTGGCCAACAACGGCATTCTCTTCTCGGAGTCAGCGCTCAAGGGCACCCACTTCATCCAGCTCGCCGCCCGCCGCGCGCATCCCGCTGGTGTTCCTGCAGAACATCACCGGGTTCATGGTCGGGCGCGAGTACGAGGCCCGCGGCATCGCCAAGGACGGCGCCAAGCTGGTGACTGCCGTAGCCTGCGCCGAGGTGCCCAAGTTCACGGTGGTGATCGGCGGCTCGTTCGGAGCCGGCAACTACGCGATGTGCGGCCGCGCGTACGGCCCGCGCCAGCTCTGGATGTGGCCCAACGCCCGGATCTCGGTGATGGGCGGCCGGCAGGCCGCGCGCGTCCTGTCGACCGTCAGCGGCGAGCTGACGGACGACGAGCGCGACGCCTTCGAGGCGCCGATCATCGAGACGTACGAGCGCGAGGGCAGCCCCTACTACTCGACCGCGCGGCTCTGGGACGACGGCGTGATCGACCCTCGCGACACCCGCCGCGTGCTCGCGCTCGGCCTGGCCGCCGCGGCCTGCGGCGGCGTCGGCGAGACCCGGTTCGGGATCCTGCGGACATGAGCGACGTCGCCCTCACCCGCGACGGCCCGGTCGCCACCATCACGCTGACCCGCGGCGAGCGCCGAAACGCGCTCGGCCCGGCCCTGATCGCCCAGCTCACCCAGCTGTTCCAGGCGCTCTCGCTCGACGACACGCGCGTGATCGTGCTGACCGGCGAGGGATCCGCGTTCTGCGCCGGTGCCGACATCGACTGGATGCGGAACTCGCGCACGCTGTCCCACGACGAGAACGTCGCCGACGCCGCGTCGGCGCGCACCATGTTCGAGACGATCGACGTCTGCCCCAAGCCGGTGATCGCCCGCGTCAACGGCGCGGCGATGGGCGGCGGCGCCGGCCTGGTTGCCTGTGCGGACGTCGCGATCGCCGTGCCGGAGGCGAAGTTCGCGTTCAGCGAGGCTCGACTGGGCCTGCTGCCGGCGATGATCTCGCCCTACGTGCTGCGCAGCATCGGCCCCGGCCACGCACGGGCATTGTTCGTCACGGCAGAGGTGTTCGGCGCGGAGCGGGCGCTGGAGCTCGGCCTGGTGCACCGGATGGTGCCGGCCGACGATCTGGACGCCGCCGTGGCGACCACCGCCGAGCAGCTGCTGGCGTGCGGGCCCTACGCGATCGCGGCATGCAAGAAGCTGGTGCGCGACGCAACCGCCTCGCTCGCGCTGCCCGACCTCCCCGACCGGATCGCGATGCTGCGCAGCGGGATGGAAGGTCAGGAGGGGCTGGCGGCGTTTCTCGAGCGACGGAAGCCCGAGTGGATTCCCGAGTCACCCGAGTCCTAGTCGCCAACCGCGGCGAGATCGCCGTCCGCGTCTGCCGGGCCTGCCGCGAGCTGGAGATCGGCGCCGTCGCCGTCTTCGAGCCGGCCGACCGTGGCGCGCTCCACACCGAGGCGGCAGATTCCGCAGTGGCCATCGAGTCATACCTGGACGGAGCCGCCCTGGTGGACGCCGCCCTCGCCGCCGGCGCCGACGCCGTCCACCCGGGCTACGGGTTCCTGGCCGAGAACGCGGAGTTCGCGGAGCTCGTCCAGCGTGCCGGCCTGACGTGGATCGGGCCGCCGCCGGAGGCTATGCGCTCGCTCGGCGACAAGGTCGAGGCCCGGCGGCTGGCCGAGGCGGCCGGCCTGCGGGTCGTGCCCGGGTACGCCGGGATCGACCTGTCAGACGCCACGCTGACCCGCGAGGCAGAGCGGCTGGGCGCACCGGTGGTCGTCAAGGCAGCGGCCGGTGGCGGCGGCCGGGGCATGCGCGCCGTCTCCGACCTGGTCGAGATGCCCGACGCGCTGGCGGCCGCCCGCCGCGAGGCTGCGGCCGCCTTCGGCGACGACCGTGTGTTCGTGGAGCGAGAGATGCCGGACGTTCGCCACGTCGAGGTGCAGCTGCTCGCCGACGCGCATGGCACCGTGCTCCACCTCGGCGAGCGCGACTGCTCGGTGCAGCGCCGCCACCAGAAGGTGATCGAGGAGTCGCCGTCCCCGGCCGTCGACCCTGCCCTCCGGGCCGAGCTTGGCGAGGCCGCCGTCGCGCTCGGCCGGGCCGCCGGGTACGTCGGCGCCGGCACCGTCGAGTTCCTGCTGGACAGCGAGGGCGGCTGGTACTTCCTGGAGCTGAACGCCCGCCTCCAGGTGGAGCACCCGGTGACGGAGGCGGTCACCGGGATCGACCTCGTGCGGGCCCAGATCGAGATCGCCGGCGGCACTCCGCTGCTGACCGAGCAGGACGAGGTCGTGCTGCGCGGTCATGCGATCCAGTGCCGGCTCTACGCCGAGGACCCGGCCCGCGAGTTCCTGCCGGCAACCGGGCGGCTGGAGCGGTTCGACGTCCCGGCGTGGCCGGGCGGCCGCACCGATACCGGCGTCCGCCAGGGCGACCTGGTCGGCGTCCGCTACGACCCCCTGCTGGCGAAGGTGATCGCCCACGCCGAGGACCGCGACGCCTGTCTCGACCGGATCTCGGCCATGCTCGCCGAGACGGTGGTGCTGGGCGTCGAGACCAACCTCGGCTTCTTGCTCCACACCATCGACGACCCGGTGTTCCGGTCCGGCGAGGCCGACACCGGTTACGTGGAGCAGCACTGGAGCTCCGCTCTGATCCCGGAGCTCCCGGCTGGTGTGGCGGCGTCCGCGCCCGGCGATGTCTGGCAGGAGTACGGCGACGGCACGCCGGTGCCGGGAGTGCGGACGGCCGGCGGCTTCGCCCTCTACCGCGGGTTCGGATACCGGATCGGAGCCGAGGATGCAGGCCCGGTCGCCCTGGCCGCCCCGGGAGGCTCGCTCCAGGCGCCGATGCCCGGCGTCGTCCTGCGCCTGGCGGTCGAGATCGGCGACGTCGTCGAGCAGAGCCAGCCGCTGGTCATCCTGGAGGCGATGAAGATGGAGCTGACGGTCGCCGCGCCGGCGGCCGGGCGGGTGCGCTCGTTGCTTGTGGGCCCCGGCGAGCTGGTGTCGGCCGGCCAGGCGCTGATCGAGCTGGGAGACATCTCAGATGATTGATCGGTATCTCGCGTGGTGTCCTGGGCGGCGAGAAGCCGTGCCTCGCGCTGAACGCATGGCGCGTCAATACCGAAACGTATTGACGCGACACGCGGGCACCGCGAGGTGCAGGTTCACAGGCGCAGCCACCCCAACCGTGTTTGCCCACCCGACCTCCCGCAGCGGCCAGGCCCGCGGGAGATGCCGGTCAATCATCTAATGCGCCGGCCGGCCCGCGTCACCGTGGTGGAGGTCGGCCCCCGCGACGGGCTCCAGAACGAGTCGGCCGTGGTCGACACGGCAGCCAAGATCCGCTTCGTCGAGGCCCTGGCGGACGCCGGCCTCCCGGTGGTCGAGGTGACCTCCTTCGTCCGCCCCGACCTGGTGCCGCAGCTGGCCGACGCAGACGCCGTCCTGCGCGGCATCCACCGCCGGCCCGGTGTCCGCTACCCGGTGCTGGTTCCCAACGTCCGCGGCCTGGAGCGGGCATTGGCCGCGGGCGCGGACGCGATCGCGGTGTTCACGGCCGCCAGCGAGGCGTTCGCGCAGGCCAACATCGGCATGACCATCGAGCAGTCGCTGGAGGCGTTTGCGCCCGTACTGGAACGGGCGCGGCACGAGGGCGCATGGCGCCGCGGATACGTCTCGACCGCCTTTGGGTGCCCGTACCAGGGCGCGGTCGACCCCGCCGCCGTGGTGTCGGTGGCGACGCGACTGCTCGAGCTGGGCTGCGAGGAGGTCTCGATCGGCGACACGATCGGGGTGGCCGTGCCGGAACAGGTGACCGACGTCGTCGGCCGGCTGCTCGACCACGCTCCGCCCGAGCGCCTCGCATTGCACCTCCACGACACCGGCGGCCGCGCGCTGGACAACGCGACGGCCGGCCTCGACCTGGGCATTCCCACCTTCGACAGCTCCGCGGGCGGCCTGGGAGGCTGCCCGTTCGCGCCCGGGGCGCCGGGCAACCTGGCGACCGGCGATCTGCTGCAGCTGCTCGATGCACTGGGCATCGAGCACGGCGTCGACGCGGCCGCTGTGGCGGACGCCGTCGGCGCGCTATCCCTCACTCCGTAACGGTCACCTTCTCCATGGTGACGTCCTCGAGCGGGCGGTCGCCGGGGCCGGTCGCGACGCCCTCGATCGCGTCGACGACGTCCATCCCGCTCGTCACCTGGCCGAAGGCGGTGTGCTTGCCGTCGAGCCAGGGGGTCGCCGCGGCGGTGACGATGAAGAACTGGCTGCCGTTCGTGTTCGGGCCGGCGTTCGCCATGGCCAGCGTGCCGCGGACGATCCGGTGGTCGTTGATCTCGTCGTCGAACTTGTAGCCGGGGCCGCCGGTGCCGGTGCCCTGCGGGCAGCCGCCCTGGATCATGAAGTCCGGGATCACGCGGTGAAAGACCAGGCCGTCGTAGAAGCCGTCGCCGGCCAGCTTGGTGAAGTTGGCGACCGTCTCCGGGGCGTCGTCGGCGAACAGGTCGAGCTGGATGTCGCCGTGGTTGGTGCTGATGGTGGCGCTGGGATTGGCCATTCCGGGCTCCTGAACGTTTGAGGGACGCCCGCACCCTAACGGGCCATGCCCAACACCGGCTCAATTCGGCTCTGGAGGCGACGACAACTCGATTAAGCACACTTGTGCACAAATCTAGACGGTCGAAATGGATGTTGACCAAGAGTACTGATCGAGATTCGTCAGGACGACGAGGGCGGTACGAAAAGGGCGTTTGCCGCAGCCTGGCCACGCTATGCGCGGTGCTCGCGGCTGCCCTCACGCCGGCCGCCGCCCAGGCCCGCCTGCTTCCGTTCGCCAACAGCAGCGTCGGCTCCCTGTCGGTGCGGATCACGTACCACCCGAAGTCGATCGTGCGCACTCACGCCGCGAAGTTCGACTGGGCGACCGTCGGCATCCTCGGCCGCACGCGCTGCAGGATCGACGGCGGCGCCTACAACTACTGCCCCGGCAAGCCGGCCCTCTTCGGGCACATCAGCGACGGCATGCACACGTTCACGATCCGTGTCTCGAACGGCTACAAGATCAACGCCTACGCCAGCTACAGCTGGGACGTCGACACGGTCAGCCCGGCGCCGCCGAACTCGTTCTCGGGCGGCTCGCTGGGCTGGCAGAAGGCCAGGACGGTCGGCATCCAGGCGTCGGGCGGCAGCGACACCGGCAGCGGCGTCGGCTACTACCAGCACCGGATCAAGGTCAACGGCGGCGCCTGGACGGCGCCGGCGGCCGGCGCGACCGCCGTCGCCTCTGCCGAGGGTCAGACGATCGCCCAGTTCCGGACCGTGGACAGGGCCGGCAACGTCTCCGCCTGGGTGCCCACGCTCGCCGGCGGGGCGGACACGGTGCTGCTCGACCACGTCGCTCCCACCTCCCCCGTGGTCACCGGCGGGTCGCTCTCGTGGCAGAGCGCGCGGCCGGTGCGGATCGTCGCGTCGGGCTCGACCGACGCACGCTCGGGCGTCGACACCTACCAGTACCGCGAGTCGACCAACGGCGGCACGAACTGGAGCGCGCCGCAGGACGGCTCGTTCGACGACGTCTTCGCCGAGGGCCAGACGCTCGTCCAGTTCCGGGCGGTGGACGTCGCCGGGAACGCATCGGCCTGGGCGCCGAAGGTCACCGGACCGGCCGACACGGTGCGGATCGACACCACCGGGCCGACGGTGCCGACGGTCACCGGCGGATCGCTGTCGTGGCAGAAGGTCACCTCGCTGACCATCACCGGCAGCCACTCGGTGGACACCGGCAGCGGCCTCAACCACTACGAGCACCGGGTCTCGACGGACGGCGGCATCACCTGGTCGAGCGCAGTGCTCGGGCCGACCCAGGTCGTCACGGCCGAGGGTCAGACGCTGGTTCAGGTTCGCGCCGTCGACAACGCGGGCAACGCTTCGGCATGGGCACCGCAGACGGTGATCCCCGGCGCGACCTCGCGGATCGACCGCACCAATCCCACCGACCCGACGGTCGGGATCACGCCGCCCGGCTGGCACAACGTCGCGGCCATCACCGTGTTCGCGGGGGCGGCGACCGATGCCCTGTCGGGCGTCGACCACTACCAATTCCGCTCCTCGTCGGACGGCGGCCTGACCTGGACGACACCCGTCAACGGCGCCACCGGCGTGGTGACAGCGGAGGGTTCGACGCTGGTGCAGTTCCGCGCCGTCGATGCGGCCGGCAACATGTCGAACTGGGCGCCCGCAGCGGGATCGGCGGCCAACACCGTCCGAATCGACCGCACGCCTCCCAACTCGCCGCTCGTGACGGGCGGCTCGCTGGCGTGGCAGACCGTGGCGGCGGTGACGCTGACCGCTTCGGGCTCGCAGGACAGCCCGGCCGGGATCGACCACTACGAGTACCGAACCTCGACCGACGGCGGCGACAACTGGGGCGACCCCCAGACCGGAGCGCTCGCCACCATCACCGGCGAGGGCGAGACGCTGGTGCAGTTCCGCGCCGTGGACGGCGCCGGGAACGCGTCGGCCTGGGCGCCCGCCGGAGGTACGCCGAGCGGCACGGTGCGGATCGACCGCAGCGTCCCCGCCGACCCCACCGTCACCGGCGGGTCGCTGCAGTGGCAGGGAGTCGCCTCGGTGCCGATCTCGGCAACGGGCGGCACCGATCCCCTCTCCGGCCTTGACCACTACCAGTACCGGGAGTCGACCGACGGCGGCATCACCTGGGGCACGCCCCTGACCGGATCGGTCGACAACGTCACCGCCAGCGGCGAGACGCTCGTCCAGTTCCGCTCGGTCGACGCGGCCGGCAACGTCTCGAACTGGGCACCCGCCTCGGCCGGCGCGAACGACACCGTCCGCATCGACCACGGAGTGCCCACGCCGCCCACCGTGTCGGGTGGCTCGCTGATCTGGGTCAGCGCCGGGTCGGCCCAGGCCAACGCCAGCGGCAGCACCGACGCCCAGTCCGGCGTCGACCACTACCAGTACCGCACCTCGGCCGACGGCGGCGTGATCTGGACGGCGGCCGCCAACGGCTCCACGGCCGTGGTCAGCGCCGAGGGCGAGTCGGTCGTCCAGTTCCGCGCGGTCGACGCCGCCGGCAACGTCTCCCTGTGGGCGCCGGCGACGCCGACCCCGGGCAGCACCATCCGCCTCGACCGCACGCCTCCCACGGCGCCCGGCTCGACCGGCGGCTCGTTCGTGTGGCAGAACCTCTCGCAGATGACGCTGACCGGCGGCGGCGCAGCCGACACGCTGTCCGGCGTCGCCTCCTACCAGTACCGCACCTCTGGCGACGGCGGCGCCAGCTGGACGAGCGCGACCGACGGCAGCTCGGTGATCATCACGGCGGAGGGCGAGACGCTGGTGCAGTTCCGCGCCATCGACGGTGCGGGCAACGTGGGGGCCTGGGCGCCCGCCGCGGGCACCGCGCTGGCCACCGCCCGGCTCGACCGCACACCGCCGACCGATCCCACGGTCAGCGGCGGCTCCCTCTCGTGGCAGAGCGTGGCCTCGGTGACCGCCTCTGCCACCGGCTCGACCGACTCGCCGGGCAGCGGAGTGGCCGGCTACCAGTACCGCACGTCCACGGACGGCGGCACCACCTGGAGCACCGTCTCGACCGGGGCGACCGACACGATCACCGCGGAGGGAGAGACCCTCGTGCAGTTCCGGGCCGTGGACACGGCCGGGTTCACGTCGAACTGGGCGCCTGCGGTCGCCGACAGCGGCGACACGGTGCGCATCGACCGCACCGCCCCCACGGCGCCCGTGGTGACGGGCGGCTCGCTCTCCTGGCAGAACGTCGGCGCGGTCACGGTCACCCCCGCCGGGTCGACCGACGCGGGCGGCTCCGGCTTCTCCAACTACGAGGTGCGGACGTCCACCAACGGCGGCGCTACCTGGTCGTCACCGGCTCCGGCGGCCTCGTTCACCTCGACCAACGAGGGCGAGGTGCTGGTGCAGTTCCGGGCCGATGACGGCGCCGGCAACACGTCGGCGTGGGCGCCGGCCGCTCCCAACGCCGGCGACACCATCCGCATCGACCGGGGACCGCCGAGCGATCCGACCGTCAGCGGCGGCTCGCTGTCGTGGCAGAACGCCCCGACCGTCGGGATCACCGGCAGCGGCTCGACCGACAGCCCGGGAAGCGGCGTGGCCTCCTACCAGTACCGGACGTCCACCGACGGCGGCGTCACCTGGACGGCGGCGTCGACGGGCGCCATCGCCGTGATCAGCGCGCAGGGCACGACCGTGGTGCAGTTCCGCGCCGTCGACGTCGCCGGCTACACGTCGAACTGGGTGCCGGCCGTGCCCGACGCCACCGACACCGTGATGCTCGACCATACCGCTCCCACGGCGCCCACGGTCTCCGGCGGGTCGGCGTCGTGGCAGAACGCGGCCTCGGCGACGATCACCGCCACCGCCGGCGCCGACACCGGCGGTTCCGGCTTCAACGGCTACCAGTACCGCACATCCACCGACGGCGGCAACACCTGGTCGGCACCGTCCAGCGGAAGCAGCGACACGATCAGCGCCGAGGGCCAGACCACCGTCCAGTTCCGCAGCACCGACACCGCCGGCAACGTCTCGGCGTGGGCGCCGGCGAACCCGGGCACCGGCAACACGGTCAAGCTCGACCGCACGGCGCCCACCGACCCGACCTCGGTCACCGGTGGCTCCCTGGCCTGGACGACGTCCGCGACCACCTCGGTGACCGCAAGCGGCGCGACCGACAGCCCGGGCAGCGGAATCGCGAACTACCAGTACCACCTCTCGACCGACGGCGGCACGACCTGGGGCGCGGCCACCAACGGCCAGACCGTCAACGTCACCAACCAGGGACAGACGCTCGTCCAGTTCCGGGCCGTCGACGGAGCCGGCTTCACGTCCAACTGGTTCCCGTCGGCCCCCACTGCGGGAAGCACGGTGCAGCAGGATCGCACCGTCCCGACCACGCCGCTGGTGGCAGGCGGATCCACCACCTGGCAGGGAGTGGCGTCGGTCACCGTGTCGGCCTCCAGCTCCACCGACGGCGGCGGCAGCGGCCTCGCCGGCTACCAGTACCGCACCTCCACCACCGCAGGAGTGAGCTGGAGCAACCCGGCCTCGGGCAACTCGGTCTCGATCACGGCAGAGGGGCAGACGCAGGTGCAGTTCCGGGCCCTGGACAACGCCGGCAACGCGACCGCCTGGGCTCCGGCCAGCGCGACGGCGGGTAGCACGGTCAAGATCGACCGCAGCCCGCCCACCGACCCGACCAGCGTCAGCGGCGGCTCCGCCAGCTGGTCGACCGCGGCCAACGAGATCATCACCGCCGGCGGCTCCACGGACAGCCCCGGCAGCGGCGTCGCCAGCTACCAGTTCCGCACGTCCACCGACAACGGCGTCACCTGGGGCAACCCGACCACCGCCGCGACGGCGACCATCACCAACCAGGGCATCACGCTGGTGCAGTTCCGGGCCGTGGACAACAGCGGCCTTCAGTCCAACTGGGTTCCATCCTCCCCCACCCCGGGCAGCACTGTCGAGCTGGACCGCACGCTGCCCACCGCGCCCACCGTCACCGGAGGCTCGACCGCCTGGCAGAGCGTTGCCTCGGTGACGGTGAGCGCATCCGCTTCGACCGACAGCGGCGGCTCCGGCTTCGCCGGCTACCAGTACCGCACGTCGACCAACAACGGCGTCAGCTGGGGCTCAACGACCAACGGGTCGTCCGTGACCATCAGCGCAGAAGGCCAGACGCTGGTGCAGTTCCGCTCGACCGACAACGCCGGGAACGCATCCGCCTGGACGCCGACAGCCGCCGGTGCCGGCAATACGGTGAAGATCGACCGCACCGCGCCCACCGACCCGACGGGTGAGACAGGCGGCTCGCTGTCATGGCTGAGCGTGGCGTCGGTGAACGTGACGGCGTCGGGCGCGACCGATCCCACCAGCGGCGTGGCCTCCTACCAGTACCGCACGTCCACCGACGGCGGCACCACCTGGGGAACGCCGGCGACGGGCAACCCGGCCACGATCACGGCCGAGGGCCAGACGCTGGTGCAGTACCGGGCCGTGGACGGGGCAGGCAACACGTCGAACTGGTTCCCCGCGGTTCCGATCGCCGGCAGCACGGTGCGGATCGACCGTACAGCCCCCGGCGCGCCGACCGTCACCGGCGGGTCGTCGACGTGGCAGAACGTCCCCTCGATCAGCTTCACCGGCAGTGGCTCTGCCGACAGCGGCGGCTCGGGCCTGACCGGGTACCAGTACCGCACGTCGACGAACGGCGGCAGCAGTTGGAGCGGCACGCTCAACGGCGCGACGGCCACGGTCACCGGCGAGGGCACGACGATCGTCCAGTTCCGCGCCTCCGACGGTGCGGGCAACTTCTCGGCCTGGGCCCCGGCAAGCGCCGGTGCATCCAACACCGCCCAGATCGACCGGACTCCCCCCACCGCCCCCAGCGCGACCGGCGGCTCGCTCTCGTGGCAGAGCGTGCCGTCGGTCACGGTGACGCCGACCGGCGCCACCGACAGCGGATCGGGCATCGCCTCCTACGAGTACCGCACGTCGACCGACAACGGAGCGACCTGGTCGTCCGCGACCGCCGGCAGCTCTGCGGCGATCAGCGCCCAGGGCGTGACGCTGGTGCAGTTCCGGGCCACCGACAACATGGGCTTCGTCGGCGCCTGGGGCCCGACGACGGCCGGCGCCGGCAGCACCGTCAAGCTCGACCACACGGCGCCCAGCCTGCCCAACGTGGCCGGAGGGTCGCAGTCCTGGCAGTCCGCCAGCTCGATCACGGTCACCGGCACCGGCTCCACCGACACCGGCGGCTCCGGCCTCGGCCCCTACCAGTACCGGACGTCTACCGACAGCGGCACCACCTGGTCGGCGGCGGCCAACGGATCCTCCGTCGTCGTCTCGGCCGAGGGCACGACCCTGGTCGAGCTCCGCTCCACCGACACCTCGGGCAACGCGTCCGCCTGGGCCCCGGCCGTCGACGGCGCGGGTAACACCGTGATGCTCGACCGCACGGCGCCCACCCTGCCCACCGTCGTCGGCGGGTCGCTCTCCTGGCAGAGCGTGCCGTCGGTCACGGTGTCGGCGAGCGGCTCCAGCGATGTCGGAGTCGGCGGCGTCGCCTACAGCTACCGAACGTCAACCAACGGCGGTGTGACGTGGAGCTCGGCGACGGCCGGCTCGTCGGTCACGGTCAGCAACGAGGGCGCAACGCTCGTCCAGTTCCGCACGGCCGACGCGCTCGGCAACACCACGGCCTGGGCCCCTGCCACCAGCGGCGCGTCCAACACGGTGATGATCGACCGCACCAATCCGACCGCGCCGGGCGCCGGCGGCGGCTCGCCGTCGTGGCAGAGCGTGCCGTCGGTCATCGGTCACCGGCAGCGGCGCCAACGACCCCGGCGGCTCGGGCGTCGCTGCCTACGCCTACCGCACGTCGACCGACGGCGGCACGACCTGGTCGGCGCCGACCACGGGCTCGTCGGTCACGATCACCAGCGAGGGCGAGACGCTGGTGCAGTTCTCCGCCACCGACCAGGCCGGGAACAGCTCGGCCTGGGCGCCTGCCGCCGGCAACTCCGCCGCGACCGTCCGGCTCGACCGCTCGCAGCCGTCCGACCCGACCGTCACCGGCGGATCCTCGAGCTGGCAGTCAGCCCTGTCGGTGTCGGTGTCGGGCAGCGGCTCTGCCGACACCGGCGGCTCGGGCCTGGCCGGCTACCAGTACCGGACCTCGATCGACAACGGCACCACGTGGTCGCTGCCCTCCCCGGGCTCGGCGGTGTCGATCACCGCGGAGGGCCAGACGCTGGTGCAGTTCCGTTCCGTCGACGGGGCGGGCAACACCTCCAACTGGGCGCCGACCCTGCCGACGGCCGGCAACACCGTCCTGCTCGACCGCACCGGCCCCACCGATCCGGCGGTCGGCGGCGGCTCGGCCGCCTGGCAGAGCGTCTCCCAGATCACGCTGGCCGCCGGCGGCTCGACCGACTCCGAGGTGGGCGTGGCGGGCTACGAGTACCGCACGTCCACCGACGGCGGCCAGACCTGGTCGCTGCCGTCCCCCGGCTCGTCGGTGTCGATCACCGCCGAGGGCCAGACGCTGGTGCAGTTCCGCGCGGTGGATGCACTCGGCAACGACTCCAACTGGGCGCCCACCGGCGGCACGGCCTCGGCCACCGCGCGGATCGACGTCACCGGCCCCACCGTCCCCACGGTCACCGGCGGCTCGCTGGCCTGGCAATCGGTCGACTCGGTGGCGGTCAGCGGCGGTGGCTCCACCGACGCGCTGTCGGGCATCGCCGGGTACCAGTGGCGGACGTCGACCGACGGCGGGACGACCTGGAGCGGCGCGACGGGCGGGAGCACGGCGCCGGTCACGGCGGAGGGTGAGACCCTCGTCCAGTTCCGGGCCATCGACGGCGCCGGCAACGTCTCGGCCTGGGCGCCTTCGAGCGCGCTGGCCGGAAGCACGGTGCGCATCGACCGCGGCGCGCCGACCGCGCCCACGGTCTCCGGCGGCTCGCTGGCCTGGCAGAACGTCTCGTCCGTGACCGTGTCGGCGTCGGGCGGCACCGACGGCGGCGCCGGTCTGGCCGGCTACCAGTACCGGCTCTCGATCGACGGCGGGGCGAGCTGGGGCGCGGCCGTCTCGGGCTCTGCCGCGACGATCTCGGGCCAGGGAGAGACGCTGGTTCAGTTCCGGTCGGTCGACCTCGCCGGGAACGTCTCGGCGTGGGCCCCGGGAACACCCGATTCGACCGACACCGTTCGCATCGACCGCACGGCGCCGGTGCTGCCGACCATCAGCGGCGGGTCGCTGGCATGGCAGTCGGTCAACTCGGTGACCATCTCGGCCACCGGATCGACCGATACCTGGGCCGGGTTCGACCACTACGAGATGCGCACCTCGACCGACGGCGGGGCGACCTGGACGTCGCCGACCACGGCAGCCGCGATCACCATCAGCGCTCCCGGTGAGACGCTGGCGCAGTTCCGCAGCGTCGACGCGGTCGGCAACGCCTCGGCGTGGGCTCCGGCCAGCCCCGGCCCGACGAACACCGTCAGGCTCGACCGCACCGCGCCTTCCGACCCCACCGTCAGCGGCGGATCGCTGACGTGGCAGCAGGTTCCCGCCGTGACGATCTCGGCCGGCGGCGCGACCGACGGTCTGTCCGGCGTTTCCTTCTACCAGTACCGGACATCCACCGACGGCGGCGTCACCTGGTCGCCGACCTCCGCCGGAGCATCGGTCACCGTTACGACAGAGGGCGAGACGATCGCCCAGTTCCAGACCGTCGACGCCGCCGGTAACACGTCCAACTGGGCGCCGGCATCCGCCGGCCAGGCGAACACCGTCCGGATCGACCGCACCGCGCCGAGCACGCCGACGGTGTCCGGCGGGTCGCTGACCTGGCAGAACGTCAACACGGTGACGGTGACCGGCAGCGGCTCCGACGACGGCGCCGGCAGCGGGGTCGCCTCCTACCAGCACCGCAGCTCCACCGACGGGGGCACGACCTGGACCACCGCCCAGAACGGCGGATCGGTCACGATCGGCAGCCAGGGCCAGACGCTGGTGCAGTTCCGGGCCGTCGACGCCACCGGTTTGCAGTCCGCCTGGGCGCCGGCATCCGCCACCGCCGGCAGCACGGTGCGGATCGACCGCACCGATCCGGGCACCCCGACGGTCAGCGGCGGCGCGCTGGCGTGGCAGGACATCAGCCACCTCGTGCTGTCGGCGAACGGAGCCAGCGATCCGCTGTCCGGCGTGGCCTCCTACCAGTACCGCACGTCGACCAACGGCGGCACCACATGGTCGGGCCCGCTGGCCGGCTCGTCGGTGAACATCACAGCCGAGGGCGAGACGCTGGTGCAGTTCCGCGCAGTCGACGCCGCCGGCAACATCGGCGCCTGGGCGCCGAATGGCTCGACCTCGCAGAGCACTGCGCGCATCGACCGCACGCCTCCCGGCGGCAGCCGTCGCCAGCGGCGGCTCGCTGAGCTGGACGAACGCGTCGTCGGTCACCGTGCACGGCAGCGCCGGCGACGCGGGCAGCGGGGTGGCGTCGTACGAGTACCGCACCTCGACCAACAACGGTCAGTCGTGGTCGGCGGCCCACGCAGGAGCCAGCATCGCGGTCACTGCCGCCGGCCAGACGCTGGTGCAGTTCCGCGCCACCGACGTCGCCGGCTTCACCTCCGCCTGGGCTCCCGCGGCCAACACCGCCGGCGCCACCGTACGAATCGACCGCACCGCTCCCACCGCACCCACGGTCACCGGCGGCTCGAACGCGTGGCAGAGCGTCGCCTCGGTGGCAATCAGCGCGTCGGGGGGCAGCGACAACGCCTCGGGCGTGGCCTCGTATCAGTACCGGACGTCGACGAACGACGGCTCGACCTGGTCGGCGGTTGTCTCATCTGGCAGCGCCACGATCACAGCGCAGGGCACGACCATCGTCCAGTTCCGGTCGGTGGACGGCGCCGGGAACGTGTCCGGATGGGCGCCCGCCGGCGCAACGGCAGGCTCCACGGCGATGATCGACCGCACCCCGCCGACCCTGCCCACCGTCAGCGGCGGCTCGCTGACGTGCGCCGCCACCCGCACCATCACCGGCTCGGGCGCGACCGACTCGGGCAGCGGCGGCGTGCATTACCAGTATCAGGTGTCGACCGACGGGGGCGCGACCTACGGGACGGCGGTCACCAGGTCGAGTGTGACGCTGGCCACGCCGGGGAACTACGTGGTGCAGTTCCGGGCCGTGGATGCTGCAGGCAACGCGTCGGCGTGGGCGCCCGCCTCACCGGGCGCCGCGGCCAGCGCCTGCATCGTCTAGAGCGCATCGGAACACAACAGCGCGGCGGGGTAGGATGCTGCCGCTCGACGCGTTCACCCCCGACCTGCGAGGGCAGATGAAGGTCTCGACCTCCGGCTCCTCCCCCCTCACCGCCGCGGCCGACCTCGTGGCCGTGATGGTGCCCAAGCCGCCCGTGCTCGACGGAGCGGGCGCCCAGCTCGACACTGCACTCGACGGCCGCCTGCGCCGCCTGATCGCCTCCGGCGAGGTACGCGGCGCGGTCGGCTCCGTCACCATCGTGCACACCGAGGGACTCCCGGTCCGCGCCAAGCGGGTCGCACTCGTCGGTGTCGGATCGGCCGTCGCCGCGGGCCGCGACGAGGTTCGCTCGGCAGCGGGCGCGGTCGCCCGGGCCGCGTCGGCCGCGAGGGCCACCCGGATCGCGTTTGCGTGCGACGGCACCCGGCTCGAGCCGGCCGACCTGGCCCGCTGCATCGTGGAGGGCACGGTGCTCGGCGGGTACCGCTTCGACCGCTACCGCACGCAGAACCGCAACGACCTGCCACCCGTGCCCCGCTCGCTGACGCTGCTCACGCGCGAGCGGGCGGCGGGAGCCGCGGCCCGGCGCGCGGAGCTGATCGCCACCGCCACCAACCGGGCGCGCGACCTGCAGAACACGCCGCCCAACGACATGGGGCCGCTGGAGCTTGTCGCCCGCGCCCGCGAGATCGCCCGCGGCGACCGCACGCTGCGGGTCGAGGCGCTGGACGAGAGGCGGATGGCGGCGCGCGGCATGGGCGCGTTCCTGGCGGTGGCGCGGGCCAGCGCCCGACCGGCTCGCCTGATCGTCATGCGCTACACGCCGGCGCGCGCGCCGCGTCAGCGCGACGTGGTGCTCGGCCTGGTCGGCAAGGGGCTCACCTTCGACAGCGGCGGCTACACGCTCAAGCCGGGCCGCAGCATGGTCGGCATGAAGTTCGACATGTCGGGTGCGGCCGCCGTGATCGAGGCGACCGCCGCGATCGCCGAGCTGGGCCTGCCGATTCGCGTGATCACGGTCGTTGGCACCACCGACAACATGATCGACACCAACGCCTTCATGGTGGACGAGGTTGTCAAGGCGAGCAACGGCAAGACGATTGAGATCAACAACACCGACGCCGAAGGCCGCCTGGTGCTCGCCGACTGCATGCACCACGCCCGCTCCCTGGGCGTGACGCACCTGGTCGACATCGCAACGCTGACCGGCGGCGTGACGTCCGCCCTGGGCGATTACTACGGCGGCATCATGGGCCGCGACCAGGGCTGGGTCGACCGCCTGATCGACGCCGGCGAGCGATCCGGCGACCACCTCTGGCAGCTGCCCCTCCACGAGACGTTTCGCCGCTACTTCAGGTCGGATATCGCCGACATGGCGAACTCGTCGACATACGGCATGGCCGTCTCCGGCTACGCCGCCCGGTTCCTGCAGGAGTTCGCGGGCGAGGGCCCCTGGGCGCACCTCGACATCGCCGGCATCGCCGACCTGATCCGGCCCCGCGGGGACGAGTTCGGCAAAGGGGGAACAGGATTCGGGGTGCGCCTGCTGGTCGAGCTGGCGGAGTCGCTCTGTTGAGCGGACTGGACTACGACCTGGACGACGAGCACCGGCTGTTCCGCAGCACGGTGCGCGAGTTCGCGGAGCAACGGATCGGGCCGCAGGCGGAGGAGCTCGACCGGGAGGGCCGGTTTCCCCTGGAGCTGGTCGGGGAGGCAGCGGAGCTGGGGCTGCTGGGGATTCCCATCCCCGAGGAGTGGGGCGGCGCGGGCTCCGACACCCTGGCCTACGCGCTGGCGATCGAGGAGCTGGCCCGGGTGGACAGCTCGTTTGCGATCACCGTCGCAGCCCACACCTCGCTGGGCACCACCCCGATCCTCCGGTTCGGTTCGCGCGAGCAGCAAGAGCGGTGGCTTCCCGACCTGGCGGCCGGCAAGCGGCTGGCAGCGTTCGGCCTGACCGAGCCGGGAGCAGGGTCGGACGCCGGCGCGACCCGCACCACCGGCCGCCTCGAGGACGGCGAGTGGGTGATCGACGGCTCCAAGATGTTCATCACCAACGCCGGCACCGAGATCTCGGCCCTGGTCACGATCACCGCCCGCACCGGGCCGGAGGAGATCTCGAACATCGTGGTCTGCAACGGCACGCCGGGCTACACCCCGACGGAGCCGTTGAAGAAGATGGGGTGGCGGTCGTCCGACACGCGGGAACTCTCCTTCCAGGGCTGCCGTGTGCCGGAAGGCAACCTGCTCGGCCCGCGCGGCGAGGGCTTCCACCAGTTCCTCGAGATCCTCGACGGTGGCCGCATCAGCGTCGCCGCGCTGGGCCTGGGAATGGCCCAGGGGGCGTTCGAGATGGCGCTCGCCTATGCCAAATCGCGGGAGCAGTTCGGCCGGCCGATCGGGCGCTTCCAGGCCGTCCAGTTCAAGCTGGCCGACATGGCGACCGAGATCGAGGCGGCCCGCAGCCTGGTCTGGAAGGCCGCGTGGCTGAAGGACCAGGGACAGCCGTTTGCCCAGCAGGCGGCGATCGCCAAGCTGTACACCGGCGAGCTGGCCCGGCGCGTGTGCAACGAGTCGCTGCAGGTGCACGGTGGCTACGGGTTCATGGACGAGTACCCGATCAGCCGCTTCTACCGTGACGCCAAGGTGCTCGAGATCGGCGAGGGAACCAACGAGGTGCAGCGGCTCGTGATCGCCCGCGGCCTCGGTCTGTGACAGCGGCGCAGGGGCTGCAGGGCGGGGGCTTGGTCTTCGCGCTAGGGCTCCTGCTGGCAACCGCGGTGGCACGGGCGCTGCCGGAAGGCTGGCCCCGACGCGTGACGGAGGAGACGGGCATCATCCTCGCCTGCGCGGGTCCTGCCATCGCCGTACTCGCCCCGTACGTCGAGCACCGGGTGTGGCCGGTCGCCGTGATCATCGCGGTCGGCTACGGCGGCTTCTTCCTGTTGCGCACGTGGCAGCTCCGGCGCGCCAACCGCGACGGCGTCCGCCGGTTGGTGGGGCTCCACCGGGACGCAAGCTACGGCGAGGTGCTGCAGCAGGTGGAGCGGCTGGAACCGCGGCCGGTGGCGCTGACCGGCCAGATCGTGCTCGCGGTGACTGCCGCCGCCGTGCTGGTCGTCGGCGACGCCGTCGGCCTGCTGGTGCCCGCGTTTACCGCTCTCTGCCTGGGCATCGGCGAGACAACCGCGCGTGGCGCCTACCATCGACAGCTGGGCAAGAAAGTGCGTCAGATCGGCCACTAGGCAAGGAGGGCACCATGGTTCAGGAGGCTCGTCTGGAGGACGCCGGCTCAGGCCTGACTCCGGTCACGCCGGGGTGGTTCGTCGTCAACGTCGCCGACGCGGCGTGGCTCCGCAACGACGCGTTCGGCAACCGCTGCCACTTCGAGAGCAACCGGCGCGTCTTGATGGACAGGCCCGGCGCCGAGCCGCAGATGTTCTCCGAGACGGGGTTCACGCTCGCGGTGCTGGAGCCCGGGAAGCCGACCGGGATGTACCACGCCGAGTCCAGACAGGAGGACTTCCTGGTGCTCGCCGGGGAGTGCCTGATGGTGATCGAGGAAGAGGAGCGACCGCTGCGGGCCTGGGACTTCGTGCACTGCCCGCCGGGAACGAACCACGTCTTCATCGGCCGCGGCGAGGGGCCGTGCGTGATCTTCATGGCAGGCTCCCGGCACGAGGGCTCCACCATCCGCTACCCGAGGTCGGAGGCGGCGCTTCGCCGCGGCGGGGGAGTCGAGACCGAGACGGCCAGCCCGCATGAGGCCTACGCCCGCTTCTCGCACTGGCGATTGGGCCGCCCGGACACCTGGGCCGAGCTCCCCTGGGCCTAAGAACTAAGAGCGCCTCAGCGCATCCGGGTGACCGGGTAGCCGCTGGCGCGGACGAGCTGGACGATCTGCTCGGCGTGCGCCTCATCCCGGGTCTCGAGGATCAGCTCGATGCCGGTCTCGGCAACGGCGACGTCGACGCTCTCGCGGTGGTGCGAGACAACCAGGATGTTGACATGGGCGTCGGCGATCACCTTGAGGAGCTCCATCAGCTGGCCGGCCCGGTCGGACAGCCGGGTGCGGATCACCAGGTAGCGGCCCTGGTTGGTGAGTCCGAACCGGATCACCTGCATCAGCAGCGGGGTGTCGATGTTGCCGCCGGAGAGCACGGCCACTGCCTTGCGAGCCGTCACCTTGCCCGACAACAAGGCGGCCAGCGCCACGGCCCCGGCGCCCTCGGCCACGGTCTTCGTGCGCTCGAGCAGGTGGACGATCGTCTGGCCGATCTCGGCATCGGTGACGGTGACCACGTCGTCGACCAGCTCGCGGACGAGGTGGAAGGTGATCTCTCCGGGCCGCTTGACGGCGATACCGTCGGCGATCGTCTCGGTCTGCGGCACCGGATGGATGTCGCCGCGGTCGAGTGAGGCCACGTACGGCGCGCAACCGGCGGCCTGGACGCCCACGATTCGCACTTCGGGCCGCTGCTGCTTGATCGCCAGGGCGACCCCGGACAGCAGGCCGCCGCCGCCCAGCGGCACCAGCACGGTATCGACGTCGGGGCAGTCCTCGAGGATCTCGAGGCCCACGGTGCCCTGGCCGGTGATGACCTTCTCGTCGTCGAACGGGTGGACGAGGGTGCGCCCGGTGCGGGCCGCGTCCGCCTGTGCTGCCGCAACGGCGTCGTCGACGCTCTCGCCTGCCAGCTTGACGGTGGCGCCGTAGCCCTCGGTCGCGCCGACCTTCGCGAGCGACGCGGCGCCCGGCATGTAGACGGTCGCGGCGACGCCCGCCTGGCGCGCGGCGAAGGCCACCGCCTGGGCGTGGTTGCCCGCCGACGGGGCGATCACGCCCGCGGCTCGCTGCTCGTCGGTCAACGACAACATCTTCGTGAAAGCGCCCCGGATCTTGAACGAGCCGGTGCGCTGCTGGTTCTCGAACTTCAGCCAGACGTCGCATCCCGCCCAGGTCGAAAACGTGTCCGAGCGGAGCAATGGCGTACGGTGCGCGACCCCCTCGAGCCGGGCCGCGGCGGCCTTGATGTCGTCGAGTGTCACCATCGTGGTGACGGCGAACAGTACCCGATAGGCTCTGCGCCATGACCGACGAAACGCCGCTCTACGCCTACATCGAGATCCCCAAGGGAAGCCGCAACAAGTACGAGTTCGATCCCGAGCTCGGCCAGATCGTTCTCGACCGCACGCTGTGGACGAGCGTCGTCTACCCGGCGGACTACGGGTTCCTGATCGATACGCTGGGGCGCGACGGCGACCCGGTCGACACCCTGGTGCTGGTCGCCGAGCCAACGTTCCCGGGCTGCGTGATCCCGGTCGAGCCGATCGGCGTGTTCGAGATGAGCGACGAGAAGGGCGAGGACCACAAGGTGCTGTGCGTTCCCTACAAGGATCCGAAGTGGAGCCACATGCACGACATCTCGGACATCCGCGACAGCCTGCTCGACGAGATCTCGCACTTCTTCGACGTCTACAAGGACCTCGAGCACGGCGCCGACACGGTGGTCGGCGGCTGGTTCGGGCGCAAGACCGCCGACGAGGTGATCGCCGAGGGCCAGGCGGCGCACATCGCGGCGCGGGCCGCGCCTCAGAGCTAATCGTCGCCGGGCTGGCCGCGGAACACGCGGTCGGCCAGCACCCGGGTCGCCGCTAACGGATCGATCCGGCGCTCGTGTACGTCGTCCAGCAGGCCGCGCAGCTCCGGGTCTCGCTCCACCGCGCGGGCCAGCCTGCGGCGGGCCTGGGCCACGGCCAGCGCCACCACCTCCTGCTCGAGGCTCCGCCGGCGGCGGCCGGCCAGCCCCTCCTCGCCCAGGAACGCCCGGTGCTCGCCGACGGCATCCCACAGCTCGGTGATCCCCTCGCCCCGGATCGCCTCGGTCTCGACGATCGGCGTCCGCCACTCGCGATTGCGGTCGAGCGAGAGGATCGAGCGGATCTCGGACCGCATGGTGCGCGCGGCCGGATGGTCGGCCTTGTTGATGACGATCACGTCGGGGATCTCCATCACGCCGGCCTTCAGCGCCTGCACCGAGTCGCCCGAGCCGGGCATCAGCACCAGCACCACCGTGTCGGCGACCGACGCCACCTCGACCTCCGACTGCCCGACTCCGACCGTCTCCAGCAGCAGCACGTCCTTGCCCGACGCGTCGAGGATGAGGAGGGTCTGCAGCGTGGCGGCTGCAACGCCGCCCAGGTGGCCGCGCGTGGACATCGAGCGGATGAACACGCCGGGGTCGAGGAAGTGCTCGGACAGCCGGATGCGGTCGCCCAGCACCGCCCCCTGTGTAAACGGGCTGGAGGGGTCGACCGACACCACGCCCACGGTCTGCTCCTCGCGCCGCAGGTGCGCCACCAGCGTCGCGATCAGGCTCGACTTGCCGACCCCGGGCGGGCCCGTGAACCCGGCGATCGTCGCCGATCCGGTATGGGGATAGAGCGCCGCGACCAGCTCGGCCGCCTGCGCCCCTCCGTCCTCGACCACCGAGATCGCGCGCGCCACCGCCCGCCGGTCGCCCGACTCGACCCCGCTGACCAGCTCCTCGACGTCGACCTGACGGCTCACGCGGGCTGCAACGCTCGCGCCAGTGCGTCGGCAAACAGCAGGTTCTCCTCCGGCGTGCCGACGGTGACCCGGACGGCGTCAGGCGCGCCGAACGACGCCAGCGGCCGGATCACGATGCCCTCCTGCTCGAGCCGGCCGGCCAGGCCGGCCGCGTCGCCGACCCTGGCGAACACGAAGTTGGCGAAGGCCTGCTCGGTGGGTACGCCGGCGTCGGCGAACGCCTGCTCGATGACCGCGCGGCCGACCGTGTTCAGGTCGCGGCGGCGGGCGATCTCGGCCGGCTGGTCGAGGCTGGCGAGTGCGGCCGCGTGGGCCAGCTCGGACGTGGCAAACGGCCGCCCCACCTTGGCCAGCGCGACGCCTGTCTCGGCGGGCACCACGGCGTAGCCGATCCGGAGGCCGGCGAGGCCGTAGATCTTCGAGAACGTACGCAGCACGGCCACGTTGTCCCGGTCGGCAAACTCGGCGACCGCATCCGGGTACCCGGGATCGGTGACGTACTCGTGGTAGGCGTGGTCGAGCACGGCCAGCACCCCGGCCGGCAGCTGGTCGAGGAAGCGGGCCAGCCGATCTCGTCGGACGATCCCGCCGGTCGGGTTGTTGGGGTTGCAGACGTAGACCAGGCGGGTGCGTCCGCCGATCCGCTCGAGCATCGCGTCGAGGTCGCACGAACCGTCGCGGAGGTCGACCAGCACCGGCTCGCCGGCGTGCTTGATCGCGTCCAGCCGGTAGCTGACGAACGACGGCCAGCCGGTGACGATCTCGTCGCCGGGGTCGAGGTATGCAAGCGACAGATCACCGACCAGCGCGTCCGCCCCGTTGCCGATCACCACCCGAGACGGGTCGACACCGTGCCGCTCGGCCAGCGCCTGGCGCAGCTCCGGCCCGCGCTCCGGGTAGCGGTTCAGCTCGGGAGCCTGGCGTGCGATCGCCTCCAGCGCAGAGGGGAACGGACCGTAGGGGCCCTCGTTCGACGCCAGCTTGACGACGCGCCCCAGACCCAGCTCGCGGCGCACGGCCGCAGCCGGTTTCCCCGGCTGATACACGTGCAGCTGATCAAGCGTGGAGCGAGGCATAAGGGTGGCTAGAGTACCAGCCACCTTGGCCGCTCCCCGCGAGATCGGGATCTTCGCGCTGGGCACCGTCCTCGTTCCCGGTGAGCTGATGCCGCTGCACATCTTCGAGCCCCGGTACAGGGAGCTGATCGGCGACTGCGAGCGCGACCAGGTGCCGTTCCTGCTCCTGTTCACCGACGACGAGGGCACCCGCGAGGTCGGGTGCACGGCCCAGCTGGTCGAGGTCGTCGAGCGGTTCGACGACGGCCGGATGAACGTCGTGGTCGAGGGCCGCGACGTGGTCAAGGTCGTCCAGCTCACCCGCGGCCGGGGATACACGACCGCCGTGGTGGAACCGGCGCCCGACGACCTGTCCGCCGAAGGCGACCAGGAGGCGGCTCTCGACCTCTACCGGCAGATCGCGGAGGCCGGCGGCGGCGATCCCCAGGAGGATCTGCTGGCCTCCGCGCGCCCGCTCTCCTACGCCATCATGTCCCGCGTCGAGTTCCCATCCGACGAGAAGCAGCGGCTGCTCGAGCTGCGCTCCGAGCGGGAACGCCTGACGGGGGTGACCGAGCTGCTGGCCCGCGGCCTGCAGGCGCTCGAGGCGATGGCCAAGGTTCGGGAGCGCGCCCACACCAACGGCAAAGTCGACCGCGGGTGACGCAGGAGGCAGCGGGGGCCGGGAGTCGGCTAGCCCGACATCCGCTGGCGGCGGTCGCCGCCGCCAACCTGGTGTACTCCGCGGCGTTCCCGGTCAGCGGGTACGCCCTGCGCGGGCTGTCTCCGGTGACCATCACCGGGCTGCGGTTCCTGATCGCCTCGGTGGTGATGCTGCCCGCCGCCGTGCCGGTGCTCCGTCGGATGCCGCGGGCCGACCTGATCTCGATCGGGTGCGTGGCCATCGTCGGTCTGTGGGGCCAGATGGTGCTGATCTACCTCGGCATCGACGCCTCGCAGGCGGCGATCGCGGCGGTCATCGTCGGCCTCGAGCCGGTCATGATCGCCCTCTGGGCGAAGCTGCTCCTGGGCGAGACGTTCGGCGCCCGACGCAGCGTCGGGCTGGCGGTTGGACTGACCGGATCGCTGCTGGTGGCCGGCATCGGCTCCGGCGGCAGCGGCAACATCGGCGGCCTCCTGCTGCTGCTCGGCACGGGCCTCACGTTCTCGTGGTACACGGTCTCCAGCAAACGGTTCCTGGTTCGCTACAAGGTTTCGGAGCTGCTCTCGGTGGTGACCGTGATCGGAGCGGCGTTCGGCCTCGTCCCCATGCTGGTCAGCATGGCCGCATTCAACGGCGTGCACGGCCCGACCACGCTGACCTGGCTGTGCCTGCTCTACCTGGGAATCGGCAACAGCGTGCTCGGCTACGCCCTCTGGAACCGGGGGCTGAGCGGGCTGGCCGCGGGCGCCGTGGGCGCCTCGCTCTACGCCCAGCCGGTGCTGGGCGCGCTGCTCTCCTGGGCCGCACTGCGTGAGCCGCTGCCGGCAACGTTCCTGCCCGGCACCGTCATCGTGCTGCTGGGCGTGTGGATCGCAACCAGCAACGTAGGCACCCAAATCATAGGACGAGTCCGGCGCAGTCCCGCCGGGGGTCGCCGGCCGCGCTGAGCTCGCCGTCGGCGCCGACGACAACGGCGTTGGCGCCCCCGAAGTAGAGGTTCAGCCCGTCGAATCGGTTCAGGAGCTCGCCCCACCCCTCCAGCCGCTCGAGCTCGGCCGGGTCGAAGCCGCCCTCGCAGTCGAGCCGGTCGCCTTCGACGTGGACGCGCGGATGGCGCACCGCGGAGTCCACGTCCATCCGGTGCTCGATCACGTTCCAGACCACCTGCGTGATCGCCGAGCGGAGGCGGTTCGACCCGCTCGAGCCCACTACCAGCTCCAGCGTTCCGTTGCGAGTGACCATCGTCGGCGCCTGCATGCTGGTCAGGCGAACCCCTGGCGCCAGATGGCGGCCGACAGCCAGGTCCTCCTCGCCCATCATGTTGTTCAGGTGCAGGCCGGTGCCGGGGACGATGACCCCCGAGTGGCTGCCGTTGGAGGCAGTGAACGCGACCGCGGTGCCCTCGCCGTCGACGACCGAGATGTGCGTCGTCCCCCGGTCGGAGTGGACCAGCGGAGCCCCCCGGCGGATGCCGCGCAGGGCGGCCATCACCGCCGCGACGCTGTGCAGCCTGGCCTCGGGCCCGAGGACGTGTGCGGCGAGGCCGCCGCGGTGCAGCAGCCGTGCGAAGTTGCGGTCGCGAAGCCGGGCGGCCGCCCGCATCGTCTCGGCCAGCACCAGCAGCTCTCCGGCCGAGCCGGACTCTCGATCGCCGCCCACCGCTGCCAGCACCGACAGCATGTGTGCGATCAGGACGCCCCCGGACGAGGGCGGCGGGTTGGTGGCCAGCTGGTGGGATCCGACGGCCACGCGAAGTGGCCGGCGCCAGACCGGGCGGTAGGCGGCGAGATCCTCCATCGTCAGCCGTCCGCCTGTCACCGCCTGGTAGTCGACCATCGCCCGGGCGAGGTCACCGCGGTAAAGATCATCCGGCGCCTCGGCCAGATGCTCGATCGAGCCTGCCAGCGCGACCTGGCGGACGGGCGTTCCCACCTCGACGAACTTGCCGCCCGGGGCGAACAGCTCGCGCGCCTCCGGGGTGTGGGTGAGGATGACGCGGATCGCCTCGAAGACCCGTTGCTGGCCAGGGTTGGTAGGGACGCCCTCCTGGGCCGCCGCTGCAGCCGGGAGCACCAGGTCGCGCCACGGGAGGCGTCCGAAACGCCGGTGGGCGGCGTGCAGCCCGGCGACGGCTCCGGGCACCGCGCAGGTGGCGGGGCCGATGTGAAAGACCTGGGTCGTGCGCGCGTCGAAGGGCACGTCGACGCTCTCGATCTCGGTCAGCTTGCGCTCGGGGGGCAGGTTCCGCCCGGGAATGGCGGTGAAGGCGTCGAGCAGTGTGACCGTGCCGCGGTGCGGCGCGATCAGCAGGAACCCGCCGCCGCACGGCCCGGTCAGGGCGGGTTCCGCGGCCCACGACATCACCCCGGCGGCGACCGCCGCGTCCACCGCGTTGCCACCGGCGGCAAGAGCCGACGCCCCGGCCCGGGCGGTGAGCTCGTGCCCTGCGGCGATCGCGCCCCTCATCGGCGAAGTATGACGCCGCCGGGATTACTCGGTGCGCAGGAAGTCCGGCGGTTCCAGCAGATCGCTGGGAGGCGGCGGAGCCACAGCCGGCCGCCCTGGTGCCGGACGTGCCGGCGCCGCGCCCGGCTCGGTGAAGCCGGTCGCAACGACGGTCACCCAGATCTGTCCGGCGAGCTGTTCGTCGACGGAGGTGCCGAAGATGATGTTGGTCTGGTCGTCGGCGGCCGCACGGATCACCTCGGCGGCCTCGTTGACCTCGTGCAGCGAGACGTCGGAGCCGCCGGAGATCGAGAGCAGGATGCCGCGGGCTCCGCGCACCTCGTGGTCGATCAGCGGGCTGTTGATGGCCCGGGTCGCGGCCTCGTTGGCGCGGTTGGGCCCGGTCGCCATGCCGATGCCCATGATCGCCGTGCCGGCGCTCGCCATCACGGCGCGGACGTCGGCGAAGTCGAGGTTGATCAGGCCCGGCAGCGTGATCAGGTCGCAGATGCCCTGCACGCCCTGCCGTAGCACGTCGTCGGCGATCCGGAACGCCTCGACCAGCGGCGTCTGCTTCTCGAGCACCTGCAGCAGCCGGTCGTTGGGGATCACGATCACCGTGTCGGCGGCAGCGCGCAGCGCCATCACCCCGGACGACGCCTGGCTCAACCGCCGGCTGCCCTCGAACGCGAACGGCGACGTCACGATGCCGACCGTGAGCGCGCCCACCTCGCGCGCGATGCGTGCGACGACCGGCGCGGCACCGGTACCGGTACCCCCGCCTTCGCCCGCGGTCACGAAGACCATGTCCGATCCGCGGAGCACCGTCTTGATCCGGTCGTACGAGTCCTCAGCGGCCACCCGGCCGACCTCTGGATCGGATCCAGAGCCAAGCCCCTGGGTGCGCTCGCGCCCGATGTGGATCTTCACCGGCGCGTCGGACATCTGGAGCTGCTGGATGTCGGTGTTGACCGCGATGAACTCAACGCCGGCCACGTCGGCCTCGATCATGCGGTTGATGGCGTTGCAGCCGCCGCCCCCGACGCCCACCACGCGAATCACGGCCAGGTACGGCTGGTCGGCATGAGGCAGCCGGGGCTCGCGCTCGGCCGCCGTCTCGCCGACGTCCACGAGCTGCGGGCGCTTCGGCTCCGCGGCAGGCTCACGCCGCCGCTTCGGCGGCGCCTCCGGAGCAGCCTCGCCTGGGGGCTGGGCGTCGTCCCCACCGTCCGTCGCCTTGAACAGCTGGGCGAGTGGGCCGTCGCGCATGCTATGTCGCTTTGCCATTGCCGAGCACCTCCCCCGCGAGGTCACGGTACGCCTTGGCCGCCTTGCCCTTTGGATCGTACTTCAGTACCGACGTGCCCTTCACCGGCGCCTCGGCGTAGCGGACGGTCTTCCGGATCTTGGTGTCGAACACGAGGTCGCCGAAGTTCTCCTGCAGAATCTCCACCGCCTCGCGCGAGTGCAGCGTGCGGCTGTCGAACATGGTCGGCAGGATGCCCTTGATGCGGACGTCGGGATTCAGGTTCTCGCGGATCATCGTCAGCGTGTTCTCGAGCTGGATCAGCCCGCGCAGAGACAGGTACTCGCACTGCACCGGCACGATCACCGCGTCGGCGGCGGTCAGCGCATTGATCGTCAGCAGGCCGAGGGACGGCGGCGTGTCGATCATGATGTAGTCGTAGTTGGCACGCACCGGCAGCAGGGCCTTCTGGAGCGCCCGCTCGCGCCCGATCATCGACGACAGGGCGAGCTCGGCGCCCGCCAGGTCGATGCTGGAGGCGGCCACGTCGATCTCGCAGTGCTGGATCACCTGCTCGATCGGCGTCTTGTGGACGAGCACGTCGAACATCGTGCGCTCGAGTTCCTCGGGGTCGACGCCCTGACTCATGGTCAGGTTGGACTGCGGATCGAGGTCGACCGCAAGCACGCGCTTTCCCTGCTCATGCAGCGCCACGCCCAGGTTGAGCGTGGTGGTGGTCTTCGCGACTCCACCCTTCTGGTTTGCGAGCGCGATGACCTGACCCACAGCCAAATCTCCTTCGGCAATCGTTACGGTTGACCGCGGTCGAGGCGCGAGCGCCTCTGCGGCGAGAGCTATCTGCGCGTGCATCGGAGCGATGTTCGCGCCTCCTCAGTGTAAATCCTGCTCGCTTGACGGATTGCGGGCGAATGCAATCCGCTCCGCCGGAGCCGGATGGGATGCGGTCAGGAGGTACCACAGGCGGGGTGGCCGGAGCTCCGCCAGGTTGGCAGTTACCAGCCGCTCGAAGGCGGAGGCGAACAGCGGCCCCTCGCCGGTCAACTCGATCGCGTACCGGTCGGCCGCCCACTCGCGGCGACGCGAATACCAGTTGCCGGCCGGGGACACCAGCGCAGACCCGATGCTCAGTCCCAGCATCAGGGCCGGCAGCGAGGTGAGGTGCCCGGCGCCGTCCGGCGCCAGCGTTTCGACCGCGACCCAGGCCCCGGCCAGCCCGATGGCCAGTGAGACGGCCGACCAGCACAGCAGCCGCCACATGTCGTGGTGCTTCTGGTGCCCGAGCTCGTGGGCCAGCACCACGCGCAGCTCGCCCAGCACCTGCTTCTCGTCCTCGACGCCCTCCGCCAAAGTGTCGCCGACGTAGACGCGGCGGGTCGGGCCCATGCCGGCGACCATCGCGTTGGACTCCGACGTCTTCTCGCTCATCAGCAGCTCGCGGACCTCGCGGATGTCGACCCCACTGCGCCGCACCAGCCCCCAAACCTCGTCGGCCACCGGCCCCTCGCCGATCGGACGGCTCTTCAGGAACAGCGGCAGCAGCAGGACCGGGAACAGCACCGCTAGCGCCGCCGAGAGCAACAGCGCCCCGGCCCAGGCGGGGACCGGCCACCAGTGCGGGAACGCACGCTGCAGCCCGAGCACGGCCAGCCCGGCGGGAATCCCCAGCGCGAGCCCGACGGCGAGTCCCTTGGCCCGGTCGGCGAGCCAGCCGCCGACGGTCTGGCGCGACAGGCCGTTGCGGCGGCTCAACCGGTAGCGAGCGAGCCCGAACGGCAGCGAGACCAGCGTCGGCAGGACGATCAGCGCGGCCACGCAGCCCCAGCCGCCGAGCGTGCCGGCTGCCGCGACGATCGCAACCAGCACCGCCAGGCCGACGATGCCGTCGGCGACCGCCAGCCGCCGCCGTGCCTTTCCGTAGGCATGCGCCTGCCGCTGCCGGAGCGGGTCGTCGTCCGGCGGAGTCGCCGTCATCAGCGCAGGCCGCGGAGCAGCTCGCGGGCGATCACGATCCGCTGGATCTGGTTCGTGCCCTCGTAGATCTGCGTGATCTTGGCGTCGCGCATCATCCGCTCGACCGGGTACTCCTCGATGTAGCCGTACCCGCCCAGGATCTGCACGGCGTCCGTGGTCACGGCCATCGCAGAGTCCGAGCACATCAGCTTGGCCATGGCGGCGGCCCGCGTCAGCTCGGAGCCGTCGACCCCGGCGTCCAGCATGGCGCCGACGTCGTAGAGCAGACCGCGGCTGGCCGTCACCTTCGTGTCCATGTCGGCGAGCATCAGCTGGATCGCCTGCAGGTCGGCGATCGGCTTGCCGAAGGCAACCCGCTCGGTGGCATAGCGCGCCGCGTAGTCGAGGGCGGCCTGGGCGATCCCCAGCGCCTGCGCAGCGATTCCCGGCCGGGAGCGGTCGAGCACGCGCATGGCGATCCGGAAGCCGCCGCCCTCCTCGCCGATCAGCGCGCCGGCAGGAACCCGGCAGCCGTCGAACTGCAGCTCGCCCGTGGTCGAGCCCTTGATGCCCATCTTGGGCTCGATCCGGGATACCGAGAACCCGGGAGCGTCCTGCTCGACCATGAACGCCGAGATCCCGGCGTCGCTCTTGGCAAAGACGACGTAGGTGTGTGCCACCCCGGCGTTGGTGATGAACCGCTTGGAGCCCTCGATCACCCACTCGTCGCCCTCGCGGCGGTACGACGTGCGCATCGCCTGCGCGTCGGAGCCCGAGCCCGCCTCGGTCAGCGCGTAGGCGCCGATCCATTCGCCGCTCGCCCACTTCGGGAGGTAGCGGCTCTTCTGCTCCTCCGAGCCGGCCAGATCGATCGCGGTCGCCCCCAGCGCCTGCACCGAGAGCACGAGCCCGACGGTGGCGTCGGCCCAGCACAGCTCTTCGACGGCCCGCAGGAACGTCAGGTACCCGGTGCCGGTGCCGCCGTACTCGGGTTTGAAGGCCAGCGCGAACACGTCGTTGTCGCGCAGCAGCTGGACGGCGGCCCAGGGAAACTCCGCCTTCTTGTCGACCTCGGCGGCGTGCGGCGCGATCTTCTCCCGCGCCAGCGTCCTGACGGCCTCGACCAGCAGCTCCTGCTCCTCGGTCTGCGGATGGCGAACGCTCATGCCTCGATCAGCTCCTCGGGGGCGGTGGTGATGGTCTCGTAGCCGTCGGCGGTGACGGCGTACATGTTCTCGATTCCGACGGCGCCGCGCCCGGGGAACACGAACTTGGGCTCGATCGCAACCACGTGCCCCGGCTCGAGTGGAGCGTCGAACCCCGGCGCCAGCACCGGCATCTCGTCGATCTCCATCCCCACCCCGTGGCCGAGGAAGCGGACGCGGCCGCTGCCGTGGCCCATGAAGTGTTCGCCCAGGCCGGCCTCGCCGGCCATCCGCTCGGCCAGGTCGAACAGGCTGCTGGGGGTCGACCCCGGGCGCAGCTGCTGCTCGACGGCGCGCAGGATCTCGGCAGCCACGTCGTGCGCCGCGCGCAGGTCGTCGGCCAGCGGGCCGACCGAGAACGTCCGCGTCTGGTCGGCCAGGTACCCGTCGTGCCCGCCGACCAGGTCGACGATCACGGGATCTCCGGCGGTCAGCACGTGGCCGTTGGGACCCTTGCCCAGCACCGGGTTCGGACCGGGGCCGCAGAGCGGCGAGTCGGAGTACCCGGGGACGGCGCCGCTGGGCCCGGCCAGCACCTGGCCGTAGTGCATCTCCTGGTTGAAGCCGCGGAACCGCAGCTGGCCCTGGTGGCCGGCCTCGCGCAGCACACGCTCAACCTCAAGCTGAACCTTAGACTCGGAGATACCGACCTCCAGCAGCCCAGGCACCGCCTCGGCCGCCGCCCGCACCTGGGTCGCAGCGCCGCGCATCCGCTCCAGCTCCCACTCGCTCTTCACCGCCCGGACGTCCCGCATCGCCCGCGAGCAGTCGCCCAGCCGATAGCCCTCCAGGCGGCGGGCGTAGCCGAGGTACCGGCCGGCCGGCAGCACGTCGAGCTCCATGCCGACCGCGGAGCCGGGTGCCACGCCCGCCCTCCCCAGCGCGGCCGGGAGGTCGCCCAGCGAGCTCAGCGGCTCGATCGCCGACAACGGGGACTCACGCTGCGCGCGCTCCAGCGTGCGGCGGACGAGCAGGATGGGCTCGCCCGCCAGCGGCACCACCAGGTGCGCCTGCTGGTTCGTCCCCGACAGATACGCGAGGTCGGTGCTCTGCACGACGATCGCGGCGTCCAACCCGTCTGCCTCGAGCTCGGCGCGAAATGCGGACATGCGCCGCTCGATCTCAGCCGCCGGGATCACGGTGGTTACGATAGCCGTCCGTGCTTCTGCACAACGGCCCGATCTACACCATGGATCCCCGGCTCCCGCGGGTCGCCGCACTGGCCGTTGCCGACGAGAAGATCGCCGGCGGCGTCGACGTCCGCGAGGGCGAGGTCGACACGGTGGGGCACGAGCGTGTCGACCTCGACGGCCGCTGCGTGCTGCCCGGGTTCACCGACAGCCACATCCACTTCCTGATGTGGGCGTTGGGGCGGGCACAGCTCGACCTGCACGGCTGCGCCAGCCGCGGCGAGGCGGTACGCCGGGTCGGGGAGCACCTCGGCGACGGGTGGCTGCTCGGGTTTGGGTGGCTGGATGCGGAGTGGGCCGACGGCCCACCCACGGTGGCATCGCTGGACGAGGTGACCGGCGACCGGCCGGCCGCGCTGTGGGCGCACGACCACCACACCCTGTGGGTCAACTCGGCCGCGCTCGCCGCCGCCGGGGCTCCGCCTCGCGAGGGGCCGCTCCAGGAGTGGGAGGCGTTCCGCTTCCCGCTGCCCGAGCCCTCGGGCCCAGAGCGCACGAAGGCCGTCCGCGAGGCGATGGCCGAGGCGAACGGCCGCGGCGTCGTCGCCGTGCACGACTTCCAGGCCACCGGCGGGCGAGAGGTGTGGCAGCGGCTGGACGCCGACCGCCGCCTCAACCTGCGCGTGCGGGCGTCCTTCCCGCTCAGCCTGCTGGACGCCGCGCTGGAGCTCGAGCTCCGCACCGGCTTTGGCAGCGACCTGCTCCGCGTCGGCCCCGCCAAGGCGTTCATGGACGGGACGCTGGGATCGCGGACGGCGTGGATGCTCGACGGCTCGGGCGATCAGCTGCTGAGCGAGGACGAGCTCGCCGAGGCCGTCGAGCGTGCGGCCCGCGGCGGGCTGGGGGTCGCGGTGCACGCGATCGGCGACGGGGCGAATCGTGCGGCTCTGAATGCATTTGCCCGCACCCGGCACATCTGGGAGGACGCGCTGGTGCGGCCCCGGATCGAGCACGCCCAGTGCGTGGCGGAGGCCGACGTCGCCCGCTTCGCCGAGCTGGGGGTGATCGCCTCGATGCAGCCGACCATGCTGCACTCCGACCGCGACCTGGCCGACGAGCGGTGGCCGGCGATCACCAGCCAGGTCTACCGCTGGCGCGATCTGCTGGACGCCGGCGCCCACGTCATCTTCGGGTCGGACGCGCCGATCGAGGAGGTGGCGCCGCTGCGGTCGATCGAGGCTGCGGTGCACCGCACGCTGGACGAGCGCCCCGCCTGGCACGCCGACCAGGCGCTGTCCGTTGCCGACGCCGTGCTCGGCCACACGGCGGCCGCGGCATACGCGTGCGGCGACGAGCGTTGGCGCGGCTGTCTGCTCCCCGGCTACGCCGCCGACCTGGTCGTGCTCGACACGGACATCGTCGAGCATCCCGACCGGATCGGCAGCACGTCGGTGGTCGCAACCATGCTGGCAGGGCGCTGGGTGTATGGCCGCCCACCTTGGTGAGGAATGCTTACACGAAGCCCATGAGCCGCTGACAAAGCGGGCGTAGCTTCTCGCGCCATGGGTCGAGACCTGGCTAGCCCCGTGCTGTGGGAGGCATCCGCGGCTCGCTCGCGACGCGGTCGTGAGGCGATCCGGCGACGCCAGCGCACCATGCGCCTGAGCGTGCCGCTCGTCCTCGCGGCTGCCACCGCGAGCGTCGGAACGCCGGCCTACGCGGCCGGCGCGAAGGAGCGGTCATCCGCCCGGGCGCGAGCCCGCGTGGCGGCCGGCGAGATCCTTCGCGCCGGCTCGACCGGCCCCGGCGTCATCCGCGTCCAGCGCCTGCTGGGGCTGCGCGTGACCGGGCGCTTCGACCGAGCCACGCTGGAGGCCGTCCGCCACTTCCAGGGCGAGCACCACCTGCTGGTGGACGGCCAGGTCGGCCCGCACACGTGGGCCGCGCTGCTCGCCGAGAACGGCGGGTTCGTAGGCGAGCTGGTGTTGTCGTTCGGGAGCCGCGGCCCGGCAGTGGCGGCGATGCAGCGGGCGCTGCACGTCACCGCCGACGGCGACTTCGGGCCGATCACCCTGCACGCCGTGAAGGCGTTCCAGCGATCGCACGGACTGGTCGTCGACGGTCAGGCCGGGCAGCACACGCTGGCAGCGCTCCACCTCGACCTCAGCGGCGTGGCGGTCCCCCAGCACTCGCACACCACGCACCGGCACGTTCGCCACCGGACGCACACGGTCACCGCCGGCCTCGGCGAGCGAGCCGCCGAGCTGGCCCACCACTACCTCGGCGTGCGCTACGTCTGGGGCGGCGAGAGCACGGCCGGCTTCGACTGCTCGGGCCTCGTCCAGTTCGTCTACGCGCAGCTCGGAGTGAGCATCCCCCGCACCACCTACGAGCAGTTCAACGCCGGCGCGCACATCAGCAGAGCCGACCTGCGCCCCGGCGACCTCGTGTTCTTCGACCACATCGGCCACGTCGGCATCTACATCGGCGGCGGGCGCTTCATCCACGCTCCGCACACGGGCACCGTCGTCGAGATCGGGATGCTGACCGGCTGGTACGCCGAGATGTACGACGGCGCCGTGCGCGTCTCGTAACCTCCCTGGGCTACCCCAGAGGCGTCGCCAGAGGTCGGGATGATCCGTGGCTGACCACGTGGGCGCCCTTCGGAGCGGCAGCCGCCGGGATCAGGTACCCGCGCACCACCACGTAGCTCCAGACGAAGCCCGTGGTACCGAAGTCGAGCTGCGTACCCGGCGGCAGAATCGCCTCGGATCCGAGGTCATCCTGAAAGGTCTGAGTCGTGGACGCCCCTGACGCCCACTCGTTGGCCCAGGTCGACCCTCCACAGCCCGGCCCCGACGTGAGCGTCGCATCCCCGCTGGACTGGGAGGTGAACTGGAAGTTGAAGGTCGCGTTCTTCAGTACCAGGGCCTCACCCGCCGGGACCGTGTACATGGCGAAGCAGTTGTTGGTGCCCCCCTGCGCAATCACGACCGCGCTTGCCGGATCGGACTCGGCGGCCAGCAGTTGATGGGCCTTGGTGACGCTGGCGATGCGCGTCCCGTTGTCGCTGATCCGGACGAGCGCCGGCACGGCGCTGAGCGCGCCGGTCGGCACCAGCAGCACTCCGACCGCAAGCCCGACCGACAGGCATGCAACAGCAGTTGCTCGTGACATGACCCTCTCCCCTCGTCGACCCGCCCCGCGCGGGTGCTGTTCCGCGATTCTACGACGAAGAACCGGGGGTGTTCAGCTGCGCCAACACCCCGGCCGCTGCCTTGCCATAGAACCCGTTCGGGTCGTTTGCGACCACCTGCCGCCACGACCCGATCGCCATGTCGTCGAGCTTCTGCCACCACGCGACCTCGGCCAGGTAGAAGCTGATCTGCGAGTTCGTCCCCGAGGCGACGCTCTGCAGCAGGCCGGCGAGCGTGGTCGCGGTCGTATTCGGGTTCGCCTTGCGGTAGGACAGCACCGCGGCCGCGACCCTCGGAGAGACGCCCTCGGGGTCGTACTGCAGCGCGTGCTGGGCGGCGTGGATGGCCGCCTCGCGGTCGGTGCGCTCCAGGACGACGGCCAGCGCCAGCCAGAGCGCGGCGTTGTGGGGGTCGGCCCGGAGGCGCGACCGCAAGCGCGGTCACGGTCCCCCTGGGGCCGCCGGGCGGCGCCACGTAGAACGGGTAGCCGGGACGCTGTCCGGGATAGAGGATGTCGTCGGCCCGGCCGCCGTAAAAGCCGTAGGGGTCGAGCTGGGACGCCCGCTGCCAGAGCCGTGCGGCGGCCGGAAGGTGGCCGTCCCACGCCTCCAGCGTGGCCAGGTTGAACACCACCGCCGGGTTCGACTGCGGGAGCTTCTGGAGCGCCGCGATGGTCGCCTCGCGGTGGGCGGGGTCGTACGCGGCGTAGGCGCGTGCGATTGCGATCCGCATGTCTCCGGCGGGCAGCCGCGACCGGGCCGCCGCGAGCTGGGCCGGGATCGTGCCCGCCACCTTCGCGCCCGGCAGGTCGAGCGCGAGCGTCGGGGCGCCGCTCAGCCTCGGGGTGGTCGTCGCCGCCCTGGCACGGCTGCCGCCGGCGCTCGTCACCCAGACCGCCACCGCCGCGCCCGCGCCCGCCAGCAGCGCGACACCGACCACGATGATCAGGCGGCGACTACCCAACGGCCGCAGGAGCGGGAATAGAACCGGTGCCGCTGTCGTTTGAAGATAGTGCGGAGGAGGAGTTTGGATCCATACTTCGCTAAACTTGGTGCACATTTCCGGGGCCGCGCGCACGTAGTGTGGCGGCCTTTTCGAAAGGGTAGGTGAAAGCCATGGTGTCGCATCGCGATCATCTGGCTGCAGTCAAGGCGGAGATCAACGAGGTCACCGCCCAGGAGGCGGCCGAGCTGCTGTCCGGGGCCAACCCCCCGGCGCTGGTCGACGTCCGCGAACGCGACGAGTACGAGCAGGGATTCATCCCCGGCGCGGTCTTCATCCCGCGCGGGAACCTCGAGTCGCGGATCGAGGCCGCCGTCCCCGACCACGACCAGCCGGTGGTGATCTACTGCGCCTCCGGCAACCGCTCTGCGTATGCGGCCAAGACGCTGACCGAGATGGGCTACACGCACGCCGTCTCGATGAGCGGCGGCTTCTCGGGCTGGAAGCAGGCAGGGCGCGACTGGAAGGTCCCGCGCACCCTGACACCGGAGCAGTACGACCGCTACAGCCGTCACGTGCTTGTGCCGGAGGTCGGCGAGGAGGGACAGCTGAAGCTGCTCGACTCGAAGGTGCTGCTGATCGGCGCCGGCGGTCTGGGATCACCGGCAGCCCTCTACCTTGCCGCGGCAGGCGTGGGGACGATCGGCATCATCGACGCCGACGTGGTCGACCGCTCCAATCTCCAGCGTCAGATCCTCCACACCGAGGATCGCATCGGCATGCCGAAGGTGGAGTCCGCCGAGCGGGCCCTGAAGGCGCTGAATCCGGACGTGAACGTGGTTGCCTATACCGAGCGGCTCGATTCCAGCAACGTGCTCGACATCATCACCGGCTACGACGTGATCGTCGACGGCACCGACAACTTCCCGACCCGCTACCTGCTGAACGACGCCAGCCTGGTCGCCGGCATCCCGGTCGTCCACGGCTCGATCTACCAGTTCGAGGGCTCGGTCACCGTCTACAAGCCCCACGAGGGCCCGTGCTACCGCTGCCAGTACCCGGAGCCTCCGCCGCCGGAGCTGGCGCCGTCGTGCGCCGAGGGCGGCGTGCTGGGCGTGCTGCCCGGCGTGGTCGGCACCCTGCAGGCGACCGAGGCCGTCAAGCTGCTGCTGGGGATCGGCGATCCGCTGATCGGGCGCCAGTTGCGCTATGACGCCTTGACGATGGAGTTCGTCGAGTTGAAGATGAAGCGGGATCCGAACTGCCCCGTCTGCAGCAAGGAACCCAGTGAGATCGAGTTCATCGACTACGAACAGTTCTGCGCCATGCCCAGCCGGGCGCTGGCGACCCCCGTCCAGGAGGCCGTTGCGTGAGTACCGTCCGGATGCCCCCCATTCTCCGACAGGCCGTCGGCGGCGCCCGCGAGGTCGACGCCAGCGGCTCGACTGTCCGTGAGGTGCTTGTCGACCTCACCGACCGCTACCCCGGGATCAAGGGGCATCTGCTGGACGACGGCGGCGAGCTGAACCGCTTCGTGAACGTGTACGTGAACAACGAGGACGTGCGCCTCGGCGAAGGGCTCGAGACGGCGGTCACCGATGCGTCGACCGTGATCGTCCTGCCGGCCATGGCCGGCGGAGCCATCTGATGTCCTGCCTCCAGACAGAGCGCAGCGCGGCTCTCAGCGCAGTCGGCAACACCCCGCTGGTCGAGTTGCCCAGGATGTCGCCCAAGCCGGGCGTGCGGATCTTCGCGAAGCTCGAGGAGCAGAACCCGACCGGGTCGGTGAAGGATCGCGTCGCGCTCTCGATGGTCGAGGCTGCGGAGGAGACCGGTGAGCTGAGCCCCGGCCAGCGGATCCTCGAGCCGACCAGCGGCAATACCGGCATCGCTCTGGCCATGATCGGGAAGGTGAAGGGGTACCCGGTCTCGGTCGTCATGCCCGAGTCGGCAACGCCCGAGCGGGTCGAGCTGCTGCGGATGTACGGCGCCGAGATCATCTTCTCGCCCGGCAGCCTGGGCTCGAACGGCGCCGTGGCGATGGCGCGCTCGATAGCCGAGCGCGACCCCGGCGTCTTCATGCCGTTCCAGTACGCCAACGAGGCGAACCCGGCGGCGCACTACTGCGGCACGGCGCTCGAGATCCTCGACCAGGTGCCCGACGGGCGGGTCGACGCCTTCGTCGCCGGCCTTGGCACCGGCGGGACGCTGATGGGTACCGGCCGCCGGCTCCGCGAGTACAACCCGTACGTGCAGATCGTGGCCGCCGAGCCGCTGCAGGGCGACCCCGTGATGGGGCTCCGCAACCTGGAGGACGGCTACACGCCGCCGATCCTGAACATCGCCGAGCTCGACCGCAAGGTGCTCGTCTCCAACGGCGAGGCCGTGGTCGCGCTGCGCAAGCTGCTCGATCTCGAGGGCATCTTCGCGGGCGTGTCCGCCGGAGCGGCGCTGGCGGTCGCCCGTCGCGTCGGCGCGGAACTGGAGGACGGCAGCAACGTGGTCGTGCTGTTCGCCGACGGCGGCTCGAAGTACATGAGCGCCGGCATCTACTCCAAGCCGACCGAGCAGCTCGAGCGCGAGATGGAGGAGCGCGTCTGGTGGTGATCCCGGCCGCGATGCGCGACGAGATCGTCGCGCATGCGCGCGCGGGCCTGCCAAACGAGGCGTGCGGCATCATCGCCGGGCGCGACGGCACCGCGGAGCGCTTCTTCCCCGCGATGCCGGACGAGCCGAGCCCGTTCTACTACCGGATCGAGGCGCGCGACCAGATCCGGATCATGAACGAGATCGACGACGCCGGCCTCGACCTGATCGGGATCTACCACTCCCACACGTCATCGCCGGCGTTCCCCTCGCGCACCGACGCGGAGCAGGCCTTCTGGCCCGACGCGACCTACGTGATCGTCTCGCTGGCCAACTCAGAGCCCGACGTCCGCGGCTACCGGATCGCCGACATGGACGTCACCGAAGAGCCCATCGAGATCAGCTGACCTCGGAGTCGGGCGTCCCAGGCACGATCGGGCGGCCCTCGAAGATCGTCGCCAGCACGATCACGGTCTTCGTACGCTCGACGGTCGGCAGCGCCCGGATCTCCCAGATCAGGTGCTCGAGCGCGCGCGTCGTCTCGGCCCGCACCTTGAGCAGCACGCTCTCCTCGCCGGCGATGTGGTGGCACTCCTCGACCCACGGCATCCGCGAGAACGTCTCCTCGAGCTCGCCGCGCGGGCCGGCCGCCTGGAAGACCGAGATGAACGCCGTCACCCCCGCGCCGACCAGCGACGCGTCGACCCCGGCGTGATAGCCCGTGATCACGCCACGGGCCTCGAGCTTCTTGACGCGCTCGTGCACGGCGGCCGGCGACAGGCCCACCTGGGAGGCGATCTGGGCGAAGGTCGAGCGGCCCTCCTGCTGGAGGATGTCGATGATGCCGCGATCGACCGCGTTCAGGGTGTCCTTCACGGAGCCAGGAACGATAGCGGTGGCGGGTCAGCCGCGGGCTACGGCAGGATGGCGAGCGCCAGGATTGCAAATGATGCATTTTCCGGGAAGGTGGGTACCGTACGGCCATGGCCGTTCTGAACGAGCAGGAGTTGAACGAGCAACTGGCCGGACTCGACGGCTGGGAGCTCCGCGACGGAGCACTGCGAAAGCGGTACAGCTTCGACGACTTCGCCGGGGCACTGGCGTTCGCGAACCGCGTCGGCGGAGCCGCCGAGGCCGCGAACCACCACCCCGACCTGGCCGTCGGCTGGGGCTATGTCGAGGTCGCCTGGGTCTCGCACGACGCGGGCGGCGTCACGGAGCGCGACACGCAGATGGCCGCGCGCTGCGACGAGCTTGCCACCTGAGATAACGGGACAACTCGGACGCCTGCGCGTTCGTCTGTAGAAACTGGTAATGATGCGGTGAACACCCCGGGTCCGGGGTGATTGCCCAGCAGCCATGGGCCGACGTCTAATCCCCCTCACGCTTGCCTGCATGACCCTGGCCGCTGTCGCATCCGGCGGCGCCAATGCGGCGACGACCCCGGTAACGGTCACGCCGGCGCCCCAGGACTTCGGATCGATCCTCGAGGGGCAGTCGTCGGGCGCGCAGACGTTCACGGTGACCAACACCGGGGCAACCTCGATCAACCTGCTCTCGCTGCTTCCCCTGGGCGGCTCGAACCCCGGTGAGTTCGGCCTGGCGAACGACACCTGTTCCGGCCGGACGTTGATCGCCGGCGGGACCTGTACCTTCGACGCGCTGTTCACGCCCCAGGCCGGTGTCGGCCGGCGCGGCCCGCAGGCTGCGACTGTCAGCGTGGGCGACGACGCCGGCGACACGCCCGTGGTCCTCGACCTCACAGGGACGGCGATCGCGCCCCAGCTCGCGGTTTCGCCGTCGCCGGTCGACTTCGGGGACGTGCCGGTCGGCACGTCCGCCACCCAGACGGTGACGATCAGCAACCCCGCCCAGGGGACGCTGGCGATCAGCTCCATCTCGACGACGGGCACCGGATTCTCGGTCGAGACCGACGGCTGCACCGGCGCCCAGCTGACCACGAGCCAGAGCTGCGACGTCACCCTGCAGTACCAGTCGACCGCGACGGGCGCTGCGAGCGGCACCCTGCTGGTGGGCAACAACGACCCCGATCAGCAGACGCCTGCGCCTGTGGCGCTCAGCGCAAACGGCACCCAGCCCGTCGGTGAGCTTCACGGGGAACTCCGCGTTCAACGCCGACCTCGGCACGACGTCGGCCCCACAGACGATCACCATCGACAACGGCGGCGACGCACCCCTTTCGATCACCGGGGTGGCGCTGGGCGGCACCGACGCCGGATCATTCGGCATCAGCTCCGACGGCTGCACCAACGCGACGGTGCCGGCCGGCGGCTCGTGTGACGTCGGCGTGACGTTCACTGCCAGCGACCCGAACCCGAAGTCGGCCAGCCTGCTGGTGACGGACAACGCGCCGGGGTCGCCGCAGTCCAACCCGCTGACCGGCACCGTCAACGTGCCGGGCATCACGATCACGCCGGAATCCGCCTCGTTCGCGTCGCTCCAGGTCGGCCGTCAGAGCGCCGGGACGCAGATCACCGTCAAGAACTCCGGGACCGCCTTGCTCAAGATCGGCGCGATCACGATCGGCGGCAACGCGCCGAGCAGCTTCCTCAAGGGAACCGGCGCCGGTGACACGTGCAGCCACAAGACCATCGTCGTCGGGGGCACCTGCACGGTCACCGTGTACTTCACCCCCACCAACCCCGGCACCCGCGTCGCCGACCTGATGATCCCCAACAACGGCCCCAACGGCGCCGTCCCGCTGTCGGGAGCCGGCCTGTGGCCGCCCAGCCCGACCGCGCTCAGCGCTGCCCTGGGCTGCGACTCGGCAAAGGTCAGCTGGACGCTGCCCGCCGGCATGCACCTGTTCCTCGACACCGTGATCGTGCGCAACGCGGCTCATATGCCGACCTCGCCCACCGACGGGACGGTCGTCACCCGGACTGCGAGCGGCTCGTTCGTGAACACGGGCCTGACCCACTACCACACCTACTACTACGCGGCCTACTCGGTGTTCGGGTCGTACCATGGCGAGACCAAGCACTACTCGAAGCCGCTCAAGGCGTCCGGGCACACCGGCACCATCTGCGCCCCGCGGAATCACGGCGTGACGGTCGATCTGACGCCGCTGGCCTCCTGGCTGCCATACGGCTCCGGCGCCAAGTACTCGGTGCTGCTGCAGCATTCCGGGCGCACGATCCTGGTGCGGTTCCCGGCCGGCGCCTCGTACCAGTTCCCGTCGAGGTGGAGCTACGGCGGCCAGTCCCACGCCCTCCAGCGGGGGGGCGTCTACTTCCTGTACGTCTACGCGTACACGACGGCCAAGCCGAAGGGGTTTCTGATCGGCCAGGCCCAGTTCGCCGAAGCTCGCTGAGACGGCGAGAACGCCGAGGAGAGTCCCGCGCGATGCCCCGCGTACGCGCTCGGGGTAGGGCGTGGATCCGCATCACGAGCCGACCATCTCGTTTGATGTGCAACCGCGGTTACACTAGTCTGGAGCGCGTGGAACGCTCGGAGTGGGTGATGCTGGTCTACCGGCTGCCGCGGGAGCCGTCCACGCCGCGGATCACGCTGTGGCGCAAGCTGCGCCGGCTGGGCGTCGCGTCGGTCGTGGATGGTGTCGTCGGCTTGCCGCTGGACAGTCGAAACCGCGAGCAACTGGAGTGGCTGGCTGACGAGGTGGTCGAGTCCGGCGGCGAGGCGACGATCTGGATCGCAACGCCGTCCACCGCAGCGCACGAGCGGTCGCTGGCCGTGGCGATGTCGGAGCGGATCGCAGCCGAGTATCGGTCGATCATCAGCGACTCCGAGCGCGCGTTGGCGCGGGCGTCGCGGAGCGGCGGCGGACGCTGGCGCGGCTCCGGCGCGAGCTGCGCCGGGTCGCCTCCCGCGACTACTTCCCGCCGCCGGACCGAGACCGGGCTCGCGCGGCTGTCGAGCGATTGGCCGCGCACCTGGTGGAGGTGGCCCGATGAGGTGGGCGACCCGCCGTCACTGTCATGTCGATCGCACAGCCTGCGCGTGGCTGATCGCCGCAGCCACCTGCACGAGGCCGCCCGGTGAGCTCAGAGGCGATCAAACCGGGAGCGGCTACCAGCGAGGCGCTGAGCGTCGGTGGGAAGCCGAGCGAGGCGGAGGCGCTTCGGTTCTGGCTGAAGCTCGGGCTGGATCAGCTTCGGCGGGCCGGCCGGGCAGATCGCGATCATGCACGAGGAGCTGGTCGAGCGGCGCCGCTGGATCTCGGAGCAGCGGTTCCTGCACGCGCTCAACTTCTGCATGGCGCTGCCCGGCCCCGAGGCGCAGCAGCTGGCCGCATACATCGGCTACTGGCTGTACGGGGCGCGCGGCGCGATCACCGCCGGCGGGTTGTTCGTTGCGCCCGCGTTCGTGCTGCTGTGCGGCGATGAGCGCCGTCTACGTTGAGTACGGCGAGGTGGCGTCGGTCGCCGGGCGTCGTGCGAGGACTCGGCGCGGCGGTGATCGCGCTGGTCGCTGCGGCGGTGATCCGCGTGGGCAGCCGCGTCATCACACACGGCCGCGGGCGCCGTGGTCGCCGCCGCGGCCTTCGGTCTGATCGTCGCCGGGCGTGCCGTTCCCGATCATCCTGGCGCTGGCCGCGCTGACCGGGTACGCCGACAGGCAAGCGCAACCCGCTTCTGCTGGGCCGGCCTCGGACAGGGCGACGGGACGAGGCGGATGAGCCGGCGACCGCGGCGGTACGGCCCAGTGCATGCGACGCCGCTTCGCGATCGCGCTGGCGATGCTGGCTCGTTCCCGTGGCGCTGCTGCTCCTGGTCGGTGGCCTGGTCGGCGCAGCTGGCGGGGTTCTTCACCGTCGCGGCGCTGGTCACGTTCGGCGGCGCGTATGCGGTGCTGCCCTTCGTCGCGAGCGCTGCGGTCAACCACTACGGCTGGCTGTCCGCCGAAGGACATGGTGGCCGGCCTGGCGCTGGGCGAGTCGACGCCAGGGCCGCTGATCATGGTCAACACGTTCGTCGGCTTCGTCGCCGGCTACAACGTCGAGGGCGGCCTGGCCTGGGGACTGGGCGGCGCGACGATCGCCACGCTCTGCACGTTCGTGCCTTGCTTCGTGTTCATCATCGGCGGCGCTCCGCTGATCGACCGCGCCCGCCACACCGGCTCGTTCGCAAACGCGCTCAGCGGCATCACCATCGCGGTCGTCGGCGTGATCGCCGCCCTGGCGGTGTTCGTCGCCCGCCACGCCGGCGTTCCCCGACGGCAACCCCGACTGGCTTGTGATCGTCGCCGCGAGCGGTCGCCTTCGTAGGCGGTCGGCGGTTCCGCGTCGGTGTCATCACCACCGTGGTCGGTGCGCTGCCGTCGGCCTGATCGCGAGCCTGATCACCTGGAGCCATCGGTAGGCTGTATCCAATGAGCCCGGCCGTCCGCCACACCCATTCACACAGCCACGGCACGCTCGTGCACACCCACGAGCACGTCCACCCAGCCGGCCAACTACACGACGACCCGGCCGCGCACGACCACGATCACCACGACCACCCGCACGACCACAGTCATGATCACCACCACGATCACAGCGACGCTGCTGGGCACGGCCACTCACACGGCCTGATCGACCGCTCGATCGTGCGCTCGCGCGAGGGCGTCAAGGCCGTCTCGCTCAGCTTCGGCGTGCTCGCCGCGACGGCGCTCGCCCAGGTCGTGATCTTCGCCGCGTCCGGGTCGGTGGCGCTGCTCGCCGACCTGATCCACAACTTCGGCGATGCGCTCACCGCAATCCCGCTCGGGATCGCGTTCCTGCTTCGCAGCCACCGCGGCGAGAAGTTGGCCGGACTGGCCGTCGTGCTTGCTATCTTCGTGTCCGCCTGCGTTGCCGGCTACGAAGCTATCCAGCGCCTGCTGCACCCCGAACACCTCTCCCACCTGTGGGTACTGGCCGCCGCCGGCGTGATCGGCTTCGCAGGCAACGAGATCGCCGCCCAGGTACGCCTCCGCGCCGGCCGCCGGCTCCACAGCCCCGCGCTCATCGCTGACGGAAAACACGCCCGCGCCGACGGCTACGTCTCACTCAGTGTGATCGCAAGCGCCGCCCTGGTCGCCATCGGCCTGCCACGAGCCGATCCGCTGATCGGACTTGCCATCACACTCGTCATCCTCAAAATCACCTGGGACTCCTGGCGCATCATCTCCACCACCGAACCAGGCGAACCGACACACCAGCACTAACCCGCGCGGGACTCCCCGCGGTCTCAGGCGGCTTCGTCGCTGGGCTGCCGGTCGTCCGGCACCAGCGTGACGTCGACCTCGGTGATCCGGGGGCCGTCGACGGCGCTGACCTCGAACCGGGCGCCGGGGGTTGTCACGCTGTCGCCCACCCGCGGCGCCCGCCCCAGCTCGCCGAACACCCAACCGCCCACCGAGTGGTAGTCGTCGCCATTCAACTCGGTGCCGAACCGCTCGTTGAAGTCCTCGATCGGGAACGAGCCGCCCAGGCGCACCTTGCTGCGGCCGAGTCGGCGGATCCCGGTGTTGGGAAGGTCGAACTCGTCGCCGATCTCGCCGACGATCTCCTCGAGCAGGTCCTCCAGCGTCGCCAGGCCGGCCACGGAGCCGTACTCGTCGACCACGATCGCCATGTGGGTGGAGGTGGCCTGGAACTCGGCCAGCAGCTCGTCCAGGGGCTTGGTCTCGGGCACCATGATCGCCGGCCGCAGCAGCGTCGTCACGTCCACGCGCTCGATGCCGCGGTCGTGCAGCGCACCGAATAGGTCGCGCACGTGGAGCACGCCGACGATGTCGTCGAACTCGCCCTCGTAGACGGGGTAGCGCGTGTAGGGGTGGTCGAGCATCCGGGCCAGCAGCTCCGTCACCGGCAGGTCGATCGGCAGCGCCACCATGTCCGGCCGGGGCACCATCACGTCCTCGGCCCGCTTGTCGGCGAACTCGAAGACGTTGTGGAGCATCTCCTGCTCCTCCTCCTCGAGCACGCCCTCCTCGCGGCTGGCCCTGACCAGCATCTTCAGCTCCTCCTCGGAGTGAACCGCATGGCGGCGGGCCCCGGGAGGCAGCCCGATCCAGCGCAGAACGGCGTCGGAGCTCGAAACCAGCACCCAGATGAAGGGCCGGAACACCTTGTAGAAGGTGTCGATCGGCACCGCAACGGCCAGGGCCACCCGTTCCTGCGCCTGGAGTGTGTACGACTTGGGCACGATCTCCCCAAACACGACGTGGAAGTAGGACAGGATGGTGAACGCGATGATCACCGAGATGGTCGTGGCCACACCGCCCTGCCAGCTCTGGGGCAGCCGGTCGAGAGGCTTCTCGAGCAGCTTCGACACCACCGGCTCGCCGATGGCGCCCAGCGCCAGGCTGGAGAGCGTGACGCCGAGCTGGATGGCAGAGATGAATCGCGCTGGGTTCGTCTGCAGGGCCATCACCCTGCGGGCAGCGCGGCTGCCTCCGTCGACCAGCTCCTGGACGCGCGTCCGGCGCACGGTGACGAGCGCGTACTCGGCCGCGACGAAGAAGCCGTTGGCCGCCACGATCAGGACGACCGCAAGCAGTTCGAGCGCTGTGGTCATCCCTGGGTGGTACTCGGAAGGTCGTCGCTCAAGCGAATGGCAGTATACCGATGGGGTCGGCGGATCCCGCTCTGTGAGCAGGAATTCGCCGGTTTTCGCAGAATCTTCAACCGACGTCGCAGCGGGTCATTGACGTTGGGGCTAACGAACCGGGCCGTACCTGCCGATATCGGAGTTCGGTGGCAAACGCTGCGACAAGTGGAGCACACGTGAGCGAATCCATTACCTGTCTAATCGTCGACGATCACGAAGTGGTACGCGAAGGCCTTCGGCTGTCGCTGTCCCGTTCGGAGGGAATCCGCGTGGTCGGTGAGGCGGGCGACGGGCATGCCGCAGTCACGCTTGCCAAGCGACGCAAGCCCGACGTGGTCATCCTCGACGTCCGCATGCCCGGCATGGACGGCCTGCAGGCTGCCCGTGAGATCACCAGCGAGGTCCCCGAGACCTCGGTGCTGATGTTCACGGCGTACGCCGAGCGCAGCCTCCTGTCGCGCGGCCTCGAGGCCGGGGCGAAGGGCTACATCCTGAAGGAGGCGCCGCACCAGACGTTGGTGCGCGCCATCCACAAGGTTGCCGACGGCGACGGCTACGTCGACCCGGCGCTGATGCCCGCGTTCCTGACCAAGGAGCGTGAGAACATGCTGACGGCGCGCGAGCGGGAGATCCTCCAGCTCCTGGCCGACGGGATGTCCAACGCCGACGTTGCGGCCAAGCTGTTCATCAGCCAGGAGACGGTCAAGAGCCACGTGCGCCATATCCTCTCGAAGCTCGAGGCGGACACTCGCACGCATGCCGTCGCCATCGCCCTCAGAACCGCGATCATCGACTGATCAGCCTTTCGCGCCCCCGGCGGCGGACGAGGCTGTCCGCGCGCTGAGGGCCGAGCTGATCGCCCAGGGAGCGTTCCTGGACGGTCTGGTCGCCTCGCTGGGCGCGGTGACCGAGAGTCGCGACCCGACCGAGGTGCTCGAGCGCACCGCGCGTCAGGCGCAGGCGCTGCTGTCGCGCGGACGCCACGCTGGTTCTGGCTCCGGCGCCGGGGCGGGCTGTGCTGCAGCCGCTGGCGGCTGCCGGGCTCGCGCTGGGGCCGATCGCCGAGCTCGAGGTGGCACTCGACGAGCCGGCGTCCCTGATCGCCCTGGCCGCCCGCGATCACGCCGCCGGAGCCGGGCGAGTCGAAGACCACTCGGTGGACGCGTTGTGTGCGCGGCTCCACCCGACCGCGCTGCTGGCGGCGCCGCTGCTGGTCGGCGCCCGGCTGCACGCACTGCTGGTGCTGCTCGACCTCGGCTCGGGGCGCACATTCGGAGCCGCCGAGCTTTCCCGGGCGACCGTGTTCTGCGACTTTGCGGCCCGCGCCGTCGAGAACGCGGAGCTGTTCGAGCGGGTCGAGGCGCTGCTTGCCCAGGCCCGGATCCGGGAGGCGGAGCGGGCGCAGCTCTCACGCCGGGTCGTGTCGGCAGAGCAGGAGGAGCGGCGGCGGCTGTCGTTGTTCCTGCACGACGGGCCGGTGCAGACGCTCTCGGGCATCGGCATGATGCTGGACGCCGCCGGCGAGGAGATCGAGGCAGGCCACGGCGCGGAGGCCGCCCGGCTGCTGCAGACCGCACGCTCCCGCCAGCAGGAGGTGGTTCGCTCGGTGCGCGAGCTGTCGTTCGCGCTCGAGCCGTGGACGCTACGCGACCAGGGATTCGTGACGGCCCTTCAGGCGATCGCCGACCGGTTCCAGACCGACCATTCGATCACGGTCACCCTGGATGCCGCCGACGCCGACACGCTCTCGCAAGAGGACCAGGTCTACCTGTTCCAGATCGTCCGCGAGGCGATGCACAACGCTCTCAAGCATTCGGGCGGCACCCGGATAGAGGTGCTGGTCACCGGCTCCCCGGCTGCCGGGCTGGAGGCGCTGGTACGTGACGACGGGCGAGGCTTTGGCCCGCCGCCCGACGACGGCCTGCCGCACCACGGCATGGAGGCCATGCACGAGCGGGCCGCGATCATGGGCGGCCGGCTGGACGTCGACTCGGTGGCCGACGCCGGCACCACGGTGCGCGTCCTGATCGCACCCGGCGTATTGCAACGAGGGGACGCCGGCGGTGACTGACCGGTTCGAGAACGACCTCGGCGCTCTGGTCGACGCCTGCCGGGCGGGACTCGACCTGCCGGCAGTGCTCGACATCGCCTGTGGCGCCGTCGCGGCTGAGCTCGACGCCGCCACCGCGGCGGCCTACACGATCTCGGGCGACGGCAGCGCCCTCGAGCTGGTGGCCGGGACCGGGCCGCGCACCGTCCCACCCCCCGCGTCTCTGGAGCCCGCGCTGGTCGACGCACGCGCGGTGCTGCCACTGGTCAGCGCCCGGAGGACGCTCGGCTGCATCGTCGCCACCAACCCCGGGAGCACGGAGCTCTCGCGGGCGGCGATCCTGGCGGCCGTCAGCGCCCAGGCCGTCGAGGTCGCACACCTCTGGGAGGCCGCCGGCGCCGGCGGCGGCACGATCGACCTGCTGACCGGCCTGCCGAACCACCGCGGCTTCCAGGTGGTGCTGGGCCGCGAGCTTTCGCGGGCCAAGCGGACGGGCGGCAACCTGGCCGTGTGCGTGGTCGACATCGACCAGCTCGCCGCCTACAACGACACCCGCGGCAAGGCCGAGGGCGACCGCCTGCTTCGCTTCGTCGGCGAGTGCTTCAGCCGCGGGATGCGCAGCTATGACTGCGTCTGCCGGCTGGGCGGGGACGAGTTTGCGCTGGTGCTGCCGGGCATGACCGCCACCTCCGCCGCCGCCCTCGTGTCGCGGCTGAGCCAGACGGTCACCGAGTGGGGCTCGGGCGGGGAGCGGCCGACGGTCTCCGGCGGCGCGGCGGCCTTCCCCGAGCATGCGGCGACGCAGGCCGACCTGGTCGACCAGGCGATCGAGGCGCTCCGCGAGGCCCGGCGGGCCGGTCCCGGGCGCGTCGTGTCGCGGAGCGGAGTGAGCGAACACGCGGCACCCGCCGAACCGGCGCCCGACCTCGCCCCGGCCGGCCCCGCCGGCCGCGTCACGGCTGGTCTCGGAATGGGCCGGGCACCTGGCCGGCGAGCTGGGGCTCGCACCCGACAGAGTCGAGCAGCTGCGCGTTGCCGCCCTGCTCTACGACCCCGACCACACACCGGCCAACGGCCCGCAGCTCGCCGACCGGGTGGCCTCCGGCGCCCTCGATCCGGCTGCGCCGGGCTGGCTCGCCGCCGTGACGGCGCCTCCGGCAGCTGCCCCGCAGGAATCGCGAATCATCGCCGTTGCCGCCGCCTTCGTGGCGGCCGGCGGAAGCCGCGGCGGAACCGACGCCGGACGGGCGCTGGCCGCGCTCTGGGCAGGCGCAGGCGAGCGCTACGACGCGGCCTGCGTGCGGGCGCTGGAACGGCTTGTCGCAGACCAGGCCCAACTCAGCAGCTAACTAGGTTTCTTCCGCCTCTGCGACTTGAGGCGCGCCTCGATGGCGGCCGTCGGCCGCGCCGTGGGCATGTGCCCGGCAATCGGTTGCGGCGTTCCCGGCGTCGGTGGCGCCTCGTAGGCCGTGCGTCTGCGGAACAGGATGATGAACGCGATCAGCCCGACCACGAACAGCACGCCCGAGACCCACACGTTGACGCGCTGGCCCAGATAGATGTTGGCGGGGTCGCTGCGCAGCTTCTCGATGAACACGCGGACGCCGTCGTAGAGCACCACGTAGAGGGCGAAGATCGTCCCCCACGGCACGCGCGACCAGTACCGGCGGACGAACCACATCAGGACCACGAACACGCCGACGTCGAGCAGCGACTCGTACAGGAACGTCGGCTGGAAAGTCTCGCCCGGGTGGTACGGAAGCGGCGGGTTGTCGATCTTCAGCGACCACGGCCACTTGCTGGGGCGCCCGTACAGCTCCTGGTTGAAGTAGTTCCCCCAACGGCCCAGGGCCTGGGCCAGGATGACCCCGGGGGCGACGCAGTCCGCCACCTGCCAGAACGGGATCTTCGCGAACCGGCAGCCGATCCAGCAACCGAGCATGCCGCCGGCCACGGCGCCGAAGATCGACAGGCCGCCGTTCCAGATCGCGGGGATCTGGGACAGGTTGTGCTGGAAGGCGCCCCAGTCGGTCGCGACGTGGTAGAGGCGCGCGCCGACCAGCCCGAACGGAACCAGCCAGACGGCGATCGAGTACACCTGCTCCGGGTCGAGACCACGCCTGCGGAACTCGCGGCGGGCGATCCAGCCGGCCAGCAGCACGCCCAGGGCCAGCAGCAGTCCGTACCAGCGGGCGTGGATCGGGCCCGAGTTGATCAGATAGGGGTCGCCGGGGCTTGGTATCGAGAGCGAAATCACCGGCGGGGAGCGTATCGCGGGTCGGTTGGCGCGTGCGGCGACAGTCGCGACACGCATTTTTTCACGATTAACGTGGACAAGTTGCAGATCATTCGCTACCAAGAGAAGTGATCCCCAAATACCTCGAACGGGGGTCAGCTTGCGGAAAGGATCCACACCTGTTTCACGGTTCTCAAGGTCGGGCCGCCCCCGGCCGATGTGACGCTCGCGCAACCCAGTCTGCCCCCGATCTGGTGATGCACATCCCCCGTACCCCCGCTCCGTGTAGCTCGCGCACCCCGTCCGGCTCCGCCGGATCGCAGACGGGCGCCGGCCTGCCCTTCGACGAACCGGGTCGAGACACGACCCCCATCTCGACCTGAGCTAGCAGAAGGAGATAGATCCGACATGCCGACCATCAGCAGGAACATCGTCATCAGCGTGGCCCTGGCCCTGGCGGCCGCGGTGGCGCTGTTCGCGTATGCCCGCAGCGTCCAGAGCACTGCCTCAACCGCCTCGGACGCGGTCAACGTGATCGTGGCCACGCATGAGGTCACCGCCGGCACCAGCGTCTCGACCGCTCAGGCGAACGGGTACCTGGAAGTCCGCACGATGCACCGGTCGGACGTCGCGCCGGGCGCCCAGTCGAGCTTCGCCGGCATCTCCAACGACGTCGTCACGGCCAACATGTACGTCGGCGATCAGCTGACCCAGTCCCGGGTCGGCCAGGTCAGCAGCCAGTCGGTCACGTACACGGTGACGAAGAACCACCGCGCGGTCCGCATTCCGTTCGATCCCTACCGCGGCATGCTGCTCGACCTGCAGCGCGGCGACCACGTCGACGTGATGACCAGCTACCGCAAGGGCGAGGCGGTCTACACCTACCTCAGCGTTCCCGACGCGATGGTGCTGCAGGTGAACCCGCCGGTCCCGGCCAGCCAGGGCAACGGCGGCACCACGCGCGCCGGCTCGCTGCTGCTGTCGGTCACCGAAGAGCAGGCAGTCCTGCTCGCCAACGCAATCGCCGCCGGCGGCCAGTCCGGCTCCACCGGCTCGAACATCATGGTCGCCGCAGTCGGGCACCACAAGCCGAGCTGGAAGGCGTTCCCGCCCATCGCTCTCCCCGGCCAGTTCAAGAACAACGGCCTTCCGTACGCACCGTAAGAGGAGCACCGACATGACCGATCTGATTCGAGTGACACTTCAGGCCGACGACGCGGCGCTCCGTGACCAGTTCGAGCGGTCAGGGATGGTGCTGATCGTCGACTCCGCACCGGACGTGCTGGTGTGGCAGCTGCCGCAGGACTCCGACGGGCTTCCGGCGGAGATGAGGATCGCGCTCGCCGAGCCCCACGGCCCGGCCGTGATCGCCCTCACGGATGGCCACCCCGCCCGCTGGTTCGACGAGGCGCTGGCCCTCGGTGTGGACGACATCCTCTGCCTGCCCCAGCCCCCGGAGTCGCTGGGCATGGCCGCGGCCAAGGCCCGTGGCATGCGCAGCCGCCGACGGTCGCAGGTGACCCCGCCGGTTCCCGCCAAGGGCGACCGCTCGGCGCACGTCTTCACCGTGTTCTCCACCAAGGGGGGCTCGGGCAAGACGGTGATCGCGACCAACCTCGCGGTCTGCTTCGCCCGCCAGGGCAAGCGCACCCTGCTGATCGACTTCGACCTGCACTCGGGCGACGACGCCCTGGTGCTGGGCCTGTCGCCCCGCTGGACGGTGCTCGACCTGGTGCAGTCGCCCGGCGATCTCGATGCCGAGAAGCTGGCCGGCTTCGTCACCCGTCATGTCAGCGGCGTCGACCTGCTGCCGGCCCCGACGCGGCCGGACGAGGAAGAGCTGGTCGAGATCGACCGCCTCGAGCCGCTGCTGGCCGTCGCCCGCCAGAGCTACGACGCCGTCGTCATCGACACGTCCTCGCAGTTCGCCCCGGCGACGCTGCTGGCGATCGACCACACCGACTCGCTGCTGCTGGTCGGCGCGTCCGACGTCCCCACGATCAAGAGCCTGAAGATCGCTCTGGAGACGCTCGACCTGCTGGAGATGCAGCTGACCGACGTGCGGATCGTGATGAACCGCTCGGGCGCCCGGGTCGGGCTCGACGACCGTGACGTGGAGCGGACGCTGCGCCGTGACATCACCTACACGCTGCCGTCCGACAAGGCAACGCCGATCTCCGTCAACCGCGGCCAGCCGGTCGTGGTCGACGCACCCAAGTCGCGGGTTGCCCGTGCCCTCAACGAGATGGCCCGGTCGCTCGACGCGGTGGTCGGGAGCGTCCGATGAAGCCCGACCGCTCGCGTTCGCTCGCGGGCCGGCTGCGGCGGGTCGACCCGCACGCCCCGAAGGACGACTCCACCGAGGAGGTCCAGGACCCGTTCGCCGAGATCAAGTACACGGTGCAGATCGCCGCGGTGCGCGAGCTCGGCCAGGCCCTGCTCGAGGGCGAGGTCCCGGAGGAGACCCTGCGCGAGGCCGTGCAGATCGCGGTCGACGAGGCGCTGGCCGAAGCCGGCACCCCGCTGTCGTCGGCCGACCATCAGCGGCTGGTGCGCGAGATCTCCGAGAACATCCTCGGCTACGGCCCGATCGAGCCGTTCCTGGCCGACGAGACGATCAGCGAGGTGATGGTCAACAACCACCGCACGATCTACGTCGAGCGGAAGGGCCAGATCGAGGAGACGGACGTCCACTTCGCGTCGGAGCGCCACCTGCTGCAGGTGATCGACCGCATCGTCGCCCAGACCGGGCGCCGGATCGACGAGTCGAGCCCGATGGTCGACGCCCGCCTGCCCGACGGCTCGCGCGTCAACGCCATCATCCCGCCGCTGGCCATCACCGGCCCGTCGCTGACGATCCGCAAGTTCTCCAAGGACCCGCTGACGATGGACGACCTGGTCTCGTTCGGCACCCTGTCGCACCAGGCGGCGGCGTTCCTCGATGCCTGCGTGTCCGGCAAGCTGAACGTCCTCATCTCGGGCGGCACCGGCACCGGCAAGACCACGATGCTGAACTGCCTCTCCTCCTTCATCCCGGAGAAGGAGCGGATCGTCACCATCGAGGACGCGGCCGAGCTGAAGCTGCACCAGAAGCACGTCATCAGCCTCGAGTCCCGCCCGCCCAACATCGAGGGCAAGGGCCAGATCACGATCCGCGACCTGCTGCGCAACTCCCTGCGCATGCGGCCCGACCGGATCGTCGTCGGCGAGTGCCGTGGCGCCGAGGCGGTCGACATGCTGCAGGCGATGAACACCGGCCATGACGGCTCGCTGACGACCATCCACGCCAACAGCCCGCGTGACGCCCTGGCCCGCACCGAGACACTCGTGCTGACCGCCGGCTTCGACCTGCCGCTGAAGGCGATCCGCGACCAGATCTCGAGCGCCTTCGACCTGATCATCCACACGCAGCGTCTGGTCGACGGCCGCCGCCGCGTCACCCACATCACCGAGGTGGCGGGCGTGGAGGGCGACGTGATCACCCTGGCGGACATCTTCGCCGCCTCGTATGTGGACGATGGCGACCACGACAACGTGACCACCAAGATGACCTACACCGGCGTCCGCCCGCGGTTCGTGGACAAGCTCTCGGAGAACGGCGTCTCGCTGCCGAAGTCGTTCTTCACCGAGAGCAACGCGAAGGTCGATGTGCTCCGCCGGACCCGTTCCACCACCCGGTCCAGCCGGAGGTCGGCGTGACCGCACGCCGCCACCTTGCCGGCGCGCTGGTGCTGGTGACCGCCGCGCTGGCCGCGGCGGTGCCCGCGTCGGCTGCTGACCCGGGCACCACGCTCACCGGCCACGCCACGCGGGTCGGCCCGCACGACGTGCGCGTGCTGGTCAAGGCGCCCGGCGACCTGCACGCGATGGATGTGCAGGCGATGCTGAACTCGCACCTGGCCGACGTCCAGAAGATCTCGCGCACCGGTCCGCACCAGCGGCTCGACCTCGTGTTCGCCGTGGACACGTCGGGCAGCATGGCCGGACAGCCGATCGCGGCAGCGAAGGCGGCCGGCCAGCACCTGCTGGACGCCGTCGGCAGCGGCGACCAGGTCGGCCTGGTCTCGTTCTCAAACGGCGTCACGGTGCAGTCTCCGCTGACCTCCGACGTCGCCCGCGTGCGCACCGACCTCGGCGGCCTGGCCACCTCCAACGGCACCGCGCTCCGCGACGGCGTCGCCAGCGCGCTGGAGCTCGAGGCCAACGACACCACGGCCAAGCGGGTGGTCGTCGTCCTCTCCGACGGTGCCGACACCACATCGCACGTCCAGCTGCCCGCCCTGCTCGCCAGCCTGCAGGCAAGCGGCGTCGAGGTCGACACGGTCGGTCTCTCCGACTCGACGGCATTCACCGCGCTGCCGCTGCAGCAGATCGCGGAAGCGACCGGTGGCCACTTCGTGCAGACATCGTCCTTCCACGGGCTCGAGCCCCTGCTGGCCCGCCTGTCGCAGGACCGCCTGTCGTCGACCTACGCGGTCGACATCCACCTGCCGCCCGTCTCCGGGCACACGCTCCAGGTGAGCGTGCGCGGGGCCGCACCGGCCACCGTCTCGCTGCCGGCCGGCGTGTCGGGTGTCGACTCCTCGCCACTGGCCAGGTACGGGGCGTGGCTTGTCGCACTGCTCGGCATGCTCGCTGTCGGCGTCATCAGCTACCTGCTGTTCACCGCCCGCCAGCGCCGGCCGGCCGCACTCCACCACCGGCTGGCCCAGTACTCGTCCGACGTCGCGAAGACCGGCCCGAAGGTTCAGGCTGCAGCGCTCCTCGACCTCTACGAGGGCCTGGAGCAGAGGTTCGGACGGCGCGCGTTCTGGAAGTACCTCGACCGGCTCTGCCAGCGGGCGGGCACGAACGTCCCCACCGGGCAGATCGTGCTCGTGATCACGGCGTGCTTCGTGGCGCCGGTGGTGCTGCTGGCGACCGGGGTGGGCATCCTGGTCACGCTGGTCGCCTGCGTCGCCGCAGGTGCGATCCCGGTCGCCGTGCTGCGCTTCCGCGCGACCCGGCGGCAGCACAAGTTCGACTCCCAGCTCCCGGAGCTGCTCGGCGTGTGGGCCAGCGCCCTGCGCGCCGGCCGCTCGTTCGCCCAGGCGCTGGACACGATGGTCGAGGAGGCCAGTGAGCCCGCGCACGAGGAGTTCCGGCGGGTCCAGAACCAGGTCCGGCTCGGTGTTCCCATCGAGCAGGCGCTGGACGACATGTCGAAGCGGCTCGGCTCGGAGAGCTTCGAGCTGGTCGTGCTCACCACCGACGTCCAGCGCCGGATCGGCGGCAACGTCGCCGAGTTCTTCGACCAGGTCGCCGACACGGTGCGCAAGCGCCAGCAGTTCTCGATGCGGGTGCGCGCCCTGACCGCCACCGGCGTGCTCTCCGCACGAGTGCTGCTGGGCATGCCGTTTGCCCTTGCCGGCATCCTCACCCTGATCAACCACAGCTACATGTCGCCCCTGTACACCACGACTACCGGGCACGTCCTGATCGTGATCGCCCTGCTGATGATGTTCGCGGGCTACGCGGTTCTCAGGCGGATCGTCCGGCCACGAGCGGTCGCATAGGAAGGTCATAGAGATGCTCTTCGTCCTCGCAATCGTTCTCGTCGCCGGTGCGGTCTTCTTTCTGCTCCGGGCTCTGACCGTAAACCGGCTCCAGGTGGAGTCGACCCTCGGCCGGATCCCCGGGTACGGCTACGCCGGCGCCGACGACGCCGACGGCAACCGCGCCTGGTTGCGCCGGATCGGCCGCGTCGCTCCCGGCGGCCACGGCGCCGGCGCCGAGGTGCTCCGCCGCAAGCTGGCCGCCGCCGGCTGGTCTCGCCGCGTGACGGCCGAGGAGTTCGCCGGTCTCAAGCTGCTGCTGCCGATCGCGGTCTACTTCACGGTGCTGCTGGTGACGGCGGCGGGCGTCGTCCCGCTGCTCTACGGGGCCGTGGTCGGCCTGCCGCTCGCCGGGCTTGCCTACATCGGGCTGCCGCTTGCGGTCGACATCCGGATCCACGGCCGACGCGACGCGATCGTCAGCGCCCTCCCCGCCGTGCTCGACCTGCTGACGCTCTCGGTCGAGGCCGGCATGAGCTTCGACGCAGCGCTGCAGCGGGTGAACCGCCGGCTGCACGGCCCGCTGATCGACGAGCTGACGCTGCTGCAGCGCGACATGCAGCTCGGCACCTCGCGCGGCGAGGCGATGCAGGGCCTGGCCACCCGGGTCGAGGCTCCCGAGGTGACGAGTTTCGTCCGCGCGCTCAGCCAGTCCGACAAGCTCGGCGTCCCTCTCGCCCAGATGCTGCGCCAGCAGGCTGACGACCTGCGTCACCGGCTGCGCACCGAGGCCGAGGAGCGGGCGATGCGGGCGCCGGTCAAGATGCTGTTCCCGACCGTGCTGCTGATCTTCCCGGCAGTGTTCATCGTCGTGCTCGGGCCGGCAGTGCTGAGCCTGATGAAGACCCTCGGCTAGCGTCATAACCCGGACGGGGTACGGGCTTATCACCCTTTGGAGGGATACGATGGGTGAAAGGCGAACCTTGCACTTGGGATGTCCTTCCAGCCCGAAAATCCCCCTGTCGCCGGGCCGATGCCGGCGCACACGCCCCTCCGGCCCGACCAGCTCGAGCCGGCGCTGCGCCTGATCGAGGCTGCCCAATCGCTTGCCGGCGGGGACGACGTGGCGGAGATGCTGGCGGGTTTGTCGCGCCAGATGACGGAGTTCCTGGACGCCAGCGCCTGCCTGATCTCGGTCTACGACTCCAGCTCGGGCGTGGTGCGAGACCGCGCCGGATACGCCCGGCCTCCCTACTCGTGGGATACGACCGCCGAGGAGTACGACCTCGGCGACTACCCGCGCACCCTGGAGGTGCTGACCAGCGGCGTTCCCTACGCCTGCCGGCTGGACGGGCGGCGCATCGATCCGACCGAGGCGCGGTTCCTGGTCGAGCTGGGGTACCGGTCGCTGCTGATGCTGTCCCTGCCCGTGGACGGCGAGCCGTTCGCGCTGATCGAGATCTACGACGCCCGCCCGCGCGCCTTCGGAGAGGGCGAGGTGCGGCTGTGCCAGGCGCTGGCCACCGAGGCGGGCGTGATGGTGTCGCGCGCGCGTATGAACGAGCGGATCGAGGACGCCTACTTCGCGACGCTGGCGGCGCTGGCCGCGGCGCTGGAGGCCAAGGACGCCTATACCAACGACCACGCCGGCCAGATCGCCGACCTGGCCGGGGCCGTCTGCGACCAGCTCGGGTTCCAGCCGTCAGATGCCCGGATCGTCCGGCTCGGGGCGCTGCTGCACGACATCGGCAAGATCGGCATCCCCGAGGAGATCCTGCGCAAGCCCTCCGAGCTGTCAGAGGAGGAGATGCGGCTGATGCAGGAGCACCCCGAGATCGGCGCCCGCATTCTCGAGCCCGTGCCCTACTTCGCCGACCTGGTTCCCCTCGTCCGGTCGAGCCACGAGCGCTACGACGGCACCGGCTACCCCGAGGGGCTGACCGGCGAGTCGATCCCGATGGGGTCGCGGGTGATCGCCGTCTGCGACGCCTTCCACGCCATGACCGAGGACCGCGTGTACCGGCGTGCGCTCGACCTCGACCAGGCAACGCGGGAGATCGAGCGCTGCTCGGGCACCCAGTTCGACCCCGTCTGCGCGCGGGCGCTGCTGGACGTCGTCCGCCACACCGGCACCCCACACCCGCCGCGGGACGTCGTCGTGCGCATCGCGCACATGCCGCATTAGGAACTAGGCAGTCGCAAGCGCACGCCGCCGCGCGGACTGCAGCAGGGCCGCGGCGGCCGCGGCAGCGGCGAACTGCGAGAAGCCGGCCAGGAACAGCAGCCGGTGCACTCCGACGTCACCGACCACGAATCCGCTCAGCATCGCGCCGAACGGCATCGAGGCCGCGGCGACGCCGATGGTGATCGCGAACGTCCGGCCCTGGAACTCGAACGGCACCGAGCGCTGCCTGATCCCGAACATGGCGATGATCCCGGGAGCGGTGAACAGCCCGGCGACGAACATGCAGATCATCGCCGAGCCCAGGGACGGGGCAAGCGGCACGCCGAGCAGCGGCACGCCGACCAGCGCGAAGAACACGACCAGGTGCCGGGCATCGGACCCCCGCGGGCGTCGCCACCCGTACGTGATCCCGCCGAGAATCGAGCCCGCCGAGAGCGCAGCCCACATCCAGCCCGCGGCGCCCGGCGAGAGGCCGTGCATCTCGGCCCACAGAGGCAGCCCGATCGTGAAGGCGCCCAGGCCAATCCCGCTGATCAGCATCGCGGCCATGACGGCGCGCAGCTGCGGATGCCCGGCCACGACCCTGACCCCCTCCCAGGCCGCCTGCAGCGCCGGCTCCTCTGCAACCGGCCGTGCGGCAGGCTCGCGGACTCGGGTTGCGGCGCCGGCTGCGACCAGCGTTGCGAGCGCCTGTACGACGATCGCCCGCGCGGGCCCCGCGATGGTCACGGTCGCTCCTGCGAGCGCCGGGCCCAGGATGTAGGCGGTGTCGAACGAGACGCTGTCGGCGGCGTTGGACTGATCCCACAGGCGGCGCGGCACGAGCAGCGGGACGAGCGCACGGAAGCCTGGTGTCAGGATTGGAAACGTGACGCCCATGCCGGCCAGAAGCACGAGGTAGACGGCGGGGGACGGCGACCCCAGCTCGCCCACCACCACCACGGCCACCAGCAGTGCCGCGCGCACCAGCTGGGCCGACACGATCAGCCGGCGGCGGTGCTGCGTGCGGTCGAGCCACGCGCCCGCCAGCGGCCCGACGAGGACGCCCGGGACGAGCTGCGCAGCCGCACCCGCACCCGCCAACGCAGGGCTGTGGGTTCGGTCGAGGAGGTAGATGACCACCGCGACCTGGCTCATGGCATTCGCCAGCCGGGCCAGGAAGACCGCGGTCAGAAGCCAGGGGTAGGTGGGCACGCGCCAGAGTTCGCGGTAGCCGGCCCTGCTCACTCCCGCATCATGCCAGGCGGTCTGCGATCAACGTGACAGCAGCCTCGAGCTTGGCCGCGTTGCCCGGCCGGTGCGGCCAGGGACTGGCACCGGATGGATGCGGCAGAGCGACCAGGAGGCGGCCGTCGGCCGTCTCCAGCTCGGTGCCGACGGCGTTGTCGAGTGAGACACCGGGCGCGAGCTGCTCGAGGGCGAGCGTCCCCACCGAGATCACGAGCGGCGCCGGCACCAGCGCCAGCTCGGTGACCAGCCACGGCAGGCAGGTGCGGATCATGGCCGCACCCGGCCGTACGTCACTGCCGCCCGGCCGCTTGCCGGGGAAGCACTTGGCCACCGACGTGACGTAGAGGCGCCCGTAGAACGCCTCCTCCGTGCCCAGCCCGGCCGGCTCGAGCCAGCGGCGCAGGCGCGCACCGGCCGTCCACGCGAACGGTCTGCGGATCTCCCGCTCGTGGATGCCGGGCGCCTGGCCGACGAGGATCGCCTCGGCGTCCGCCCCGCCGCTGAACACCGGCAGCGACTCGACGCGGATACCGGCGGCCACGCAGCGCCGGCAGACCGCCATCTCAGCCTGCACCTGACGCAGTTCTGGCACCACGGCTAGTATCGCGGGCAGTGAACCGATCCGGACGCAACCCCTTCCCCTTCGCCGCGGAGTACCAGTACGCACAGTCGGTGGTCACCGAGGGCGAGCTGGTCTTCACGGCCGGCCAGGGCGGCTTCGGGCCGGACGGCGAGGTGGTCGATCCCCACGACACCGAGGCCCAGATCCGGCAGGCGTACGCCAACCTCGACTCGGTGCTGCGTGCCGAGGGCGCCTCGCTCGAGACCGTCGTCAAGATGACGGTCTACCTGGCCCGCGCGGAGGACTACGACACGTTCAAGCGCGTGCGCGGCGAGCTGTTCTCGGCGCCCTACCCGGCAAGCACGGCGATCGTGGCGGGAGGGTTCCTGTTCGAGGGCATGCTGGTCGAGATGGACGCGGTCGCCAGGGTCGGCGAGGCACGGTCGTAGGAGGTAGCTGATGGCAATCAAGCTTCACCGATGCTCGAACGAGTGGGTCAAGCTCAGCGGGCACCCCTGCTGGCGGGTGCAGAAGGCGCTCGATGAGGCAGGCATCGAATATACGGTCGTGAAGGGGCCGTACCGGGCAGGAAAGCGCGACGACCTGGAGCGCATCAGCGGGCAGCGCAAGTACCCGGTGATCGAGTTCGAGGACGGCAAGGTGTACCGCGAGGAGTCCTCCAAGATGGCGGAGACCATCTCGACCGGGCACCTGATGGAGAAGGACGCCTAAGCCGGAGCGTCCGCCAGCAGGCCGTCGAGGTCGATATCGTCGCCGACGAATGCGCCGTGACCCTGCTCGTCGCGCGGCCACTGGTCAGGCGGCCGATCCCACATCAGCTCGAGGTCGTTGCCGTCCGGGTCGCTGAGGTAGATCGCCTCGTGCGTCCCGTGGTCGGTGGCCTGGCGGATCGGCCAGTTCACCTCGCGCAGGCGGCGCAGCGCATCGGCCAGCGCCGGCCGCGTCGGGTAGCGGATGGCGACGTGGTGCAGCCCGGCGACGCCGTCCGGCTGCGGCCCGCCGCCTGCCGACTTCCAGGTGTTGAACCCGAGGTGGTGGTGATAGCCGCCGGCGGACACGAACAGGAGGTCGCCGGTGGTGCCCCACCCCGGAACGTCACGGGCTTCGGCGGTCACGTCGAAACCCAGCACGTCGACGTAGAAGTGGCGGATCCGGTCGATGTCCGCGGTGCGGAGGTGGACATGGCCGATGGTGACGCCGGGATCGATCGGCCGGCTGCTCCGCTCCGTCGGGACGATCGGGCCCTGCGGCGAGTCGCCACTCATGCCCCCATGCTACCTACAGCAAGCGGGCGATTGCGAACACGCCGACCACCACGATCACGGCCCGCAGCACCCCCGGGGACAGCCGCCGGCCGAGATTCGCGCCGAGCTGTCCGCCCGTGATCGAGCCGATCGCCAGCAGGCCTGCGGCAGCCCACACGATGTGCGCCGAGAACACGAACACAACGGCGGCCATCAGGTTGACCAGGCCGGCCAGCACGTTCTTCAGGGCGTTGATGCGCTGCAGGTCGTCGTCCAGGCCGAGTCCCATGATGGCCAGCAGCAGGATGCCCTGAGCAGCTCCGAAGTAGCCGCCGTAGATCCCGGTGCAAAAGACGGCGGCCGGCACCCATCGCCCCCCATGATGGGAGGTCTCGGCCCGCGCGGCGATCCAGCGCGACAGCCGCGGGCCGATCACGACCAGCACCAGCGCCAGCGCGATGAAGAACGGCACGATCGCCTTGAACGCCGACGCGGGAAGCGCCAGCAGGGCGATCGCGCCGACCAGGCCGCCCAGCGTCGAGGCGATCCCCAGGCGCACCGCCCGCGGGCCCTGCCCCTCGAGCTCCCGCCGGTAGCCGACCGCACCGGAGACGGATCCAGGGACGAGCCCCAGTGTGTTCGTCACGTTGGCCGTGACGGGTGCGTAGCCGAACGCGAGCAGCACCGGGAAGGTGATCAGGGTGCCGCTGCCGACAATGACGTTGATGGTGCCTGCGGCGAAGCCCGCTGCGATCAGGGCGGCCGCTTCCCCGGCGCTCAACCGGCGGGTTCCCGACAGTTCACCGGCAGATCGTACGCGCGGCGGTCACGGGCCGTTCCGGGAGCCGCTCGTAACCCGCCAGTCCCCCATTGTCCGCGAAGCTAGCAGCCGGTACGATCGTCGCACGATGTTCGCTCGGAGTCTGATCACGCTCATCATCTCGGTCTGTGCGGTTACCGGCCTGTTGGCGCTGCCGTCACCAGGCGGTGCCGCGACACTGCCCATCCCCGGCGTCTACACGCTCCACTTCAAGTGGCACGGCAGCAGCAGCTACGCCAGGGCGAAGATCGCCCTGCGCGCCAACCACACCGGCTACGCCAAGAGTCAAGGCGTCCGTCGCGTTCCGATCACCTGGAGTCAGAGCGGTCGGCAGGTAACCTGGACTGGCACGTTCGGCAAGATCACTGCCACGTACGTCGCGCAGCGCACGGCGAAGGGGTTCGCGTCCAAGGCCGACCCGGGGCACATGTCGAACACGAAGCACCAGCACGGCGTCTGGTACGCGATCACCGTTGGCAGCGGTTAGCCAGGCGGCTGGCAACACTCACGCGTCCTGACCGTCGCCGTCCCGGGCAAGCAGCCACTCGAGGTGCGCGGCGACGCTGGGATCGTCGGCCTGGCGGCCAAACTGCAGGCTCCAGGCAACGACCTGGAACGCCCGCGCGTCGACGCAGTGGTCGAGCAGGTCGCCGTCGTAGTCGTCTCCCCAGCGCTCGAGCGCAGCTTCGGCCGGCTCCGGGTCGACACTGTCCTTCAGCACCCGGGCGCTCTTCACCAGACACGCGAGGTCCCATTCCACCGGCGCGCTGCAGCAGTCCTCCCAGTCGATCCAGACCGGGTCGGCACCTGACTGCAGCACGTTGCGCAGATGCGCGTCGCCGTGCAGCGGGCGGAACCCCCCGGAAGCGTCCTCCAACGTCGCCGTCAGCCGCTCGCCGATCGGCTCCAGCAGCTCGAGCTGGGAAAGCGTGAGGCGGCCCGCCTTCGCGTGCTCCTCGAGCAGGGAACGAGCCTCCGTCAGCGCGCCCAGCCGCGGCAGCGGCTCCGGGAATCCGACCAGCGCGTCGTGGCACGCGCGCAGCGCGGCGCCGGCGGCCGCCGGATCGGAGACGGGCTGGGCGTCGGGGATCGCCTCCCAGAAGCTGAGCGCGAGCCCGTCGTGCTGGTGAGGCCCGGGCGCCAGCAGGCCCGACGGCTGCACCGCCGGGGCGCCGACCCCGGCCAGGTGGCGCGCGACCTGCAGCTCACGGCGCAGCCAGGCGGTGCCCGGGCGTGCCTCCCCGGTCTTCGTCGAGACGCGTGCAATGACGGGCGCCGGCCGCAGCTCGACCAGCACGTTGCTGCCGTCATGGAGCACCGCGGGGTCGTCGCAGTCGAGGCCGTGCGCGGCGGCGACCGCCAGGGCGGCGGCCACCGCACGCTCGCTCCGTGATACCTGCTGGACGCCCATCCGGGCATCATGCCTGGCCTCGAAAATCCGGTGCTACGCTCAGGAAAGCTTCGCCAATCAAGTATTCGGGAGACTGCCGTGCCCAAGACGATCTCAACCACGCTTTACACCGACGCCGGGTGCCCCTGGGCGTACTCCGCGAACCCCGCCCTGCGGGTGCTCGAGTGGCGCTACGGGTCGCAGCTCGACTGGCGTCTGGTCATGATCGGCCTCACCGAGAGCGCCGATCAGTACGTCGCGCGCGGCTACACACCGCTTCGTGCGGCACACGGCCAGACCCGGTTCCGCCGCTTCGGCATGCCCTTCTCGCCCCACCCCAAGGCGCGCGTGTCGGCGACGGCACCCGGCTGCCGGGCGGTGGTCGCGGCCCGGCTGCTGAAGCCGGGGAGTGAGTGGGACGCCCTCCGGGCGCTGCAGTTGGCCCAGTTCACGACGCTGCTGGTGCTCGACGACGAGGAGCACGTCAGCCGCGTCGTCGCGGCCGCGACCGGCCTGGATGCGACGCAGGTGCTGACGGCACTCGACTCGGACGAGGTGGTCGAGGCGTACCAGCGCGACAAGGCCGAGACGCGGAGCGCCGCCGGCACGCCGGCCGAAGCACAGGGCAAGACCGCTCAGAGCGACGGCCCGGTCCGCTACACCGCGCCGTCGGTGGTGTTCGAGCGCGACGGCACGCGGCTGGTTGCCGGAGGCTGGCAGACCATCGACGCCTACGACGTGCTGGTGGCGAACCTCGACCCGACGCTCGAGCGCCGCGAGCCGCCCTCAGATCCAGGTGAGCTGCTGTCGGTGTTCCCGTCCGGCCTGACCACCCAGGAGGTCACCCAGCTGGTGACGGAGCCGAACGACGCACTCGACCGGCCGGCGACCGAGCGGGCCCTGCTCGAGCTGGTCGCCGAGGGCCGAGCCGTGCGGATCGGTCTGGGCGACGACGCCCTGTGGGCGGCGCCCGGCGGGTCGGAGCAGATCGAAGCCGCGCTGCAGGAGGCGCACACGCTCGCCGAGGACGCGCTGAGCGCCTAGCGGCCGCGGGAGGCGACGGGGGCGGCGGGCACCTGCTCTTCGGACGTGCTCGGCGGCGGCACCGGTGCTGTGTGAGCGCCACTGCGCAGCGGCACCTCCTTCAGGAACAGCGTCAGCACGAACCCGGCGAAGGCGACCGGGACAGCAGCCAGGAAGACGGCGTCGATCGACTTCGAGAACGCTTCGATCACGCCGATGCGAATCTCGGGCGGCAGGTGCAGGATCACCTCGGGGCTGCTCTTCAGGCTGGAGGGCGACACGCCGTTGCCCAGCCCGCCCGGGAACTGATCGCGCAGGTTGACCGCCAGCCGGTTGGAGAGCACCGCGCCGAATGCGGCAACGCCGAACGCACCGCCCATCGAGCGGACGAACGAGGCGGCGCCGGTCGCGGTGCCCATGTCGCGCGGCTCGACCGAGTTCTGGACGGCCAGGATCAGCACCTGCATGGTGGAGCCGAGGCCGGCGCCGAGCAGCACCATGTAGGCCGACGACGTCAGCTGGCTGGTGGTCGGGCCCATCGTGTACAGCAGGTAGCTGGCGACGGTCATCGCCAGCATTCCGCACACCGGGAACACCTTGTAGCGGCCGGTGCGGCTGATCACCTGGCCGGAGAACACCGACATCAGGATGATCCCGGCCATCAACGGCAGCAGGAGCAGCCCGGCGTTGGTGGCGCTGCGGCCGTTCACGACCTGCAGGAACAGCGGCAGGTAGATGATGCAGCCGAACATCGAGAAGCCGACGATCAGCATCGTCGCGGCGCTGACGCTGAAGGTCCGCTGCTTGAACAGGCGCAGCGGCAGCACCGGCTCCGGCGCGCGTAGCTCGACCCGGATGAAGATCGCGCCCAGCACCAGGCCGGCCACCAGCAGCGCGAGGATCGTGCCCGAGCCCCAGGCGTACTGGGTGCCGCCCCACGTCACTGCCAGCAGCAGGCTGGTGACCGAGCCGACCAGCAGCGCAGTCCCCAGGTAGTCGAGGCGATGCTCGATGCGGCGGCGGGGCAGGTCGAGGACGACGCTGGTCACGACGAGTGCGGCAATGCCCAGCGGGATGTTGATGTAGAAGACCCACCGCCAGGACAGGTTGTCGACGAAGAATCCGCCGGCCAGCGGGCCGATCACGCTGGCCAGGCCGAACACGGCGCCCATGTAGCCCTGGTAGCGGCCGCGCTCGCGGGGCGGGACGATGTCGCCGATGATCGTCATCGCCAGGGTCATCAGACCGCCGGCGCCCAGGCCCTGGATGAAGCGGGTGCCGATCAGCTCGTTCATGTTCTGCGAGGCGCCCGCCAGCGCCGAGCCGATCAGGAAGATCACGATCGCGGCCTGGAACACGTACTTGCGGCCGTAGAGGTCGCTGATCTTGCCGTACAGCGGCGTGCTGACGGTCGATGCCAGCAGGTAGGCGGTCACCACCCAGGACAGGTGGTTCAGCCCGCCGAGGTCGCCGACGATGGTCGGCAGCGCGGTCGCCACGATCGTCTGATCGAGCGCGGCCAGCAGCATGCCCAGCATGAGACCGCCGAGGATGACCAGGATCTGGCGGTGGGTGTAGACCTTCTGATCCGGCGCCGACGCGCTCACGCCGCACCCCCCGGCCCGTTCAGCATCCGCTGCGAGAACCGCTCCAGCAGGTCGGCGAATCGCCTCCGGTCCTCCGGCGGCCAGTCCGCGGTCAGCTCCCCGATCGCCCGCGAGCGCTCGCGCCGCATCAGTCCCAGCGTCCGCTTCCCGGCGATGGCTATGGACAGCATCGCGGCCCGCCGGTCGTCAGGATCGCCGGTGCGCTCCACCAGCCCGGCGCTCTCCAGCTGCTGCGCCTTGCGGCTGACGGTGGAGATGTCGAGGCCCATCTGCTCGGCCAGGTCGCTGACGCGGATCGACCCGGCGTGGGCCACCTTGCCCAGCATCACGAAGCCGGTGCGGTCGAGGTCGACGCCGGCGGTGGCTGCCAGCCTGGCATGGAAGCGCCCGGTGTGCCCGGCGCGAAAGACGTTCGCGAGCCCCTCGCCGATGCGCTCCAGGTCATCATCCACGGTGACCTGCTTCCCCTGCGGTTCCACCTGTGCCACCGGCTCACCGTAGCGTAGTTGCTTGCACCATGCAAGTGATTGTCCAGGCATACTCTCCCGACGCGAACCGAAGGGATCTCGAATGACCTCAGACACGACGATCGCCGTCCTCGACCTCGAAGACATGCGCCGCGGCCCCACTGCCTGGCTGTTCCAGGGCGAGCACGTCGGGTCAGGCGTATCGATGTTCATCGTCCGCACTCCGCCGGGCGGGCTCGTCGAGCTTCACACCCACCCCTATCCGGAGACGTTCCTGCTCCTCCAGGGCCGCGGGCGATGGACCGCGGGCGAGGAGGTACGCGAGCTGCACCCGGAGCAGATGCTGGTCGTCCCACCGGAAACGCTTCACGGCTTCCGCAACATCGGTGACGAGCCGCTGCTGGTCGTCTCGGTTCACGAAGCGCCGGCGATTGTCCAGCACTTCACCGACCGCGAGCCGGCGTAGTCGAGAGCCGGTTGATACCGGTCGGCACGATCGACATCAGTTCACAATGAACCAGCCGATCTTGATCTTCTGCGTCACCGCCTGGTTGAGGAAGATCGTGAACGTCGCGCCGGCCGCGTCCTGTTTCACGCCCTGCACCTGGACGCCGGCGAAGTTGCCCTGAATGGTCGCCAACACCAGGCTGGATCCCGTTAGCACCCGACCGAGCACCGTCACCTTGATCGAGTCCTTCGGCGACGCGATGCTGCCCTTCACGGTCGCCACGCCGGCTCGATCGGATTGGATCGCGCCCCTGGCGTCGAGCGCGACCGTATTCGGCGCTCGCGCGATCACAGCACTGTTGCCGCTGAACCCTGCGTCCGCGTACACGGCAACTCCGCCTGGGTCGGAGCACCGACCGGCGATGCCGAAACCGGCGCCGGTGTGCTCGCCGTAGACACCGCTCACGCCGGCAGCGGTGCCCGTACCGGACACGCCATTGCCCGCCGGCGCAGAGCCGTGCACACCGTCACCTGCCGAACCACCCACCCCCGACACTCCGTTGCCGACCGCCGCCTCGCCATGCACGCCATCGGCCGTCGAACCGAATGAGTCGTAGGCGTAGCCTGAGACGCCGGCTCCCACATCCGCCTGGCCCAGCACGCCTGGCCCTGGCCCGTTGGACCATCCCCAGACCCCGGCCCCGCCACCGGCTCCGGCGCCGTGCACGCCGTGCCCGCCCTGGGACGCCCCGTAGACGGCCATTCCGTCGCCATTGTTAAGCGCCTGAACAGTGGGGTAGTCGGGGCCGGATGTGCTCTCGGCCGAAACCCCGTGGCCCCCGTTCACTGTCGCGACTAGACCGTGGGTGTACCCAGGGCTGGGATCGTAGATAGTCCCCCCGGTCACCACAAAGGCGCTGTTGATCTCGGCAGTGCCGGTATTGATCGCCACGAATCGCGCATCAGTGGTGTCGGCCTTCGCGCTTGCAGGCGCCGCCAGGACCCCCCCAACCGCGCCAGCCGCCCCCGCAGCCCCCAGCTTCAATACGTCCGCACGAGACCGCCGCTCCGCGTTGCCAGTCGGTGCAACATGATCCTCGCGATTCGTCGAATCGCCCATCACACACCCCTCTCATCCCGTGGACTCGGCCCGAGGGAGCTCCCCGCACCCCACGCCATCCTCCCACACCGCGCACACCTGCGGAGCGAGCCGGCCAAACCACCTGCGGTTTCAGCTAGTTCTTGCCCTCGTCGTAGCGAGGCAGGCCGTCGTCGGGGATCGGCTCCCATGGTGCGGCATAGGCGACGAATTGCCGCCACTGCGGCCGAATGCCCGGGTCGCCGTCGAACGCCCCCAGCCGCACCGACCACACGCTGCCGTCAGCGCTCCGCGAGAACAGCGCGGAGCCGCACTGGCCGCAGTACAGCTTCGCGAACCCCTGGGGAGGCTCGTATGTGCCCAGGACCTCCTCGCCCGTGAGGATCTGCAGGGTGCCGGGTGCGAGGCGCGCCTGGGCGCTGGCGGCCGTTCCGGTGCGCCGCTGGCACCGCGTGCAGTGGCAGTAGCTGGCCGAGACCGGCGGCGCGGTCACCACGAAGGCGACTGTCCCACACAGGCAACGGCCCCTGAGCGGTTCGAAATCGGGCATGCCGAGAGACTAGCCCGGCGCCGTTCGCATCCGCCGCCGCACCGGCTTCCAGCCCGGCCCCGGCACGCTCGCCCGCAGGATCTTCGTGTACTCCTGCTGGGGATTGTCGAGCACGTCCGCGGTGGGGCCGCTCTCGACCACCTGCCCGCGGTTCATCACGATCGTCTCGTGTGCGAGCTGACGCACGACGGCCAGGTCGTGGCTGATCAGCAGGTACGAGACACCGGTGCGGTCGTGGATGTCGGCCAGCAGGTTGAGCACCTGCGCCTGGATCGAGACGTCGAGGGCCGCCACCGACTCGTCGAGGATCAGCAGCCGGGGCTCTGCCGCCAGGGCCCGGGCGATCGCCACCCGCTGGCGCTGACCGCCCGAGAGCGCGCGCGGCAGCGCGCGCACCTGACGCTCGTCGAGGCCGACCAGCCCGGACAGCTCCGCCACTCGCTCCCGCCGCTCGCCGGCATTCCCTCCGTGGTGTAGCCGAACCACCTCGTCGATCGAGGCGGCCGCGGTCTGCCGCGGATCGAGGCTGGAGTACGGGTCCTGGAACACGATCTGCACCTCGCGGCCGCGGGCGCGCCGCTCGCTCGTCTTCCGGGCGGGCAACGAGCGGTCACGGCCGCAGGCGCGGATGGTGCCGGCGGTCGGCCGCTCCAGCCCGACGACCATCCTGGCGATCGTGGTCTTGCCCGACCCCGACTCCCCCACCACCGCCAGCGAGCCGCCCTCGGGGATCTGGAACGAGACGTCGTCCACTGCCACCAGCTCGCCGAACTCCTTGCGCAGGCCAACGACCTCGAGAACCGGATCTGTCTCAGGCATGACCCACCAGCTTGTTCTCGGAGCGCAGCTCGACCGCACGCAGGCACCGCACCTCGCCGCCTCCGAGCTCCTCGAGCACCGGATCCTGGTCGCGGCACACGGTGGCGGCGAACGGGCAGCGCGGCGCGAAGGAGCACCCGGAGGGCGCCTCGAACGCCGACAGCGGACGACCCGGGATGGCGTTCAGCCGCGGCGCGGTCGAGCTGATGCTGGGCCGGGCGGCGGACAGCGCCGCCGTGTACGGGTGCAGCGGATCGTCGTGCAGGTGAATCGACTCCCGGGTCTCGACGATCTGGCCGGCGTACATCACCGCCGTGCGGTCGCAGACGGCCGCGGCCAGCTCCAGGTCGTGGGTGATGAACAGCAGCGCCAGCCCGAACTCGTGGCGGAGGTCGTTGAGGATCGCCATCACCTCGGCCTGGATCGTCACGTCGAGCGCCGTGGTCGGCTCGTCGGCCAGCAGCAGAACCGGGTTGGTGAGCAGTGCGGCGGCGATCATCACCCGCTGCAGCAGGCCGCCCGACAGCTCGTGCGGGTACTGCCGCAGCCGCCGCGCGCCGTCATCGATGCCGACCTGGCCCAGGAGCTCGACCGCCCGCGCGCGCGACTCCGACCCCGACACTCCCTGGTTGGTGCGCAGCGCCTCGGTCATGAAGTCCCCGATCCGGCGCACCGGGTTGATGTGCGCCCGGGGGTCCTGGAAGATCATCGCGACCTCGCTGCGGTACTGCCTGAGAGCGCCGCCGCGCATCTCGTTCACCTCCGCGCCCCTGAACCGGATCCCGCCTCGCGGACGGGCGCCGTTTGGCAGCAGCCGCGCGACCGACCGGGCGGTCATCGACTTGCCGGAGCCCGACTCGCCGACCAGCCCCACCGCCTCGCCCTCGCCGATCTGCAGCGAGACGTCGCGCAGCACGGGGCGCAGCTCGCCCTCGACAAGCAGCTCCACGGTCAGGTGGTCGATCTCCAGCAGCGACATCAGGCCTGCGCCACCTCGATCTGGGGCTGCCGCTCGGCGACGTCCATCCACGGCCTGGCCCGCTCGCAGGCGGCGCCGACGCGAAACGCGGTCACGTCGTCGTAGGTGTTGGCGACGATCTGGATGCCGGTCGGCACGCCGTTGTCGGCGAAGCCGGACGGGACATTCAGCACCGGGCAGCGGCTGAAGATGTTGAAGACCGGCGTCAGGATCGACTCGAAGTAGTACTCCAGCTGGGTGCCGCCGACCTCGAGCCCATGACCGACGTAGTCGTCGCCGGCGATCAGCCCGCGGGTGCCGTTGGTCGCGCAGATCAGCGCGTCGTAGCGCGAAAGCAGCTCGCCGACCGGGAGGTACAGCTGCCCTTCGATCTCCAGCTTCTCGATCCAGCTCCCGCCGTCGGACACCTCCGCTGCCCAGCGCGGGAACTCCAGCGCGTAGGCCGTCATCTGGTCGCCGTGCTCGATCGCCTCGCTCGCCACCCAGGCGCCGAAGCCGAGGTGGAAGTGGATCGCCGTTGCGCGCTGAACGGCGGCGCGCGGCACCAGCAGGTCGACCTCCTCGACGATCGCGCCCTGGTCTCGCAGCGCCATCGCCAGGTCGAGCGTGTTCCGTCGCACCTCGTCATCGAGCAGCCAGTCTCCGAGGCCGGGCGAGACGGCGATCCGCATGCCCTCCACCCCGTCGAGCTGCTCGGGCAGCTCCAGCTTCGGCCGCAGCGAGGCGATGTCGTCGGGTGCCGGGCCGGCAAGCTGGTTCTCGAACAGCAGGCAGTCGGCCACGGTGCGGGCCATCGGGCCGCAGTGGCAGTACTGGTCGAGGTTGAACGCGGGCATCTGCGGCACCCGCCCGTGGGGCGGCTTGAAGCCGACCACGCCGTTGAACGACGCCGGGATCCGGATCGAGCCGCCGATGTCGGAGCCGCTGGCCAGCGTGGTCGTCCCGGCCGCCAGCGACGCCCCCGACCCTCCCGACGAGCCCCCGACGCCGTACTCCAGGTTCCAGGGATTGCGGGTCACCCCGTGCAGCCGCGAGTGCGTGAACCCGGCACACGAGAACTCGGGCGCCGTCGAGCGGGCGTGCACGATCGCCCCGGAGTCGAGGATCCGCTGGCCGAAGTTCGAGGTGTGGTCGGCCACCAGGTGTTCGAACAGCAGCGACCCCTGCGTCCACGGCTGGCCCTCGAGCGGCTCCTCCTCCTTGACGGCCGTCGGGATCCCCTCCAGCGGACGGGGCGGCTCGCCCTTGCCCGCATACCGCGCTTCCGCCTCGGCGGCCTGCTCCAGCGCCTGGTCGAAGAAGCGGTGGGGCAGCGCGTTGACTGTCGGGTCAACGGCCTCGGCACGGGCGATGACGCTCTCCATCAGCTCGACCGGCGACAGCTCCCCGCTGCGGAACATGCGCAGCGCGTCGGTCGCGGAGAGGTAGTGCAACTCGCTCATCTGGATCCCCCTTGGGCTTTGTCGATCAGTCGCTCACCCAGCACATTGACGGCGATGACCACGATCATGATGGCGGCGCCCGCGCACAGCGACTCCGCCGGATAGCCTTGCAGCACGCCGGTCTCGCCCTCGGCCACCATCACGCCCCAGTCGGGCTGAGGCGGCTGCACGCCGAGGCCGATGAACGAGATCGCGGCCAGGTCGACCATGGCGTACCCGAACAGCACGGTTCCCTGGGCGACGATCAGCTTGGCGACGTTCGGCACCAGGTGGCGGGCGCAGATCGCGAACCCCGAGAGACCCTGGACCTCCAGCGCGGCGATGTACTGCTGAGTCCGCTCGCGCAGCGCCGCTCCGCGCAGCACGCGCGCGACGTAGGGCGTGTAGGCGACGGACAGGGCGACCGCGGCCGCCGTCAGGCTGGCCCCGAATACGGCGGCGGTGAGCACGGCCAGCAGGATGCCGGGGAACGCAAACAGGACGTCCATGCACGCCGAGGTGACCGTGTCGAAGGCGCCTCCCAGCCAGGCGCTGGCCACCGCCAGCAGCGACCCGACCACGATCGAGATGGTGACGACGACCAGCGGGCCGATCATCGACGTGCGGGCGCCGACCAGTAGCCGCGAGAACAGGTCGCGGCCGTTCAGGTCGAAGCCCAGCGGGTGGCCGGCCGTGGGGCCGACGAAGGCGTTGGACAGATCGACCGCGTTGGGGTCGTGCGGCGCCAGCGCTGCGCCGAAGACGGCGACGAAGCCGGCGATGACGATGATCCCGATGCAGACGCTGCCGACCCATCCGGTGCCCTTGATCCCACGGGTACCCGCGCGGAGCATGCGTCCGGATGCCGGGGGCGCGACGCTCATCCGGCCCGCGTTCCCAGCTTGACGCGCGGATCGAGCAGCGCGTAGAGGATGTCGACGATGGTGTTGATGACGACGAACGTCGCCACCAGCACCAGGCAGATGCCCTGGACGACCGCGAAGTCCTTGTTCTGGGCAGAGCTGACCAGGTAGGAGCCGAGGCCGTTCAGGGTGAACGCGGTCTCGACCACCGCGTCGACCGCGATCAGCGACGCGATGGTGATGCCGGCGATGGTGGTGATCGGGATCGCGGCGTTGCGGAGCACGTGCCGGCGCACGATCAGCCGGCCGGGGATCCCGCGGCTGACAGCCGTCTGCACGTGTTCCTTGCCCGCCTCCTCGCGCACGGCGGCGCGGGTCACCCGCGCCACCAGCGCTAACGACCCGATCGCAAGGCTGATCGCCGGCAGCGTCAGATGCCAGACCTGGTTGAGCCCGCCGGTGCCGTTGTACTGGGCCGGGAACCACCCCAGGTTGACGGCGAAGACCGTGATCAGGACGACGGCGGCCACGAACGAGGGCAGCGCCGCCGAGATCGTCGTTCCGATGATGACCCCACCGTCGATCAGCCCCGGCTTCAGGGCGCCCAGCAGGCCGGCGCCGATCCCGAACAGCACGATCAGGACGGAGGCGTAGGCAACCAGCTCGAAGGTCGTGCCGATCCGCAGCCGGATCAGGGTGGCGACGTCCACGTGGAGGGTGATCGAGACGCCCAGGTCACCGTGCAGCACGCCCGTGAGCCAGTCCCAGTAGCGCTGCAGGAACGGCTCGTTCAGGTGGTATCGCTGCTCCAGCACGACGATGCTCGCGTGGGGAAGGGCACGGCCGCCGGAGAGCGTCGCGATCGGGTTTCCCGGCGCGATGAACAGCGCCGAGAAGATCACGAAACTCGAGACCAGCAGCGTCCCCAGCAGCACCAGCAGACGCTTCGCAAGAAACCGCAGCATGCTTCAGACCTTCGGCGGTCGGGTGGTTCCGCGGACGCCTACCCGGTGCCTCCCAGCTTGCCCAGCCAGGGCCCGAACATGTAGCTGAACGTCGGCGGCGGGCCGGTGATCTTCTTGTTCATGACCAGGATGGTGTCTGGCAGGGCAACGGGGATCCACGGCAGCTCGCTCATGATCAGCTTCTGGGCCTGCGGCGATCAGCTTGGCCCGTGAGTTGTTGTTTGCCGTGGTGCGCGCGGTCTCCATCAGGTTGGTGATCTTGGGATCGCTGAAGTTGTCGTAGTTCTGCGATCCGCCGGGAACGACGAACGTTGCGTACAGACCGGCCGGGTCGGCGTAGTCGGGGTAGTTGACGGTGAAGAACCCGTCGATCCCGGCCCGCGCCTTGGGGTCGATGAAGAAGTCGATGTAGTTGGCCGCCGAGACCGAGTGCAGCTTGACGTTGAGGCCGATCTGCTGGCCGGCGCTCTGGAACATCACGGCCTCGGTGTTGATGTTGTTGAGCTGGCTCGACATGCCGAGGGTGATCGTCTTGCCGGTGGCACCCGCCTGCTGGATCAGCTTCTTGGCCTCGGCGATGTTCTGCTTTGGCTCGGGCAGCTGGTTCCACGCGTTCTGGAAGACCGACTGCCCGTAGCCCCAGGTTCCCGTGTTGGTCAGCGTTCGCGGCAGCTGTGCGGCGCCCTTGTAGACGGCGTTGATGAAGCCCTTGCGGTCGATTGCAAGCGACAGCGCCTTGCGCACGCGGACGTCGGCGAGCGGCCCCTTGGCGTTGGACACGATGAACGCGTCGGACGCGTACGAGCTCCCGAGGTAGACCTTCAGGTCGGGCGACGCCTTGAGCTGGTCGAGCGTGGAGATGTTGAGCGGGATGTCGCCGGTGATCTCACCGGTCAGCAGGCCCGAAGTCGCCGCCGCGTCGGTGGGGACGCCCTTGAAGTCGAGCTCCTTGACCTTGGGCTGCAGCGAGGTATCCCAGTAGTGCGTGTTGGGCACCACGGCCAGGACGTTGCCGGTCTGCCACGTCTTCAGCTTGTACGGGCCGCTGCACATGGCGTGGTTGCCAGGTGTGCCGTAGGCCTTGCCCTGCTGCTCGGTGAACTTCTTCTCGACGATGAACCCAGGCGTCGAGGACAGCTCGCCGGCCAGCCAGTAATCCGGCTGCTTGAGCGTGATGGTGAACTGCTGTGGCCCGTTGGCGGTGATCGACTGGACGCGGTTGAACACCTGCTGGTAGAAGCCTCCCAGCTTCGGGTCCATCTGCCGTTGGAGGCTGAAGACGATGTCCGCCGAGGTCAGCGGGCTGCCGTCCCAGAACGTGACGCCCTGGCGAACGGTGAACACCAGCTTGGTCGGCGAGTCGTAGTGGAGCGAGGCGACGCCGGGGCCCGACCACGCCGGTCGGCGACTGCCGGAGCACCGTGTCGCACAGCGCGGCGATCACCGTGTTCTCGGGATAGTCGAACGCGAAGATGGGATCGAGCGAGTTGGTCTCGCGGTAGAGCGCCCAGGTGACCACGCCGTTGTAGGTGTTCGTGGGCGCCGGTGTCGTCGTCGCCAGGTTCGCGGTCGAGGGCGGCGCGGCCGAACTCCCGCTGCTCGCGCTCTTGCCGCATCCAGCTGCCAGCGCCAACGCGGCGACCGACAGTGCGAGTGCAGGAGAGATCCTCATCTTCGACGCTCCAGGTTCAGGGGTGGGAGAAGTGTCGGGATTGAACGCCGATACTACGAATCTGGTTTCCTCGTGTCAAGCAGCAAGGCCCACCAGCCCTTGAACATTGAACGAGCGTTCGGATAATGTCGGTCGTACATGCCGAGGGTGAAGAACCAGGATGCCCGGCGGGAGGCGCTGCGGACGGCGATGCGGCGGGCGATCGCTGAGCGCGGGCCGGCGGGCGTCAGGCTGCGGGATGTCGCCCGCGAGGCCGGCATGTCGCCCCAGTCGGTCCTCTACTACTACCCGGACATCGACGCCCTCGTCGAGGAGTCGATCGCCAACGTGCACGCTCGATACGCCGACGAGCGGCGGTCGGTCGCGGAGGGCCTGGAGGGCAGCGAAGACCAGCTGCGGGCCGTGATCGAGGCCGGGTTTCCCGAAGGCGAGGACGACGAGCACCTGCTGGTGCTGTACCAGAGCGTCGGCGCCGTCCGGGCGAGCCTCGCGCTCCAGACGAGCACGCGGGCGATGACCGAGCGGCAGGTCGATCTCTACCAGCGCATCCTCGAGGTCGGTGAGGCTCGCGGCGAGTTCGCACTGACGGACGACGCGCGGACGATCGCGTCCAACCTGGTCGCTCTCGAAGACGCCTACGGCGGCTACATCGTCGAGCGCGCCGGAGTGGTCGACCACAGCGAGGCGATCGAACGGGTGCTGGCATACGCGCGGCTGGCCACCGGCGCCGCGCTGGCACGACTGAACGGAGGGTCGTGACCGCTCGGGCCCGCGGCCTCGGCATCCCCTTCTCGGGCAGCCCGGGCCTGCTGAACGCAGTCACCGACGTCCCCGGCGTCGAGGTCGGGTACACCACCTTGATCGAGGGCACCGACGTGCGCACCGGCGTTACCGCCCTCCTGCCCCGCGGCCGCTCCGGGATCGGCGACCCATGCGCCGCAGGCTGGTATTCGCTCAACGGCAACGGCGAGATGACGGGCACGGCCTGGATCGAGGAGTCGGGCACGCTCGACCTCCCGGTGACCATCACCAACACCCACGCCGTCGGCGTTGCCCACGCGGGCACGGTGTCCTGGGTGGCGGGGCGCCGTCCCGACCTGGCCGAGGGCTGGCTGCTGCCGGTGGCCGCCGAGACCTGGGATGGATACCTGAACGACATCAACGGCGGTCACGTCACGGAGGCCGACGTGCACGCCGCGATCGACGCGGCCGCCACGGGGACGCCCGCGGAAGGCTCGGTCGGCGGCGGCACGGGCATGAACTGCTACGGGTTCAAGGCAGGGTCCGGAACCGCCTCGCGGGTGGCCGAGACCGGCTCGGGGGCGTTCACGGTGGGCGTGTTCCTGCAGTGCAACTTCGGCTCGCGGGGCCAGCTCGTGCTGGGCGGGATCCCGCTGGGGCGCGAGTTCGCCGACGACGACCCGCTGGGCGACCTCGACCGGATGGCGCCTGGCAGCGGGTCGGTGATCGGCGTCGTTGCCACCGACGCGCCGCTCCTACCCGGGCAGTGCAAGGCGCTGGCCCGCCGAGTGCCACTCGGGCTGGCACGCACAGGCACCTCGGGCTCCCACTTCTCAGGCGATCTCTTCCTGGCGTTCTCCACTGCGAACGCGGGCGCGTTCCGCACCGGCTGGCCGGCGTCCGGCGACACCGCGCTCGGCCACGTCGACTTCCTGCAGTGGGGTCAGATCGACCCGGTCTACACCGCGGTTGTCGAAGCCGCCGAGGAGGCGGTCGCCAACGCCCTGGTCGCCGGCCGGGAGATGATCGGCCGCGACGGGCAACCGCAGCCCCGGGCTCCCGCTGGACGCGGTGCGCAGCCGGTTCGCTGGGGTGATAGTGGAGTAGCAGCGGGGGTGGTGCTCCTGTACCGTCGGTATCTGTCCCCAGCGACGTCCGTCGCCAGCGAAAGGGAACAGCCATGCAGGGATCAGACGGTGGAGCGACGTTCACGGGCGTTGCCTCGTTCCTGAGCGTGGTCACCTGCTACATCCTCTACTGCGTGATCGTGACGGCGTCCGCCGGGGCGTTCGCGAGGGCATCGTTCTTGCCCGGCAGGACATACGAGAGGGCAGGGCTACCCAGACTGGCGTAGCGGGCGCAGTGCCTCTTCCCAGCGCGCAAGCTCGTCCAGCATCGCCGGAGCCGCCGTCGACATGACGTCGTTCGGAACCAGCCGTCGCTCGTCGTCAAGGAACTGAGCCACGAACGGGATCTGCACCGCCTCGAACATCGGCATCATCTTCAGCGCCGTGGCCACCTGCTTGACCATCTGCGCAGCCCGGGTACCGGCCGATATGCCCCCGTAGCAGACGAGCCCGACCGGCTTGTAGTGCCACTCGTAGTGGAGGTAGTCGAGCGCGTTCTTGAGCGGCGCGTTGAGGCCGAAGTTGTACTCAGGATGGACAAAGACGAATGCGTCCGCCGACTCGACCCGGGCGCTCCACAGCCTCGTGTGCTCGTGCTGGTACTCGCGCAGGCGGGGATGCTTCGGCTCGTCCATGAACGGCAGGTTGATCTCCGCCAGGTCGGCGACCTCGACGTCGAACGCACCGTGTGTCTCGGCAACGCCGGTGAACCACTCGGCGACCGGGAGCCCGACCCGGCCCGGCCGGGTGCTGGCGATGACGATCATCAGCCGGGGCATCGCCCCGATGGTACCCGGTGCCCCCGTCGCCAGGAAGGAAACGTCACCTGCTCGGTGGTATGCCCAGCTCCCCCGGGCGCGTGAACCACGTCCACACCTCCACAGTCAGCCGGCCGGCGCGCACCAGCGGATCGTCCATCGCCAGCTCGCGCGCCCGGTCAGGCCCGACCAGGTAGAGGCACAGTCCGCGCCAGCGCTCGTCCGGCTGGCCGCGAAACGGGCCGGCGGCGGCCAACACGCCCTCGCGCCGCTTGTCCTGCAGAAAGGCCAGATGCTGTTCCTGCAGCGCCTCGGCCTCCTCGTCGGAGACCTCCGGAGCGTCGCGCGGCCGCACCAGGAGGAGCACCGTGTGCTCCTCGAGCACGGGGCGTTCAGCCACGCCCGGGTCGAGCGCCCTCATCCAGCACCTGGGCGAGCATGAACGTGTTCCCGTCGAGGTCGTAGAACGTCGCCAGCCGCACCATGCCCTCGATCTCGCGGGTGTCGCCGTCGAAGCGGACGTCGTTGCGCTCGAGCCAGGCGCGGGCCGCATCGATGTCGGCCACGCCGAACGTGAGCGTGGCACCCCCCTCCGGCACCACCGACTCCGCCTGGCCGATGCCGAGCGAGACACCGTCGACGCCGGTACGCATCTCACACCAGCCCCAGTCGTCCAGGGTGTAGATGTGCTCGAAGCCGAGCACGTGCTCGAAGAAGTGCTTCGACCGCTCCAGGTCGGTGACGCTGATCGCGGCGGTCAGCTTGCCCGAGTAGGCAACCGGGCCTGCCTTCGCAGCCGATGCTGCGGTGGGTTCGACACTCATCACAACCTCCTTGCCCCTGGTTCGCGTTAGACCATTTTTTATACTAGACTCACTTTCATGTCAAACGAGCCGGCACCGGGCGAGCGGCTGGCACAGCTCTTCCACCATCGCTGGGCCGTGCCCGTGCTCGCCGAGCTGCACCGCACGAGCGGCAGCAGGTTCGTGACGCTCCACCGCCGGCTCGGCATCGGGCGGGAGTCGCTTCGCCGCACGCTGGCGTCGCTGGCCGAGCAGGACCTGGTTGCTCGCAACCCTGGCTACGGGCACCCGCTCCGCCCCGAGTACGTGCTGACGGAACAGGGCGCGGCCATCGCTCCGGCCTGCGCGGAGCTGATGTGCGCGCTGGACGCCCTCGGCATCTCCTCGATCGGTCTCAACAAGTGGTCGATGCCGGTGGTCGCCGCCCTCGACGCCGCCGGCTCGAGTCGCTTCGCCCAGCTCCGCGAGTCGCTGCCCCCGGTCAGTCCGCGCGCCCTGGCGCTGGCTCTGAAGGCGCTCGCAGAGGCCGGGCTCGTCGAGCGGAACGTGGTCGACAGCTTTCCGCCGACCGCCGTCTACACGCTGGCCCGGCACGCCGACGCGGTATCCCCCGCGCTGCGCACCCTGGCCGCGGCCTAGATGACCTGGATGCTCGTCCTAGATCGGGTTGACGACGCCCAGCGGGCCGAGCACGGCGTCCGCGCGTGCCCGCACATCGGCCGCTCCGGCCGGGTCGCCCGCCTGCTCGAGCGCCCGCGCCAGATCGAGGTCCGAGAGCGCTGCCTCGAACGAAAAGCCGTACCAGGTCTGGACATCGCGAAGCTGCGTGAGCGGCGCGACCGCATCGGCCGGGCGGCCATCGGCGAGTGCCCGCAGGCCGGCCGCAGCGGGCGGCAGCACGCGGCCGGACGAGAACCGTGAGGGCGGCACCGCGAACGTCGCCTCGGCAGCAGCCAGCAGGTCGGCCGCGCCGACTGCCTCGAGGCCACGCAGGACGCCGACGGGTGCCAGCGGCACCTGCCACGGGAACATCGAGATCGCCAGCATCCCGTACTCGCGGACATGTGCGGCGTCGCCGCGCATGACGGCGCGTGGGATGTCCAGGGCGAGCATGGGCACGATCCGCTGAGGCTCACGGCTCCGCATCGCCAGATCACGGAACTGGTCGAGCTCATGGTCGGCCCGCTCGAGGTCGCCCTGGCGCATCGCCTCCCCGGCCGCCAGATCCAGGCGGATCAGCCGCGTGTTGACGTCCATGCTCTCGGGGAGCGACGCGACCAGGCGGTGCACCTCGTCCCAGCGGCCGCTGGGCTGACAGAGCAGCCGCGCCCGGGACAACGTCAGGTACGCGCCGTATGTCTCCCTGGGGAGAAAGCCCTGGAGCAGCGCCGTCGCGCGGTCGACGACATCCTCTACCTCGCTGACCGGCGTCCACTCGACGGCCACCCACAGGTAGTTCACGATCGCCCGGCAGGCCTCGTCGAAGGCCCCGGCCTGGATCGCAAGCTCCATCGTCTCGCGAAGCTCCGCCTCCGAGAGGCCGGCCGCCTCCGGAACGTCGGTCGCAAAGCGGGTCACGCGCGCGTTCGCCTCGGCCAGGATGTCCCCCACCTGGCGGGCGATCGCGATCGTCTCGTCGGCGCTTGCCAGCGCGTTCGGCATGCTGCGGAGCATCTGGAGCTGGGCCCGCCGGCCCAGCGCGCGGGCGAGTTCCGGCGAGGCGGGCAGCCCTTCCTGCACGGCCACTGCCCGGTTCGCCGCCACGAAGGCGTCGTCCCAGCGGCCGGCCAGCCAGTCGGCGCGGCTCTTCCAGGACAGGGCCTCGGCCAGCAGCAGCGGCTCGCCGAGACGCTCGAACGTGGCAACGGCGCTCTGCAGCCGGGCCCCCGCCGCCGGGCCGTAGCCTGCGGTCACGCGCGCCAGGCCAAGCTCGGCGACGCCTCGGGAGCGATCGTCCGGGGCGACCTCGTACGCGCGCTCGAAGTGCTCCCGCGCCGTCTCCACGGCTCCCTGGGCAAGCGTCCCGTCGCCCGCAGCACTGAGCTGGGCGCTGGCGAGCTGGGCGAGCTCCGCGTCTGGATCGCCGAGCGCGACCGCCTGCAGGTAGTGGTACGCCGTGAGCTCGGCCTTCTCCGTTGCCCGGTCGGGCGCCACGGCGCGGATCCAGTCGGCGACCTGCCGGTGCAGCGTCCGCCGCTCGTCGCGGGTGAGCGTGCCATAGGCGACGTCGCGGGTCAGCGCGTGCTTGAACCGGAACTCGCGCGATCCGGCGATCGACGTCGACGGCAGCTCGTGGACCAGGCCCCGGCGGCCCAGCTCCTCGATCAGCCGGGCATCGACCCCGACCGCCTCGGCCCAGAAGATGCGGCCGACCACCGCCGACCGGCGCAATGCCGTCCGCGAGTCGGCGTCGAGCAGGTCGATGCGCGCCGCGATGACGCCGAGCACCGAGTCGGGAATCGGCAGCTCTGCCATCCGCGCGTCGGCCGTCCACGTGCCGTTGCTGCGCGTCAGGGCGCCGCGGTCGATCAGCATCCGCACGACTTCCTCGAGGAAGAACGGGTTGCCCTCCGCCCGGTCGAGGATGCCGGCGCGCAACTGGTCGGGCAGGTGATCGGCCTCGAGCAGGGCTGCCACCAGCTCGCGCGAGCGCTCCGGCGGAAGCGGCTGCAGGGTGACGGTCGTGGCGTTCAGCCGGCCGGCGCCCCAACCCGGCCTGTGCTCGAGCAGCTCGGGACGAGAGGGGCAGACGACCATCAGCGACGTCTCCTGGAGATCCTCGGTGATCTGGTCGAGCAGGTCGAGCAGCGCCTGCGACGCCCAGTGGATGTCCTCCACCGCGAGCACGGTGAAACGCTCGCGGCCGAGCCCGGCCAGGTAGTCGGCCCATCCGCGGCGCAAGAGGTCGCGGGTGTCGTCGGTCGTCCACACCGCAGTCTGGCCAGGCAACGTCAGGCCGACCGTCCAGGCCGCCGCCTCGAACGCCGTTCCGGCCCGCTCGGACGGAACTGCCCGCTCGACCGCCCTGCGGAGCTTGGCCAGGGCCTCCTCGACCGGATCGGTGTCGAGCACCCCGGCATGGCTCTTTGCCACCTCCGCCAGCGGCCAGTAGGTGATGCCGTCGCCGTAGGGCAGGCAGCGTCCCTTGAGCAGGCGCACGTCGTCCAGGCGGTCGACGAACTCCGCCAGCAGCCGCGACTTGCCGACCCCGGCCTGGCCGTAGATGGTGACCAGCTGCGGAGCCCGGTCGTTGGCCACGCGAGCCGCCAGCGTTGCCAGCAGCGAGAGCTCCTCGTCGCGTCCGATGATCGGGGCGGCCAGGCCCTCCACCCCACGTCGGCGGTGCGCGTTGTCGACCGTGCTCTCCGCCACCCAGGCCGCCAGCGGGGCGCTCTTGCCCTTGGCGTCCACGGCGTCGATCCGCCGGAAACGGATGCCCCGCTGCGCCTCGCGGTGTGCGCGCTCACCCACCGTCACGGTGCCCGATTCGGCATGCTGCTGCAGTCGGGCAGCGATGTTCACGGCGTCACCGCTGACCATCAGCTCTCCGCGGGCGGCCGCGTCACGCCCACTCACGACCTCGCCGGTGGCGACGCCGATCCGCAGGCTGACCTCGAGCCCGTGGGCATCTGCTATCCGCTCCGCCAGCGCGCCGAAGCGGTGCTGCGCGGCGAGGCCGGCCCGGACGGCACGCTCGGCATCGTCCTCGTGCGCCTGGGGGACGCCGAACACGGCCATCACCGCGTCGCCGACGAACTTCTCGGTGACGCCCCCATGCAGCCGCACCTCATCGTCGACGAGCGCGAACAGCTCGCCCTGGACGACACGGACGTCCTCGGGGTCGAGCCGCTCGCCGAGTGCCGTCGACCCGGCCAGGTCGGCGAACAGCACGCTCACCACCCGCCGCTCCTCCCCGGTCTCGACCGGCTGCGCCCGGCGGGCGCCGTTACCCAACGCGGCGCCGCAGGCAGAGCAGAACGCAGCCGACACCGGCTGTTCGTTTCCGCACACCGCGCACTCCCGCCACAACGCCGAACCGCAGACGCTGCAGAAGCGGGCGCCCGGTGGATGTTCCGCGCCGCACTGCGCGCACGTCCCCGTTCCCACCATGGTGAGATAGGAGTCTAAAGCGCGCACGCCGTCCCCATCCCGCGGCGCGCCTGGATCAGTGCGTGATCTTGAAGTACCAGTAGCCCTTGTTCGCTCCAGCGAACGTGGGGCCGGCGGGGAAGTGGGCGAGCAGCCGGAAGGCAGGCCCGATCACCGACGTCTTGGTGTAGCGGATCTTGATCGCAGCCTTGCTCTGCGGCCCGAGCGTGCCCGACCACTCGGCCACCTTGTTCCAGCCGTTCGAGGTGTGCTGCTGCACGATCACGTAGACCAGATGGCCGGGGTTGGCAGGCGTGAACGTCTCGGTGAAAACGGGGCATGAGGTTGCAGAGGTCGCACAGGAAGCGCGGTAGTGGTAGAGCTTGTACCCCGACTGGGTGGCGTACGGTTTGCTCAGGCTGCCGCCGAGCACCGGCGAGACGGTCACCGTGACGGTGCCGCTCGAGGATGGGAAGAAGCCGGCGCTACCCGCAAACCGGGCGGAGTAGATGGTGCGCTGGCCGGGCTTGACGGTCACCGTGACGATGCCGTCGGCGTTCACCCGGCCGTTGGTCACGACCGACTTCGCACCGTTCACGTCCCGCGTGATGGTCACGACCGAGCCGGAGGGCGCGCCGGTCAGCTTGGCGGTCAGCGTTACGGTGTGGCCGTAGACGACGTGCGTCGCCGAGCCGTGGAGCGAGAGCGTGGTGACACCCCTGGCAACGGCGACCGTCGTCGAGGCCGTGCTGCCGAGGTGGGTGCTGTCGCCGGCGTACGTGGCGGTGAACGTGTACGTCCCGATCTGGGACAGCTCCTCGGTGGGCATCGTGTACACGCCGCCGGAGCCCACCGTCACCGGTCCCAGGTCGGCCGTCGAGCCGTCCGGGCGCGTCTCGGAGATGTCGACCGTCGCGCCGGAGGCCGGCGCGGCGTCCTGAAGCGTCAGGATGCCCTGCAGCTGCACCGTCTGCCCGGGGGACACGCTCATCGGAGTCGCCCCCAGGCTCAGCAGCGAGGCGGCGAGCGTCGGACTGTCCACGACGAAGAACTGGGGCGGCCCGGAGTCGGGCTGGGTGACGACGAACAGCTTGCTGCTGTCGGCCGAGAAGGCGAGCGCCCGCACCGAGCCGGTGGCGCCTGCCAGCGTGATCCAGTGGATGGGCGTGGTGCGGGTGGCGTTGAAGATGTCCACGCCGGGCGCGCCTCCCGCCAGGGCCAGTCCGGCAGCCATGAATGACGCATCCGCGTTGACCGCGATGCGTGTCGCCGACGGCCGGTTCGACAGTGTCTCGACGTGCGTGCTCAGCGCCGGCAGGGCGTACTCCTGCACCGAGGTGCCGTCGGTCACGAACAGGTTCGCGCCGTCCGGTGTGATCGCCGCGCTGTCGGCAGGCGCACCGACCCCGATGTCAGCCGCCGAGCCGAGCTGCGTCGGCGGATCGGGGCCGACGTTCCACACCTCGTCGACCGCCGGCGTCCCGTCGAGCGACGTGGTCACAACCCGCTTGGCGACCGTCGGACTGACCGCGAAGGCCGGTGACGCGGTGCCTGCGTCCGACCACTCCACCTCGGTGGTCGGGGCGTTGAACTGGATGTACGCGGGGTTCGAGAACCCGTTGCCCGTGTCGGCATCGAAGAGCAGCCGGCCGGCGGTGGTCGCCAGCGCACACGGGTAGCCCATGTTCTCCTGCAGGGTGATCGTCCCGGTCTGGGTCAGGGTCGCCAGGTCGAACACGGTGATGGTCGGGCTCCCGCACCCGGCGACGTAGAGGTTCCCCTTCGCGATCGTCATGCCCTCCGCCCCCGGCACGGTGAGCGTGGTGTCGACGGTGCCGTCGAAGTTCAGCACCTCGACCGTCTGGTTCGTGTCGAACGGCGCTGCCGGAGGAAGCCCGGTCACGAACACGTGCTGGTTGACGTCGTCGACCGCCATGTAGTCGCCGCCCGGCAGCGCGGAGAGCGTGGTCGGCCCCTCGTCGGCCATGGAAGGCGCCGGGGTCGCTGCGGCCGTGGCGACGAGCGCCACCAGCAGCAGCGCCAGCAGGCCGCGCGCGCCCATCAGCATGCTTTGCGTCCGGTCACCGACCCGGCGCACCCGACATCATCCTCTCCCTGTTGCTACCTGCCTCTACCGGGAGATTATGCCCGCAATACCCCTCCGTGTCTCCACCGAAGCTGAGCGGCCACCGCAGCCGCGCCGGTGTAGGTGTACGCATCCGCGGTCGACGTCGCGCTGGTGCCGACGGCGGTCGTCACCCTGACATCCACCTTGCCCGCCGCGTGCGCCGGCGCCTTCGCCGTCAGCTTGGTGACCGAGACGAACGTCACCGACGTTGCCGCCTTGACGCCGAACTTCACGGTCGAGTCCGGCAGGAAGCTCGTGCCCGTGATGGTCACGGTCGTGCCACCAGCGGCAGGCCCCGTCTTGGGGTTCACGGCAGTCACCGTGGGCGAGCCGTAGGCGTACAGGTCGGCCTGCGTCGACGCGGTCGAGCCGGCGGCCGTCGTGACTGTCACGCGCACGGTGCCGGCCGAGTGCGCCGGCGACTGGACGGTCAGCTGGTTGGCGGTCACGAACGTCACCGCCGTTCCCGTTCCCGACCCGAACGTCACCGTGCTGCCAGGGGCGAAGTGCTTGCCCTTGATGACGACGCTGGTGCCGCCGGCGGTCGGCCCGCCCTCGGGCGTCAGGCTCGTGATCGTCGGCGTGCCGTGCACGTAGTAGATGCTTGCCGTCGCGGGCGCGCCCACTGCACCCGCACCGTTGCGGAACTCGACCGCCACCGTCTGCACGCCCTCGGTGACGCCTGCACCGAGGTTGAGAGCCTCGCCCGTCTTGTACTTGCTGAACGATCCGAAAGCCGGCCGTTGATCGAGAACGCCATGTCGGCCACGGGATCACCTGACGTGGGATTGGTCGCCGCCAGCGTCAGGTGCAGCTTCTTGCTATTCGTCGCGGCGGCTCCGCCGTCGATCTGGATCGTCCCGGTGGGGGCAACCGTGTCGCGGTAGAGCGTGTAGCTGCCCGAGCCGCTGTTGTCGTTCAGCACCACCACGCCGTCGTACTCACTCGGATCGGCGCCGGTGGCGTACTGGATCAGCGCGGGCGTGCCCGGTGCCACGTCCCCGGAGCTGGTGACCGCCGACGGCCGCCCCTGTTCGCTGGCGCCGTTCGCCGAGTGGAGCAGCAGGGTGTAGTTGGACGTGTTGGGGCCGTTGCGCCGCAGTCCGAAGTAGTACGTCGTGCCGGTAGCCAGGAGCGAGTCGTAGACGCGGCCGACATCGGCCGGCCCCTGGGTGTCGGCGAACGACGTCCCCAGCACCACGTGCCCGAGCGCCCACTCGATCGAGTATGACCCACCCACGGTGGAGAAGCTGTGCACCTGCGGGTAGTACGCGGTGTTGGGCGCGTGCCCGGAGTTGCCGTTGACCAGCAGGTAGTCGTTGCTGTTCACGCCGAATGCGCTCGACGCCAGCGAGGAGTTGTAGTAATGGTTCGGCGCCAGGAACGTGTCGTCGTCGATGGTCGACCCGTCGGTGCCGGTGCGGATGCCGATCAGGTTCCAGAAGTTGGCGCCTAAGCCGAACGTCGGATCCATGTTGAACGAGTAGAAGTCGCTGAAGATCGACCCTGATGTGCGCGAGATGGACAACGGCGCGTTTGGGCTGAGGGACGTCGGGCAGTCCGCGTAACACAGGTCCTGGGTGCGCACCGACGGGAAGCCACTTCGCACATCCGTCCAGATCGGGAACGTGTCGAAGTTGGCGTCGAGGCTCGAGTTGCCCGAGTAGTCCCCGATGAACGACAGCGACCCGGGGTTGCCCAGGGTGCCGTCGGTCGTGTACGAGACGTACGTCGCCGCACGCAGGCTCGTCAGGCTGGCGGCCTCCGTCTGGTGCTCGTTGTACTGCATGCCGTTGGGGTTGCCGGAGCTCGAGTCCTGCTCCCGGGAGCTGTAGCTGACCGTCAGCCGCCCATTCGGGGCGAAGCTGGCGGCGGGGAAGAACTTGTCGCCGAAGTCGTTGAAGTTCATGAACGCCAGGTGATCCCAGGTCGCACCGCCGTCGACCGTGGAGAGGCCCATGATCTGCGCGACGTTCGCCGTCTGGCTGCTCTGTGTCGTCGACCGGACGTCGGCCCAGCCCACGAAGAACGCAGTCCCACCGGCATCACCCGAATTCGGATCTCCGGCCAGCGTCGGAAAGCTGTTGCAGCGAAACGCGCTCCCGCCATGACCGAGGAAGCAGCCACCGGTGCTGTCGTCGCCGGCGCTCTCGATCGGGGTGGTGGTCGTCACCAGGGTGTCAGACGGAGCTGTCCAGCTCGCCCCGCCGTCGGCTGAGAGCTCCTCGTAGACGGCGTTCACCCCGCCGCTGCAGTCCGCCCAGGCCACCATCAGTTGGCCGTTCGCGTCGAACGCGGGTGAGCTGCCGTTGCCGCACGTGTGCGCGGTGGTGTTGACCGACGCGCTGCCCGGCGACCAGCCCGCGCCACCGCTGTCGGTGTAGTCGGCCTGGTAGATCGAACTCGACCCGTGGAACTGCGTCCAGGACACCACAACCCTGCCGTAGTGCGGGCTGGAGGGGTTCTGGTCGACGGTGATTCCAGGCTTGTCGACCTCGTAGCTCGTGTTGTTCGAGTCAAGCGTGGTGTTGCGCGACCAGTTGACGCCGTCAGACGATGCCTCGACACCGATCCTGCCCTGCGTGGAGTCGCTGCGGTTGAACTCCACGAACGAGTACAGGAACACCTGCCGCACGGGGTCGTACACAACGCCCGGGTCTCCGGATGAGGGGAACACCAGGCCGGGCATCACCTGGTACCGCCAGTGCTGGCCGCCGTCGGAGGAATAGAACACACCGGCGTGCGAGTCCTGGCAGTTGCCGCTGTTGTCGTAGTAGCTGTTGACGCCGGCGACCATCAAGTTGGGGTTCGCACTGCTCTGCGCGATCGAGGTCTCGTTGACCCCGAAGCCGCACTGCGAGCTGAAATCGTCGAGCTGGGTGGAGCTGTAGAACGTCGACGGGGTGAATCGCAGCGCCCTGTGGGCGTGCTCTGCGGGCGGCGCCGGGACCAGCATCGGCCCGCCGCCCGTGTGCGCCGGCGAAAGGTTCAGATGACCGTTCGCCTCCGCACGGTTCCTGGCGGCGCCTGTCGCCCGCAGCCCGGGGAGCACCTTGCCGATGCGTGGCAGGAGCGGCGGGGCGGGCCTGTAGGCCACCGCGCCCGGCTTCGTCGAGCGGGCGCGGTACTTCGTTCTGTTCAGCGTGACCGGAGGCGCCGTCCCACGGGACGGCACGGCCACCGATCCCGACCGGCTGGCGGCGGGCTGAGGCCGTGGCGTCAACACGCGCACTCCCAGCGGCACCCGAGCCTTGGACGCGGTCGCGCCGCGGCCACCCGATCCTGCAGCCGCCGACGACCCGATCATCACCCAGGCAAACGCGACCAGCCCAACAGTCGCCACGAGTGCACGCCGAGACCTCATCGCATTCCCCTTGTTTGACCCCGTTTCACGGCGCCGGCTACGCCGGACCACCGGCATCCCCACGTCCGCGCGCCCCGACCGTACGCAACAATTCGAACGAAGTCAACCCAGTCGGATCACTAGCAACCCGATTACCGGCGCAGAACGTTGATTCCAGCTCAGCGTGATGGCTGGCCCGGCCCGCCCGGATTTGGGAACCACCGATCTACACCTGCGCGGAGCGCTCAGCGGCCGTGCGGGGCGCCGCGGGCATCGTGAACACGGTCTGCGCGCCATGCCCGGGCGACGAGCTGATCTCCACCTTGCCACCGGCCAGCCGGATCCGTTCGATCATCGTGTCCAGCCCCAGGTGGCCGTGCATCTGTGCCGGGTCGCGCGCCTGGTCGACGTCGAAGCCGACACCGTCGTCAGACACGGTGAACTCCAGCACGCCGTCGCGTGCGCGTCCGGTGACGGCCAGGGTGTCTGCGTTGCTGTGCTTGCGCGCATTGACCACGAGCTCGCGGATCGTGCGGTAGCTGAGCGCCTCGACCGTCTCGGACTGCCGCGGCAGCTCGACATCCACCGTGGCAGTGCTCCACGGCCCATCGCGCACCAGCTCGGTGACGGCCGCCTCGATCCCGTCGCGCTGGAGCGTGGCCGGGCGCAGCTCGAACATCAGCCGCCGGGTTCGCTCGATCAGCCCCGTGAGCATCTCCTCCATCTGGCCGCTGCGCGCCTCGTCGCCGCCCAGCATCCGCACCTGGTAGAGCAGCGCGGTCATCACCTGGACGGCGTCGTCGTGGAGCTCCCCGGCGATCCGCGCCTGCTCCTCCTCGCCGGCGCGGACGAGCCGCTCGACCGCGTCCTTGCTGCGCTGCTCGGCCTCGTGGAGCTCGGTCACGTCGAAGACCAGCGCCTGGCGCAGCGGCGCCAGGTTGCGTACCACGTGGTCGACCGACGTCACCCACCGTTCCCGGCCGTCGGCCGCGCGCAGCCGGTACGTGTTCGAGAAGGTCTCGCCGGCGGCGATCGCCCGCTCGAACCCCTCGGTCCGGTCGTCCGGATGCACCATCGCGCGGTAGGCGCCGACCCCGCTCGCCCGCCACTCCTCCGCGCTCCGGCCGGTGATGACCTCGAGCTGCGGGCTCGCGTAGGCGATCTCCCCGGTACCCGGGTCGTAGACCACCACCGCGGCCGGCAGCGCCTCGATCAGCTCCTGGTACCGGGCCCGCTGCTCGACGAGGTCGGTGACGTCCAGCGTCACCACCTGGCGCAGCGGCGCGACCCCGGCGACGGTCTGGTCGGTGGACGACACCCACCGCGTCTCACCCGTCGCCCGGTTGCGGATCCGGTAGTCGCCCCGCCACGGCCGCTGCTCCTCGACCGCCGCGTCGTAGGCGGGACCGGCGGTAGCGAGGTCATCAGGGTGCACCAGCTCCCGCCAGAGACCGACGCCGCCGTCGGCAAGCCACTCGCTCGACGGGATGCCGGACAGCTGCTCGAGCCCCGGGCTGACGTAGGTGAACCGGCCGATCTGCGGGTCGTAGGAGCCGATCGCCGCCGGCGTCTGCTCCACCAGCGCCTGGAACTGCTGCTCGGTGCTGACCTCGCCCGTGACGTCGCGCATGATGCCGTGCCAGTCGCGCATCGCGCCGTCCGCACCGAACACCGGCGCTGCCTCGAGCTCGATCCAGATCCAGCGCTCGTCGGTGCGCCGGAACCGCACCCGCGCCCGGAACGGCCCACCCCCGCGAAATGCTTCCTGCATCGCGGCGAACCGCGCGGCGTCGTCGGCATGGCTGTGCGACTGCCCGAAGGCAAGGGCCTCCTCCCCCACCATCGCGTCGGCGCCGTAGCCGGTGATCTGCTCGACCTCCGGGGAGACGTACTCGAACCGCGCCTGCGGGGTCAGCCGCACCACGCCGATGTTCAGGTCTTCGACCAGGCCGCGGTAGCGGGCGCCCAGCTCGTCCGCCTCCTGACGCGCCGTCACCAGATCGGTGACGTCGAGGGTGCTTCCCTGCCGCAGCCCGTCGGTTCCCTCCAGCGGCGCGTCCCGGTCGACCACCCAGCGCACCGAGCCGTCACGGTGGATGATCCGGTACTGGCCCTCCCACAGCTCGCGGCGAGAGACGGACTCGAGCCAGCCGGCGAGCGTCGACTCCCGGTCGTCGGGGTGGATCACCTGCCAGCCCCACCAATCCCCGCGATGATCCTCGGACAGCCAGTACTCGGGCGAATAGCCCGTGAGCTGCTCGACCTGCGGGCTCAGGTACAGCGTCGAGCTGCCCGGTGCGTCGTACAGGGTGGTGACCGCAGCCTGATGCTCGACCAGGTCCTGGAACCGCGCCTCCGAGACCACCCGCTCGGTGATGTCGCGCAGCAGCGCCTGGCGGTAGACCGTGTGCCCGTCCGCCTCTCGCACCACGACCACCTGCAGCTCGACCCAGATCCACCGGCCGTCCGCGTGCTGCAGCCGGAACCGGTCGGTGAACGGCTCGTCTGCCTCCCGGTGCGCCACCCAGGAGCTGATGCGGGCGCGGTCGTCCGGGTGAGACATTGTGATCCAGCGCTCGGGGACGGTCTTCCCGACGATCGATTCGGCCGCGCGCCCTGTCAGCCGCTCCCACTGGCCGCTGACCCAGAAGCACGTGCCCGAGCCATCGGCCAGCAGCACCACCGCCGGGAGCTGCTCGACCAGTGAGCGGTAGCGGGCGTCGGTCTCGACCTGATCGGTGACGTCGAAGACGAGAGCCTCGCCGGCCGGCCCGGTGCTGGACTCGGCAGGCACCATCACGTTGTGGAGCCACCGCTGATCCCCGTCCGGCCGTGTGAAGCGGTAGGTCTCGTCGAACGACTGGCCGCCGTCGAGCGCCGCGCGGTATGCCTGCTCGACGCGTTCGCGGTCCTCCGGGTGGATGTGCGAGAGCCAGAGCTTGGGGTCGGCAATCAGCTCCTCGGGAGGCACGCCGAGGACATCTGCTGCCTGGGGCGACACGTACCGGAAGCGCGCACCATCCCGGTCGTAGACCGCGGTCACCGCCGGCATCCGCTCGACCAGCCCGCGGTAGGCGGCGTGCTGGGCAGCAAGCCGGCGGCCGGTGCGCCGGCGCTCGACCAGCAGATAGCCGATCAGTACCAGCGCAGCGGCGTCCAGCGCGATCAGCGCCTCCTGCGCGTGGCGCTGTGCGGAGGTCAGATCGGTGAAGGCGGCGCTACGGTCATGGGTGGTGAGCACGACCAGGTGCTCGGCGGTGGCCCGCATCTGCTTGTACAGCGACGTCGCCGGGCCCGCCGCAAGCGCTCTCGCCCGGGCGTCGTTTCGTGCCAGCACCGCAGAGTAGATGTGGGCGTCCAGCGTCTGGAATCCGCTGTCCAGACGGGCGATCTTCTGGATCAGGCGCAGCTCACCCGGCGTCTCGGCATGCCGGGTGGCAGCGGTGATCGCGTCGGTCAGCCCATCGCGGCTGTGGATGTACTCGTCTCTGCTGGATCCGAAGTCGAGCACGTAGCGGTTCTGGGCGCCGTTCATGTCGGCGGCGGCGAGCGTCAGGCCCTTCGCGGCCAGCAGGCTGGGGGTCGCCTGGTCGTGCAGCTCGCGGTTGTCGTTGGCGATCAGGCGGATCGCAACCACGTTGACGACCATCATCACGACGATCGCGACGGCCGCCGCCGCAAACAGCACGCGCATGCGACGTTCGATCGCAGGCGAAGGCGACAGTTCGAGGGCGGACGGGCGGAACTTGGTAGTCATCGCGACACGCCGAGGCCCGAAGCCTAGATGGCAGCGAGTGTCACGAACCACGGGCGATAGGGTGCACGGCGTGCCGGAGCCGCCAGCAGCCGATCCGCAGGAGGGGAAGCGCGAGGCAGTGGGCAGCGCCGGCGCTCCGGCGACCGGCTCCCGCGACTGGAAGCGGCTCGCCCGTAAGGCCGCGGTGCCTGTGATCGGGATTCTGCTGGTCGTCGCCATCTTCGTCGCGATCATCCCGCGGTTCGCGGACTACGCGGCCGTCTGGCACTACATGACCAACCTGACCGCCCAGGACTGGGCGATCATCGTCGTCTGCTCCATCGCGAACGTGGCGACCTCCGGCCCGCCCTGGATGGCCGCAGTGCCCGGTCTCGGCTACGGCCGTTCCATGCTGCTCACCCAGACCTCGACGCTGTTGACGACGGTGCTACCGCTGGGCGAGGCGGTCGGCTTCGGCACGCAGATCGCGATGCTCCGGCGATGGCGGTTCCCGCCCCATGCGGTCACCGCAGGGTTCGTGCTGGTGGCCGTCTGGAACCAGGGGATCAACACGCTGATTCCGATCGGCTCCCTCGTGCTGCTCGGCGCCGGGCACGGGAGCCCGTTGCTGTTCACCATCGCGCTGGTCGCCGCGGGGGTGCTGGTGGCCTTCGTGGTCGGCGCCGTCGTGGTGTTCCGCAGCGAGCAGCGGGCGCGCACCATGGGCGAGTTCGCCGGCCGCCTGGTCTCGCGCATCATGGCCTGGATCCACCGCCCTCCGCGGGTGGGATGGGGTGACCGGCTGGCCAGCATGCGATCCGAGACGATGGACGTCGTCGCGTCGCACTGGTTGTTCCTGACGACCGCCACGCTGGCCAACCAGCTGACCGTGTTCGGCGTCATGCTGGCCAGCCTTCACGCTACCGGCGTCACCGGGATCTCGTTCGTCGAGGCGCTGGCGGCGTGGGCGTTCGCGCGGCTGATCAGCTCGATCGCGATCACGCCCGGCGGGCTCGGCATTCAGGAGCTGGGACTGACCGGAGCGCTGGTGGCTTTCGGCGGCCAGACCGACAAGGTGGTCGCCACCGCCCTCCTGTTCCGGGTGCTGACCTTCGTGCCCATCGTCGTGGTCGGCTCCGTGTGCGCCGTCATCTGGCGCCGGCAGGACAAGCGGGCGGCCGCCGAGGAGGCGGAGGCCGCAGCCCTGTAGGGAGCCCCCTTACAGGCGCAGGCCGCGGAGAACGCCCCAATCCCCCGGGGCCTCGGTGCCAAGCAGCCAGAAGCCGAGCGAGTGGACGTGGAAGCGGTTCGCCAGCGCCACCCGCCCTGCCAGCGAACGCGGCGTCTCGAACCACACCGTGTGCAGGCGTCCGCCCGAGCGCCACTGGAAGGTCGCCTCACCGGCGGCCGTGTCGTAGTGCACCGCATGCGCGAGATGGTGAAGCGTGACCAGGTGCCAGACCTGCGCCCACGAGAGGCTGGCATCGCCGCTCTTGGGAGTCGGCCACTGGTAGCCGTAGGTGGGGACGTCCAGCTCGACCTTCGAGCGCGGGATCTGCGAGACGGCGTATGTCAGGACGCGGTCGGTCCACGGCGTCGTCGAGACGGGGCCCGGCTTGCTCCAGGGCCCGTGGAGGTCGTAACACATCAGGCGCACCAGGTTCGCCGCCCGGCCGATGGCCCGGTAGTCCGACACGATCCTGGGCCCATCCGCAGTTACCGGCCCGAGGGTAATGGTGCACATCTTCGACGCGTCGTGCAGCTCCGCACAGAGATCACCGACGAACGCGGCGTACGCGTGCCTGATCGTTCGCGTCTGGGCGACGGTGTTGGGCCAGGTGAAGCCCTCGTAGTCGAGATCGATGCCGTCGAAGCCGTTACTGCGGACGAGGTGCACCAGCGCCGTCACATGCTCGTGCCTGAGCGGCGCACTGGTGAAGACCGCCTGGGCCTTGTCCGGCGACCAGGTCGAGCCCACCGTCGGCACGACCTTGATGCCTCTGCGCGTGGAGCGCAACCACCCAGGCGTGGTTGGGGATGCCGGCGATGACACCGGGGTTGGCCGTCGTCGAGAACCAGTAGGGCGAGGCCAGCCGGAACTCGGACGCGTGGGCCAGCACCTGCCGGTATCCGGCTCCGCGATCCCATGTCCCAAGCCATGCGGTCAGGGTGCGGTGAGGCGGCGGCGCTGCGGCCTGAGCGGATGCGGCGGTCTCTCCGCCGGCCGGGCCTGCTGCGTGTGACAGCAGTACCGCGAGCACGACGGCGAGCACAATGATGCGATGGAGGTGGGGTCTCATCTGGCGTCCTTGCCTGAGTCCTCCGGATCATCCTGACCCGGACCTCACAGTATGCGCCTTTCCTGACCGTTTTTCGATGCCGAGTATGCGGGATCTGCCCCTCCCCAGGTCGCGGCAGCCATTCGCCCGGGGCTAGACTCGCGAGCGTCCTCTGCGCGGCGGCCGGGTCGTCGCCGCCAGACCGAATCGGAAGGTCATCGTGCTGGAGCATCCACCCGTCGGTGGGTTCACGAGACGCGATCCGCCGGTCGCAGGCTTGCGCCCAACGGTGCTGTTCGTGATTGCGAGCGCTTGCACCACCGCCTGGGTCGGATTCGCGATCTGGGTGTCGGAGCCGTGGCGAGACGAGCTAGAACGGGCACTGGGGCCCGTGATGGGATGGGTGATCCCGATTCTCCTCGCCTACATCCCCGGCCTCGTGATCGGCTTCATGTGCTTCACGCTGGTGTTCTGCCGGTACCGCGAGCCGGCGCCCGAGCCCCCGCCTGGTCCGTGGCCGGAAGGCGAGTGGCCGCCGCTGACAGTCGTCGTCGCCGCCTGGAACGAAGAGGATTCGATCGCTCGCACGCTCGAGCACATCGCGGCAACGGAGTACGCCGGTCCGGTCACGATCGTGCTCGCCGACAACAACTCGACAGACCGGACGGCGGAACTCGCTGCGGACGCGGCCACCCGGCTGGGGCTCGACTACCGCCGGGTCTTCGAACCAGAGCCTGGCAAGTTCCACGCGCTCAACGCCGTGCTCGAGACCGTGACGACCGACCTGGTGACGACGGTCGACGCGGACACCCTGCTGCACCCGCAGGCGCTCACCTACCTCGTCGCCCGAGTGACGGCGCGCCCTCAGGACCAGCACGTCTGCGCCTGCGCCGGAGCGCTGATCGCCGAGAACGCCCTCGCCAACTACCTGACCCGGATGCAGCAGTGGGACTATCGCCTCGGCATCAACGGCGTGAAGCGGATGCAGGCGGCCTACAACAGCGCGCTGGTCGCACAGGGGGCGTTCTCGATCTACTGGGCGGAGGACGTCCGGGCCGTCGGTGGCTGGCCGGACGCGATCGGCGAGGACATCGTCCTCACCTGGACGATGATGGACACGCGCGGGATCGTCCAGTACGAGCCGCTGGCGCTCTCGGCCACCTCTGTGCCGACGCAGCTCCGGCACTTCATGAAGCAGCGTTCTCGCTGGGCCCGGGGGATGTTCGAGGGGATCGTGGCGGTGCCTCCTCAACGGCAGCCGCGGGTGATCGCGAAGGCGGTCGCGAGCATTGACTACCTGGTCCCGTTCCTGGACATCGGCTTCATCTTCTTCTGGATCCCCGGCGTGATCCTGTTCCTGTTCGGCTACCCGCTGATCTTCTCGTGGTGGTCGATGCTGCTGCTCCCGATCACGCTTGTCATCTTCGGGCTGCTGCGCAGGTGGCAGGAGCGACACGTGTTCCAGCCGCTGGACGCCCGGCCGCAAGCCGACCGCCGGGGCTTCATCGGCTACCTGTTCGTCTACCAGGCGCTGACGTCAGCTGCCGCACTGCGCGGGTACGGCCAGTACGTCGCCGGGTCGACGCGAAGCTGGAAGTAGGGCTCAGGCCGCGCGCTCGGCGCGGGCGCGCCGCTTCTGCGCGTACATCTCGGCATCCGCGCGTGCGACCAACTCGGTGCTGTCCTCGGGCGCGCTCCAGGTGGCAACGCCGATCGACGCGCGACGGCCGGGGCCGAGCGCCGCCGCCATCCGACGGGCGGCCTCGTCAGCAGCAGCGGCGTCGGCGCCCTCCAGCAGCACGGCGAACTCGTCGCCGCCGATCCGGCCCAGCGCATCGGTTTCACGGATGGCCCCCGCCCACGCCCTGCTGACGTCCTGGAGATACTCGTCACCGGCACCGTGTCCGTCGCGATCGTTGACCGCCTTCAGCCCGTCGACGTCCATCACCAGCACGCTCACCGGCTGGCCCGAACGGCGGGAGCGCGCCAGGGCGAGCTCGAGCCGCTGATCCCACTCCCGCCGGTTCAGAAGACCTGTCAGCTCGTCGGTGCGCGCCTCCTCCGCCAGCCGTTGCATCAGCGCGGCACGGACGAGAGCAGCGGCGATCATGCTCGCCAGCAGCTCGAGCACCGCGGCCTGGTGTTCGTCGAAGGCGCCGACCCTGCCTGCATACACCTTGAGGATGCCGGTCGCCTCTCCGTCGTGGACGAGCGGGACCACGATCATCGACCGCGCGCCGACTGCGGCCGTCGCGGCCCGGTCGACCCGCGGATCCTTCTCGCTGTCGCGGCAGTGCAGCGTCTGGCTGGTCTCCAGCGCGAGCCCGGAGATCGAGCCCTCCCGTGGGATCCGGGTGCCGATGTGGCCCACCGCGGCGCCGGCGCCGGCGGTGTATACCATCTCGTCGCCTTCGGGCAGCTCGACCACCGCTCCCTCCGCCCCGGTCAGCATCAGCGCCTGCTCGACCACGGTGTCGAGCGTCGCGTTCACCTCGAAGCGGGCAGTCGCGATCCGGTTCTGGGTGGAGACCAGCCGGTCGAGCTGGGCGGCGCGGCTCGTCGCAAGCGCCGTCTGGTGGCGCTGGCTGGCCATCACCCGCCGGGCGCCGGTGCCGACGACGAAGGCGACGATCACCCACAGCACCACGCCTCGCCAGCCCGAGTCGGGGTACATCGGCGGCCCGATCAGCAAGATCGGAAGCGCGAACATCGCGGCGGTCACCAGCGTGATCAGGCCGACGGCGCGGCGGCCGAATGCGAGACCGACCCAGACGATCGGCAGGATCGTCAGCGGTGAGTATCCAGAGGAGCTGCCGCCCTGCGCCTGGCGAAGTGCGGTGATGACCAGGTCGCAGCCGATCGGGAGGATCAGCAGCACCGCCAGCGGCAGAGACGACCGCCCCAGCGACCATCCCAGGCCCACGAGCGACGCGGCGAACAGGGCGGCGACACCGACCAGCACCCAGTTCGTCCCCTCGGTGCCCAGCCCCAGCCCTGCGAACGCAAGCGACAGCACGCCGAGGGTGACAACCCACGGCGAGCCGAGCCATCGTTGCCGAGGCAGAGCGAGCATCGTCTCGTTATCGGCCGGGACCGCGCCGGACCCGAGTCTTGGCGGGTTGGCCTCTTAGAGGTAGCTGTGACGGCGCAGCCACTGGAGGGCGAACCAGCCCCAGATCGGCGGCAGGTAGAACGTCGAGAGCCGGTAGGTGATCACCGATGCGAACGCCGCCTCCTGCCCCATCCCCGCGCTGGTCAGTCCCACCATCAGCGCGCCCTCGGTGACCCCGATACCGCCGGGCACGGGGATCAGGCTCGCGAACAGGCTGACGCTGAGGTTGATCAGCAGCAGCTCCGCGTAGGGCAGCTGGGCGCCGAATGCGCGCGTGCACGCGACCAGCGCCAGCGCGAACAGCAGCTCGGTCGCGATGCTGCCGCCGAACAGCCGCACCAGTTTGCCCGAGCCGCGCAGGCCACGGATGCCCTCACGGATCTGCGGCCACCAGACTCGTACCCGCTCCAGCAGCGGGCGCCGGATCCGCCCCAGCAGGAACACGGCGGCGATGCCGACCGCGAAGACCAGCAGCAGCGCCCCGATCAGCCGCCCGTCGGACCCGCTGGTCTGGAGGTTCGCGTCGAGGTCGAGCGAGGCGGTCTGCGAGAACAGCACCAGCGTCAGCAGCATGATGATCTGCATGACGTTGCCGACGAAGGAATCGATCACGCTCGCCGTCACCGCCGCGGCCGGCGGGATACCGAGGCGCTGGAAGAAGCGGATGTCCACCGCCATCCGCGCAACGGCCGAGGGCAGCGCCAGGTTCATGAACCCGGTCGCCAGCTGCATCATGTAGACCGGCAGGTACGGCAGCACCGCGGGCACCGAGCCCGAGCGTGGTCAGCGCCTGGGTGAACCGGGGCACCTGGGAGAGAACGAAACCGGCGGCGATCCACCCCCACGAGGCATCGCGCCACTCGTTGACCAGCGTGCTCAGGTCGAGGTTGGTGACCCACCCGATCAGCGCAGCGCCCGCCAGCACCAGCAGCGCCAGCTGGATGGCGCTTCCCCAGGTCACCCGGCGAAGCTGGACGAGGGTCGGAGGCTCCTCGCCGATCTGGCGGGCGAGCAGCTCCCGCAGGTCGTCGACCTCGATCTCGTGGAGCTTCAGCGCCGAGCGAAGCTCTGCGTCAAACGCTGCCGTCTGCAGATAGGGGAGCGTGCGAATCGACTCGGCGGGCCCCAGCGCCGCAGCGGCCGACGCCACGGCCCGCTCTGCGCCAACCGTGCAGGCAAGCGCGGCGATCAGGGCGGCCCGGTCGGCCAGCCGCTGGTCGTCGGTCGGCGTCAGCGCCGCCGACGTCCAGTCGATCAGCTTGAGCGTCCCGTCTCCGACGCAGGATGGTCGTGGGGTCGATGGCGCCGTGCACGCAGTTGGCGCCGTGAAGCCGGTGCAGCGTCTCCCACCCCCCGGCCAGGACGGCGTCGCCCAGGTCGACCGAGCGCCTCCTCGAGCAGGTGGTCGGCCGGGCTGGGCCGCAGGACGAGCACACCGTCGTCGTCGCGGCTGCGGCCGACGGCGACCACCGGCCACGTCGGCACGCCGGCATCCTGGGCGATGAACGTGGCCAGCGCCTCGCGCTCCACCGCCCCCGCTCGGCTGCCCCCGAACGACGGCCGCGTCTCCCGGTAGAACACCACCCGCCAGGCGCGGGCAAGCAGCTGGTTGTCGTAGGCGTCGCGCCCGTATACGCGAACGAGCAGCGGGCCGCCGTCGGCAACCGGAGCCCTCGAGGGCGAATACGCCGGTCGGCTGCCGCGCGACCGGAGTCAGCCCGTCCACAGTGACGCCGAACGCCGACAGCGCCGCCGCGATCTCGGTCGTGCTGGGCAGGCCGGCGGCGGTGCCGAACGCCAATCGCGAGCAGGCCGCCGCCGCACATCCGACGAGCAGCGCGGCGACGGTGCCGAACGGGCTGGCCAGCGCGGCAACCAGCGTACCGACGGCTCCCAGCCCGATCATCCACAGCGCAATGCGGCGCAGCGGAACCGCGATGTCGGCGGACATGGCAACGATGACCGCGATCGAGATCCCCAGGCGAACGGCGGGGAAGGCGGGCTGCTGGCCGTCGGTGCCGAAGAGGTGCGCGACCGCAGGCCAGTTGTCCGTCACCAGCCAGGCGGCCACCAGGCTGAGCAGCACGGCGCAGACGATCGCAAACAGCGCCGACCAGACCACCGCCGTCCGGCTCTGGAGCAGGGCGACCACGACCAGGAGCAGAGCCCACACGGCCGGCACGTCGGCCGCCAACTGCCAGCCCGACGAAAACCAGCCGGGGAGCGCGGCGAAGACGCCCGTCAGCGCCTGTTCGGCGGCCGGCTGGGCACGCTCCAGCAGCACCAGCAGCCCGGTGCCCAGCAGGGACCACGCAAGCAGCAGCCCGTCGGTCGCCCGCCGGGCTCGGAAGGCGGGCGACGAGTCCAGGAAGATCCGGCGCCCCGTCAGGTCGCGGCGCTCAACCCCAGCCGACGTCACGCGGCCAGACTACTGTCAGGCGGGGACGGTGGCCTCGCGACGAGTCGCCCGGAGGCTGGCAACCGTGGTGACCGCGAGCACGGCCGCGATCACGATCAGCGAGAGCCCGGTGGAGATCTCGGGCACCGAGTCGTTGTGCAGGTGGGCGAACTCGAGCACCAGCTTGAGGCCGATGAACGCCAGGATCGCCGCCAGCCCGGTGGACAGGTAGACGAGCCGATCGAGCGCGCCGGACACGAGGAAGTAGAGGGCGCGCAGGCCGAGCAGCGCGAACGCGTTGGCGACGAAGACGATGTAGGCGTGCTGCGTGACGCCGAAGACGGCGGGAATCGAGTCGAACGCGAACAGCACGTCGGTGCTGCCGATTGCCAGCAGCACGAGCAGCAGCGGCGTGAACGCGCGGCGGCCGCCGAGGCGCGTGACGACCCGGTTGCCCTCGTAGCCGGAGCTGATCGGCAGCAGGCGGCGGGCGGCGGCAACCAGCCGGTTGTCCTCGACGGTCGGCTCCTCGGCACGGTGCCGGTAGAGCTGCACGGCGGTCACGAGCAGCACCGCGCCGAAGACCAGGAACATGAACGAGAAGGCCGACAGCAGGGCCGCCCCGATCACGATGAACACCGCACGGACGGCCAGCGCGATGCCGATCCCGATCGTCAGGGCTTTGGGCTGCTGAGCGGCAGGGACGGCGAACGAGCTCATGATCAGGACGAAGACGAACAGGTTGTCGACGGACAGGCTCTTCTCCACCACGTAGCCCGCGAAGTACTGCGCGCCGATATCCCAGCCGGCCGCGAGGCCGAGCCCGACGCCGAACAGCAGCGCGACGGCGACGTAGAACAGCGACCAGCCCAGCGCCTCGGCGAAGCCGATCGCGTGCGGCCGGCGCCCGTGCACGATCCAGTCGAGGGCGAGCAGGCCCACGATCAGGGCGATGGTCGCTCCCCAGGCTGCGGCGGTGACCTCCACGGTCTGGTTCTCCTTCGCCTCTAGAAGAACGACGAGACGCCGTGGAAGGCGGCCGCCCCGAGCACGATCTCGAGCGCGACCCCCACGGCCAACACGAGCACGCCGGCTGCGGCGATCAGGCCATCCTCGAGCAGCAGGCTGAGGGCGAGCATGACCACGCCCAGCGCGGGCAGGGTGTCCAGCCCGCTGAACGGCGGGGCGAGGAACGCGCCGGTGGCCCCGATCAGCACGACGACGCCCACCGCGCGGTCGAACAGCGGCAGCTGGAACAGATACCGCAGGCGGGGCCGCGAGTAGCGCTCGAGCCGCCGGATCAGCCGCATCAGCGCGCTCACGAACTGCTCCCGCCGGCCGCCGCCCAGCTGTAGCCGATGCCACCGCTGCGGCAGCCACACCGCCTTGCGCCCGGCGATCATCTCGAGCGCGATCAGCCCTCCGATCAGCAGGAACAGGTGGGAGATCCCGCCCGTCGGCAGCGGCAGTGCCGGGATGGCGAGCAGCACGACCAGCAGGATGGCGAAGCTCTTGTCGCCGAACGTGTGGACGAGGCTGCCCAGGGTCTTCTCACCCTCGCCGGTCAGCCAGCCCTCCAGCTGGTCGCTGAAAGGGACTGGCTGATCGGAGTCGGTCGTCTGCTGCGGCGGCTCCTGGCTCACTGTGACCGCCGCCCGTGCATGCGCACTCACCGCTACGCCGCCATCGACAGGACGCGGTCGCCGTCCAGCGCCCGCAGCCGCCGAATGCGCTCGGCCATCGGCGGGTGGGTCTGGAACAGCGCCGTCAGCCCTGCGCGGGGCAGCGGGTTCACCGCGTAGAGGGATGCCTCGGCGGGGTTCAGGTTCATCGGCGTGGCCTCGGCGCCTCGCTCCAGGCGCTCGAGGGCGTCGGCCAGCGGTGCGGCCCGGCCGAGCAGCTGAGCGCCGGTGGCGTCGGCGAGGTACTCGCGCTGCCGGGAGACGGCCAGCTGGAGCAGCATCGCCGCGATCGGGGCGAAGATGATGGCCGCCAGGGCGCCGACCATCCCCAGCGGGGAGTCGTCATCGTCCCCGCCGCCGAACAGCATCGAGAACTGCAGGATGTTGGCGATCGCGGAGATCGCCCCTGCGACCATCGCTGCGATCGACGACACCAGGATGTCGCGGTTCTTGATGTGGCCGAACTCGTGGGCCAGGACGCCCTCGACCTCGCGGGCAGGCAGCTGGTCGACCAGCCCCTGGGTGACCGCGACCGCGGCGTGCTTGGGGTTGCGGCCGGTCGCGAACGCGTTGGGCTGCTCCGAGGGCACCAGGTACAGGCGCGGGGTCGGCAGCTGGGCGCGCAGGGCGAGGTTGCGGACGATCCCCTCCACCTCCGGCAGCTGCCCCGGCGCGACCGGCGTGGCGTGGCTCGCACGCAGCGCGATCTTGTCCGAGAACCAGTAGCCGACCACGTTCATGGCCACCGCGAGCAGGACGAACAGGTAGAGAAAGCCTCCGCCGATGACGCCGCCGATGGAGATCAGCAGGGCCGTCAGGGCTGCGATCAGCAGCCACGTGCGGACGCGGGTGGCGATGCGGGTCGTTGCGATGTTCATGGTGCGGTCCTTTCGACTGAGCGCCAAGGATTGGACGATCAGCCGAAGGTTTCTCCCGCCCCATGTGGGGCCGACGCGCCCGGGTCCGAAGACCGTACTGACGAGCAACGCCCGTTCGGGGATACTGCCCCCCGGCACACCGGAGGATAGCGGACGCCGTGACGCGTCCGGCTTCGCGGCCTCGATGGACGCGAAACCGTTACCCGGCGGACCGGCGTGGTCGCGCCGCCTGTACACGGCTTGCCGCGGTTGTCATCATTGTGTCGGCGACACCAGCTATCGGGCGCCGCCATCTTGGATTGCCGGCGGCGTTCGCCGATCGGCGCTACTCGACCGCGTCGAGGCGGCGCAGCACCGTGGAGGCCACCCGGACAGACCGGATCCGACCGTCCGCCGGTGCGCTCGAAGCTGCACGCGCTCGCCCGACTCCCGCACGCCGCGCTCGATCACGAACCTGTCCGGATCGGCGGTGGGCTGCAGCGTCGGCCGCCACGTCTCCTCGCCGGGATCGACGAACGTCAGCTTGCCGTCACGCCACTCGAGCCTGACGGTCTGGTAATAGTCGCCGTCGGCGTACAGGCCGAGCAGCTCGCGCCACGCTTCCGGGAGGGGCGCCGGCCGGGTGATCGGCTCGGGGGCTGCCAGGATCGCGTCTCGCGCCAGCGAGGCGAGATCCATGGCCAGCTCGCCGGGCGCGGTATCGCCGTTGACGAGCGCGATCGCGCCGACATGCTCCTTCGGATCGAAGCAGATGTTCGTGGTGAAACCCTGGAGACCGCCCGAATGCTGCACCCAGATCACGTCGTCGCGGCGGTGGGCGTACCAGCTGATGCCCCAGGCCTCGGTCCAGGCCTCGTCGCCCAGGTAGCGGGGACGATGCATCTCGGCCAGCGTCGTACCGGCAAGCACCTGGGCGCCGTCGCGCGGTCCGCCGTCCTCACGCATCTGGAACGCCACCCAGCGGGCCATGTCCTCGACGCATGACCAGAGGCCCGCCCTCGGCCGGACAGCTTGGCGCCGCCACCGACTCGCGCAGCTCGTCGCTGAACGCCCGGGGGCCGTACCCGATCGCACAGCGCGAGGCCAGGTCGGCCGACAGCGGATCGTGCGAGGTGCCGGACAGCTGCAGCGGCTCCAGGATCTGCGTACGGACGTACTCGGTATACGGCACACCGGAGACGCGGGCCACGATCTCTCCGAGCAGCTGGTAGGCGAGGTTCGAGTATTTCTGCTGGTCGTTCGGGGGGATGCTGGTAGCGATCTCGCCCACCCTGCCCAGGTTCACGACCGGGTCGGGCTCGTACACCGGTCCCGACCAGTCGGTCCCTGGCGGGTCGCCCATCAGCCCCGACTCGTGGCTCAGCATCCGCCGGATGGTCACCGTCTCGACCGCTCCGAACGGGCTCACCGCGTCCCGCAGCTCCGGGACGTAGGTGACGGCGGGATCGTCCAGGTGCAGCCTGCCCTCGTCGCGGAGCTGCATGATCGCCGTGCCCGTGAAGGTCTTGGTGATCGAGGCGATCCGGTAGAGCGTCGTCGCCTCAGCCGGCCGACCGGCGGTCACGTCGGCGAAGCCGACGCCGGACGACCAGACCAGCTCGCCCCGGTGCACCACTCCCACAGCGACTCCGGGCAGCCGGCGCTCACGCACGAACGAGCGGGCCTTCGCCTCGAGCTGCGCCGAGAGCTCGGCCACCGGGCCGGCCGTCGCCTGCGGATCGGTGCTCCCCATCAGCGCAAGCCTATCCGCCGGCTGGGCTGCGCGGGCCGGGCCGTCGCGACTCCCCTGCTAGGGTGACTACTCGTTTCGTCACGGACCAGGGGACGCGACGGCGCTGCCGGGCAGGTGTTCGCCCGGCCCAGCGCGCCGGCTCTCGCAGAGGTCGGTGCGGCAACTGACCAACGTCGCGCACGTCGCGATGGTGAGGAGCCCAACGTGACCTCGAACCGACGGATTGCGCTTGCTGCCGGGGTGTTGCTGATCATCACCTTCGTCACCTCGATCCCCGCGCTGTATCTGTTCCAGCCCGTGCTCGACGACCCCGCCGGCTATATCGCCGGCTCGGGCGCTGACAACACCCGCATCCTGGTTGGAGCCTCCCTCGAGCTGCTCCTGATCCTCGCGAACGTCGCCAGCGCCGTCGTCCTGTTCCCGATCCTGAAGCGGCAGAACGAGATGCTTGCTCTCGGCTACGTCACTGCCCGTCTGGTCGAGAGCACCTTCATCGCGATCGGCCTGGTCAGCGTCCTAGGCGTGGTCAGCATGCAGCAGCAGGACTCGACCGGCGCGGGCGCCGGTGCTGTCGGGGTGGCGCTGGCCGCCATCAAGGACTGGACGTTCCTGCTCGGTCCCGGCTTCATCGTCGGGGTTGGAAACGGCTTACTGCTCGGCTACCTCATGTACCGATCCGGCCTCGTTCCGCAGCGCATGGCCATGTTGGGTCTCGTCGGAGGGCCGCTGATCTGCCTGTCGGGGATCCTCGTTCTGCTCGGCGTCCTCGGCGAAGGCGGCGCGGTCCAGGGGATCGCGACGATCCCGGAGTTCCTGTGGGAGCTGTCGCTGGGCGTCTGGCTCGCCGTCAGAGGGTTCAATCCCTCTCCGATCCTCCCGGCGGACACCGACCAGACACGACCGCCGGCAGGCGTTGTGCTCGCCGTCGGAGGGTGACACCGGCATGCGGGCGGTGTGAGCTAGGCGCTGGGCACCAGCTTCACGGCGTCGAGGCCGTTCTGGGTGTCGTTGGACGGATCCTCGTTGATGAACGAGATGGTCGTGGCCGGGCCGGCGGCCGAGAACGGTGAGCGTGAACTTCTTCCAGGCCTGCGTCGTGGTGCCCATTCCCTTGCGGTTGACCGCCGTCATCTCCAGCGTGCCGTCGACGAGGACGTTCACCGTGCTCACCGTCCCGAAGATGCCGCCGGGGTTGGAGGCATTGCCGACCGAGAAGGTCAGGGTGTAGCTCGTGCCCGACGTGGTGGCAACGGTCTGGCTGACGCCGGTCGCGGTTTGCGAGAGGCCGGTCAGGTCGATCCACTGGGCGCCGCTGCGCGCCGGGAAGGTGTACCCGTTCTGAGAGAAGGTGCCGCTGACGATGCCGACGCTCCCGGGTGCCCCTGTCACCGTCCACTTGCTGAACTTCTGGCCCGTCGAGAACACCGTGAAGCCGCCGACGGGAACGACCGGGCTCTCGAAACCCCCGTCCTTGATCAGATTGGCCGGCGCCGCCGTCGCCGTCGCTGCCAAGAGCAGCGCCCCGACAACGCCCACCACGACCACACTCGTCCCGAGACGCAGCATCATGTCCTCCCCCATGGTGAAGCTTGTGCGTTCTGTCGCGAGCCTACCATAGGCGCGGCCGCCGCCCCGCTACGCGCCCGTGAACCGATACTCGGTCTGCCAGGCATCCTTCGGGTCGGTGTGGGCCGGTTACTGCATCGCCGAACATGCTGCTTTACAGGCACTTTGAACGCCCAGGTTGGTTGACATCACCGCCGTCATCGGAGGATGCGGCCACCTGCGCCGCGACGACAGCACCCAGGACATCCACGTCGTAGGCGGTTCGGAGGCCGTCGACGGTGGCGTCGAGGATCTCGCCCGGATCGGGCAGGGCAGCGTTGTAGACGACGACACCGGGAGCCCCCGGCACGCTGAAGATCCCTTCGAGCGTCGTGCGGTAGCCGTCCAGGTCCTCGATGTCCGCGCTGATGGCGTCGATCTCAAGGCCGCCGCTGCGCAGATCGGGAGCCAGCTGGTTGGCCGTCGCGTTGCGGGAGATGAGGGTGCTGCGAAAGCCCTCGCGGCCGAAGCGCCGAACCACGGCGGCGCCGACTCCGGGCCCCGCGCCGATCAGCAGGAGATGATGTGGGTCAACAGACTCGGGCATGTACCACCTCCAGGGTTGAGGTTTCGCCGGCGTGCGATAGTAGCGGGGGTGGGACGAGGACAGACTCGCGCGACTGCCAACGCCCGCCTTCTGCTCGCTGTCAGGGCTTGAACGCGTACAGGCGACCGTTGGCGTTCGGGATGTACGCGACGCCGTAGGCGATCGCCGTCGAGCCAAGGATCGACGTGCCCAGTGGGATCGTCTTCACCAGAGCCCCCGTGGTCGCGTTCCAGGCGAACTCATTGCCGGCGACGTCGCCTGCCATCACGACCTGGCTGCCGGCGGCGCCGGACACGGCCGGGCTGGAGATGATCTCGCTGCTGGGAGCGTCGACGACTGCGGTATTCCAGATCTTCGCCCCGGTGGTCGCGTTCAGGTCATACAGCCCTTCGCCCCAGCCGACGTAGAGGTTGTTGCCGACCAGGGCGGCGGTCGTCCGCGGCTCGCCGGTCGAGTACGCTAGACGGCTCGTCCGTTCGGATCGAGAACTGCCAGATCTTCTTGCCGGTCGCCAGGTTCACGGCGTAGACCATGTTGTCCTTGCCGGAGAAGAACGCTGCTCCGGAGGCAAACAGCGAGCCGGGAGCGCTGATGGTCGGGCCGGCGCCGACGTCCTCGTCCGCCCCGAACTGCTGTGACTGGAACCGCCACACCCGGGCTCCGGTGGTCGCGTTCAGCGCGTACACCGCGCCTTCGGGGCTGGAGCTTCCGAAGATCACCAACGGCACGCCGGCAGCAGTCGTCGCGTACGCGGCGGGCGACCAGACCCCGACCTTGGGCTGGCTACCGGGAGGCACTCCCCACGCGCTGTACTTCCACTTCAGCGTGCAGCCCTTCGTGTTGATCGCCCACATGTTGCCGCCGTCATCCCCGCCGGTGAGGCTCTCGTCCCCGACATAGGCGACGTTGTTGACGACGACCGGCGAGGCCTTCGATGCGCCCCGCTCGTCTTGTAGGCGCAGATCTTCGCGCCGGTGGTCGCGTTCAGCTCATACAGCGAGTGATCCCATGAACCGATGAAGACATCGTTTCCGACCACGGCGGGGGAAGAATCGACACGGGCACCGGTCTTGAAGGACCAGAGCTTCGTCCCGGTGGCGGTGTTGACCGCGACCACCAGGCCGGCGTTGGTACCGAAGAAGGCGACCGTCTTCCCGGTCGCCGTGTTCTTGACGATGGCGGGAGAGGAGTAGATCGCCGACCCGGCGGCGTACGCCCACGCCTGGGTAAGGGTCGTCGCGCTGGCCGAGTTCACGATCGTCTCGGCCGTGCCGCCGCCGTGGCCGACGTCGTGATGAAACATCGACCAGTTGCCGGCGTACGCCGAGGGGACGACGACGAGGAGCAGTGCGCTTGCCAGTCCGAGAATCCGGGTCTTCATCTGGGTGTTGCCTCCTAGGGGTGGTGCAGCAGCAGGCCCTCGCCGCTGCCCGATCCGACCGCCCACATTGCGGTCGCCGTGCCGGGAACGTGGGCAACGCCGACCAGGTAGTTATCGCCGGTGCCGACATTGGGACCGCCCAGGTCTGACCACGCTCCGCCAGCGGTACGTTCCTCGATCAGTGTGCGGCTCGCCGCCGGTCGTGGTCAACCGCTCGCCGATCGCCCATAGCGTCCCGTTTGCAAGCAGCGTGCCGGCGTTGAACTCGTGCGCGGTGGTGTAGCCGAAGCTGGGAGAGGCGTCCGTCCACCCGGTGCCGTTCCAGTGGGAGACCAGCGGCTGCACCGAGCCGATCGGGATGCCACTGTCAGGGTCGGCGGGCTGGGCGCCGCCGATCAGCCAGGTGCTGGTAGGCGTTCCGATCGCGTCCGAGTAGTAGCCCCAGAAGTTGCCGGGGATGGTCGCGTTGCCCGATGGGCAGGCACTGCCGTAACAGTTGGCTTCGGTCGCGGTCGCGTCATCCTCATGGAGGAAGAGGCCGCCCAGCCACCAGCCGGCGTTCGTGCTGGTCGCGTCGGTCGCGTAGAAGACGTCACCGTCAGGAATGGCGTCGCAGGCGTCCTCCTTGTACTTCGCCGCGTACGTCCCAGCCGAGACGTTGTACTCATAGAGGAAGCTGTCGTTTCGGCCGTTGCACCTGGTGTTGTAGCCGTAGAACCAGACCTCGGTTGAACTGGCCGCGGCGACCGATGAGATGTAGCTGATCTTCAGCGTGGTCGGGAGCACGACCTGGATCCAGGTGCTGCCGTTCCAGTGTTCAAGCAGCGTGTGGTCGTGTCCAGACATGGTCGCAAAGCCGCCGATCCAGATGTTGTTGGCGGCTGTCGCCGAGATCGAGTTGATGAACGCGTCGCTGGTGCCTGCCGGAAGCGGCGGATGCACGAGCGTCCAGGTGGAACCGTTCCAGTGTTCCAGCAGCGGCTGCCAGTGGGCAGTTCCGCCAGTCCGGTACGACCCGGCGATCCAGGCGTCCGCGGGAGCCGGGCTGACCACGCCGACGAACTGGCTGCTTGCACCGGCGCCCAGGTTCGCTCCGGTCGCGACCGTGAATCCGCTCGGTGTCGACGGCAGGGGAGCTGCAGTCGCAGTCGGTCCGCTGCTGAGGAGGGCCGTCGCAGCGCCGTCAGACAGAGAACAGAGCAGAACCTTCGCATGAGACCAACCCCCGGAGCATCGCGGCGGAAGTCCCGTCGCAGGCGCTAGATCATACCCCCATACGACAGTGAATACGAGCCTCGGAGGGACGCGTCACCCCCGGATCTGACACCCAAGCGATCACCCTCCAGGAGGCGGATGTGCCGACGGTGAGAAGTAAAGACGATTTGAACTTTCCCGGGACTCCCTCGAACGGGTGATCAGTCGCCCGTTGCCGGGGTCGAACCACGGAGGTGATTGAGCCTACGAGCCAAGACCGCCGGCGGAGCCGACGGTCAAAACACAGGAAGAGGTGTCGCGTCGTGTCGCCATTCAAGGCCGGGAAGTACCGACGAGGGCTGATCGTGATCGGCGTGTTCAGCGCGATGTTCGTATATGGCGCCGCAGCAGGCTCAGCGGGAGCGTCACCGAGCGCCCCGACCACGGATATCACCCACCAGCCTTCGGACGTCTCCAGGCAGCCGACAGCGACCTTCACGTTCTCATCGTCGCTGCGTCACTCGACGTTTGCCTGCCAGATCGACGGTTCGGCCTGGCAGTCCTGCACCTCTCCCGTCACGTATAAGGCGCTGGCCAACGGTAGCCACCAGTTTTCGGTCAAGGCGATCAGCGAGGCCGGAGTTACCGATCCCGACCCGCCGGTGTCCAGTTGGGTTGTCGCTCACGCGCTGCCGCGGCTTGTCTTCCCAGTGGACAGGGGGGCCGGCACGGCCGCTGCGACGGTGTTCTCGCCGAGCGCCGGCACGATGATCCCGGTCAAGGTCGTCGAGCCTCGCGGTTCGTGGAACACCGGGGTGTACACGATCACCTACCTGGGCCAGTCGCTCTGCACGATCGACACCGGGACACCGCATCGGATCACCACCTGCGGCAAGGTTCCAAGCTGTGTTCGGCGGCTGGCGGTCTGCTCTGCGCGCTACAGCAGCCATCTGAGGATGACGGACTCGCGCAACGCTGCAATCGAGGACTTGCCGGTGACGATCGCGCTGACGCAGCTGTCGACTTCCAGGAAGGCGACGCCGAACCATGCTAATTGGCTTGGGTTCTCGTACCGGTTCCCGGTGCGGGCGCAGACCACAGCGACGGTGAGTCAGCGCGAAGACCGGAACGGTGGTCTACCAGGGGCCGGTCGCATCCGCGCCTGCCGCGCTGCACCTATTTCGCGGGTGCTTCCGGTGGTCGGACAAGATGGCAAACACCGCCAACGCGCCACACGGCTGGTACACCGTGTCGGTGCGGGTCAAGACGGCCGCTCAAGCCAAGACCATCAGCAAGCGGATCAACCTTTCCTAACGCCAACAGCGCACACCAGCTCGACCGATACCGAAGGGTCCGGCGATACGCCGGGCCCTTCGCCACGAGAGGGTCGGTCAGGCACTTTGATCGGCCACGCTGGTTGACACCACCGCGGTCATCGGGGGATGATTCTCGGACCCGTGGCAGGTGCACCGCGGACAACCGGGAGGGGCAACGATGAGCGATTCACCGACAGCGGGCAGCGGCGCCGAGGCCGCGGCCGAGAAGGCGGTCTCACGTGCGACAGCCGTGAAGATGGCGGCGGCCGGGGCGGCAGGGATTGCCGGTGCTGCGCTGACGGCGCCGGACACGGCGTCAGCCGCCAGCAACCTCGAGTATTTCGCCCAGAACAGCACCAACGCAACTCTGTCGACGGCCTTCGGGTGCTTCCCGGATCCATCCTTTGGATACGACGTGGGAATCCAACTGTTGGTGAACAGATACGGGGTCCTGGTCAGCGAGGCCTCGGTCATCGGGGTACAGGCCGACGTCACCGGCACCGCCACCGGGGTCGAGGCCAACGCGGATTCCGGCGACGCCCTGGTGGGCAACTCCAACACCGGGAACGGTGTCCACGGCCAGACGGCGGACAGCGGCAGCGTTGGCGTGTGGGGCGAAAACACGGGTGGCGGCAACGGCGTGCACGGCGCAACCTCGGGCGGTGGCGCGGACGGTGTCTATGGTGAGAACACCGGCACTGGAGACGGCGTGCACGGCACGACGCCCGACGTGAACGGTTACGGGGTGTACGGCGAGAACGCCGGGGGTGGCTACGGCGTCGGCGGCTCGACGAACAGCTCCGGTCGCGCCGGAGTGCTCGGCACCAACACGAACTCCGGCCACGGCTACGGCGTCTACGGACAGGGTGCGACCGGGGTCGGCGGCGACGGGACGACCCAGGCCGGCGCCATCGGCGTATCCGGGACGACGTCGTCCGGGGTCGGAGTATTCGGGATCGCCGGCGGTGCCGGCGGGACGGCCGTACGCGCCCTCAGCCAGGTCGCCGGCACGGTGGCGCTGGACGTCCAGGGCCCGGCGCGGTTCTCCAATGCCGGAGTCGCAACCATCGCGGGCACGGTTGCGACGCCGCTCGCCTCGGTCAAGATCTCCAACGTCACCGTGACCGACCAGAGCTTCGTCCTGGCCACACTGCAGCAGCACTCCGGCAACCTGTCCGTGGTCGCCGCGGTGCCGAAGCCCAACGCGACCCATCCCGAGAACTCCTCGATCATCATCTACCTCAGCAAGGCGGTCACGAAGAGCGTTTCGGTGGGCTGGTTCATCGTCAACTGAGCCGTCGGCCACAGGGGCCCGCTTCACGATTCATGCGGCGGGATGGCGCCACACGACCGCGGTCCGTCCCGAATCAACCGGCGTGATGGTCTCCCCGGGTATCGCACCGAGCCTCTGCGCGACGCGTTGCGATCGCACGTTGCCCGGCGTGATCAGCGAGACGAGCCTGTCGATGGTGCGGGATTCGTAGGCCCAGGCCCGGATGGCCGCGGCTGCTTCGGTCGCATACCCCTGGCCCCAGTGCGCGCGTATCAACGCCCAACCGAGCTCGGGCTGCGCGTGGCGTCCTGCGTTCGCCCAGTTCGAGGGCGTCCAACCGCGTGTGTCGAAAACCATGAGCCCGGCTTGGCCGACCACCTGGCCGGTCACCTTGCTCTCGAACAGGAACGGGCCTAGACCGTCGGTGCTCCAACTGTCGATCCCCCCTTCGATCATCGCCCCCGCCTCCTCCAGCGAAGACACGGGCGTCAGGCCGAGGCCATCCATGACCTGCCGGTCGGCGAAGAGGTCGTACAGCGCTTCGGCGTCTCGCATCGTCGGCGGACGAAGGCAGAGCCTGTCCGTGGAGAGACGGAGCGACTCCCAGCACAAGGGATCGTCAGCCACGGCGGGAGAGGCTAGCCGCTGCCGCGAGTTTGCGGCCCTTGGGCAGATACTCGCAGAAAAAGCCCCGCATTTGCGGGGCTTTTCGTATAGCGGGGGCAGGATTCGAACCTGCGACCTTCGGGTTATGAGCCCGACGAGCTACCGGACTGCTCCACCCCGCGCCGTGGCCTCAGGTTAGCACACCAGGGTGGCTCGGGTAGAGTTGCCCGGTGCTCCTCTGGTACCTGATCATCGCATGGGTCGTGGTCGTCGGATCGCTCACCGTCTGGATCGGAATCCGCGGCTGGCGGACGTTCCAGACGGCCAAGACCGTGCAGGCCGAGATCGACCGGTTCCAGTCGACCGCAAAGATCGACGAGGTGCCGCGCAAGCTCGAGGAGCTACGGGTCAAGATTGACCTGCTGAACGAGTCGCTCGAACGGCTGAACACCTCGACGGCCGGTCTGCGCGTCCTCTGGAACGCACTGGGACCGCTGCGGCACTACATCCAGATCGTCCGCGGCCTGACCACCAAGTGATGTGACCCGACGCGTCGGGGCCATCGATCTGGGCACCAACTCCACCCGGCTGCTGGTGGCCGACGTGGACGCGGACAGCGGAGCGCTCGAGGAGGTCGAGCGCCTGCTCACGATCACCCGTATGGGAGACCGGGTCGACGCCCAGGGCCGGCTCGCCCCGGAGTCGATGGAGCGGGTGCGCACGGTGGTCGACGGCTATCGGGAGCGCGCGGTCGAGCTCGGCGCCTCGCCGGTGCTGGCGATCGCCACCAGCGCCGCCCGCGACGCGGCGAACGGGCGCGAGTTCGTCGAGAGCCTCGGGGGCGGCCCTGTCCGAACGGCGATTCTCACCGGCGAGGAGGAGGCGCGGATGACGTTCCGCGGCGTCACCTCGGCGCGTCCGGTTGTCGCACGCCACGCTGGTCTGCGACATCGGCGGCGGCAGCACCGAGCTGGTGCTGGGCGGACCGGGCGGCGTCGAGTGGGCCACCAGCCTGAACATGGGCTGCGTCCGCCTCTCCGAGCGCCACCTGCACGACGACCCGCCGACGGCGGCCCAGGTGGCGGAGCTGCGGGCGGCCGCGGCCGCTCAGATCCCGGACGACCTCCACCCCTCGGCCATGATCGGCGTGGCCGGCACGATCACCACGCTCGCCACCATCCACCTCGGGCTCGCTGAGGAGATCCCCGAGCTCGTCGACGGCTCCGAGCTGACCCGCGACGACGTCGAGCAGCGGCTGGCGTCGCTGGCGGCCATGCCGCTCGCCGAGCTGCGCACGGTGCGCGGCCTGATGCCGGCGCGGGCACCGACCATCGTCGCCGGAACCGCCATCCTGGCCGAGCTCCTGCGAGCGACGGGCTGTGACCGGCTGACCGTCTCGGAACGCGACGTCCTCCACGGCGCCACGCTCGCCGCCGCCGAGCTCGACGGGTAGAGCGCCGCGGAGGCGGATCGGGCCGGCCGCGGCGATGGCACGCAAAAGGCGGGAGCGTCCGCTGCGCGGTCGCCCCCGCCCGTTAGCCGTCTACGCAGACGGCAGAGCCATGTCGCGGCGGCTGCGCGTGCCCCACGCGGCCATCGCCACCAGGGCGATGCCGAGGCCGGCGAGGGCGCCGATCACGGCTGCCGCCCAGTCGAAGCTGGAGCTGGTGTGGTTGCTCGGGGCCGACGCGATGACCGGCTTCGAGACCGTCGTGAAGCGGCTGCCGCCCAGTCCGTCAACGCGGTCGGGAGGCCGGGTGATGCCAGTGGGCACCGTGGCCGATCGCTGCTGCCCGAGAGGCGCTGCCGCGAGCTGATGAGCGTGGAACGCGCGCGCGGCCGCAGGGCTCTGCGGCATCACGGTCACAGAGTGGGCGGTCGGGTTGGCACCGCCCAGTCCGTCCGCGCGATCGGGAGGCGTGATAACCGACGCCATCGCGGACGGGGCGACCGCCAAGCTCGCGCACACCACGGCGACCATGGCGGCGAGGCGGGGAGCCGAGATCATGGATGAAACGGTCATGCGATCCCTCCTTATGGGGTGTCCCGCTAGTAGCGGATGACACGAGAGCCTTGTGCCGTACCAGACACAGGCAAGGTGTCCTTTCTTCCCCTCCAAGGAACAAATCGCGGTTTTGGCTCGGGAGCCCGAGTCAGCGGGTGGCGGGATACCTCGGGCCAGCCGCCCATCCGGACATCGTCAGAGGGTGGGAAGAGGGCTTGCCCGGCGCGGCAGGCGGCACCGCTGCGTGCTTTCTGGCGACGCGCGGTACTAAGGGCGACACGGGCGGCGGGGGGCCGCCGGAGTAGCGACTCGGTGACCCGTGGTCCGCGCGTCGCGGTCCGTTAGCCGTCGCACCAGCGCCAGAAATTTCCCCCTCCCAGCTCGAACCGTGGGAATCTCCGAGGGAATCGCGGTGCCCGGAAGCCGGCTATTTGATCGCAGATCCGGCGTAGACGTATGCGGCGCCGCCGCTTGCCTTCAGTGGTCTGCCAACCAGTGCTTGGCCAGGCTCTACTGCTACGGCTGTCCCGGCCTGCCCGGCGCTCGTGAGGGGCGAGTCCAGCTCAGCGGTCTGGGACCACCTTCCGGCAGCCTTCGTGTAGAGATAGGCGGCGCCGGCGTTCGCGTTCTGGATGGGAGCTCCAACGAGGATGCTTTGGCCGTCGGTCGCGACCGCAGCGCCGAAGTTGTCAGAGTTGGCGCCGGCCGTGGTCGTCGGCGATACCAGCGTGACGCCGAGCCGCCAGACCGTGCGCTTCAGGTTGAAGATATCGACGGCTCCGGACCCGGTCCCGATGACGTGGTGAGGCGCGGATATGGCGAGCGTCGTTCCGGCCATCCCGATCGCAAAGCCGAACAGTTCGCCCGGCTGAGGCTCCGGGCCGTGGAACGCCTGTGTCACCGTCCACACACCGCCGACTTGGCGGAACGTGTAGACCGCCCCTTCATTCGCCTGGTGCGGGGCGCCGACCGCGATGTCCGTGCCGTTCGTGGCAACTGCCAGGCCGAATCCGTCTCCGCTTACGCCGTAGGGCGCAGTCAGCGTCTGCTGCGGCGTCCAGGCGCCTCCGGACAGCTCGTACACCTCAGCCGACTCCGCGGTCGATCCCACCACCATCAACGATCCGCTGATTGCCGCTCTGAGCCCAGGCACCGTCTGGGTCAGCACCCACGTTCCGGCCTCGAGCTGGAAGAGCGCGGTCTGCCAGGTGCCCCGATCGTTCGTGCCGACCGCGATTGTCGAGCCCGAGACCGCAACTTGGTCACCGGTCGCTCCGTTGCCCGGAACGGTCAGCGTCTGGGTCGGTATCCAATGTCCCGACGAGTGCGTGTAGACGAACGCCGCGCCTCCACCGGGATCAGGGTACTGAGGAGCTCCCACAACCTCCGTAGCCCCGTCCACGGCCACCGCGTCGCCATAAAGCGCGTGGTGCGACCGATCGGGCGACCGCAACGTGTGGACGAGCTGCGGCGGATTCACCGCCGCGCCAGCGCCCACCCCACCCGTCGAAGCGGATACCGCCACCGCCAGAACGACGCAAACCGTTGCCCGCCTCATCGTAAGCATTCAGCCCGCCGCGGCCTGACATGATGGGCGCGCGATGCTGCATGAGATCCCGCTCGGGCGGAGCACCCTGCACGGCCATTTCTCGGCTTCGCTCGCGCCGGTGGTGACGATCGACCCCGGCGACAGCGTGCGCTTCCAGTCGCTGGACGCTCTCTGGCACTGGGACTTCGAGGGTCGCTGGTCTGACCAGCTCGACCCGGAGCTCGACGCCGGCCATCCGCTGACCGGCCCGATCGCCGTGCGCGGTGCCGCGGCCGGGGACACGCTGGTGGTGCGCACTGACCGGCTGGTGCCGCGCGACTGGGGCATCACGCTGTCCGGTGAGGACACACAGGTGCGCTGGGCGCTCGACAATCGCACCGGCACCGCCACCGCCGACCGCGGCGAGCAGGTGAGGATGGCTCCGTTCCTGGGCGTGATCGGCGTGGCTCCGCCGAATCCGGGCGTGCACTCGACGATCCCGCCGCGGCGGTTCGGCGGCAACATCGACTGCCGCGAGCTGACGGTCGGAAGCACGCTCTACCTGCCGGTCGGAGTCGAGGGCGCGCTGCTGTCGGCCGGAGATGCGCACGCCGCGCAGGGCGACGGCGAGGTCAGCGGCACCGCCATCGAGTGCCCGCTGGAGCTGGCCGAGCTTACGATCGACCTACGCCGCGACCTCGACCTGCAGATGCCGATCGCCCGTGCCGGCGACCGCTGGATCGCCTTCGGGTTCGACGAGGATCTGGATGTTGCCGCCGAGCTGGCGCTGGAGACGATGCTCGACCTGCTGCAGCGCGAGCGCAGCGTCGATCGCCCCCGCGCACTCGCGCTCGCCAGCGTGGCGGTCGACCTGCACGTCACCCAGATCGTCAACGGCACCAAGGGCGTTCACGCCATCCTCGCCGACTCAGCACTCGGCTGATCCCCGCGCACAACCCGCTGACCCGTAGTCCGCGCGTCGCACACCGCTGACTGTCCTTGGCGTGGGTGTCGCCGCTGTCGGAGTACCCCGGGCAGGAATCGAACCTGCATGCCCGTGAGGGCCGCCGGGTTTAAGCCGGCTGCGTCTACCGTTCCGCCACCGGGGTGCGCCGTCAGGCTACCAGCGGGCGGAGACTACTCGCCCGGCGCGAACTGGAACGACTTCGGCGGGGTGAAGTTCTTCGGGGGCGTGCCCACCACGACCGCGACCTCGTTGTGGGGGTGCAGCTTCAGCTCGGGCCCGGCGGTGACCGGCTTGCCGTTCACCCAGATCTTGACGCCGCCGCAGTTGCCGCCCATGCAGTTGTTGTCGAAGCGGACGCCCCACATGAAGAACACCTGACCGAGCAGCGCAACGAAGCCCTTCTTGTCCGCCTCGATGTGGATCACGCCGCGCGACAGGTTGTTCGGCACGTTGCTGTACTCGTGGGTGTGCAGCGGCGAGAACCAGCTCGGGGTGAGCCCCATGTTCGGGGGCACCTCGACCTTGTGGCCATCCACCCAGATGTCCAGATGGACGTGGTAGTGCTCGATCGAGTCGCTCTGGTTGGGAAGGCCGAGCGCCTGCGCGGCTTCCTTGATGTTGGTCAGGTTGACCGGCCAGGTGGTGGTCGAGATGAAGTCCAGCTTCTGCGTCGAGTTGCGCTCGGTGACCACGGCCGGAAGCGGCGCGTTCGGCCAGAAGGACCCGCTGCCGCTGCTGCTGCCGTTGTGCGACCTCACGATCAACGCTCCGCCGAGGGCGATCACGGCGACCACCAGCGCGCCGACAACGATCCACACCCATCCCGGGGTACCGGACTTGCGCGGCTTCTTGCGGGCGATGCCCTCGCCCGTTCCCAGGCGCCGGGCGCGGTTCTCGTTGGTTCGCTGCTTCTGGCGCTGGCTCACGGGATCATGATAGATAGACTGGTCTGGAGATGGGCCACACCGAGACCGGCGAGCCGGCGGTCCGCTACTGCCCCTACTGCGGGCAGCCGCTGGGGTCGTTTTTCGGGGCACGGATCGAAGGCGGAGCGTTCTGGTGCGAGCCGTGCCAGGAATGTTTTCGCGTCGAAGACGTTAATAGAAGTGAGGCGGATTTCGATCCGCCTCCTGCATGAGCACCACACATTCACCACCTGGAGAGATTTCGCATGGCAAGCGACGTTCGTGATCTGATCATTATCGGCGGCGGGCCCGCCGGCTATACCGCGGCCCTCTACGCAGCCCGCGGCAACCTGCACCCGCTGGTGTTCGAGGGCTTCGCGTACGGCGGCCAGCTCATGATCACAAGCGACGTGGAGAACTACCCCGGCTTCCCCGAGGCCGTGATGGGGCCTGAGCTGATGACCGCGATGCGCTCGCAGGCCGAGCGGTTCGGCGCCGAGCTGGTCGCCGACGACGTCACCGCCGTCGACTTCTCCAGCCGCCCGTTCCGGGTCACCGCCGGCGACCAGGAGTACCAGGCCCGCGCGGTGATCGTCGCCACCGGCGCGACCGCGCGCCAGCTCGGCCTCGACACCGAGCGCTCCCTGCAGGGCGCCGGCGTCAGCTACTGCGCCGTGTGCGACGGAGCCTTCTTCCGCGGCAAGCAGGTGATCGTGGTGGGCGGAGGCGACTCCGCGATGGAGGAGGCGACGTTCCTGGCGAAGTTCGCCGCCAACGTCAAGCTCATCCACCGCCGCGGCGAGTTCCGCGCGTCCAAGATCATGATCGACTACGCCAGCTCGAAGGAGAACCTCGAGTTCGTGACCAACGCGGTCGTCACCGAGGTGCTGGGAACGGACACCGGCAAGGTGAGCGGCGTCGTTCTCACCGACACCGTGACCGGCGAGAAGCGCGAGCTGGAGGCGGACGGCGTGTTCGTCGCCATCGGCCACGACCCGACGACCGGCCTGTTCAAGGGCATTCTGGACATGGACGACGCCGGTTACCTGCTCACCCGCGACGGCTCGACCGAGACCAACATCGAGGGCGTCTTCGCCGCAGGCGACGTGGTCGACCACACCTACCGCCAGGCCGTAACCGCTGCCGGGATGGGCTGTATGGCGGCGCTGGATGCCGAGCGGTGGCTGTCCCATGCTGCTCCACAGCCGGCTGCCACCGCGGCCACAGGATCCTCCCAGGCAGCCTGAATCCAACTCCAAGGCGCCCAAGTAGAGTTGGAGTAATGAGGTACTGGATCTGCCCGAATTGTGGAAGCCGCGCAGCGGACGACGACGGCCGCGACGGCCTGTCGTACCAGGCGGTCGGCTGCCACCACTGCGGGTTCGGCTTTCTGTTCGAGCTGCTGGAGGACTTCTACCCGCCCGCCAACGCCGGCTTCGTGGCCTGTGACCGCGACGCCCGCGTGCTGTCGGCCGGGAAGGGCGTGTTCGAGCTGACCGGCTACACCGAGAACGACCTGCTCGGCAAGCACCTGGTCGATGTGTTCGGCATCTCCGGCTGGGCAGACGGCCAGAACCCGGTCGACGTCGTCCTGGAATGGGGCGTCCGCAAGCTCGACCAGCCGCTGGTCATGCGCCACCGCTCGGGCATCAAGAAAGAGGTGCGGGTCGACCTCTTCCCGGCCTACGACGAGGACGGCGGCCTGCTGGCCTCGCTGGCACCGCGCCGCGACCCGAACGTTTAGGCGCCGCCGAGCCCCCCGAGTGGGCGCCCGTCGACATCGAGCAGCTCCACCTTGGCATCGCCGAGACTGCCTACGAACCTGTAGCCGGCGGCGCCCTCCGGTCTAGGCTCAACCAGCTGAGCGACGCCCTCCGCGTTGACCGGCAGAGCGGTACGGTGAATCACCTTCCCGTCGGCGTCGAGCCATTCGATCGTGACCTGCCAGTCCATCGGCAGCGAGTCTGGACGTCCAGCGCCGCCGCTCACCGCACCGCCTCGATCTCGCGCTCGACCAGCGCCTGCAGGCGCTCGACCACCGCCAGCTGCGCCAACCGTCGCTCCAGCAGCCGTCGCTCTGCCTGCGGCTCGGCACCCGACAGCGCGCCCAGCGCCTCGAGCACCGCGCGGTCGCGGCTGCCCAGCTCGTCGCACAGTCGCTGCTCGAGCTGCCCCCACTCGATCCGCAGCCGGGCGCCCTCGATGTCGTCGCGCAGCCGCTCGGCGTGGCGGGCGAGGCGTTCGGCGTAGAGCTCGAGAGCGATCCTGGACATGACGGGAGCAAGCTTGCCCTCGCCGCCACGCACGGAACAAGGCTCAACGCGTGACGAAACCGTGCCGGACGAGCGACGAGGGGCATGTCTCCGACACCGCACAGATCTCGCATCGCGGACGGCGTGACTCGCAGACCCGCCTGCCGTGGAAGATGAAGACGTCCGACACCTCCAACCAGCGCTCACGCGGGAACAGCTGCATCAGCACCCGCTCGACCTTGACCGGGTCGCGGTGCCGCGTCAGCCCCAGGCGGCGGGACACGCGGCCGACGTGAGTGTCGACCGCGATCCCGTCGCGCGTCCCAAACGCATTGGACGACACCACCGCCGCGGTCTTGCGGCCGACGCCGTGGAGCGTCACCAGCTCGTCCACCGAGTGCGGTACCTCCCCGCCGAACCGCTCCACGATCCCCGCGCACGACCCCTTGATCGCCCTCGCCTTCTGCCGGAAGAACCCCGTCGGGTGGATCAGCTCCTCGAGCTCCTCCTCGGGCATCGCCAGGTAGTCCTCGGGCGTCTTGCAGCGGCGGAACAGCTCGGGGGTCGTCAGGTTCACGCGCACGTCGGTGGTCTGCGCGGACAGGATCGTGGCGACCAGCAGTTCGAGCGGGGTTGTCCAGTGCAGGGCGATGTGCGCGTCCGGGTGCTCGGCCGACAACTGGTCGAGGAACATGACGGCCCGCTTGCGGCGTTCGGCGAGCGTCATTCGGTCGGCAGCGCCGGCCCGGCGCAGAGCAGGTCGAGCGCCGGGCACTCGGCGCAGTAGGGGCCCGGCCGGGCCTCGAAGCGGCCGGCCTGGATCGGGGACAGGGACTCGCGCAAGCCGCCGCGCAGCGTATCGGCATCAGCACTCGTGTAGCTGCGGGTGACAACGGAGCCCGGCCTGTCGAGAAACGCGTAGGCCACCTCCACGTCCTGCGCGCCGGCAGTCAGCACGGCCAGCGCGTAGATCGCGACCTGATGGCGGTACGACCGCTCGACGATGTCCTCGGGATCCTGCTCGCCCAGCAGGTTGGTCTTGTAGTCCACCACCAGCGCCGACCCGCCGCCGTCGCGGTGAAAGGCGTCGAACCGGCCCCGGAACAGCACGCCGTCGAGCTCGAAGGCAAACGGCTGCTCCAGCGTCACGCCGGCCAGGCCGGCCAGGCGCCCAGCCAGATCCGACTCCCGCCAGCCGGTCACCATTCGCTCGATCCGCTGCTCGTCCTCGGCCGTCGCGTGCGGGTACAGCTCCCGCCACCGCTCGTCCTCGTGCTCCAGCAGCAGGTGCACCGCATCACCGACCTCGACGCCGGCCATCCCCTGCGCGGGCTCGCGCACCCGCTCGCGCTCGGGCAGGCGGAGCAGCCGCTGGGCGTAGAACCGGTAGCCGCAGCGGTCGTACAGCGCCAGCCCGCTGTAGGACATCCGGCGGACGGCGTGTGCAGGCGGCCGGGCGACCGGCTCGAAGGGCGGCAGGTCGGGCAGCGTCTCGGGAGACTCCCCGAACAGGTGCAGCTGGTCGTACTCGGACACCTCGGGCGCCGGCTCCCCGGAGGGGCGCACGATCTTGACCACCACGGACGTTCTCCCCAGGTCGACGACGCCCTCCGAGTGGAGCCCGATGCCGAGGGTCTGGCAGAGGGCGGCGATCGGCGTGTTGTCGGTTGGCTGGGCGATGCCGCCGCTGATGATCAGGTGGCGGCGCGCGCGGGTCATCGCCACGTACTGCTTGCGCCTCCCCTCCTCGGCGTCCGCCTGCGCCTCGGCGTCCTGAAGCGCCTTCATCCCCAGCGCCGGCCGGTTGATGCCAGTGTCGGGAGCGGCGCGAAACCCGACCCGGCCCCGGGAGTCGACAACGACGTCGCTCCAGCGTCCACCGGGCCGGCGGCCGGCGTCGGCGATCACCACCACCTCGAACTCGAGGCCCTTCGCCGCGTGGACCGTCATCAGCATCACCGCGTCGCCGCCCTCGTCGGCGATCGCGGCGTCGCCCTCGCGCGAGGCCAGGTCGGCCTGCTCCTCGCAGAAGCGCACGAACCCGTCCAGGTCGGGCCCGCGCAGCTGCTCGTACTCGCGCGCCAGCCGGATCAGCTTGCGGACGTTGGCGAGCCGCCGGTCGCCGTCGGGGCGGGCGAGCAGCGCGAGGTCGAAGTCGTGCTCGGCGACGACCCGCTCGCAGAGCTGCTCCAGGCTGAGCGAGCTGTGCTGGTCCACCAGCCGCTCGAACCGCAGCCTGAAGGCCTGCGCCAGCCGGTTGTCGCTCTCCGAGTAGTCCTGCGGCCAGCGGCCCGGCTCGAAGGCGCCGATCGCCGCGGCGCGGCGTGTGGCCAGCCGGAGCAGCGCCAGCCCGTCGGGGGACAGGCCGACCAGCGGCGAGGCCAGGACGCTCAGCAGCGCCCGGTCGTCGGTGCGATTCAGGAGCAGCCGCAGGTACTGAAGGATGTCCCCCACCTCCTGCTGGCCGTAGTAGCCGCGGCCGGTGGCCCGCACCGTCGGGATTCCGAGCTTGCGCAGCTCGCCCTCGTAGATGCCGGCGTCCGTCCCAGCCTCGAACAGCAGCACAACGTCGCCGTAGCCGCAGTGGCCCTGGCCGACCAGCTCCGCGACCCGCTCCGCGATCGACTCGGCCTCGGCCGTGCGCCAGATCAGCTCCTCCTCCTTGCACGCCCGGATGTCGGTCAGGAGCAGCTCCACCGAGGGCAGCCCGGGATCGGGCTCTGCGCCGTTGGCGGCCACCAGGTCGGTGTAGGCGCTTCCCGACTCGCGCGTGAACGTCTCGTTGACGAGGTCGAGGATGTGCGGGGCCGAGCGGTAGTTCTCGGTCAGGGCAACGAGCTCGTCGCCTGCCTGCGCCCGCCGCTCCCGGTAGACGTTGACGTCGGCGCGGCGGAACCGGTAGATGCTCTGGAACTCGTCACCGACCAGGAACAGGTCGCCGCCGCGGACCAGCTCGACCAGCTCCACCTGGAGTGCGTTGGTGTCCTGGAACTCGTCGACCATCACCTCCACGAACCGCTCGCGGCACTCCTGCGCGACCTCCGGCCGGCTCTGGAGCAGCGCCCGTGCCTCGAGCTCGAGGTCGTTGAAGTCGAGCAGGCCGCGACCGTTCTTGATCTCGGAGTAGGAGGCATCGAACTCCCGCAGCAGCTCCTCCAGGAGAACGCGGTCGGCATCGGCCGCGACGTCCTGCGCAGCCTCCTGCACGGCCTCGACCGCCTCCTTCAGCGGAGCCTTCGCGTCGACTCCGTGCTCGCTCAGATCCACAAGCTCGGCCGGATCGAGGTCGCGCCCGAGCACGGCCAGCAGCGCCTGTGCGTTGGGGTCGTCGCCCGCCCCCAGCGCAGCCACCCGCGCCTCGTCGATCGCCCGCGGCAGGTCGGGCGGACGGTACGCGACCAGGTCGAGGGGGAGGCCGAGACCGCGGAGACGCGTGTGCAGCTCCACGGTCATCCGTCGCAGCCGGTCGCTGCCGTAGCGGGCGAGCACGTCGAGCCGGCCCGGGGCGTCGCCGGCTGCATACCGCTCCAGTGCCTCGCCGAAGGCCTCGCTCTGCAGGATCCGCATCTCGGTGTCGGCTGCCACGCCGAACGACGGGTCGATCCCCGCCTCGAGCGCGTGACCACGCAGCAGCCGTGAGCAGAAGCCGTGGATGGTCGACACCCAGGCGCTCTGCACCGATGCCGCCGCCTCGGTCAGACCCATGTCGTGCAATCGCTCGCGGATGCGGCGCTTCAGCTCGTCGGCGGCCCGCTCGGTGAAGGTGATGATCAGCAGGTGGTCGACGGGAGTGCCCGCCTCGACGCGGCGCACCGCCCGCTCGACCAGCACGGCCGTCTTGCCGGTGCCGGCGCCGGCCGAGACGAACACGCGGCCGCGGCGCTCGATGGCCTCCCGCTGACCGGCGTTCCACTCGCGGACGATCATGGGCGCGGCACCCGGCAGATGCCGCCCGACTGGCGGATGCACCACTCGGGGCACTTCTTGCCGATCGGGTCGAGGCGGATGTCGCCGCCACGGATCCGGCGGACGATGGCATTGGCATAGCCGACAGCGCGGTCGACCTGTGCCCAGAACTCGTCCTCCGGCATCAGGTCGTTGCGCATCAGCCCGTCGAGCTCGCCCTTGACGGCCATCCCGCGCACCTTGCGCTCCCCGCCGAGGGCTCGGTAGAGGCCGGCGATCGGCTCGATCCCGATCAGGTCGCGGAGCACCAGGATGTAGAGCGGGAGCTGCAGCTTCCGCTCACTCTCGATCTGCGCCGCCGACCTGGCGCCCTTGCCGAGCTTGTAGTCCCACACGACGCCCCTCGCCGACAGGCTGGGATCGCGGTCGATGCGGTCGATCGTGCCCGACACCGCGTAGCCGTCGAGGCGCAGCCCCGCCTGCAGCTCCGTCCGCGAGGTCTTGGTGCCGAAGCGCACCTCGTAGTCACGAGGCACCAGGGCGGACGGGAACGAGGACTCGACCCGCAGGAACCCCTCCAGGTCGAGCTCCAGCTTCCGCACCGCCTCCTTGCCGGCGGCGCTTCGCGGCACGCGGACGGACTTCAGCGCCTCGGCCAGGCAGCTGTGCATGAGCGGCACGGCTCGCGGAAGATCGTCGCGGGTGAGGCGCTCGATGCCGAGCTCGCCCGGCATCCTGTCGTAGAAGCGGTGGAGCGTCGTATGGGCGACAGAGCCGCTCTCCTTCGGCCCGAACACGTAGTCGATCTCGCCGGGCTGGAGGTGACGCTCGACGAACCATGCCGACGAGCACTCGGCGAACTTCTCGAGCTCGGTGACCGAGAACCGCTCCGTTGCCTGCAGAGCCGACAGGACGGCCCGGTTGGTCAGCGCGTGCCGGCGCCGGTACGCGGTCCGTGCGCGATCGAGCTTCCGCGACCATCCCTGCGTCTCGGCGACCGCCAGCGCCCAGGACTCCCGCGTCCGCAGCTCCACGGCCAGGGCGCGGATCCGCTCGCGGTCGGTGGGAGCGTCGGCCAGCTCCCAGGTCAGATCGCCCAGCCCGCGGCGGCGGCGGGGAAGCTCGTCGCCCTCGACGCCCAGGGCGTGGCGCAAGTCGTCCAGGAACGGCGACGGCTCGAGCACCCGCCCCTCGTCGTCCGCCGCCTGCCGCGACAGGTAGAGGCGCTTCCACGGCCGGGTGACCGCGACGTAGAACAGGTGGCGGTCGCGCTCGGCCGGCTCTGGCCGGCGGAGGGCGAGGGCTGCCGCGTCCTCGGCGGTGACGAATGGGCTGTCGCTGGGGCCGCCCGGCAGGCCGCCCTCCTCCAGGCCGAGCAGGAACACCACGTCGAACCGGCGGGTACGGGCACGGCGGATGTCGAGCGCCTGCACGCGGCCGGCCGTCTCGCCCTGCGCCTGCACCGAGACCCTGCCCAGCTGGGCGAGCACCGTCGCCCGGTCGGCGGTCGCCAGGCCGCGCGCCTGGAGATCGGCCAGCCGCTCGACGGCCTGCAGGACGGCGCGCAGCGCGGCGACATGGCGGTCACCCGACGGCCCCAGCACGCGAGCGCTCAGCCCACCGGCCGCCGCGCTCATCCGCCGCACCATGTCGGTGACCTGGTCGAGCGGATCGCCGGGCTGCGAGAGCCGGTCGGCCGCGGCCAGCAGGCGGCTGTAGTCCAGCTCGTCGAGCACGCCGCGGGTGTCGTCGTGCGCGAGCGCGCCACGGCCGCGCAGCCGGCCCTCGGCGTAGTCGACCGTCGCCCGCGGGACGCCCGAGAATGGGCTTCGCAGGAACCGGAACAGCTCTCGCCGGTCGCCCTCGAACCAGGCGAACCGGAGCAGCCCCAGCAGGGCCTGGCCGGCCGGCGTCGCCCCCAGCGCGGTGCGGGTGTCGACGGCGATGTCAAGGCCGTGGGCGGCGAACGCCGATCGCAGCGCGATCGACCAGTGGCCCACGTCGCGGGCAAGCACGGCGATCTGCTCCGGCGGCACCCCCGCCCGGATCTCGGCCAGCGCCTCGGCGGCCACCTGATCGCAGACACCGCGGACACCGCACGCCTCGAGCAGGACGACCGAGCCGTCGGTGGGGTCGGCCTCCGGGTAGGCGACCTGCTCGCGGTCGTCGAACAGCCCGCGCTCGAGCCGGAGGAGAAGCGGGGAATCGGCGTGCGTCCCGGGCGGGAGCTCGAGCACGTCGTGAGGCTCGACGGTCAGCGCCGCCACGACCGGGCGCACGGCGTCGAAGGCGGGCCGCCCGGTCTCGTAGGGAATCGAGACGGTGACCTCGCAGCGGGCCGCCAGCGCGCGCAGCGCCGCCAGCTGCACGCCGGTCAGATCCTCGAATCCGTACGCCAGCACCGGTGCTCCGTCCCAGGCGTCGAGCCGGTCGCCGAGCAGCGCGGCGGCCCGGGCGCGGGCGGCTCCGACGTCGGTGGCACCGAGCTCGGCGAGCCGCGCTCGGTAGGCGATGTGCAGCGACACCAGCTCGTCGCGGCGGCCACCGCTCCAGCTCTCCAGGCGACGGCTGACGGCATCGGGCAGATCGCTGGCGGCCAGCTCGTCGAACAGCCGCAACACGCCGTCCACGAACCCTCCGAACCGCGCCGGCCCGGCCAGCTCCGTCAGCTCGGCGGAGCGGACGACGTCCTCGAGCACCATCCGCCGCTCGAACTCCCCGAGCCCTCCGGCGGGCTCCCCGGAACGCGCGGCCACCAGCCACAGCAGGTCGTCGAACGAGCCGATGCGGCCGCCCAGGACACACTCCCGGCGGCTCAGCAGGTCGCGCTCGGCGCGCTCGATGTCGGGGATCGAAGGCACGACCAGGTAGGGGTCGTCGCCCGCGTCGACCGCGAGCAGAAACCGATCCAGGAGCTCGGCCACCTTCCCGCAGTTGGCCGGTCCCATGACAAGGCGGAGCGCCATTCAGGGAAGTCTAGGGACTGCCGCGAGCGGTGAGAGCTCTATCTGAGAACGCGGCCGTCGAGGGACGACGGGTCGAGCCCAAGGCCGTCCAGCACCGTCGCCGCGACGTCCTCGACCTTGCCCTCGCCGCCCGGATGAGCGCCCCGCACCAGCACGAAGGCGTCGTCCTGCGTGTGCATGCCGGTCAGCCGGCCCTTGGCCTGCAGCTCCTTGGTGCGCACGGCGCCCTTCAGGTCGAGGCCGTTCGGCGAGCTCAGCACGAGGTCGGGGCCGTGCTCGGCCATCGGGCCGGAGAAGGCCTCCTCGCGGACCGTCGCCCGCGTCACCCAGGGCTGCGACTCGGCCCACGACTTCAGCTCGGCGCGCACCGACTCGTACTCCGAGGGCTGGACGATGCCGCCCGGCTCGCGCCCCGCCAGGTTCAGGTACAGGCGGCCGGGATCCATGCAGTAGGCCCGCGTCCGCTCGGGGATGATGGAGGCGATCGACTGTGCCGGATCCTCCAGCGCCACCCAGCCGTCGCGCTCCAGCCAGCGGTTGACGAACACCTCCTCGTCCAGCCGGCAGAAGCCGTGGTCGGAGAGCAGGATCAGCCGGCAGTCGTCGTCCAGGCGCTGGACGATCTGGCCGACCGAGTCGTCGATCGCGTCGTAGTAGGCGGCAAACCTGCCGGCCCACGGCTCCTCGCCCTTCTCCATCTGCTCCCACAGGAAGTGGTGCAGCCGGTCGGTGCCCGTGAAGGCGGCGTAGAAGAGGTCGCACGCCTCGGTGTCCAGCAGGTCGCAGAGCACCCGCGTGCGCGCCGCGTGGTGCGTGAAGAGCTGCTCGCTGAACGCCTCCAGATCCTTGTGCCCGAGGCCGAGATCGACGTCGATCAGGTAGCCCCGCTCGTTCAGAAAGGGCAGCAGCGAGGGCGGCTGCACCGACTTCTCGAGCACCGGCGACACGAAGCCCGACACCAGGATCCCGTTCTGCTGGGGCTGCGCGGGGTACGTGCCCGGCACGTTGATCACGATCGAGCGCATCCCCGCCCGGGCGGCGTGCTGCCACACGGCCGGCTCACGGATCGTCATCACGTTGGTGAACGTGATCTCCCAGGTCTGTGGTTTGCGCTCGACGAACCCGAAGACACCGTGGCGGCCGGGGTTGGTGCCGGTCGAGGCCGATGCCCACGACACCGATGAGATCGGGGGCAGCGGCGCCCACGATGACAACAGCTCGCCCTGCTCGGCGAGCGCCGCCAGGTTGGGCAACGCGCCCTCGGCGAACCGGCGGCGCAGATAGCTCGCGGGCGTCCCGTCGAGCCCGATGACGCAGACCCTGGGGCTTGGCATCACATGTAGCCGAGGGACTCGAGCCGGGACGCGACCTCGGCCTCCTCCTCGGAGGAGTAGGCCTTGCCGGCGTCACCACCCCCCGGTGCCGCCAGGTATCCCAGCGCTTCCAGCTTCTGCGTGATCTCGGCCAGGCAGTCCTCGGGCGAGCGCCCGACGGTGTCGAGCGTCAGCTCGGGCGACGCCGGCGGCTCGTAGGGGTCGTCAACGCCCGTGAAGTGGGCGATCTCCCCCGCCCGCGCCCTGGCGTAGTTGCCCTTGTAGTCGCGCTCCGCGCACTGATCGGCGGTGGCGGCGCAATAGATCTCGACGAAGCGGCCGATGCTCGCCCGCGCCTGCTCGCGCGCCTCACGGTAGGGCGACACGGCGGCGACGATGTTGGGGACGCCGGCCCGGGTCAAAACCTTGCAGACGAACGCGATCCGGCGGATGTTCTCGTCGCGGTCCTCCCGCGAGAATCCGAGCCCGCGCGACAGCTCGGTGCGGATCACATCGCCGTCCAGGATCTCCAGCGCAGAGAGGCCGCGGCTCTCCCGCAGCTCGTAGGCGAGCAGGTCGGCGAGGGTGCTCTTCCCGGACTGGGGAAGCCCTGTAAACCACACGGTGAACGCAGGGGTGTGCGGCATCGAGCGGGTAGAGTACCAGCCCGATGAGCGGGGATCTCTCCGGCAAGGTCGTCGTGCTCGGACTCGATGGCGCGACCTGGGATCTGCTGCGGCCGATGGCCGAGCGGGGGCTGATGCCGAACCTCGCGCGCGGGCTGCAGAGCGGGCGCAGCGGGCTGCTCCAGTCATGCCTGCCGCCGTTCTCCTCGCCGGCCTGGATCTCGATCGCCACCGGCAAGAATCCCGGCTCGCACGGCGTCTTCGACTTCTTCGAGGCGGGCCTGCCGGGAGAGCGCAAGCTGGTCTCGGCCAAGTCGGCCAGGGGCGCGAAGCTGTGGGAGCTGGCGTCCGCCGCCGGGCGGATCGTGAACGTGATGGCGGTGCCCGTCTCGTGGCCTCCGTCAGAGGTCAACGGGACGTTCACGTCCGGCGCGTTCACGCCCGGTGAGAGCGTCGACTACACATGGCCGAAGGAGCTGAAGGCCGAGCTGAAGGCGCTGCCCGGCGGCTTCGAGGCCGACCCCTACGCCGCGGGCCTGGAGGGCCGGGCGTTCGCCGAGCAGACGCACACCGTCATCCCCCAGCAGGAGGTCGCCACCCGCTACGTGCTGGAGCGCGGCGACTGGGACCTGCTGTTCACGGTGATCCAGGCGCCCGACCCGCTGCAGCACAAGTTCTGGAACGTGCTCGACGAGACCGATCCCCGCTACGACGCCGAGAAGGCGAAGCTCGACTTGCCGCTGGTCGAGAAGTCCTACCGGCTGTGCGACGAGGTGATCGGCGACCGCCTGGACATGGCCGACCGCGGAGCCCTCGTGCTGATCATCTCCGACCACGGCTTCGGCCGGTACGAGAAGAGCTTCTTCATCAACCGCGTGCTGGAGGATGCCGGCCTGCTGGTCCGCCAGCGGAGCGCGAAGCGGGTGGCTCCGAAGGGGCTGTCGACGCGCCGCGTCATCGACACCATGCGGCGGCTGGACGTGCTCGGCCTGGAGAGCCGCCTGCCGACCACCTTCAAGGAGAAGCTGGCCCTGCGGATCGACAGCACGCTGTCGGTGCCGATCGACATGGAGCAGACCAAGGCCTACGCCGCGGCGGCGTCGGCCGAGAGCGTGTTCGTGGCGCCGGGCGTCCCGGCCGGCGAGCGCGACGAGGTCTGCCGCCGCGCCATCGAGGCGCTGAAGGCGGCCCGCGACCCCGACACCGGCGAGCCGATCATCGAGGGGGCGTTCCGCCGCGAGGACGTCTACGACGGCGACCAGCTGGAGCGGATCCCCGACATCCTGATCGACTTCGGCGACCGCCCCTACGTCGCGTCCGACCGGCTGGCGAGCTCGTCCCTGGTCGAGCCGCTTCCCGCCCATGGCGGCGGAGGCCGCCACCGGCGCTACGGGATCGTGCTGGCCAACGGCCCCGGCATCAAGCACGGGACGATCGAGGGCGCCAACATCGTCGACGTCGCGCCCACCGTCCTGCACGCGCTCGGCGTCGCCGTCCCCGACGACATGGACGGGCACGTGCTCACGGAGCTGTTCAGCGACGGTCGCGCGGTGCAGACGACGAGCGCAGCCGAAGGCCAGAAGGCCGGCGAGGTGCAGTACAGCGACGAGGAGGCCAAGGCCATCCAGGAGTCGCTGAAGAGCATCGGCTACCTGTAGCCGACGCCCGCCGGATCACTCCGGCGGCTTGACCTCGTCGGTCAGGCGGTTGATCGTGTCGCCGTCGGGGAAGGCGTAGTTGATCTTCACGAACGGCTCCCACTTGTCGGGTAGCGCGTCCTCGGGAAAGATCGCCTCGACCGGGCACTCCGGCTCGCAGGCACCGCAGTCGATGCACTCCTCGGGATCGATCACGAGCATGCGTGCGAACTCGTGGATGCAGTCGACCGGGCACACGTCGATGCACGACTTGTCCTTCACATCGATGCAGGGCTCGGCGATGATGTAGGTCACTCAGGGCCTCCTGGCGGTCTTCCTCTCTCTGGCCGCGGATGTTAGACAAGGAGCTCCGCGACAAGCTCCGGCAACCGCTCCGAGAAGACCGACCGCGGCACCACGTTTGCGAAGCCCGCCTGCCGTGCGGCACGTAGCCGCTGGGGGTCGGTGTGGGCGCCGAACCCGAGCACCGGAACGCCGGGGAACCGGGCCAGTACATCCGCGGGCTCGACCTTGCCGACGTCGGCGATGACCACGTCCGGCGGCGGGCCGCCGGGCTTGGCGATCACCTCGTACCCGGCCGAGAGCAGCATCGCGTCGATCTTGCCGCGGAAGAAGAGGTCGACGCCCACCAGCTGGACGATGCCCTTGCTCACAGGCGTTCGGCGACTCGGTTGACGAAGCCGTTCAGCAGGTAGACCTGGTCGAAGAAGACGAGCAGCCCCGCGGTCACCAGCACCACGCCGCTGAACGTGCGCACCACGTCCCAGCGGTCGCGTACGACCCGGAACACGCTCATCGTCTGGCCCAGCGCCACGCTCGCGATCAGGAACGGGAGCGCCAGGCCGGCGGCGTACGCAGCCAGCAGCCAGCCCGCCCGGACGGCCGTGCCGGCGTTGGCAGAGAGCACCAGGAGCGAGCCCAGCACCGGCCCCACGCAGGGGGTGAAACAGAGGCCAAAGGCCGCGCCCAGCAGCAGCGGGGAGCCCGACCGGCGGGCCGGCTCCAGGGCCGGCTGCATCGAGCGCTCCAGCACCGGGATGTGGAACAGGCCCAGCATCAGCAGCCCCATGGCCACGATCACGATGCCGGCCAGCTGGGTCAGCTGCGTGCGGTGGTCGGAGAGCTGCCCGCCGGCCAGGCCGGCGATCACACCCAGCGCGACGAACACGGCTGAGAACCCGGCCACGAACGGCAGTGCGGCAAGCAGCGCCTGCCTGCCGCTGACCGCCCGCGCGCCGATCGCCGACAGGTACGCCGGCACCAGCGGCAGCACGCACGGCGTCCCGAACGAGACCAGCCCGGCCACGAACGCCACCCACGCGTCTCTCACGGATCGTCGTCCCGCAGCTCGCGGTCGATCCGCCGTTCGAGCTCCGGGTCGAGTGGGCCGTCCGCGGCCAGCACCCCTCCGCCGTTCGAGCGCGAGCGCGTCCACGCCATCGCCAGAACGACGGCCACCCCGATGCCGACCAGCAGCACCAGCCCGGGCACCACCCAGGCAACCAGTCCGAAGCCGTGCTTGGGCGGGGCTGCCAGGATCGCCTGGCCGTACTGGGCGACCAGGGCGTTGACCACCCGCTGCTGCGACCAACCCGCGTCATGCTGCTGCTGGATGAACTGGCGGATGCTGTCGGCGACCGCCGACTGCGACTGGCTGAGCAGGTCGTGGCAGACCGGGCACATCAGCTGGTTCTCGAGGTCGGGCACCGACCAGGTGGCGGGCATCGCCGCGGCCGGCGCCGGCGCGGCCACGGCGAGCAGGGCTGCGATCAGGAGCGCAAGCCCGCTTCACGACGCGTTCCCCGCGAGCAGCGGGCGCAGTGCACGGTCGAGCTCAGGGCCCTGGATCGCGTAGGGGAAGTGATCCAGCACGTGACCGCTGCGATCGAGCACGAACGTCTCCGGCAGCGCGGTCAAGCCCCAGCGGTTCTCGACGTCACCGGACGAGTCGCGGACGATCGGGTAGTCGAGGTGATATCTGCGCCGCGAACGAGCGGCCGTCGCTGGTCAGGTCCTGCTCGTCGACTCCGACGATCGTGACCCCGCGCGAGCGGTACCTGTCGGCAAGCTCGGCCAGCAGCGGGGCCTCGTTCTTGCACGGGTCACACCAGGAGGCCCAGAAGTTCAGCACCACGATCTTGCCGCGGTAGGAGGCGAGCGAAAGGTCACCGATGCCCGTCCAGTGCCGGCAGCGTGAAGTTGGGCGCCGCAGGGCGTTTGCCGTCGCCGACCTGGGCAGAGACGGTGGTGCCGTTGTCGACCAGGCTCTTGGCGAACAGCCCGATCAGCAAGGCAAGCAGCAGGATCGCTGCGACCTGAAGCGCGCGGCGGGCAGCGGTTGGCACCCCGGCAGCGTACCGGTTGAATGATTCAGCCGGTGCCGCCGGCGGCGGCGTACTTGACGATCATCTGGTCGGTCATCCACTCGACCGGCGCCTTGTCGTCGGTCAGCGGGTCGCTGGTCGGCCCCACCCGCCTGCAGGTCGAGGGCGTGGGAGGCGGTCGACTGCAGCCCGGCGGGAGCGGCCTCGAGGCGGCGGATCGCATCCGCCTGCGAGGTCTGGCGGGTGAAGGCGACGACGATGTCGGTGAACCCGCCCAGGTGCCACAGGTAAACCGAGGCGAAGCGGGTGGCCATGGTGCCGGCGATCGCGTCGGGCAGCCGGTTGTCGCCGGGCGTGTGGCCGACGTTGGCCATCACCAGCCCGCCGGGGTTGAGCCGCGAGATCGCCAGTGACCAGAACTCCTGGGTGGTCATGTAGAACGGGATGTAGGGCTGGCGGAACGCGTCCAGGAAGATCGCGTCGTAGCGGGTCGAGTGGGTCTCCAGGTAGACGCGCCCGTCCGCCGTCGCAACGTGGACGCGCGGGTTGCTGTCGAGGCCGAAGTACTTCTCGCCGACCTGGGTGACCAGCGGGTCGAGCTCGATGCCCTGCACGTTCACCTTCGGCCAGAACGCGCCGTACTCGCGGCCGACCGTTCCTCCGGCGTAGCCGATCATGGCCAGGCTCCTGAAGCTGCCCTGGTGGAGCACCGGCGCCAGCAGGAACTGGTCCCAGTAGCCGCCGGTCAGGATCTGCCCCGGGATGTAGACCGAGTGCTCGGCCCAGCCCTCGTTGAGGTGCAGGACGCGGGTGCCGTTGGACTGCTGGACGACCTGCACGAACTGGTAGGGCGACTCACCCTCGAAGATCACGCCGGGGCCGGGCTTGACCAGGCCCGGCGGGACGACCGCGAGCACCGCGATCGCGGCCGGCACCAGCACGTAGCGGCGGCCGAGCGCGGGGAAGGCGATCAGCGCCAGCAGGCCGGCCGTGACCAGCATCGTGCGGCGGGTGCCGATGTTGGGGATCAGGATCGCGACCGGGATGAACGTGCCGAGGATGCTGCCGGTGGTGGACAGCGCGTACATCCGGCCGGCGACCTCCCCCGCCTTGTCGATCGTCTCGACGCCCAGCCGGACGGCGAACGGCGAGGCCATCCCGAGCAGCGTCACCGGCACCGAGAACAGCAGCATGGTCGCGAAGAACGAGCCCAGGAACGCGCCCACCGACGCCTGGGCGAACGCCCGCACGGCGACCGACAGCGCCGGCTCGGCGATGAACGGCAGGATCGCGATCGCCGCGGCGGCGACCAGCATCAGCCGGGCCAGGAACCGCATGTTCGGGTGCCGGTCGGCAAGCCGGCCGCCGACGTAGTAGCCGGCCGCGAGATAGATCAGGATCAGGCCGATGATGTTGGCCCAGATCAGGATGGACGCGCCGAAGAACGGAGCCAGGAGCCGCGAGGCGCACATCTCCGTCGACATCGTCGTCGCGCCCGCCACGAAGACCAGCGGCCCGAGCAGCCTGCGGCTCGCGTTCACGCAACCAGTCTAATGCGCTACCGGTGTGGAGCTATGTGCGGTTCGACCGGTAGCTCCGCGAGTACGGGCGCCACGGCACCCGCTCCCAGCGCTCGCCACGGCACATCGGACAGGCCGGAAGCTCCCGGTACACCGTCACCCCGTAGCCACATGCCGCGCATCGGAACTCGCCCTTCGCCGGCATACCGGACACCCAGCCTACCGACTCATCGATCTCCAGCTTTCTCGCCGTCGACCCCATCACGGTTCCTCTCATCTACGGCCGCGGGACCCGAGACCGTGTGTCAAAGAGTAGCGGCCCGGGGGACCCCGCTCTAGTGGATTTACAAGGAATTTGCACCGGACACGCTGTCAGCGTTGCCGACCGTCGCGGGCACCATGCTCGACGGCCCCGGGGACCGCCGGCGGGACCACCGGATACACTCTCGCACCGTGACCACGCAGCAGAAGGCGACGCTCAAGCCGTACCTCAACGAGATCCGCGACTGGGTCGCCCGCGGCATGACCGACGTGTGGATCGCCCACACGCTGAACTCGACGCCGGCCAGCATCTCGGCGTTCCGTTCGGCGAACGGCATCCTCCGCCGTGACGCCGGCGAGGCCCGCGGCGGCGACGTCCCGCCGCCGGTGATGCCGCCGGACGCCGCCGAGGTGGAGGTCGAGACCAAGCCCAAGCGGCGGCGCAGCAGCCGGGCCAAGAAGCCGGTTGAAGCAGCCGAGACGCAGGTCGTCGAGGTCTCGGCGCCGGCCGGCGAGGACGCTGCAGGCAGCAGTCGCCGACGGCGCCGCGGCGGTCGTGGGCGAGGCCGGAAGCCGCAGCACAGCTTCGAGGCGGTGCTCGACCACGGCGAGGAGGGCTACGGCTTCTGGCTCGACGGCGCCGTCAAGGACGACCCGGTGTTCGCCGAGCACTGGGGCGAGCGCCGCGCGCTGCTGGTGCGGGTCGAGGCCGACCAGATCGTGATCCGCCCGGACGACCGGGCGAACGGCGCCTCCTCCTCGTAGCCGCGCCTGTCACGACTCTGCAACGCCTTTGCAACGCGGTCCGGACGGTGTCAGACCCCCGTCGGAACGGGTCACGGAAGTGTCACGCCGGCCGTGACACTCAGGGGCGGTAGTCGACCGCGCCGCGCGCGAACCGCGCGAAGGCCGCTGGCTGCACGAGGCTGAGGTCCTGGGCGATCAGCAGGTCGGTCGTCCGCTGCACGACCTGGAGGCACCAGGCGGCGCTCTCGCCGTACTCGTCGGCGAGCTCGGCAAGGGTGAAGGTCTGACCCAGCCGGCGGGTCAGCTCCCAGACCAGCTCGTCGACCACCCTGTGCAGGGTCTCGATCTGCGGGCGCGGGAGGTCGAGGTGGGCAAGCCGGTACTCGCCCTCCGCCCACTCCACGCGAGCCACCGCCAGCACAGCCTCGGTCATGCGCTGCAGCACTCCGCGTCCGGGAACAGCGGCGCGGCCTCGGCGATCATCCGGTCGCCCAGCTCGTAGCCGGGTTGGGCCAGCGCGAACGCGACGTGGGCGTGCAGGCACTTGACCGCGCCGTCGCGCGCCGTGCCGGCGATGCCGAGCCGGAGGCTCGCCCCACCGTCGGCCATCGCGGGCGCTGGGCGGCGCAGCGCCTGCTGACGGTCGGCTGCCCATCGGTACGACGCGGCGGCCGACTCGTCCTCCCCGACCCGCTGCTCGTATCGGGCGACGCCGCCGGCGTCCTCGAGCCGGGACACCGCCGCCACCGCAGCCGGGCAGGTCAGGTAGAACGTGGTCGGGAACGGTTCGCCGCCCGGCAGGTAGTCCGCCTGCCTGATCACGGCCGGGCGGCCGAACGGGCACCGCTCGACCACGGCCACGGCGCCCCGCGGCGCTCGCCCGAGCTGGCGCTCCACGACGTCCCAGTCGTCCACCCGCAGAAGGCTAGAACACGAGCGGGCTCAGCGGCACTGGGCGTCGTCGCGCGCCGGGACGCCCTCGATCACCAGCGGCTGCTCGTGAGGGAAGATCCACCCGCACTCGCGGGCGAGGAGCTCGACACCGGCGGTCGTGTGGACCTGCGAGGAGTCCGCGATCAGCGAGTCGTGGCGGTGCTGCAGGGCCGCGACCAGCGCCCGCTGGTCCTGCAACCGGTGCGACGCATGCAGGTAGCGCTGCACCGGGTTGACGTAGAGCGCCGCCATCACCGCCAGCACCACCACCGCCGAGAGCCGCCGCAGCGGCAGGATCCTGGACGTCCGGCGGGAGGATCTGCGGCGAGCCACGACCGCCCTTTCGACACCGCCGCGGCCGACTCCTACTCCAGCGTATGAACCAGGATGTGGTTGGTGGTGCCCGGCTTGTTCAGCACGGTGCCGCCGGTCAGCACCACCTGCTGGCCGGGATCGGCCAGCCCGCTGCCCGCGATTGCGTCGGCGATCCGGTGCCACAGATCCTCGATCGAGTCGGCGTCCTCGATCACCATCGGCACCACCGCCCACTCCAGGGCGAGCTGCTGCAGCACGTGCGGGTTCGGGCTGGCGGCGACGATCGGCCGGCCGGGTCGGAAGCGGGAGACCTGGCGGGCCGTCGACCCGGACTGCGTGGGCACGGCGATCACCGGGACGTTCAGTTCCTCGGCGATGTCGCACGCCGCGTGCGAGAGGATCGCGGACATCCTGCCGTCCCGCGGCCGCAGCGGGTCGTGGTACGTCAGCGACGGCTCGACCACGCGCGCGATCCGGTTCATCATCGACACCGCCTCCAGCGGGAAGGCGCCGACGGCCGTCTCGCCCGACAGCATCAGGGCCGAGGTGCCGTCGAGCACCGCGTTGGCGACGTCGGACGCCTCTGCCCTCGTCGGCTCCGGCGCCCGGATCATCGACTCCAGCATCTGGGTGGCCGTGATCACGGTGCAGGCGGCGTCCCGCGCCGAGCGGATGATCAGCTTCTGCACCAACGGCACGTCGGCCACGCCGATCTCGACTCCAAGGTCACCGCGGGCGACCATCAGGGCATCGCTGGCGGCGACGATCTCGTCCAGGTTGGTAACGGCCTCGGCCTTCTCGATCTTGGCGATCACGCGGGCGGAGCTGCCGTGCTCGAGGATCCGCTCCCGCAGGTCGCGCACGTCGTCCGCGCTACGGACGAACGACAGCGCCACGTAGTCGACGCCGTGCGCGAGCGCGAACTCCAGGTCCTCGATGTCCTTCTCGGTCAGGGACGGGATCGGGAGCACCGTCCCCGGCAGGTTGACGCCCTTGCCCGACGAGATCAGCCCACCGACCTCGACGCGCGCCTCCACCCGCCCAGCGCCCGACTCGACGGCGCGCAGCCGCACCCGGCCATCGTCGATCAGCAGCTCCTGCCCGGGTGTCACTGCGTCGGCCAGCCCAGCGAAGGTGACCTCGAGCTCCCCAGGCCCGCCGCGCCCGGCCGCCGCGAGCACCACCGTGTCGCCCGGGTTGACCGAATGAGGATCGGGAAGCTGGCCGATCCTGATCTTCGGTCCCTGCAGGTCGGCGATCACCGCCAGCGGCCGGCCGATCAGCTCCTGCGCCCGGCGCACCGCGCGCAGCCGCTGCAGATGGTCGTCGGCCGACCCGTGCGAGAAGTTCAGCCGGGCGGCGTCCATGCCGGCCCATGCGAGCCGCTCGACCATCTCGGGCTCGGAGCTGGACGGCCCGATCGTGCAGACGATCTTCGTGCGGCGCGCCGCCGGGCCGCTCACCGTCCCGACCGGGCGGCCTCGAGGCGAGCGAACGCAGCGCGGCCGGGATAGCGGGCTGCCGCGCCGAGCTCCTCCTCGATCCGCAACAGCTGGTTGTACTTGGCGACCCGATCCGATCGCGAGGGAGCACCGGTCTTGATCTGGCCGCAATTGGTGGCCACTGCGAGGTCGGCGATGGTCACGTCCTCGGTCTCGCCGGAGCGGTGCGACATCACCGCGGCGTACGACGACGTGTGCGCCAGGCGGACGGCGTCGAGCGTCTCCGACAGGGAGCCGATCTGGTTGACCTTGACGAGGATCGCGTTCGCACAACGCTGCTCGATGCCACGGCTGAGCCGATCGACGTTGGTCACGAACAGGTCGTCGCCGACCAGCTGGACCCGGCTCCCGAGGCGCTCGGTGAGCTGTGCCCAGCCGTCCCAGTCGTCCTCGGCGAGGCCGTCCTCGATCGACACGATCGGGTAGCGGTCGCACAGCTCTTCGAGATAGCCGACAAGCTCGGCGGCGGTCAGCGTTCTACCCTCGCCCGCCAGCTCGTAGCGACCATCGGAGAAGAACTCGGTGGAGGCGACGTCGATAGCGATCGCGATCCGGTCGGCGTGACCGGCGCGCTCGGCGGCCTCGACGATGACCTTCACCGCCTCCTCGTTGGACGGCAGGTTGGGCGCAAAGCCGCCCTCGTCGCCGACGGCAGTCGACAGCCCCCGCTCGTGCAGCAGCGCCTTCAGCGTGTGGAATGTCTCGGCGCCGATCCGCAGCGCTTCGCCGAAGGAGTCCGCTCCCACCGGCACCAGCATGAACTCCTGCAGGTCGACGTTGTTGTCTGCGTGGGCACCGCCGTTGATGACGTTCATCATCGGCACCGGCAGCACGTGGGCATCCGTACCGCCGACGTAGCGGTAGAGCGGCAGGCCGGCGTCCTCGGCTGCAGCCTTGGCCACCGCCAGCGAGGTGCCCAGGATGGCGTTTGCCCCCAGCTGCCCCTTGTTGGGCGTGCCGTCGAGCTCCACCATCGCCTGGTCGATGGCCCGCTGGTCGGTCGCGTCGACGTCCTCGAGCGCCGGACCGATCGTCGTGTTGACGTGGTTCACGGCCTGCTCGACGCCCTTGCCGCCCCAGCGCGCGGCGTTGCCGTCGCGCAACTCGACGGCCTCGAAGGCGCCCGTGGAGGCGCCCGACGGCACCGCCGCCCGGCCGGTCGCGCCGGACTCGAGGATGACCTCGACCTCGACGGTCGGGTTGCCGCGGGAATCGAGGATCTGGCGGCCGTGTACGGACAGGATGGCGCTCATGGCGTGGGGATGATACCCAGCCTGCCAACGGCCCCGGCCCGCCACGGCGTATCGTGGGCCGGTGGATCCGACCTACGTCTCGGTGGCCGGCGCCGGACGCCCCGACGCCGAGCTCGACGCCCTGGCCGCCGACGTCGGACGGCTGCTCGCCGAGCACGGTGCGGTGGTCGTCACCGGCGGGCTGAGCGGCGTCATGGAGGCGGCGGCGCGTGCTGCCCACGCCGCCGGCGGGCAGGTGCTCGGCATCCTCCCCGGCGACCGGCGGGAGGAGGCGAACCCCTACTGCACCCTGGTGGTTGCCACGGGCGCCGGCCAGGCACGCAACCTGGCCGTCGCCGCAACCGGTGACGTGATGATTGCGATCGGCCCCGGCTGGGGCACGCTGTCCGAGGTCGCGCTTGCCCGCAAGCTGGGCCGGCCGGTCGTGACGCTGCGGGGCCGGCCGCTGGATGGGGTGACGGCGGCGGTCAGCGCCGAGCAGGCGGTGCGAGAGGCGCTTGCCCTCGCCCGGTCGCCCTCATTCGACTGAGGAACGCCGCTTCTTGGCCTCGCGGTACCAGGCGTCCTGCTCTTCCAGGCCGAGCGTGACCCAGGTCTCACCCGCTTCGGCAGCCAGTTGCTCGGCGGTCTCGACGCGGCCGCGGAAGCGGTCGGCGGCGCCCCGCAGCGCGAGCTCGGGATCGACGTTGACGAGGCGCGCGACGTTGACGGCGGCGAACAGCAGATCGCCGACCTCGTGGCGGACATGCGCGTCGGGCTCGCTCTCGGCCCTGGGCGGGGGCGCCGCATCGAGGGCCTCGCGCAGCTCGGAGACTTCCTCGGTGAGGTCACTCCAGGCGCCGTCCCACGCATCCCAGTCGAAACCGACCGCCGACGCGCGCCGCTGCAGCTTGCGGGCGTAGAGCGGCGAGGGGAGCACCCCGGGCACGTCGTGGAAGATCCCTTCGCGCCCCTCCTGCTCGGCCTTGATCCGCTCCCAGGTGGAGCGCACCTCGCCCGCGGTGTTGGCCTGCTGATGCCCGAACACATGCGGGTGCCGCCGGATCAGCTTGCGGCGGATGCCCGATGCGATCGTGGCCAGGTCGCCCGCATCGCGCTCCTGGAGCAGCAGGCCCAGGAAGTAGGTCTGGAACAGCAGGTCGCCCAGCTCGTCGACCAGCTTCGCATCGTTGCCGCTGGTCGCCGCGTCGGCCACCTCGTAGGCCTCCTCGAGCGTGTGCGGGACGATCGTGCGCTCCGTCTGCTGGCGGTCCCACGGGCACCGTTGGCGCAGCGTCACCGTCAGGTCCCAGAGCGCCGACAGTGCGCTGCTGCGGACGACCTCGTCGAACGCCGGCCCGTCCGGCACCGTCTCGGCCCACCGCTCCGCAGCCAGCCGTTCCAGCATGCGCTCCCCGGAGGCAGCTACCACCGGGGCGCCCTGCTCGAGCATCACGCCGCCACGGCCAAGCCACTCGGCCAGCGGCTCGTCGGCCGACACCTCGACGCGACCGGCGGTCTCGAGGACGCGCCACGAGGCAAGCGGCACCGTCTGCGGATCACCCGAACCGAGGGCGACCAGCGTCCTCACGGAGTTAGCTGGTCGGGGTCGACGTCGTCGGCTTCGACGTCGTCGGCGGCTTGTACGTGCTGTTGTAGTGCGTCAGCTTCTGCTGAGCCGCCTGCAACTTGGCGATCTGTGCCTGGACGTAGGACTGCTGCTTCGTCGACAGGAGCTGCGACTTGATCTGGGTCTTGACGTCGGCGAACGTCTGCGCCTTCACGTCGGCAGTCGGCTTCACGATGAAGTAGCAGTTGGGCTTGCACTTGCCCTTGAGGTTGGTGTCGGCGTAGGACTTCGACACCAGGATCAGGTTGGACAGCGTGCCGGTCTTGAGCGACGGGCTGAACACGGCCTTGCGGAAGTTGTCCTCGATCGACCCGGGCGAATTGGTCGCCGTAAACGAGCCGCCGGTGCTCGGCGGGCCCGGCGCGATGGCGTACTTCTTCGCGGTCTTCGTCCAGTCGGCTCCGCCGGCCAGCGCGGTGTGAGCCGCGTTGGCAGCGGCCTGGCTGCCTGCCAGCAGGAACAGCACCTGGCGCTGCGGCGCGTACTGCGCCTTGTTCGTCTCGTAGGACTTCTGTACGTCAGCGTCGGTCACCGTGACGTGCTTCTTCAGCGCGTCGACCACCTTCTGCTGCTGGATCGACGGCAGCTCGATCTCATTGCGCACGTAGTCATCGGTCAGGCCGTTCTTCTTCAGATACGCCTCGAACTGTGACTGGCTGCCCTTGAAGTACTGCTTGATCACCGACTGAAGCTGCTTGTTCACATCATCCGTGCTGACCTTGATGTGCATGTTCGCGGCGATGTTCGCGAGCTCTGCGAGCTGCACGAGGCGGGTGACGGAGGCCTGCACGATCTGGCTCTGGTAGGTGCTCGTCCCCGGCTTGGGCGGGTTCTGCCCCTGCGCCTTCATCGATGCGATCCGCACCTTGATCTCGTTGTTGAGCTGCGGGATCGTGATCACCTTGTCGCCGACGACAGCGACGTCGTTCGTCCCCACGGTGACCGACTTCTTGGAGTCGCTGTTGCACGCCGCGGCGAACGCAACAAGCGCAACGGCCAGGAGGGCGAATGTGAAGGATCGAATACGGGTCATGACACGAACTACGCCGCGACAGCGCGGCGTATATCGGCAAGTGTAGCCAGCACCTCAAGGGCCTGTCGCATACGGATACGGTCTTCGCCGGGTTCCGGATCGACCTTGCAACTGACCTCGTGAGAGGCCACCGTGTAGATCGCCCGAGGCAGCCGTTGCTTGAGCTCGCGGACGTCGCTGGAGCTGAGTGTGACCGGCGACACAGTCACCTTCCCGCCCCGCAGCGCGACCACCTCGATGCCCAGATCGGAGGCCGCCAGCCGCGCCTCCTGGATCGCGAACAGGTTGTCCACCGCCGCGGGCAGCGGCCCGAAGCGGTCGGCGACATCGGCTCGCAGCTCGCGTAGCTCGGAGATGTCGCCGGCCAGGGCCAGCCGGCGGTGAAGGTCGATCTTGACCGCCTCCAGCGCCACGTAGTCGGCGGGCACGTGGGCGTCCACCTGGGCGTCGACCCGCACCGGCCGCGGCCGCACGACCGGGCCGCCCTGCAGCTCGTTGACGGCGTCGGCCAACAGCTCGCAGTAGAGCTCGAAGCCGATCGCCGCCACGTGCCCCGACTGCTCGTCGCCGAGCAGGTTGCCGGCGCCCCGCAGCTCGAGGTCGCGCATCGCGATCCGGTACCCCGACCCCAGCTCGGTGTAGTCGGCGAGGGTGGAGAGGCGGTGGCGCGCCTCTTCCGAGAGCTCGCGACGGTCGGGGTAGAACAGGTAGGCATGGGCGGTGACGTCGCTTCGGCCGACCCGGCCGCGGATCTGGTAGAGCTGGGACAGACCGAGCATGTCCGCGCGCTCGACGATCAGCGTGTTCGCCTGCGGGATGTCGAGGCCCGACTCGATGATCGTGGTCGTCACCAGCACGTCGAAGTCGCCGCGCAGAAAGCGCATCATCACGTCCTCGAGCTTGCGCTCCGGCATCTGGCCGTGCGCCACGCCGACGCGCAGCTCGGGCACCCACTCGCGCACCCGCATCGCTGCCTCGTCGATCGTCTCGACCCGGTTGTGGAGGTAGAACGCCTGGCCCTCGCGGGCGAACTCGCGGCGCAGCGCGGTAGCGATCAGCTCCTCGTCGAACTCGCCGACGTGGGTCTTGATCGGGCGGCGGCCACGCGGCGGGGTGGTGATCACCGAGATGTCACGCAGGCCGGACAGGGACATGTGAAGCGTGCGCGGGATCGGCGTCGCCGACATCGCCAGCACGTCCACCTCCAGCCGCATCTGGCGCAGCAGCTCCTTCTGCGCGACGCCGAAGCGCTGCTCCTCGTCAACCACGACCAGCCCCAGGTTCGCGGGGATGACGTCCCGCGACAGGACGCGATGCGTGCCGATGAGGACGTCCACGGTGCCGGTGCGGAAGTCGGCGAGCACCTTCTTGACCTCGGCCGGCGGGCGGAACCGCGAGACCGTCTCGACCCGCACCGGGAGGTCGCGGAAGCGGTCTCGGAACGTGCCGCCATGCTGCTGGGCCAGGACGGTGGTCGGCGCGAGCACCAGCACCTGGCGGCCGCCGGTGACGGCCTTGAGTGCGCCCCGCAGCGCGACCTCGGTCTTGCCGAAGCCGACGTCGCCGCAGACCAGCCGGTCCATCGGGCGCTCCTCCTCCATGTCCTCGGTGACGGCGTCGATCGCACGCTGCTGGTCGTCCGTCTCCTCGAAGGCGAAGCCGGCCTCCAGCCGGGCCATCATCTCGTCGTCGCCGGGGAACGGCGGCCGGGTGATGCTCTGCCTGCGTGCGTACAGCGCGAGCAGCTCCCCGGCCAGCTCGCGGACGGCGGTGCGGACGCGGGTGCGCAGCGTCTGCCACGCCTTGCCGCCCAGCCGGGACAGGCTGGGAGCGCCGCCCCCTGAGCCGATGTAGCGGCTGACCTTGCCGAGCTGCTCGTGTGGGACGTAGAGGCGGTCGTCGCCGCGGAACTCCAGGTACAGGTAGTCGCGGATCACCCCGCCCACCTCACGGGTGTCGAAGCGGACGAAGCGGCCGATCCCGTGGTCGTCGTGGACGACGTAGTCGCCGGGACGGAGATCGCCGAACGCCGCCAGCGCCCGTCCGATCGGCAGCGGGGCGCGGGACGTACGACGGCGGAACAGCTGGGCCGAGTTGAGCACCGCCAGCCGCAGCGCCGGGTAGACGACGCCGTGGCGCAGCGTGCCCTGGACGAAGGCGACGCCGGGCTCCTCGGGACCGCCGTCGCCGGCGGCGGGAGCGTGCACCTCGACTCTGTTCAGGGCCATCCGCGTGCGGTCGGCCTCACCGATGTGCGGGAACGCGACGAGGACGCGGTAGCCGGCGCGGACGAGTGCGCGCAGCTCGTTCTCGGCCTCGGCGATCCCGATCGACGCCAGCGCGGGTGGCTGGGCCTCGAACTGGTACGGCTGGCCGAGCGGCAGCTCCTCCAGCGCTCCGGCGGCCTCGATCAGCCGATCGACCTCCTCGGTGCGGACGTAGCCGCGGGCGCGCAGGTCAGGGTCGCGCAGGTGGTCGGCGGCCTCGGTGGCGAACTCGGCAGCAGCGGCGGCAACCAGCTCGGGGTTGCGCGCCACCAGCGCCGCGTTGCGGGCCAGCTCGGGGCCGAGCGCGGCCAGCCCGGCAGGGATCGCGGGCCCCTCGTCCTCCTGGCCCCAGACCGACTCCGGGTCGCTGTCGGCCAGCTCGACGGCCGGGTAGACGACCGCGCTGGAGAGCTCCCTCAACGACCGTTGCGTGAACACCGAGAACGCCGATAGGCGCTCGACCTCGTCGCCGAAGAACTCGATCCGGATCGGCTCGCGCCCGGTCGTCGGGAAGACGTCGATCAGACCGCCCCGGACCGAGAAGTCGCCGCGCTCCTCGACCGTGTCGACCCGGTGGTACCCCGCGTCGGCGAGCATCCGGACGACCTGCTCGAAGCCCGGCTCGCTGCCCAGCTCGAACGCGACCGGCGCCGTGCGGACGCCGAGCGCCGGCAGCTTCTCGACGAGTGCGTCGGCAGAGACCGCCACCAGTCCGCCCGCGGCGGCCACCGTCAGCCCCCGCGCCCGCTCGCCGACCAGGTGGGGCACCGGGTCGAGGCCGCTGCCGTGGTGGACCCCGCGCGAGGGCAGGAACGCCACCCGGTCGGCCGGCAGGAAGGCAGCCACCTCGTCGGCCAGGGCCCGCGCCGCGTCGTCGTCCTCCACCAGCACGGCGAGCCCGCGGGGCTCGGCCGACGCCCGCGATCGCCACAGCCCGGCCACCAGCAGCGGCAGCAGAGGGTCGGACACCCGGGCGCGCACGACACCGTCCCGGGCGCGGTCGGCAAAGGCCCGAAAGTCTGGGTCTGCGAGCAGGTAACCAACCGCCAGCTCGACGCCGGCGGGCACCGCGGTGTGGGGGGCGGAGTTCATGGATTCCACGACGGGGAGGCATGGTAGTCTGGTCGAAGTCCACGTCGGAGGTCAGAGTTTTCGTGCGTCGCTTCGCCCCCGTTTTCGTCACGGCCTACCTGCTTCTCGCGCTCCCCGCGACCGCGTTGGCAGCGACCACACCGAAGTCCGACGCCCCATCCGGCACCGACCACACGCTGACCACGATCTTCCTGATCGCGCTCGGCATCCCCGTCGTCCTCGCCGTCCTTACGCTGATCGACATCGCGGTCGGCCGGGAGCACGGGGACGACCACTAACGGGCACGGGCTGGAGGAGCTCTTCGAGCTCCTCCGTATCCGCTCGGTCTCGAGCGACGGGAAGCACCCGGCGGAGCTGCGCGAGGCCGCCGACTGGGTCGCCCGGCTGATCGGGGATGCCCGGGTGGTCGAGGGCTACGGGAACCCGATCGTCGACGGTCTGATCCCGGCGAGCGCCGACGGAGCGCCGACGGTGGTCGCCTACGGCCACTACGACGTCCAGGCGCCGGGACCGAGCGACCTCTGGCAGAGCGATCCGTTTCAGCCGGAGGTGCGCGACGGGTGGCTCTACGCGCGGGGCGCCTCGGACGACAAGGGCAACTTCTACGCGCTGCTGCGCGGCGCCCTCGACCTCGCCGGCGAGGGGAACCTCCCCGTCAATGTGCGCGTCCTGGCCGACGGTGAGGAGGAGATCGGCGGCCACTCGGTGCTCGACTACCTGGAGACCATCGAGGAGCGACTCGACGCGGCCGTCATCTTCGACGGCGGGATGGCCGACGCGGAGACGCCGGCGATCACCAACGGACTGCGGGGAGTTATTGGTTTCCAGCTCAAGATCACGTCCGCGGACAAGGAGCTGCACTCGGGGCTGTACGGGGGCGTCGCAGCCGACGCGGTGCGCGACCTGATCTCGGTTCTCTCGGCGGTGATCGGCACGCCGGACAGCCTGGCCGCCGGGGTGTCGGCGCCCTCCGACGCCGAGCTCGCAGGCTGGAAGACGCTCCGCTCCGGCGCCGAGATGCTGGCCGACGGCGGCGCCCGGCCGGCCGACGCGTCGGCGGCCGACGAGTTCTACCTGCGCACCGGTGCGCGCCCCTCGCTGACGGTGCATTCCGTCGCCGCGGGCGACCCCACGCTGCACAAGACCTCGATCAGCCCCTACGCACTGGCGTCCCTGTCGCTGCGGCTGGCGCCCGGCCAGGACCCGGAGCCCATGGCCGCAGAGCTGGAGCGGCTGCTGCGCTCGGCCTGCCCCGATCATGCCCAGCTCGAGCTGACGCCGTGGCCGAGCGGCGCGCCTGCTCTGGTGCCGCCTGACGACCCGATCCTGCTCGCCGGCGCCGCCGCAATCCAGCGGGCGACCGGCGTCGCCCCGCTGACGGTGCGGTCCGGCGGGTCGATCCCGGTGATGGCCGCGTTCGTCGCGCGGGGCACACCCACCGTGCTCTCGGGCTTCGCGACGCCCGAGGACAATATCCACTCGCCGAACGAGCGAATTCGCCTGCGGAACCTGGAGTGGGCGCAGGCTGCGGGCCGGGAGATGTTCCTCGGCCTGGCCGCGGCGATCCGCAGCGGGTCGCCCGAAGGTGCTTGAGTCCAGCCGCCGAACTCGGTAATCTTGCGCCCGATGCGAATCGGCTCGCGTGGAATGAGCGAATACCAGGTGCGCACCCGGCTCTACGATCCCCCCGAGGCAGTGCGGAGGCTGGAGTCGAAGCTGGCGTGCCTGCGAATCACGACGGCGCCCCGGATGCGCGGTGAGGACCTTCGCAAGGCGTTCGAGGAGCGGCTGGACAACCGGACGCCCGAGGTGGTCGCCGCACCGGTCCAGAGCACGCCCGCCGGCCGAGCGCCCCGTGTCCGGCTGATCGCGTAGCTCCGGCTGCACGCCGGATGGACGTCGTTCACCTGAGCACCGCCGACGAGATGCTGACCGTGACCGGCGACGCCCTGCGCAGAACCGGTGCGGAGGGTGAGCTCACGCTCGGCATCCTGTGGCGCCTGACCCACGAGCCGGACGCCTGGGGCGCTGACGTCACCCTGCTGGCCGGGGTCGAGGGCGGCACCCCGGTGGCGGTGGTGACGATGACCGGGCCACACCCCGCGCTGATCGTCGGGCTCGGAGACGATCCAGGGGTCGACTATGCAGGGTTCGTCGAGGCGATGGCCGAGGGCCCGCGGCCGGTGGGGGTCAACGGCGCCGTGCGCTGGGTCGATCCGTTCGCTCGGGCGTGGTCTGAGGCCGGCGCGTCAACCACCCTGCACCGGAAGATGCGGGCGTTCGAACTGCTCGCGGTGAAACCGCCTCGGACGCCCGACGGGACATTCCGCCCGGCCGGCCCCGCCGATGGAGAGCTGATGGAGCGGTGGGTGATCGCCTTCGGCGAGGACATCGCCGAACAGGTCACCGCGGAGCAGGCGCACAACACCGTGTACCGGCTCACCACCACCGGTGACCTGTGGGTCTGGGAGCGCGACGGTGAGGTGGTCTCGATGGCGGCGATCACCCGGCGTACGCCGTGGTCGTCGACCGTCGCCCTCGTGTACACCCCGCCGCAGCAGCGCGGCCAGGGGTACGCGAGCGCGGTCGTGGCGCAGCTGTCGCAGCGCGAGCTGGACGCCGGCCAGGAATGGTGCGCGTTGTTCACGGACGTCGCGAACCCGACGTCCAACCACATCTACGCCGAGATCGGCTACGAGCCGAGGTGCGACTTCCACCATTACGTGCTGGATTGGTGAGGGCTACCGCCGCGACAGGGCGTAGAGCAGGTTCAGCAGCACGATCCCGATCCACGCACACGCGACGCCGAACGATCCCGCGTTGCTGCCGGCAACCGCCGTGACCGGGATCCCGAGTGCGATCGAGGCAATGGCCAGCTCAACCGAGGCGGAGTGCTGGCGCCGGCGCTTGGCGGGCCCGACCTCTGCGAGCCGCTCGTCGACCCGCCGGTCGATGGCTGCTCCCACCTCCGCGAGGAAGCTCTCCATCAGTGCGTCGTCGTGCTCGGACGTCAGCTCCTGGCGGGCGTGGAAGACCGCCTCGAGCTCCTCTCGGGGCACGACCGGTTCGCTCCCTGGCTCGCTCATCGGCCCAGGCTACCAGCGTCGTCAGCCCAGCACGTTGACGGCGCGCGCGATGACCAGGCCGATGACCGTCAGCGAGATGATCGACTGCGCCGCCATCATCAGCTTGGCCCAGCCCCGCATCGGCATCACGTCTGTCGGGCTGAACGCGGTGCTGGTTGTCAGCCCCAGGATCAGGTAGTCGACGTACACCGGCCGCCAGCCGGGCGGCGCCAGCTCCGGGCTGAGCTGCTGGGAGAACGCGAAGTCGGGATACGGCCGCTCGTGCATGTAGCGCGCCAGCGGACCTCCGCTGTCGAGCAGCCAGTACAGCAAGCCGAATACGAGCACGTTTCCAGCCCAGATCAGAAAGCCCGATGCGAGCAGGGTGCCTCCCGAGTTGTCAACCGCGCCGCCCTGGATCAGATCGTCGATCAGCTTCGCGGTCGAGACCAGGATGGCGACGGCGAGCAGGGCGACCGAGCCGAGGGCAAGCGGTCGCAGCCAGTGCCTCCGAGAGATAGCCCGAGTCGGGTCGGCGGCCAGCAACAGTGCGAGCATGACGATCTCCGCAGCCGGGATCAGCCACTGTGGCCCCAGCGATTGGCGGTCCGGCTCCAGAGCGCGCAGCACGACCGTGAGCACCACGAAGGTCGAGACGGCCAACGCCACCGGCCACCGCGGCTCGATGAAGACGCGTGTCCTCCTGCGCGGCCACTAGACGCCACCGTTGAACTGGCGCATCGCTGCGTCGATGCCGTCGCGGGTGACCGCGAGGGCGCAGTCCGCTCCTGTCTCGACCAGCGGCCGCGTGTCGGTGCCGGCCGGGAACGGCGCCAGCAGCCAGTCGGCGACCGGGCGGCGGTCGCCCCGCTCCGGGCGCCCGACCCCGATCCGGACGCGCAGGTAGTCCTGGGTGCGGAGGGCGTCCGTGACCGAGCGCAGTCCGTTGTGGCCTGCCAGGCCGCCGCCCGCCTTGGCCCGGACGTCGCCGAACGGCAGGTCGATCTCGTCGTGGACGATCAGCAGCCTGTCGATCGGCAGCTTGTAGTAGCGCAACGCCGGGCCGACGCTGTCACCCGACCGGTTCATGAACGTCTCGGGGCAGAGCAGCGCGAGCCGGTCGTCGCCGTCACGCACCTCGGCCAGCCGGCCCTTGAACTTGGAGCGGAACGACCCGCCCAGCCGCGTGCAGAGCTCCTCCACCACCTTGAACCCGAGGTTGTGGGGCGTCTCGGCGTAGCGCGGCCCAGGGTTTCCCAGGCCGACGACCAGATAGGCGAACGAGGATTCCGAGTGGCGGCGAAGCAGCCGCACGCGAGCGGAGAGCTACTCCTCGCCGGCCTGGTCTTCGGCGGCGGACGCGGATCCCTCGCCGCCCTCCGCAGCACCCTCGCCCTCGACGCCCTCCTCGCCCTCGACGCCCTCTTCCTCTTCGGGCTCCTCCTCGACCGTCGGCACGGTGACCGTGGCCAGGATGGTCGATTCGAGATCGTCGGTGAAGGTGACTCCCTCGGGAGCCGGGACGTCGCCCAGCCGGATCGACTGGCCGATGTCGAGCGAGCCGACGTCGATCGTGATGCTGTCGGGGATAGCGCCGATCAGCGAGTCGATCGCGACCTCGTGCACGGGCTGGCTGAGCACGCCGCCCATGTTCACGCCGGGCGCCGAGCCCTCGATGTGGATGGCGACCCTCGTGCTCACGGTCTGGTCGGCCCGCACCTCGTGGAGGTCGATGTGGATGACGCGGTCGCGCACCGGATCGAGCTGGAGGTCCTTGATCATCGCCGTCCGTGCCTTGCCGCCGTCAAGCGAGACGTCGAGGATCGTGTGGATGCCGGTCGGGCCCGACACCGCGTGCCGCAGGTCGCGGGCGCCGACGGTGATCGCGGTCGTCTCGGTGCACGTATCGGACGAGTAGATCACACCCGGGATCTCGCCCACCTGGCGCATCGCCCGGGCTGCCTTCCCGCCGCGCTCCGGGCGCGAACGAACCTCAAGTTTCACACGTTCCATGTAGCTGCAATCTCCTCGAACGTTCTCCGGGGCCAGCAGCTAGAAGAGCTGGTTCCCGCCGTGGAACAACCCGGAGACCGAGTCGTCGTTGAAAACGTTGGAGATCGTATCAGCCAGGATCGAGGCAACCGACAGCACCAGCACCTTCTCGGGCTGCTCGACCTTGTTCACGGGCACCGTGTCGGTCACCACCACCTGCTCGAAGACGCTGGCCTCGATGTTCTCCAGAGCCGGCCCGGAGAAGACGGCGTGCGTTGCACACGCGAACACCCGGGTGGCGCCGTGGTCGATCAGCGCCTGGCCGCCGGCGCACAGCGTGCCCGCGGTATCGATGATGTCGTCGATCACGATGCACACCTTGCCGCTCACGCGCCCGATCACGTTGGTGACCTCGGCGACCTGCTGCTCGGGCCGCTCCTTGGTGATCAGCGCGAAGCCGGCGCCCAGCATCTCGGAGAACTTCTTGGCCAGCTTCGCCCGGCCGGCGTCGCCCGAGACGACAACGACATCCTCGGGCAGGACGTCGCCGACCAGCAGCCTGAAATGCTCCGCCAGCAGCGGCACCGCCGTCATGTGGTCGACGGGGATCTTGAAGAAGCCCTGCACCTGACCGGCGTGCAGGTCCATCGTCAGCACCCGATCGGCGCCTGACGCCTCGATCATGTCGGCGACCAGCTTGGAGGTGATCGGCTCGCGAGGGGCGCTCTTCTTGTCCTGCCGCGAGTACGGATACCAGGGCATGACCGCCGTGATCCGCTTGGCCGAGGCCAGCCGGGCCGCGTTGATCATGATCAGCAGCTCCATCAGCGAGTCGTTCGTCGGCGAGGAGCACGACTGGACGATGAACACGTCGGCGCCGCGGATCGACTCCTCGTAGCGGACGTAGACCTCGCCGTTGGTGAACGTCTTCAGCGTCGACTGGCCGAGCTCGATGCCCAGGTGCTCGGCGATCCGCTCGCCCAGGGCGGGGTTCGACCGCCCGCTGAACAGCATCAGCCGCTTGTGCGGCGTCCGCTCCATCCAGGTGACGTGCTCCGCCAGCGTGCTCACACGAACCGATGCCGCCGGCACGGTTGGGAACAGCGGGATCGGGGTCTCCGGGTTAGCGACGACGTCGTCGAGCATATCCCTCGATATTGGTTTGTTTGGCCCTGGCAATTCCGAGGGCTTCGGGTGGAATGTCGTCGGTGATGGTCGATCCGGCACCAGTCCACGCTCCGTCTCCAATCGTCACTGGAGCGACGAACACATTGTCACAGGACGTACGGACGTCCCGGCCGATGATCGTGCGGTTCTTCGATCGGCCGTCGTAGTTGGCGGTGATCGCCCCAGCTCCGATGTTGCTGCCTTGTCCGATCTCGGCATCCCCAATATACGAAAGATGGGGCACTTTCGCACCCTCTCCGAGGCTCGAATTCTTCATTTCCACGAACGTGCCGGCCTTCGCCCGGGGTCCCAGCCGCGTGCCCGGGCGCAGATAACAGAACGGACCGACCAGAGCTTCCTCGCCGATCTCCGAGTCGACGACCACCGCGTGAGGGCCAACGACGGCCCCGCTCCTGACGGCGGTCGCCCCTCGCAGCACCGTGAAGGGCTGGATCTGGGCGTCGGGCTCGATGGTCACGTTGGCCTCGATGAACGTCGAGGCCGGATCGACGATCGTCACGCCGGCCAGCATGTGGCCGGTGTTGATCCGCTCGCGCAGCACGCTGGTGGCCTCGGCCAGGTCGACACGCGTGTTCACGCCGTGGGCGATCCGCGCGTCGGGGTGGCGGTGGGCAACGACGATCTCGCCGGCCTCCACGAGCAGGCCGACGACGTCGGTCAGGTACAGCTCGCCCTGGTCGTTGTCGGTGGTCAGCCGGCCCAGCGACGTCCACAGGTGGGCGGCGTCGAACGCGTAGATCCCCGAGTTGACCTCGGTCAGCTCGCGTTCGGCCGGGGTCGCGTCGCGCAGCTCGACGATCCGCTGAACCGAGCCGTCGGCGCCGCGCACGATGCGCCCGAAGTCAGCGCCGGTGCGGTCGTCTCGCTCGATCGTGAGCACGGCAGCCGCCGCCCCGGCATCGCGGCGCGCGGCGAGCAGCTCGGTCAGCGGCTCGGGCTCGAGCAGCGCCGTGTCGGCGTAGACGACGAGAACGTCGCCCTCGAATCCGGCCAGCGTCTCGGCCGCGCAGCGAACGGCGTCACCCGTGCCGCGCGGCTCCGGCTGCACCACCGCGCTCGCCGACTCGGGCAGCAGCTCGGCGATCTGCGGGGCGTCCGGTGGGACGACGACCAGGGTCGGCTCCGCGCCCAGCGGTGCAACGGCGTCGAGCACCCACTCCAGCAGCGGCCGGCCGCACGCCGGGTGGAGCACCTTGGGCAGGGAGGAGCGCATCCGGGTCCCCAGTCCGCCGGCGAGGATCAGGCAAGCGAGTGAGCGATCTGTCATCGGGAGGGTCGTGAGGCGGAAGCTGGGGCGCCTGGATTCGAACCAGGGATCACGGGACCAAAACCCGTTGCCTTACCACTTGGCCACGCCCCACCGGCCGCGTCGGGCGCTGCGAGTATAGGCGCTCGGCGCGACGAGCTTTCCAGATCGTTGATTCCAAAGACGTGTGATGACTGGGCGAGCGAAGCGACCCGGATGATTCGAGGGCGAAGCCCTCGGGTCAGCCGAGGTCGCGACCAGTCGCGCACGGATTTGGAATCACCGATCTATGTCCGGCGGAGGTCGCCCAGCAGCACGAGCGCCAGGATCACCAACAGCCCTGCCGCGACGATCGCGACCAGCAGGAACAAGCCGAACAGTGCGGGCAGGACGATCGCCGCCACCGCCTGAGACATCGCCACGATCCAGAGCGGCCGCCGCACCGACTGTGGCACGCGGTTTCGAATCCAGAAGTAGCCCAGGACGACGGCCACCGCGAACACCGGCAAGATCAGCTTGTACCCGAGATGCCAGGCGACCAGCGACTCGACGATCCCGACCGCTACCGCGAGCTTTACCGAGTTCTGGCGGAGCCAGCGCGACGGGCTGCGGCTCGGCTTCTGCTCGAGCACGCGGGGGTCGGATGACACGTTCCAATCAGCCATGCTTGAAGTGTACTTCCTACCTGGGCCCAGTCGCGAGGGCGCCGGGGATACCGGCGGCCACCCGCTCGGCGTCGCCCAGGTCGCGGAAGATCCCGAACACGGTGGGGCCGCTCCCGCTGACAGCAGCGGCCAGCGCGCCGGCCGCCCGCAGCTCGTCCAGCCGGTCCCGCAGCTCGGGTCGCAGCTCGAGCGCCGCGGCCTCGAGGTCGTTGGCGACGAGCCGGGCGATGCCGTCGGCATCGCGGGCGGTATGGACGCCGCGCACGAGCGCGCCCTCCTCCGCCGCGAAGTACGGGTTGGGCGTGCAGCGCGCGTAGACCTCGGCCGTCGACAGGCCAACCGGGTCGGGGACGAGGACGACGCCGAACGATCGCGGCAGCTCGAGCAGCGGCGCCAGCCGGTCGCCGCGCCCGGTGCCCATCGCGACCTCGAGCCCGGAGAGGAAGAACGGGACGTCCGACCCCAGCTCGCGGGCCATCCGGTAGAGCTCGTTCGGCTCGCGCCCGACTCCGAGCGCCCTCAGCACCGCCGCAGCGTCTGACGACCCGCCGCCGAGCCCCGCGGCGACCGGGATGCGCTTCTCGATCCGCACCCGGCGGGTCTCACCCAGCAGGTCGAGCGCGCCGCGCACCAGCGTGTCGGCCTCGAAGCCCTCCACGACTGTCGCATCGGCAGGCTCGATCTCGAGCACGTCGGCGAGCCCCAGCGCGACGAACACGGTGACGACGCGGTGGAACCCGTCGCTGCGCCGCCCACCGACGCGCAGGCAGAGGTTGATCTTGGCCGGCGCCTCGACCCGGATCACTTACAGCAGCTCCAGGAACTGCTCCGGCGCCAGCGCCTCGGCGCGCAATGCCGCGTACCGCTCTGGAGGCGGCGGCAGTCCGGCCAGCGCCAGCGAGTTTGCCAGCGTCTTGCGGCGGTGGGCAAACGCACCCCGGACGACCACGCTGAGCTGCTCCCACTGGGGGCCGAACACGAAGCCCGGGCGGCGCCGGTAGGCGACCAGGGCGGAGTCGACGTTCGGCTCGGGGACGAACACCCGGCGCGACACGGCCCGCCGCCCGGTCCGCTCACAGGCAAGCTGCACCAGCACCGAGACGGCGCCGTAGGCGCGGGTGCCGGGTGCGGCGAACAGCCGCTCGGCGATCTCCTTCTGCACCATCACGCACGAGCGCTCGACCAGCGGCAGGCACCTCATGATCACCGGCGTCGCCACGCTGTAAGGCAGGTTCGCCACCAGCACCGTCGGTGGCGGAGTCAGCAACTCCAGGTCGATCCGCACCGCGTCCTCGAACCGCAGCGCGACGTTGTCCAGGCCGGCAAGAGTCTGCTCCAGCGCCGGGCCCAGGCGGCGGTCGATCTCGACCGCGTGGACCAGCGCGACGTGCTCGGCCAGCCATCGGGTCAGCACGCCCAGCCCAGGCCCGACCTCGAGGGCGACGTCCGCCGAGTCGAGCTCCGCCAGCCGGCCGATGATCCCGAGCACGTTGTCGTCGATCAGGAAGTTCTGCCCCAGCTCGCGGTCGGGGACGACCCCGAACTCCTGCAACCGGGCAAGCGTGACCTGGCGGGTCATCGCGGCAGTCGGAAGACCCGGTCGGCGTTGCGGTCGATCTGCGCGGCCAGCACGGCCGGATCGACTGCCCGCTCCGTCGCCAGGCACTCCAGCGTCAGCATCACGTTGGCCGGGGTGTTCCGCTTGCCCCGATGCGGCACCGGCGTCAGGTAGGGCGAGTCGGTCTCGGCCAGCAGGCGGTCGGCGGGTACGACCCGCGCGGCCGCGCGCAGCTCCGGCGCGGCGGGGTAGGTGACGTTGCCGGCGAACGAGCAGTAGTAATCCCGCTCCAGCGCGTCCGACAGCCGGTCGACGGTCGAGAAGCAGTGCAGCACCACGGGCACGGTCACGTCCTTCAGCATCGCGAAGGTGTCGTCGCCGGCGTCGCGGGTGTGGATGACCAGCGGCAGGTCGGCCTCCTGTGCCAGCTCGATCTGCGACTCGAACAGCCGCCGCTGCGCATCGCGAGGCGCGTAGTCACGGTAGTAGTCGAGCCCGCATTCCCCCACTGCCACCACCCGGTGGTGGCCGAGCAGCGGCCGCAGCTCCTCGAGGTCGACGGCGTTGCCCGCCTCGTGCGGATGGAAGCCCACCGCCGCCACGACCTCGGACAGCCGCTCCGCCAGATCCACCGCCTGGCCGCGGCCGATGGTGACGATCCGGGACACGCCCGCCGACCCGGCGGCGGCGACCAGCTCCTCCGGCGTCCCGTCGCACATCTCGAGATGCGCGTGGGTGTCAATCATCTTTCTAGGAACTGGTTCCAGAATGCCCGGCTGTTGCGGCTGGTTCGCGACGGCGGCGGCAGCGTCCCACGCCGCCACCGCCGCGCCCTGCGCCTCACGACGCCGCTCATCCTGAAACCCGTTCTTTGGGGAACAGCTGATCGGGCTGCACCACCCGCGTCCCCGCGGCGGTCAGCCCCAGCGCGGCGCGATCCCAGCCGACCGCGTCGGGCTCGCCGACGGCCTGCAGGATCTTGGCGGCTGCGGCCGGGATGACCGGGTGTAGCAGGACGGCCAGGGCCCTGACCGTGTCGACCAGCGTGTACAGGGTCTCGTCCAGGCGCTTCGCGTCAGCCTCCTGGTCGCTGCGCGCCAGCGCCCATGGTTGCCGCTCCTCGACGAACCGGTTGGCGGTGCGGACGAGGCCCCAGATCTCCTCGAGGGCGCCGGTCAGGTCGTAGTTGGCCAGGCGTGCGGCGACGCTGTCGTGCACCGGCTCCAGCGCGTTCACCCCTTCCGGGACGGTGCCGCCGCGATAGCGCTCGACCATCGCCAGGGATCGCGAGACGAGGTTGCCGAGGTCGTTCGCGAGCTCGCCCTCGTAGCGGCGCTGGATGCCCTCCCAGGTGACGTCACCGTCCTGCCCCCACTGCACCTCGCGGAGCAGGTAGAAGCGCAGGGCGTCAGCCCCCAGGCGCTCGATCACCTCGAACGGGTCGATCACGTTTCCCAGCGTCTTGCTCATCTTCTGGCCGGCGCTGGTGAAGTAGCCGTGGACGAACAGCCCGTGAGGCGGCTCATACCCGGCGGCCAGCAGCATGGCCGGCCAGACGATCCCGTGGAGCCGCAGGATGTCCTTCGCCATCAGGTGCAGGTTCGTGGGCCAGAACTCCCCGGTGACGTCCCGGCCGAGGCCGTACTCGAGCGCCGTGCGGTAGTTGAGCAGGGCGTCCACCCACACGTAGATGGTCTGCTCCGGCTCCCACGGCACCGGCACGCCCCAGCTCACCGTCGCCCGGCTGAACGAGACGTCCTCGAGCCCACCCGCGATCAGCGAGCGCGCCTCGTTGTAGCGGGCGCGGGGGCGGACGAACTCGGTGTGCTCGTCGTACAGCTCGAGCAGCCGCGGCGCCCACTTCGTGAGCGGGAAGAACCAGTTGCGCTCCTCCACCCACTCCGCCTGCTTGTTGGGATGCAGCGGGCAGTAGTTGCCCGGCTGGATCAGGTCGGACTCGCTGTAGAAGACCTCGCACGAGCTGCAGTAGAGGCCGGCGTAGGTGCCCTCATAGAGCTCCCCGCGGTCCTTCAGGAGCTGCACGAAGTCCTGGACACGGCGCTCGTGCTCGGGGTCGGTGGTGCGGATGAAGAAGTCGTGGGAGGACTCGAGCGCCTCGCTGAGCGCCCGGAATCGCGCGGACATGATGTCGCAGAATTCCTTCGGCGGGAGACCCGCGTCGTCGGCCGCGCGAGCGATGTTGACACCGTGCTCGTCGGTGCCCGTCAGGAAGAAGACATCCTCGCCGCGTTGCCTGCGGTGACGTGCGATGACGTCGCCCGCGACGGTCGTGTACGCGTGTCCCAGATGGGGGTCCGAGTTGACGTAGTAAATAGGTGTTGTGACAGAGAAGGACATGCTCAAAACCGCTTGTTGGCAAATCAGCCGGTGGTCAGTATGCTGCGAGGCATCCTACCGTTGGGGTTGTCTGGAGGGGACCATGGCAAGGCCGAGCACGGAAGCAGGACCAAGGACCCTCGAAGGCACCCGGGCCGGAGGGGTTGTCCGGAGGGTCGACGAACTCGGGCGGATCGTCATCCCCGTCGAGATTCGCAAGCGATTCGGTATCCGGCAGCACGACCCGCTGGAGATCAGCGTGCGTGGTGACTCGGTTGTGCTGTCGAAACCGCGCACCTCGTGTGTGTTCTGCGGATCGAGCAAAGCGCTGCAGCCGTTCAAGGAACGGCAGGTGTGCGGCGACTGCCTGACGCTGCTGCGCCAGGACGTCGTCCGAGCCTGAGCCGGCCTTAGCCGCGGCGCGGCCGGTACAGGCTCGAGCGCGGCAGCCCGGTGAGGCGGGCTGCGACTGCGGCGGCCCGCGACGGTCCCAGTGCGGCGGCCAGCTCGTCCAGCAGCGCCGGGTCCGGCGTCGGCGGCGCGGCGTCCGGGACTGCCTCCAGCACCAGCGTGATCTCGCCCTTCGGCGGCGCCTGCACGCGCTCGGCGAGCTCCTCCGCCGTGCCCCGCAGCACCTCCTCGTGGAGCTTCGTCAGCTCACGGCAGATCGCGAGGCGCCGCTGCGGGCCGCGCGCGGCCAGCGCCTGCAGCGTGGCGGGCAGCCGGCGCGGCGACTCGAAGCACACCACGGGCAGGCCGCTCTGGTCGAGCCGGTCGAGCAGCCGTCCGATCGGCGCATCGCCGCGGGGCAGGAAGCCGGCGAAGACGAAGCCCCCACCCGCCATGCCCGAGGCGACAAGCGCGGTGGTCACAGCCGACGGCCCCGGCAGCACCTCCACTCGCAGGTCGCGCTCCAGAGCCTCGGCGATCAGCCGGGCGCCGGGGTCGGAGACGGCGGGCATCCCGGCGTCGGTGAGAAGGCAGATGCGCTGCCCGCGCGCGACGCGGTCAAGCAGATCGGGTGCCCGCGCGGCCTCGTTGTGCTCGTGCAGTGCGACCAGCGGCGGCGACACCCCGTAGCGCTGGAGCAGCGTCCGCGACCGGCGGGTGTCCTCGCAGGCGGCCGCGTCGGCGCCGCGCAGCGCCTCGATCACCCGCGGTGTGACGTCGTCCAGGTTCCCGATCGGCGTCGCGCAAACCAGCAGCGCGCCGGAGCTCATTCAAACACCAGTGCGGCTGCCCCGATCAGGCCGGCGTCGTTGCCGAGCTGGGCGGCGACGATCCGCACCTCCTCACCCGTCGCCTTCAGGGCACGGCGCCGGCACTCCTCGCGTGCAGGCTCGAGCAGCAGGTCACCGGCCGAGCTGACCCCGCCGCCGACCACCACCAGCTCGGGATTGAAGATGTTGACGTAGTTGGCAATACCGACGCCGAGGTGGCGCCCGACCCGCCGGAGCACCTCGCGGGCCTCGCGGTCGCCCGCCTCCGCGCGGTCGATGATGAAACGAGCGTCCAGCTCGGTGCCGCCCACACGGGCGTTGGCCAGCCGCCCGCTGGGCTGCTCGTTGGCCAGGGTATTCGCAGCGGACATGACCCCGGTCGCGGACGCCAGCACCTCGAGGCAGCCCCGGTTGTTGCAATGCCCCTGGCAGGGCGGGCCGTCCTCGTCGATCGACATGTGGCCGAGCTCCCCGCCGGATCCGATCGCCCCCCGGTACAGGCTCCCGTCCAGCAGCAGCCCACCGCCGACGCCGGTGCCCAGCGTGAGCATGACCATGTGCCTGACGCCCTGCGCCACTCCGCACCGCGCCTCGGCCAGGCAGGCCACGTTCGCGTCGTTGTCGATCCGGATCTCCAGCCCCAGCCGGCTGTTCATCTCACCGGCGAAGTCGAGGTCCTCCAGGGGCACGTTGGTGGAGTCGAGCACCAGGCCCCGGCGCTGGTCGATCTGCGACGGCAAGCCGAACCCGACACCGGCGACCGGGCGGTCTTCGACGAACTCCTGGATCATGCGCGAGAGCTGGTCGAGCAGCGTGTCCTGGCTACGGCGATCGGTCGGCGCGGAGGTGCGGCCGAGGATCTCAAGCTCCGGCGAGACCAGCGCAATCTTGACGGTCGTGCCCCCGAGGTCGACCCCAACGGCAGGTGCTGGCGGAGAGGAGTCGGGCATGGCCGTGGCTAACATATCAGCGCCGTGCCGACCCAGAAGAAGCCCTACCGCGTGTATCGCGGCGGACACGGGTCGGGCGATCCCGAGGCCGGACGCTTCCAGTTCGGCGGCACGGTCCCGACCGAGCCAGCCGCCTCCGACCAGGGCGCGTCCGACCTGCCCGGACGGACCGTCGCGACCAGTCGCGGCGGCCGCTGGCGGCGCATTGGCTGGAAGCGGGGCGTCCTCATCATCACCGGCACCGTGGTCGTCGTGCTCGGGCTCTGGCTGTTCCTCGGTTACCGCTCGTTCTCGAACGAGATCGCCAAGGCGAACGCCCGGCTCAGCCCAAGGACGAGGGCGACCCTGACGCCGGCGGGGAACATCCTCACCTCCCCCCAGATCTCGATCATCCTCGGCTCGGACAGCCGTGGCGAGAAGTCCAACAGCGGCCAGCGGGCGGACTCGATTCTGCTGGTGCGCACCGACCCCAACCACCAGCTCGTATCGCTGCTCTCGATCCCCCGTGACCTGAACGTCCAGATCCCTGGACACGGCATGAACAAGATCAATGCGGCCTACGCGTACGGTGGCGCCCCGCTCCTGATCCGCACGGTGAACAACCTGACCGGCCTCAAGGTCAACCACGTGGTGCTCGTCGACTTCAGCGGGTTCGAGGATCTGATCAACTCGCTGGGCGGCGTCCGGGTCTACAACCCGTACAAGATCGTGTCATCGCAGCCCTTCGACGGCGTCAAGTGGCACTTCAACAAGGGCTGGCTGAACCTGGGCGGCCGCTGGGCGCTCGCCTACGCCCGCATCCGCCACACGACGAACCCGCGCGACAGCGACATCACCCGCACCGAGCGCCAGCAGCGCGTGCTGCAGGCCCTCTCGCACAAGCTGGTCTCGGTCGGCAGCTTCTTCAACCTGCCCAGCCTGGGAACGGACATCGGCAAGCCGCTGACGACCGATCTGTCCGCGAACGAGCTGATCGGGCTGGCGATCGACAAGTACCGCGCCGGCCGCACGCTGCAGTGCCACCTGGGCGGCACACCGGAGCAGATCGACGGTCAGGACGTGATCCAGTCGGTGCCGGAGAACCGCGGCGTGATCGGGATGTTCCTCGGCCAGCAGGCGCCGCAGCCGGCGCCCAAGGGCGAGCTCTACGCCCCGGGCTGCACCGTCTCGTGAGACGCGGCTGAGGCTAGGCCTCGGCGGCTTTGGGCTTGCTGGTCGTGCTGCTGTCGCTCGACGACGACGACGAGGAACCGCCGCTGTCGCTCGAGCTCGACTTGCCGTCGGAGCTGCCGCCGCCCTCGGACTTCGCCTCGCTGGCGGCCTTCTTGCCGCGCCCGTAGTCGGTGGAGTAGAAGCCCGAGCCCTTGAAGTGGATGGCCACCGGGTGCAGCACACGCTGTGAGGGAGCACCGCAGATCTCGCAGCTTGAGATCGGCTCATCGGAGAACTTCTGCAACGCCTCGAACCTGTGGTCGTTCTCGCATCGGTACTCGTACAGCGGCATACCGGCAGTATACCTGGGCCTCCCCACCCCACCTGGCACTGTCCGGCCGAGAGTGCCAATCGCCGCGGCGGCGGCGGTCGTGTCCGGGTCGCGGCGGTAGCATCACCGCTCCGTGCGCATCGCGATCGTGACCGACTTCTACTATCCGTCGCTGGGCGGGATCACCGAGCACGTCGACGGCCAGGCGCGGGAGCTGACCAGCCTCGGTCACGACGTCACCGTGGTCACCGGAAACGTGTGGCGGCCGCCGCCGGTCGAGGACGACGCCCGCGAGGTGCCGGAGCCGACCTTCGAGGTCGCCAACATCGGCACGGCTATCCGACTCTACGTCCCGGTCTGGGGCAACGGCGCCGAGACGACGCACACGGTCGCGCCGTTCCTGCGCCGCCGGCTCGGCTCGTTCTTCCGCGAGCGCGGGTTCGACGTCGTGCACGTCCACGCGCCGTACAACCCGGCCTACCCGGCGCTGGCGATCGACGCCACCCCCGACGACGCGATCTCGGTGGCGACGTTCCACAGCGTCTTCAACCAGACCCTGGGGATGGACATCGAGGCGGAGCTGATCCGCCCCATGATCGAGCGCCTGGACGGCCGCGTCTGCGTCAGCGAGGCGTGCATCGGCTCGCTCACCCCCTACTTCCCCTACGCCTACGACGTGATCCCAAACGGCATCGACGCCGACCACTTCTCGCCCGACGCGGAGCCGGTCGCCGACCTGATGGGCGACCACCAGACGATCGTGTTCATCGGCCGGTTCGACCCGCGCAACGGGGTCGACACGATGATCGCCGCGCACCAGCTGCTGTTCGCCGAGCGAGGCCCGGCGGTGCGCTTGATCGTGATTGGCGACGGCTCCCGGCGGGCAGCGTACGAGGAGATGGTGACTCCCGAGGCCCGTCCGTACGTCCATTTCGCCGGCCGGCTCAACCGCAGCCGCCCCAACTACCTGGTCACCGGCGACATCTTCTGCACGCCGTGCGACCGGGCGTCGTTCGGGATGGTGCTGCTGGAGGCGATGGCGTGCGGCCGGCCGGTCGCAGCCAGCCGGATCAGCGGTTTCCAGCTCCTGATGGAGGACGGCAAGCAGGGGTTCCTGGTGCACCCGGCGCGGTCGCCGGAGCGGTTCGCGGACGCGCTCGGGGTGCTCCTGGACGACGACGCGCTGCGCGCGCGAATGGGCGAGGAGGGCCGCCGGACGGCGGTCGAGCGCTACGCCTGGCCGCGGGTGGCCTCCCAGCTCGAGACGTATTACCGTGACCTGATCGCTGGACGCCGACCGGTATGGGCAAGCGCGAAGTCATCTCTCGCTTCGTAGCGGCGTCCGCCGCGCTGATCGCGGCTGCGTCCGTGGTCGGCATCAAGGTGGGCGGCGTCCGCGGCGACCTGATCGTGGGCGCGGCCATCGTCGTCGTGATCGTGCTGGCCATCGGCGCGTTCACCCCCAACACGCCGATCTTCGGGCGTGTGATCGGCCGCGGCAAGGTGTCGAGCAACCGGGCGGCGCTGACCTTCGACGACGGGCCCAGCGCGGAGTTCACGCCCGACGTGCTGGACGTCCTCCGTGACCGCGGCGTCAAGGCGACGTTCTTCGTGCTCGGCCGCCACGTCCGCGCCCACCCCGACATCGCCCGCCGGATCGTCGAGGACGGCCACGAGCTGGCAAGCCACGGCGACGACCACTCGCTGCTGACATTCGCCGGCCCCGAGGGGATCGCCCACCAGTTCCGGGCGCTGGACGAGGCGGTGATCTCCGCCACCGGTGCAGCGCCCGCACCGCTGTTCCGCGCGCCCCACGGGTTCCGCAGCCCGTTCCTGGTGCCGGTTGCCCGAAGCCTGGGCTACCGGGTGGTGGGCTGGACGGCAGGCGTCTGGGACACGACCAAGCCGGGCGTCGACCGGATCGTGTCGCGGAGCGTCTCGCGCCTGCATCCCGGGGCGATCCTGCTGCTGCACGACGCCGACGGCTCCGGCGCCGGCGACGATCGCAGCCAGACGGTGCAGGCGCTGCCCCAGATCATCGACGCCGGTCGGAACGACGACCTCGAGTTCGTGACGATCTCGGAGCTGGCCGCCGAGCTGCGGCCGCACCGCCGGCTCGCGCTGCGGGCGGTGCTGATCCTGGCCGCGATCGTGGCCGGCGTCGCCTTGCTCTCGACCAAGCTCGACCTGAAGGCGCTGGGTGGCGTGTTCACCGAAGCCGACTTCGAGCTGGTGTTCGCGGCGCTGGTGGCGAATCTGATCTCGGTCGCGGCGAAGGGCCTGACCTGGAAGGCAGCCATCGACGCAGTACCCGACGAGCCTGGCCGGGCGGACGTCAACGTCCGCTTCTCGGAGGTGATCCCGGCGATCTTCATCGGCTTCCTCCTGAACACGGTGCTGTTCGCGCGGCTGGGCGAGGTCGCGCGGGTCTCGGTGCTGCGCCGCAAGCTCAGCGCGCGCGGGGTCGAGCTTTCGGTGCCCACCGTGTTCAGCACGATGCTCAGCGAGCAGCTGATCTCCGGTGTCACCCTGCTCGCGGTGCTGATCGGGATCACGTTCCTGGTCTCGGTGCCCGGCTGGGCCCGCGATCTGCTGGTCGTGCTGGGGGCGGTCGTGCTCACCATCGCCCTGGCCGCCGTCGGCCTCGAGCTGTGGGCGCGCTACCGCCGCCGCGAGGCGCCCCACGAGGGCGATCCGGTCGAGCGCTGGTGGCACCTGCTGGGGATCAGCCTGGGCGCGATCGGCACCGGCATCCGCGAGGGCCAGGCGATCTTCCGGCGTCCGAAGCTCACGGCGTGGGCCTTCTTCACCTCGATCGTGTCGTGGCTCGCGCAGCTGATCGGGATCCACTGGGCCCTGGACGCGTACGGCATCCATCACGGGCTGGGAGCCGCAGCGCTGGTCTTCCTGGCTTCCAACCTGGTCGGGCTGTTCCCGATCCTGCCCGGCAACGTCGTCGTCTTCCAGGGCGCGGTCTATGCCGCGCTTTCCGGGTATCAGGTGCCGACCCAGCTGGCCATCAACTTCGCCATCGGGCTCCAGCTGATCGAGGCCCTGCTCAGCGTCGGGCTGGGCTTCTTCTTCCTCTCCTACGAAGGGCTGTCGGTGGGCGAGCTACGCAGCGAGGCGGAGGCCGCCGAGCAGGCAGCCGAGGCCTCGGCGTAGGTCACCGTCCCTGCATAGAGCCCGCGGCCGAGCACGACCGCATCGGCGCCTGCCAGCACCGCGGCCGTCACGTGAGCCGGCGTGGCGATCCCGCCGGCGGCCAGCAGCACCGAGGGAACCAGGGGCCGCAGCTCCTCGATCAGGGCCGTGTCGGGGCCGGCCCCGGTGCCGTCGCGCTCGATCGCCGTGATCAACAGGTCGGACACGCCCGCGTCCGCGATCCGGCGGACGAACTCGGTGGCCGCAACGCCCGTGTCCTCGACCCAGCCGGCGGCGCGCACCGTTCCCTCGCGGACGTCCGCCGCAACGGCGACGGCTCCCGTCTCTGACGCCAGCCTGCCTACCAGCTCGGGCTCGGACACCGCGAGCGTCCCGACCAGCACCCTGGCGACGCCCAGCTCGAGCAGCTCGCGCACCTCGCCTTCGCGGCGGACGCCGCCACCCACCTGGAGCCGCAGGTCGCCACGGCCGGCCAGCGCCTCGATCACGCGGGCGTGCTCGCGCGGCCGGCTGCCGTCGCGGGCGGCGTTCAGGTCGATCAGGTGAAGCCAGGTCGCCCCCTGCGCAGCGAAGTCCTCTGCAGCGTCAAGCGGCCGGACGCCGAAGCGGGTGACCTTGCGGTAGCTGCCCTGCTCCAGCCGCACCAGCTCGCCGTCCAGCAGGTCGATCGCGGGGATCGCAACAGCCTCGTCTCCCCTGTGTTCTCGTTTTAGCATGCTAACATGTTACCCGAGATGATCGAGGACTGGCGGACATCCGCGGTAGACGAGCTGTGTGACGCGCTGCTCACCCTCCGCACGCGCGACGAGGCCGCGGCGTTCCTGCGCGACATCTGCTCGCTCTCGGAGCTGGAGGCACTGTCTCACCGCCTGGCAACGGCGCAGATGCTGGAGGCAGGCCTGCCCTACACCCGGATCGCCTCGGAGCTGCACGGCTCGACGGCGACCGTCACCCGCGTCGCCCACTGGCTCAACCACGGCGAGGGCGGCTACCGGCTGGTACTCGACCGGATGGGCGAGCGATGAGCCGGCCGTTTCGCCTGGCGCTGCCCAGCAAGGGCAGGATGCACGCACCGGCCATGGAGCTTGCCCGCGAAGCCGGGGTCGAGGTCGAGACGAACGGCCGTGCGCTGCATCTGCACTGCCCACGCTGGGGCATCGAGGTGCTGCTCGCGCGCTCCGACGACATTCCCGTGTGGGCGCAGGACGGCGCGGTCGAGGCGGCCATCGCCGGCCGCAACCAGCTCGTCGAGTCGGCATCCACAGCGCAGGAGCTTCTCGCCCTCGGCTTTGGCCGCTGCACGCTGCAGGTGGCCGTCTCGAGCGATTCCACGGTGGGCGCTCCGACCGACCTCCAGGGCTGCCGGGTCGCCACCGCCTACCCGGTGACCACCGCCGCCTACTTCGCGGAGGCCGGCGTCGACGTGCAGGTGGTGCCGATCCACGGCTCGGTCGAGCTGGCGCCGCGGCTGGATGCCGCCGAGGCGATCGTCGACCTGGTGTCGAGCGGCGAGACGCTGCGCTCCAACGGGCTGCGGCCGATCGCCACCGTGCTCGAGTCGGAGGCCGTGCTGCTGGCCCGGCCCGACCTCGACCCCGACCAGCGGCGCACCGCCGAGCGCCTGGCCACCGTGATGGCAAGCGTGATCGCGGCGCGGGACAAGCGCTACCTGATGCTGAACGCGCTCGACGATCAGCTCGACGACATCGTCGCCCTGCTGCCCGGGCTCGACTCCCCCACCGTGCTCCCCCTCGCCCGCACCGGCATGCACGCCGTGCACGCGGTCGTCGAGCGCGGGCAGGTTGTCGAGCTGCTGGAACCGCTGCGGCAGGCCGGCGCCCGGTCGGTCCTCGTCCTCCCGATCGAGAACCTCGTGCCGTGATCGGAAAGCCGGCAATCCGCCCCGACCTGGAGTCGATCACGCGCTACCGGTGGCAGGAGGGCTGGGAGTCGATGGTCCCCGACGGCCAGCCCATACTCCGGCTCGACCAGAACACGCCGCCCGACCCTCCCGACTGGTATGCCGGGGCGGCGGCCCGGCTGGCCGCGGTTCCGGTTCAGCGCTACCCGGACAGCCGCTACACGGCGCTGCGGGAGGCGATCGCGGCCTACGTCGGATTCCCCGCCGACCAGATCGTGGCCACAGCCGGCGCCGACGAGGCGCTCGTCCTGTGCGCGCTGCTCGCACTGTCCCCTGGCGACCGCGCGTACGTGCGCGAGCCCTACTACGCGATGTTCGGCAACGCCACCCGGCTGGCCGGCGGCGTCCTCGTACACGAGCCGGAGGGCGCCCGCCTGCACTGGGTCTGCGCGCCCCACAACCCCACCGGCGAGGCCGGCCGTCCGGAGGACACGGAGCCGCGCGACGGGCTGGTCGTGATCGACCAGGCGTACGTCGAGTTCGGCGGCGAGGACCTCTCCTCTCTGGTGCGCGAGCGGGAGAACACGGTGGTCGCGCGCACCCTGTCGAAGGCGTTTGCGATCGGCGGCGCGCGAGTCGGATATCTGATCGCACCCCCGGCGATCGCCGAGAAGCTCGACGCGATCCGGCCGCCCGGCAGCATCTCGTCCCACTCCGTCGCCCTCGCCGAGATGGCACTGGGCGAGACCGACCGGATGCGCGAGTTGGTGGCAGCGACCATTGCGGAGCGCGACCGGATGTCTGCGCTGCTGCGCGACGCGGGCATGGGCGTGCCCGAGTCGCACACGAACTTCCTCTCGATCGACCTCGGAGAGCCGAACGACGAGGCGGTGCGGCGGCTCCTCCAGCAGGGCATCGTCGTCCGCACGTTCGACGAGGCCCCCAACGCGATCCGGGTCACGGTCGCGACCCGCCCCGACAACGACCGGGTGCTGGCCGCGCTCGGCATCCAGCCGCCGGAACCGGCAGCCCACTCAGTGGCCGACGGCCGGGTCGGGTCGGTCGAGCGGCGGACGAAGGAGACGCACATCACCTGCAGGGTGTCCATCGACGGCTCGGGCGCTGCCCGGGTGACGACGGGCATCGGCTTCCTCGACCACATGCTGAACGCGCTCGCCTTCCACTCCCTGTTCGACCTCGACCTGACCTGCACCGGCGACCTCTGGGTCGACGAACACCACACGGTCGAGGACGTCGCGCTGGCACTCGGGCAGGCGATCGACCAGGCCCTCGGCGACCGGGCCGGCATCGCCCGCTTCGGCGACACCCGGGCACCGCTCGACGAGGCGCTGTGCCACGCGACCGTCGACCTCGGCGGGCGCGGCTACGCGATGATCAGGCTGCCGCTCCGGGGCGGCCGGATCGGTGGGCTGCCGTCCAGCCTGATCAGCCACTTCTTCGACTCGTTGTCGCGCACCGGGCGGATGGCAATCCATCTCGAAGGCCATGGCGGCGACGACCATCACATCGTCGAGGCCGCGTTCAAGGCGCTGGCGCTCGCTCTCCGCGCGGCGACGGCGCGCGACGACCGCCGCTCGGGGACGCTGCCCAGCACCAAGGGGACGCTGTGACCGCGACCGTCACCATCGTCGACCACGGCGCCGGCAACCTGCGCTCCCTGCGGGCCGCGTTCGAGCGCACCGGCGCCCAGGCCGCCGTGACCGACCAGGCCGACGAGGTGCGGTCCGCGCGGCTGATCGTCCTGCCGGGCGTCGGCGCAGCGGCGCCGGCGATGCGGGCGCTCGACGGCCGCGGGCTGCGCGCCGCGCTCGAGGACGCACTGGCCGGCGGGGCGCGGATGCTCGGGGTCTGCCTGGGCATGCAGCTGCTGTTCGAGGCCAGCGCCGAGGGCGACACGCCGTGCCTGGGCCTGCTGCCCGGGTGCGTGGAGGAGATCGACTGGGCCCGACGCGTCCCGCACATGGGCTGGAACGATGTCGCCTCTGGCGCCGACGGGCCACTCGAACAGCGCTCTCCCCGCCGTCTGTTACTTCGCCCACTCCTACGCCGTCACCGAGGCGGCGCCCGGCGTCGTCGCAGGTACCACCGAGATCGCCGGGCGCCCGATCGTGTCGGCGGTCTCGGACGGGCGAGTCACCGGCGTGCAGTTCCACCCGGAGAAGAGCGGGGCGGCCGGGCGCGCAATCCTCGAGGCGTGGGTGCACGATGCCGCTGCGTAGGCGGATCATCCCCTGCCTCGACGTCCGCGGCGGGCGGCTCGTGAAGGGCATCAACTTCGAGTCGCTCCGCGACTGCGGCGATCCGGTCGACGCCGCCCGCCGCTATGCCGAGCAGGGCGCCGACGAGATCGTGTGGCTGAACATCACGGCCGGAGACGAGGAGTGGACGGAGCTGCTGGAGGCTGTCGAGCGGGCGGCCGAGGAGGTCGACGTCCCGCTGTGTGTCGGCGGCGGCGTGGGCACGGTCGCCGATGCGCGCGACCTGCTGCTCGCGGGAGCCGACAAGGTCAGCACCAACACCGCCCCACTCGATCGCCCGCAGCTCGTCCGCGAGCTCGCCGACCAGTTCGGCAGCCAGTGCGTCGTGGTGGCGATCGACGCAGCGCGAAACGGCGAGGGCTGGCAGGCCTTTGCCTCGGCCGGCAACCGGCCGACCGGACGCAGCGCAATCGAGTGGGCGGCCGAGGCCGCAGCACTGGGAGCCGGCGAGCTGCTGGTCACCAGCATCGACGCAGACGGCACCGGGGGCGGATACGACCTGGAGCTGTTGCGGACCATCTGCGACGCGGTCACCGTTCCCGTGATCGCCTCCGGCGGGGCGGGCGACGCCACCGACATGGCGGCTGCGCTCACGACCGGAGCCGAGGCGGCGCTGGCCGCGACCATCTTCCACGACGGTCGGCGGACGATCGCCGAGGTGAAGCGGGAGGTGGCCGAGTGCGGCCTACCGGTCAGAACCTGAGCCTGCCCGCCGGGCAGCTCATCCCGTGCGTGGTCCAGGACGCCTCCACCGGCGACGTGCTGATGCTCGCGTGGGTCGACGACGAGGCGCTGCAGGCCACCCGGCAGACGGGTGAGGCGCACTTCCACAGCCGGTCGCGAGACGAGCTGTGGCACAAGGGCGCCACCTCCGGCAACACCATGGAGGTCGTCACGCTCGATCTGGACTGCGACGCCGACACGCTGCTGATGCGCGTCCTCCCGCGGGGGCCGGCCTGCCACACGGGCAGCGAGACGTGCTTCGGAGCGCGGCTGACCGACCCGCGGCCCGGTGTGCTGAACGAGCTCGCGGCCGTGATCGAGCAGCGGCGCACATCCGCCGACCCGGAGTCGTTCGTCTCCGCGACCCTGGCCGCCGACCGCGAGCAGGCAGCGCGGAAGGTGGGCGAGGAGGCGGTCGAGGTGCTGCTGGCGGCGGAGGGCAGTGACGCCCTGGTCGGCGAGGTCGCCGACCTGTGGTTCCACTCCATGCTGCTCCTGGCCCGCGACGGCCTCGACCCGCTGGCGCCTCTGGACGAGCTAGCCCGCAGGCGCAGCGGCGCTCAGTAAAGTTGCGGGGTGCTTCGCCCCGGGCTCCCCGCACTGCTCGCGATCGTGATGAGCGCCGCTGCATGCGGCGGCGGATCGTCGACGCCCAGCTCCGGTAGCAACGGCCCGTCGGTGGCGCAGGCCACGACGCTGCCCGCCTCCGGCACCGTGCAGCTGCCCGACCACCGGATCTACACGGTGGCCCCGCCGGGCCAGACGCTGACGCTGGACGACATCGCGCTCAAGATCCACGTCGTCCGCTGGCGCCGATCGGTGCCGGGGGCGGTGGCCACTCCCGGGACTGCCATGTTCGCGATCATCGAGGTATCGGTCACCAACCGCTCGTCAAAAGCGCAGAAGGTTGGACCGACCCAGATCTGGCTGATCGACCAGGCCAACCAGCCCTTCCTGGCCTCGCCGCTGGCCAAGGTCGCGCGACCGGTCATCGGCCGGCCGATCGCGCCGGGCAAGACCTTCACGGGGAACCTCGCGTACGGGTTGCCGCGGCGGTTTCCCGGGAGCCTGCTCGTGTACCGGTTCGCCGATGCCGACGCCATTGCGCACGCGAAGCAGGTCGGTGTGGCCCGCTACGCTCCCGCCAAATGAGCGGCCTCGGCTATCGCATCGCACACCTGGATGAGATCCCGGCTGTTCCGGCGGCCGGTGGCCTCGAGTGGCGGGGAATCCGCAACGCCCTCGGGGTGCAGTCGTTCGGTATCAACGCCTACACCAGCAGCGAAGCGGGGCAGGACGTGGTCGAAGACCACAACGAAACGGGGGTCGGCGCCGGCCGCCACGAGGAGCTCTACATCGTGATCAGCGGCCACGCCCAGTTCACCGTTGGCGGTGAGGAGCTGGATGCGCCCGTTGGCACGCTGGTGTTCGTCGGCGACCCGACGGTGCGCCGCCACGCGGTCGCCACCCAGCCGGGCACGACGGTATTGGCGCTGGGAGGCACGGCCGGCGAGCCGTACCGCGCGGGGCCGTGGGAGTGGTCGTTCAGGGCAGAGCCGCTGGCCCGCGCCGGAGAGCATGCGCAGGGCGCGCGAGATCATGGAGGAGGGGCTGGAGCAGTATCCGGAGAACCCGGCGATGCTCTACAACGCCGCCTGCTTCACGGCGCTCGCAGGAGACGCCGACGACGCCGTCGAGTACCTGCGCCGCGCGTTTGCCGCCGACCCCGGCCGCGTCCGCTCCTGGGCAGCGGCGGACACGGATCTCGACTCGCTCCGGGAACGGCCCGACTATCCGGTGAACTGAGCGGTGACACCGCTCGACGAGTACCGCCGGCGCCGACGAGCTGACCGTACTCCCGAGCCTGCGGGCGACGACGGCGCGGCGGGCGACGGCGCTCTGTTCGTGATCCAGCGCCACGCGGCGCGCAGCCTGCACTACGACTTCCGGCTGGAGATGGACGGCGTGCTGCGCAGCTGGGCGGTTCCCAAGGGGATCCCGCTTGAGGTCGGCGCCCGGCACCTGGCGGTGCACGTCGAGGACCATCCGCTGGAGTACGCCACCTTCGAAGGCACGATCCCGGCCGGCGAGTACGGCGGCGGCACCGTCGAGATCTGGGACACCGGCACCTACGAGCTGACCGAGGTCAAGCGGGACGGCGGCCTCACGGTCGACCTGCACGGCCGCCGGCTGGAGGGCCGCTGGACGCTGATCCCGGCCCACATGGACGGCAACCCCCGCAACTGGCTGATGATCCGCAAGCACGACGGCCACGAGGTGACCTCGGAGGCACACCGCCACTACTCGCCCATGCTGGCAACGCCGGCCGACGATCTGCCCAGGGGATCCGGATGGCTGTACGAGGTCAAGTGGGACGGCTTCCGCGCGGTGGCGCGGATGTCCGGCGGCGACGTCGAGCTGTGGAGCCGGGGCGGCCACGACCTCCGCGAGCGGTTCGCCGACGTGGCCCGCGCGCTGCCCCGCGGCCTCGGCAGCCCGGACTGCGTGGTGGACGGCGAGGTGTGCGCCCTCGACGAGGAGGGCAAGCCGTCGTTCTCGCTCCTGCAGTCCGGCGACGTCCCACGTACCTATCTGGTGTTCGACCTGCTGGAGCTCGACCGCCAGGACGTGACGGCCGAGCCGCTCTCGCGCCGGCGCGAGCTGCTGGAGCCCCTGGTCGCGGCCGGTGACCCGGTCGTGCGGCTGTCGCCGGTGTTCGAGGACGGCCGCGCCCTGCTCCGCGAGGTGAAGGAGCGAAAGCTGGAGGGAGTGGTCGCCAAGCGCGCCTCCTCGCCCTACCGGCCCGGCCGCCGCACAGGCGACTGGGTGAAGGTGAAGACCCGCGCGCAGGAGGTGTTCTGGATCTGCGGCTTCACCGCGGGCAAGGGATCGCGGGCCGACCTTGGCGCGCTGGTGCTGGGCGCGGGGTCGCCGCCCGACCTGCGGTTCGTCGGGAGCGTCGGCAGCGGTCTCGGGGCTGCAGAGCTCGATGACCTGGGCAAGCGCCTGCAGGCTCTCCGCCGCGAGCGCTCCGTCTTCAGCCCGGCCCCGAAGGTTGCCGGGGTGACCTGGGTCGAGCCAGAGCTCCGCTGCCGGGTCGAGTACACGGAGTTGACGCGGGACGGCCGGCTGCGGGCGCCCGTCTTCGTCAGGCTGGAGACGGATGAGGCACCGCGCGCCCGGCGCGCGCCAAAGGCGGTATCCGGCGTCGAGGCGGTCAACCCGGAGAAGGAGTTCTGGCCCGGCGAGGGGATCACGAAGGGCGACCTGTTCGCCTACTACCAGGCCGTGGCCGAGGTGCTCGTGCCCCACCTGCGCGACCGGCCGATGACGATGCTCCGCTATCCCGACGGCATCGAGGGCAATCGCTTCTATCAGCGCAAGGCACCCGCCGGGATGCCGTCCTTCGTCCGCAGGTACGAGCTCGACGGGTCCGTTCACCCGCTGGTCAACGACGCGGCGTCGCTGGCCTGGATGGCGAACATGGCCTGCATCGACATGCACCCCTGGAACTCCCGCCGCGACCGGCCGGAGCGGCCCGACTGGGTGGTGTTCGACCTCGACCCCTCGCCCGACGCCGGGTTCAGCGCCGCCGTCGAGGCCGCACTGCTCGTCCGCGAGGCGCTGGCGGCGCTGGGCCTGGACGCGGTGCCCAAGACCAGCGGCGCCGACGGGATGCACGTCTACCTGCCGATCGCACGCCGCCACGACCACAAGCAGGCGCGGGACTTCGTCTCGGCAGTGGCCAAGGCGCTGCACCGCACGCGGCCCGACCTGATCACCACCGCATGGGCGCGCGACCAGCGCCGCGGCGTGCTTCTGGACGCCAACCAGAACGGGCTCGGCCGGACGACCGCTGCGGTCTACTCGGTGCGGCCGGTGCCCGGCGCGACGGTCTCGACGCCGCTGGCGTGGGACGAGGTCACGCCCGGCCTCGACCCGGGGTCGTTCACGATGGACGCCGTCGTGCGCCGGGTGGCGCGCCACGGCGACCTGTTCGCCGCGGCCCTGACCGGCCGCCAACGGCTTCCCTGAGAGGGAAACCGACACCTCCTTTGCAAGATCCCCTCTTTGGGGGGTTCTGTTTGCCCCCTTAGGTTCGGACACTGGAATAGCTCCCTCGTTCCCCCCAGGAGGCACGCGTGACCCGCAGCACCCCAGTGAACGCCGATTCCCGTGAGCTCGGGCAGACCCTTCCCCTGGTCATCGTGTTCCTGGTCGTTCTGCTCCTGATGTGCGGCGCCGTCGTCGACATCGGCAACGCCTACCGCGCGCAGGACGCGCTGCAGGCGTCGGCCGACGCCGCCGCGACCGCTGCGGCGGACAACCTGCCCGACATCAACGCCGCGTCGGCGGCCGGTCACGACTTCAGCAGCGAGCCTGGCGCGAAGAACGCCGTCCCGGGCGTCTCGGACGTGAACACGGACGTCGTCACGAACTGCGCCACCAGCCCCAAGTTCTGCGATCCCGCGAACACGGTGCAGGTGACCGAGACCGGCAGCGTCCCCACCTTCTTCCTGAAGCTGATGGGTGTCGATTCGATCCCCGAGACGGTGCACGCGACCGCCTGCTCGCCGTGCGGCGGTGTGCCGCTCGACATCATGGTCGTGCTCGACCGCACCGGGTCGATGAACGACAACAACAAGCTCGCAAACGCCAAGCAGGGCGTCCTCGCCTTCCTCGGCTCGCTGGATCCGACGATCGACAACGTCGGGCTGGCCGTACTGCCACCCGCACCTACCCCGGGCACCGAGTGCGACAAGCCGTCGTCGAACAGCTACAACAGCGTGAACTCGGAGTACGTGATGGTGCCGCTCAGCTCCGGCTGGGGCACCGAGGTCAACAACCAGGTACAGCTCGACCAGAACTCCCCGCTGGTCTCGACGCTGAACTGCATCCAGGCAAACGGTCAGACGGCGTACGCCGACGCAATCGACGCGGCGCAGCAGGAGCTCGACGCTGACGGCCGACCAGGCGTCCAGCAGGTGATCGTCTTCCTGTCCGACGGCGCCGCGAACACCGGCCCGACGTACTACCCCGCGACCTCGCCGTACCGCACGCAGCCGTGCCAGCAGGGCGTGAACAGCGCCGCAGACGCGAAGGCGCAGGGCACGATCGTGTACTCGATCCTGTACGACTCGAGCGCTGGCAGCCCGCTGTGCGGCGCCCAGGGCGGCGGCAACGAGCAGCCGCAGATGTATTCCAACCAGGCAATGCAGCAGATCGCCAGCGCGGGCAACTTCTACGACCAGCCCAACCCGACCCAGCTGACGACGATCTTCCTGGCGATCAGCGCCGACCTCACGGCCGGCACCAGCCGCCTGACCGGCTAGTCAAAACTCCGCCCCACGGAGCACCCCAGGCCCGACCCCACCCCCGGGGGGTCGGGCCGAAGCTTTTCTGGAGGCTGGGCGAGCCATCACGACCGACGACGAACCGCGCGATGAAGAGGCGCGGCGAATCGACGCGACCGCCCGCCGGCTCATGCGGTCTTAGTCGTCTTCCGTCGCGACGCCGCCTTGGGCTTGCTCGTCGAGCCGCCACCCTTCGTGTCGGCCAACGAGGCCTGAAGCGCGGCCAGCAGGTCGGGCGTCGACGACTCCTTCGGCGACTCGACGGGCTTCGTCTTCTTGCCGGTGCGCTTGCTCTCGATCACGCCCATCAGCGCCTCGCGGTACGTGTCCTTGTACTTGTCGGGCTCGAACGATCCGCTGTAGCGCTGGATCAGCTCCTGCGCCATCTCCAGCTGCCGCTTGTCGACCTTGGCCGAGTCGGGCGCGATCCCGTCGGCCTCCCGCACCTCGTCGGCGAAGAACATCTTCTCGAGCGTCAGGACGCCGTCACGGACGCGCAGGCAGCCCAGGTTCTCGCGATCGTGGAACACGTAGCTGCAGATTGCGACCAGCCCGGTGTCGGACATCGCCTTGGCCAGCAGGGCGTAGACGCCTTCGGACGGGCCGTCCTGCGGGCCGAGGAAGTAGGTGCGCTCGAAGTAGATCGGGTCGATCTCGTCGGCCGGCACGAAGTCCTGGATCGTGATCGTGCGGTAGCCCTCGGGCTTGGCGGCTGCGAAGTCCTCGTCGGCGAGGGTGATGAACTCGCCGTCCTCGACCTCGAACGCCTTCACGATCTCGTCGTTGGAGACGACCTTGTCGTCGAGCTTGCAGACCTTCTGGTAGCCGATGCGGCCGCCGTCGGGCTCGTGGAGGAGGTTGAACTTGAGCCCCTTCTCGCTCACGGCGGCGTACATCCGCACGGGCGCGTTGACCAGCCCGAAGGAGATCATCCCGGTCCAGATCGCTCGTGGTCGTGATGGCGCAGGCATGGTTCCTCTCATCAAGAGTACGGGATGCAGGGATTTCGCGCCTCAGCGCGCGATCCCTCCCTACCCCAGATCTCGCGCAAGCAAATCCTGCATCGTCTCGCGGCGAAGGGCCAGCGTCGCCCGCCCGCCGGCGACCATCACCGCGGCCGGGCGCGGCAGCAGGTTGTAGTTCGATGCCATGCTGGCGGTGTAGGCGCCGGTGACCGGGATGCAGAGGACGTCGCCCACGCGCAGCTCCGGCAGCCACGCATCCTCGATCAGGACGTCGCCCGACTCGCAGTGCTTGCCGGCGATGGTGTAGGCCCGGTCGCCGTCTGCATCGGCTCGATCGGAGACCAGCGCCTCGTAGCGGGCGTCGTACAGCGTCGGCCGCGGATTGTCGGACATGCCGCCGTCAACCGCCGCGTAGACGACCCCGGCCGCAGTGTGCTTGATCGCCCCCACCGTGTAGAGCGTCACGCCGGCCCGGTCGGCGATCGAGCGTCCCGGCTCCACGATCAGCTCCGGCAACGGCAGCCCGTGGGCGATCAGCCGCTCGGCCAGGTGCTGGACGATCGTCTCCACCGAGTCGGTGATCGCCGGCTCGATGTCGCTGTCGATGTGGGCAACGGCCAGACCGCCGCCCAGGTCGAGCACCGGCAGGTCACCCAGCCCGTTGGACTCGATGAACTCGACCAGCCAATCGACCGCCCGCAGATACGTCGACAGATCGTCGATCTGCGACCCCAGGTGGATGTGCAGCCCGTGCGGCTCGACGTGCTCCAGCGAGGCCGCCCGGTCGAGGGCGTCGAGCGCGTCGGGCGGGGCCAGCCCGAACTTCGACGCCGCGTGCCCGGTCACGATCTTGTGGTGCGTGTCGGCCACGATGTCGGGAGTGACGCGCACCAGCACCGGCTGCACCCGCCCGGCGTCTGCCGCCAGCTCCTCGATCAGGTCGAGCTCTCCCAGGTGGTCGACCACGATCAGCCCGGCGCCCACGGCCAGCGCCGTCTCCACGTCGGGCCGTGACTTGTTGTTGCCGTGGATGACGACGGAGGCCGGCTCGACCCCAGCCCGGAGCGCAGCGGCCAGCTCGCCCTCGGAGGCGGCGTCCGCGCCCAGCCCCTCCTCGAACACCACGTGCAGCACCGAGACGGTCGCCTGCGCCTTGCAGGCGAACACCGCTCGAGACGAGCCGGGGTACGCAGCTAGTCCTTCCAGGTACGCCTGGCAGCGCTGCCGCAGGGTGGACTCGTCGTAGACCCAGAGCGGCGTCCCGAACCGCTCCGCCAGCTCACCGGCGTCGACTCCGCCCAGCACCAGGCGACCTTCGGCGATCTCGGCGCCGACCGGCAGCAGGCTCACAGCGACGCCACCGCCTGGCGCGCCCGGGCCAGCTGGCCGGCCAGGTCCTCCGGCGTTGCCGCGCTCCTGCCGCCTCCTCGGCCGTCGGCTCCGCGAAGCGCTCGCCTGCCGCGACGCGTGCCGCCACCTCGGCATGCGCCTGGCGGAACGGCATGCCGCCGCGCACCAGATCCTCGGCCAGGTCGGTGGCGACGCTGCGGCCGTCGTTGGCGGCCTCGGCCATCCGGGCAGCGTCGAACCGCATCCCCTCGACGCACACCTCCAGCGCGGCCAGCGCACCGAGCAGATCGTCGAGCTGGTCGAAGGCGGCGCGCTTGTCCTCCTGCAGGTCGCGGTTGTAGGCCAGCGGCAGCCCCTTCAGCGTCGCCAGCAGGCCGGCCAGGCGGCCTATCGCCGTGCCCGCCTTGCCGCGCGTCAGCTCTGCGGCGTCGGGGTTCTTCTTCTGCGGCATCATCGAGGAGCCGGTGGCGGCCCGGTCGTCGAGCTCTGCAAAGCCGTACTCGGCCGACGTCCACAGCACCAGCTCCTCGGCCAGCCGCGACAGGTGCACCATGCACAGCGCCGAGGCGTAGCAGAGCCCCGACACGTAGTCGCGGTCGGAGACGGCGTCCAGCGAGTTCTCGAACGTGCGGGCGAAGCCCAGCTCACGGGCCACCCAGTCCGGGTCGAGAGGAAGGCTGGATCCGGCCAGGGCACCGGCCCCCAGCGGGCAGACGTCGGCGGCGGCGCGCACCGCGGAAAAGCGGCTGCCGTCCCGCACCAGTGCCCAGACGTGCGCCGCGAGATGCTGGCCGAGCCAGACCGGCTGTGCCCGTTGCCCGTGCGTGTAGCCGGGCAGCACCGCCGCCCCGTCCGCCTCCGCGCGATCGAGCAGGGCGCCGGCCAGACCGGCGATCCCGGCCAGCGCCTGGTCACACGCGTCCTTCGCCCACAGCCGCATCGCGGTCTGGACCTGGTCGTTGCGGCTGCGGCCGGCGTGCACGCGCGGCCCCAGCTCGCCGAGCAGGCGCTCGATCGCCGAGTGAACGTCCTCGTCGGCAGCGTCAGCCTCGATCTCGACCCCTTCCAGCGCTGCGCAGATCTGCTCGGCCTCGGCCTGGTCGATCAGCCCCTGGCGGGCGAGCATGCGGACGTGCACCGCGCTGGCCCGCAGGTCGTAGGGCAGCAGCCGCCGGTCAACCGCCAACGAGGCGGTGAAGTCGAGGATGGCAGGGTCGAGGCCGCCGGACAGGCGGCCGGCCCACAGAGGCCCGGTCACATGTCGATCGTAGCGTTGCCCACGGCGCCGGCTGCAGCCCAGGTCTTGGTCGGCAGCGACCAGACGTGGATGAAGCCGGCAGCCGCGCCGTGCTCGAACCGGTCGCCTTCCTCGTAGGTGGCGAGGCCGTGGTCGTACAGCGACGCCTGCGCCGTGCGGCCGACCACCTGGCAGCCGCCCCGGTAGAGCTTGACGCGCGCCGTGCCCGACACCGGGCGCGTTGTCTCGGCCATGAACGCCTCCAGCGCGGCGCGCAGCGGCGAGTACCAGAGCCCGTTGTAGACCAGGGTGGCGTACTGCAGTGCGAGCTGCTGCTTGGTGTGCGACAGGTCGCGCTCGCAGACCAGCTCCTCGACGCCCTTGTATGCGGCCAGCAGCAGGGTCGCGGCGGGAACCTCGTAGATCTCGCGGCTCTTGATCCCGACCAGCCGGTTCTCGATGGTGTCGAGCCGGCCAACGCCGTGCGCACCGGCGATCGCCCCGGCCCGGGCGATCAGCGCCACCAGGTCGAGTGGCTCGCCGTCGATCGCGACCGGCACGCCTTGCTCGAACGTGATCTCGACCTCCTGCGGCGCAGCCAGCGCCCGCTCGGGGGCCATGGTCAGCGCGAAGGCCTCCTCCGGCGGAGCGAGCCATGGATCCTCGAGCGGCCCGGCCTCGATCGACCGGCCCCAGAGGTTGGCATCGACCGAGTAGGCCGCCCCGGACTTGACCGGCACCTCGATGCCGTGCTGGTCGGCGTACTCGATCTCCTGCTCGCGGGTCATGCCCCAGTCGCGGACCGGCGCCAGCACCGCCAGGTCGGGCGCGAGCGCCGCCACCGCGGCCTCGAACCGCACCTGGTCGTTGCCCTTGCCCGTGCAGCCGTGCGCCACCGCGGTGGCGCCGCGCTCGCGGGCGACGGCCACCAGGTGCTTGCTGATCAGCGGCCGTGACAACGCCGAGACCAGCGGGTAGCGGTTCTCGTAGAGCGCACCGGCCTGCAGGATCGGGAGCACGTACTCGCTTGCGAACTCCTCGCGGGCGTCGACCACCACCACGTCGGCGGCGCCCGAGTCAAACGCGCGCTTTGCAATCTTGTCGGGATCGATGCCCTGCCCGACGTCGACCAGCACGGCGATCACGTCGGCCTGGTACTCGTCGGCCAGCCAGCGCAGCGCGACCGAGGTGTCGAGGCCGCCGGAGTAGGCAAGAACGATGGTGTCCTTCACGGGTGGTTCTCCTTCTGCAGGTGCTCGATGAGGGCGATGAGGTCGCGCCCGGTATGCGGCTCCCGGGCAATCAGGGCGAGCGTGTCGTCACCGGCGATGGTGCCGGCGATCTCGGGAAAGGCCGCGTTGTCGAAGGCGAAGGCAACCGGGTGCGCGTTTGCGGGCCCCGTGCGGATGACGACCATGTTCCCGGAGGCTTCCATCCCGCGCACCAGACCCAGCGCCAGCACGACCTGGCCGACCGGATCGCCAACCGGCGCCGAGTCGTCGGACAGGGCGTAGACGAGCCGGCCGTTGCGGCGGACGCGAACCACGCCCAGCCGGTCGAGGTCGCGGGAGATGGTCGCCTGGGTGACCTCATGGCCCTGCCGGGCCAGCAGACGCTGGAGCTGCAGCTGCGTCGAGACCTCGTTCCCGTCGAGCAGGTCGGTGATGGCGCGCTGCCGCTCGTTCATGCGGTCACCATTGTTTCAGCCCCGATCCACACGCGCCAGACACCGTGCGCAATCGCGTCCAGGCCGGACTCCAGCTTGGGGATCATGCCGCCGCAGACGTGGCCGCCGGCGATCAGCGCGGGCGCCTGGCCGGCCGATATGCGCGGGATCACCGCGCCCGAGCCGTCGAGCACGCCGGGCACGTCGGACAGGAACACGAGCTCGCCGGCGCCCAGCGCCTGGGCGACCGCGGCGGCGGCATGGTCAGCGTTCACGTTCAGCCCAGATGCCATCGGGCTCACGACCGGCGTGATCCCGGACTCGAGCACGTCGGTGATCCGGTCGGGTCGACCGAGGTGACGCGCCCCACCAGGCCCAGCCGGCTGTCGCAGCCCAGGGTGCCGCCGAGGGCGCCGCAGACGCTCACGGCCGAGACGCCGGCCGCCTCTAGCTCTGCCACCAGCACCGCGTTGCGGTGATTCAGCGCCTGCTCGACCACTGCCAGCACGGCGGCGTCGGTCACCCGCAGGCCGTCCACGAACGTCGGCTCGATACCAACCGCGCGGCAGCGCTCGGAGATCTGCGGCCCGGCGCCGTGCACGACCACCACCGGCCGGCCGGCGGCGACCAGCGCGGCCACCTTCGCACCCACATCCTTCGCCGCTCCGCCTGCCTTGACGACCGTGATCACGTCGTCCGCCCGGAGTTGAACTCGACGTAGTCGGGGGACAGGTCGGAGGCGATCACCTTCGCCCGCCCTGCTCCCAGCCCAAGGTCGATGTCGACGGCGACCTCGTCGCCGGTCAGCGCCTCTCGGGCCGCCGCCTCGGCGCCGCGCAGGCCCGAACCGTCGGCCACGATCGGGACGCCTCCGACGGCGACCGCGACCCGGTCGGGATCGACGTGCACGCCTGCAGCCCCCAGCGCCGCCAGGATCCGGCCCCAGTTGGGATCGCCGCCGTGCAGCGCGCACTTGACCAGCACGTTCTCGGCCACGCCCCGCGCCGCCGCCCGCGCCTCGGGAGCAGACAGCGCGCCGGTCACCGTGTAGGTGCAGACCCGGGTCGTACCCTCCCCGTCGCGAACCACCTGCTTGGCAAGGTCGAGCATCAGCTCGCCGACCGCCGCGGTCAGCGCCTTGACCTGGCGCGTGGTCTCGACGACCACGCCGCCGGCGCCGTTGGCAAGGATGAAGACACAGTCGTTGGTGCTGGTGCAGCCGTCGACCGAGATCGCGTTGAACGACCCGCCGACCGCGTCGCGCATAACCCGCCGCAGCGTTGCGGGCTCGACCTCGGCGTCCACCGTGATCTGCGCCAGCGTGGTCGCCATGTCGGGCCGGATCATCCCGGCACCCTTCGCCATCCCGCCGATCCGGACGCCGCCGCCGTCGATCTCGACCCGGTTCTGCGCCAGCTTGGGGAACGCGTCGGTGGTGCGGATGGCGTTCGCGGCCTGGCGGCCGTGCGTGCCGGTCATCGACCCGGCGGCCTGGGCGATCCCGGCCACGACATCGTCGATCGGCAGCGGCCGGCCGATGACCCCGGTCGACGCCACCAGCACGTGCGACTCGGGAAGGGCCAGCGTCTCGGCGGTCGCGTGCACCATCGACCAGGCGTCGGCCATGCCCGGCTTGCCCGTGCAGGCGTTGGCGGAGCCCGAGTTGGTGACGATCGCCTGGGCGACGCCGTCGTGGATCTGGGCCCGGCTGACGGTGACCGGCGCCGCCACCACGCGGTTGGTCGTGAACACGCCGGCGGCGCTGGCCGGCCGGTCGGACAGGAGCAGCGCCAGGTCGGCCTTGCCGCTGCGCTTCATCCCGCAGCTCGCGATGCCGGCGGTGAAACCCTTGGGGTAGCAGATGCCTACGGCCACAGCCCGGTCTCCGGCAGCCCCGCGGTCTCGTCGAGGCCGAGCATCAGGTTGGCGTTCTGCACGGCCTGGCCGGCGGCGCCCTTGACCAGGTTGTCGATCGCAGCCGCGGCGACCACAGCGCCCCGGTCGGTGTCGACCCAGACTGCGACCTGACACAGGTTCGAGCCCCGCAGCAGCGCCGTCCGAGGTGGCTCGGCGCCGACGTCGACGAACGGCTCATCGCCGTAGCGCTCGGCATATAGGCGGTCGGCGTCGCCCTGCTCCAGCGGTTGCCGGAGCCGGCCGTACGCGGTTACCAGCAGGCCCCGCGAGAACGGGGCCAGATGCGGCGTGAACGTGACGGTGACCCGCTCGCCCGCCGCCTCGGAGAGCTCGCGCTCGATCTCGGCCTGGTGGTGATGACCCACCGGCCGGTAGGGCGCGATGCCCTCCGCGGCGGCGCAGAAGTGGGAGCTGTCCGTGGCCTTCTTCCCCGCCCCCGAGACGCCCGACTTTCCGTCGCAGACGACGTGCGGCTCCAGCGCGCCGATCTCGACCAGCGGCAGGAGAGCGAGGATGGCCGCGGTCGCATAGCAACCCGGGTTGGCGACGGCCGCCGCCTCCCGGATCTGCTCCCGCTTCCGCTCGGGCAGGCCGTAGACCCACTCGCCCCGGAGGTCGGCAGACAGGTCCACGACCGGCACCCGCGCACTGGCCAGTTCCCGACCGAGCTCGCCCGAGGCGCCATGGGGTAACGCCAGAAACGCGAGATCGCACCCGGCCAGTGCGCGTGTGTCGGCCGTGCACGCCGCAGCCCGGAGCTGAGGGTGCCCCGCCAGGATGCGTTGCAGCTCGCGACCGGCGTAGCCGGTGGCCCCGGCGATGCCGGCGACGAGCGTGGTGGCGGGTGCAGTGACGACGGCCATTGCAAGAGTATACATGTCCTGTGCAGGATTATGCAGCACCCTGACCGGCCAGATCGATCCCACGGCGTCGTGAGCGCTGGGCGAGTGCGAACCCCAGCCTGGGCAGGACGCAGGCAGGGTTCGTGCCGGAAGCACGGGCGCTGCCTGCGGCTGAACCCAGGCGACGGTTCGCGCCGCAGCGCAGCCGTATGAGGCGGCGTGTCGCCGCCTCATACGGCAAGCGGCCAGCGCCACGGTGCCGTGGGGTCGGCCATCTACGGCGCGGCCAGTATCCTGCGCCCCGATGGCGAACCGCGTACTGTGCGTCGGCTGGGACGGCGCTGACTGGGAGATCCTCGATCCGTTGCTCCGCGACGGACAGCTGCCTGCCCTGGCCGCATTGCTCGAGCGAGGGCGGCGCGGCGTGTCGCGCTCCTGCCTGCCCTCGCACTCGTGGGCGGCCTGGCCGACGTTCCTGACCGGCCGCGACCCGGCGGGTCACGGCGTCTTCGACATCCTCGAGTATCGCCCCGGCGCCAGCCGCCGCCTGCCGGTGTCCTACCGGTCGATCCTCGCGCCCACCTGGCCGGCACGACTGACCGAGGCAGGACGGCGGACGCTGCTGGTCAACGTCCCGCTGACCTATCCGGCACCGGAGATCGAGGGCGTTGCCATCGCCGGCGGTGTGATCCCGCAGGGTGCGGTCTACAGCCATCCGGCCGACGCCGGGCCGCGGCTCGGCTGGCCGATCAACGGCGGCTCGTGGACGACGTTCCGGCACCGCCCCGTGCCTCTGGTCGACGACGTGGAGTCGGTCATCCGGCGCCGCGCGGAGGCCATGCGGCGGCTGCTCGACGAGGCGCCGTGGGACGCAGCGTGCCTCGTGTTCGTGTCGCCCGACCGGATCCAGCACTGCCTGCTCGAGTACGTCCACCCCGGGCATCCGGCTTTCCCGCAGGCGTCGACCACCGACGTCGCAGAGCGGGTTCGCGGGGTCTACCGGCTGCTGGACGCCGAGCTGGGCACGCTGCTCGAGCGTGTGGACGACGACGACCTGGTGCTGCTGATGTCCGACCACGGCCACCAGCCCGTCACCAACGCACTCAACATGAACCGCGTGCTCGAGCACCTCGACCTGCTGCGGATGGGGCGCGGCTCGGGCCTGGTGTCGCTGCTGGCCTGGGGCCGGATGCGCTCGATCGCCCGCAAGGTCTACGACCGGCTCGGCCTGCACGGGAAGGTCGCGGTGCCGACGCCGCCGCTGGACTGGGAGCACACCCGCGCCTACACCAGCGTCACGTCCACCGGCGAGGGTGTGTCGATCGCCCTTCGCGGCCGTGAGCCCGAAGGGATCGTGGCCCCCGAGGACTACGAGCGCGTCCGCGACGAGGTCGCCCAGGCGCTGCAGGAGTTCGTCGACCCGTTGACCGGACGCAAGCCGGTGGGACGGGTAATGCGCAAGGAGGACGTGCTGGCCGGCCCGTATCTCGACCGGGCGCCCGACCTGCTCCTGGAGGCGGCCCCGCTCTACAGCCTGACCCACGCCCGCGCGATGACCGAGAAGGCAGACTGGCTGTCTGGCGACCACCGGCCGGAGGGCATCTACGTGATGGCCGGGCCGGGAATCGAGGCCGGTGAGGGGGAAGAGATCTCGCTCGCCGACTTCGCCGGGCTGATTACCCGGGGCGTCGGGCTGACGCCGGACGACGAGTGGCACGCGCCGGCCGAGGCGCAGCCGGCAGAGGTGTTCACGGCCGAGGAGCAACGCGAGGTCGAGGACCGGCTGCGCGACCTCGGCTACCTGGAGTGACGTGCGCCGTGCCGGCCTGCTCGCGCTGATCGCCGCCGCGGCAGCAGGGTGCAACGGCGGCTCGGGCCCCCCGCACTCCGCCGGGCCGTGCGGCAACTCCTACCAGCCGTCGAACGCGGGCATTCGCTGGAACTACCGGACGTCATCGGCGACCGGCACGTTCTCGTCGACCGACACCGTGACGTCAGCCTCCCCGGACGGCTTCACGATCACGTCGCGGTCGCGGGGCTCGGCCCGCGTCGTGCGCTACCGCTGCAACGGCCCCGCCATTGCCGCCCTGGACGCCGCCGGTGTGGCCGGCAGCGTCCTGGCCGCGGGTGCCCACCACGCCTTCTCGACCACGTCGATGAGCGGCGTCACCCTGCCGTCCCACCCGGCAGGCACGACCTGGCGCCAGAGCTTCCGCGTCCACGGCAGAGGCGTGGTCGACGGCGCAGCCGAGGTGCTGCAGGGGACGATTTCGACGACCTTCACGGCCGCCGCCCGCCGGGCGCCGGTAACCGTTCCGGCGGGGACGTTCAGCGCGCTGGCAATCGCCGAGCGAACGCGGTTCGACGTTACCGTCACCGTCCGCGGCGTGTCGGTTCCGGTGCGGACGGCCGTTCGCACGACCGCCTCCCTGGCTCCCGGAGTCGGCCTCGTCCGGTCGATCAGCACCGGCAGCTTGCTGGGCGCCCGGCTGGCATCGCGGACCGTGCTGCTGGCAACCAGCTGAGAACTGACGGTGCGCGCCGCCCGTTCGGGGACAATGGACACGTGAGCGACCATCGCACGCTGCTCCACGGCACCGCGCTGAACGTCGTCGGCCTGGGAGCCGGCGTCGTGGCGGCCTTCGGCGTCCAGATCCTGCTCGGCCGCACGCTCCCGGTGGGTGGGCTCGGTCTGGTCACGGTTGCCGTGCAGGTCGCCTTCGTCGCCGCCGCCGGCAGCCGCTTCGGCATGGACATGGCGGCGGTGCGCGAGGTCGCGATCGCGCAGGGCGCCGACGCGGCGTCCCATGTGCGCAGCCTCGTCGACCGCGCCGTCGGCGTTGCCTTTGCGATCAGCGTGCTGATCGCCGTGGCCATCGCGGCCGTCTCGCCCCTGCTCGGCGACAACCAGACGACCGTCGCGCTGGCCGCCGTCTCGATCCCCTTCGCAGCGGTGGCCAACACCTACCTCGGCGCAACCCGCGGCCTGAAGTCGATGGCCCCGACGCTGTGGGTGTTCTGGATCGGCCAGCCGGTGGCCTGGATCGCGGTGGCAGGTGCCGCCATCGCGCTGGGGGGCGGCACCTGGGCCGCGGTGATCGCATACGACGTGTCCTGGATCGTCGCCGCGGTCGCGGCCCGGGCCATGTGGCGGCGCCGGAGCGCGGGGATGGGCGACGAGCCGGCAACCCGAGACGAGCTGGTGCAGGCGCTGCGGTTCGGCGCCCCCCGCGCACCGTCCGCCCTGCTCGCCCAGGCGCTGTTCTGGGCCGACCTCTGGGTGCTCGACGCCTTCGCGTCGGCGAACACGCTCGACACGTACGCCGCCGTGGGCCGGATCTCGCAGGTGATCCTGCTGTTCTTGACCTCGCTCAACCTGCTGTTCTCGCCGTTTGCCGCCGACCTCCATGCGCGCGGTCACCGCACCCAGCTGGACGCCCTGTTCAAGAGCGCCACGCGGTGGGCGCTGACAGCGACAGCGCCGGTCGTGATCGTCCTCTCGATCGCAGCCGCGCAGGCGCTGCAGGCGTTCAACCCCTCGTTCTCCGACGGCGCCACGGCGCTCCGGATCCTGCTCATCGGCCAGCTGATCAACGTGGCCACCGGCAGCGTCGGATTCGTGCTGATCATGGTCGGGCGGACCGGCGTCGACCTGATCGACAACATCCTGGCGACCGTGATCCTGGTCGGGATGGCCATCCCGCTCGCCTCCAGCTACGGCATGAACGGCGTCGCAGTCGCATCGGCGGTCAGCCTGGCCGGGGTCAACATGGTGCGCCTCCTGCAGGTGCGCCACATCGTCCACATCCAGCCCTACACCCGCTCCTACCTGCACCTGGTGGTGCCGGCGGCGGCGTGCGCCGCGGCCGCGCTGGCGGCGCACCAGCTGTTGGCCGGTCGATCGTGGTGGCTCGTCCTCTTCGCAACCGGGGCGGCGGGGTTCGCCGCCTACATCGTGCTGCTGCCGATGTCGCTGCCCGCCGGGGAGCGGGAGGAGGTCTACCGCCGGACGCGGAGGATCACGAAGCGCCCCAACGTCGAGGGCACGCCCGGCGGGTCGGTGTAGACGACCTGCAGCTGGCGATCGCTGAGGATCTCCCGGGCGACGTCCTTCTGACCGCGCAGGTCGACCATCACGTAGTCGACGCCCCAGCGGCGGATGATCTCGGCCCGCCGCGCGTCGCTGGTGCCGGGCGTGAAGAACTCGATCTCATCCTGGCGCCGCTCGGGGGCGTCGGCCTTGGGCTCGGCCCGCGTGCGCGCCTCGGGGAGCGCCTGGGCGTAGACGGTCGCATCCCCGATCAGCTCGTACAGGCGGTGCTCCTCGCCCAGCACCACCGGGATCGGGTGGTCGTGGTCGCGGAAGAAGTGCACGGCGCCGGGGCTGATCAGCACGGCCAGCGCCGAGGGAGGCGCCCGGTGGGGGCCGTCCCGCATCTCGTCCAGCACCGTGCCCAGCCCGTGGTGCAGCTGCCCGAAGAGGATGGCAAACACGAGCACCGTTGAGGTGAGCACGGGGCCGCGGAGGATCGAGGAGCGCTGCGGCCAGGCGAAGCTGACGAGCGTGACCAGGATGGCGGCCACCACCACGATGCTGGTCGGTTCGCGCCAGAACTGCTGGTCGCCTCGCAGGTAGTAGAGAAGCGCCGCCACCAGGATCGCGACCGGCCACGCCCAGCGGCCGAGCAGCCGGGCCAGCACGCAGCAGCCGGCCGCGACGGCGACCGGCCACGGCAGCACCTGCCAGAAGCGGTGGAACTGCCCCATCCCCACGACCGGGATCAAGAGCGTGTTCAGCCCCGGCGTCAGCAGCAGGAGCAGCAGGCCCAGCATCGCCCCGGCGATCGGGAGCAGCGTGCGGTAGCGCGCCAGCAAGGGGCTGAGGATGATCCCGGCAAGCACGGCGCCGCGGCCGTACACGGGCGCCCACGGGTACATCAACGTCGCCCGGGTGGCGTTGTGGACGAACTCGTCGGAGTGCGTGAGGATCGTGTGCCGGACTCCCCCGCGGATCGCGATCCAGTAGATCCACAGGGCGATCGCGCCGCTGGCGGCGGTGGCCGCGGCCAGCGTGCCGATGGCGATCCTGGGGATCGAGGTGTGCGCGCGCCAGGCAGCGACCACCAGTCCCGCAGCCAGCGCCAGCCAGGGAATGGCATAGGTCGGATGGACGAGGGCGATCGTCACCACGGCCGCCAGCGCCGCCGGCGCCGCCATGCGGACGCCCTTCAGCACCGCCAGATAGGCGAGCAGGGCCGCCGGCAGCAGCACCCAGAACGTGAACGCCGGGGGCTGGTTGATCTGCATCACCAGCCCGTTGATGAGCGTGAACAGGTCCCAGGCGGTGAGCAGCGCCGCCAGGTACCCCGCCGTCCTCCAGCCGGTCAGGGCGACCCCGATGGCGTAGGCGCCGACGATGGCCAGCACCGCGCACAGCGGCTGCAGATAGATGAATGCGGTCGTCGGGTCGACGCCGGCCAGCCAGGAGACGCCGGCGAATCCGGCATGCAGCAGCGGGAACGCGTAGCCGGCGTGCGGCGGTCCGTGCTTGAACGAGGAGATGTCGCTCAGTGTCAGGCCGGGGACGCCGAGGATCTTGCGCATCCGGCCGACGTGGAAGAGCGCGTCGCCGATGACACCGGTCGACAGCCGCCAGGAGACGACGCCGAACAGCAGCGCAAGCACCGCCCCTGACAGCACCTCATACGGCCGGGTGGGCGCGAACCGGAGCGGCTGCCTCAGCGTCAGCACGGCGAGCACCGCCGTCGCGACGAGCACGGAGACCAGCGTGACGCCGAACGGCAGATGGAACGCGAAGGTGACGGCGAGCGGCGGCACCCACACCGCCAGGCCGAGAGTCGCGGAGCTGGGAACCGCTCCCGCCCTGCCCAGGACGCCGTCCAGCTGGAGCAGCCGCACGCAGCACCAGCCGGGGATCAGGAGCATCACGGCCGCGGCGAACCACACCGCTCCCGGCTCGAACCCGACGGCTCGGGTGAGGAGCAAGCCGACCGGAGCCGCGATCAGCGCCGCGAATTCCGCTCGGATTCTCATCGAGGCGGCAGCATACCGACGGCGGCGATTGGCGCCGTTCGTCAGCTTCGTGTGGGAGAATCCGCGCCACGCGCCGGAGACAGCCGGTCCCGGCGGTGACAACATGGGAGCTCGGCGGATGCGCGTACTGATCCTGGGTGGGGACGGATATCTCGGCTGGCCGACCGCGATGCGGTTTTCCGGAAAAGGCAACGACGTGGCCGTGGTCGACAACTTCGCGCGCCGCAGGTGGCACGAGGAGGCCGGTACCGACTCGCTGACGCCCATTGCATCTCTGGACACGCGCATCGACGCGTGGCGGGAGGTGTCCGGCAAGAGGATCGAGAGCTACATCGGGGACATATCCGAGGCCGGGTTCATCTCCGACGTCGTCGCCGAGTTCCAGCCCGACACGATCATCCACTACGGCGAGCAGCCGAGCGCTCCGTGGTCGATGACAAGCGTCGAGAACGCGGTCACCACGCAGCAGTCGAACGTGGTCGGGACGCTGCGCCTGCTGTGGGCGATGCACGAGCACACGCCCGACGCACACCTGATCAAGCTGGGAACGATGGGCGAGTACGGCACGCCCAACATCGACATCGAAGAGGGCTACATCGAGATCGAGCACAAGGGCCGCAAGGACACGCTCCCGTTCCCGAAGCTGCCGGGCTCCTTCTACCACCTGTCGAAGGTGCACGACAGCCACAACATCCATTTCGCCTGCCGGATCTGGGGCGTCCGCGCCACCGACCTCAACCAGGGCGTCGTCTACGGCATCGAGACTCCCGAGACGAAGCTCGACGAGCGTCTGGTCACCCGCTTCGACTACGACCAGGCGTTCGGGACCGCCCTCAACCGCTTCTGCGTGCAGGCGATGATCGGCCACCCGCTGACCGTGTACGGCAAGGGCGGGCAGACGCGCGGCACCCTGAACATCGTCGACACGATCCAGTGCGTGGAGCTGACCGCCGCGAACCCGGCCGACCGGGGCGAGATGCGGGTCTACAACCAGTTCACGGAGTCGTTCAGCGTCGCCGGGCTGGCCGAGAAGGTGCAGCATGCCGCGGGCCAGCTGGGTGTGCCGGTGCGCATCGACAACGTGCCGAACCCGCGGGTCGAGATGGAGGAGCACTACTACAACCCGGTGCACACCAAGCTCACCTCGCTGGGACTCCAGCCCACGCTGCTGTCCGAGACGCTGATCGAATCGGTACTGGGCACCATCCAGCGGTACAAGGACCGGGTGATCGCCGAAGGCATCGATCCCATCACCTCCTGGAAGGGCGGCGCGCCCGTCGCCGCCCAGCCGGCGACGTAGGCCACCGGTAGGCTTCCGGCGACAGACGTCTCGCTGACATGAATCTGACCCCACTCCGCGCCGCTGGACTGATCGCCGCGATCGTGTTCGCGGTGATGACGATCCGCGCCTACCGGCAGGGCAAGATCGGCAACGGCGACCTGCTGCTGCGCTTCGTGGTGTTCGTGCTGCCGCTGCTGCTGCTGTCGATCACCCCGGGGCTGACGGGCGACGTGCTCAACAGGTTCTCGTTCAAGCGCGGCGGCGGCGGCCAGATCCTGGGGGCGACGGTTCTGGCCGTCGGCATCCTGTATCTGTTCGCCTTCTCGCTCAGCGGCCGGCAGGAGCGCGCTCGCCGCGACGTCACGCGGCTGATCGAGAACCTGGCGCTGGAGCAGTTCGAGTTGGTCGGCCACCCCGAGCAGTTCGCCGGGGGCATCGCGGTCGTCATCCCCGCCTACAACGAGTCCGAGAACATCGTCCACGTGCTGGACAAGCTGCCGGCGCGTGTCTGCGATCTGCCGCTTCACGCGATCGTCGTCGACGACGGCTCCGCCGACCGGACGACCGAGGTGGCGCGCGAGGCCGGTGCTTCCGCGGTGCGGCTGCCGCTCAACCGCGGCCAGGGAGCGGCCCTGCGGACGGGGTACCGGCTGGCGCTGGTCACCGGTGCCGAGATCGTGGTCACGATGGACGCCGACGGGCAGCACCAGCCGGACGAGCTGTCCCGCCTGGTGTCGCCGATCGTGAGTGGGGAGGCCGATGTGGTCGGCGGCTCCCGGGTGCTCGGCGACGCCGACCCCAACCACGCCGCCCGCGAGCTCGGCATCAAGCTGTTCGCACAGCTGCTGTCGCTGCTGACCTGGAGCCGGGTCACCGACCCCGCCTGCGGCTACCGCGCCGTGCGCACGTCTGCGCTGCGGGGGCTCGAGTTCCGGCAGGACCAGTTCCACAACTCCGAGTTCATCGTCGAGGCGTCCAAGAAGCACCTGAAGTCGATCGAGGTGCCGGTGACGATCAGCACCCGGATCTCGGGCACCAGCAAGAAGCCGGCGCACTTCCGCTACGGCATGGGCTTCGCCAACGCGCTCGTGCGCGCCTGGCTCCGGTAGTCAGCCGGCCAGAGCCGCAGTGATCGCCGTGCGGGCCGCCGGCGCGTGCAGGAACTCGATCAGCTCGTTCACCGCCGACCGCGGCGGCGGCTGGCGCAGCCGCAGGACGTGGAACGCCCGCTGCAGCGGAGTGCCCGGCGCGGGGATCCGCACCAGGCTGCCGTCGCGCAGCTCGCGCGAGACCGCGTAGAGCGAGATCAGCGTCACGCCGAGGCCCAGGAACAGTGCCTGCTTGACGGCGCCGTTGGAGCCCAGCGTCAGCTGCTCGCGGGGCCGGACGCCCTGCTCGTCGAGGTAGGCCTCGAGGGCGGCTCGGGTGCCAGAGCCCTCCTCCCGGAGCAGCCAGGTCGCCGCCTCGAGGTCGTCGATCGGCTCTCGTCCGACCACCACCAGCTCGTTCTCGATGAACGGCCGGCCCGAGACGCGGGGTCCCAGCGGCCGCCCACCGATCCCGATGTCGGCCTCGCGGGCCTCGAGCCGGCGAATCACCTCGCGGCGGTTGCCGATCTCGAGCAGGATCTCGGTCGCCGGCCGGGTGCCGCGGTAGGCCTGGATCAGAGCCGGCAGCAGGTACTCCCCGGCGGTGTTCACCGCGATCACGCGGATCCGCGCGGCGTCCGGCCGGGTCGCCTCCAGCGCGGAGCGCCGTCCCTGCTCCAGCAGCCCGAGCACCTGGTCGACGTAGGGCGACAACGCCTCTCCCGCCGGCGTCAGGCGGATGCCGCGGCCGTCTCGCTCGACCAGCTGGACGCCCAGCTCACGGGCCAGCGCCGCGACGGCGGCGGATACCGAGGGCTGGGTGACGAGCAGCTGGTCGGCGGCAGCGTGAATGCTGCCCGACCGGGACACGGCCTGGAAGGCACGGAGCTGGGTGACGGTGAAACTCATAGATCAGAGGCAATGATTATGTGCGATTTTGAATGGTAATCGTTTCAGCTTTGGGGTAGAACCTTCCAATGACGACTCACCCGCCATTCAATCCGCCTGTCCGGCTGCTGGCCGGCCCGGGCCCGTCGAACATCGACCCCCGCGTCCTCGAAGCCATGCAGCGGCCGATGCTCGGCCACCTCGACCCGGTGTTTCACGAGATGCTCCTCGACCTGGTCGACCTCCTCCAGGACATCTACCGCAGGCACGACGGTCTGACCCTCGCCCTGTCGGCCAGCGGGACATCCGGCATGGAGGCCGGCCTCTCCGCCCTGACGGAGCCCGGCGACAAGGCCATCGTCGCGGTCGGCGGCTTCTTCGGCAACCGGATGGCCGAGATCGCCACCCGTCACGGGGTGCGCGTGGTCGAGCTGCGGGTGCCCTACGGGCAGGCCGTGCCCAACGAGAAGATCCTGCAGGCCATGCGCCAGCATCCGGACGCACGACTGGTGGCTGTCGTCCACGCCGAGACGTCGACCGGCGTCGCCCATCCGCTGCAGGAGCTGGCTGAAGAGCTGAAGGGCGGCGAGACGCTGCTGCTCGCAGATTGCGTCACCTCGCTCGGCTCGATGGAGCTCGAGCCGCAGAAGTGGGGCGTCGACTACTGCTACTCCTGCAGCCAGAAGTGCCTGGGAGCACCTCCGGGCATCTCGCCGGTGACGCTGTCGGAGCGCGCCCTGGCCCGGATTGCCGAGCGGCGGACGCCGATGCTCTACTCGTTCGACTTCGACCTGCTTCGCAAGTACTGGATCGAGCGCCCGGTGACCTATCACCACACGACGCCGAACACCCAGTACTACGCGCTCTACGAGGGCGTCCGGCTCGCCCTCGAGGAAGGGCTGGAGGCGCGGTGGGCACGGCACGCCGACGCCGGCTCCTACTTCCAGGCCGAGATGCGCGAACGGGGCTTCGAGATGCTCGCAGAGCCGGACCTCCAGCTCGCGGCCCTGTCGGCGGTGCGGGTGCCGGACGGCATCGACGGCAAAGAGGTGCAGTCGCGGCTGCTGAACGAGCATGGCATCGAGGTCGGCGGTGGGCTGGGGCCCGATGCGCCGCCGATCTGGCGGATCGGCCTGATGGGCGTCAACGCGAACCGCGAGACGGCGGACCGCGTGCTGGCCGGGTTCGACGCGGTGCTCGCCCCCACCCGCACCCGGGTCACAGCGGGCCGCGCCTGATGGCGGTGCGAGACCGCCTGCACCGCAGCGAGCTTGCGGTGCCGGGCAGCAACACGCGCGCACTGGAGAAGGCGCCGGGCCTTGGAGCAGACGTGGTCTTCCTCGACCTCGAGGACGCCGTTGCCCCCGACGACAAGGAGCAGGCGCGCGAGAACGTGATCGCAGCGCTGAACGACCAGGACTGGTCGGCGTGCTCGGTGTCGGTGCGGATCAACGGCCTGGACACCCACTGGTGTTATCGCGACATCGTCGAGGTGGTCGAGCGGGCCGGCGAGCCGGCTGGACACGATCCTGATCCCCAAGGTGGGCACGCCGGCCGACGTCCTGTTCGTGGCCACGCTGCTCGACCAGATCGAGGCCGCCCACGACCTGCCGCAGATCAACCTGCACATCCTGATCGAGACCGCGCTTGGCATGGCAAACGTCGAGGCGATCGCCCAGACCTGCCCCCAGCGGCTCGAGGCGATGGTGTTCGGCGTGGCGGACTACGCCGCTTCGACCCAGGCCCGGACGACCAACATCGGGGGCGCAAATCCCGAGTACAGCGTCCTCACGGACGCCGGCGAGTCCGGCGCCCGCGAACGGCACTGGGGCGATCAGTGGCACTTCGCGATCTCGCGGATGGTGGTGGCCTGCCGCGCCTACGGCCTGCGGCCGATCGACGGCCCGTTCGGCGACTACTCCGATCCCGAGGGCTACACGGCGGCCGCCCAGCGCGGCGCACAGCTCGGGTGCGAGGGCAAGTGGGCCATCCATCCGTCGCAGATCGCGCTCGCCAACGAGGTATTCACACCCAGCGAGGCCGAGGTCGACCGCGCCCGCAGCATCCTGGCGGCGATGGATGAGGCAGCGGCCGAGGGCAAGGGCGCGGTGTCACTCGACGGCAAGCTGATCGATGCCGCGTCTATCAAGATGGCCCAGAACCTCGTTGCCAAGGCAGAGCAAATGGCGCCCGCAACGGCCTGACCGAAAGGCTTCGTACCCCGCCCGAGGGGGTGGGTTACGGAATGGGTCATATCATCGTAGGATGGACGCGTGCGTCGCCGCGACCCCCTCGCCGATCCAACCGAGCTCGCGCGTCGGGTCTATGCCTATGCGGCGTACCGGCTCGGTCCCGGGCCCGACGCGGAGGACGTGACCAGCGAGACATTCGAGCGCGCCCTCAAGTACCGCAACAGCTACAAGTCGTCTCAGGGAACGCCGGTATCGTGGATGCTGGGCATCGCCCGCAGGGTGATCGCCGACCGCGCCGCACAGGCGTCGGAGACGCCCATCGCCGAGACCGTCGAGGTCGCCGACGGCGGCGAGCTGGAGCAGCAGTCGGTGACGAAGCTGAGCCTGCAGTCGGCGATGCTCCAGCTCACCGAGCGTGACCGCGAGCTGCTGGCGCTCCGGTACGGCGCCGATCTGACGGCTGCCCAGATCGCCGACGTGCTCGGTCAGCGCACGAACGCGGTCGAGGTCGCGCTGCACCGCGCCCTCCAGCGACTGCGCGGCATCCTCGATCCCCAGGCTGCCGATGAAGTCGATCTCGCTGTCTGAGACTCCCGCGGCGGCCGCCGATCCCGACGTCTCGAGCCGCCTCGGCGCCGTGCTCCCCGGGGTGGTGGTCGGTGCCCTGCTGTTCGTGATGGCGCTGGCGAACGGTGGCTTCAACCCACCCGACTGGAGCTGGGGCACGATCGCGGCGACATGGGTGGTCGGGCTCGTGCTGCTCCTCAAGGAGCGCATCGAGCTCTCCACCGGCGAGCTGGTGATGATCTGCTCGCTGGGCCTGCTTACGGCATGGACGTTCCTGTCCAACCTGTGGTCGCCCAGCCTGGCGACGTCGACCCTCGGCGGGGAGCGGACCCTGCTCTACCTCACCGTCGCCGTCGCGGTGCTGCTGCTGGCCCGGCCCGGCGCCGGCGTCTCGATCGCCGCGGGCGTGCTGGCCGCGTCGACGCTGGTGATCGCGGTGGGGCTGAAGTTCCTGGCCGATCCCGGAATCACGGCAACCAAGGGCATTGCCCAGACCGGGCGGCTGATCGACCCGATGGGGTACTGGAACGCAATGGGGCTGGTCGGCGTGATCGGGATCCTGCTCGCGCTCGGGTTCATCAGCCGCCGGGAATCACCGGCCGCACTCTGGGTTCTCGCCGCGCTGACGCTGCCAGTGCTGGCCGTGGGCACCTACCTGACCTTCAGCCGCGGCGCGTGGATCGCGGTCGTCGTCGGGTACGTGGTCGCGTGGCTGGCCGATCCGCAGCGCCTGCGGCTGCTGGCGGCGACCCTCGTCTCCCTCCCCTGGCTCGCACTCGACCTGTTCGTCACGTCGCGGTCACCGGCGCTGACACACGTCGGCTCCCCCGTCGGCACCACCTCGTCGCAGGGGCACCGTCTGATCCTGGTCATGGCTCTGGGCGGCCTCGGCCTGCTCGCGTCGATCGCGATCGTCCGCCTGCTCGACCTGGCCTGGACGCCCTCGAAGGCGACCGTCCGCGGGGCCCAGATCGCAGCCGTGGTCGCGGTCGTCCTGCTGCTGCTCTCACCCCCGGTGCTGTTCGGCGGGTACTCCTCGGCGGAGCACCGGGTGGCCGACACGGTGTCTGGCACGGCGCTCCGCTCGGGTTCAGCAAGGGCTCCGCGAACCTGAACGACCGCCTGCTGCAGGTTTCCGGCGAAGGCCGGATCGAGATGTGGCGCGCCGCCTGGCACCAGTTCACCGCGAGCCCCGTCACCGGCGGCGGTTCGGGCGACTTCGCCGCCTACTGGCTGCAGCACCGGCCGATCGTCGATCCAGGTCACGCAGGCGCACAGCCTCTACCTGCAGACGGTGGCCGAGCTGGGAGCCGTCGGGCTGCTGCTGCTGCTCGCCGTTCTGCTGCCGCCCCTGTACTTCGGCTGGCGCTACCGGGGCAGCACGATGACGCCGCTCCTGCTCGGCGCCTACGCCGGATTCATCGTGCACAACGCCACCGATTGGGACTGGTCGCTGCCGGCGATGGCGCTGTTCGGCCTGGTCTGCGGCGTCGCCCTGCTACCCAGCGGGCGCGGCCGCGGGCGTGTCTGGAGTATCGACGGGCTGTGGCGCGTGGCCGCTGCGGCGGCCGTCGTCCTGGTTCTCCTGGGCAGCGCGTTCGCGCTTCGGGTCAACCTGGCGGTGACCGCCAGCACGTCCGACGCCGCCGTCAAGAGCTGGCACTCGGCCGTGTCGCAGGCGCAGACCGCCACCAGCTGGGCACCGTGGTTCGAGGATGGCTGGGTTGCGCTCGGGAATGCCCGCCTGGGCGCGGGCGACCGGGCCGGCGCGGCGGTGGCCTTCCGGCACGCCACGCGGGAGGTTCCGCAGGACTGGGCCGCGTGGTACGGCCTGGCCCGTGCCACCAGGGGCGCCCAGTCCGTCGCGGCGCTCCGCCGCGCGCTCCAGGTCGACCCGCTGGAACCGTCCCTGATCGCCTACAAACAGGCGCACCCGAACGGTGCGTAGATCGTTGGTTCCAGATCGGCGCGAGATTCTTTTCCGAGGCTTGTAAGGTTTCGTGCCCCCTTTCGGGGTACTAACTCCGACAAGAACTCTTGGGGAGGTAGGAATGGAGAACATTGAGCGAGAGCTTCGGGCCGGTAGGCCTCAGCTCGATCCCGCACTCGAGCAGTCGCTCGTCGCGGGCGTTGGCGCTCCTCGCCGCACCAATCGGCCGCTGATCGCGGTCGTGATGACGACGGCGGCTGTGGGCGCCCTGTCGCTCTTCGGTGGCGTCGGCTACGCATTCTCGAACCACGGCGCCAGCCTCCACGGCTGGACGGGTGGGGCGATCACGGATGGTTGCTCGGGCAAGCAGCATCAGCATCACCAGCACTTCCAGCATCACAACGGCAACCACCACCACAGCAACGCCACCACCATCACCACAGCTACTAAGCCCAGCTTCGGCTAGGTAGAGAGATCTCAGGAGGGCCGCCGCGAGGCGGCCCTCCTTTTCATGCCCCGGAGCCGGGTCGCTACTCGCCCGCCGGCACGGTGAACCAGTCCCACGTGCGGCGAAGTCCCTCGGCCAGATCGACGGCGGGAGCGAAGCCGAGCTCGTCTGCGGGCCCGGTCGATCAGCGAGTAGTTGCGGAGGATCTCGCCGGCTCGAACGCCCTCGTGAAGCACCTGTACGTCCCGGCCGGCGGTTTCACACAGGAGGTCGACGAGCTGCTGCAAGCTGGTCTCGACGCCGCTTGCGAGCTGGAAGATCCGGCCGCCGGCCCCGTCTGCCGTGGCCGCCAGGATCAGGCCCCGCGCCAGGTCGCTGACGTACACGAAGTCGCGAGTCTGGGAACCGTCGCCGTAGATCGTCAGCGGCTCACCGGCCAGGATCGCCCGGATGAACACGGGGATCACGTTGCCCTTGCGGCCGGAGCGCGGGCCGTAGGCATTCGAGAACCGGACGGCAACGGCGTCCATCCCATACGCCCCGTGGAAGGCCGAGCAGTACGCCTCGCCGGTGGCCTTGCTCGCACCGTACGGCGACAGCGGCGCAACCGGCTTCTCCTCGCTGGCAGGATGGGCGTTCGCCCCCAGCGGGGCGTTGGACGAGGAGAACACCAGCCTCGGCACGCCCGCCTGGTGTGCGGCCCACAGCGCGGTGAGTGTTCCTCGGGCGTTGAGATCGAAGTTGGCCAACGGGTCGTTGATCGAGTCGACCACGCCGGCGCCGGCGGCCAGGTGGAAGAGGACGTCGCAGCCCTTCGCTGCGTCGCTCAGCGGGTCAAGGTCGCGCACATCGCCGCGGACAAGCTCGACGTCGAGCCCCGCGAGATGGTCGAGGCTGCCCGAGGACAGGTCGTCGTAGATGCGCACGTCGTACCCGTCGCCGAGCAGTTCGCGGACGAGCGTGGAGCCGATGAACCCGGCCCCGCCGGTGACCAGAGCGGTAGGCATTGGCGGGGGACCTACAAGGATTCGGTGTCTGCTCCGCCGCTTCGGCAGGCGTACCGGTCTGGCTCGGCACCGGCCGGGTGGTCGTGCTCCCAGCAGGGGGCTCCCTCGAACGCCTCCAGGCCGTGGTGCTGTGTACTCCGGCGCCGCATCCTCGGTGCCGCGACCGCGATCACGCCGCCGACCAGGCCGCCGAACACGAACGACCTCAGCGCACCGCGGCGCCGCGACGAGTCGCTCACGTCGCCTCCCGGTAGGCGAAGTAGGCGGCGATCGCCAGGCCGATGATCTGAATGCCGGCGCGGATGCCGACGCCGTAGTCGTAGGCAAACACGCCGGCGGCGACGACGTAGCACCACACGGCTCCGCCGACCGCGATCCAGCCTGCCGTGGACGAGCGGTGATGGCCGCTGGCGAAGACAACCACGCGACCGCACAGCACGCCGACGCCCCAGCCGACGATGAACGAGAAGAACCCGAGGCTGAACGCCGCTCCGAAGGCTCCGATCAGCGCACCGGCGACCGTGCCCACTCCGAACGAGGCACCGATCGCCGCCAGCGCCTTCGACGGCTTCAGGACGACTCTGGCCGACCGCGGCAGCCGTGCACAGTCCGGGCACTTGTTACCGACCGCGGCCGGCACCATGCAGTCGGGGCAGATCGGCGTGCCGCAGGAGCTGCAGCGCAACGCGGTCTGCACCTTGGGGTGCCGGGCGCACGGGACGAAGCCCGTGGACGGGTCGGTCCCGGCAGTGCTCGACACGGCGCGAGTGTACCATCGCCCCGTGAGCGGATTCTTGGGGACTGCGGGCGGGGTCGGCTAACCCGGTGACCCGTGGATTCTCGGGACTGCTGACGCTGGCGCCGGAGGTCGAGCGTGCGCTGATCCGGTCGCAGCCGGTGGTGGCGCTGGAGACCTCGCTGGTCGCTCACGGGCTGCCCCAGCCGCTCGGCGTCGACGTGGCCCAGCGAGAGCGAGCAGGCGGTGCGCGACAACGGCGCCGTGCCGGCCACCATCGCGGTGATCGACGGGACGGTGAGGGTCGGGATCGGCCGCACCGAGCTGGAACGGCTGGCCGGCGACGGTCAGGTCCGCAAGATCGGGCCGCGCGACCTGGCGGCCGGGGTGATCTCCGGCCAACTGGGCGCCACCACCGTGGCCGGAACGCTGGCCGTCTGTCGCATCGCCGGCATCCACTTCATGGCGACCGGCGGCATCGGCGGTGTCCACCGTGGCTGGCAGCAGTCGATGGACATCTCCGCAGACATGAACGAGGTCGGAGGCACTGCCGCATGCGTGGTCTGCTCGGGCGCCAAGTCGCTGCTCGACGTGCCTGCCACGCTCCAGCGGCTGGAGAGCAGCGGCGTTCCCGTGATCGGCTACGGCACCGACTCGTTCCCGCTCTTCTACCAGCGCGAGAGCAACCTGCCGCTGGCCGACCGCTCGGACGACCCGGCCACCGTCGCCCGGGTGGCCGCGACGCACTGGGGGTTCGCACGGACGACCGGCGTGTTGGTCGCAAACCCGATCGCCGAGGAGGCGGCGCTCGCCGCCGACGAGGTCGAGCCCTGGATCGCGGAGGCTCTGGCCGAGGCCGAGGCCGGCGGGGTGACGGGGTCGGCGGTCACGCCGTTCGTGCTCGGCCGGCTCCACCAGCGCAGCAACGGGCGGACGCTCGAGGCGAACGCGCGGCTGATCGTCGACAACGCGGCGCTCGCCGCCCAGATCGCCGCCTGCTACTACGCGGATTAGACCTACGGCTTCTGAGAGGGAAGCACTGACAGCGATGCCTCGCGGCGTCTGGCAGCGCCGCGGCTCGCCCGGATGAACTCCGTATATGGGCTTCACCACGGCACGGCCTCCTGCTGGCCCGCCACGCGCCAGCCATCCACGATTCATCGCCGTCAGCGCTTCAGCGGCCGCATGACGTAGAGCGTGGCGTTGCCGGCGACGACAAGGTGCCCGTCCGCAGCAATGACCGGGTGGTACTTGCCGTCGTGGAACTCCCACTTCATCTTGCCGTTGCCGACGTTGAACGCGTACAGGTTGCCGTTGCTGTTGCTGGGGCCAAGATCGGCGACGTAGACGAGGTCTCCGATCACCGTGCTCGAGCCGAGCGACCGGTAGGGCAGGTGGTGCGTCCACAGCGGCGTTCCGTTGCGCGCCCTGAATGCGGTCACGGTGCCGTCGTAGGAGGCCTCGAACACACGGCCGCCGCTGACGCCCGGTGAGCCGTATGCCCAGCTCGGCATGGTCTCGGTCCAGGCGATCTCGCCGGTCGAAGCAACGAACGAGTAGAGCTTGTGGTCGGTGTTGCCGATGTAGACGCGGCCATAGGCCACCGCGGGCGTGGAGTAGAAGTTGCCGGAGGCGAAGCCGCCCGCCAGGCCGCTTGTCGATGTCTTCCACAGCTGATGGCCGTTCGACGCCTTGAGCGCGTACATGTGGCCGCCGTAGGTACCGAAGAACACCCGTCCGCCCGAGTACGCCACGCTGTCCTTGACCGCTCCGGACGCCTGGAACGTCCACACCTGCTTGCCGGTCACAGCGTTCAGGGCCCGCACGGTGCCGTTGTTGCCACCCGAGTAGACGACGCCGTTGACGACCAGCATCGACGACTCCACCGGCTGTCCGGCCTGGTGCTGCCAGATCATCTTGCCGTTGGCGGCGTTGAGGGCGATGATCCGGCCGCCGCCGCCTTTGTCCCAGGTGCCGAAGTAGATGCGGCCGCGGTCGTACGCCGGCTCGTTCAGCACCTCGGTGAACCGCCGCTTCCAGCGCACATGGCCGTCCTTCAGCCGGTAGGCGATGACCCAGCCGTCATCCCGCCCCAGGTAGAGGGAGCCCTTCGCGTACGACGGCGGGAATTCCAGCAGCGCGTGCTGCGCCACCTTCCAGTCAGTGGCGTACGGCGGCCGGATCGAGGTCAGCTCCGCGGCGTCGCGCGTTCGCTGAGCGTTGAAGCCGTACATCGGCCACGGGATCCCCCACGAGACGACGTGCTTTCCCGCACTCGACGTCGGCGGCGGAGGCGTCGTCGTCGTCGGCTCGGTACTCGGTGTGAAGGGCGCGTCGTTGTGGTGGATGTCGGCCACCGGCCGCTTCACGATCCAGTACGCAAGCGCCGCCCCCGAGCCCGCCAGGACCAGGCACACCACGCCAATCACTATCCAGAGCCTGCGCCCACGCATCCGTTTGATGGTACCCGCGCCCCCCTTGGGAGCCAGTTGGTCCAGGTTAGAGCGCCTGACAGAATGCCTCGCGGCGCCTGGCAAGCGTCGGGCCATCCATCCACGACTCATTCTGTCAGGCGCTCTTGGGATCTAGCGGCTGCGATCCTGCGGAGCGACCACAAGGCGGCCCGTCAGGTCGCCGTAGAGGGCCCGCAGGAACAGGGCCGAGAACGGCCAGATGATGGGCGCCGCAAGCGTGAACGTGAGCACGAACTGGGTCGCACCGACGCTGAAGTTCAGCACCACCAGGGCCACCGAGATCCAGATCGGCGTCGAGAACAGGATCGCCAGCAGCCAGACGCCCCAGGTCCGCGAGAAGTGCCGCACCGCCAGGACCGCCGCCGCCGGGAACGCACCCAGCACGCCGCGGTCTCCGGCCGCCACGGCCGGCACCGCGAGCAGCACCAGCGGCATCGGCAGGATCGCCAGCGGGCCCAGCAGCCGGATCAGAGCGAAGGCCAGCAGGCCCGTCAGGAGCGCCGTAACCGCCGACCGCGCGATCCTGGCCCGCGACGGCGATGTCGGCAGGCCGCGAAGCACGACCACCGCCAGCAGCATGAAGTAGGCGATTGCCCCGGCCACCTCGGCCGTGGTGATCGTCGCCCTCAGGCTGCCGCCGGTCTTGTGGACGATCACGGTCGGCAGCGCTGCCAGCGCGATCAGCGCCACGGTTGCCGCGACCAGGTCGGCCCACGCGGAGCCGAAGCGGTGGACGGCGGTCGCAAACAGGTCGAGGATCGGGGCAGGCGCCCGCTCTCCGACCTCGCTCACGCTCCCGCCCCGGCCGGCTCCGGCTTGCGCACCGCGAACACGACCTGGTCGCCGACGACGTCCACGACGACGGTGTCGCCCTCGCCCAGCTCTCCCGCCAGCACCTTCAGGGCGAGCGGGTTCTCGACCTCGCGCTGGATCGTCCGCTTCAGCGGCCGGGCGCCGAACGCCGGGTCGTACCCGCGCTCCACCAGCAGCTTCTTGGCGGCGTCGGTCAGGTCGAGCGAGATCCGCCGCTCGACCAGCCGCTTGCGCAGCCCCGCGACCTGCAGTTCCACGACCTGCTCGAGCTCCGACTCGCCGAGCTGGTGGAAGTGCACGATCTCGTCGATCCGGTTCAGGAACTCGGGCCGGAACGTGGATGCCAGGTCGGTGGCGTTCGAGGTCATGATCACGATGGTGTTCTTGAAGTCGACCGTGCGGCCCTGGCCGTCGGTCAGCCGGCCGTCGTCGAGCAGCGCCAGCAGGATGTTGAACACGTCCGCGTGCGCCTTCTCGATCTCGTCCAGCAGGACGACCGAGTACGGGCGCCGGCGCACTGCCTCGGTTAGCTGTCCGCCCTCGTCGTACCCGATGTAGCCGGGAGGCGCGCCGACCAGGCGCGAGACGGAGTGCTTCTCCATGTACTCGGACATGTCGATCCGCACGATGGCCCGCTCGCTGTCGAACAGGAACTCCGCCAGCGCCTTGGCCAGCTCGGTCTTGCCGACGCCGGTCGGGCCGAGGAAGATGAACGACCCGATCGGCCGATCGGGGTCGCCCAGCCCGGCTCGCGACCGGCGGATGGCGTTGGAGACGGCGTTCACCGCTTCATCCTGACCGATCACGCGCTGGTGGAGGCGCTCCTCCATGTGCACGAGCTTCTCCAGCTCGCCCTCCATCAGGCGGGTGACGGGGATGCCCGTCCAGCTCGCGACGACCTCGGCGATGTCGGCAGCGCCGACCTCCTCCTTCAGCATCGGCGAGTCCTTCTGGATCTCGGCCAGCCGCTCGCTGGCGGCCGCCAGCTCCTGCTCCAGCCGAGGCAGCTCGCCGTAGGTCAGCTCCGCGGCCCGCTGCAGGTCGGCGTCGCGCTGGGCGCGCTCGGCCTCGGCGCGGGTCTCGTCGATCGCCGCCTTCAGGTTGCGGACGCGCTCGATGGCCTCCTTCTCGGCCTGCCAGGCGGACGTCAGGCCGACCAGCTCGTCCTCCAGGTTGCCCAGCTCCTGGCTGATCGCCTCGCGGCGCTCGACCGCGCTGGGGGCGGTCTCATGCTCCAGCGCCGCCCGCTCGATCTCGAGCTGGACGGTGCGCCGCTGGACGACGTCGATCTCCTGCGGCATCGAGTCGATCTCGATCTTCAGCCGCGAGGCGGCCTCGTCGACCAGGTCGATCGCCTTGTCGGGCAGGAAGCGGTCGGCGATGTAGCGGTGCGACAGCACCGCGGCTGCAACGAGGGCGTCGTCCGAGATGCGGACGCCGTGGTGGATCTCGTAGCGCTCCTTGAGGCCGCGCAGGATGGCGATCGTGTCCGCCTCGCTCGGCTCCCCGACCAGCACCGGCTGGAACCGGCGCTCCAGCGCGGCGTCCTTCTCGATGTGGGTGCGGTACTCGTCCAGCGTGGTGGCGCCGACCGCGCGCAGCTCGCCGCGCGCCAGCATCGGCTTCAGCAGGTTGGCCGCATCGACGGCGCCCTCGGCCTTGCCGGCGCCGACGATCGTGTGCAGCTCGTCGATGAACAGGATGATGCGGCCCTCGGCGGCGCGGATCTCGGCCAGCACGGCCTTCATCCGCTCCTCGAACTCGCCGCGGTACTTGGAGCCGGCCAGCAGCGCCCCGACGTCGAGCGCCCACACCCGGCGGTCGCGCAGGCCGTCCGGCACATCGCCCGAGGTGATCCGCTGGGCGAGGCCCTCGACGATGGCGGTCTTGCCGACCCCCGGCTCGCCGATCAGCACGGGGTTGTTCTTGGTCCGCCGCGACAGCACCTGGATCACCCGGCGCACCTCGGCGTCACGCCCGATCACCGGATCCAGCTTGCCGCGCTCGGCCAGCTCTGTGAGGTCGCGGCCGAACTTCTCGAGCGCGGCATACGTGCCCTCGGCGTCGGGCGAGGTGACCCGCTGACCGCCGCGCACCTCGACCAGCGCCTTCATGATCGCCTGCCGGTCGAGCGACGCGCCGTCGGCGAGCGCCAGCAGCAGGTGCTCCACCGCCACGTACTCGTCCTTCAGCGCCTCGGCCTCGGTGAACGCGCGCTCCAGCGCCTGGCGCGTGCCGTAGCTGGCCTGCGGCTGGGCGCTCGCGCCCTGCATCCGGGGCAGACCGGCCACGCGGGCCTCGGTGTTGGCGCGTGCCTCTGCGGGGTTGACGCCGGCCTTCTCGAGGATGCGGGAGGCAACGCCTCCCTCCTGGTCGAGCAGGGCCAGCAGCAGATGGTCCGGAGTCAGCTCCGGGTTGCCGCGGGCGATCGCGTCGCCCTGCGCGGAGGCAAACGCCTCCTGTGCCTTGACTGTCAGCTTTGTGAAATCCATCGATCCGGTGGTTTGGGGGGTGTATAGGGAATCAGGTCGCGGCGGTAGCTGCGGTGCACGTCGGCCAGCTCGTCGCGAGCCCGCTGGGCCTGCGCGGCGAGCTGTGCCTGAAGGCGGGCGATCTGCTGCTCCAGCGCTGCCACCGTCTGCTCCAGCGCCAGCACGTGCACGGCGCCGACCAGGTTCATGCCGGCCTCGGTGGTCAGGCTCGCGATCCGGCGCAGGCGCTCGAGATCGGCGTCCGAGTAGCGGCGGGTGCCGCCGGGGGTGCGCCGCGGCGAGAGCAGCCCGCGCTGCTCGTACATCCGCAGCGTCTGCGGGTGCATGCCGGTCAGCTCCGCCGCGACCGAGATCGTGTAGCGGGGGCCGTCGGTCACGACCCACCGCCGTTGAACAGCGCGTCACGGGGGTTGCCGTGCGCCGAGCGCTGCAGCTCGTCCAGCCGCTCCAGCGTCTCGCGCTCCTGCTTCGAGATCTTCGAGGGCACGGCGATCCGCAGCTTGACCAGCAGGTCGCCGGTGCCCGAGCCCTTCAGCTTGGGCGCGCCGCGCCCCTTTACCCGCAGGGTCTTGCCGTCGGTCGAGCCGGCCGGCACCTTGACGCGGACGCGCGTCCCGTCGGGTGTCGGCAGCTCGACGTCTGCGCCCATCGTGGCTTCGGAGAAGGTGACCGGCACCTCGACCAGGAGGTCGTCTCCGCGCCGGCTGTAGACCTTGCTCTCGCCGACCTGGGTGATCACGTAGAGGTCGCCCGGCTCGCCGCCCCGCGGGGCGGCCTCGCCCTTTCCGCGCACCTTGATCCGGGTACCGTCGCGCACGCCGGCGGGAATCCGCACCTGGTAGGTCTTGGTCGACCGCACGCGGCCCGACCCGCCGCAGACGCCGCAGGGGGTCTCGATGATGGTGCCGGCGCCGCCGCACCGGCGGCAGGTGTGGCTGAGGGCGAAGAAGCCCTGGTTCTCGGCGGTGACGCCGCGGCCCTTGCAGTCCGGGCAGATCGTCGGTGAGGTGCCGGGCGCCGCGCCCGAGCCATGGCAGGCCGAGCAGGCGTTGGCCTTGACGACCGGCACCTTCAGGGTGACGCCGCGGAGGGCGTCGTCGAACGACACCCGCACGGGCACCTCGACGTCGGCGCCGCGCAGCGGCGCCTGCGGCTGAGCACCGCGCCCACCGCGCTGGAACAGGCCGCCGAACAGGTCGCCGAGGTCGAAGTTCGTTGCGGCGTCACGGAAGTCGAAGCCCTGGAAGCCGTCGGCTGTCGGCCCCTGGCCGGGTCGGAACGTCTGGCCGAACGTGTCGTACTGCTTTCGCTTCTCGGCGTCGGACAGCGTGTCGTAGGCCTCGCCGATCTCCTTGAAGCGCGCCTCGGCGGCGGCGTCCCCGGAGTTGCGGTCAGGGTGGTACTGGCGTGCCAGCTTGCGGTACGCCTTCTTGATCTCGTCGGCAGACGCGCCCTTGGGCACGCCAAGGGTGTCGTAGTAGGAGGCCGGCATGATTACTCCGCTCCCTGCACCTGCGGACCGCTCGACACGACGACCCGGGCGGGCCGGACGACGCGGTTGCCCGCGCGGTACCCGCGCTGCCAGACCGCCGCGATCGATCCTTCCGGATACTCGGACGGCTGCTGGGACAGGGCCTCGTGCACGTGCGGGTCGAACGGTGCGCCCGGCTCGGCGTCGATCTCGGCCAGGCCGCGCCGGGTCAGCAGGTCGACCAGCTGCTGCTTGACGAACTGCACACCCTCGGCGACCTTCGCCTCCTCGTGGTGCTCGGAGGCGTCCAGCGCGCGCTCGAGGTTGTCGAGCACGGGCAGCAGCTCGCCGACCAGCGACTCGCCGGCACGGGCTGCCTGGTCGGCAGCGTCGCGGGCGACCCGCTTGCGGTAGTTGTCGAAGTCGGCAGCCGTGCGCTGGAGAGCGGAGAGGTACTCCTCCGCCCGCCGGCGCGCGTCTGCCAGCTCCTCCTCGATGGCCGCGCCCGAGGCGAGCCCGGGGCCGTCATCGACGACCTCGGGCTCCACCTCGATGCGGGGATCCTGCGGACGCTCGGTCACGCCCGGTCTCCGGCCTCGTCGACCACCTCGGCGTCGACGATCTCCTCGTCGCCCGCGTCGGTGTCAGGGGTGCCGCCAGACTCGCCGCCGCCCGGCTGGGCCTGCGCCTGAGCCTGCTGGTAGACGAGCTCGCCGAGCTTGAACGAGGCCTCGCGCAGCGCCTCCAGCCGGGAGCGGATCTCGGCAGCATCCTCGGAGTCGAGCACCTGCTTGACCGCATCGATCTTGCTGCTGATCTCGGTGCGGGTGCCGTCGTCGAGGCTCGCCTCGTGCTCCTTGAGCGACTTCTCGGTCGCGTACACCACCTGCTCGGCGGTGTTGCGGGCCTCGGCCAGCTCCTTCATCCGGCGGTCGTCGTCGGCGTGCGACTCGGCGTCGCGCACCATCTGGTTGACCTCGTCGTCGGACAGGCCGGAGCCGCCCTGGATCTGGATCTTCTGCTCGTTGCCGGTGCCCTTGTCGGTGGCCGACACGTGCATGATCCCGTTGGCGTCGATGTCGAACGCCACCTCGACCTGTGGGACGCCGCGCGGGGCCGGCGGGATGCCCACCAGCTGGAACTTGCCCAGCGTCTTGTTGTAGGTGGCCATCTCGCGCTCACCCTGCAGGACGTGGATCTCGACCGAGCTCTGGCCATCCTCCGCCGTCGAGAAGATCTCGTGCTTGTGCGTCGGGATGGTGGTGTTGCGCTCGATCAGCTTGGTCATCACGCCGCCCTTGGTCTCGATGCCCAGCGAGAGCGGGGTGACGTCCAGCAGCAGCACGTCCTTGACCTCGCCCTTGAGGACGCCGGCCTGGATGGCGGCGCCGATCGCGACCACCTCGTCGGGGTTGACGCCGCGGTGCGGGTCCTTACCGACCAGCTCCTTGACCTTCTCCTGCACTGCCGGCATGCGGGTCATGCCGCCGACCAGGATCACCTGGTCGACCTGCGAGGAGGTCAGCGACGCGTCGGACAGCGCCTGCTTCACCGGCGCCACCGTGCGCTCGATCAGGTCGTGGGTGAGCTCGGTCAGCTTCGCCCGCGACAGCGTGGTGTCGAGGTGCTTCGGCCCGTCGGCGTCGGCGGTGATGAACGGCAGGTTGATGTTCGTCGACTGCGTGGTCGACAGCTCGATCTTCGCCTTCTCGGCAGCCTCGTAGAGCCGCTGCAGGGCCATCGGGTCCTTGGACAGGTCGATGCCCTGGTCGCGCTTGAACTCGGCGACCAGCCAGTCGACGACGGTCTTGTCGAAGTTGTCGCCGCCCAGATGGTTGTCGCCGGAGGTGGCCTTCACCTCGAACACGCCGTCGCCCAGCTCGAGCACCGACACGTCGAACGTGCCGCCGCCGAGGTCGAAGACGAGGATGGTCTGGTCGTGCTCCTTGTCGAGGCCGTAGGCCAGCGATGCGGCGGTGGGCTCGTTGATGATGCGCAGCACCTCGAGGCCGGCGATCTTGCCGGCGTCCTTGGTCGCATTGCGCTGGGCGTCGTTGAAGTACGCGGGGACGGTGATGACGGCCTCCGCGACCGGCTCGCCCAGGTATGCCTCGGCGTCGGCCTTCAGCTTCTGCAGGATCATCGCTGAGATCTCCTGCGGCGGGTAGACCTTGTCGCCTGCCTTGACGCGTGCGTCGCCGTTGGGGCCGGAAACGACCTCATACGGGACCATCGTCTGCTCCTCGGACACCTCACTGGCCTTGCGGCCCATGAAGCGCTTGATCGAGAAGACGGTGTTCTGCGGGTTGGTGACCGCCTGGCGCTTGGCCGGGGTGCCGACCAGGCGCTGGCCGTCCTTGGTGAACGCGACGACGGACGGCGTTGTGCGGCCGCCCTCAGCGTTCGGGATGACGGTTGGCTCGCCGCCCTCCATGATCGCCATGCACGAGTTGGTCGTGCCCAGATCTATCCCAATGACCTTCGCCATGTGGTGTATCTCCTTGTCCTACGTGGGGTTCACGAAACAAATCTCAGTCGAGTTGTAGCAACTTTTCTACGGTCAGGCAAGTCATCTTCAGTGGAGCTTGACACATAGCGACGCTAGGTATACGGTCTGAGCATGCGAGCAGACAGCACCCAGGGCCAGCTCGAGACCCTCCTGCTCGGCGTGATGGCCGACGGGCCGGCGCACGGCTACCGGGTGATCGAGCTGCTTCGGGACCGCAGCGGCGGCGCGTTCGACCTCCCCGAGGGCACGGTCTACCCCGCTCTGCACCGGCTGGAGCGCGGCGGCATGCTGGCAAGCGCGTGGGACAGCGAGTCGGGACGGCGGCGGCGGGTCTACCGGATCACCGAGCGCGGCCACGCCGAGCTGGCGGGAAGCCGCGAGCGGTGGCAGCGGTTCTCGCGGGCAGTGGGCGACGTGCTGGGAGCGCCGGCCGGTGCCTGAGCGCGACCCCATCGACCGCTACCTCGACGACCTGGCGCGGGTGCTGCAGGTGCACGGCCCGCGAAAGCGCCGGATCCTGGCCGAGGCCGAGCAGCACCTGCGTGAGTGCGCACAGGCCCACGGGGCCGAGCAGGCGATCGAGCGGTTCGGCTCACCCGAGATGGTGGCCGCGTCGTTCACGCCCGGGCGGCTGAGCCGCGCCTACGGCCAGCGCGACCGGATCGCGGCCCTCCTGCTGCTGGCGGCGATGGCCGCGTCGGTGCCGCTCGCCGTGCAGCTGCACAGCGATCTGGAGAAGGTGCAGTCGCACGCGTTACTGCCCTTCCTGCTCTTCCTCGCCCCCACCGCCGTCGTCGCCCTGGCCTCGGCCGGGCTCGCGCTTCGCCGCTCACCGCTGGGCGTCCGGTTGGCGAAGCTGCTGGCCGTGATGGTCGTCGTCACGGCGATCGTCACCGCGCCTCCGCTCCCACCCGCATCCGGGGTGTTCTCCGGCTACCACGCGGCCGTGGCGCGAGGAGTCGACGTCGCCGGCTGCGGCGGACGCGAGCCGTCCGTGTGTGCCTCCGATCACGCGAGCGAGATCCGCATCAACTACACCCTGGGTGCGCTCGTGCTGACCGCGTTCTACCTGTGGGCCGTGACCGGGTGGGAACCGCCGCGCCGCCGGCGCGGGCAGCCTCAGACGGCCTGACCGGGCGACGCCCTCCCCACGTGACGTGCACCAGCGCGACCTGCGCGACCTGACCCCGTTACGGGATGGGGTGGCGCGGGGTACGCTCCCTGGGATGGCCTCCCAGCTCACCGACACCCTGCAGCGGCCGCTCCGGGATCTGCGCATCTCGGTCACCGACCGCTGCAACTTCCGCTGCACGTACTGCATGCCCAAGGAGGTGTTCGGCGCGGGCTTCCGGTTTCTCTCCCGGGCCGACCTGCTGACCTTCGAGGAGATCGAGGTGGTGGCGCGGACGCTGGTCAGCCGCGGCGTCGAGAAGATCCGGATCACCGGCGGCGAGCCGCTGCTGCGGCGGGATCTGCCGCGGCTGGTCGAGATGCTCGCTGCGCTGGACAGCGAGGGCCTGCGCGACCTGACGCTGACCACCAACGGCGCCCTGCTCACCCGCCACGCCCAACTGCTGCGCGACGCCGGACTGCAGCGGGTGACGGTCAGCCTCGACTCCCTCGACGACGAGGTGTTCGCAGCCATGAACGACGTCGGGTTCCCGGTGGCGAAGGTGCTGGACGGGATCGAGGCGGCAGAGGCGGCCGGCCTACCGGTGAAGGTGAACATGGTCGTCCAGCGCGGTCGCAACGACGGCTGCGTCGCCGACATGGCGCAGGCCTTCCGGGGCACCGGCAGGGTGCTGCGCTTCATCGAGTACATGGACGTCGGAACCACCAACGGCTGGCGGATGGACGACGTCGTGCCGGCCACGGAGATCCTGGCGAAGCTGGAGGAGCGGTGGCCACTCGAGCCGCTGGCCCCGCGCTACCCGGGCGAGGTGGCCAAGCGCTGGCGCTACCGCGACGGGATGGGCGAGGTCGGCGTCATCGCCTCGGTCACCCAGCCGTTCTGCGGCGGCTGCACGAGGCTGCGACTCTCGGCCGAAGGCCGGCTCTACACCTGTTTGTTCGCCGCCCAGGGCACCGACGTCCGCGCCGCCCTCCGCGAAGGCGGAGGCGCCGCCGACGTGGCCGAGATCGCCGACCGGCTGTGGCGGCGCAGAGACGACCGCTACTCCGAGATCCGCTCCGCGGGCGGAGCAGGTGCGCCACATGTGGAGATGTCCCACATCGGCGGCTGATCCCCTCGTACATTGGCGTAGCGTCGGTCCACGTCCGCATTCGCCCGCCGCGTCGGGTAGCATTTATTGGATGAGCACCCTTGTCTCGGCACGGTCCCATGCCGAAAAGGGCAGGTCTGTCACCTCCCGAACCGGCAAGATCCTTCCCAAAGGCTGGCCCGATTTCCTGTTCCAGCTGGGGCTGTTCGTGGTCGCGGACATCTTCTACGAGCTCTCGCGCACGCTGGCCAAGGGCAACATCGCCGCGGCGTTCGTCCACGCCCGGGACATCGTCCACGTCGAGAGGTCGCTGGGCGTGTTCACGGAGCTGGACGTCCAGAAGTTCGCGCTCTCGCACACCTGGCTGCTGTCGATCGCGGACTTCACGTACTTCCACGCCCATTTCGCGATCACGGTGCTCTTCATGTTCTGGCTCTACCTGCGCCGGAACCACTACTACTACTTCGTCCGCAACATCATCTTCGCGGCAAACATCCTGGCCCTGATCGGCTACATCAGCTACCCGGCGGCCCCGCCGCGGATGCTGACCGACCTTGGGTTCACGGACACGCTCGAGCGGTTCGCGACGCTGAACCACGATTCCGGCGTGATCGCACTGCTGGCAAACCCGTTCGCCGCGGTCCCAAGCCTCCACACCTGCTACGCCCTGATCATCGGGATCACGTGCTTCTACCTGCTCCCCTGGCGGTGGTTCCGCATCCTGGCGCTGTTCTACCCGGTGCTGATCGTGTTCTCGATCGTCGCCACCGGCAACCACTTCTGGACCGACGCCGTGCTGGGCGCCGTCGTCGCGAGCATCGCACTGGGCGCGGCGTGGCTGATCGAGCGGCGCTGGCCGAGCCTTCCCGAGTCGCCGCCCGCAAGCGGCTGCACGTCGAGCGCGGCATCGGAGTCGGCGTCTCGACGCCCGGTCGGTCACTAGCCTGAGAGGTCGCAAGGGTTGCGCACCGAGATAGCGTGCGTGGTATAGTGATCGGATGGCCACGGCCCTCGAAAGGATAAAGACCGGTTACACGAACGGCGGGCGGTCGCTCGGCATGCAGTTCATGTCGCGATTCCGCTCTGTCCCGGTCACTCCCAACCAGCTGACCGTCGTCGGCTTCTCGCTGAACGTCGTCGCTGCCGTCCTGATCTACGAAGAGCACTGGGTGTGGGCGACCATCGTCTTCGTCCTGGGCAGCGTCTTCGACATCCTCGACGGCGCCCTGGCCCGCGCGCACGCCAAGCTGACGCCGTTCGGCGGGTTCCTCGACTCGACCACCGACAGGATGTCCGAGGGCTTCATCCTCGGCTCGATCGCACTGGTGCTGGCGCGCCAGGACGAGACGCTGGCGCTGGCCTGCGTATTCGTCGCTCTGGTCGGCTCGTTCCTGGTCAGCTACACGCGCGCCAAGGCCGAGGCGATCGGCCTGCGCGGAGACGTCGGCCTGATGGCCCGTGCCGAGCGGATCGTGCTGATCGCAGTGGTCCTGCCGTTTGCCGGCCACGGCGCGCTCCCCTGGGGCATCTACCTGCTGGCCGTGCTGACCTCACTCACCGTCGTCCAGCGAATCGCATTTGTGCACAAGCAACTCAAACAGAAGGAAGCGGAGGGATAGGCATGGCCCAGTCGGCCTCGCAGAACGGTCATTCAGCGCGCTCGGGCAAGGTTCGAGTCGCCATTGTCGGCGTCGGCAACTGTGCCTCGTCGTTCGTCCAGGGCGTCGAGTACTACCGCAACGCCAAGGCGGGCGACACGGTCCCCGGTCTGATGCACGTCGACCTGGGCGGCTACCACATCTCCGACATCGAGTTCAGCGCAGCGTTCGACGTCGACGCGGACAAGGTCGGCAAGGACCTCGGCGAGGCGATCTTCAGCGGCCAGAACAACACGGTCAAGTTCTCGGAGGTTCCCAAGCTCGGAGTCCAGGTGCAGCGCGGGATGACCCACGACGGCATCGGCAAGTACCTCTCCGAGGTCATCACCAAGGCGCCGGGCGAGACCGCGGACGTCGTACGGATCCTGCAGGAGACCAAGACCGACGTGGTCGTGTCGTACCTCCCGGTGGGCTCCGAGGAGGCCACCAAGTGGTACGTCGAGCAGGTGCTCGCCGCCGGCTGCGGCTTCGTCAACTGCATCCCCGTGTTCATCGCCCGCGAGCCCTACTGGCGGCGCCGGTTCGAGGACAAGGGTCTGCCGATCGTCGGCGACGACATCAAGTCGCAGGTCGGCGCCACCATCGTCCACCGCAAGCTGGCGCGGCTGTTCCAGGACCGCGGCGTCAAGCTCGAGCGGACGCACCAGCTCAACGTGGGCGGGAACACCGACTTCCTGAACATGCTCGAGCGGGAGCGGCTGGAGAGCAAGAAGATCTCCAAGACCAACGCCGTCACCTCGCAGCTCGACTACGACATGGGCGCGAAGAACGTCCACATCGGCCCCTCCGACTACGTGCCGTGGCTCGAGGACCGCAAGTGGGCCTACATCCGGCTCGAGGGCCGCTCGTTCGGCGACGTTCCCCTGAACATCGAGATGAAGCTCGAGGTGGTCGACTCCCCCAACTCGGCGGGCATCGTCATCGACGCCGTGCGGTTGTGCAAGCTCGGCCTGGACAACGGCCTGTCCGGCGCGCTGGAGTGGCCCTCGGCGTACTTCATGAAGTCGCCTCCGGTGCAGCATCCCGACGACCGCTGCCACGACGAGGTTGAGCGGTTCATCGAGGTCTACGGCCACAAGCCCAAGAAGAGCAAGAAGGACCTCGCCGAGGCCAAGAGCTAGGCAGGCGGAGACTCCGTCAGTGGCCGGCGAGCTGGATATTTGCCTCGTCTGCCCGTACGCGCTGGCTGCCGGCCACCCGGTCGCCGAGCACGTACGCGCCGTATCCCGTGAGCTTGCTGGGCGCGGGCACCGAGTGACGGTGCTCGCGCCCAGCGCGTCCTCGGAGGCGCTGCGCAGCGGGCGCCGCAGGCTGCGGGAGCTCGCGGAGGGCAACGGCGACGTGCTGCGGGCGCTCCCGGGCGAGCCGCTGGCGGTTGCCGTCGGCCCGGCGATCCCCCACGGCAGCCGCGGCCGGCACAGCGGCGCCGGGCTCCCCGTGGCCACGTCGGCAAACGTGGCGCTGGCGGTCGGTAGCACCCGCTTCGACATCGTCCACGTCCACGAACCGCTCCTGCCGGGTGTCTCCCCCGCCGCGCTCAAGCACAGCCGCGGCCTGACGGTGGCGACGTTCCACGCCGAGTTCGAGCGGGCGATCAACTACCCGCTGCGAGGCGGCAAGCGGAAGCGGCTGGGCGGTCGCATCGACGCCCTGATCGCGACCAGCCAGGCGGCGGCCAGGCGCGCAGCCGAGGTCTACCCCGGCGAGTACCGCGTGATCCCGGCCGCAATCGACCCCAGCTTCGTGCCCGGCTCGAAGCGGGAGCCCGAGCTCGTGGTGTGCGAGTGGAGCACCGAGTCGCGCGGCGTTGTCCGTGCCCTCGTCCGCCTCGCCGCCTCGCGGCCCCAGATGCGCCTGACGCTGCTCCGCGACCGTCGCGGCCGGCGTCCGCTGCGGCCGTACGTCCCGGTCGATGCGCGGGGCCGGGTGCACACCGTCAGCACCAGCAGCGTGGCGGAGCGTGCCGAGCTGCTGGGCCGCGCTGCGGTGGCGGTCAGCCTCGCCGGCGGCGACAGCTCGACGGCCTGGGAAGCGCGAGCGTGCGGGTGCGCGGTCGTGTCGCCGGACGGCATGGCGGGCCTGCCCTTCGCCGTCGACCAGCCGGCGCTGGCGGCTGCGGCGACGGCCCGCCTGCTCGACGACCCCGACCTGCTCGGACGCCTGTCCGCCGAGAGCCTGGCGGCGGCGGGGGAACGTTCGCCGGAGCGCGTGGGCGGCGAGCTCGAGGAGCTCTACCAGGGGTTGCTGAGCAGACGACGCGCCGCCGAGCGCCGCTCGCGCCCGGCCGACCGGTCGCTGATCGACGTCGACCTGCACATGCACACGTCGCACTCCCATGACTGTGCGACGGAGCCGGAGGCGCTGGTCGACCATTGCATCGCGCAGGGGCTGGGCGCGATCGCGATCACGGACCACAACGAGATCTCGGGCGCGCTGGAGGCGGCGGCCCTGGGCAAGCCGATCACGATCATCGTGGGTGAGGAGGTGAAGACCTCCCAGGGCGAGGTGATCGGGCTGTTCCTGACCGAGCGAATCCCGCCGCGGCTGTCGATGGCCGAGACCATCGACGAGATCCAGCGGCAGGGAGGGCTCGTCCTCATGCCCCACCCGTTCGACCGCATGCACACCATCCCGGACACCGCCACGCTGCTGCGCGAGCTCGACCGCATCGACATCTTCGAGGTCTACAACTCGCGGCTCCTGTTCGAGTCGTTCAACGACGACGCGCTGCGGTTCGCGACCAAGTACAACCTCGTCCAGTCGGCCGGCTCCGACGCTCACGTCCTGCAGGGGATCGGCACCGCGATCAACCGCATCCCGGCGTTCGACGGGCCCGAGGAATTCCTGCTGGCGATGCGCCAGAACGAGATCCTCCGGCGCCCCAAGAGCCTGCTCTACCTGCAGGGTCTGAAGTGGATGCACCAGGTCTCGCGCACCGGCTGAACCCACCCGCGGGCAATGCGCGGAGAGGTTTACGGCGCCCGTCGGCTAATACTTTCTGACAGTGATGCCGGCCGACGACCAGATCTACGAGAAGTACCAGGCGCGCGCCATCGCCGAATCGAACAGCCTCGGCCATGACATCCAGGCGTGGGTCGGCGAGCACCATCCCGCGCGCGCCCCGGTGATCGGAACCGGCCACCCGCTGGCCGACATCTTCATGCTCAAGTACCGGCCGACGGCCGCGGAGACCCAGGAGGGCGTCGCCTTCTTCGGCCGCGCCGGCCAGGCGATCCTGAAGAGCCTCGAACGGCTGCGCATCGATCCGCTCAAGCTGTACGGCAGCGTCTGCCTGAAGGTCGACGCCGACCCCACGCCGGAGGATCTGGAGCAGGCCCGGGAGTGGCTGGGGCGCGAGCTGCAGATGACCCAGCCGGGGATCGTCGTGGTGATGGGCGAGGACGCTCTCCAGTTCCTCAACTCGATCCGGTTTCCGCTGTCGGTGCAACTTCCAAACGAGGTTGGCACCGTGGCGCAGTGGACACCTACGATCGAGCTGCTGGTGTGTCCGGACATCGACCAGTCGCTGAACGGCGCGGACGCCAAGCGGGCGTTCTGGCAGGCGTTCAAGCAACTCGGCGAGTGGTACGAGAACCTCCCCCCGTACTAGGCAGGTATCTGGGGCTGGTGCTGGCCCCGCTGGGGCTGGTTGCGGTCAACCTGGCCGCCCCGCACCTCCCGGAGACGTCGACCAACGGCGGCATCGCATTCATTGCCGTGGTCAGCATCCCGCTGGCGACCGCGACCGTCTACTTCCTGGCGGGCGTGTCGCTTCCGACCCAGGCGCTGCTGGCCACCGCGGTCGGAGCCGCGGTCATCGCAGCGATCCTGATCCAGGTCGGCCTTTCCGGCACCCCAGCGACACTGGCCAAGCTGGTCGCATCGGCCTGCCTCGGCCTCGCCCTGGCCAGCCTGCTGGTGCGGCCCCTGGAGGTGGTGATGATCGCTCTGGTCATCGCCGCGGTGGACATCTACAGCGTGGCCGCGGGGCCGACCCACGTGATCGTCGAGCACCACCAGGCGGTGCTGGACGCGTTCACGCTCGCGTTCCATCCGCCCGGCTCGTACGGAGCCGCCCAGATCGGCGCCAGCGACTTCGTCTTCTTCGCGGTCTTCACCGGGGCCGCGATCAGGTTGCACCTCCGCCGGCGGCTGAGCTGGCTGGCGATGACCACGTCGTTCGGCGTCACCCTCGGCCTTTCGGTCGGCTTCGACACCGCGCTGCCGGCGCTGCCGCTGCTGTCGTTGGCGTTCCTGCTGGCAAACGCGGACCTGCTCCTCGCATCCCGGGGTAGGAGCGATTCACCCGAACGGGAGTGACCGGCATGACGCCCTCCGGGCATCCTGGGAGCGATGGCTCCGCGTCGTGCCCTCGGTCCTGCCCTGCTCGCGCTGCTCGCGACGGCTGTGCTGTGCGCCGGCGGGACGAGCGCTCAGGCCAGCGGCTGGACGCGCCTGGCTGACACGGCGCCCCGGTGGGCGAACGCGCACAACCACGTTGGCAACGCGGGCGACGCCAACCAGCTCGTGTTCTCGGTATGGCTGGACTGGAGCCATCAGAGCGACCTCGACGCCCTGCTGGCGGCGCAGCAGAATCCGGCCAGCCCACAGTACGGGCAGTGGCTGACGCCGCAGGACTTCCGGTCGCGGTTCGCGCCGTCGCCTACGGATGTCTCCACCGTCCAGTCCTGGCTCCACAGCCAGGGCTTCTCGATCGTCGACGTGCCCCAGAACCGCCTCTTCGTGACCGCCAGCGGGACCGTCGCGCAGGTCGAGAAGACGTTCGGGGTGGACGAGATGGTCTACTCGGTCGACGGGCACGACATCATCGGCCCGAATGCCGACCCGGAGCTGCCTGACGGCATCGCGGCCAGCGTGTCGGCGATCACCGGCCTCGACGGGGCGATGGCGCTGGCGACGCCGCAGCACTCGAGCGCGCCTCCCCCGCCGCCGATCGGCCGCTCCGTTGGGCCCTGTTCCCAGTACTGGGCCCAGCTGACGACTCACGCCTTCACGAACCCGTTCGAGCCGGGGCAGGCGCTGCCCTGGATCACGTGCGGCTACACGCCGCAGCAGATCGACTCCGCCTATGGCATCGGCACGCTGCACCGGTTCGGGCTGACCGGCCGCGGACAGACGATCGCGATCACCGGCGCGTTCTTCTCCCCCACCATCCGCACGGACGTCGACGCCTTCTCCCGGCACTACGGCCTGGCGCACAACCACGGCTGGCTGCGCGAGGTCGTCGCCCCGGGCACCACCCGGTATCCGAAGGACCCGTCCGAGACGCAGAGCTGGTACATCGAGCAGTCCCTGGACGTCGAGTGGGCGCACGCCGTCGCTCCCGAGGCACGCGTCGTCTACGTCGGCGCCGCCAACGACTCCCGGGGGCTGGACCAGGCGCTCAACTACGCGGTCGACAATCACGTGGCCAACGTCATCTCCAACAGCTGGGGCATGCCCGAGTCGTTCGCGGCACCCGGCGAGGTGAACGCGCTGACGCAGGTCTTCGAGCAGGCCGACGCCGAGGGTATCGGCGTCTACTTCGCCTCCGGCGACTACGGCGACAACCTGGACGCCACCGGCACCCTGTCGGCCGGCTTCCCCGACGACAGCCCGCTGGTCACGTCGGTGGGCGGCACCAGCCTGGGGGTGGGACGCTTCGGGCAGCGGGAGTTCGAGACCGGCTGGGGCTCGACCGACCTGGTCTGGAAGCCGAAGAAGAAGATCTGGAACGGCCCCACTCCCGGTGAGTTCATCGGCGGCGCGGGCGGCGGCGCCAGCCACCTGTTCGCGCAGCCGGGCTACCAGGCCGGTGTGGTGCCGAGCCAGGATGCGATCTGGCACGGATCGGCGCGCCGGGCCGAGCCCGACATCGCGATGGACGCCGATCCCGACACCGGCGTCATCTTCTCGCAGAGCTACAGCCTGCCCAACGGCCGCACCCAGGAGGTCGACTCCTGGATCGGCGGCACCAGCGTGGCCACGCCGATGGTGGCGGGCCTGGCGGTGCTCGCCGACCAGTTCCGGCGGCATCCGGTCGGGTTCCTCAACCCCCGCCTGTACAAGCTGGCGGGCGGCTCCGCCCTGAACGACATCCTGCCCAGCAGCGGCAGCCTGGCGGTGCTCCGCAACAGCCCGACCAGCGACGGCGGGTTCACGACCCACCTGCGCGGCCTCGACCACGACAGCTCGCTGAAGACGGCGTTCGGCTGGGACCCGGTGACAGGCATGGGGACGCCCCAGGCCGTGCAGTTCGTGCTCGCCCTGCGCTAGGTTGAGACCCGTGAGGGTCGTCTCCCTACTGCCCAGCGCGACCGAGATCGTCGCCTCGATCGGCATGGAGTCGGCGCTGGTCGGGCGCTCAGCCGAGTGCGACTGGCCGCCACGGGTGCTCAACCTCCCGGTCGTCACCGCCGCGCGCGTCCCCACCGAGGGGCTGGGCAGCCGCGCCATCGACGAGGGCGTCCGCGAGGCGATCGCCGAGGGCGCATCGCTGTACGCCGTCGACGAGCGGCTGATCCGCGAGCTGCAGCCCGACCTGGTGATCACACAGGATCTGTGCGAGGTGTGCGCCGTCTCATCCGGCGAGGTGCGCTCGATCCGCGGACTGGGGGCCGACGTGCTGTCGCTCGATCCGCGGACGGTGGGCCAGATCGAGGGGACGGTGGATACGATCGCCGACCGGCTGGGGGTCTGTGAGCGCGGCAGCGGAGTCGTGCACGAGATGCGACGGACGATCCTCGAGGCCGAGCGTTCGGTACACGGGCACCCGCCCCGGCGCGTGGTCGTGCTGGAGTGGGTCGACCCGCCGTTTGCCTGCGGCCACTGGCTGCCCGAGATGGTCGCCATGGCCGGCGGGGTCGACCTGCTCGGCCGCGAAGGTGAGCCGTCCCGCCAGGTCACCTGGGACGACGTTCGCGCGGCCGACCCCGAGCTGCTGGTGCTCGCAGCCTGCGGCTTCGACGCCCACCGCACGGCGGACGAGGCCGGCGAGCTGCCGCTCGACGTGCCGGCCGTGGCAGTCGACGCCAACGCCCGCTTCAGCCGCCCTGCTCCGCGGGTGGCCGAGGGGGTGGCGCAGCTCGCCCACCTGTTCCACCCGGGCGCCGCGGCCGACCCGGGCTATCCCGCGGTGGTGGTTAGGCCCGCGTGAACCCGACCACGCACTCGATGTGGTGCGTGTGCGGGAACATGTCCACCGGCTGCACCGGCCCCATTGCGTAGCCTGCGTCGACCAGCTGACGCGCGTTGGGTGCCAGCGTCGTCGGATTGCAGGACACGTAGGAGATCCGGTCGGGCTCCAGCTCGAGCACTCGGCGCACTGCGCGGGCGGTCAGCCCGGCCCGGGGCGGATCGACGAAGACCACCGTCGGCGCCGGCAGCTCGGCCTTCAGCCGTCGCAGCTCGCGGGCGACGTCGCCGGTGACGAACGTGGTGTTCGCGATCCCGTTGCGCTCGGCGTTGTGGCGCGCGCTCTGGACTGACTCCTCGCTGACCTCGACGCCGACCAGGGCGCCGGCGTCTCGCGCCGCAAGCAGCCCGATCGCCCCGGCGCCGCAGTAGAGATCCCAGACGATGTCCTGCGGCTGCAGGCGGGCGGCCTCCAGCGCGTGCCCGTAGAGCACGTCGCACATCTCGGTGTTGGTCTGCAGGAACGCGCCCGAGGAGAGCTCGAGCTCGAGGTCGAGGATCCGCTCGGTGAAGGTCTCACGGCCGAACAGCCTCCGCACCGGGAGGCCCGCGGTCACCTCGGCCACGCCGTCGTTCACCGCGTGGAGCATCCCCGTCGTCCCCTCGGGCACCGCGCGGGCCAGCTCCTCGACGCCCGGCACGTCGCCGGGAGCGGTCACCAGCACGCCGAGCAGGTCGCCCGTCCGCCGGCCCTCCCGCACGACCAGATGCCGGAGGTAGCCCCGCCCGGAGCGCTGGTCGTAGGCCTGGAGGCCCTGTCCCAGCGCCCAGGCGGCGACCGTCCGTCGCAGCTCGTTGCTCCGTGCAGACGCGATGTGGCACGTCTCGACGGCCATCAGCTGGTCCCAGCGGCCGGCCACGTGAAACCCGAGGTCCGCGCCGGACGGCGTTTGCAGCCACGAAAACTCCAGCTTGTTGCGATAGCCGTACTGCTCCACGGCCGGCTCGATCTCCCGCAGCTCCACGTCGCCGAAGCCGCCCAGGCGCCGCAGCGCATCCGCGACCTGCGCCTGCTTGTGGTGGAGCTGCTCGGTGTACTCCAGGTTCTGCCACGCGCAGCCGCCGCAGGTGCCGAAGTGCGAGCAGCGGGCCTGAACGCGGCCCGGCCCGGCCTCCAGCGTCTCCTCGATGCGGGCCTCGGCGTAGGTCTTCTTGAACTTCGTGACCCGGGCGCGGACGTGGTCACCCGGCAGACCGCGGGCGACGAACACCACCAGATCGCCATGGCGGGCAACGCCCCGCCCGCCGTAGGCGAGGCTGTCGATGTGCAGGTCGAGCACCTGGTTTCGCTGGACGGCTGGCACGGCGGGTAGTGTAGGAGCCGATGTCGCTCTCCATCGCCGAGTACCGCGACCGGGTCGAGGAGATGACCGCGGAGGCGCTGGAGGAGTACTACCGGCACAGCGCGGGACTCAAGCCGACCCTCGAGCTGACGCCGATCTACGACCGCTATGCCGAGCTGGCGACCCTCGACCAGATCGCCGCCCTGCGCGCCGCGAGCGCGCCGGTCGAGCTGGTGCGGTTCGCCGCCGAGACCTACATCGGCAACGGCACCAAGCAGCTCTCCGACCAGGTCGCGAACACCGAGTCGTCGCTGGTGATCACCCGCGGCGAGGAGCAGATCGCCTACCGCGCGATGCGCCCGCGGATCCTCAACGAGCCCGACCCAGACGTCCGCCGCGACCTCCAGCGGCTGCGCTGCGAGGCGACCGACCGCGACCTCAACCCGCTCCTCGGCGAGGCTGCCGAGCTCGACCGGGAGCTGGTATCGGAGCTGGGCGCCGGCTCGATGCTCGAGCTGTACGAGGGACTCGACTACGACCCCGTCGGCCTGGCCCGCCAGGCGGAGTCGTTCCTGGACGAGACCGAGGAGCTGTACCGCCGCGAGCTCGGAAAGGCCCTCCGCGACCGGGTCGGCGTCGAGCTCGAGCGGGCGGGGCCCCAGGACGTGTCGCGCCTGTGGCGGGCCCCGGAGTTCGACCGGGGGTTCCCGGCGAACGAGGCGCTGCCGGCCCTGCGCGCAACGCTGGCCGGAATGGGGATCGACCTCGCCGGCCAGCGCAACGTCATCGTGGACATGGATGCACGGGCCGGAAAGCATCCGCGCGCCTTCTGCGCGCCGGTGCGCGTGCCACAGCGGGTGATCCTGGTCGTGCTCCCGCAGGGCGGGCAGGACGACTACCACGCGCTGTTCCACGAGGCGGGCCACGCCGAGCACTTTGCGCACACGGCAGCCGACCTGCCGGCCGAGGCGCGCGTCCTCGGAGATAACGGCGTCACGGAGGGCTTCGCCTTCCTGCTCGAGCACCTGATCGCCAACCCCGCCTGGCTCGCGGCCCGGCTGTCGTTCCCGCGGGCCGACGAGTACCTCCATTTCATCGCGCTCTCCAAGCTCTGCTACCTGCGCCGGTACTGCGCCAAGCTGCTGTACGAGATCGAGCTGCACCGGGGCGTGCCGCTGGCCGATCTGCCCGAGCGCTACGCGGAGCTGCTGACCCTCGGCGTGGGCGTCCCCTACCCCGCCGGCGACTACCTGGAGGACGTCGACGGCGGCTTCTACTGCACCTGCTACCTGCGGGCCTGGGCCTTCGAGGCCCAGCTGACCGGCTACCTCAAGCGCCGCTACGGCGTCGGCTGGTTCGCCGACCGCAAGGCCGGCAGCCTGGTACGCGAGCTGTGGAACCTGGGCCAGTCGCTGCGCGCCGACAAGCTGCTCGACGAGGTCTGCGGCGAGCAGATCGACCTCGCCGTGCTGGCCGACGAGGCGCGGCAGGCACTCACCCTGTAGAGCGGCCGTACGTGCACTGGTCCTGGCGCCACATCCGCAGCGCGGTGCGGTAGTAGTGGCCGACGATCCCGAAGTCGTGGATCGGCTTGCTGACCGGGATCAACGAGCTGTATCCCCTGATCCCGGCCTGGAGCGCGCCGCCGACCGTCTGCGGCGTGACCGGGAACCGGGCGACCACGTAGTTGCCGAACTGCTGCACCTGGTCGGCGCCCGCCGACTGCAGCGCCGTGGCGGCGGCCGGCGGGTTCGGCGGGCGAAGGAGCAGCCATGCGTCCGTCGGCGTCCGCTGCTGGTCGTGCAGGCGCGCGATCAGGTCGCAGCCGGTCGCGTCGCCGAGCTGCCTCCATCGCCCGAGCCCGGTATTGCCACGCGCCTCGAGCACGGCATAAGCGCCGTACAGCCGGGACGCGGCACCCAGCTCCGACTCGCCGGCGGAGGTCAGCAGCACGTCGCCGGGCTGGAAGTTCTTCTCCAGGTACAGGCTCGCGTGGCGAAGGTCGGGCGTGAACGTGCCGACGTTGTTGTGCACGGCGACGGCGCTGGGCGCATACAGCAGCACCATCACCGCGACCACGGCGATCGGCCCGCGCTTGCCGACCCGGCGAGCCAGCTCGAGCAGGAAGGCGGCGGTGGCGACCGCATAGCCCGGGATCAGGAACGAGAGGTGCCGCTGCGGCGCGAAGTCGCTCGAGTTCGCGGTCAGGATCGAGAGCAGCACGAGGGGCAGCAGAAGCCACACCGTGCAGACCAGGGCGGCCCGCCGGTTGGCTGCCCACAGCGCCAGCACCCCGAGCACGCACGCCAACCCCAGAAGCAGGCCGAAGACGGCGTAGCTCGAGCCGCTCCAGGCCGATCCCAGCTCCGTCCAGAACCTGGTGGACGCGACGTCGACCACCTGAGACCCGCTGCCGACACCGTACTTGTGCTGCAACGGCGCGTAGACCTCACGCAACCCGGCCAGCGCACCGGCGCCGAGAACGAGCGCCGCTCCCAGCACGATCAGCGGCCGCCGCTCCCCGATGCTGCGCCGGCGCAGCATCGGGCCCAGCCCCAGAACGACCAGCAGCGCCAGCTCGGAGAAGAGTGCGAACAGGCCGAACGGGTGCGCCGCGGCGAGCAGTAGCGCGGTGATCGCGTAGGGCACGACGAGCTTCGCCGAGCGCGTGCGCAGCATCACCAGCAGGATCCAGAGGCTGCCGTAGCAGGCGGCCAGCATGGCCGTGTAGCCGCGCGCGAACTGCGCGAGGTTGACGACCGCGGGCGAGATCGCCGTGATCACCGAGACCAGCGCCCCGCCGGGCGGCCCGAGCAGCTCCCGGCCCAGCCAGTAGGCGAGCGCCACAGCCAGAATCCCCAGTAGGGCGGAGGGCAGGCGCAGCCCCAGCACGTCGTCGTGCCAGAGCAGCGACACGTGTACCAGCAGGTAGTGAAGCGGCGGCCCGTGGCGGTAGTCGATCGCCGTGTGCAGCACGTCGCGGGCCGATGGCTCCGAGGCAACGTGCAGCGTGACGCCCTCGTCGTTGTGCAACGGCCGGTAGTCGAGCCCGAACGCGAGCACCGACCCGGCGTAGAACAGGGTGGCCAGCGCGCCGACTACAGGCGCCCAGCGGGCGGTCAGGAAGGCGCGCATCGGCGGTGATTATGACCGCCGTAGTCGTGCAACGGCCCCGGATCCACCCAATCGCCTCCGGCATTGGCAAAGGTGCGAACCGGGTACCCTATCGACGTGGCCACCGAAGCCGCCCCGAGCACGGTCGCACCCGATCTGGGGATACCAGACGTCAGCATCGTGATCCCGCTGCTGAACGAGGAGCGGACGATCGAGCCGCTGTACGGCGGGATCGCCACCACGCTCGCCGCCAGCGGGCTGCGTGCGGAGATGATCTTCATCGACGACGGGTCGACCGACCGGACGATGGAGCTGCTGACCGCTCTGCACGACCGCGATCCGCGGGTGCGGGTCGTCTCGTTCAAACGAAACTTCGGTCAGCACCCGGCGATGCACGCCGGCATCGCCCGCGCCCGCGGCCGCATCGTCGTGACGATGGACGGCGACCTCCAGAACCAGCCCAGCGACATTCCCAAGCTGGTGGCGGCCATCGAGGGCGGCGCCGACGTGGCCAGCGGCCGCCGCGTGGAGCGCCACGACGGGTTCATGCTGCGGCGGGTGCCCTCGAACCTGATCAACCGGATGCTGGCGCGGCTCACCGGCGCCCCCATCTCCGACTTCGGCTGCGCGTTCAACGCCTATCGGCGAGACGCCATCGAGCCGGTCATGCACCGGGTCGGCCGCCAGAAGTTCACCAAGGCGCTGGTCTGCTCGACCGGGGCGCGGGTGACCGAGGTCGATCTGCAGAACGAGGCGCGCGCCGACAGCAGCCGCTACAGCCTGCTCAAGCTGATCAAGCTCGCCCTCCACGTGCTGACCGGATTCTGGGCCCAGATGGTGCAGTGGGTGGGTGCAGCTCTCGCAATTCTGGGTATCCTGACATCAGTGGTGGTGGGGATCTGGGGCCTTACGTACTGGATTCGCCATCACAACTTCCCCGGCCCGCTGTTCCTCGGTGGGCTGGTGCTGTTCGTTCTCGGGCTGCAGGGGTTCCTGATGGCGGTGCTCGGCGAGTATCTCCAGCGGATCCAGCGCGATATCGAGCATCGACCGATCTACTACATCGACCGCGAGTTGGGGTAACTGTGAAGCGCATCTTGGTCACCGGCGGCGCCGGGTTCATCTCCTCGAACATGATCCGCTACCTCCTGCACCACACGGGGCACGAGGTGGTGACGATGGACGCCCTCACCTACGCCGGCAACATGGCGAACCTCGAGGACATCCACCTGCACGAGCGGCTCCGCTTCATGGAGGGCGACATCCGCGACGTGGTCGACGTGACGCGGGCTCTGCAAGGGGTGGACGTGATCGTGAACGCCGCGGCCGAGTCGCACGTCTCGAAGTCGATCGAGGACGGTGGCCGCGAGTTCGTGACCACCAACGTCGTCGGCACGCAGGTGCTGCTGGACGCGATCCGCGACTACCCGGTCGAGCGGTTCATCCTGATCTCCTCGTCCGAGGTCTACGGCACCGCCGTCAGCGACCCGATGACCGAGGAGCATCCGCTCAACCCGCGCTCGCCGTACGCGGGAACCAAGGCCGGCGGCGACCGGCTCGCCTACTCGTACTGGTGCACATACGACCTGCCGATCACCATCATCCGGCCCTTCAACAACTACGGGCCCTACCAGCACCCCGAGAAGGTCGTCCCGCGGTTCATCATCCAGGCGCTGAGCGACCAGCCGCTGACCATCCACGGCCGCGGCGGCGCCAGCCGCGACTGGCTGCACGTCTCGGACACCGCCGAGGCGATCGTGCGCGCGTGCGAGGTGCCGATGGAGCAGATCGCCGGCGAGACGATCAACGTCGCCACCGGCGAAGACGAGTCGGTGGAGATGATCGCCGACGCCATCCTGGACATCCTGGGCAAACCCGCCAGCCTCAAGCACCACGTCGACGACCGCCCCGGGCAGGTCGACCGCCACATCGGTTCGACCGACAAGGCCGCAGAGCTGCTGGGCTGGCGCTCGAGCATCGGCTTCACGGAGGGGCTCGAGCGGACCGTCGAGTGGTACCGCGACAACCCCCAGTGGTGGCAGCCGATCCTGGCCGAGTCGGCCGTGCAGACGGTCTGACGCTCGTCGTCCTCGGCGGGGGGCCGGCACAGCGCCACGCGATCGACGCGGCGCACCGGCTGGGCGCCACGACGGTGATCTGCGACATCGACCCCTCGCGCGGGGACGTCGCCGTGTCCTCGGAGGACGCCGACGGCGTGCTGGCCGTCGCCCGGGAGCGCAGCGCCGACGGACTGATCGCCCCCGGCACCGACTGGCCGGTGCGGGTGGCGGCGGTCGTCGCCGCGAAGCTCGGCCTGCCCCACCCGATCAGCCCGGAGGTGGCCGAGCTGTGCACCGACAAGGTCGCCCAGCGCAGCGCGCTCGAGGCGGCCGGCGTCGGGCAGCCCGACTGGTCGCTGACCGAACCGCCCGGCTACCCGTGCGTGGTCAAGGTCGGCGACCGGCAGGGCCAGCGGGCGATGACCGTGCTGCAGTCCGCCGACGGCCTGCCCGCCGCCCGCGCGCGTGCGCGGGAGGCCTCCCGCGGGGGGCAGGTGCTGTACGAGCGGTTCGTGCCCGGGCCGGAGGTGACCGTGAACGGGTTCGCGGTGGACGGCCGGCACCATCCGGTGGCGGTGACCGACCGCGTGCACTTCGACGACGCGCCCGGCGTCGCCCGCCGCCACGTCTACCCGTCAACCGTCGACGCTCATGCTGCGGCCGAGGCGGCGACGGCGGCCGTCAAGGCGCTTGGCATCGAGTCCGGCCCCACCTACACCCAGCTGATCATGGGCGAGGACGGCCCGGCGGTGATGGAGGTCGCCGCCCGGCTGGGGGGCGGTCACGACTCGGAGCTGGTGCTGCAGGCAACCGGGGTCGACCTGGCCGCCGCGGCCGTCCGCGCGGCGCTGGGAATCCCGGTCGACGAAGGCGATCTGGCACCGACGCGGAATCAGGCGTGTGTGGTCGAGTTCCTGCAGGCACCTGCGGGCGTACTGCGCAAAGCGGCGGGCCCGCCCGGGGTCACGTTCTACCATGCGCCCGGGCACCGATACGGGCCGCTGGCGATCGCCACCGATCGAGCCGGATACGTTATCGCCGGCGGCCACAGCCGAGCCGAGGCGCTCGAGCAGGCGGCCGAGGCAATCCGTTCAGTGGTCTTCGAGGTCACATGAGTCGAACAGCCGCATCCAAGCTTGCCATCGACGGGGGTTCCCCGGTGCGGTCGACGCTGCTCGAGTTCGCTCCCCCGGTGATCGGTCAGGAGGAGATCGACTCGGTTGTGGCGACGCTGCAGACCGGGTGGCTGACCTCCGGCCCACGGGTCGTCGAGCTCGAAGAGCGCTTCGCCGGTTACACGACCGCTGCGCACGCGGTGGCAACCTCGTCCTGTACCGCAGCCCTGCACCTCTCGCTGGTCGCAGCGGGCATCGGCGCCGGCGACGAGGTGGTGACCACCTCCTTCACCTGGCCGGCCACGACCAACGCGATCATCCACACCGGCGCGACGCCGGTGTTCGCCGACGTCGACCCCGGCTCACTGAACATCGACCCGGCGGCCATCGAGGCAGCCCTCACGGCCCGGACCAGGGCGGTGCTCCCGGTGCATTTCGCCGGTGCCCCCTGCGACATGGATGCCATCGAGGCGATCGCCCGGCCGCACGGACTGACGATCGTCGAGGACGCCGCTCATGCGGTCGAGACGACCGTCCGCGGCCGCAAGGTCGGCTCGATCGGCGACTTCACCTGCTTCTCGCTGTACGCGACCAAGAGCCTTGCCGGCGGCGAAGGCGGCATGGTCACCACCGCCGACCCGGAACAGGCCGCGACGCTGCGCCTGCTGCGGTCACAGGGCGTGACGCGCGACCCGTGGATCCGCCGCGCGACGGGCGCTCCGGGCCAGTACGACGTGCTCCAGCCTGGGTTCAAGGCCAACCTCGCCGACCTGCAGGCGGCGGTGGCGATGCCCAAGCTCGAACGGATCGAGCCGTTCCGCGAGATCCGCTCGGCGCTGGCCGAGCGCTACGACGCCGGGCTGGCCTCGCTGCCTGGGATCACGCCGCTTCTCCGCCCTGACTTCGGCCGCCACGCCTACCACCTCTACGTCGTGCGGATCGACCCGGCCCTGGCCGGCGCCGACCGCGACGCCTACGCCGCCGCCCTGCGGGCCGAGAACATCTCCACCGGCCTGCACTTCCTGCCCGTGCACCAGCTCTCCTGGTACCGCGACAACATCGCATCGCCGGCCCTGCCGGCAACCGAGCTCGCCGGCGCCCAGGTGCTCTCGCTCCCCCTCTCCGGCGCTCACACGCCGGATGACGTCGACGACGCGCTGGCGGCCGTCCACAAGCTGCACACCGCGTTCACGGCATGAGCCGCCGCACACGGCTGGCGATCGAGTCCCTCGTCTCGGGGGTCATCCTGGTCGTCGTGCTCTGGATCTCCAACCCGGAGCAGATCTGGCAGACCCTGTCCCACGCCCAGCCCGGCTGGCTGGCGCTGGCGCTGGTCATCCAGATCGCGACCATCCCGGTGATGGCCTACCGCTGGCAGCTCCTGCTGGACGCCAAGGGCATCCACCAGCGGATGGGCTGGCTGACGCGGACCTACTACATCGCGCTGTTCGCCGGGCAGTTCCTGCCCGCGGCGATCGGCGGCGACGCCGTGCGGGCCGTCGAGCTCGGCCGCCGCACGCACGACGCGCCCGAGGCGGTTGCGTCGGTGCTGATCGACCGGGTGGTCGGTGTGATCTCGCTGGTGGCACTGGCAGCGGTCGCCATCGCCGCCGGGGGCCACAGCGCGGCCGGCCCCGAGGTGCTGGTGGTGGAGGTCATGTTCGGCGTCGCCGCGCTGGCGGTGCTGGGGCTGCTCTTCTCGTCCCGCGTCCGCGGCCTGGCAGCGCGGGTGCTGGAGCCGCGCTCCGACGGCCACCCACTGATCAAGGGCGAGCGGTTCTACGACGCGCTACATGCCTACCGCAACCACCGGGTCGTGCTGGTCGTGGTCGGCGTGCTCGCCCTGGCGGTGCAGGTCGCCCGCATCGGCACCATCTGGATGCTGGTGCAGGCGCTCAACCTCGACGTCCCCATCTCGTCGATCTTCATCACCGGCCCCGTGCTCTTCGTGGCGCTCATCCTCCCGGTCTCGATCAACGGCATCGGCGTCCGCGAGGCGGTGTTCGTCTACTTCCTCCGCGACTACACGACGCCGAGCCAGGCGTTCGCGCTGGGCGTGGCGTTCTTCGCCCTGACCACCGCGACGGCGATGGTCGGCGGGCTGCTGCTGGCGTTCAGGTTCGTGCGCTACGGCGTCGAGGCCGCCCGCCCGCGCCGCCAGATCGACTAAGAGCGCCTAAGCCTTGGGCCGGGACGCCGACCGCCGGCTCGATAAGCTCTGCCGCGGCAAGCACACGACGGGGACGGTTTGTGAGCGAGACACTCGAGGGCAGGGAGACACCTGAGGGAGGCGATGCCGCCGCCGCGGCAGGCGGGGTCGTGCTGCTCGCGCTCTGCGCGGGCCAGTTCCTGATGGCGCTGGACAGCTCGGTGATGAACGTCTCGATCGCGACGGTGGCCAAGGATCTGGGGACGACGGTAACCGGAGTTCAGAGCGCCATCGTCCTCTACACGCTGATCATGGCGATGCTGATGGTGACCGGCGGGAAAGTGGGCTCGATGATCGGCCGGCGGCGAGCATTCGCGATCGGATTGGTCGTCTATTGCTCCGGCTCCTTGACCACTGCGCTGGCACCGAACCTCGCAGTGCTCCTGTTTGGCTGGTCATTTCTGGAAGGCGTGGGCGCAGCGCTCATCATGCCGGCGATCGTCGCGCTGGTTGCGGGGAACTTCGCGCCGCAGGGGCGACCACGCGCCTATGGCCTGGTCGGCGCCGCGGGCGCAATCGCGATCGCGGTGGGCCCGCTGATCGGCGGGCTGGCAACCACATACGCATCCTGGAGATGGGTCTTCGCGGGGGAGGTGCTGCTCGGAGCCGGGATCCTGCTGTTCTCACGCCGTGTGGCAGATGCACCTCCGGAGAAGCGCCCCCGGCTCGACGTGCTCGGCTCGGTGCTGTGGGCTGTCGCGATGGGGCTGATCGTCCTGGGCGTGTTGCAATCGGGGCAGTGGGGCTGGCTGCTCCCGACCCCCGGGAACCCGTCGGTGCTCCGGATGTCACCCGTGCTATGGCTGATTCTCGGCGGCCTGCTGTCGCTGCGACTGTTCATGACGCACGTCCGCAGACTCGACGCTGAGGGTGGCGAACCACTGGTCAGGCCCTCGATGTTCGCGAACAGTCAGATGACCGGCGGCCTGATCATGTTCTTCTTCCAGTTCGTTGTCATGATGGGCGTCTTCTTCGTCATCCCCCTCTATCTCTCGGTAGCCCTGGGGCTCTCGGCCATCGATACCGGCCTGCGGATCACACCCCTGTCCGTGACGATGCTGCTGGCCGCAGCGGGCGTGCCCAAGTTCTTCCCGGAGGTGTCGCCGCGACGCGTCGTCGGGCTGGGGTTCGTGGCGGTGCTGGCCGGCATTCTCGTGCTGATCCCCGCGTTGGACGTGAGTGCCAGCGCAAGCATCGTCACCGTCCCTTTGCTGCTGATCGGCCTGGGCCTCGGCGGTCTGGCCTCACAGCTGGGCGCCGTCACCGTCTCGGCCGTCCCAGACGAACTCAGCCCCGAGGTGGGTGGCCTCCAGAACACCGCGTCACAGTTCGGCGCGTCACTGGGAACCGCGCTCGCCGGATCCGTGCTGATCGCAGCACTCTCGGCATCGTTCCTCTCGGGCATCGCCAACAACCCAGCCGTCCCTCCAGCGCTGGTGCAGCAGGCCAACGTTCAGCTTGAAAACGGCGTCCCATTCATCTCCGACGCCGACCTGAACCACGCATTGCAGGAGGCGGGCGTGAGCGAGAAGACGACCCAGGCGGTCGTCCATGTGAACGAGCAGGCGCGTGTCGACGGACTACGTCGGGCACTCTCGCTGCTCGCCGTGATCAGCATGATCGCGCTCCTCTTCACCCGCCGGATCCCCTCGCGGCAGCCGGCCACCTCTGACCCCAGCGGTCCAGACCCCGCGGCCGGCACCGCCTAGGACGGATTGGCGCGGACCGCATTGCACTTCCGTGACGGGTGCTAGCTGATGCAGGCTTCGCTCGACGACCCGGCGGTCGTCGGCGCCCAGACCGAGGTGTTGCCGAGCGCATCCAGGGCCTCGAACTGCACCTCGTACTTGCCGGTCGTCGTGAACGTCACGGTGGAGCCGGACGTGGCGGCGCCCCAGCTCACGCCCTGGTTGGACGACACGCGGTACATGTAGTGAACACCGCCCGAGCCAGAGTCGGTCGAACCGGACGCCGAGATCGTTCGGCTGGTGCTGCAGCGGTTGAACCCGCGGCCGCCGCTGACACTCGGCTTGGACGGGGCCGTGCGGTCGAGCTTGACCGTGTTCCCTGCGCCGTTGGTGGTGGGCGCCCACGCTGACGTGTTGCCCGCGCCGTCGATGCTGCGGAACTCGACCAGCGTGGTGCCCTCAGCGGAGATGACCGCCGAACCGGTCACGGAGGTCGTCGATGCCGCCGACCAGCTCGAGCCGTTGTTGGTCGACGTGCGGTACTGGTAGCCCGCCAGCAGCGAACCGCCGGTATCGGTCGCGCCGGAGCCGGTCACGGTGACCGAGGCCACGCTCTGCCACGACGACGAGCCGCCGGCGACGGTCGGCACGGTCGGGATCGTCCGGTCGATGCTGATGGTGGCCTGCGTCCAGGTCGAGAGCAGGTTGACGTTGTCGACCGACTGGAACCGCACGACGGTCTGGCCAACCGCGCTCACGGTCACCGAGGTGCCGGTGGTGAGCGCCGACCAGGTCGAGCCGCCGTTGGTCGAGGTCTGATACTGGTAGTGGGCGACGCCGCTGGCAGCGTCGGTCGAGCCGCTGGCGGTGGCCGTCACGCTGGCCGCGTTCGTCCAGGTGGTGACCGGGAGTCCGGAGAGGGTCGGCGCGGTCGGTGCGGTGCGGTCGAGCCGCACGGTCGCCTGCACCCAGGCCGACGTGTTGCCGGCGTTGTCGAGGGACTCGAACTGCACCAGCGTCTGGCCCTCGGCGGTGACCTTCAGGCTCGAGCCGGCAACCGGCGCCGACCAGGTCGAGCCGCCGTTGGTCGAGGTCTCGTACTGGTAGCCGACGAACCCGGAGCCACCGGCATCCGTTCCGGCCGACGCGGTGATCGTCATCGACGCGGCGGTCGACCAGGTGGTGCTGCCGCCGGCGACGGTCGGGGCGGTCGGGGCCGTCCGGTCGAGCTGGACGGTGCCCTGCGTCCAGGTCGAGGAGTTGCCGACGTTGTCGTTCGCGCGGAACCGGATCACGGTCTGGCCGACGGCCGAGATGGTGTCCGACGCGCCGGCCGTCGACGACGACCAGGTCGTGCCGCCGTCGGTCGATGTCTGGTACTCGTATCCAGCGACCCCGCTACCCGCGTCGGTCGAGTTCGCAGCCGTGACCGTCACGCTGGCCGCATTCGACCACCCGGCAGGCAGGCCGCCGAGCGTGGGTGCCGTGGGCGGCGAGCGGTCGATCCGCACGGTCGCCTGCACCCAGCCCGACGTGTTGCCGGCGCCATCAACAGATTGGAACCGCACCAACGTCTGGCCCTCGGCCGCGATGGTGACGCTGCTGCCCGATGCCGGCGCGTTCCAGGTGACGCCGTTGTCGGATGACTTCTCGTACTGATAGCCGGTCAGCGCGGATCCGCCGCTGTCGGTCGAGCCGCCGGCGGAAACCGTCACCGAGGCCACGTTCTGCCAGGTGCTGGAACCGTTGGCCACGGCTGGGTTCGTGGGCGCGGTGCGGTCGATCTTCACGGGCGCCTGCGACCAGCCGGAGGTGTTGCCCGCCGCGTCGGTGGCATCGAACTGCACCAGCGTCTGGCCCTCCGCCGAGATGGTGGCGCTCGATCCGGCCGCCGGCGCCGACCAGGTCGTGCCGCCGTCGGTGGAAGTCTCGTGCTGGTAGGAGGCCACGCCGGCACCGCCGGTATCCGTCGCCGACGCGGTGACCGTCACCGAGGCGACGTTCTGCCAGCTGCTCGAGCCGCCGCTGACCGTGGGCGCCGCCGGCGCCGTCCGGTCGATCCGCGCGGTGCCCTGCACCCAGTTCGACGCCAGGCCGGAGACATCATCCGCACGGAACCGGACCAGCGTCTGGCCCTGCGCGGTGATCGCCTTGCTGGTGCCCGAGGTCGCCGCCGACCAGGTGGTGCCGCCGTCGGTCGAGGTCTCGTACTCGTACCCGGCGAGACCGGAAACGGCGTCGCTGGAGCCGGACGCGGTCAGCGTGATGGACGCGACCGACTGCCAGCTCGACGACCCACCCGCCACGCCCGGGTCGGTCGGGTTCGTGCGATCGAGCTTGACCGTCGACCCGGCGGTCGCCGAGGCCGGCGTCCAGGCCGACGTGTTGCCTGCACCGTCAATGGACTGGAACTGCACCAGGGTGGTTCCCTCGGCGCTGATCGCCGCCGACGATCCCGCGGTCGCAGACGACCAGCTGGAACCGCCGTTCGTCGATGTCCGGTACTGATAGCCGGAGACGGCGGAGCCGCCGGTATCGGTCGAGCCGGAGCCGGTGACGGTCACCGACGCACCGTGCTGCCACGAGGATGAGCCGCCGGACACGGCCGGCGCGCTGGGGGCGGTGCGGTCGATCATCGCGGAGGCCTGCACCCAGCCCGAGCTGTTGTTGGCGCCGTCGAGGGCCTGGAACCGCACCAGGGTGGTTCCCTGGGCCGTGATCGTCGCCACGCTGCCGGAGGTCGGGGCCGACCACGTCGAGCCGCCGTTGGTCGAGGTCTGATACTGGTAGCCGGCAAGGGACGAGCCGCCGCTGTCCGTCGATCCCGAGGCGGTGATGACCACCTGGGCGACGCTCTGCCAGCCGCTCGATCCGCCGGTCAGCACTGGGTTCGTCGGGACCGTCCGGTCGAGACGGACGGTCGCCTGCACCCAGTTCGACGTCAGCCCGGAGTTATCCACGCTGCGGAACTGCACGAGCGTCTCGCCCTCGGCCGACACCGCGATGCTGGTGCCCGTCGTCGGTGACGACCAGGTCGAGCCCGCATTGGTCGAGGTCTCGTACTGGTAGCCGGAGACGCCGCTGCCCGGCGAGTCGGTCGACCCGGACGCGCTGACGGTCACCGAAAGCGACGTCCGCCACGCCGCCGAGCCGCCGCTGACGCTGGGATCGGTCGGCGCGGTGCGGTCGATCATCGCGGTGCCGGACGTCCACCCGGAGGTGTTGCCGGCGCCGTCAATCGCCTGGAAGCGCACCAGCGTCGTTCCCTCTGCGGTGACCGCGTCGCTGCCGCCCGCCACCGGGGCCGACCACGTCGTGCCGCCGTTGGTCGAAGTCTCGTGCTGATAGCCGGTCAGCCCGGAGCCGCCGGCGTCGGTGGACGCCGAAGCGGTCAGGCTCAGCGAGGCCGTGTGCTGCCAGGTCGCGACGCCGCCGCTGACCGAGGGCGCCGTCGGGTTGCTGCGGTCGATGCGCACGGTGCCCACCACCCACGGCGATCGGTTGGCGGTCGCGTCCAGCGCTGAGAATCGCACCAGCGTCTCCCCCTCGGCGGTAACCGTCAGGCTTCTGCCGGTGCTGGGGCTCGACCAGGTGGTGCCGCCGTCGGTCGACGTCTCGTAGTTGTAGCCGGCCACCCCGGAGTTGGCGTCTGTGACCGTGCTCGCCGAGACGGTCTCGGACGCCACGTCCTGCCACGTCGTCGAACCGCCGGACACGGTCTGCGCAGGCGGCGGGGTGCGGTCGATCATGGCTGCGCCGCCGGCCCAAGCCGAGACGTTGCCCGCGCCGTCGACGGCGCGGAACCTGAGGTTGGTCTCGCCCTCACCGGCGACGGTGTCGGAATTGCCCGCGATCAGCACCGACCAGGTCGCGCCCTGGTCGGTGGACGTCTGGTACTGGTAACCCGCCAGGCCCGATCCGCCGCTGTCGGTGGAGTTCGAGGCACTCACGGTCTGGGACGCCACGTTCTGCCAGATGAAGACGTTTCCGTTCAGGATCGGCGTGGTCGGCGCGGTGTGGTCGAGGCTGACAGTCGCCTGCACCCAGCCAGAGGCGTTGCCGGCGCCGTCAAGCGCCTGGAAGCGCACCAGGGTCGTGCCCTCGGCTGCTACCGCGACGCTCGTTCCGGAGGTCGCTGCCGACCAGGTGACGCCGTTGTCGCTGGACTTCTCCCACTGGTATCCGGTGAGCGCCGAGCCGCCGGTGTCGGTCGAGCTGCCGGCCGCCACGGTGACGCTGGCGTTGTTGCGCCACGAGGCCGAGCCGCCGGTCACGGTGGGGGCGCTGGGGGCGGTGCGATCGATGCGGATCGTCGACGTCACCCAGGCCGAGAAGTTCCCTGCACCGTCGATCGAGCGGAACCGGGCCAGGGTCTGGCCCTCCAGCGCGGCGGTCACCTGCGATCCGCCCGCCAATGTCGTCCACGTCGTGCCGCCGTCGGTCGACGTCTGGTACTGGTAGCCGGTCAGCGCCGACCCGCCGCCGTCGGTCGACCCGGACGCGGTCACCGTCTCGCTGGCCACGCTGTGCCAGCCGCTCAGCGCCCCGCCGACCGCCGGCGCCGTCGGCGCGGTGTGGTCGAGCTGCACGGTCGCCTGCACCCAGCCGGATGCGTTGCCGGTGTGGTCAACCGCCTGGAACTGCACCAGGGTCGTGCCCTGTGCGGTCACCGCCACCGAGCCGCCCGTGACCGGGCTCGACCAGGTGGAGCCGCCGTTGGTGGACGTCTCGTACCGATACCCGGAGAGCAACGACCCGCCGCTGTCGCTCGAGCCGGCCGCGGACACCGTCCGCGATGTCAGGGCCGCCCATCCCGACGTGGCTCCGGTCACCACGGGGTTGGTCGGGGAGGTTCGGTCGATCCGCACCGTCCCGGTGACCCACGCCGACCAGTTGCCGATGTTGTCGACGGCGCGGAAGCGAACAAGCGTCTCGCCCTCGCTGGAAACCTGCAGGCTGGTGCCGATCTGGGTGACCGACCAGGTGACGCCGTTGTCGGTCGACGTCTGGTACCGGTAGCCCGCGAATCCGGAGCCGCCCGTGTCGGTCGACCCGGATACGTTCAGCGTCTCGGAGGCGACGTTCTTCCACGTCGTCGAGCCGCCGGTCAGCGTCGGGTCGGACGGCGCCGTGTGGTCGAGCCAGACCTCGTTGTTCGCGCCGGCGGTGCCCGGGACCCAGGCCGAGACGTTGCCGGCCTTGTCAAGCGCCCTGAACTGGACGATGGTCTGTCCGTCGTTCGTCACCGTTCGAGGGTTGCCGATCAGCGCCGCGCTCCAGGTCGTGCCCCCGTTGGTGGAGATACGCGACTGATACCCGCGCATCCCGCTGCCCCCGGTGTCGCTCGAGCCCGAGGCCCTGACCTGCATCGAGGCCGCGGAGCTCCACACCCCGGTACCGCCGGTGACCGCGGTCGGCGGCTTGGGCGCCGTGCGGTCGATCAGGAAGTGGTAGGTGAGCGTGCGGTTCGGCGACCCCGTCAGCTTCAGCACGAAGGTGTGCCGGCCAACCTTCAGGTTCTTGTACGTCACGTGACCCGCGGAGCATGGATGCACAGGCGCCGCGTCGATCCGGCAGGTGGTCGTCCTGGCCACCCCCTTGTGCGTCCACGCGAACGCAGCCGTGGTGACGTGGATGTCCACCGCCGGCTTCCTCGTCAGCTTCACGGAGAGCGGCACGTGAGGCGCCATGATCACTGCGCCGGCACTCGATGCACCCACCAGGAGCGCGCATGCCGCAGCCACCGCAGAAACGACGCTGCGGGTTCGGGTACGGCTATGGAGCTGCGACGGGTGGCGCACCGTCGGACACCTCGGGGGTCTGGCGTCGGCCCAGGGACTCGATCCGGGCCTCGTCTCACGAGTAACCAGGATTGGGCGCCGTACCTATCCCCCGTCCGGGGTGGGCCGTCTTATCCGCTCACAGCGGTCACCCAGAGCTCGCGTCTGCGCGGGCCGTCGAATTCGCAGAAGAACACCCGCTGCCAGCGGCCCAGGGCGAGCTCCCCTCCGTCCAGCGGAACGAGCTGGGTGCTGCCGACCATGATCGCCTTGGCGTGGGAGTCGCTGTTCCCCTCCAGGTGGCTGTACCCGGCGTCCCGGGGCACCAGCTCGCGGAGGATGCCGAGCACATCGGCGGCAACCGCCGGGTCGTACCCCTCGTTGACCGTGACGGCTGCGGTCGTGTGCGGCACGTGCAGCAGGACAGCGGCCGCGTCGGGCATCTCGGCGACAGCCTCCGCCAGCAGATCGGTGACGTCGATCATCTGCTCGCGGCGGTCGGTGGAGAGGGTGAGCCTGCGCACAGGCCGATCGTACCCGCGGCGACTGATGCATATCAATGCGTCCAGCCTGTATACTCATGCGTATGACGTTGACGCACGACGACCTCTCCCTCGGCCTCGCCGGCCGCGACCTGCTGCGGGTCGAGGACCTGACCCCGGACGAGCTGGTCGCCCTGCTCGACCTCGCCGACTCGCCTGAAGCAGCTTCAGGCAGACCGGATTCCGCATCAGCTGCTCGCCGGGCGGTCGCTGGGCATGATCTTCCAGAAGCCGTCGACCCGCACCCGGGTCTCCTTCGAGGTGGGCATGTTTCAGCTCGGCGGCGCCGCCGTCAACCTGAGCGCGTCCGAGATGCAGCTCGGCCGCGGCGAGACGATCGCCGACACCGGCAAGGTGCTGTCGCGCTATGTCGACGCGATCATGATCCGCGCGCACTCCCACGCCGAGGTGGAGGAGCTGGCTGACGCGGCGGAGTGTCCCGTCATCAACGGCCTCACCGACCTCCACCACCCTTGCCAGGCGCTGGCCGACGTGCAGGTGCTGCGGGAGCGGCTGGGATCGCTCGAGGGCCGCTCGCTGGCCTGGCTGGGTGATGGCTACAACAACGTTTGCCATTCGCTGGTCGCCGCAGCCGGCATGCTGGGGATGGACGTGACCGTCGCCTCGCCGGCCGGGTACGAGCCGGACGCCGACGTGCTGGCCGCAGCCGGCGCAACCCTGACGCCGGACCCGCTGGAGGCCGTGGCCGGGGTCGACGCCGTGGTCACCGACGTCTGGACGAGCATGGGCCAGGAGACGCAGCGCGAGCAGCGCCTGGCCGACCTCGCGCCGTACCAGGTCAACGCGGCGCTGCTCGAGCACGCCGCGTCGGACCACGTCGTGCTGCACTGCCTGCCCGCGCACTACGGCGAGGAGATCACCAGGGACGTGCTGCACGGCCCGCACTCGGCCGCCTGGGACGAGGCCGAGAATCGCCTTCACGCACAGAAGGCGCTGCTGGCTATGCTGGTCGCCTGACCGCTCCCCTGCTCGTCATCGACGGCGATTCGCTCGCCCACCGCGCCTACCACGCCCTGCCGCCGGTCGAGGGCGCAAACGGGCGGCCGATCAACGCCATGGTCGGCTTCTCGAACCTGCTGCTGATGCTGGCCGAGAGCGAGCAGCCGCGGGCAGTCCTGGTCTGCTGGGACACCCTGACCGAGCCCACGTACCGGCACCGCGAGCTGGCCTCCTACCAGGCCCACCGGCCGCCGTTCGACCCGGAGATCGTCGAGCAGCTCGACCGCCTGCCGGCGCTGGTCGAGGCGTTCGGGTACGCGGCGGCCAAGCGCGGCGGCTACGAGGCCGACGACCTGCTCGCCGCCGCGGCCACCCAGGAGGAGCGCGCGGGCGGCGCCGCCAGCGTCGTCACGTCCGACCGCGACGCCTACCAGCTGGCCTCCGCCGCGGTCACCATCCTGGCGCCGCAGACCGGCGGCAAGCCGCCGGCCAGGATCGGGCCGGCGGAGGTGGTCGAGCGCTACGGCGTCAAGCCGGAGCAGGTGCCCGACTTCATCGCGCTGCGCGGCGATCCCTCCGACGGCATAGCCGGCGCCCGCGGGATCGGCGCGATGACGGCCGCAGAGCTGCTTCGCGAGCATGGCGACCTGGCGGGCGTGATCGCTGCCCGCGAGAGCCTGACGAAACGCCGCAGCGAGAGCCTGGCCGACCCCCAGCTGGCGCTCTACCTGCGCGTTGCGACCATGGATCGCACCGCGCCGGTGGAGCTTCCTGCCGATGCCTCGCTGGATGCGGAGTCTGGCGCGGCCTACGCGCGGGAGATCGGCGCCTTCCGGCTGGCCGAACGGCTGCAACGGCTGGCACCGGCGGGCTGACCCTACGCCACGACGAGCGGCGCCTGCCGCCCTCCGGCGTGCACGGTGTACCTGCCCGACGGAAGCGAGCCCAGACTGACCCGCGTCGTTCGCAGCATCGCGATCTCCGGACAGGCCGTGTCTGGCGGCGCGACGTCTTTCGGGGTCAGGATGACCACGATGTCCGTCCCGTTCCGGCCGACCGCGAAGGCGACACCCTGGCACGACGGGATCATGCCCCACCAGCCGATGCGGGCGTATGGGCCGGAGGCCGCCACGCCGGCGTGCAGCGAGGCGGCGCGAATCCGCACCGCCCGAGGCGGGCCGGGTTGGACCGGGCCCGGCCCGTGTCCGGGCGCACCGCCGGCGCCACCACCCGAGCCGGCGGCGTGGCCGCACGCCGACGCGAGTACGAGGACGGAGAGCAGTGGCAACCAGCGGTTCACGCCAGGTATGACGGGAGCGAGGCTCTCCCGGTTCCCGCTCGGCATGACCCGGGGGACCGCCCGGTTATACTCGCCGCCCGTGCAGGTCTTTCACGAACACGAGCAGGTCGTGATCTGCCATGACCGTTCGAGCGGGCTGCGCGCCATCATCGCCCTCCACGACACGACGCTCGGGCCGGGGCTCGGCGGCATCCGGATGTGGACGTATCCGACCGACGAGGCGGCCCTGACCGACGTGCTGCGGCTGTCGGAGGGCATGACCTACAAGAACGCGCTGGCGGGCCTTCCCCTGGGCGGCGGCAAGACGGTGATGCTCGGCGACCCGCGCAAGGACAAGTCGGAGGCGCAGTTCGCGGCGCTGGGGCGGTTCGTGGACTCGCTGGGCGGCCGCTACCTGGCCGCCGAGGACGTCGGCACGACGACGGCGGATGCCGAGATCGTCGCCACCCAGACGCAGTACATCATGGGCCTGCCGCAGGATCGTGGTGGCTCCGGAGACCCCTCGCCGATGACCGCATGGGGTGTGGTTTGCGGGATGCGCGCCGCGCTTCGCGAGGTGGGACACGACGAGGGTCTGGCGGGCGTCCGGGTTGCGGTGCAGGGTGCGGGTCACGTCGGCGGGGACGTGGCACGGCACCTGCTGGAGGCGGGGGCGGTGGTCACGGTCTCCGACATCTACGAGGACCGGCTGGAGCCGCTGCGCGGGCTGGGAGCCAGTACGGTCGCCCCGGCGGACGTTCACGCGGTCGAGTGCGAGATCTACTCCCCATGCGCGCTGGGCGCAGTGATCCGCCCGGACACGATCGAGGAGCTGAACTGCCGGATCATTGCCGGAGCCGCCAACAACCAGCTGGCCGACGACTCGATGGGCGACGCGCTCGTCCGCCGCGGCATCCTCTACGCACCCGACTTCGCCATCAACGCCGGCGGGGTGATCAACATCGGCGAGGAGCTCGGCCGCCCCTACGACGCGGAGCGTGCCCGCGTCAGCGTGGAGCGCATCGGGCAGACGCTGGCCGACGTCTTCGCCCGCTCCCGCGCCGACGGCGAGCCGACCCACCGAACGGCGCTGCGGATGGCACGGGAGCGCATCGAGCAGGCACGCGCCGCCGCGTAGATGAGTGGTTTCACGGCGGTGTGTGGGCTGGGCGACTGACAATCGCTGCCTGAGCAGGCCGCAGGGAGTGTTCGTGCTGGTGGCACGGGCGCAAGGCGTCAAGCATTGCTTGACGCCGGTCTGGAGGGGTCTGCTATTCAGCAGACCCCGGAAGGTGGACGAACTCAGGCGGCGATTGGCAGCCGAAGCGAGCCGTCTGACAGCGGCAACGCCGCTCTCAGACAGCGAGCGGCCACCACCGCGCAGCCGTGGAACTACTCATCTAAGCCCGGGCGTCAGGCCGAGGCTGCGCCGACGCCGTACGCCTGCATCGTCAGCACGACCCGGTCGGAGCGAAGAACGCCGTTGGGGTGCAGTCGGTGCGGCGGCAGGTCACGGGGATCGTCGCCGCGGCGTGCTTCCTCGACGCTGACCGTCTGCTCGTGCAGGTCGAGCTTGACGACGAACTCGTACCAGGAGATGTCCCAGGCGACGCTGATCACGACCGGTCGCGGCAGCTCGCAGCCGTCGACCTCGACGTGGACCACCGGGTCACCGAGGCTGCGGGAGATGGCCACCACGCGGTCGAGGTACTCGGAGCGGTTGAAGGCCTCCAGCGCCAGCCGCCGGATCTGCCTGGCGTCGCCCTCCTTGCGGCGCGCCTCGGCCAGCTCGGTGTAGCGGCGGCGCTCCCGCTCGAGCTCCTGCTCGAGCTGCGACAGCCTGGTCTCGACCTGCTCCAGCTGGGCGTCGCGGGAGTCGAGTTGCGCGGCCACCTCGTGGTGGCGCGAGATCGCCTGGCGGTGGGCGGCCTCGGCATGGGCCGCTCGTTCCTCGCCCCGCCGCCGGTCGTCGGTGAGGGTCTTGATCTCGCGATCCTTCTTGCGCAGCTCGCCGGTCAGCTCCTTCATCTCGCGCTTGACCGACCGCAGCTCGCCGGCCTGCTGCTCAGCCTTCGCAAGCGCATTGCGCACCTGGTCGAGGTCGAACTCCACCGACTGCAGCTGTCCGCGCAGGCGCTCGATCAGCCCCTCGCGCTCGCGGATCGCGTGATCGCTGGGCGGATTTGCGTGCACCGCGACGATCGGCCTGCCGTCCGGGCGCCAGCCCCGCCTGTCGGCCTGCTCGTAGCAGAGCGCGCAGACCTTCTGGAAGCGCTTCGAGTTCGGGTCCTGGTACAGGCGCGCGGGCTCACCCACCAGCAGGTGTCTACGGCACAGCGCGCAACTCGCGGTGTTCTCGGCGATCCTGTTCATTCCGTCCTCGGAGACCGCAGGGGTGGGCATTCTACTCCTCCGCCGCTACCCGTGACAGGGCGACTGAGGATTCAGCAGCTGGTCGACTCGGACGACACGGTGTTCGCGACGCTGCTCACGCCCGGTTCGACACGAAGGGTCAGGTAGCTGGGAACGGCCACGGTAACCGCGGTCATGCCGTCCGGCCCCGGCGTGATGCAGGCGCCGCTGGGCTCGGTGACCCAGTACGGGCTGTAGTGCACCCGGACCACGTAGCGGCCGGGACCGGACAGCCAGACCTGCACGGTGTTTGGGCCGTAGGCGGTGACGAACGCCGACTCACCGGTGGGCGCAGACGTGATTGCTGTTGCGTCTGGCAACGCATAGAACTGCCAGTGCGTCGTGTGCGCGACCAGCCTCAGACCAGACCTGCCGGAGCGGAGCAGGCGTGCCTCGTTGCGCGAGCTGAAGTCGAGCTTGGTGTCGGGCAGCAGTACGTACCGCACGCCCAGCGATCGCAGCCAGTGCCGGTAGGCGCGGGCGCTCAGATGATCGTTGTAGAGCACGGCGTTCTCGGGGAAGTCGTCCTGCCGATACCAGCCCCGGGCCAGCGGAACACCCTTGTCGGCGAGGTAGTACGCATCCCAGTGGCCCGACGTCGCGACCGCCTCGACCCGATACTGCAGCGACGGGTGCTGGCGGAGGAAGTTGACGGCGGGCCGCCAGTACGACGACCGCGCCGCGGGGTTACCCCACGAGGAGTACGCGTCCTTCACCCACGGGCCGATCTGCACCGCCGCGGCCAGCGCCAGCAGCGGCACGACGACCATCCGCGACCGCTCCTTGCTGATGTTGGCCGCCAGCCACAGTAAGGGGGCGCCGGCGATCGCCCACAGCCGCGTGCCGTTCGAGCCGATCGGACTCTTCAGGAGGAACGCGACCATGTTCAGCGCCAGGTACACCGCAAACAGCATCCGCAGCGACCGCGCCCGGGGGCTCTTGCCGGTGATCCAGAGGCCGGCCAGCGAGAAGCCGAGCACGATCGAGCCGTCGCTGAAGTCGTAGGGGTACCAGCCCTGGCTGGGGAAGGCACGTTGCAGGAGGACGCCGGTGATGAACACGCCCACCACCGCCGCAAAGGCGAACCGATGGGTGGCGATCGCCCGCAGCGGGTCGACCTGGCCCAGCGCGATTGCCGCCAGCAGCCCCACCAGGACCGCGAAGGCGAGCGGCGAGAACCCCAGCGTCGCCAGCACGGCCAGGGCAAACGGGACGCGGCGCTGCCGCTGAAGGAAGAACACCGCCAGCCCCGCCGTCGCCGAGGCGACCATGAACGGGTAGACGCCGGCCACGATCATGACGAACGGGGCGGTCACCGATAGGGCGATGCTGGGCCCGGTCACGGTGCTCCCCCACTCGCGCCGGCAGATCGCCGCGAACGAGCCCCCCAGCACCGCCGCGGCGGGGACGAGCAGGCCCAGCTGGCCGATGTGCGCCGCAAGCGGGTAGTAGAAGACGCTGTAGGTGACGAACTCGTAGCGGCCCGCGTACCAGTCGTTGTTCCAGACCGAGAAGCCGTGGTGCTGGTAGAGCCAGGTCTGGAACAGGTGCGACGGCGCGTCGCCGCTCGGCCCGAGCAGCGCGGCAAGCAGCGTGACGCCGGCGGCGATCCCCGCGCAAAGCAGCGGGAGCCGCGGGCGGAGCAGCAGACGGGAGATCGCGGTGGTCACGGCCACCGCATACCCTACCCGGGGCCGCCGCAAGCGCGACCACGCGCGCGAGGGAGCCAGTTGCCTAGAGAGCTACAGGCTGGAGCCGCAACCGTCGGCCTTGGGGCTGAAGGGCCCGTCGATGTCGTCCTTCGCCTGGAAGGACGAGTTGCATCCGCAGGTGCCGGCCACGTTGGGGTTCTCGAACCGGAAGCCGGCGCCCATCAGGCCGTCGACGTAGTCCACCTCGGAGCCCTGCAGGTACGGCAGGCTGACCGGGTCGACGACGACGCGGACACCGCGCGACTCAACCTCGAGGTCGTCCGACTCGGGGGCGCTGTCGAAGCCGATCGCGTACTGGAACCCCGAGCAGCCGCCGCCCTCGACCGCCACCCGCAGCACCACGGCTTCGGGATCCTCGGCGGCCAGCGCAAGCACCTTGCGAGCGGCGTTCTCGGTCAGCGTAACCATGGTCGTATCGTAGCAACGCGGCTGGCCAGCGCATCGCCCCGTCCGGTTACACTGCGGTTTCCCGGGGCGTTAGCTCAGCTGGGAGAGCACCAGCTTTGCAAGCTGGGGGTCACCGGTTCGATCCCGGTACGCTCCACCTCCGAAAACCCCTGGTAATCCGGGGGTTTTCGTCGTCTCAGAAGCCAACGCGTACAGTCGAAATCGCCGCGTGCACACTTCGTGGCTACTTCGAACGCCAAAACGCGAGCCGGGGACGACGCAGTGGCCTGCCCGTGCCCCAGGGATACGCCCATTTGAGGGCTAGGGTCCGGCCGTGGCAACAGATCAGCTCGACGGCCTGCGCGCCGACTGCGCTAACTGCGCAGCCATCTGCTGCGTCGCCCCGGCCATGTCCCGGTCGGCGGACTTCGCGATCGACAAGCCGGCCGGCCAGCCCTGCCCGAACCTCACCCCCGAGCTCCGCTGCGCGATCCACGCCGACCTCCGCTTCCGGGGCTTCGCGGGATGTGCGGCGTACGACTGCTTCGGCGCCGGCCAGCGGGTGACCGCGGCGTTCGGCGGCATGGACTGGCGGGCGGGCGAACAGGTCGGCGCGCGGATGTTCTCGGCCTTTGCCGTGCTCCGGCGCCTCCACGAGCTGCTCTGGTATCTGGGGGAAGCGCTGGAGCTGTCGTCGAGCGAGCCGCTGGCCGCCGAGCTCCGGGCCGCGCAGGCCGAGGTCGAGGGGCAGGCGGCCTCCGCGCCCGAGGCGCTCGAGTCACTGGACATCGCCACGGCGCAGGTCCGGGTGGACTCGCTGCTCGACCAGGCAAGCGACCGCGCCCGGGCGGCGGTGCCGCCGCCGCGGACAGATGCGGCTGCCGCGGATCTGATCGGTAAGGACCTGCGGCAGCGGCCGCTGCGTGGGGCGGCCCTTCGCGGCGCGTACCTGATCGGCGCCGACCTCCGCGGAGCCGACCTGGGGCTGGCCGACATGATGGGCGCCGACCTGCGTGGAGCGCGCCTGCATGGCGCCGATCTCCGCGAGGCCCTGTTCCTCACGCAGTCCCAGATCGGAAGCGCAACGGGCGGCCCAGACACCCTGCTGCCAGAGCGCCTGGACCGCCCGCCTCACTTCGTCTAGGCGGTCGTCACCTCAACAGACTCCCGCCCTGCGGCGGGCGCCAGTCGCGGGTTCCTCAGACGGTGGCGCCGGCCGGCCCGACGTAGCGGGCGCTGCCGAAGCCCAGAATTGGCACGAAGATGAAACCGAGGAAGATCAGACCGATGGCAAATCCGGTGCTCTTGCCGAAGCTCTTGGCCAGATCGAGCGCAACGATGATCCAGATCACGAAGTTCAGGATCGGGATCAGGAACAGGATGATCCACCACCCCGGCCTGCCCACGATCTTGAGCAGCACCCAGATGTTGTAGATGGGGATGATCACCGCCCAGCCAGGCTGCCCTGCCTTGCCATACATGATCCAGGCAGCCGCATACTCGAACACGATGATGACGAGGTAGATGAGCAGGAACAGGGAACTGCCAGACGAGAGCGCAATCAAGGCGCCGTCTCCTTTGCTTGGGAACGGTCATCGAACAACAGACGACGCTCCAACGTTCGATCTTCCTAGACCCGTCCCTGCCGCCGCATCTCGCGAAACAGACGCACCGTGGCGGCGGTCAGATCTACCGGCGCGACGTCCAGCGCCTCCACTCCCCGCGCTCGAAGCACGCGGACGGCGCGGCGGCGGCGCGCCAGCAGGGCTGTCGCCGTGCCGCGCCGGTAGAGCGAGTCCTCGTCGGTGACCGGCAGCGCGGCCTCGGCGGCCAGCTCGTGGTCGACGGTGGATGCGAACACCACCACGTGCCGGCGGGCGAGGCGCCCCAGCCGGACCGCCAGCGACTCGTCGGTCTCGACGTAGTGGACGTCGGAGAACACCATCACCAGCGACCTGCGGGCGGTGAGCCTGCCGAGCGCTACCAGCGCCCGGTCCCAGTCCGGCTCGTAGGTGGTCGCCTCGACCGGAGCCAGCGTCTCGACGACGCGCCGTACCTGCCCCGGCCGGGCAGCCGCGCCCAGCGCCTGATGGGGCTGGTGGTCAAAGGCGAGCGCGCCCACCGCGTCGTCGAACTCGCGGGCGGCGGCAGCCAGCATCACGCAGGCGTTGATCGCCCGGTCGAGCTTACCCAGGCCATCGCCGCCGCCGCCGGCCATCAGCCGGCCCGCCTCGACCCCGAGCACCAGCGACTGCCGTCGCTCGGGCTGCAGGTTGACGACGACCGGCTGGCCCCGGCGGGCCATCGCCTTCCAGGCGATCCGTCGGTACTCGTCACCTGGAACGTACGCGCGTAGCGACTCGAACTCGCGGCCGCGGTCCCCGGCGCGGGCAACTCGCGCTCCGCCTGGCCGCCGTCCGGCAGGAAGCAGCCGCTCGTCGCGCAGCTGCAGGACGTCGGGCCAGGTGACTCCTTCCACCTCGGTCGCAACGACCGTCCGCTGGCTGAAGGCGAGACCGCGCGGTCCCATCACCCGGCAGCCGCAGGCGGGGAATCGGGTCGGGCCACGATGGCGCGGGACCAGGCGCTGCGCGATCTGCTCCTCCCCGTGAGCGGGGAGCACGGCCACGGCGTCGAGCGGTCCCAGCGAGGCGTTCGCCGGCTCACCGTCGGCCACCGTCACAACCAGCGGCCAGTCGGACTGCGAGCGCATCACCAGGGTGACGGGGTTGGCCCGGCCGACCGAGAACGGCGGCTCGATCTCGCGCACCATCGTCAATCCCTGGACGGCCTGCCGGGCCGCGCGCCAGTCGGCGGCCAGCACCGCCGCTGCGACCAGGTTGGCAGCGATGAACACCGGCCAGCCCAGGCCGAGTGGCGACGCGAGCACCGCCGCTACCACCGCGCCGACGAGCACCAGCAGCCCGCGCCGGGTGATCACCGGGGCACGGGCACCGCGGCGATGGCGCCGGCGATCACGTCATCCGCGGTGCGTCCGGAGAGCTCGGCATCCGCCGACAGCACGATCCGATGGCGCAGAGTCGCCGGTGCCAGCTCCTGGACGTCGTCGGGCGTGACGAACGTCGCCCCACGCGCGGCAGCGGTCACCCGGGCGGCCAGCACCAGGCCGACCGACCCCCGTGGGCTGGGCCCGAAGCTGACCTCGTCGTGCTCGCGCAGCCGCTGGACAACGGCCACTGCGTAGGCCAGCACGTCCTCCGACACCTCGACCGCACCGGCTTCCCGGCGCAGCTCCTCGAGCGCTCCCGGCAGCAGGATGGTGGGGATCTCGATCGCCTCCAGGTCACGGGTGCGGAAGCCGCCCTGGTGCCTGCGCACGATCTCCTGCTCTGCCTCGGCGCCGGGATAGGCAACCAGCACCTTGAACAGGAAGCGGTCGAGCTGCGCCTCGGGCAACGGGTAGGTGCCCTCGAACTCGATCGGATTCTCGGTGGCACAGACGACGAACGGCCGTGGCAGCGGCAGCGTCTGGCCCTCGATGGTCACGCTCCCCTCCTCCATCGCCTCCAGCAGGGCGGCCTGCGTCTTGGGCGGGGTGCGATTGATCTCGTCGGCGATCACGACCGACGCGAAGACCGGCCCGCGCTGCAGCTCGAAGGTGCCGGTGGCCGGCCGGAAGACCATCGTCCCGGTGAGGTCGGCGGGCATCAGGTCGGGGGTGAACTGAATCCGGGTGACGTCGAGGCCGGCCGCCCGCGCAAGCGACCGGGCGAGCAGCGTCTTGGCGGTGCCGGGCGGCCCCTCGATCAGGACGTGGGCCTCGAGCACGAGGGCCGCAAGCAACGCGTCGACCGCCTCCTCGTTGCCGACCACCACCCGGCTGAGGCTGTCGCGTCCGTCCTGGAAGAACTGCTCGATGGTCACTGCGGTGCACCCCCTTCCGTCGTCAGCTGATCCCATGCTTTCACAGCAGTGCGGACGTCACCGGCAGCGCGGAGGCGCGCAACGGCGGCGGGATTGCGGACTCCGCGGTGGGTGCGGGCGGCGGCGTCCGCCAGCGGTCCGGTGACGGCGCCGAGATGCGCGCCCTGCTCGTAGAGCGACGCCAGGCTGGGGGCCAGGTCGCCCAGGTATCCCGGGTCCTCCGGCGGTGCGGGCCGCACTGGCCCGAGGCGGCACCACAGCGCCCAGCAGACCAGCACCACCGCGATCGCTGCCTCGAGCACGACCAGCGTGACCCAGTCCGGCAGGTAGGGGAGAACGTTCAGCTGACCCGAGCCGGTCTGGTGGTACGTATCGAAGGCCGCGGTGCGGCCGCCGGCCAGGGCGATCGGAAGCACCAGCGGCAGCGCCAGCGAGCTCACCCGCTGGTTGGTCAGCCAGGCCGGCTCGGACACGAACCAGACGGCGCCCTTGCCCACCGGGATCACGCCCATCGCCGACTCCGATCCCTGGCGCCCGACGTCGTAGACGCTGAGCGATCCGGGTGGCAGCTGCACCGCCTGATCCACAGTCGCAGGCGCCCGCACCGGCGGGAACGCCGCTCTTGCGTTGTCGGGCGAGACGGGACCCCCGGCTGCGTACGTGACGCCAAGCGCCCGGGTGAAGGTGTCGGGGTATGCGGCGGCGTAGATCAGGGTGGCGCCGGCCCGCAGCGACCGCATCCACGATGCGGCGTCGTCGTGCGAGACGTCGTGAGGGTTGACGATGAGCGTCAGGCCGGGCGCCAACGTCGGCCGGTCACGGTCGCTGGTGGCGACGCCTGCCGATCGAAGCCCGGCGGCCAGCCCGGACAGCCCGAGCGGCCCGCGGCCGGCGGTCTGGAACGGCGGGCCGAGGTCAGCCGACCCGGGCGCCAGGACGACGATCCCGGCCACCAGCGCCACCAGCAGAGCGACCACGACGACCCCATCACGCCCGGAGCTCATGCCAGCACCACGTCCGCGAGCTCGTCGACCCGGTGGACGTCCGTCTCGCCGGCCGGCTGCGTGCCGTAGACCCGGCTCTCGAACAGCCGGGTGCACTCGGCCAGCGCTCCGCCCTCGCTGGTGGACTGCCCCAGCCGGCGGACGAACGTCCAGTTGCTCCGGCCGGGGATGGTCCGCCACCCGCGGCGCCGGCCAATCTCGGCGAGCAGCCCCGTGTAGAGCACCCGCAGAGCCTCGCGAGGGTCGGACGCCGCCAGCCGGCGTGCCTCGCTACGGGCCTGGTCGAAGCCCGGGGAGGTCACCACGACGGTTCCAGCAGAAGGGCGGCCGCCCGTCGAGCCTCTGCGGATGATCCGCACCGCCAGCCATACCACCAGCGCCGCGAGGGCCGCCAGAATCCCGTACCCGAGCACGTTGGACCCCCTCCCGCGGCAGAGAAGACGTGGCTCAGCTCGCGACCGAGGAAGGCGAAGAACCGCTCGAGCAGGGTTTGCGACGCCGGATTGCCACCGACGGCGTCCCGGGCGGCCTGGCGGGCAGCGGGCAGGCTGTGAACCGCCTCGCCTCTGGCTGCCGCAACCCCTCGGACGTGGTCGGCGGCGGTCACGCCGGAGCCTGGCTGTTACTCATTCTCGAGCTGGGCAACAGCCGACGCGATGTCCGTCCCCTCCTTGCGGAGCCGCAGATCGAAGTACAGGAAGGCGATCACGAGCGCCTGGACGGGGACGACCACCAGCTGGCTCACCGCGCTGGCGATCGCGAACGGCGCCAGGTCGGGCTGACCCCCGTTGGCTGTCGCCGAGAACAGCCCGCCGCCGTGTCCCCAGCCGACGATGCCGAAGATGGCGATGACGGCCAGCTGCACGATGGAGCTCGCGAAGCCGGCTGCGATGGCAATCACCAGCAGGATGCCGAACACCCGCCACCAGGAGCCGAGGACGAGCTGCCGGCTGCGCCTCATGGCGCGGAAGTAGCGCACGTTCTCGATCACGATCGCCTGCGACGACAGCGCAAACCAGACGTAGAACAGGATGCCCGGGATGATCAGCAGGACGGTGCCCACCACCACCGCGATAGCGACCAGGAGCGTGGTGATCAGCAGGGGCACGATGATCCGGCCGACCCGCCGCCAGATGCTGCCGATCGTGGGCGTCTCGCCGAGCGCGACCTGCGCGGCGAGGACGACGCCGACCGCCGGCGCGATCAGCCCCGCGAGCGACGAGCCGAGGAACGCGAACGGCCCCAGGGCCACCTCCAGCAGCGCCACCGGCACCACGATGACCCCGACCGCCCCGATCAGCGTCACGAAGTAGCGCCGGTACAGGCTGAAGGACGCGTCGAACATCCCGGCCAGATCCATCGGCCGGTCGAATGCCGGATCGGTCACGGGGTCTCCCTCTGGTGAATGGCCCGCCGAGCGTGTTCGATAAACCGTTCGTCGTCCAGCCCCGGCGGCCTCTCGACGACGCGCTCGGCCTGCGCAGCGATCCGCGCCGCCAGGTCACGCCTGGTGGCCTCCAGCAGCTTCGGCTTCCGTGCCTGAAACTCGTCGATCAGAGCAGACAGCTCCCCCACCGCGCCGCCGGCCAACGCCGTGTGCTGGTACGAGGTCAGCTGGACGAAGGTCGTGCCCTGGGGCACGGCCTGCGTCCTGCCCCGCTTGGGCGGGCGCACGACCAGCGTTCCGGCCGCGCGATCGCCGAGCCGCTGGCTGCGGGGCGAGGTGATGGCGACGATCCCGCCGAGCAGGTACACGAACGGCAGGAAGTCGACGATCCGCAGCAGGTTCCGGGTGACGGAGTCGGCAAAGCCGATCGGCGCTCCGTACTCGGTGACCACCCGCGCGCGCAGCGCGCGCTTGCCGGCGGTCGCGCCCCAGCGCCACTCACAGACGAGGAAGTAGCCGATCCACAACGCGCCGAGCAGGACGGTCAGCGCGGCCACACCCACGGAGCCCTCAAGGCCGCCGCCGGAGAACGCAATCCCGGCCACCAGCAGCAGCACGATGGCGGCGACGATCAGTATCAGCCAGTCGAGAACCTGCGCCAGCGCGCGCGTCCCGACGCCCGCCACCTCGTACTCGACGGCGACTCGTTCCGGCGTTGTGACCGAGATGCGGTCAACGAACACGTCTGACGCTCCGATACGGTTGGCAGATGGTGGAAGGTAGGCCCGCAAACACTACGTGGTCGAGCAGGCGGGCGCCGCTCTGGGACGAGCTGGCCGCCCTGCTTCAGGAATCGGCCCGCAGCCGCCGGAAGATGAGCAGCGACCGGCTCGACCTGCTGGTGCTGCGCTATCAGCAGACGGCGGCCGACCTCTCGTACCTGCGCACCAGCGAGCCTTCCTCGATCCTCGTCCCGCGGCTCAACGAGCTGGTCGCACGCGGTCACGCGGTCGTCTACCAGAGGCGGAGTCGTGCGTCGCTGCGCGCGGCGGGACGTTTCCTGTGGGATGGGTATCCGCGGATGGTCTGGGAGATCCGGCGCTACATCTACGTGGCGGCGGCCATCCAGGTCGCGCTCGGCCTGTTCGGCCTGGCATGGGGACTGCGTGACCCGGTCGACGCTGCCAGCTTCCTGCCGGCGCAGCTTCGCGACGTGGCGTACTTCCACCACCGCCCGATCCCCGCGGCGCTGATGGCCCCGACAGCCACCGGCATCTTCGTCCACAACATCTACGTCGCGCTGTTCGACATCGGCGGCGGGCTGACACTCGGCCTGACAACGCTCTACGGCCTGTACCTCAACTCGATGCTGCTCGGCATCTTCAGCGCCCTGGCAAACCAGCAGCAGGTGAGCGGCGCCTACTGGTCGCTGATCCTCCCCCACGCGGTCATCGAGCTGACAGCCTTCACCATCTGCGCGGGCGCCGGGCTGTCACTGGCCGCCGCCGTGATCCGGGCCGGCTCGGTGTCTCGCGGCAGCGCCATCAGATTGGCCGGCAGGCGGGCAGCGATGATCGGGCTGGGGACGATGCCGCTGCTGGTGATCGCCGGAACGATCGAGGGGTTCGTCACCCCGTCTGCGCTGCCGATCCCGGTCAAGCTCGCCGTTGCACCGGCGACGGCCGTCCTGCTGGCCGCCTACCTACGGCGGGGGCGAGAGGCTAGGTAACCTAGCCGCCGCTGGTCTTGTTGATGACGCAGTTGTTGGCATGCGCCCACTGATCGAGGTGGGCAGTCGCCTGCTTGACCTGCGCCGAGTTGAACGAGGACGCGAGTCCCGCGAGCTTCGGCTCGGCCTTCTGGAAGTTGAAGTCGCTCTGCTGGAGCACCACGTAGAACCTGTTGAAGACCCCGATCAGGACGTTCAGGTCCGGCTTGATCTCCGACGGGGCGGCCTGGATGACCTGCTGGTACTCCTTCGCCAGCGTCGTGTAGAACGTCTTCAGATTGCTCGGATTCGTCAGCGCGGTGACCTGCTTGGCCTCGCTGGCGCTCCACTTCTTGGCGAGGCTGCAGAACTGCGAGTCCGACAGGCCGCCGCCGCTCGACGTGGAGATCGGCCCGCTGGTGCTGGTCGTACCGCCGCCGCCACCCCCGCTGGAGGTGCTGTTCGTCGTGTTGTTGTTGCTCGACGAGCTGCTTCCGCAGGCCGCGCCCAACCCGGCAAGGGCGAGCACACAGATGAAGGCGAGCAGCAGATGTGGCCTGGACCGGTTTGTCACGCTCGTGACTCTACTGCGACGGTCGGATAACGTCAATGACCTTGCTCGCCAGGGGGACCGAGGGTTGAACACGCCGAGCTTCGCAAGTAGGGTGGCCGCGATGGGCCAGGGGGTCTCGTTTTGCCGGGTCTTCCGGCGGGTGGTGTTGCCAGCCGCGGCGATGCTGTGTCTCGCCGGGGCGTCGGTCGCGAGCGGCGCGGTTGCCGGCAACGGCAACGCCCCCGGGTCGGTTCCGGCACACGTCTACGCCCCCTACCTCGAGACCTGGACGCCTGCGAGCGTGCTCAGCCTCGCGCGCCAGTCGGGTGCCCGGTACCTGACGCTGGCCTTCCTCGAAACACCGTCGAAGGGCTCCTGCACTCCGACCTGGGACGGCGATCCCACGCAGACCATGAGCGCCGGCCGGTACCTGTGGGAGGTCAAGGCCCTGCGCAAGCAGATGGGCGGGGACGTGATCCCCTCGTTCGGCGGGTACAGCGCCGATCACACCGGCAGGGAGCTGGCCGACTCCTGCACCAACCTCCACGACCTGGTCTCGGCCTACGAGTCGGTGATCACGGCGTACGGCGTGACGCGCCTGGACATGGACGTCGAGGACCGCTCGCTCCGAAACAGCGCAGGGATCGACCGCCGCAACGAGGCGCTGGCACTGGTCGAGCGGTGGGCGCGCCGCCACCACCGGCCGCTGGAGATCTCCTACACCCTGCCGTCGACGCCGGCCGGGCTGGTCGGCAGCGGCGTCAAGGTGCTGCAGAGCGCGATCGCCCACCACACGCGGGTCGACGTGGTCGACATCATGACCTTCGACTACTACGACGGCACCACAACCGACATGGGTGCGGCCGCGATATCAGCGGCCAGGGGCCTCTACGCTCAGCTGCACGACCTCTACCCCGCCCGCTCGCCACAGCAGCTGTGGGCGATGGAGGGCAACACGATCCTTCCGGGCATCGACGACTACCCGAAGAAGACCGAGGTCACGTACCCTCGTGACGCCCGGCGGTTGTTGCGGTTCGCGCAGGCGCACGGCATCGGTTCGCTCTCGATCTGGGCGATCCAGCGAGACAACGGCGGCTGCCCGGGATGGAAGGACCAGAACCGGTGCTCCGGCATCCAGCAGCAGACGTGGCAGTTCAGCCACATCCTGGAGCCGTTCACTTCGTAGACTGACGGCGATGGCCGACTGGGTCACGATCTCGTCCCCACGCGGCATTGGAGCGTCGACGGCGCCGGCGATCGTCATGGCGGGGCTGGTCGGCGGCGGCATCGACGGCGGCCAGACATGTCCGGCGCCTGCGAAGGGTACGTCCGAGGTATTCGTACGGACATTCAGCGTCGGAGCCGGCGCCGTCGGACCGGCCGACGTGCCGTTCTACGTCGTCATGCACTAGCCCCGAGTTGCGGTAGGCCCGACTCCCCAGATTTACGTAGGCGCCGCCGGCGACCGTCACCGATCTGCGGGAGGCTCCGGCGTGGTGTCCGAAACGATCTCGCCGTCCTTCAGCTCGACCAGCCGCGGCGCCTGCGCCGCCAACGCCCTGTCATGGGTGATCAGCACGACGGTCTGGCCGCGCTCGGCAGACAGTGCCCGGAGCAGGCCCAGGATCTCCTCGCCGGTCGCCGAGTCGAGGTTGCCGGTCGGCTCGTCGGCCAGCAGCACGCTGGGGTCGTTGGCCAGCGCGCGGGCGATGGCGACGCGCTGCTGCTCTCCGCCCGAGAGCTGGGACGGCAGGTGTTCCGCGCGGGGCCCGAGCCCGACCCGGCCAAGCAGCTCGTCGGCGCGCGACCGCAGCTCCGATCCGTGGACGGCCGCCGAGGCGAGCGCGGCCTCGACGTTGCCGCGGGCGGTGAGCGTCCCGATCAGGTTGAACTGCTGGAAGACGAACCCGATCGTGTCGCGGCGCAGGCGTGACAGCTCTCCGTCGCTCATCGTCGAGAGATCGCGGCCCTGGCAGCGGACGTGCCCGGACGTCGGCCGATCCAGTGCCCCGAGGAGCTGGAGCAGCGTGCTCTTGCCCGAACCGCTGGGGCCGGCGACCACCACGAACTCGCCGGCGCCGATGCTGAGGTCGACACCTCGCAGCGCGTCGACCACGGCCGAACCTGACCCGTACCGCCGGCTGACCTCACGCAGGGCGTAGACCGGCTCGCGTGCCACGACCGCCTCAGGCGCCGGCCGCTCAGTCGCAGTGATCTCGTTCATCGCTCCTCCCCTACTCGATGGTCCGTAGTGCCGCAGCCGGGCGCAGCCGGGCGGCCCGCAGGCCCCCGGCCACGCCGGCGACGAGGCCGCCTGCCGCCGCCAGGCAGAGTGCGGCCACGATCAGTTCGGTGCTCGCGCCGGCGGTCACCTTGACCAGCGTCGAGCCGCTGGTGATCGCCGATTGGCCGAATCCGAACGGCCCGACGCGGCCACCACCGGAGCCGCCCGGGCCGTTCGCGGCGCCGGGGAAACCGGTCGACGCGGCCGGGACGCTCGCCTTCAGCGTCCAGCCGATCGCGTTGACCACCGCGATCCCGACCAGACCCAGCGCGATTCCAAGCGCTCCGCCGAACAGCCCCTGTGCCAGCGCCTCTCCACTGACCTGCCGTGTCACCTGCCAGCGCGTCCAGCCGATTGCCTTGAGCGTTCCGATCTCCCGCACCCGCTTGGCGACCGACGCCAGCGTCAGCAGCACCGCGATCAGCACCGCCCCCAGCAGCCCGACGATCTCGAGTGCGCGTCCCAGACTGCCCGCCAGGTGCTTGGCGTCGGTCAGCGATCCGCCGACCCGCTTTGCCAGGTCGGACGCGGTCGTCACCTCGGAGCCGGAAAACGCCTGCTTGATCTCACCGGACACCGCACTCACGTGGCTGCCGGTGTCCGCCTCGACCTGGAGGCCGTTGATCTGGCCCTTGTACCCGGCCATCGCCTGTAGGGTGGCGAGCGGGATGTAGATGTCCGACGCGGTGCCGCCGAGCGGGGCCGACGCCAGCCCGACGACCGTGAACGTCCGCTTGCCGATCGTGAAGGTCGTACCGACCTTGAGATTTGCCGAGGAGGCGTAGGTCGACGTCAGAACCGCGTCCTTCGCACCTCCGCTGGTAGGCAGGTACGTGCCCTTGGTGATCTGGCTGGGTGTCACGGCGGCCAGAGTGGGCTGACCGGTATCGACACCGGTGATCGTGCGCGATGTGAAGTGGATCTTGTTGTTGCCAAACGCCGCCCGGAAGCCGCTTCCGCCCTGGCCGTTCGACGGCGGCGTGCCGTTGAACCCGGAGCCGCTCGAACCCGGTGTCTGCGTGACGTTGATCTTCGGGATCGTCCCGTAGACGTGCATGTCGGTCAGCGTCAGCGCGGGCGCGACAGCCGCAACGCTCGCCAGCCCCTTCACCTTCGTTGCCTGGGTCGACGAGAACGTGAGGTTGCCGTCGGGACGGAAGCTGTCGGTCGAGAACGCGGCGCCCGGCTTGCCCAGGGAGCGCAGGTTGAAGAACGGGCCGCCGTTCTCGCTGCGGAGCGTGTTTCGCTGCGACTGTGAGAGGCCGCCGAATAGGCCGCTGCCGTTGTTCGTGATCTTGATCGGGCGCGTGACCGTCATGTCGGTGCCGACGCCTGTCAGCGGCTCCAGCACCCTGGACTGCGCCTGGTCGAGGCCGGTGCTGAGCGCGTTGACCACTACGACAACAGCCACGCCGACCGCAAGGCCGAGCGCCGTCAGGATCGTGCGGCCGCGGCGCCGCCGCAGCTCCGACCACATGTACCCGATGAAGAACACCGACATCAACCTCCGTTCGCGTTCCCCAAAGTTTTGGCACGCGCCCCTTGGATTCCGCTGAGCAGGGGCTAAGAACGGATTAAGAAGTTCCAGTGGATGGCGGCTTCAGGCCGGAGACGGCTGCGCCGGGAGCGCCTGCGGCGCGGGCTCGGGATCGTCCGCCACCTGCGGCAGCGTCAGCCGGAACTCGCTGCCGCCGCCCGCCGCGTTGCACACGGTCGTCGAGCCGCCATGCGACTCGGCCACCTGACGGACGATCGCCAGGCCCAGCCCCGAGCCGGGCTTGCCGCGGGCATCGGCCGAACGGTAGAAGCGCTCGAACACGTGGGGCAGGTCGGCCTCGGCGATCCCCGGACCGTGGTCTCGGACGACCACCGAACCGTCGGCGACCGTGACCTCGATCAGCCCACCCGGCGGGCTCCACTTGGCGGCGTTGCCGAGCAGGTTGCCGACCGCCCGGGCGACCTTGGTGGGCGCCCCGCGGACGAGCACCGGCGCCGCCGTCAGCCGGAACTCCGCCGCCGGCGCGTCGCGCTGGGCCCGGTTGACCGCATCGGCGACCAGCAGGTCGAGCCGGATGTCCTCGGCGACCTCGGCCGGCAACTCGTCGCGGGCCAGCTCGACCAGGTCCTCGACCAGCCGCACGACCTCGGCGATCTGCTCCTCCATCGCGCCCATCAGGCGCGGTCGGTCGGCCTCTGCGAGATCGCCGCGCTGCAGCACCTCGAAGTTGGTGCGCAGGCTGGTCAGGGGCGTCCGCAGCTCGTGCGACGCATCTGCCACCAGCTGGCGCTGAGCGCCCACCGACCGTTCCAGCCGCTGGATCATCTGGTTGAAGCTGGCCGCCAGCCGCGACAGCTCGTCGTCCCCGGTGACGGCGATCCTGCGGGTCAGATCGCCGGTCAGGCCGATCTGCTCGCTGGCCTCGGTCAACCGGGTCACCGGACGCAGCGTCGACCGGGCGATCATCCAGCCCAGCAGAGCCGCGACAACGATGCCGACCAGGGTCACCACGAAGAAGATCTCGCGCAGGCGGTGAAGCACGGTGTCGGTCTCGGTCAGCGGGTAGGCGACCTGGACGGCGACACCCGGCATCATGGTGGCGTAGGCCACCCGCATGTGGATCCCCGACGCCGAGGTGTCGTAGTACTGGAGCCCGGTCGGCGTATGCGTCGCCGCAACCACCGCGGGGGACACCGGCAGCACGTCGGCCTCGAACCGGGGCCGGTTCACCGAGTAGCCGCCGCTCGTCGGCTGCCCGCCGCCGCGGGTGCTGACGATCTGCCAGAACACGCCCTGGTCGGCGAACAGCGGCCCCTGCGGCTGCCTCGGGAAGCCCGGCGGCCCACCGTGGCGGCTGAGCGACTGGAAGCCCTGGACGCGCGAAGCCAGCGTGGCGTCGGCGTCGCTGGTCAGGCGATCGCGGACAACGACGTAGGTGGCCAGGCAGGCAAGGCCGACCGCCAGCGCCACCGCGGCTGCCACCAGCAGCATCAGCCGGGCCCGGAAGCTCATGGCTCCCGGAGGACGTAGCCGACCCCGCGCCGGGTGTGGATCAGGCGCGGCTCGCCGGCCGACTCCGTCTTGCGGCGCAGGTAGCCGATGTAGACGTCGAGCGAGTTGCTGGCGTAGCCGAAGTCGTAGCCCCAGACCGCTTCGAAGATGGTCGAGCGGGTCAGCACCCGCCGGGGATTCCGCAGAAACAGCTCCAGCAGCAGGTACTCGGTGCGGGTGGTCTCGATCTCGCGATCGCCGCGACGAACCAGCCGGGTGTCCGGGTCGAGCCAGAGGTCGGCGAACTCCAGGGGGCCCGTCTCCGGCACGTCCGACGATCGCCGCAGGAGGGCCCGGAGTCGGGCGAGCAGCTCCTCGAGGGCGAACGGCTTGACCAGGTAGTCGTCGGCGCCGGCGTCGAGGCCGGCCACGCGGTCGCCGATCGAGTCGCGGGCGGTCAGCATCAGGATCGGCAGCATGTCGCCGCGAGCGCGCAGCTCGCGGGCAACCTCCAGGCCGTCCATGCGCGGCATCATGACGTCGAGGACGAGCGCATCCGGCCGTCCTCGCTCCAGCTCGCTGAGGGCGGCCAGGCCCTCTCCGGCGGTCGAGACGTCGTAGCCCTCCAGGCGCAGCGCGCGGGCCACCGCGTCGGCAACGGCCGGTTCATCGTCTACCACGAGCACCTTCATCCTCTCAGTATGCCGTGAGCCGTGGCCGGCGCCTCCGAGGCGGTATTGAGAGCGGTAAGAGCTTCCTAAGAACGGGCCGTTTGGAGCCAAAAAGCCTTGCCGAGACGGCTCCCGCGAAGCATCCTCTGACTAGGAGCAGGTAGCAACGATCACGCTCAACGAGGAGGCAGCATGCGCCCGGTGCGACGCTGGATGGTGGTAGGAGGAGTAGGGCTCGCGGTCGTCGCGGGTGTCGGCGGCACGGCCATGGCGGCCGGATCGAGCGGCCCTGACTCGTTCCTCAACGATTTCGCGCAGCACCTGGGCGTGAGCACTTCGAAGGTGCAGAGCGCGTACACGCAGGCGCTGTCGGATCAGCTGAACGCGATGGTCAAGTCGGGCAAGCTGACCCAGGCGCAGGCGAACGAGATCCTGAAGCGCGCCAAGGCGAACGGCTCGAATCCCTTCCAGGGCCCGTTCGACGGCGGCGGCTTCCACGGCCGGCCCGGTTTCGGCTTCAGGTTCGGCCACGGTGACCACCATGGGTTCGGCGGCCCGATGATGGGCGGCGGCGTGTTCGGCCAGGGCCTGGACACGGCTGCGAAGTACCTTGGGGTGTCGGAGGCGACGCTTCGCTCCGACCTCCAGTCGGGCAAGTCGCTGGCGGATGTCGCCAAGAGCAAGGGCAAGTCGGTCAGCGGCCTCGAGGCGGCGCTGCTGGCGCAGGCAAAGGCCGGGCTCGACAAGGCGGTCACCGACAAGCACCTGACCAAGCAGCAGGAGACCAAGTTCCTGGCCGGCATCTCGAAGATGATCGACGGGCTGGTGACGCACAGCTTCAAGTTCGACGGTCACCCCGGTGGCTGGGGACCGCCGCCCAGCGGAGGCGGTAACGGTGACGGCAACAGCTCGGGCGGCCAGTCGGCGCCGACCGCCGGCACCGTCACCCCGTGGGCGACCTGAGCACCAGCTCCCGCGCCTTCTCGTAGAACGCGACGCCGTCGGCCCTCGGGTCGGCGGCGTCGGCAATTTGCGAGTAGAGCACCGAGGCGCCCTTGAAGCCCGGGTCGCCGAAGAACGGGTCGATCCGCCCCGCCCAGGGCGAGGCGTAGAGATACGGCTCGTCGTGGTGTTTGTCCCCCGGGGAGGCCCCGTACGTTGCCCGCCGGCCGGCGTCCTGGTCGCCGCTGTCGACGGCGATGTCGAAGTGCTCCGGCCAGATCTGCACCGGCGTGGGGTCGTCAGGCGGGCCGGCACCACGGCGTAGCTCCTCGAGCAGGTCGCCCGCGAACGCGTACCACTCACCGAGCGCAGTCGCTGCGACGGCGTCGACGGCCAGCTGCTCGTCGAGGTCGCCGGCTGGCGGCACGTCGAACTGCTCCGCCTGGCCGACGTCGGGCTGGATGCCGACCGCCGCCGCGGCCTGGTTGAGCGAGCCGATCGGCTGCCGGCTGCCATCGATCACCAGCTGGTCGCCGGCGACGCCGATGACGTGGCCGTCGAAGGGGAACGTCGAGAACCCCCCGGGAGTCGGGCGCATCACGATCTCGCCGTTGACCAGCCGCTGCGCCGGCGAGATCACGTAGACGGCCAGGCGGTGGAGGGCGTCCCGGGTCGTCGAGTAGCTGGGCGGAAGCGGCCGTAGCGGCATCGAGGCGGCCACTGTAGCGCACCCGTTGATTTGACAGCGACCGTATCACGATATATCGTGACGTATCTCGATATACATGAAAGGAGCGCAGATGAGCGCGATGACATTCGAGATCTGGAGCGGAGGACACGGTGAGCGCTGCCACCGGATGAAGGGCCATGGACGCGGCCGCGGTCGCGGCAAGCGCATGTCCGAGGCCGCCGGTTACGGCTTCCTGGGCCGCGGCCCGCGGGCCGGCCGGGGCGACATTCGAGCCGCAATCCTTCGCCTGCTCACCGAGCAGCCGATGCACGGCTACCAGATCATGCAAGAGCTGGCCGAGCGGTCGGGCGGCCTGTGGCGCCCCAGCCCCGGCTCCATCTACCCCACGCTGCAGCAGTTGCAGGACGAGGGGCTGGTGCGAAGCGACGAGGGTGAGGGTGGACGGCGTATCTTCACCCTGACCGACGAAGGTCGGACGGCAGCGGAGGCGCAGGATCAGCCGACAGCCCCATGGGAGGGTCTCTCCGAGGCCGGCGACAGCGCGGCGATCAGCGTCCGCGACATGGTCGGCCAGGTGATCGTGGCCGCGCGCCAGGTAGTGCGCGCAGGTGACGAGCAGCAGATCGCCAAGGCGATGGAGGTCCTCAACGAGGCCCGGCGCAAGATCTACCGGATCCTGGCCGAGGAGCCCGGGGAGTCGAAGCCCGACTCCGACCCCGAGGCCTAATGCTGGCCGGTTTCCTCGTCGTCATCCTCGAGCCCCGCGATATGGCGGCGGCGAATGAAGGGGATGGCGACGAGGAACCCCACCAGCAGCAGTGCGACGACGACGAAGAGGCCGGTCAGCGGGAAGCTGCTGCCAGAGCCGCTCGTCGATCCACCGTTGCCCGCCGTGACGATGGGGACGGTGCTGCCTCCGCCCGAGACCGGTTTCGGGTTTGCCGGGAGCGTGTGACCTGCCTGCTTGGCCAGCGCCCGCACGGCCGTCTCAGCGGCGGCCACGAGATCGTCCGATGAGCCGCTCGTGGGCTTGGGGAGCTTGGCCAGCACCGCCCACTGCTTGGCGACGGGATTCAGCTTCTCCTGGATGCTGGCGATCCCGTTCTTGCTCGTGATCTTGAGCGTGCCGCCGTTGCGGTAGCCGTAGCCGGCGGGCATCACCACCAGCAGGCCGTGCTTCCACTCGGACACGATCTCCTCGTCCAGGAATCCGGAGTAGCCGGTGTTGGGCGGGTTGCTGCCGATGCCCTGCGGGTTGTTCCACCAGGTGGGGTCGGAGCCAAGGTCGATCTTGCTCTGGATGATCCCGACCCGGATCGGGACGCCTGCCTTGTTGGCGGCCGCCACCAGAGCGCTGAGCTTCTCCTTGGCTGCCTGGGACGGCGGGCTCGACGGATAGCAGACCTGCTGGAACAGCAGCTCGTCGCTGCACGGGTCGCCGTCGGCGCGTGCGTGTGAGGGGTGGACCAGGCCAACCGCCAGGAGCGCTGCGAAGAGCGCCATCGACACCTTGCGCACCATCAGTGCACCGTCAGGGTGAAGGGCGCGGTCAGGACGTGGCCGTGAACCTTGCTCTGCAGGAACAGCCGCCACGTTCCCGCCTGAGGCATCAGCACGCCGACCACCAGCTTGCCGGGCGCACCGGTCGCGCCGGGGATCGTCTTGCCGACCAGGCTGGTGCACCCCTTCAGCTTGGGTGAGCAGATGTGGGTGTGGAAGTAGGCGAGGTTGCCCTTGCGGAAGAAGATCGCGTGGCCGAGCGCCCCGAACCAGGGCGTGAACGGCGCCGGCTTTCCATCCGGCGTCGTCACCCGCACGTTGATCAACGCCGGCTGCGACACGTGCAGCGGCGGGACGCCGCCGACCACGCGGTAGGTGTACCCGTCGACGTGGACGACCGGGTTGTAGGGCGGCAGCTTCTCGGGCACGTACTTCCCCCCGCCCGCGGTCAGGTTCTGGTGGAGCTGGAAGTTGGTGTACTGAGCACCCTGGCTATACGGGTAGACGTCGACCAGCACGAAGTACGGGCCCGGCTTGGGCAGCGTCACCCTGGCGGTGATCGTGCCGTCCGGCGAGTGAGGCGGGTGCAGGTGGACGATGGTCGCCAGGTCCCTGCGGACGAGGATCAGATGCACGCCGGTGTGCGGCCCGGGCCCGGTGCGGAAGCGCTTCATGATCTGGCCGGTGGGGGTGTGGATCTTGAAAGACAGCGTGAACGGCTTTCCGGCGGTCACCGGCCCGCCCGTGCTGAACGACGAGAGTCCGTACGTCGACGCGGCCCCGATCGACGGCGCCGTCACACCGCTCGAGCTGCTTCCGCAGCCGCCGGCGCAGCCGGCGACGGCCAGCACCAGGCTGGCGACAGCCGCGAAGCGCACCAGACGGGTGGCGTTCATGACCCCTCCGGGAACTGGAACGAGTCGTGGGGCGGTACGAACGGGCCGGACTCGAGCACGATCTCGGCGTGGCGGCGAAGCTGGATCCGGCGTGGATCGCCGGTCACGGGAAGACCGTCGACGTAGGCCTGCACCGGCCCCCGGAACCCGGCCATCGTGGCCGGCCCCAGCGGCTGGCCCCAGACCGAGAAGAACTGGCCGAGCGTCGCCCGGCCGCCCGCCGGCACCTGCACCACGCCGGTCGGCGCCAGCGTGTGGATCGGGTACATGCAGCGGCCACCCGTCACCTGCGCGCCCTCACGGCGCACCGGAGGTGCGACGCCGACGCCGGCAGGCACGATCACGACCTGGCCGCGGGCGAACAGCTCGAGGTGGACGGTGGTGCCGGGGGCCGTGGCCGTGCGGCACTCCAGGCCGGCAACCGGTCGCGCGGCACGCACGGCATCGCCGGCCGCCGGCAGGCTGTATCCCGGTGCGCTTCCGATCGGTGTCGGCACGCGCAGCGACGCCGTTGCCTGGCCGGCTCCGCCCGGCAGTACAAGCGACATCAGCGCGGCCACGATGGAGAGCATCCGGTCGATCGGTGGATGATGCCAGAGCGATATTTCACGGTGATTCCTTTCACCCCAGGGTTGTGTGAAGCAGGTCGAGGACGACGGCCACCGCGACCGCACCCGCGGCCAGGGCGGCGAACGACGCGAGCAGCCGGACGCGGACGCCGCTCATCCGGCGTGGTCCACGATCAGGGCGGAGAACGGCGACCCCTGCTTGGGGGTGACCGAGAACAGCAGCCCCCAGCGGCCCGCCATGACCAGTGCGGGGGCGCTGTGGGTGTAGACGCCGGGCGAAGTTTCAGTCATCTGGTACTCCTGGTTTCCCATCTGCATGTCGAGCATCTCGAAGGTCAGGGTGACGTCGGCTCCCTCCAGCGGCTGCCCGTCCTTGAGGATCTCGACCGAGAACGAGTTCTCCGCGGCAGGCGCGTTGGGCGTGGCCCGCAACTTGAACGTGTAGGAGCCGTCGTGTGCGGTGGCGACGACCGGCCCCGGACCCACGGTCGCGATCTGGGAGCCGAGCTGGGCCAGCGCGGCGGCGGGCGGGGCGAGGCTGGAGAGCACGGCCGCCGCGAACACGGCGCAGGTGGCCAGCAGCGTCTCGCCGGAGATCGTTCGCCGCAGGAGCCGCGCCGCCGACTCGCCTGACTCGTGGTCGGTGTTGGCCGCCACCAGCCGCGGTTTGGTGCGCAGCAGGTTGATCGCGCCCAGCACCATCGCGGCCGCCAGCAGCGCCACCTTGACCATGATCGCCTGACCGTAGGAGGTCGTCCACAGCGCATTCAGGACCGGCAGGTGCAGGATGCTCGCCCACGTGCCGCTGGCCAGCAGCACCAGCACCGACACCAGCGCCACGGCCGAGAACCGGGGCACCGTCAGCGCAAGGCCGGCCAGCCTCCGGCCCGCCGGCAGGGTGAACCACAGCACCAGCAGGCCGACCAGGCCGCCGAGCCACACCGAACCGGACACGAGGTGCAGCCAGTCGAGCGTCAGCGCCAGGCCGCGCGGAGCGGTCTGTGCAGCGTGACCGGCGAGGCCGGGGATGAGCAGCGCGGACGCCGCCGCCCCCAGCGCGCCGATCATGGCCAACAGCTCGGCGATGGAGCGCTGCTCGCGCTCGGGCCGGTCGACCCAGAGCGCGATCGCGGCGGCCACGACGAAGAGCCCGAACACCAGCTCCAGGTCGACGTAGGCCCGGCCGAATGCCGTCACCCGGAACAGCGGCACCAGGTCTGTCATGGCGAACGGCGAGCGGAGCGAATCGACCGCAGTCGACACGTCCAGATACACGGGGGTCGCGATCAGCCCGACCACCGCAGTGATCAGGAACGCGATCGAGAGCGGCCGTAGGCTGACGCCCTCCACTCTGCGGGCGACGGGCCGGGCGATCAGCGACCGGAACACGAACAGGCCGATGGCCACCATCACCGACAGGAACATCGCCCACCGGGCGACCAGCAGATTGGTGTCGGTGGCCGTCTCGGAGATGTGCGGGATCGGGAACTGCGGCGGCGGGCCCGGCGACGGCCCGACGGCAAACGTGTAGGCGCCCTGCACGGGGTGGCCGTCGACCGAGATCGCCCGCCAGTAGATCAGGTACCACCCGGTGGGCAGGTGCTTCAGCGGCACGACCAGGGTGTCGGGGTTGGATGGCGAGCGGCTGACCGGTGCGGTGGTCTGCTGCACGCCCCTGGCGTCGGTGACCGAGATGATCGCGAACCGCGGCTCGACGGCCTCGTCAAAGGTGAGCTCGATCGATGGAGGCGGAGTGTCCAACACCGCACCCGGCGTGGGAACGGTCTTCACCAGGTAGGCATGCGCGGAGGCGACCGCGGGGGTGAGCATCAAGCCCACCACCGCGGCCGCCACTGCAAAGACACTTCGCCGCACCATCCTCATGCGAGCTCGCGCCCTCCCTTACCACCGCGGGCGAACAGCGCCACGCCCGCCAGGATCAGGGCCAGCACGGCCAGCACCAGACCGACGATGGTGAGGGTCGAGGTGCTGCTCCCGCCGAGCGAGGACACGGCCTTGATCGTCGGCGCCGGGTCCTCGGCAGACTCGGAGCCGTTCCAGTCGACGATCGAGCCGTCGGAGTAGGTCTGCTTGACCTGGAACGTGTAGGTGCCGGTGTGCGCCGGCTGGGCAAGGAACTGGAACAGCGAGTCCTCTTCCGTCGGCGTGGCGCCGCCGGTCCAGGTCACCGTCTGGACGATCGCGCTGTCACCGGAGCCGGTCGACTTCACCTGCCGCGTCCAGCCCGGTGCGGGCACGAACGAGTCGATGCCGAACCCGCTGGGCACGGTGAGCACGATCCTGGTGGTGGTCAGCCCTTCCTTCTCGGTGGGCACGGCCAGGCTGTACAGCTGAAGCTCGCCCGCGAGGGACACGGCTGGGCTCACCCGGGCGTGCGCGAACGCCGAGGGCGCCAGCACGAGCAGGGCGAGTCCGGAGAGGGCCGCCGTGGCGGCGGCCCGTCGAACGCTGCGCATAGGTCTCCCTTCGAAGCAGACAGAAACGTCGGCCAGGAACCCGCGCGCGGTGTCGTTGTCAGGACAGAAGTGTCAACGCGCGGGAACGGCCACGGGTGGTCCGCGGGCGCCAAGCGAGTCGCCGCGCCAGGTCCACGCGACGACGTCGCGCTGGACCGGCCAGGCACGACGCTGTGCACGGAGCGTGGCGGCAAGCCGGGCGATCAGCTCCGCAAGCAGAGCGACCTGTCGCCCGAACCACTGCTGACCCAGCCAGAGCAGGAGGGCGCCGAGCATCGCCAGGCCGACATGCAGGGCCAGTGACCCCGTGGTCGAGCCGTGTGTGCCGAGCACCAGCAGAGCGAGATGGGCCGCTGTCTGGCAGACGAGGAAGAGCCCGAACAGCCCTGGCAACGGCGTCTCGAACGTCCCGATCGGACCGGCGGCAGCACTGATGTCGGCGCGAGCGACGCGGGCGGTACGGCTCCGCAGTTGGACGGCTGCCGCGCCGGCTGCCAGCACCGCTGCCAGCGCGATCGCAGCGCCCAGCAGGGCAACAGCTACCCACCTTGGATCGGCGAGCCCGGAGGGGCCGGCGTGCGCAATCACCGCTGCGGCGGCCGAATATCCGGCCACCCATGCCGCCCGGGCACACGTATCGCCTCGCATCAGGGTCCGGAGTATGGCAGAAAACCCCGGCTTCTCAGGACGCCCGAGTCCGGCCGCAGGCGCCGGTATCGTGGCCCCGTGACCGATGGCAAGCCCGTGTGGATCGATCTGCTCGACGCCACGCGGCAGCAGATCGAGGAGAAGGCTCCGGGGGATCTTCACCCCAGAGCCATCGACCTCCTGGTGCGGCCACTTGAGCACGCCGACGAGCCGCGGCCGACCCTCGAGAGCCACGGGGACTACGTCTTCGGTGTGCTGCTGGTGCCGCACTTCGACCAGGCCCATACGGATCTCTACTACCAGGAGATCGATCTGGTACTGACCCGGACGTGCATCCTGACGGTGCGGAAGACCCCGGAGGGCCGCGAGCCGTTCGATCCTGTGGACGTGCACGAGACGCTCAGGGCCAACCCACACGCGGACAAGATCGGGATGATCACCTACTACCTGGTCGATTCGGTGGCGGAGCACTACCTCGACCTCACCGACCGGCTGAACGATGCCATCGACGAACTCGAGGACCACATCGAGGACTGGCCGGCGACGCAGGTCCGCGAGCGGATCTCGTTCCTCCGCCACGGGATGCTGCAGATTCGCCAGACGCTTGCGCCGACGAGAGACGCCATCCGGCGGGTCGTCGACAACCGCATCGAGCTGGAGGGCGAAGAGGAGCTGTTCGACCACGACGTCGAGCTGCACTTCGCCGACGCCTACGACAAGCTGCTCCGTGCCAGCGAGGCGCTCGACCTATCGCGCGACCTGGTCGCGGGCGTCCGCGACTACTACCAGGCGAAGGTTGCGCAGGACCAGAACGAGGTCATGAAGGTGCTGACGGTGATCGCCGCCGTGCTCCTGCTGCCGACGTTCATCGTCGGCCTCTACGGCCAGAACTTCGTCGACATCCCGGAGCTCCGGTGGCATTATGGCTACGCCTACGTGTGGGCGCTGATCCTGGTCACGACCGGCATCCAGCTGTGGATCTTCCGCCGCAAGCGCTGGATCTGAGGCCTGCCCATAGTTAAGCGAATGCTGTGCTTTCGCGGCTCAGTCTTCATCGACATCTGATCTCCCATCGGCAATCATCGCCGGATGTCGCCCCACCCCCCAGGGCCGCTGAGCGGGCTCACCGTCCTCGATCTGGCCACCATCTTCGCCGGTCCCAGCGCGTGCCGGCACCTGGCCGACTTCGGCGCCGACGTGATCAAGGTCGAGCGGCCCGACCAGGGTGACGGTGCCCGCCATCTGGGCGAGTGCGACGGCGAGGACAGCTTCTACTGGCGCATCGTGGGCCGCAACAAGCGGCCGATCGAGCTCGACCTCAAGCATCCGGCAGGCCGCGAGGTGCTGATGCGCCTCGTGCGCTCCGCCGACGTCCTGGTCGAGAACTTCCGGCCGGGCACACTGGAGCGCCTCGGGCTCGACCCCGAAACGGTGTTGCTGGCCGAGAACCCGGGACTGGTGGTGCTCCGCGTGACCGGGTACGGCCAGACCGGCCCCTACGCCGACCGCGCCGGGTTCGGGACGATGGCCGAGGCGATGTCCACGCTGGCCCACACGACCGGGCAGCCGGATGGGCCGCCCACGCTGCCGCCGATCGCCCTGGCCGACGAGGTCACCGGGCTGAAAGGGGCGTTCGCCGTGCTGGCGGCCATCCGCCACCGCGACGCCACCGGTGAGGGGCAGGTGATCGACATCAGCCTGCTCGAGTCGCTGGTCGACGTGGTCGGCCCCGGCCCCTCGATCCACCACCGGACCGGACACGTCGACGGCCGCTACGGGTCGCGGCTGGTGTTCTCGGCACCACGCAACATCTACGAGTGCCGCGACGGCTACATCGTGTTGTCCGGATCGGCCAACCAGGTGGCGCTGCGGGTGTTCGACGCGATCGGCCGCAGCGACCTGCGCGACGACGTCCGCTTCACAACCGGAGCCGCCCGGCTCCGCAACGTCGACGAGCTCGACGCGATCATCAGCAGCTGGACCGAGCGGCACACGGTGGCCGAGGCGATCGACACCATCTCGGCGGCGGGCGCCGCCGTCGGGCCTGTGTACGACGTCGCACAGCTGGTCGCCGACCCGCACGTCAAGGAACGCGGCTGCTTCGTCGAGGTCGAGAGCCCTGCCGGCGAAGAGCCGCTGCTCCAGCTCGCGCCCAACCCGCGGATGTCCCGCACGCCCGGCGCCATCCGGCACGCGGGGCTGGCACCGGGCGCCTGCACCGACGACGTGCTCGCCGAGCTCGGCTACACCTGCGCGGAGATCGAGGCGCTGCGCTCAGCGGGCGCCGTCGGCGGCACCGCCGAGCCCGCCTACGCCGTGGCCTGACCGTCGGCGGTACGGGCTAGCTTCTCGCCGACCTCGCGGGCGATGTCGACGAGGGCCAGCACGTCCTCGTCGGTGGTGCGGTAGTTGACGAAGCAGGGCCGCAGGTACACCCGGTTGTCGATCGTCGCCGGCGCAACCCAGACCCGGCCGTCGTTCTGGAGCGCCAGCGCCAGCCGTGCGTTGTGCGCGTTGCGGTCGGCGTGCGCCGCGGGCACATGCTGGAACGGCACGATGGAAAGCTGTGGAGCCTCCCCCAGCGTCTCCATGTCCGGTGCGGCGCTGACCGTGTCGTAGAGCAGCTGCGCCTGGCGCAGGTTGCGCTCTATCGCCGTGCGGAAGGCGGCGGCCCCATGTGCCCGGAAGGCCATCCACAGCTTCAGGGCCCGGAACGGCCGGGAGTACTCGAGCGTGACGTCGACGGCATGCTCCTGCGCTCGCTCGTGTGGCATGTACCCCTCGTCGTGTGAGAACGAGTGGTGCAGGTCCTCACGGCGGCGGACGAGCACCACGCCGCACGCCTTGGGCAGATACAGCCACTTGTGGGCGTCGAGCGAGATCGAGTCCGCGCGGTCGAGGCCGGCGAACGCCGACTGCTTGGAGGCCACGGCCGCAGCGGGCAGGCCGTAGGCGCCGTCGATGTGCAGCCACACCCGCTGCGTGCCGCAGACGTCCGCCAGCTCGGCAATCGGATCGATCGCGCCGGTCAGCGTGGTGCCGGCCGTGGCAACAACCGCGACGGGGGTGACACCCGCCGCCCGGTCGGTCTCGATCGCCTCGGCGACCGCGGCCGGCAGCAGCCGGCGGTGCCCGTCCGAGGGGAGCCCGCGCACCTGACGGCCGCCGATACCGAGCAGCTCCACCGCCCGCGTGACCGAGTAGTGCGCCTCCTGCGAGCAGTAGACGGCGGTGCTGGTCCCCGCCATGCCGGTGGCACGGCTGCCGGGCAGCGCCCACTCCCGCGCTGCCGCCAGCGCGGTCAGGTTGCTGACGGTGCCGCCGCTGGTGAAGGCGCCTCCGCCCGTGGGAAACCCGATCAGCTCGCCCACCCAGCGCACCGCCTGGTCCTCGATCTCGCTGGCGGCGCCGGCGTAGACCGCCATGTTGGCGTCGAAGCAGGCCGCCAGCGCATCGCCGATGACGCCGATCTCGAGCCCCGAGGAGCCAACGAACGCGAAGTAGCGCGGCCGCGGCTGGGCGATCGTCTCGTCGAGGATCCGCGCGGCGTCGTCCAGCACCGCCGCGACATCGGCCGGGCCTTCCGGCAGCGGAGCCTGGAGCATCGTCCACACGCGGTCGTCGATCGACGGCTGGTCGGCACGGGGATGGTCGAAGCTCCGCCACGCCTCGACGATCAGCGCCGCCGCCCGCTCGAGCACCTGCTCTCGGGGCGCCTCCAGATGGAGCGCCGGGGTCTCCTCCATTCCTGACATGGACTCTATTCCCCCGGTCAGCCGGCGCGGCTGAACTCGCGCACGAACGCGATCTGCAGGCGATCGCCGTGCGGGCGCCACAGGTACTCGAGCGTGACGTCCGTGTCGCCCGACCAGACCCGCACCAGCGTGCGCGGCCCGACCGATCCCACCAGCTCGGCCCGGGTGGCGCGGGCGGCACGTTCCGCCTCCCGGCCGGCAATCTCCACGTGCTCGGGCTCGACCATAGCCCGCACCGCCTCGATGTCGTTGTCGGCCAGAGCAACGGCGAGCGCCTCGGCCGCGTCCTGTGCCGCGAGCTTGGTGGCTAGCTGGGCCAGCCGCTCGGCGTCGCCCTCGGCGCGGACGCGCGCCGCGTCGACCAGTGTGAACAGCCGCTCGTCGACCACGCGCGGGGGAGAGTCGGCGCTCCATGCCTGCTCGAGCGCATAGCGGCGCCCGTCCGATCCCGGCGAAGGCGTCACGAGCAGCAGGCTGCGATCGCCGAGGGTGCCGAGCAGTTCGACGGTGCCGTTCACCGGTAGGCGCTCGGCATAGTCGGACTCCCCTGCCCGCTCCCAGAATTCCGGGGCGGCCAGGGCTCGGATGCGCTCAGCGTCGCCGGCCGACAGCGCCTCGACCAGTGCGGTCGCCGCTTGTGTGAAGCCGTCAGGTTCCATCTCCCGCAGAATTGCACACCGACGTGTCGATTTCGGCAGCGCACGGTTCGTCATAGGATCAGAGGCTGCGAATCGACGCAGCCGGGAACGAAGGAGTGACCGATGCAGTACCTGATCCTGATCTACGGCGACCCGGCGGTCGCCGCGAACATGACCGAGGCTGAGGGCCGCGAGGTCGTTGGCGAGTACTTCGCCTATACGCAGGGCCTGGAGGACGCAGGCGTCTTCCTCGGCGGCAACCCGCTCGAGGGCACCGACTCGGCGACCACGGTCCGCGTGCGCAACGGGGAGCGGCTGCTGACCGATGGGCCGTTCGCCGAGACGCGCGAGGTCCTGGGCGGCTACTACCTGATCGAGTGCGACTCGCTGGACGCGGCGCTCGAGCACGCCGCGGCATGCCCAGGCGCGCGCGCCGGTTCGATCGAGGTGCGCCCGGTGATGGCGATGCCCGCCCGCACCTAGATGCAGCAGCCGTCGTCGCAACTCGCTGCGGAGGAGGGCGTCGCCGCCGTCTTCCGCAGCGAGTTCGGCAGGGCGGTGGCGCTGCTGGCACGGTCGCTGGGCGACATCGGAGCAGCCGAGGATGCGGTCGCGGAGGCCTACGCAACAGCTCTCCGGCGATGGCCGAAAGACGGCATCCCCGACAACCCCGCGGGCTGGATCGTGACCGTCGCCCGCAACCAGGCGATCGATCAGCTGCGGCGCCAGAAGGTGATGGACGCCCGCCAGCAGGAGCTGATCCGGGACGCCGAAAGGCGGCTCGAGCAGGAGACCAACGTGAGCGATGACGGTGCGATACCCGACGAACGGCTGCGGCTGATCTTCACCTGCTGCCACCCGGCGCTGGCGGCCGAGGCGCAGGCCGCGCTGACGCTGCGCATGGTCGGCGGCCTGACGGTGCCGGAGATCGCGCGTGCGCTGCTGACCAGCGAGGACGCGGTCGCCCAGCGCCTGGTGCGGGCCAAGCGCAAGCTGCGGGTGGCCGCCGTGCCGCTCCGCGTGCCCGACCCCGATGAGCTGCCCGACCGGCTGGCAATCGTGCTGGCCGTTGTCTATCTGGTCTTCACGGAGGGCTACGCCGCCACCATCGGGCCCGACCTGCGGCGCGACGACGTCGCCGAAGAGGCCGTTCGCCTGGGCCGGGTGCTCGCCGACCTGATGCCGCGTGAGGGCGAGGTGCTGGGCCTGCTCGCCCTGATGCTGCTCCACCACGCCCGCCGGGCCGCCCGCACGGACGACCAGGGCAACGTTGTCCTTCTCGAAAACCAGGATCGCAGCAAATGGGACACCGCTGCGATCGAGGAGGGGCGCCGGTTGACAGAGCGCGCCCTCCGGCTTCAGCGCCCGCCCGGCCCGTACGCGATTCAGGCGGCCATCGCTGCCCTGCATGACACCGCCACCGGGCCTGACGACACGGACTGGTGCCAGATCGCCGGGCTGTACGGTGCGCTGGCGAGGGAGACCGGATCTCCGGTTGTGGAGCTGAACCGCGCCGTGGCCGTGGCGATGGCCGACGGCCCCGCCGCCGGGCTGGCGATCCTCGAAACCCTCGACGATCCGGCGCTGGCCGGCAGCCACCTCCTCCCCGCCACCCGGGCCGGGCTGCTCCGCCGCCTGGGCCGCGTCGACGATGCACGAGGCGCCTACCGCGAGGCGCTCAGCCGCGTCACCAACGACGCCGAGCGAGCGCACCTCGCGCGCCGCCTGGCCGAACTTGAGTAAGAAGCTCGCCGCTACCAGCCGGGCGCGGTGTGGATCCCGATCACGCGGCCCTGCGGCACCAGCGCGTCCGCGTCCAGGCCGCCGAATGCGCCTCGGTGGAAGATCAGCGGCTGGCCGCCGGAGCCCTCGAAGTCGACCACCTCACCGATCACCAGGTCGTGGTCGCCGGCGGTGACAACGTCGAACACCTCGCAGCGCAGAATGGCCAGCGCATGCATGACGACCACGTACCCGTGAGGGTCGTGGACGGTCAGCCCCTCGGGGAACGGCGCACCCGGCTTGGCAAATGCGAGCGCGACGTCCGCCTGCCGGCGGTGCAAGATGTTGATCGCAAAGCGCTTGCTCGCCGAGGTCTTCTCGAGCGTCCGGGTGTGATGGGCGAGCGAGACCAGCACCAGCAGCGGGTCGAGCGAGACCGACGTGAACGAGTTCAGCGTCATCCCGGCAGGGGTCCCCTGCGCGTACGACGTGACCACGGTGACACCCGTGGCAAACGCGCCTACACAGTCGCGGAAATCGAGCCGCCACTCGCCGGAAGTGCTCATCGTTCGTAGAGTATCCCCCGCCTGACCGTGCTCTTGCACGGCAATACTGACCAGACTGATGAGCGTCGCAGCAGCACACGAAGTCGTCCGCAGCTACGGCGCCCGCACGGTCCTGACGGGGCTCGACCTGGAGGTGCCGGAACGGGCAAGGATCGGCGTCATCGGCCCCAACGGCGGTGGCAAGTCGACCCTGCTTCGGCTGTTGTCCGGGATGGACGGTCCTGACGGAGGCCGGGTCACGCATCGCAAGGGAGTCGTCACCGCGTACCTCGCCCAGCAGATCGGGCCCGACGCCCGCACGCCGGTCGAGCTGGCGTGTGCCGCCCGTCCCGACATCGCCCGCATCGAGCAGGAGCTGGCCGGCGTATCGGAGCGGCTCGGGTCTCCCGAGGTGGCCGCGGACATGGGCCGGATGGAGCGGGTGCTGCGCCGCCAGGAGGACCTGCTCGCAGAGCTGGAGCAGGCCGGAGGCCTGGCGCTGGAAGGACGCGCCCGGGCGTTGTTGCTCGACGTCGGCCTGGAACAGGAGGCGCTCGACCGCCCCACGGCCGACCTGTCCGGGGGCCAACGCAAGCTGGCCGCCCTCGGAGCGTGCCTGATTCGCTCGCCCGACCTGTTGCTGCTGGACGAGCCCGAGACTCATCTCGACGCCGACCGGCGCGGCGACCTCGAACGGCTGGTGCAGGGGTTCGACGGCGCGGTGGTCATGGTGTCTCACGACCGCTACCTGCTCGACGAGACCGTGACGATGATCGCCGAGCTCGACCGCGGCAAGATCACGCTCTGGCCCGGCACCTACTCCGAGTACGCGGTCGCACGCGAGATCGCGATGGCCCGTCAGCAGGAGCTGTACGTGACGCAGCAGAAGGAGATCGCCCGGCTGGAGGAGGCCATCCGCCGGTTCCGCCACTGGGCGCATATCGAGGTCAACGAGCGCCACATCAAGCAGGCCCGGGTGAAGCAGCGCCAGATCGACCGGATGGAGAAGATCGATCGGCCGGTGCTCGAGCGGCGTAAGGTCGGGTTGACGCTCCGCAGCGAGCAGCGCGGCGGCCAGCGGGTGGTGGAGCTCCGCGGGGCCGTCGTCGGCTTTGACGACACCCCCGTGCTCGACGGGGTCGGCCTGACGGTCGTCCGCGGCGAGCGGGTCGGCGTGATCGGCGCCAACGGCAGCGGCAAGAGCGCCCTCGCGCGGACGCTGGTCGGCGATCTGCCGCTGCTCGGCGGCGAGCGCTGGATCGGCCCGTCGATCCAGGTCGGGCACCTCGCCCAGGAGCCCTCGATCGCGGTGACGGGCACGACGCCGCTCGACGCGGTGCGGCGCCTGCGGCCGATCGAGGAGGGAGCGGCAGTGCAGCTCCTGATGCGGTTCCTGTTCAACTACGAGCAGGTGCGGCAGCCGCTGTCACAGCTCTCGGGAGGCGAGCGGACGCGCCTCGAGCTCCTGCTGCTGATGCGCGGCGGCGCCAACCTGCTGGTGCTGGACGAGCCGACCAACCACCTCGACATCGACTCCTCGGAGGTACTCGAGGATGCAATCGAGCGCTACGACGGAACGGTCGTGTTCGTGTCTCACGACCGCTACTTCCTGGACCGGATCGCCGACCGCATCGTCGAGGTGCGAGACGGCGGCATCCACGTCACCGAAGGCGGCTACAGCGACTGGCACAGGGCGGCCCTGCGGGCTGGCTAGCTGGCTCGAGAGAGTGTGTGCCGGGCGCCGGCATCCCCCGAAGCCGGCGCCCGGCGCGAGTCCAATGCGTGGAGCCTGGACGTCGCCACCTTCGCCGCGGTCCGAAACGGCGAGGTACCCAAATCACTGGGCTCCTGAATGATCCGACTCCGGCGAACCTGTGTCAACCGTCTCGACCAAATCCGCACGTGACCTATTCAGGCCATATCACAGACGACCTGCGTCAACTATCCGCTGCAGGAACTGCCGGGTGCGCTCCTCGCGGGGGTTGGAGAAGATCTCCGCGGGCGGTCCCTGCTCCAACAGCACCCCGTTGTCCAGGAAGCAGACGCGATGTGCGATGTCCCGCGCGAACCCCATCTCGTGCGTGGCGATCACCATCGTCATGCCCTCGGCAGCAAGCTCCCGGATCACGTTCAGCACCTCTGCGACCAGCTCCGGGTCGAGTGCGCTCGTGACCTCGTCCAGCAGCATGATCCGCGGCCGCATGGCCAGCGCGCGGACGATCGCAACCCGCTGCTGCTGGCCGCCCGACAGGCGGTCGGGGTATTCCGCGGCCTTGTCCGCAAGGCCGAACCGCTCCAGCAGCTCCGTGGCGTTCGCCTCGGCTTCACGGCGTGACTGGCCGAGAACCTTGCGGGGCGCCAGCGTCACGTTGCGCATCACCGACATGTGCGGGAACAGGTTGAACGCCTGGAAGACGATCCCGATCTCGCGCCGGATCTGGTTCACCTTCACGCCCTCGCCCGTGATCTCGTCGCCGTGGACGATGATCCTGCCGCTGGTCACCGGCTCGGTCAGGTTGATGCAGCGAAGCAGCGTCGACTTGCCGGAGCCGGAGGCGCCGATCAGGCACACCACCTCGTGCTCGGCGACCGACAGGTCGATGCCCTTCAGCACCTCCGTGTTCCCGTAGCTCTTGTGGAGATCCTCGATCCGGAGCGCCGCCGGCTGCTCCATCAGCCGGCCGCCTGGGTGCGCCGCCGGTCACGCTTGACGAGGTAGTCGACCAGCCGGGTGAACGGAATCGTGATCGCGATGAACAGCAGCCCCGCCACCGTCAGCCCACTCAGGTTGTAGGTCACGTTGGCGTAGTCCTGGGCGGCCTGGAGGGCCTCGATCACGCCGATGAAGAACACCAGCGCGGTGTCCTTCTGGAGGCCGATGAAGTCGTTCACCAGGGGTGGGATCACCCGCCGCACCGCCTGGGGCAGGATCACGAAGCGAAGCGTCTGGCTGTAGCTCAGGCCCAGCGAGCGGGCAGCCGCCGTCTGGCTCTGGTGCACCGACTCGATCCCGGCCCGGTAGACCTCCGCGACATAGGCCGAGTAGACGAGGGTCAGCGTCACCACCCCGTACGTGAACGGCGACTGGGTCGAGATCACCGACAGGCCCAGCGACGGGAAGCCGAGGCCGATGAAGATCGCAACCAGGATGGTCGGCAGCCCGCGGAAGACGTCGGTGTAGACGATCGCGACAACGCGCAGCGGAAATGCCGCCGGGCCGGGGAGCCCGCGCAGGATGGCCACACCGAGGGCGCAGATCAGCACCAGCACCTCGGCGATCGCCATCATCTTGAGATTGATCTTGAAGCCGTCCCAGACGGACGGCAGCGCCGCCCGCATGTCGTGGACGCTGAAGAGGCCCTCGTGGAGGTTATGGATGCCCGGCGCGGTGAGCAGCAGGACCGCAATGACGACGAGGAAGACAACGGTGCTCGCCGTCGAGATCCAGAACCCGCGGCTTCGCAGCATCGCGCGTCGCCTCCTGGGCTACTGGAGCGTCGGTATGGCGAGATCCTTGGCGAACCACTTCTTCTGAAGCGCCTCCAAGGAGCCGTCCGCCTTCATTGCGGCCAGCGCCTGGTTGACCTGGTCGCGGAGCGGGTTGCCCTTCGCAAACACGATGCCGAGATGCTCGCCGGTCTGGATCTGGCCGACGGCCTCGAGCTTGCCCTTCGACTTCGACACCGCGTCCTCGACGATCGGCAGGTCGTTCAGCTCGGCGTCGCAGACTCCGGCGATGACGGCCTCGTTCGCCAGTGGCGTCGACGGGTACTCCAGCGGCGCCTTGTCGGGCTGGATCGTGTTCTTGATGTAGTCCAGGTCGGTCGTCTTGGACTGGGCGCAGAGCTGCAGCTTCTTGAGGTCGGCGATGCTGGTGACGTTCGCTCCCTTACCGGACTTGGAGACCAGCACACCGGCGTTCGTGTCCAGGTAGGAGTCGCTGAAGTCGACGACCTGGGCCCGCTGCGGCGTCACGGTGAAGTCGTCGATGTCCATGTCCCACTGCTTGGGCCCAGGGAATACAACCTTGCCGAACGGGACGTGCATCCACTTGATGTCGCTCTGCTGAAGGCCCAGCTTCTTGACGATGTCCTCCACCACCGAGATCTCGAACCCGGTCGGGTGCGACATCGGCGGGATCTGGAAGGGCGGACCGTACGGCTCGATGCCGACCGTGATCTGCCCCGGCGTCAGCAGGTGCAGGCTGGCGGTGGTGGAGCCGGAGCTGTTCTGGCCCGAGCTGGAACCGGAGCTGGAGCTCGAACCGCAGCCGGCGGCCGTCGCGGCGACGACCAGGGCCAGGGAGCAGAGAAGAATTCGCATGATTTCGGGCCTCGGGTACGGGGGCGGGAGGCACTCGAACCTACCACACGGGCGGGGATTTCCCGGTCAGTCGGTGGGGAATCAGACCGCGCTGACGGTGACGCTATGCGCGACAACCTCGGGCAGCGCCAGCGACAGATCCTCGCAGACCTGCCCGGCGAGAGCCACGAACTCCTGCGCGGCGCCCGAGCGGACGCGGTCGCGGTGCCAGGCGATGGCGATCACCCGGGGCGGGACGCGTGGGCCGAGGTCGACCGTCGTCGTGCGGCGATCGCCTCCGACGGCCAGGAGCGGCATCATCGCCACCCCCATCCCGGCGGCGACCATCGCCTGCACGGTGCCGTTGTCGTCGGAGCGGAAGACGACCTGCGGCTCGATGCCGCGCATCCGTAGCGCGTTCTCGAGATGGTTTGCTGCTCGGCAGGTCCGGAACCCGATCATCGGCAGCTCGGAGAGATCGCGGCGGGTAGGGATGCCCGACGTGCCGGCCAGCGGGTGCCCTTCGGGGACGACCAGGACGTAGGGATCGCGGGCCAGCTCGACGCCCTCGAACGGCCCCTCCGCGAGCGGCATGGCGACGAACGACAGGTCGACCTCGCCCTGCTCGAGCAGCTCGAACAACGCGTCGTCCTCGGCCTCGGTCAGCTGGACGTTGATGTGTGGGCATGCCTGGTGGTAGCGACGCATCAGCTCGGGCAGGATCCGCGTGCCGACGCTCTGGTAGGTGCCCACCCGCAGCGTGCCCGCCGTGCCGTCGGAGAGCAGGGCCAGGTCGGCCTGGGCGGCCCGCAGCCGCGCCACGATCGCGTTGGCATGCACCAGCAGCACGTTGCCGGCCTCGGTCATGGAGACCGGACGCGGGCCGCCGGGACGCTCCACGAGCTTGTCTCCGACGATCTTCTCGAGGGTCTGAATCTGCTGCGAAACGGCCGACTGGGTATACCCAAGGCGGACAGCAGCTTTGTTGAAGCTGCCTTCTTCGGCAACCGCTTGAAGAGCCCGCAAATGGCGGAGATCGAGGTTCAGAAGTCGATCAGGATCCATAATCGATATGAACGATAACTGGATTTGTGCTAATCGACAAGTCTGCCGACAATACGGGTATGGCACTGCTCATCCTCATCATCCTCCTCTTCATTGCTGGCCCGCTGGCACTGGTGACCGGGGTCGACTCGCGCGATCACGACACGCGCAACGTGCGGCACTGGTTCCCCACCGACCGGCGCAGCTGAAGAGCGAGGCCATAGCGCCCAGCGGCGCACCCGCTGCCCGAGCTCACGGGAAGTCGATCTCTAGACTGACACCTCGTGGACTGGCGAGAGCGGCGGGCATTCCTGCGGGTCGAGACAGAGGTCGACGTCACTGCGAGCCTTCTCGCAGAGGACGGCACCCGTGGAGAGGCATTCAACGGCCGCACAGCCGATCTCTCGGCGGGCGGTCTGCGGCTCCGGACGCGAACGGCGCTCCGCACGGGTGATGTGCTCTGGCTGGAGCTCACGGTGGAGCAGCCGCGGATCCTTGTGTTCAGCCGCGCGGCGGTCGTCCGCGTCGAGACCGAATCGTACGGCGTGCGCTTCGACGACCTCGACGAGTACGTCCAGCAGCGGCTGGTGCGCTGGGTCTACGGGCAGGACCGCCGGCTTGCCGATCGCCAGGCGCAGGCGCGGATTCCAGTGCGGGTGCGAGCGGTGATCCGGCCGAGCGGCGACGGCGGACGCGAGTTCGCAGCTCCGACCGTGGACATCTCCGCCGACGGGATCTGGATCGCCAGCAACCGGTTGCTGGCCATGGGGGCCGCCGTCGAGGTGGCTCTGGAGCTGGAGCAGGACGGTGAGCCCTTCAGCGCGCCGGCAACGGTGGAGGGCATCGAGGAGGGCGTGCAGGGGCACCGGTTCGGCTACTGGCTGCAGTTCCAGGGGCTGACATTCGTGCGACAGCGCGAACTGGTAGAGCGTGCGATCGGCGTGGAGCACGACCAGAAGCCTCCCCCAAGCTAGGATTTTCGCCCGTGCGTCAGACCCTGGAACGTGAGATCAAGCTGCGAGCCGAGACCGGCTTCGCACTACCGGACTTCCCGGGTGAGCCGCTTCGCGAGCGCAGGTTCACGTCGACCTACCACGACACCCGCGACATGCGCCTGGCGGCGGCCGGCATCACCCTTCGGCACCGCAGCGAGGAGGGGTCGGGACTGTGGCAGCTGAAGCTGCCCCACGCCAAGGGCCGTCTGGAGCTGGAGCTGGTCGGCAACGCGAAAGCGCCGCCACCGTCGATGCGCGACCTGATCGCCGGCGTCATCGGCCGACGGGCGTTACTACCGGTGGCGACGCTCGAGACGCGGCGCCGCGGCCTGCGCGTGTTCGGCGGCGGCGTCCAGCTGGCCGACGTGGTGATGGACGAGGTCACCGTCGCCGGAGACGGCGCAGTGCTGCAGCGGTTCGAGGAGCTCGAGGTGGAGCTGATCGACGGCGACCTCGAGGAGCTCGATCGGATCCAGCAGGCGTTGCGCGAGGCAGGCGCGCACGACACGGACGACCGTCCCAAGCTGTTCCAGGCGCTCGGGCTCGAGCGCACCCGGCCGGTTCCCATGGCCCCCGAGGCCACCCCGCTCGAGCACCTGGCGGCGATGCTGGTCGCGCAGGAGCGCGAGATCATCACCCACGATCCGGGAACGCGGCTGGGCACCGACCCCGAGGATCTGCACCAGCACCGGGTCGCCGTCCGCAGGCTGCGGGCGCTGCTGCGGGCAGCCGAGCCGATGCTCGACAGCGAATGGGCCGAGGCCCTTCGCCGCGAGCTCCGCGGAGTCGGACGGGCGCTCGGCGCCGTTCGCGACCTCGACGTGCTGCTCGAGCACCTCGAGGACGTGGGCGAGGAGCTGGAACTTCAGGACGACGAGGCGTTCCAGCGCGTCATCGGCGTCTTCGAGGCGCGCCGCTCCCACGCCCGGGCCGTGATGCTCGACGAGCTCCGCAAGCCGGCCTACGCGCTGCTGCTCGACCGGCTGGAGCGTGAGCTGCCCGATCCGCATGCCTCCGGCGAGAGCGTGCCGCTGGCGGAGATCGCCGGCGACGAGCACCGCGCCCTGGTCAAGACGATGCGTAAGCTCGGCGACGATCCCGAGGACGACGTCCTGCACGCAGCCCGAATCAGGGTCAAGCACGCCCGCTACGCCGCCGAGCTGGCCCAGCCCGCCGTCGGCCGGCCTGCCTCCCGCTACATCAACGGCGCCAAGCGCCTGCAGGACATCCTCGGCGACCACCAGGACGCCACTGTCGCCCGCGCGGAGCTGAAGGGGGTCGCGAAGCTGCTGGACGACCCGGAGGTGAGCGACGTCGTGAAGCGCCTCCGCAGGTACGAGAAGCAGCGCAAGAAGGACTCCCGCGAGGCGTACCCGGCCGCGTGGGAAGAGCTCCAGGCTCGCGGCGACGCCGCCTGGGGCTAGCTCTCACGCGCCGGCGCAGCCGCGCCTAGCCTCCAGACCAGCTGGGCGGTGCCGGTTCCGATAAGCACAGACGCAAACGGGGCCAGGACCATCAGCAGAAGCGGAACCCAGCTCCGGATGTCCTCCGCAACGAAGAGGCCGGCCCAGAGCAGTCCGTGGAACGTGGCGGCAGTCGCCACCAGGCCGATCAGGACTGCCGGAAACGGGATCGTGTCCTCTCGGTTGTAGAGCAGTATGGCCACGACCGTCAGCCACGCTGCGGACAACACGATCAACGAGATGACGGAATGCGAGGCCGGCTCCGGACCGGAGCAGCTGTTCGCTGTCTCGCCGCAGACGCCGCTGAACGCGTAGGAGGCCGTGATGAAGAACCCGATCGGCACCGCGATCACGCCAACCCCGATCGAGACCCAGACCAGAGGCCAGTAGATGCGGCCTCTGCGCTGGCTGGGAGCCTCATCCTTCATACCCTCCACGCTATATCGCGTGGACGCTATTGTCAAGGCGCAGCGGCGCCCATCTGGGGGTCGACACCCAAAGCTGCCGGCTACGCCGCGCGCTGCGCCGAGAGCAGCTCGGCGGCAATGCCTTCGCGGAGACCGCCGCGGGCGACCTCGAACGGGACGCCGAGCACGCGCTGGGTCTCGGAGAGGATGATCGCCCCGGCCATCAGCGTGCGGGCGCGGCGGGGGTCGATGCCGTGCTTACGGGCGATCTTCGCCGAGGAGCGGTCGGTCAGCATGGTGATCGCCCGCTCCAGCTCCTCGTGGCCGAGCCGCCGGCCGACCAGCTTGCGCATCGCGCGGGCGCTGCCGCCGGTCGCGAGCGCCACGCCGATGGGCGGGACGTCGAGCACCGACAGCTCGCGGCGGGCCTCGGCCCGGGCGGCCCGCACCGCCCGCCGGCCGGGCGCATCCTGCGACAGGTGCCGGCTGGACAGCCGCAGCGAGCCGATCTCGAACGAGTCGACCCAGTCAGGGTCGAAGCCGGGCGTTCCGACCGCGAGCTCGGTCGATCCACCGCCGACGTCGCAGACCGCGACCAGCGTGCCTTCGAGACCCTCCGCCGCGGCGATCGCGCCGCGATAGGCGAACACGCCCTCGTGCTCCGGCGACAGCACCCTGGGCCGGACGCCGACGGCGCCCTCGAGCATCTTCAGCAGGGCATCGGCATTTGCGCTCTGCCGGCCGGGCGCGGTGACCACGACCTCCAGTTGCTCGCAGCCGATGCTGCGGGCGTGGCGGGCATACTCGCGCGCCCGCTCAGTCGCCTCCGAAAGCTTGCCGCTGGGGATCCGTCCGCGCCGCTCGATCACCTCGCCGAGGCCGACCAGCGCACGCTCTTCGTGCACGGTCGTGATCCGGCCGTCGGGGCCGATCGCCGCAGCCAGAAGGCGAACGGTATTCGAGCCCACATCGATAATCCCGATCCGCACAACTCCATTGTGCTGCGCGGATCGGATATCACCTGCCCCAAGTAGGAGAAAGGTTGGTGAACGTTCGGAAAATGTCCTGCAAACGCAGGTTCCGAACTCGTTATCTGCCGCCAGGACGGCCCGCGCCGCGCTTGCGCGCGCGCATCCGGGCCCGGCGCATGAGTACGTTGTGGGTGCCCAGGTCGCGGTCACCGGGAGCGATCTGCTGGCGGATCCAGGCGCCGGTCGGCTGCAGCTCCCAGGCGTAGTGGTTGTCAGCCAGCAGCACCTCGAACACCGCGTTCAGCTCCTCCTGCGCCCGCCCGTCCTCGACCGGCGCGACGACCTCGATCCGGTGGTCGAGGTTGCGCGGCATCAGGTCGCCGCTGCCCAGGTAGTAGCTCTCCTCGTCGCCGGCCTGGAAATGGTAAACCCGGCTGTGCTCGAGGAAGCGGCCGACGATGCTGCGAACGCGGATGTTGTCGGAGAGCCCGGGCACGCCCGGCCGCAACATGCACATGCCGCGGGCGATGATGTCGACCTGGGCGCCGGCCTGAGAAGCGCGGTAGAGCTCCTCGATGATCGGCTCGTCGGTGAGGGCGTTGCACTTGATCCGGATCCGCGCCCGCTCGCCCTCCGAGGCCGCCCGGGCCACGGCGCGAATGCGGTCGGTGATGCCGCTGCGCAGGTTGAACGGCGCCGCCAGGATCTTGCGGAACCGCTGCGGGCGGCCAAAGCCGGTCAGGTGGTTGAACAGGTCGGCCAGGTCGGCCGTGATCGCCTCGTCGTCGGTGAACAGCCCGAAGTCCTCGTACAGGCGCGCGGTGACCGCGTTGTAGTTGCCGGTGCCGATGTGGGCGTAGCGGTGCAGGGCGTCGCCGTCGCGGCGCACGATCAGCGTCATCTTGGCGTGGATCTTCAGGTTCGCGAAGCCGTAGACGACGTGCACCCCCGCCTGCTCCATCGCCCTCGACCACTCGATGTTGCGCTGCTCGTCGAACCGGGCCTTCAACTCGACCAGGCAGACGGTCTGCTTGCCCTCCTCGGCGGCGTCGATCAGGGCAGGCAGCAGGGCCGAGTCGTCGCTCGTCCGGTAGACGGTGGTCTTCATCCCGACCACGTCCGGATCCTTGGCGGCCGCACGGACGAACGCCTCGGCGCTGGTGGCGAACGAGTCGTAGGGCAGGTGCACCAGGATGTCGGCGCGGCGGATCTCCCCGAACAGGCCCCGGCGGCTGAGGTCGGGCACCAGGCGCGGCCGGGTGACGGGGATCCACGGCTCCGACCGCAGATCCGGCCGGTCGATGTCGGCGACCTTGCTCAGGTCCGCCATGTCGAGCATGCCGTCGATCCGGTAGATCTGGCTCTCGTCGACGCCGAGGCCGTCCTCCAGCCGCTCCAGCAGGGCGTCGCTGACGCTGCTCGAGATCTCCAGCCGGACGGCGTCGCCGAAGCGGCGGCGGCGCAGTTCGGACTCGACGGCCTCCAGCAGGTCGTCAGCCTCGTCGGACACCTCGAAATCCGCGTCCCTGGTCACCCGGAAGACGATCTGCTCGAGGACCTCCATGCCCGGGAACAGCCACGAGGCGAAGTGGCGGATGACCTCCTCCAGCGGCACCAGGGCACCGCGGTCGCCGACCGGAACGAACCGGGGCAGCACCTCCGGCACCTTGACCCGCGCGAACCGCTCCTCTGCGGTGTGCCGGTCGCGCACGAGCACGCCCAGACTGAGCGACAGCCCGGAGATGTAGGGGAACGGCTGCCCGGGGCCGACGGCCAGCGGCGTCAGCACGGGATACACCTCGCGGTCGAAGCGACCGGCCAGCTCGTTGAGCTCGTCCTCGGTGCAGGCATCGATGGTGGCGATCGAGATCCCCTCGCGCTCCAGTGCCGGCGCCAGCTCCTGGTTCCAGAGCGCCGACTGCTGGGCGCACTGCTCGAGCACCCGCTTGTGAATCTCGGCCAGCACCACCTGCGGCGTGTGGCCGTCGGCCGACCGAACGGCGACGCCAGACTTGGCCTGGCTGATCAGGCCGGCAACCCTGACCATGAAGAAGTCGTCGAGGTTCGAGGAGACGATCGCGCAGAAGCGCACGCGGTCGAGCAGCGGCGTGTCCGGGTCGAGCGCGAGGTCGAGAACGCGCGCGTTGAAGTCGAGCCACGAGAGCTCGCGGTTGATCAGCCGCTCTGCTGGCTCCAGCCCGGTGCCCGGCGTGACGGTCTCGTCGAAGGTCATCCCTCGGAGATGGTAGCCCCAGAGCCGAGTGTTGCCCAGGGGTGCGAGCCGGTATGTGATCGGTTCGGTAGGCTGGTCACATGCTGTCCGACGTCACCGTCGCGTGCGTCCAGGCGGAGCCGGTCCTGTTCGATCTCGAGGCAACGATCGACCGGGTCGGCGAGCTGACGGCCGAGGCCGCGGCGCAGGGCGCGGCCCTGGTGGTGTTCCCGGAGTCCTTCGTCCCCTGCTACCCCTCCAACCGCTGGGTCCGCCACCTGGCGGCGGGATCCGACCCGCAGGCGCGCGCAGCGTTCGCCCGGATGGTCGAGAACGCGGTCGAGGTTCCGGGGCCGGCCTGCGACCGGCTGGGAAGCATTGCCCGCGAGCACGGCGTCTGGCTGTGCACGGGCGTCACGGAGCGGGCCGGGGGCACGATCTACAACACCCTGCTGCTGCACGCCGCCGACGGCAGCCTGGCCATCCACCACCGCAAGCTGATGCCCACCAACCACGAGCGGATGATCTGGGGGCAGGGCGACGGCGGCGGCCTCGCGACGGCTGCGGCGCCGTTCGGCCGGGTGGGCGGCCTGATCTGCTGGGAGAACCTGATGCCGCTGGCCCGGTTCGCGCTGTACGCCGACGGGATCGAGATCTACCTCGCCCCGACCGCCGACACCAGCGACGCCTGGCAGGACAGCATGCGCCACATCGCGCGCGAGTCGCGCTGCTACGTGATCACGGCGTGCGTCCTCCAGCGAGCCTCCTCGCACCCGCCGGAGATCCCTCTGGTCGACGGCCCCGACCTGATGGATCGGGGCGGGTCGGCGATCCTCTCACCCTCCGGCGAGTACCTCGCGGGACCGCTGTGGGAGGAGCCGGGCATCCTGGTGGCACGGCTCGACGGCTCGCGGCTGCGCGAGGACCGGCAGCGGTTCGACCCGGCCGGTCACTACCACCGCCCCGACGTGTTCTCGTTCTCCGTCAGCCGGCCCGGCTGACGCGGCTCCCGCCGGGAGCTATTCCCAGCGAAAATCCGGGTCGGTGGTGGTCTCCATCCAGCTGTGCGCCTCGACATCTTCCTCGTCGGCCACGACCGGCATCGCCAGCGTGTCAGCGGGTATCTCGAGGGCGACCGCAGGATGCTCGCCTGTCTCTTCCTCTTCGCGGCGAGCGGCCTCTTCGGTCTTGAACAGCGGGTGGTTCGTAAACGGATCCTCACCCATGAACTCATTCAGCGGCAGGTTCGGATCGAGGTTGCTATTGCGTCGTTTCAGTTCGATGTGATCCTGGATCACGGCTGCGAACAGGGAACCATTTTCAGCCATGCAGCGCCCTCCGGTCGGTGGTCTGGGAGCACGAAGTGCCGGAGCAGGATACCAAGCCCGGCCGCTGTGCTCAATCAGCGACCGACGCCGTGACCCGGTTCTTGCCGGCCCGCTTGGCGTCGAACAGGGCCTGGTCGGCGGCTCCGACGAGGTCGAGCTGCGACCCGTCGAGCGTCGGGCCGGAGGCCACGCCGAAGCTGGCCGTCACCCCCCAGATCCGGTGCTCCCCGAACTCGACCGGCTGCCCCGCTACCGCCTCCCGCAGGCGCTCTGCCAATCGCACAGCTCCTTCCAGGCCGGTCTGCGGCAGGACGACCGCGAACTCCTCGCCGCCGTAGCGGGCGACCAGGTCGATGTCACGGACGAGCTGGGAGACGCGGCCGGCCACCGCCCGCAGGACGGCGTCTCCGCTCAGGTGCTTGAAGGGGTCCGAGTCCTGCAGCTGCTTGAAGTTGTCGATGTCGAACATGATCAGCGAGAGCGGCTGGTCGAACCGCTGAGCGCGCTCGTACTCCCTGCCCAGCACGTCGAAGAAGGCACGCCGGTTGGCGATCCCCGTCAGCTCGTCGGTCACCGCCTGCCGTTCGAGGCGCACGTGCAGGCGTGCATTCTCGACCGCAACCGCGGCCTGGACGGCGAGGCCGGCCAGCGTCTGCACGTCGTCCTCGCTGAACCGCCCGTCCTCCGGGTCGACCACTGTGACGACCCCGAGCAGCTGCTCCTCGCGGACGATCGGCACCGCCACGATGGCCCGCGGCGTGTCCTCCACGCGCGGTTCCAGGGTGGCGAGCACCTGACCCTCGAGGCCGCGTCCGAGCGGGACGTCGATGGGCAGGTCGGCCCGCGAGCCGCGCGCGGAGCCCATCCGCACCTCCTCGACGGCCGCGCCGCGGGCGGGGTCGTAGAGCAGCAGCCGGCCGCCGTGCGCCCGGGTGGCCTGCACCGCCGTCTCCAGTACCGCCTCCAGCAGGGCTCGCTGGTTGTGCGTGGCTGCCAGGGTGTCGCCGTAGCGGGTCAGCGTCTGCTTGAGCCGCGCGCGCTCCCCTCTCAGCTCGGACATCCGCGTGTCCAGCTCCTCCGACATCGAGTCGAGGGCCGCGTCGAGCTCGTCGAACTCGTCCCCCGGCGCCATCGGCCGGTTGGGCCGCCCCAGAGAGGCGGCTCTGCCGGTCAGCTGGGAGAGCGCGCGGGTGATGCGGCCGGCGGCGAACAGCGCCAGCCCGACCAGGATCAGCGTCAGCACCAGCGCGGGGATCAGCACACGCAGGCGCATGGAGTCGACCCGGTCGTCGATCTGCGACTGCGGGTAGCTGGCGACCAGGTTCACCGGACCGTCTGCGGTCGTGGGCACGTGGACCGCCCGCGTCCGGACGTCCGTGCCGGCGATCGTGGCCTGCCCGGCGTGCCCGACCTCGAGGCCGCGGGCGGCGCCCTTCTGACCGGAGGTGGAGGCATAGGCCCGGCCGTCGTGCACGAACGCCAGATCGATGCCCGGCGCCCGCTGTGACGACAGCGCCACCTGGGCCAGCAGATCCGCGTTCACCGGCGTGGCCAGCACCACCCAGTCCTTCTTTGTCGGGTCGACGATGGCCCGGAACCACCAGGTCGGCCCGTTCGGCAGCGTGCCGGCGATCGGCGTGCCGCCGGAGACGAGCTGCAGGCTGGAGTTGGCGGGCGCGAGACCGGTCAGGTCGAGCTTGCCCGCATCGCCGGTGGCCAGGGCCCGCTGAACGCTGGGCATCTCGGCGATGTGCTCGGCCTGGAGCCGTAACTGGTCAAGCTGGCCCTTGTACGCGGTCGAGGCGCCGGCCGCCGCCGCGCCGAGGTCACCGTCGGTCTCGGTGACAACCGACTGGCTGAGGATGTCCTGGATCACGAGCGCCGCGGCGACCAGCGGTATGACCGCCAGCCCCACCAGCACCATCGACAGCTTGTGGCGAAACCGCACGCTCACTCCAGGCCGGGATGCGAGAGGGCCCAGCCCAGGCCTCCCGCGTGGTCTGATTATACGAGCCGATGCGCAAATCCCGGTCGGCCGCGAGGCATCCGCGGCCGAAGGATCAGTATGCGGCGAGCTCGCGGGCGGCCTTGAAAATGTCGTCCTCGAGCGGCAGGTACTCGCGCTCGAGCGGGGGCGCGAAGGGCACCGGCGTGTCGAGGGCGGCGACCCGGCGCACCGGGGCATCCAGGTACTCGAACGCCTCCTCCGCGACGACCGCGGCGATCTCGCCGCCGAACCCGCCGGTGAGGTTGTCCTCGTGGACGATCAGCACCTTGCCGGTGCGGCGCACCGACTCCAGCACCGTCTCGCGGTCGAACGGGACGAGCGTGCGCAGGTCGATCACCTCGACCGAGACGCCCTCGGCGGCCAGCCGGTCGGCGACCGCCAGCGACAGCTGCGTCGTCGAGGCGTAGGTGACGATCGACAGATCCTCACCGGGCCGCAGCACGGCGGCCTTGCCGAGCGGCACCAGAACGCCGTCGTTGACCCCGGTCTGGACGTCCTCCTTGACCCGCCGGTAGAGGAACTTGTGCTCGCAGAAGACCACCGGGTTGGGGTCGCGGATGGCCGACCGCAGCAGCCCGTAGGCGTCCTTCGCGGTCGCCGGGCACGCGATCTTCAGGCCGGCGTGGTGGTGGAACCAGGCCTCCACGTTCTCGGAGTGGTACGGCCCACCGCCGACGCCGCCGCCGTTGGGGCAGCGGACGACCAGGGGCACCGCCCAGCCGATCCGGTAGTGCATCTTGGCGGCACAGGTGATCAGCTGGTCATACGCGCAGGAGACGAAGTCGGCGAACTGCATCTCGGCGACCGGCCGCTGCCCTGCCATCGCCGCGCCGATCGCAACGCCGACGATGCCAGACTCGGCCACCGGCGTGTCGATCGAGCGTGCCTCGCCGAACCGCTGCTGCAGCTCCTTGGTGGCGCCGAACGCGCCGCCCTGCTTGCCGACGTCCTCGCCCATCACGAAGACCCGCTCGTCGATCTCCATCTCGTCGTGCAGCGCCTGCCGCACGGCTTCCAGGTAGGTCAGCTCAGGCATCCCAGCCCTCCTCGGCGAAGACGCCTTCGTGTGCCTCCGAGGGATCGGCGTAGTCGTCGGACTCGGCCGCCTCGACAGCCACGCGGACCTCCTCCTTGACCTTGTCGCGGATGCCCTCCATCGTGTGCTCGTCGACGGCCCGCTCGTCGCGCAGCGACTGCTCCAGCCGCTTCAGCGGATCCTTGTCCGACCACTCGGCGAGCAGCTCCATCGGCATGTAGCTCTCGTACTTGTCGTGCGCCGCGTGACCGGCCATGCGATACGTCTTGCACTCGACGAACTGCGGCCCGCCCCCGGCGCGTGCCGCGTCGACCGCCCGCTTCACGGCGGAGTAGACGGCGAACACGTCGTTGCCGTCGACCTCGACCGAGGGGATGCCGTACCCGTTGGCCTTCCGGTACAGGTCGGTGACCTTGGTCTGCTTGGAGATCGGCGTGGTGTAGGCCCAGCGGTTGTTCTCGGCGACGAAGACAGCCGGCGCCTCGAGCACCGCGGCCATGTTCAGGCCCTCGTGGAAGTCGCCCCGCGAGGTGGCGCCGTCGCCGAACGACGTGACGGCGACCCGGTCCTCGCCGCGCTGCTTGTAGGCCAGGGCGGCACCGACGGTGAGCGGGATCATGTCCGCCATGTGCGAGACCTGGCAGGGGATGTTCCACTCGCGGCCGCCGATGTGCAGGTTGCCGTCCTTGCCCCGCGTCGTCGATCCGGCCTTGCCCATGAACTGCGCGAAGATCCGCCACGGCGGCACCCCGTGCACGAGGTAGGAGCCGAGATCGCGGATCCAGGGTGACAGCCAGTCTCCGTTCACGCCGCGCCGGAGCGGGATGGCCATCCCGACCGAGATCGCCTCCTGTCCGCGGCCCGTGTAATAGCTGCCGGGAAGCTTGCCCTGGCGGTAGAGGTTGAGGGCCCGCTCCTCGACGCTGCGCGTCAGAACCATCCAGTAGTAGAGGTCGAGCGCGAGCTGGTCGTCAATGGCAGGCGCCGGCTCGGCATCGAGCGGCGGAACGGCGGAGATCTTCCGGGCAGGCGTGCTCATGAGGCTGCGCGACACATCCTTGGTCGAGGGCGGTGCGAGACGGTGATGGGCGCGTTATCGGCGGGCGGGGCGGGAGATCTGAGTCCCAGCGGCGATACCTGGAGCAGGCCCATCACAACGAGATGTGAGTCTAGCCACCGGACTGGCTGGAGGCGTGGGTCCCCCCGGGTGGAGCCGCCCGAGCGTAGGCTGCCTCACCGTCCGCCGGCCCCGTTCGCTAAACCGCCGCGCCGATACGCCGACTACGAGGCCGATGTCGTCCCCGACCTCATCCGCGTTGCCCGGTGCCCCCGAGGCTGCCGCCGGCTGGCGCGCCCGTGTCGACAACCTGGTGATCCAGGCCGCACGCGACCTCGAGTCCGGGGACATGCGCGGCCTCAAGACCCGGTTCGACGAGCCGGCATCATGGGATGACCCGCAGCGCGCCTACCAGGCGCGATCGCGGCTGGCCGACCTGGTGCTCGCGTTCCGGCCGACCAACCAGCAGGCCTGGATGAGCGCCTTCGCGACGGCCGCCACCGGGCTGATGGACGCGCTCGAGCGCGAGCCGCGCGAGCCGGTGCTCCTGAACGCCGTCGGCGTGCTGCTGTTCGAGCTGACGGAGCATGCCGGAGCGGAGGCGATGTTCAAGGCCGCCCTGCGGCTCGACCGGGATATGGCGCACACCGCTGCGAACCTGGACAGCCTGCGCAAGCGCAACGCCGCCGGCGTCGTGCTCGGCGGGGCCGCGGCCACCCAGAACCGCCTGCTCGGAAAGCGGGCCCAGCAGATCGCCCGCCGTGCCCAGCCGGTGCAGGGGCTGACCCTGTCGTTGTGCATGATCGTGAAGGACGAGGCCGAGATGCTCCCCGGCTGTCTGGCCGCCGTGAAGGACGCGGTCGACGAGATGATCGTGGTCGACACCGGCTCCAGCGATGCCACCGCCGAGATCGCACGCTCGTTCGGCGCGAAGGTGGTCGACTTCCCGTGGAACGGCTCGTTCGCCGACGCCCGCAACGTCTCGCTCGACCACGCCACCAGCGACTGGGTGATCTACCTCGACGCCGACGAGCACATGCTGCCCGAGGACGCGCCCAAGCTGCGCGAGCTGCTGACCAGGACGTGGCGCGAAGGCTTCTACCTGGTCGAGACCAACTTCACCGGTGGCGACGATTCCGGCGCCGCGGTCACCCATCACGCGCTGCGGCTGTGGCGGCGCCGCCCGCAGTACCGCTTCGAGGGCCGGATCCACGAGCAGAAGACGCACACGATGCCAACGTACCTGCCCGAGCGGTTCGAGACGACGAACGTGCGGATGCGCCACTACGGGTACCTGCGCAGCCGGATCACGGCCAAGGACAAGTCACGCCGCAACATCGAGCTGCTCGAGATCGAGGCGCGCGAGAACCCGAGCCCCTTCAACGACTACAACCTCGGCTCCGAGTACCTCTCGCTCGACGACTCCGCGAAGGCCCGCATGCACTTCGACCGCTCCTACGATCAGCTGCGCCGGCAGCCGGGCTGGTCGTCGGTTGGCTACGCACCGCTGCTGGTGGCCCGCGTCGCCGCCAGCCGCCGCGGCGCCGGCGATCTCACCGCAGCCAGAGAGTCGATCGCCGAAGGGCTCGACGTCTACCCCACCCACACCGACCTGGTGATGGAGGCGGCGCTCTGCGCGCGCGCCGAGGGCAACCTCACCGACACCGCGCGGCTGGCGGAGAAGTGCCTGGCGATGGGCGACGCGCCGGCGCAGTACGCCGCCACGGTCGGCTCCGGCACGTTCCTGGCGATGTCACTGCTGGCCGACACGCGCGAGCGGTCGGGCGACGCCGCCACCGCCGAGCAGCTGTACCGGCAGTCACTGACCGAGCACCCCGACTACGGCGCGCCGGTGCTGCCGCTGGTCTCGCTGATGGTGCGCAGGGGCGCCGATGAGGACGAGCTTCGCGCGGTGGCGCCCGAGCGCCCGAGCGGGCGGCTGCTGGCGGCCACGGCCGCCTACGAAGCCGGCAACACCGAGCTGGGCGAGGAGTGGTTCCGCGATGTGCTCGAGCTGCAGCCCGCCAACGGCGCAGCCCGGATCGGCCTGGTCGAGTGCCTGCTCACGCAGCGCCGCTTCACCGACGCGGCCGCCGAGGCGAAGACCACCGAGGCCGACGCAGTGCTGGCAGCGACAGCCGCCGGCGCCGAGCTGTTCGCGCTTGCGGCCGCCGGCGACGGCGCGGAGCTGGAGCACCGGATCGGCGAGGCCGAGCAGCTGGGAGTGAGCTGGGCCGAAGCCGAGCTGTACCGGGGCTGGGCCGCAATCCTGAACGGTTCCGCACCGCCCCGCTCGCTGCCCGCCGACGCTCTGCCGACGGCGAACCGGGTGTTCGAGGCGCTGCTGCGGGTGCGTGAGGTCGACGGCTTCGTCCGTGCGCTGCCGCTGTGGGGCGCGATCGGCGCCGACGCCCGCGAGAAGCGCGAACTGATGGCCCGGATGTACTTCCGGCGCGGGTTCCTCGAGTCGGCGGCCGACGAGTGGATCGCCGTGGCGACGACCGTCCCCGACGCGAGGGCGCTACTGGGCCTGTCGCAGGTCGCAGTCGCGCGGGGGTTCCATGCCGACGCCGCAGCGTTCGCCCGCGAGGCGATCTCACTCGATCCAACCCACGTCGAGTCCCGGCTGATGCTGGATGCTATCAACAGCAAATACTTGCAAGCCGCCTAAAGTATCCGCCGATCCAGGCGATAACCGGTGCAGTAATACGGTCCACGGAGGGATCGGAGGCACTCATCGTGATGGATCACGGACTCACGCCCATAGGCGGCGCTCAATCGACGGCAGGATTCACACGCGGACAACGCGTGCAGCCGCGACTGACCGCAGCCGACTCCTCTCCGCCCCCCGCGCTCCAGGCCGAGTACTCGGTGGCGGCCCAGGCGATCGAGACGCTTGCCTCTCAGCAGATCAACCTGCATTTCGAGGTGGACGACTCGAACTTCGTGCATGTGCAGGTGCTCGATTCCGACGGCCAGGTGTTGAAGGAGATCCCGGCCAGCAGTCTGTTCGACACCCTGTCAGGCGGCGGCCTGCTGATCGACCAGCGCGGGTAACGAACGTGAAAGGACACCGACCGTGAGCACCAGCTCCTCCTCTTCTTCCTCGTCCGTCACCTCGGGCAACTTCACCGCCAACGGCGTGCCGGTGCAGAACATCAGCGGCCTGGCGTCCGGCCTGGATGACAACCAGATCATCTCCGAGCTGATGTCGATCGAGGAGCAGCCGCTCACCCACATGCAGCAGCAGCAGGCGGTCGAGCAGACCCGCCAGACGGCGCTGCAGTCGGTGCAGACCACGCTCACCAACCTTCAGACTTCGATCCAGGCGCTGACCGACCCGACGCTGTGGGGCGACCAGCAGCAGGTCAGCTCCAGCGATACGAACCACCTGACCGTGACCCGCACCGGCGGCGCGGCCGCAGGTGGGTACGAGATCACGGTCAGCCAGCTGGCCCGCGCGCAGCAGCTGACGCAGTCGACCTCGACGCAGACGGCGAGCGCCAGCGGGACGCTGACGATCCAGGTCGGCAGCGGCACCGCGATCAACGTCAACGTCAACGCGGGCGACGACCTGCAGACCGTTGCCAACAACATCAACGGCTCGTCGGGCTCAGGGGTCTACGCGACGGTGATCAACGGCCAGATCGTGCTCTCGGGCAAGTCCACCGGCTCGACGAACACCATCTCGGTGACCGGCAGCGAAGCGGCCGACTTCGGCTTCACGCAGAGCCAGGCCGCCCAGGACGCGAAGTACACGATCGACGGCACGCAGAAGACCAGCGCCGGCAACGTCGTCACCGACGGCATGGCCGGCGTCACCCTGACGCTGCAGGGCGTGACGTCCGATCCGGTGACGGTGACGGTGAGCACGCCGCAGCCGAACACCGATGCGATCAACAGCGCCGTGCAGAACTTCGTCAGCCAGTACAACTCGACGATCGATCAGGTCACGGGGATCCTGAACGAGGCGAAGGTGGCGAACCCGCAGTCGACGTCGGACATGGAGCAGGGCGTCCTCAACAGCGACCCGGGGCTCGAGCAGATGCTGTCTGACATGCGCGAGGCGGTCGGCGACATGTTCGCCAGCGCGCCCGGCGGCCTGCAGACGATGGCGCAGATCGGCCTCTCGACCGGCGCGGCGGTCGGCACCGGCACCATCAGCCAGGACTCGCTCGAGGGCAAGCTGACGCTCAACACCAACACGCTGGACGATGCGCTGGCCAACAACTACTCGGCCGTGAAGAGCATGTTCACGAACTCGACCGGCACCTACGGCACCGAGGGGATGGCCCAGCGGCTGAGCAACCTGGTGACCGCGCAGGTCAACCCGCAGGGCGTCCTGGCCGGCCGGATCAGCTCCGAGGCGTCGATCATCGCCGACCTCCAGCAGCAGCAGACCGATCTGCAGACGAATCTCCAGGAGAAGGAGACGACGCTGCGCAACAAGTTCACCGCAATGGAGACGGCGATGTCACAGGAGCAGGCGATCGCCGGCCAGCTCTCCGGCCAGATCGCCGGGCTCGGCGGCGGCTGATCCCGCTCAGGAGATCGCGAGCGGACCGGCGACGATCACATAGAGCGCGCCGCTCGGCTTGACGCCGAACACGATCTGCTTCGTGCGGCGGCCCTGCCAGGTGGCGTGGCAGCGGATGCGATCGCTGGAAATGGCCGTACAGCGGATATTCCGGAGCAGCGGGCTGGTCGAGATACGGGGTGGCCCGAACTGGGCGTGGCGCAGGTCGTAGACCGCGCGCTGAACCGCGGTCACGGTTGGCCGCGCGGTCGACGCGGGGGCAGCCGAGCCGCCTCCGAACGAGCAGGCGGATGTCGATGCCGTCAGCAGCAGGAGAAGGATCAGCGTTTTCATCACATTCGTCGGACGCTCCAGGGCACTGCCCGGTTCCGGCGACCAGGTGGGGCCGGGCAATGCGCCCCGGCCCCACCGACTTGCTTCGGATCAGCAGGTCCCCGGCGCTGCGGGTACCGCCTGGCAGTTTGACGACGCGGAGTTGCCGTCCCCGCCCAGGATCGAGGACGCCGTTGCCACGGACGTGTTGCTCTCGCCGCCGCTGACGGTCGACTCGATGCCGGTGGACGTGTTCTCAAGGCCCCCCAGCACAGCCTCGGCGCCCGCGGCACAGGTTCCGCTCAGCGGCGAGCCCGCGCCGGCGATGTTCTCGCACCCGCCGGCCACGCTGGCGAAGAGGTCTGACGACAGGTTGAACTGCCCGCCCGACACCGTCGCGAATGCGCCGGTCGTCTGGTTCGAGTGACACTTCATAGTTGAGCCGCCGGGCGCCCCGCGGCCGCGTGACCTCAAAGACCGCCTCGCCGAGCAGCGACAGATCGAAGAGGAAGTCTCTGCGTCGTGCGCGGGGCAGATCGGTCAGGTGGTCGACCGTCGTATCGTCGGCGAGGAGCAGCGAGTACCCGGGCGGGTGCTGGGTGTCACCGATCACGGCGAAGCCCGTCCGCATCCTCGCGATCACCATCGGGTTCTCGCCCCGCAGAGCCGCGCCGATCGGGTCACGCTCGTCGATCCGACGACTGTACGGCACGTGGTGCTCCCGGGTTGGCCAGTCGGCCGTCGCGCGCTGGCCAGTTGCTTCTCGACTCGTGCTGATCCTGAAGGCGGGATGCAGGCCGGTCGACGCCGCCTTTCAAGGGGGCGGCGACGACCGGCACCCCGAAGCGGTCGAGTGCCGGCCGCGAACCAGGGCCGTGCCGAAACAGCCTTCGCCACAGGCGCCCACCACACCACCATCACCGCCAGCCTCGACCACCTCCCCCCATCCTTCGCCGAACGACCCAGCCCACGCACCATCCGCCGCTGGCACACCGAGCGCAGATGGCTCAACTCCGACCTCTGTTAGCCGACTACATGGCCGATGTCGATCCCGAGCATGGCGGGCCAGAAAGGGTGCGGATGAACGACTACTCCAGCGCAAAGCAGGCGTACACCGATACCAGCATCATGACGGCACCCCCGGAGCGGCTCGTCGTCATGCTGTACGACGGCGCCATCCGCTTCCTGAGCCAGTCGGCGGTCGCGATGGAGACCGGCAACCGTGAGATCGCCACCAACCGGATGAACCGAGCGCGGGCGATCATCGACCACCTGAACCTGACGCTCGACATGGATCAGGGCGAGATTTCTGAGCGGCTCCGCGCGATCTACGTGTTCTGCAAGCGCCACATGGCGGAGGCGCTCGTGCACCAGGACCCGACCCGCCTGCAGACGGTTGCCCGTCTGCTCGGCGAGCTCCGGGAAAGCTGGAACACGATCGCGACCTCACCCGAGCTGCAGACGGCCAAGGCTGCGTAGTCCAGTGACCACCGAGCTGGACTCCTACGAAGCGCTCGTCGCGCTGGCGCGGCAGGAGCGGGAGCTGATCGACCGTGGCGACTGGCTGGCGCTGGTCGACCTCGAGGGCGCACGGCGCGAGACCATGGCCCGGCTGCCCAAGCGGCCGCCCAAGGAGGCCCGCCGGCTGCTCGAACAGGCGCAGGGCCTGGTGCGGCAGAACATCGTCGACATCGGTCTGGCGATGGAACGGACGCGCGTGGAACTGGCCGCCGTCAGCCGATCGCGGCCGGCGATCGTGTCGTACGCATCGGGCGGCAGCATGGGCCGAAGCGTGGTCGACCACAGCGCGTAACGCACGATCCCGCTGCTGCTCAACAAGGCAGCAGGCGGGTCGATTACAGGAGTGCCCGACCAGGATGTCGGGCATGTCGAGCCCACGGACGGGCCATCAATGTTCCAGAAGAGGGACGGGACTGACGTGGATCTGTTCGACACCTCGATGATCGGGCTCGAACGCGGAATGGCCGGCGCAAACCTGCGCGAGCAGGTGCTGTCCAACAACCTGGCCAACGCGAACACGCCCGGCTTCAAGCGCTCCGACGTTGCCTTTCACGACGTGCTCGCCCAGGCGTTCAGCGCCGGCGACAACGTCAGCCAGCTTTCCAACATGACTTTCAGCATCCAGAACTCGGGTGGCACCACGATGACGGCGGACGGCAACAACGTCGACGTCGATACCGAGATGTCCGACCTGGCGCAGAACTCCCTGGACTACCAGGGCATGACGTCGGTGCTGGCGTCCCGCGTCGGGATCCTCAAGACCGCGATCGGATCGGTGTCCTGATGGGTATGTTCGACGCTCTTTCGATCACCGCCTCGGGCATGACCGCCGAGCGCGTGCGGATGGACGTGATCGCCGAGAACCTGGCCAACGCCGACACGACGGTCGGCCCCAACGGAAAGCCCTACCAGCGGCAGGACGTCGTCCTCCAGCAGGCGTCGCCGAGCTTCGGCGAGGTGCTGGGCGGTGTGCAGGTCGCCGGCATCGTCAGCGACACGACGCCCCCGCACATGGTGTACGACCCGGGCAACCCGGAGGCCAACAAGCAGGGCTACGTCGCCATGCCGAACGTCAACCCGGTCAGCGAGATGGTCGACCTGATCACCTCCACCCGCGGCTACGAGGCCGACGTGACCGCGATGAACGCGGCCAAGCAGATGTTCACCAACACCCTGCAGGTGCTCAAGTGACCGGCGCTCCGATCAGCGGCGTGTCTGGGATCGGCGGGGCCGGCAACGTGCTTGGCATCTCGACGTCCGACCTGGCGCTCAACCCGGCGGACGCCAGTGTCCAGGCCGGCGCGTCCGCCGGCTCGGGCTCGTTCTCGAGCATGCTCACGAACGCGATCGGCAACCTGAACGACCAGCAGCTTCAGGCCCAGTCCCAGTCGCAGGCGCTCGCCACCGGCCAGGCCACCGACGTGTCGGCCGTGGTCTCGCAGGTCGAGTCAGCCGCGCTCTCGATGCAGCTTGCCGTGCAGATCCGCAATCAGGCGGTCAACGGCTACCAGGACCTCATGCGGATGCAGCTCTAAGCGCTAGCCGCAGCACCCGTTCACCTCTACCCCCTCCTCCATGCCCAATCTCTCCACCCTCCGAGACTTCTGGCGCGGCCTTGAAGGCCGGGCTCAGGCGACCCTTGTCGGCTCGCTGCTGGCAGTGATGGTGACGATGTTCCTCATCTATCACTTCGCCTCGCAGCCCAGCTTCACGACGATTCAGACAGGGCTCGACCCGAGCACATCCAACCGCATGGCCCAGGCGCTGGGCTCGGCCGGCATCAGCTACCAGATCGAAGACGGCGGCACCGCGATCGCGGTCAAGACCGGCTCTCAGTCCAGCGCGCAGGCGGCGCTCGGCTCGGCCGGCCTCGGCGCGGGCGCGCACACCGACATGTCGATCTTCAACTCGAGCAGCCTGACCACGACCGACTTCCAGAACCAGGTCAACTACCAGCGCGCGCTCGAGGGCCAGATCGCCGAGACGATCGAGGGCATGCAGGGCGTCAGCTCGGCCGAGGTGCAGCTGGTGCTGCCCAAGGACCAGCTGTTCCAGGACCAGGCGTCGCAGTCCACGGCCGCGATCGTCATCGACGCCCCCACCGGCCTCGACCAGAGCAGCATCAACGGCATCGCCCACATGGTCGCCTCCAGCGTCCAGGGCCTCGACCCGTCGAACGTGACGATCACCGACCAGTCCGGCGACCTGCTGTGGCCTACCGGCGCGGGCGGCACGGGCGGCGCGCCGACCAAGCTCCAGGAGGAGCAGTCCTACGGCGCCCAGGTCTCGAGCCAGATCGACGCCTACCTGACCAGCATCCTCGGTCCCGGCAAGGCCGATGCGCGGGTCAACGCCGACCTGAACGTCGACCAGACGTCGCAGAGCTCGGTGACCTACGACAAGAAGAGCGTCGTCCCGCTCAGCTCGACCACCAACAACGAGACGCTGAAGAGCAACGGCTCCAACGCCGGCGGCGTCGCGGGCACGGCGGGGAACATCCCCGGTTACACCGGCGGCAGCGCTCAGGGCGGCACCTCGAACTACAGCAACAAGCAGAGCAGCGTCCAGAACGGCGTCAACAAGGTCGTCACCCAGACGACCGTCGCCCCGGGTGCGATCAACCACGAGAACGTGGCCCTGCTGATCGACAAGTCGGTGCCCGCCTCCGAGGTGGCCGCCATCAAGACGGCCGTGTCGAACATGGTCGGCCTGACGCCGAGCCGCGGCGACACGCTGTCGGTCTCGCAGCTGTCCTTCGCCAAGCCGAGCGCGTTCAGCGCCCCAGGCAGCGGCGGCCTGCCGGTCATCGGCGGCAGCCCCATCAGCCTTGCCAAGTCGGTCGTCGTCGGCCTCGCCGCGATCGTGTTCTTCTTCCTCGCCCGGCGCAACCTGCGCAAGAAGGAAGGCGAAGCGGTCGCCCCCGAGCCCAAGTGGCTGCGCGAGATCCAGCAGACGATGCCGATCGCCCAGCTCACCCCGGCAGTACCCGACGCGATGACCGACCGCCGCCGGCAGGTGCAGTCGACGGCGGAGGAGATCGTCAGGAACCAGCCGGATCAGGTCGCCATGCAGGTCGCGCAGTGGATGAGTGAGTGATGGCGGAGCTGACCGGCAAGCGGAAGGCCGCCATCCTCTGCGTCTCACTCGGCAGCTCCGGCGCCGCCGAGATCTTCAAGCACCTTCCCAACGACATGATCGAGCAGCTCACGGTCGAGATGGCGAAGACGCCGTCGGTCGAGCCGGAGCAGGCTGAGTACGTTCTCGAGGAGTTCGTCGAGGCGTCCACCGCCCGCGGCTACATCGCCGAGGGTGGTCTTCGCTATGCGCGCGAGGTGCTCGAGCAGGCGGTCGGGCGGGAGCGCGCGGCCGAGATCCTGAGCCGGCTGTCGGCCGTGATCGAGCAGAGCCCCTTCGACTACCTGCGCAGCACGCCTCCCGACCAGATCGCTGCCTTCCTCCGCAACGAGCACCCGCAGACCATTGCGCTGGTGGTGGCGCAGCTGCCGAGCACGGCGCTGGCCGCCAAGGTGATGGAGATGTTCGCACCCGAGCAACAGGCCGACGTCGCCGCCCGGATCGCCATGATGGGGCAGACCTCTCCGGAGGTCGTCAAGGAGGTCGCAACGGTGATGGAGCACAAGCTCGAGTCGGTGCTCCAGCGCGAGTACGCCGCCGCCGGCGGCGTGCGCTCTCTGGCCTCGATCCTGAACTCGTCCAACCGCGCCACCGAGCGCAACATCCTCGACCACCTGGCCACCACCGACGAGGAGCTGGCCGACGAGGTGCGCCGGCTGCTGTTCGTCTTCGAGGACATCCTCAAGCTCGACGACCGCGCCATCCAGCTCGTGCTGCGGGAGGTCGATTCCAAGGATCTGGCGCTCGCCATGCGCGGCTCCACCTCTGACGTCCAGGAGAAGATCCTGGCCAACATGTCCCAGCGCGGCGCCGAGATGCTGCGGGAGGAGATGGAGTTCATGCCGCCGCAGCGGCGGCGGGTGGTCGAGGAGGCGCAGACCAAGATCGTCGCGGTCGTCCGCCGGCTGGAGGACAGCGGCGAGATCGTGATCGCCCGCGGCGGCGGTGACGAGGACGATGAGTTCATCGGCTGAGCTGTTCGAGTTCGGCGACCTCGCCCCCCTCCCCGGGGGCGCCGGCGGTGGACCTGCCTCGTTGGAGGCGCTCGCCCAGGCCGCCCGGGATCGCGGACAGGTGGCGGGCTTCGAGGCGGGGCGCAAGGACGCGCTGACGGCCCTCGAGCCGGCGATGGAGGCGATGCACGCCGCCCTCGCCGACATGCGCCAGGTGCACGAGGAGTTTCTGATCGAGGCCGAGCAGGCCGCCGTCGATCTCGCGCTTCAGCTCGCGCGGAAGATCGTCGCCGCCCACATCGAGATCGACCGTGAGGCGGTGATCAGCGTCGTCACCGGAGCGTTGCGGCGAACGACCGTCCGCGACCAGCTGGTGCTGGAGGTGCATCCGGACGACTTCGAGCTGGTGCGTGACGCCGCCGAGGACCTGGCAAACCGGGTCGGCGGGATTCACCGCATCGACGTGGTCGCCGAGCGCCGCGTCGACCGCGGCGGCTGCGTGGTACGCACCGTGGAAGGCGAGATCGACGCCGGAATCGGCGCGCAGCTGGATCGCGCCGCCGAGATCTTCGCGAACACCCTGCAGGTGGCGCCCGGCGATGATTGACGCATCGCTGAACCGGCTCTCGGTGGCGCTGCAGGACTCCGACCTGCACCACGTCCGGGGCCGGGTGACCAACCTGATCGGCCTCGTCATCGAGTGCACGGGCCTCCGCGCCGAGGTGGGCGAGCTGTGCAGCATCGCGACCGGGCGCAACCGCCCGGACGTACCTGCCGAGGTGGTCGGTTTCCGCGACGGGCGGACACTGCTGATGCCGCTCGGCAACATGCAGGGGATCGGCCCCGGCACCCCGGTCTCGGCGACCGGTGACTCGTTCCGGGTGCCGGTCGGCGACCAGCTGCTGGGACGGGTGCTGGACGGCCTCGGCCGCCCGATCGACGGTGGGCCTGCGATCCGCGCCAGCGAGCTTCGCCCCGCAGCCGGAGCGCCGCCTTCCCCGATGGCGCGCTCGATGATCGACCGCCGGCTGCCGCTCGGCGTGCGCACGCTGGACACGCTGGTGCCGTGCGGGCGCGGCCAGCGGCTGGGGATCTTCGCCGGCTCCGGTGTCGGCAAGTCGAGCCTGCTGGGCATGATCGCCCGCTCGACCCAGGCGTCGGTCAATGTCATCTGCCTGGTCGGCGAGCGCGGCCGCGAGCTGCGCGAGTTCATCGAGCGTGACCTGGGCGCGGCGCTCGAGCGCTCGGTGGTGGTGGTCGCCACCTCCGACGAGCCGGCGCTGATCAGGATCAAGGCGGCGATGGTCGCGACCACCATCGCCGAGCGCTTCCGCGACGAGGGCGCCGACGTGCTGCTGATGATGGACTCGATCACCCGCCTGGCCATGTCCCAGCGCGAGATCGGGCTTGCCATCGGCGAGCCGCCGGCAACCCGCGGCTACACCCCCAGCGTGTTCGCGATGCTGCCCGGCCTGCTGGAGCGGGCGGGCACCAGCGCCGAGGGCTCGATCACCGGGCTCTACACCGTGCTGGTCGAGGGCGACGACATGAACGAGCCGGTGGCCGACGCCGCCCGGTCGATCCTCGACGGCCACTGCGTCCTTACCCGCGAGCTCGCCCACCGCAACCACTACCCGGCGATCGACGTGCTGCAGTCCGTGTCACGGCTCGCCGACCAGGTGACGACGCCGGAGGTGCGCGCATCCGCGGCGGCGCTGCGCGAGGTGCTGGCGTCGTACCGGTCGAAGGAGGACCTGATCTCGATCGGGGCGTATACGCCGGGAGCCGATCCAGGCGTCGACTACGCCATCGCCAAGCTGCCTGCGATCGAGGCCTTCCTGCGCCAGCAGAAGCCCGGTGATGGAGTCGTCGCCAGCCCGGCTGAGGAATACGACCGGCAGCTGTGCGCCCTCATGGCAGACCGCCCGGCAGCACCTACATTCGCCCTACCTGCCGCCGATTACGGGGACGCAGTCAAGCTCTTGGAGGCCTGATGTCGACCAGCGAAACGACACGGCAGCTCGTGATCTTCTCCCTTGGTGCGGAGGAGTACGCGCTGCCCATCACCCGTGTGCAGGAGATCATCCGCTACACGGAGCCACGCAGTGTCGCATCGCCGACGGCGTGGATACGGGGCGTGATCAACCTCCGGGGCAAGATCGTGCCCGTCTGCGACCTGGCGCTCCGGCTGGGCCTTCCCACCGAGCGCGCGGAGAGCGCAAAGATCGTGATCGTCGAGACCCAGATGGGAACCGCCGGCGTGATCGTCGATGACGTCGAGGAGGTGCTGACGGTCTCCGAGGACCAGCTCGAAAGCGTCCCCAGCGCCGACGCCGACTACGTCGAGGCGATCGCGAAGGTCGGCGACCGGCTCGCGATCCTGCTCAATCCCGACGGCCTGTTTGCGGGCGTCGAGATCGCAGCAGCCTGAGTTCACCCACAACCGAGCACCCGCGGCGCCAACCGGCGGCGGCGCCGCACTTCACACGATGGCCCACCCCTCCCCCTCACCCGCCCGGCCTCTGCGGATCGTGATCGCAGACGACTCTGGTTTCATGCGCAAGATGCTGGCCGACGCCCTGGCGAATCAGGGCTTCGAGGTCGTTGCCTCGGCCTGCAACGGGGACGAGGCGCTGGCCGTCTGCACCGCGCTGCGCCCCGACGTGCTGACGCTCGATCTGGCGATGCCGGGCCTCGACGGGATCGGCGTCCTGCGCGCGCTGCGCGACACCGCCTCGCCGATTCCGGTGGTGGTCGTCTCGGCCTTCTCGCCGGCACACGGCGCCCGGGCCGTCGACGCTCTGGCCGAGGGCGCCGTCGAGCTGGTGGCAAAGCCCTCCGTCGGCAACACCGCGACCGACTTCTTCGGCGAGCTTGGCGACAAGGTGCGGGCTGCCGCCGCCTCGCGCCGGTCGCCGCGGCTGGCGGCAACAGCGCCGGCCGCTTCGCACATTCCGGTCACGCCCGCGCCGGCCCGGCCTGCGACGGGCGTACGTGTCCGCCGGACGGTCGTGATCGCCTGCTCGACAGGCGGCCCACGGGCGCTGTCCGAGCTGCTCCCGATGCTTCCTGCCCGGCTTGGCGACGGCGTGCTGATCGTCCAGCACATGCCGGCCGGCTTCACGTCGTCGCTGGCAACGCGGCTCGACGCCGCCAGCCAGCTGCACGTGGTCGAGGCGGCCGGGAACGAGTCGCTCGATCCGGGAACGGCGCTGCTGGCGCCGGGCGGATCGCACCTGCGGCTCGATCCCCGCAATCACAGCCGGTTGTCCGACGAGGCGGAGATCGGCGGCCTGCGGCCCCGCGCCGACCTGACCATCGCCGACGCCGCGAAGGCCTTCGGCGCCCGCACGTTGCTGGTCGTCCTCACCGGGATGGGCAAGGACGGGCTCGAGGGCGCGCGCGCCGTGCGCGCCGCCGGCGGCCGGATCCTGGTCGAGGCGGAGTCGACGTGCACCGTCTATGGAATGCCGCGCGCGATCTCGGAGGCCGGTCTGGCCGACGCCGAGCTGCCGCTGCCGGAGCTCGCTGCAGCGATCGTGCTGGAGGCAGGCTCGTGAGCGGGCTCGCCTACCAGCGCGACGACTACCTCGACTTCTGCGAGGGCATCCGCCGGCTGACCGGAATCGACCTGGGCCAGTACAAGCGCCCTCAGATGGAGCGCCGGATCCGCTCCTTCGCCGAGAGCCGCGCCGCAGCCTCGCTGCCCGACTACCTGCGCCGGCTGAGCGACGACCGCGCGCAGCTCGAGAGCTTTCTCGACCGGATGACGATCAACGTCTCGCAGCTCTGGCGCAATCCCGAGCAGTGGGACCGGATCGCGACCAGCGTGCTGCCCGAACTGGCCGAGGCCGGCCGGATCCGCTGCTGGAGCGCGGGCTGCTCCTACGGCGCCGAGGCCTACACCCTGGCCGCGCTCTGCCGCAGCACGGTGCCCGCGGCATCGGCGGAGGTGCACGGCACGGACATCGACGGCCGGATGGTCGAGCGCGCCCGGGCCGGCGTGTTCAGCGAGGCCGACGCCCGCAGCGCGCCTCCCGCGGAGCTCAAGCGCTGGTTCGATCGCACCGAGAACGGCGACTGGCAGGCCAGGGCCGAGCTGCGGATGCTGACCAGGTTCGAGACCGGCGACCTGCTCCGCGACCGCTTCCCCGAGGCCGGGTACGACCTGGTGGCGTGCCGCAACGTCGTCATCTACTTCACCGAGCCGGTGCGCGACGCGCTCCATGCTCGGCTTGCCGAGTCCCTCCGCCCCGGCGGGTACCTGCTGATCGGCTCCACCGAGCGGATCACCGCCCCGGCCGGCATGGGGCTCGAGCCGGTCCATCCCTTCCTCTACCGGAGAGCGTGATGGACACCTCCGAGTACATGAGCATGTTCCTGGCCGAGAGCCGCGAGCACCTCGACGCGCTCAACCTGGCGGTGATCCGGATCGAGGAGACCCCGGACGACCGCGACACGCTCGACGAGATCTTCCGCACCGCGCACTCGCTGAAGGGCATGAGCGCGACCATGGGCTTTGCCCAGATTGCCGCACTGACTCACAAGATGGAGGACGTGTTCGAGGTGCTCCGCGGGCGCACCGAGGGCGTCGGCCGGAGTGCCATCGACGTCCTGCTCGAATGCCTCGACGCGCTGTCCGGCGCCGTCGAGTCGATCGCCGAGGAGGGCGCCGAGAGCCTCGATCCCGCCGCGTTGATCGTCCGCCTCGAGAGCCTGCTTCGTGACGAGGATGCTGCGGCTCGCGCCCAGGCGAGCGCCGGGGCTGCGCCGTCCATCGATCTGCCCGAGGGACTTGACGGTGTCTCGGTCGCCCACGTGCGAGCCGAGCTGGCTGCCGGCGTGATGATGCCGTCGGTGCGCGCCTACATGGTGCTGGCCGCACTCGGCGATCACGGCGAGCTGATCGGCTCGGCGCCCTCACCCGAGGCCGTCGAGACCTTCGATGGCTCCGTCATCGAGGCATGGCTGGCCACCGACCACGAGCACAGCGCCATCGAGAAGACCGTTCTCGGCGTCCCCGACGTGGGGCGCGCCGTCGTGCGCGACCACACGGCCGCGGCCGAGACCGCAGCATCTCCCGCCGCTCCGGCCACCGCCAAGACGCAGGCGAACCGCTCCGAGCCGGGCCGCAAGGCTGCGGCCACCGTCCGCGTCGACGCCGAGCGGCTCGACCAGCTGATGCACCTGATGGGCGAGCTGGTCGTCAATCGCACCACCGTCGAGAGCCTCGCCGGCAACGCCCACGTCGAGGGTCTCAGCGAGGCGGTGCAGGATCTGACCCGCAGCTCCCAGGCGCTGCAGGCGCTGGTGATGCAGGTGCGGATGATCCCCGTCGAGGCCGTCTTCCTGCGCTTCCCGCGCCTCGTCCGCGACCTGTCGTCGAAGTTCGGGAAGCAGGTCGAGCTGGTGCTGACCGGCCAGGACACCGAGCTCGACCGCACCGTGGTCGACATGCTCGGCGATCCGCTCGTGCACCTCGTCCGCAACTCGCTCGACCACGCCCTGGAGATGCCTGACGAGCGCCGTGCGGCCGGCAAGCAGGAGACCGGCGTCCTCGAGATCGCCGCCCGCCACGCCGGCAGCAACGTCGTCATCACCGTCCGCGACGACGGTCGCGGCGTCGATCCCGCGCGGGTCGCCCGGAAGGCGCTCGAGCGCGGCCTGATCACCGCCGACCAGGTCGCCGAGGTCGACATGGACCGCGCGATCGAGCTGCTGTTCTCGGCCGGTTTCTCGACCGCCGAGGAGACCAGCGACATCTCCGGCCGCGGCGTCGGCATGGACGCGGTTCGCAACGCCATCCGCGAGCTCGGCGGCGCCGTCCAGATGACGTCCGGGCTGGGCACCGGCACCACCGTGCACATCCGGCTGCCGCTGACGCTGGCGATCATGCCGGCCCTGCTGACCGAGGCCAACGGCACGCCGCTCGCGATCCCGCTGGAGCGGGTCGAGCGCACGCTGAACCTCGCCGATCAGGTCGTCCGCTCGGTCACCGGCCGGCGGATGCTGGTGCTCGACGACGGTGTGCTCCCGCTGCTCGAGCTGGGCTCGGCCCTCGGATACCCGTCCGGGGCGCCCGGCGACTACGTCGTCATCGTCCGCGGCGCGGAGCAGCGGCTCGCGCTTGCGGTCTCACGCCTGGTCGGTCAGCGAGAGCTGGTCACCCGGCCGCTTCCCAGCGAGGTCGGAGACGGACTCGCACTCTCGGGCGGAGCAGTTCTCTCGGACGGTTCGATCGCCCTCATCGTCGACTGCGACGCGCTCGCCGAGCAGTCCCGCACCTTTCCCGTGACCACCAACGGCCGTGCCGGGAGCCCCCCGACCCTGGCCCACGCCGCCTAGGAGGACAAGCATGGAATTGTCGGAGATCCAGCTCGACGCGTTGCGCGAAATGGCCAATATCGGCTCAGGCAACGCTGCCACCGCGCTGGCGGGCATGCTCGGCCGCCCGGTCGATCTGTCGGTGCCGCTGGCGGCGGCGCTGCCACTACCCGAGGCGGTCGACGCAGTCGGCGCCATCGAGGGCGTGGTCACGGCCGTCGCGATCCCCGTGATGGGCGAGCTCGAGGGCATCGTCCTGCTCACCTTCCCAGTGCCCAGCGCTCAGGTCCTGAGCGGATTCCTGGGTGTGGTCGACGACCCCGAGATGGAGCTGTCCGCGCTGAGCGAGATCGGCAACATCCTCGGCTCGTCGTACGTCAACGCGCTGGGTGCGATGACCGGCATCGGGATGGAGCCGTGCCCGCCGCAGGCCGTGACCGACATGCTCGGCGCGATCGTGGCGTCGGTGCTGGCGGCAGCGGCGGAGCAGTCCGACACAGCGCTGCTGCTCGACTCCAACCTGGTGGTCGAGGGCGCAGCCTGCGAGTTCGGGTTCCTCTTCGTCCCCTACGAGAACGGGATCGTGCAGCTGCTGACCCGTCTTGGCCTGTGGGAGCAGGCGGCGTAGACCTGTGGCAGAGCTCATGGTCCGAATGGCCGAGATTGCGGCTTCACAGCACCCCGGCGACGTGCTCGTCTCGCTCGGGCTTGGCTCGTGCATCGGCGTGGCGCTGATGGACGACTCGCGGCGGGCGGTCGGCCTGGCCCACGTCGTGCTCCCCAGCTCGACCGAGGCCGGCATCAACCGTGGCGTGGCGCCGAAGTTCGCCGACACGGCGGTGCCGCTGCTGATCGACGAGGTGAGCAACCTCGGCGCCGCGCGGCGCAGCCTGTTCGCGGTCATGGTGGGCGGAGCTCAGATGTTCTCGCTGGGCAGCGCGAGCATGGACGTCGGCAACCGCAACGCGGCCGCCGTCCGGGACGCGCTGGCCGCGGCAAACGTGCCGGTGCGCGCAGAGGTGACGGGCGGATCGGTCGGCCGGACGATCCGCGTCTACGTGGGCACCGGCCAGGTGACATGCAAGGAGGCCGGCGGCAAGGAGATCGACGTGTTCGCCGGCATCGGACCGACGTGGGAGGTGAAGGCAGCATGAGCGGCGACGTCCTTTCCAACGACGAAGTCTCGGCCCTGGTGGAGGCCGCGAAGCAGGGTCAGACCCCTGCCCGCGATGCGAACGCCGGCAAGCGGCGGTCGCGGCGCGTGCGCGACATCGACTTCAGCCGTCCCAGCAAGTTCGCGCAGGAGCACCAGCGCAAGCTGGAGCGTGCGCATGAGGCGTTCTGCCGCACCGCGTCGACCCACCTGTCGGCCGAGCTGCTGACCGAGATCGAGCTCGAGGTGCTGGGCGTCGATCAGCTGACGTGGTCGACCGCCGTCGCTCAGGTGCCGCAGCCGTCGATCAACGCGATCGTCGATGCGACGCCGCTGGGCACCCAGATCCTGATGAGCACCGAGCTGGCCCTCGTGCTGCGGCTGGTCGAGCGGCTGATGGGCGGCCCGGGCACCGGCAAGGCCCGCCCCCGGGAGCTGACCGAGATCGAGATGGCGCTGGTCAAGCGGGTCTTCGGCAGCGTGCTCGAGCTGCTGTCGGTGACCTGGGAGGAGCTGGTCGGCGTCCGCTTCGGGCTGTCCGAGCTGGAGTCGCAGATCTCGGCCATCCACCTCGCCCCGCCCAGTGAGCCGACCCTGATGCTGACCATCGAGGTGAAGATGGACGGGGCGTCGGCGACGATGTCGCTGGTCTTTCCATACCGCTCGATCGAGGGCGTGCTCGACGACCTCTCCGGCAGTCAGTACGGCGAGGCAACGGTCGACAAGGCAACGGCCGCCGCAGTACGCACCGGCCTCAGCGCCGTCGACGTCGAGGTGCGGGCCGAGATCGCGTCCACCGAGCTGCCTGTCAGCGACGTGCTGGCGCTGCGCCCGGGCGACGTCCTGCGATTCGGCAGCGTCGCTGCCGAGGGCGTGACCATGTACGCCGGCCACGTCCCGGCCCACCGCGCCCGGCCGGGCCGCAACGGCAACCGGCGGGCGATCCAGATCGTGCAACGGCTGGGAGGTAACCGGTGAACACCGAAGAAGCCCTCGAGAAGCTCGGCACCAGCACCGGCGAAGCCATCGCCGACGTGCTGCGCATGTTCTGCCCCGACGCGGTTGAGTTCGGCAAGGCCGCCGTCATCCCGACCGGCACCGCGCCGCTGGGCGCGATCCCCGTGCCGGCCGTCGCCGCCAGCGTCTCGTACGTCAACGGCGTCACCGGCGGCAACATCTTCGTGATGACGCGCCGCGGCGTCCAGCGCCTGGCCGCGGCCATGATGGGCGTCGACCCGGACTCGGTCGAGGAGAGCGACGAGCTGTCCGAGCTCGAGCTGTCGGCGGCCGCCGAGGCCATGAACCAGATGATGTCCGCGGCCGCCGGAGCGACGTCCGCCGTGCTCGGCGAAGAGGTCCAGGTCGGCCCGCCGGAGACCCACTTCTTCTCGACGCCTGACGAGGCGGACGACGCGTTCGAGCAGTCCCCGCACATGACCAGCGTGCAGTTCACGGTGCTGGGCGAGCCCTGCAGGCTCGTGCAGCTCGTGCCCAACGCCTTCATCATGCGAATGACCCGGGCGCTGGCCGACCGCGAGGCCGAGACCCTGGGCACCGGCGGCGGTCACGCCGAGGGCGGCGTTCCGATCGAGTCGGTACGGGGTATTCCCGTGCGTGTGTGGGCGGAGCTGGGGCGCGCCCGGATGCCCGTGGGAGCCGCGGTCTCGCTTCCCCCGGGCGCGGTCGTCGACCTTGATGCCTCCCCGGATGAGCCGGTGAAGCTGTTTGTGAACGGCCGCTGCTTCGGCAGCGGGCGACTGTTGTTGATCGAAGACGAATGGGCGGTGCGAGTCGAGGAGATCGTGGCCGGTCCCAACCCGCAAGGGCCCGATTCAGGAGGTTCAAACTGATGGCACGCGTGCTGGTGGTGGATGACGCCGCATTCATGCGCAAGATGCTCGGCGATGTGCTCGCCAAGGCCGGGCACGAAGTGGTTGGCGAGGGCGCGAACGGCAACGAGGCCGTCGAGCGGTTCCAGTCGCTGAAGCCGGACATCATGACGCTCGACATCACGATGCCCGAGAAGGACGGCCTCTCCGCTCTGCGCGAGATCCTGGCCCTGGACGCCACGGCCAAGATCGTCATGTGCTCGGCGCTGGGGCAGGAGACCAAGGTGCTCGAGGCCATCAAGGCCGGCGCCAAGGACTTCGTCGTCAAGCCGTTTCAGCCCGACCGCGTGCTCGACGCGATCGGCAAGGCCCTCGACTAGACGGGCTATTCGACTCAGCTAGCAAACAGCCTTAATCGCAAGTAACCCCTGTCGATTACCCGGAATGATGTCGACCCCGACTTCCCGTTGATGCGGCGCTTCAGGTTCAAGCTGGAGTCCGTGCGCACGCTGCGCGAGCAGTCCCAGAAGCAGGCAGAGCAGGAGCTCGCCCGCGAACTGGCGCTGCGCGAACAGCGGGCTGCCGAGCTGACCGCCGCCGACCAGCGGGTCGAGTCGGCCCGGGACGGCGTGGCCGCACAGCCGGGGCAGCGCGTGAACGGCAGCGACCTCGCCGCGCGCCAGGCCTACATCGAGCGCACCGAGCGCGAGCGGGCCGGTGCCCGCGCCGTGCTCGCCCAGCAGGACGGGCAGGTTGCGCAGGGCCGCAAGCGGCTGGAGGACGCGGCCCGCGACCGCGAGATTCTCGAGCGCCTGAAGGAGCGGCGCCAGGTCGAGCACGCCAAGGAGGTGGCCCGCAGCGAAGAGGCCACCCTGTCGGAGATTGCGATCATGGCGCACCACCGCCGCGAGAACGAGATGGCGGCATGAGCTTCGACGCCGCGATCGCCCGCGTCGACCAGCTGCTGTCGTTCGTCGGCGAGCTTGATCCGTCCTCGGCCACGGCGACTGCCGCCAAGTCTTCGCCGACCGCTCCGACGACCACGTCGCCGACGGCGGCCGCCTCGCCGACCAGCTTCTCCTCGGTGCTCGACAAGGCACAGGGAGGTGCGGTGCCGTCCGAGGTTGCCCCGTACAAGGCGATGATCGAGCGCTCGGCCGCCCGCTGGGGCGTCGACCCGGCGCTGATCCAGGCGGTCATCCAGCACGAGTCGGGCGGCAACGCCAACGCGACCAGCGACGCGGGCGCGATGGGCCTGATGCAGCTGATGCCGGCGACGGCGCGCGCACTGGGCGTCACCAACGCCTACGACCCGGCCCAGTCGATCGACGCCGGCACGCACTACCTGAGCACGCAGCTTCAGCGCTTCGGCGACACCAAGCTGGCGATCGCGGCGTATGACGCCGGCGGCGCCGCAGTCGCCCGCTACGGCGGCATCCCGCCGTACGCCGAGACCCAGGCCTCGGTGCCCGCGATTTACGCCCTGTATCAGAGCTACCGCCAGGAGGACGGCGAATGACCCAGCAGATCTCTCCGCCGGTCGCCGCTCCGGCCGCTCCGCCAAGTAGCGGAACGCAGCCGGCCCGCGACGACTCGACGGCGCCGGACTCGTTCTCCGACGCCCTCCAGGCGGCACATCCCGGAGGCGCGCCACCGGGGAATCAAACGGCGACAGACGCCCGGACCGCACAGGCGGGGGGCGGGGCCAACGGAGGCGACTCCTCCGGGGCCACCAAGAAGGCGAAGGCCCCTGCGCCCGCACAGCCGGACGCCACCGGCTCGGCAGCCGCAGACGCCCAGGCCGCCGCGCTCGCGGCCGCCACCCAGGCAGCTGCTCCGGCGGCACCGGCGACCGACGGGCAGCAGCCCGCTGCGCCGGCTCCCGGTACCGGTCCGGCCGGCGGCGCCGACCCGAATGCACTGGTCGCTGCCACTGCAGCCCAGCTCACCGCGGCTCCGGCCACCCCGGCGACACCGGCCGCGACGGCTGGCCCGGCGGCTGCGGCCTCGGCCCTGGCAACGCCCGGCCCGGCACCGACCCAGGCGACAGCCGCCCAGGTCGCTCCCGGCGCTGCGGCGGCCCAGGATGCGGCCGCGGCCACCCAGGCGGCGACCACCGCGTCCGACAAGAATCAGCCGGCCATCGCCGCTCAGGCGGCACCGGCCTCGGCTCCGGCGCCGGGCGCACCCAAGGCCCGGACGGCGAAGCAGTCCACGAACGCACAGGCCGCTCCGGCCCAGGCGAAGCAGACTTCCGGTCAGACAACGGCTGCCCGGTTCGGCTCTGCCGCCGGCGATCAGCAGTCCGGCGGCAACCAGTCGCCGCAGCCCGGCGCCGCACAGGCGCCCGCGGCTGCCCAGCCGGCCATCAGCGGGCAGCAGGCACCAGGCACCGCTCCGACGACCGCATCTCCGCAGCCGGCGGCCCCGGCGCCGAGCCTGCGCACGGCGGAGCTCGCCGACCGAATGCAGACCGTCATTCACGTCGCCAACCGGCAGGGCACGGCAGCAGCCCGCATCACCATGCGGCCGGCCGAGCTGGGAGGCGTCGCAGTCCAGATCCGCGCCCACGACGGCGGGATCACTGCGCGGCTGACCGCCGACACGGCGGTTGGCGCCGAGGCGCTCGCCGAGGCCGGTCACGAGCTGCGCCGCTCGCTGGAGTCGGCCGGTGTCACCGTGCACGGCCTCGACGTCCAGCTGAGTGGACAGCAAACAGATGCCAGGGAGGGCCAGGGCAGCGGGTCACGCGCACTGGCCGAGACGCTGGGGGGCTCCGACGGCGGCGGCGAAGACGCCGCCGCCGAGGAGACCGAAACCACGATCGAGCCGACCCGGCTCCCGCTCGCGGGATCGCTGGTGGACGTGCTCGCCTAAGTAGGAGCAAAGCACGTTGGATACCAACTCGATCGGCACCGTCGCGGGGAACGCCGCAGCCGCGGCCGGCAGCGCCGGCACCGGAAGCGGGCAGTCCCTCGGGCAGAACCAGTTCCTGCAGCTGCTGATGACGCAGCTCCAGAACCAGGACCCGATGAGCCCGATGGACAACACCCAGTTCATCGCCCAGATGGCCCAGTTCTCGTCGCTGGAGCAGATGACCAACCTGGTCTCTGCCACGCAGGCGATGAACGCGAACAACGAGGTCGCTCAGAGCGTTTCGCTGATCGGCCACAACGTCACCTACACCAACGCTGACGGCTCCACCGGCAGCGGCGTGGTCAGCGAGGTCGACGTCTCGAGCGGCAACGTCCAGCTCAAGGTGGGCGACACCAGCATCGACCCGACGGATATCAACACCGTTTCGTAGAGCAATGCCAGACCCGATCCGACACAACCCCGCAATCACGCCTCCCGGCGTTGGCAGGACCGGCCCCACGGCCGCGCCCCGGCCGGCGAAGGGGAGCGCGCCTGTGGTGCCGTTCGACAAGGTGCTGCGCGACCAGCTGGGCCAGGCCCAGCAGGCCGTGCGCCTGAGCGGTCACGCCGTCCAGCGGCTGGCCCAGCGGGGCATCGAGTTCGATCAGGCGATGTCGAACCGGCTGACGAGCGGCGTCGACGCGGCTGCGGCCAAGGGCTCGCGCGACGCACTGGTCATGGTGGACGGCACCGCGTTTGTGGTGTCGGTGGGAAACCGCACCGTCATCACCGCCGTCGACCCGGCCAGCATGAAGGACAAAGTGTTCACCAACATCGACAGCGCGGTCATCTCCTAACGCGCTGACCACGACAGGGCTCCCCGGCCGGACCTCGCAGAGGAAGCCGGAACCCGAGAAGGGATAGACCCCCATGATGCGAGGAATGTTTTCGGCGATCAGCGGCCTGCGCGTCCACCAGACGATGCTGGACGTGACGGCCAACAACATCGCCAACGTCAACACCATTGGCTTCAAGGGCCAGCGCGTCAGCTTCGCCGACGCCCTGTCCCAGGTGGAGAGCGGCGCCAGCGCGCCGTCGGCCACCCTCGGCGGCACCAACGCGATGGAAGTCGGCCTCGGCGTCCAGCTCGACGGCATCGACACCGAGATGACCTCGGGCGCCATCCAGTCGACGGGCAACCCGCTCGACTGCGCCATCCAGGGCGACGGCTTCTTCCGCGTCACCAACGACCCGACCGGGTTCAGCAACGTCAACTACACCCGCGCCGGCAACTTCCAGGAAGACGCCAACGGCAACCTGGTCACCCAGGACGGCTACTACGTCGTCGGCTACGCCCTCGACTCGACGGGCGCGCCGACCACCACGCAGCAGACCATCACCATCCCGCCGGGCACCACGTCGGTGTCGATCGGCCAGAACGGCATCGTCACCACGGTCGACTCGACCGGCGCGTCGACGCCGCTGGCGGCCATCTCGCTGGCCAAGTTCCCGAACGACGCCGGCCTGCTGCGCGGCAGCGGCAACATGTTCCAGCTCTCCAACAACTCGGGCGCCGAGCAGGCCGGTACGGCCGGCACGGGCGGTCTGGGCACGGTGACGCCGGGTGCGATCGAGATGTCGAACGTCGACCTGGCGCAGGAGTTCACGACCATGATCACCGCCGAGCGTGGATTCCAGGCCAACAGCCGCACGATCACGACGGCTGACGAAATGCTTCAGGAGCTCGTGAACCTGAAGCACTAAGGCGCGGCGCGGCGACGGACGGTCCGGAGGGGGGCCGTCCGTCGCCTCCCGCAGGGCCAAGATGACTGGTCGATATCTCACGTGGTGTCCTGGGTGGCGAAGGCGTCAAGCTGGACGCTTGACGCCGGTCAGGAGCGGTCTGCTATCCAAGCAGACCGCGGATGCAAGCCTCGCAAGGACGCAGGGAGCGTCAATAGTGGCTTCTATTGGCAAGGCGTCAAGCATGCTTGACGCCGGTCTGGAGGGGGCTGCTATCACGCAGCCCCCGGAAGCGAGGACACAGCGAGGCGCCGGTTCGCAGCCACAGCCACGCCCCGTCAACTTCGACGACCAATCTCTCGTCGCGGCCAGGCCCGCGAGAGATATGGATCAGTCAGCTAAGGAAGGACCCCCCGATGATCGCTCTGCACCGAATCACTCAGCCCGACCAGGAGTTCTTTCTCAACCCCGACCTGATCCAGGTCGTGGAAGCTCACCCGGACACGGTCATCACGCTCACCAACGGCTCCCGGTACGTCGTCTCCGAGACGCCGGCCGAGGTCGTCGAGCTGGTCACCCAGTCGCGTGCCGCAGTGCTCACGCGCGCGCTGATCGCGTCGGAGGACGACGAGGGCTCGGATCCGTCGGCGCAGCCCGAGGTCACCGATGCCCTGGCTCGGGTGCTCAAGTTCCCGACGCCGCAAGCCTGATCCATTCGATCACGTTGAAGATCGGGCAAGCGTGGACGATTACACAGTCAGAGCTCCCGTAGCCATGGAGGGCTGCGAAGTGAACCGAAGGATCGGACAATCATGAAGGCCATCACCGGCATTGGGATCGGCGTTGCCATGGCAGGCATCATGGTCGGCGCCCTCATGGAGGGCACCAACCCCGCTGGTCTCATCAACATCCCCGCGCTCTGCATCATCTGCGGCGGCACGATCGGCGTCACCATGGCGTCGACCAACTTCCGCAGCGCCATGTCGATGCCCAAGCTCGCCATCCAGGCGATGAAGGGTGACGACCACGACGCCACGCACACGATCCAGACGATGGTTGAGCTTTCCGAGAAGGCCCGCCGCAACGGCCTGCTGGCGCTGGAGGAGGACGTCGCCAACATCGACGACGCCTACACGCGCAAGGGCCTGCAGCTGGTCGTCGACGGCACCGACTCCGACCTGGTGCGCTCGATCCTCGAGTCCGAGGTCGAGGCGATGCAGCACCGCCACCACCAGGGCGCACAGAACTTCAAGGCCGCCAGCGGGTTCGCCCCGACGATCGGCATCCTGGGCACCGTCATGGGCCTGGTGAACGTGCTCGCTCACCTCAACGAGCCGGCCGTGCTCGGCCCGCACATCGCCGGCGCCTTCCTGGCCACGCTCTACGGCGTCGGCAGCGCGAACATCATCTTCCTGCCGATCGCCAACAAGCTGGCGGCCATGTCGGCGGAGGAGGCGAACCACCGCTACATGGTGCTGGACGCGATCCTCTCGATCCAGGCCGGCGACAACCCGCGCGTGCTGGGTGAGAAGCTGGAGGCCCACATCGCTCCGGCCGAGCGCGGCAAGCAGGCCGAGGAGCAGGCTGAGGCCGAGCCGCTGAGGGAGGCGGCATGAGCGGGCGCCGCGGCCGCGGAGGCGGGGGCGAGGAGCACGGCGCCGATGAGCGCTGGCTGCTCACCTACGCCGACATGATCACGCTGCTGATGTGCCTGTTCATGGTGCTGTGGTCGATCTCATCGGTGAACATCTCCAAGCTCCAGGAGCTGCAGCGCTCGCTGCAGCAGGCGTTCATCGGCAAGGTGCTGACCGGCGGCAGCTCGGTGCTCAGCGGCTCTCCCGCCCGCATCCAGGGCGTGCAGACGGCGTCGCCCAGCTCGGCCGCCTCGGACAACTCGACGATCATCCCGAACAACGTCTCGGCGCCGATCGCCCAGGCCACCCAGGCTGCTGTCAACCAGGCCGCGAAGCAGGAGCAGCAGAGCCTCGCGCATGTCCAGCAGCAGATCGAGCGCTACGCCCGCCAGCACGGGTTCGCCAGCCAGATCCGCAGCACGATCGACGAGCGCGGCCTGGTGATCCGGCTGCTCACCGACAACGTGCTGTTCGAGAGCGGCCAGGCCACGGTCCAGGCGCCGGCGGTGCCGCTGCTCCACGAGATCGCAGGTGTGATCCTGCACGCGGGCATCGCGAATCCCATCCGCATCGAGGGCAACACCGACAACGTCCCGATCACTGGCGGTCCGTACCGCGACAACTGGGAGCTATCGGCTGCCCGCGCCACCGCAGTGCTCGAGCAGTTCCTCGCCGATGGGGTGCCGCCTGCGCGGCTCTCGATGGCCGGCTACGCCGACCAGAACCCCATCGAGCCCAACACGACCGCCGCAGGTCGTGCCGCCAACCGCAGGGTTGACGTGGTCGTCGTGCGGCGCGGCCCCGCCCCACAAGGAGTGATCACCCCGTGAAAGGCAAGCTCAAGTTCATACTCCCGGTCATCCTCGTCCTGGCACTCGGGGGCGGGGCGGCCTACTGGTTCGTGCTCGCACCGCCGGCGAAGGCAAAGAAGGCAGTCAAGCCCAAGGTGAACGGCAGCCTGTTCGCCCTGTCGCCTGAGTTCGTCGTCAACCTGACCGACAGCCACTACGGCAAGGTGACCGTCGCACTCCTGCTCGCGCAGGCGCCAACCGCCAAGGAGCTCAACGCCACGGCGACCGTCCCCACCCTGATCGAGGATCCGGTGATCCGCGCAACCATCACCAACGACCTGACCGGGATCCCGTCCAGCACGCTGATCGAGCGGCGCCCGCGCCAGAAGCTCCTCGCGCAGATCCTTCATGATCTGCACCACGCGACCGATGAACAGATCAAGGCGGTCATGTTCACCGACGTGGTCGTCCAGTAGCTGAGCTCCGATGACTGACGAGTCCACCACACCCGCACCCGAAGACGTCCCGGCCGAGGTCCTGGCCGACGCCGCGCCCCTGCCGGTGCCCAGCGCCGGCGAGGTGGCCTACGAGCCGCTGGCCGGCGGCGCCGTCGCGGACATCGACCTGTCCGACCTGGACATGGTGCTGGACGTCCCGGTGGAGCTGACGGTCGAGATCGGCCGGACGACGATGACGATCCGCGAGACGCTCGAGATCGGCCCCGGCGCCATCATCACGCTCAACAAGATGACCGGCGAGCCGGTCGACCTGCTCGTCAACGGCCGCCGCATCGCCCGCGGCGAAGTGGTCGCCATCGACGAGGAGTTCGGACTCCGCATCACCCAGGTGATCGCGCCCGACCAGCGCAGCGAAGCGGCGTAGGCCGCGCGCCCCGGCGCAGCGAGCTGCCCGACCACCTCTGGCCGACAACTCACGGGCCTCGGGCAGTCTTCGCGGACGCGCCGCCATTTGGCCGCTGTCACGCTGCCATTTGGATTTCGTGCGCCCCTCGTCACAGTTCGCACCCGCGCCGGCTCCGCTCCTTCGCGCGCAGCGAGACGTCATCTGGCCACCTCGAGGGGATGACCAGATGGCCGCCCGGCCGGGATCAATCGGGGGCGCGGGAGCCGCGCCGGAAACCCGAGGCTACGCGGCGCGCCGCTGGCGCGGGGTGCTGCCCGAGTCGTAGGCGTCGATCCGCTCCTTCAGCACCCGGCGGATGCCCGACAGGAGCTGGGAGACGCGGGACTCGCTGACGCCCAGGATGCGGCCGATCTCGGCGCCCTGGAGGTGGTGCACGTAGAGCAGCACCAGGATCTGGCGCTCGCGCTCGCCCAGGGAGGCAACGGCCTCGCGGAGGACGGTTGCCCGCTCGCTGGAGAGGGCGGCCATCTCGGGATCGTGGGTGCCCGGAGGCGCCTCGATCGTGTCGCCGACCTCGACCGGGAGCGCTTCCTCGTTGCCCCGGGCCGGCGTGTTGAGCGACAGCAGGTCGGCGCGCGACAGGCCCTCGAGCTGATCGTGCAAATCGGAGACGCTGACCTCGAGCTGCTGCGAGAGCTCCTCGTCGGTCGGCGCGCGACCAGTCTTCGACTGCCACTCGTCACGGGCGCGCTCGATGGCCCGGCCGGAACGGCGCAGCGAGCGCGGCGCCCAGTCCTGGCGGCGGAGCTCATCCATGATGGCGCCGGACACGCGCGTCCAGGCGTACTGCTCGAACGTCGCGCCCTTCTCGGGGTCGAACCGGTCGACCGCCGCGATCAGGGCGAGCAGGCCGCACGACACCAGGTCGTCCAGCTCGCAGTGGGCGGGGAGCTCGCGCACCTTGCGGCAGGCGAGGTACTTGACCATCGGTGCGTACGAGAGCACGAGCCGGTCACGGGCGGCGACGTCGCGATGGACGCTCCAGGCCCGCCACAGCGCCTCGGCGCTTTCGGCGGTCGGACGGTTGCCGGTCACGAATGCTGCTTCCACTGGTTGTGAACCTCCGCACCTACTGGGACGTAAAGCGGACTTGCAAACTGCAACATCTCCGTTTCAAACACATACGCACACCCCGGAGATGGAGGACGTATCGGCCTTGAGAGAGAGTGATGTCTCCCCCTAACGGGGTAAGAGTCCTACCGGAAACGCGTGTCTGCCCAGCCTACGCGTCTTGTCCGTACCTCAAGAGGGTGGCAAGGCCGCCGATAAAGGGGGCGCTTTGTCGTCCCGGCGCCGTCCCCTCACACGCGCGTTCTGGATGCTGGCGCTCGTCGCTGTTTGCTGCGCCGTGCCGGCAGTGCTTGCCATGCCCGCGCAGGCGGCCGCCTTCCACGTCGACAAGACCAAGCTTCCGGCATCCGTCACCGGTGGAGGCACCGGCGACCAGTCGGTCTCGTCGCCGAGCACCACCGGCACGATCGCCCGCACCGTGGTCGGCCTGGCCATCGTGCTGGCCGTCATCTATGGGATCTACTGGCTGCTGAAGACGACCAACCGCTCGCGGCGCACGCTCGGCGACGGCCAGATCGAGGTGCTGGCGACCACGCCACTGGCGTCGAACCGGGCGCTGCACCTGGTCCGCTCGGGCGATGAGGTGATCCTGGTCGGATCGGCGGAGAGCGGGATCACGCCGCTCCGCGTCTACCCGGCCGGCGAGGCCGCGACCAACGGCCTGGTGCCGCCCCAGGTCGCCGAGTACACCGGCGAGCTGACCCTTCCCCCGCCCAACCAGCCCAAGCTCCTGGCGGCCATCCGGGCGATGACGGTGCGTCAGTGAACACGCTGATCCTGGCCACCCAGACCGGTCCGTCGATCTCGATCAACGGCGGCAAGGGGCTCTCGACACCGGTCGAGATCATGCTCCTGCTGACCCTGCTGACGGTGCTGCCGGGAGCCCTGTTCATGGTCACCGGGTTCACGCGGATCATCATCGTGCTCGGGTTCGTGCGAAACGCGATGGGGACGCCGACCAGCCCGCCCAACCAGGTGCTGGTCGGGATCTCGATCTTCCTGACCATCTTCGTGATGGCGCCGACGTTCAGGGCGATGAACGACGAGGCGATCCAGCCCTACCTGCACAAGCAGATCACGCTGCAGACCGCGGTCGACCGCGGGCAGGAGCCGCTCCGCGAGTTCATGTTCAAGCAGACGCGCGACTCCGACCTCGCCCTCTTCGTCAGCATGGCCCACCTGCCGCGACCCAAGACGCGGGCCGACATCCCCACCTACGTGCTGATCCCCGCCTTCATCATCTCCGAGCTGAAGACGGCGTTCCAGATCGGCTTTTTGATCTACCTGCCCTTCCTGATCATCGACATGGTGGTCGCCTCGACCCTGATGTCGATGGGCATGATGATGCTGCCCCCGATCCTGATCTCGCTGCCGTTCAAGATCATGCTGTTCGTGCTGGTCGACGGCTGGCACCTGGTGATCCAGGGACTGGTGCAGTCATTCCACACCTGACGACCGTGAGGAACCCATGACTTCAGACACCGTCGTCAGTCTCGCCGTCCAGGCGATGACCGTGGCGCTCAAGGTCTCGATGCCGTTCCTGATCGCAGGGCTGACGGTGGGACTCCTGGTCTCGATCTTCCAGGCCGTCACGTCCATTCAGGAACAGACGCTGACGTTCATCCCCAAGCTGATCGTGACCGGCGCCGTGATCCTGCTGGCCGGCCCGTGGATGATCGCGCAGATGGTCTCCTACACCCAGGGGCTGTACACCAACATCCCGTCGATGGTCGGTCCGTAAAGGGACAGACCATGGTCCTCGCGGACACGATCAACCTCCCCAACCTGGCGGGCTCCGAGGTGATGGGCTTCGTGCTCGTGCTGGCGCGCGTCGGCGGCCTGTTTGCGCTGGCTCCCGGGTTCTCGTCGAAGATGATCCCGGCGCAGGCCAAGCTGATAATTGCGGCAGCCATCTCGTTCGCGCTGATGCCGATCGCGATGCACGGCCACGTCCTGCCCACCGCACCGGGGCCGCTGGCGTTCCTGATCATGAAAGAGGTGCTGGTGGGGCTCGCCTTCGCCCTGCCGCTGGCCATGCTGGGCGGCGCGATCCAGGCCGGCGCGACCCTGCTGGACACCATGATCGGGTTCTCCTTCGCCTCCCAGGTCGACCCCATCACCAACACCCAGAACGCGGTCATCTCGCAGCTCTACTCGCTGTTCACGGTCGATGATCTTCCTGCTCACCGGCGGCGACGCCCTCATGATCGAGGGCATGGCGGCGTCCTACCGGATCGTCCCCATCAACCACATCCCCAACCTGACCGGGATCACCGGGAGCATGGTCACGCTGCTCGACCAGGTGTTCGTGGCCGGCATGGAGATCGTCGGCCCCGGTCGTGATCGCGCTGATCATCTCGGACGCGGCATTTGGCCTGGTGTCGCGCGCCGTGCCCCAGATGAACGTGTTCTTCGTCGGCCTGCCCGCCAAGATCATGCTCGGCTTCCTGGTCATCGGCGCAACGCTGCCGTTCGTCGCCTCCCACCTCAGTGACCAGCTCCAGGCGTCGGTCCAGCAGGCGCTGCAGACCCTGGGCTCATGAGCGGCGAGAACCGCACCGAACGAGCAACTCCCAAGCGCCGCGACGAGGCGCGCAAGAAGGGCCAGATTGTCAAGTCGGCCGACGTCAACACCGCCGTCGCGCTGCTGGCCGGCCTGGGGACGCTGACGGCGCTCGGCGGCTCGCTGCTGATGGGCTACGTCGAGGTGATGCGGCGAGGCCTCTCCCAGACCGCGAATCCCGATCTCGCAAGCGGCGCCGGGCTCGGCTCGCTGGCCGAGTGGGGCATGCTGTCGCGTGCTCAAGCTGGCCGGTCCGATCGCGCGGCGCCGTGATGGTCGCCGGCATCTGTGCCAGCGTCTTGCAGGTGCGGCCCAAGATCACGCCGCAGGCGCTGAAGCCCCAGTTCAGCCGCATCAACCCCAAGAACGGGATCAAGCGGCTGTTCAGCGTCACGGCCGTGTTCGACGCGGTCAAGGCGATCGCCAAGACCTCGATCGTCGGGGGTGCGGCGTTCCTGGCGGTGTGGGGCCGGCTGGACAGCCTGGCCGCGATGACCGGGATGCCGCCCGCGGCGATCCTGTTCACGATCGCCGGCATGGTCTCGCAGGTCGCGCTGTACGTCGGTATCGCCTTCATCGGCGTCGCCGGAGCTGACTACGCCTGGCAGCGCCACCGCCACGAGAAGACGCTGAAGATGACCAAGGACGAGGTCAAGCAGGAGGCCAAGCAGCAGGACATCTCGCCCGAGGTGCGGCGTGCAATCCGCCGCCGCCAGTTCCAGCAGGCCCGCAAGCGGATGATCGCCGAGGTCGCCACCGCCGACGTCGTGATCACGAACCCGACCCACTTCGCGGTCGCGCTCCGCTACGACGGCAGCCGTCCGGCGCCGGAGCTGATCGCCAAGGGCGCCGACCTGGTGGCAGCCGCTATCCGTGAGGAGGCCGAGAGGTACGACGTCACCGTGGTCACCAACCCTCCGCTCGCGCGGGCGCTGTACCGCGAGATCGAGGTGGGCCAGATGATCCCGGACACCTTCTTCCAGGCCGTCGCCGAGGTGCTGGCCTTCGTCTACCGCACCGCCGGACGCAAGGCGGCCGACCGCCGCCGCAGGATCCGCGACGAGCGGGCCGCGGCCGCCGCCGCATAACCACGCGTGAAGCTCTAACGGGGATGAATCGTGGATGGCTGGCGCGTGGCGCGCCCAGCAGGAGGCCATGCCGCGGTGAAGCCCATATACGGAGTTCATCTGGGCAAGCCGCGGCATAGCCTCCTGCGCCGCGCGACGCCCGTCAGACGCCGCTAGGCATCCCCGTTAGAGCTTCCTGCTCGAACCTGGTCCCCCTCAATTGGGGGAGGCCACGGCCGATTAGGAGGCTGACGTGCCTCTTCGTCGTTCCGTCACGCGCCGCCCCCTCCAGGTCGTGGCAGCAGTCCCGCTTCCCTTCGCGGAAGCCGTCGACCCCTGGGCGGGCGCATGAGGACACTGCTCAAGCACAGCGACCTGCTCGGCGCTGTCGCCGTCGTGGTGATCGTGGCCATGATGCTGGTGCCGATCCCCTCGGCGCTGCTCGACATGATGATCACGATCAACATCGGGGGCGCCCTGGTGATCCTGATCACGACGATGTACGTCCCCCGGGCACTCGATTTCGCGGCGTTCCCGTCGCTGCTCCTGCTCACCACTCTCTACCGGCTGGCGATCAACGTCAGCGTCACCCGCCTGGTGCTCCTCCACGCGAACGCCGGCAACGTCATCCACGCGTTCGGCGACTTCGTGGTCGGCGGCAACGTGCTGGTCGGCATGGTGGTGTTCCTGATCCTGGTGGTCATCCAGTTCGTGGTCATCACCAACGGCGCCGGCCGCGTGGCCGAGGTGGCCGCCCGCTTCACCCTGGACGCGATGCCAGGCAAGCAGATGGCGATCGACGCCGATCTGAACGCCGGCCAGATCACCGACGAGGAGGCCCGCAGGCGGCGCGAGGACATCGCCAAGGAGGCCGACTTCTACGGCGCCATGGACGGTGCCTCCAAGTTCGTCAAGGGCGACGCGGTGGCAGGTGTCGTGATCGTCGCCATCAACCTGCTGGGCGGCGTCGGGGTCGGCGTCCTGCAGCGGGGCATGGGCTTCAGCGACGCCATCCACACCTTCCCGCTGCTCACCATCGGCGATGGCCTGGCCGCCCAGATCCCCGCCCTGCTGATCTCCACGGCGATGGGCGTCATCGTCACCCGCAGCGGCAGCGAGGCAGACCTTGGCCGCGACATCACCAACCAGATTCTGAAGCAGCCCCGGGCGCCGATGATCGCGGGCGGCGTGATCATCGCGATGGGTCTCGTCCCGGGTCTGCCCAAGCTCCCCTTCCTGATCATCGGCGGCTGCTTCGTCGCACTCGGCCGGGCGATGAAGTCGCAGGGCATGCAGACTGCCGCCGACGAGCTCGACCAGCAGAAGCAGCAGGAGGCGGCGACCAAGCAGACGCAGTCCCGCGACCAGGCCGAGGGTGCGCTGGCCATCGACCCGATCGAGCTGACCATCGGCTTCGGGCTGGTGCCGATGGTCGACCAGAAGTCTGGCGGCGCCCTGCTGGCCCGCGTGCGGGTTGTCCGCCGCCAGATCGCAAGCGAGCTGGGCATCGTCATCGCCCCCGTGCGCATCCACGACGACGTCGGGCTCGAGTCGCACCAGTACGCGGTCAAGATCCGCGGCACCGAGGTCGCCCGCGACCGGATCATCCCCGGCCACCGGCTGGCCATGAACCCGGGCGACGCAGTCGCGCCGGTGGCCGGCATCCCGGCCGTCGAGCCGGCCTTCGGCCTCCCCGCCGTGTGGGTCGAGGAGGCCAACCAGGCCGAGGCGGCGGCGCTCGGCTACACGGTTGTCGACTCCGAGTCGGTGATCGTCACCCACCTCACCGAGACCATCCGCCGGCACGTCGACGAGCTGTTGACCCGGCAGGAGACGCGCAAGCTGCTCGACACGCTCAAGGATGCCAACGCAGCTGCCGTTGAGGACATCGTGCCCGAGAAACTTGGTGTCGGCGAGGTCCAGCGCGTGCTCCAGCACCTGCTCCGCGAGGGCGTGTCGATCCGCGACCTGGGCACCATCCTGGAGGCAATCGGCGACCGCGCGGGCTTCACCCGCGACCCGGCCGTGCTGGCCGAGTACGCCCGCCAGGCGCTGGCCCGGACGATCACCGCCGGCTATCTGGACGACGACCGTACCCTGCGCGCCATCTCGCTCGACCCCACGCTCGAGCAGGAGATCGCCGAGTCGGTGGCCCAGACGCCCGAGGGCGAGTACCTGGCGATGGACCCCGACCGTGCCCAGGCGGTCGTCGGTTCGCTGGCCGGCCAGGTCGAGTCGGCGACCGGTATGGGCGTGCGGCCGGTCGTGCTCTGCTCCAGCCGCGTGCGCCGCCACCTGCGGCGTCTGATCGAGCAGCGGATGCCGCAGCTTCCAGTCGTGTCCTACAACGAAATTCTTCCCGGCGTGCGGGTCGAGACAACAGGAGTTGTGAGATGAGTGCTCCATATCTCACGTGGTGTCCTGGGTGGCGAAGGTGTCAAGCAGAGCTTGACACCGGCCTGGAGGGGTCTGCTATTCAGCGGACCCCGCAAGCCGTGCGTCGCGCTGAACGGATGGCGCGCCAATACTGGTTCGTATTGGTGCGCCATGCGGGCACCGCGAGGTGCAGGTTCGCAGGCACAGCCACCCACAGCCCGAGCGAACAACCAATCCCGCCTGGCGGCCAGGCACGCGAGAGATATGGAGTACTCATCTAATGCCTGAGACAAAGACATATCGCGGTGCGACGCTCGAGGAGCTGCTGCCGACGATCCGGGCCGAGCTGGGGCCGGATGCCGTGATCACGCGGCAGCGGGAGGGCCTGATCGGCGGCGTCGGCGGGTTCTTCCAGAAGAAGTGCGTCGAGGTCGAGGCGGCGGCGCTGGGATCGGGCCAGCCGCTGTCCACCATGCCCGCCCAGCGCGTGGTCGACTCCTACGACACCGCCGGTCTCGAGGCGACTCCCGAGGAGCTCGCCACTCCGGTGATGCAGAAACTGATCGACCAGGCGTCCCCGTTCGCCGACCATCTCGAGTCGGCCGAGATCGCTGAGGCAGCCCGCTTCCAGCCGATCGAGACGCCCCCAGTGGCCGACATTGAGCCGGTCGCCCCGGCCGAGCCGGAGAGCGAGGACAACATCGAGCTCTCCCCCTCCCCCAGCGACCCCGGCTTCGAGCAGGCCCGGGCCGAGCTGGTCGAGGCAGGAATCCCGGCAGCAACTGCCGACGCGGTAGTGCAGGACGCCGAGCGCGGCATGGCGCCGTTCGACCGCGAGGCCAGTCCCCGCGACCTGGTGCGCCGGGCCCTCGCCCGTGCGATCAAGATCGAGCACGGCTGGAAGACCAAGCGGCGGACGATCGCCGTGGTCGGTGCGTCCGGCAGCGGAAAGACGCTGGCGGCGGCCAAGCTCTGCCATGCCTATGCGTCGGGATCCCGGATCGCGGTGCGCACGCTGAGCCTCGAGCCCTCGTCCGGCGCGTACCGCCTGGGCACCTTGACCGAGCATCTGGACATCGGCGTCCGCGTGGCCGAGACGCCGGAAGCGGCGAAACGGGCCGCCACCCGGATGCAGGGCGAGAGCCTGATCGTGGTCGACACCCCGCCGGTCTCGGGGCGCGACGCCAAGGCGATCGCCGCTCTCGGCGAGTTGATGGCGCAGGTGAAGCCCGACGAGACGCACCTGGTGGTGCCGGCGACGATGGACGCCCGCGCGGCGCAGGCGCTCTACGACGCACTGTCGCCGTCGGTAGCGATCAACAGGATCCTGATCACGGGGATGGACGAAGCACCGTCGCCCGCTCCCGCGGTCGGCCTCGCGTTTGCCCTGAAGAAGCCGGTTTCCTACGTCGGCGAGGGTCGCCGCCCCTCGGCTGGGCTGCGCCCGGCCGACGCGAACACCCTTGCAGAGCAGGTATTGCCGTGATCGTGCCGAATGACACGGGGTGGACGGAGTCGTTCTGATGGCATCGCCCAAGCCTCCCCTGGTCAGCATCACCGAGCACCCACGCGCGGCCGCGTCGATCCGCACCTGGAAGAGCTACGGCGCGCTCGGATGCTTCCTGGTCGCCGGTTACGCAAGCTATAGCCAGGGGCTGGCACTCGCCGACGCCGGCGTGCGGGCGCTGATTGCCGGGTGCGTCGGCTACCTGGTCGTCGGGTTTGCCGTGGTCGGTATCTGGAGGCACGTCCTGGAGATGCAGGCGCGAACCGCCGTGCAGCGTGCGCACGCCGCACGGCTGGCGGCCGCGCAGAAGCGAAACGAGACTGACGCGAGCTGATGTTCGACCCGTTCGGCCCCATCGAGCGGATTCAGCCCACACCCCCGCCGCCCAAGCCGCGGCGAGAGCGCTCGAGCCGCGAGGAATCGGAGCAGCACCGTCATCGCCAGGAGCACGAGGACGAGGACATCGACGAGGAGGAGCCGGATGACGGGCTGCCTCACATCGACGTCCAGGCCTAGCAGGCGCGCCGCGGCACAAAGATGCTCTCGCACATCTGCTAAATAGGGAAGCGAACCGGTCGATTACCAGTAGGTCACGCCTGATCTGTCATAGGCGGGACAAGGCTCGGCAAGGATGTCCGGGCTCTCTTGGGACCACCCACGTTCTTCAAGGAGGAAGAGCATGTCCCTTCGCATCATGTCCAACGTCGAGGCTTTCGACGCCCACCGCAATCTCCAGAGCACGGAGAACGCGCTGTCCTCGTCGATGCAGAAGCTCTCGTCGGGCTATCGCATCAACAAGGCTGCTGACGACGCTGCCGGCCTGGCCATCAGCGAGCAGATGCAGTCGCAGATCGGTGGCCTGGATCAGGCCCAGCGGAATGCCCAGGACGCTGAGTCCCTGGTGCAGACCGGTGAAGGTGCGCTGAGCGAAGTGCAGAGCATGCTGCAGCGCGTCCGCGATCTGGCCGTGCAGTACAACAACGGCACGCTGTCCACCGCCGACAAGGCCTCGATCACCGCTGAGGTTGCTCAGCTGTGCGCCGAGATCAGCCAGATCGGCAGCCAGACGCAGTTCAACGGCATCGCCCTGCTGACCGGCGCGGCGACCGTGACCTTCCAGGTCGGTGCCAACGACGGCGAGACCCTCTCCGTCGCCAGCACGCAGCTGTTTGGCACCGGTGGCTCGCAGGCCGTCGACTCGGCGCTGTTCAACTTCAGCGGCTCCACGGTGACGCTGCAGTCGATCGATGCCGCCATCCAGAACGTGTCGGATATGCGCTCGACCTACGGCTCGGTGCAGAACCGGCTCGACCACACGCTCAACAACCTCGCCAGCTACGAGGAGAACCTGACCGCGGCGAACTCGCGCATCAAGGACGTCGACATGGCGTCCGAGATGGTGAACTTCACCAAGCTCCAGGTGCTCCAGCAGGCGGGTACGGCCATGCTCGCGCAGGCCAACCAGCAGCCGCAGAGCATCCTCTCGCTGCTCCGCTAAGCACCACCAGCAACACCGCATCACACATAACGGGACGACACACACTGAGGGCCGCCCCCACCGGGCGGCCCTCAGTGCTTAAAGACGTGGTCACGTCACGGCCGGCGTCACACTTCCGAGACGGCGTTCGACCGGGTCTGGCCCGGTCCGGTCCCAGACACAGCGGCGTTGCAGGGTCGTGACAGGTGCCGATGGGAGGCCGCGGCTGAGCAGCTAGCCGAGCCGGACGTAGCCGGTGGCGTCGCCGGGCGAGTGCTGGCGCTCGTAGACGCCATTGCTGGTGTTGCCCTCGACGGTGGTCAGCGTCCCGTCCGGGTTGACCGACTCGACGATGCCGACGTGCTCGGTGCCGAACAGGATCAGGTCGCCGGGCTGCGGAGTCTCGGTGAACCGACCGGTGCTCTTGGCCCAGTCGGTGATCTCGGCGACGGAGCCCAGGCCCTGGCCGGTCGAGCCCAGCGGGGCGCCCGCCTGAGCGGCGCACCAGGAGACGAAGTAGGCGCACCAGGGAGCGCCGGCGTAGCTGCCGGCGACGGCCGAGCGGTACATCGAGATCTGCGGGCCGTCGTTGGAGCCCGGTGGCTGCTCGGTCACGCCGAGCTGCGACTTCGCGATCGCAAGCGCGCGCAGGCCGGTGTTGGAGCCGTCGCCCGAGCCGTTAACGGCGCTGGCCGGATCAGCCTGCGCGGATGCCAGGGCCGACTGGAAGCTCGAGCCCGACGGGCTCGCCGATACCGTCGAGGCGCCGGCTGAACTGCTCGCCGGAGTGGTCGTGGCGGCCGCCGGAGTGACGAGCTGCTGCAGCATCGTGTCGATCTGCGAGACCCGCTGAACCGCGTCGAGATAGCTCATCAAGCCAGTAATCGACCCGTTTTGACGGCAATTCACGCAACATGCTAAAGAACCGTTGGAGCCGGGCGATTACCCGGTGTGCAGCCTGGTCGATGCCAGGCCGTCAGATCCACACGATGTGGGTCTGCTGGGACCCCCGTCTTCAAGGAGGAAGAGCATGTCCCTTCGCATCATGTCCAACGTCGAGGCTTTCGACGCCCACCGCAATCTCCAGAGCACGGAGAACGCGCTGTCCTCGTCGATGCAGAAGCTCTCGTCGGGCTATCGCATCAACAAGGCTGCTGACGACGCTGCCGGCCTGGCCATCAGCGAGCAGATGCAGTCGCAGATCGGTGGCCTGGATCAGGCCCAGCGGAATGCCCAGGACGCTGAGTCCCTGGTGCAGACCGGTGAAGGTGCGCTGAGCGAAGTGCAGAGCATGCTGCAGCGCGTCCGCGATCTGGCCGTGCAGTACAACAACGGCACGCTGTCCACCGCCGACAAGGCCTCGATCACCGCTGAGGTTGCTCAGCTGTGCGCCGAGATCAGCCAGATCGGCAGCCAGACGCAGTTCAACGGCATCGCCCTGCTGACCGGCGCGGCGACCGTGACCTTCCAGGTCGGTGCCAACGACGGCGAGACCCTCTCCGTCGCCAGCACGCAGCTGTTTGGCACCGGTGGCTCGCAGGCCGTCGACTCGGCGCTGTTCAACTTCAGCGGCTCCACGGTGACGCTGCAGTCGATCGATGCCGCCATCCAGAACGTGTCGGATATGCGCTCGACCTACGGCTCGGTGCAGAACCGGCTCGACCACACGCTCAACAACCTCGCCAGCTACGAGGAGAACCTGACCGCGGCGAACTCGCGCATCAAGGACGTCGACATGGCGTCCGAGATGGTGAACTTCACCAAGCTCCAGGTGCTCCAGCAGGCGGGTACGGCCATGCTCGCGCAGGCCAACCAGCAGCCGCAGAGCATCCTCTCGCTGCTCCGCTAAGCACCACCAGCAACACCGCATCACACATAACGGGACGACACACACTGAGGGCCGCCCCCACCGGGCGGCCCTCGGTGCTTAACGCGTCGGCTACTGGGCCATCAGGCCGCCGTCGACCACGACCGCCTCGCCCGTGATGTACGCCGCGTCCTCTGACGCGAGGAAGGCCACGGTCGGCGCGATGTCCTCGGCGACGCCCTGCCGGTTCATCGGCACCAGCTGCTCGACCATCGCGGCGACCGCCTCGTCGTCCATCCCGGCCTCCTCGAAGATGACGTCGTTGAAGCCCGTGTCGACCCAGCCCGGGCAGACGCAGTTGACGCGGATTCCGTCTCCGGCGTACTCGACCGCGAGCTGGCGGGTGAGGTTGATGACCGCGCCCTTGGACGAGTCGTATGCAACCAGGTTGGGCTCGCCGAGCATGCCGCTGATCGAGGCCGTGTTTACGATCGCGCCTCCACCCTGCCGCTGCATCACCGGGATCACCGCCCGGCTGACCAGCAGTATCCCGCGCACGTTGACGGCGTAGTGCCGATCCCATTCCTCGAGCGTCTGGTCGAGCGCGGTGCCGGGGATCATCACGCCGGCGTTGTTGTGCAGCACGTCGATGCGGCTGAACCGCTCGACGATCGCCTCGACCATCGCCGCCACCTCGGCCGGATCGGCGACATCGCAGACGAAGGTGGCCGCATCGATGCCGTCGGCACCAAGCAGCTCGACCGTCTCGGCCGCGGCCTCGGCGCGGATGTCGTTGACGGCCAGTCTCGCGCCCTCGGCCCCGAGCCGCCGAGCGGATGCCCGGCCGATGCCGTGGCCGGCGCCGGTGACGAGGGCGACAGCTCCGGCGAATCGCTGCGAGACGGCCATCCGCCGATCCTAACGACCTCGGCTAGGAGCGGCGCTCGACCAGCTCGTAGAGCCCGCCGTCGGGCGCCCGGAAGTGCACGTAGCGGTACCCGGCGTTCTCGGAGATCCCGTCGTCGGTCTCGACGCCCGCCTGGTGGAGCTCCGCGACCGCCGCGTCGACGTCTGGCACGAGGAAGCCGATGGTGCGCTCGGTGCCCATCCCGCCCGCCGAGGCAACGGCGAACCGCGACCCGTCGGGCAGGTCGAAGAGGTCAGCCTCGATGCCGTCGACGGCAGTGCGCGGGAGGCCGAGCACGTTCTCGAGGAACGCGGCCATCTCCGGACGGCGGTCGGTCGAGGAGCCGGCGAAGATGAGACCGAGGATCTCCACGCCGGCATTTTCCCTCACCACACAGCAAACGCATGCCCGGCTCCCAGGAATTCCCAAGCCGGAACGGCAACTCTGTGGTCATGGAATTCGTTGAAGTTGCCGGAGCAGGTTGGCTTGCGCTGATGGCGTCCGTTGTCGTGCTCGCCAAGCTCGTCGCGTCAGCGTTCCCGAGTCACCCGCCGCGCCCCCGATAGTTTCAGACGCTCCAGTTTGCCTCGAGCACCCGCAGGGTGTTGCCGCCGATGACCTTGGCGATCTCGTCGTCGGAGTAGTCGTGCTTCACGAGCCAGCGGACGATGTTCGGGAAGTCGCCGATGTTCTCCAGGCCGACGACGTAGGGGACGGTGACGCGGTCGTACTCGGAGTCGCCGCTGACCAGCAGCGAGCCCGATCCCGAGCTGGTACGACGCCGAGTGATCGCCGAAGAACGTGTCCGGCCCGAACGTGACCGCGTCGATGCCGACCAGGGCGACGCAGTACTCGAAGTGGCGCATGACGTCGTCCAGGTCGTGGGTGTCCATCCGGTCGGTCGTCATCGTCGTCCCCGGAGCCGCCTCGATGCCGATGATCCCTCCCCGCTCGGCGCACGCCTTGATCACCTCGTCGGACTTGCACTTGCTGATGGGCCAGACGTCCCGCGACCCGGAGTGGCTGATGCACACCGGCTTGCTGCTGGCGGCGATCGTCTCCAGGGACGTGGCGTCGCCCGAGTGGGAGATGTCGATGACCATCCCCAGCTTGTTCATGCGCTCGACCGCACGACGGCCGAAGTGGGTGAGCCCGGCATCGCGCTCCTCACGGCAACCCGCCCCCAGTGCGTTGCCCTCGCTGTAAGCGATGCCGAGCATGCGGACGCCGAGGCCGTAGAGGACGTCGATCCGGTCGAGCTCGTTCTCGATCGGCGTCGCCGACTCGAGGGAGGAGAAGACGGCCAGACGGCCGGTCTCGAACGCGTGGTAGATGTCGTCCAGACCGCGGGCGCGGATGACGAAGTCCTGGTGATCCCAGTCGCAGTACCGCATGCCGATGTCATGGATCACGTCGTTCCACTTCCACCCGTTCTTGGAGGTGAACGTCGAGACGCCGTCTTCGAAGTTCTCGAACACCGCGGTCAGCCGTGACTTCCACAGACCCTCGTATCCGGTGGCGATCCGCCCCTCGCGGATCCACTCGTCGGTCTCGGCAGGGTCGACGGGGTTGACCTCGCCGTGGTCGTGCAGGGAGATCGAGATGTTCTCGTCCAGCAGACGGTCGACCCGCGCCTCCTGCTCGGGCGAAAGCTCGACGACGTGCGGCGGCACGCGGTCGACCTCAGGGGCGAGCTCGTACGCCCGGTAGTCGGCGCCGGGCTGGAGATAGCTGAACGAGCGGTACCCCTTGTAGGCCGAGCGGCTCACAACGGCGCCACCCTACCGCAAGCCCGTCGCCCTGCCCAAAGCGACGGGCCCCCGCCTCCACAAGGGAGACGAGGGCCCGGAGCTGTACCGGTGGGTGTTACGTTCGCGCTTGTCGTTCCTACTTGAGCAGCTGCAGCACCGTCTGCGGGATCTGGTTGGCCTGCGACAGCATGGCCGTACCCGCCTGCTGGAGCACCTGGAGCTTGGTGAAGTTCACCATCTCGGACGCCATGTCGACGTCCTGGATACGCGAGTTCGCCGCGGTCAGGTTCTCCTCGTAGCTGGCCAGGTTGTTCAGCGTGTGATCCAGGCGGTTCTGGACAGAGCCGTACGTCCCTCGCATGTCGGAGACGTTCTGGATCGCGTCGTCGATCGACTGAAGCGTCACGGTCGAGCCCGTGAAGTTGAAGATCGAGTCGTCGATCGCGTGCTGGCCCGCGCCGGTGCCCTGCGTGCCGCCGGTGCCGAACATCTGGACACCGGTGACAGCGATGGTCTCGCCGTCGTTGGCGCCGATCTGGAACGTGATGACGGCGGAACCGGTCAGCAGCGCGATGCCGTTGAACGACGTGTCGTTGCCGATCTGGCTGATCTCGGCGCACAGCTGAGCAACCTCAGCGGTGATCGAAGCCTTGTCGGCCGTGGACAGCGTGCCGTTGTTGTACTCGACGGCGAGGTCGCGAACGCGCTGCAGCATCGACTGCACCTCGTTCATCGCGCCTTCACCGGTCTGCACCAGCGACTCGGCGTCCTGCGCGTTGCGCTGAGCCTGATCGAGACCGCCGATCTGAGCCTGCATCTGCTCGCTGATCGCCAGGCCGGCGGCGTCGTCGGCCGCCTTGTTGATGCGGTAGCCCGACGACAGCTTCTGCATCGACGAGGACAGCGCGTTCTCCGTGTTCTGGAGATTGCGGTGGGCGTCGAAGGCTTCGACGTTTGTCTGGATTCGAAGGGACATTTGGGACGACCTCCGTGTCGGTAGAAAAGAACTAGTTAGAGCTCTCGGTAGGGGTGGGTAGTCGGGTAATGGACGCGTTCGCGGCCGCCTGGTTCTCGGCCTTGACCGCCGCCCAGATCTCGTGTCGGTAGACGGGTACCTCGCTGGGCGCTTCGATCCCCAGGCGTACGGTCGAGCCTGAGATCTCGAGCACCGTGATGGTGACGTCGTCGCCGAGGCAGATCCGCTCGCCTGACCGGCGTGTGATGACCAGCACGGCTAGACCCCAGTGGCAGCGACGGGGGCGGCCGGAGCCGACGGACGGACGCGGTTCAGCTCGGTCTCGGAGAACAGCGGCTGCCGTACCGAGAAGTCGCCGGTCTCGTTGATGATCTGACGCCCGATTCGCTCCGGGCCGTTGACCACCAGCGGGCCGCGCAGGTTGACGGTGAACTCCTCCAGACGGTCGGAGGCGCGGACGACGCAGAGGATGTCCGCGTTCGCCGGGCCCTCGAGCCGCAGCTTCTCGGCGTCCTCGTCGGACACCTCGACCTCGTAGTTGCCGAAGAACAGCCACGGATTCGCGACCGGAAGTGCGACGGCCGGATCGTCGACCGAGTGCAGCCACAGGAACACCGACGACTCGGTCTGCGCGATGAGCGCATACCGCGTGCCGGGAAGCCCGATGAGGCCGTCCGGGAAGTTGATGACCGCGTCGTCTGCAATCTCGACGCGACCGAAACGAGTACTTTCGATCTGCATGGGGGCTCCTGTCGTTACCCGACGGCGAGAAAGTCCATCAGGGAGGGCTGGATGATCTGGGCGCCGGACTTCAGCGCCGCCTGGTATACGGCCGTTTGCGTCGAGAAGTCGATCATTGTCTGTGCCATATCTGCGTCCTGCACGTTGGAGAGCTGCTGCGTGGTCGCCTGCTGCAGCTGCTGCAGCCGCGACGTCGCGGACGTCAGCCGGTTGGACATCGCGCCGACCGTCGCCTGCTGCGCGCTGATGGCGGTGCCGGCGGTGTCCAGGGCGGTCAGGTCGCCGTTCTGCAGCGCCGAGCCGTTGTTGGCGCGCAGGTCGGTAGAGATCTGCCGGAGCGTCGCGATCAGACCGGTGGTGCCGTCGCCAAAGATCGTCGAACCGGGGACGTTGACCGCGATCTGCACGCCCTGGCCGATCTCGCGGGTGATCGTGCCCGTGTTGCCGGCGTAGGTGTCGTTCGTGCTGCCGACCTGGTAGGGCTGCGTCAGCGTCTGGGTGCCGGAGAACACGTATCGCCCGGAGTACTGGGTGTTGCCCTCGGCCTTCAGCGAGTCGACCAGCTGATCGATCTCGGAGGCGATGTCGCTGCGCGCAGACGGGCCGGACGTGTCCGACGCGCCCTGGACGACCAGGTCGCGGGCCCGCAGCACGATGTCGTTGACATTGGTGAGAGCCGTGTCGACGGTGCTCTGCCATCCCTGGGCGTCGTTGACGTTGCTCTGGTACTGGGTGTTCTGGGCGAGATCCCCGTCGTACTGGAGTGCCTGGCTGGTGCCGAACGGGTTGTCCGACGGCTCCTGGATCTGCTTGCCCGACGAGATCCGCTGCTGCGTCAGGTTGAGCTGGTTGGCGGCGTTCTCGAGGTCGTTCAGCACCGAGGTGGACATCATGTTCTGGGTGATCCTCACAGCCCCACCCTCCCGGTGCGGTTGACGAGCTGGTTGATCATGTCGTCCATCGCGCTGAGCGCGCGGCTCGACGCCTGATACCCACGCTGGAACGTCAGCAGGTTCGTCATCTCTTCGTCCAGCGAGACGCCGGAAACGGACTGCCGCTGGTTGTTGATCGCCGTCGTCAGCGCGGTGGCGTTCGACAGCGTCGTGTTCGACTGCGCGGTGTCGGCGCCGATCTTCGTCACCAGCTGCGAGTAGGCGTCGTCGATGCTGGACGACCCGATCAGCGTCTGGTTGCGGATGCCGGCCAGCGCCAGCGCATTGTTCGCGTTGCCCGGCGTCCCATCGGCCGATGCCGCGATCAGCCCCGGGTTCGTGATCAGCGCCGGGTTGACGGCGATCGTCGAGGCGTTGGTGCCGGTGAAGAATGCCCCGCCCGCGTTGCCGTTCAGGTCGAACCCGGCGGCATGCTGCGTGTTGGTCGCGCTGATCAGCGTGCTGGCGACGGTGTCGAGCTGCGACTGGTAGCCCGGAATCGTCGTGTCGCGAAGCTGGATCAGGCCGGACAGCTTGCCGGACGTCAGGCTGGTCATGTCGCTCTCGGCGATCGTGGCCGAGGTGGTGCCCGTGACCAGCGCCGCCCCGCCGATCGAGACATCCACCATGCCGTTGGTGCTGTTGGTGATCGAGACGTTGCCCATCGCGGAGAGCTGGTCGAGCAGGTTGTCGCGCTGGTCGAGCAGGTCGTTGGGCTGCACGCCGCCGACAGTCGCCTGGCGGATCGAGTTGTTCAGCGTGGCGATCTGCGCACCCAGCTGGTTCACGTTCTGGATCGTGGCGGTGACGTTCTGCCCCGTCTGTCCCTGGATCGTGGTCAGCTGGCTGGAGAGCGCGTTGAAGCCGTTGGCGAGGCTGGCAGCGGACTGCGCCAGGGCCTGCCTGGACGCCATGTTCTCGGGGTCGTTCGAGACCGCCTGCCACGAAGACCAGTACTGCTGCATCAGGTTACTGAGCCCGTTGTCGCCCGGCTCGTTGAGCGCGTCCTGCACGTTGTTGAGGCCATCGTTGGTGGCCTGCGCCTGGCCCTGCACCATCGACTGCCCGCGGTACTGCAGGTCGAGGAAGCTGTCACGGACGCGCTGGTAGGCGATCACGTCGACGCCGGTGCCGATCTCGCCGGCCTGCGCCGGAGTCATCATCGAGGGCGGTGCGAACGCCGTCGAAGCGGCCATCACCGCGGACTGCCGGGAGTACCCCGGCGTGCTCGCGTTGGAGATGTTGTGGGCAGTCGTGTCGAGCGCCAGCTGCTGGGCGAGGATGCCCCGCAGCGTCGTCTCAAGACCCATGAAGGTGGAGATGGCCACGGCTAGGCCCTCATGTCCACGAGGTTGTTGGGCTGAGGAACGGAGCCTTCACCGAACGGCGAGTAGCCGGCCTGCGGCACGCCGGTGAGAACGCGCATCAGATGGTCGAGGAAGGCCAGCTCCTGGCGGATCAAGACTCGGTTCTGCGCGTGCACCCGGGCAACCTCGGCCAGCAGGCCGCGAAGCTCTGCGGAGAGCTCCCGGGCATGCTCGGCCTCGTCCACCGGGACGAGCACGAGGATCGACTCCAGGCTGACTTCGGCCACGGGGACGCCCAACGCGACGGAAGCGTGCTGCAGCAGCACGTCGCGCTCGCGCTCGATCTGGGCGCGCTTCACCATCTCGGCCTGGACGTCGGCCAGCCGGGCGAGCACGGCCTCGACGTCCTGCACCTTGATGGCGTCGCCCTGTGCGAGCACGATGCCGAGCAACCGTCGCGACGACGTCAGCTGTCGGTCGAGGTGCTCGATCAGCCCGAACTGGCTCATGAGGACGCTCCCTGCGTCTGGCCGGCGCCGGTGGTACCGGTCGGGTCGGCGGGCTTGGTCGAGACGCCGTACTGCGCCGCGAACGACTGGTAGAGCTGATCGGCCAGTCCGACGCCGCCGGCGTTGGTGAGCGCGTCGGCCATGGCCTGCGGCAGCATGCTGGTGAACGCGCTGGACGTGGCGTCGCCGCTCATCAGCGAGTCACCCGAACCGTCGCCGGAGCTGGCGTCGCTGCCGATGCCGGCCAGCCCGCCCGAGCCGTCCGACCCGTCCGTATTGAACATCTGCTGCGTCAGCTGCTGCAGCATCACGTTCTCGAACGACAGGGCGTCGGAGTACAGCGCCTCGCCCTTCTTGCCCGCGGCGCGGACGTCGGGCGGCATGACGGCGGGATTGATCGGGGGAATGGTGCTCACTGCCGGATCTGGTTCGCGATCTGCATCATCTGGTCCTGAGTGCTGATCATCTGGGAGTCGAGTGAGTACGAGCGCTGCGCGTCCATCACGTTCGTCATCGCCGACGCCAGGTCGACGTTCGACGACTCCAGGTAGCCCTGGTCGAGCGTGGTGTCCTTGCCGACCGGCTGCGGCGCGCCGCTGGCGGCGGTCGGCAGGTAGAGGCTGTCGCCGATCGAGAGCAGTCCGCCGTCACCGGGGACGTCGACGACCTGGATCTTGCCGATCGTCGTACCCTTGGCCTTGACCGTGCCGTTCGCGGAGATCGAGATGTCGCTCGGGCTGTCGCCCTTGGGAACGGTGATCGGCGGCACCAGGCGCTGGCCGGTCTGGGTGGTGATCGAGCCCTCGGCGTCGATCTGGAAGTCGCCCGACCGGGTCAGCGCCACCTTGCCGTCGGTCGTGCGCACCTGGAAGAACCCGGGGCCGGCGATCGCAACCGAGAGCGGGTCGCCGGTCTGGTTGAACGCACCCGGCGAGAAGTCACGTCCGGCATCCACCACGGCGGAGCCGGCGCCGATGCGGACGCCGCCCTCCTGGTTGTAGATCAGGTCGCGGAAACCAACCCGCTCCTGCTTGTAGCCCGTGGTGCTGACGTTGGAGATGTCGTTCGCCAGCATGTCCATCCTGGACTGCTGGGCAAACAGGCCGGCGGCGGCCGAATAGAGACCGTCCATCATCGCGTCTGCGTTCCTTCCCTGGTCTTGGGAAGAAGGGGTGCGAGCAACGACTTCTGCGTTCCCCGCCGGCCTCTGCAGATCGCAGTCCAGCCTGGCGCCCCTTCTCGTTCGTTATTGGCCGGGTTATCGTCCGGCCGTGTTGGGTCTTTAGTCAGGGTCACGACCCAGTCGCCGAGCCGACCGAGGTCACGGCCTTGCTCAAGGTCTCGTCGATGCCCTGCAACACGCGCTGACTGGACTCGTACGCCCGCAGCGACACGATCATGTCCACCATCGCCTGCGCCGGCTGGACGCCGGATCCTTCCAGGTAGCCCTGATCGACGGTCGTGCCCGAGGGCTTGGCGCCCGGCGTGCCAGACCACAGGGTGTCGCCCTGCTTGGTGGCGTTGGTGAGCGAGACGACCGACAGCTGGCCAACCGTCTTGCCGTTGGAGGTGACAACACCCTCCTGAGACACGCTCAGGTTCTTGCCGTCGCCGACCACGATCGGCTTGCCGTCGGTACCTAGCACGGGATTGCCGGTGTCCGTGATCAGACGGCCACCGCCGTCCACCTCGAACTGCCCGTCGCGCGTGTACGCGGTGCCGGACGGAGTCTGGACGGAGAAGAACCCCGCGCCGTCGAGCGCGAAGTCCAGGGAGTTGCCGGTCTGCTGGAGCGGCCCCTGGGTCAGGTCCGTGACTTCCTGGGAGATGTGGACTCCCAGGCTCATCGGGCCGACCACCTGGCCGGTGGCGGTGTTCGACAGGAGCACCTCGCCGAAGCTGGACTGGACCGACGTGTCGGACTTGTATCCAGGGGTCGAGGAGTTGGCCAGCTCGTTGGCGATCTGGTCCTGGCGTACCTGCTCGGCGAGCATCCCGGAGGCCGCGATATACAAACCGCGTTCCATTGGATAACCACTTCCGATCGGTCGATAACGGGAACGACAGCGCAAAACTGTCGCCCCCGTAGTCGTCAGCGGGGGCCGCGAGTTGAGTGGTACACACCGCACTGCACATCCGCGCGATCGGGGCCCGCGGGGGGGCAGGCGGCCGCGCGCTTCAGATCAAGCCGGGATCACAGCTGGTCGCCCGGGTGGTCACCTCGCCCAACTCCAGTGGTCGCGGCGTGATCTCGCTGGCGGGTCAGCAGGTGCAGGCGCAGCTGCCGCCCGGCGTCGAGCCCGGAGCGCGTTTGCGGCTGACGGTGACCAAGGTGCAGGGCCACAAGGTGACGGCCAAGGTCGAGCGGGCTCCGGCGCGGCAACGCAGCGGATCGGTGGCCCGGGCCGCCGGCCGGATGGCCCTCAGCCGCAACGGCAGCCTCACCCGCGCGGCGCTCGCGCTGGCCGGGGACGAGCCGCTGTGGCTGCCGGACGGGTCAGCCGCCAGGGTCACCGTCGACCCCGACGCCGACGGCGCCAATTCGACGAGCGAGGAGGTTGCCGGCGAGGCAGCCTTCGTGTTGCACAGCCCGACGCTGGGGGCGATCGAGGTGCGGCTGCGGATGTCACAGGGCGCGATCACAGCGGGCGTCGTGACCCCGCCGGGGGCCGCCACCGACGTCGCCAACGCAGCCACCAGCGAGCTGGTCGAGGCATTGGCGAGCGCGACCGGCCGGCCCGCCAGCGCCGCCGTCCTCGCCCGGCCTGACAGCGTCCCCCCGCCGCCGCCGCCGACCGGGAGGATCGATCTTCGTGCCTAGTGGTCGCAAGAGGGCGACCGCGCTCCGTTACGGGAACGGCGATACCCCCAAGGTGATCGCGACCGGCAACGACCTGGTAGCCGAGAAGATCATCGAAGCGGCCCGCGAGGCCGGCATCCCGCTCCGCGAGGACCCGGCGCTGGTCGAGGCGCTGGCCACGCTCGAGCTCGAGCAGGAGATCCCGCCGGAGCTGTACAAGGCCGTCGCCGAGGCGCTGGCGTGGGCGTACTCGCTGTCGAAGAGGCTGCCGGGATCGCGGAGCGCAGCGGCCGCCTAGTGGGAACCGTGCGGATAGGGTTCTGCTCGATCTATCCGGAGAGGACCCCCGCATGAGCTCAGCCCCAACCGAAGAGACGCTCGTCACCCTGATCCCCGGCGACGGCATCGGCCCCGAGGTGGTCGATTCGACCCGCAGGATCATCGAGGCGTCCGGCGCCCCCATCCGCTGGGAAGAGCGGCTCGCAGGCGCCGAGGTGTTCAAGCAGGGCCTGCCCAGCGGGCGTCCCGCCGGAGACGATCGACTCCATCAAGCGCACCCGGGTCGTGCTCAAGGGCCCGCTGGAGACGCCGGTCGGGTTCGGCGAGAAGAGCGCCAACGTGACCCTGCGCAAGCTGTTCGAGACCTACGCCAACATCCGCCCCGCGCGCGAGCTGCCGGGCGTGGAGACGCCCTACAGCGGCCGCGGCATCGACCTGGTGATCGTCCGCGAGAACGTCGAGGATCTCTACGCCGGCATCGAGCACATGCAGACGCCGGGCGTGGCCCAGTGCCTGAAGCTGATCTCGCGCAAGGGCTCCGAGAAGATCGTCCGGCTGGCGTTCGAGTTCGCCCGGTCGGAGGGCCGCAAGAGCGTCGCCTGCGCGACCAAGGCGAACATCATGAAGTTCACCGAGGGGCTGTTCAAGACGCACGTTCGAGGAGATCGCGCCCGAGTACCCCGACATCGAGTCGTGGCACGTGATCGTCGACAACTGCGCCCACCAGCTGGTGAAGCGGCCCGAGCAGTTCGACGTGATCGTGACGACGAACATGAACGGCGACATCCTCAGCGACCTCAGCTCGGCGCTGGTCGGCGGTCTCGGGTTCGCGCCGTCGGCCAACCTGGGCAGCGACGTCGCCATCTTCGAGCCGGTGCACGGCTCGGCGCCCAAGTACGCCGGCAAGAACACGATCAACCCGACCGCCGAGATCGGCACCGCGGTGATGATGCTTCGCCACCTCGGCCATGTTCGAGCAGGCCGCCGCGATCGAGAACGCGCTGCTCTGGCACGCTCGAGCAGGGCACCGCCACCCGCGACATCAAGGGTGACGACGGCGGTGCCGCGTCGACCACGGAGTTCACCGACGCGATCATCGCCAACCTCGGCTCGCGGGCGTCATCGTGGACGGAGCGGGCGTATCGTCCCTCAACATGCCGCAGGTGACCGCCGATCCCGTGGTCGTCCGCCCGGTGACACGGCGTGTTGTCGGCGCTGACGTCTTCGTGGAGTGGGGCGGTGACGCGATGTCGCTGGGCGAGCTGGTGACCGAGCTCGTCGCCGACACTCCGTTCGAGCTGCGGATTGTCGACAACCGGGGGACGGTGGTCTATCCCGCCGACCGGCACGCTCACGGACTGCGTGGACGCCTGGCGGTGCCGGCTGCTGGCGCGGGACGGCGACATGAGCGACGGCGACCTGTTGACCCTGCTGGGTAACTTCGGCGGCATCCCGTTCACGCACATCGAGAAGCTGCACGAGTTCGACGGCGAGCCTGCGTTCAGCAAAGCTCAGGGCGAAGACTGATCGGAGCGGCGTGGCTGTTGCGACCGCCGAGCGCAGCCTTCCCCGCCGCCGCACGCTGACGCTGGTCGCGACCATCCTGGGGTCGGGGATGACGTTCGTCGACGGCACCGTGGTCAACATCGCGCTGCCCACCCTCGGCCGCGACCTGCACGCCGGCCTGGCCTCGCTGCAGTGGGTCGTGCTCGGCTACTCGCTGGCCGTGGCGGCGCTCTACCTCCCCGCGGGAGCGATCGGCGACCGCTTCGGCCGTCGCCGGATGTTCTCGATCGGCGTCGCCGGGTTTGCGGTGGCGTCGGTAGCCGCCGGATTGTCGCCCGACCTCCCCGCCCTGCTTGCCTCGCGAGTCGCGCAGGGCGTGGCCGGCGCACTGTTGACGACCAACAGCCTCGCACTGCTGCGGGCGACGTTCGGCACCGACAGCGGCCGGGCGGTTGGCCTGTGGACGGCGTGGACCGGGATCGCTGCGATGATCGGCCCGGCGATCGGCGGCGCCCTGGTCGAGTACGCATCCTGGCGCTGGGTCTTCTTCATCAACATTCCGGCGGCGGCGGTGGCGCTGACAGCCGCCAGGGCCGGCCGGTGCCATGAGGAGGACACCCGGGCCGGACGGCCGGTCGATGCTGCAGGGGCGCTGCTGACAGGGCTGACGCTGATCGCGCTCACCTACGGCCTGGTCGAGGCCGGCCGCCAGGGCAGCTCCGGGACGATCGTGGCGCTGGCGCTCGGTGCAGCCGTGGTGCTGGCCGTCTGCCTGGTGCTGGTCGAACGGCGGCGGCCGTATCCGCTGGTCCCGGGCGAGCTGCTGCGCGAGCGTGTGTTCGTCGTCGCAAACCTGGAGACCTTCCTGGTCTATGCCGGTCTCGGCGGCGCCACCTTCGTGCTGGCCCTGTACCTCCAGTCGGGCGCTGTCGGCTTCACGCCGTTCGCCGCGTCGCTCGTCTTCATCCCGATCAGCGTGATCATGTTCTTCCTGGCCGGTTACTTTGGCCGCCGGGCCGACCAGGACGGGCCCCGCCTCTACCTGACGGCCGGGCCGATACTGATGGCAGCCGGGATGCTGCTGTGGATGATCATCGACCGGCACAGCGTCGTCCAGGTGCTTCCGGGCGTGATCGTGTTCTCGCTCGGACTTGCCGTGACCGTCGCCCCGATCACCAGCACGGCGCTGAAGGCGGCGCCTGACGCCCTCGCCGGAATTGCCGCAGGCTTCAACACGACCGTCTCACGGGTCGGCGGCCTGATCGCCATCCCGCTGGCCGGTGCCGCCGCCTCCGCGGTGTTCGCCAACCAGGTGGCCAACCCGGGCAGCAACCCGTTCAAGCAACACCTGGCGGCGGTCGCCCACAGCGCGTCGACCAACGCCTTCCGGGCGGCGATGATCCTGATGGCTGCGCTCTGCCTGGCCGGCGCCGCCACGGCGTTCGTCGGCCTCCGCGGCGGCGTCAGAGATTAGTCCTGCCGCTCCCAGACCACCGGGAACCGCGGGTCGTCCATCGGCGCCCCGGCGGGCAGCGTCTCGGCCAGCCCCGGGAACTCCGGCGAGGTCGTCCAGCGGCGCGGCGCGTGCGTCACGTCGTCGCCGATGAAGCGGATCGAGAACGCTCTCCGGCGGCGGTCGGCACCCCCGGCGGCATGCAGCGTCAGCATGTGGAAGAACACCGCATCGCCGGGCTCGAGCTCCCAGCCGACGACCGGGAAGGCATCCCGATCGGCCTCGATGTCGGGCAGGTCGGCCAGGCTGCCCTCGGGGAACCACTTCGCCTGGTTGTCCATGAACGTGCGCGGCATCAGCCACGGGCCGAGGTGCGATCCGGCGACGAACTCCAGCGTCGCGTCGCGGCTGACCGGGTCGACCGGCATCCACACGCTGCAGGTCTGCCCGCCCTCGATGTTGTAGTAGGGCTGATCCTGGTGCCACGGGGTCGGCTGGCGGGTGCCCGGCTCCTTGACCAGCAGGTGGTCGTGGTAGAGCCGCACCCGCTCGGCGCCCATCAGCTCGCCGGCCACCTCGCCGGCGCCCGAGGTGCGGATGAACTGCTCGTACTCGGGGATCTCCTGCCAGTTGCAGAAGTCCTCGAAGAAGCGGCCGTCACCCTCCGGGCTGGCAACCTTGGCCCGCGGGCTGGGCGAGGAGAGATTGCGCTCGATCCCGCGCTCGACCAGCGCCACCTGCTGGGGGTCGAAGACGCCGCGCAGCACGATCGCGCCGTCGCGCCGGAATGCCTCGATCGATTCGCCGCTGACCACGGCCCCACTCTACTCACCGTAGGGTTTCGGGATGCGCTCCCTGGTGGTCAACGACGAAGGCCGTGCGACGCTGGTCGGCGACGCGGAGCTGGATGCTGTCACCACGGGCGTCGCCGCGGGGCTCGCCCGGCGAGGCGTCCGCCCCGGTGACGTGGTGGCGGTGCAGCTCCCCAAGGGCGTGCTCTGGCTGGCCGTCCTGCGAGCGCTGTGGCAGCTGGGCGCCGTCTCGCTGCCGTGCCCCGAGCTGCTCTCGCAGACGGAGGTGGCCGACCGGGTCGAGCGTTCCGGCGCGGTGCTCGCCCTGCTTGCAGAGGACGACGTCCCCCGGGCCGACGGAACCCTGCCGCGCCACCAGAGAGGCCCGGACGATCCAGCGTTCCTGCTGTTCACGTCCGGCACCGAGGGCGGCCCGAAGGGCGCTCTGCATCGGAGGTCATACGTGGAGGCGAACCGCCTCCAGTCCGAGCGGTGGATGGGCGTGCGGGCGGGCGACCGCGTCTGGTGCACGGCCGCGACCGGCTGGTCGAAATCGCTTCGCAACGTCTGGATGGCGGCCGAGCTGTGCGGCGCCGAGGCGGTGCTGCACCGCGGCCGCTTCGATCCCGACCACCGGCTCGCGCTGATCGCCGAGCTGCGCCCGGACGTGCTCTGCATGTCACCGACCGAGTACCGGCGCTGTGCCTCGGCCGCGAGCTTCGGCGACCGGCCCCTGGCCGTCCGGGAGGCGGTGGCCGCAGGTGAGGCGCTGGACGCGCCGACCGTCGAGCGGTGGCGGGAGGCGTACGGGATCGTGGTTCGCGACGGATACGGGCAGACCGAGACCGGCGCCGTCACCGGCGTGCTGGCCGGCGCTGAAGCCGGCGCCGGTGCAATGGGCCGCCCGCTGCCCGGCGTCGACGTGCGCGTCGAGGACGGCGAGCTGTGCGTGGTGTCGTCCACGCTGCCAACGTTCTTTGCCGGCTACTGGAACGATCCCGGCGCGACCACGGCAGCGCTGCGTGACGGCCTGTGGCACACCGGCGACCTGGTGCGGCGCGAGGCGGACGGCTCGCTGCACTACGAGGGGCGCCGTGACGACGTCATCTCGTCGTCGGGCTACCGGATCGGGCCGGGCGAGGTGGAAGCCGCGCTGCGGAGCCATCCGGCGGTGGTCGAGGCGGCCGCGGTCGGACTGCCCGATCCGGAGCGCGGCCAGATCGTGCACGCCGACGTCGTGCTCGCCGACGGCGTCACCGGCTCCGACGAGCTGGCAGACGCCCTCCGCGATCACGTGCGCGGTGTGACGGCGGCCTACAAGTACCCGCGGTCGATCCGGTTCGTCGCGGCCCTGCCCCACACGCCGACCGGCAAGCTGCAGCGCTCGCAGGTCAGGCGATCGCTGGCTGCAGCGGGCGGCTCCCCCGCACCGTCAGGCTGACCGCCGCAAGCTACCGCGGCGACCCGGCATGATGCACGCATGGCAGCGGGGGCGCTGAGGAGCGGCGTGCGCGGGTACCGCGAGCTGCTCTCCCCACCGTCCGTGCGCCGGGTGGTCGGGTGGGGGCTGGTCGCCCGCCTCCCGATGGGGATGATGGCCCTGGCGCTCGTTCTCCTCATCCGCAGCGTCGGCGGCAGCTACGAGGATGCCGGCATTGCAAACGCGGTCGAGGCCGTCGCGGCTGGAATCGGCGCGCCGCTGGGCGGGCGCCTGGTCGACCGCCACGGGCCCGGGCGGGTGCTGATGGTCTATGCGGTGGTCCACCCCTCGCTGATCGCCGTCCTGCTCGTCCTCGCGCTGACCCACGCGCCGCTCGCCGCCATCGTGGTCGCTGCCGGCGCGGTGGGCATCGCGTTCCCTCCGATCGGGCCGACGATTCGCTCGATGTGGCCGAGGCTGATTCCGCGCGACGAGCTTCACACCGCGTTTGCTCTGGAGGCGACGCTGCAGGAGGTGATCTTCGTCTCCGGCCCGCTGCTGATCGGCGCGATGGCGGCGCTGATCTCGGCCGGTGCCGCGATTCTGGGGACGGCCGTGCTGTCGGCGGTCGGCGTGACCCTGCTGGCCCGTACCGCCCAGATCCGTTCGGTGCGGGCCCAGTCCGACCACGAGCGTCACCGCGCGCACTTCCTGGCGGCCGCGGCGCCACCCGGGGTGCGCCGGATCCTCATCTTCAGCGCCGGGCTGGGGATCGCGTTCGGCGCCGTCGAGGTGGCGATGCCGGCGTTCGCAGAGAGTCACGGCGGCCGTTCGCTGGGAGCCCTCGCCCTGGCTGCGTGGTCCGGAGGAAGCCTGGTCGGCGGCCTGCTCGCCGCCAGCCGCCCAGCGGCCGATCTTCCCACCCGGCTCCGCAAGACGAGCGCGGCCTTCGTCGCAGTCCTGTTCCTGCCCCTGCTGGCGCACACGATGGCAGTGATGGTCCTCGCCATGTTCATCGCCGGGCTACCGATCGCACCCAGCTTCGCGGTGACGTACGGCCTGGTCGAGCGGTCGGCGCTCCCAAACACGCAGGCCGAGGTGTTCGGATGGATCAGCACGGCCATCACCATGGGCGTCGCGCTGGGCACCGCCGGCGGCGGCTCGCTGATCTCCCACTCCGGCTCGACCGCCTCGATCATGCTCGGCATCTGCGGAGCCGCCATCGCATGTGGGATCGCCCTGCTGCCGCGACCTCGGGCGACCGAGGCATAGGAAGCTCTGATGGGGGTGCCGCGCGGCGTCTGGCGGCGTCGGGCTGCATCCGGAATCTGCGTGGATCGCAGATTCCTCCTGAACCTTGCAAGCCTGCGACTTGCAAGTGGAGGCTATGCCGCGTCTTGCCCAGATGAACTCCGTATATGGGCTTCGCCACGGCATGCATCCGGAATCTTGCTGGCCCGCCACTCGCCAGCCATCCACGCCTCATCCCCATCAGAGCTTCTAAGCTGCGACCCGTGTCTGCGACCGACCTCGTCTCCCGTTACCGGAAGCGCAGCCTCTGGCTCGACCAGCTGCCGGGATCGCTCGAGCCGCGCCCCTCGCTGCCCGGCGACGTCGACTGCGACGTCGCCATCGTCGGCGGCGGCTTCACCGGCCTCTGGACCGCCTACTACCTGAAGCGCGAGCAGCCCGACCTGCGGGTGACGCTGATCGAGCGCGAGATCGCCGGGTTCGGGCCGTCCGGGCGCAACGGCGGCTGGGCATCGTCTGGGCTCGCCGGCAGCGCAGCTGTCTACCGCCGCAACGGCGGGGACGACGGCGTCAGGCGGGGCCTCGCCGAGACCCAGCGGACGGTTGACGAGATCGGTCGCGTTGCCTCAGAAGAGAACATCGACTGCGGCTTTCTCAAGTCCGGCGCGCTGTTCGTGGCCACCACCGAACCGCAGTACCAGCGGCTGATGGAGTCGCTGGAGGACTACCGGGCCAACGGCGCCGGCGAGGACGAGGTGCGGTTGCTCGATCCCGACGAGCTGGAAGCGATGGTGCACATCCCGGACGTGCGCGGGGCGACGTTCTCGGAGCACTGCGCCCGGATCGACCCGGCGCGGCTGGCGCGCGGCCTCGCCGAGGCGTGCGAGCGGCGCGGCGTCACCATCTACGAGCGAACCGCGGCGCGGCGGCTGACGCCGGGCGCCGTCCACTGCGCCGCCGGAACGGTGCGGGCGGACATCGTCCTGCGGGCGACCGAGTCCTACACCACGCAGCTGCCCGGCCAGAAGCTCAAGTACCTGCCGCTCTACTCGCTGATGATCGCCACCGAGCCGCTCTCCGACGCGGTCTGGGAGGAGCTGGGCTGGCGCGACGGCCTCCTGATCGGCGACCGCCACCACCTCTTCTTCTACGCCCAGCGCACAACCGACGGGCGGATCGCCATCGGCGGCCGCGGCGCCCCGTACGACCTGCGCGACCCGATCAGCGAACGCTACGAGCAGAACGCCGAGGTGCGCGAGCGGCTCGTGCGGACGATCCGGCGCCACTTTCCCGCTGCGGCAAGCGCCGAGATCACCCACCACTGGGGCGGGCCGCTGGGCGTGCCCCGCGACTGGTCGATGTCGGTCGTCTACGACCCTGCGCGCAAGGTCGGCTGGGCCGGCGGGTACACCGGGCATGGGGTTGGGCCCTCGAACATCTCCGGGCGCACGCTGACCGACCTCGTTCTCGGCCGCAAGACCGACCTCGTCACCCTGCCCTGGGTCGGGCACCGCAGCCGCAAGTGGGAGCCCGAGCCGTTCAGGTTCCTGGCGTCGCGAGCGATCGTCGGCATCCTGGGGAGCGCCGACCACCGCGAGGATGAGACCGACCGGGCGGCGCTGCGGACGAAGCTGGTCGCGCCCTTCATGCCGCCTCACTGAGCCGCGGATGGGAGCACAGGTCGACATCGTCGTGGTCGGTGGAGGGTTCGCCGGCCTGGTTGCGGCACGCGACCTGAGCCAGGCCGGAGTCGCGGTCGAGCTGCTGGAGGCCCGCGACCGCGTCGGCGGCCGCGCGTGGTGCGGCACGCCCGACGCGCTCGGACAGGCGGTCGAGCTGGGCGGCGGGTGGTTCGACGCCGTCCACCAGCAGCCGATCCGCCGCGAGGCCGAGCGCTACGGGATTCCGGTGCTGCCGGCCCCCGCCTTCCGCTGCGCGCGGTGGTTCACAGGCGGCGAGCTGCGCAGCGGGCTGCCGGTCCCGGTCGAGGCGCTGGGCGACATCGAGCGCGTGATCCGCGGCATCGGCGACGCTGCAACCCGGCGGGCGCAGGGTGGAGACGGCGAGGAGCACGACGTGCCCGTCGCCGAGTGGCTCGGCCGGCTCTCGCCCCATCCCGCCACGCGCGACTTCGTGTACGGCTGGGTCGCCCTGATGGGCGGCGCTCCACCGGACGAACAGCCGATGCTGGCGATGCTCGACCTGATGGCGTCGGCCGGTGGCGCGACCGCCATGCTGACCGAGCTCTCCCACGTGCTCGGCGGAGGCGGCACCACCGGCCTCGCCGATGCGATCGCCGCCGACATCCGCGGGCGCGTGCAGACGGGCGCGGCCGTCACCGGGATCCGCGACCGCGGCGACGACGTGGAGGTCGCCCTGGCGGACGGGGGCACCCTGACAGCCAGGGCATGCGTGCTTGCGGTGCCGGTCAACGTGCGCTCGTCGATTCACATCGACCCGGCGCCCGACGCGGTCACCGCCGAAGCCCTGGCACACGGCCAGATCTGCCGGGCGATCAAGGTGTGGATGCTCGCAACCGGCGTTCCCGACGGGATGCTCGCCGCGGGCTGGGGCACGCCCTTCTACTGGCTGGCGGCCCAGCGAAGCGTGGGCGAGGGGCAGCAGCTGGTCGTCGGCTTCTCGCTGCCCGAGCTGCTCGACCCAGCCGACCCCGACGCGGTGGAGCGGGCGCTGCAGGCCTACGCGCCGCAGGCTCGCGTCCTGGCCGGTGCAAGTCACGACTGGAATGCCGACCCGTTCTCGCGCGGCGGCTGGATGACCGAGCCGCCCGGCTGGTCGACCCAGGGGGTGCTGGAGCGGCTCGCCGCCCGCCAGGGCCGGATCCTCATCGCCGGGTCCGACGTGGCGCCCGAGTTCGCCGGATGGATCGCGGGCGCGATCGCCTCGGGGACGAGCGCAGCGGCCGACGTCCTCGGCCTGCTCGAGCGGTAGCTGCCGGCTACACGACGCGGAACGCGGCGACCAGCTCCTGGAGCCGGCCGGCCGTGACCGACAGCTCCTGCGCGCTGGCCGCCAACTGGTCGACGCTGGCGCTGGTCTCCTCGGTGGAGGCCGACACCTGCTGCGTCGACGCGCTCGTGTCCTGGGCGACGGTGGCGACCTCGGCAGTTGCGCTGGCGATCTCGGCGATCTGCCCGCTGACCGACTGCACCGCCTGATCGATCGACTGGAACGCCTCGCGCACCCGCTCGACAACGGCGGTGCCCTCGCCCGTGCGCTGCGCTCCGTCCTCGACAACCGCGACCACGCGCTCGGTCTCGCCCTGGATCTCGGCAATCAGCGAGGCGATCTGGGCGGCTGCAGACTGCGACTGCTCGGCCAGCTTGCGCACCTCTTCGGCGACCACGGCGAACCCGCGGCCCTGCTCGCCGGCCCGGGCGGCCTCGATGGCGGCGTTCAGCGCCAGCAGGTTGGTCTGGTCGGCCAGGCCGGTGATGGTGGCGACGATGCCGCCGATCTGGCCCGACTTGTCGGCCAGCGCCCGGATCGCCTCGTTGACCTGGCTCGAAGCCACGTTCACCGACGCCATGGCGGCGCTGGCCTGCTCGGCCGCTGACGCGCCCTCACCCGCGAGGCCGCGCGCGTGCTCGGCGGCCTCCGAGCTGACGCTCGATGTCTCGCTGGTCTGCTCGACCATCCGCACCTGCCGGTCGGCGCCCCGGGCGACGGCGCCGATCGTGGTGGCGATCTCGGTCACCGCGCGGCCGGTCTCGGCCGACGTGGTCGCAATCTGCTCGGAGGCGACGTTCAGCGTGTTGGCCTGCTCGGCCAGGTCGGTGACGATCGCCCGCAGCCCGGACGCCATCTCCGAGAAGGCGGTTCCCAGCGCGTCGGCGTCCGACGCCGGCTCCACCTCCACCGTCAGGTCGCGGCCGGCGATCAGCCGGGCGGCGGCGGCCATGCGCTGAAGGTAGGCGATCGTGTCGCGGAAGGCGCTGGCGGTCTGGCCGAGCTCGTCCTCGCTGTGGAGGTCGACGTGCTGCTCGACGTCGCCGACTGCGAGCCCGCGAGCCGCATCGAGGAGCTGGTTCGCAGCGTTCGAGATCTGCCGCGCCAGCAGCGTGGCCAGGGTGATGGCGACACCGATTGCAGCCAAGCCGAGCAGGATCACCAGCCACTGACTGGTGGTAGCGGTGCTCGAAGCGTCATGCGCCTGCACCTTCGCGTCGGCTCGCAGCACCCTCTGGAACTTGGTCAGAGCGCTAACCAGCGCGTCGTTCGCCTCGTCCTCCTGCCCACTCACCAGCGCACCGGCAGCATGTGGGCGATGCGCCACCACGTCGGCCCAGATCTGAGCGTTGAGGAGGTCGAAACGCTGAGCGGCGTCCTTCACGCCGGCGAACATCCTGCGGTCGGAGTTCGTCTTCAGGCGGCTTTCCAGCGTTCCCATGTCGTCGAGAAACGTCTGGTGGTCCCCGACATAGTCCTTGTGTGCACCTACCCTGCTGGTGACGGCGTACGCCGTCTGGGAGAAGTGCATGTCGGCTGCCGCCGCGCGGACGTCGTCAACGGCCGTCATCCGCGGCAGGAGCGAGTCGTCGATGGTGGCGGAGGCCGAATGCAGCGCGGTCACAGACCAGATTGCGACACCGACTACGATGGCCAGTAGGGCGACCACAGCCGCGAAGCTCGAAGCCAGCTTCCATTTGATCGAGCGCTTGAAGATCACCCGGACTCCTCAAAAGGGGGGACAGGCAGCGTGATCGTCCAGATATCCACGAACTTGACCGGAACAATCCGAACAGGAGTGCACTCATGAGCAGCGAGACAGAGATCCCCACCACCGATGAGGAGTGGCGCCAGCGGCTGACCCCGGCGCAGTACGACGTGCTGCGGCGGAAGGGCACCGAGCCGGCCTTCAGCGGCGAGTACGTCTACTCCAAGGACCACGGCACCTACCGCTGCGCCGCCTGCGGCGCCGACCTGTTCTCGTCGGACACCAAGTTCGAGTCCGGCACCGGCTGGCCCAGCTTCACCGGTCCGGTCGCCCGTGACAGCCTGGTGCTCGAGGAGGATCGCTCGCACGGGATGGTTCGCACCGAGGTCAACTGCGCCCGCTGCGGGTCGCATCTGGGGCATGTGTTCCCGGACGGTCCCGCCGATGCGGGCGGCCAGCGCTACTGCATGAACTCGGTCGCGCTCGAGCTTCAAGCGGAGGAATGACGACCTCCGGCGGGCGGCCGCCGGGCGTCGTCTTGGTGCTGAGCGAGAACTGGACGCTGACCCCGCCCAGCGACCTGCGCGCGCTGGTCGAGATTGCGCGCACGGCCGAGAATGCGGGCGTCGAGACGGTGATGCTGTCCGAGCACGTGGTGCTGGGCCCCTCGGCGGGAGCCGGCGGGAGGATGGAGAACCCGCGCGACTATGCCGCTCCCGGCAACCAGGACCCGGCCACGCCGTGGCCCGACTCACTGGTGCTCGCGTCGGCCATCCTCGGCTCGACCACCCGGCTGCGGGTCGCGCTGGCGGCGATCATCGCGCCGCTCCGCCACCCGCTGCTGCTCGCCAAGCAGCTGGCGACGCTCGACCTGCTGGGGAGCGGGCGACTCGTCGTCCAGCCCACCGTGAGCTGGTCGCGCGAGGAGTACGAGGCGCTGGCGGTGCCGTTCGCGCTGCGCGGTGCGATCCTCGACGAGCAGCTGGAGGCCATGCGGGCTGCCTGGGTCGACACGCCGGCCGAGTTCCACGGCCGCTTCTTCGACTTCGCCGACGTCTACTGCGAGCCCAAGCCGTTCCACGCCGGCGGCCCCCGGATGTGGTTCGGCGGGCAGTCGCTGCACCCGCCGCTGCTGCGGCGGATCGTGCGCTACGGCCACGGGTTTCACCCATTCGGCGCCCCGTCGGACGACGACATGGAGCTGCTCCGAACCACCCTTGCGCAGACCGGCCGCGACATCTCCGAGATCGAGCTGATCGGCGGCATCCGCGGCCGCTTCCCGCAGCCGGACGCGGTCGCCGACCTCGACGAGGCGCTCCAGCAGGTGCCGGGCGAGCTGGCCAGGGGCGCCACCTCGATCTGCTTCAAGCCGTCGATGTACACCGACCGGGTCGAGGAGCTGCCGGAGGTGTGCGCGCGAGTCGTCGAGGCCGTGCAGCGCGGGGGCTAGGGCCAGGCCCCGAGCTTCGCCTTCTCGACCTTTCCCATCGCGTTGCGTGGCAGGGCGTCCACGAAACGCACCTCGCGTGGGCGCTTGTGGCCGGCGATCAGCGAGGCCACGTGACCAGTCAGCTCCTTCGCGTCCGGCTGGGCGGCCGGCCGGAGCACCACCCAGGCGACGATCCGCTCGCCCAGGTCAGGGTCGGGGACGCCCGCGACGGCGGCCTCGGCCACCGCCGGGTGCTCGAGCAGCGCCTGCTCCACCTCCCCCGCTCCGACCTTGAAGCCGCCGGTCTTGATCAGGTCGACAGAGCGGCGGCCGAGCAGCCGCAGACCGCCATCGTGCTCCCACACGCCCAGGTCGCCGGTGCGGAAGAAGCCGTCGGCCGTGAACGCCTCGGCGGTCGCGTCGGGCCGGTCGAGATACCCGAGGAACAGGTTCCGGCCGCGCACCTGCACCTCGCCCATGGCATCCGGATCGGTTCCCGGCAGCTCGTGCCCGTCGTCGTCGACCAGCCGCACCTCGACGCCGGGCAGCGGCGTTCCCACCGACCCCGCCCGTCGCTCGCCGGAGACCCGGGCGGAGGCGATCATCAGCGTCTCGGTCATGCCGTAGCGCTCGACGATTTGCCGACCGGTGAGGCGGGCGATCCGCTCGTGCTCCACCGCCGGCAGCGCTGCCGAGCCGGACACCAGCAGTCGCGCGGAGCCCATCCCATCCGCCACGGCCGCGGACCGCTACCGCCGCATCGGCGAGCCGGTGGTACATCGTCGGCACGGCAAACAACACCGTCGCGTCCCCCGCCAGGGCGGATGCGACGGCAGCCGGATCGAACCTGCCCAGGTGCCATGAGCACCCGCCGAGGCGGATCGGCCCCAGCGTCGCCAGCACCAGTCCGTGGACGTGGAACAGCGGCAGCGCGTGGGCGACCGTGTCCGCGGCCGTCCACTCCCAGGCCTCCGCCAGCGCATCCAGGTTGGCGGCTATCGCCCGCCGCGGCAACACCGCCCCCTTCGGCGGCCCGGTGGTGCCCGACGTGTAGACGATCAACGCCGGCTGCATCGGGCGGCGGCTCCGGGAAGGGAGCGGGGCCGACGGCGCCAGGCGCGACATCCAGCCGGGGAACGCCGGCCAGCGCGGCCGGCAGCTCGGTGCCTGGAGCACAGGCGAGCAGGTCGGGCCGGGCGTCGCGCAGCACGTGCTCGAGCTCGCGGGCGCCGGAGCCGGGGTTGAGCGGCACGGCGGGCACCCCGGCGAGCAGCGCGCCGAGCACCGCGATCGGCGTCTCCGCCGAGACCTCCGCCCACACCGCCAACCGCCGACAGTCCGCGAGCCGCCCGGCGGTCGCGCCGGCAGCGGCAGCCAGCTCGCGATAGGTCAGGGCGGCCGTGCCGACCCGCAGCGCGGGGCGCTCGGATGCCTCGGCCAGCGGCGGGAACAGCGGGCCGGTCACGCCTGCCCCGCTGCCGGTGGCACCCTGCGGCCCCAGCCCGTCGCCTGCTCGTAGGCGTGGCCGAGCTGGAGCACCCCGAAGTCGTCGCGCAGCCTCCCCACGAGCTGGAGCCCGACCGGCAGCCCGCCGTCGGTGAACCCGCAGGGAACCGAGATCGCGGGCAGCCCGGTGACGCTGATCAGGTAGCAGCTCGCCATCCAGTCGATGTACGTGTGCATCTCGGTGTCGCCGATCCGGGTCGGGTACATCTGCTCGACCGGAAACGGCATCACCTGGGTCACCGGCAGGGCCAGGAACTCGACGTCTTCCATGAACTCGTACACCCGCCGGCAGACCTCGCCGCGGCGGAGCTCTGCCGCCCCCAGCTCCGGGCCAGAGAGCGCCCGGCCCTGCTCCACGTTCCAGCGCACCGACGGGTTCAGCTGCTCCGGATGCGCGTCCAGGTCGGCGCCCAGCTGCTGCTCGAAGATCCAGGCCCGCCAGGCCTTGAACGCCTCGTCGGCGCCGTCCAGGTTGGGGAAGTCCCGCACCACCTCGCAGCCGAGCCCCTCGAGCACGGCCGGCGCTCCCTCCACCACCGACCGCACCTCCGGTTCGACAGGGAGCCCGCCGAGGTCGGGGCTAAACGCGATCCGCACGCCTCGGAAGTCCCTGTCCAGCGAGGCGCGGAACAGATCACCGGACTCGGGGAGCGACAAGGCACAGCGCGGATCGGGCCCCGCCAGAGCGCTGAGCAGGAGAGCCGCGTCGGCCACCGTCCGGGCGATGGGGCCGTCGACCGAGAATGGGTAGATCGGCGCGTTGTCGGGGAACCGCGGCACCCGGCCCGGCGAGGTCCGGAATCCGACCACGTTGCAGAAGGCGGCGGGGTTGCGCAGCGACCCGCCCAGATCGCTGCCGTCGGCCAGGGGCAGCATGCCGCAGGCGACGGCCACAGCCGCGCCACCGCTGGAGCCGCCGCAGGTGCGAGTGGTGTCCCACGGGTTGCGGGTCGGTCCGAACACCGCGTTGGTGGTCTGGCTGCCGGCTCCGAACTCGGGCGTGTTGGTCTTGCCGACGACGACCGCCCCGGCCGAGCGCAGCCTCTGCACGAGGAGGGAGTCGGCCTCCGGCACGTGATCGGCGAACAGCGGCGATCCGTAGGTGGTGCGGATGCCGCGCGTGTCGACCAGATCCTTGATCGCGATCGGCAGTCCGTGCAGCGGGCCGACGTTGTCGCCACGGGCAAGGGCGGCGTCGGCGGCTCGCGCCTCCTCCAGCGCCGCATCCGCCACCAGGGTGACGATTGCGTTCACCTGCGGGTTGACCGCCTCGATCTGGTCGAGGTGGGCGGACAGCAGCTCGACGGCGGACAGCTCGCCCGTCCGCACCCTCCGAGCCTGGTCGACGGCGGTCGAGAACAGCAGGTCCAGAGGCGGCGGCATCGCCATCAGTATCGCCGCTCGTGTTGCGCCGCCGTTAAGCAGCCGTTGTTCTCGCGTTGTCCACTTGATTGATAGGAAAACGGGGTTACTCTAGTTCTAAGGCCATCCAACCGATAGCCCGCCTGGAGGCAACCATGTTCAGTTCGTCACCAACATCAGAAGAGTCCCGTCAAGCCCCGTTTGCGAGGGCAGGCGCCACTCCGCTTTCGATCGTCTCTGACAACGCGGCGATGCACACGTGGTACGAGCGCCACGACCGCGGCCGCGAGCTCTCACGCGAGGAGCTCGATCTGCTCGTGCACGACCTTGCGCGCCATCCCGAGCTCTGGGAGGGCGAGATCCGCCACTCCGCCGACGAGCGGTTCTACGTCCAGCTGCTGCTGAACGACGACGTGGACATCTGGCTGATCTGCTGGTGTCCGACCCAGGACACCGGCTTCCACGATCACGCCGGCAGCCGCGGCGCAGTCGCCGTGGTGGAGGGTGCGCTGGCCGAGACGCTGTTCACGATCGGCGGCGCATCGCGGGCGACGATCCACGGCCATGGCAGCCGCTTCTCGTTCGGCGCCCGGCACATCCACGACGTGCAGCACTGCGGACGGGGCGCGGCGACCTCCCTCCACGCATACTCGCCCCCGCTCGGCGACATGGGGTTCTACGAGGTGCTCCCGGACGGGGCGATCACCCGCCGTGTGGGCGACTACCGCGAGGAGTTCTGTTGAGCAACGCGCGACCTTGCGTCGCCGTGATCGGCGGCGGCGCCTCCGGCGCACTGGCGGCGCTCGCGCTGCTGGGCCGGGCCGCGGGGCCCGACGTGATCGTGGTCGAGCCCCGTGCCACGCTCGGCCACGGCGTCGCCTACTCGACGTCCGACCAGGCGCATCGGCTGAACGTCGCGGCCGGCATGATGAGCGCGTTTCCCGCCCGCCCCGACCACTTCGTGGAGTGGGGCGCCGAGCGGCTGCCGTCGTTCACCGCCTTCTCGTTCGCCCCGCGGGCGCTGTACGGGACATATCTGACCGACACCCTCCGCGACGCTGCCGACGGCCGACTCGTTCACGTGCAGGCGTCGGCGACCTCGGTGCGACGCGAGGGCGACGGGTTCGCGGTCCAGTTCGATCGCGGCGGCTCGCTGCGCGCCGACCACGTTGTGCTGGCGCTCGGACACGCGTCCGCCGCGTCGCTGCCGGTGCTCGAGTCAGGGCTCGGCGGCGACCATGCGTACGCTGCCGATCCGTGGGCCGACGAGGCGCTGCGCACGCTGCCCCGTGGCACGGCGCTGCTGGTCGGCTCCGGCCTGACCGCGGTCGACGTCGCCCTCTCGCTGGCCGATCGCGATCCTGCGGCCAACATCATCGCCCTCTCCCGAAACGGTCTGCGGCCACTCGACCACCGGTCGGGCGGCGCTGCCGAGTCACCGCCCGTGGTCAGCGCCCTGCGGCCAAAGACGGCCCTCGGGCTGCTGCGCGCGGTGCGCGCCGAGGTCGCCCTGGCCGCCTCGCAGGATGGCGACTGGCGCGACGTCGTCAACCGCCTGCGCCCGACCACTCAGCAGATCTGGCAGAGCCTCCCCGCCCGCGAGAAGCTCCGCTTCCAGCGGCGGCTGGCGCGGTTCTGGGAGGTACACCGGCACCGCATGGCGCCCGAGGTGGCGGTGCGGATCGCGGAGCTGGAGCAGGAGGGACGGCTGAGGTTCGTGGCCGGCCGTGTCTGCTCGGCCGAGCGCCGCGGCGATCGGATCGAGGTCGTCGCCGAGATGCGCGGCGGCCATCGGATCGAGCTGGCAACGGATGCTGTGGTCAACTGCACCGGCACCCAGGCCGGCATCCGGCAGCACCCGCTGCTCGCTCGACTGGAGTCCGCCGGACTGTGCGCTCCGGGCCCGCTCGGCCTGGGCCTTGCCACCGACGGCAGCGGCCGCGTGCTCGACCGCAGCGGCCGCGCGACCGGCATCTACACGCTCGGCCCGCTGCGCCGCGGCGAGCTGTGGGAGACCACCGCCGTCCCGGAGATCAGGACGCAGGCATTCGCGCTGGCCGGGCACATCGCAGCCTCGTACGAGCCAATGACCGCCCGCGCCGCAATCTAGGCGAACACCGAGCGCAGCGAGCGCCCGCCGGCCAGTCGCGCGTATACGTAGAACGCGAACGAGATGGTGCTGATGCAGAAGCTGGGCGGCCAGCTCGTCTCGACCAGCGACAGCAGGATTCCGCCCTCGGTCGAGATCACCGCGATCAGCATGCTCAGGGCGATCGCGGTGGCCGGGTTTGCGCTCAGCCGCTGCGCGGCCGCGGCTGGTGTGATCACGAGGGTGAGCACGAGCAGCACGCCGACCACCTGGATGGCCTCCGCCGTCGTCAGCGCGAGCAACAGGAAGGTGAGCACCGAGAGCGCACGCAGCGGGACGCCGCGCGCCTCAGCCACCTCCGGATCCACGCTCGAGAAGAGCAGCGGCCGGTAGGCGATCCCGATGCCGGCCAACACGATGGCGCTGACCACTATCAGCTCCAGCAGCTGGCCGCGCGTCACGCTCGAGATGCTCCCGAACAGCAGGCTCGTCGCTTCGGTCGCGTAGCCCTGGTACAGCGACAGGAACAGCACCCCGACGCCGAGGCCGAATGCGAGGACGGCCCCGATCGCGCTGTCCCGCTCGCGGCCGCGCAGGGAGAGCAGGCCGAGGGCGAGGCCGACGACGAGCGAGCCGCCGATCATGCCCACGACCGGGTCGAGGCCGATGACCAGCGCGCCGGCCGCGCCGGTGAATCCCAGCTCCGAGATCGCGTGAACGGCGAAGCTTGCTCCGCGGGTGACGACGAACGTCCCGATCGCGCCCGAAACGATCGCCGCGACGGCTCCGCCGGCCAGGGCCGTGTGCACGAACTGCTGGGCGAGCAGGTCGCTGAACATCACACCGCCTCCGGGCCGTGGTCGTGGTCATGATGGGCGCCCTGGTCGTCGGGCGTCCCCACGACGACGACGCGCCCCCGCACGCGCAACACGTCGACCGGCGCGCCGTAGAGGCGGGTCAGCGTCTCGGTCGTCAGGATCTCAGCAGGCACGCCCATCGCCCACCGGCCCGGCGCCAGGTACAACACCCGGTCGACCAGCCCGAAGATCGGGTTGATGTCGTGGGTGACGAACATGACCGGCGTGCCCGCGGTACGGCGGCGGGCGTCGATCAGTCCGGTGACGATCTGCTGCGAGGCGAGGTCGAGGGACAGCAGCGGCTCATCGGCCAGCAGCAGCTCCGGGTCGGAGACCAGGGCCTGGGCGATCCGCAGCCGCTGCTGCTCGCCGCCGGAGAGCGTGCCCACCGGGGTGTCGGCGTAGCCCGCCGCGCCGACCGCGTCCAGCGCCTGCTCGACCTTCGCGTTGATCGCCCGACCGCCGAAACCGATGCCCCAGCGATGGCCGTCCAGCCCCAGGCGCACGAGATCGCGGCCCCGCAGCGGCTGGTCGCGGTCGAAGGCGTGGTGTTGAGGGATGTAGCCCACGGTCGCGCGCGCGTCGGCCGGGCGGCGGCCGCCGATGTCGACCGAGCCGGCGGTGGGCCGCAGCAGTCCCAGCAGGATCCGCATCAGCGACGTCTTGCCGGTGCCGTTGGGGCCGAGCACGGCCACGAACTCGCCCGGCATCAGATCGAAGCCGAGGCCGTCCCAGAGCGTCCGCTCTCCGAAGCGCAGCGACAGCCCGCGGGCCGAGACGACCGGCGAGGGGACAGCGGTGGCGGTGGCCGTGCTCACCGGCCGAGCGCCGCCGCCAGCGCACGCGCCTGGCCCAGCTGCCAGCGCTGGAAGGTGGTGTTCGGGGGCATCGTCTCGCTGACGCCGACCACCGGAATGCCCGCTTGCTGCGCCAGCCGGCGGATCCGCGTCGTCACGGGCGACACGGTCTGGTCGTTGTAGAGCAGCACGCGAACGCGGCGGCCGGTGAGCAGGCCGGACATCTCCGACACGGCGCTCAGGGTGGGGTCGGTTCCATCCTCGACGGCGCGCGAGAACGAGTCCGGTGTCAGGTTGCGGAGGCCTGCGGCCGCCAGCAGGTAGCCGGGCACCGGCTCGGTGTACGCGACCGGTGCGCCGCCGTCAGCGGCGCGGATCCGCGCGACCTCCGCCCGCAACGGGCCGAGGCTGGCGTCGAATCGACGCAGCCCGGCGCGGTAGGCGCCGGCGTGGGCGGGGTCCGCCCGCTCCAGACCGCCCGCGATCGCCGCCGCGATGGTGGGGAGGCGCGGCACGTCGTACCAGAGGTGGGGGTTGGCGTCGGCGCCGTGCACACGAAGGGCATCGGCGATCGTGACCACGATTCGGTGCGAGCTCGGCGCCGACTGCTCGAGCCGGTTCATGAACGCGTCGTAGCCGAGCCCGTTCTGGATGACGACGGCGGCGTCGGTCACGGTCAGGCCGGTGCTGGTGCCGGGCTCGAACAGGTGCGGATCGGCGTTCGGGTTGGTCAGCACGGACGTGACGTGGACGCGCCGGCCGCCGATCTGGGCGGCGATGCTGCCGTAGACGTTCTCGCCGGCGACCACCCGGAGCCTCCCGCCGGCCGTGCGATCGGAGCGTGGACTGCCTGCCGCGAGGGTCAGCGCTGCGACGCCGGCAAGCACGGCAAAGAGCGCGACGAACGTGAGCGCAGTTCGATTCACGACCCCGAGGCTAGTTGAAATGAAACCGGTTGTCAATCTCATTATTGACCAGAGCCGAGCAACGGATTAGGCTGGTGGAGTGGAGCAAGGGCGAAACCGCAGGAACAAGGATGCGCTGGCAGAGGCCGGCCGCGGCTTCGACCACGCCTTCAGCGTCCGGGAGCTGCACGAGCAGGCGCGCCGCCAGCAGCCGGCGATCGGCCTCACCACCGCCTACCGCGCCGTCGAGCGGTGGCGCATCGAGGGCGTGGTCGAGCAGGCGGGCACCCGTGCGGGCGAGGCGGTGTTCGTCATGTGCGGTGCCAACGGGCACCACCACCACCTGGTGTGCGCCGAGTGCGGCTCGGTCGTCACCCTCGACGGATGCGCGCTGAGCTCGGTGCGCAAGGCCGCCAGGTCGGTCGGCTTCGAGCTCGACGACCAGGCCCTGGCGGCCCTGCCCGGCCGTTGTGCGCAGTGTTCAGCCGCGTGAAGTAGCCTCTTTGCGCTGAAAATGCTTGCCGGCAAGCAAGTGCTATGATGTGGGTGTGCCAGAAACCATCCCCACCACATCCGAGCTCGCGGCCCGCATGCGCACCATCGTCGGACGCATGAGCCGGGGGCTGCGCCAGGCAGGCGGACAGACCGAGCTGTCGCCCAGCCAGTCCGAGGTGCTCGGGACGGTCGCCCGCCGCGGCGACGTCCGGTTGTCCGAGCTGGCATCGATCGAAGGCATCAACCCGACGCTGCTCTCGCGCATCGTCGGCAAGCTGGAAACAGCCGGCCTGCTGGCGCGCGAAGCGGACCCTGACGACCGGCGGGTCGGCGCACGTCGCTGCCGACCGCCAAGGGCCGCAAGCTGTACGAGCAGATCCGCAGCGAGCGCACCGACGCCCTGACCATGGCGCATCGAGGCGCTCGACGAGCAGGAGCAGCAGGCCCTGGCGGCCGCGCTGCCGGTGCTCGAGGCGTTGGCGGAGACGCTGAAGGCACCGCCCGCGTGAACATGGAGACAGCCGTCCGGCAGACCTTCTCGGCGCTCTGACGATCCCGAACTACCGGCGCTACTTCACCGGCCAGGCGATCTCGCTGATCGGCACCTGGATGCAGACGCACGGCGCAGGCGTGGCTGGTGCTGCAGCTGACGCATTCGGCGACCGACCTTGGCCTCGTCGTCGCGCTGCAGACGCTGCCGATGCTGCTGCTCGGCCCGTACGGCGGCGTGATCGCCGACCGGGTCGACAAGCGCAAGCTGATGATCGTGCTGCAGTCGCTGATGGGCGTGCAGGCGCTGGTGCTCGGCGTGCTCACGCTGACGCACCACGTCACGTTCGCCGAGGTCTGCGTGCTGGCGGTGCTGCTCGGTCTCAACAACTGTTTCGAGAACCCGTCCCGGCAGGCGTTCGTGCTGGAGATGGTCGGCCCCGAGCAACCTGCGCAACGCGGTCAGCCTCAACTCGACGCTGATCAACGCCGCCCGCGCCGTCGGCCCGGCCGTCGCCGGCGTCCTGATCGCCACCGTCGGCGAGGGCTGGTGCTTCATGCTGAACGCGGTGAGCTTCGTCGCCGTCGTCGGTCTCGCTGATGACGCATGGACCGCTCGAGGCTGGCGCCCAGCTCGCCGACGGCGCGCAGCCCGCGGCCAGCTGCGCGACGGCTTCCGCTACGTGGCGCGTACGCCCGAGCTGGGCATCCCGCTGGTGATGATGGGCCTGGTCGGCATGCTCGCCTACAACTTCCAGGTCACGCTGCCGGTGCGCCGCCAAGCACGTGTTCGACGGCGACGCGCGGACGTTCGGCCTGATGACCGCCGCGATGGGCCTCGGCGCCGTGGCCGGCGGGCTCGATCACCGCCGCACGCGGTCGGACCGGCATGCGGCCGATGATCACGGTCGGCGTCGGCTTCGGCGTCGTCATCCTGCTGGCCGCGATCGCCCCCAACCTGCCGCTCGAGTTCGTCGGCGCTGGCAATGGTCGGGTTCGCGAGCGTCTCGTTCCTCGCGATGGCCAACTCGACGCTGCAGCTTGCGGCCGACCCGCAGATGCGCGGCCGCGTGATGTCGCTGTGGTCGGTGGCGTTCCTCGGCTCGACGCCGATCGGCGGCCCGATCATCGGCTGGATCACGGCTCAGGCGGGCGCGCGCGTCGGACTCGCTGTCGGAGGTGTGGCCTGCCTCGTCGCCGCGGCGTTCGGCCTGACGGCGTTACGGCGTCTGCGGCGGAACGTTGTCGAGGAAGCGGTTCCGCCTGCCGACGAGCTGTTGGCGGCCTGATTCCCACCAACAGAGACCTGTCTAGCCGAACGTGAACGAGTAGAGCGAGGTGCCGGGCGGCACCGAGAGGTCCAGCTGGTGGGGGCCGGCGGTCGGCAGGTGCGCGAGCTGGTAGAGGTCGTCGTCCGGCACCTTCACCGCTGTCAGGGTCTTGCCGTCCACCTTCACGCCCAGCGTGACCGCGCCACCCGCCGGCGGCGCCGCCACCACGTAGATCCGCGGCGCCGCGTAGTGGAACAGCAGATGGGCGCCCTTGCCGGCCACGATCTGGTGGGAGTCGACCGACCAGTGGCCGGTGAGGGCGACCTTGTTCTGCGGCACGCTGGACGGCGCCTTGTAGTCGTAGTCCTGGTTGGGGGTGACCGGCATGCTGTAGCCGGCTGCGCGGTACGTCCCCAGATACGTCTCCTGAGTTTCGATCGTGGCTGACGGTGTGACGACGTGCTTTGCGACGGCCATCGGGCCGCTACCGTGCTCGCCCAGCAGCTCGCGGATCGCGTCCTGGGTGCTGGTGTAGTCGCCTTCGCCGAAGTGGGCGTCGCGGACGTCACCGTTGCGGTCGATCAGGTAGTCGGCCGGCCAGTACTGGTTGCCCCACGCGTTCCACGTCCCGTAGTTGTCATCGACGGCAACTGGATACGCGGATGCCGTGCTCGGACACGGCGTGCTGGACGTTGCCGACCACGTGCTCGAATGCGAACTCCGGCGTGTGCACGCCGACGATCACCAGCCCGTCGTGGTGGTAGCGGGCATACCACGCCTTCAGGTAGGGCAACGTGCGAATGCAGTTGACGCACGAGTACGTCCAGAAGTCGACCAGCACCACCTTGCCGTGGAGCTCGGACAGGGTCAGCGGCTTGCCGTCCGGCGTGTTGAGCCAGCGGGTGATGCCGGCGAAGTTGGGAGCCGGTCCGTAGTTTTTCAGCGTGCCCGCGTTCTCCGCGGCGGCAACCGCCGCGGCGGCGTTTGCCGACGACGCCGTCAGGTCGCGAAGGTCACTGGGCGACCCACTCGCGCGCTCGACGCGCTGCAGGCTGGACACGTAGCCGGGCACCGACGCGGCCAGGTCGGTGGGGACGTTGGTCGTGAACAGCCACGCCGCCACCAGCAACACGGCCCCCGACGCCATGCGCACCGAGCGACCGGCGCGACGGACACCCGCCAGATATGCCCCGGCCCGGTTCCCCAGCAGTGCCAGCCCGAACAGCGGCAGCGTTGCACCCACGGCGTAGGCGACCGTGATCAGCACCACCTCGAGCGTCAGGCGGTGCTCGGCGCTGAGCGCGGTCACCGCGGCCAGAATCGGGCCGGCGCAGGGCGTCCACACCAGCGCCAGCCCGGCGCCCAGGCCGACGCCGGAGAGGAAGCCCCCGCCGGTGGGCAGCCGAGCGCCGGCGCGGGCGGCCAGCGGCTGGAACAGGCGGCCCAGCCATTCGCCGATGGCGGGCACCAGCAGCGCGATCCCGACCACCGCCAGCATCGCGATCGCGATGTTGCGGAGCAGATCCTGAGGCAGCCCAAGCGCGGCCAGCACCCGGGACGCCAGCAGCGTGAAGATGACGAATGCTCCGGCCAGCCCGCAGGCGATGCCCAGCGGCCGGCGCCGGCCGCCGGTGGTCGACACCGCCGCCACCACGGGAAGTACCGGAAGCACACAGGGAGACAGGAAGGTCGCAACGCCGGCGACGGCGGCGACGGCGATGAGAAGTGCGTCCACGTCGAGAATACGAAGCGTACCCAGTGCCCGGATCGGCGGCGCTGACACAGATCACTAATGAAACCGTTACCGGACGGCGACACGTGCGCCGCCACCTCGCTGGTACGGTGAGACCAGTGGAGACCCACCCCACACCGCGTTATCGGGCGCGCCGTTTCGCAGTTCTGACGGCGGTGCTGGGCTGCAGCGTGGTGGTTGGTGGACCGCCCCCGGCCGCGGCCGCGCCAACCCTCGCCCACGCGTCAACGCCGACGCTGGCCCAGATGGTCGGCCAGCGGCTGGTGGTCGCCTTCAGCGGGACGACCGCGGACGGCTGGCTGAAGGGGCGCATCCGTGCCGGGCAGGTCGGCGGCGTGATCCTGTTTGGGAACAACATCTCGTCGGCCTCACAGCTCCACGCGCTGACGGCGTCGCTGCAAGCGGCCGCGCAGGCCGGGCACCAGCCCCGGCTGCTGATCTCGACCGACCAGGAGGGCGGCGAGGTACGGCGGCTTTCCTGGGCGCCGCCGGTGGACTCGGCGCAGCAGCTCGGAACGGCCGGCCAGACCGCGTCGGGCAACGCGGGCACCGCGGCAGGCGCCGCGCTGGCGGCCAACGGCATCAACGTCGATCTGGCTCCCGTGGCCGATGTCCCCACTGGCTCGGCCGACTTCATCGAGCAGCAGCACCGCGCGTTCTCGACCAACCGGTTCAAGGTGGCGGTCGATGCTGCCGCGTTCGCCGCCGGGCTCGAGTCCAAGCACGTCTGGCCAACCTACAAGCACTTCCCCGGCCTCGGCCTGGCCACCAAGTCGACGGACACGTCCCAGGTCACCATCAACGCCTCGGCGGCGACCCTGACGAACGGTGTCTTCCCCTACCAGATCGCGATCCGCCGCCATCTGAAGCCGCTGGTGATGCTCTCGACCGCGGTCTACCCCGCGCTCGCATCCAGTCCAGCCGCCTGGTCACCGGGCATCATCCAGACCTTCCTGCGCCAGAAGATCGGGTTCACCGGGCCGACGATCACCGACTCGCTGGATGCCGCGGCTGCGGTGCGTCACTTCTCGATCACCTCGGTGTCGCTGGCCAGCGCCAGGGCCGGCGCCGATTTCCTGCTGATCACCGGGTCGGAGAAGGAGAGCGCGGGCGTGTACACCAGCCTGCTGGCGGCGGCGAAGTCGGGGCAGCTGACAGCCTCCGACCTGAACGCCTCCTACCACCGCATCCTGGCGTTCAAGACCCATCTGTAACCCTGGCGTTCAAGACCCACCTGTAGTCTCCGGGCATGGCTGAGCGGTTGCTCGAGAACAAGACGGCCATCATCTACGGAGGCGGCGGGGGCATCGGCGGCGCCGTGGCCCGGGTATTCGCCCGCGAGGGCGCCCGCGTGGTTGTGGTCGGTCGCACGGAGGACACGCTGCGGGCCGTCTGCGACGACATCCTCGCGGCGGGCGGAGTCGCGGAGCACGCCGTCTTCGACGCCCTCGACGAGGAGGCGGTCGACCAGCACGTCGACGAAGTGGCTGCCACCACCGGCTCGGTCGACGTCTCGTTCAACCTGATCAAGCGCGGCGATGTCCAGGGCACGCCGCTGGTCGAGATGCAGACCGACGACCTGATGCGCGCCGTTACCAACGGCCTGCGCAGCAACTTCATCACGGCCCGTGCAGCGGCTCGCCACATGATCCGGCAGGGCTCGGGCGTCATCCTCCACCTGAACAGCGCCTCGGGCGCGGGTGCCCACCCGGGGATGGGCAGCACCGGCCCCGCCGACGCTGCAACCGAGGCGTTCATGCGCTACCTGGCAGCCGAGACGGGCCGGCAAGGCATCCGGGTCTGCGGGATCTGGGTGGCGGGCGTTGCCGAGACCTTCACCCAGCGGAGCATCAGCGAGGTTGCCGGCGAGGGCGCACCGACACCGGAGACGGCGGTCGACATGATCTCGCGGATGTCCGTGCTGGGCCGGGCGCCCCGCCTGGCCGACGTCTCGGAGCTGGCCGCGTTCCTCGCGTCCGACCGGGCGGCGGGCATCACCGGCAGCATGACCAACGCCACTGCCGGCCTCGTTCTGCGGTAACCGGGTACGATCCCGCCCGTGACTGACGAGCTACGGCCGGATATCGAGACCTGGGCCCTTGCGAACGGGTTCGAGGCTTCGACTGCCGACATCACCGGCGCCACGCCGCTGCTTCGAACGGGCGCGCTGGACACCACCGACGACGCCTACATGGGTGAGCTCGACGGCCGGGACGCGGTGCTGGCCGAGTTCTCGATCGGCTCCCCCACCGCCGGCCAGGCGTTCGGCGGGAGCGGCAGCAGCTCCACCGAGTTCACGCTGTTTCTGGTGGCAGTCGACGACTCGGGGTGGCCCCGGCTAACCGTGCACCCGGTGTCGTTCTCGGAACACAGCTGGACGCGGCGACTGCTCCAGCGCGACCATGAGATCAACGTATCGCCCGAGATGGACGAGCGCTACCGAGTGGTCGCTGCCCACAAGGTGTCCGACGATGACGTCCGCCGGCTGTTCACGCCCGATGTGGTCGCCTGGTGGCTGGCGCAGGATCCGGAGCTGTTCGTGGACATCGAGGACCACGGCGAGGCCGGCGCGTACCTTGCGGTCGCCCATCCCGGGCTTGGGCTCACCGACCAGCAGCTCGACGCCCTTCGCGACCGGGCGGCCCACCTCGCCGGCCTGTTCGACCCCGCCGCGTAGGTCGCTCGTCACGGGCGGTTCGCGGAACCGGCTTCCACTTGGCAAGATACGCCCCGTGGGATTCGATCAGTACCATGAACCGCCGGACGAGCTGCCCGCGGAGACCCGCACCTTCGCCCGGCTGTGCGCCTCGCTGACCGAGGAGGCCGAGGCGATCGGCTGGTATGAGCAGCGCCTGGCCGTCGAGTCCGATCGCTCAGCGGCGGCAATCATGCGCGACGCACAGGGCGAGGAGTTCAAGCACTTCTGCATGGATCTCGAGTTCCTCCTCCGGAGGACGCCGCTCTGGCGCGACATCGCGCGCGGGATCCTGTTCCAGGAGGGCGATATCGTCGAGCACGGCGAGGAGGCCGAGGAGGCCGCCGTCGAGGGTGCAGCCGAGCAGGGTGCCCCGGTCGCCGGCTCGGACTCACTGGGAGTCGGGAGCCTGAAGGGAGCACCGCATTGAGCCACTTGCTGCGCGAACACGCACCGATCACGGCGGCCGGTTGGGAGCGCATCGACCAGGAGGCCCGCGAGCGGCTGACTCCTGGACTGGCTGCCCGGAAGCTGGTCGACTTTTCCGGACCGCTGGGCTGGCGGTACTCCGCCACCAGCCTGGGGCGGATCGAACCGGTCGAGAAGGTGCCCTTCGACGGCATCACCGCAGTTCGCCGGCGCGTGCTGCCTCTGGTGGAACTGCGGGCCGACTTCGCGCTCTCTCGAGGCGAGCTGGCCGACGGCGACCGCGGCGCAGAGGACGTCGACTTCGGCTCGCTGGACGCAGCCGCGAAGAACCTTGTCATCGCAGAGAACACGGCCGTGTTCCACGGCTGGCCGGCGGCCGGCATCCTCGGCATGGCCGAGGTGTCAACCCAGAAGCCGATCCCGCTCGGCGACGACTGCGCCAAATACCCGCGGCACGTCGCTGCCGCAGTCGACGCGCTGCGGTCGGAGGGCATCGCCGGCCCGTACGGGGTCGCGCTGGGTCCGGCAGCCCACCAGCGGGTGCTGGAGACCAGCGAGCACGGCGGGTACCCGTTGCTCGAGCACCTGCGCGAGATCGTGGACGGCTCGCTGGTGTGGTCGCCGGGCGTCAGTGGCGCAGTGGTGATGAGCCTGCGCGGAGGCGACTTCCTCTTCGAGTCGGGCGAGGACATCTCGGTCGGGTTCGACCGGTTGGAGGGCGAAGCGGTTCACCTCTACCTCGAAGAGAGCTTCAGCTTCCGGGTGGTCACGCCCGAGGCAGCGGTCATCCTCACCGGCTGACTGCGAGCGCCGTCGCCGCGAGCAGGGTGAGCGCCAGGCACCGGTTGACCACGCGCGCTCTCCGGGGATCGCGGAGCAGCGGTGCAACGGACGCGCCCAAGCCGAGCCAGGCGGCGTTGATGAACGCCACCATCACGGTCAGCACTGCGACCTTCGACGCAGCATCCGCACCCGGGTTGCGCGCCAGCCTGGCACTCGCGAACACGGCTGCGATGGCCACCCACGCCTTGGGGTTCGCCACCCCCAGCAGCAGCCCGCCGGCCAGCCGTGGCGGCGGAGCGCCCGCAGGCCCGCCGGCAAGCGGCGGCGCCGTGGCGATGTGGTAGGCGAGCCACACGATGTAGGCCGCGGCGCCGGCAACCAGCAGCGGCCGCAGGCCGGGGACGGCGAGCAGAGCTGCGGTCACGCCCCCGGCGACCGCCACCAGGACGATCCAGGTGCCGGCCGCGATGCCGGCGAGGTAGGCCAGCGACCTCCGGAACCCGAACGCCGAGCCGGCGGCAGTCAGGCTGATGGTCGCGGGGCCGGGGCTGCCCATGATCGCCAGGGAGGTGACCACCAGCGCCGCCAGCGGCCCCCACGGCACGGCGCGATAGGTTGCACTCATGCACGAGACGCTACGAGGCGTCGACCGCGACCGTCTAGAACGATCGTGCGGTTTCGGGGTGAACCGCATCAGCATCGACGCCTGCGCGCCGGGCATCCAGCGCGCTTCGGTGCGCCTGGCGAGCGGCGCCTTCGAACGGCACCGCCACGACACCTACGCGATCGGGATCACGACCGCGGGTGTCCAGAGGTTCTGGTACAGGGGCGAGCAGCGTGTCTGCCTGCCCGGGCAGATCCACGTCCTGCATCCCGATGAGGAGCATGACGGCGGACCGGGCACCCCGGACGGGTTCGCATACCGCATTCTGTACATCGACCCGGCGCTGATCCGCGACGCGCTCGGCGATGCACCGCTCCCGTTCGTACCCGACCCTGTGCACGACCAGTCGCCGGTGACCGGCGAGTTGCGCCGGCTCCTGGACACGCCGGACGAACCGGTCAGCGACCTCGGACGGCACGACGCCGCGGCCTGCGTCGCCGACGCTCTCCTGGCATTGGGAGGCCGGCCCCCCGGCCGTGGACCGCTTGACCTGACGGCGCTTGGACGGGTGCGCGAGTACCTGACCGATCACGCCGGCGAGCAGACCCCGGCCGCCGAGCTGGAGCGGATCTCGGGGCTCTCGCGGTTCGCCCTGGCCCGGCAGTTCCGGCGCGCCTACGGCACCAGTCCCGACCGCTTCCGCACGATGCGCCGGCTGGAGCTGGCGCGGGCCGCGATCGGCGATGGAGTGCCGCTGGCCGCCGCTGCTGCGGAGTCAGGATTCGCCGACCAGAGCCACATGACCCGGCAGTTCACGCGCACGTTCGGCATGTCGCCGGGCCGCTGGGCGGCAGCGCTCGCCGCTATCCCCCGCTGATCGCAGCGATGAAGTCCACGCGCGAGTCGGCCCGCAGCGACGTCTGGAGATCGGCCGGCTCGCGGTCGACGTAGACGTTGATGTGGCGGCGCAGCTCGGGCCCCGGCTCGCACAGCCGGTCGCGCATGCCGGGCCAGCGGTCGTCGAGCCGCTGCACCGCCTCGAGCACGGTGCCGGCCTCGAGGTCGAGGCGCTTGGGCATGTCTGTGAACTGCTGAGGCAGCGTCGGCGGCAGATGAACGTCCGCCATTTAGATGACCGCCGCGACTTCGACCGAGGAGATGCCCGGCAGGTAGCCGGCGATCTCGTCCCAGGACTCGCCCTCGTCGGCGCTGGCGAAGACCTGGCCGGTGCTGGTTCCGAAGTAGAGGCCCGGCGTGTCGAGCGAGTCGATCGCCATTCCCTCGCGGAGCACGCCGAGGTACGCGTGGCGCTGGGGCAGCCCGCGGTCGAGACGCCGCCAGCTCGAGCCACCGTCCGCCGTCCGCCAGACCGCCGTCTCCCCATCCGGCATGCAGCGCGCGTGGCCGGGGTCGAGCGGAATCACGTAGAAGCTCTCGCGGTCGTGCGGGTGTGCCGCTGCGGCGAAGCCGAAGTCGGTCGGCAGCCCCTCGGTGATCTCCGACCAGGTGTGGCCGCCGTCATCGCTTCGGTGCATGCCGCAGTGGTTCTGCTGGTAGACCCGGTTGAGGTCGACCGGCGAGAACGCCAGCTTGTGGACGCAGAAGCCGACGTCGGGATGCTCCCGCGGCCACTCGGCGCGCAAGCCGGTGTTGCGCGGCGCCCAGGTCGCGCCGTCATCGCTGGTCTCGAACGCGCCGTAGCCCTGCACGACGACCCAGAAGCGATCGGGGTCGCCCGGATACGGCACGATCGCCGGCATGCCGAGATGCCCCGGTGGCTGCTTGCCGGGATCGTTCCAGTCACCCCGCCCGGGCTGGTCGTCAAGCGTGCTGAGCAGGCGCCACGTGCGGCCCTGGTCGCGGCTCTCGAACACGCCCGCCGCCTCGGCGCCTGCGAAGACGCGCCCCGGCGCGGTGGCGAGCCCCGACAGCTTCGACAGCTTCAGCTCGCCGCCCTCGCCGTAGTTGAGGCCCTCGCTGGAGAGCTCCCACGTCTCTCCCAGGTCGGCGCTGCGCCAGACGGCGGCTCCGTGCCACTCGCTGGCTCCGGCCGCGTACATCATCCCGGTGTCGGCGTCGATCACCCCGTGATAGATCGGCCAGCCCTCACAGTACGGGCCTCGTACCTCCCAGTCACGGCGCTCGCCGTCGCTCTCCAGGACGAAGCACCCCTTGCGAGTGCCCACCAGCACCACCATCCGCTGCGTCATCGCCGCTGCTCCCTTCGGACTCTGCGAGAGTCTAGATCGTTGATTTCAATTAGACGTGCCGGCGGATCAGGAATCATCGGTCTGGCACATCGACCCGCGAGGGGAGTCCCGATGAACACCACCGATGGCACGCTGGTGACCAAGCTGAGCGCGTCCCCCGTCGAGGACACCGTGGCCAACCTGGAGGCTGCACTGACGGCGCGCGGACTGAAGCTCTTCACCGTGGTCGACCACAGCGGCGAGGCCGCGAAGGCCGGGCTGTCACTGCGCGAGACCAAGGTGGTGATCTTCGGGAGCCCGCAGGCCGGCACGCCGGTGATGGAGGCGGCGCCGCTGTCGGCGCTCGACCTGCCGCTGAAGGTGCTGGTCTGGGCGGACGGCGACCAGACGAAGGTCACCTACACAGCGCCCAGCGCCCTTGCCGACCGGTACGGCCTTTCCGACGAGCTGGGCAACCGCCTTGCCGGGATCGACGCGCTGACCGACGCCGCCGTGCGCTAGGAAGCTCGTCAGCCCTTGGCGGGCAGCGACCGTGCGTAGCCGACCCCGCGCCCGACCCATTCCTCGAGGTCGGCGTCGCCCTGCAGGTGCTCTGCCGACACGCGCAGCCAGCCCGGCATCGCCTTGCCCCGCATCTCGGCCATGGTGGCCGCGGTGCCCGACACCAGCGCGCCCGATTCCGCCGGATCCACCCGAACCATGATGCCGCCCTGGCCGCTGGCCGCGATCGCCATGTTCCCGCCGACCAGAAACGCGAGCCCGCCGAACATCCTCTTCTCGGTCAAGTCCGCCTCCCCGGCGAGCATCCCGCGGATCCTCGCCGCCAGTTCCTCGTCGTACGCCACGGCTCGCGATCGTACCCCACCGCTGGCTGCGATCTCGGGTACGGTGCGGCCATGGGCATCGTGCATGCCAGCCTCGAGGAGATTGCCGACCGGCCGGTCAGCTCGGTGATCACCGTCCGCGGCAAGGAGCTCGCCGCCGGCGACACGGTTGCGGCGGCCCGGGCCGTCTTTGCCTCCAGCTCGGTGCAGGTGATCCCGGTTCTGGACGGCGTCACCTACACGGGAGCGGTCGCCCGCGAGGACATCGAGGGCGCCGCGGACGCCGACGCGATCACGCCGTACGTGTCCGACCGGGTCCCGACCGTCACCGCCTCGACCAGGGCCGAGGACGCCCTGGAGCTGCTCTCCGATGCGGGCGGCCGGCGGCTCGTCGTCCTCGGCAATGACAGCTCCACCTACGTCGGTCTGGTCTGCGTGTCGCGCGACCACGCCGGGCTCTGCATCGACGCCGAGTGCCACGCAGGCGGGGCGGGCTAGCAGCCACCTGATGTCGCTGGGCATCATCGTGCTGATGGTCTGACGCGCTCCAGCATTTCTCAGACCACCTGGTAACAATCGGGTGATGCTACGAGGTCTGCGCCTGCTCCTGCTGCTCGATGCGGCGGCGATGGTCGTCGCTTCGACGATCACCGATCCGATCGTCTCTGACGTTGCGCTTGCGCCGCTGCTGCTGGTGTCGGTCGTGCTCGGAATCGCCTGCCTGAGCGGCGACCTGGTGGCACCCCGCCGGCGGCTGCCGGTCGTGTGCTCGGCGCTGACCATCGTCGCGCCGTTCCCGTTCCTGCTCCTCGGAGCCCCCTGGGGAACGCGCACCGCAGCGGTTGTGCTGGCGCTGCTGCAGATCGTCCCGCTGGTCGCCGACCGGCGTTCCCGGGCGCCCATGGGCGGCCCGAGGCGGGTGGTCGCGGCTCTCACGATCACCACCGCGCTGCTGCTGGTCGGCAGCGTGTTCCTGGTCTGGTACGGCGCCACCTACCTGATCCCGGCGCCGAAGGGCGTCTTCTCGCGCAACCCCTACCTGGTCTCCCTGACCACCACGCGGGCGCAGTTCGCGTGGAAGACCACCCACGGCGCGGTCCGCCTGAGCGCCCGGGCGCCGGACGGGATCGTCGTCCACGCCGCCGGCGGAGTGCTCAGCGGCCTGGCTCCGGGCACGCGGTACGTCTGGACGGCGAACCTGGCTCGGCGTGTCCGCCGCCGCGGGCTCGTTCCAGACTGCGCCGACGACCACGGCCACGCCGATCCGGCTGGTCTCGTTCGGCGACTACGGATCGGGCAACGCCCACGAGTACGCGGTCGCCCGGCTGGCAGCCGCCACCGACCCCTCGCTGTTCCTCTCGGCCGGTGACAACGCCTACCTGCTGGCCGCGCCGCCCCTGCTCGACCGGGCGATCTTCGCCCCGCTGCGGCCGCTGCTCGCCGAGGCGGCGCCGGTGGTGGCACTGGGGGAGCATGACCTTGCCTGGAACGACGGGTCCGCGGTCATCTCCGCGTTCGACCTCCCCGGCCACCACTACACCGCCCAGTACGGGCCGGTGCAGGTGGTCGTGCTCGGGCTCCAGGCCGACGCCTCGGCGCTGGCCTACGCCCGGCAGGTGCTGGGACGCTGCGACGGCGCCTGCCCGGTGCGGTTCGTGCTGCTCCACCGGCCGATCGACGCCGGCAACCCGATCATGCCGCTGCTTCGGGCACGCCACGTGGCGGCGATCCTCGCCGGCCACCTGCACCGGTACGAGCGGCACGTCCGCGCCGGCATCCTCCAGTTCACGGTCGGAACCGGCGGCGAGGGGCCTGGCAGCGCCGCGTTCACCCGTCCGACGGCGGATGCAATCGTCTCGCTCCAGGCCTACGGGTTCCTCGAGATCGACATCCAGGGCGGCTCGATCAGCTACCGCTTCGTCGACCAGGCAGGGCGGACGCGCGACCACGTCGATCAGCGCATCCCCGGCTAACAGAACCGGCCCCCGGGGAGGTCGCCCTCCCCGGGGAACCGGACTCGCTACTGGGAGTTGGCGACCGCGACGAGGTCAGGCACGAACCGCGCGCCGTCGATCGTGCCGACGCCCGACGCCATGTCGTAGCCGTTGGCCGCGTCGAAGCCCTTCACGGTGTGGACGTTGGGCCCCTGCGGGAACGTGACCGTGTTGGTGCCGCCGGTGACGTCGAGAATGCCCGGGTCGTGGGCGCCCGACATCTGGTACAGGTACGGGTTCAGGAGGCCGAGCCCGCGGCCGGCGACCTGGTCGGCGATGGCGACCACGCCCGCGAACAGCGGGGAGGCCTCGCTGGTGCCGCCGACGAGGTAGAAGCCCGCCGGCCCTGCCCCGACCTGCTCGTCGAGGTAGACCAGAGCGGAGCCGTCCACGGCAGCGCTCATCGAGATGTCCGGCACACCGCGCTGGGTGCCGACCGACCCGCTGACGCTGTCCTGGTAGGAGGGCCGCCCGAACACGGTGGAGCGGCCGCCGCCGCTGGCGGCGGGCGAGAACTCCAGGTTGGTGTCGTTCCAGACGGTGTCCGGCTGCAGGCGCAGTCCGCGGTTGTTGAGGTGCAGCTGGGTCCCGCCGACGGCCGTCCCCAGCGGATCGGACGCCGGCCAGGCGACCGTGCGGCTGAGGAAGAACGAGTCGGCGAAGCCGGACGAGTCGAGCCCGTTGGGCCCGGTCGGGCCGGCGTCGCCCGAACCGGTCAGCATCGTGACGCCGTTGTTGCTGGCGTTGACGTACGCGCTGCGCAGCTTCATGATCGCCGCGGCGCTGTGGAAGCCCTTCTCGGGAGCGCCGAAGCTCTGCGTGATCACGTTGCCCAGGTGATGGTCGACGACGTAGTTCTCGGCCTCGACGATCTGCGGGAAGCCGTGGACGCCGAGCGTCTCGGCGACCGGGGTTTCGACCAGGACGATGTTGGCGCCGGGCGCCATCGAGTGTGCGTACTCGACGTCCAGCGACGTCTCGATCGCCCAGCCGAACATCGCCGGGCGCTTGCTCGGGTCATACGGTGGGACGGCGCCGGCCGGCTGGATGATCTTGAAGCTCGGGGGCGCAGGCAGGCCGAACGACTTGTCGAAGACCCGCAGCTCGCCGCGAATGTTCTGGTAGCCGTAGGAGTCGACGATCACGATCGTCTGACCGCTGCCGTCGTCTCCCTTGCGGTACAGCGGCTTCATGTCGTACGCCGTCTGGAACTGCAGCGGGGAGTAACAGGCGATCTTCAGGAAGTGCTCGCACTGGCCCGTTGTGGGCGGCGTGGGAAACGAAACGTGGGAGACCATCCGCGCCAGCGGAACCGGCCCCACACTGACTGCGGGGGCGGCGGGAGCGGCAGCCAGCGTTCCGGCGCCGGCCGTGGCCAGCAGCGCAGCCGTGCTCCCGAGCAGACCTAGGACCCGACGTACCATGGCACCCCTCCTTGAGAGAAACACCGGCAGCATGCGCAGGAGGCGAGCGGCCGCAAACGCGTGGAAGCTACACGATTTTTCAGCTTGAGGGAAGTGCCCGGGCCGACACGTTATGCGGCGCCGGGAGGGCTCAGCTCCGTGACCGGGATCGGGTAGCGCTCGCGGGCCTGCTGCACCACCCCATCCTCCAGCCACCTGGTGTTGCCGGAGGGGCGAACCACGAACAGGATCTCGCCGGCCGAGAACTCGCGCAGCCCGTCGTCGGCGGCCTGCAGCGGGTCGCGGGCGCCGACCCGGCCGCTCGCCGGCACCTCCAGCTCCTTGAGCGCCGCCAGCGTTGCCTCGAGATGCGCGGATGCCGCCTCGTAGTCGCCATCGTCACCGGTCAGCGTGGACGTGCGCGAGCCCAGCACCGGAGCGACGACGAAGGCGTTGGTGCTGTCGCCCGAGAGCACAGACCGCAACTCGGCAGAGGAGGGGGCGTCGCCGGCGATGACCAGCACGCGCCTGATACCGTCGTCGGGCGGGGCAACGGCGCCGTCGGGGAGAGCCCCCGGCGCCGGTGCCGGCGGGCGATGCGGCCTGGCGAGCGCGACATAGCTGACCCCGATCAGCACGATCAGGCCAATCACGCCGAGCGCGATCCACGCCCAGACACCGAGGTTGCCTGCCCACACCAGCAGGGCGATGATCCCGATCCCGACGATGGTCATCGGGATGGCCAGAAACTCGAGACGGCTGTTCTCGTCCATCCTCGGCGTACCCTACCGCGGCCTGAATCCCGAGCAGAGGACGCGCATCCAGTCGATCCGGCCGTCGCGAACGGTGTAGTACGCCTGCTGCTCGACCACGAAGGGACCGTCGGGCGTCTCGCCCCGGAACTGGTAGGCAACCCGCTGCCGGTCGGCGAACGTGTCGTTCTCGATCGAGACGACCTCGCGGATGTCGTCGGTGTCGTCGAACCAGGTGGTCAGGATCTCGTCGACCACCTGTCGGGGGCTGGACGCCTCCCAGAACTTGCGCGGCGTCAGCGCCCGGAAGTCGATCTCGGGGTGGAGCAGCTCGGCCACCTGGCCAAACTGCTTGGCGCCGAGCGCCTGGGCGAACGCGCCGCCCATCGTGTCAGTAGCCGAAGACTGCTGCACCGTCCCTCCTCGTTAGGTCAACGTGGCCGTGCCGGCCACCTGGCACCGATCGGTCACGCTGTTTGCGATGACGTGGAACACAACGGTGACAATATGCGACGGCGTATCGATCGTCATCTCACCCTCGGCCCGGGCGAACCCTCCGCCGGAACGCCCGACGGTGACTGGCACCACGTCCGCGTTCGCCGCCGCAGTCATCCCGAACTCGGTGGGTGCCTCGGAGCCAAGCTCGTCCCCGGGGATGTAGGAGCCGTTGATGTCGGCGGAGCCCGACGGCACCACGTGGAGCTCGGCGGTCCACACACCTACCGGGTTCACGTAGCAGGCGAGGCGCATCTTCAGGCCGTCCTTCGAGAGCAGCTGCGCATCCGGCGCGCCGGTGGCGATGTCGGCTCGTAGCGGCACGGCGCCGGTCTGCCACGAGACGGCCGTCTCGGTGGCCTTGCACGTGGTGGTCGCGACTCGCAGCGCTCCGCCGCTCGTCGCGTAACAGGCGGCGATGACGCCGGTGCTCTTGTTTATTGGGTTGGCGGCACTCGCCGCCCATGCGGTGGCGGCGCTCCCCGCCACCGCCGCGACCACGACGGCGCCGATCAGACGAGCATGCATGAGACCTCCCCGAGTCTGGTGTGCGCTGCGGGCGCCGCGCGGTGAACGCGTCCCCGTCGCCCCAACAACACAAGCCTACCGCCGTTACGCGGTGGACGGTCCGACCAGCAGGCGGTATCCGAAGTCCGCGTCGTCGAGCTCGAGTAGCTCCCAGTTGAGCCGTTGCCACTCGCTGGTTCGGAGGTCGTCGCGAAGGGCGGCGACCGCCCGCTCCACAGGCGCACCCAGCTGGGCGAGGTTCGAGATGCCTGCCCGGACAACGGGGTCAAGGTACGCCTCTGGCCGCTGCCAGTACGCACACAGGAACCCGTCCCGGCAGTCGTGCGGAACCGGCACCACCGCCGCATCCGCCCCACCCATCCATGCGCACGTGTCGGCGATCGACGGCATCCGTGCCCGGTCGAACGGAATGCTCTCCGGCAGGTAGTCGCGGACGAGCCAGAACCGGTCGGCCCAGTCCGGGTCCCAGGTGAGGACGACCAGCCGCCGCGCCACCCGGCGCATCTCGCGCAGACCCCGCTCGGGGTCGCTCCAGTGGTGGATCGTCAGCACCGCCAGCGCCGCATCGCACGCCCCGTCGGGGAGCGGGATGTGCTCGGCGGTCGCCTGTGCGGCAGGCGCCGAACCTGGCGGCCGCTGGGCAATCATCGCCGCGGACGGCTCGACCGCGAGGATGGTGCCGGGAGGTTCGTATGACCCGGCGCCGGCGCCGACGTTGACCACCGTCTGGGCATCACCCAGCGCCGACCAGATCGCCGCCTGGATCCGCGGATCGGCGCGCCGGGCGCTCGTGTAGGTGCGGCCGATCGTGTCGTAGACGGCCTGGGACATCAGACCTCGATCACGATCTTGCCCCGCGTGTGGCCACTGTGGATCTGGCGCACTGCCTCCGCCGCAGCGTCGATCGGGAAGGTGCGATCGACGACCGGCGTCAGCTTCCCCTCCTCCAGCGGCTGCCGCAGCGTCTCGAGATCCTGCTCACGCGCGGTCGCGAGCATCGGCTTCAGCTTCTGACGGACAAACGGCGCGGTGACCACCGCCTGAAGCGAGCGCTCGACGCCGCCGAGCCAGTGCCCGCCAGCGCGCCGACCATCACCAGCCGGCCGCCCGGCGCGAGGGCGCGCCGAAGGCGTGACAGCGAGCGCTTTCCGGCCAGCTCGAGAATGACGTCGTAGCGCGCCGGCGGCGAGATCGTCTCCCGCGTAGTCGATCACCTGGTCGGCGCCCAGCGAGGTCACGAGGTCCGCCTTGGCAGCACTGCAGACACCGGTGACGTGCGCGCCCCACGCCTTTGCGATCTGCACCGCGAACGTCCCCACGCCGCCGCCCGCGCCGAGAATCAGGACACTCTCCCCTGCAGCGACCCTTCCTTTGTCCCGAAGCGCCTGGACGGCCGTGTAGCCCGAGGCAGGCACCGAGGCAGCCTGCTCGAAGGTCACATTGGCCGGCTTGTGGGCGATGCGCCGCGCGCGGGCCCGGGCGTACTCAGCGTAGGAGCCGGCACACGTGCCGAACACCTCGTCCCCCGCCGCGAACCCGGTGACGTTGCCCCCGGCCGTCTCGACGACACCCGCGAAGTCGAGGCCGCGCACCTTCTCCTTGGGGGCCCGCAGGCCATAGCCCATCAGTCGCATCAGGTAGGGATCGCCTGCCATGGTGTGCCAGACGCCGGGATCGACGCCGCAGCGACGACCCGCACGAGCAGGTCGTCCTCCCCCCGTCGCAGGCCGATCGATCTCCCGTAACTCCAACACGTCGGGAGCAGATCCGTACCGTTCCTGGACGATCGCCTTCAGAACGGCCAAGTGTATCGTCCGCTCGGTGCAGATCCGGGATTCGTCCCACCGCTACGCGCGGATGCGCTGGAACACGCCGCTCTCCGAGGAGCACGCCGAACTGCTGCTCTCACGGCTCGCGGTCGAGCCGGGATCGACTGTCCTCGACCTCGGCTGCGGCTGGGGAGAGCTGCTGCTGCGGGCGGTGGCCGGAGGTGGGCCGGACGCGCAGGGTGTGGGCGTGGACTCGGATCAGGAGCTGCTCCGCCGCGGCGAGACGCTGGCCGCCGAGCGCGGGCTCGGAGATCGCGTGCGGTTCGTGTGCGAACCCGCCGCGGACTGGACGAACGCGGCGGACAGGGTGATCTGCGTCGGGGCGTCGCAGGCGTGGGGCGACGTGGTGGATGCGCTCGAACCGCTCTACCGGCTGACCCTCCCCGGCGGCCGACTGCTGTTCGGGGACGGCTGCTGGGAACAGCCGCCGACCGAAGCGGCCGCCGCCATCTTCACGACGGTGCCGCCGCTGAACGCCCTGGTCGAGCGGGCGCAGGAGGTCGGCTGGCGGGTGCTCTCGCTGACCACCGCCGACCAGCGCGAGTGGGACGACTTCGAGAGCACGTGGCGCGCCGGCCGCGAGGAGTGGGTGCTCGCGAACCCGGACCACCCAGGTGCGGCGGACGAGCGCCGACTGCTGGAGGAGCGCCTTGCCGAGTACCTCGATGTCTACCGCGGAGTGCTCGGCTTCGCCTACCTCGTGCTCGCGCGTCAGGGCTAACCGGCGGGCCAGGCGGCGGGGCTACGGCGATATACTTGTGCCCTCTCGGGGCTATAGCTCAGTTGGGAGAGCGCCTGGATCAAGGGGTCTGCTATCCAAGCAGACCCCGCCACGGAGCTGTCACGGGAGCGAAGCGACCTTGACAGCGGAGTCCAGGAGGTCAGCGGTTCGAATCCCGCTAGCTCCCCAGGCTTCACGACGGTGCGGGGAGTACCTCGATGTCTACCGCGGAGTGCTCGGCTAGGCCTACCTCGTGCTACCCCGGCACGGCTAACCGGCAGGCAAGGCTGCAGGACTACGGCGATATACTTGTGCCCTCTCGGGGCTATAGCTCAGTTGGGAGAGCGCCTGGATCGCACCCAGGAGGTCAGCGGTTCGAATCCGCTTAGCTCCATCAGGGTTGGCACGGCCCTGAATGGGTCGTGCCAACCCTGACGAATCTGTGCCGATCAGACCTTTGCCCCTCCGGCGTGCAATCCAGGCGAAGCCTGGATCAAGGGGTCTGCTATCCAATCAGACCCCGCCACGGAGCTGTCACGGGAGCGAAGCGACCTTGACAGCGTCGACCTAGCCCCGATCAGATACGCGGACCATTGGCAGCAACATCCTGCTGCCGAGAGCTCGGCCCAGTTTCTGACGGGTGCTACGGTTCAAAGGCGCGTGGCCCACGCCGTCGCCACCGCTTCCTGACCCGAGCAGCCCGGTCATCCGTTTCACCAAGCAGTCGGAGGCCGACAATGCTGTTTACGATTCTGCTGGTCGTGCTGGTTCTCGCGGTGGCCGCTTACATGCTCCGTGGCCGGTTCGGGTTCTGAGTGTCCATGGAGCCGGGCGCCCCCGAGCGGATCGAGAGCACACGTCTCCCCTCCTCACCGGACACGGAGAAGAAGCGTGAAGAAGACCGGATCCGTCACATCCACGATTTCGATGAGCTGAGCACGGCGATCGCGGTGCGCTACCGCGCCGGCGGTTCCCACCACCGAACGGTGGCGCCTACCCGCCAGGCATGACCGGCTGGGAGTCGGCCAACCGGGTCCACGAGTCGGGCGATATGGAATCCCGCCAGAGGGTGCTCGTCGATGAGCCGGTAGTCGAGTCGAGCGAGGCGGGCGCTCGTTGGCTTGGCATCACCTACTGGGACGCGGTCTCCCGCTCGACGCGCGGCACGGTTCGCGCGGCATGGGGCGAGGATGGCGGCCGGCTGCGGCTGCTCGGCGGCGCGACCCTGCTGCAGTTCGGGAAGCCGGAGCTGCGGCACGCCGACGGTGACGTGTCGTGCCGCTATGCAATCGATGGCGGGTTCCTGGCGTTGCGGGCCGGCGGCTCGGTGATACTGGCGCAGCGCAGAGTCGATTCGGCGTACGAGCTGAGCGTCACCGTCGACCAGTACCTCGCGCGGTTGGCCGCGCGGGTCGGTGCGCCCCGGTGGACGGGCCTGCTGTACGCCAGAGGCCAGAGCCCGATTCACGAATCGGTGAGCCGCCGGTACTTCGACCTGCTGCAGCGAGGCCGCGCGTGAGAGTCAGCGTGTTCGGAGCTACCGGCACCGTGGGACAGGCGCTGCTGCCGCTGCTCGCAAACCACCACGATGTGGTCGCCGTGTCCCGCCAACCGCGAGCCGCGCAGGGCGGGATCCGCTGGGCGACGGCCGACGTCGCCTCAGGCATGGGGGTCGCTGAGGCGATCGACGGCGCGGACGTCGTGTACTACCTGGTGCACTCACTCGGTCAGGGTGACTACCAGGCGAAGGACAGCCACGCGGCGACGAGGGTGTCACGGGAAGCGGCACAGGCTGGGGTGAGCCAGATCGTCTACCTCGGCGGCCTGGGTGCCGACCACCCCGACGCCTCGGCGCACCTTCGCAGCCGCCGGGAAACGGGCGACCGGCTCGCCGCCGACGGGGTGCCGGTCACTACCCTGCGTGCGGCCATGGTCATCGGCAAGGGCAGTGCGGCCTTCGAGACGATCCTGGCGCTGGTCAAGCGGCTGCCGGTCATGATCACGCCCAGCTGGGTCTCGACACCGACCCAGCCGATCGCGCTCTCAGACATCGCCCGCTATCTGGCAGCCGTCGCCGGCAGTCAGGAAGCACTCGGCACGGGATACGACGCCGGCGGGCCGGAGGTCATGACCTACCGGCAGATGATCGAGCGCATCGCGGCGCTGCTTGGTAGGCGGCCCCGGATCGTCGAGGTGCCGGTGCTGACACCTGCGCTGTCGGCGCTGTGGCTCGAGCTGGTCACGCCGGTCAACGCTTCGGTCGCCAGGCCGCTCATCGAGGGACTTCGTAACCCGACGATCGCCCGCGAGGAACGGCTGCGCGAACTGGTGCCGTTCGAGCTGACGCCGTTCGACGCCGCCACCCGAGAAGCGCTGCGGGCAAGTGGGTGACAACGAGCACACCTGCGCGCGGCCCGGCCTCGGGCGACAATGCCAGAGTCGTCATCCCTCACAGTGGAGGCGCGGGAACGTCGCGGTCGCGCTCTCGGTCAACGGACAACCTGTCTGAGCACCGTCACCGCGATGACGCCGCCAGCAGCGTTTCCACCTCCTCGACCGCGCTCGCGCCGGCTCCATACTCGGCGATGGCGGCGGCCATCCGGGCAGACGAGGAGCGCAGCGACGGCGACCCAAGTGCGTCGCTGACAGCCGCCCGAATCTGTTCTGGCTGCGCATCGCTGGGAAGAGACAGCGCCACCCCCAGCTCGGCGGCGCGTGCCGCGTTGCAGGGCTGGTCGCGGCCCTGCGGAATGCAGACAACAGGCACGGCATGCGAGAACGCCGCCATCAGCGTTCCGGTGCCGGCATGGGTCACGACCAGCGCGGTGTGCGGGAACACCGTGACGTGCGGCACGTAGCGGCGCACCTCCATCCCGGCCGGCACACGCACCTCGGCGGGATCCAGCTCCAGACCGGTGGTCGCCAGCACGTGGACGGGTAGGCCGGCAAGAGCCTGCAGGATCCGCTCGAGCGGCTCCTCCTGGTGCATGTACTGGGAGCTGAGGCTGACCACGACGAGCGGCACGGGATCATCCGGCGCCCAGGGGAGGTCCCATTCCGCTGCGGCCGCGACCTCTTCGAAGATCGGGCCGACGTGCACGACGTTCTCCCGGTCTTCGGTGCGCTCGTCGAACTCCGCCGGCATCACCACCAGCTCCCGATCGCACCGTCGCTGCAGCTCGACGAAGAGCGTGTCCCGGGCGGGGGTGATCGGCGGCTGGCCGAACCGGGCGCGCATCTCGTTGATCTCGTCGAATCCGAACGGGCCCCAGATCTCGGGATCGCCGTGAAACCTGTGCATGGTGTGCACGAGGGCGGCGATCGGCAGGCCGAGCGTCTGTGCTGCGCAGACCGTCGAAGGCAGCATCGCGTCGATCACCAGCACGTCCGGCCGTGTGGCCTCGACTTCGGCGATCAGGCCGGCGGGCATCGCGGGGCCAAGGAACGTCCCGAACAGGAACGTTCGCTGTTCCTCCATCGCCCGGCCCGCGGATGGGTCGAACTCCGCCTCGGCCGGGATCGCCCGCCACATGCATCCGGCACGCTCGATCCGGGCCTGATACAGCCGCGGCCCGAGCACCGCCACCTCGTGCCCCCGCGCCGTCAGGAGACGCCCCAGACCGACCGCCGGGGGCACTCCTCCGCCGGCTTGCCAGGTGACGATCAGAAACCGCCCGGGACGCGAGGCATCCACCTGTCCAGCATACGGAAACGCCGGCGCTCAGCGGGGAAGGAGGCCGGCAAGCGCTCACGATCATAGACCCGAAACGATTACACAGCTAGCAACTGCAGACGGATGATTCCGCACGTCGCCTGGCCGGGACAACCGGCCGGCGAGAACGTCGGGGTGGTCGAGCAGAGCTAGCCGCTTGCCTAGTCACCTGCCACGACGCCCGCCGGGAGCGTCGTCCGCACGATGCGGACGGCCGGCTCGGGCGGCCCGGCGTGCGTCAGGCGCGAAAGGCGCGAGAGCACGAACGAGGCCGGGATGGCCTCCCCCGTCTGCGACGCGGCGTAGGCGAACCGCAGGATCCGCTCGGAGTCGACGACGTAAATGCCGCCGTGCACCGCCTCGCCGAGCGCGGAGGTGACGTCCGCGGTCGGCCGCGTCCACGCGACGACGGCGCCGTGCTCGGCCGCGCCCGCGTCCAGGCCCTGCACCAGCTCCTGCCACTCCTCGGACGGGACGTCGTAGTCTGGTTCGACAACGACGACCACAGCGGTGCGGCCGGCGAGCAGCTCGTCCAGCTCAACGTCGCGGCCAAGCGGGAGCAGGCCGACGACCTCGTTCAGCGCAGCCGGTCCGTTGGTCGCTGCCAACTCCTGCGTCTCGGCGGCGGGCTCCAGGATGTCGGCGTGGGCGGGGACCCGCCGCACCAGAGTCACCGCTGCGACCAGGCCCGAGGCGGCCAGGGCCACGGCGGCGATGCGCGGGGCCGCCCCCGGCTCCCGATGGGCAAGTACCGGAGCCGCCAGCAGTCCCGCGACCATGCCGATGTTCTGCACCGAGGAGCTGACTGCGAACACCCCAGCCTGCACGCGCCGGGCGACGTTGAGCTGGATCAGCGTGTCGTAGACGACCTCGGTCGTCCCGTCCGCCGCGCCGACGAGGAACAGCATCAGGAACGCGGTCGCCCCGATGTAGGTGTGCGACATGATGAAGAGGGCGCCGGCGCAGGCCAGGAACGCCAGCCCCACGGAGCGCCGGGCGACGCTCTCACGGCGGATGAAGGCGGTCAGCGCCTCGCCGAAGAGCAAACCGGCCCCGAGCGCAGCGATGGCGTAGCCGTACGCGCTGTCATCTCCGATGCGGACGTCGAAGAACCGCGGCAGCGACGCGTTCAACAGCCCCATCGCGGCCGTCGCCATCGTGAACGAGCTGACGAGGCCAAAAACGACGCGGTTGGTCACGAGCACCTTCAGCAACTCGACGCGCCGGGTGTGCTCCGCTTCACCGTCTTCCGCCGTTGGCGGCGTGTGCGGGAATCGGGCGTAGAGCAGCGCGGCCACGACGAACGTCGCAAAGTCAACGACAAGCGCAGGGCCGATCCCGAACAGACTGACCGACGCACCGCCGACCAGCGACCCTACTACCGTGGTGCAGTTGCGGGCGACGCCGTGCAAGGCGTTTCCGGCCTGGAGCATCTCGCCGGGAACCACCTCCGGAACCAGGCTGGACGCGCTCGGGTTGGTCGCCGCACCGAGGAACGACGACACGCACACGAGCCCGATCACCGGGAACACATGGCCGCCGAGCGCAAACGGCACCATCGCCAGCGTCGTGGCACCGCGGCCCACTTCGATCAGCGAGAGGGCGCGGAACCGGGCGATGCGGTCGAGCAGCGGCGCCGACGCGATCCCGCCGGCGATGGCGGCGACGATCCGGGCGACCAGAAAGGCGCTGACCATGGTGGTCGAGTGGGTCAGCTCGAAGACCCAGGTGACGACCGCAGTCATGGTCACCCAGTCGCCCAGCCGGGAGGTGCTGCGGCCCGCCAGCACCCGGCGGAACGCCGGCACCCGCAGCGGAGCCAGTGCCGACCAGCCGGGGGTTGCTAGGCGCGGAGTACAGGACAGGTACACGAACGCCGCCATCCCGATCACGATCAGCACATCGCCAATCGAGAGCGCATTTGCGAGCGGAACGCTCCCCGGCAAGGCGAAGACGTCTCCCAGGAAGGCCAGGTGGGTGCCCGGCCCGGCCAGCAGGTTGTTGTTATAGGTCCCGGTGGTCGTGATCAACGAAGGGTTCTGGCCGGTCGCCTTCCAGGCCGTCAGCGAGACTGGCATCCGCCCGTCGTTGGCGAAGATCACCGCGACGTTGGTAGCCACGCCGAACGTCACCAGCCAGAACCCGGGTACACGCACGTTGAGAACCAGGAACGCGATGATCATCAGGTAGGTGAGGTCGTGAAGCGGCGTGTGGTAGGCGGCCGGGACGTACCGCTGCAGGCTGGTGAAGATCAGAAGCTGGACGGCGAACGCTCCCAGCACCAACCAGTCGCAGCGGAACCGGATGTCGGCCAACCGGCCCAGACGGGCTCCCAGCGCCCAGGCGACCAGCACACCGCACAGGAGGGCGACGGGCAGGATCATCTAGCTCGCCTCCCGTTCCCAGTCGATATCGCCGAGCCGTCCTGCGAGCTCACGCAGCCGGTCATCCCGGTACACGCCATCGCCGATCGCGAAGTGCAGCTCGGCCGCGATCTGGCTCGCGCGGCGGGGCACCGGCACCTCCGCGAGCGCAGAGACGATACGGCCGCTAACCACTTCGAGCTGCGCCGAATCGTGCACCCAGACGACCAGCGCAAAGCTGTCCTCGTCGACCTTCACGAGCTGGTCGGACGCCCTGATCAGCGCCCGCAGCCGCTGCTCGGCGTCGGCGATCACCCGCTCTGCGAGCAGCTGGCCGCCGGCCAGGCGGACGTTCTCGAACGCGCCCAGCCGCACCGATACGAGCGCGCGGTGGAGAGTCCTGTCGGTGCGGCGCTCGCCGGCGTCGACCGTCCTCATCACCGGGTCGAGCGCGCCCTGGGGCTGAGCAGTGCGGGCCATCGCCATCGCGATCAGGCTCCGCTCGAACTCCGACGGCCGGCGCGGGCAGCCGATCACCAACCGCGGCCCGTCGGACTCGCCCGCCGCGATCAGGCAGGTCTCGCTCTCGAGCATTGCCTCAAAGGACTCCTCGTGGCGGAGCGCGCGCAGGCACGTCTCCTCCAGGTCATTGGCGGGCGGCGCGTCGCCGTCGGGCCGCGCCGTGTACTCGGCGGCCGAGCCGTCGAGCTCGAGCCACGCGGCCCAGCACGTGACGCCGGCTCCGGTCAGGGCAGCGGCCGGGCCGACACCCCCGTCCAGCAGCGCTGCCAGTCGCGCGCGCCGCCGGCGCATCGAGAGCACCCATCGGAGCCACCACACGGCGGCGACCGCCGTGGCGAGCGCCAGCACGGCGACCGCCGGGCGCGGAACCGGTTCGATGCCCCAGCAGACCGCGGTCGAGGCGGCCAGGGCCACGCCCATGGGCCCCGGTTGAACCAGGGCGGCCGAGCTCGGGAAGCGCAGCGTGTTGACGCGCGAGAATTCGGCGCGCAGCGAGACGAGCTGCGCCTCTCCCATCGCAGCGGCGACCGGTTCGCCATCGATCATCGCCGCGAAGGCGTGGGCAACCAATGGGTGGAACTGCGAGCCGGCCTTGTCGCGCAGCTCGTGCACCGCCTCTTGTTCGGTCAGCGCCGGCCGGTAGGCACGGGGCGAGGTCATCGCGTCGTAGCTGTCGGCCACGATCAGGACGTGGGCTTCGACCGGGATCTCCCGCTGCGGCACGCGGTAGTAGCCGCGACCGTCGTATCGCTCGTGGTGAAGCTCGGCGTAGAGCGCCATCTCGGTCGCGAAGTGGAACGGCGCCAGAAGGCGCGACGACAGGCGTGGATGACGGCGGATCGCGCGCAGCTCGGCCTCGTCGAGCCTCCCCTCCTTCGACAGCGTGGCGACGTCCACCACGATCTTGCCCAGGTCGTGGAACCGCGCGGTGGAGATCAGGCGGGCGGATTCGCGCTCTCCCAGCCCCACGGCCTGCACGAATCGCTCCACGTAGAGGGCGACACGATCGGAGTGCTGCGCTGTCGACGGATCCCGCTCGTCGATCACCTGCGCGAAGGACTCGAGCACGTTGGCCGTCTCGAACTGCAGCCGCTCGAAGTTGGACTTGGACTGGTAGAGCGCGGCCAGCAGCGGCACCAGGAAGGGCAGCATGATCCAGCTCGAATCGGTGTATCCGAATGCGACCAGGACGCCCAGGCAGCCCTCGCCGAGGCCCGGGGCGTAGCTGTCGGTCACGTCGTCCCAGACAACGCGCCGGAACGGCGCGCCGGTCAGGAAGTGGATCAGGCCGGAATAGAGAGTCGCGTTTGCCCCGAAGCGCGTCACGACCAGCACCAGCACCGGCAAGATGTCCCGCGCCGTGAGCGTGCCGTGGGTACCGCCGACAGCCTCGTACGCAAACCCGGCAACCAGGATCGACAGTCCGAACATCGCCGAGTTGATTGCGATCGAAAGCCGCGCCTGCAGTCGCAGGCCGTCCACGACGATCACGGCCGCTGCGGCAACCAGTGCCGCGGGGATGGGGCCGAAGAGAATCGCGATCGCGATGTGGGCCGTCGCCGAGAAGGAGAGCAGATCCGCGCCCGGCTTCTCGGACTGGCGCACCATCAGCGCCTCGGCGGCGATCGCGAGCCCGATCAACGGCGCGATCACCGAAAACGCCGGCAGGGGCGCGTAGCAGCCGCAGCCGATCAGCAGTGCGACCGCCCCCCAGAAGCAGGCACTGACGCCCAGGATGTAGAGGCGGGAGGACCTGCTCACGGGCAGCCGGCAGGAGTCGGAGTCTGGCTCACCCACCCCGTATCGGCACCGAACGCCCCAAAGCAAAGCACGGCGCGTGCCCCCGCCGGGGAACCCGGCGCGGACACGCGCTAGATGCTTGCGGTCAAACTAGCCGCCGAACTTGCGTCCGGCGCCGGAGACCAAAACAAACGCTGCCAGGAGCGACAGCAGGTACACCGACCGGTACAGTCGGGTTCTCATGTAACCCTCCTTGGAGGGGTACACCGCTATCTCATTAGGGCGGATCGGGAGTGAGCACGCACCGCTCGATCGAGTGATCTTGCAGCACGTTCTGTGTGATAAGGCATTTTGCGTGCTGGCAACGCGCCGCCGCTCCGCGGGGAGCCCGGCTAGCCGAGCGGGTTGCCGCGCTCATCGATCGGGATCCCCGCCAGTCGGTACTGCTGAATGATCATCTGACGTATCTCCGCGTTCGGCGCCGCGGCGATGGCCATCTTCGCGTTACTCAGCATCATCTGCTTCATCTCGGGTGTGAGTCCCGGGGCGCCTGCGGTACCCGGCGGCGGCGACGAGCTCGCAGAGGCGGCCGACGCCTTCGCCTGGTGCGTCGCTTCCTCCATCTGCTCCGCGGCGGCGGCGAGGCTGGCCTGTCCCAGCTGCCGCGCCTCGGCGGCCGTTTGGCGACGCTGGTCCTTGAGCGAGGGAAGCTCGTCCCACAGCACCTCGATGTCGGCGGAATCACTCACGGAGACCAGGGCGGGGAGTCCCGCGCCCAGGGCGACTCCCCTGCCCGATTTGTGGTGGAACTTCGGGAGGTAGACCGCGTAGGGCTCCCGGCCCGGGACGGTCACCGCGAGCACGACGTCGTGTGTGCCGTGGCGCTCCCTGACCTGTGTCCCGCCGCTCGACCCACCCGTTCCGTCGGCGGTCCCTCCTTCCGTTCGCAGGGTCGCCTCGCTGGCGGCAAACAGGACGACCGCGCGCATCTTGCCGGGGGGCGCCGGCTCCCGGGCCGCGCGCTCGAGCGACTCTTGCCAGTGGTCGGGAGGTGAGTCGTCGTGCGTGGCCGCCTCGGCCTGGGCCTTGACGACGAAGTCACGGACCTCGTCATTGGGTCGGTACGGCCCTGCCGGGCCAACTGCCCCCGACGCGAGCAGCGCCTGCTGCGTCTTCTTCTTCGTGCCGACCGGATCGGCCAGGGTCGGATCGTTCGAAGCGGCGCGCTGCACCATGCTCGGGATCTGATCCCACCGGATCTCGAACGTCTCAGGGTGAGAGGGATCGACCATCACGGGCACCTGCATCCCCGGCACCAGCCAGTGGTCGCGATCCAGCTTGAAGTCACGAGCAACGTAGATCGGGTCGCGATCTGCGTCGATCAGGATGCGCACTGTGCCGGCGCTGCTCCTGCCGAATGTGATGCGATTGTCGAGAGGATCGTCGGCCTCGATGACCAGCGCGACCATCGGCACCTCGGCTGCCTTGGCTGCACGCTTCCGAAGCAACTCGTCCCCTCCCGACGATGGCTGAAACCTTGCCAGCATACCCCCAGACGGTCTGGACGCCCGTATGCTCGAAGTGCGGCGCCGCCCTGGGGATGGGGCGCGCCACTGGGCGCCGCGGCGGCGACGTCGCGGCGCCTGATTGCCCGTTGCCTCATCGGGGTACACGCTCCTCTGCCGGCCGTACCGGTCGTGGACTCGTTCCCGGCGCGGCCGGCACCCACGCCAATGGTTGGAACCCCATGAGAACTCAGCGGCCGGGACCAGTACTTTCGGCCAGGATCCAGTAGGCTCGCCGCCGATGCCACACGAGCAGCGGGATCCTCCAGCGGGAGCCTCGATCGCCGAACGCTACTGCGAGGAATGCGCCCAGATGACCCTCTGGTACCTGACGCTCGCCTCGCCCGTCCCAGGCGTCGCCGGAACGTCCTATATGTGGGTCTGTACCGGGCCGAGCGACGGCGACCGTTCCGACTGAGCGGGGTGCTAGGCGCTGCGCAGAACGGGCCCGGACGAGCCGCCGTTTCCGGCTCCCTCGCGGGTCACCCAGCAGCGGTGCCAGCCCATCCCTGAGGGCAGGGTGGTGTCGACCGTCGCCGTGCCGTCGGAGTGGGTGTTGAACGCGACCATCGCCAGCGTGTCGTGCCCGTCGTTCATCCACATCTCGTAGTACGAACCACCGGTCGCCGGCGCCAGGTTGTGCACCTTGATCACAACTGACCGGTTGGGCCCGCTCGGCTTGGCGAAGTCGACCACGGCGCTCGCGTTGCCGACGCCCGTCAGATGGAGGGTGCGCTGAACCTGCGTGCTCGAGCCGCCGACGCCGATCAGCAGCGCCGCTGCAGTCGAGCCGACCAGGACTGCCGCTGCCAGCAGCAGGCTCGCTGCGGGATGCCTCCGCCGCTCCGCCGAGGGCAGGCGCAGCACCTCGGCCGGCCGATCGCGCCCAAGCGCCGCCTCGCGCGCCTGCGCCTCCAGCCCGGGGGGAACCTCGGGCGGTGCGCCCGCCGCACGCAGTAGACGCTCGATTCCGGTCAGCTCATCCATCTACAACATCACCCGTTCTGCTTCGAGCCGCTCCGACAGCCGTCCAAGAGCACTTCGCGTGCGGGTCTTGACGGTGCCGAGCGGCAGACCCAGCTTTTCGGCCACCTCGCTCTGCGAGAGACCTGAGAAATATGCCAACTCGATGACCTCGCGTTCACGCTCGGGCAACGAATCGACCGCCGCGTGGACTTTGAAGGCCTCCATGTCCGAGGCAACGGCCTCGGACGGCCCGGGCCCAGGGTCTGCCCGGTCGGGCACCTCGCCTCCCGGGATCGGTACCCGAGCGCGCAGCACGTCGGCGGCGGTATTGCGGGCAATCGCAAACATCCACCCGACTGCCGAGCCGCGCTCGCGCTTGTACGTCCTGGCTGCCCGCCACACGTTGACGAATGCGTCCTGGGCGGCGTCCTCACTGCGCGCGCGGTCGCCGACCGTCCGCCAGACAACGGCGTACACCGCTCGGGAGTACCGGCGGTAGAGGACGTCGAACGCTTCCCCGTCGCGGTACTGGGCGACGCGTTCGAGCAAGTCCTCGTCGCTCATGCGCGCGTGATCCACCGCAACCAGCCTACCCGCTCTGGCGCCCATGGTGTTGCCGCGCAGACCTACCGCAATCTCAGTCATCGAACCAGATACGCAGAGAGCCGCCGCCTGGTTTGCGGTAAGCGTGTGCGAGTCCTCCAGGTGACGGCCGGAGGCGGTGCCGCTGTTGCGAACCCTAGGGATTCGCCCGCTGCCGCGGCCACCGTGTCGTCCCAGAACACGGGTCGGCGGCGCGCGGAGGGCGGCACCGCCCCTGACCGTCGGAATGCGCCCGCCAACCAACCGCGGTCCGTTGAAGCGGCGAGCATCGTAGAGCTCGCATCGCCGAGGAGGATCGGGGAGCCGGGCAGCGGGGCACGTGGTCCCACGATGGGTCAGGCGGGAGAGGCCCGCGTCCCCCGAATGGGCGCTCTGCGGCGCCGCGGTTCACGTCTTAGGGGAAGTCGCTGCCGAGGTGGGCGTCGGCGCTCTGGACGACCAGGCCGGCCGATACCAGGTCGCGAATGCTGACGATTCCCACCAGTTCGCCGTCCTCGACCACCGGGATGTGGCGGAACTGGTGCTCGGTCATGATCTGGGCGGCCTCGCTGGGGGCGTGGTCGGGCGGCAGCGTCACGGGGTCGGCGGTCATGTAGGACTGCACCTGGCCCTGATCGGGGTGGCGGCTGTCGGCGATCGCCCGCAGCAGGTCGCGCTCCGTGAAGATCCCGGCGACGTCGTCACCGCTCATCACCACGGCGGCCCCCACGTTGCGGCGGCGCATTGCCCGAGCGGCCTCGCCGAGCGTGGCGGTCGGAGCGATGGTCAGCACGTCGTCGGTCGTCATGAAGTCGCGCAGGGTCACACCCATCAGTCCGTCTCCTCATCCGCGGCCGGGTCGTGATCGCGGAGGCGCATCTCGAGCAGCAGCTCGGCGTCGAGCGCGTCTGCGATCCGCATCAGCGTGTCCAGTTTCGGGGGGCGACCGCCGCGTTCCAGCCTGGCGATCGCCGATTGGGTTGTGCCGCACAGCACGGCCAGCTCCTGCTGGGACATGCCCCGCGCCTGCCGGTTGTGCGCGACCATCCGGCCCACATCCGCGAAGCGCTGCTCGTGGTCACGCCCGACGGCCTCCGCACGCTTGCGGATGCTTTCCCGCATGCGCTCGAGGGTCTGTGCGGTGAGACGCTGCCGCTGCGAGTGGGATTCGCTCGCCATCCTCGCATCCTATCGCACCTGCGCTATCGACCGCCACCTATGGGAACCGGCTTCAGATTGGATGGCGTCGTGAGGCGCAGGGCGCGGCGGTGGCGGCAAGGATCGAGCCGCGGGCGGAGCGCAGGCGTGCCTGGAAGGCACGTTGAGCACCGCACGCGGTGTGGGACGCCGCCGCCGCCGTCGCGAACCAGCCGCAACAGCCAGTCACTCTGAAGCCGGTTCGTCAGCCGCTCCGTAGAATCGGTCGATGGCACGCCGAGCGGTGGTCGTGAAGATCGGAAGCAGCACCCTGGTCGACGATCGGGGGCGCGGTCGCGGGCGCGTATTCTCGAACGTCGCCGCCGACGCTGCCGGCCTGGTCGAGGCGGGAACGCCGGTCGTGGTGGTCAGCTCCGGCGCCATCGCGCTGGGCCTGGGGTCGCTCGGCCGCACCGCGCGGCCCTCGCGGCTGAGCCAGCTTCAGGCGGCCTCCGCCGTCGGCCAGACCCTGCTCCAGCGCAGCTGGGAGCGGGCGTTCGCACGCCACGGCCTGCGCACCGCCCAGGTGCTGCTGACGGCGGCGGACGTCCACCGCCGCGACGGCTACACGAACGCCCGCCGCACGCTCGAAGCGCTGTTGCGCTGGGGCGTTGTCCCGGTCGTCAACGAGAATGACTCCACCGCCACCGACGAGATCGCCTTCGGGGACAACGACGCGCTGGCCGCGCAGGTCGCGCTGCTCCTGCAGGCCCGCCTGCTGGTGCTGCTGACCGACGTCGACGGGCTGTACGACCGCGACCCCAGCGATCCCCAGGCGAGGCCGATCGCCGAGGTGACCGATCACGCTCTGCTGCGCAGCCTCGACGTCGACGGCGGCCGCGGCAGCTGGGGCTCCGGCGGCATGCGCTCCAAGCTGGTCGCAGCGGAGATGGCCAGCGCCGGCGGCATCGCCGCGGCGATCGGTGCCGGGGCAAGGACCGGAGCGCTGGCCGACGCCGCGGCCGGTCGCGGCGCGGGCACCCGGTTTCGCCCCGACCCCAGTCCGCTGCCGGCCTACAAGCTGTGGCTCCGCTACGGCAAGCCGGTGAGGGGCCGGCTGACCGTCGACGCCGGCGCCCGGAAGGCCGTCGCCGAGCTCGGCACCAGCCTGCTGCCGGTGGGTGTGACCGCCGTCGAGGGGCGTTTCCAGGCAGGCGACGCGGTCGAGCTGGTGGAGGCGGGCGCGCCGTTCGCGGTCGGCATCTGCGACTACGACGCGGCCGCGCTGCGTGACGCCACCGGGGCCAGGGGGCTCGACGAAGCGGTGCACCGCGATAATCTGGTGCTGTTGTGATCAGTGCCGAAGCACCTGCAGCCGTCGCCCAGCGCGCCCGAATAGCCAGCCGCGCGATGGCCACGATCGACCGCGACCGCAAGGATGCGGCGCTCGACGCGATCGCCGAGCTGATCCAGGAGCGGGCAGAGGACATCACGGCAGCCAATGCTGCCGATGTCGCCGCGGCGACGGCAGCGGGAGAGCGATTTGCGCTCGTCGACCGGCTGACGCTGACGCCTGCCCGGATCGCCGGCCTGTCGGCGGCGGTACGTGCCATCCGCGCGCTCCCCGACCCCGTCGGCGAGACGATCCGCGAATCCCGTCTGGACAACGGCCTCGAGCTGACCAAGGTGCGCGTCCCGCTGGGCGTGATCGCGATCATCTACGAGGCCCGGCCCAACGTGACCGTGGATGCCGCCGCACTGTGTGTGAAGTCGGGGAACGCCTGCATCCTGCGCGGTTCGCGGATGGCGGTGAACACGAACGCCGCGCTGCTGGCCGTCGTCCGCGAGGCGCTGGCGGCCGCCGGCCTGCCGGCCGACGCGGTGCAGTCGCTTGACCCCGACCGCGAGGCGCTGGCCGAGCTGATCGCCGACCCCCACGCCGCCGACGTCGTCATCCCCCGTGGGGGCGAGCAGCTGAAGGCGTTCCTGCTCGAGAACTCCCGGATCCCCGTGCTTGCCGCCGCCGGCGGCAACTGCCACGTCTACATCGACGCCGCCGCCGACCCGGCCAAGGCGATCCCGATCGCCGTCAACGCCAAGGTCGACCGGCCGAGCGCGTGCAACGCAGCCGAGACGCTGCTCGTCCACCGCGAGCGGGCAGACCTGGTGCCGGAGCTACGCGAGGCGCTGGAGTCGGCCGGCGTCGAGGTGCTCGACGACGAGGCGGCCTGGGCGACCGAGTTCCTGGACATGAAGATCGGCCTGCGCGTTGTCGACTCGCTCGACGAGGCGCTCGACCACATCGCCACCTACGGCACGTCGCACTCGGAGGCGATCGTGACCGAGGACGAGGCGGCGGCCGAGCGGTTCGTCCGCGAGGTGGATGCGGCCGCCGTGTACGTCAACGCCTCCACCCGCTTCACCGACGGCGGCGAGTACGGGATGGGCGCGGAGATCGGCATCTCGACCAACCGCCTGCATGCCCGCGGCCCCGTGGGCCTGGAGGAGCTGACTACAACCAAGTACGTCGTCCGCGGCGACGGACAGATTCGCTGAGGACCGAGGAGATATGGCTGAGAACATCCGAACGCTGCAGGTGACAGACGAGGAGGTGCGGCTGATCCACTCCGCTCTGACCTCGATGCTCGACGACTTCGGGCACGACGAGGCGGATCTGCTGCACGCGATCAAGACGCTGATCCAGAAGCTGCCGACGCAGGCCTAGAAGGGCTCGGGCAACCATCGCAACCGCCCGGGGCGACGCCCCGTCTGATACGACAATGCGACGCGCCGTGATCACCGGCTTGGGGGCCGTTACCCCAGTCGGCAACGACGTGCCCAGCACCTGGGACAGCCTCATCTCCGGCAGAAGCGGGATCGATTTCATCTCCCGTTTCGACGCTGACGACTACCCCGTCAACATCGCAGCCGAGGTGAAGGACTTCGACCCGACGGTGGCCATGGGGTCGAAGGAGGTGCGCAAGACCGGGCTCGACGTGCACTACGGCGTGGCCGCCGCCATGGAGGCGTGGGAGGACTCGGGGATGGGCGAGAACGACCCCTCCCGGGTCGGCGTGATGATCGGCAGCGCGGTCGGCGGCCTGCCGCAGGTGCTCGAGCAGCAGAAGGTGCTCGAGGAGCGCGGACGCGAGCGAGTCTCTCCGCACTGGCTCCCCAACATGCTGGTCGACACGACCACCAGCCACGTCGCGACCCAGCTCGGCATCCGCGGGGTCAACTACGCGATCGTGTCCGCCTGCGCCAGCGGCACGGTGGCCATCGGCGAGGCGGCGGAGGTGGTCCGCCGCGATGCGGCCGACGCGATCCTGGCAGGAGGCACCGAGTCAGCGATCGTCCCCCTCATCCTGGCCGGGTTCTGCGCCATGCGGGCGCTGGTCGACGGCCGCGACGACCCGGCCGCTGCGTCACGCCCGTTCGATGCCACCCGCGCGGGCTTCGTGATGGCCGAGGGCGCCGCGGTCGTGATGGTCGAGGAGCTCGAGCACGCGCGGGCGCGCGGGGCGAAGATCTACTGCGAGGTGCTCGGCTACGGCGCCTCCAACGACGCCTACCACGTCGCCACCCCCCACCCCGGGTCGCGCGGCGTGATCGCGATGATGGAGGCGGCGCTCAAGCGCTCGACCGTGGAGCCGTCCGAGATCGACTACATCAACGCCCACGGCACCTCGACGCCGTACAACGACTCCGCCGAGACGCTGGCCATCAAGGAGGTGTTCGGCGACCACGCCTACCGGCTGGCGGTGTCGGCGAACAAGTCGATGATCGGGCACCTGTTCGGTGCCGCGGGTGCGATCGAGGCGCTCGCCACCGTGCTCACCGTCCACCACGGGGTGATCCCGCCGACGATCAACTACCGCGTGCCCGACCCCGAGTGCGACCTCGACTACGTGCCGAACGAGGCCCGCGAGGCGACCGTCGACGTCGCCCTCTCCAACTCGATGGGCCTGGGCGGCCACAACGGCTGCCTGATCCTCGGCAAGGTCGACCGGTAACGACCGCTTACCGGCTCGCCCCCAGCGTGTCGATCTGATAGTCGGACAGCGGGATCGCCGCCAGCGACCTCGAGCTCAGCCCGGCCTCTGCCCACAGGTTGCCCCGCCCCTCGGTGACGGTGTCCTCGAGCTTGACCGCGATCGCGTTGCCCGTGCCGGAGTGGTCACCGACGATCGCGCCGTAGGTCTGGAGCGCCTGGGCGATGACGCGGGCCTGCGGGTTGAGAGCGATCTGGCTGAGATCGACGCTCGGCTTGATGCGCAGGATGGCGCCGGCCGGAACGGCGTTGGCGTCGGTGGTCGTGCAGTAGGTGTTGCCATCCAGCGGCCACACCGCCGCGTGACAGCCGATGTTGGGGATGTAGACCTCGAGCACGTGGGGAACGCTGCCCTGGCTGACCTCGTCCCAGCGGACGGCCTGCGTGATCGGCGCGATGCCGTGATGCCCCCAGTTGGTCGTGCTGGTGGCGCTCGCCAGACCCTTCTCGATCCCGTTCGACGACGTGTCGTAGACCGACATCTGGAAGGCGCACCAGGTGCCGTTGACCTTCTGCATCTCGGTGAACCAGTAGACGCGGTGATCGAACTTGTTGTAGACGATCATGTCCTTGTCGTTGTCGGTGGCGTCGGTCTGTGCGGCCGCCGGGACGGCGACGTCGGTCGCCTGCGGTGCGAACGAGTAGCTCTTGAAGCCCGGGTTGTGACAGATCGAGTAGTGGGGATCGGTCTTCTTGCCGTAGTAGATCGGCGTCCCCTGCGACGAGGAACCGCTCATCGCGGTCGCACGCAGCACCACGTACTTGTTCGAGACCTGGCTCGACAGCCAGGCCATGTAGGCGTCGGAGTTGGGATCCGCGGGAGCCTGCGACGGCGTTCGCCAGAAGCTCGTCTGGGTAAACGCCTCGTAGCACGAAGTGGTGGCCGTTGCGACCGCGGCGGAAATGCCCACGAGGACGCACGCGCCGACTGCGATGAGGATGTGACGTCGTTTCATGCGATGGCCATCGGAGCCATCGCACGCCGCCCGGCTCACCGCAGCGGTGATCTGACTTAACCATTTATCGGGGCGTCGTTACGCGCCGCTGGGGACGACTCTGTCACCCCGACTGATCATGCGCGACTACCCCAGGCCGACCGCCTTGCGCGACTGCGGGCGGGCCTCGATGACGTCGTCGATCAGGCCGTACTCCTTGGCCTCCTCGGCGGTCATGAACGTGTCGCGCTGGGTGTCGCGGTGGATCTGCTCGACGGTGCGGCCCGTGTCGGCGGCCAGCAGCTCCTCCATCCGCCGCTGCAGGTCGAGGATCTCCCGGGCCCGGATCTCGACGTCGGTCGCCTGGCCCTCGAACCCGGACGTGTGGCCCTGGTGGATCATGATCTTGCTGTTGCGCAGCGCCACCCGTTTGCCGTGAGTGCCGGCCGCCAGAAGCCAGGCCCCCATCGACATCGCGATGCCAAAGCAGATCGTGCGCACGTCGCAGCGCATGTAGCGAATGGTGTCGTAGATGGCGAGGCCGGCGTAGACGTCGCCGCCCGGCGAGTTGATGTAGACGCTGATGTCCTTGTCGGGATCGTCCGACTCGAGATGGATCAGCTGGGCGACCACCAGGTTCGCCACCTCCGGCGTCACCGGGGTACCCAGGAAGACGATGCGGTCGTTCAGGAGCCGCGAGTAGATGTCGAACGAGCGCTCTCCGCGGCTGCTCTGCTCGACGACCATGGGGATGATGGGTGACACCGGCGTCCTCCTCGGGTAGAGTGCAACCCTGCGGTTGCGCATGGTAACCGGAGTCTCGCATAAACGCAACCGATTGGTTGCACGTCACGGAGGTCAGGACGAATGCAGGACGACGAGGTACGCAGAGAGCTGACGCTCCCGGTCGAGCCCGAGCGCGCGTGGGAGCTGGTATCGGAGCCCGAGCACCTCGAGGAGTGGTTCGCGCACGAGGTGGAGCTCGATCCGCAGGAGGGCGGTGAGGTGCGGGTGACCGGCCACGACGGGATCGAGCGGGACGGCACCGTGGAGGTGGTCGACGCACCGCGGACGATCCGGTTCGTCTGGTGGGAGGCGCCCGACGGCGAGCCCTCGCGGGTCGAGATCGCGCTGCGCCCGGTCGAGGGCGGCACCCGGATCGAGGTGACCGAGCACCCGCTGCCGGTCATCCACGCGGTGGGCGGCATGTACGAGCAGGCGGACTCCTACTCGTCCGGCCCGCTTGCCCTGGCGGCGTGAGCGGCGACATCGGCGCAACCTTTGCCGCGCTGGCCGACCCCGGCCGGCGGCGGATGCTGGGGCTGCTCGGCCCCGGCCAGACGGCGACGGCGACCGAGCTCGCCCGCCAGTTGCCGATCACCCGCCAGGCGGTCGCCAAGCATCTGGCGACCCTCCAGGCGGCCGGCCTGGTCGAGGCGCACCGCGAGGGACGGGAGACCCGCTACACGTTGACCCCGGCCCCGCTGGGCGAGGCCGTCGACTGGCTGGCCGAGACCGGTGCACAGTGGGACGACCGGCTGGCGCGGCTGGCAGCCCGCGCCGCCCGCGATGCGGATCCCGGGATTCCCGCGTAGACAGCTTCCTAACTGGCTCCCTGAGCGACCTTCGGCCGGTATCCTGGGTCCATGTCAGCCATCCGCCACGCCGAGCCCCTGCTGTCGGTTGACGAGACCCGCGAGTTGGGCCTCGACCGCGACGCCGTGTTGGCGATGTTCCGCAACATGCTCCTGACGCGGGCGATCGAGGAGCGCGGCAACCTGCTGTTCAAGGCCGGGCGTTTGCCGGGCAGCTACTACACCGGCCGCGGCAACGAGGCCGCGTCGGTCGGCGTCGCCACGGCGATGGGCGAGGACGACATCGCCTCCCCCCTGCACCGCAACATGGGCGTGCACGTCGTCCGCAACTCCGACCCGGCGGCGATCTTCTGCCAGTACATGGGACGATCGGGCGGCGCGACCCGTGGCCGCGACTCCAACCTGCGCACCAACGACTTCAGCCCCGGTCACGGCCTGCTGGCCGGCGTCAGCCACCTGCCGGCGATGATCCCGGTGATCACAGGCATCGCGCTGGCGTTCCAGCTCCGCACCGAGCCGCGGGTGGCGATCGGCTGGTGCGGCGACGGTGCGGCGGCGCGCGGCGACATGCACGAGTCGATGAACCTGGCGGGCGTGCGCAAGCTTCCCATCGTCTACATCATCGACAACAACCAGTACGCCTACTCGACTCCCAACAAGCTGTCGTTCGCCTGCGAGCGGCTGGCAGACCGCGGCCCCGCGTACGGGTTCGAGGGCATCGTGGTCGACGGCACCGACGTGCTGACCACCTACCGCGAGTCCCACCGCGCGATCGAGAAGGCGCGCGAGGGCGGCGGCCCGACCCTGATCGAGCTGGTCACGCTGCGGATGGAGGGGCACGCGGTGCACGACGATGCGGCCTACGTCCCCCGCGAGCTGTACGCCGAGTACCTCGCCAAGGACCCGGTCGAGCGGTTCCGCTCCTGGCTGCAGCTGAACCACGACCTGACCGACTCCGAGCAGACGGCGATCGACGAGGACGTACGCGCCACCGTGGAGCGCGGAGTGGCCGAAGCCGAGGCCAGCCCGCTGCCCGATCCGGCGACCGTTCTTGAAGGTGTGTACGCCCCGGTAGACTCCAGCGTATGAGCGAGTTCCCATTCGGGATGTTCGGTGATCCCGACGATATGCAGAAGAACCTGCAGAACTTCATGGAGCAGGCGCAGGCTGGCCAGAAGATCGCCTTCGCCGACCAGGCGATCAACCTGGCGGTGGGCATGACCGTCGCGGCGATCGGCCGCCTCGACCTGTCGGGCACCCCCGACCAGCAGGCGATGCAGGTGCGCGACGCCATCCGGCTGCTGTTCCCCGAGGCCGTGACGCTGGTCAGCGAAGCCCGCCAGGGCCTCGCCTAATCGCTATTCGACGATGCGCCAGGCGGTCTCGAGCTCGGCGTTGGTCGACGCCGAGATGAAGCAGTCGCGCTCTGCCTTGTCGGTCAGCGTCCGCGCGAGGCCCGAATGGCCTCCGGCGACGACCGCCGTCACCACCATCGTCACGCGGGTGTAGGCGTAGCGGCGATCCTCCTCGCGGCGGGCCAGCTGTCCCGTGGCCTCCGCCCGGTAGCTGACGACCTCGACGCCGTTGTGCGCGCAGTGCGCCAGGAACGACAACATGGTGCAGGACGAGAGCGACGCCAGGAACAGGTGCTCGGGGTTCCAGTGGACGGGGTCACCGCCGGGAAAGTCCTCGGGCGGGGCGATCGTGAGCGTCGGCCGGTCGCCCGCGGCGACGGTGCCGCGGCGCGCCCCGAGCCACGACAACTCGGTCTGGTAGGTGAAGGTTTTCGATTCGGGCATAGGAGACTCCAAGAGCGACCGATTGATGTCACCCAAACGGGCATTTCGCGACACGCGGGTTTGTGCCGATATGAGTACTAAGGGTGCGTCCGCCAATCGTAGTTATCCGTTCTCATCGACCGCGGGCGCGATGGAGAGGGGCATGCATCAATCACAACTCGCGCATCGGAACGAGTCTGGTCAGACGATGGCTGAGTATGCAATCACCCTGGGCGTGATCACGCTCGCGGTGATCGCAGCTTTCACGCTGCTCGGCACGACGACGGCCGGTCTGATCGGCAGGGTCATCACCATCATGTGACCGGCGGGGGGCCGGGCAGTCCGGCCCCCACCGTTCACCCCGCGCTTCCGCCCAGGACCGCCCGCACGTCCTGGGGTGTGACGCCGTCCCAGTGGCCGGCGTGCCAGGCCGCGTCCCGGTAGCGAGTTCCGGCCAGTCGCTCGGCCGCATCCAGCTCCTCCCGGGTCAGCTCCCCCGCCGCCGCGCCGAAGGCGTCGATGATCGCCGCCGCGGCGTCTCCGACGTGCCCCACGTTGGCAACGTGGTCGGGCCTGCTCGGTGACGGCCTGGGCGCCCCCGCAAGGTCGCCGCCGCGCGGTCCTGCCAGGCAGGCCCGGAGCGAATCGAGGTCGGCGTCCAGCAGGAGCGTCCCGTGGACGAGGCTGGCGTACCGGCCCCGATGCGCCGCGATGCCGGTGACCTTGCGGCCGCCGACGCGCACGGTGCGCTCGTCCCGGGTCGCCTCGACTCCCATGCGTCCGCACGCCGCCACCATCCCGTCCAGCAGCGGGTTGTAGAGCGCAGGGATCTCGAGGGCCGACCAGGGATGCCCGGCCGGCGCCACCACGGCGATGCAGAGCGTGCCGGAGTCGAGGTAGACGGCGCCCCCGCCGGTGAACCGGCGCCAGACGCGCACACCGCGGGCCGCGCAGGCGGCCGCGTCGACCTCCCAGTCGGCGCGCTGGAACCGGCCGATGACGACCGCCGGCGACGTCCGCCAGAGCAGCAGCGCCGGCTCGCTGGGCTGCACGCGCACCATCGCCTCGTCCAGCGCGAGCGCTGCCTCGGGAGCGAGGGTGCCGGCGTCGACCGCCCGCAGCGGGCCGCTCACTCGCCGCTTGACCGGGCGACCTGGACGCCGACTCGTTCCAGCCGCAGCGCGGCAGACGGCGGCTCGCTGCCCGAAAACGTGACCACGTCGGGGATCTGCGCGCGCAGCCGGCGCCCCTGCTCGGCGAGCTCGGCGGCGGAGCCGATCGCCTCGAGCTCGGCCGTCGCCTCAGCCAGCCGCGCCTCCGCCTGCCGCCGTTCGTGAACGGCGACCTCGGCGATGCTGACGGCCAGGTCGGTCAGCGCCAGCGCCTGGCGCCGCGCCGCCTCGGGGCGGTCGTCGTCGCCGACCGGCGGCGCAGGTTCGAGCTCGAAGGGCGCATCCACCGTCGCATCCATGAGAGCGTCCCGCTGGGCGGTCAGCTGCCCCAGCCAGTCGCGCGTCTCCAGGCGAGCTGCCTGCACCGTGCGGCGGGCGTCATCGACCTCGGCCTGGTACGGCGTGGCGTCCACCCCGGCGCTCTCAGCCTGCTGCGCCAGCTCCACCGCGCGTTGCCAGTTCGCGACCAATGGCCCCTGGTTCACCCACTGCCGCTCGAGGCCGCGCAGGATCGGCTCGATCGCATCCCGGCAGCCGAGGGCGGTCCGCTCCACCTCCGGCGCCCTGGCGACGATCGCCCGGTCGAGCTCGATCTCACGCTCCAGCAGCTCCGCCCGGTGCAGCTTGCGGTGCGCCTCTTCCAGATCGTCGACGGTCTCCAGCAGTCGTTCCAGCTCGCCGCGCTTCATGGTGTCAGCCTACCCTCCCAAACCACTCCGGCAGATACGCTAGGCGGATGCGTGAACGCTACGACGTGGTGGTGGCCGGCGGGGGCCCGGCCGGGCTCGCCATCGCAGAGCCACTTGCGAGGCGCGGATTCTCGGTCCTGGTCTGCGAGAAGGCGCCAGAGATCGGCAAGCCGGTGCGTACCTCAGGTGGGTCGTGGATCGCCGACCTGCAGGCGCTCGGGCTGCCCGATCACCTGTGGCATCCGATCGACGCACTGCGCTTCCGCTCGGCCCACGCGGAGGCGGACATCCGCTGGGGGCCGGGGGTCGGCTGCGCGCTCGACGTGACCGCGACCTGGCAGTACCTGGCCGGGCGGGCGGAGCGCGCAGGCGCGACGGTGGTCACCGGGACGCTGGCGCGGCTGACCGCGCCGGGCCGGGTGGGTCTGCGCACCCCGGATGGATCGGCCGAGGTGCGCTGCCGCCTGGTCGTCGACGCCACCGGCACGACCTCGCTGCTGGCCCGCCAGGCGGGCGTCCACCGTGGTTTCGAGCGGGTCGGGGTCGGCTACGAGCGCGAGCTGAGCGCACCGCGCTACCCGCAGGACGAGGCCCTCGTGCTTGTCGGCGGCGTCGCCCCTGCCGGCTACGCGTGGGCGTTCCCCAGAGGCGAGACACGTGTTCGGATCGGCGTGGGAATCATCCAGCCGGACGTCGAGATGAGTCCCCGTGTGCTGTACCAGCCGGTGGCCGACATGCTCGCCGACGAGCTGGAGGGGTCGACCACGCTCGAGCTTCACGCCGGGCGAATACCCAGCGACCGCGCGCCCGCGCGGCTGACCGGCGACGCGCTGCTGGTCGTCGGCGACTCGGCCGGCCAGTCGAACCCCCTGCTCGGGGAGGGCATCCGCCACGTGATCGCCGCCGCCCGCCTGGCCGCCCCGATCGCCACATCTGCGCTGCAGCACCCCGGCGTCGTCCCCCGCGAGCGGCTGCGAAGGTGGGAGCGCGTTGGCCGGCGCGCCCGCGGCCGCTCCTGGCCGCTCGCCCTGCGCGCCAACCGCTACGTCGCCCGCCTGGACGACGGAGACTGGGACCGCGCGGTCGACCTTCTGGCGACGCTGCCGGTCGAGACGGCAACCGCGCTGCTCCGGGGCGAGGTACTGTCACGGCCGATGCTGGCCGGTGCGACGATGGGACTCAACCCGAGACGGGCGTGGCGGGTCGCCCGCCCGTTCGTGATGGCGGAGGGCTGACGATGGCGCTGGAGCATCAGATCGAGGTCAACGAGATGTCCGTGCGCCACGCGCTGGCAAACTCGTTCCACAGCACCGACCCTGGAACCCACGCCTGGCGGGGCACCACCGGCACCGATGCGACCGTCGTCTGCGACGTGCTGACCAGCGAGGACGGGCGGCCGTACGTCCGGATCTGGGCCGACCTGATGGACGCGCCCGACCAGAGCGGCGAGCTCGACCGCGTGATCCTGATCGAGAACGCCAACCTCGTGCTCGGGCGCCTCGTGCACACCGGCGGCCGGCTGCGGGTCGAGCACGCGATCCTGGCCGGCACGACGATGGCGGCGGTCGAGGTGCAGGCCTCCGTGTGGACGGTGGGCTGGACGGCGTCGGCGTATGCCGAGCGGATCGAGACCCTGATCCGCCACTCCAAGCCGGTGCCTCCGGTTCCGGAGCCGCCGGCGGCGCTCCGCCGTGACGCCGCCTACCACGTCGACATCACCACCAGGCGGGTGCAGCGGTTCCTGGACGAGCGCTTCGGCGGGTTCCAGCACGACCCCGACTGGGGCTACCACGGCGCCTTCGGCAGCGCCCGAGTGTTCGTCGACGTGCTGCCCGTGCTGGAGGACTCGACTGCCGTGCGGGCCTCGTCCCCCGTGCTCTCCGACATCGACCTCGGCGACGAGCTGGCGTTGGAGCTGATCCGGCTCGGCCAGCTGGGCCCGTTCGGCGTCTTCTCCTACCTGCCCAGCCGCCGCGAGGTGTGGTTCGAGCACGGCATCCTCGGCGACGACCTCGACCAGGTCGAGCTGGAGAGCGCGATCGAGGTGGTGGCCGAGGTCGCGGACGGGCAGGACGATGCGCTGGCAGCCCGCTTCGGCGGCCGCCGCTACGCCGACCTCACTGGCTAGACACGCTCTCTAAGCGACCGCGGACGCGTGCGTGTGCGAGGTGCCGTTCCTGTCGCGCGCCTTCACGCTGACGGTGTAGCTCCCTGCCGCCCGAGCCTTGAACGCATGCTGCTCGGTGAAGCTCTGGCCCGGGCCCAGCGTGCCGTCGATGATCTCCTCGCTGCCCTCATCGGGAGTCGAGACCACGACGAAAACATGCACCCGTATGCGCTTGGACGTCGTGTTGGTCACGCTCATCGACCAGAAGGAGCGCTCGCCGACGTCGAGGTGGTTGGGGCCGATCGAGGCCGTGACCACGAGATCGGGGTTCTGGTTGCCGGTGTGGGTGCTGGCGGCAGCCGTCGCGCAGAACACGCCAGAAACGAGTACAGCGAGACAGCCCGTCCGCAAAATCGTCCGCATGATGCTTCCCCCTTGGTTGCCCTAGCCGGATGGCGAAACAAGCCTACCGGCCCCGGCGGTAAGATCAACGCCATGGGCGATATCAGTGCCGGCCGCGCGGCGATGTGGATCATCGCCGGCGCAATCACCACAGCGCTGGTCGCGGTGCTGGCGGTCGACGGGTTCAGCGGCGTCCCCTGGGGATGGTGGGGTCTGATCATCGGCTGCGGCCTGGCCGCGACCGCGTTCGGCCTCGGCTTCTACGAGTAGCGCAGCAGCTCGACCGGGTGGACGACCGGCAGGTCGTGCACGCCGAGCCGGCGGAACGCCGCCGTCAGCTGGATCGCGCAGCCCGGGTTCGCGGTGACCACGACGTCGGGGCGCGCGTCCAGGATCGCAGTCGCCTTGCGCTCTCCGAGCTCCCGCGCGGCCTCGGGCTGCAACAGGTTGTAGGTGCCGGCCGACCCGCAGCACATGCCGGGGTCGGCGATCTCGACCAGCTCGGCGCCGGGGATCGCACGCAGCAGCGCCCGCGGCTGGTCGACCACGCCCTGGCCGTGCCGCAGGTGGCAGGCGTCCTGGTAGACGATCCGCAGCGGCGCGCCCGGATCCGCGGGCGGCGGCGGATCGAGCTCGGCCAGCAGTTCGGTCACGTCGCGGACGCCGGCGGCGAACCGGTTTGCCCGCTCGTCGCCGAGCAGGTCGCCATAGGACTTCATCGCCGAGCCGCAGCCGGCGGCGGTGACCACCACCCGGTCGTAGCCGTCGAGCGCCTCGATGGTCGCACGGGCCCGCCGCTTTGCCTCCTCGTCGCGGCCGGCATGCAGCGCAAGTGCGCCGCAACAGCCCTGGCCGGACGGGACGGACACGTCGCAGCCGCACGCCGCCAGCGCATCGACTGCATCGGTGTTGACACGCCCGAACAGCACCCGCTGCACGCAGCCCGCGAGCAGGGCAACCGACATCCGGGGAGGCCCGGCCGCCGGTGCGAACGGAGGCGGCTCCGCCATCAGGTCGGCCGGGCTCACGTGTGGAGCGAGGTCATTCGGCCGGAACCCGAGCGTCAGCGGCCACGCCAGCAGGCGCAGCCGGCGCGGGTGGGTCATCACGCCAAACAGCGCCGCGTCGATCGCGCGCTCGCGCAGCGACCGCGGAGCCTGCTCGCGCCGGTCGGCGCGGGCGCGCTCGATCAGGAGGTCGTAGCGCACCCCACTCGGACAGGCGGGCACGCAGGCCAGGCAGCCCAGGCAGCGGTCGAGGTGGATGGCGGCGTCCTCGATGCCCAGCTCTCCCGACTCGACCAGCGACATCAGGTGGATGCGACCGCGGGGCGAGTCCATCTCCTCGCTCCACAGGCTGTACGTCGGGCAGGCGGGGAGGCAGAAGCCGCAGTGCACGCAGGTGTCGAGCAGCTCGCGGGTGGTCGCGCTCATGCGCTCCCCAGCGACGCGATGACCGCCGATTCGAGCGGGGTCGGCGCCGGGCGAGCGCGATCGAGCACGTCCGACGCCAGCCAGCCGCGCGCCACCCGGCCGACGACCTGGGTCGCGCCGTCCTCCATCAGCCGCTCGGCGACGTCCCGGCTGTCGCCCGCGGGGCAGTACCGCATCTGCATCTCGATGGCCATCTCCCGGTGCCCGGCCCACAGCTCCTCATCGTCCTCGACGACCTCGCCGCCGATCAACGCCTGCGCGCGCTCGGCCAGCGCGCGGGCGGCGGGGCTCTCGAACCGCACCCGCAGCAGGTCCTGCGGCCACAGCCCCTCGACGCAGGCCGGCGCCAGGGGCTCCAGCGGCTTGACGTCGCCGATCGGGGCAACGACGCTCGCCGTGGCAGCGGGCAGGGGATGCAGGCGCACGGTCAGCTCGAGCAGCTCGCCCAGCCGGCCGCGGGCACCGGTGAAGAGCTTGGGCAGGTCATAGCCGGCGACGTTCTTCACGACCCGGCCGCCGCCGCGTGCGACCAGTCCGTCCGCAAGTCGCACGGTGACCCCCAGGATCAGGTCGCGCGGCCGTCCATAGCGGTGCGCCCGCGGGCCGAACAGGCCGCCGTCGAACACCTCGCCCACCGTCAACCGGTCGGCGCCAGGCGGGTCGAGCGCGAGCATCTGCCCGTGCCTGGCCAGCGCCTCCTGGAGCTCGGCCATCGGCATGGCCGCCTCGGCGGTGCAGACCAGGTCACCGGCCTCGTGTTGCAGCAACGCGCTCAGAACCGCTCCATTCCTTCACGCTCCAGCGGATGCACGCGGTACGGCCCCGGCACCTCGCCGCAGAGCCGCGGCGTGGGCAGCACCTTGCCCGGATTGCAGCGCCCCGCAGGGTCGAAGCCCCGCCGTAGCCGATCCATTGCCGTCAGGTCGTCCTCGCTGAACATCCGCGGCATGTGGCACGCCTTGTCCAGCCCGATCCCGTGCTCGCCGGTCAGCGATCCCCCGGCCTCGACGCAGGCGATGAGGATCGCCGCCGAGAGCGTCTCGGCACGCTCGGACTGCCCCTCGACGGACGCGTCGTACAGCACCAGCGGGTGCAGGTTCCCGTCGCCGGCGTGGAAGACGTTGGCGACGCGCAGGCCGTGCTCGCGAGACAGCTCGTCGATCCGGCGCAGCGTGTCGGGCAGCCGCGTCCGGGGCACGACGCCGTCCTGCACGTAGTAGTGCGAGCTGATCCGCCCCATGGCAGCGAACGCCGCCTTACGGCCGCGCCAGAACGCCGCCCGCTCGGTCTCGGTGCGGGCGCGGCGCACCTCGCCGGCGCCCGCCTCGCGGCACCTCCGCTCGGCGTCGGCCGTGAGCAGGTCGACCTCCTCCTGCGGGCCGTCCAGCTCCACCAGCAGCGCCGCTCCCGCGCCCAGCGGGAGCCCTGCGCCGACGGCCGCCTCGGCGGCCTCGATGCTGAGCGCGTCCATCATCTCGATCGCCGCCGGGACGATCCCCGCCGAGATGATGGCCGTGACCGCCTCACCGGCCTGCTCCATGCTGGCGAAGGCGCACAGCAGGGTCTCCACCGCCTCCGGCCGGGGAAGCAGCCGAACGACCACCTCGGTGACGACGCCCAGCGTCCCCTCCGAGCCGACGACGGCGCCCAGCAGGTCGAGGTCGTCGGCCTCCCCGAGGTGGACGACGCTGCCGTCCCCGAGCACCAGCTCGACCTCCTGCACGTGGTTGGTCGTGAAGCCGTACTTGAGGCAGTGCGCGCCACCGGAGTTCTCGGCCACGTTTCCGCCGACCGTGCACACCTGCTGGCTGGAGGGATCGGGAGCGAAGTAGAGGCCGTGCTCGGCCACAGCACGCGAGATCTCCAGGTTCGCGACGCCGGGCTGGACGCGAGCGCGGCGGCTCTCCACGTCGACCTCAAGGATGCGGTTCATCCGCGCCAGCCCGATGACGACGCCCTCGGCGACAGGGACAGCCCCGCCCGAGAGCCCCGTCCCGGCGCCACGGGCGACGAACGGGACGTCGTGCAGCGCGCAGACACGAACCGCCGCCGCGACCTCAGCAGCGGTGCCAGGCAGGACAACGGCGAGCGGTGCCGCCTTGTAGCTGGTCAGCCCATCCGTCTCGTAGGCATGCAGCGCAGCCGGCTCGGTGAGCACGTGCTGCTCACCCACGGCGGCGCCGAGATCGGCCAGCAGGGACACACCCGAACCCTACCGGGCTAGTGCGTCAGCTCGAACTCCACCCAGGGCGACGTGGCGGTCAGCCAGTCGCCGTTCCCCGTCCAGACGGCGTGCACCCGCAGCTCATGCCCGATCAGCCCGACACCGGTGTACTGATAGACGATCCCCGAGAGCCCATTTGACACGGTGTACACCGTGACCGCGGTGTCGCTCACCCAGCGGCCCGATACCAGCTTCTCGAGGGTGTAGCGGACGGGCCTGCCGCTCAATGCGGGAGCCAGGTGGCCGGTCAGATGCGGACAGTAGGACTGGTTCGTCCAGCACTTCGAGCTGTAGTGGTAGAGGCGTACCGCACCCGACGTCCGGTAGTAGCCGGACTGGGTGATGCTGAGGCGGGCGCGGACGAAGATGACCTTCCCGGCGCTTGCCTTCGCGAGGTACGTGTCGTCGCCGGTGAAGCGTGCCGTGTAGACCGTCTTCATGCCGGGGTGCGCGGTGTAGGAGAACGTGCCGCGCGATGAGACGGATCCGCTTGCGAGCTTCACGGGTGCCGACCCACTCGTGCTCTTGTAGATCGTGACCGTGCGGTTGGTCTGCCACTTGCCCAGGTGGACGGTGAGGACGATGCCGCTGCCGTAATTGACGGTCGATGCGCCGGCGGTGACCGTCAGCAACGGCTCCGGGAGCCCGACTCGCACGCCAACCGATGCCGACGAATCCGCAAACGCGCCGCCCGTGTACGTCGCGTGGAACGTCCACTGGCCGCCGGGCTTCAGCGCAGGCGTCGTGATCCCCCAGTTGCCAAGGCCGTTGGTCGTTGCCGTGCCGATCGTCCGGACGGCGCCGAGCGGCGTCGTCGCAGTGACCGTGACCGTCTGGCTTGACAGGGTGCCGCCGCTGGGCACGTGCAGCGCGCCGGTCAGGCGGACCGTCGAACCGGTCAGCGCCGTGTTGGCGCCGCCCGCGGACACGGTTAGAGTCGAGGCCGCGCGGGCGTCGGTGACGTGCAGCTCGACGACCTCGGACGGGTCGGTCGTGATCGAGAAGATCTGGGAGCCGTCCTCGCTGTAGCGAACGCCACCCGCCGGGGTCGACGGTGTCGGAGCGTCCGCCGTGGTAGCCGCGAGGGCTCGTTTGCCGCTTGCGATGCTGAACTCCTGGACGTTCGAGGCGTTCTCGTCCACGCCCCCGACCACTTCGTCGCCCGAAGGGCTGAGATCGACCGCGCGCGCAAATGAGCCGGTCGTGTAGTACGCCGCCGAGCCCAGGTGGGCGGCGGTGTTCAGCGCCAACAGCTGGCTAGCACCATCGGCCAGGTACATCGTCTGGGCATCCGAGCTGAGTGCCCAGTCGTCGATGGAGATGCCGGAGAAGGCGTCGTTGCCGATGATCGTGGGGGTTGCCTGCGAGGCGTCGACCAGCTCGACCTTGGGGAACGTGCCGGTGGTCTCCCCGACCCACAGCTCGTTCGGGTTGTTCGGAACGCCGAGGAAGGTCGGGTCCTCGAGCGAGACGGGAATCTGGTCGGTGGCGACAGTGTTCGGTGCGGCGATCGTCACGGTGTCGATCGGTGTGTACCCGGAGGTGGTGGGGTACCAGAGCCGGCCGCCCGCCAGCCCAAGCCGGCAGGTGCCGCCGACCGATGCCGAGATGCTGCCCACCTTCTCAAGCGTGGTCGTGTCGATCTCGTCGATCACGCCCTGACCGCAGCGTGCGACATAGAGCGTGGAGCCGTCGACCACCATGCCGCCCGCGTCGGACTCGCCGCTGATTGAGCCGTCGACCGAGCCGCCTGCATCGAGCACGACGATGGCGTCGTTCGACTCGGTGGGGTCGCCGTCGACGAACACATGATGGCTGGTCGGGTCGACCAGCATCTGGAAGAAGCCGTTCAGCGGCAGCGTGACGGTGGTGGTGGCCGGGGCTGCGGCTGCAGCCTGAGAGCCGACCACGGTAAGACCCACAAGGGACAGCAGCGCGAGCGCGCGCAAAGGGGACCGGGCCATCCCCCAATGATCCGGTGTAAATGCGCGTTCGTCAAATAGCTACTAACACCAGGGGTGGTGGTGCTAGCTGCCGAGCGAGCCGAGCATCATCTGCAGCAGGCCGCCGGCCCGGTAGATGGTGACGTCGGCGTCGGCGTCGAACCGGGCGAGCGCCGTGAAGGTGCGGCCGCCGCCGACCTCGACCTCCACCTGCTGGCCGACTCCGATCTCGCCGAGCCCGCGGATCGTGTACGTCTCCTCGCCGGTCAGCCCCAGCGTCTCGGGCGTGTCGCCGGGCAGGAACTGCAGCGGCAACACACCGAGGGCGACCAGGTTGGAGCGATGGATGCGCTCGAAGCTCTGCGCGATCACCGCCCGCACTCCCAGCAGCGCGGTGCCCTTCGCGGCCCAGTCCCGCGAGCTTCCTGAGCCGTACTCCTTGCCCGCGATCACGACCAGCGGCACGCCCTCGTCCTGATAGCGGAGCGACGCGTCGTAGACCGACATCTGCTCGCCGTCGGGCAGGTGGCGCGTGAATCCGCCCTCCACCCCCTCCACCAGCTGGTTGCGCAGGCGGATGTTCGCGAAGGTCCCGCGCACCATCACCTCGTGGTTGCCGCGGCGGGCGCCGTAGCTGTTGAAGTCACGCGGCTCCACGCCGTGCTCGACCAGGTACCGGCCGGCCGGGGTCGAGGGCGGGATCGCTCCCGCCGGCGAGATGTGATCGGTGGTCACGGAGTCGCCCAGCAGCAGGAGCACCCGCGCCTGCTCGATGTCGGACAGGTCGGCCGGCCGCTCGAAGAACGTGGCCTCGCGCACGTACGTGGAGCCGGGATCCCAGGCGAACAGCTCGCCCGCCGGCACCGGCAGGTCGCGCCAGCGCTCGTCGCCGTCGAAGATGCGCCCGTACTCGCGGTCGTACAGATCGGCGCCGAGCGAGCCGCGCATGGCCTCTGCGACCTCAGCGGAGGTCGGCCAGATGTCGGCCAGCAGCACCGGCTCACCGTCCGATCCAAGCCCCAGCGGTTCCGTCGTCAGATCGGTCGACACGCTGCCCGCCAGCGCGTAGGCGACCACCAGCGGCGGCGAGGCCAGGTAGTTCGCGCGCACCTGCGGGTGAATCCGGGCCTCGAAGTTGCGGTTGCCCGACAGCACCGCCGCCACGGCGAGGTCGCGGTCGGTGATCTCCTGCGAGACGTCGTCGGGGAGCGGGCCCGAGTTGCCGATGCACGTCGTGCAGCCGAACCCGACAAGGTTGAACCCCAGCTTGTCGAGGTATGGAGACAGCCCGGCGCGGTCGAGGTACTCGACCACCACCCGCGACCCGGGAGCGAGGCTGCTCTTCACCCACGGCTGGGTGGCCAGCCCCTTCTCGACCGCCTTCTTGGCGAGCAGGCCTGCCGCGAGCATCAGCGCGGGGTTCGACGTGTTGGTGCAGCTGGTGATGGCCGCGATGGCAACCGATCCATTCCCTAGCCCGGAGCCGTTGCGGTTGCCGCCGAAACCGCCGAAGGCATCCTCGAAGCTGGCCGGCACGCGACCCAGCGCCACGCGGTCCTGCGGCCGCCGCGGGCCGGCCAGGCTGGGCTCGACCGTCGACAGGTCGAAGTCGAGCGTGTCCGAGAAGGTGACCTCCTCCTCGTCGCCTGTGCGGTAGAGGCCCTGCTCCCTGGTGTACCGCTCGACCAGATCCACCAGCTCGGGCGGCCTGCCGGTCTCGCGCAGGTAGCTCAGCGTCTGCTCGTCGACCGGGAACATGGCCGACGTCGACCCGAACTCGGGGGACATGTTCGAGATGGTCGCGCGGTCGGCCAGGGTCAGCGACGGCACGCCCGGCCCGAAGAACTCGACGAAGCTGCCCACCACCCCGCGGCGGCGCAGCGTCTCGGTGATCGTCAGCACCAGGTCGGTGGCCGTGACACCGGCACCGAGCTCGCCCGACAGCCTGACGCCGAGCACGACCGGCGGCGTGAGGTACATCGGCTGGCCGAGCATGACGGCCTCGGCCTCGATCCCGCCCACGCCCCAGCCGAGCACGCCGAGGGCGTTGATCATCGTCGTGTGGGAGTCGGTGCCGACCAGCGTGTCCGGCAGGGCAACACCGTCGCGCACCTGGACGACCCGGCCCAGGTACTCGAGGTTGACCTGGTGGACGATCCCCATGCCCGGCGGCACGACCCGGAAGTTCTGGAAGGCGCCCTGCGCCCAGCGCAGCAGCGCGTAGCGCTCGCCGTTTCGCTCGAACTCGCGGTCGATGTTGCGCTGGTAGGCGCGGTCGGAGCCGAACGCGTCCACCTGCACCGAGTGGTCGATGACGAGGTCGACAGGCACCAGGGGATCGACACCGCCGGGATTGCGCCCGGCGTTGGCAACGGCCTGGCGCATCGCGGCGAGGTCGACCACGGCCGGGACGCCGGTCAGGTCCTGCATGATCACGCGGGCAGGCATGAACGCCAGATTGGCCCCCGGAGCGGGCGCGGGCCACGCCGCCAGACCGCGGACGTCATCCTCGGTGACGTGGTCGGTTCCGGCGCGGCGCACCAGGTTCTCGAGCAGCACGCAGACGGTGACCGGTAGCCTGAGCGGGTCGACCACTCCATCCAGACGCCAGAAGACCTCGCCCCCAGGAAGCGTGTCACGTCGCGTGATGTCGCTTGCCGCCACGGTCAAAACCTATCAGGATACTGCCCGAAATCGACCGTCTTGGACCTATGCAAGGATCGCGAGTTGCCATGCCGGCGGGCGCCCGCCGCCCGTTTGAGGTGTTCGTCAACGGCGTCGCCCAGGAGGAGGGCGCCGACTTCGAGCTGCGCGGCGCCGAGTTGGTCTTCAACCGGGAGCTGATCGCCCCGCACCAGTGGACGCCGTGGACGTACCTGCGGACGATGTTCGCCGGCCGCTACACGACCGAGCACACCGTCGACATCACCTACGAGACCGGCGCCGGCTCAGCCGTCGCCCACAAGGTGGCCGTGCTTCCCCCTGAGCGGGCTCAGACGGGGGAGTAGCCGTCGACGTAGAGCACGAGCAGCGCGAAGACCGTGATCAGGCAGACCGCCAGGATCGTGCCGCCGCGCGCCTTGGGCGTCAGGAAGTAGCCGATCACCGCCAGGACGAGCGCGATCGGCCCCGTGAACACCGGCTTCGTCCACACCCCGACCACCGCAACAGCGACGGCCGCGCCGTTGATGATCGCGACTGCGTCGTCACGGTAGGACTCGAACTCCGGGGTGTAGTCACGCACGTGCGGGCTCCTTCGAGATCTGCAGTGGGGCCATTCTAGATGATTGGTCGGCACCTCACGTGGTGTCCTGGGTGGCGAGAACCGAGCCTCGCAAGGACGCAGGGAGCGTCAATAGTGGTTCCTATTGACGCGACTGAGGACGCCGCGAGGCGACGGTTCGCAGCCACAGCCACCCCTGCCCAACGTCAACCACCAACCTCTCGCAGCGGCCAGGCTCGCGAGAGGTGTCGACCAATCATCTGACGATGGCCGCCACGCGCGCGACCGGGATCCTGCGCACGGCAGGCGTGCAGCACCGGCTGATGGAGTACGACTACCGCTCGCAGGACGCGGCAGCGTGGGCCGCGGAGGCGCTCGGGATCGAGCCGGAGCGAATGTTCAAGAGCCTGGTGGCGACGGCCGGCGACCAGCACGTGTTCGCGCTGCTCCCGGCGTCGGCCGAGCTGTCGCTGAAGCGACTGGCGGCCGCGGCCGGCGCCAAGCACGCGCGGATGGCCGCCCCGCGCGACGCCGAACGGCTGTCCGGCTACCAGGTCGGCGGGATCAGCCCGCTGGGAGCCCGGCGAGCCCTCCCGGTGTTCCTCGACGCAACCGCCGAGACGTTCGACCTGATCTGCCTCAACGCCGGGGCGCGGGGCCTGATCGTCGAGGTGCCGACGACCGACCTGGTGCGCTTGACCTCGGCCACACTGGTCGCGTTGCGGGCTTAACCCACCTTCACATTTGCGTAACCAGTGGTAGCGTGGACTCACCAGCGAGAGGAGGAGGGCTGTGCGTCCGTCCGCTCGGCGGTTCGTAGCGTCGTGTCTCCCGCACGGCGTGTACCGCACGTTGGTGGTCACACTGCCAGCGGCGGCGGCGCTTGCCCTCCATGCGGCGCCCGCCCAGGCCGCCACGCTCGTCGTCAGCAGCACCGGTCACGGCACCCGGACTGACTGCACCTCGTCAGCCACCGCCTTCCCGACGATCGCCGCCGCCTACGCCGCAGCGGCGGCGGGAGACACGATCTTCGTCTGTCCTGGCACGTACACCGAGCAGCTGACGATCGCCAAAGCGATCACGCTGCAGGGCGCCCAGGCGGGCGTCGATGCGCGGGGCCGCAGCGGCCCCGAGGCGGTCATGGATGCGCCGGACGGCGACCTGCTGATCACCTCTCCAGGCGTGACGGTCGACGGGTTCACGTTCCAGGGCCAGGCCCACGCCGCCGCCCAGGAGGGCGCGGTGACCGCGGTTGCCGGCGACACGACCATCGTCAACGACATCTTCCGTGACAACGTGGCGGCCTCGGTGGCGATCGACGGGTCGGCGGGAAGCGGTACGGCTGCCGGCATCGTGATCTCCCGCAACGTCGCCGACTCGGGCCTCTCGCTCGAGGCAGCGTCGAACGTGGTCGTCAGCGGCAACCAGGTCACAACACCGGTGCCTCCCGGCGACGGACTTCGCCTCCTCGGCGCCGATCAGAACATCGTCGTTACCGGGAACTGGTTCGTCGGCGGTACGAACGGCGTGCTCGTCCAGAAGGGTCCCTCGACGCCGAACAGCGGCGTCACCGTGACCGGCAACTGCATCGCCGCCAACAGCAGGTCAGGCCTGACCGTGGCCGCCGGCAGCTCGGCCGGCCTCGTACAGGCGTCGGCCAACTGGTGGGGGTCGGTCAACGGCCCGTCCGGTACCGGCCCCGGGTGGGGAGATGCGTGGATCGATCCCGACGCCCTGATCTCGGCGGGCGCATTCCTCACTCGCCCGCTTGCAGCTCCCTGCCCCCAACTGCCGTCGGTCTCGATCGCAAGCCCGCCGCCGATCCGCCGCGACCGGTCGGGAATGAGCACCCTCGCCTTCACCATCCGCCTGAGTGCGTCCTACTACACCAGGACGCAGGTGCAGTGGTCGACGATGGCGGGCACCGCCAAGCCCGGAGCCGACTTCGTCACGGCGGACGGCACCGTCGTCATCCCGCCCCGCACGACGACTGCCACGGTCACGGTGCAGATCGTCGGCGGCACAGCGTCGAGGGGCACCCGGCACTTCACCGTCGTGCTCAGCGCGCCGGTCAACGCGACGGTCGCGGCGGGTACGGCGACAGCCACGATCCGCGACAGCAAGCCGCTGCCGGCCACCGGTCCTGGCCCGACCACGGTGGTGCCCATCGGAGGAGTTGCCACAGGTGGCGGCGCCGGCCGGTCGAGCGCCGGCCGGACCGGTCTGTGGGGCGGCCTCGCACTCCTCGGCATCGCCATCACGCTGCTCGCCCTGGCCGCCCGCCTGCGTGGCGCGTCGAGCCGGCGCGTCGTTCCCGTCGCCGGCACCGGCTGCATGGCCGTGATCGCTGCGGCCGCGCTGCTGATGGCCGGCGGCCGCGGGGTGACCGCGCCGGCCCAGGCCGTCCCCAGCCCCAGACAGTCGGTGTACAGCGCAGGGCGCGCACCGTCTTCGGTGCCGTTGGCCAAGTGGCCACGCCGTGCACGGCCAAGTGGCCAGACCCAGCAGGCACCGCAGCCCGTGGCCTCGGCACCACCCCGGCCGACCAGCAGTGGCATGTGGGTACGGATCCCGGCGATCGGGGTGGACGCACGCGTGGTCAGCCTGGGCCTGAACAGCGACTCGACGCTGCAGGTGCCGTCGACTGCATCGGCGGCCGGGTGGTGGAGCGGAGGCACTCGTCCCGGCCGCATCGGGCCGGCGGTGATCGTCGGCCACGTCAACTGGGACGGGCAGGCGGGCGTATTCGGCAGGTTGGATCAGCTCCGGCGCGGGGCGCCCGTGATGGTCACCGAGGCAAGCGGTGCGGTTGACCGCTACGTCGTCACCGGCAGCGCCGTTGCCCCGAAGTCCCGCTTCCCCACGCAGCGCGTCTATGGCCCGCTTCGCTACGCCGGTCTGCGGCTGATCACCTGCACCGGGTCATTCGACAGCGGCACCGGGCACTACCTGGACAACCTGATCGTCTTCGCCCGGCTGACCGGACGCTCGGCCTAGAGGTACCTGCCGCCGGCCACGTCGGACAGCTTCTCCATGCGGTGGGTCGCCTGGAGCATCCGCACGGTGCCCGACTTCGACCGCATCACCAGCGAGCTGGTGCGGGCGCCCCCGCCGAAGTAGCGGACTCCCCGCAGGAGGTCGCCGTCCGTGACCCCGGTGGCGGCGAAGAAGGCGTTGTCGCCCTTGACCAGATCGTCGACGCTGAGCACGCGTTCGATGTCGTAGCCGGCGTCGATCGCCGCCTGCCGCTCCTCGTCGTTGCGCGGCCACAGCCTGCCCAGGAACTGGCCGCCCAGGCACTTGAACGCAGCTGCCGCCAGCACGCCCTCGGGCGTCCCGCCGATCCCCCACAGCAGGTCGATCCCGGTGTCCGGGCTGGCGGCCATCATCGCCCCGGCGACGTCGCCGTGGGAGATGAACCGGATCCGGGCGCCGGCGGCGCGGATGCGGCCGACCATCTCCTCGTGGCGCGGCCGGTCGAGGATCACCACCATCAGGTCGCGGACGCGCGAGTGCTTGGCCCGTGCGATCAGCTCCAGCGTCTCCTCGATCGGCGCCCGGAGGTCGAGCTCCTCCTCGACCTCCGCCCCGCAGGCGAGCTTCTCCATGTAGACGCAGGGGCCGGGATCGAACATCGAGCCCGCTTCAGACGCAGCCACCACGGCCAGCGCGTTGGGCTGCCCGCGGGCGACCAGCTCGGTGCCCTCCAGCGGGTCGACGGCGACGTCGACCTTGTCGCCGTGGCCTGACCCGATGTGCTCGCCGTTGTAGAGCATCGGCGCCTCGTCCTTCTCGCCCTCGCCGATCACGACGACACCGTCCATCTCCACCGTCGCCAGCATGTGTCGCATGGCGTCGACCGCGGCCTGGTCGGCCGCGATCTTGTCGCCGAACCCGACCAGCCGGGCCGCCGCCAGTGCGGCCGCCTCGGTCACGCGGACCAGCTCGAGGGCGAGGTTTCGGTCGGGTTCGTTGGCCATCGGAAGCTCCTGCTCGGCGGATGGAACCGGCAGAGGATACCGGGTAACTGTGGCCTTAGACGAACGCCAGCTCGTCGACCACCTGATAGGTGGTGTCGAGCCCGACCTCCTCGACGTACGGCTCGATCGCCGCCAGCATCCTCGACCGGACCGGCTCGGCATCCGACCAGAAGCGCGAGACGTCGTCCGCACGCACCAGCCCCAGCGTGATCACCTCGTCGGGCACCTCGCTGCTTCGCAGCAGCATGACGCTGGTCAGGCCCAGCGGCAGCTCGGGCGTCGCGGCCCGGGCGGCGGCGAAGTAGTCGGGAAAGCTCCCCGGCCGCAGCCGTCGGGCTGTGATCGGTACCATCGTCTCTGCCCCGCGCACCTCGACTCCGCGCTGCTGGTGCACGAAGTCGTAGACCCCGGACACCAGTGCCTCGCCGTCACCGGCGGCCTCGAGCACCTCACGGAACGAGTCTTCGGCATCGTCACACATGGCCAGAGCGGCCACCTGGTCTCGGTCGACCGGGTGCCGCAGCACGAAGCCGCGGCGCCACCCGCGCGGCATGGCCGACGGAGCCCATGCCTCGCGGAAGCTCTCGAACCCTCCGGGTTGCAGCCTCCGCACCGTGAAAAAAACCTTGACCACAGGGGATCACTTTCGGGTGCTTGCGATACTCACACTACGCTCGTAGCAAACGCAACGCAACACCGGATATTCGGTCGCGGGCCCGAAGTGGTTCGACCCATCGAGCAGGAATTTCGGACGCACCGAATCGCGCACCCGCGAGTGCGCCGGCGACCGCCGCATTGGAGTCCGCGTCGCCGCCCAGGTTGACGGCGAACACCAGGGCGTCCTCGAACGTCTCGTGCCCGAACGCGGCGGCGTACCCGACCCGCAGCGCCGTCAGCACACCCACCAGGTCGGTCTGGACGACGGGGAGCAGATCGACGGCCGACTCGGCCATCGCGCGCTCGGCGACCTGCCCCACCGGCGACGTCGAGCTCGGCAGCTTGCGGTCCATGATCAGCGCGGCGATCGTCAGGTTCAGGATCACGCAGGCATCGCCCGCCAGCGGGTCGTCGTGCGTCAGACCGGAATCGGCGCGGGAGACACGCTCCAGCGCACCGGCGTCGGTTCGGTAGCGGATCGCCACCGGTGCGATCCGGCACAGCGAGGCGTTGTCGGGGCCGCCGTCGCGGGACAGCCGCCGGTAGCGCAGTGCCGCCGCGCGCGCCTCGTCGGCCGTCCGCGAGTGCGTCAGCGCCGCGCGCACGCTGGGGGCGATGTCGCGCGGCGCGGCGCGCTCCCAGACCAGGTAGCGGGCCAGCACGTCGTCCTCGTCCCAGCCACCGCGGTCGGCCAGGCTCTCCGCCAGCGCGAGGGCCATGGCGGTGTCGTCGGTCCACTCACCGAGCTCCCATGCAGTCGAGGGCGCAAGGTCGCGCAGCGGACCGCCGTGGCGAGCCGTGATCTGCCCCGGCTCCAGCCACTCGACAGCCGCGCCCAGCGCGTCACCGACGGCCAGCCCCAGCATCACCCCGCGCGCGCGGTCGGAGATGATTGCCGGGTCGACCTTTCGCCTCAGGACTGACACGAAGGGCACCAGTACGTCGTCCGCCGGTGCTCGCCCTGCGGCGCCGACCGGATCTCAGTCGCGCAGCGAGGACAGGGTCGTCCGGCCCGGCGGTAGACCTGCGACGGCAGGCGCCCGTGCTGCTCGACCCCCTGCCGCAGGATCGCAGCCGCGGCCTCGGCGACCTCCAGCAGCGCGGCGTCCGGGAACGACGAGACCGCCGCGAACGGGTCGGCCCGGCACCGCCAGAGCGCCTCGGACTTCGCGATGTTGCCGATCCCGGCACACACGCGCTGGTCGAGCAGCGCCTCGCCGAGCGGCCGGTCGACCAGCCGGATGCGGCGCAGGAACTCGTCACCGTCGAAGTCGCCAAGTAGGTCGGGTCCAAGTGCCAGGCGCAGCCGTGACTCGGTCGAAACGCGCACGCGCGCAGCCCGGATCACCGCGTCCCCGCCGGCCGTTCGCAGCACCAGCCGGCCGCGACCCGCCCCGGGCGGTGCAAGCCGCACGCTGCCGTGCATCCCCAGGTGCACGTCCAGCACCCGTCGCTCGTCCGAGTGGATCAGCAGGTGCTTGCCGCGGGCCTCGACCGCCACGATCCGCTCGCCGGCAAGCGGCCCCGAGTCCACCACCTGCGACACCAGCGGCTCGAGCCGCCGAGCGGCGAGCACCAGCGAGTGTCCCTCAGGCACGCAGGACCACCCGCCGCGGCGCCTGCAGGAAGCCGTGCGCGACCAGCATCCGCTCCGCGTCGGTTCCGGGGAGTGGCTCGCCATCGACCCGCTCGACCGCCAGCCGGCGAACGCGGCCATCGGACACCAGCCCGACCAGCGCCTCGACCCCGGGCTCGAGCAGCGTGGGGTCGAGCGTCACCAGCCCGCGCCCACCGCGTTCGACGTACAGGGCCGGCCGGCCCTCGGCTACGACCACCCACGACCCGGCGGTGCGCTGCGGGCGGCGCGCGGCGTCCGGCCAGGACACCGTCACTCCCAGCGGATTGGCCGGGTCGACCGACTGACAGCACGATCGGCGAGGAGCCTGCTCGCGGCTCCCGCAGGTCGCGCAGCCGCTCGACTGCGGCGGTGCTCGCGAACTGGGCGCCGCCGAGTCCCTCCACGAAGTACCCGCGCTGGCAGATCCCGGCCTCCTCCATCAGCCGCAGCTCGCCGTAGACCGAGGCGAACCCGCCGGGGATTCCCTCGCCCAGCACGCCGGCCCGGGTGACGACGCCCTGGCGCTCGAGGAGGGCCTCGGCCAGCGCCCGCGCGCGCTGCGCTGGAGCGGGACGGCCGCGGAGCAGCGATGCCACCAGCGACCAACGGCCCTGGGCGGCCGGGACCGAGGACGTGGGCCGCGCACGGCGCCGCAGCAGCGGGGTGGGCACCGCGGCAGGGGCACGCCCGGCGCGAAGCGGTTGCCACGCGTCGTTGGTCACCAGCCCCGCCCAGACCAGCTTCCAGAGGGCCTCGAGAATGGCGGCGTCTGGTTCGTCGAGGGCGACGGCCAGGTCGCGGAAGAACTGGGCGCCGCCCTCCTGGAGGGCGGCGAGCACCGTGGCCGCCGGCCCGTCCAGCGGCACCTCCTCGCCCAGGTCGGGCGCCAGCACCGGCGCGTCGTCGCGCAGGTAGACCGCGACCCGGCCCTCGCCCGCGCCGATCCACACCACCTCGCCCGCGGCACAGACGGCGTCCATCTCGCCCGGCTGGTAGCCCGGCACCCGGAGCGGAAGCACGTCGCGCTCCCACACCTCGACCGGAAGCGCCAGCCCACCGAGCTGGGACACCACCTCGAGCAGGCGCTCGCGGGGGCGGCCGTGCTCGCGGCCGATTCCCTGCCAGGCCGGCAGGAACCGCACCAGAGCCGCGGGGTCGACCGGCTCAACCTGCTGCCGGAGCCGGGCCATCGTCCGCCGTCGCACCCGCCGCAGCACGTCCGGCGCCACCCACTCCGCCTCGCCGACGCCGCGCCGGAATGCTCCCTCCACCAGCTCGCCACGCTCGGTCAGCTCGCGCAGCGCCGGCAGCACGTCGACGCCGAGCCGCTCGCGCATACCCGCCTCGGTGAAGGGGCCGCTGGCCCGCGCCAGCCGCGACACCAGGCGCGCGAGCGCATCCGGCACCGGATCCAGCAGCGAGTCCGGCAGACCGGGCGGCAGCGCGATGCCGGCGCCGTCGCGGTAGAGCGCCGCGTCCTCGACGGCGACCAGACGGTCGCGGCCAGCGATCCGCACCCGCACCGCCCGCCGGGCCGCCAGCAGCTCGGAGGCGGGCAGCTCGGCCGGGTCGAGGTCGCCCAACCGGCGCAGCCGGTCGAGGGCGTCGTCCAGCTCGGCCGTCTGCTTGCCTCGCAGCTGGTCCTCGATCTCGTCGATCGCCTCCGGGTCGAGCAGCTCGCGGAGGTCGTCTGCCGCCAGCAGCTCTGCCAGCAGCGCGCGGTCGAGCGACAAAGCCTGGGCACGACGCTCGGCAGCCGGCGCGTCGCCTTCGTACAGGTAGCTCGCGACGTAGTCGAACATCAGCGACGAGGCGAACGGCGACGGGTGCTCCGACTCGACCTCGACGAGATCGACCTCACCGACCTGGATCCGCTGCAGCAGCGCCTTCAGGCTGGGCACCTCGAAGACGTCGGACAGCACCTCGCGGTAGGTCTCCAGCACGATCGGGAACGAGCCGAACCGGCTTGCCACCTGCTGCAGGTCGTGCGCCTTCAGCCGCTGTTGCCAGAGCGGGGTACGCTGCCCCGGGCGGCGGCGGGGAAGGAGCAGCGCGCGGGCCGCGTTCTCGCGGAACCTGCCGGCGAACAGCGGGCTCGCGCCGACGGCGTCGATCAGGAGGTCGTCCAGGTCCTCGGGCTGGATCGCGATCAGCTCGGTCGGCGGCGGCGCATCGGCATCGGGTAGGCGGATGGTGATCCCGTCGTCTGCCCAGACAGCCTCCACCTCGATCCCCATCGCCCGCGACATCCGCGTCTCGATCGCCAGCGCCCAGGGGGCGTGGACGCGGCCGCCGTACGGGGACAGGATGCAGATCCGCCAGTCGCCGATCTCGTCGCGGAACCGCTCCACCACCAGCGTCCGGTCGTTGGGGATGACCCCTGCCGCCTCCCGCTGGTCATCCAGGTAGGTGGCGAGGTTGGACGCGGCCCACTCGTCGAGGTCGCCGAACCGGCGCAGCCGGGTGGCCTCGCCGATCGCCGCGCCCAGCTCGGCCGGCCGGCCGACGCTGTCGCCCTTCCAGAACGGCATCTTGCCGGGCACGCCGGGCGCAGGTGAGACCAGTACGCGATCGGCGGTGATTTGCTCGACCCGCCACGACGTGGCCCCGAGCTGGAACACCTCGCCCTGCCGCGTCTCGTAGACCATCTCCTCGTCCAGCTCGCCGACGCGCGCGCCCGAGTCCGCCAGGAACACCCCGTAGAGCCCGCGGTCGGGAATGGTGCCGCCCGAGACAACGGCGAGCCGCTGCGCGCCGCGGCGGCCGCGGATGATGTCGGCGGTGCGATCCCAGACGATGCGCGGCCGCAGCTCCGCGAACTCCTCCGACGGGTAACGGCCGGCCAGCATGTCGAGGACGCCGTCGAACTGGGCCCGCGAGAGGTCGGCATAGGGGTAGGCGCGGCGCACCAGCGCCAGCAGGTCGTCGACTGGCCACTCGTCCATCGCCGCAGCCGCCACCACCTGCTGTGCCAGCACGTCGAGCGGCTGGCGGGGCACGCGAGTCGCCTCGATCGCGCCCTCGCGCATCCGCCGGGTGACCACGGCGGTCTCGAGCAGGTCGCCCCGCCACTTGGGGAAGAACCGGCCGCGGGAAGGCTCGCCGACGGAATGCCCCGCCCGGCCAACCCGCTGCAGGCCGGCCGCCACCGACTTCGGCGACTCGATCTGTACCACCAGGTCGACCGCTCCCATGTCGATCCCCAGCTCGAGCGAGGACGTGGCCACCAGCGCCGGCAGCACGCCCCGCTTCAGCATGTCCTCGATCTCCAGCCGCTGCTCGCGGGCGATCGAGCCGTGGTGGGCGCGGGCGACATCCTCGCCTGCCAGCTCGTTCAGCCGGTTGGCGACGCGCTCGGCCGACCGCCGGTTGTTGACGAAGATGATGGTCGAGGTGTGGGCGCGGACGAGCTCCAGCAACCGCGGGTAGACGGCCGGCCAGATCGAGACACGCGGCTCTCCCTCCACCGTCGGCGTCGCGCCCAGCTCGCGCATGTCCTCGACCGGGATCACGACCTCGAGGTCGAGCTCCTTGGCGGCGCCGGCATCGACGATGGTGACGTCGCGCCCGCCGCCCAGGAAGCGGGCGATCTCCTCCAGCGGCCGCTGCGTCGCCGACAGCCCGACCCGCTGCGGCGGGCGCTCGCAGAGCGCCTCGAGGCGCTCCAGCGAGAGCGCCAGGTGGGCGCCGCGCTTGGTCGCGGCAACGGCGTGGATCTCGTCGACGATCACCGTCTCGACCCCGCGCAGCACGTCGCGAGCCTGCGAGGTCAGCATCAGGTAGAGCGACTCGGGGGTCGTGATCAGGATGTCGGGCGGCGTCCGCCGGATTGCCGTTCGCTCGTTCTGGGGCGTGTCGCCGCTGCGCACCGCCACCCGTACGTCCTGGGCGGTCGCAATCCCGTTCAGCGGCGCGCGTAGGTTGCGCTCGATGTCGTGGTTGAGCGCCTTCAGCGGCGAGATGTAGAGCACCCGCACGCCGGCGCCTGCGCGGCCTTCGAGGCGGTCGATCGCCGACAGGAAGGCGGCCAGCGTCTTGCCCGAGCCGGTCGGCGCCAGCAGCAGCGTGTGCTCGCCGCGGGCGATCGGCGGCCAGCCCTTGCGCTGGACGGCGGTGGGCTCGGCAAAGGAACGGCGGAACCAGTCGGCGACCGGATCCGAGAACGCGTGCAGCGGGTCTGCGGACATCCCTTCACTGTACCCCGGCCATACTGCGGGGATGGACTCCGCCGGAGACATGCCGTGAAGGTGCGCGTGCTGGGCAGCTCGGCGGCCTGGCCGATCCCGAGGCTGGGGTGCAGCTGTGTCCAGTGCACGTCGCCCGATCCCCGCGACCGCCGCACGCGCTCGGCCATCCTGGTCGACGATCGCGCCCAGTTCGACGCCGGGCCGGACACCTATCACCAGCTCCAGGCGGCGGGGCAGGTGCCGGAGGTCGTACTGCTCACCCACCCGCACTACGACCACGTGCTGGGCCTCCACGACCTCGCCAAGTTGAAGCGGATTCCGCTCTGGTGCAGCAAGGAGACCGAGCAGAACCTGCGCCGGATCTTCCCCCGCCTCGACTTCAGGGTGCAGCACATCACGCCGGGCATCGCCATCGACCTGGGCGAGGGGCTGTCGGCGCAGCCCTTCGACGTCGACCACAGCGCGCAGACCCGCACGCTCGGCTACCGAATCACCGGTCCGGGCGGCGAGACACTCGTCTACATCCCGGACGTCCGTGCCAAGCCGGACTCCAAGCTGGCCCGCAAGGCCGACCTGCTGATGCTCGACGGGTCTTCCCGCGACGCCGGCCCCGGTGGCCACATCTCCATGACCGCCGGCGTCGAGCTCGCGAAGGAGCTTCACGCAGGCCGCACGCTGTTCACCCACGTCGGCCACCACACCGGCCTGCACGCCGAGCTCGAGCAGTGGCTGCCCGAGGGCATCGGCCTGGCCTACGACGGGTTGGAGATCGAGCTGTAGCTCAGTGGCTGGTCGACATGCCGCACGAGGTGCAGAAGCGCCCCTCACCGACGATTGCAGCGCCGCACGAGGAACAGAAGGCCGGCGCTGGAACCGGCGTGGACGCAGCCGGCTGCTCGACCGGAACAGCGGGCACTGGCGCCGCCACTCGATCTCCTCCCGATTGCGCGTAGCGGATGACGCCGATGATGGTCGTGATGACCCCCGCCAGGACCAGCAGCCCGGCGATCATCCCGAGTGCAGCCATGTTGCCGATGTCGTTTGAGCCGAACTGCGGCGGCGCCTCGCTGGCAGCGGACTGAATGTTGACCGCCTGAAGCAGGGTCCCAGCCACGATCAACCCTACGCCGCCGGCGATCATGCCCTTCCCTTCCCGCCCAGCCACTGGATAGGTACTCATGTCACGAATATACCTGCCGGTGTCAGCTTTGTGCTGCTAATTTGGTTGAGCCGGGCGCTGGCCAGCCGCGCGGCTCGCCGCGAAGTTCTGCGGAACGGTCAACCCGTGCTCCTCGCCACGCGTGCTGGGGTAGGGTGTCCGGTGGTGATGAGGGCTCCGATGGGACTGGTGGACAGTGGCAACGATTGACCGGGCCCGGGCCTGCCGGACGTGCAGCTGCCCCAGCCTGCGGACTTACCGCACGTCGGACGCCTACTGCTCCGCGTGCGGGCATCCCGCAGGCCAACACGGCGCAGCTCTCGACGAGCAAGACACCGCCCCGATCCACGACCAGAAACCGGTGCCGAGCTCCGCCGCGAACTGGCACCGGTCCCAAGCTCAATCCATCAAGAGGAGCAGGTGCCGAGCCTGATCGAGGACGAGGTGCTGGAGTCGGGATGGCGGGCGGTGCTCCCGTCTGGCCTCTTTTTCTCCATCGCCATCGCGTCAGCCGGCGCGGGACTGATCGTCGGGGGCCTGGCCATGCGCTTCAAGGAGCTGCTGGCGGTGGCCCCGTGGTGGTGACGAAATGGTCCCGCGGGCAAGGGCGATGACCCGAGGTCGAGTTCTGACCAGCACTCAGCCGGTGTAGACGACCTTTTGCAGCTGGGCCGGCTCGGATCCGAAGATCAGCGAGCCCGTGTCGAACAGCGCCGTCAGGGGAGAGCTGTGACTGGGCGCAAGAGTGCCTCGGTAGACATCGAGCACGTAGGTGCGCTTGGCAAACGTCTGAAGGTCCGTGCAGCTGTGAGACTTGGACACGACCGGCGGGCTGGTCGACGTGAACGTCGCTTGACCACTCATGAACGGATCGCTCGTGGTCTGGAAGGTCGCCGTCGCGCCGGTCGTGGTGAAGGTGGGGCCGGGCAGGAGGTCTGCGATCCGGCCGGTCGTGTCGACCTGCTGCCTGAGGGTGAGAGCGCTGGAGACGGCCGGCATGGCACCGGCGAGCTGAATCGCCTGGGCGGATCCGTGCAGATCCGCGATCCACCATGCCGAGCCGTCGGGCGACGCCGCCTTGAGGACCGCGGGCCCCTCGCAGACGAAGCGGACCACCTGCGAGGCGCCGTGCTTACATCCGGGGTCATAGTCGAACGTCGCGGTCTTCGGCCTTGTCGTCACATTGCCGAACAAGGAGCTTTTGGTCGCGACGCTGAACGACGACACCGAGATCGTGCCACTGGTGTGAGCGATGTAGCTCGTCTTTCGCCCGTCGCTGAGGGTGCAGTGCGACGGAATCGCAGACCCGGGCGTGGCGGTGTATGTGAGATTGAGGGTGCTTGGTGCGACGCCGGCGCCAGAGGTCAGGTGAGCGGTCTTTCCGTTGGCCAGGTCTGCGGTGAAGCCAATCCCGCCCGGCGTGAACTGGTAGTCGTAGAGCTGTTCGCCCTCGCCGGCCTCTCGGCCGAGCGTGACGTCGATTGTGGCCGGCTTCCCGATCACCTTGAACGCGGTGAGCGACATCCGGTAACTGAACCCGCCCACCTTGAACACGACGGGGTTGCTCTCCACATACAGCTGGGGCTGCGAGACCGGGGCGCCGCTTTGGGGGAGCGTGAACCCGCGAGACTGGAGCAGCTTCGGTGTCAGCGGTGCCGCCGTGGCAGCGGCAGCGGCGAACCCGAAGATGATCAGCGCGCTCGCGGCAACGAACGGAGTCCTGCGCATTCCTAACACCCGACACCCCCTCGATGAGTCAGATTCATCGGAGCGGGCCGAGTGTACGCGTCCCAGACGACACATTCAACGACGGCGCCAATGCCCGCCGACCTGGCGAGAGGGTCGCGCCTGTCAGGCCGGCGCCTCAGACCAGGTGGGGCCGACCCGCCTCGAGGTCGAGCAGGAACACCTTGCGCGGCAGCGTCCCGCCGTAGCCGCCCAGGTCGCCGCCGGTGCGCAGCACCCGGTGGCACGGCACCACGATCGGGATCGGGTTCGAGCCCAGCGCCGAGCCAGTCGCCCGCACCGCCTTCACGTTGCCTGCCGAATCGGCCACGTCCTTGTAGGTGGACGTGACGCCGTAGGGGATCCGATCGGTTGCCTCCAGCACCCGGCGCGTGAAGTCCGAGCGCACCAGCCGCCAGTCCAGCGGCAGGTCGAACTCCTGCCGCGAGCCCTCCAGGTACTCGGTCAGCTCCCGGCGCACGGTGTCCAGCCGGGCGGGCGACTCCAGCACCCGCGGGGACAGCTTGTCGGAGAGCTCCTGCAGCACGTCGTCCTCCGACTCGTTGGCAAACGCCACCCGCACCAGCCCCTTGTCGGTGGACGCCAGCAGCAGCGTTCCCAGCGGACCGTCGAGCGTCGTGTAGGCGACGTCGACCAGCCCCTCGTCCTGCGCCCGGCGCAGCAGCTCTGCCTGCATGGCCGTGTTCATCGCACCCACTCCCTTCGCACGCCGGCCAGGCCGGCGCGCACGTTCTGGCGAGCTGCCGCCTCCGAGCAGCCGATGATCTCGCCGATCTGTATGTAGGACAGGTCACCGGCAAACCGCAGCGTGACCGCGGTTCGCTGTTTGACCGGAAGCCGCCGCACGGCCGTCCACAGCTCGGGTTCGTTGCCGGGCGCCTCAGCGGCCGCCCGCTCGGGCGGGTCGCTGACCGGCACCGGGCGCCGCTTGCGGGCCCGGTGTGCGTCGAGTGCCTTGCGCTGGGCGATCGTCATCAGCCACCCACGCAGGTTCTCTGCCGACGTCAGGCCCGGGTAGGCCCGCAGCGCCGACAGGAACGTCTCCTGCCAGCAGTCGTCGGCGTCGTTGGGGCCGACCATTGCGCGGAGCATCCGGTGGACGTCAGCGCCGTGGTCCGAGAGCAGCGATTGGAACGGCGGTAGCTTCACACCATTCAAACGCTCGCCGTCCCCGGCGCGTGAGATCACACGCCGGCGAGCTCGGGCGCGTGCCGGCGCTCCCACTCCTCCGCGTCGGAGGAGAAGTACACGAGTCGGGTCTTCTTCCACTCCTTGGTGGAGTAGAGCACCGTGCGGTCGGTGAGGCCGGTCTCGGCGGAGATCGCGTCGAGCACGTCCTCGCACTCCTGCTTCGTGCGCCCGTGGGTCATCGAGAACAGGTTGTAGGGCCAGTCCGGGTAGGTCGGCCGCTGGTAGCAGTGCGACACGCCGCGGTAGGAGGCCATCAGCGAGCCGACCTCCTCGACGTCCGGGTCGGGCACCTTCCAGACGCCCATGCCGTTGTAGACGAAGCCGGCGGAGCGGTGGTAGAGCACGGCGGCGAAGCGGCGCATCTGGCCGGTCGAGTGGAACTCGGTGGCGCGCGCCAGCAGCTCGTCAACCGTCAGCCCGGCCCGCTGGGCGGGCGCGGCGAACGGCTCGGGCACGGCCCGCAGGTCGCCCTGCAGCGCGCGTACCGCGGCGATGTCCTCGGCGGTCAGCGTGTCGGGCGGCGGCGCGGGCATCGTCGGCTCGCGCTTGGCCTTCTTGGCCGCCGGGTCGCGGCCGCCCTTCATGTCGAGATCGACGCCGATCTTGAAGAACTTCAGCGCCGGCAGCGGCCGGATCGACTCCACCTCGGCCATCTCGCCGAGCAGCTCGATGGTGCGGTCGAGGCCGAGCCGGGAGTTCGGCGGGACGCCGATCGTGAACCAGATGTTGAAGTCGTGCTCGCGCTCGTAGTTGTGGGTCACACCCGGATGCGAGCTGATCGCCTCGGCGGCCGCGTCGGCCGTCTCGGGGGTACTGCGGGCCGCCACCAGGCACGACGTGTAGCCGAGCCGGCGCGTGTCGAAGATGGCCGAGATCTGGCGGATGATGCGGTCGCTGCGCAGCCGGGTGACCCGCTCGAGCACCTCGTCCTCGGACATCTCGAGCCGCTCACCGACGCTCTGGTACGGCCGCGCGGTGACCGGGAACTCGTTCTGGATCAGATCACAGAGGCGCTTGTCGGCGTCATCCATCGAGATCGAAGGATACGCTCGTGCGATGCGACTCGCGCCGCTTTACGTCACGGTCTGCTGCCTGGCGCTGGCGGGAGCGGGCTGCGGCGGCGAGACGACGGCCCATCACGAGCAGTACCTGTGGATGCAGCACTGTGCGAGCTGTCATGGCATCTCGGCCCATGCCACGCCCCCAGACCCGGCCGCGCCGAACATCCTCGCCCACCCGCCGTCGGTCGAGGACGTCCGCAGGGCCGTCAACAAGGGCGCCCGTGGGATGCCGCCGGGGCTGCTCGGCGGATCCGACGTCGACCAGATCGCCGCCTACGTGACCGGATCCACGTCGTGAAGCTGCCCGACACGCTCGACCCGGCCGCGGTGCAGGCGGTCGCCATGGACCTCGATCGCACGATCCTCGGCCCCAGCCTCGAGTTCACCGATGCCCTGGTCGAGGCGGTGGCTGCCGTCGAGGCGGCCGGGATCGTCCCGATGATCGCGACCGGTCGCATGTTCCGGTCGGCACGGCGGTACGCCCAGCGGCTCCGGCTGACCAGTCCGCTGATCTGCTATCAGGGCGCCCTCGTGGCCGACCCGAACTCGGGCGAGTGGCTGCTGCACGAGCCGCTCGACCCGGCCGACGGCAAGGAGCTGATCGAGGCTATCCGCCCGCGTGGCTTCCACATCAACGTCTACGTCGACGACGAGCTGTACGTCGCCGAGCTGAACCGCTACTCGGACGAGTACGCACGCCACGCCCGGCTGGAGGCGCATGCGGTGGGAGACCTTGCGACCTGGCTGACGGTGCCCACCACCAAGATCGTGGTAGTCGGCGACCCAGAGCCGCTGGACGAGCTGAACCTCGAGCTGCACGAGCGCTTCGGCAGCCGGTTCTTCATCGCCAAGTCGCTGCCGACCTTCCTGGAGCTGGCGCGGGCCGGGGTCTCCAAGGGCAGCGGGCTCCACTTCGTCTGCAACCGGCTGGGCATCGCCCCGGCCGCGGTTGTCGGCTTCGGCGACGGCGCCAACGACGTCGAGCTGCTGGAGGAGGCGGGCACCGCCGTCGCCGTGGAGAATGCCGACCCGCTGCTGCTGCCGCATGCCGACGTCCTCGTGCCCAGCGTGGAGGAGGACGGCGTGGCCCGATTCCTGCAGCTGTTAGTAGACTCACGCCGGCGATGATCGACGCCAGGCTGATCCGGAACGACACCGATCGGGTGCGCGACGCTCTGGCCCGGCGGGGGGCGGCGGCGGACGTCGACACCTTCCTCGAGCTGGACGCCGAGCGCCGCTCGCTGCTGGCCACGGTCGAGCAGCGCAGGGCCGACGCGAACGCGGCCGCCAAGGAGATCGGCAAGGCCAAGCAGGAAGGCCGCGACACCGCCGAGGCCATCGCGCTGCAGACCGAGCTGAAGCGCGCGGTGGCCGACGACGAGACCCGGCTGGCAACGGTCGAGGCGGATCTGCGGCTCGTCCACCTGCGGATCCCGAACATCGCCGACCCCTCGGCCCCCGACGGCGCCGCCGACGAGGACGCGGTCACCGTCAAGACGGTCGGCGAGCCGCCCTCGTTCGGGTTCGAGGTGCGCGACCACCTGCAGCTCGCCGGCCCCGAGGGGCTCGGGCTGATCGACACCGAGAACGCGGCCCGGGTGTCGGGCGCCCGCTTCCACTATCTGCTGGGCGACCTCGTGCGCGTGGAGTTCGCGCTGGTCGGCTGGGGCATGGACAAGCTGTCGCGGCTTGGCTTCACGCCGGTGGTGCCGCCGGTGCTGGTGCGCGAGCCGGCGATGGAGGGCACCGGGATGTTCCCCGAGGCCCGCGACCAGGTGTACACGGTGCCGGAGGACGAGCTGTTCCTGGTCGGCACGGCGGAGGTACCCCTGGCCTCGCTGCACGGTGGGGCGATCCTGGACGCCGATGCGCTGCCGATGCGCTACGTCGGGTTCTCGACCTGCTTCAGACGCGAGGCCGGAGCCGCCGGCAAGGACACGCGGGGGATCTTCCGCGTCCACCAGTTCGACAAGCTGGAGATGTTCGTCTACTGCCTGCCCGAGGAGTCGGGCGCGGTCCACGAGGAGCTGCTGGCGATCGAGGAGGAGATCGCCCAGGAGCTCGGGTTCCACTACCGCGTCCAGAACATCGCCGTCGGCGATCTCGGCGCCTCGGCCGCCAAGAAGTACGACATCGAGGTCTGGCTGCCGGGCCAGGAGCGCTACCGCGAGCTGACGTCCTGCTCGAACTGCACCGACTACCAGGCACGGCGGCTCGACATCCGCTACCGCAGCGAGAGCGGCCCCCGCCACGTGCACATGCTGAACGGCACCGCCGTCACGTCCAGCCGCACGCTGCTGGCGCTGATCGAGTACGGCCAGCAGGCCGACGGGTCGATCGCACTCCCCGAGGTGCTCCAGCCCTACGGCGCACCCGCGCTGATCCGCGCCCGGTAGCTGGTCTCAGGCGACCCAGCCGAAGCCGGGATCGACCACGCCGCCGGGCAGCGGGCTGGCTGGCAGGCCGGGCTGCGGATGTGGGTCGTTGTAGCCGCCGGGAGCGATGTCGTTGGCGCCGTCGGGGTGGAACACCGACGCCAGCGCCTGGATCTGCCCGCGCCCGGGCCCGAGCTCGAACTGACCGCCGCCGTAGCCGCCGATGCCGTGCTCTTCGAGGTAGTCGTAGGTGGCGAAGAGCGCCTCCAGGGTGCCGAACCGGGACGGCTTGACGTTCACCGTGCGGGGCGGGAACGGCAGCGCCTCGATGTCGGCGACCGAGTTGATCGGGGCGTCCCAGGTGATCTGGTCGCGATAGGGCTCGAGTAGGGTGTCGATCTCGGGGATCAGCGCAGGGTCCTCGAGCCAGACCCCGGGAAGGCCCTCGACGACCCGCCGGTACAGCACCAGGTCGGGCGGCTGGTCGACGACGGTGCCGTGGTAGGCGCCCTTGAAGTCGATCGAGGCAACGGCGCCGGTCGCACGCAGCTCTGCGATCAGCCCCTCGTCCCACGACGAGGTGGCGTCGAGCTTGAACTGCAGGCTGGGCGCGATCGCCAGGCGCTCGCGGATCGGCTCGAGCGAGGGCGGCTCCCCCAGCCGCAGCGAGACGACGAAGTTGAGGGGCCGGGCCTCGCGTCCGAGCACGCCGGGAAGCGACAGCCCGGCCTGCCGTAGGGCGAGGTCGAGTGCCGCGCTGTCGAACGCCCACTGCCGGTAGTTGCGGTAGACGCCGTGGTCGAGATCGGCGCCGAACAGGTCGAGCCCGGCGACGTGGCGCGAGAACGATCCGATCGTCCACGTGCCGTCGAGCGGCAGCCCTGCGGACATCGCCTGGAACGGCGGGTGCATGTCCGCGTCGTAGACAACGTCCTCGCCGACGCCCTCCGCGCCATACCCGCGCAGTCGGACGATGGTGGTCCGCCGCAGGAAGCCCGAAGACACCTCGCGCTCCATGTTGTCCAGCGCATGACTCTCGACCGTCAGCGGCAGCTCGGCGATCAGGTCGAAGAGGGGCACGGGGCGCATCCTAATGAAGGATCTTCGTAACGACCTCCAGACCTGTTGTCGGTCGTGTATGTTAGGCCGGTTTGGGTCTGGTTGTCCTCGACGAAGGGGGTTTGCAATGGGTAGGGTGAGAGCTGTTTGGAAGCTTCTCGCCGGGATGCTCCTGGTCCTGGCGGTCACCAGTGCAGGCACTGCCTCCGCGGCAGCGCCAGGGCTTGTCCTCAAGGGCAGCACGCCGCACTGGCTGTCGAAGGCCCGCGACCTGGGAGCGACCCGCGCGAGTCAGCAGATCGAGTTCGGCGTGCTGCTGCGCATGCGCCACCAGGGACAGGCCGTCGCCACCCTGCGGTCGATCTCGAGCCCGGACAGCGCCAGGTACGGCCGGTGGCTGACCAACAAGGCGTTCGACGCCCGCTACGCCCCCGCCGCATCAAGCGTCGGCGCGGTGGCGCGATGGATGCGCTCGCAAGGGATTCCGGATCACCAGGACGCTTCCCAGCGGCATGTACATCGAGGCGACCGGGTCGATCTCACAGGTCGAGCGGACGTTCGCCACGAAGGTGCACAACTACTCCTACCGCGGCAAGGTCGTGCGCGCGAACGCCACGCCGTTGTCGCTGCCCTCGAGCGCTTCCGCGGCGGCCCGCCGGGCCATCGTCGGCGTTCTCGGGATCGACCAGGGCTCGACCCTGAAGCACCCCACCCGCACGCTCCCCGGCCCCGCGCCGGGCGCCCGGTACGGCGTCGCGCCGTGCTCCAAGTACTACGGAGAGAAGACCGCGAGCACGAAGCCCGAGGCCTACGGCGCGCACGTGCCGTACACGGTCTGCGGCTACGGGCCGCAGCAGTACCAGGCGGCCTACGGTGAGAAGGGCCTGCTGGCTGCCGGGGTCGACGGTCACGGCGTGACCGTGGCGATCACCGACGCCTACGCGTCTCCGACGATCTTCCAGGACGCGCAGCGGTACAACAAGGTGCACCATCAGCCGCTGTTCACCGCCGGCCAGTTCTCGCAGAGCGTCCCCACTCCGAACGGCTACCACTCGCTGAAGCTGTGCGGGGCTCAGGGCTGGTACGGGGAGGAGACACTCGACGTCGAGGCAGTGCACGCGATGGCTCCCGGAGCGAAGGTCGTGTACGTCGGCGGCTCGGACTGCCTGTCCGGGCTCGACGACGCATGGGCCGGCGCGATCGACAACCACGTGGCCGACGTCATCACCAACTCGTGGACGGACGGCACCGACGACATCACCCTGCTGGGGTCCTCCTACGTGGCGTTCTACCAGCAGTTCTCGCTCGAGGCAGCGCTAACCGGCATCACGGTCAACTTCTCGTCGGGCGACTCGGGCGACCACACCGCCGGCGGCACCAACCTGGCCGCGAAGACGGTGGAGTTCCCGGCCGATCTGCCCTACGTCACGGGGGTCGGCGGCACCAGCGTGCTGATCGGAAACCAGGGTCAGTGGCTGAACGAGTACGGCTGGCAGAACGCGTACTCGACCCTCAGCAAGGGGGCGTGGACACCCGCGCCGCCAGGCCCGTACAGCTCCGGTGGCGGCGGTGGGACGAGCGTGCTCTTCGCTCAGCCGTTCTACCAGGCCGACAAGGTGCCGACGAGCATCTCCGAGTACTACGGCGGCGCGCCGATGCGTGCGGTGCCGGACATCGCGATGCCGGGTGATCCGAATACCGGCTTCGAGGTCGGGCAGACCCAGGTGTTCCCGGACGGGACGTACTGGGATCAGTACCGGATCGGTGGCACCAGCCTGTCGTCCCCGCTGATGGCGGGGGTGATCGCGGTGGCCGACCAGGTCAACCACCACTCGCTGGGCTTCGTCAACCCGCTCTACTACCACCTGCTCGGCACGCCGGCTCTCCACGACATCTCGGCGCCCAAGGCGCCGGTCGCCGAGGTTCGCACCGACTTCCTGAACCTCCTCGACGCGTCGGACGGGAAGCTGTTCCGGCTGCGGACGATCGACGTGCAGAGCTCGACGCTGCACGACACACCCGGATACGACGACGAGACGGGGGTCGGTACGCCGCACGGCCCGGCCTTCTTCTTCGCCGCGTCACACCACTAGAGAGCAGATCGCCGATGGCCCGGAGGTCGACCACCTCCGGGCCATCGGTTAGCTTCGGCTAGGCCGGTGCCGGAGGCGCGTCGAGCGGGTAGGCCGACTCGCCGTGCATCGCCTCGTCGAGACCGAGCTCGTCCTCCTCGCCGACACGCACCCTGGTCACCGTGTCGATCACCCGCAGCATGACCCAGGTGAACGCGAACGCGTAGAGCGAGCAGCCGACACCCGCCACGACCTGCTTGAAGAAGAACGACCCGCTGCCGTGGATCAGGCCGACGCCGCCGGCCGGGTTGATGGTCGTGCTGGCGAACACGCCGAGCAGGACGATGCCGAGCAGGCCACCCATGCCGTGCACGCCCCAGACGTCGAGCGCGTCGTCCCACTTCAGCCGGTTCTTCAGCGCGACCGCGTAGTAGCAGACCACACCCGGCGGCGATCCCGATGATCACCGACGCGTAGATCGGCACGTAGCCGGCCGCCGGCGTGATCGTCGCCAGGCCGGCGACCGCACCGGTGAGTAACCCGATGAAGTGCGGCTTGCGCGCCTGCCACCATTCGATGAACAGCCAGGTCGTGGCCGCGAACGACGCCGCCAGGTCGGTGTTCAGAAACGCCGTCGCCGTGATGTCGTCGACCTTCAGCTCGCTGCCGGCGTTGAAGCCGTACCAGCCGAACCAGAGCAGGCCGGTGCCAAGGGCGATGAACGGCAGGTTGTGCGGGCTGTCCACGAACCGCCGCCTGCCGACGTAGAGCACCGAGGCCAGCGCCGCCCAGCCGGCGGAGGCGTGGACGACGATGCCACCCGCGAAGTCGCGCACGCCCCAGTGGGCGAGCAGGCCGCCGCCCCAGATCATGTGCACGAACGGGTAGTAGACGAACAGCTGCCAGACGACCAGGAAGATCAGGTAGGCCTTGAACGTCACCCGGTTCGTGAACGCGCCGGTGATCAGCGCCGGGGTGATGATCGCGAACATCATCTGGTAGGCGATCAGCACCACCAGCGGGATGTTCGACGGCGAGTACATCGACGAGGGCTCGACGCCGCGCAGGAACGACAGCTGGAAGTTCCCGTAGATGCCGTCGGACCCGCCGCTGAAGCAGAGCGAATACCCGACCAGCCACCAGAGCACCGTCGTGATCCCCATCGAGGCGAAGCTCTGGATCATGATCGTCAGCGTGCTGGAACGCCCGACAAGCCCGCCGTAGAAGAACGCAAGTCCGGGCGTCATCAGCATCACGAGACTTGCGGCAATCAGCATGAAGCCCGTGTTCGCCTGGTTGATCGCGAGGAGCACGCCGAATCCTTTCCGAGTTGCCGAGAGGGCCCGGCGGGATCCGCCGGAGCGCTGCCTTCCCAAAACGGTCAGCGCCGAATGGTTCTACCGCCCCCGACGGAAACCTCTATGGCGTCCAGCCCACCGGCCACAATCCCCGGGATGACCAGACCCGGGTTCGCATGAGCCGCGGCCGTCTCGAAGCCTTCAGCGACGGCGTGATCGCGGTGGTGATCACCATCATGGTGCTCAGCCTGCAGCCTCCCGACGGCAGCCGGCTGCACGACCTGCGCCCGCTCCTCCCCAAGCTCGCCGTCTATCTCCTCAGCTTCGTGTTCGTGGCGATCTACTGGAACAACCACCATCACCTGATGCAGGTTGTCGACCGAGTCAACGGCTCCACCCTGTGGGCGAACGCACATCTTCTGTTCTGGCTGTCGCTGACTCCCGTGGGGGCGGCCTGGCTGGGGCCGCATCTGGGCGACAGCGCGCCGGTTGCCGTCTATGGGGTCGTGCTCCTCGGCTCCGCGATCGCGTACTGGATACTCGTGCGCTGCTTGATTGGCGTGCACGGGCCGACTTCCCGCATTGCCCAGGCGGTCGGGCGAGATGCGAAGGGAAAGCTCTCCGCAGTCGCCTACGTGGTCGCGATTGCGATCTCGCCGGTCGCGCCCTGGGTCTCGACCGCGATCTACGTCAGCGTCGCGTTGGCGTGGCTCGTCCCCGACCGGCGAATCGAGCGCGTGCTCACGCCGACCCCGGGCGACGCTGGGTGAGGAGACGGTCCCGGGGGCGCTGAGCCGCCCCCGGGACCAGGCTTCTAGCGGTACGGGAGCAGGCAGACCCCGGCGTGGCCGGAGACGCCGGCGCATCCCTGCGTGTTGCCCTTGTTGTCGCTGGAGATCAGAAGCCCCTGCGGGACGATCTCCATGTCGCTGGCACCCAGGCCGCGGCCGCGCGTGGGGTTGAACACCACGCTGCCGTCGGTCGGCGAGAGGCCGACCATGCCCGGTGCGGGAATCGCGCCCGGCCCCTGGTAGTCGCAGCCGTTGGGGTTCGACGCCCACCGCTCATGGCCGCCCAGGTAGACCGTGTTGGCATCGGCAGCGACCGAGTAGTAGGAGTCGCAGCCGGTGTAGTTCACCCATGTGTGCAGCACGTATCCGGGCTTGCCGTTGCCCTGCGGTGCAGGATTGATGGTGGCCGGGAAGGCTGCCGCGGCATCGCACAGGCCGGTGCGGGGATAGTTCCCGGTCGGCCAGCCGTTCGGGTGGTAGCCGGTGGTGCCGATGTAGACCGTCGAGTCGTCCGGCGACCAGGCCGCGGCCTGGATGTAGAACGGCTCGTTGCGCACGCACTGGTACGGGTACCCGGTCGGGTTCTGCTGGCTCAGGAGCCCCATGCTGCCGTCCCACTCGGGCGACGTCCAGCCGGTAACCGTCGCCGGAGTCGTGGAGAGGTCGAGCATGAAGATCTGCTGCCGGGGCACGCCGCCGACCGAGGTGAAGTCGCCCTCGACCAGGTCGTACCGGCCGGAGTTGCTGAGCTGCTGGTTGTAGATCCGGGTGGCGTTGTTGTTGGCGTAGCTGTAGTTGCCCGAGATGTTCAGCCGCAGGAACCCGTCGTCCAGGCCCGTCGTCGGGTCGAGGCTGGTCATGTAGGACGCAGCGGAGCTGCCGTTGATCTGCTTGAAGTAGCCGCCGACCAGGATGTGGCCGCCGACGCCGAGCACCGTCTCGACCTTCGCCGCCGCCGTGTGGGCGAACGTGGGCACGACCGCGCCGGTGGTGGTGTCGATCTCGGCGATGTTGTGAACCGCCGTGCCGCCGACCGAGTTGAAGGCACCACCGATGTAGGCATGGCTGCAGTCGGAGCCGTTGAAGCCGATCGAGTTGACCTCGCCGTTGACGTTCGGATCCCAGGTGGTGACCTGGTAGGGCGAGGTGGCGTTGAAGCTGAAGATGTTGTTGCGGGTGTAGGTCGTTCCGATCCGCTGGATCGTGGTGAACGATCCCACCGCGTAGATCGTGTTGCCGCACTGCACCATCTGGCGCACGACCTGGGTGGTCCCCGTATTGGCGAGTTGCGGCGTGTACGACGCGGGGGGCGCGGAGACCGGGCCGAGCGGCGCGGCACCGACCGACGATGTTGCCAGGGTGCCTGCGGCGAGCAGCGCCAGCGTGGCGAGGGATGCCCTCAGGGCCCTACGGCGTGGACGGCTGGATGACACGAAAGTACCTCCCGGAGAGGAGCTCCGGCGAGCGGACCGATGCGCGACTCGCGGACCCCGGACGACTGTTTCCGACGCTCCAGTATGCAACCGATTTTGTGATTTTGGAATATGTTAGGAGCGACCTGCCGCGGCGCAGGCGATCTCTCGCCGGTCTGGCCGGGCTAGACTCGGCCGCTCCGCCCCTCTCCCGGGAGGTCCGCCGTGTCACTCACCGATCGCACCTTCGACGAGGCGCTCGCCGGCCTCGCCTCGTTCCCCCTGCTGGACGCCCTCTACGGCCGACGCTCGCGGCGGTTCCCGATGGGCGGCGAGATTCCCGACGGCCCGCTGGCCTACCGCTCGAGCCACGAACACGTGCCGCTGACCGAGCTGGAGACGCTGCTGATCCTGACCGCCATGGGCGGCACCACCGGCTGGCACTACGGGATCACGCGCCACGCGCGCTACGCGCCGCACTTCGCCAACTACAACGGCGCCGCCGCCGGGCGCACCATTCCCCTCGGCAGCCGGCTTCCACACCAGCGAGCTCTTCTTCACCGACGACTCCGGGCTCTACTTCTTCCCGACCCGCGACGCCCGGGCGCTGGTCGACCCGGCGGTCGAGGCGATCACGCCGGAGCTGATGGTCGAGCGCCACCGCGACCGCATCGTGAAGCTGTCCGACCAGCGGCTGCACCTCCCCCGCCAGGAGCCCTACATGGAGGGCCACAACACCTGGATCGCCAACGAGCCCGGATCGCTGCTGGTGATCCCGGTCGCCGACATCGCCCAGCACCACATCGCCAACATCTGCTTCTTCACGCAGAACGGCTACTGGATGTACGACGACGTCAACGGCCGCCCGATCCCGGGCATCGAGCGGTTCGCCGCTGGTCGACATCGACGAGCCGCTACCGCTGACGTTCGTCGAGCAGTACTCGCTGACCGAGGCGACCGCCGAGCGTGGCGACGAGCTACAACGGGACGCTGCTGCTGCAGGCGATGGGCCTCGGCGGCTGGATGTTCGACGGCATCGAGCACCTGACGATGCTCGGCGCCTCCGGCGAGGACGAGGTGCCCGGGCTCGGCTTCCGCTACGACACGGATCCGCGCTGGGCGATGCCGAACCCGACCGGCCGCACGGACGTCGTTCGAGGCGTTCTGCCCGCCGCACTTCGCGACATGGGCGACGGCGGTCGAGGCGCTCGCCGAGCGCAAGTTCGGGCCGGGCGGCGCCGTACAACCCGCGACACGCCGGGCGCCTGGACAGAGCGACCGCGATCCGCGGCTCGGCCCAGCCGTACACCGAGGAGTTCAAGGCCTGCGTCACGCTGCAGGCGCAGTACATGTTCGACACCTGGGGCAAGTTCCCCGGCACGGTGCCGAGCGTCTTGGTCATGAACGTGCTGCAGGCCCAGCACATCGACATCGACTTCTACGACCGGTTCTTCAGGCCGGGCGCGGTGCTGGACACGCACCGCCGGCACTTCGAGACCTGGCACTGAGGGCTGACGTGGTACGGGAGTTCGCCGAGTACCCGAACTCGTTCGAGCCTCTCGGTCCGGACGAGCAGCGGGTCGAGACGCCGCGCTACACCCTGCTGATGGGAATCGCTGACACCTGGAACATGGTGCAACGCCAGAACTTCGCCGCCGACGAGGTGGATCAGGTGCTGGCCGAGGTACGCGAGCTGGTCAAGCAGCGTGGGCGGAGGAACGTGCAGTGGGAGATCGGCAGCGCCGCCAGGCCGCCGGGCCTCGTCGACATGCTGCTGCAGCGCGGTCTGGTGCCGCACGAGCACGACGACTACGCGGTCGCGCTGGTGCTGCGGTCGGCGCCACCGCCCGGTCCGCCCGAGATGACGGCCCGCGCGGTGTCGTCCCTCGAGGAGTTCACCGCGGGGTGCGCCGTGCAGCACATCGCGTTCGGGATGACTCCCGAACAGGTGGCCGAGGACGCGAAGCACCTGGCGAGGCGCTGGCGCGACGGCAGCAGGGTCATGCACGCGGTCTGGCTGGACGGCAGGATCGTCGCCGCCGGGACGTGCGTGCCCACCGAGCACGGCCTCCACCTGCACGGCGGGGCGACCCACCCCGACGTTCGCGGCCGCGGGGCCTACCGCGCGCTGCTGGCAGCTCGCTGGGCCGAGGCGGTCACCCGCGGAACGCCGGTGCTGCTCACGCAGGGCGGGTCGCAATCACTGCCGATCCTGGAGAGAGCCGGATTCGAACGCGTCGGGCACGTCCACATGCTGGTCGACCGATTCGATGCGGACGGCCCGGCCGCCTAGGGCGAGGAAGCCGGCATCGGTGCTGCTATGTTCGGGCACGCCCGGCGGGGTGGCGGAGCGGTTGAACGCACCGGTCTTGAAAACCGGCAATGGCCGTCAAGGTCATTCGTGGGTTCGAATCCCACCCCCGCCGCTCGCTCGCTAGCTTCGCCTCGATCGTGTCGCATCGAGTGCCTCCGAGCGCCGTCGTGCAGCTGGGCGAGTTCAGTCCGTGCCCGAATCCGGGCGGAGGCCGGTCCGGGGCTGGCGCCACCGACTCGAGCCGCTGATGGTTTCAGGAATGAGGCACTCCGTTGCCGACTCAGGGCTAAGACACCAGCGCGTGTCCTTGGGCGGTGCCAGTTGAGACGCCGCTGGGCTGTCGTTTCGAGCGCTGTTCCGACCATCATGTGGAGTTCTCATGCTTCGCTCATGGCTATGGCGTAGGCTCGAGCGATGGGATCCTCCGACGGCGACCCCACCGGAGGCGCCTTGCCACAGAACCGACGCAGACGACGAACCGCACTGTTCGGAGGGCTGGCCATCTTCGCGCTGCTGGCGCCGGCGCTCTACTCGTACACGACCACGATGATGCAGCCGTCGAGCCTTCCGCTGTGGCCGCGGACCGTTGAGTGGATTCGAGCGAACCACGGAAACTGGCTCGTCGACGAGACGGAGCATTACTACTACAGCTGGACTGCCCCGGCGCCGGGCGGCCCACAGCTCACCAGCCTGCCGCAGGTCGGTCTGGGTCCGGCGCTCAAGGAGCATGCAGCACCGGCCCATGACTCTGCCGCGCCGGCCCCGCCGCCGATCAAACCGGTGCTGGCGCCGCCGCTGGCCGGGGAGGGTGTATGGCATGGCACCGGCCCGCCGGTGGCAGGGCGCCCGCCGGTGCTGGTGACGACGTTCCGGCCGGACGCCGATTATCCACGGATCGTCGCGTATGTCGCCTGGTTCGATCACACGCGGACATCTCCGGCGTGGTACCCGGGCCGGTACGAGCCGCCGACCGCTCCCGTGCGAGGCCCGATGTCGATCCCGCCCGACCAGCGCTGGCGACTTCTCGCAACATTCAACGGCGGGTTCATCTACAGCGACGGCAACAACGGATCCTCCATCGGGGGCAGGCAGTACGAGCCGCTGAAGGCAGGACTCGCAACCCTCATCGGGTACCGCAACGGCCGTGTGGACGTGAAGTCGTGGACCGGCGGAGCGACCGCGGGGCCTCAGATCGCTTTCGCCCGCCAGAGCCTGCCGCTGATCATCGACCACGGGCGTCTCAACCCTGCGCTGAACGACAGCTCGCAGTGGGGCTACACGCTCGGAAACGCCGTCCGCGTCTGGCGGACGGGCGCGGGTATCGACCGGCACGGCAACCTCATCTACGCAGCGGCAGACTGGCAGACGGTGACCACGCTGGCGAGGATCTTGCAGCGGGCGGGTGCGGTGCGGGCGATGCAGCTGGACATCAATCCGGAGTGGCCGACGCTGATCACCTACACCCATGGCGGCGGGCTGAATGCAACCCGGGTCGTCCCCAACTACCAGCAGCCGCCAACCCGATACCTCGTCCCGGACGATCGCGACTTCTTCGCCATCTACCGGCGCCTGCCGGGGCCGGTCTCTGTCCCGTTCCGCTAAGGGCGCTCTGGACCGTCCGGTGTTCCCAGCCGCGCAGCGTACGTTGTTTTCCGCGCCCGGGTACCGCGAATTCCCGGATGCGCCGGAGCTGCACGCGATGCACGATGCAGGCAGATGATGAGTTCGCTGTCCCAGCTGGGCCAGGCGGTATCCGCGTATGTCGACCGGTTCGGCGATGTGCGTCTCCTGCCACTTTCATTGGCCTTGCTCCTGCACCTCTCGAGCCTGCTCGTCCGATCCGGCGTTTGGTGCGGCATCCTGCGTGCCGCCTTCCCCGAGCGCCGGGTCAAGTTCGGTGCGACGGCGTGGTCGTACCTGGCCGGAGTGGGCGCCAACGCTGTTGCGCCGTTCCGGGGCGGCGACGTGGTTCGAATCGTTGCCGTCCGCCGGCACATCCCGGGTGCCTCCGTCGCCACGATCGTGTCAACGCTGGTTGCCGAGACCGTGTTCGGGGTGGTGGTGGTCGGCGCGATGGTGGCCGCTACGGTCGGCCTCGGCTGGGCGCCGCCGCTGGTGCATCTACCGGACGCCAAGGCGTTCGAGTTCTCCTTCTACGCCCGCCACTGGGAGCTGGTGGCGCTCGCCCTGGCAGGGCTGGGGCTCGCGGGGATGGTTTCGGCGGAGTGGGCGGCACACCACCTGCTCGGCTTCTGGAGGCATGTCACCCAGGGCTTTCGCATCCTACGCTCGCCCAGCCGCTTTGCCCGGGTGGTCGCGGCGCCGCAGCTGCTGGACTGGGCGCTGCGGGTGGGCACCGCCTACGCGCTGCTCGCCGCGTTCGGGATACCCGCCGCGGTCCGCTACGCGCTGGTGGTGGTGGTGATCGACTCGGTCTCCACGGCATTGCCCTTCACTCCCGGCGGCGTCGGCGCACAACAGGGGCTCCTGGTGTTCGCGCTGGGCGGGGCGGCCACCTCCGGCCAGGTGCTGGCGTTCTCGATCGGCGCCCAGGCGGTGATCGTGGCGTTCAACATCGTGCTCGGGCTGATCGCCCTGGTCGTGATCTTCGGCCATGTCAAGCTGGGTGCGGTGAGGCGCGAGGCGGACTCGTGGCCCGAACCGACGTGACCCGGCCCGCTCTGCCGGCCGAGCGCGGTGGGCACGGAAGTACCTGCCGCCGGGCGACACCAACCCGGTTGCAATCATTCTCCGAAACCTCTCACGAAATGTGCCGACGATGGTTCCGTGGCACTGTTGCGCAGGTTCACAAAGACCGAGCGGGCAGCGCACTGGCTGGTTGCGCTTACGTTTGGGGTGATGCTGTTCTCGGGCGGCCAGGTGCCGCACCGCTGGAGGTGGACGACTCCCGCCCTGGACGTCCATGTGGGCGCCGCGGTGGTTCTGGTCGGTGGCCTTCTGGGTCTGCTGCTGTTCGGTAACGGCCGCGCGCTCAGCCGGACGGCCCGCGAGCTGCGCAGGCTCGAGGCGGACGACCGGGCCTGGCTCGACCCCGCACGAATCCTCGCCGGGCGGCCGGCACCGCCGGTGAGAAGGTTCAACGGCGGGCAGAAGATGAATGCCCGGCTCGCCCTGGCCGGCCTGGTCGGGCTCTACGCGACCGGCGTCTACCTGCTGACGATCGGGCACTCGGCCTTCGGGCACCTCCACGGACCGTTCGCGTTTCTGACGACGGCTCTGATCGCCGCACACATCTTCATGGCGGTCGTGAACCCCTCCACCCGACACGCGCTGCGCGGCATGACACTGGGCACCGTCGACCGCGATTGGGCTGCGCACCACTTCCCGCTGTGGGTCGACGAACTGGACAGGGAGGGGAAGCCCGACGCGCCGAGCCGCGGCCCGGGTGTCACCCGATGACGCCAGAGCCACATGCAACGGTCCGCACCGGAGAGATGTTCGGGCCGGAGACCGCTGTCGAGTGGGACGCGAAGGCCGAGACCTGGGATCGCGTGTCTTCCACCCCGGCGTTCGGGAGGTTCCGCGATCTGCTGCTGGCCGGCGATCCTCCTCCCACGGGCGGCACCCTGCTTGATCTCGGCTGTGGCACGGGACTCGTCGCTCTCAACGCGGTTGGCACGTGGCAGCATGTGATAGGGCTGGACGCGTCCGGTGAGATGCTTGGCCGGCTTGCCGCGCGAGCCGACCGCGATGGGCTGGCGGTGCCGGACCTCGTGCAGGGCGACATGCGGCGGATTCCGCTTCCCGACGCGTCGGTTGATCTCATCGTCTCGTGCTACGCCTTTCACCACCTCACGGACGATGGCAAGGAGCTGACCGCCGCGGAGGCGATGCGAGTTCTCAGGCCGGGCGGTCGGCTGGCGGTAGTGGACATGATGTTCCGGCTCGGGGTCGGCGCGCGTGACCGCCGGATCATCGCGGCGAAGGTCGCTGCGATTCTGCGCACCGGCCCGGCAGGCGTGGTCAGGCTTGCCCGCAACGCCGGTCGCGTCGCCGCCGGCCGGTGGGAGCAGCCGGCCGACCTGGACTGGTGGGAGACGATGCTGGTGCGCCGCGGCTTTGTTGAGGTCGAAGTGCGAGCGCTGGAACAGGAGGCGGGCTTCGCAGCAGGCCGCCGGCCACTCGGCGCAGACCGGTGAGCCTGCGCGAACTCGCAGTCCTGGTTGCCGTGCTCGCACTGCCGGCGGGGTGTGTTGGATCAGCCGTGTCACCGAGCGCCGTCTCCCAGCGCCCGGTGGCGTCTCCCCCGGGCCCGCTGGCCGTCCGGCTGGGGGCCTCGACAGTTCACATCGCCGCCGTGCGTCGCCGCGCATGGTCGACGATGTCGCCTGCGCGGCTGGCGTCTGTTCTGGCGCACTGGGCGACTCGCGAGGCGTCGGGCGAGTCGGGCCCGGGCTGGCGGGCGACCGTCCGTTGGGACACCCATGCCCAGGTCACGCTCGCCCGGGCAGTCCGCTCCCGCGCGGGTTCGGTGCGGATTCCGGTGAGCGTCGTGTCGGCGCACATCGACCGGCCGCTGATCCGTCAGGCCCTCCGCAACAACTGCGAGACCGCGGCCCTAGCGATGATGCTGGGAGGCCGAGTCGGGCAGCTGCAGCTGCAACGCGAGCTGCCGCTCGCTCGCCCCCTCGACCCGATCATGACGGCGACGGGCACGGTGTGGGGCGATCCCGAGCAAGGATTCGTGGGCCACGTCGAAGGTGGCGGCTACGGCGTCTACGACCGGCCACTGCTGGCCCTCGCCCGCCGTTACCAGCCAACCGCCGAGAACCTCACCGGGACATCGCTGGCGACGCTGCGGACAGCGTTAGCCGGTGGACGGCCCGTGGTGGCGTGGATCCAGTTCGGGCCGAGCAGCCCACGGGCGTGGAGGACACCCGCCGGCCGCCCGGTGGCGGCCAACTTCGCAGAGCACGCGATCCTCCTGGTGGGCTTCGACGGCGAGAGGTTCGAATATCACAACCCCTGGGAGGGCACCGACGAGTGGATCTCGTGGTGGGACCTCCGCAGCATCTGGCACACCCTCGGCGACCGCGCCATCGCCGGCGCCAGCGTAGTCTAAGTCCGATGCGGAATACCCCCGCGTACGTGTGGTGCTGGGCCGCCACGTCTCCCAGGGCAACGCGTGGTTGGCCCGGTCTCCGACTGGTGCCGGCGGGCTTCCCGTGAGATCGCCCCATGGAGCACCGAGGCCGGGTCACACGTCGGAACGCCGTTCGCGCCGTCCGTAAGGACTCGTGGGCCACGCCACCCCGATCTTGGGGCTCTGCTTCTTGACAGGCGAGGTCAGTGCGTGATCTTGAAGTACCAGTAGCCCTTGTTCGCTGCGGCGAACTTCGAGCTGGCTGCATAGTGGGCGAGCAGCCGCAGCTGACGACCGATCAGGGCGGTTGTTCGGTAGCGCACCTTGATCGCGCTGGTGCTCTTCGAACCGAGCTTGCCCGAGAAGACGGCGACCTTCCTCCAACCGTTCGTCGACCGCTGCTGCATGATCACCTGTACCACCTGGCCCGGGCTCGCCGGCTTGAACGTGGCCGTGAAGACAGGGCACGAGATTGCCGAAGCGGCGCATGAGGCGCGGTAGTGGTACAGCCGGTACCCCGAGCTCGTGGCATACGGCTTGCTCATGGTGCCGCCGAGCACCGGCGAGACGGTGACGGTGACCGCGCCGCTGTTCGAAGGACCGTAGCCGGCGCCGCCGGCAAAGTGGGCGGAGTAGACCGTGTGCTGGCCGGGCTTGACGACGACCGTCACGTTGTGGCTGGCGTCGATGGCCCTGGTAGTCACGGTCGAGGTCACGCCACCGACGTTGCGGGTGATGGTCACGTCCGACCCGACGGGCGCGCTGGTGAGATGGGCGGTCAGCGTCGAGCCCTGTCCATAGACGATGTGCGAGGTGGACGCCTGGAGCGTCAGCGTGGTCGGCGTTCCGGTGTTGCGGCAGGTGACGGTGCCGGCGTCGAAGAGAGTCGCATTGGCAGGGTTCGACCCGTTGACTTCCCAGAACTGGTAGTCCGCGTGATCCGGGTAGAGCGTCAGCTTGAGCGCTCCCCAGTGGGTGTTCTCGCGGATAGCCGAGCGGCTGTCGTTCGTGTTCCACTGCTGTGCCAGCACGTTGCCGCCGGTGCCAACGACGAACTGGGTCATGCCGCCGGCCTGCGTCGTCACCTGGCCGGAGTTGTTGAGCGGCTGCCAGCGCTCGTACACGTGGGAGTGAGCGTTGACGATGATGTCCGCGCCGTAGGGGTAGAGCTGGTTCCAAAAGGCGACCGTGGAGGGCTTGCGCAGGCTGATGTCCGAGAACCGCGGCGCATGCCAGAACGCCAGCGTGCAGGGGTCGCCCGCCTTGGGCCGGGCGGCCAGATCGGCGGCCAGATCCTGCTTCAGCCACAACCCCTGCGGTGTCGGTGGGTTCAGGCTCATGCCGACGTTGCTGTTCAGGCTGATGAGGTGCCAGTCGCCGGCGTTCAGGCTGTACCAGCTGCCGCCGCCGCCGGTCTTGGTCGGCGAGCCGTTGGGGAAGTTCCAGTACCAGAAGTAGCCCGCGCCGTCGGTCAGCTGCTTGTACTCGTGGTTGCCGATCGTCGAGATCGTCTTGCCTGCGTCCGCGCCGTAGATCGTGTTGTAGAAGTTCACGAACTCGTCCGGCATCCCGCGCTGATACACGTCACCCAGGTACATCACCATGTTCGTGTTCCACGAGTTGACGAGGTTGGCCACATCCTGGGTCTGCGGCGAGCCGGACGGGCCGTCGCCGAACGTGGCGATCGTGAACGGCGTCGACTGGCTGAAGATCGGAAGCAGGCCGTTGTTCTGGATCGGCGAGGGGAAGCTCCCCGGCACGGCGTTTGAGATCACAACCGGCACGTTGGCAGACGCGGCGACGCCGTCCAGCTGAATCTGGGCGGCCAGCGTCCGCGTGTGTCCGGCAGCGGTGTTCTGGTACTGCGACGTACCCCACGTCCAGCTGTAGGTGCGGTTCCCCTGAACGCCGCTGGTGGAGTACAGCTGGGTCAGGGTATAGCCGCCGTCCAGCAGCCACGACAGACACCCGGTCGGCGTCAGCCGCTGCCCGAGACAGCCACGCGTCTCGCCCGCCGGCAGGGTCGCCGGATGGTAGGTCACCGTCGCCGTGACCCTGGTGTTGCCGATGACCGTGACCGGCACTCCCGCCTGCGGCGAGACCGCCGTGCCGCCCTGGGGCGTGATCGAGGTCACGCAGACCGTGCCCACGGTGCCCTGGCTGTCGGTCCTGCTCGCGCAGATATCAGCATGAGCCGCAGGGGCAACGACGCCGGACCACGCCGACAGCACAACAACGACGAACACCAGGACTCGAATCCAGCGGAGCACGCCCCTCTACCCTACGAGCCTTCCGGCGGACGGCCAGTAGGGGAAACCACCTATCCCCTCACGCATCGTGTGACCGGATGAGAGCCGGTTGCGGGTGACAAATCCGGTTGCCCGGTGTGGCGCGTATGACCTTGTAACTGAGGACAGCACCACCGCCGGCCCATCGTCACTCCCGGCGGCGCCCGAAGCGACGGTGGTCGCTCGCGCATCCTCACCACAACCAACGGCCGATGATCGGCCATGCACTCAAGGAGATTCACGATGAATCGCAACACACCCCTGCTCGCGTTCGCGGCGGTCGCCGCGATTGCCCTGTTCGCGGCGGCCTGTGGGAGCAGCGGCAGCACCGGGCTGTACGGGTCGGCGACAACGGCGTCGCCGACGACTGCCGCTCCCGCCGCAGCAAAGGTCGGCGTCGGCACAACCGGCCTCGGACATGTCGTCGTCAACAGCGCAGGCCGGACGGTGTATCTGTTCGCCAAGGACACCAAGGGGCAGAGCATGTGCTCCGCCGCGTGCGCGACCTACTGGCCGCCCGTGATCAGCACCGGCAAGCCGGTCGCCCTGAAGGGCGCGAACCAGTCACTGGTAGGCACGATCAAGCGGGCTGACGGTTCCGTCCAGGTCACCTACGCCGGACACCCGCTCTACCTCTACCAGGGTGACCAGCAGGCCGGCCAGGCAAGCGGCGAGGGCCTGACCGACTTCGGAGCTGCGTGGGATGCCCTCACGCCCGCCGGCGGGGCGATCCAGCCTACCCAGGGCTGAGAGCGCTCTGAGAGAACCATGCGTCGACCCGGCATCCGCAGCCGGGTCGACGCATCCTCGTCGCAGTCGCGCTGGAGCTGCGCGAGGCTGCGCGATGAGTTCATGGAGTTCCCGCGGTCTCTCTTGGTGAAGGAAGAGGACCACGTAGAGGCGGACAAGCAGATGAAGAACGACGGACGGATCGCGAACACGGTCGAGGCGAACGGCGTCGTGCTCGGGGTCGAGCACTTCGGCGACGCGGCGGCGCCACTGGTTCTGCTCGTGGGCGGCACGACCATGCTCTCCTGGCCCGACGCGTTCTGTGCGGCACTCGCGCGTGGCGGGCGCCACGTCGTTCGGTACGACCTGCGCGATTCCGGTGCGTCGACCACGGTCGATCCCGAGGCTCCGGCGTACACGTTGCGCGATCTTGCCGCCGACGCCGCGGCGCTCGCCCGGCGAACTCGACGACCGGCCGGCGCACCTGGCGGGCATCGGCGTCGGCGGGATGGTCGCCCAGGTCGCCGCGCTCGACCACCCGGACGGGTTCTCGGCGCTCACCATCGCCGGAACGCGGCCGGTCGCTCCCGGCCCGGTCGACGACGATCTGCCCGACCATGACGCGACGACGATGGAACGGCTGTTCTCGCGCTCGATGCCCGACTGGTCCGACCGCGCCGCCGTGGCAGAGTATGCCGCCGCCGGCGCGGAGATCCTCGGCGACGACCCCGCCGCTGCGCGCACGACCGCCGAGCGCATCTGGGACCGGACGCCGGGCACGGAGCCCGCGGTGCAGATGGCCAACCAGATGCGCATGGTGTTCTCCAGGCTCGACTGCAGGCCGCGGTGGCGCGAGCGCCTGCCCGAGCTTGCGATCCCGGCTCTGGTGGTGCATGGTCGCCGCGACCCGTTCTTCCCCGTCGGCAACGGCGAGGCGCTCGCGCGCGAGATCCCCGGTGCGCGGCTGCTCGTGCTCGAAGGAGCCGCGACGGCGATCCCCGAGGCGGCCGCCGGCGAGGTCGCAGCGGCGATGCTCGCACTTTAGGTGACTGCCCGTAGATCGGTCGGTCGCGGTTGCCAGTGCGTACGGCCCGCAGCTTCCACCCTGCCGTAGCTCAGAATGCGGCGTGCAGCTAGGTCGCCCGCTCGACGTGCCCAAAGCGTTCGCGAAGCTCACGGATCGTTGGTATCAGAGCGAGGGCGGCCGCAATCGGCAACCAGAAATTGAACAGTCGGTAGACGACGACGCCGAGCAACGCGGGCGCGGCGTGGAGGCCCAGCCCAACGAGTGACAACGTGAGGGCGATCTCCACGAAGCCGGCGCCACCGACGGGGAGGGCTCGCCGCGTCAGCAGGTAGCCGGCGGCGTAGCCCAACACGAGCGCCGCGACCGGCAGGTGGACGCCGACGAGGCTCAGCGCCGCCCACAGACAGAAGATGTCTCCGGTCCAGTAGAGAGCGTTGCCGAGCACCCCGAGGCCGCGCTCGCTCGCGCCGGTCACAAGGTGACGCGCGGTCGCCGCGCCGGCAACGGAATCACCGAACAACCCCCGCAGCCGGCCGGGTCGGGGACGGCTGAGCTGCTGGGCGCGCTTCGGTGAGGTCAGCCAGAGTGCCACCACGAAGATCGGGACGACGATCAGCGACGGCAGCGTCCAGCCGTCGCTCGCGTGTCCGTCTAGCCCGAAGAAGAGCAGGGCCGAAGCGACGAGCGCGCTGACCGACAGCACGGCGTACTCGAGGAAGCTCAGCGCAAGTACCCGCCGCACCGCCTCGCGCCGGTTGGCCCCAGCGTCACAGAACGCCCAGTAGTCAGCGGCAAAACCCCCCGACGTCCGGGTTGCAGCGAACACCCCGAACCCGGCGATGACCTCGGCGATTGACGCCCGTAACCCGACGGCGTTGCCGTCGTCGACGCGCGCGACGGCACGCACCGTCAGCACGTAGCCGCCGTAGGCGACCAGCTCGCCGACAAGGCAAACCGCGAGCCAGGCCCATGCGTGTCGCGCCTGGACCTGCCGCATCACCTGTGGCCAACCCGCGTTTGATGCCAGGACGATCACCACGCTCACGGTCGCCCCGGCCGCCGCGAGCACGACGACCGCGGGCCTGTTCTCAAGCCGCAGGTACGACGCGCGCGACGATCTCGCCAATTGCGTCAGGTACCGCTTCATCTCGACCGCCATACAAACCCCGTGCACGCGTTTCCCGGATATCCCCGGCGGATCCCGGCACGCCCAACGTCAGCCGCCAGGCGGGGGCGAGCGCCGACTTCGGGACGTTACTCGCCGCGGACCACCGACATCTTGACACCGCGTCAGGGCAATCGAATCCTTGATCCCTTAGTCATGACCCGAGTGGCTCCGTCAGCGATCCTCGAGGCGGAGTGAGCGGAACGCGTCCCCGGTGCGCCTACCGCTCCACGGACGGCGTAGGTCAGGTGAGTCACCCGCTGCGTCGGCTCCGCGCCGACCGGCTCCAGGGCCACGCGGCCCGCGTCCACGCCCTCGAACAGGCTGATTCCGGAGCCGAACAGCACGGGCGAGAGTGCGATCGAGAACTCGTCGACCAGACCGGCGTTCACGTACTCGAGGATCGTTGCGCCGCCGCCCGCGATGCGGACGTCGCGGTCGCCGGCGGCCTCACGGGCCTGGTCGAGCGCGGTCTGAATGCCGTCGTTGACGAAGTTGAAGGTGGTCCCGCCGGGCCGCTCCCAGGGGTCACGTTTGGCGTGCGTCACGACGAAGACCGGCGTGTGGAACGGCGCCTCCTCCGGCCACGCCTGCTCGCCGAGGTCGAACATGCGCTTGCCCATCACGCTCGCGCCGGTGCGCTCGAACGTCTGCCGGGCGATGTCGTTGTCGCGCCCTTCCTCACCGCCCTCGCCGAGCTGCAGGTTCTCCCGGAAGAACCGCAGCGGGAAGATCCACTGCTGCAGTTCCATCCACTGCGCCGTCCAGCGCTGGGCCTCCGGGTCGTCCGCCTGCTCCTCGGGCGCGATGAACCCGTCCAGCGACATGGTCACACTGAAGAACACCTTCCCGGCCATCAGCCCTCCACTTCCTTCCGAACGAGCTCGGTGACGTAGGCAGCCAGGTTGCCGAGGGTCTGCTGGCCGCCCTCGATCGCGTGGTACGTCTCGACCGTCTCGTCGCGCAGCTCCTTGGTGGGGAACACCGTGTGCATCTCGACCCGGGTCGCCGCGCCGTCGGGCGCGAATGTGATGACCGCCTCGAAGGCGTTCGGGTCGCCGCGGGACTCACCGTGCAGCAGCGCAATCCGCTCCGGCCGGACGATCTCGGTCCAGGTGATCCACTCCTGGTAGTCCGTCCCGTCCGGTCCGTGCATCACGAAGTCCCACTCCCCGCCGACGCGAAACTCGAACGACTGCGTGGTGGTGGTGAACCCGTCCGGTCCCCACCACCGCGACAGGTGCCTGACTTCGGTGAACGCCTCGAACACCAGCTCCCGTGGGGCGTCGATGACCCGGGAGATCACGATCTCGCGGTCGGCCGTCGCGGGCTGCGCCGGCGCTCCTCGTCCGGTCGCGCTCATCAGCTACTCCTCCTGCGTTGTCTGCTTCAGGTCCTGCACGTAGGCGTCCAGCCGGTCGAAGCTCTCGTTCCAGAACTGCTCGAACCCGCCGGACCAGTCGTGGACCGGCCGCAGCCCGCGGGCGTCAAGGCCGTACAGGCGCTGCTTGCCGGCCTTGTGGTGCCGCACCAGGCCGACCTCCCGGAGCACCCGCAGGTGTTTGGACGCGCGCGGCTGGGTCATCCCCAGCTCCCGGGCCAGCTCGGTCACCGGCCACTCGCCTGCCCGCAGCAGCATCAGGATCTCCCGGCGCTGCGGCTCGGCGATCGCGTTGAAGACGTCCGACGTCGTGGCTGCTCGTGCCATGGCCGAATCATATTCCGATATCGGCATGCGTCAAGTCCCCGCCCGGATCTTCTTGCAAGCTGGGCCGCGACGGACCAGACTAGATGGCCGCGCGAGGGGAATGCACAAGAGGACGACCGAGGCGCTCATCAGCAAGGATCTGGACAAAGCTCATGCCCAGCGTGACTACGACGCTGTCGTCATCGGTGCGGGGGTGATCGGGGCGGCGATCGCGTTCGAGCTCTCCAAGCGTGGCTACCGGACGGTCAGCGTCGACAAGCTTCCGGCGGCCGGATACGGCCCGACGAGCGCCTCCTGCGCGATCATCCGATTCACCTACTCCACTCGCGATGGCGTCGCGATGGCCTATGAAGGCTCGTTCTACTGGAAGAACTGGGCCGACTACCTGGAGGTCTCGGACGAGCGCGGGCTCGCCGTCTTTCACGAGACGGGGAGCCTCGTCTTCGCCGATGGCACCGACAGGCTGGACCGGGTTATCCGGCTGTTTGACGAGATCGGCGTCCCGTATGAGCTCTGGACGCCAGACGATGTCACGCACCGATTCCCCTACATGGACATGCACCGGTTCTGGCCGCCCAGCCGCCCGGACGATCCGGCCTTCTGGGAGACGCCACAACGAGTGTTGGCGGAGGCCCTGTACGAGCTCGGCGGGGGCCACGTCAACGATCCACAGCTGGCGACGCACAACCTTCAGCGGGCGGCTGAGGCCAAGGGTGCAACGTTCCGGTTTGGGAGCGAAGTACGGTCAATCGAACGAGGGGGCGGGAGGGTCACGGGGGTCTCACTCGCGTCAGGCGAGACCCTACGGGCGCCGGTGGTGGTGAATGTCGCGGGCCCACACTCGGCGATCATCAATCAACTCGCGGGTGTGGCGGATGACATGCGAGTGACGACCAGGCCGTTGCGACACGAGGTGCACCACGTCCCCGCTCCGCCCGGAGTTGACTTCGAGCATCACGGCCTGCATGTCTCCGACGGGGACAGCGCCATCTACTGCCGGCCGGAGGTCGCGAACCATCTCCTGATCGGTAGCGAGGATCCGGAGTGCGATCCGAGAGAGTGGGTCGAGAACCCCGACGAGTATGACGCAAGCGTGTCCCGTGCGCAGTGGGAAGCCCAGGTGTACAGGATGGCTCGCCGTTTCCCCACACTCGAGATACCGATGGAGCCGCGCGGCCTGGTCTCGTTGTACGACGTCAGCGACGACTGGATTCCGATCTATGACCAATCGTCGTTGCCGGGCTTCTATATGGCGGTCGGCACGAGCGGGAACCAGTTCAAGAACGCGGGGGTGGTGGGATACGCCATGGCGGAGCTGATTGAGGCGTGTGAGTCGGGCACCGATCACGACAACGAGCCGGTGGTGGTTCGAGGGGCGTATACGGGCCTGCGGATCGACCTGGGCAAGTTTTCGCGGCTGAGGGAAATCAACCCCGACTCCAGCTTCTCGGTGAACGGCTGAACAGCTTGCACCCGGCCGAGCGGGTTCGGGTAAGGTAGAAAAACCGCAATGGACATTCACATAGTGAAATCCGAGGCGTCGGCGTCCGAGCTGGTGCAACGGGCACGCGCGGCGATCGCGGGCGGTGTGAACAGCGGTCAGCGGCGTATCCCCGGGCTCGAAGCGCTCGTGATCGGCTCGACGGATGGCGCGAGCATCACCGACGCCTCGGGACGGCGCCTGGTGGACTTCCACGGCGCCTATGGCCCCACCATCCTTGGCCACAACGACCCGGATGTCGACCAGGCAGTGATCGAGACCATGCGCAGCGTCGACCACGTGGGGCTCGGTGTGAGCCTGCCCGAGATCGAGTTGGCCGAGTTGATGGTCGAGCATGTCCCGTCGGTCGAAAAGGTGTTCCTGACTGCATCCGGCAGCGAGGCGACCTACCACGCGTTGCGGCTCTCGCGCGCAGCGACGGGACGAACGCGCATCGTCAAGTTCCAGGGGTGCTACCACGGCTGGCATGACTCGATCGCGCTCAACGTGATCACGCCGGCGGAGCGGCTCGGCCAGAAGGACCCGTTGTCCGCCGGGGCGCTCTCAGCCGTGCTTGACGAGACGATCGTGCTGCCGTTCAACGACCCCGGAGCTGTCGAGGATGCTCTCTCCGACCGCGACGTCGCCGCCGTCATCCTCGAACCCGTCCCCCACGCGATCGGCGTCCTCGTTCCCCACCAGGAGTTCCTCGAGCGCATCCGCGCGGCGTGCACGAAGACGGGAACGGTGCTGATCTTCGACGAGATCGTGACGGGATTCCGCCATGCGCTGGGCGGCTACCAGTCGATCGTCGGCGTGACGCCGGACCTGACGACCATGGGTAAGGCGGTTGCGAACGGATTCCCGATCGCCGCGCTTGGCGGCCGGACTGACCTGATGGAGAACCTGGGCACGGTGGCGGGTGGCACGGTCTACGCGACCGGGACGTTCAACGGTCACCCGTCAATGGCCGCGGCGGGGGTGGCCACCATCCGCAAGCTGGAGTCCGAGAACGTTATCGATCGGATCTCCACGTTGGGCGACCGCCTGCGCACGGGCCTACGCGAGCTCTACGACCGCATCGGGATAACCGCGGAGGTTGCGGGCGTCGGGTCGATCTCCGTCGCGTATTTCATGGAGGGACCCATCGATCGCTTCGACGACCTTCTGCGCAACGACGCCGACCTCTTCGTCGGCTATCGACGCAGGCTGCTCGATCTGGGCTATCTCGAGCTGCCGCTCAACCTCAAACGTAACACGCTGTGTTACGCCCACACCGAAGATGACATCGACGGGCTGATCGCCGCCACCGAGCAGGCGATCACCGAGATGCTCTAGGCCAGGTGGCGGGTGACGAAGTGCTTGACCACTCCGAGGTACGCGTCGGCGTCCTTCTCTTCGAGCAGTGCATGACTCGCGTTGCCGAAGATCACGAACTCGTTGTCAGGTATCAGCTCGGCCATCACCCTGTGTGATTCGACGCTCACCATGTCGTGCCACCCAGCGACGATCAAGGTCGGCGCCACGATCTCCGCGAGGCGTTCGGTGACGTCCCAGTCGCGGAGGTTCCCCGTACACATGAACTCGTTCGGGCCCCACATCACCTGGTAGGCCGGCCCCAGATCGGACATGTGCGGGAGGACGTCGCGCCGCAGCTCCTCCAGCGAACGGGCGGGGTCAAACGGCGACGATCGCCTGAAGTGCGCCGCGTACACCCGCTCTACTGCGGCGAGGTAGTCCGGGTGCTCGAACTCGGACGCAGACTCATGCAGAAGCAAGGGGGCGAGTGTGTCGCTGTCGAGCTCGGACCGTAGGCGGGTCATACCCCGCAGCTCGTCGAACACGGACGCGCCCGCGTTCGAAACGCAGAGTGTGCGTACGGCATCGGGGTGGTCGAGCGTGTACTGCAGGCCGAGGAACCCGCCCCAGGATCTGCCGACCAGGTGCATCTGGCCGAGGTCGAGCTGCGCCCGTAGCTCCTCCAGCTCCGACACGAAGCGAGCCATCGTCCACAGAGAAGGATCGTCCGGGCGCTCCGACCGCCCACCGCCCAGCTGATCGTAGAGCACCACCTGCAACGAGTCGTCGGAGAGCTCTGCGAATCGCCTCAGGCTCGTCAGATCTCCGCCGGGTCCTCCGTGCAGACCAACGAGCGAGTTCGGCGCATGCCCGTGGATCTGGTAGTAGATCTCGTGCCCGCCGGTGATCTCGAGTCGCCCCTCACGCATGGGCTACAACGATCCGACCGGCTGGCAGACGACGTACGACTCGTGTTTGCAGATGGTGAAACAAAACTACGATATGCTGAGCGTATCGAATGGTCATGACGCGTGCAACGAGAGATCCAGGCCGGTGGCCACCCAGGGGGCGCGATGGCGACTGAGACGAAGCCGACCCTGATCCGGTCTGTCGCGCGTGCGTCTCGCATCCTCCTGCACCTCGCACGCCAGGGAGACCCGGCGACCGCGAAGGAGACGGCGGCCGCGCTCGACATGCATATCGCGACCACCTACCACCTGCTCAACACGCTGGTCGCCGAGGGCCTGGTGACAAAGGACGCCGGACGGCGATACACCCTCGGCCCGCGAGTGGGTGAGCTCTCGGACGCCTTCGACCGTCAACTCGCTCCACCAGAGATATTGCTCGTCGGGCTGCGACGGCTCGCCCAGGATTGCGGGGAGACCTCCTATCTGAGCGCGTGGCGTCAAGGCGAGATCTCGGTGCTGGCGTCCATTGAGGGAAGCCACGCCGTGCGCGTCGGCGTCTTGCACCGGGGTATGCGCGGGGACGCTCACGCCCGAGCCTCCGGCAAGCTCCTGCTCGCGCACGCAACGGCGGAGGCGCGCGATGCGTACTTCGCCAAGCACCCCATCCGCAGCGTCACACCGCACACGATCGTGGACCTCGACGACCTCAATGCGGAGTTCCAGCGGATCCGCGACCGTGGATACTCGACTGACGACGGCGAGTTCGCCGAGGGCGTCGCCTGCGCCTCGGCGCCGGTGACGAGCAACGGCCAGGTGACGGCCGCGTTCACGGTCTCGGCGCCGACCGGCCGCTTTGCCGAAACACAAGACGACCTGATCGCACAGCTCGTCCAGGCGGCGAAGGCGGCGTCCACGCAGTGACCGGCAGCGGGGAACGGCCGGGCACGATCGTGGTCACGGGTGGTAGCAGTGGGATCGGGCAGGCCGTGGTCGTGGAACTGTGCAACTCCACGGATCGGCAGTGCGCGATTCTCGACCTCAAAGCCATCGAGCCCGCGAACGCCGATCGCTGCCTGTCGGTCGCCTGCGACGTGACAGAGCCGTCGCAGGTGCGCGATGCAGTGGCGGCGGCCGCTGCCTGGGGCGGGCCGCTGGTCGGCCTCGTCAACTGCGCCGGGATCGCCGAGCATCGCCCCACATTCCAGCTCGAATACGCCGATTGGCACCGGGTGCTCGACGTGCACGTCGACGGCACCTTCCTGGTCAGCAAGGAGGTCGGCCGGCGAATGGCCGATACGGGCGGCGGGGCCATCGTCAACCTCGGATCGGTGGCCATGTCCGTCGGCTACCCCAACCGCCTCGCGTACTCGGCCGCGAAGGGGGCGATCGGCGCGATGACCCGCACGCTCGCCGTCGAGTGGGCGGAGCACGGGATCCGCGTCAACTGCGTCGCGCCCGGCTACATCGAGACACCCCTGGTCTCGACCCTCGTCGCCGAGGGTGGGATCGATGCAGAGCTCTACCGCGGCCTCCACGCCGTCAACCGGTTCGGGACGCCGGCCGAAGTTGCAGCCGTGATCGCCTTTCTGCTCTCGGACCGTGCGAGTTTCGTCACCGGCTCGGTGGTCGGGGTCGACGGTGGGTTCCTCGCGCTCAAGGTCCCCGGTTGACCGGTACCGTGCTGCGACGGGACGATGCGCTGCTAGCCGACCACGCCGCGCGCACGAAGGTCTGAGACCTCCGCCGCGGTGATCCCGAGCTCGGCGAGGATCTGATCCGAGTGCTCGCCGGCCCGGGGAGGAGTGGACCGGGCGACCACACGGCCACCGTCGATCGAGACCGGCGCGGCTACCACCTTGAGATCGCTCACGGCGTGCCCAGGCATCGACCGCAGCATCTCGAGTGCAACGGTCTGGGGGTGCACAGCGACCTGCGAGGTGTCCTGCACCGGCGCAGCGGGGACGCCGGCCGCGGACAGGCGCTCGAGCCACTCGCCCACCGACCCCTCGGCCAGTCGAGCTTGAATCTGGGCGGCCAGCTCCTCTCTGTTTGCCACCCGATCGGGGTTTGAGGCAAACCGTGTGTCACGGGGCAGATCGGTGCGACCGATGACGTCGCACAGTCGCGCGAACTGAGAGTCGTTGGATGCGGCGATCACCAGCCAGCCGTCCGTCGCCTCAAACGCTTGATAGGGGGCGACGCTGGGAAACGCCGACCCGACCCGGCCGGGGATCTCGCCGGAACCGAGATAGCCCACGAGGTGGTACCCCATCCAACTGATCGCAGCCTCGTACAACGATGTGTCGACGAGCCGGGCGCGCGGCTCCTCGTCATTGGCTCGCAGGGCCGCCAGAATGCCGACCACCGCCCAGAGTCGCAGTCCCCTGGTCGATCACCGAGACCCCTGCGCGGACCGGCGGACTCCCAGGCTCACCGGTCACGCTCATGATCCCGCCGGCCGCCTGCATGAGCGGGTCGTACCCCGGCTGCGCGCGCTGCGGTCCGACCGCCCCGTACGCGCCGATAGCGCAATACACGATGGACGGTCGGAGACGCTTGACGTCGTCGAATCCGAGGCCCAGCTCGTCGCAGAGCCCGGGTCGCAGGCTCTCCACGAAGATGTCGCTGCGCGCCGCCAGTCTGCGAGCGATCCCGACACCCTGGTCGGTGCGAAGGTCGATCTGGATGGAGCGCTTGCCTGCATTCATCGCAAGGAACATCGCGCTGTCTGCGCCCCAGGACGGCGGCCCCCATGACCGGCTGTCATCACCGGATCCGGGTCGCTCCACCTTGATCACCTCGGCGCCGAGCGCACCCAGCAGCTGGGTGCAGAAAGGGCCTGCGACCGAGCTCGTCAGGTCGAGGACACGGATGCCGTGGAGGGGGAGCTGGTCGACCGAGCGGTGGCTGCCCACGGGCATTACGACGAGGATACTCCATGAATCCCAGAGGATCCCCGCGACGTCAGTCGTTCAGATCGTGAAAGCACTAGTCACAATATTGACACGTAACGGGAGCCTCGGTAGCATGGCGCGCGTGACCTGCTGCCCAACCAGCGTGGGCTTTGCCCATGGATCCCAACCACCTCCACGCCGCGGAGGCATCGGGCGGTCATGAGCGCCAGCGGTGCCTCGCAGCTCGAGGCCGACCTCGCTTTGATGTGGAGAATCAGGCTGTTCGAGGACGAGGTTCAGCGGCTGTTCACGCAGAATCTGGTGCACGGCAGCACCCACCTGTGCCAGGGTCAGGAAGCAGTGTCAGTTGGCGTGTGCGGCAGCCTGGCGCACGGCGACGTCACCACCTGCACCTACCGCGGACACGGAGCGCTGATAGCGATGGGCGCGCCGCTCGAGCGCTGTTTCGGCGAGATCCTGGGCCGGGCCGAAGGCCTCTGCAAGGGCAAGGGCGGGTCCATGCACCTGGCGGCCCACGATCGCGGGGCGCTGGGGTCGTTCGCCGTTGTCGGGGCAGGAATTCCGGTCGCTGTGGGAGCTGCGCTCTCGGCCAAGCTCCAGTCACAGGACACCGTCGCACTCACGTTCTTCGGGGACGGGGCCACCAACATCGGAGCGTTCCACGAGAGTCTGAACCTCGCGGCAATCTGGCGCCTGCCCTGCGTGTTTGTCTGCGAGAACAACCTCTACGGTGAGTACTCACCGATCGCCACCACAACCCCGATCGACCGTCTGGCAGACCGCGCGGCCGGCTACGGCATCCCCGGGGTGCAGGTCGACGGTAACGACGTGACGGCCGTGCGGGATGTCGCGGCGGCCGCCGTCGAACGCGCCCGGCGCGGGTCGGGCCCGACCCTGATCGAGGCCAGGACCTATCGCCAGGCCGGGCACTCGAGGTCGGACCCTGGCGCCTACCGGCCTGACGGCGAGCTGGAGCTCTGGAAGCTGCGCGACCCTCTGGTGCTGGCCGCGAATGCGCTCCAGGAGATGGGCTACAGCGACCCCGAGCTCGACCGCATCCGCGGTGAGGCGGAAGTTGCGGTTCGTGAGGCCCGGGATACGGCCGTCGCCTGGCAGCCACCCTCCCTCGAATCACGGTTCGAGGACGTCCTCGCGTGACCGAGCTCTCGCTGCGTGACGCGGTTCGAGCGGCGCTCGCTGACGAACTGCGGTCGGACGATCGAGTCTTTTTGCTCGGTGAGGACATCGCCCAGGCCGGCGGCGTGTTCAAGGCGACTGTCGGGCTGGTCGACGAGTTCGGGGCGGAGCGGGTGCGGGATACGCCGATCTCCGAGGTCGCGATCATCGGCGCTGCCATGGGGGCGGCGCTGACCGGGATGCGCCCCGTCGTGGATCTGATGTTCGCGGACTTCGCGGCCGTCGCCTTCGATCAGATCGTCAACCAGGCCGCCAAGCATCGCTACCTCACCGGCGGGCAGTGCGACGTGCCGCTCACAATCCGGATGGCGAACGGCGCTGGGGCGGGCTTCGGCGCCCAGCACTCCCAGAGCGTCGACTCGTGGCTGTACGGGACGGCCGGCCTGTTGGTCGTGGCGCCCGCGACACCGGCCGACGCCTACGGCCTGCTGCGCTCCTCGATCCAGGAGCCGAACCCCGTCGTCTTTCTGGAGCACAAGGCCATGTATGGCCTGACGGGGCCGGTGCAGGATCCTCCAGCAGCGGTTGCCCTGGGGAAGGCGAGAATCGCGCGCGAGGGCGACGCCGTGACCGTCGTTGCATCGCAGCTGATGGTCCACCGTGCCCTGGACGCGGCTGAACTCCTGGCCGAGGAGGGCATCTCGGTCGAGGTGGTGGACCTGCGCACGATCTGGCCGCCTGACCTGACTACCATCGCTACCAGCGTGAAGAAGACCGGGCGCATCGTGGTGGTCGAGGAGGCGACACCCGCCGGCGGGTGGTCGTCGGCGCTGATCGTCGAGGTGCTGGACGCCGTCTTCGACCACCTTGACGCCGCGCCGCAGCGCGTGACGGGAGATCCAACTCCGATTCCGTACGCTGCCGCCCTTGAGGCGGCATGGATGCCGGACGCCGCCCGGATCGCAGCCCGCATTCGCTCCACGGTGGGATGACGCGCCCCACCACCTCCCACACCGACCCCTGGGAGCCAACGGCGCTCGAGCCGGCCGGGTGTGACGAGATACGCTCGGCAGTGCGCGAGCTGTGCGCTCAGTTTCCGCCTGCATACTGGCGAGGGCTGGAGCCGGACGTCTACCCTGAGGAGTTCGTCGCTGCTCTGACGGAGGGAGGCTGGCTGGGCGCCCTGATACCGGAGGAGTACGGCGGCAGCGGCCTCGGGATCGCAGCAGCCAGCGTGATCCTGGAGGAGATCAACGCCTCCGGCGGGAACGCAGCGGCGGGTCACGCGCAGATGTACATCATGGGAGCGCTGGTGCGCCACGGCTCCCGTGAGCAATGCGACGCCTATTTGCCGCAACTCGCGCGGGGCGAGCTCCGGCTCCAGGCCTTTGCAGTGACTGAGCCGACCGCCGGGTCGGACACGACGCAGATCCGCACGACTGCACGGCGAACCGGCGCCGGCTACACGATCCATGGGCAGAAGGTGTTCACCTCGCGCGCCCAGCATTCAGACCTGATGCTCGTGCTGGCTCGAACCAGTGACGGCGACCCGGCCGGCGCCGACCGCACGGCAGGCCTGTCGCTCTTCCTGGTCGACCTCAGAGCGGCCGGCGCCCAGCTCGAGATCCGCCCACTGCAGACGATGATGAACCACTCCACGACAGAGGTGTTCTTCGACAACCTGGAGGTGCCCGCCACGGCGCTGGTGGGACAGGAAGGGAGCGGCTTTCGTCATATCCTCGATGGGTGGAACGCGGAGCGGATCCTGATCGCCGCGGAGTGCGTCGGTGACGGACGGTGGTTCGTCGACCAGGCATCGCGCTACGCGTCCAGCCGCGTCGTGTTCGGCCAACCGATCGGCGCCAACCAGGGCGTTCAGTTCCCGATCGCGCGCGCCTACGCCGCAATCAGGGCCGCCGACCTGATGCGTTTCGAGGCCGCCGTCCGCTTCGACGCCGGCCGCTCCTGCGGCGCCCAGGCGAACCTCGCGAAACTGCTTGCCTCCGAGGCGTCGTGGGCGGCCGCCAACGCGTGCATGGACACCTTTGGCGGCCACGGTTTCGCCAGGGAGTCCGACGTCGAACGGAAGTTCCGGGAGACGCGCCTCTACACCATCGCCCCGATCTCGAACAATCTCGTCCTGGCATACCTCGGGCAGCATGTTCTGGACATGCCACGGTCGACCGGATGACCACCGGCTGGGTCTGGGACGAGCGGTACATGTGGCACGACCCGGGGCGCCGTGGGCGCTCGCTCGCCGGAGGCGAGTGGGTCGAGCCGGAGGATCACGCGGAGACCCCGGCGACGAAGCGGCGGTTCCGGAATCTGGTCGAAGTGAGCGGTCTGCTCGCCCATCTCGTCTCGGTCGATCCGCAGCCCGCCTCTCGCGAGTCGCTCCTCCGGGTTCATGACGCGGCGTACCTGGACAGGATCGCCCACGCGAGCGAGGAGGGGGGCGGCGATGCGGGCGAAAACGCCACGTTCGCACCAGGCGGATACGAGGTCGCAGCGCTGGCGGCCGGAGGGTGCATCGCCGCGGTCGACGCAGTGCTCGATGGCCGGGTGGACAACGCGTACGCCCTCGTCCGGCCGCCGGGGCACCACGCGGAGGCTGACCGCGGCCGCGGATTCTGCCTGTTCGGAAACGTCGCAGTGGCGACCCGCCACGCGCAGGCTCAGCGCGGAATCGGCAGGGTGGCCATCGTCGACTGGGACGTTCACCACGGGAACGGGGCGCAGAAGCTGTTCTGGACGGATCCGTCCGTTCTCACGCTCTCCGTACACCAGGACGGGTATTACCCGGCCGACTCCGGACGGGTCACGGAAGTCGGCGCGGACGGCGGGCGCGGGTACAACATCAACGTTCCGCTCCCGGCCGGATCTGGGGTGGGCGCATACAGCGAGGCGTTTCGCCAGGTGGTGGTGCCGGCGCTCCATGCCTACCGGCCGGAGCTGATACTCGTCTCGTCCGGGCTTGACGCGAGTGCGCTCGAGCCTCAGGCACAGATGATGCTGCACAGTGACGGGTATCGAATGCTCGCCGAGCAGGTGCTGACTGTCGCCAACGAGGTATGCGCCGGCAAGCTCGTGCTGTGCCATGAGGGCGGATACTCCACGACCTACGCCCCGTTCTGCGGCCTGGCGGTGGTCGAGGCCCTGGCGGGTGTGCGCACCGCTGTTCGCGATCCGTATCTCGAGGCATTCACGGCGATCAGCGGTCAGGACCTCCAGCCGCACCAGGCAGCTGCGATCCGGGGCGCCCGCGATGCAGTTCTCAACGAGAGCGTGCTCCGACTGGGCGAGGCCGTGTGAGCAACCCGCTTGCGCTCTACCAGTTCGAGGGCGATGACCGTGAGATCGGTCGCGCACACGGAGAGGCTCTCCGAGGGGAGATCGCCGATCTGCTCGAGCGGCGCTCGCACGCCCTCCAGGAGATGGGCGGCCAGAGCTTTGAGGTGGTAGCCGACATCGCCAGTCGCGCGGGCTTTCTCGAGGCCGCCAATCGGTGGACTCCGCACCTCGTGGACGAGATCCGCGGGATCGGCGAAGGCGCGAACCTCACCTTTCCCGTGGCCTTCGCGTGGCAGCTCCTGGACGAACTCGAGTGGCTATGCCAGGCGCCGTCAGAGATCCGAGCTGGGCCGGGCCGTTGCTCGGCGTTGTCGGTGTTTGGCGGAGACGGCGCGACGCTGCTCGCACAGAACGCCGACATGGGCACATCGTTCGAAGGGTCGCCGATCGTGGTGCACCTGACTCGGAGCGCGCACCGCGACCAGGTGATCACGGTGACAGTTCCGGGCGTCTGCGGTCTATGGGGCATGAATCATTGGGGCGTCGGCCTGTGTCTCAACGCGATGGACGCGCCGGGCCTTCGCCGTGATGACGGCCTGGCCACATCGTTGGTCGCCCGAAGGGTGCTCGAGAGCACCTCACTGGAGGCGGCCGAGCGATTTCTGCGCGCGGTCGATCACGCGACGCAGGAGGCCTACACCCTGGGGGCTCCCGGCCAGGCGGCCTGCTTCGAGTGCTCGCCCACGGGAACGGTGCGGCTCGATCCGTGGCCCGCGCCCGGGCTCATCTGCCACACGAATCATCCGCTCGCCCAGCCGGACGGTGATCCGAACGCCGAGGACCGCGCCGACAGCGAGGCGCGACTGGAGGCGATGGTCAGCAGGCTCGGGGCGGTGCCGACACCTGTCGAGTCATCCGATCTGATCGCCATCCTCAGCAGCCACGACGACGCCGAACATCCGATCTGCCGGCACGAGAAATCCGGAAGCGACGCGCTGACCACGTTCGCCGTCGCGATGGAACTGGATCCACAGTCTCTGCGCCTCGCGGTCTGCGCCGGCCGGCCGTGCTGCGGAGTCTTCCAGACGTTCTCGCTCGAGCCGGCTACTGCACCTGAAACTGACTGATCAATGGGAAGAACGCCGGGCTGTAGACCAGGTTCTTGACCCGGTCCGACAGGAGAATGATCCGCTTGGCGTTGACCAGCGGCAGGAGCGCGGCCTGATCGGTGAGCGTGTGGTCGATGGCTGTCCACATCGGGGCGGAGGCTTGCACTCCCTGGCTGGTCTCGACCGACAGCGCCTGCGCGATCTTCTTGTCGAGGGCCGGGTTGCAGTACTGGGACGCATTGAGATTTGCCGAGCTGTTGAGGCGGCGGGACGCACAGCTGAACGTCGGCACGATGAACGCCTGGCCGGGTGACGGATAGTCGGGGATCCATTCGAACCACCCGGTGTTCGCCTTGGTCGCAGAGTTGGGCGCGACGTTGTAGTAGACGCTCGTGCTGAGAGGCTTCAACGTCGGCTTGTATCCGAGCGACTGGAGGACAGACTGGATGTAGATGCCGACAGAGCGGGCAGGTTCGTCGGTCTCCGTATAGACACTCACGGGATCGCCCTTCGTGCCGGACGCGGCAACCAGCTGCTTCGCCTTCGACATATCCGGCGCAGACCACTTCCCGCTCGATGTCGAACCCGACGTGTACGGGCAGTAGGCCTTGTAGCCGACGATCAACGGAGAAAGCAGCTGGCACGTTGGGCTGGCCACGCCCGATCCCCCGAACAGCTTGACGACGGCCCCGCGGTCGACGGCGTAGTTGAACGCCTGCCGGGCTTGAAGGTTGTTGAACGGTGGCTGAAGGGTGTTGAGAAAGAACCACCAGGTCGTACTGTTGGGCTCGAAGTGCATGAGCTTCGCGTGGTTGGTTGCGAGATCGCCGAGCCTGTCCGCAGGTGGATTGTCGTAGGCCCAATCCGCCTGTCCGGAGAGCACCTCGTTGACTTCGCTCTCGGCGTTCACGTCGAACTTGAACACGATCTTGTTCGGGTACCCGGCCGGCTGGGCAGCCGTCGACCAGACCGTGAAGTGCGGGTTTCGCACCAGCGTCAGCGAGACGTTCGGGACATAGCTCTGGATCATGTACGGGCCGGTTGCCGGTGCCGCGTGCACGCCGACGTCCTTGTTGGGAACGGATGGCGGTACCAGGTCGGCGAACGGCAACGCGAGCTGATCGAGCAGCTCGCCGTTGGGCTGGGTGAGGTGGATCGAGATCTCTCCGGTCGAATCGTCGGTCACGATTCCCTGTGAGAGGTTGCAGGTGGCCGGCTTGGCAGCGCACGCCGATGCCCCGACGATGTCGCTGAAGTACGGGCTCGGCGATTGCGCCTTGAAGAGGCGCTGGATCGCGTTCCGAAAGTCACTGGCCCGCACCGGCGCTCCGTTCGAGTACGTCACCCCGTTCCGCAGATGGAAGGTGTAGACCTTGCCCCCGGACGTCGGAGTCGGAACGTTCGTGCTGAGATCCGGAACGATCTGCGTCCCGGCTTCGCCGGACGTCTTCCGGAACGCCACGAGCCCATCGTTCGTCGCGTTCAGGAATCCCCATGCAAGGTTCGAGTAGGCGAGCGCCGGGTCGATCGAGTCCGGGGGGCCCGTCGACACGACGGTGAGCGTGCCGCCGCGTCCACCGGAGCTGGTCGAGCCCGAATTGCTGCTCCCGCCACCGCATCCACCGACCAACACCGCCGTCAGCACGAAGCTGGCGACGAGCGGAAGCCGACGGCGAAATCCAGCCAGGAAGGCGGGGGCGTACCCTGCGGGTCGTTTCATAGTATGAACACCGTTCGCGATTGTACGCCGACACTAATCCCCAGGACCGTCCCATGTCAAGGTGCCGCCATCTTCACCGCAAGCCATGTCCGACGCTGCTGTGACCCGGCCCGGCTGCGCGGCGCCCATGCCCTGCGCCTGCCCAGGATGCCCTTCGCCGATCGAGCTTCGCCGGACCGGGCGCGTTCAAAACCCGCACCCGGTCCGGCGGGGCACGTTTAGCTGATCGCGAGCTTCTCGGTGTCGACCTCGCTGTAATACGTGGTCTTGAGCGAATCGGCCTTGACGCCGGCGCGGTTCATGGCTTCCTTGATCTCAGGCTTGGCCATGAACTCGTGGGCGGCCTCGGACGAATCGAACGTGTGCGACACGATGACATCGTTCGGATCCTCGGCAGAGCGGAGCACCTGGTGGACGCGTACCCCATTGGCCTGCTGGAGCGGCGTCGCGGTGTCGTACTCCTTCTTCCACGCGTCGAAATCGGCGACATGGTGACGCACAAGAGTAACGGTGCGAGACATATGATCCCCTTCCCGGGGCTGGTGCCGTGTTGTGTAATGAACGGGCTTCTCAAAGGAAGCGCACAACCACAGCGGTAACGCTCATAGTACGTCGGCCCGGGCGATCGTGTCGCGTACGCAGCCGGTGGTTCAGGGTTTCGCGACCGGCGTCTTGGGTCTGACGGTTCGGGGTTTGGCCGGCGCGCCGTTTCGCTCGCGAGACGAGGCGCAGTGCGCCATCGGTGGCCGAGATGATGCTCCAGCGACCGTTGTCCCACCGCACCTGATACCGGCCCGGCGACTCTGACAGGACGCTCTCCACAACTCCCATCCGCGGGGCCACCTGGACACCGGTCCGCTGAACCTCTATGCGATCGCCGACCGCTACGGCCATCCCAACCACCTTCGGGCGCTTGTCACTGGTCACGTTCAAAGTCCCAACCGCCCGCGGTACCTGAAGGCCACCAGTCCAACCAGGATGACCACGATGAGAATTTCCAAGAACGTCATTTCCTGACCTCCGACCACGTGCTGAACAGGCGGCCGGGTCTGTGGGGCCAGGAAAGCCGGCGGCGAGGACTGGGCCGCCTTCTCGGCTATTGTAACACAAGATACAAGTGTAGATCAGCGTGCTACGATCGACATTCAAGGGTACGCCCGCCGTGCAGGAGGTTTGTCGCTCCTCGGTAGCTCGCTGACCCTCTAATGACGACCCAACCGGGCCGTCTGACTTGGAGGCCGACGTGGAACTGCCGTCCGACATACGGGATGCCTCACCTGACGTTACCGGTGAGCCCGAAGCAACCGACGCCGCGGCCGACGAACCAGTCCCCGCGCCCGACGGGGCCGCAGATCTCGACTCACCCGCTGTTCCGTTCCTGAATCACCGCGCGGCACCTCGCTGGCGGGTCGAGTCGATCCTGGTGCGCCTGATTGCAACCAGCGGCATCATCGGCATCGGTGTTGCTCTCGCCGCAGTCCTGGGCACGCAGTCGATCCAGTACTGGATCACCGGACTCGTCATTTCGACCCTCAGCGTCGTGCTGGCCGCAATGCTGTGGTCATCCCGCACGCTCTGACCCTTCCATTCACGGCTCCGCACGCGCCCGGTCTTCCGAGCCGTGCTACGGTGAGTATGGTCGACCCCAACCTCTGGTCGACGGAGTGTTCTGACCCAAACGCCCGGTCAGGCCAGGACGCCGGAATCTGTTTCGGCGAATGCCAACCGGCGATCGGAGGTCAGAGTGCGCACCGTGACGACAACGCTCGATGGCGCTGTGCCAGGCGAGCAGCCGCGCTCCAACGATTCCAAGGCAGAGCCTCCAGGCGTGCTCGGCGCCGACTCGGCCTACATACCCCACGAACGTGAGGAGTTCCTCGAGGAAATCGAAGAGGAACGGGCGGAGCGAGCCGAGCGAACGCAACACGACCAGCTGGACCAACCGAAGCCGTGATGATGGCATCAACCCGGCTTGGTCCGACATGACGGGAGACTTCCGATGACGAGAACCGCGCGATGGGCATTCGCAGTGGTGGCAGGAGCGGCACTCTTCGGAGCGACCGGAGGCGACGCCCTGGCCGCCAGTGGGTATGGCGCAGTCGCCGGCGAGCAGTCCGGCGGGACCGGTGGGAGCGCCCTGCCCTTCACGGGCATGAACCTGCTGGCGTACGCCGCCATCGCTATTGCGATTGTGGCGGCGGGTCTGGTGCTGCGAGCCATATCGATACAGCGCAGCCATCAGTAGCCGCTGCCCACCGCACCAATGAGAGCAGTGGTTGGCCTCGACTGCGACGTCAATTTACTCTTCCGGCTATACTGACGTTACGCACTGCCTGTCGGGTGCATTACCGCCGATTGTGAGCGGAACCCCGACCTTTCGAGTGCGCTGGGTTGCAGTACATCCGGTTTCCCCCAGGGCAGCCGCCTGTTCGATTTTCGTGTGACCGACGCCTTGGAAATCCACCAAGGAAGGGAGCAGAACATGTATGTTCTGATCCGTGAGTACGATGGTCTCGATACCAAGATGCGCGAGACCGTTACACAGAAGGCCAACACCGAGCTGCGGCCGCTCCTGGCCAAGTCGATGGGATTCGTCTCGTACGAGCTGATCCAGCCCGACGAGAAGAGTGACACCGTCGCGTCGATCAGCGTGTTCGACACGCGGGCCAACGCCGAGGCGTCATCCAAGGTGGCCGGCGACTGGGTTCGCTCCAACCTGCCGTCGCTGACCAAGCCCGCGAACATCGCGGGCGAGTTGGTCGCTCACTAGCTCACATTGCTCGGGGGGCGGCGCACGCCGTCGCTCCCCGTGTGTGCGCTCACGACGCAGTCTTGGGCGGGCCTGGGAGCAGGCGGTGGCCGTCCACGACTGCGGCAGCGATATCGACCAGCTTGCGGTTCGCGCTGCGGGCATGCGTACGAAGCATGTCAAAGGCATCGTCCTCATCGACGCTGTGGCGCTCCATCAAGATACCCTTCGCACGTTCGATGATGGCTCGCCGGCCGAACGCGCCCTCCAGATTCTGGAACTCCGCGAACCGGCGCAGGACGATCTCGATCGAGTCCTGGAGCTGGGACCGGTCGGTATCGGTGATGTACGCGAAGACGCCGCGCCGCGCCGCCTCTCCGATGAACACGTGGTCATCAGTCTCCAGCAGGGCGATCACCGGACAGGCCGCCTGGTGCACGATCTCCCCGATCAGTTCGAGCGCGTGGTCGCTGCTGTCTCCGAGCCCCACAAGGGCGACATCTGGGCGCTCGCGCCGCGTGACGCTCGCCACCTCGCCCACCTCGATCGACCGTGCGACGACTTCGTGGCCGAGACTGACGACCACGCCCGTCACGTAGTCGAGTCGATCGCTGCGCTCGTTCGCGATCAGGACACGAAGATGCTGATGCTCGGGTGTCTCGGCCATCACTCCTCCGATTCAGGAACGGGCTCCACCGAGCGGCCCGCGGCGAGCTGAACTCCGACTCGCACCGACGCCAGCGGGTTCGGCCGCGCAGGGACAGTCTACAAGCGCTTCGCACCCCAATCAGGGTGGTACACTCGCCATACCGTTGACCCGAGACGTTCGGTCGACGGGAGGGCCTGACCCCAAAGCTTGGCCAGGTGGCCGCAGTCGACACGACGGATGCGGCACTGACAGGCGATCGGAGGTCACGATGTTGCCCGTTCCCGTCAAGCGATCAGCGGCCGATCGGTCGCAGGCGGTCAGATCCTGCGTCGGGTACCTGGTCGACTCCCCCGACGGCCGGATCGGTACGGTCAGGGACATCCGGTACCGGCGGCGTGACCGAACCCAACCCGCGGCACTCGTCGTCGGGGCCGGGCAGAACGGAACGCGTCTGCTCGTCATCCCGCTCTCTCAGCTCACCGGCGTCAGCACGTCGGACCGGCGCGTCGTGCTGCGGGCTTCTCCTCGCATCATCACCGAAGTGGCACCACATTCAGCTTCCGTGTAAGGCACGCATACCGATGCAGACGCCGCCGTGGGGGACTATCCCTCCAGTCGGCTCGGCGCGACATGTGCACGCTCGCCGAGGTGGGCCTCGAGCCGCCAGAGGTTGTCGAGGTGCTGGCTCGTCCACAGCAGGACGAGCGCGCCGCGGGCGGCCCTGTCGTCGCCTGTTCGCACGGCGTCACGCACGCACTCGAGCAGGCGGCTTCGGCCCTCGTCGTCGCGGATGTGAGGCGGCGGCACAGAAGCCCGGTTCACGATCGCGTACCCGAGCGCGACGTACCACGCCTGCAGCGCGTGCAGCTCGCGATCGAGGTTCCTCCCGCAGCGCTCGAGCCGGGCCGTGGGATCCGCCATCTGTCCGAGCGCGGCGAGCGACTGCGCAGCCCGGCGGACACGCGATGCACCGCCGACGAACGCAGCGACCTCCTCGACCTTCAGATCGCTGGCGGAGCGCTCGCTGAGATACTGGCGGAAGGCGTCGTCGAGCAGGTGCGAGGCCGTGTCCGCCGCCCGAGCCGCGCGGGCGGCCTCAGCGGCCGGCGCTCCGTCGGTCGACTCGCGCGCGGTGGCCACGACGTACTCCGACGCACGCCCGAACGCCAGCGAAAGGTGGTTTCGTAGGAGCGCAGCTGCACCGCGCGGCCAGAACAGCACCCCGACCCCGAGGCTGATGGCGAACCCGATAGCCACGTCCTCGACACGCACGAGGCCGACGCTCCAGCCGACCGGCGCGATCAGGTTGAAGAGGATGAACAGGACGACCGTGAACCCCGCCTGGCCGGCGGCGAAGGAGATCCCACGTGGTGCGTAGGCAGCGATCAGCACCGCGACCGGCAGCACCGCCCACAGCACGGCCTCGTGCGTGCCGATGGCGATCACCAGCAGCGCTCCCAGCAGGATCCCGGCGCCGGTCCCGGCCAGCGCGCTGAGCACCGACCATCCGGTGGCCAGCGCGTTGGACCGAAGCACGGAGAGCGTCCCCAGCACCACCCAGAAGCCGTGCTGAAGGCCGGCCCGCTGGGCGATGAACACGGCGACCGCGAGTCCCACCGCGCCACGGACGCTGTTCCGGAACCAGACGGAGCCAAGGGCGGTGTGCTCGGCCGCAAGTCGCTCGGTCGCCTCGAGCCTCCCGGCAACGGTCCCGGGCTGGGCGACGTCGCTCTCAACGAGCTCCGGCGCGTCCGCGCCTGTCGCAAGCAGCGCATACCCGCCCACCTGGCGGGCGGCATACGACGCCGCCCGGATGCGGAACGGCGGCCCGAGCACCGCCATCAGCGCCTCATCGTTGGCATCACTGGGAAGCTCGAGCAGCCGTTGCACCACCGCCTGGGCCACGGCCTCCCGGGCCGCGTCGAGGCGCTGGAAGTCGGGCCGCTCGTCGGCGCCGTCAAGCCGTTGCGCACTCGCCCGCAGCACCGCCGCCGTCGCCGACATCACCTCCGCGTCCGGTTCGCCATCGGGCGCGAGGGCAGCGGACGTCACATCCGGCCCGAGGAACGACAACAGCCAATCGAGCTCATCCGGGAGCGCCGCCAGCGCCGCGGTGCGCCCGATCGACCCGGTCGGACGATGCTGGGCGCCCAGCGAGCGACGGCCGAGACGGTCGACGGCGTCGCGCGCGAGCCGGTGGTGCTGATCGCCGCCGTCCGGTGCGTCGGCCGCCTCCGCGACCGCGCGCAGAGCACCGGCGGCATCGCGCTGCAGGTCGTCGCGGCGGCCCGCCGGCCACAGCAGCATGACGGCGCTGATTCCCACTCCGGCAGCCAGCGCCCAGCCCTCGAGACGGTCGGGGATGGCCGAGTTCGGCGCCGCGATCGTCACGGGCAGGACGAACGTCACCAGGACCCCGGTCGAGACCGCCGCGACGTAGCCGTTGATCACGCCCGACATGAGCACGCAGAACCCGACCACCGCCGTCGCGGCGGCGGCGACCCACGCATCGCGCGAGCAGACCGTCCCCAGCGTGATCAGAACCGCTCCCGTCGCCGCCAGCGCGAGGTAGGTGAGCAACCGCGGCAGCGGCGGCGCCTCCACGTCGACCAGCACCAGGATCGCGAACGATCCGAACGCCGCAAAGATCGACGTCTGCGGCTGCCCGATCACCGTATCCGCAAATGCGAACACCGACGGCATGACGATCGCGGCCCGGGCGGCCTTCTTCAGCGCGGCCATGTCCAGCACGCCCGCGATCATACGAGGTTGCCGGCGAAGGCTTGGTCCGGCCGCGGGCCGACTTCGGCTGCCGCGCAACTGGGACTGACGTCACCCGCCGGGATCTAGATAGGCGTGTTGTGGACGATCACCGGGCGACGCTGACGGCGTCGTCCCGCTCAGCGGGGCGCGGCAGGCGCCAGCCGCGCGAGCACCTCGGCGAGCACCGTTTGGGCTGCCGCCTGCTCGGGCGTGTCGGAGCCGGCGGGCGATCGTGAGATCTGCTCGTAGGCGACGGCCATCGCCTCGAACACGTCCGGCGGCAGGCCGGCTCCGCCCTGGGTCGCCGAGATCTCGCGCATCTCCGCCACGTAGCGGTGGGCCTTGGACGCAGACGACGCCAGGTACCGCTCGATGCCCTCCATCAGCTCCGGGAACGACCTCTCCAGGTCGTCGCGCACCGCGTCCAGCACGCCGTTGCGCTCCGCGGTGACGAGGGCGTGGACGAGGATCAGCGCCGTGCCCTTGTAGACGGAGGCCGTGCACATCTTCACGGTGGACGCCGCACCTACCTGGTCGCTGACCACGCGGACATCCACGCCGTCGAATCCCAGGGCCGCCACCTCGTGGGCTCGAGGGCCGGACAGGTAGATCCGCGTGGTACCGGGCTGCCACGGCGGCGGACCCGAGATCGACCCGTCGACCAGCTCGGTGCCTGACCCGGCAACGGTGTCTGAGACGAGGTCGATCGTCATCGGCGAGACGGCGTTCAGATCCACCAGCAACGGCGTCCCCGCCAGCGCGTCGGCGACCGCCGTCGCCTCGCCCGGCGGCACGACCGAGAGCACGATGTCGCTGACCGCCGTCACGGCCGCCAGGTCGTCGAGCAGCTCGAACGGCGCCCGTGCCGCCAGCTCACGCGTGCGCACGGAGCGGCCGGCCAGCGTCGTCACCACCCGGTGCCCGCTCCGTGCCAGGGATGCACCCAGGGCGCTCCCCATCGCGCCTGGGCTGACCACGCCGATCACCATGCGGGGTAGCTTGCCAGACAGCAGACTGTGTCCTCGCTTTCACCTTCCGCGCGACGCACTTGCGCATCTCCGACAAACTGATATCTTTGTGATATCAGATTATCGAGGATCGAGTGGAGGTGGGGTCATGAACGAGTCCGTCCACCCACAGGGCGAGCAGGCTGCGGCGCCGGTCGGCGCGCCCAGCACCCGCGTTGTGATCGAGGAGCGGCAGGCCTGGTCTTTGAACGGCTGGTTCGGCGTTCTGATCGCGCTGTTGTGCATCGGTGGCGTGTGGTGGCTCGTCGATCACGGGCACAGCTACGTCGCGATCGTGCCAGGCGTCGTCGCCATCGTGATCCTGACGTCGCTCGTCATCGTGCAGCCCGGCCAGACCAGGGTCGTCCGCTTCTTCGGCAACTACGTCGGCACCGTGCGCCGCACCGGCCTGACGTGGATCGTGCCGCTCGCCGATCGCCGTAACGTCAGCATCCGTGTGCGGAACTTCGAGACCAACCATCTCAAGGTCAACGACGCCGACGGCAATCCGGTCGACATCGCCGCGATCGTCGTCTGGCAGGTGGCCGACACCTCGCGCGCGCTGTACGCCGTCGATGACTACGTCGCGTTCGTGCAGGTGCAGGCCGAATCGGCCCTGCGGCACGTCGCGACGACCCATCCGTACGACGACGCGGGCGCCGGCGGCGAGTCGCTGCGCGGCACCACCGACCAGGTCGCCGACGAGCTCGCCACCGAGGTCGCGCGGCGCGTCTCGATCGCCGGTGTGGCCATCGTCGAGGTGCGGATCAGCCACCTCGCCTACGCCGCCGAGATCGCCCAGGCGATGCTGCGACGCCAGCAGGCCAACGCTGTCGTCGCCGCGCGATCGCGGATCGTCGACGGAGCCGTCGGCATGGTCGAGATGGCCCTCGAACGGCTCAGCGAGCGCGGCATCGTCGAGCTCGACGAGGAGCGCAAGGCGGCGATGGCCAGCAACCTGATGGTCGTGCTCTGCGGCGACCAGCCTGCCTCTCCGATCGTCAACACCGGCTCGCTCTACTCCTAGAGAGCCGTGCCCGAGCGCAAGCAACTCCTGCTGCGGATGGACCCCGCGGTCCACGACGCTCTTGCCAGGTGGGCCGCGGATGAGTTCCGGAGCCTGAACGCGCAGATCGAGATGCTGCTGCGCCGGGAGCTGGAGAGCGCCGGGCGGATGCCCAAGCAAGCCCGCCCCCTACCCCGGCGCGGGCGACCACCGGCCGCCTGACACGGTCACAGGTTCGGCCGCGGGGCCTTGGGGGAAGAGGACGCGGATGAGCTCAATCGACTGGCAGGCAATCCTTCGCATCCTGGGCGCGGTTGTCGCTGTATGGGTGGTTTCGCGGCTGTCGCACCTCCCCGTTCGGTGGGTGCTGGCCCGCCACGACCGGCGCGCGTCCGCCGACCCGCTCGACACCGCCGTTCTCACCGACCTCAAGCGACGGGAGACAATCGCGACGCTGCTCCAGACCAGCGTTCGCTATGTGGCCGTGGTCGTCGCCGGCCTGTACATCGCGGCGCAGGTCACGACCGGCACCGCGGTGACGGCGATCGCCGGCGCCTCGCTGCTCGTCCTGATCGTCGGGTTCGCCGCCCAGCGGTTCCTGACCGACGTCCTCACCGGGGCGGTGATGCTGTTCGAGGGTTGGTTCTCGGTCGGCGACACCATCACGGTGGAGCCGTGGAAGCTGGAGGGCGTGGTCGAGGAGGTCGCGCTACGGGCCACGACCATCCGCTCTCCGTCCGGCGAACAGCTCCGAGTCCACAACTCGCAGGTGCTGGCGGTGCGCGTGATCCCCCGCGGCGTCCGCGAGCTCGCCGTCGAGCTGTTCTGCACGGACGAGGACAAGGGACGCGAGCTGCTGGACGCGGCCGCGAAGATCATGCCGGTCGGCCCGCTGCAGCTGATTCGCCCGCCCCACCTGGTGGCGGTCGACCAGCTCGGCGACCAGCTCTACCGGCTCCGCGCACAGGCGGCTGCGGCGGCCGGAAGCGAGTGGGTGGTGCGGGACTTCCTGCCCGGCGTGATCAAGGAGATGGCCCCCGAAGGCCTGATCGTCCACGGCCCGGTCGTCCTGGAGGCAAGCGGGGCGGCCGAGAATCGGTACGCCCGGTCGCTCGGCCTGCCCCGCTAACGGCAACGGGTCGGGTGGCAATCGCGAGCCACCCACCGACGTGCTAGTCGGCCGGGGGTCGATCGACGATCATCGTCGTCCCCGTGCGGCGCGATGACGTGCCGACCCAGATCAGGGACACGATCAGGCCGACCACGCCGACCACCATCAGGATGTCCCCGACCAGCTTCCAGTTCACCGAGTTGGCATGCCACTGAATCGTCGTTGCCCACCGCAGAATGGCGCCGACGGCGATGAGCAGGATTGAGGTTCCTACGCGCATATATCAACCACCCCTTTCGTACGAACGGAGTACCCCGAAGGCGTTGCCTGCAACCGTGGCGTCAGGCGACGGAGTCGAGCACTTCGTGCAGGTCGTCGATCGCGCCGCGAAGCAGGCGGGAGACGTGCATCTGGCTGATATCCATCTTGTCGGCGATCTCGGACTGGGTCAGGTCCTCGAAGAAGCGCATGGACAGCATGGTGCGCTCACGACGCGGTAGGTGCGCAATCGCGCGTGAGAGCTGGTCGCGGTCGTCCACGCCGGCATATCCGGGATCCTCGTCGGCAAGCCGAGCATCGCCGCGCTCGCTGCCATCGGCGCCGAGAACGTCGTCGTCGAGCGTCTCGGTGCGATAGGCGCGATGGGCGACCAGAGCCTCGGCGATCGAGTCCTCGCTGTGGCCGAGATGGCCGGCCAGCTCAGCGGTGGTCGGCGTCCGCCCCAGCCGATGGGCGAGCCCGTCGCTCGACTTGGCGACGCTGCGGCTCAGCTCCTGCAGGGCACGGGGGACGCGGACGGCCCAACCACGATCGCGGAAGAGGTGCATGATCTCGCCCTCGATCATCCGCGCCGCATAGCGCTCGAGCGGCACCCCGCGCGACGGCTGGTAGCGGTCGACGGCGTTGATCAGGCCCAGATAGCCGCTCTGCAGGATGTCGTCGAAGTCCAGGCCACGACCGGCGTAGCGGCGGGCGATCGCCCGCGCCAGCCCGGTGTGCCGGACGATCAGTGCGTCACGCGCGCCCTGATCGGCGTGCCGCGCCTGGGTAATGAGCTCAACATCGGTGTGATGGGAATGTTCCATATGTACTGGCCCTCCGTCGGTTGCACTCCCTATGTGTGCAGCCGACGGCCAGGTGAAACATCCGCAACTAAGCCGAACTCAACGGTGCGCGGCTGAGGTGGAGGCGCACGAACCCCGGTCCCAGCTCGCCGCCGAGGCGATCGGCGGTCTCCGTGCACCAGACCTGGTCGGCGCACCACAGCTCGAGCCGCACCCCACCGGGGCCGGGGCGCCCGGCATGGATCACGACCTCGGCCGGCGCGGCCTGCACGGCCTCCGCCACCTCGCGCCCCACCCGATCGGCCGCGAGCGGCCCGACTCGGGCCGACAACGCGATTCCAAGCACGACGCTCGCCGCCACCGCCGCACGATGGCCGGTGTTCGGAAGCCGGAGACTGAGGGTAGGGTGTTCGGAGATGTCAGCCGATGAAGTCATCGTCGCGGCCGAGCTTTGCATACCGGCCGATCCCGAGTACCTCTCCATCTGCAGGCTTGCCCTGAGCGGAGTGGCAGAAGACCTGCCGATCACCGACGGCACCCTCGAGGATCTGAAGCTGGTGTTGTCCGAGGTGTGCGCGAACGCGATCCAGCACGGGTATCCGGGCGACGAGCAGGGGACCGTCACCGTCACGCTGCGAACGTCTGCCGACCGGATCCTGGTGGAGGTCGAAGATCAGGGCGACGGAATCGCCGACCACGCACTGGACGGGGTCGGCTTCCGGCTGCTCCGCCGGTTGTGCACCGGGTACCGGATCGCCGCCGGCAGGGACGAGCGCGGAACGCTCATCTCGTTCTGGTGCGCGCTGCCGGCCTGACATCAGACGTCCGCGCGTTCGGCGAGACGTTCCAGGGCAGCCCGTAGCAAACGCGAGACCTGCATCTGCGAGATCCCCATGCGGCGCGCGATCTCCCGCTGCGGGAGCCCGGCGCCGAACCTCAGGCCGACCACCGCTCGGCTGCGGTCATCGAGGCCGTCGAGCAGCCCCTCGACGGTGACTCGCTGGAGGACCGTGTCCAGCTCGTCATCTGGGACGGCGAGCACCGTGTCTGCAACGTCGTCGACCTGCACGGTGTGGCGGAGCATCCGAGCGTGCAGCCCCTCGACGACCTGCTCGGCGTCCAGTCCGGAGGCGTCGGCGATCTCGGCAACGGTGGGCCGCTGCCGGTTGGCCGCGGTCAGCTGGTCGATGGCGGCGTCGACCTCGCGCCGCGCATCGCGAACCGATCGCGGAACACGCACGGGTGCCGCCGCCTGGCGGACACAGGCAAGCATCTCACCGACGACGAAGCCCTTGGCATAGGCGATGAACGGCGTGCCCTGACCTGGGTCGAAGCCCCGTGTCGCGACGAGGACGCCGACGAAGCCGGCCTGCTCGAGTTCCTCGGCCGGGACGCGGCCGGCCAGCCGGCGGGCCATACCCACGACCAGCGGCCTGACGCTCTCGAGCAGCTGGCCGCGCGCGTCGGCGTCGTCGGCGGCGGCGCGGACCGCGAGTTCCGACACCGGGTCAGACTCCGGCACGTAAGGCGACCTCTTCTCCCCGTAGCTCGACATCGTCGACCAGCGAGGCCAGGAGCAGCTCGCGATTGGCGAGCCGCTCAGGCGACACCGGGGCGACGATCACCTCGAGCCCGGAGTCCACCACACGGGCCTCGAGCCGCACCTCTCCGGGCGGGCAGGTCGCCAGCGCGAGATCCACGGCCATCACGAACTCATCGACCGCATCGATGTCGAGCGTCGTCCTGGCGGCCAACGCCAGCACCAGCCGGCTGGCCACCGCCGTCGCCGGCACCGCCGCTCCAAAGCGCGCACTCACGGAAGGCGCATCGGGCATTGGGCCAGCGTAGCCGCGAACCAGTGCGGACGCGGGCCGAATCGGACGCTATCGTGACATGATGCGCGACCGGAACAGGCAGTGACCGGCGAGATCATCTCGGAGAACCGCTTCGAGCTCCGCGTGCCGGCCACCGCCGAGCACCTGCCGATCGTGCGGCAGGGGCTGCGCGGCTTTCTGGAGGCCGACGGCGTCGAGGGCGAGCGGCTCGAAGACGTTCTGCTGGCGGTCACGGAGGCGTGTGCCAACGTCGTCCAGCACGCATACCGGGAGGAGAAGGGCGAGGGCGCCGTCGACCTGATTGCGGCGGTCGGCGAGGGCGTCGTCACCGTAACGGTCGTCGACAGCGGGCTCGGTTTCTCCCCGCGCGTCGACAGTCCGGGCCTCGGCCTGGGACTGCCGGTGATGGCGGCGCTGGCCACTCGTCTCGAGATCACGACGCGGGAGGCCGGCGGAACCGTGGTCGAGATGGCGTTCGAGCCGCAGTGACCGGCAGGTCTCTGCAGCTCTGAGAACTGGTTTCAGAATGAGCGGCGTCGTGAGGCGCAGGGCGCGGCGGTGGCGGCAAGGATCGAGCCGCGGGCGGAGCGCGAGCCAACGGGTTGCACCGGTCAGGGCGGCCGTGCTACAAGCGCGGCCCCTGCGGAAGGCCACGTTGAGCACCGCACGTGGCGTGGGACGCAGCCGCCGCCGTCGCGAACCAGCCGCAACAGGCGGGCATTCTGAAACCAGTTCTAAACCCCTCTCCGGAACTCGGCCCACACCTTCGTCTGGCCATCGTGGACCAGGCCCCATCGATCGGCGATCGCATCCACCAGGTGCAGTCCCCGTCCCGACACCGCCGCCGGGTCGAGTGGCGTCTCCAGGACCTTGCGGCGGTCGAATCCCTCGCCGGTATCGACGACCTCCAGCCGGACGACGTCAGGATTGACCACCAGCCGCACCCATACCGGCCCCACCGACCCGCCGTGACGTACCCCGTTCGTCACCAGCTCGCTGACGACCAGCTGGACGTTGAGCCGGAGCTGCGGGTCGGGCGCGATCTCCGGCACGGCCTCGATGGAGCGCCGCGACGCGGCCACTGCGGCCGGGTCCGAATGCAACCGGAGCTCGAGCCGCGTCCCGCATCCATCCTCGACCATCATGGAGTAGCGTTCCGCACATGGTGGACCGCGACGTCCGCAAAGCCGAGAACGAGAGCCTCTTCCGCGACGTCAACGAGCGCGTCGAAGACACGGCGTTTCGGTGGGGGACGTCCGAAGGACGGATCGCCTTCCTGTGCGAATGCGCCGACCTGGAGTGCACGGACCGCGTCGAGCTGACGGTGCCCGAGTACGAGCGGGTACGGGCCGAGCCGGCGCACTTCGTGATCTCCCCGGGGCACGCCGACCCGGCGTTCGAAGTCGTCACCGAGAGATTTGCCGGCTTCGAGGTCGTGGCAAAGATCGGCGAGGCCGCGGCTCGAGCCGAGGCGGACGACCCACGGGCCTGAAGCGGCAGACATGAGGGGGCGGATACCCGCGGGCGGCCCCTGCGAAACAGGTCTAGCCGACCGCTTCGGCGCGCGTGGCGACCACCGTGAGAACCGTGTCGATCCGCGTCAGCTCGATCAGCCGCTGCACGCTGTGGCTGGGCGGGTCCCCGATCACGATGGTGAACGGCAGACCAGCCGCCTTGGCCTGACCGTGTTCGCCGACCAGGATCCCGAGCACCGCGGAGTCGACGAACGTCGCCTCCGAAAGATCGACCACGATGGGGCGGCCTTCCTGTCGCAGCGCGTCGATCGCCGCGCGGAGGCTGTCGGCCGTCGACAGATCGTGGTCCGCGTGCAGGGCCACCACTGAGCACCTCGCAAGCTGTTCGGTCTGGAGCGTGCCTGCAGTCACCGGCTGAGGATAGACGAGATCCCACGTTTCCCACGTTTCTCCACTCCCCGGCGCGGGTACTGGTGGGTCATGCCGTCTCCTGATCCTCGTGCCACGAGGTCGCCGGCGTTCGAACTGGAGACCATCGAGGAGCGGATCGCGGTCGTCCGAGTCGTGGGCGAGCTCGACATCGGCTCCGCTGACGCTCTGCGCTCGGTGCTCGACAAGGCCGAGTCGTCGGGCCACGAGATCCTTCGGCTCGACGCGTCCGAGGTGGACTTCCTCGACTCGACGGCGCTGGGCGTGATCCTGGCGTCAGCCCAGAGGATGGCGGCCCGCCACGGGCGACTGGAGCTCGTCTGCGAGTCGCCGGCGATGAGGCGGATCCTCGAGCTGACCATGATCAGTCGCACCGTCCACCTGCTTCCCTAGAACCGCATGCACCCGACGTACAGCCGCACGCATGAGCCGGACAGCGAGCGCGCCGAGGGCGATCAGGAGGAGACCACCGACCAACGGCGCAATCGGCAGCTGATCGAGCTCCTCAACGAGCTTCGGTTGGCCGTCCCCGGCGTCCAGATGCTCTTCGGATTCATGCTGGCCGTGCCGTTCAGCGCCCGGTTCTCATCGGTATCCCAGCTCGACCGCGGTCTCTACATGGTCGCGTTCCTGAGTGCCGGGGCGGCCTCGCTGTGCCTGATCGCGCCGACCTCGATCCACCGCATCGAGTGGCGGCACGGCCAGAAGCGGCAGCTGATCAACCTGTCCAACACGCTGGCGATCGCCGGCACCGCATTCCTGGCAATCGCGATCTCGACGGCGATCACCTTCGTCACCGACGTCCTGCTGGGCGGCGCCTGGGCCGCGCTGATCGGCGGCGTGTCGGCCCTGCTGTTCGCCGGGCTGTGGTACGCCCTCCCGCTGATCAGGCTCTGGCGGGTGGGCTGACAGCTACTTCGAGCGCGGGCGCGTGGGCGTGTAGTCGCGCTGGACGGCGAGCTCGCAGGCGCCGCACAGGTTTCCCGGGTTGTACTTGCTGAGCAGCGTCTGGCAGCGCGCGCAGACCGACTGCCGGTACGTCCGCGACGGACGGCCGGCGTCGGAGCCGAGCGTGTCGCACTGGCCTTGCGGGCGATGCGGGCGGACCACGTCTCTACCAGACCGCCACGCCGACAACCGGGAGTTTCCCCTTCACGTTCCGTGAGATTCCCGCGCCGCAGGCGCGTCAAACGTGTTTGCCGCGCGGGCGCGCCGGGCAGGTATAGGGCATGGCACTTCTTCTGCTCTTCATTCTCGCGGTACTGCTGATCGGCGTGGTCGGAGCGATCAAGCTGACGTTCTGGGTGCTTCTGATCGCCCTGGCCATCGTTGTCGTCGCCGGGTTCGTCGGCCGCAGCGCCTTCTCGCGATAACCAGGTTCGACCGCGGCCTCACTCGTCGTCTGCGCACTCCACGTTGACGTAGCCGGAGCGGAATGGCCGCGCGTGACCGGAGTGCTCGTCGTAGGCATGCCGCCAGACACAGCCGGTGTCGTTGGTGAGCAGGTGGATCGACACCGAGGTGACGTCGCTGGTGGTGCGCACGCGGTGGATGTCGTCGCGCGGCGGCAGCAGCGTGTACAGATCGCCCTCCTCGAGCGGCCGGCTGGTCACCAGTTCCAGGTTCCCGCCGCGCTCGGCGTAGACCTCCTCGTCCTGGGTGCCGCGGTAGAGGCCGACCAGGCCCCATGCCAGATGGTCGTGGATCGGCGTCTGCGCGCCGGACGGCACAACCAGCGAGAACAGCGACAGCGATCCGTCCTCCGCCCGGTACAGGAGCCACTGCCCGATACCGCCGCCCATTCCGCTCTCCGGCGCGTCGGCCTGGAATCGCTGGGGGAGCCACTCCGGGTCGGCCAGGAGCGACACGAACCTGGGTCGGATCTGGTCGCAGGCGTCGCGCGGGGACGACGCCGACGCAATCACTGCCTGGACGTCGGTCACGAACCCGCGCACGACCGGCGTGTCCAGAACGAACTCATCGGACATGGCTCCTCCTCAGATCGCTTGAAGATCGCTCCCGACCTCGATCAGCACGTCTCCCGGCTGAACCGCGGGACTGGTCGTCACCACGAAGACGACGCCGTCGGCGGGTGCGGCGACCTCCTCGACCTCGGCGCCGAACAGGTCGCGCACGTGCCCGAGCCGCTGCCCCTGCGCCACCTCGCTGCCGCACGGTACCGCAGCCTCCCACCACCCGGCGGTGCGCGCTCGTAGCAGCGTCGACCGGCCGACATGGACCATCGGCGACGGCTCGGACGGCGGCTCATCCGGCAGCATGCCGAGCCAGGACGCGACGTTGCGCGCACCGGCAACAAGGGCGGCAACTGCGCCGGGGGCGACCTGGCCACGGTCGCCGGCTTCGGCGATGATGGCGGGGATCCCCTCCCGCGCGGCCGCCGTGCAGGTCATGCCGGCGAAGTCGTCGGGCTGATCTATCCGGATCACGTAGCGCAGTCCGAATGCCTCGGCCATTGCCCGCGACCGTTCTTCGACCGGCGAGGGGTCGTAGAGCGTGAACGGCTCCAGCACCTCGGCCATGTCTCCGCCGTGCAGGTCGAGCAGCGCGTCGCTCCCGCGGACGTACCGTTCGAACACCTCGTGCGCCAGGGCGTCCGCGAAGGAGCCGGCCGGGTCACCGGGGAAGCAGCGGTTCAGGTTCTTGCCGTCGATGGGCACGACGAAAGGCGTCCTCCCCCAGAAGGCAGGGACGTTCACCACCGGGAGAACGACCACGCGCCCGGCCAGCCGGTCGGAATCGAGCGTCCCCGCAAATGCGCGAGCCGCCTCGATCGAGGAGTACTCACAGCCGTGCACCCCCGCTATCACGCACAGCAGGGGGCCGTCGGCCGTGCCGACGACCTCGATCACCGGCCATTCCCATCCTTCCAGCACGGGGTTCGAGAACGACACCAGGCCTGTCGTCACCACTGCATACACTCCCTGCTCGCGCCCACCGGTCGGGAGCCTTGAGGCGCGCACCTTCGGAGTATTTCAGCGGTCTGACGGCGGGTCAACCAGGCGCTAGGCGCTCTTAGCCGTCGCGCCGTGGCCAATTGCGTTTCACATTGTTGTCTCAGCTGAGACCGCCGCCGGCGCCCGAACTCATCGGCGGCGGGTTGCAGCTTGATGTCCGTGGGCCCCTTGAGGGAGAATCTCGCTGATGGGGGCACCGATGAACGCACGCGACGCGACGGTCGCGCTCTGCCAGGCGTGGGAGCGCGGCGACGCGCAGGGCGTCGGCGACCTGTTCGCCGCCGACGGGCGCTACGAGGACCCCCTCTTCCCCGAGGTGCTGATCGGGCCCGACGCGATCCGCGACGGCGTGGCGCCGGCGATGGCCGACATCACCAACCTCCAGATCCCGATCAGGCACCTGGCCGTGGACGGCGATGTGGCGATCTGCGAGGCGGCATTCCAGTGCCAGCTGACGGCCGACGGCAGCCGCATGGACTTCGACTTCGCAATGGCGATCGAGGTGCGCGACGGCAGGATCGTCCGCCTGACCGAGTACTTCGACACCCGGCCCTTGACACCGTGAGTCACGCCGGAACGCGACAGATGCAGCCGCTGCACTACACGGTGCGGCGCTCCCCGTACTTCGAGCGGACGGTCGAGCTGGGTGCGATCGAGTTCATGGTCTACAACCACACCTACATGCCGCTCGATTACGGCCGTGACCCGCGTGAGGACTACGACGCGATGGTCGAGCGGGTGACGCTGTGGGACGTCGGCGCGGAGCGCCAGTGCGAGCTGCGCGGCCCCGATGCGGTGCGGTTCGCCGACTACCTGAGCCCGCGCGCGATGGCCGACCTGCCGGTGGGCGGCTGCCGGTTCACGCCGGTATGCGACGACGCCGGGCAGGTGATGGCGGACTGCGTCGTCCTACGGCCGCGCGAGGACGTGGTCTGGTTCTCGCACGGCGACGTCGACCTCGAGCTGTGGGCCCACGGCCTGGCGCTGGCGGGCTCCTACGACGTCGCCGTCAGCGAGGCGGACGTCCCGCCGATGCAGGTGCAGGGACCGCGGGCGCTCGACGTCCTGGCACCGATGACCGCGGCCGACCTGGCCGCGCTGCCCCGGTTCCGGTGCGTGGAGACGACCGTCGCCGGCGCGCCGGCGGTGGTCTCGGCGACGGGCTGGAGCAAGGAGCCGGGCTTCGAGGTCTATCCCCTGGGCAGCGACCGCGCAACCGTGATCTGGGACGCGATCGCGGAGGCGGGAGCGCCGCACGGACTGCTTGTCACCGGCCCCAACGTGATCCGCGCGGTGGAGCAGGGGATCACCGATACGCAGTACCGCATGAACTCCGGGATGGACCCGCTCGAAGCCGGGATGGGTAGCCTGCTCGACCTCGACCGGCCCGACTTCGTCGGCCGCGACGCGCTCCGCCGAATCCGGGACGAAGGGCCGGCGCGGATCACGCTCGGCCTGGCCGGCGAGCCGGGCGGGCACATCCCCTGGCTGACCGACTTCTGGCCGCTGGAGTTGACCGACGGGACAGCGGCCGGCGTCGTCCGCTGGGCGGTCGACTCATACGCGCTCGAGCGCCCGATCGCGATCGCCCTGGTCGACCGCGAGCAGGCTGACGCGCCGGCGTTCGTGATGCAGTCGCCGGACGGCCCGATCCCGGTCGCCCCTCACCCGTTTCCGTTCGTGGCGGAGGGATGACCGACCTCCCGGTCGTCCGGGCCGATGGGAATCCGAGGCAGCGCGGCCGGATCATCGGCGCGGCGCTCGCCGACGGGCACGCCCGGTCGGTCGACTTCACCCGCCGCTACACCCACCGCCACGGGCTTGCCGACCGCGACCTGGAGCCGTTGCTGGCCCCCTACCTGGCCGCCGCCCGGCAGGCGCTCCCGCGCTTGGTGGCCCACCTGGAGGGGATCGCGGAGGGAGCGCGGTTGCCGTTTCTCGACGTGTTCGCGGTGAACGCCTTCGAGGAGCTGTACGCCGTGCTGGAGCTGTCCGTCCCACCGCCTCCGGGTGTCCGGATCGGCGACGCCCCACCGCCGACGCCGGTCGAGCGCTGCACCGACTTCGTGATTCGCCGGCCGGGCACGACGATCCTGGCCCACAACGAGCAGTGGTACGCCGGCGATGACGGCGGCGTCGCGGTGATCGTGGAGCGTCCGGACACCGACGACGAGGTGGCGATCGTCGCACCGGCGTCGGTCGGGACGCTACCGCTGGTGGGCATGAACGCACGCGGCGGAGCGCTCGGGCTGATGTCCCTGAGCGGCGCCGACGAGCAGGTGGGAATCCCACGTGCCCTGCTCGGCCGCGACGGCGTGGAAGCGGCCCACCGGGCAGATGCCGTCCGTCGCGCGTCCCGGCCGCACCGCGCCGGCGGGTACAGCTACATGTACGCCTTCCAGGGCGGCGATGCGTTCACGCTCGAGGTGACCGCCACGCGCGAAGGGCTGATCGAGCCGGCTGCCCACACCAACCACGCGCTCGATGCCGGCGTGGCCGAGGCGGCCGAGACACCCTCGGACGGCAGCCTTTCGCGGCTCGCGCGCACCCATGCGCTGCTCGAGAGCGACCCGCCCGACGGCGTCCACGACGCGATGCGCATCCTCGGCGACCACGGTGCCGCTGGTCAGGACATCTGCGTCCATCCCGACCCTGCGGCCGGCGACGAGGGGTCGGCGATCCAGTTCGGGATGGTCTGCGATGTCGAGGCCGGCGTCATGTGGCTGGCTCCCGGGCAGCCGTGCAGCACCCCGTTCCAGGAACTCTCACTGCGTGAGCTGCTCAGCTCCACCCCGTTCTGACCCGATGCGCACCGCCAGCTCGCGCCGATCGCCGACGCCGAGCTTGCGGAACACCCGCCCGAGATGCGTCTCGATCGTGCGCGGGCTGAGGAACAGCAACGCGCCGATCTCGCGGTTCGTCCGGCCCTCCGTCACCAGCGCGGCGATCTGCCGCTCCTGCGGCGTCAGCTCGTCTCGGGCCTCCGGAGTGCGAGCGATGCGCCGCGCGCCGCTCGCCAGCAGCTCCCGCCGGGCCCACTCCGCCCAATGCGCGGCCCGAAGTCGCTCGAAGGTGTCGAGGGCAGCGGTCAGCTGCACCCGCGCATCCCGGCGGCGGCCGGCGCGTCGCAGGCGCTCGCCGTAACCGAGCCGGCTGTGTGCCTCCTCGAACACGTCGCCGGTGCCGTCGAAAAGCTCGATCGACTCGCCGAACAGCGGATCGAAGTCGTCCGGACCTGCGACCATCGCCCGGCAGCGTAGGTATGCGGCTCGTGGCTCGTCCAGGTGCACGTGGGGAGCAACCTGCTCGAGCCGGTCTGCCGCGTCGGCCGCACGGCCAGCGCGAATGTACGCCTCGATCAGGTAGAGGGCGGGTGCCGAGATCTGCTCGATGCCGTACCGCTCGGTCGGCTCGCGGGCGGCGATCGCGAGGTCGGGGCGGCCGAGGCCCAGGGCCAGCAGGCACCGCGAGTTGCGTTCGTACGCGTGCACCGGTGCCGCCGTCCCCGCGTAACGCGACGCGGCTTGCGTCAGCTCTTCGAAGCGCGCCACGTCCCCGCGGCGGGCCGCGATCTCGGCCCGCCGGCTAAGCGCGATGCCAAGGTTCGTCGACTGCCCGGTGTCCTCGCTTAGCCCCGTCGCCTCGGCCAGGCTTGCATCGGCCTCGTCCCAGGCGCCGATCACGATCTGGGCGTCGGCGAGCTCGGCCAGCGCGTTCGCCACGACTCCGGCCAGCCCCAACTCGCGGGCCCGCTGCACCGCCTGTGCGTGGAGGGCACAGCTCCCACGCGGATCGTTGCGCCACCACGCAGACTCCCCGGCGCGGATCAGCTCCCGCGGATCATCGCGACGCAGCGGATCGCCGACGATGGCGCGCTCGGCCGCTGTCAGCAGCTCCGACGCCTCCCCGAGCTCGCCGCGGCGGGCCAACTCGAACCCAAGCGTGAAGTCGAACAGCGGATCGCCGGCCGGGCCGGCGTCGTGTGCGGCGCGCGCCATCTCGACGTTCGGCTCCGTGTCCCACGCCGGCCAGAAGGCGGCGACGGCGTCGGCCAGCAGGTAGGCCGCGCGTCCCGGGTCGAGCGGCGCCACGGCGACAGCCTCGGCACGCAGGGTGGCAGCGACCTCGCTTGCCACACCTCCCGACAGCGATGCGATCCGGGCACGGGTGCGGATGATGTCGGCTCGCAGCAGCGGGTCGGCGGCCACGGCCAGTGCGTCGTCGGCGGCCTGCCGTGCGACCTCGCCCATGCCCGCGTCCCAGGCCGAGGAGGCCGCGGCGAGCAGCCGGCGTGCACGCCGCTGCGGGTCGGGAGTCAGGTCAGCGGAGCGACGCCAAGCGGCCGCCGCGGACGCGGGCCCGTTCCTCTGCCCCGCCGCGAGCGCTGCCTCCTCAAGCGCGGCCGCGACCTGCTCATCGGATTCCACCACGGACGCCGCGCGATGCCATGCGGCGCGTTCGCGCTGGTCCGCCGGCATGGCGGAGGCGAGAGCTGCGTGGGCGGCCCGGCGCTCGGTGGTCGATGCGCGCTGGTACACCGCCGAGCGCACCAGCGGGTGCCGGAACTCCAGCCGGCCATCGGCGAACTGCACCAGTCCCGCGTCCTCGGCCGGTCCCAGCGCGGTCAGCGAAGCGCAGCGGGCGATCACCTCGAGCAGGCCAAGGTCGTCGGCCGCTGCGACCAGAAGCGCCGTGCGCGTTGGACCGGGCAGGTCGTCGACCCGGGCAGCGAAGGTGCGCTCGAGATGCACCGGGATCGGCACCAGCCCGACGGGCGCCCCCGTGTCGGACGCAACCAGCTCCAGCACCGCGAGCGGATTGCCCTGGCTGACACGCGCGATCCGGGACGCCTCGTCCGGGGAGACGGGCCGGCGCGAGATCGCAAGCGCCGCTGCGTCGAGCTCACCCAGCCGGCCGACCTCGAGCCGCTCGAAGCCTGCATCCACCAGCCCGCCGGGAACCCCGACCCGCGCCCCGATCAGGACCGCAACACCGTCCGCGTCGAGGCGGCGTAGCGCGAACCCCAACGACTCGGCCGACGCGGTGTCGACCCACTGGGCGTCGTCGACCACCAGCAGCAGCGGCTCGTCGCGAATGTCGGCAGCCAGCAAGCCGAGCGTCGCCGCGCCGATCGCGAACCGGTCGCCTGCCGCGGCCGGGCCGAGGGCCAGCGCTCCTTGCAGGGCACGCCGCTGACGATCGGGGAGCTCCTGGATCGACCCCAGGAACGGCCGGCACACGTCGAACAGTGCCCCGAACGGCATCGCCTCCTCCGATTCGACGCCGCGCACGCGGACAACCCGCATCTCCTCGGCGGTCGCAACCGCGTCGTCCAGCAGAGCGGTCTTCCCTACCCCCGCCTCGCCCGAGACGACCAACACACCGCTGCGTCCATCGCGAGCGTCCGTGAGCAGTGTCTGCAGGCGCGCGCGTTCAGCATCCCTGCCTACCAGCACGCGGGCGATTGTATCGACATCGCTCAGGAGAGCAAGATGCGCCATGACCCCCGTACGCAAGCCTGCGAGCGGTGGGTTAGGGAAGCGGGGCGTTCACGGACGCAGGGCGGCGGTGGGTCGAGCCAGCCTGTCGAGAGACGACTCGACTACTGGAGGAACACCGTGTCCAACCTGTCACACGCGCACCGCATCAGCCTGGCTCTGGCTGCGAGCCTCGTCGGTGCCGCCACACTCGCGGCGCCCGCCGTGGCCGACCCACCGTTCGGCATTGCGGGCCATCACCAGGTCACCCGGATCGACACGAATCCCGGAACCAGCGTCCGTGACGCGCCGATGGGTCCCACTAGCGCAGGCCACGGTACGCCCGTAGCTGCGTCAGTATGAGAGGCGCGGCTCTGGCGCCCAGGAGTTCGCGTCGAGGTCCGCCGTGCGGTTCGCCTCGATCGGCTCCCAGTCGTGCACGAGGCTGCCGAGCGACGACACCGGGATCGGCCCGAAGCCGGGCTGCGGCTCGGTGGCGTCACGGAGGAAGTTGCGAGCCCCCCGCCGGGACACGAACGGCCCCACGACCACCGAGTGGCCGGGCCGGCTGTCCCTACGCCGCAGTCGCAGCACGAGATGGCGCCCGCTTCTGGGAACCGGGTCGAGCCGCTGCTCCCGCACATCGACCGATCGGCCGTTCGCCGGCCGGAACCGCCGCGCCGCTCGGTGGGCCGCCTCGCGGGTCGGGTAAGGGCCGCCGCAGGAGATGACGCCGCCCGAGTAGGTGCGGTGGACGAAGTACTGCTGGGGGTCGATATCGGTCTGGTCGCTCATCGGCACCGTACTATAGCAGGGGCGGTATATCGATATCGAGCCCTCGCCGCGGAACGTTTCGCCACGTGTGCGAGCGGGGTAGCCTGACGGCGTTGTCCACGGCACGAGAGAGGGACGTCGATGAGCGGCTACACCAGGAAGAACCTCCGAGAGGTCGAGAACGCGGCGCCGCGGTTTCAGATGCCATCCGAGATGGAGGCGCGGTTCGCCCGCACCCCGGTCGAGGGCGAGACGCTGGGCCTGAGCCTGATGACCCTGGCTCCCAACTTTCGGATCCCCTTCGGGCACAAGCACGAGAGCCAGGAAGAGGTCTACGTGATCGTGCGAGGCTCCGGCCAGATCAGGGTCGAGGACGAGATCGTCGAGGTCGCCCAGTGGGATGCGATCCGGTTCGACAAGGACACGATGCGGGCGGTCGAAGCCGGCCCGGACGGCATCGAATACGTCGCATTCGGTGCCGGCACCGACGCGCAGGAAGTGGAGATGGCGGCCGACTTCTGGCCGGAGTAATAAACGCCTCATGTGACCGGCCGATGAATTCCAGCCGCAGGACCGGTCACATGACTGATGGCGATCTGGTCGCGACCCACCATCGAGTTCTCGGTGCACGGGCCGATCGCGGTCGCAGACCTTCCGGGCCTGACGGCCCGCCTGATGGACCAGCTGCGCGACCGCGGAGCTCCGGTGGTCGTGACTTGCGATCTGGTCGACATGCAGGCCGACGCCGTGGCAGTCGACGCGCTCGCCCGGCTGCGGGTGTGCGCGTGCCGACACGACTCCGAGCTGCGGGTCTACGGCGCGTCGGCCGATCTGCTGGTGCTGATCGCGCTGATAGGGCTCGGCGAAGTGCTTCGACCGGCTAGCTGAGCAACGACTCGTCGAACTCGAGCGGCAGCCCGAACAGCGGGAACAGCGACTCGACGTCGAGGAAAAAGGTCATCTCGGCGATACCCCCCTCGCCGAGCCGGGGCACGATCAGTGCCCACGGCACGAGGCCGTCGCCCGTCTCGTCGGGCTTGTACTGGCCGAACGCCGGAAGGCCGTTCGCAATGCCCGCAGGCACGACACGCGAGCCCCGGCAGCCGATGCCGGGGCCGAACCACCAGCCGAAGATGTTGTCGCGGCCGCTCAGCCACAGCTCGTACGGCGGCATCGACTGGATCGCGTCCTCGCGGATGAGCCCGGTCAGGCGGTCGATGTCGTACGCCTGGAAGGCGTCGACGAACCGGTCGATCAGCTCACGGTCGGCCGCGTTCAGCTCCGCCGGCTCCTCGGCGGAGGCCGACTCGAGCGTTGCACGCGCGCGCTGAAGCGCGCTGTTCACCGCCGGGACGCTCGTCTCGAGCAGCTCGGCAGTCTCGCTCGCGCTCCAGCGCAGCACCTCGCAGAGGATCAGCGCGGCACGCTGGCGGGGCGGCAGATGCTGGAGCGCGGCGATGAACGCCAGCCGGACCGACTCCCTGGCCTCCGCCACCTGGGCCGGATCGCCCTCGGCTGCGACCACCAGCCGGTCGGGGATCGGCTCGACCCAGGTCACCTCCGGCAGGATGTCGCCGTGCGGCCCGGCCGGATCGCGTGCCGGCCCGAGGTCCATCGGCCGCGCCCGCCGCTCGCGGCCGTTCAGCATGTCGAGGCAGACGTTCGTCGCGATGCGGTAGAGCCACGAGCGCAGCGCGGCTCGACCCTCGAATCGGTCGACACCGCGCCACGCCCGGATGAACGTCTCCTGAACCGCGTCCTCTGCCTCGAACGGCGAAGCCAGCATCCGATAGCAGTAGCCGGTCAGCTCGGTGCGATAGCCGTCGAACCGCGCTTCCAGGTCCTCACGGGTGACAATCGAAGCCTCCACCACCGCCATCTTAGTTGCCGATCTAGCTCTGGACGACCATCAGCGTGTTGCCGTCGGGATCGCGGAACCAGAACATGGGCGGAACCGGGTCGCCCATCCGCGACACCTCTTCGTCCACGTCGACGCCGCGCGCTTTGAAGGTCGCGTGGGTGGCGTCGATGTCGCTGGTGGTCAGCGTGATCCCCGTCTGCACCGCCGTCGGATCCTGTGGGCGTGGCGGCGCCAGGGCGATCCCCGTGGTGCCCTCGGGCGGGTACACCTCGACCCACCGGTAGTCGCCGCCGAAGGGGACGTCCGTCCGCTTCTCGAAGCCCAGCGACCCGACGTAGAAGTCGATCGCCTTGTCCTGATCGGCCGACGGGATGATCACGAGGCTGATCGCGCCGACCTGGCCGGTTGCCGTGCTCATGGTGCTCCTCCTTGCTCGCGGGTCGTCTGCTGCACCCTATGACCGGGACCGGCGCCGGAACTCATCGGTCGCGTATAGATCTGGAGTCAGGTCACCGTCGTATTGTTCGTCGCCGTGTTGTTTGCGGGGCTGGGATCGGTGCGCAGCCCGGCCGCCACGGCGCTGTTGGTCAGCGTCCCGGTGAACCCGGCATTGACGGTGACCGCGATCTTGACCGTGACGTGCTTGCCGGGCAGGACGTCGCCCAGGTCGCAGACCACCTTGTTGCCGGTCAGCGCGCAGGTGCCCTTCGACGGGGTCGCCGAGACGAAGGTCACATGAGTCAGCGTCTCGGTCAGGGTCGTGCCCACCGAGATGTCAGGCCCGGCGTTGCTGACCGTTGCCGTGTAGGTCAGGGCCTGGCCGTTCACCACCGGGTTCGGCGAGCTCGTCAGCGCGGCGGACACGTCGGCGACCGCCTGCGTCGCCACCTGGCACGGCGAGAACTCCGACGTGTTCCCGTTGGGGTCGGTCGCGGTCAGGGTGATCGACTGGCCGTCGGGCACGGTGGCGTTCAGCTCGACGTTCTTGAAGGCCCGAACGCCCTGCGCGTTCGTCTTGGCCGGCGAGAACGAGCCGAGGAACTCCGAGCCCTCGCCGTTCCCGGACGGGTCGCACGTCGGGCTGGCGTAGGCGTCGATCGTGAACTTCGTCGCGGGCGTGCTGTTCAGGGAGCCGGCGATCGTCACCACGCCGCCGCCCGTCACCGCGGCGCTGAGAACCGGGAAGTTCTGCAGGTTGTTCGCCCCGCTGTCGGGGTCCTGCGGATCGTTCGGCGTGACGCCCGGCGAGCCGAGGTCGATGCCGAGCCCGCCGTTGCCGTCGATGGCGTTGTTCTCGATGTGGGTACCGGTGCCGTCCTGAACCGCGATCCCGGTGCCGGTGTTGCCCTCGACAGTGTTGCCGGCAGGCCCCTGGTCGCTGACGCCGCCTATCAGCGTGTTCGTGACGCCGGCCTGGATGACGATGCCCTGGGTGTTCGGCGCCCCGGCCGGCCCGCTCTTACCAACCACGTTGTGGACGATCGTCGTGTCGGCGGTCGACAGGCCGGTGAGGGCAATACCGGGACCGGAGTTGCCCCCGATCACGTTGATCACACCGGTGAGCGTGCCGATCTGGGTGCCGTCGCCCAGGATCACGTGCACGCCGCCGCTGAGATTGGCGATGGCCGCGGTCGCGCCCGCGTCGACCCCGACGAGGTTGTTCTCGAGTGTCGCTCCGTCGGCATCGACCGTGACGCCGAACCCGTCGTTGCCCGAGATCACGTTCGAGGCGCCACTGCTGCCGATCGCCGTGCCCGAGCCGCCCTCGATCAGCACGCCGTCGCTGAGGTTGGGGAGCCGGACACTGCCGTCGGTGCCGATGTCGTTGCCGGCGACCGTATTGCCCGTCGCTCCCGCACCGTCGATCTGGACGCCGTGCTGGCCGTTTCCGGCGATCACGTTGATCCCGCTGGGAGATCCCACCGTGTTGTTCGCGGCATCCGTGATGTGGACGCCGTTGTCGGTGTTGGGGAGTACGGCCGGGTTGGGAGACCCGGGCCGGATACCGATCAGGTTCCCGACCACGCTGTTCCCGGTCGCGGCAGCTCCGGTGATCAGGACGCCGTCGGTGTGGTTGCCGGAGATCTGGTTGCCGCTGCCGACCTGCGAGCCGCCGACGGTCGCGCCGGTGGAGCGGAGGTCGACGCCGGCGCCGGTGTTGCCGCGAGACGCCTGCCCGGTCAGGTTGGTACCGATCCTGTTGCCCTGGATGACGGCGCCGGTCGCCCCGGCGCCTGCGATCTGCACGCCGTCGGCTCCGTTGGCCGAGATCACGTTCCCCTGGCCGGCGTTGAAGCCGCCGATCGACGCGTTAGGCGCCCCCGAGACCGCGATGCCGTTGGAGGTGTTGCCGGCGGCGGCGCCGTTCCCGTCGAGCCCGATCACGTTGCCCGTGATCGCTGCACCCGACGCCTGGCTGGAGCTAACTGCGATCCCGGACTGGCCGTTGGCGGCGATGATGTTCTCCTGGTTGGCGGTCGGGCCGCCGACGGTGGCGGTCGCCGACTGGATGAAGATGCCGTCTTCGTCGTTGGGAAGCGCTCCGACGCCCGACGCCTTGAGGCCGATCGTGTTCCCGACGATCGAGGCCCCCGCGGCTCCTGCACCGGTGAGGATGATCCCCTGTTCGCTGTTGCCGGAGATCACGTTGCGCTGCTGGATCGGGCCGCCGCCGACGATCACCGACGGCGCGCCTGACACCGAGACGCCCGGGCCGACGTTGCCGACGTCGACGGCGCCGGTGGCGTCGGTCCCGATCAGGTTCCCCAGCACCCTCGTGGCGGTGGAGGAGCCGACCGCAGCCACGCCCCCGTCACCGTTGCCGGAGATCACGTTGCCGCCGCCGGCTGCGGTGCTGCCGACTATCGAGTTGACCGCTCCCGCGCTGACCAGGACGCCGGCAAGCGTGTTCGGGATGGCAGTCGACCCGTTGGCGCCGACGCCGATGAAATTGCCGGCGACGGCGTTGTTCAGCGTCGAGCTGGCCCCGGTACCGGCGAACTCCACCCCGTTCTGGTGGTTTCCGGAGATCACGTTGCGGAACGTCGGCACCGTGCCGCCGGCCGACGCGCCGAGCGGTGCGGTGAACAGCACGCCGTCTCCGCCGTTCCCGAGGGCGGCCGTGCCAGCGTGGTTCGTGCCGATCTTGTTCTGCTGCACCTTGTCCAGCAAGCCCGAGACGACGACGCCGTTGCCGGTGTTGCCGGAGATGACGTTGGGCAGCTGGGTGCTGGTCGAGCCGCCGATCAGGGCGCGGACGCCCTGGATGGTGATGCCGTTGCCGCCGTTTGGAAGCGCTGCGGTGCCGGGGTCGTTGGTGCCGATGCTGCAGGTCTGGACGGTCGCGTCGCTGTTGGTGATGGTGATACCGTCGCCCGAGAAGCGGTTGACGGTGAGGCCGCGGATCGTGTCGTGCTTGCCGGCCAGCTTCAGCCCGGAGACCGCCGATGCGCCGGCAGAGCTGCCGTTGAGCTCGACGATCGGGGTGGTCACGAACCCGCTCTCGGTGGTTCCGTCGATGGTCGCCATGTCGGTGATCGCGGGCAGCGCGGAGGTCGGCGTGATCGTGATCGAGTTCGTGAGCCCGAACCTGATCAGGTCGCGCCCGGCCAACGCGTTGGTCTCCTGAATCGCAGCCCGCAGCGTGCAGACGTTGCCAGACGTGGCACAGGTGCCGTTGCCGGCGCTGGCATCGGGCGCATCGCCGGTGGAGTTGACCGTGAAGGTGTGCGCGAACGGGACGGTGACGCAGTTCGAGTACTCGGAGGTGTTGAACGGCTTGCCGTTCAGCAGCTGCGTCGCGACCGCCGTGATCACGTCGCCCGGATCGGCGAAGACGCTGACGTTGAACACCAGGTTGCCGTTGGCGTCGGCCGTCCGGTCGGTCAGCAGGTCGGTGATCGACTGGCCCTCGCCGTTGCCCGAGCCGTCGCAGCTGGGGCCGGTGAACAGCGTGATGTCGAAGTGCGCGTTGGGCAGCGAGTTGAGCGCCACGTGCACTGTCGCCGAGGTTCCGCCCGAGTCGAGCGTCGGCGTCCCCAGCACCGGCCAGTTCTGCAGGTTGTTGGCGCCGGTGTCGGGATCCTTGGTGTCGTTCGGGGTGACGCCGGCCGGGCCGAGGTCGATGCCCAGCCCGCCGTTGAAGAAGGCGACGTTGTTCCCGAGCGGGTTCCCGTTACCGGCGGTGACCCGGATCCCGGTGCCGGTGTTGAAGTAGACCGTGTTACGGCCGTTCTCGCCGGCCTCGTTCCCCGACGTCCCGATCTCGATGCCGTTGCCGGTGTTGCCGAGGTTGACCGTGCCTGTCTGGTCGGTTCCGACGTCGTTCCCGTCGATCGTGGCTCGGCCGCTGCTCAGGTTGCCCGTCGTGACGAGGATGCCGTCGCCCGAGTTCCCGCCGATCACGTTGCCGCCGCCCGGAGCGCCGACGATCGTCGCGACCGGAATCTGGAGGTTGCCGCCGCCGGCAACCGACACGCCGTTGCCGGTGTTCCCGATCCGCGCGGTCTGGGTCAGATTGACGCCGATCAGGTTGCCCTCGACGGTCGCTCCGAACACCTGGGCCGGCTCGACCACGCCGCCCCCGTTGTTGCCCGAGATCAGGTTTCCCACACCGGTGATCGGGCCGCCGGCCGGGATACCGCCGATCGTCACGTCGTTGGCGCCGGCAAGGATGCCGGCTCCGCCATTTCCACGGTCGAGCGTGCCGGTGGCGTCGGTGCCGATGTAGTCGTCCTGGATCACCGAAGCTTCCCCATTCGTGACGTTGATCCCGTTGCCGCCGAACAGGTTGATGATCAGGCCGCGCACCGTCGTCTGCGCGCCCAGCGTCAGCCCGTCCACGCCGGCACCCGCCGATGAGCCGGTCAGCTGAACGATCGGGAGGCCCCGGTAGCCCGGCTGGCTGGTGCCGTCGATGGTCACACCGGCAGTGATCGCCGGCAACGCCGACGTCGGAGTGATGGTGATCGCGCCGGTCCCGACACCGAAGTCGATCGTGTTGCCGCCGCCGCTGGCATTCGACTCCTGGATCGCTGCGCGCAGCGTGCAGACGCCGCCGCTCGTCGCACAGATGCCGTTGCCGGGGTTGGCGTCGGCGCCCTCGCCGGCGCTGTTGACGACGATGATGCCTCCGGGCACAGCTCGCGGGGCAGGCAGACCTCGCGTCGCGCCTCCGGCCGCAGGAACGAGTGTCAGGCACGCCGCAGATGCGAGTGCGAAGAGTGCCAGCAAGGTACGCCGCATGCTAAATCCCCTTCCCCAGGGCCGGATCCCCGATCGGCCGTGGGCGCGATTCTATACCGCTGGTGTCCGCAACGTGTAGCGTTTGCCACTCACTGACCCGAAGAGGAGTGACATGGCCATAGTTCGCGCAGTCGAGTTCGACGGAGTGAACCAGCAGGCGATCGACAACGTCGCTGCGATGATCAACAGCAGCGACGCGCCGCCGGACGAGATCCCGGCCAAGCAGATCGTCGTGCTGTGGGATCCCGATGCACAGAAGTCGCTGACGCTGGTCTTCTTCGACAACGAGGAGGACTACCAGCGTGGCGACGCCGCGCTGAACGCGATGCCGGCCGGCGACACGCCGGGAACGCGGACGTCGGTGTCCAAGTACCAGGTGGCGGTGCACAAGACCGCCTGACCTGGCAACAAATCAGCTCGTTCAGCGGCTCTATTTGTGCTGGAATAGCTCCAGCGGCACCGCCACCTGGAGGTAAGCCATGCACCATCAGTCGCTGCACGAGGTCCGCGCCGACGCGTTCAACTACGTCTGGGACAACTCGATCGAGCCGGTGCTGTCGGTCGGCTCGGGCGAGGAGGTGATGCTGCACGTCCGCGACGCCTCCGACGAGCAGATCTCTGCCGACTCGGGCGTCGAGGCGGTGGCGAACCTCGACTTCGCCCACGTCAACCCCGTGTCGGGGCCGGTTGAGGTGCGCGGTGCCCAACCGGGCGACACGCTGGCGGTCGAGATCCTCGAGTTCAAGCCCCAGACCTGGGGCTGGACGGCGCTGATCCCAGGCTTCGGGCTGCTCGCCGACGAGTTCCCCGACCCCTGGCTGCGGATCTCCCAGGTGGACGAGGAGACCGGGCGCGTGCGCTTCGCCGAGGGCATCACCCTCCCCTACCGGCCGTTCCCCGGCACGATCGGCGTCGCGCCGCGCGAGCCGGGCGAGCACTCGATCGTGCCGCCGTCGGACTGGGGCGGCAACCTCGACATCAAGCACCTGCGGGCCGGGACGACGCTGTACCTCCCGGTCGGCGTCGAGGGCGCCCGGTTCTCGGTTGGCGACACCCACGCCGCGATGGGCGACGGCGAGGTGTGCGGCACCGCCGTGGAGACGGCGATGGACATCACCGTCCGCCTGTCTGTCCGCAAGGACCTGACCATCCCGGCGCCCCAGTACCACATGGCCGCCGGGGCGCCCTGGCCGAGGCTGAGACCAGCGCCTACCACGTGTGCACCGGCGTCGCTCCCGACCTGATGGAGGCCAGCAAGCGCGCCGTCAGGGCCACCATCGACCACATCTCCAACCGCTACGACCTTGACCGGCAGGAGGCCTACGCCATCTGCTCGGTCGCATCCGACCTGCGCATCCACGAGCTGGTCGACGCGCCCAACTGGGTGGTGGGCGCGTTCCTGCCGGAGAGCATCTTCGAGGGGAGAGAACTGATGGCGACCGAGGCCGCCCCACGACCCGGGCAGCAGGCCGGACTACGGCGCGAGCTGCGGTTCTGGGAGACGATCGCGCTCTCGATCGGGATCATGGCTCCGACCGCCGCGATGGCGCTGAACGGTGTCGGCGTCGCCGCGAACGTCGGGCGGGCGGTGCCGCTGGCGATGATCGTGGCAACGATCGGCGTGCTGCTGGTCTCGTTCGCCTTCGTCCGCCTGTCCCGCCACTACGCACATGCCGGGTCGGTGTACGCCTTCAGCGGAGCGACCCTCGGGCCTCGCGCAGGCTTCTTCTCCGGCTGGGCGCTGTTCGGCACCTATCTCGCGTTCACCTGCGCCTCGTGCTGCGAGGTCGGTCTGTTCTTCCCGGCGTTCCTCAACGGGGCCGGGATCTGGAGCGGCACCGAGTGGATCGGGTTCGCCCTTGCCGCCGCGGCCATCATCTCCTTGATCGCGTACCTCGAGATCAAGATCACCACCCGCGCGCTGCTGTCGATCGAGACGATCTCGGTCAGCCTGATCCTGATCCTGATGATCGTGATCTTCCTGAAGCTGGCAGGTGTCGGTACCACGCCGCCCAACGCCGGCTTCTCGACGGACGTCTTCCACCTGCCCAGCGGCACCAGCCGCTCGGCGTTCGGGCTGGGCATCGTGCTCTGCTTCCTGTCGTACGGCGGGTTCGAGGGCGCGGCCGCGCTCGGCGAGGAGACCAACAACCCGCGCCTGGAGATCCCGAAGGCGATCCGCACCGCCGTGCTCGCCGCGGGCGTCTTCTACACCCTGTGCTTCATGGCCCAGAGCTGGGGATTCGGCACCGACGCCGCCGGCGTGAGCGCGTTCGCGAGCTCGTCGACCCCGCTGGGCGACCTGGCCAACACCTACATCGGGTCGTGGATGAGCAACCTGATCGACCTGGGCGCGGCCGTCAGCGCGTTCGCCAGCGCGCTGGGGACCGCGACCGGCGCCTCGCGGATCCTGTTTGCGATGGGCCGCGACGGCTTCGGGCCGCACCGGCTGGGCACGTCCTCGCGGCGCACCGGGCGCACCGGCCACGGCACTGGCCGTCGTGATGACGGTCGCCGTCGTCTGGATGATCGCCCAGCGGGTCAACGGGACGAACGTCGTCAACGCCTTCTTCTACCCGGGCACGATCGGCGTGCTCAGCATGATCATCGCCTACATCGTGACCAACATCGGCGCGATCAAGCTGTTCGCGATCGACCGCGGCGAACGCAAGGTGGGAGCTGGTGATGCCGCCGCTCGCAATCGCATTCCTGGTCTACGTCTTCTGGCGGAACGCCGACGGCCAGATCTATCCGTACAACAAGTTCCCCTGGGTCGTTGGCGCCTGGGCGCTCGTGGGAGCGCTGATCGTCGTGCTGATCCCCGGCCTCGCCCGCCGCATCGGTACGACCATGTCGCAGCTGGAGGCGACAGGCGAGACCACCGGAGATTGAGCCGATCAGTCGCGGTGTGACTGGGCGAGCCGCATCCCGGCAACGGTGCCGGCCCCGACCACCGACATGCCGATCGCGACTCCGCGGATCCGCGTCCGGCGGCGCGCACGGGCCTGCTCCCGGCGGTGCGCCAGCGCGGCCTCGCGGCCGACCGCGACGGCATTCTGGGCGTAGCGCGCCAGCGCAACAGCCTTCCAGGTGCGGCGCGGGTGCCGGCCGATCATCGCGCTGATCCGCAGCGCGGCGCGGGGATGATTCCGGGCCTGCTTCAGCCCCATCCGTGTGAGCTGTGTCTTTGTCGTTTCCATGGAAGGTGGCTTCCCGGCCGCCGGGATCGCCAAACCTCCCGCCTCGACGAGGAGCTAGCGCTCGTGCTTGGCGCGCTTGGCCCGGTACATGCGAGCGTCCGCAACGCGGAAGCCCTCGTCCAGATGGTCTGCGCGGCAGGTGGCCGAGCCGATCGAGGCCGACAGCGAGAACGATCCGACCTTGGAACCGGCGATCAGCCGCTGGAGCCTGCCCACGATCTGCGCGCACTCGCCCTCGCCGGTGCCCGGCAGCAGGACTGCGAACTCGTCGCCGCCGATGCGGGCAAGCACGTCGCCGGTGCGGATTCCGCCGGCCAGGGCCCGCGCAGTCGCGCGGATCACCGAGTCACCGAACTCGTGGCCGTGCTGGTCGTTTGCGTCCTTCAGCCGGTCGACGTCGACCACCAGCACCGACGCCGGCTTCCACGTGCCCTCGGCGGCCTGCTGCAGGTGGGCGCACGCCTCGTCCCAGCCCATCCGGTTGAACGCACCCGTCAGGCCGTCGTGCCGGGCCTGGTCGTTGGCGCCGTCGATCGCCTGGCTGAGCGCCAGCGTCTGGTCGATGTGGTTGTGCCGGTCGCGGGCGAACACCCAGAGCAGCACCGCCAGCGGCATCAGGCCGAGCAGGGCGGCCGGCTTGTCGACGATCGTGAAGGTTGCGGTCAGCGCCGGCGGCGCCAGCAGTGCGTCGACCAGGAAGACCCAGCACAGGAACGTGGCCACCGAGCGAGCGGGCACTCCGAAGCCGGCCGACTCGCGGATCACCGAGCTGACCAGGTCGAGTGCGAACTGCGAGCCGAGCGCCAGCGCGTAGATGCCGGCCTGCTGCCAGTCGGGCCGCCCGTTGCCCCAGACGGCGAGCACCACGGCGGGACCGAGCGCGTACCAGCAGGTCGACAGGACGACCGGGATCCGCTCGGGCCGGAGGGCTCCGGAGGCGACGTCGAAGGTCGCAGACAGCGCATAGGCGAGCAGGACGGTGAGGGGGACGACCCCCGGCGGCAGCACGAACAGCATCGGCACCAACACCAGCTGCGTCGGGATGGCCGAGCCGGTGCCGATCTCGAACTCGATCCGCGAGACCACGGCGTAGCAGAGCAGGAAGAGCATCCCGGGGCCGGTCAGCAGACCGGCGAACGACCCGTGCGAGGCCGCCATCAGACCGAGCGCGGCGCCCAGGTACAGGCAGGCGCTGATCGAGCTGACGGTCAGCTCGCGGCGGGACGGGGTCAGCGACGGCCGGCTGCGGTATTCCTCGACCAGCGGGTCGACGCGGACGACTTCGTCGCCTGCCGCGGTCCCGGTGGAGACCCCCACCGTCGTCGTCTCGGTAGATAGCGTCTGCACGCCGCCCTTATCGGCACTCGTTGTAAGAACTTGAGCCCCTATCGGTTCATCTGGCGAACCCCCCGAAAGGGTGATGCCACTCCACTTTGCGACAGCTAATTCTTCAGCCCGACGTACATCCCTCCACGACCGGAAAGCGCGGCCGCCATGAGAGCACGTTTCATCGCAATCCCCACCCTCGCCCTCCTGGTGAGCGCCTTCCTGGTTGCTCCGACTGCAGCCTTCGCGGACACGTCCATGACAGTGGACTCGGCGGTCACCACGGTCAATCCAACGACGGGCGACACTCCGGCCCCGACTCCGGACACAACGGACACCAGCGGTCTGGGGACAGAGCCCGGGCTCGTGCTCCGACGCCCCGACGGCGCAGACCTTCCTGCCGTGGGGAGACTCGAGCCTGTACCAGCTGATCTCCGGCGGCGACTTCGAGAACGGTTCATCCGGCTGGACGCTGTCGGACGGCGCCCAGACCCAGAACGGCAACGAGCCCTACTACGTGGGCAACCAGACCGACTCGAACTCCCTCTACCTGGGCGATTCGGGCGTGGCGACCAGCGACACGGTCTGCCTCGACCCGAACACCCCGACGATCCGGTTCTTCGTCCAGAACAACGGCTCGCACCGCCACTCCTGGCTCCAGGTCTCGGTGAACTACACGGACACGGACGGCAACCTGCAGACGATGCCCGTCGCCTGGATCAGCGCCAACTCCAACTGGCAGCCCGTCGTCCCCGTCGCCGTGCTCACGAACTACCTGGCGACGCTGAACGGACCGCTCGACGTGACGTTCACGTTCACGGAGGTCGGCTGCGGCTACGGTGACTGGTCGATCGACGACGTCTACCTGGATCCGTTCAAGACCAAGTAGTCCCACCAGGGGCCCACGATGGGTCCGCTCCAACCCCCCGATAGTACGTCCCCCAACGTGCGCGCTGGTTTGCCCGGCGCGCACGTTGGGCATGTCCAGCGGGAACACGTTTCGTTCCACTGGATGGGGAGGGCGCGAGATGGCGGTTGCAGCAGTACACACGAACGAGGCGAGCGGCCCCGTCGAGACCGATATTCCTGCGCGCATGGACCGCCTGCCGTGGAGCAAGTGGCACTGGACGGTCGTGATCGGGCTTGGGATCACCTGGATCCTGGACGGCCTGGAAGTGACGATCGTGGGCCTGATCGCCCCGGTGATCACCACCGGCGGCGGCGGCGGGCTCGATCTGGGGACGGGCGAGATCGGCTTTGCCAACAGCATGTACCTGGCCGGGGCGGCCGCCGGCGCGCTCGCGCTCGGCTACGCCACCGACAAGCTGGGCCGGAAGCGGCTGTTCATGTTCTCGCTGGGCTGGTACCTGGTCTGGACGGTGGCGACCGCGTTCTCGTTCAACTTCGAGTCGTTCGTGTTCTTCCGGTTCATGACCGGCATCGGCATCGGCGGTGAGTACGCGGCCATCAACTCCGCGATCGACGAGCTGATCCCGGCCCGCCGGCGCGGCTGGACAGATCTCGCGATCAACGGCTCCTGGTGGGTCGGAACCGCGATCGGGTCGGCCGCCTCGCTGTACCTGCTGAATCCGTCGTACGTGAACCCGGAGTACGGCTGGCGGATCTGCTTCTTCCTGGGCGCTGCACTCGCGATCTCGGTGCTGTTCATCCGCCGCAACCTGCCCGAGAGCCCTCGCTACCTGATGACGCACGGCCGGTTCGAGGAGGCCGAGGAGGTGGTCAAGGAGATCGAGCAGACGGTCGAGCGCGAGACCGGGCAGGAACTGCCGCCGCCCAGCGGGAACACGATCGAGATCGATCCGAGACGCGACGTCGGCATCCTCGGGATCGTGAAGTCGATCCTCTTCACGTACCCCAAGCGGTCGTTCGTGGGGCTGATGCTGATGGGGTCGCAGGCGTTCTTCTACAACGCCATCTTCTTCACCTACGCGCTGGTGCTGACCACGTTCTTCGGCGTCACGGCAAGCAACGTGGCGTACTTCATCTTCCCGTTCGCGGTCGGAAACGTGCTGGGGCCGATCTGCCTTGGGCACTTCTTCGACTCGGTCGGGCGGCGGCCGATGATCTTCGGCACCTACATGGCGTCGGCGGTCGGCCTGCTGATCACGGGATGGATGTTCCAGCAGGACATGCTGAGCGCGACGACGATGACGATCTGCTGGTCGATCACGTTCTTCTTCGCCTCCGCCGGCGCAAGCTCGGCGTACCTGACGGTGTCGGAGATCTTCCCGATCGAGAGCCGGGCGCTGGCGATCGCGGTCTTCTACGCAATCGGCACGGCGGCCGGCGGCTGGGCGGCGCCGTGGCTGTTCGGCGTCCTCATCTCGAGCGGCAGCCGCAGCCAGGTCTTCCTGGGCTACGTGCTCGGCGCGTCGCTGATGGCGCTGGCTGCGATCGTGGAGCTGATCTGGGGTGTCGAGGCGGCGCGCAAGTCGCTCGAGGACGTCGCCCGGCCGCTGTCAGCAGTCAAGCGAAAGCTGGACGACAACGTCGGCACCGACGAGGGTGGAGCAGCGGTGGCTACTGCCTGACGTCCCGGGGCGGCGGACGATCAGCTCCCGCTGCCCGGCAGCGCCTCCTCTTCCTCGATCGTCCGCTCGGCGGTGGGCAGCGCCTCGAGCCGCTCGTCGGGGATCGGCGCCCCGCTCTGGACCGAGCGTCCAAACGTGCCGTTCGCCAGCCGGTCCTCTGCACGGCCGACGGCCGCCAGTTCGTCACGCAGCTCCTGGATCCGGCCCTCGTCGTATTCGGCCTGATACGTGTCGGTGGCGTTGTCGGCGATCTCCGTGCTCGACTCGTCCTCGCCCATCGGGTCGATGCCCGCCGATCGCAGCTGCTCCTCGATGTCCGTCCGTCGCTGCGTCAGCAGCTGTCGCGCGCGTGTGTCGTCCATGCCGTCCTCCTTGGGGGTCGGGATCAGTCGGTGAATATTGACGGGTCGCGGGCCGGTTGGTAGCGTCCTAGCGAAACGAACCGGAGGCAATTGCTGTGATGCGTGAGCGACGAGCGTTGATGTGCACCGTACTGTTTGTGACGCTCGGCACGCTTGGTTCTGGCGCCGGAGCGGGCGCCGCGACCGTCACCTGGCCGGTCAGCACCGGCGCCGACGGATCGGTCTCGCTATCCGCCGGGACGTACGTCTTCAACCCCGACACCGGGCAGATCATCGAGAACGGGTCGACGACCGTGTTTGCAGGCTACGCGCCGTCGGATGCCCACGCGTGGAACTTCGTGAACCTGACGATCGCATCCGGGGCAACCGTCACCTTTCAGGGGACGCAGGGGGGCTCGCTCCCGGACATTCTCGCCTCCGGGAACGTCTCGATCGACGGCACCATCAACCTTGACGGCACTCCCGCCGGCTCGCCCCCTCCCGGCGGTGGCGTAGCCGGGTTCGCAGGAACAATGGGCGGAGGGGCCAAGGGCGGCGCGGGTGGGGGCCACGGACAGGGCGGTGGCGGCGGCGGAATCCCTTCCGGCTGCGCAGGCGGTGGCGGCGGCGGCGGAAACGGCGGCGGTGGTGGGGGCGGGGCCCAGACATCTCCGTCGAACACGTGCGCCGGTGGCAACGGCGGGGGTCTGGGCGGCCCGGGAGGGCTGGCCGGACCGAACGGCGGTCACGGTAGCGACCCCGGCACATACGCAAGCCAGTCGGGCTTGAACAGCTCCCTCGCAGGCGGTGGCGGAGGCGGAAGCATCGGCGGGGCCCAGAACGACCTCGCGGTCACCAACAACACCCTTTACCCTGGATCGGGCGGCGGCGGCGGCGGGACGAACGGCTCCGCTGCCGGTGGCGGCGGCGGAGGCGGCGGCGGGGCGATCCAGATCGTCGCCGGCGGGACGCTGACCGTCAGCGGCACCATCATCGCCAACGGCGGAGCCGGCGGGAACGGGTACGCCGGTGGTGGTGGCGGCTCGGGCGGCATCATCGAGTTGGCGGCGCCCGCAGTCCTGGTTGCCAGTAGTGCAGCGATCACGGCGCGTGGTGGGGTGGGTGGCGTCGCAACCTCACCATCGGGTGGCAGCGGCGGTCAAGGCGGTCTCGGCCGGATCCGGATCGCCGCCGACCAGCTCACGGTCAACGGCACTGGCCTGGATCCATCAATCGGCCCTTCCAACGGGCCTGGTCTGGCGTACGTCTCGCGGTGGTCCTCGGCGGTGCTCTTCACGACATCCCCGCCGTCCGTCCAGACCGGGGTCAAGACCGGCGCGATGTCCGTGGCCCTGGAGGGCAACGACGGCAACCCGGTGCAGGCGCCGGCCGGCGGGATGCAGCTTTCACTCACCTCCACCTCCGCCACCGGCACCTTCTACGACGCATCAGGTAGCACGGTGGTCACCAGCGTCACCGTGCCCGCCGGCTCGAGCACGGCAACCTTCCAGTACGCGGATACGACAGTCGGTACGCCGACGCTGACCGTGACACCGCCTGGCGGCAGCGGCCTGGCGGCAGCGGCCCAGCAGGTGACGATCACTGCGCCACCATTGGTCTTCAAGACGACGTCGCTGAAGGTCGCCACCGAAGGGGTGCCGTACCACCTCCAGCTGGGGGCAAGTGGCGGGGTGCAGCCCTACGCCTGGTCGGTGTCGAGCGGGTCGCCGCCCACCGGGATCACGCTCACCAAGCACGGTGTGCTCGGCGGCACCCCAACGGGGTCGGGGCAGTTCACGTTCACGGTCCAGGTACAGGACGCCCAGACAACCGTCGCCGACCGGCAGTTCACCCTGACCGTGAACCCCGTCGCGCCGGACGGCGCGGGGACGCTCCGCCTGACGCCGCGGACGGCGGCCGTTGGCTCCAGCGGCAACACCCTGACGTTCACCTACCACGCGCCCAGCACCGGAGCGCTGGTGGACGGGTCGGTTCAGATCGTGGTTCCGTCCGGGTGGTCGCCGCCCTCGGTGCTCGCAACCGATCCGGGCGCCGTAACCGCGAGCAAGGGCACCGTGTCGGTGCTTGGCATGACCATTACGGTCGGCGGGGTCAACCTCGCACCGGGCGCGGCGCTGAAGCTCGTCTACGGCGCCACCGGCGGTGGCGGGCCGGGCACAACGGCGCCGTCCTCAACCGGCAGCAAGCACTTCCTCGGCTTCGAGCAGTCCACCGCGTCGGGGGCCATGACCGCGCTGGCGAAATCGCCCTCGGTCAAGGTGTCGTGAGGCGCCGGAACACAAGCAGCGCGGCGACGGTGACCAGCCCGGCGGCGAGCGCGCGGCGCTGCTCCTCCGTCATCGGCAGGCCCCGCAGGCTGTCGGCCGACCGCGCCGACAGGACGGAGTCGCGCGAGGCAAACGAGAGGGCGGAGAGAGCAGAGCCGGCCGACCCGATCGAGAGGAACGACCCAACCGATCCGATCGAGCCCACCGACGCGATCGAGCCGCTCGAGGCGATGGACAGGATCGAGCCGTCGCTGGCGATCGAGAGGATCGAGCCCTGGGACCGAATCGAGAGGACGGAGCCGCTCACCCGCTCGACTCTACAGCGGTAGGCTTGAGCCGTGCCCGAGCCCGTCCCCCCGATGGTCGTGCCGCTGGCCGACGTGCCGGTGACCCCGGCGGCTGAGGCCGTCACGCGCGTCCGCATTGCCCGCACCATCACCCGGGCCCGGTGCGGGTCGGAGCTGATGCAGGGCGTCTCGTGGATGGACCCGGGCGAGCAGACCAACACCTGGTCATCACGGGCGGCCGACGATACCGCGGAGGGCGACCACTGGTACGGCGACGTGCACGAGACGTACTTCATCATCCGCGGCCATCTGCGCCTGACCTGGGAGGGCGGGGCGCTCGATGTGCACGAGAACGACAGCGTGTACCTCGCGCCCGGCCACAGCTACCACCTCGAGAACGTCGGCGCCGAGCCGGCGTTCTTTGTCTACGCGATGACGCCCACGCAGGAGTAGCGCGGCCGGACGTTCAGCAGTGGTCGCGCGGGAACTCGTGCGTCCACGTGCGCGCGGCGATGCGCGTGTTGCCTTCGTAGACGTCGAGACTGGAGGTGACGATGAAGTGCGTTGCGGTCGAGGTCATCTCCCCGGTCGCCCGGATGTCGACCGTCCAGTCGCCGCGCCCTGACGCCGACGTGTTCTCCACGATCACGCGCGCCGACAGCGGATCGCCGTCGGTGATCGTGTAGCGGGCAACCGAGGTGTCCTCGTACAGCATCCCGTTGGGCAGCTTCTGCAACCCGCCCATCCCCCAGTCGAACATGAGCTCGGTGCGGCCGGCGCCGAGGTCGCGGCTGATGGAGCGCCCGCCGTTCGAGCCGGCACGGATGGTCTCGACCTGCAGCGGCGCCGGCTCCTCTGGAGGATCGGGCGCCCGCAGCTCCTCGTCCTCCTTGGACAGTGCCCGTACCGGCAACACCAGCGCGGCGCCGGTACCGTAGAGCAGCTCCAGCGTCACCTCCCGCGGCGACGGCCAGGCCAGCGGCCAGTAGCAGGGTGACACCGAGAGCCGGATCCGGCTCCCCGCGTGGAACCGGTGCGCGATCGAGTCCATCGTCAACGGCACCTCCAGTTCCTCGCCGACCGGTACCATCGAGGGGTCGTCGCGCGACTCGCGCTGGCAGAGGTTGAGCTGCCCGCGGGTGACCAGCAGCGAGCTGCCGTCCGGCCGCACCTCGCACAGCCGTACCGAGACCATCGCCACCGGCCGGTCGACGCGAAGCACCAGGCGCGCCTCCGGAAAGCCCAGGATCTCGACAGCGTCGACCAGCGGCGCGGAGGTGAATGAGAGCGAACGAGCATCGTCGGCGCGCTGGTCGAGCGGGAGATCGGCCGATTTGGCGTCGGCGCACCAGGCGCCTCCGTCGACCCCGACGGACTGGACGCTCCCCACCGCGAGCCAGCCCTCGCGCCCCTCCGCCGCGATCGTCAGCGTGTGATCGCCGAGCAGCAGCGTGCGCGGCTGGACGTGCGGCGTCGGCCACTGCTGCTCGCCGACCCAGCGGCCCGGCCGGTAGGCGATGTTGGCCGCCGGCGGCACCGACTCCTGCATCCAGGCGATGACCGCCGGCTCCTCCTCGATGCCGTTCTCGGTTTCCTTCAGCCACCGATCCCACCACCGAACCAGCTCGCCCAGCACGCCCACCGCCGGCCCGGGGGCGCCGTGCACCGGGTCGTTGTGCCCCCAGGGGCCGATCAGTGCGCGCCGTGGCACGCTCAGCCCCTCCATCAGCCGCAGAGCCGAGTCGGTGTAGCCGTCGGTCCAGCCGGCCACGCACATCACGGGGCAGGTGATCCGCGAGTAGTCGTCCGACACCGACCCCTGCTGCCAGTAGGCGTCGCGGCGCTGGTGGGCGAGCCAGTACTCGATCCACGGCGGCTGGTCGAGCCGCTCGAGCCACATCTCGCGCCAGCGGTCGCCGACGACCTCGGGGTCGGGCGGTCGCGCCTGCCACCCCAGCATGCAGGTCGACCAGTGCACCATGTCCATCGGGATCACCAGCCCACCGCGGTAGTGCACGTCGTCGGCGTACCGGTCGTCCGACGCGTAGCAGCTGGCGATCGCGCGCAGGGCCGGGGGCCGCAGCGCCGCCACCTGGAGGCAGTTGAAGCCCGACCACGAGTAGCCCATCATCCCGACGGCGCCCGTGCACCACGGCTGGGCGGCGATCCACTCGATCACCTCGAGGCAGTCGGCCTGCTCCTGCGGGGTGTACTCGTCGGAGCAGATGCCCTCCGACTCGCCGGTGCCGCGGATGTCAACGCGTACGCCGGCGTAGCCGTGGCCGGCGAAGTACGTCATCTGCTGGTGGTCGCCGGCGACGGTGCCGTCGTTCAGGCGGTAGGGCAGGTACTCGAGCACCGCGGGAACCGGGCTCGTGTCGGCGTCGTCAGGCAGCCACACCCGGGCCGCCAGGCGCGTGCCGTCCTTGAGCGTGATGAACAGGCCGGAGCGCACCTCCGGGGTGCGGGGAAACTCCGTCAGGATCGTGACGCCACTCATCGCTGGAAAACCCTACCGGGACACGCCTGCCCGATGCGTGTGAGCTATACATCCGGCATGGGCGAACCGAGTTGCTCCCACCTCGATCAGATCGCGGTTACCGAACTGCCCGAGTCGATCGCGGGCTGCGAGGAATGCTTGAAGATCGGAGCCCGCTGGCTGCACCTGCGCATGTGCCTGACCTGCGGCAAGATCGGTTGCTGTGACTCCTCGCGGAACCGGCACGCCCGCCGTCACTGGGAGGAGGACGGGCACCCGCTGATGCGGTCCGCCGAGCCCGGCGAGGACTGGTCCTGGTGCTTCGTCGACGAGGTCGCGTTCGTCGCGACTCCGACCTAGGCGCTCTCAGCGCTCTTCGGCGGCGGGTGAACGACCACCACCGGGCAGTGCGAGTGAGACGCGCACTGCTGGCCGACTGAGCCGAGCAGCAGGCCGGTGAAGCCGCCGTGGCCGCGAGATCCGACGACGAGGATCTGTGCCCGTTTCGACTCGTCGATCATCACGCCGGCCGCGTCTCCCTGACGGGCGACGACCTCAATGTTCTCGGATCGCTGCGGCCCGAGCACCCGCTCGACCTCCTCCTCGGCGACCTTCTGTGTCTCCCGCTGCAGCGTCTCGGGATCGACCTGCGCAAGAGCGGAGGTCGACATGTAGATGGTGGCCGCGATGTGCCACGCGATTACGACCCGCAGCTTGACGTCGTGAAGCTTCGCCTCCGCGGCCGCGAATCGCAGGGCGGACTCGGAGCCGCGAGAGCCGTCTATGCCGACAACGATCACGGCGTCAGCTTACCCGAGTCAGCCCAGCACGCGGCGAACCTCGGCCGCGATTTCGAGGTCCTCGCGGGCAGCGACCACCAGCGTCTGCACGCCGGCCTCGGCCCCGCTGATATCCCGGTCGGGGTCGCCGGCCAGATTGCGGTCGGGGTCAATCTCGACTCCGAGGAAGGACAGCCCGCGAGCGGCGCGCCGGCGGATCTCCGGGGCGTTCTCGCCGACGCCGCCGGTGAACACCAGCACGTCGAGGCCGCCCGTGGCAGCGGTCATCGCCGCCACGGCTCCGCACATGCGGTGGAGGTAGACGTCGAGGGCCAGCGCCGCGTCAGGCTCGCCGGCCTCCGCTCGCAGGATCACTTGCTGCATGTCGGCGGTGCCCGCCAGAGCGAGCAGGCCAGACTCGTGCTCGAGCGCAGACGCCAGCTCCGCCGGCGGCATGCCCGCGTGCTCCTCGAGCCACAGCACCAGGCCGGGGTCGACCGTTCCGGAGCGGGTTCCCATCACCAGTCCCTCCAGCGGCGTGAACCCCATGGTGGTGTCGACGGAGCGGCCGTCAACGACGGCGGCCAGCGACGCGCCGGAGCCGAGGTGGCAGGTGACGACCCGGAAGGTAGCGGAGACCTCGTTCGCCATCTCTGCGGCTCGCCGGGCCGCGTATGCGTGCGACAGGCCGTGGAACCCGAACCGCCGCAGCCCCCAGCGCTCTCGCCACTCGCGGGGGATCGCGTAGGTTGCGGCCGCGGCGGGCAACCCGGCATGGAACGCGGTGTCGAAGCAAGCCACAGCAGGCGTCGACGGCAGCGCGGCCGTTACGGCGTCGATGCCCGCGAGCGACTTCGGCTGGTGCAGCGGCGCCAGATCGGCCAGGTCCGACAGCTGCTCCATGACCTCTCGATCGATCGCCACCGGCCCGGTGTAGACGGTGCCACCGTGCACCACCCGATGACCGACGGCGTCGACCGGGCCGTTCGCACGCACCCACGCTCGGAGCGCGTCCGCATCCGCCTCGCCCCGCGGTGCAGGCAGGTCGACGCCGGCGGTGAGCCGGTCAGCGCCGTCGAGGATCCGCAGCTTGAGGCTGCTGGAGCCTGCGTTCACGACCAGGATGTCCACGCTGTCCGGCCCGCGCTAGCCGGGCCACTCCCACCGCGCGATCTCGGGCGGATCTTCGCCGGCCTCCCGGGTGTATGCCCGGCACTCCAGCCGCCGGTCGACCATCAACTGCCGAACGTGGCCGGCGCGCGACGCCAGCCCCGGTACGCGATCGATCACATCCATCACCAGGTGGAAGCGGTCGAGGTCGTTCAGCATCACCATGTCGAACGGCGTGGTGGTAGTGCCCTCCTCCTTGTAGCCGCGGACGTGGAAGTTGTCGTGGTTGGTGCGGCGATAGGCGAGCCGGTGGATCAGCCACGGATAGCCGTGGTAGGCGAACACCACCGGGCGGTCGGTCGTGAACAACGAGTCGAACTCGGCGTCGCTGAGCCCGTGGGGGTGCTCGGTGGGCGGCTCCAGCCGCATCAGGTCGACCACGTTCACGACCCGCACACCCAGGTCCGGGAGATGGTGTCGGAGAAGGTCGGCGGCGGCCAGCGTCTCCCGCGTGGGGACGTCGCCACAGCAGGCAAGCACCACGTCCGGCTCGCCGTCGGCGTCGGTGCTCGCCCACTCCCAGATGCCGGCGCCGCGGGTGCAGTGCTCGACCGCCTCATGCATTGAGAGGTAGGTCAGGCCGGGCGCCTTGCCGGCGACGATCACGTTGACGTAGTTGCGGCTGCGCAGGCAGTGGTCGGCGACCGAGAGCAGGCAATTGGCGTCCGGCGGCAGGTAGACACGGACGACCTCGGCCTTCTTGTTCACGACATGGTCGATGAACCCGGGATCCTGGTGTGAGAAGCCGTTGTGGTCCTGCTGCCAGACATGCGAGCTGAGCAGATAGTTGAGCGAGGCCACGGGCCGCCGCCACGCCAGCCCGCGCGTCACCTTCAGCCACTTGGCGTGCTGGTTCAGCATCGAGTCGACGATGTGGATGAACGCCTCGTAGCAGTTGAACAGGCCGTGCCGCCCGGTCAGCAGATACCCCTCGAGCCAACCCTGGCACAGGTGCTCCGAGAGCACCTCGGTCACCCGCCCGCCGGCGGCCAGGTGGTCGTCACCGTCGAGAATCTCGCCCTCCCACTGCCGGTCGGTGACCTCGAACACGGCGGTCAGCCGGTTGCTCACCGTCTCGTCGGGGCCGAAGATCCGGAACGTCTGCGGATTGGCGCCGATGGTGTCGCGCAGGTAGGCGCCAAGGACGCGCGTCGCCTCGGCCCACCCCTTCCCGTGCTCCTCCACCGGCACCGCGTAGCTGCGGAAGTCGGGCAGCGTCAGGTCGACCAGCATCAGCCCGCCGTTGGTGCGCGGGTTGGCGCTCATCCGCCGGCTGCCCCTGGGCGGCAGCTCGGCCAGCTCGGGCATCAGCGTCCCGTCTGGGTCGAACAGCTCATCCGGCCGGTAGCTGCGCATCCAGCGCTCGAGAATCGCCAGGTGCCCGGGGTTGGTGCGCGTCTCGGCCAACGGCACCTGGTGGGAGCGCCAGGTTCCCTCCACGGGGACCCCATCCACGGTCGCCGGGCCGGTCCAGCCCTTGGGTGAGCGCAGCACGATCATCGGCCACACCGGCCGCCCCGTCGCGCCGCGATGGCGCGCAGCACCCTGGATCTCGTGGATCTCGTCGAGTACCCGGTCGAGCGCCACGGCCATCTGCTGATGCATGTCGCCGGGATCGCTGCCCGAGACGATGTGGACGTGGTAGCCGTACCCCGCGAACAGCGCGGCGAGCTCCTCCTCGGGGATCCGTGCCAGCACCGTGGGGTTGGCGATCTTGTAGCCGTTCAGGTGCAGGATCGGCAGAACGGCCCCGTCTGTTACGGGATCCAGGAACTTGTTGGAGTGCCAGCTGGTCGCCAGCGGCCCGGTCTCGGCCTCACCGTCGCCGACGACGCAGCAGACGAGCAGGTCGGGGCTGTCGAGCGCGGCACCGAAGGCGTGGGCGAGCGAGTAGCCGAGCTCGCCGCCCTCGTGGATCGAGCCTGGCGTCTCGGGAGCGACGTGGCTGGGGATCCCGCCCGGGAACGAGAACTGCCGGAACAACCGGCGGAGCCCGGCCTCGTCGCGCGAGACGTGGGGGTACACCTCGGAATAGGTGCCCTCGAGGTAGGCGTTGGCTACCAGACCGGGGCCGCCGTGCCCGGGGCCGGTGACGTAGATCGCGTCCAGGTCACGCTCACGGATCGCGCGGTTCATGTGGGCGTAGACGAAGTTCAGCCCGGGCGTCGTGCCCCAGTGCCCGAGCAGCCGCGGCTTGACGTCCTCGGCCACCAGCGGCCGTCGCAGCAACGGGTTGTCGAGCAGGTAGATCTGCCCGACGGACAGGTAATTGGCGGCACGCCAGTACGCGTCGAGCAGCGCCAGCTGGTCGGCTGTCAGCACGTCGGTCGATGCACGCCGACTCCATGAGGGGACGGTATCGCGTCCACAACGGGCAGTGCTAGCGTCTTGCCGTGGCCGGCCAGATGCAGGCGATGGTGCTCTCAGCTCCCGGTGACCTCCAGCTGAAGACGGTCGGCGACCCGGTGCCTGGCCCCGGCCAGACGCTGATCGAGATCTCGGCCTGCGCCGTCTGCCGTACCGACCTGCAGATCGTGTCCGGCGATCTGGAGATGCACCGGTCGCCCGTGATCCCCGGCCACCAGGTGGTCGGGCGGCTGCCGACCGGCGAGCGGGTGGGCGTCGCCTGGCTGGGCGGCGCAGACGGCACCTGCTCCTACTGCCGGAGCGGGCTCGAGAACCTGTGCCCGAACGCCGAGTTCACCGGGTGGACGCTGGACGGCGGCTACGCCGAGCGGATGGTTGCCCGTAGCGACTACGTCTTCCCGCTCCCCGATGGAATGTCTGACCTGGAGGCCGCGCCGCTGCTCTGCGGAGGCATCATCGGCTACCGCTCGCTGCTGATCAGCGGCATCCAGCCGGGCGGGCGCCTCGGCCTGTTCGGTTTCGGCTCCTCGGCGCACCTCGCGATCCAGGTGGCCAAGCACTGGGGGTGCGAGGTCTACGTGTTCTCGCGGTCGGAGCGGGAGCACGATCTGGCCCGGGCGCTGGGGGCCGACTGGATCGGGGGGTACGACGACCAGCCGCCGGCGCCGGTCGACGCGGCGGTCACGTTCGCACCGGTCGGCTCCGTCGTCGTAGCCGCCCTGACCGCCGTCGCACCGGGTGGGACGGTGGCCATCAACGCGATCCACCTGGACGGCATCCCGGCGTTCTCCTACGACCTGCTCTGGCGTGAGCGGTCACTGCGGTCGGTGGCCAACTTCACCCGCGCCGACGCCCGGGAGTTCCTGGCGCTGGCGGCCGAGATCCCGATCCACGCAGAGGTGACGACGTTCGACCTGGACGCGGCCGGCGACGCCCTGTCGCAGCTGGACGCCGGAGACATCCAGGGAACCGCCGTCCTCCGCGTGCGTTGAGTTCTGGGCCGATCCGGCCGATATATCCGACATGACTCCAATCTCGCTCAAACGCGCCCTGTATGCAGGCGCGGTCACAGCAGCCGTCAGCATGCTCGCCGCCGCGGCGGTGGGCACGATCCTGCTGGCCCAGTCGCTCAAGGCCGGCGGCCACACCAGCACCTCCAGCACCATCGCCTACGCTGCCGCCGGGTTCATCCTCGCCAGCATGATCGCGGTGGGCGCGTCAAACCTGATCCTGGTCCGGCCCACGGGCCGCGTCAGCCGGGGCCGCGTGACTGCGGCGGCCGTGGCGCTGAGCGCCGCCGTCCCCGCCTGCGCGGTGCTCGCCCTGCTGGTCGGTCCGCAGCTGATCAGCGGGTTCGGCCTGCTGCTTGCCATCTCGGCGCCGACAGCCGCGGCAATCACCCTGGTCGTCTACATCTGGGCGCGCACCGCGATCCCCTGGGTGAACCGCAGCGCCACCACCCCGGCCTAGCCACAATCTAGGTGCCGAACAGCGGCCGCAGCGCGGCGTAGAGCGCGCGGTGGCGGATGTAGAGCTCCTCGTACACAGCCCGACAGACCGGCCGTGGCTGCAGCGGCTCGAGCCGGCGCCCGGCCATCTCACGGCTGGCGGTGGGGACGTCGGGATGCAGACCGACTCCGGCGGCAGCGAGCATCGCCGCCCCCCGGGCGGTCGTCTCGACGTCCTCGGGCCGTGTCACCGGCAGCCCGGTCACGTCGGCGCGGATCTGGCGCAGCAGGTCGCCGCGGGCGCCGCCCGCCACACAGACCAGCTCGGTGGGAGCGAGGCCGGCGGAGCGGATCGCCTCCAGCACGTCACGTAATGCGAAGGCGTTGCCTTCGAGCAGGGCGCGGGCCAGGTGCGAGCGGCCGTGGGCCGCGGTCAGCCCGAACCAGCCGGCCCGCGCGTCGGCGTTCCACTCGGGCGCCGTCGCCCCCGCCAGAGCCGGCACCCAGAGCACGCCGTCCGCGCCCGCCGGGGCGTCAGCCGCCAGGCCGTTCAGCAGCTCGTAGACGTCGGCGCCGGTGGCCGCGGCACGCGCCGCCTCCACCGATCCCAGCTCATCGCGAAACCAGCGGTACGCGCCGCCCGACAGCCAGCCCGGGTTCTCGAGCAGCCAGATGCCCGGTGCGGCGTGGGGATGCAGCTCGGTCACGCCCTCGTCGTCCAGCGCGGGCGTCGGCGACACGGCGCAGACCGGCTCGGCGGTGCCCATCACGTCGCAGACGACTCCCGGCTCCACCACTCCGGCGCCGAGCGTGGCCGCCATCTCGTCCCCGCAGCCGAGCACGACCTGAGTGCCCGGGTCGAGGCCTGCGGCCTCGCGCAGCCACGGTGCCACGGGGCCGAGCGCGAGATGCGCCGGGCGCACCGGCGCCAGCGAGCCCGGGTCGATCCCGAAGGCCTCCCCCACCTCCTCCGACCAGTCGCCGCCGCGAACGTCGAGCAGCATGGACGACGAGGCATTGGACGGATCGACGGCCAGCTCGCCGGAGGCGTGCCAGGCGACGAACGAGCCCGGCAGCAGGAACCAGCGAGCGGCCGCATGCTGCTCCGGCCGGTTGCCGGCCAGCCAGGCGATCTTCGCCGCGACGTGCCCAGGGTCGAGATTGCAGCCGGTGATCTCGCGCAGCCGCTCGGGCCGGATCCGGTCGGCCGCAGCCTCGCACTCCGATCCTGCGCGCCGGTCCATCCAGATCAGCGCCGGCCCGGTCGCCTCGCCGTCGGCCGCGGCCGGCACCAGGCCATCGAGCTGCGAGCCGAACGAGACGGCCCGGATCGCCGAGCCGTCGACCGCGCGCCTGACCTCGGCCAGCGCCTGGGCGACGGCGCCCAGCCACTCGCGCGGCTCCTGCTCGGCCCAGCCGGGGCGCGGGTACGAGAGCGTGTGCGGCACGTAGCTGGTGGCGTGGTGCGTTCCGTCCGCAGCGATCGCCTGGGCACACGTGCCCTGCGAGCCGACGTCGACGCCCACCACCAGCTCGCTGGCCATCACGCCTCCTCGCCGTCGCCCGGCCCGCGCCGGTAGACGCTGATCTCGAAGGCGTCCGCCAGGTGGTGCTCCTCGGAGACCAGGACGACCACCCCGTCGGCCGTGCTGTCGACCTGGAACAGCGTCAGCAGCAGCGATCCCCTTGGCACGCCCAGGCGGCGGGCGACGGTCCCCGTTGCCGCGTTCGGTGTGATGGTGGAGACGCCGTGGTGCACCGTCATCCCGCGCGCGGCCAGCGCGGAGTAGATCGAGCCTCCGCCGACGTCGCGCATCTCGTCGGGCGCGATGATGGCGGGCGGGCACCAGTCGGTCACGTCCACCACCCTCCGCCCGCCGGCGGTGCGCACCCGGCGCAGGACGCTGACCTGCTCGCCGACGTCGATCCCCAGCGCCGACGCCACCGGCGCCGGAGCGCCCTCCGGGCCGCAAGACTCCTCGACCGACCCTGCCTCGAGCCCCATCGACTCGATCATCGAGGACACGCCGAAGTTGCGGCTGAGGTCGTTGCGCAGCGGGGGCCGGTCGGTGACGTACGTGCCCGAGCCGTGCCGCCGCCACACCAGCCCATCCTCCTCGAGCAGGGTGATCGCCGCCCGCAGCGAGCTGCGGGAGACACCAAGCTCTCGGGCCAGCTCCGGCTCGCTGGGCAGCCGGTCGCCTGCGCCGAACTCCCCGGCCACCACCCGTTCGCGCAGCAGGTCGGCGATCGAGTGCCGCAGCGACCGGCGGGGAGTGGACGCGGGCAAGTCGCTCGTCCTAGGGCCGGACGACGACCTTGAGCACCTCGCCGGCGCGGATCCGCGCGAACGCCTCCGGCGCTCCGTCGAGGTCGACGACGTCCGAGACGACGGCCCGGAGGCCGCCTATGTCACCGGACAGCATGTCCAGCGCGTGCACCTGGTCGCGGTGCCTGGAGGCGTAGGAGCCGTGCACCTGCACCTCCTGGTAGTGGAGGATGTTCGACGGAAACCGCATGTGCGTGGTGCCCTTCGGCAGCCCACCGAAGAACAGCACCCGGCCCCGGGGTCCGGCCATCTCCATCGCCTGCTCCTGGGCGATGTCGCTCGAACAGGCGACGATGACGACGTCGGCGCCGATACCGTCCGTCGACTCGCGCACGGTGGCGATCGGGTCGACCGCCGACGTGTCGACGTACGCCATCCGGTCGTCGCCGAGGATCTCACGGGCCAGGTCGAGCCGGCCGGCTGCGGTCTCCAGGAGCTGGACGTGACTTGCCCCCTCGAGCCTGGCGATCGCGCAGTGCGCCGTCCCCACCGGCCCGGCGCCGATGACGACCACGCTGTCGTCGAGGCCGATGTTGATGTCCTTGTGGCCGCAGATCGCGTCGGACAGCGGATCGGCGAACGTCGCGTGCTCGTCGGACAGGCCTTCCGGGATCCGGAACAGGTTCTTGAGCGCGATGTTCGGGACGGCGACCAGCTCGGCGTAGGCGCCCTGGTGGTCGAATCCCATCAGCTCGCCGTTGACGCACAGGTGCTCGTTGCCCGTGCGGCACATCCGGCAGTGGCCACACCACAGCGTGGAGATGCAGTGCAGGTGGTCGCCGTGCTCGATCCCCATCTCGGCGATCTCTGCCGCCGCGCCCGGCCCGATCTCGATCAGCTCGCCGCTGATCTCGTGGCCGAGCACCCAGGGCGGCGAGATCCGGCGGTCGCCGTTGTAGAAGCTGCGGACGTCCGTGCCGCAGATCCCGCAGGCGGTGACCCGCAGCAGCACGCCGTCCTGGGGACAGGTGGCGTCCGGCACCGTCCCCACCGACATCTCACCCGGCCCATCCCAGATTGCCGCTCGCATGACCCTCCCGTCGCACGCCGTCCCGATCGAGCCAGTATCATACCGAGTTGTCCTACAACTTGGGGGATCCGGTGATCGAATTCATCTTCATGCTGACCCGCGACGACGTCACGCTCGGTGACGCCAGGGAGCTGTACGCCTCGATCGCGTCGAGCGGCGTGCGTCACGTCGGGTGCAAGGACGTGGGGCTTCCGCAGGCCGAGCTGAAGGCGCTGATGGACGACATCCGCAGCAACGGACATACCAGCTACCTGGAGGTCGTCTCGGAGACGGAGGAGGCGACGCTGGAGTCGGCTCGAGCGGCCGTCGGGGTCAATCCGGACTACCTGATCGGCGGCACGCTGATCGAGCCCGTGCAGGAGATCATCGCGGGCACGGACATCAAGTTCTTCCCGTATGTCGGCCAGATCGTGGGGCACCCCTGCCTGCTCCGGGGGAGCATCGACGAGATCGCCGAGGACACGCGCCGGGCCGAGGCCCAGGGCGTCGACGGTATCAACCTGCTGGCCTACCGCTACGACGGCGACGTCGATGCGCTGGTCGAGGCGGTCGTCGATGCCACGTCGCTGCCCGTGGTCGCCGCCGGCTCGGTCGACTCGCCGGCCCGGATCCAGGCCCTGGCCGAGCGCGGCGTGTGGGGCTTCACCATCGGAACCGCGGCGCTCGACGGCGTGCTGGTTCCGGGGGCGCCGCTGGCAGACCAGCTGGCCTGCGCGCTCGACGCGGCTGCGGCGGTGGCGTAGGGCCCGGCCCTACGCCAACCGCCACTGCCTTCGTCCCCTCCCTACACGGAGTCCAGGCCTTCGTTGACGAGACGTCCGATCGTCTCGTACTTGGCCCTGTCGTTTGACTTGATCCAGAACGCCCACGCCACACCGCCGACGAACACGATGAGGTCGATGTACAGCAGGTAGTTGACCCAGCTGACACCGGTGGCGAGGAAGCTCAGGTTCTTGATTGCCAGGTAGACGACGTAGATCTGGGCGACGACCGAGATCACCGGCGCCAGCGTCGTCGTCCACCAGTGCGCGTCTTCCTTATGGCTCGTCCGGAAGTAGACGATGATCGCGATCGACACCAGCGCCTGGATGCAGAGGATCAGACCACGCCCATGATCGCCATCAGGCCGTAGTTCAGGTAGGTAGGCGTTGGTGCCGGCGTTGTGCAGTCGACCGTCGCCGAACTGCCGAAGGCGAGCACGATGCACGCCGTGATCACGGTCTGGGTGATCGACGCCACGTGTGGCGAGTGGTACTTGGGATGGGTGCGCCCGAGCTGGGATGCGGAGCACCCGCTCACGCCCGAGCGAGTACATGTAGCGAGCCGTCGTCTGGTGGAACGCCATGCCGCACGCGAACGATCCGGTCAGGATCAGGTAGCTCATCAGGTCGGAGATGAACTGGTTCCCGAACTGCGCCGCGGGGGTCAGGAAGTAGGTGTAGTAGTTGTTCTGGGCCTGGAACGCGGCGGTAGCCTCGCTGCCCCTACGCGGAGATCGATGCCCAGGACGTGATGGTGTAGAAGATGCCAAGGCCGATGACCGAGATGTACATGGCCCGCGGCACGATCTTCTTGGGGTTCTTCGACTCCTCGCCGTAGTTCGGCGCCATCTCGAAGCCGACCCACGACCAGAACGCGAAGAACACCCCGATCCCGGCCACGCCGGCCGCAACAGCTGTACCCCGTGACCGCTCGCGGGCAGGCTGTGGAACGCCTTCAGCGGGTTCAGTGCCTTCGCCTGCACGTTGCTGTCGCTGCAGAAGAACACGGAACCGTCGAAGATCAGCAGGATCAGCATCTCGGTCACCAGCGCTGCACCGAGCACCTGGGCCGAGAGGTGGATGTCGAAGTACGAGAGGATCGAGATCAGAGCGACCATGAACAACGCCGGGATCACCACGAGATGTGGTACCCGTACTGCGTCAGCTTGCGGTCGCGAAGAACGCGAAGCCGCCGCACAACGACACCTCGAACACGGAGTACGCCGCGTCGATCGCGAGTCCCGTGCCGCGATTCCGAGCTCACGGCCGAGGCCGTGACTGATGAAGCTGTAGAAGCCACCCGACAGCCGTCACCTTGCGGGCCATCGCGACGTAGCCGACGCTGAGAAGATCGTCAGGACGATCGTCGCGACCATGAAGCCGGCCGGCGTGTACGAGCCCGTTGCCGTAAGCCCACCGACATCGGGGTGTTCAGCAGCATGGCCGTGATCGGAGCCGATCCCGTCACGGTCAGGAACAGCACGCCGACGAGGCCGACCGCACCCCCGTGCAGGTGGTGCACGTCGTCGCGCGAACTGACGTCGACACTCTCGACGCCGGGATCATGCCCTGGTGGTGCTGTGCATACCCCCCTCTTCAGTACTCACCGACGCCCTCCTTCGGGTTGACGCACCGGAGCCATCGCCGGCATCCGGCAAGTTGTCAGACAGCTGAGTGGGCCGTTTGTACCATTTGCGTCGGCTGAGGGCAAGTGTCCGGGAGGGTCAGATCACCGAAATCGGCTCCCGATCGCCCACCTTCTGCTCGCCCAGCACCTCCACCAGCATCTGGGAGACCACCGGTCCGCCAGCGTGGCCGATCGAGGTCGGGCGGGCCGAGCCTGCGGCCGCTGCGCGCGTACTGGGCACGGGCCAGACGGTCGAAGGCCGCGATCACGTCGATCACCTGGTGGTAGTGCTCCCTGCCGGCGACGCCGCTGACCCAGGCGCGGGCCTTGCCGTCGTCCTCGAACACGCCCTCGGCCACGCCCTGCCAGTAGGACTGCTGGAACAGGCAGCCGGCGTCGCCCTTGCTCGTCCAGCAGCCGGCGGCCAGCTCGTGCTCGCCGGTCTCGATGCCGCGGAGCGACAGCTGCAGCAGCCGCCGCCCTCCGTCCGTCGCCGCCAGTCGCCTCAGCGAATCTCGCAGCTCGCGCTCTTCCCGTGTCATCTTGCCTCCTCGGTGAACACTGCATCTGGCATGAAGCAGCCGACGATCCAGCTGGGTGCGTCGACCACCTCCGTGATCTTCAGGTCCCCTGCCAGCGAGCAGAGGATGTACGCGTCCTCCCGGGACAGCCCGCGCTCGCGTCCCAGGTGGTCGATCATCGCGCGCACCGCCGAGCGGGCGGCCTCCATCAGGTCGGGCTCGACGCCCGTCGTTGCGAACCAGCCACCGCCGTCGACGCGCCGGGTCAGAGAGCCGGCAGGCCGCCGGAAGGCCGGCGTGGTGATGCCCATGCCGCGCACCACCGAGACGCGGATGGTCGTACGCATCGTGCACTCGAGCCCGGAGACGCAGACCTCGCCGTCACCCTGGGCGGCATGCGCGTCGCCCAGCGACAGCAGCCCGCCCGCGACGCCGACCGGGAGGTAGAGCGTCGAACCGGCGATGGTGTGGCGAAAGTCGATGTTCCCCCCGCCCGGATGCGGCGGCGGGATCGGGACGTCTCGCATCCCCGCTCCCGGCACCCCGGTCGTGCCGCAGAACGGCTCGATCGGGATCTCGACGCCGGGCTTGAGCTGGGTGGTCGGCCCCGTGGTCAGGTCAAACAGCTTCAGGTAGGGCTGGTCGAACTCGCCCTCCGGCAGCAGCCCGAAGCCCGGCAGGATGAACGCCCATCCCCACTCGGGCAGCTCGAACTCGAGGAACTCGACGGCGAGCGCGTCGCCCGGCTGGGCACCGTCGACGTGGATCGGCCCGGCCAGCGGGTAGATCATCTCGAAGTCGAGCCCGAGCAGGTCGTCCGACGTCGAGCTCGGGGTGATCTGACCGCCGGCGAAGTCGTCGGTCTCGACCGTGATGGTGTCCCCAGGGCGCACCGACAGGACGGGCTCGAGCCCGGCATCCCAGCGCCTGTGGGTGGGCGCCGAGCGCTCGATCAGGTGATCGGCCATGGCGACCGGCAGTATCGCATGCCACGAAAGTCGCGACGTGAGCGGGACTACGCCCCGCGCAGATCCCGCACCATCAGCTCGGCCTGGTTCGTCTCGTCCCACCACCCGATCGGCCGCCACAGCGGATCGAAGCCGTGCTGACGGTAGAACCGCCGCGTCGTCTGGTACCCGTCAGGCGGCGGATCCGGCTCCGACTGCTCGGCCAGCGTCGTCACGACGAGGTATCGGGTGGTGGTGGGAAGCCCGGCGATCAGCGCATCGACCAGAACGCCGCCGATGCCCTGTCGCCGGTGTCCCGCCTCAACCGCCAGCCAGGTGATCTCCGCCGCCAACCCCTCGGGAATCGTCCAGGTGATGAACCCGACGACTGCGCCGTCGTCCGTCGTGGCAACGAGTCCCGGCTGCGTACGGACTGCCTCGGCGCACGCTTCCCGGCCCCCCTCGTCGCCGAAGTGATACGGCAGCGAGGCGACGACGGCGTCGCACGCCTCGGCATCGGCCTCGCCCAGCCTCCGGATCTCGACCACGCAACCAGCCTACCGTGGCCATTCCCTACCGCCCGGACGGACGCCGCGCTGTATCTTCGGTGCGCGGGGTCATCGAAACGAAGGGGTCACATGTCTCATCTACGTCGTCTGCTGCCGTCGCGCGCCATGGCGGTCGCGTTGCTCGCCGTCTTCCTGGCGTTCGGCGGCCGGTCTGCCTACGCGGCAGCCAATAGCTTCCTGCTCAACACCACCAACACCAGCACCGCCCAGACAACGCTCAACGGATCTGCCGTGGTGGGACCGGCGCTCCAGGTCACGAACACCAACTCTCAGAAGGACTCGACCGGGCTCGCGCTCAACGTGGCGTCTGGCCACGCCCCGTTTACCGTCAACTCCACCACCAAGGTCGCGAAGCTGAACGCGGACAAGCTCGACGGCATCGACTCCAAGGGCTTCGTTCAGGGCTCGGAGCACGCCCTGGCAAACCGCGTGCTGCTGACCGTTCCGATGACGACCGAACACCGCCGCACGGTCCTGACCGTCCCCGGCTTCGGGACGCTGACCGTGAACTGCAGCGACCTCAGCATCGGCGCGAACGAGAACTGATTTGAGCTTCAACAACACGTCCGGACAGCCGCTCGACGTCGACCGCATCGAGTCGTATTTCGTGGAGCCTGACTTCTCACCGCCGAACGGAGTGGTCGAGGGTCTGACGGAGCAGGTGTCGCCAACGGCGCAGCCGACGCCACCAACTTCAGCACCGTGACGAACTCAGGCGAGACCGCGTTCTCCCACGTCCAGTACCAGGTCGGCACCGGCACCGGGGCGAGCAGCGCGGCTGACAACGATCATCGCGACAGCCACAATGTCCTACGGGTCAGCTACCTGTGTCGCGCTCCGCGCAGGCGATCACGATGCCGTAACCGGATCAGGCCAAACCGACGACCTCGACCGCGCTGCCCAGCGAGACGTGGTCGCGGCTGCGGACACGGACCGAGATACGAACACGATCGGCGCGGAAGAGGTCGTTGGAGCGCTCGAAGGGCGTGCCGTCGGCGCCCCACGCGGTGCGCGCGATCGAGACCAGCGGGGAGCCAGCTCGCACCTCGAGCACGCGCGCCTCGGCCGCCGTTGCACCGACCACCTCGATCCACTCCTCCGCCTCGCCGGCCTTCTGCCCGTACTCGGACTCCAGCAGCTCGTAGAGCGACCCCGACAGCGAGTGATCGAGCAGCCCGGGGAACCGGGCTGCGGGGAAACGGGCGCGCTCCAGCGAGATCGGCCGCTCGTCGGCCAGGCGGACGCGCAGCAGCTCCAGCACGAGCTCACCCTCATCGAGGCCGAGCGCCTCGGCGGTCTCGGCGTCGGCGCCCAGTGTCGCCGTGGACAACACCCGCGCCCCCGACTGGAAGCCCTGCCGGCGCAGGTAGGCGGGGAGGCCCGTGAGACTCGTCAGGTCGCGCTCGACGCGCCGCTCCGAGACGAAGATCCCACCGCTCCGGCCGCGCACCCGGCGCACGGCGCCCGCCGTCTCCAGCGAGTCGAGGGCGGCGCGTAGCGTCGAGCGGCTGACCCCGTAGCGGACGGCCAGCTCGCGCTCTGCGCCCAGCCGCTCTCCAGGCGCGGGTTTGCCATCCGCGATCTCGGCCAGCAGCCGGTCGCGCAGCGCCGCGGCAGCCGGCCCGAGGGTGGCCAGGCCGGTCGGAAGGCCGGGCACCGGATCGGTCACCTAGATCGTTGCCTCCGCAGGGGCGTGATGACTGGGCGAGCGCGAACCCCAGCCTGGGGCTGGCCGCTGGGAGCGTGCGTGCTGTAGCACGTGCGCTCCCGTGGACACACCCAGGCGACGGTTCGCGCCGCAGCGCGCCGGCCAGTGGCGGGCTGAGCCCGCCACCGCCGGCACGCGGCCAGTCGCGCGCCGATGTGGAGGCACCGATCATTACATTGCCTGCAGAGCCGCCAGCGACTCCGGCAGCGTCTGTCCGCCGTCCACCACGATCGTCTGGCCGGTGATGTACGCCGCCTCCTCGGTCGCCAGGAACAGCGCGGCCGCGCCGATCTCCTCGACCAGGCCCAGCCGGCCAAGCGGGATCGACGCCGCCATCTGCGCCGAGTACCCCTCGCCGAGCTCGTCCAGGCCCTCGGACACCACGTTGCCGGGCAGGACAGCGTTGACCGTGATCTTCTTCGGCGCCAGCTCGATGCAGGCGGTGCGCACGAACCCGAGCTGCGCCGCCTTGGTTGCTCCGTAGTGCGACCACCCGGGGAACCCGGTCAGCGGCCCGGTGATCGAGCTGGTCAGGATCACGCGACCGCGCCCGGACCGCTCCAGGTAGGGCACGCAGGCCTGCACCGTCAGCATCGACCCCTTGACGTTGGTTGCGAAGATGGCGTCGATGTCCTCCTCGGTCATGTCCACCAGCTTGGTGTCCGGAAAGATGCCGGCGTTGGCGCAGACCACGTCGATGCCGCCGTACCACTCGACCACGGTCTCGGCGACCCGCCTGCAGTCTTCGGCGCGGGCAACGTCGCCCGGGCAGAACGCGACCTGGCCGCCGCCGCGGCGTGTGAGCTCGAGGGCGGAGGCGTCGCCGGTCTCGGCATCGCGCCCCGAGATCACCACGTTGCAGCCGGCTTTGGCGAAGACCCCGGCAATGCCCTTGCCGATCCCCTTGGTGCCGCCGGTGACCAGCACGGTTCGTCCCTCGAGTGGCGTGAACATGATCAGCCTCCGTATGTCGATAGGTACTGCTCGGCAAGCGTGCACGAGACGTCGGTGAAGCCGGCCCCGAGCTCCGCCGCCTCGGTCGCAAACTGATGGTGCGAGCCGATCCACGCTACCAGCAGCAGCCGCCGCAGCATCACGAACGTGTCGAGCTCTGCCTCGTCCTCGGGGTCGAGCGGCGCCACCGACCGGTAGCCCTCGACCCACGCCTGCTTCAGCGCCGGGACGTCGGGATGATCTTCGATGAACGAGACGGTGGTGGCGAAGTCGTACATGAACCACGAGAAGCCGCAGTCGTCGAAGTCGATCACGCGGACGGCGGGCCCGTCGATCAGCAGGTTCGCGAGCCGGATGTCGGCGTGCACGAGCCCGAACCGCTGCGGGCCGCGGCCGTACCGCTCCAACCGGGAGCGCAGCGTGTCGTCCAGCCGCTGAAGCGTCGCCAGCTCCTCCGCGCCCATGCCCAGACCGTCCTGCCACCGGCCCCAGTGGCCGCTGCGGCCGATCGACGTCTCGTAGTCCCACGAGAAGCGCGCAAATCCGGCCGGGCGCGCCCACCCGCGCGCATGGCCGTGCATCTGTGCGGAGACGGCGCCCAGCGTCCGGAACCCGGGCCCCAGGTCGCCGGCGTCCGGGTCGGGCATGTCGCCGCTCAGCCAGTCGAAGAGGACGACGTTCCGCTCGCCCAGCTCCGGCGTGGAAACCTGCGTCACCCGGCCGCCGGACAGCGCGGGCACGGCCGTCGCCGTCTCCACCACCGCGTCCTGCCGGAGAGCGTCGATCCAGTCCAGCTCGGAGGCGATCTCGCCGGCCGTGTGGTATCCCGGGCGGTGGATCCGAAGCGCGTACGCCTGTCCTGACGAGGGGTCGTCGACCCGGTAGGTGTAGTTCTCGGAGACGTTGATCAGGCGCAGCTGGCAGCCGGGATCGAGACCGTAGGGAGCAAGCGCGGCCGCCGCCAGCCGGTCGAGCGCACCGCCGTCAGTGCTCACGGCCCTCCACCGACTCGAGCACCCGGGTGATCTCGTAGCCCGCCCGCTCGACGTCCTCCTTCGAGCCGCTGATGTAGATGCGCCCGGCGGCACCGATCATCGAGACGATGACCAGCGTGGCGTCCGGTGCCGCCTGCTCGGCGACGTTGGCGGCCACCGCCGCGAACAGCGCCGGCACCACCTCGTAGACGAGCAGGGTCTCGCCCGGCAGCACCATCGAGGCCTCGCGGTTGCGGTTGATGATCACCGCGTGCTGGTCGGTGATGTCCTCGATCACGTCGGCGTAGAGAATACGCGGCCGCAGCGCGTCGGCGGGCGTCGCGCCGATCCCCTCCAGGATCGCCGCCCCGGCCTGGTCGACCAGCGCCTGATCGGCGTGATGCACCTCCAGCACCCCGAACTGGCGCTCGACGTAGAGGATGCCGGGCTCGATCTCTGGCACCGACCGCAGGGCCAGGTCGGTGATCCGCTCGATCGCCAGCGCCGGCGCAACCTCGACGATCAACGCGTTGTCGCCCTCGATCGGCGGGTACCCGCGGGCACGGGTCGGCGTGCCCATGTAGGCCGCGAACTGCCGGCCCAGGTTGGGGATCGGGAGGTAGACCCGCAGCTGTACCTGGCGTTCGGTCTCTGTGATCACGCAGTGGCCATCTCGTGCACGAAGTGCTTGTCGAGCTCGGGATGCGGCCGCGGGATGACGTGCACCGAGACCAGCTCGCCGACGGTGGACGCCGTCTCCGCGCCCGCCTCGGTGGCGGCCTTGACGGCGCCGACATCGCCCTGGATGACAACGGACACGAGGCCGTCGCCGACCTCCTCGCGCGCCACGATCGTGACGTTGGCGGCCTTGACCATGGCGTCGGCGGCCGCCAGCGCGGCGACGAAGCCCTTGGTCTCGATCATGCCGATGGCGTGGGTGCTGGATGCCATGTGGTCCTCCTGTTCATGCCCCCGTCACGCGACGGGAGCGTTGGGGACGGGCGCCGGCCTTCGCGGCCGTGCCCGCCTGTTCGTCGATTGAACCGATGATCAGCGCGTCGATCGGTGGGTGCTCGGAGCCGAACCACCCGGAGGCGACCGAGCCGGTGGCGACGATCACGCGCTCGCCGACGCCGCTGCCCAGCACGTCGAAGGCCACCAGCTTCCCGCCGCCCTCGACCTCAACCTCGAGGAAGGCGCCGTTGGGGATTCCCTCGACGCGCCTGGTCGCCCAGACAGCGCCGCTGACGGTGGCTCTCAGCATCGCCGCTCCTTCTCGATGTCGACTCCAAGGCTACGCGCGCGGTCGCGCGCCATCGGCGTCAGCACCGCCCGCGGCGCCAGCACCAGCCGGGCCCCGGCAGCGGCCGCCTCGCGGACGGTTCGCTCGGTGACCGCTCCCCGCTCGACGCGCATCACCGGCCCGGCGGCGGCGGCCGTGCCGGCCGCGGGGCCGGATCGCAGCCGGAACCGCAGCTTGCCGCCTCGGATCGCCATCCGATCGCGGGGGTTCTCGAGCCGGCGGACGAGGGAGCGGACGAACGCGTCCAGGTCGGCGTCGGTGCGCAGATCGACGTCCTCAACCTCAGCTCCACCGGTGGCCGGAGCAGCGGTCGCAGCCTCCGCAGCCGGCTGTGGCGCCGACGCCGGCGCCGAAGTCTGTGGCCCGACCCAGCCCGGCGGCCGGTGCACGGCGGCGATCGGCGGCGCCGGCACCTGGGGCACCCCGCCGTCTGCAGCCGCGGCCGGCGCCGGCGGGACGTGACCGTTGCCGTTGCCGTTGCCGTTCTCGGCGCGGGGGGCCGTCAGCGCTTCCTCGAGCAGCCCCGGAAGCAGGTCGGCCAGCACCTCGCGGGTGACCTGGCGCAGCAGAGCGTCGTCGTCGCTCATACCGCACCTCCCAGCGCGGCGACGGCTGCGTCGCCGGCGGTGCGCACGTCTGCCTCCATGCCGGCCAGGTAGACGCGGCCGGTGGCGCCGATCATGCGGTAGTCGACCACCTTGATCCGGGCCGCCTTCTCGGCCTCGTTGGTCGCCAGGATCGCGTAGGACGCCGGCTGCATCTCGAGCACGAACAGCGACTCGCCCGGCAGCGCCATCGAGCCGATCTTGTTGCGGTTGATCAGGAAGGCGTGCTGGTGGTCGATCCGGGTGATCAGCTGGGAGGCCAGAATCTGCGGCTTGGTCGCGTCGTCGGGCGAGGCGCCCAGCGCCGCCAGCACGGCGCCGCTCGCGGCCTGCACGGCGGCGGTCGAGCGCGAGTGGATCTCCAGGTACCCGAACTGGCGCTCCACGACCAGGATCCCCGCCTGCACCTCGGTCGACTTCAGCGCCACGTCGGTCAGCGGCTCGATGTCGAGGCCGGGGGCGATCTCGATGATCTGCGCCGCCATGTTCGTGCGCGGCAGCCGGCCGCGGATCCACGAGCCCAGGTAGCACATGGTCTGCGGCTGCAGCTGGTCGATGAAGATGAACGAGCGAAGCTCCGCCATTCAGATGACTGCTCCATATCTCTCGCGGGCCTGGCCGCAGCGAGAGGTTGGTTGTCGATGGCGGCTGGGGGTGGCTGTGGCTGCGAACCGTCGCCTCGCTGTGTCCTCGGTCGCGCCAATACGATCTACGAGTATTGGCGCTCCCTGCGTCCTTGCGAGGCTCGGTTCTCGCCACCCAGGACACCACGTGAGATATGGAGCAGTCATCTACCGCTTCACCAGCTCCCTCAGCTCCTCGAGCACGATCCGCCGGATCTCCTCGCGGGCATCGTGCGCCCCCGGCGACAAGGCGGGCGACGGCACCGGATCGGCCTCGGGCGCCGCGCTCCACGGCTCCAGGCCGCTGAAGTCGCCGAACGGCTCGGACGGGTCGGTCGTGTACGCCACCCGGGTCATGTTGATCAGGTGCCGGGGCTCCAGGTTCTCGCCCAGCGACGAGCGGCCGAAGAACCCGGTGCCGATCGTCATCGTCGGGGCCAGGTTGGTGTCGAGCCCGGCCGAGCCGGTGCTTCCGCCGGCGTTGACCGTCACCCGCAGCACCTGCACCGCCGCGCCGTAGGCCATGATCGTGCGCGGATCGCGGGAGTGGATGACGGCCGAGTGGCCGGCGCCGCCGATCCGCAGCATCGCCCGTGCGGCGCCGATGCCACGGCGGACGTCGGGGACGCGCACCAGGCCGAGCAGCGGGAACAGCTTCTCGCGGGCCAGCGGCTCCTCGGGCACGACCAGCGAGAATGGCGCCACCAGCACCCGAGTCCGGGCCGGCACCCGGATCTCGGCCTCGTCGGCGAGCTTGGCGGCGTTCTTGCCGATCAGGTCGAGGCGCAGGCGGCCCTCCGGATACAGCTTCTCGCGAGCCTGCACGGTCTCCTCGGGCGTCATCACATACCCGCCGTGGCGGCCCAGCTCCCGCTCGAACGCCTCGGCGCAGCGCTGCTCGACGATCACGCATGACTCGTTGGTGCAGAGGATCGAGTTGTCGAACGACTTCGAATCCATCAGCCGCTCGGCCGCCGCCGCCAGGTCGGCGGTGTGATCGACCAGCGCGGGGACGTTGCCGGGGCCGACGCCGATGGCGGGGTTGCCGGACCGGTAGGCGGCGCGGACAACCGCCACTCCGCCGGTGGCGAGGATGACGTCGGTCGTCGTGTCGCTCATCAGCGCCTCGATCAGCGGGATGGTCGGCTCCTCGACGACCTGCACACAGCCGTCCGGCGCGCCGGCGGCGACGGCCGCCTTGGCGAGCAGGTTGGTGGCGTCGACGGACACTTCGCGGGCCAGCGGATGCGGGCTGACGACAACGGCGTTCCGGGTCATCAGCGAGAGCAGCACCTTGAAGTAGACGGTGGCGATCGGATTGGTGGACGGGGTCAGCGCAAGCACCACGCCGGCCGGCCGGGGCAGCTCCACGATCTTGGCCTCGGGATCGATGCGCGCGGAGACGTAGTCGTGGCCGCCGTACCACTCGACGACACCCCGGGAGCAGTCCTCGTTCTTGCGCCGCTTGTGCTCGACCACGCCCATTCCGGTCTCTTCGACCGCCCACTCGGCGTACCTTTGGGCGTTTTGGTATGCCGCTTCGGCGACCGATTCGACGATCCGCCGCGTCCGGTCGGGGTCGAACCCGGCGAACGCCGTGGCGGCCCAGTGGGCCCGCTGGAGCATCATCCGGGCGCGCGGGACGCCGGCGGCCTCGGGTGCCTGGGTGCTCATCCGGCCACCACCGCCGAGCCCGAGCGGAGCTCGGCCAGCGCCTGGCCGATCGACACCTCGGTGCGGTCGAGCACCTCGTCGACAAGCTCCGGGCCGAGCAGGATGCCCGGCTTGAACTGCAGCACTCGCGGGTCGAGCGTCGAGAAGATCGCCCACACACCGTTCTCGTAGAGGTGCTTCATGACGATCTTGGCGCCCTGCGGATGGTCGAACTCGAGGCCCATCACGACGCCGTCCTGGCGGATGCCCACGAACCAGTCCGGGTACAGCTCCTGGATCTCGCGCAGCCCCCGGCCGAAGCGGTCGGCGATGTAGGCGACCATCGACCGCACCTCCGGCCTGCTGCAGATCTCGAGCACCTTGAGCGCCACCACGCAGCCCAGCTCGGCGCCGCCGCCGGTGGAGATGTGCCCGAACCCGTCCTCCTTCAGCCAGGCGGAGCACTCCTCTGACACGACCACGCACGAGATCGGGTACATGCCCCCGGTGATGCCCTTGCCGATGACCATGATGTCGGGCTCGACGCCGGCCTTGGTGATGCCCCACATCTCGCCGGTGCGCATCAGCCCGGTCTGCACCTCGTCGGCGATGTAGAGGGCGCCATACCGCTCGCAGAGCCGCTTCACGCCCTGCAGGTAGCCGGGCTCGGGGAGCGGGAAGCCGTAGGTGGCGGGGATCGTCTCGAGCAGCACGGCGGCCACGTCGTTGCCGGCCAGGGCCGCCTCCATCTCACCCAGGTCGTTGAACGAGACCTGGGCGAACTCGTCCGGCCGATCGGACAGGAACAGCTTCGAGAAGCGGTCGTCGCCGGCCGCGACCGCCAGGCCGCTGTGGCCGTGATAGCCCTTCAGGATCGAGACGATCTTTCGCCGCTGGCGGGTGTGGCGGGCGGTCTTGATCGCGATGTCGGTCGCCTCCCCGCCGCCGGCGCCGTAGATCACCCGCTGCATGTTCGGCGGGCAGGCCTTGACCAGCGCCTCGGCCAGCGCCGTGCGGGCCAGCGCCGGGAAGTGGTGGTTGCCGATGTCGAACCGCTGCATCGCCTGCTCGATGGTGGCGATCAGCTCGGGATTGCGGTGGCCGAGGTTGTAGGTGCCGCCGTTCAGGTGCAGGTCGATCAGCCGGCGGCCGGCCATGTCCCAGAAGAAGTAGCCCTCGCGGCGATCGATGACGAGATCGACCCCGGCGTCCTGCCAGAAGTCGGTCTTGTCGGGATTCCAGAACTCCCGAGAGCGGTCGAGGAAGTCTTCCTTCGACTCGTAGCTGAAGAAGCCATAGTCGTACATCGGGCGTCGTGTCAGACCGTACCGAATACCAGACCAAAACGCAACTGTTTGGAAATGGTTTAGATTCGGGGCAGGCCGACCGTGGTAGCGTTGCCTGCGTGAGCGGCGCGGCCGACACGGCAATCGTCGGGGCCGGAATCGTCGGCCTGGCGACGGCCCACGCCCTCTGCCGCGACGGCCAGGGGCGGACGGTGCTGTTCGACCGCGGCGCGCCGGCTGACGGTGACTCCGGCCGCTCCTTCTCGATGGTGCGGCGCCACTACTCGAACGCTGTCACGGCACGGCTGGCGATGGAAGGCACCCGCACGATCGTGGAGTGGGCTGACCGGGTCGGCGTGGCGGACGCCGGCTACGTCCGTTGCGGCTATCTGCTGACCGTGCCCGAGCGTCTCGAAGCCGCCTGCCGGGGCAACGTCGAGATGCTGCAGGGCATCGGCCTCGAGACCCGGTTCATCGGCGTGGACGAGATCCCGGAGGTCGAGCCCGAGCTGTCGCTGGACGGAATCACCGGCGCCGCCTACGAGCCCGAGGGCGGCTTCGCCGACGCGCAGAAGATGTGTCTCGGTTGGTACGCCTCCGCCTCCGCTCACGGCCTGGACGGGAGGCTGGGCGTCGGGGTCAACGCGATCCGGGTCGAGGACGGGCGGGTCACCGGCGTCGACACCGACCAGGGGTTCGTGGCGGCCGGCCGGGTGGTGCTCGCCTCGGGTGCGTGGGGCAACGACCTGCTCGAGCCACTGGGAGCGCGGCAGCCGGTCGAGCTGCGCCGCCTCCAGGTGCTGATCGTGCGCGGCCGGCCCGGTGGGCCGCTGCCCTCGGCCGTCTGCTCGGACGCGGTGACCAACGTGGTGGTGCGGCCCGACCGCGGCCGCCAGTTCTGTGCGGTCGCCTACGCGGGGCCGGACGGTATCGAGCGCGCGGACGACTGCGACCATGGCATGTCGCCGGGCTACCCCGAGGCCGTCCGCGCCGCACTCGCCGAGCGCTATCCGCGACTGGCCGAGTTCGAGATCGTGCGCGGGTTCGCCGGGCCCTACGACGTGACGCCCGACTGGAACCCGATGATCGGCTGGTGCCCGGGGATCGAAGGGCTGTACCTGGCCTTCGGCTGGAGCGGCCACGGGTTCAAGCTGTCGCCCGCCGTCGGCGAGGTGGTTGCCGCCGAGGTGACCGACCGGGAGTCACCGATCGACGTGTCCGAGCTGCGTCCCGAACGGTTCGCCGAGGGCCGGCTGCTGCGCCTGGCCTACGGGCCTGGTGCCCGGGCCTGAACGTCGTCCAGCACCTCGCGGTAGCGTGCTTGCGCCGTTGCCTCGTCGGGCGATGACTCGGCGGCCGCCTCGGCGTCACGCAGCCGCAGGTAGCGAGCGAGCTCGTCCTCGCGGCGGCCGTCCGACCAGCCCAGCGCTCCGGCGGCCAATCGCGCGACCTCCGGCGCTGCGGCGCGGCCGCGGTCGGCGACCTCGATCGAGATCCGTGTGCGTCGGGAGAGCACGTCGTCCACGTCGAGCGCCCCCTGGTGCGTGACGGCGTGCACGACCTCGGCGGCGACGTGGCGAGGATCACCGGGTAGCGGCGCGGCCAGCGAGGGGTCTGCGGCAATCAGGTCGAGCACTTCCGAGGCGCAGCTCCCGTGACGCCAGATCAGCCGCGCAAACTGCTCCCGTCCGAGCCCGCTCGCCGGGTCGTACGCCGCGCCGGCGGGCGCCCCTACGGCGCCCAGCAGCGGCAGCCGATCGGTCGTCGACGGCGGCACGCTGCCCAGGTCCCGCGCCGCGGCGTCGACGGCGTCCTTGCCCATCACCCGGTAGGTCGTGAACTTGCCGCCCGCGATCGCGGTCATCCCCGGCAGCGGCGCGAACAGCCGGTGGCTGCGTGAGAGGCGCGTCGTGTCGGCGCTGTCCGCTCCCGCCACCAGCGGGCGCACACCGGCGAACACCCCGCAGACGTCGTCCGCTGTCAGCGGCCGCACCAGCGCGCTGTTGACCTTGGAGAGCACGTACTCGATGTCCGGACGGGTGGCGACCGGGGCACCGGAGTCGCCGCTCCAATCGGTGTCCGTATCGCCCAGCAGCCAGTGGCCGTCACCCCACGGAATGGCGTGAAAGATGCTCTTCTCGGTGCGCATGAAGAGGCCGCTTCGCATGTCGATGCGGTCACGAGGCACGACCAGGTGGACGCCCTTGGACGGCCGCAGGTCGTGGTGAGGCGTACCGGTCGCCATCTGCAGCAGGCGGTCGCTGCCGACGCCGCCGGCGAGGATGGTGTGCCGTGCGCGCAGGTGCAGGGTCGCCCCCGTCTCGGCATCCCGGGCGACCGCGCCTCTCGCCCGTCCCGAGTCGTCCCGCGCAAAGTCCGTGACGCTCGTCCGCGTCAGGATCGCCGCGCCGTGGGCCACCGCCGTGCGGGCGACGTAGGCGGCGAACAGCGCGTCGTCCTCCTGGGCGTCGTAGAAGTGCACGGCGCCGACCAGCGAGTCGGGACGCAGCGCCGGGGCGGCGGCCAGGGCAGCTCGGCGCGACAGGTGGCGCGCGCGCGGCAGGTGCCTCGCCCCGCCCATGCTGTCGTAGAGGGCGAGCCCGGCGCCGAGGTACGGTCGCTCCCAGCCTCGGTGGTGGAGAGGGAACAGGAACGGCACCGGGCGCACCAGATGCGGCGCCAGGCGGGTCAGCAGCAGGCGCCGCTCGTGGAGCGCCTCGCGCACCAGGCCGAAGTCACGCATCTCCAGGTAGCGGAGGCCGCCGTGGATCAGCTTGCTGGACTTGCTGGACGTGCCGGAGGCGATGTCGCGGGCTTCGACCAGGAGAACCGACAGCCCACGGGCCGACGCGTCCAGCGCGATCCCCACGCCTGTGATGCCTCCTCCGACAACGAGCACGTCGAACTCCTCGGAGGCGACCCGCCCGAGAACGGCGCTGCGAGTTGCGGGGCCGAGCGCACCGTCGTTCATGCACCATCCTCCCAGGCGGTGTGAGCGGCGACAGCGTCGCGCCAGCGGGCCCGCTCACGCGCCCGACCCCGGTCGTCCAGCTGTGGCTCGACGCGGCTGCTCACGCCGGGCTCGGCAGCGGGGTCGAGCACTCCCACCGCCGCAGCCGCCATCGCGGCGGCTCCGCGCGCGGTGGCCTCGCGCACCTGCGAGAGGGCGAGCGTGACGCCCGACAGATCGGCGACCGCCTGCACGAGCGCGTCTGAGGAAGCCAGCCCGCCCCCGACCCGGATCACGTCGGCCGTGGCCTGGGCGTCCATCGCCTCCAGTGCATCGGCGATCTGGTGGGCGACACCCACCAGCCCGGCGGTCGCGAGGTCGGCGGCAGACGTCTGGCTGGTCGCCCCCAGCACCGTGATCCGGTCGGCGCCGTGCCAGTACGGCGTGCCCAGACCGGCCGGCGCCGGTACGACGATCGGGTGCGGCCGGCTCCAATCGAGCGCGGCCGTGGCTCCCTCCTGCGGCGCCAGGCCCTGCAGGCGCAGCACCGCCAGCGCGTTGCCCGCGTTGGCGCCGAAGGCTTCCAGCGCGTAGGTGGCGCCGTCGCCGCCGGCTTGCCAGGCCGCCGTCGACAGGACGCCGTGCGGCGGCTGGGCCGGGGCCGCGCCGACGTTCAGCCACAGGAAGGCGCCGGTGCCCAGGGTGAGGGCCGCCATCCGCGGCCGGGTGCACCCCTGTCCGTACAGCGCCGCCTGCTGGTCGCCGAGCATGGCCGCGACCGGCGCCTCGAACCCGGCCACCTCCGCGGAGGTGTTCAGAGCCGCGCCGTCGGATGGCCGGATCTCGGGCAGCACCTCGCGCGGCACCCCAAACAGGTCGATGAGGCCCGCATCCCAGTCCAGCGCGACGAGGTCGACGAGCAGCGTGCGGCAGGCGTTGGACGGCTCGGTGAGGTGCCCCGCCCCGCCGGAGAGCCGGTGCGCCAGCCAGCAGGCCACGTCACCGAACAGCAGCTCACCGCTGCCGGCTCGCCGCTCCAGCTCCGGGTCGGCGTCGAACAGCCAGCGCAGCTTGGGCGCCGAGAAGGTGGGATCGAGCGCGAGCCCGGTGATGCCCGCGACCCGGTCGGCTCCCGGCGCTGTGGCCAGCCGGGCGCACACGTCGGCTGCGCGCTGATCCTGCCAGCTGACGACGGGCGTCACGGGCTCGCCGGTCGACCGGTCCCACAGCAGGAACGTCTCGGTCTGGTTGGCGATGGCGACCGCCGCCACCGAGCCGCCCACCGCAGCGCGGGTCTCGGCAAGGGCGTCGAGCACGCCGGCCAGCAGGTCCGCCGGGTCGTGCTCGACCATCTCCGGCCCCGGCCGCCGTGTCACCAGCGGGCGAACGCTGCGGTGAAGCGTCCGCAACCCGCTGTCGAAGGCGATGCACCGCGTGCTGGAGCTGCCCTGGTCGACGGCGAGGATACGGTCGGCGGCATCGGGCACGTGCGAGGTGTAGCAGAGCCGGGCATAGAATCAGCGGCACGGTGAGCGTCACCGACATCCAGACCGAGATCGAGATCGAGCGTCCGCGAGCCGAGGTCGCCGCCTACGCGGCAGACCCGGACCACGCGATGGACTGGTACGCCAACATCAAGGCGGTGCAATGGGAGACCAGGGAGCCGCTGGCCGTCGGCGCGCGGATCGCGTTCGTCGCTGCCTTCCTGGGACGGCGGATGTCCTACACCTACGAGGTCACCGAGTTCGAGCCCAACGTGCGAATGGTGATGCGCACGACCGATGGGCCGGTTGCGATGGAGACCATCTATACGTGGCAGGACACGCCCACAGGCGGCACCCGGATGGCACTCCGGAACCGAGGGGAGCCCGCAGGGATCCACAGGATTGCCGCGCCGGCGATGGCGCGCGCGATGCGCAGCGCCAACCGAAAGGATCTGGCCCGGCTGAAGACCGTCCTCGAGTCCGGGGCCACCCCGGAGCGGACCGGGTGACCGAAGGCCCGGGGCTCGCCACAACCGGGCCAGGAGGACGGACGGCGGAACCCGACGAAGTCGCGATTCGCGCCACGGCGCTGACCAAGCACTACGGCCGAACCCACGCCCTCGAGGCGCTCGACCTCGCCGTCCGCCGGGGCGAGGTCTACGGCTTTCTGGGGCCAAACGGCGCCGGCAAGACGACGACCATCCGGCTCACGCTCGGCCTGCACCGCCCGACCAGCGGGACGGTCGAGGTGTTCGGCATCGACGCCTGGGCCGACCCCGTAGCCGCCCACCGGCGCCTGGCCTACGTGTCCGGCGAGCCGGCGTTGTGGCCCTCCCTGACGGTCGCCGAGACGCTCGAGTTCCTGGGCCGCCTGCGCCAGGGCCGGCACCGCGACCGCACGTACGAGCAGGTGCTGCTCGACCGCTTCCAGCTCGAGACCGACCGCAAGGTGCGCTCGCTCTCCAAGGGCAACCGCCAGAAGGTGCAGCTGGTGGCCGCGCTGTCGGCACAGGCCGATCTGCTGCTGCTCGACGAGCCGACCAGCGGCCTCGACCCTCTGATGGAAGTCGCCTTCAGAAACACGATCGGCGAGGCGAAGGCGGGCGGCGCCACGGTCTTCCTGTCGTCGCACATCCTCAGCGAGGTCGAGTCGTTGTGCGACCGGGTCGGCATCCTCCGCGACGGCCGGCTGGTCGACGAGGGCACGCTCGATCAGCTCCGTCATCTCGCCTTCCAGACGGTGGAGGCGACCTTCGCAGGGACGCCGCCTGACGTCAGCCACGTGCCCGGCGTCCAGCACGTCGCCGTAGACGGTGGCACCTTGCGGGTGGAGGTGTCCGGCGAGCTGGCACCTCTCCTCCAGGCGCTCTCGTCACACGACATCGTCACGCTGCGCACCCGCGAGCCGTCGCTCGAGGAGATCTTCCTGCACCACTACACCGGGCAGGCGGAGTGAGCGCGGCGCGCCCGCTGACCTGGCGGATGTTTGCCTCGTCGCGGGGGATCACCATCGGGCTGGCGCTGCTGTTCGCCTTCTACGGCGCCGCCCAGGTCGTCGGCTATCGCGCGACCTACCCGACGGTCGCCGACCGGATCGGCCTCACGGCCAGCTTCGGCAACAGCCCGGCGCTGCGGCTGTTCTACGGCGAGCCGCGCAACCTGCTGACGACCCAGGGCTACGCGGCCTGGCGGGTGGGCGGGACGCTCGCGCTGCTGGTCGCCCTGTTCGGGATCGTGCTGTCGGTGCGCGACCTGCGCGGCGAGGAGGACTCGGGGCGGATGGAGGTCGTCCTTGCCGGGCTGACCACGAGGCGCGGCGTCCTGACGTGCGGATGGCTGGCGGCGGCGCTGGGCATGGCTGTGGTCTGCCTGTCACTGTTCGTGACACTTGCCGTCACGCGGCTGCCAGTTGGCGGGTCCGCGTACCTGAGCCTGGTGCTGACGCTGTGCGGCCTCTGCTTCGTCGCCATCGGCTCGGTGGTGTCACAGGTGATGCCGACGCGGCGCTCGGCCTACTCCGTGGCGATGCCGGTGTTCGGGGTGCTGTTCCTGCTCCGCGTGGCCGCAGATACCAGGAGCGGACTCGGCTGGCTGCGCTGGACGACGCCACTCGGCTGGGCGGAGGAGGCGCAGCCGTTCACCGGCTCCCGGCCCGCAGCGCTGATCCCCTCGGTCCTCCTGATCGTCATCCTGGGGACGATCGCGGCCCTGCTCGTCACCCGGCGCGACGTCGGTACCGGCATCCTCCAGGTGCGCGACCGCGCCGAGCCGCACCTGCGGCTCATGTCATCCCCGGCCGCGCAGACGGTTCGCATCGAGTCGCTGACGCTGGCCTCGTGGGTGATCGGCGTCGGCGCCATGGCGTTCGTGATCGGGTCGCTGGCGACCAGCTTCTCGGAGGCGTCCTTCCCCGCCAGCCTGAGGCAGGAGCTGCACAAGCTGGGTCTCACGAGCCTGGTGACGCCGACCGGCTACCTGGCGTTCGTGATGCTGATCTTCGCACTCATCATCAGCCTGGGAATGGCCCAGCAGGTCGGCGCCGCCCGCCGCGAGGAAGCCGACCAGCGGCTGGAGACCCTTCTTGCACTACCGCTCAGCCGGATCCGGTGGCTGGGCGGAAGGATCGGACTGTCGGTGGCTCTCGCGCTGGCGCTCAGCATCGAGGCGGGCCTGCTGGCCTGGGCCGGCGCACGGGTCGCCGGCGGCGACGTCCCCCTTGGCGGCCTGATCGAAGCCGGCCTCAACTGCGCGCCGGCGGCGCTCCTGTTCCTCGGCCTCTCGGTGCTCGCTTTCGGCTTCACGCCACGGATCGCATCATTCGCCGGCTACGGCCTGATCGCTGGAGCGTTCGCCTGGGATGTCGTCGGCGACGTCGTCAGCGCCCCGACCTGGGCGCTCGACCTGTCGCCGTTCCGGCACCTGGGACTCGTCCCCGTCCACGCGTTTCCCTTCCGCGCGGCTGCGATCATGACGGCGATCGGGGTGGTGACCGCCGGTGCGGGCGCAGCCGGCTTCCGCCGTCGCGACCAGGAAGGGCCATAGTGCGTCCTCAACCTGCTCCAGAAAGGCAGACATGAGCGAACCTGACAACAAGCCGGTCGTCTACTGCTATGACGGGTCCGAGCATGCCCGCGAGGCGATCCTGGCCGCGTCCAAGGCGCTGCGGCCGGGCCCGGCGTACGTCCTCACCGTCTGGAAGTCGGCCTGGTCGACCGTCGCCGCAGTCCCCAACGCGATCCTCACGCAGGACACCGTCGACGAGGTGGACACCGCCGCCCGGGACGCGGCCTCCTCCATCGCGGACGAGGGCGCGGCCTTGATCGAAGGATCCCAGCCGCACGTGGTCTCGGACATGGGCAGCGTATGGCGCTGCATCCTCGACTTCGCCGAGAAGCACGACGCGAAGATGATCGTGGTCGGGGCGAGAGGGCTGAGCACGGTGCAGTCAGCGGTGCTGGGATCGGTCTCGCATGGCCTGGTCAACCACAGCCACCTGCCGGTGCTGGTGATGCCGCCCGTCAAGAAGCCCTAGGGCTGCGCGGGTGGCGCCGTGGTGCTGACGGCGTCCGGCGACTCGACCTGGCTGCGTGGGTCGGGCAGCGCGGGGGCGATCACCCAGCAGATCCGCGAGCTGCGGTTCTCCGCGACGTTCCGCCACGTGTGGGGGACGGCGGCGCCGAAGGTGATCGCATCGCCCCGCTCGAGGGTGTAGGTGGTGCCGTCGATGTCGAGCTCGATCGCCCCCTCCAGCACGTAGCAGACCTCGCACTCGCTGGGCAGTGAGTAGAGCTCCTCGCCGCCCGAGCCGGCCGGGGCGGCCAGCGTCTCCAGCACCGTCACCCGCGACTCGTGCGGCGGCGTGATCAGCGTGTCGACCACTGCGGCGCCGGGCAGGTCTGCCTGCGGCCGGTCGGCGGCACGGACGAGGCTGACCGGAGGCGTTGCGAACAGGCGCTCCATCGGCAGCGAGACCGCCTCGCAGACCGCCAGCAGCGAGGCGACCGACGGGCTCGTGCGGTCGCGCTCGACCCGGGACAGGAAGCCCTTGCTGAGCCCGGTGCGGCTTGCCACCTCGGCCAGCGACAGCCGCCGCTGCTCGCGGGCGTGGCGCAGCCGCGCGCCCAGCCGGAATCCCGGCCGGGCGCCGTTGCCGCCGCCTGCGGTCATACCGTGACTTGAGCCGAGGCCGCCGCCAACTCGCGCTCGCTCTCCTGGATGGCAGCCTGCTCGGACGCCGGGTTGAAGCTCCGGGTGACGATCACGTAGGTGATGGACGTGGCGATCAGTCCTGCGATCCACGCGATGTCCACGTTGTTCAGGTCCTTCGCGAGCGGTCCCTCGTAGTACGTCTTGAATGTGAACAGGTTGTAGATGTACATGAACGGGATCTCGACCGCGAAGCCGACGGCGTAGGCGATCAGGCCCCGCCATGCCCACACTCCGTAGATGCCGTCGATCCTGAACAGGTCGGTGATCGCGTAGTGGCCGCGGCGGACGAAGAAGAAGTCGATCAGGTTCGTCGCCGTCCACGGCACCAGCAGGTAGAGCATCAGCGTCAGCGAGCCGTAGACCGCGCCCACGGCGTTCGTCGTGATGGCCTTCGCGACCACGTACCAGATGACCGTCAGGCCCAGAATCGTCACGATCCGGACCATGCGAGTGGGGTTGATCTTGCGGAACGCGTCTATCCCGGTGAGCGTGGTGAGCATCCCGCCGTAGGCATTCATGCCCATGGTCGCCGCCAGGGCCGTCGCCGACACGAACGCCGTGACCGATCCGAGGTGGGAGAACATGTTGTTGCCGGCCGTCTGCAGCCCGACCAGGGGGTCGACCGCACCCAGCCGGATCGCCAGCCATGCGCCGAGCGCGATCAGCCAGATCGCCGGCGTGGAGGCTCCCGCGAACACCGAGGCGATGAGCTTGCCCCGCGCCGTGTTCTTGGGCAGGTAGCGGGAGTAGTCCGAGACGTATGGCGCATACGTGATGTTGTACGCGGCCGCCGCTGAGAGCTGGGCCATGAAGCCCGTCCAGTTGAACCCGAAGCTGGACTGGCTGGGCACGTAGCCGGCGTGGCCGGTGAGCACGCCGATCGTGATGATGGTCATCAGGGGCAGCAGGATGTAGAGCAGGCCGCGGAAGACACGGTGCACCCAGTCGTGCCCATAGATGGCCAGCAGCGCAGCGCCGATCGCGGTGACGATGGCGATGACGTTCTTGTTCCAGCCGAACGTGCCGTTCAGCCCTTCGGACATCAGCACCTGGTCGGCGACGTTGAAGGCCAGGTAGGTGAAGAGCACGGCGAAGAGCGCGATGACCACGCCGCGGTAGCCGAACTGCGCCCGTGACTGGATCATCTGCGGCAGGCCGAGCGTCGGGCCCTGCGTCGCGTGGAAGGCCATGAACACCGTGCCGATCAGGATGCCCAGCGTCCCGGCGAGGATCGTGTACCAGAGCGACAGGCCGAAGGCCGGGCCGACGAAGCCGATCGGGATCGAGAAGTACTGGAAGTTCCCCAGGAACCACAGCGGGAGCTGGTGCCACAGCTTGCCGTGGCGCTCGTTCTCGGGAACCCAGTCGATCGAGCGGACCTCGATCCCCTTGATGCCGGCCGCTGCCGGCGGGCTCGCCACGGTTTCGGTCGCCATCAGGCCTCACTCCTTCCACGGGGCTGGGATTGCGCGGTTATAGACGACCGTTTCGCAGGAGTCAATGCTCGTGGCCGAAGTCACGTGTGCGGTTTCGGACGGCATGGCAGCGCCGCCACGTCGAGTGGCGGCGCTTCGAGGCTGCCGACGAGCCGGCTGCTATGGGTAGGTCTGGACGCAGGAGGTGCTCGCGTTCGAGTACTCCTGCTGGATGTAGTAGAAGTGGCCGTTCAACTCTTCGTTGGCCAGGCCGCCGTCCAGGCCGGCGCTACCGAACGTCCAGGCGCACAGGTCCCCGATCTCCCCGCTGCTGTTGCTGGCGTACCAGGCGTCGATCTCGGGGTCGGTGCGAGTCTCCATCGCCTCGTGGCTGAGAACGTTGATCTCGTAGTCGGCCGCGGGCTTGTTGTTGGGACTTGGCTGGCCGGCCACCGCGCAGGTGTAGTTCGTGTTCACCAGGTAGGGCATGTTGGCGTAGTAGACCTGCTTGCCCGTGATGCTGTTGTAGGTGTGGTACCCGCAGTACTCGGTGAAGGAGCAGTCGTTCTGTGACGCGTTGAAACACGAGCCTTCGTCCTTCGCGGTGAACACGAAGAACTCGGAGGTCGGCTTCACCTTCCAGCCCTTGGCGGTGATTGCCCGGCCGACAGCCGCACGGATGTCCGAGTCGAGGAGGCAGTTCGTGCCGGTGTAGCCCGTCGAGCACTCGCCGGTCGGGTACGGCGTCGTGTCGGTGTAGCTGCCGCCGAACTTGGAGGTGTTGGTGATGAAGCTCGTCTGGGAGTTGATGTCCTGGTAGTACTGGGTGCCGATGTTGTACCAGGCTGAACCGCTCTCGTCCTTCAGGAAGCGGGTGACCAGCTTGGTGTAGCCGCTTGCATACTTTGCCGCCGCGCCTGATTGGAGCTTGGCCGGCTTCCAGAAGATCGCATACGTCTTGGTCGACAGCTGGACCGGACCGCCGTGGTAGGTCATCGGCCCGCTCGGCACGGCCGGCGCGTCGATCACCGGAAACGCCTGCGGCGGGCGGACGATTGCCGGCCCACGGGCGGCGAGCGCCGGCTGCGAGCCCAGCGCGCAGAAGACGATGACGAATACGGGTGCGAGCTTCCTGGCCAGCAACAGCATTGTTCCCTCCCCACCATCAGAGCCGGTGTGTTCCGCGGTGTGGTTGACCGCCCCGACCTCTCAGAGCCGGGCGGGATAGTCTCACGCGCCACACGGCGGGTCAAACCGGGCGCCGCCGGGTCGGCCCCACCGCAGAGTAAGCCCAGATACCTGCCCAGGTCGGACTGTTGACTGCGCGGCACACGGGGAGTAGGTTGCAGCCGTTGCCACCTGCTCTGAGACCGGAGGGGACTTAGATGGTACGACGGACCTTGGCCGTGCTTGCTGTCGTCGCGATTGCGTTTGGCGCAGTCGCCGCAGCTGGATCGGCCGCCACCCGGACGACACACAAGGCGGCTGACGCCGCCGGCGTGCGCCCGAACGCGATCGGGCAGCTCGACTGCAACGGATACAGCGGCATCCAGCAGCGGGCGCAAAGCACCCCGTCCTGCACCGACCTGCGCACGGTGTACGACGGCAAGCCCGGCCGCTTCTACGACAACGGGCACTACATCGGTCACGACGAACCGAGCCTGCGGTTCCTCTCGAGCCGTCCGGGCTCGAGCAACAACGTGACCTGGGTCGAGAACCTGCCCCGCGACCCGGTCGCGGTGCCGACCGTTGCCACTCCAGGCAAGGATGTCACTCACTGGTTCGAGTTGTCGGTCGCCCCATGGTTCAGCATGCCGATCTGCGACCCGAACTCCTACCCGCTCTCGCCGTGCAAGCCGAACAGCGACAGCAACGCTCCAACGCACCCGCCCACGTACGACCAGGGCGGCGGCGGCAGCGCCTTCATGGAGCTGCAGTTCTATCCGCCGGGGTTTGCGCCCATTACCGACGCCATCAGCTGTGACAACACCCACTGGTGCGGCGCCCTGACCATCGACAGCCTCGAGTGCACGGCCGGCTTCCAGGACTGCAACGCCAACTGCGAGGAACCACAGCAGTTCGCGTTCCTGCAGCGCGACGGCGTGCCCACCGGGCCGCCGAGCCCGCAGCGCTCCAACTACGCCAGCCACACGCCCAACGGCCAGACGCTGTTGATGAACCCGGGCGACAAGCTGAGCGTCCACGTCTTCGACGCGCCGCTGTCCGGAGGTGGGCACGCGCTCGAGACCAGAGTCACCGACCTGACAACCCACCAGACGGGTTACATGATCGCGTCGGCCCACAACGGGTTCATGAACACGAGCTTCAAGGACTGCTCGGGCCATCCGTTCAACTTCGAGCCCGAGTACAGCACCGCGAAAGTCGGCAACATCGTGCCGTGGGCGGCGCTCCAGGCGGGCATCGTCACGCAGTACGAGATCGGGCACTTCGAGGCGTGCACCAAGGTGACCCACACGACGCCGCTGAACCTGGGCCCGTTCACCGACACCTTCTGGAACATCTGCAAGGGGCCGTACGAGAGCTCGACCGGTCCGGACAGCGGGAGCAACCCGGAGATCAGCAGCTCGCCCTGTTACCCGAAGGGTGACACCCACAAGGGCCACACAGCGCCCGACCTGGTCACCGGCTGCGTTGCCGCGTTCGCCCAGAACGGGGACCTCGACTTCGACGGTTCGCCGTACTGGCCGGACTGGCCGAACTCGCTGACCCCGAACCGGGATCCGTCGCCGTTCCTGCAGCAGCAGCCGACGACGAACGGCGCCAAGTACCCGCAGATCCAGTTCGAGACCGACGCCGCCGCGAGCGAGGTGCTCACCTGCGGCCCCTCGACCCTGAGCGGGTGCCGGGTTCCGCCGCCGGGCGCCCCCGGGCACTTCTACCCGTACTTCACGCACATGACCATCAACGGTCAGTGCCTGTGGGCGTTCGGGCGGATGAACCAGGGCGTCACCTACGGCCGTGACCTTCAGTACGGCCACCCGTCCGGGTACTTCTTCGGAGACCTGGCAAGCGCAATCAAGGACAACCCCTGCGTCTAGCGACGCGATGAGCCGATGCCCCCGGGAGGCAACACGCCTCCCGGGGGCTCGATGATGTCACGACAACGCGGCGCTGGCCGCGCTGCCGTCCGGATCCAGGCACGTCGCACACAGCCTGACAAGCCAGAGGGCTGGTCGCCGACCGTGTGAGCCGGACGGCGGGCTCCGGCGCGAACCTCCCGGGGGGATCGACCATGAGAACGCTGTACCTCTCCTACGCCACGCCAAGTCGAGCTGGGACGAGCAGCTCGTCGCCGACCACGACCGGCCGCTCGCGCCGCGCGGGCGCAAGGACGCGCGGGCGATGTGCGAGCACCTGGGAGCGCTGGAGACAGCGCCCGCGCTCGTGCTTTGCTCGTCGGCGGTGCGCACGCGACAGACGCTCGACCTGATCGCCCCGGGCATCCCCGATGCCGAGGTCGAGATCGAGGACGGCATCTACGCGGCCACCGACTCCGCGCTCCTGACCCGCCTGCGTGAGGTCGACGACGGGGTCGACGCGGCCATGGTGATCGGCCACAACCCGGGACTGGAGCAGCTCGCGATGCGGCTGTCCGGCGACGGCCGAGCGATCCAGGCCGCCGGCAAGTTCCCCACCTGCGCGCTTGCCACCCTCGAGTTCGAGGGTGGCTGGGCAACCCTGCACGACGGCGGCGCGGAGCTGACCGACTTCGCCACCGGCCGCCAGCTGCGGCGCTAGGACCTGCCCAATGCGCACGCTCTGCCCGGCTACCTGTGCCGCCGGTACTCCAGCTCCAGCACTCCGGTCTGAAAGGCATTGCTGGACACCAGGTCGAGACGGTAGGACTCGGGAGCGTCCTCGAACAGCCGGGTGCCCTGGTCGGCGATATACGGGTGCATGCCAAGGTGCCACTCGTCGATCAGGTCGAGCCACATCAGCGACCGCCAGAGGGTGACGCCGCCCCACACCACGATGTGGCCGTCGCCGCCTTGCCTGAGCTTGTCGATCTCGTCTGCCGTGTCACCCGTAGCGATGGTTGTGTTGGCCCAGTCGGCCGTCTTCAGCGTCCGGGAGAAGACGACCTTGCGCCCGGCGGTCAGAATGTCGGCCCACGGATGGTCCGGGTTCGCCGGGAGGCTTGCCGACATGCCCTCGTACGCCGTGCGGCCCATGATGTGCGCGTGGGCGCTCCGGAGAAAGTGGAGTGACTGGTCATCCTGGCTCGCGCCACCGGCCTGGTCGAGCAGCTCGAAGCAGAACCGGTAGTACTCGGTGCCCTCGTCAGCCAGAAGGCCGTTGAGCGAGTAGTGGAACACCAACGCGATCAGCTTCCGCATCGCCAAACTCCTTGGTCGTGGATCGTCAGGGCATTGCGCCGCTCGTCTCCCTGAGACCCCACTCCGGCCCGGATCTCATCGGTCGCCGGCGGGCGATGATCGGTCTCAGCGTGCGTTCGGTGCCGCTCCTGGCCGGGCGGCCTGCCTGGAGTCAGAAGGGGACGCTTCTCCGAAGATGAACCAGCGTGTTGCACCGAGGCTTGCCATCCAGCCTTCGATCACCGAGAAGTGACTGCAACTCCTCCGGCTCGTAGAAGACCTCGACGACCTGGAACTCCCTTCCGTCGTGCACGCGGCGGAGCTCCAGATCCGAATCACGCCGGATGACGTTGGGGCCCGGGATCTCGATCCGGTTGTCGATGAGGAACACCCGACCTCGCGGTGCAAGACAGGACCGCACCAATGACCAGAAGCTCGGAAATCGCGACCGCGGCACGTGAGACAGCCAGAAGGAGAAGAACACGACGTCATAGGTCCGCAGTGGCTGCCATGTGAATAGATCGGCAACGACGTAATCCACATCGGGTCGACAGACGCGCTTGTGGTTCAACTCCAGCGACTCGGGTGACGAGTCGATGACCGTCAGATGCCCAGCAGTACGGGCCAGATGCACCGTCCACCATCCGGTGCCACCTGCGAGCTCCAAGACGTCACCGCTCGCGCCAAAGGTCTCGAGTGCGGCCGCCATGCGCGCGACGTCCCGATCCCATTCCTCGGCCGATTCCGCGCCTTGGTCGAAGCGGCCGCGTCGCTGCCACCACTCGTCGTATTCGGGCGCGCGAGCTTGGTAGTACGCTCGCTGCTCGGCGCAGAGCCGATCGTCGTCCATATACGGAGTCTCGCACCCGTCGTGCCGTCCTCGCGCTCTGTCGGATAGAGCGCCCGCGCCATCGACCGATGATCGCTATCCGCCGAGCACGGTTAACGTGCGCGGCAGCTTCGACAGCACCTCGATACCGTGCTCTGTCATCAGCAGGCTCTCCATGTAGCTGGCGGTGAATCCGCCCTCCCGGTTGAACAGGATGTTCTCGTAGTTGGTCAGGTACCCCGGCTCCCAGGTGAACGGCTCCCAGGCGTCGTTGGAGAGGTAGGTGTGGCCGACCCAGTTGGGGCGAATCCCCAGCCCCAGCGCATAGCCACCGACCCACCACACCTGCTCGGGCGAGTAGCGGGCGAAGACGTAGTCCTCGCCGATCCGCTGGGCGACGTCGAGCGGGTCGCCCGGGCGAACCCCGCGCTGCACCTCGAGCACGCTGCCGGCCGTGTAGTCGAGGATCTCGCGGGCACCCGGGTTGTCGCGGCCGATGGCAAACGTGCGGCAGACGTCGACGTGGTAGCGCTCGACCACGCCGCAGCTGTCGACGTACATGACGTCCCCTTCCTCGACCGGCCGGCGGCCGGGCGCCGAGTGCGTCCGCGCCCACACCTCGGGGCCTGCGGACACCATCGTCTCGATCGCCGCCCGCTCGCCGCCGTGCTCGCTCATGACCTGATCGATGTGCGCGGCGATCTCGAGCTCGGTGCGCCCAGGCCGCACGAAATCGGGCAATGATGCGTATGCAGCGTCGACGATTCTCGGAGGCTCGATCCACGTAGACGAGCTCGGCGGGCGATTTCACCAGGCGTACGTGGTCGACGATCCAGTCGCCGTCGGAGACGCTGACGCCGGCGTCCCGCAGCCGGGCGCAGAGCTCGTCCAGCACCGGGGCCCCTGGCGTCACGCTCCACCGCTCGACGCCGACCACGCCGTCGGCCCCAGCGTGCGACCGGAGCAGCCCCGCGACCGTGTCGACCGCGTCGTCGTAGCGGAAGAAGCGCGCCTCGTCGAAGTGGGCGAGCGCCCGCGCCAGGTGCTCGTGACGCTCGTAGTCGACGAACAGGAGCTGGTCATCGTCTGCCCGCACCACGGCGCCGAGCGGCGCCCGCGGCGGGTACCAGATCGAGTGGAACCCGGTCAGGTAGAGCAGGTTCGGAGGGCTGGTCACGAACAGCACGTCGACCCCGCGCTCGGCCATCCGCTCGCGTACCCGGCGGGCTCGGTCGCGGTACTCCGCGATCTCGAAGGGCAACTCCAGCTTGACGGTGTCTGACATCGGGCCTCCTGCTCTTGGTCGCAGGTGACGATACGGGATCCGGAGCACGCCGGCCGGGGTGGTGCTAACGTGACGTGCACGTAAGGTTACGGGAGGGTCGTGGCGACAGTCGAGACACAATTCCGCATCGGGGAGCTGGCGCGCCGGGTTGGCGCGACGCCCCGCACAGTGCGCTACTACGAGGAGCTCGGGCTACTGCCCGACCGCGGCCGGGAGCAGGGCAGCCACCGCCTCTACGACGCCGAGGACGAGGCCCGCATGCGCGAGCTGCTGCGGCTGCGCGAGCTGCTCGGCCTCTCGCTGGAGGAGCTGCGCGCGTGGGTCGACGCCGAGGCCGCCCGGGCCGACCTGCGGGAGCGGTGGCATACCGGCGACCCGAGCGACGAGGACGAGCGCACGCACATCCTCGACGCCGCCCGCGAGCACATCGACACCCAGCTTTCGGTTGTCCGCAACCGCCGCGCCGCTCTCGAGGAGCTGGAGGATGAGCTGGTCGAGAAGCGACGGCGGCTGCGGACGCTTCTGGCCGAGCTCTCGGCGGGGGTGCCGGCCGATGCCTGAGCGCTCCGACCGCTACAAGTGGGTCGCCCTGTCGAACACGACGATGGGCATGCTGATGGCGACGATCAACTCCTCGATCGTCCTGATCGCGCTGCCCGACATCTTCCGCGGCATCCACCTCAACCCGCTGCTACCGGGCAACGCCAGCTATCTGCTGTGGATGATGATGGGCTTCCTGGTGGCCACGGCGGTGCTGGTGGTCAGCTTCGGGCGGATCGGCGACATGTACGGCCGCGTGCTGATGTTCAACATCGGGTTCGCGGTCTTCACGGTCTGTTCGATCCTGCTCTCCATCACCTGGATGCAGGGCTCCGAGGCGGCGATGTGGCTGATCGCGATGCGGATCGGCCAGGGCGTGGGCGGTGCGCTGCTGATGGGCAACTCGGCCGCGATCCTGACCGACGCCTTCCCCCATGACCAGCGCGGACTGGCCCTCGGGATCAACGCCGTGGCCGCCATCGCCGGCTCCTTCATCGGACTCGTCCTGGGCGGCGTCCTCGGCCCGATCAACTGGCGGCTGGTCTTCCTGGTGTCGGTGCCGGTCGGGCTGCTGGGCACCCTGTGGTCATACTGGAAACTGGAGGAGCGGGGCGAGCGGCATCCCGCGAAGATCGACTGGTGGGGCAACCTGACGTTCGCCGTCGGCCTGATTCTGGTGCTGGTGTCGATCACCTACGGCATCCAGCCCTTCGGTGGCCACGCGATGGGCTGGACGAATCCGGAGACGCTCGTCCTGCTGTTCGGTGGACTGGCGCTGCTCGGGCTCTTCGCGGTCGTCGAGGTGCGAACCCCGGAGCCGATGTTCCGGCTGTCGCTGTTCAAGATCCGTGCGTTCAGCTGCGGTGCGATTGCAACCTTCCTCGCGTCGCTCGGCCGCGGCGGCCTGATGTTCATGCTGATCATCTGGCTGCAGGGCATCTGGCTGCCGCTGCACGGGTACAGCTTCGCGAACACGCCGCTGTGGGCGGGCATCTACATGCTGCCGCTGACGGTCGGGTTCCTGATCGCCGGGCCGGCCTCGGGCTGGCTCTCCGACCACTTCGGAGCCCGCCCGTTCGCCACCGGCGGGATGCTGGTCGCGGCGCTCGCGTTCCTGCTGCTCGAGATGCTGCCGGTGAACTTCTCGTACCAGTACTTCGCCGGTCTGCTCCTTCTGACCGGCCTGGGCATGGGGCTGTTCGCCTCGCCCAACCAGAGCGGGATCATGAACAGCCTGCCGGCCCGCCAGCGAGGCGTCGGCGCCGGGATGGCCGCCACCTTCCAGAACTCGGCGATGGTGCTCTCGATCGGGATCTTCTTCTCGCTGATGATCATCGGTCTTGCCGCCTCGCTGCCGGGGACGCTGCAGAGCGGGCTCCAGGCGCAGGGTGTCCCCCACGCCGACGCGACCCGGATCTCGCACCTGCCGCCGGTCGGCCTGCTGTTCGCATCGTTCCTCGGGTTCAACCCGATCAAGGAGCTGCTCGGCCCGCACGTGCTCGGCAGCCTGTCCGCAAGTCACGCCGCCTATCTCACCGGGCGCGGGTTCTTCCCGTCGCTGATCTCAGGGCCGTTCCTGGACGGCCTGCACGAGGCGTTCGACTTCGCGATCGCGTGCTGCCTGGTCGCCGCCGGTGCGTCGTGGCTGCGCGGAGGCCAGTACGTCCACGAGGTGGACGCCAGCCCGGTCAAGGCCGCCCAGGAACCGGCCATCGAAGGAGTCGACGGCGAGATCGCCATCGCCGTCGACGGCGACTAGCGAGACTCGCTACGACCCGGCGAAGACGGGGTAGTTCTCCTCGACCGTGCCCAGCACGTCGGTGACGTAGCGGCCGCCGGCGCAGCCATGGCACCAGTTTGAGGCGTTGATGGCCTTGACCGTCACGATCGGGGTGGCGCAGGTGCGCAGCCGGTACTCGATCCAGCCGTAGCCCTGCGTGTAGTAGCCCTGGTCGAGTGTGTCGACGGTCGCCTGGATGCCGTCCTCCAGCGAGGAGTAGTTGCGGACGCCGGCGCTGTTGTACTGCGTCGCACCCGACGCGGGCAACGTGGTCGCAAGCGGGTTCCACCCGGCGGTCGTGTTCTCGGCCGTCTGCCATGCGACCAGTGACGTGAGGTTGCTCTGGCAGACCGGCGCCTGGAGCGACTCGAGCAGGGCAACCGCCCATGCCCCGCGCTGGATCGAGGAGCCGGGGGGCGACGAGACGACGCTCGCGCTGCCCTCCTGCAGCAGGGGATCGGCGGCCACCAGCGCTGAGCGCTGCGCCGTCAGGCCGTCGAGCTGATCCTGCAGCGCGGCGACCTGGCCGACGAAGTCGTCCTGCTTCGCCTTCGCCACAGCGCGGGCAAGGCGCGCCTGAGCCGCGCTCAGCTGGCGCCGCACCCGCTGGAAGCCAACCCCTACCGGCTGCTGCTGCTGCTGCAGCCGCTCGACGGCATCGGTGTCGTTGGTGATCGCCCGGGAGATGCGCACCAGTCCCGCGTGCGCCTCGTGCTCCTGCGCGCTGACGGTGGAGATCTGCGCGTCCACCGCACGCACCTGGCCGAGCGTATCGGCCCTGGCCGATGGCGCCGCCACGCCGAGCGCGACGGCGCAGGCGACGATCGCGCTCAGGCGAAGTCGGCGACTCATGGTGAGCCGCTGCCGGGCGTGACCTGGATGGCGCCGTGGAGAGTGGGCTGAGTCGTCACGTGGTAGGTGATGCTGATCGGAGTCGGCGGCGTGTAGTGGAACGTGCCGCCGGGCGGAATGAGCGGAGACGTCACGGGCTCGTGGTCGAAGATGACGCGGATCCCGTGCTGGGTGAGATTCTGCCACGTCACCGGCGACTTCAGCAGAGAGACCAGCCACTTCGGGCGCAGCCCCGTCGCCGTGACCTGGACCGTCTGGCCGATCGCGAAGTTGGGATCGATCGTGCTCGTCGCCGCGGATGACGTCGTCGAGCCGGCCGGAGGCGGCGTAGTGCTACCCGTGCTGCCGACCGACGACGGGCCGCCGGTCGACGAGGCGCCGCTGCTACCGCAGCCGGCCGCGGCCAGCGCCAGGGCGGCGCAGGCGATCAGCAGAGCGAACCGCCTCACATCGTCCCCGGCAGGAACCGGTCGAGGCTCTGGAACACCATCCATAGGGCGACCAGTATGGCTGGAGTCGTAACCAGGTGAGCCGCCAGCCGCGGCCACCGGTGGTACAGCCGGTTGGCCACCAGCACGAGCACCAGCAGCACCTGCGCCCAGAGCACGGCGAGCAGCAGCCCGAGCGGGTCGCCGGATGTGCCCTGCTCGTCGGAGCTGACCGCCACCTGTGGCCGCTTGGGCACCCCAACCGGCTTGCCGACCAGCGACGCGGTCACGGCCACGCGGTCGGAGGATCCCGGCGTGCGGGACGTGACCAGGGTCAGCTCGCTCTTCAGCGCCGGCCCGATCACGTCGTTCTCACCCGGGGCGACAACACCCACCTTCCTCACCTTGTAGGTAAAGGCGCCCAGCCCGGTCACGGTGTGGATCTCGTCCCCCACCTTCAACGTGCTGAGGTCGCTGAACGGCCCGCCGTAGGTCAGCCGGTGAGCAAAGATCACGGAGTTGCCGAACTCACCGGGGAGCACGGATCCGGGGAGGTGCCCCGGCCCCTGCTTCAAATCCTCCGGGCTGCTGCCCTCGACCACCACCTGGCGGACACCGATGGACGGGATCCGCAGCAAGGCGACCGGCCCGGTCGGCACCGGTGCGGTCAGCGAGTCGAAGCCACCACCCTCGGCCAGCCGCTGCTGGAACTCGGGGAGCAGAGCCCGCTGGGAGCGCGCCTCGTAGACGCCGGTGAAGAAGAATTCGTAGGCCAGGAACAGGGCCAGCACCAGTCCCAGCCCGAGCAGCGCCCGGCCGAGCCAGCGCCGCAGGCGACCCTGGCCATCTGGCGCCAGCTGGACCGCCGGCGCCTGCTCCGGCGGGGCCGCGACGACCTCGGGTTCCGGCTGTTCGGCCGTGGGGCCGGGCAGATGAGTCGTGGTGCTCATCGGTGCCTCCAGCGGGGAAGCGAGAGGCTGCCCATGCGATCGGTGACAGGCGCCAGGAAGCCCATCCTGCTGCGGAGGGAGCCGCCGAACTCCAGGAACAGGCCCACCAGAACGCCGAGCACCGCGAGCACGATCAGGGCGGGGACGATCCAGCGCGAGGCCGTCTTCACCAGCTTCGCGGTGGGCAGCGTGGGCACGGTCTTCGCCGCGGTCTGGATCACCTTCGTCGGCTGGGTGCCGCCCCCGGACGTGGAGCTGGGCGGGGGTGGAGTGGACGACGTGGGGTCCCCGCCGCTGGAAAGCGGCGGCAGTACTCCGCCCGACGTCCCGCTGCCATCTCCTGAGCCGGTGCTCGAACCGGTGCCGCTGCCATTCCCGTTGCCGTTTCCGTTGCCGTTTCCACCCGTCTTGCTGGGGGGCGGCTTCACGTGCGGGATCTTGGGGATGACGCTCTCGGTCTGCTGCACCATCGCCGGCGTCAGCGGGACGTAGCCCTGCGGCAGCGCCTGCTGGCCGCCGGTGACGGCGTACCTGAGGAACGACTGCAGGGTGCGGCCCTTCTGATAGTCGTACTTGTTGGTGGGGACGGCCGCGTAGTCGACCACGGGCATCGGGTAGTCGTTCGGATCCGTGTCCGCGTAGTTCGGGGTCACGGTGACCCCGTCGGCGTTGGTCGTCGCATGCGACAGCGCAGCCGCGATGCTGGTCGGGGTCGCGTCCACGAAGGCGCCGGAGGCGTTCTCGATCTTCGCCACGGGCAGTCCGTAGTAGGCCGCCTCACTGGAGTCGACGAACCCGATGTAGCCGACGTTGAAGTAGTCGTTGCTGTTGTTGGCCGAGTTGGGATCGGCGATCGCGTCCGCGAGCGACTCGCCGCCGACGATGGCGGCGTTCTGGGTCAGGTAGCTCAGCGGGTAGTCGTACGACGGCCCGGGCCAGCCGGCGGGCAGCGCCGAGCCGGCGGTGGCCGACAGCCAGGACGTGAACTCGTAGTTCGCCGCCGAGTGATCGCCGCGCACAAGCGGCCAGATCGCCGGCGGGAACACGTGCCCGGGGTTGAGGGTGTTGATGTCGGTGTTGCTGTGCCAGTTCTGAATCTGGCCGGTGAAGATCTGCGCCACCAGCTGCGGCGTCAGCTTCAGGTCGGTGACCTGGGCGCCCGGCTCGGACGCGGCCGCGTTCTGGTCGAAGATCTTGTAGGCGAGCACCAGCGCCGACGACGTGATCGGGGCGTACGCGAAGGTCTTACCCTTCGCCTTCACCTGCTTCAGCTCGTCGGCACTGAACGGGTCGCCCGTGACGGCGAAGTCGTTCAGGCCGTTGATGAAGTTCTCGCGGCCGTCCTGATCGTTGGCGGAGATGTAGTTCACGCCCAGCGACTTCGGCGGCCCGCAGACGTTGACCGTCCAGCCGTACACCGCACGGTTTGCGCCGTCTGCTCCTCCGCCGGCGATCGCCGCTCCCTTCGCGACCGGACAGCCGCCGGGGGTCGGAGCGAAGGAGATCGGGATCAGCGTGCCCGACACCAGCGTGCTCTTGGTGAACACACCGAACGTGCACGGCGTCTGGTCGTCGCAGGTGAAGTGCGCTCCGCTCGCAGACCGGATGTTGCCTTCCGAGACGGGCTCGAACATGTTTCCGGCACCCGATGCGTCGGTATACCCGTAGTCGCTGTAGAGCGCGGTGCACTGGGTGTCGACGTTGGTCGGGCTGGCGACGCACTGGCGGAAGAAGACCACCTGCAGGGGGTTGAATCCGGTCCAGGACACGTTCACGAACTGCTGGTCGCCAAGCCCTGTGCTCGGCGTGACGGTCACGCTGGGCGACGTGGCGACCGCGGGCGCGCCCGAGACCAGCAAGGCGCCGGCGGCCAGGCCCGCGGCGATCAAGACCCGTGGAAGATGGCGAGACAGGTTCATGAACGCCTCCGGCGTGCGATCAGCGAAACGAGCGGGCCTGCGACCAGCAGCACCAGGACGACCTCGGCGAGCACCAATGGGGAGTCGGACGCCTGCACTGCGGCAGACGCCTCCTTGACGCCCTGCTTCAGCACCGCGGCCTGCTCGACGGCCGAGAGCGGGGTGATGGTAACGCCCGCGTTCGGCAGCAGCGGCGAGCTGACGGTCGTCTTGCCCGAGTGCTTGGCAGGGGTCTTGGTCTTACCGGTGGTCTTGCCACCGGAATGGGTATGTGGTGGCGGGGGTCGTGCTCCCGCCACCGCCTCCGTTGTTGGCGGGCGGCTGCACTGTGTTGCCGGTGCCGCCGCCGGAAACGCCGGAGGTGCCGCCCTGGTGCTGGCCCGCGCTGGCGCCCTCACCGGTGATGGTCGGGTTTGGACAGCCTTGCGGCGTCAGCGGCGGCGGCTTTGGCGCTCCCGGGATCCGCTCGACTGCCTGGAAGTCGTCCTTCACCAGGTTCGGTGGCAACGGCGAGTAGCCGAGTGGCGCGGCTTCCTTCTGGCCGGCGCAGGCGATGTAGATGATCCAACTGACCTAGCACGGCGCCCTTGGCCGGATCGAATCCGGCCGTCGGCGTAATGAGGTAGCTGTAGCTGGCGAGTGGATACGCTGTCGGCTCGGGTGCGTTGTATACGTCGAGCAGGTTCTGCGTGAGATCGGGATTGAGCGTCGCATGACGCAGCGCGATGGCGTCGTTCTCGGACGACGGCGCCGCGTAGTTGCCGCTGCGATTCTTGATGTACGCGGGGATCATCGAGTGCTCGTACACGTAGCCCGCCTCGACGTAGCCGATCGAGCCAGGCCCGACCGACGTGTTGGAGACGTAGTTGGCGACACCGTCCGAACCGCGCACCGCGACCGCGCCCGGGAAGTTGGGCCAGAACTGCACCGGCAGGGTCACGCTGTACTGCCTGGCGAACGGGTTCCAGTCGGCGGGATCCATATACGCCAGGTACGCGGCTAGCTTGGCGGTGGTGCCCGAGCCGTCCGACCGGATGACCGGCGTCAGGTGCTCGTTGGGGAACTTGATCCCCGGGTTGTCGGCCTCGATCGCGGGGTTCTGCCAGTTGGTGATCTTCCCGGTGTAGATCTTCGCGATCGTGCTCGCCGAGAGCCGCAGGTTGTTGATCTGGCGCCCCGAGGCGTCCTTGATGTTGTACATGAGGGCTGTGCCGCCGGCGACGTCGGGCAGGTACTGGAAGCTGCGGTGCGCGCTCTTCAGCTGCTGCACCTCGGCCGGCAGGAACGGGATCTCGGAGGCTGCGAAGTCGACCTGGCCGATGATGTAGAACTGCCGCCCGGCGGTCGAGCCGACTGCCTGGTAGTTGATGTTCAGGCCCTGGCGCGCGGCGTCCACGCGCCACTGGTCGAGCGCGATGGCAGCCCAGGTCGAGCCGGCCCCGGTGAGGGTCGGGCCGGAGGCCTGGGCTCCACCTGCCGACACCAGCAGGAGCGAGAGCCCGACGAACAGGACTGCGGCGAGGCGGCGAGGGATCAACCGAACCGCCCGTGCACGTAGTCGGCCGTCCGCTCGTCGACCGGCCGCTCGAAGATCTGCTCGGTCGAGCCGGTCTCGATGATCCGCCCGGGCTGGTTCTCGCCGGCCAGGAAGAAGGCACATGACGATGCCACCCGCTGGGCCTGCTGCATGTTGTGGGTGACGATCACGATCGTCACCTGCGACGCCAGATCGAGCACCGTCTCCTCGATCCGGCGGGTGGAGGTCGGGTCGAGCGCCGAGCAGGGCTCGTCCATCAGCAGCACCTCCGGCCGTACCGCCAGCGAGCGGGCGATGCAGAGCCGCTGCTGCTGGCCGCCCGAGAGCGCGCCGCCGGGCTGGTTGAGGCGGTTCTTGACCTCGTTCCACAGGCCGGCTCGGGTCAGGCACTCCTCTACCAGCGCGTCGTCGCGGCGCACCTTCTTACCCGACAGCGCCAGGCCGGAGACCACGTTCTGGTAGACGGACATGGCGGGGAACGGGTTGGGCTTCTGGAAGACCATGCCGATCCGCTTGCGCACCTCGATCGGGCGCGTGCCGGGGCCGTAGATGTCGGCGTCGTCCAGCAGCACCGAGCCCGACAGTGCCGCGCCGGGTACCAGCTCGTGCATCCGGTTCAGGATTCGCAGGAACGTCGACTTGCCGCAGCCGGACGGCCCGATCAGCGCGGACACGCGGTTGGCGTGCATGCGCAGCGACACCTGGTCGAGCACCTTGTGGCTGCCGAACCACGCGCTGACGCTGTCGGCCACGAGGTCCTCGGGCCTGGCTGCGGCGCGCAGCTCCTGCGTCCGCTCGATGGTTTCGGTCGGTGTGCTCATGCGTCTCCTTCGTTGGCGGCAGTCGCGGGCGCCTCCATGGAGCCGCGCATGCGCCGGCCCGGTGCGGCGCGGCGGCCGATCAGGCGGGCGATCGTAAACAGGGTCAGCACCAGGATCATCAGCACCAGGCTGCCGGTCCAGGCGCGCTGCTGGACGGACGCCGTCGGCGTCTCGGTGAACAGGTGGTAGATGTAGAGCGGAAGCGCGGCCTGCGCGCCGCTGAACGGGTTCGCGTTCATGACGGAGTTGCCGAAGGCCGTCGCGATCAGCGGCGCGGTCTCGCCGATGGCTCGCGCGACGCCCAGGATGACGGCGGTGACCAGGCCGCTGCGGGCGGTGGGCAGGACGACCCCCCAGGTCGTCCGCCACTCGCTGCCTCCCAGCGCCAGCGACGCCTCGCGAAGCCCGTCAGGCACCAGCCGGAGCACCTCCTCCGAGGTGCGGGTGACGATCGGCAGCATCGAGATCGAGATTGCAATCGCGGCGGCGAAGCCGGAGAAGCCAAAGTTGATGACCCAGAACGCGTAGACGAACAGGCCGGCGACGATGGTCGGGACGCCGCTCATCGCGTCGACGAAGATCCGCACCGGCCGTCGCAGCGGGCCGCCGATCTCGTTCAGGAAGATCGCGCACAGAAAGCCCAGCGGCACCGAGATCAGGCAGGCCAGGCCGACCTGCTCGAGTGTGCCGACGATGGCATGCGCAGCGCCGCCTGCGGTGGCAGACGAGAGCGGCCCGACGAACTCCTGGGTCTGCGTGAACAGGTGCCACGTCAGCCCCGGCAGGCCCTTGATCACGACGTAGCCGAGGATCAGCACCAGCGGCACGACCATCGCCAGCGCGGCCGAGCCCACAACCACCGCCATCAGGCGGTCGCCGGCGAGCACCGGCCCGTCGAGCTCACGCACGACCAGCCAGTAGATCGCGAGGAACGCCGCGTAGGACGAGACCAGGAAGCCGACCGGGCCGGCGCTGTAGGGCCCGACGGTGAAGACGAGCCAGATCAGGCACAGGGCCGATCCTGCGCAGCCGGCCAGCACGCCGACATCCGGCGGGCCGAACCCACCCACGCGCCGGGGGGTGTCAGGCGCCGGCGGCACGGCCGCGATGCGGGCCGACGAGATGGGTGTGACGACGGTGGTCAAATCTCGACTCCCTGGCCGGATCGCGACCGGCGCACGATCAGCGACGCGAAGATGTTGACGACCAGCGTCAGGACGAACAGCACCAGGCCGGACGCCATCAGCGCCTGCAGCGAGCCGTCGGCCGGGCTGGCGTCCCCGAACCGGTTCACGATGTTGGCGCCGATCGTGGTGCCGCCGGTCTGGAGCATGTGCAGCGAGATCGCAAACGAGGAGCCGAAGACCAGGGCCACGGAGATCGACTCGCCCATGGCGCGGCCGAGCGCGAGCATCGAGCCGCCGACGATGCCGCCGCGGCCGAAGGGAAGGACGACGGTGCGGATCATCCGCCACCGGCTCCCGCCCAGCGCCAGCGCAGCCTCCTTCTCGCCCGGCGGCGTCTGCGCGAAGACCTCACGCATGACGGAGGTCGCCGTCGGCAGCAGCATCAGGCCGACGAGCACGCCGGCGAGGAACGGAGACAGGCCGAAGTAGGGGCCGGAGGTCGAGAAGATCGGGATGAAGCCGAAGTGCGAGGTCAGCCACGCGGAAAGATTCATGACGTGGGGCTGCAGCACGAAGAAGCCCCAGATGCCGTAGATCAGGCTGGGGATTGCTGCCAGCAGGTCGACCACGGTCGTGAGCGGGCCGCGCGCCCGAGGCGACGCGTACTCGGTCAGGAACAGCGCGGCCAGGAGAGCGATCGGCACCGCCAGCACCAGCGCGATCACCGAGATCTCGACGGTGCCATAGAGCAGTGCGCCCACGCCGGCATGGCCGCCGGCGGGGTTCCAGACGGTGGTCGTGAAGAACGACAGACCGTACTGGCGGAAGGTCGACGCCGACCGCAGGAAGAGGAAGAGCCCGATCATGAACAGCACGACCAGCGTCATCAGACCGCCGGCCGTGGCGACCGTCCGGTACACCTTGTCTGCGCGCGTGCGCTCGGGGCGCACGGGGCGGGGTGCATCGGGCATCGCCGGGGCTGCTGCGACTGTCATCGGGTTCTCGTCCTCTTCCTGCGGTACGGGTCAGTTACCGGCGACCGATCAGGTCTTGGCCAGCCGGCAGTAGTTGGTGATGGTGGTTCCGCCGCCGGTGGCGCCGAGGGGGAGCGGCACGAACCCGAACTGGGTGATCGTGTTGGCGATCTCGGTGCGGTAGTTGGTTCCGGTGATCGGGTCGACGGCTTTGTGGCTGCTGGAGGTCTTGCAGATCCAGCCGTTGAAGCCGATGTAGCGGACGGTTGCGGTTGCGGCCTTGGGGGCGGTGCCGCACTTGTTGCTCTTGGTGGGGTCGCCTGCCGCAGTAGACGTTGTAGAGGAAGCGTGAGTAGACGAACGACCCGTTCTGGATGTTGGTCGGGGTGGGTGCGACGCCGTCGACGTCGCCGATTGCCGAGCCGCCCGGGCTGGCCTTGTAGCGCTCGTTCCAGGAACCGACCGATACCGGCACGATCGCGTCGGCCTGGCTGGCCGCTGGGATCTCGCTGTTGTCGGTCTGATCGACCAGGGTGGCGCCACAGGACGAGCTGCTGCCGCCCAGGAACAGGTCCCAGGCCTTGCGCGTCCCGTACTGGGGCAGCACCGTGAAGATCTTGATCGGGGCGTTGTTGCCGCCGACCTGATTCCAGTTGGTGATCGTGCAGTTGACGAAGATGCCCTGCAGCTGGGCCTGGGTCAGGCACAGATCGGTCGACCCAGAACAGGCACCGGACTGGTTGTCACCCGCGTGGAAGTCCGAGCCCGAAGCACCGGGGAACGTCTCAAACGTCAACGCATCCCGCGCAAACGCCACATAATCCAGCCCCGTGCAGACGGTCGCCGACGGCGCCGAGGTCTGCCGCACGTAGCTGATCTTGGCAACATTGGCCAGAGCCCTGCTCACACAGCTGGGTGACGCCGGCACTGCCACCAATCGGATACGACTCGCTGATCCGATCGTGATAGCGATCCTCAGTCGTCGGATCACCCGCCTGCGGAATACACCCATTATCCAGCGGCTGCGTCCCCGACGGCGCGATCGTCGTACACCCAGGACTCTCGTCATACAACAGGTCAAGCGCCGAACTGACGTGGAACATCACATCAGAACCGCCACCCAACACCGCAGTCGGCTTCGACGACGACGCACTCGCCGACGACACCACCAGGCCCGCCAACACACCCACCAGGACGGTGGCCGTGAGCCACACCCTGACGCGGGAGCGTCCACGGTCACGCGGAGCGGTAAACACCTTCAACACATCCCCCTTCACTTGGGTCCGTCATTGCCCATCATTTCAATGGGATAGATGGGAAATGTACGGTCCCTTCCGACCCTCGTCAACTGCCAACCGTCGTACCAACACCAAGCTCCGTCGAAATACCGAGAAACGGGACAACTGCGCTGGAAACAGGTACATCGCCGGCACTGATAGTTGGTGAAAACACAACCCCTCGGCAGGTTTCTGCCGGTGACACGTTATTCACCACTATTTCCACCTTCTCAGTTGACAAAGTAGGAATAAACGATAAGCTCGGAATATGCAAGCCCATCCTGCACGCAACGGCGAGATGCATCGTGGCCAGGTAGGTCGTAACCTTCGCCACCTGATTGGAATGCACGACCTCCGTCAGGGAGATCTCGCACGTTTCATAGGACTTTCACCAACCGGACTGGCGAATATCCTCAGTGGACGCCACGAGCCCACGCTGCGCACCGCAGGACGTGCAGCCTCTGCATTCGGGATCACGATCGAGGAGCTGTGCGGCGACCGCAACCGGTGCCTGCGCGCAGCGGTGGCGGCCTTCGACACCGCGCCGATCCGCAACGCCGGGTCCGCCCCCGTAGCCGCCGTCGCCGCTCAGGCGTAGCCGCCTCAGGCGTGCGGTTCAGTGCCTGCGACAGGCGTGCGGCGTCCGTCGCTGACCGCCACCGCCACCGCGACGACGATCACCGCCGCGGCGACGATCGTCCCCGCGCTCACCGGCTCTGATGCGATCGCCCAGCCCAGGAACACCGCCACCACCGGGTTCACGAACGCATAGGTCGCCACGCGCGCGGGTGGCACCCGGCGCAGGAGCCACACATAGGCGCCGAAGGTGCATACCGTTCCGAAGATGACCAGGTAGGCGAGGCCGCCGAGGGACCTGGCGGACACGGCGCCGGGATCGAAGCTGGTTGCCTCACCGGACACCAGCGAGATGAGGCAGAGGACGACGCCACCCGCAAGCAGGGCCGCGGCGGCGGCCACGAGCGGTGAGGCCGGCTGAGCGAGATGGGCGGTGGACACCGTCCCTGCCGCCCACGAGAAGGCGGTGAACAGCAGCAGCAGCGCCCAGCCGAGGTGCAGCCCTCCCGCCTCGCCCTGGGAGGCGACCAGCATGGCCACGCCGGCGAAACCGGCAAGGAGGGCGATCGTCGCCCGCGGAGTGGGGCGCGTGGCGCTGCCTGCCGACCAGGCGAGCAAGGGGACGAACAGCGGGATCGTCGCCAGGCAGAGCGCCGCCATCCCGGACGCGACATGCTGCTCGATCACCGCCAGCAGGCCGTGGCAGCAGACGAACAGCATCAGCCCGATGACGAGCGACGCCAGCCACTGACGCGCATCTGGCAGCCGCGCGCGTGGGTCGCGGGCAAAGGCGATGGCCAGCAGGATGCCTCCGCCGAGCAGGCAGCGGACGCCCATCATCACGAGCGGCGGGATCGTCTCCACCGCGTAGCGGATCGCCAGGAAGGTCGAGCCCCAGACCAGGTACAGCGCGGCGAACGCGACCAGCACGGACAGCTTGACGCCGGCGACCTCCCTGCCCCGGAAGCCCGCCGCGGACGCAGCGCTGCTGACGTCTTCGACGCCCATCGTCCGCAGGGTAGACGTCCCTATGGCAGCGGCTGCCAACCCAGCTCGGAGGGCCGGCCGTCGACGATGGCAAGCTGCTGGAACTGCCAGCTGCCGCCGTCCATCGGCTCGATAGTAGAGCGTCCCTGGCCGGCCGGTCAGCGCCGGCCAGCCAGGGACGCGAGGTCCCGCTACTTGATCAGTGTCGGACAGAACGTCGACTGGGAGCCGAATGGCCCGGGGCACTCCGGCGCGGTCGCAAACTGCTCCGCCTCGCCGTAGTTCTTCGAGGTGTCCGGATAGTCGATGCCGTAGCGGAAGGTGCCGTTGGAGCCCTTCGTGTACCACGGGTAGATGCAGTAGGGGGCACCGTAGATCTTGCAGGTCTGCGTCACCTCTGCCGACCCGCCGAGGTCGTTGACCACCGCCCACTGCTTCGCCTTCGAGCCGTCGCTGAACGTCACCGACCGGATCTGGATCGGCGCGAACTTCTTCCACGAGTCGGCGTTGTATGACAGGCAGTCGGTCTGCCCGGGCACGCAGTAATGGGCGGGCCGCGGCTGGGCGAAGTTCGAGGTGTGCCCGATCTCCCACACGAATGCGGCGGGAGCGTCGTAGACCAGCCCCCACGCCAGCGAGTTGCCGAGCTCCTGCTTGTTGAACACGGGCATCATCGGCCCGGACGCCGAGCTGTTGAGCACGATCGTGCCGGAGGTGTGCCGCTTCTGGTCGCTGACCGTGACGTGCCAGCCGTCTCGCTGGGGCGTCACGTAGAAGTGGACGTGGATCAGGTCGCCCGCCTTCATGATCAGCGGGCCTCCGTTGACGCTGTCGCTCAGCATCGAGTTGAACGCGGCCGGCTCCGTGTTGCCGACCACCGACCACACCGGCGAGCAGGCCGTGTAGGTGTTCTTGGAAGGTGTGACGACGTAGCCACCGCCCTTCGTGCACCTGCTGACCTTGGCGTCCGGGTAGAACTGAAGCTCGAGGAACGCCTCGCCGAACAGGCTCTGGGGGTCGGTCACCGGACCGCCGAACCAGAACGTCGGGCCGACGTCGGCAACCGCCCCGGTCCTGTCGGTCGGCAGCGTCACGTTCCAGGTCAGGTTCCGGGCCGAGCCGCCCAGGCTGGACAGCGGGTCGATCTCGGGCTCGTCATGCCCGGTGCAGCCCTTCGTGTAGTAGATCTCTTTCTCCTCGTCGCTGTAGGGCCGTCGCGAGAGGCACCCCTTGAACGTCCCGCTGACGGTCGTCGCAGCAGCCGCCCGGCCGCTCGACCGGCTCGCACCCGCCGCCGTGGGCAGCACCATGCACACGGCAACCGCCGCCACCAATACAGCTATCCATCTCCTACCCGCCACGCCAGCCCCCTTACCGAGAAAAGTTTGCAAAAGCCTCTCACAACACGCGCGAAAAGGCACGCCCCGCCGCCATCACGCCATCATCACTCCATCATCTAGGCTGCTCCTCGCGAAAGGAGAGTCATCGTGCAGACGATGTGGGCCGTGCGGAAGTTGGCGGCCGAACCGGGACTCGTGGTCGATCAGGTACCGGTGCCCCGGCCGGGAGAGGACGAGGTGCTGGTGCGCGTCGAGGCCGCATCGATCTGCGGCACCGACCTCCACATCTCCAGCTGGGACGAGTGGTCGCAGCACCGGATCCACCCTCCGCTGACGCTGGGACACGAGTTCGCCGGCACCGTGGTCGAGGTCGGCCGGGCGGTGCGGCACGTGGAGGAGGGCTGGTACGTCTCGGCCGAGAGCCATGTCACCTGCGGCATGTGCTTCCAGTGCCGGACCGGGCACGCGCACATGTGCGAGCGCACGAAGATCCTGGGAGTCGATCGCGACGGCGCCTTCGCCGAGTACGTCGCCGTGCCGGAGTCGGTGATCTGGCAGAACGACCGCCACCTGCTGCCTCCCCGCATCGCCACCCTCCAGGAGCCCTTCGGCAACGCCGTGTTCGCGACCGGTGAGCAGGAGCTGACCGGGCGCTCCGTCGGCATCTTCGGCTGCGGGCCGATCGGCCTGTTCTCGATCGCCATCGCCCGGGCCGCCGGCGCCGCCGGTGTGTGGGCTGCCGACCGGACGCCGTTCAGACTGGGGCTGGCGACCCGGATGGGCGCGACCGCGACGGTCGACGTGTCGGCCACGGAGGACACGGCCGCCTGGTTCCGCGACCAGAACGAGGGCTACGGACTGGACGTGGTGTTCGAGATGTCGGGCTCGTCGCAGGCGATCAACGACGCGTTCCAGGTGGTGCGGAACGGCGGCCGGGTGGTGCTGTTCGGGATCCCGTCGCGACCGGTCGAGATCGACGTCGCCGAGGCCCTGATCTTCAAGAACCTCTCGGTGCTGGCGCTGAACGGGCGCAAGGTCTTCGACACCTGGTACAAGACGCGCTGGATGCTGGAGCGTGGGGTGGTCGATCTCTCGCCCCTCGTCACCGACGAGCTGGAAGGGCTGGACGGGATCAACGACGCGCTGGCGCAGCTGCAGGCGGGCGAGGCGTGCAAGATCGTCGTCTACCCGAACGGCAGGCCCGACCCTCCGACCCAGCCGCGCAAGCGGCAGGCGACGGCGGGCGAACGCCGACGCCAGCGCGAGCCGAACTGGGCGCACAGGTGAGCGGCGGCCTCGACGCCGACCTGCAGTCGGAGCTGGACGAGCTTCGCGCGGCGGGCACCTACAAGGAGTTCCTGACGCTGACCTCGCCGCAGGATGCGGTGGTCGAGATGGACGGTCGGGGCGAGGTGATCGTGCTGTCGTCGAACAACTACCTCGGGCTGGCGGCGGATCCCGACGTCGTCTCGGCCGGGATGGACGGGCTGCGCCGCTACGGCGCGGGCACCGGCTCGGTGCGATTCATCTGCGGCACCTTCCAGCCGCACCACGACCTGGAGCGGGCACTGGCCGACTTCCTGGGCACCGAGGCGGCGCTCAGCTACGTCTCGTGCTGGAACGCCAACGAGGCGCTGATCCCCTCGCTCACCGACGAGCGGACGGTGATCCTGTCGGACGCCCTCAACCACGCCTCGATCATCGACTCCATCCGGCTGTCGCGGCCGGCCAGGAAGGTCATCTACTCCCACTCCGACATGGCCGAGCTGCGGGAGGGGCTGGCCGGCTGCGAGCCGGGCCAGCGCAAGCTGATCATCACCGACGGCGTGTTCAGCATGGAGGGCGACCTCGCCCGGCTGCCCGACATCGTCCGCCTGGCTCGGGAGTACGACGGCGTTGTCATCGTGGACGACTCGCACGGCACCGGCGTGATGGGCGCCACCGGGCGCGGCATCCACGAGCACTTCGACCTGATGGGCGAGATCGACATCCTCACCGGCACGCTCGGCAAGGCGCTGGGCGGGGCGGCCGGTGGCTACGTCGCCGCCAGCGCCGCGGTGTGCGACATCCTCTCCCAGCGCTCGCGGCCGCAGCTCTTCTCCAACGCGCTCCCGCCCACGGTGGCGTGCAGCGCCCTACGGGCGGTCGAGCGGCTGCGCGAGAACCCCGAGATGGTCGACCGTCTGCGGTCGAACACCGCCTACTTCAGGCAGCGGATCACGGACGCCGGCTTCAACCCGCTGCCCGGCGAAGGCGCGATCGTGCCGATCGTCGTCGGCGAGACCGCGTTTGCGATCCGCCTGTCACACGCCCTGCTCGACCAGGGCGTGTTCGTGACCGGCTTCGGCTTCCCGGTCGTTCCCGAGGGCACGGCCCGCATCCGCGTCCAGATGTCCGCCGCCCTCACCGAGCAGCACATCGACCGCGCGGTGGATGCGTTCATCACCGTCGGCCGGGCAGAAGGCATCCTGGTCGCTCGCTGACCGAGCTCGCAAGCTGCCACCTGGCAACTCCACGACCGCACACCCGCTCCCGTCAGGGTGACGGGTTCTCCCCCGCCCGGCGGATGCCGTGGATACCTCATTCCGTCGATAGTGACTCCATGGACAACCACGTCCTCGAGTATCCCTACTGCCCGCTGCGCTCGCGCGCCCAGCGCCTGGCGACGCACGTGCGCCCGCTGCGGCCGATCGCAGGATGGCTGTGGCCTGCCGCTCGCCGCGCGGACACCGTGCGGCTGAATGCAGACGGGCTATCCGCGCGCAGCCTCGCCGGCGAGACCCAGATGGCATGGTCGGAGGTCGCGGCGGTGCGGCGCGCCCGCACGACCTGGGGACGGATGACGATGCACGTGGTGGCCCGCGACGGCCGTCAGATCGAGGTGGCCGAGACGCTGCCCGGCTTCGCCGAGCTGGTACGCGTCGTCCACCAGTCGACCGGGCTCGGCCAGGTCGTCCCGCTGCGGCCGCACCAGTCGCTGCGCCGCGCCGCCTGACGCGCAACCGCTCTAACAGCTACCAGCCGCGGCCGCCGCGTCCACCCCTGCGACCCTTCCGGGACGTGTAGACCAGCAGCGGGGCGGCAACGGTCATGCCCTCCTTGCTGAACTCGTCCGTCAGGTCGAGGCGGCGGGCGATCCGGCTGACGTCGGCCTGCTGCTCCTTGGTCACCAGGGTGACGCCGGTGCCACCGCGACCGGCGCGGCCCGTGCGGCCGACCCGGTGCACGTAGCCCTTGTTGTCCTCGGGCGGGTCGTAGTTGATGACCATACTGATCGACTGCAGGTCGAGGCCGCGCGCGGCCACATCGGTCGCGATCAGCGTCGTCACCTTGCCCGACTCGAACTGCTCCCAGGCACGCTCACGAGCCTGCTGGGGCATGTCGCCGTGCATCGCGGCTGCCCTGACGCCCTTGGCCTTGAGACGAGCGAGCAGGCGGTCGGCGCCGCGCTTGGTGCGGACAAAGACCAGAGCGTGGCCGTCCTCCTCGCCCAGTAGCCCGATCAGCGTGTCGAGCTTGGTGTCCTGCGTGACGGCGACGAACCGGTGGTCGACCTCCTCCACCGTCTCGGCGCCATCGCCGGACTCATGGCGGACCGGGTTGTCCGTGTAGGCGCTCGCCAGCCGCCCGACCTCGCCGTCGAGCGTGGCAGAGAAGAACATCGTCTGGCGTGAGTCCGGCAGCCGGCGGACGATGCGGTCGACCTGCGGCTGGAAGCCCATGTCGAGCATCCGGTCGGCCTCGTCGAGCACCAGGATCGAGACGTTGCGGAGATCGATCATCTTCCGCGAGGCCAGATCCTCCAGCCGCCCCGGGGTGGCCACCAGCACGTGCGCCTCGGAGGCGCGCTTGCCCTGGCCGGTCAGGCGGGTGCCGCCGTAGGCGGTCGCCACCTTGAGGCCGCAGGCGGCGGAGATGTCATCGAGCTCCTCGCCCACCTGGGCGGCAAGCTCGCGCGTGGGCACGAGCACCAGCGCGGCCGGCGTCCTGGCGTCGGCGGCGATCCGCTCGACGATCGGGATCGCAAAGGCAAGCGTCTTGCCGGAGCCGGTGGGCGACTTCGCCAGCACGTCACTGCCGGCGAGGGCGTCCTCCAACACCAGCCGCTGAATATGAAAAGGGGCGTCGATCTGGCGCAGGGCAAGCGCCTGCACAACGGGCGCGGACACGCCCAGCTCACGGAACGTGGGTTCACTCATGTATTCGGTTCTCCATCCTGGCCGCCGACGGCGACCGTCTCGATCGGGGAGGCGCCAACTCTCCCGCGACCATCTCGCCAGGAACTGGAACCTCACGGGGCGGCACTCCGCCCGTACCTGAAGAGTACCAGGAGGGTTCCCTGACACTCATATCCCCCGTATGGTGGATGCATGCCTACCCCCGATCGCATCGTCGTCAGTGCCCACCCCTGCGAGCTCCACCGCGATGACGACGGCGGCGTCGACGTGTTCGCAGCCCTCAGCCGCCAGTTCTTCTGGGCCGACACGGTTATCCTCACGCCCGATGGCGTGGACGACGGCCGCGAGGACGAGGTGCTGGAAGGCGAGGTGGTGGGCTAGCTCCACCACGCTGCTCGCGGTCGCCGGCCTGCTGGTGGCCGCGACCCCGACCGCAGCACGGAGCGGCGCTGCGGCACCCGTGCCGCACGCGTCGACCCCGGTCACGGTCGTCATCGACCCTGGCCACAACCGCTATGCGAACCTCGGCCTGGAGCCGATCGGGCCGGGCTCGCACACGCTCAAGGTCAAGGACGGCGGCGGAACCTCAGGCGTGGTCACGCACCAGAGCGAGGCGAGCGTCAACCTGCGGATCGGGCTGCGCCTGCGCACGCTGCTGCTGGCGGCCGGAGGCGTCCGGGTGGTGATGACACGGACGACCACCTGCTGCGTCAGCCGAGGCAACATCTACCGGGCCGAGATCGCCAACCACAACCACGCCGCGCTGTTCGTCCGGATCCACGCCGACGGATCGACCAACCACGCGACCGCCGGCACCTCGATGCTCTACCCGGCGTGGCACAAGGGGTGGACCGACGACGTCTACAGCCGCAGCCTGCAGGCCGCCAGGATCATGCAGCCCTACATCGTGCGCGCACTGGGCTGGCCGAACCGCGGGCTCGTCGCCCGCGGCGACCTGACCGGATTCAACTGGTCGAACGTGCCCGTGATCCTGACCGAGGTGGGCTTTCTCACCAACCCGGCGGAGGACCGTTCGCTGGCCACATTCCTGACCGTGAACAAGGCGGCCTGGGCTCTCCGGACGGGGATCCTGGCCGACCTCCACGCCCGCGGTTTGCGCTGAATCGCCTCCGGTCTAAAGCGAACGTTCGAAATCGGTTGACGCAGGGGGTTCCACAAGTACCCTCAAAGTGGTAAACCTACCGGGAGCGCGCCACGGGGGATGACCACGGCGCGGTCTCTCGGGTCATGTTTCTTCGCATCTTGACAGCTCTCTCGCTCATCGCACTGGCTCCGCTCGGTTGGGTGGCGGCGTCGGCAGTCGCCGACCCCAATCCCCCGCCACCGCCGACGTGCACGCGAGCAGCTTGCCCGGAGCACACTTCACCGACCGCCGCCGACAGCACCTACACGCCGCCGCCCACCAGCTCCTACACACCGCCGCCGCACCAGTACCTACACACCGCCGCCAACAAGTTCCAACACGGCGCCGTGCGCAAGCTGCTTCACGACACCGACCAAGAAGACGCACAAGGTGGTCCACCACAAGCAGAAGCCACCACCGCACAAGGCCAAGCCACGGCCCGTCGTGCATCCGCACCTGGCCGCGGTTCACCCGTGGCAGCCGGCACCCCCTCCGGCACCCAAGAAGATCACGGCGATCGCCGCGACCAAGGCTCCAACCAAGACGGCGAGCGCGGCCGACGCGCCCACGTCAAGCTACTACTGGATGTTCCTTGCAGGAGGGGGACTGCTGATCGCGATCGCCACAGGTGTGGTGATCGCGTCATCCGGCATCCGGTTCCGGCGGTCACGTGAGGGCCGCTCGGGCCACGCCTTCAACCGGTAGCCGTCACCAACATGGGCAGACGCACTCTTCTCCTGATCGTCGCGTGCACCGCGCTGGTAGCGGTCGCGGCGTCAAGCGCCGCAGCGGATCCGATCCCGATCACGGTCACGCCGCCGACAGATTTCGGCTCGGTGCTCGAGGGTCAGGCCTCGACCCCGCAGACCCTGACGATCCAGAACACCGGCGCCGCTGCGATCACGCTGAACCAGCTGACCCTCGCCGGAACCGACCCGGGGAGCTTCAGCATCCCCGCCGCCGACGACGCCTGCTCGAACGCAACGCTCAACTCCGGCGACACCTGCGATTTCAACGTGGTCTTCAACCCGCCGTCCGGCGCCGGTGAGCGCGGCGTCCAGACGTCGTTGATCGACGTCGGCGACACCGCCGGCGACGACGCCCAGGAAGTCGACTTCTCAGGCACGGCAGTGGCGCCGCAGATCGACGTTCCCGCCAGCTTGCCGTTCGGCTCCGTCCAGCTCGGCCAGAGCTCGAGCCAGATCGTCACCGTCCAGAACGACGGTCAGGGCGAGCTCGACGTCACCACCCCGGCATCGCCTGGCGGCGACTTCACCGTCAGCCCGACCGGCACGACGTGCACGGGCGCGGGCGCCCAGCTCACCCCGGGCGACTCCTGCAACGTGAACGTGGTGTTCACGCCCTCGGCGACCGGCGACGAGAACGCAACGCTGGTGGTCCCGAGCAACGATCCCGACACCCCGAGCGCTCAGGTGCCGGTGTCCGGCACCGGGACGCAGGGCGCGGTCACGTTCGATCCGACCAGCCTCACGTTCACGACCCACCTGGGCACGACCAGCCCCTCGCAGACCATCTCGGTGCAGAACACCGGGACAGCGCCGCTCACCATCGCCGGACCCGGCAACGGGGTCAAGATCAACGGCACCAACCAGTCGAACTTCGCCGTCACCGGCGACGGCTGTACCAGCCAGACGCTGCAGGTCGGTGACAGCTGCGACGTCAGCATCTCGTTCACCACGACGGTCATGGCGCAGCGCACCGCCAACCTCCAGATCAAGGACGACGGCGCCGGCGGCACGCAGCTGGCGCCGCTCTCCGGTACCGGCATCCAGTCCGGCCCGGTGACCGTGACCCCGACCTCGAACAACTTCGGCTCGGTGGCCGAGGGATCGAGCTCCTCCGCCCAGACGTTCACGTTCACGAACACCGGTGGAGACACCGTGACGTTCCCCAACGCGCCCGGCACCTTCAGCCTCACCGGCACCAACCCCGGCGACTTCTCGACCGCCAACGACGGCTGCTCGGGCCAGACGATCGGCGCCGGCGACACCTGCTCGGTCGACGTCACGTTCAGCCCGCCGGTGGGAGCCGGCGTCCGCGGAGCGCGCAGTGCGACCCTGTCGGTGACCGGCGGCTTCGTCAACAGCCCGCTGACGGTCAAGCTGACCGGCACGGCCACCGCCCCGGCGATCTCCGTGCCCTCCACCGTCAACTTCGGAAACGTCGCGGTCGGCGGCCAGCCCGGCCAGCAGACCGTGACGGTCAAGAACAACGGCGCGGGAACCCTGACGATCGGCCAGATCGGCGCGCCCTCCGGAGCCGGCTTCTCGATCGTCACCGACGGCTGCTCCAACACCGGCCTCACCGCCGGCCAGACCTGCAGCGTCGTCCTCCAGTTCCAGCCCTCGTCGACAGGCGCCGCCACCGGCACCCTGCAGATCCCGCACAACGACCCCGACACGACGAACCCCGTCTCGATCTCGCTGACCGCCAACGGCACCCAGGTCGGCCCGGTGACGATCTCACCGACGTCGGCGACGTTCGGATCGGTGGTCGAGGGCAGCAGCTCGCTGCCGAAGACGTTCACCGTCACCAACACCGGCACGGCACCCCTGACCGGGCTGAGCGTGGGCCTGGGCGGCAGCGGCCAGAGCAACTTCACGATCACGACCGACAACTGCAGCCCTTCGGGCACCACGGTGAATCCCGGCAAGTCGTGCACCTTCAAGGTCGAGTTCACACCCGCCCAGGGCGCAGGGGTGCGTGGCCCCCAGACGGCCACGGTTACCGTCTCCGGACCGACCAACGCCTCCGGGCTGCCGCAGTCCCTCGGACTGTCGGGCACGGCCACGGCTCCCACCATCAGCCTCCCGGCCAGCTACGACTTCGGCAACGTCCCGATCGGCCAGACCGCGACGCACGCGATCACGGTGAAGAACACCGGCTCGGGCACGCTCGACGTCACCGGGCAGAAGATCACGTCGCCGGGCTTCTCCGTCTCCACCGACGGCTGCGCGGCTCCCACCGGTCTGCTGGCCGCCGGAGACTCGTGCACCATCACCGTCCAGTTCCAGTCCACCGAGGTGGGCACCGCGAGCGGGACGCTGAGCGTGCCGAACAACGACCCCGATGCGGCCCATCCGGCGCAGGTGTCGCTGAGCGCCACCGGCACGATGGCCGGCCCGGTCACGGTGACTCCGGGCACCAAGACGTTCAGCTCCCAGGTTGAGGGCACCACCTCGGCGGCCCAGACGTTCACGGTCACCAACACGGGCACCGCGCCGGTCGCGCTGGGACCGCCTCCGGTCGTCTCGCTGGGCGGCGCCTCTCCCGGCAGCTTCACCCTCTCGGGGAACACCTGCGCGAGCCTGACCCAGCTGGGCGCGGCGAAGTCGTGCGTCTTCAAGGTCGCGTTCTCACCGCCGGTGGCGGCGGGCACCCGCGGCGCGCAGAACGCGTCGGTCACCGTCAACGGCGGCGCAGATCTGCCGCAGACCGTGCCGCTGTCCGGCACGGCGACGTCGCCGACCCTGAGCATCCCGAACAGCGTCGGCTTCGGCAGCACCCTGGTGGGCACGCCGGTCTCAAACAAGGTGACCATCTCCAACACCGGCACCGGGACGCTCAACGTCGCCTTCCAGAACATCACGGGGGCCGGGTTCTCGGTCGGCACCAACGGCTGCGCCGGGACGGCCGGCAACCTGACCGCCGGCAAGAGCTGCTCGATCACGGTCGTGTTCAACCCGTCGTCCCCCGGCGCGGCGAGTGGCACGCTGAAGGTGACCGACAACGACCCCGACTCGCCCAATCCCGCGTCGGTGTCCCTGACCGGCACCGGCACCCAGATCGGCCCGGTCACCCTCGGCCCCGGCTCGAACAACTTCGGATCCCAGCTCGAGGGCACGCAGCTCGAACCCGCAGACGTTCACCGTCACGAACACCGGCACGGCCACGCTGACCGTCGGCAAGGTCTCGCTGGGCGGCGCCAACGCCGGCAGCTTCGCGCTCAAGAACGACAACTGCACCGCCGCCCACGTCACGGGTGGCGCCGCCTGCACCTTCCAGGTTGTCTTCTCACCGCCGGTTGGGGCCGGCGTCCGTGGCACTCGCAGCGCCAGCGTCTCGGTGACGGGCAACGCACCAAGCATGCCCGGGCCGTCGACGCTGACCGGCCTCGCGACCGCCCCGCAGATCGGCGTGCCGGGCAACGTCGTCGACTTCGGCAACGTGCCGGTCGGCACCACCGCCCAGCAGCAGGTCGCGGTCACCAACACCGGCCAGGGAACGCTGGTGGTCGGCGCGGTGAGCACGATGGGCAGCGGCTTCTCGGTGGCGAACAACGGCTGCGCCGGCGCCAACGGAACGCTGAACGCGAACCAGAGCTGCAACATCACGGTCGCCTACCAGTCGACCAACCCGGGATCGGCGACCGGCGCGCTGCAGGTCTCGAGCAACGATCCGGACGTCTCCGGCACGACGCCGGTGACCCTGACCGCCACCGGCACCCAGCCGTCCGTCAGCATCACCGGCAACACGGCCTTCAGCACCGCCGTGGGAACCACCAGCAGCCCGCAGGCGATCACCGTGCACAACACGGGCAACGCACCCCTCAAGATCACCACGGTCTCGCTGGGCGGGGCGAACCCGACATCGTTCGCGAAGTCCAGCGACGGCTGTTCGAGCCAGTCGGTGGCAGCAGGGAACACGTGCGTCATCAACGTCACCTTCACTGCCAGCGACAGCAGCCCCAAGTCCGCCACCCTGGCCGTCGCCGACAACGCACCGGGTAGCCCCCACACCCAGGCGCTGAGCGGAACCGCCCTCGTGCCCGGCATCTCGCTCACGCCCGGGATCCGAGGCGTTCTCGCCGACGCAGATCGGCGTCAAGAGCCCGACCAGGACGGTGACGGTGAAGAACACCGGGACCGCCCCCCTGAAGATCGGGACGATCACCCTGGGGGGTGTTGGACCGACCAACTTCCTCAAGGGCACCGGCGCCGGCGACACCTGCACCGGCAAGTCGATCGCGGTCAACAACACGTGCGTCGTGACCCTGAACTTCGTGCCGGCCGGATCCGGCAGCCACACGGCTGACCTGGTGATCCCGAACAACTCGGGGCAGACGGCGGACGTGTCGATGGCCGGAACCGGCGATGTGCCGCCCAGCGCCACCTCGATGACCGTCGCGATCGGCTGCGACTCGTCGAAGATCACGTGGACGCAACCGACCGGGCAGGTTCAGTTCAACGGCATCAAGGTCCTCATCAACCCCGACCACGCACCGACGTCGCCGACCGACGGCACCAGCCTCGCTCATCCCAACGGGTACGTCATGCAGACCGGGATGACGCACTTCCATACGTTCTACTACGCGGCCTACGACGTGTACTCGTGGTACAACGACGCCTCCAAGCTGGTCTACGCGAAGGCGGTGCAGGGCTCCGGCCACACGGGCTACATCTGCGCCCCGCGCAACCACGGCGGGACGACCGACCTGACGCCGCTGGTGAACTGGCTCTCCTACGCCTCAGGCGCGAAGTACTCGGTGCTGCTCCAGCAGAACGGCAAGACGATCCAGGTCGTCTTCCCGACCGGTCTCTCCTACCAGTTCCCGTCGAGCTGGAGCTACGGGGGATCGACCCATTCCTTCCAGAAGGGCCAGTCCTACTTCATGTACCTCTACGCCTACACCGCAGCGAAGCCGGACGGCTTCCTGATCGGCCAGGCGCAGTTCTCGGAGCAGTAGCGGCTCGCAGGGGCGGAGCCTGGTCCGTAGCGGCTAGGGGACCAGGTACCCGAGCGCCACGTAGGCGAACGCGATCACCTGCACGACGGGTGCGAAGACGATGAACGCGCGGTGGATGGTCGGCTTGCGGATGCCGATGTCCGCCAGCGCGAAGAAGACGGGGAAGGCCAGCAGGCCGAACCGGCCGGACGACTGCAGGACGCCGGCCAGCAAGGGCAGCGCGAAGATCCCCGCGACGTAGGTGACGTCCTCCCAGCGGTGCGCCGCGAAGATGCGGCGGCGGAAGATCGGGATCAGCAGGGCGAGGTAGGTGATCACCGTGACCGCGCTGATCAGGTGGGTCAGGCGGCCGGTCATCACGAACTGGTAGATCTCGTCCCCCAGAGCGAACGGCGGGAAGGACGGATGGCCGCCCCAGCGGCTCTGGGCGTGGACGAACGCAAGGGGATCTCCGACCACGTGCTGCAGCCAGCCCGCGTACAGGGCCACCCCCACAGCCGGCGCGACGGCCGCCAGAGCCGAACCCCATGTCCGCCGACGCCAGGCGACCAGGGCCAGCGGGACGATCAGCGCCAGCCCGTTCACGCGGGCCAGCCCGGCACAGATGCCGAGCGGGATCGCGAGCCAGTCCTTGCGGCGGTCGGAGCAGACGAACAGCCAGACCGCGAGGGCGAGGAACACTCCCTCGCTGTAGGCGAGCGCCAGCGCGAACCCGTACGGCGAGAGCACCAGGTACAGAACCCCGCGCCACGCGCGCTCCTGACCGAGCCGGTCGCGGCCGAGCACGAACATGCCCCACAGCGCCGCCAGGCAGGCCAGGTTCGAGACCAGCAGGGCGGCGCCGGCGTTGCCCAGCACCCCGCCGGCGTCGACGACGTGGATCAGCATCGGGTAGAGCGGGAAGAAGGCGACCGTGCGGCCGGCCGAGTAGCCGTGGTGGGCGATCTTGATGTAGTAGGCGCTGTCCCAGCCGGTCAGCGCGACCCACGGTTGGTGCTGCCAGGATGCCAGCGTCCGGTGCCACCCGAGCTGGCTGGTCAGGAACACGCCCAGCCCGATGATGACGACACGGCTGGCGCACCAGAGCACGAGCACGCGACGCCACATGGCGCGGTATCGTACTGAGGAAGCGCGCCTCGCGCCGACGAGGTGAGCAGGCATGGAGAGGTGGCCGAGTGGCTGAAGGCGCCCGCCTGCTAAGTGGGTCTGGGGGGTAAACCTCCAGCGAGGGTTCGAATCCCTCCCTCTCCGTCAGGTCGAATCGACAGCGGTCACAGGCATGGGCCGACGACCCTGCCGCGTACCGGCGGCGTCCCACGTCAGCGCGACGTGGAAGCTGCTGCGCGCCCCGGCTCGGTGTCCTGCGGCTGGGGCGGGCGCACGTCCCAGAGGTTCACGGTGGCGAGCTCCTCGCTGGCCACCGGAGCGTGCCGCTCACGCTGTGGGCGCTCCGACAGACGAAGCCAGATCCAGCGCAGGCCGAGGCAGAAGAGCAGCAGCAGGCAGACGCCGACGGCGACGCCCGTGACGGCACGGTCGCCGGACGCGGCGCCGCGCAGCAGGAAGGTGCCGTACCAGCCAACCGCGGCACCTCCACACGCTCCAATCACAGTGATCGCGATCCCCATCACGACCAGCAACGCCCGTTTCACTCCAGCTGTCCCTTCTCCGCCCGACGTCCGCTTCGGGACGGACCGCCAATCCTAGCGCGAGTCAGCCGCCGATGGCATCGTCGGGCTCAGCAGCGTCCGCTTGCCGCACTGGAACCAGGCGGCTGACGATCGCAGCCACCACCGTGACCAGGTAGATCTGCCCGATCAGAGCCTCGAACGCCGACAGCGTATGCCCGAGATTCGAGCCCGCCGTGAAGTCGCCATACCCCACGGTGGTCATCGTGATGAAGCTGAAGTAGACGGCGTTCGATGGGGTGGCGGGCGCGCCGCCGGCGAAGAATGCATGATTGGTGAGCCGGTCGATGGCCACGTACATCGACGCGAAGAAGAGTCCCAGCAGCAGGTACAGGCAGAGCACCCCGGCGACGACCGTCAGGGTGACCGTGCGCGTCCGCCGGATATTCCTCAACAGCCCGAGAACAACCGAGGTCGGCGCCGCCGCGATCAGCAACGCATTGGCGATCGAGGTAAGCCCCTCGACCCGTGCGCTATTGCTGGAGAGCGAAGCAAACACAATTGCGACGACGATGGCCGCAATCAGCGCGATGGCGACCCGCATCACCGGCCGGCGCACCTCGCCCGCCTCCAGCGCCAGCAGCAGCGTGATGCCGACGAGGATCGTGCCGAAGGCGCGCTGGACGTCGCCCGGACCGGCAATGCCTTCGAAGAAGAAGGTTGCGATCAGCGCCAGGAGAAGCAGGCCGAACCGTTGCTGAGAGCTTCGCACCCTCGGTAGTTCGCCGTGAAGGCGCGGATTCTTGCGTGCGTGGTACGCTCGCCGCTGGTGTGCCGGGAAGCCTGGTCGGCGTCGCTCACCATGCCGCTGCCGCACCCGCCTACCCACGCGCCCCCTGACTCCCACGGGTGCCGCGTTGCCCGCTGAGCTCGCGCTGTTCGCGGTCAGCCTGGCGGTCAGCATCGGCGCCAGCTTCGTGTTGTCCCGCGAGCTCGACCGGATCGGCGTTCGGCTCGGCATCACCGAGGGTCTCCTCGGCATCCTGACGGCGCTCGGCGCCGACGCCCCGGAGATCTCGACGGCGGCCGTGGCCGTGCTCAGCCACAACACCTCGATCGGGGTCGGAGTCGTCCTCGGATCCAACGTGTTCAACCTGGCAGGCCTGCTCGGACTGAGCGCGCTGATCGCGGGCGGCGTTCGGATGGGGCGCCACGCGGCGCTTCTGGAAGGCAGCGCAGCCACCGCCGTCGCTCTCATCGCCGTCACGCTCGCCGCGGGCTGGATCGGACCCTGGATGGGCTTCGCGCTATGCGTCGTCGTGCTCACCCCGTACGCCCTGCTGGCCAGCGTGCGGCCTGCTCAGCTCCCGCGCCTCCCCACGGCAGGCCTGCGGGCGTTCATGCGCCATGCGGTCACCGAGGGGCACCGGGCCGCACGGCTCGACCACCTTCCGGCCCCCGGCGGCCTCTGGAGCGTTCTGCTCATCCCACCGGGGATCGCGGCGGTCGTGCTGGGCAGCATCGGCATGGTGCACGCGGCCACGCGGGTCGGCGATCGCTGGTCGATCTCGGAGGCGGTGATGGGCACCCTCGTCCTGGCGATCCTGACCAGCATCCCCAACGTCGTGGCCGCGCTGCGGCTCGCGTCGCACCACCGAGGACCGGCCGTCGTGGCCGAGGCATACAACTCCAACAGCGCGAATGTCCTGGCCGGGCTTTGCCTGCCGGCGGCGATCATCGGCCTCCACGGATCGCACAACCTCGGCGTGCTGACGGCGCTCTGGGCCCTCTACATGACCGTTCTCAGCGTGGTGCTACTCGCGCGGGCGCCGGGCCTGACACGAAAGGACGGCGCCGCGTTGGTGTTCATGTACGTCCTTTTCGTGGTCGTGATCCTGGCCCGCTACTGATCGTCGGGGTTGACCAGCCTGTACCCCGCGCCGGTCTCGGTGACCAGGTAGCGCGGGCGGGTCGGGTTGGGCTCGATCTTCTGGCGCAGGCGGGAGATGTAGACGTGCAGGTAGTGCGCCTCGACCTGGTAGGCGGGGCCCCAGACCCGTTTCAGGATGGTGCGGTGGGTGAGCAGCTTGCCCTCGTTCTCGGCGAACAGGCGGAGCAACGAGAACTCGGTCGGCGTCAGCGTGATCAGCTTCCCGCCGAAGGTCACGCGGTGCTGTTCGACGTCGATCTCGAGCTCGCCGATGCGGTGGATGGGCTCCCCCGGCGGCGCCACGCGGCGCAGCACGGCCCGCAGCCGCGCAAGCAGCTCCTCCATGCCGAACGGCTTGGTGACATAGTCGTCGGCGCCCGCGTCGAGCGCCTCGACCTTCTGCCGCTCCTCCCCGACGGCCGACAGGATCACGATAGGCACGTCGCTGCTCTGCCGCACCCGCCGGCACACCTCCGTGCCGTTCATGTCGGGCAGCACCAGGTCGAGCACGATCGCGTCCGGAGGCCGGATGGTCGCCGCCGCCAGCGCCTCGGCCCCGGTCGCGGCGACGTCGACCTCGTAGCCCGCGCCGCGCAGGATGGTGGTCAGCGCGTGCAGGATCTGCCGCTCGTCGTCGACCACCAGGATGCGCCCGGAGTCGCTCACTCTGGTGGCTGCTCCGAGGGAAGGGCGAACGCGAAGGTGGCGCCCTGGCCGGGCTGCGACTCGGCCCAGACGCGGCCGCCGTTGGCCTCGGCGAACCCGCGGGCGATCGCCAGCCCGAGTCCTGCGCCGCCGCCGTCCGACCCGGCGTGGAACGGCTCGAAGATCTCCTCGAGCTGGTCGGCTGGAATGCCAGGGCCATGGTCGATGACGCGGAAGATCACCTCTCGCCGGGTGTTCGTTGCCCGGATGCTGACCGGCTCACCGTCGGGTGAGTGCCGCAGCGCGTTCTCGATCAGGTTCACCAGCACGCGCTGGGCGTGTGTGGGGTCGACGCGCACCGGCGGCAGCGTGGTCGCGACCTGGTCCTGGATGCGGTCGCCGGCGTCACCGCCCAGAGCCGAGATAGCCTGGGCGACCAGCGCGTCGGGCGTCCACAGCTCCTGCATTGGAGCGGCCGCCTCGGCCTGCAACCGCGACAGGTCGAGCAGGTTCGAGACCAGGCGGATCAGCCGCTCGGTCTCGACGCGGATGGTGGTCATCAGCTCACGCCGGTCGGTTTCGGAGAGCGCGATCGAGCCCGCTTCGAGCGCCTCGACGGCGGCATGGATCGAGGTCAGCGGCGTGCGGAAGTCGTGGCTTGCCGCCCGCAGCACCGCCGTCTTGGCGGCGTCGCTCTGGCGCAGCGTCTCGGCCTGGAGCGCCTGCGCGGCCAGCGTCTCGCGATCGACCGCCACCGCCAGCAGCGAGGCCAGCGCCGGCAGGAAGCGCTTCCGCACGCGCAGGCTCGGGTTGGCGTGGTCGGGGAGGTAGACGGTTCCCACCGCCCGGCTTCCGGCCGCGAGGGGCAGCGGCGACTCGTTGGCTGCGGCAGGGTGCGGCGGGCCGAGCTCGATGCGTGCTGTGTCGGCATCCAGCACCAGGGCAACGCGGCGGCCGATCTCGTCGATCTGGTCGGCAATCCTGCCGCCCTGGAGCAATGCCGTGGCCAACTCGGCGAGCACCCCCGTCTCGCGCTCCCGCTGCTCGGCCTCGGCAGCCCGCCCTCGCGACCGCGTCGCCTGCGTGCTGACGACGACCGCCACGGTCAGGTAGACCGCCAGAACCAGCCAGTTGCGCGAGTCCTGAAGTGTGAACGAGCCGACCGGCGGCAGACAGAACCAGTTGAACGCGAGCATGCTCGCGACCGAGACCAGCACCGAGTAGGCCAGACCGAAGAGCACGGCGATCGCCAACACCGCGAAGACGTAGAGAACGCCCAGGCTGATCACGGGGGCGATTGGCTTCAGCAGCAGGATCACCGTCGTCACCACCGCCACCGCGATCGCGCACGAGGCGATCGCGACCGCGTGGCGCCGCGGTCCGTCGAGCCGGGCCAGCCGTTGCAGCGTCGGGCTGGACGAGACCGACATGCCCCAGGTGCTCATGCGGCCTCCGCCGGAGCAGGCCGCAGAACGATCGTCTCGGTGGGCGTATTGGTCAGTGCCCACGCCAGATCGGCGGCCGAGAAGCCGTGCCGGCTCTCGGGATTTGCGGGCAGGATGATCCGCTCAAAGTGCTCCTCCGACCAGAGCCGCGCCAGCCCGTCGCGCAACGAGCGCCCGCGTTCCATGCGGGCGTCGACCTCGATCCCGGCGCGATTGGCTTCCTGCTCGATCCCCTCCAGCACCGGTAGCGCCTGTCCGACCTCGCGCACCAGCGGGCTGTCGAAGGGCTGGCTGAGAGGGACGGTGATCAGATACGCCGGCACCAGGGCTGCATTCTCCGCCCGCGCGATCCGCAGCGCGGCGGCGAGCACGACCGGGTCGAGCCGCCCGGCGAACGCGACCAGCACCCGGCGGTCGGAGCCCGCCTTCGGCGAGCGCCGCAACCCGAAGAAGCTCATTGCGGCTCCTGTCGTCCGCGGGGTCGGTCGGCGCTCAGCCGGATGTCGATGCCCGGTAGCGCCTCAATCAACCGGTACAGCTGCGACCGGCCCAGCGCCAGCTCCAGACGGCGCTCGTGCGGGGCGATCCAGAACACGTAGGTCGTGCCTCGGTCGCCGGCGACGCGCTTGACGGCGGCAACGAAATCGCCGTCCTCCTCCTCGAGGAAGTGCACGCCGAGCGTGACGGCCAGCCGGCGGAGCGCGGCCAGCGCCGTGCGGTCGCGATCAGACAGGGAATCGCCGGGCGGATGCACCCAGAGCGCGTCGATGTCGGCTCCCAGCCGCTGTCCGGAGCGCCATGCACGGCGCAACAAGCGCTGGCCGGACGGTCCCGGCTCGACCAGGACGAGGATCCGGTCGCTGATCGCGCGCCTCGCCAGCGGGTCGTCGAAGGTGACAACGGAGCGTCTGGCCTCGACGTCCTCGGCCACCTCCCGCAGGGCAAGTTGCCGCAAGGACGACAGGTTGTCGGCCTTGAAGAAGTTCTGCAGCGCCGCCTCGATCCGCCCGGCGGGATACACCTTGCCCGCCTGGATCCGCTCGCGCAGATCCTCCGGCGTCAGGTCGACCAGCACCACCTCGTCGGCCTCGTCCAGCACCCGGTCGGGCACCGTCTCCCGCACCCGTACGCCGGTCAGCTCGAATACGAGGTCGTTCAGGCTCTCCAGGTGCTGGATGTTGACCGTCGAGATCACGTCGATCCCGGCGTCGAGCACCTCCTCGATGTCCTCGTAGCGCTTCTGGTTCTGGGAACCCGGCGCGTTGGTGTGCGCCAGCTCGTCGATCAGCGCCAGCTCCGGCACCCGGCGCACGACCGCCTCGACGTCCATCTCCTCGACGGTCACTCCGCCGTGCTCGATCTTGCGGCGGGGGACGACCTCGAGGCCCTCGGCCAGGGCGATGGTGTCGGGGCGGTCGTGCGGTTCGAGATAACCGATCACCACGTCAACTCCCTGGTCGAGGGCCTGTCGGCCTTCCTCCAGCATCCGGTAGGTCTTGCCCACGCCCGCCGCGGCTCCCAGCAGTATCCGGTATCGGCCCCGCATGGGCAGATGCTACGACCTACGGCGAAGGGTCACGCGCCGAGCACGTTGTGGATGATGAGGTCGATCAGCTTGATCCCGATGAAGGGCGCGATCAGGCCGCCCAGCCCGTAGATCAGCAGATTTCGCCGGAGCAGCGCCGTGGCGCCGACTGCGCGGTACTTCACTCCCCGCAGTGAGAGTGGGATCAGGAGCGGGATCACGATCGCGTTGAAGATGATCGCCGAGGTCACCGCGCTTGCGGGCGTGCCCAGCTTCATGATGTTGATCGTCCACAGCGGGCCATGCTCGCCGGGATGGGCCGCGTAGGTGTAGGCGAACATGGCGGGCAGGATCGCGAAGTACTTGGCGACGTCGTTGGCGATCGAGAACGTCGTCAGCGCACCGCGGGTGATCAGCAGCTGCTTGCCGACCTCGACGACCTCGATCAGCTTGGTCGGGTTGGAGTCGAGGTCGACCATGTTGCCGGCCTCTTTGGCGGCCTGCGTGCCGGTGTTCATGGCCACGCCGACGTCCGCCTGCGCCAGTGCCGGGGCGTCGTTGGTGCCGTCGCCGGTCATCGCGACCATCCGGCCCTTGCCCTGCTCCTCCTTGATCAGCGCCATCTTGTTCTCGGGCGTCGCCTCGGCCAGGAAGTCGTCGACGCCTGACTCGTTGGCGATGAACGCTGCCGTGACCGGGTTGTCGCCGGTGATCATCACGGTGCGGATGCCCATCTTGCGCAACTCGTCGAAGCGCTCAGCGATGCCGCCCTTGACGATGTCCTTGAGGTAGATGACGCCGAGCGTGAAGTTGTCGCGGGCGACAACCAGCGGAGTGCCGCCCTCGCGGGCGATCCGGTCGACGGCGGCGTCGACCTCGGCAGGCACCTGCCCGCCGTTCTCCTCGACGAACTTCTTGATCGCATCGGTCGCGCCCTTGCGGATCACGTTGCCGTTCATGTTGACGCCACTCATCCGGGTCATCGCCGAGAACGGGACGAACTCCGCCTCGATCGAGCCCAGCGTGTGCTCGCGGACGCCGAACTGCTTGGCCAGGACGACAATCGAGCGGCCTTCGGGCGTCTCGTCAGCCAGCGACGAGAGCTGCGCGGCCTCGGCCAGGTCGTGGTCGGAGACGCCCGGGGCGGGGATGAACTCGACAGCCTGGCGGTTGCCGAACGTGATGGTGCCCGTCTTGTCCAACAGCAGCACGTCGATGTCGCCGGAGGCCTCGACCGCGCGCCCCGACAGGGCCAGCACGTTGCGGCGCACCAGCCGGTCCATGCCGGCGATACCGATGCACGACAGCAAGGCGCCGATGGTGGTCGGGATCAATGCGACCAGCAGGCAGATCAGTACCGTGCTGGAGACGCCGCTGTTCGCGAAAAGTGCGAACGGCTGCAGCGTCACCACGGCGACCAGGAAGATCAGCGTCAGCCCCGAGAGCAGAATGTTGAGGGCGATCTCGTTCGGCGTCTTGCGCCGCTCGGCGCCCTCGACCAGCGAGATCATCCGGTCGAGGAACGACTGGCCCGGCTCCTGGGTGACCTCGACCACGAGCTGGTCGGAGAGCAGCCGGGTGCCGCCGGTGACCGCGGAACGGTCGCCGCCGGACTCCCTGATGACCGGTGCCGACTCGCCGGTGATCGCCGACTCGTCGACCGAGCCGATGCCCTCGATCACGTCACCATCTGCCGGAATCTGCTCGCCCGCGACCACCAGGACGACGTCCCCGCGCTGCAGCTCGGGCGCGGGCACCTGCTCCACCGTCCCGTCGTCCTTCCGGCGGTTTGCCAGTGTGGTGGTGCGCATCGCTCGGAGGCTCTCGGCCTGGGCCTTGCCCCGGCCCTCGGCGATCGCCTCGGCGAAGTTGGCGAACAGCACCGTCAGCCACAGCCAGAAGGCGATGTCGCCGGTGAACCACAGCGGCTGGCCGCCGCCGTTGACCAGATTGATCAGGAACGTGGCTGTGGTGATCACCGATCCGATCTCGACCACGAACATGACCGGGTTGCGGACCTGGATGCGTGGATCGAGCTTCTTGAACGAGTCGATCGTCGCGCGCGTGACAATTTCGCGCGTGAGCAGCTTTGCCGATTCCCGTGCCATCAGTGCATCCCATCCAGTGCGAGGTTGAGTTCGAGGACGTTCACGCCGGGCTCACCGAAGAAGCCCAGGAAGCGGCCGTCCGTGTGTGCGTTGATCAGGTTCTGTACGGTCGAGAGCGGCAGGTGGCGAACCGCAGCGATCCGCGGAGCCTGCAGATTCGCGTAGGCCTTGGAGATGTCCGGGTCGATCCCGGAGCCGGACGCGGTCACCGCGTCGACCGGGATGTCCTTCGCGCTCAGGCCCGGGTTGTAGGGACCCTCGAGCTTGAGGATCGCCTGCACCCGCTGGTCGACCAACTGGGCCAGCGCCTTGCTGTTCGGCCCCAGGTTGGAGAACGTCGTGCCGTCGGCGTTGTAGGCCGGGTCGGTGGCGGAGGGCCGCTCGTGGAAGTACTGCGGGCCGGTGAAGCCCTGGGCGGCCAGCTTGGAGCCGATCACCTTGCCGTTCTGCTTGATCAGGCTGCCGTTGGCCGCGTTGTTGAACGCGACCTGCCCGACCAGCACCATCACCGCCGGGTAGACGAACCCCAGCAGGGCGGTGGCGGCAACGATCGTGATCAGCGACCGTGTGATGTCTTTTCGCATGATCAGTGATTCCCTTGGGTCAGAAGAGTCGGGTTGTCAGTGCCTCGACCACCGGCCCCAGCACCAGTGCCGGGAGGATGGTGAGGGCGGGCAGCAGGATCACAACGCCGGTCAGGAGCACGACGAACGTCGGCCCATCGGTGCGCATCGTTCCCAGAGAGGGCGGCGTGGTCTTCTTGACCGCCACCGATCCGCCGATTGCGAGTGCGACGATCAGCGGGATGAAACGGCCCACCAGCATTGCGAACGCGCCGAGCATCGTGGAGAAGTTGGTCGCGCCGTAGCCGGCGAACGCGCTGCCGTTGTTATTGGTCTGAGAGGTGTAGGCGTAGAACGCCTCGGTGAAGCCGTGCGGGCCGGCGTTGAAGATCGACTCCTTGCCCGCGTGGGTCGTCATCGCAATCGCGGTCAGGATCAGCACCACGACCGGCACCCAGATCGAGCCGATCACCGCCAACTTGATCTCCCGGGCCTCGATCTTCTTGCCCAGGTACTCGGGCGTCCTCCCCACCATCAAGCCGCCGATGAAGACCGTGAGGATGACCAGCATCAGCATGCCGTAGAGGCCCGAGCCGACGCCGCCGAAGATCACCTCGCCGATGAAGATGTTGGTCAGCGGGACGGCCCCGCCCAGCGCGGTGAAGGAGTCATGGGCGCCGTTGACCGAGCCGTTGGAGGCGTCGGTCGTGATGGTCGCCCAGAGGGCGGTGTTGGCAATCCCGAACCGCACCTCCTTGCCCTCCATGTTCCCGCCGGACTGTGAGCCCGAGGCCGCCAGGTTGACATGGGCGTCGTGCAGCACCGGCGAGCCGTGCTGCTCCGCCGGGCCGGCGATGATCACGCCGGTCAGCATCAGGATGAACATGACGGAGAGGATCGCCCAGCCCTGCCGGGTCGCCTTCACCATCTTGCCGAACATGTAAACCTCGGCCGAGCCGATCAGCAGGATGAAGAGCTCCTCCAGCAGACCCGTCATCCCGGTTGGATTCTCGAACGGAACGGCCGAGTTGGAGTTGTAGAAGCCGCCGCCGTTGGTGCCGAGCTGCTTCATGGCGATCTGCGAGGCCACCGGGCCACGCGCGATGTGCTGGGTCCCGCTCTGCACCGTGTGGGCGACCGCGTTGCCGCTGAAGGTCTCGGGCACGCCCTGCCAGATCAGGATCACGGTTGCGATCAGGCACAGGGGCATCAGGATGTAGGCGATGGTGCGGTACAGGTCAACCCAGAAGTTCCCCAGCGAGCTCGTCTGCCGGCGGGCGAAGCCGCGGATCATCGCGGCCAGCACTGCCATGCCGACGGCGGCGGAGATAAAGTTCTGCACCGCCAGCCCGGCCATCTGGGTCAGGTAGCTCATCGTGTACTCGCCGCCGTAGTACTGCCAGTTCGTGTTGGTGACGAAGCTGGAGGCTGTGTTGACGGCCACGCCGGGCGTCACGTTCGAAAGACCGTCGGGGTTCAGCGGAAGGTGGCCCTGCACGCGCAGAAGCACGTACAGCGGAATCAGGAAGAGCAGGCTGAACCAGACGACGCTCTTCGCGTATTGCTTCCAGTCCTGCTCCTCCTCGGAAGAGGTGCGAAGCAGGCGGTAAAACGCGCGCTCGATGAAGCCGAACCAGCGGGCAAGAAACACCGCCTCGCCTTCGTAGACCCGCGCCATGTAACCGCCCAGCAGCGGGGTCAGCGCCAGGAGCAGGATCGCGTAGACCGCGATCTGCGCCCAGCCCTGGGAGGTGAGGTTGGTCATAGGTTCTCACCCCGCACCAGGGCGTAACAGAGGTAGGCAAACAACACGATCGAAACCAACAACAGGAATGCGTCAGTGCCGGTCATCGGGCTACAGCCTCTCGAGTCCGGCGATCACGCCAAACATGGCGACCAGGCATCCAACCATGATCACCAGCGCCAACAGGTCGAGCATCATGCACCTCTTTCGAGTTCGAAACGGATCTGGCCAAGTCGCTCCGCGAGGCGCTGTGAGCCATCAGCGGAGGACGAACGAAACAGCGGGCTGCCGGGGTCGGTCAGGAGTGACTCGACGAGGGCAACGCAGCGCGGGGAGACAGGGGTCGCGCGGTCATCCAGCAGATCGCTGAGATGAGCCAGCGCCGGCTGCTCGCGCGACACGGCCACGGCGGCGACGGGCACCCGGGCGGAGACGCTGAACGGCTTACCGGCGTCGTCGATGATGCGCCGTAGCCCCAGCGCCAGCAAGTGACGGTGGCGAGCGCTGAGCAGCTCCTGCTCGCGCTCGACGATCACGTCGCGCCCGACCGCGCCCCGGTGATCACCGCGAATCCAGCGGTCTGCCTGCTCGCGAAGCGCCAGCAGGCGCACGTAGCCAAACGTCGCGGTGGCAGCACCGGCCAGCGCCGTCACGGTCAGGGTGGCCAGCGTCAGGCGATCGGACAACAGCCGGGCGGCGCCGGCGCCCGCGGCAGCCACGAAAATCGCGGCGTAGACAAGAGCGGGCCGGTACCAGTCGAGAACTGGCTGGGGATCCATGCGCTGACGAACGTGCATAGCTCCAACGTAGGACTGGCCCGCTCAACCGCTACTCAAAAGCACGGCGCAGCCGCTCAACGTTGTCTCAACGGGATTGAGACGGCGTCAGGCGCGCGGCGCGAGCGACGGCATGTAGCTCTCCGGCTCCAGCCAGTGGCCGCCGTCGATCGTCAGATTCGCCCCGGTGATGTAGGAGGCATATGGCGAGCAGAGCGCCGCCGACCACCAGGCGATCTCCTCGACCGTCGCCAGGCGGCCCGCCGGCACCGTCGCCTCGACCCGCCGCCGGTCGTCGTCCGACGGCCACAGCGCCGCGCCCGCGCCCTCGGTGTCGGTGGGGCCGGGGCAGATCGTGTTGATCCGGATGCCGTACGTTGCCCACTCGACCGCCAGGGTCTTGGTCATCGCCATCAGTCCGGCCTTCGCCGCCGCCGAGTGCACCGTGCCGGGACCGCCGGTCCAGGCGTAGCTGGCGATCACGGACAGGATCGAGCCGCCGTCACCCTGCTCGATCATCTGCCTGCCGGCCGCCCGCGTGCACAGCCAGCCGCCGTCGAGCACGATCGAGACCACCGCCCGCCAGCCATTGGGCGAGAGGTCCTCGGCCTTGACCACGAAGTTGCCGGCGGCGTCGTTGACCAGCACGTCGAGACGCCCGTACGCGGCCACCGTCGCGGCGACCATGGCGTCCACCTGATCGGGATCGCGGACGTCGGTCGGCACTGCGACCGCGCGCCCACCGGCCCCCTCGATCAGGGCGACGGTCTCGGCCAACGGCTCCGGCCTACGGCCGGCGACGGCCACCGCCGCGCCCAGGCGGGCGAACTCCACCGCCATCGCGCGACCCATGCCGCTGCCACCGCCGGTGACCAGCGCAACCTTGCCGTCGAAAGCTCCGTCCCTGAGCATTAGATGAGTGACCGATATCTCCCGCGGGCCTGGCCGCTGCAGGAGGTGGTGGTTGGAGTCGGTCGGGGTGGCTGCGCCCGCGAACCTGCACCTCGCGGTGCCCGCGTGACGCGCCAATACCACCAGTATTGACGCGCCCCGCGTTCAGCGCGATGCACGGGTTCACAGACGCCCAGGACACCACGGAGATATCGGTCACTCATCTAGGCCGGGATGATACGGGCGTCGAGGGCCAGGGCGCCTTCGGGCGTGACCAGCAGCGGGTTGATCTCGATCTCGGCGATGTCCGGCCGCGCCGCGGCCAGGTGGGACAGCGCCGCCGCAGCCTCGGCCGCAGCTCGCAGGTTGACCGCCGGCCGGCCGCGCGTCTCGCCCAGCAGCGGCGCGTGGCGCAGGATCGACAGTAGCCGCTCGGCCTCCTCGACGCTGAGCGGCGCCAGCCCGACCGCGTTGTCCTTGAACACTTCCGCATAGATGCCGCCGAGGCCGATCTGAGCAACCGTGCCGAAGCGGGAATCACGCCTCGAGCCCACGATCAGCTCCACCCCGTCGCCCAGCGGAGCCAGCCGCTCGACCGAGAACTCGGGCGGTGAGAGCCGGGCGTGCATGTCGGCTGCTGCGTCCGCCAGCGCCGCTTCGTCGGCAATCCCGACCTTCACGCCCCCGGCATCCGACTTGTGGAGGATGCCGAGCGCCTTCAGCACCACCGGGTATCCCAGCTCGCGGCCGGCGGCGACCACGTCGTCGGGCGTCGCGCATCGCCGGGCCTCCACGAACCGCACGCCCGCGGCCTGCAGCAGCTCCCGGGATCCGTAGTAGCTGTCGTCGAGCGGCCCCGTCTTCACCAGCGGCATCACGGGCGCCCCGGGCGGTGACGGACGCTCCACCAGCGCCGCAGCAGCGGCCGCAGCGGACTCGATCGTCGGATAGATCGGAATGCCGCCCTCGCGCTGGGCGATCGAGGTCGGCGTGTCGTGGTACATCGTCTGTGCGACCACCGGGCGGCCGGTCTCCTGCACCGCCTTCACGATCGCCCGCGCGACGCTCACCTCGATGTCGCGGAACTCGTCCGAGTACTCGCTGTAGCCGCCGAAGTAGCCGGTCATCAGCACGCCGTCCACCTCGCCCGACTCGAGCAGCGCCCGGGCGACGTTGGAGTAGGAGTTGAAGTCCTGCTCGCCACCACCGGCGAGGTCGACCGGGTTGGCGGTCGCCGCGGTCGGCGGCAGCATCGCCGCCAGCGTTGCAGACAGCTCGCTCGACAGCTCGGGAACGTCCAGCCCGGCAGCCGTCGCCACGTCGCAGGCAATCGCCCCGTGCCCACCTCCGTCGCCAAACACAGCAACACGGTTGCCCTTCATCCGGCGCGGCGTCGTCAGCGCCTGAGCCAGGTCGATCATCTGGGCCGGAGTTGAGACCAGATGCGCCCCGGCGCTGCGGCAGGCGGCCTCGACGACGTCGGCGTCTGACACCATCGCACCGGTATGCGACTGAGCCGCCCGGCCGCTTGCCTTGCTCCGGCCCACGGACAGCACGATCACCGGCTTCCGCGCAGTGGCGCACGCATCCACGAACGCGCGGCCGTCGCGGAAGTCCTCCGCGTACACGGCGATCAGCTTCGTCGGCTCGTGGGCGCCGAACGATGCCACCAACTCGGCCAGGTCGACGTCCGCCTGGTTGCCAACCGAGGCAAAGCGTGAGAAGCCCAGTCCGTACGGGCGGGCGAGGATGCCCAGCTCGAGCGCGAGGTTGCCGCTCTGGGAGATGAGGCCGATCGACCCGGGCGGGAACTCGTTGGAGCAGATCCCGAGGTCGGAGGACGCGTCGTAGACGCCGAGGCAGTTCGGGCCGAGCAGGATCGCGCCGGCGGCGCGGACGCGCTCGACCAGCGCCTGCTCGCGCAGCCGCCCCTCCTCGCCCGATTCGCCGAGCCCGGCGGTGATGCCGACGAAGGCCCGTGCACCCTTGGCGAGCGAGGCGTCGACCGCCTCGTCGAAGCCGGCCGGCGGCACCGCCACCACGACCAGCTCCGGCGTCCCGGGGAGCTCATCCACCGACCGGTAGGTGGGCTGTCCGAGCACCTCGGTGCCGTTGCGGTTGACCAGGTAGACGGGCCGGCGACCGGCGCCCCTGAGCGCGCCGCGGGCGAGCCAGTTGCCCCACTTGGCGGGATCGTTGGACGCGCCGAGAACGGCGACCGACGAGGGAGCGAACAGGGGAGTCAGATCGCGAGGCATCAGGCGCTGGATGGTGACATGAGAGCCGTGCCGGGCGTCGCAGATCCCAGTCCGGCAACGGCGGCGTCAGCCTGAGAGCGCTCCAGGCCGGCCGGGCATACCAGGTCCTGGATGCGGTTGGCACTTGACTTGGCGGCTCATGTGGTTACAGTCACCCCTCACAGCTTTGTTTGACTGTACAGTCAGTCAGGATCCTGAGCAGGGAGGATACATGGCGCGTCATCCGAAGGAACGACCACCCGGCTGGGGCGCCTGGAGCAGGCGCGAGTTCCTCCGTCGAAGCGGCGGCGCAGCGCTCGGACTGAGCAGCGCAAGTGCGATCCTGGCCGCCTGCAGCAACAGCACCAACGCGGCCGGCGGCAGCAGCGGAGCGGGCAGCGAGCCGGTCGGGCCGGGCGGGCTTCCGCTGGCGCGGCCGGACAAGCGCGTCAAGCTTCCTATCTACGCCGACAACAAGCCGATCGAGTCGGGCCTGCAGCCCGAGACCGGCGGCACCTTCAACGTCTTCAACTACCCGGACTACATCTACGGCTCCCTGCTCAAGGAGTTCGGGAAGAAGTACAACGTCAACGTCCAGGTCACCCCGTTCGACGACATCAGCTCCGGCATCGCCCGCCTCGCATCGGGCGCCGTGACGCCGGACGTCACCGAGATGACCCCGGACAACCTGGACAAGGTGGTCGCGGGCAAGCTGATCCAGCCGCTGAACCTGGACTACATCCCCAACCTGCAGAAGAACGTCTGGCCCGAGCTGGTGAGCCCGTTCTACGACGTCGGGTCGCAGTACGGGGTGCCCTACACCGTTTACAAGACGGGCCTTGCCTGGCGCACCGACCAGGTCAAGGAGGACATCCCCTCCATGCCGCAGCCGTTTGACATCTTCTGGGAGTCGCAGGCATACGCCGGCAAGGTGGCGCTGCTGAGCGAGGTACGCGAGACGATCGCGATGGCCCTGCTTCGCAAGGGGCACCTCGACATCAACACCGAGGATCCCAAGCTGGTCAACGCGGCGGTCGCCGACCTGAAGCAGCTCTACAACATCTGCAACATCAAGGTCGGCGACGTCCAGTACCAGACGATCCCCGAGGACAAGGCGTGGCTGAACCAGGCCTGGTCGGGCGACATGCTGTCGGCCACCTTCTACTACCTGCCCAACAAGGCGACCGGCAAGCTGCTGCGGTTCTGGTCACCGCCCAAGGGCAAGGGCCCGATCCAGAACGACATGTGGAGCGTCTGCAAGGGCACCAAGAAGCCGGTGCTTGCCCACCTGTTCTTGAACTTCATGCTGGACAACGGGAACGCGTACAGCAACTTCATCAACTTCAACGGCTACCAGCCTCCGCTCAACGAGATCAGCCCCACCGAGCTGGTCAGCAAGGGCCTGATCCCGGAGACGCTCGCCAACTGTGTCATGACCGCCGATGAGCTGGGACCGACGTCGCTCCAGGAGATGACCCTGACGATCCAGGGCGACCAGCTCTGGCAGAATGGCTACTCGGACTTCCTGGCCGGATAGGTAGGGAGGAGCAGGAGGGATGTATCCCCGTTGGCTGTGGCCGGCCTTCGCCCTTCCGGGCGTCGTCTGGCTGATCATCCTCTTCCTGCTGCCGTTCTACGCCGTGGTGGGCGTTGCCTTCGGGGGAATCGACCCGATCCTGCAGACGCCCATTCCCGCCTGGAATCCGCTCCAGTGGAACATCGGTTGGGTCAGTGACACGCTCAGCAACCTTGCGCCCGGCGGCATCTACTGGGTGGTCGTCGTACGCACGCTCGAGTACGTGGTCATCTCGTGCGCCGGCTGCATCCTGATCGGCTATCCGGTCGCCTACTACATCGCCCGCCACGCCTCGCGGACCAAGAACATGCTGCTGATCCTGCTCATCCTGCCGTTCTGGATCAGCTACCTGATGCGGATGCTGGCCTGGGTCAACCTGCTGGCGCCGGACGGGTTCGTGAACCGGTTCTTGATGTGGGCGCACGTCATCCAGACGCCGTACGGCTTCCTCGACGGCCAGTCCTCGACCGTGATGTTCGCGCTCGTCTACGGCTACATCCCCTACTTCATCCTGCCGCTGTACGCGTCGCTCGACCGCATCGACCGCAGCTACCTGGAGGCTGCCCGTGACCTCGGCGCCAGTCCGTCCCGGGCGTTCTGGCACGTGACGCTTCCGCTCAGCAAGACCGGCCTGCTGGGTGGGCTGGTGCTGATCGCGCTGCCGATGTTCGGCGAGTACTACACCCCGAACATGGTCAGCAGCGCGCCGACGACGTCGATGTTCGGCAACCAGATCGACCTCTACTTCCACGGTGGCCCGCAGCCCACGATCGGGGCGGCGCTGACGATCATCCTGTCCGCCTTCCTGGTGGTGCTGATGGGCTACTACATGCTCTCGATCCATCGAGCCTCCAAGGAGCTGGCACAGTGACCGGCGAGGCTGCAGCCCTGCCCACGCCTCCGCGCGCGGTGTCCGGCTGGGCCAAGATGCGCGGCCGGATCAGCAACCCCTGGGGGCGCCCGCGGTTCCTGGTGCTCTTCACCTGGCTCTACGTCGCCTGGTCGATCATCCCCGTGCTGATCGCGATCCAGTTCTCGTTCAACTCAACCCGCTCGCGCACGCTCTGGCACAGCTTCTCGCTGCGGTGGTACACCGGCGATCCCGTCGAGTCGGTCTACCACAGCGCCTACCTGCGCAGCTGCCTGGAGCAGAGCCTGAAGCTGGCCACGCTGGACGTCATCATCGCCACGCCGATCGGCGTGGCGCTGGCGCTTGGCCTGGCCCGCTGGCGCAGCCGTGGATCGGGCTCGTCCAACTTCCTCATGCTGTTCCCGCTGGTCACGCCCGAGATCGTGATGGGCGTGTCGCTGCTGCTGCTGTTCACGCACATCTTCACGTTCATCCACACGGGCACCCTGGCCATGCTGCTTGGCCATGTGACCTTCTCGATCTCCTACGTGGTGGTGATCGTGCGCGGCCGCCTGTTCTCGATTGGCAGGAGCTACGAGGAAGCGGCGGCCGACCTGGGTGCGTCATGGTGGCAGTCGATTCGCCTGATCCTGCTCCCGCTGCTGCTGCCGGCGATCATCGCCAGCGCCGCCATCGTGTTCGCGATCTCGATCGACGACTTCGTGATCAGCTACTGGCTGTCGGCCGGAGCCAGCACCGACACGGTGCCGATCGCGATCTATGCGGCGACCCGCGCGGCGCCGCTGCCCTCGACGAACGCGATCGCAACCGTCATGCTGTTCGTCACGCTGGCTGCCGTCGTGGGTGGGTTCGGCGTCTGGCGCCTGTTCACCCGCAGCGAGCGCCAGGGCGGCAAGTCGATGATGCAAGACTTCGCTGCGTTCGATATTTAGTAGGCTGATTCAGGTTCAAAGGAGAGGTGCCCGTGGCTGGTGGTGAAGTCAAGCTGATCAACCTCGTCAAGGCCTTCGCGGAGGTGCGGGCTGTCGACGGGATCGATCTGGAGATGCCGGCCGGGGAGTTCTTCTCGATGCTGGGGCCGTCGGGCTGCGGCAAGACGACGACGCTGCGCATGATCGCCGGCTTCGAACAGCCGACCTCGGGGCAGATCCTGCTCGACGGCAACGACATGGCGTACACCCCGCCCCACAAGCGGAACGTGAACACCGTGTTCCAGAGCTACGCCCTGTTTCCCCACCTGACGGTGTTCGACAACGTCGCGTTCGGGCTCCGCCGCCAGAAGGCGGGCAAGCCAGAGGTCAAGCAGCGGGTCGTCGAGGCGCTCGAGCTGGTGCAGCTGACGGGATTCGAGAAGCGCAAGCCGGCGCAGCTCTCCGGCGGCCAGCAGCAGCGCGTGGCGCTGGCTCGGGCGCTGGTGCTGAAGCCCGCAGTGCTGCTGCTCGACGAGCCGCTGGGCGCGCTCGACGCCAAGCTTCGCAAGGCGCTGCAGATCGAGCTGAAGGCGCTGCAGCAGCAGGTCGGGATCACGTTCATCTACGTGACCCACGACCAGGAAGAGGCGCTCACCATGTCCGACAGGATCGCCGTCATGAGCAACGGCAAGGTCGAGCAGGTCGCCGAGCCTCAGGAGGTCTACGAGGAGCCCTCGACCACGTTCGTGGCCGACTTCCTGGGCGTCTCCAACCTGATGACCGCCACCGCCCACGGTGAGAGCAACGGTCGCTGCCGGGTGACCGTCGGCGACTTCGAGCTCCTTGCCGGCCGCGGCGACGTGGCGACGACGGGCGAGACCAAGATCGTCATCCGCCCCGAACGCGTCCACATCGAGCCGCACGAGTCGACCGGGGAGAACCGCGTCCCGGGCATGGTCGAGCGCGTCGTCTATCTCGGCAACGCCAACCAGATCATCATCCGCCTGGCTAACGGCGATGCCGTGCAGGCGCTCGTCCAGAACACGGGCGACGAGCTCGCCTACAAGCAGGGCGACCCGGTACGCGTCCACCTGCCGGCCGACGCGCTGCGGGTGCTCACCGACACCGGCACGGCGCCGATCGACGAGGACGCGAGCCCGGCAGTCGCAGCGGCTGCCGGCAAGTAGCGCTGAAGCCCCGTCGGGACTTCTTAGTCCCGGAGTAGGCCGCGGGAGATGATCAGGCGCTGGATGTCGGACGTGCCCTCCTCGATCTCCTCGAGGCGGGCGTCTCGCGACCACTTCTCGACCGGGTACTCGCGGGAGTAGCCCCAGCCGCCCAGCGTCTGGATCGCCGCCCAGGTCACCCAGCTCGCCGTCTCCGACGCGAACAGCTTCGCCATCGCGGCCTCGCCCGGGACATGCCGCCCGGCGTCCATCGAGCGCGCCGCGCGGTGCGTGAGCAGGCGGGCGGCGTCGATCCGGGTCGCCATGTCGGCCAGCCGGAAGCCCACCGCCTGGTGCTGCCCGATCGGCTTGCCGAACGCCTCCCGCGTGCGCGCGTATTCAACGGAGTACTCGTAGGCGGCCCGGGCGATGCCGACGGCGCTCGCCGCCAGGTGGATGCGCGACTCGTCGAACGTGTGCATCAGGCTGTAGAAGCCCTTGCCCTCCTCGCCCAGCCGCCGATCCTCGGAGATCTCGCAGTCCTGCATGAAGATCTCGGTGTTGATGATGGCGCGCTGGCCCATCTTGCGCATCGGCTCGCCGCTGCTGAACCCGGGGTCGCCCTTCTCGAGCACGAAGGCGGTGACGCCCTTCGACCCGGTGCCGGGCGCGATGGTCGCAAAGACGACGTAGTACTCGGCGATGCCGCCGTTTGAGATCCAGGTCTTCTGGCCGTTCAGCACGTAGCCGGCATCGACGCGGCGGGCGGTCGTGCTCATGGCGGCCGAGTCGGAGCCGACGCCCGGCTCGGTCGAGGCCAGCGAGGTCAGCGGCGGCCGGTCGCTGCACAGGGGAGCCAGCCAGCGCTGCTGCTGCTCGGCCGTCCCCACCTCCAGCACCGGCCGGGCGAAGAAGGCGCCCGACGTGACCAGGTTGCCGATCCCGGCGCAGCCCCAGTTCAGCTCCTCCTGGACGATGCAGCCGGTGAAGACATCGTCGATCCCGCCGCCCCCGACCTCCTCCGGCAGCATGTACGAGGTCAGCCCAACCTCGGCCGCCTTGTAGACGACGTCGAGCGGCGTGTAGGTGTCGCGCTCGTCGACCTCGGCGGCGATCGGCCGGATTTCCGTCTGCGCGAACTCCCGGGCGAGCGCCTGGATCTCGCGCTGCTCGTCGGTCAGATCGGGCTGGTGGGGCAGCAGGTTCGGCATCGCCCGGCCACGCTATCAGACCCGGTTTTCGCGGCGTCGCGGCAGGCGGAGGTCGGTAGACTACGCGGGCCTCGTGCGCCCCCGGAGGGGTGGCAGAGTGGTTGAATGCGGCGGTCTCGAAAACCGTTACTGGGGGTTTCCTCAGTCGAGGGTTCGAATCCCTCCCCCTCCGCTCCCACCACCCCTGGTCGGGGTTACGGCTGCTTGTGGTGGGCGACCCAGAACGCTCGGGAGTGAGAGGCCCCGACGTGGTGCGCGTTCCAGTCGGCCAGACTACGCGACGCGGGCGGCCGAGTGTCAGACGGGGCGCGGTGCGAGCCCCCGGTGGCGATGGTCGCGGCAAGCGCCACGGCCGCAAAGACCGCGAGCGCTGCAAGGATGATGAACCGACGCATGATGTCCTCCTGGTTGGTCGGATATGACCCAGGACGGACGCCCGCCGAATTTCCTTCCTTCCACCATTCCGACGTGTCGTCAGCGGCGCCGCAACAGCTGCACCGGGTCGCCGTCCGGGTCTTCCACCCAGGCAACACGGAACGTGTCCAGGAAGTCCCGCGGTGCGCTGACCACGGCCGCTCCTCTGGCGGTCAGCCGAGCGAAGTCGCCGTCGGAAGCGCTGAGCGCACAGACGTTACGCCGTGCGGGCCATGCTCGCGCAGTTGTGCTGCGTGGCGTAGGCGATCCACGGAGCCGACCCGCTGAAACCGAGAACGCACCAGCTCTGGTCGGAGCCCGGCTCGCCGGAGGGCGGCGTGCCGTGGAGATCCGCATTGCAGTCGTAGAGCAGTGGCGTCTCGTCCTGGTGCAGCCCGGCTACCTGGACGACGGCGGGCAGCTTCGCCGGGTCGAGGTGATTCGTCTCGCAGGAGACCTGGTCGACCGCCACGCCGCGCCGGGCCAGCTCTGACTTCACGGTCGCGATCGCCTGCGCGTCAGGCGTCTGCTTCTGGTGGCGTTGGTGCTGGTAGATGATCCCCAGCACGACCAGGATGGCCGCGGCGATGCCGACCCGGACGAGCGTCTCTCGCCGGATCCGGTGCATCTACGACTCGTCCTGCGTCTCGGGCTCCTGCATGCTGCCCCAGTATCCGCGCTCGGCCTGCTCGTGCTGCAACTCGGTGCCCTCGCGGTCGATGGCGTCGATCTCGCTCCAGCTCTTTGGCCGCTGCCGGAACTGGGCGCCGGCGGTCGCCGCCCCGCTGACCATCCACGAGATGAGCACGACGCTGGCGACGGTGGACACGATCCACGTCGACCCCCCGTTCCCCATCAGGCGAGAGGTGACGACGCCGACCATCGCGCCCGAGAAGCCGGCCAGCACCGCGGTGCCCAGCCCGACCATCCTGCTCGACAGCGAGGGCATCAGGTAGTAGAGCGCCGCACCGGCCGTGACCCCGGCGATCGCCGCCGGCATGAAGTGGCTGACGAACGGGGACGCGGAGGCAAGGAACAGCCCGTCGACCGCTCCGGCCGCAAATCCGCCGCCCACGCACGCGATGACGACGGTGACCCACACCGGCAGCGTGCCGCCTGTCGATCCGTAGCCTGACCACATGCCTGCTGCATCGGCATCGGCCCGGAGTCGCTTGACCGGGAAGCGGATGCCTCAGGCCTCGAGCGCGAGCCGCTCGTCGCAGACGTCGATCAGCAGCGGATCGTGGGTTGCGGCGACCACGCAGATGCCGTGCTCGGCGGCGGCGTCGGCCAGCAGCCTTCCCACGACGCCGGCGTTGACCTGGTCGAGGCGCGATGTCGGCTCATCGACCAGCATCACCTGCGGCTGGGCGGACAGCGCCCGGGCGATCGCCACCCGCTGGCGCTCCCCGCCGGACAGGTGCGTGACCCGGTGGTCGAGCCGCTGCTCGAGCCCAACCCGGATCAGCCATGTGCGCGCCGCCTCGTCGGCCTCGGCCGGCGCCACGCCGCGCACCGACAGGCCGAGGGCAACGTTCTCGACGGCGGTCAGCATCGCCACCAGGTCCGGCTCCTGGGCGACGCAGGCCACGTGCTCCCGCCGGAAGTCGGCCAGCGCGGTGCGGTCACGCCCTGCCAGCTGCTCGCCGAGGACGCGGACGTCACCGGCATCGGGCAGCTCGAGGCCGGCCAGCAGACGCAGCACGGTGGTCTTGCCCGACCCCGAGCGGCCGACCACCGCGCTCAGCCGACCGGCCGGGAAGGCGTGGTTCAGGCCGTCAAGTACCTGGCGGCGGAGGCGGCCCGCGCCGTAGCTCTTGGCGATCCCCTGGAGCTGGGCAGCAGGGCCGGCAGCCGGATCGGCCAACGCCGCCCGGGTCGCCGGCGCCGGCGCAGCGGCCGCCGCCGCCTCGCCGAACCGCCGCAGAACAACGTCGCCCTGGTGCAGGCTGGCCTGGGCACGGCCGCCGATCCCGGCCTCGGCCAGCAGGTGCTCGGGGACGCGCAGCCAGCCGCCGCGGCCGACCACGATGGCGGCCTGGCCGTTCTGCGTCTCGTCGCTCAGCCGGCCGTCGCGGATCTGCACCGTGCGGTCGGCGATCGCCGTCGCCGCCGGGTCGTGCGTCACCATGACCACTGCGCTGCCGTGCTCGCGGGCGAGCTCGCCGATCAGCTGGTAGACCGCCGTGGCGCTTACCGTGTCGAGCTCGCCGCCCGGCTCGTCGGCGAGCAGCAGGTCGGGGCGGTGAGCCAGGGCGGCGCAGACGGCGACGCGCTGCTGCTCACCGCCCGACAGCTCCGACGGCCGCGCGTCACCGGCGCCTGGGAGCCCGACGCGGCTGAGCAGGTCGGCCGCCCGCTCGGCGCGGGCCTTCGACGGCGTCCCCAGCAGCGCCAGGCCCTGGGACACGATCTGGCCGCAGCGCAGGTCGGGCGGCAGCGCCCGTCCGTAGTGCTGGTCGACCAGCCCCAGGCGCCGGGAGCGGAAGCGCGCACCGCGACCGTGGCGGAGTGCTGCCACATCCTGTCCGAGCACGCGTACCGTGCCGGCCGACGGCGTCTCCAGCGCGGCCAGGATCCGCAGGAGGGTGCTCTTCCCGGAGCCGGACGGCCCGATCACGGCCACCACCTCGCCGGGTCCGACCTGGAGGTTCAGGCCCTGGAGCGCCGCGGCGTCGCCCTCGGCGCTGCGATGGATGCGGAACACCTCGCGGGCGTCGACGGCGTGGTTCACGGCGCCAGCCCCGTTGCCCGCCGAGGCACCGGCTCTCGGAACGCGGCGGCGCTGGCCAGCCAGACGGCCAGCTCGGCGACCAGCACGAACCCGACCGCGGCGACCAGCAACAGCAGCCACGGGGTCTCGACCAGCAGCGGCGGCCGCGGAGTGCCACCGCCGGCGCCGAGCACTACCACGGCGGTCGTCGCCCACGACAGCAGGATCCCCAGCGGGATGCCGCCGATCAGCCCGGCGCCGACCAGGACCAGCGCGCGCACCCGCAGCTGGCCGCGGAGGCCGTCGGGGGTGACGCCCTGGGTCTCGAGGTCGAACAGGTCGGCGCGCTCGTCGCGGAGGCTGGCAAGGCAGCCGAGCAGGACGCCCAGCAGCGCCAGCACGCCGGCCACCCCCGCCGCGGCGACCAGCGTGACGGTGATGCCGCGGCTGAGCGGGTTGGCGTGGAGGTCCGACTGCACAGCCGTGCGGGAGGCGACATCGAGGCCCTGGTAGGGCGCGCGCGACAACGCTGCCGCCGCCGAGCGCCCCGCGTCGGGCGTGCCGCCGATCCACACTTCCAGCGGCTGGCCGACCCCGGGCGCATCCCCGTTCAGCGCCGTCTGCAGCGCCGCCTCGTCGGCGACCGCGAAGCTGCCCGGCAGCGTCGGGAAGCGGCGGGCAACGGCCGCCACCCGCCCCTCCAGGGTGACCTCTCCGTCGACCACCAGCTCGACCTTGCCGCTGGGCCCCACGGCCGCAGCGATGTCGGGCGACACGAGCAGCGGAACCTGCCGGCCATCGGTGGGCTCCCTCGGCCGCACCAGAGCCGTGCCGTGGCCGAGGATGTAGCCGATGCGCACGCCGGTGCCACGAGGCGTGGCCCGTAGCCCGCCGCGGCCGATCCAGGAGCCGAGCGGGCCCAGCGACGTGCCGTCCGCCTGCAGGTTGTCGATCGTCGCCGTGCCGCTGTCGCCGCCGCTGGTGCCGCCCTCGGCGCTCTGGTGGGCCGACGATTGGGCCTGGGCGAAGGTCGGCACCAGCTCCAGTCCGACCAGCCGGCCACCCTGTGCCTGCGCGGGCAACGCGGCCTGGAGCTTCGTCGGCTTCCTGGTCGGGCTTCCCAGTCGCACGACCACCGGCGGGCCATCGCCCTTCTGCACCACCGCCTCGACCACGAACACGCCGCCCCTGGCTGACGCCGTGACGCCGATCGTCCGCGCGCCCACCGGCAGCAACGGCCCCTGCTCGCCGCCGTCGAGGGAGCCCCCGCGCAGCCGCCTGGCGATGGTGGAGATGGAGGTGCTCGAGTCGTCGCCGCGCCAGCCGGCCAGCCGCGGCAGCACGGCCGGCGAGACGCCCAGCACCTCGATCGGCGTCGGCCGCAAGCCGATCACGGGGCTCGAGGCCGCCCGCCGAAGCACCGGAGTCGCGTAGCCGCCGGAGCCGGCCAGCCGGCTGTATGCGGTCATCGGCGCGGCCTCCAGCGGCTGCACCAGGCTCGGCCCGGACGTCACCGTGAGATCGCCTGGCACCTTGTAGGCCGCCTGGTCGTGCTCGCCGGTCGAGAGCGTTGCCGCGTAGGACAGCGCGAAGACGGCCAGGCCGATGGCGACCACCAGGTAGGCCACCGCCAGCGGTGCCCGACCCTCGCCGCGTGACAACCAGAGCGCTGCCAGCCGGAACCGCAACGGGCCGTTGCGCACTCCCCGCTCGACCAGGCGCATGAAGGGGCCGACCAGGCTGATGGCGAGGGCGCCGGCAGCCAGGCAGATCAGCGGGATCAGGAGCGGCAGCAGCGGGTCGCCGTTGGTCAGGTCGGCGCTGTCGGCGCGGCCGCGGACGGCGGCGAAGACGACGGCGGCGATGGCCAGGACGGCGACCAGGTCGGACAGACGCACCGCCCCCAGTGACACCGAGCGGGGGTCGAAGCGCTCCGCGATCAGGAGGGCAGCGAGGGCGACGAAGCAGCCGACCAGGAAGAGGGTCAGGCCGGAGGCGTCGAGCAGCGAGTGGCGCAGGATCGGGCCTGCCGGCAGGCCGGCGCGATCGGCGACGAGGGCAACGGCGGCGCAGCCGATCGCGTAGCCGATGATCGCCCCGCCGGCGGTGATCCACAGACCCTCGGCGATCAGGAACAGCCACCGCTGCCACCAGAGCGCACCGCGGCGGTCGAGCCGCGACCACTCGGCCCCGGCGTCGCGCCGAAGGCTGACCGCAGCCAGGAGGACGAACGCCAGCACCAGCGCGGCCGCGCCGCCGCCGATCAGCAGCAGCCGGTGCTCGGCCACGCGGGCGTGCTGCCGGGCGGCCAGCAGCGCAAGGTCGGGTCCGCTGACGTTGAAGTACGAGCCCGGGTAGGTGAGCGACCCGGCGACGTGCGACTCGGTCGCCAGCAGCGAATCGATGCTCCAGATATGCGTCTGCGGAATCACGGCAGGCGCTGACCAGCCGTAGCTGCGGTAGACGGAGCTGAACACCGGCAAGGCGGAGAGCTGCCGCGTCGAGTTGGAGAGCAGGAACGGCACCGGACGGCCGCCATGGGGCGGCGGAGGCGTCGCCCGTCCCGGCAACGGCAGCGGCGACACGACGTTCGCGACGCCCACCCGGACCAGCCGCAGGCCCGGCTCTGTGATCAGCTTCGGCGCCGCGACCGTCCCCACCTGGAGCACCTCGCAGCGCCGGGCCGTGCAGGTGCGGGGCAGCCGGCCGGAGACGAGGTGCAGGTACCGGCTCGGGCCGTCGACGGATGCCAGGTCGAACGGCTGCTGGTTGATGGTCAGCTCGGGGAAGATCAGGCTTCGCGTCTGCGGCGCGGAGGACATGCGGCGAAGGGCGGGTCGGGCGCGGGCGTCGATCGCCCGGTAGCCGCCGGCCGGCGGGGTGCTGTACCAGGACACCTGGAACTGGCGCTGCGAGATGCGGCAGCGCCTGCATCGCGTGGCGGGTCGCGAGCTCGGCGGTGATGGTGCCGCCGCCGATCACCGCCGCCAGCCAGGCCGCGGCGACGGCGATCCCCGCCATCGCCAGCAGCCCCCGGCCAGGGTGCCCGCGGAACCGCGCCCAGACCAGCCGCAGCGGCGCACCGGCGCGGCGCATCAGGCCTGCCTCCGGCGCCGGTAGACGCGGGTCTTCGTGCGGTTGCCGCAGATCGACATCGCACACCAGGCGCCCGAGCGGTTGCGGGAGTGGTCGTAGAAGGCCCAGTGGCAGACGTCCCGGCGGCAGGCTTTCAGCCGCCGCCAGCTCCCGTCGAGCATCGACTCCGCGCAGATCGCGACCACCGTCCCCAGCGCGCCGTCCACCCCGCCGGCACTGGGCGCCAGCTCGGCATCGCCGCGCGCGGACACGTTGACGCTGAGCTGCGCCGCCCGCGCCGCATGGGCGAACACGCCGGCAGCCGCCTCGTCGTGCGGCTCGCCGTTGTTCTCGAGCAGCAGCCGGCGGACGGCCTCCCGCAGCTCGACCGCCCGGTTCAGATCCTCGTCGTGCACCACCTCATCGTCGCCGATCAGGCGCTGCTCGCGAAGGAAGGTGGCGAGCTGCGCGGGAGTCTCGATCCAGTCCTCCGGCGCTTCGAGGTTGATGGTGTTCACGAACGACTGCACCACTCGAAGTCTGCCGGGTGCGGGCTCGCGACCGCCGGGCTGCTGACCGGGGATCCACATGGCGACACCACTGTACAGTTGACGCCGGTTTGTATCTAGAGCTGAGCAGCCTGCGAAACCGCCAAGCTGTAAACGGCGGTGTCTCAACGCGACGAACCGGCGAGAGCTTCGCCTCGACGTAGGCTACGGGTCATGGGTGCTCCCGTAACGCCTGACTCGGTGTCACAGCCTGAATCCAGCGGATCGCAGAGCGACCGGCCGCCCGCAGTCCGCGTCGCGGGCGTGGTCAAGCAGTTCGGGTCGACGACGGCGCTGGCCGGCGTCGATCTGGAGGTCCCGGAGGGGATGGTCTTCGGCCTGCTCGGCCCGAACGGGGCGGGTAAGACGACGCTCGTCCGCATCCTGGCCACGCTGCTGGAGCCGGATGCGGGTCGGGCAGAGCTGCTCGGGCGCGACGTCGTCGCAGAGGCGGCGAGCGTGCGCGAGCTGCTGGCGCTGACCGGTCAGTTCGCGGCGGTCGACGAGCTCCTGACGGGCCGCGAGAACCTGGAGATGTTCGGGCGCCTGTTCCGCCTCTCTCGTGCCCAGGCCAGCAGCCGGGCCTCGGAGCTGCTCGAGCGCTTCGAGCTGGCCGACGCCGCTGACCGGACCGCGAAGACGTACTCGGGCGGGATGCGACGGCGACTCGACCTGGCGTCCAGCCTGCTCACGCAGCCGCGTGTGCTCTTCCTCGACGAGCCGACGACCGGTCTTGATCCTCGCAGTCGCAACGAGATCTGGGAGATCGTCCGCGACCTACGTCGCGATGGAACGACCATCCTGCTGACGACGCAGTACCTCGAAGAAGCGGACCAGCTCGCCGACGAGATCGCGGTGATCGACCACGGCCGGGTGATCGCGAAGGGCACGGGCAGCCAGCTCAAAGACCGGGTCGGCGGCCACATCCTCGAGGTGGAGCTGACCGACGTTGGGCAGCGCCCCGAGGCAGAGGCTGCGCTGCTTCGTGTCGGCTGCGGCGCTCCGGAGCAGGACGGGCGGCCGAACCGGCTGACCCTGCCGGCGCCGCGCGAGGGCCTCGTCCTGGTCGAGGAGGCCGCCGCGGAGCTCCGCCGCGCCGGGATCGGCGTCAACGACATGGGCCTGCGCGGGCCGACGCTCGACGACGTGTTCCTGCAGCTGACCGGCCAGGCGCCGAGCGAGAACGGCAACCCGCAGATCGCAGCAGCCGTACCCGCCGAGACGGTCGTGGGGCGTCGTCACCCACGCTTGCGCCCGCACACACCGTCGCTGCGAGGCGCCGAGACGAGCGTCGTCGACAGCGCCGTCGTGACGATGCGGAACCTCCGCCACTTCTGGCGCCAGCCCGACCTGCTGGTCTTCTCGACGATCCAGCCGGTGATGTTCGTGATCCTCTTCGTCTACGTGTTCGGCGGTGCCGTCAGCCAGTCGCTGCCGCCGGGAGTCAGCTACGTCGACTACCTGCTGCCGGGGATCTTCGTCCAGTCGGTGACCTTCCGGGCATCCAACACGGCGGTCGGCCTCTCCGAGGACCTCCGGCGAGGCGTGATCGACCGCTTCCGCTCGATGCCGATGGCCCGCTCGGCGGTGCTGGTCGGGCGAACCACCGCGGACCTCGTCCGAAACATCATGATCATCGGCCTGATGATCGGCGTCGGCTACCTGGTCGGCTTCCGTTTCCAGGCCGGCGTCGTCTCGGCCCTCGCGTGCGTCGCCCTGGTCGCCGCCTTCGGGTTCGCTCTGAGCTGGATCTTCGCCTTCGTCTCGCTGGTCGTACGGGGCGCCGAGACCGCGCAGACGGCCGGGTTCGTGCTGCTGTTCCCGCTCGTCTTCGCCAGCTCGGTCTTCGTCCCGGTGTCGAGCATGCCGAGCTGGCTGCAGCCGATCGCCGAAGCCTCGCCGGTGACGCTGACCGCGAATGCGGCGCGCACCTTCGCGCTCACCGGCGGCGTGCCGAGCTCGCTGGCAGGCTCGCTCGCCTGGATCGTGGGCATCGTGGCCGTGTTCGTGCCGCTGTCGGTCTGGCGCTACCGAAGGATGAGCTAGACGTGCGCCTGTATGCCGCGACCGGGGATGGGATCGTCCGTCTGGACGAGGTGGGCGAGGGATGGACGGTCGAGCGGTCTTTGCCGGAGAGCGGTGCGCAGTGCCTGGCCGTCGACCCGGCCGATCCCGACGTCGTGTACGCCGGTCTGCGTGAGGGCGGTGTGCGTCGCAGCGTCGACGGCGGTCGAAGCTGGACAGACTGCGAGCTGCCCGAGCCGGCAGTGTTCTCGCTCGCCGTTGGCGCCGCCGGCGGGACGGTCTACGCCGGCACCGAGCCGAGCCGGCTGTTCCGAAGCGACGACCGAGGCGAGACGTGGAGCGAGCTGGAAGCGCTGCTCGAGCTGCCGTCGCGGTCGAGCTGGAGCTTCCCGCCGCGGCCCTGGACGTCACACGTGCGGTGGATCGCACCCAGCCCATACGACGCCGACCTGCTCCTGGTTGGGATCGAGCTCGGCGGCCTGATGCGCTCGGCCGACGGCGGCCAGAGCTGGGAGGACCACCGTCCCGGCGCACAGCGCGACGTGCACTCGCTCGCCTGGCACCCGCAGGCAGCGGGGCGCGCGTACGAGGCGGGCGGAGGCGGCGCGGCTTCAGCACCGACGCGGGCGAGACCTGGCAGCCCGCCGACGACGGCCGCGACCGCCACTACACCTGGTCGGTCGCGGTCGACTGCCGACTGCTGGTACGTCTCGGCGAGCACCGGCCCCTACGCGGCGCACGGCCGCCGCGACCCGCAGGCGCGCATCTACCGCCGGCGCCACGGCGAGCCGTGGCAGCCACTCGCGGGCGGCCTGCCCGAGCCGCTGCCGGCGATGCCCTACGCGCTGCTCGCAACCGAGGGGCGCCTGTTCGCCGGGCTCTCCGACGGTCAGCTCTGGGAGAGCCGCGACCAGGGCGACAGCTGGTCACCGCTGCGACTCAACGGAGACGCGCCGGAGGCGCTGGTCGCCCTCGGCTGCGCGGCGGACTGACGGCGAATCGTCGGCGAGGCAGGCCCGATACCCAGTACACTCCAACCCTCACGCGCCCGTAGCTCAGGGGATAGAGCGCTGCCCTGCGGAGGCAGAGGTCGCACGTTCGAATCGTGCCGGGCGCATCGCCGGACCACGTGGGGGGCTCATGGGGGGAGCCTGCTCCCCCCATGTCAGCTGGGCCCTGCGGAGGCAGAGGTCGCACGTTCGAATCGTGCCGGGCGCATCGCCGGACTACGTGGGGGGCTCATGGGGGGAGCCTGCTCCCCCCATGTCAGCTGGGCCCTGCGGAGGCAGAGGTCGCACGTTCGAATCGTGCCGGGCG
>CAVQZC010000014.1:0-42987 GCA_963718315.1 uncultured Actinomycetes bacterium
GAGTGGGCGGGGGTGCCGGACAGGACGACGTCGCCCGGCTCCAGCGTGATCGTGCGGCAGAGGTCGGCCAGCAGGTAGCTGATCGGCCAGATCAGGTCGCTCGCGCCGCCCTCCTGCACCACCTCGCCGTTGAGGTAGGTGCGCAGCTGGAAGGAGGTCGGGTCGAACTCGCTCGCCGGTACCAGCTCCGGCCCGATCGGGCAGAACCCGTCCATGCCCTTGACCCGCAACATCGAGCCTGAGTCGGTCTCACGGAAGTCGTGCAGCCCGACGTCGTTGGACGGGGCGAACCCCGCGAGGTGGTCCCACACGTCCTCCAGCGTGCGCGACGTTGCGCATGGGCCGGCCGACGACCGCGGCGATCTCGCCCTCATAGTTGAGGTACTGCGTCCCCGCCGGCCGCCCGAGCGTGCCCCGGTGCGCGTTCAGCGTGGTGGGGGGCTTCATGAAGTACGACGGCTCGGGCGGAACCCGCGCCGCGTACTCGTCCACGCGGCTCCGGTAGGTCAGGTGCGTGGCGATGATCTTGGTCGGCTCGACGGGTGCCAGGAACACTGCATCGGCGATGGGAACCCGCTTCCCGTCGTCGAGAGACACCGCGTCACCATCCAGCCGACCCCAAGCTGGCGAGCCGTCTACCATCAACCGGACCCGGCGCTCAACCACGATTGGATACAATATTCCGTCCGCCGGGCGTGGTCAAGGAGGCCTTCCAGATGGACGAATCGGACCGCAGGCAGCGGGGCCTGGCGCGGCTGAAGGAGCTCGGCGACGAGCCCGGCGGCGACGCCTTCATCGAGCGGATGGGCAGCCCGATGGGCGATTGGCTGGTGGACTGGGTGTTTGGCGAGGTGCACACACGTGACGGGCTGACGGCGCGCGAGCGGGAGCTGATCATCGTGGCGGTGCTGACGGCGATCGGCAGCTCGGACCCACAGGTCGCGGCGCACATCCGGGCGCTGCGGGCGATCGACGTGCCGTGGCAGGAGATCGAGGAGACGATCCTGCAGACGGCGCCCTACGCGGGCATCCCGCGGGCGATCAATGCGCTCAAGGTGCTGCGGACGGAGCAGGGACGATGAGGGCCGTGCGGTTCCTCGATCCGTCCGGCGACGTCAAGCTGGGGCGGCTGGACGGCGAGGTGATCTTCGACGCGGGGCCGGCCGGGCCGCGCGGGTTCGTGCCCAGCGAGCAGGGCTGGCGGACGATCGCCGACGCCCGGGGCTGGCGCATCCGATCGAGGACGTGCGGCTGCTGCACCCGACCGAGCCCGTGAAGCTGCTGGCGATCGGCCTCAACTACCGCGACCACGCGGAGGAGGCGGAGCTCGAGATCCCGGCCACGTTCCGGTGGTGTTTGCGAAGTGGACAACGTGCCTGATCGGCCACCGCCAGGCGATCGTGGTGCCGCGCGAGGAGACGCGACCGGACTACGAGGGAGAGGTGGCGGTGGTGCTGGGGCGGGACGTCTACAGGGCCGACGACGCCACCGCGCGGGCGGCGGTGGGCGGGATCACGGCTCCACGACGTGTCCGGGCGGCGGGCGCAGCTGGAGACGCCGCTGCGGCAGTTCACGCTGGGCAAGAGCTTCGACACGTTCGGGCCGATGGGGCCGTGCGTGGCATCGGCCGACGGCGTCGACCTGGCCGACATCGACGTCTCGACGAAGGTGAACGGCGAGCAGCGGCAGTCGTCGAACACGCGAAACCTGATCTTCTCCGTGGTGGAGCTGATCGTGTACCTGTCGCGGGGGATGGCGCTGCAGGCCGGGGACGTGCTGGTCACCGGCACGCCGGCCGGGGTCGGCGACTCGCGGGTGCCGCCGGTCTATCTGCAGGAAGGCGACGTCGTCGACATCACCGTGGGCGGGGTCGGTACGCTCTCGAACCCGGTCACGCTCGAGCGCTGAGGGGTAAGCCCGACTCGGCCTGCGTTGGCACTCCGGCACACGATCTCGACAGGTGTCACAGCCGCCGTGACCACGATCTGTGGTGAACAGCCAGTTGCCCGAACAGGGCTCAAGCCCGATCGGTCCCGCAGATTCGGCACAGCATCGTTCGCTCGTGACGAGGGCGTGATGCGGCCCGGCAGCCGCGGCGCGATCATGGCGCGGCCGACCACGGTCAGCAGCACCGAGGTCGACCAGGTCGCCGCGTGCGTCGCGGTCGGTGTAGCCCTCCAGCGGCCGTCGATCGCCGCGTCGTTGACCGCCAGCGCGGCCGGGTCGTGTAGCCCTGAAGCGCCTCCAGGCTGACAGCCGCTGGTGCTCGCCGTAGCCGCCCGCGTCGCGGTTGCCCGGCCGCCGCGCAGCCGCGCCCAGGCCATGCACTCGCGCGGGTCGTACCCCGCCACCGGCCAGTCCGATCCCAGCGCGACCACCGCCCCCGACCGCCGCAGCTCGGCCGTCCGGAAGCCGCGGCGCGGCGCACCGGCCCCAGCGACGTGCTCCACGGATCGTCATGTCCGGGCGTCATCCACTGCAGGTGGCTGACCTGCTGCGAGGCCACGACGCGCTCCGGTGCGAACCGGGCAGCTGGTCGTCCTGCAGCGTCTCGATGTGCTCGACCCGGTGCGGGCCGCGCACCGACCGGGCCGGCCCGGCGGTAGGCGTCGAGCGCGCAGCGGACCCTGCGGTCGCCGATAGCGTGCGTGATCGACGGGATCCCGGCCTCGGCGAAGCGCGCGATCACCGCGGCGTAGCGCTCCGGATCCGGCCAGTTCGGCTCCGTGCCGCGGCCCAGGGTGTCGGGCTCCTCGAGCCACGCGGTGCCCGACTCGACAACGCCGTCGATGAAGAACTTCGCCCAGCCCGACCGCCACAGCCGCCCGGACTGCGCGCCGGCCGCGATGGCCGCGTCGATCACGCTCGTCGCTCGATCGTCGGCTGGACCGTGAACGGCACCACCTGCCGCACGTGCAGCCGGCCGCTCTGCTCGAGCGCGCGGCACTCGTCGGGCGTCGCCAGCGTGCCGTCCATCATGTGGAGGCGGTCAGGCCGACCCGGTTCATGGCCGCCAGCGCGTCCGCGATGTAGTGCAGCCGCTGCTCGCCGCTGGGCACGGGCATCGCCTCGACCACCAGGCCGATCGCCCCCTCGCGCAGCTCGCCCGTGGGCCGGCCGTCGGCGGCACACGATCTCGGAGCGTCGTCGAAGGTCCGCGCTCCCGTGATCCCGGCCGCGACCAGCGCCGGCGGCGTTGCCAGCGCGGTGTGGAAGTCGAAGAACGTGAGCAGCGCCGGGTTGCCGCCGACCGCCTCCTCGAACAGCTCACCGCGTGGCCTCGATGCCGTCGAACACGCGGTACTCGAGCGAGTACCCGGTGACCCAGTCGCCCTCGCCGCAGCGCCGCCGCTCGGCCGCCAGCCGCTCGCGCACCTCGTCCACGGTGGCCGCGCCGGCCAGGTCGGCGCCGCGCGTCTCGACAGCGCCCAGGAACGGATGCATGTGGCTGTCGGTCAGCCCCGGCACCACCGCCATGCCCGGCCCGTCGATGATGCTCGGCGCCGGGCCCGCACGCGCGGCGCACCTCGTCGTCGTCGCCGACCGCGACGATCACGCCGTCGCTTGCCGGCGACGGCGCTCGCCCACGGCCGGTCGGGATCGAGCGTGCGGATGCGCGCTCCCAGGATCGCCGATTGCCGTCATCGGTCAGGCGCCACCGGCGGATGGGCCGACACGTGCTCGCGCGTCAGCCGCTCGGCCGCGTCGGCGTCTCCGGCCTCGATCGCGTCGACGATCCGTTCGTGCTCGTCGGCCCACGCCGTCGCCCCGCTCGGCTCGGCGGCCTGGGCCTGGTAGATCGGGACGCCGATCCGCGGCACCCACAGCATCTCGGCGAAGCGCGTCAGGTGCGGATTGCCGGACGCCGCGGCCAGCGCCAGGTGGAACGAGCGGTTGGCGGCGAAGCTCGTCGCGGTCGCTGCCGACGGCGCGCTGCTCGGCCACGGCGTCGCGCATCGCCGCGATCGAGTCGGGGTCGCGCCGCTCGGCGGCCAGCCGCGCGGCGCCCGGCTCGAGCGCCACGCGTGCCGACCAGGCGTGGCGCATGTCACCGAAGTCGAGCTCCGAGACGGTCGCGCCGCGGTTCGGCGAGAAGTCCACCAGCCCCTCGGTGGACAGCCGGCGCAGCGCCTCGCGCAGCGGCGTGCGCGATACGCCCAGCTCCTCGGCCAGCGACGCCTGGCGCAGCTTGGTGCCGCGGGGCAGGTCGCCGGACAGGATCCGCTCTCGCAGCGCCGAGTAGACGTGGTCGACGACGCTCTGGATCTGGAGTGGGGCGATCGCCGGCTGACGGCTCATGGTCTTTGCATACATTACGCCGTCGTCCCGCCGGGTCAAGGCGACGGCGGTCTTGACAGCCATCCGCTCTGGGTGCGAATGTATCCAATCCAACGACCCGAGGAGGGAGTCATGGCAGCATCGGCATCGCCCCCGCCCGTGGCGGTCAGCTCGGCGAACGACGGCTGGGCACGATGGCACGCAGTCGCGCAGGCGCTCGCGATCGGCCCCATGTTCTCGACGGCGCTGGTGCTGAGCCGGGTCTCGCGTCCCGATAACGGGGCGGGGTTGAACACCACGCTGTCGGTGCTGGTCGCCGGCCTCGGCGTGCTCGCGATCGCGTACGCGATCTCACTGTTCGCCCGCGAGTTCGAGGGCGCCGGTGCTGTCTACGAGTACCTCACCCACGGCGCCCACCCAGCGTCGGCGTCTTCATCGCAGGCGTCTTCTTCGTCGGCACCCTGTTCCTGGGCGGCGGCGGCATCTACCTCGGCCTCGGCATCCTCACCAACGGCTTCTGGGCGGAGCACATGACTGGCGACGAGCACGCTGCCCGCCTGGTGGGTGTTCGCCCTCGTCTTCCTCGGCCTCGTGCTGGTCCTGAACTACGTGGGCATCCGCATCGCGATCCGCGCTCATGCTCGCCTTCGCGGCGGTCTCGTTCACGGTGATGACCATGCTGGCCCTGGCGATGATCTTCAAGGGCGGCGCGAACGGCAACACGCTGAAGATGTTCAACCCGGGCGACCACGTCTGCTGAGCACCGTCTTCGACGGCGTGCTGCTCGGCATCCTGCTGTTCGTCGGCTTCGAGGCGGCGGCCTCGATCGGCGAGGAGAGCCACGACCCGCACAAGTCGATCCCGCGGGCGCTGCTGTGGACGGTGGGCGTCTCGGCCGTGTTCTTCGTGATCATGGCCTACGCCATCTCGATCGGCTACGGCAAGCCGACGGTCAGCACCAGGGGGCGTGGCTCGACCGCCACGGTGCTCGACAAGCTGGCCACGCAGTACGTCGGCACCTGGTACGCCAGCATCGTCGACCTGGTCGTGATCCTCGACGCCACCGCCCTGGCGCTCGCGATCTGCGTCACCATCGGCCGCGGCTACTTCGCGCTCGGCCGCGACGGCCTGCTGCCCTCGGTGTTCGCCAAGACCTCGCGGCACAACACGCCCTGGGTCGGCAACCTGATGGTCGTGGTCGGCGGCGTCGGACTGATGCTGATCGGCGCCTACAGGCACTACGGGACCAAGTTCATCCCGATCGCAGGGCTCGCGCGAGTTCGCCACGTTCCTGGTGTCGGCCACCGCCGGGTCGTTCGCGATCGAGCTGGTGTACCTGACGCTGGCGGTGGTGGCGATCGGCCTGCTGGTTCGGAGACAACGGCGTCGTGGTGGCAGTACCTGGTCGTGCTGGTGGCGATCGCCACGCCGGTGCTGGGCTTCTACGGCGCGCTCCACCCGGCCCCGCACGACACCACCAACTCAACTGGCAGGCGCTGTACTGGTCGCTGGTCGTGGTGGTGCTGTCGGCTGTCTGGTTCGGCGTGATGCAGGTCATGGAAGCCGGACCGGATCAAGAACGCCGCTTCGCACGCGGCCGCGCACCACGGCGTGGCACCGCTCGACGAGAACGTCGACTTCACGCCGGCGCCGCCGGACACGACCATCTAGATCCATCTGCGCAATTTGCGTGTCGACCGCCGGGCAACACTGTCCCGGCGGTCGTCGCTTCTGCTACAACTCCTGGAGCAGCTTGTAGCAGGAGGCACAAGTGCGAATCGCCGAGATCATGCAGACCGATCTCGTCACCTGCCCGCCGAGCCACCGTTGCCGAGGCGGCGGCGTCATGAGGGAGCGGCGAGTGGGCGCCTGCCTGGTGATGGAGGGGCCGGAGATGGCCGGGATCATCACCGAGCGCGACCTCGTCGGGCGGTCGCCGACGGCACGACCTGCGCGTCAGGCCGGTCGCCGACGCTGATGACCGGCCAGGTGACGCCGGCGCCGCCGGATGCGGACGTGCTGTGGGCGGCCGACACGATGAGGCGCAAGGGCGTCCGCCACCTGCCGGTCGTCGAGCACGGCTAGGTGGCGGGCATCGTCAGGCTCCGCGACCTGTTCGCCGCGGCCGAGGCCGTGCTGCGGCTCGATCCCGAGGGGACAGACACCGCTCGGGAGATGCTCTCGGCAACCAGGAGCTGACGAAGGGAGGACCCAGAATGCAACCCGCACCACAGTCAGACCGGGCCATCAAGATCGGCCTGCTCGCGGTGATCGCGCTGATGTCCTGGCCGGTCTGGATCGCCTTCATCGCGGCGAAGCCCTACTTCAACTGGACGGTCGCCGCCGGCGGGATCATCCCGCTGATCCTGACGCCTGCTGGTGGTCGCGCTGGCCTTCGACCTACCCAGGAAGCTGGGGCAGCACTACCACCACGGCCTGCACTCGCTGGGCGAGCAGCTACACGGCGGTTTCCACCGCCACGCCTGATAGCATCGCGCCGAACACCTCGGCGATGCGGTCGATCTGCTCCTCGTCGATCACGAACGACGGCGACACCTGCAGCGAATGACCGGCCAGGCCGCGCGTCAGCACGCCCTGCTCGCGGCACTGCTTGACCAGCCGGTCGACCAGTCCGGGCTCGGCCGCCCGTGCGGTCGCATCGATCTCGACGGCACCCAGCAGGCCCAGCGCCGCTCGCACTCGCTGACACGATCGGAAGCGACGCCAGCGGCTCGAGCGCCGCGTCCAGCACCGGCTCCAGGTCGCGACCCGCGATACAGCAGCTGCTCGCGCTCGATGATGTCGAGGTTGGCCAGCCCCGCGGCGCACACGCAGGGGTGGCCCGGAGTACGTGTAGCCGTGGCGGAACATCGTGCCCGGCGTCGTCCAGAACGGCTCCTGCACGCGCTCCGAGGCGATCACGGCGCCGAGCGGCAGGTAGCCGGAGGTGATGCCCTTGGCGCAGGTGACCAGGTCGGGCTCGATGCCGACGCGCTGGCAGCCGAACCACTCGCCGAGCCGGCCGAATCCGCAGATCACCTCGTCGGCGATCAGCAGCACGTCGTGCTTGCTGCACAGCTCGCGCACGCGCTGCCAGTACCCGTCGACCGGGTGGAAGACGCCGCCGGCGCCGATCACCGGCTCGCCGATGAACGCAGCGATCTGGTCGCCGTCGCGCTCGAACATCTCGGCCAGCGCCTCGGTGTCGTCGGTGGGGACGCCGGCGATGTCGGCCACCAGGGGGCCGAAGCCCTCCGAGTTGGCCGGGATGCCGGCCAGGCTCGTGCCGTAGGCGTTCATGCCGTGGTAGGAGCGGTCGCGGTGGACGATGATCGTCTTGCCGGGCCTGCCGACCGCGTGCCAGTAGCGGCGCGCCAGCTTGCCCGCGGTGTCGACCGCGTCCGACCCGCCGCTGCCGAAGAACACCGCACCGTTTGGCATCGGGGCGATCGCCGATACGCGCTCGGCCAGCTCGAGCGCCGGCCGGTTGGCGGTGCCGCCGAAGGTGTCGTAGGCGGCCAGCGTCACCATCTGCTCGCGAGCAGCGTCGGCGATCTCGGCCCGTCCGTGGCCGACCGCGCAGTACCAGAGGCCGCCCTTCGCGTCGATGTACTCGGTGCCGTGCTCGTCCCACACGACGGCGCCGTCACCGCGCGCGACGACGAACTCGTCGTCCTTGACGATGGCCATGTCGGAGAAGCCGTTCCAGAGCCGGGTCACGGCCGTCAGGTTACCAGTGCATCCGCTATGCCCTGCAGTTCAACCTCCAGCGCGTCGATCTCCGCATCCTGGGTGAAGTCGTCCGTCAGGTTCGGTGCGCGGAGCAGGCGATCGAGCTTGACCAGGGTTGCCGGGTCGCCCTGCCCCTGTTCCACCCGCGTCGCGATCGAGTCGATCAGCGTCTGGTGGTCTGACAGCGTGTGTGCCGTGTGCTTCGCGATCGGCCGTCCCGCCCAGTGCCCGCTGACGGCCATCCGTCGCCGCAGGCCTGTGGCCAGCTTCCGGCGGTATGCCGGCGTGTCGATGGACCGGGCCCGCTTCGCCACCAGGCGGCTGGTTCGGTCGTCGTGGCGGTCGTACGGGTAGCGGTGCAGGATGAACTCGTCGGCGCAGCGGCGGATGCCGTCGTTCGCTGCGATGTACAGGTACGTCATGAACGCCGCGCCGCCGAGGGAGGCGATTGCGACCAGTCCGGCAAACACCCGGTAGTGCCCGCTCGCCGCGACGGCGCCAGACACGACGGCTGCCGTTAGCAGCCCGAGCACCCGATCTGCCAGCTTTCGCCGTTCGGCGGCGAGGTCGGTGAGATCAAAGCTGCGCCACACCCGAGGGAGTATGTCGCGGGTGAGGGGCGCCCACGCGCCCCTCACCCGGATACACGTGGGTCAGTCGCCGGCGGCGAGGGCGAGATCCTCGTTGCCCTCGATCGGCTGGGTGACCATGTCGGCGCGCGTCGGGGCGCCGAGCCAGTAGAAGATGACGCCGGCGACCATCGTCACACCGATGGCCACGAGCGAGATCGTCTCGTACTTCAGCCGAGACACGTTCGACGGCAGATCGCCGTCGTTCAGGATGTGACCGCTGAAGATCGCGTGCGGGCTGTAGTCAAGGAAGCCCGGGAAGATCGCGACCAGCGTGGCGAACACCGCCCAGAACGTCGTCAGTCCTGCGCAGACGTACACCCCGGTCATGCCGCCGGGCACCTTGTAGGGCCGGTGGACGTCGGGGTGCTTGCGACGCAGGATTGCCAGCGTCGGGAAGATCACGATGTAGGAGATGGTCGTGAAGGTCAGCACCACGCCGATCATCACGTTGAATGCGTCGGCGGCGCTGCCAGAGGTCAGCTCCGACGCGATGACGAACACGATCGTCGAGAACACGCCGGACAGGAAGTTGACCCGCACCGGGGTTCCCAGCTTGGCCGAGAACTGGCCCAGGAACCGCGGGCCGGCACCGTCGTAGGACGCAACGGCCTGGCTCCGGTCGGAGCCCATCAGCCACGTGCAGGCGCTGGAGACGACGGCCATCAGGAACCCAAACACCACCAGGTCGAGCAGCACGTTGGCGGCGCCGCCGTAGACCCCGTTGAACACGGTCGAGACGGCGTCCAGGAACGCCGACACGCCCTTGCCCTGGATCTGATCCGGCGGGACGACCGAGATGATCGCGAGGATCGGCAGGCCGTACAGCAGGATCGAGGTGATGCAGGCACGGAGCACGGTGAACGGCACGTCCTTCTGTGCGTCCTTCATCTCGTCGCCCGCTGCGTTCGGGAGCTCGAAGCCCACGTAGTTGAAGAAGAGCAGCGGGGTCAGGGCGATGAAGCTGCCCCAGGTCGGCGAGAACTTGCCGGCGGCCGGGAAGTGCAGTCCGTGCTTGAACGCGTAGATGATGGTCGTGACCGCGAACACCGAGATCACGATGATCCGGCACCACGCGCCGATGGTCGGGATCCACTTGCCGATGCCGAACGACAGAATCGCCGAGTAGACCGAGAACCAGATGTAGATGATGCCCACGGCGTAGTACGGGATGCTGTTGTTCGAGAAGTTCCACCAGTAGCTCTGGATTGCGGCGCAGGCCAGCAGGGCCAGCGTCGCCCCGATCCAGATCGGGTTCGAGAACCAGTAGAAGATGGCGTTGATGGCCGCCGTCAGGCGGCCGTACGCCATCCTCGTCCACACGTACTGCCCGCCCTCCTCGGTGAACGCCGATCCAAGCTCGGCCGTGAGGAGCGCGTAGGGGACGAAGAAGACCACAGCGAGAATCAGCAACCACAGGAATCCCTGGGCGCCGTTCTGGGCAACCTGGCCCAGAGTATCCACACCGACGATGGTGCAGATCAGGAAGAAGTAGATGTCGAAGCGATTGAAGTGCTTCTGGAGCTTGGCCTTTTCCTCGAGCGCTGCGGACGTCGTCTGCTCGACGAACTGATCCGATGCAGCCATACTCACCCTCCTTCACGGGTCGTGGCGTAAATGTCCGGGCCGTGGGGAGCCGGACCGCACAAGTATGGAGCATTACGCGCCACTTGCATAGGGGCGCGGAGGGCCGTGCTTTCGGCGGCTGCGGGCCGAGGCGAAAGGTCCGCGGTAGATCAGCCGGCGGCGTCGAGCGTGAGGGCGACGAGTGCCGCCCCGCCAAGCTCACGGGCACTGCTCTCGATGCCGCTCAGGCGGCGGCCGATCTCGAGCTCGAGGCGCTCGGTTGCCCGCGCTGCGAGCATCCGGCCCTCGTCGGTCAGGCAGGTGCGACCGTGGGCGCCGCCGCGGGTGGCGTAGCCGTAGCGAGCCAGCCGGAGAGCGATCTGCTTCGCCTGGCTGGTGCTGGCAGCGATGCGATCGGCCAGCTCACGGGTGGTGACCGGTTGGCCGGGAGCGTCGTCGCTGAGCAGGATCAACGCGTAGAGCTCCATGGGCCGGAGCCCGACACCGCGGGCGACCTCGAGCACCGCGCGGTCGAGAGAGCGAAGGAGCCGCAGCCCCGCAGGCACACCGGTGGGCGCGTCCGGTGCAGCGGGAGGGGGATCGGTGACAAGCGCGAGCCTGGCGGCGCTGCGGCTGGGGGAGTGAGTCACGCCCATGCCAGGGATCATCCTGGACGCGTGGCCGCAGCGCATTCCTCGATTTGCGGTATTTGACTCCCCGGTTAGTGGTCGATCGGTTAACGACGAACCAGCCGACCTGCGGGTTTGACCGGCTGCGACGGCCTGGTTCAGGTGAATGTCGAAGGTGCCGGCAGCGACCTTCGGCACGGCGGACTTGACGAACGCCGGTCCGGCCACGTTCTGCATCACGGCAAGCACGACGCTCGATGCGGTCAGTGCCCCGGCACGCTGACCGTGACCTTGCTGACGCCGGCCACGATTGCCGCCACGCCGCTGCGCGAGAAGTCAGACCGGCCGACCACGCGGAGTCCCGCCCCGCCGCCGGTGTTGGTCGCGTTGACGCCGGTCCCGGTTGCGCTGGTGCTGGTGCCGCGCAACCCGTCTCCCGTCGAGCTAGGCCTTGGCGTCCGGTTTCAAACGCTCAGCGCCCGTACACTTTGGGTGGCAGGCAATGCGGGCACTCCGTGCATCCCTCGCGATCCCGGCCGTTGCGCTGGCGGTGAGCGCCGGCTGCACCGGTGGCAGCACAGCGCCGCCGTCCCAGCCGCCGACCTCAGAGCCGCTTGCGCCGACCACCCGGACAGCCCCCGAGACGCGGCCGCCGGCCGCGCCGAAGCGGATCATCGTTGTCTTCATGGAGAACGAGTTCGCAGGCCACATCGTGGGCGAGCCGTGCTGCCCGTACGAGACGCTGCTCGCCCGCCGCGGCGTCGACTTCACGCACTACTACGGCGTCGCCTATCCGTCGCGCCCGAACTACCTCGCGTTCGCGGGCGGCAGCACCTTCGGCCAGGCGGGCAACGACAATCCGCTGCCCACGGTGCGGGCCGACAACCTGTTTCACCAGCTCTCCGCCGCCGGGATCCCGTGGAAGGCGTGGGCCGAGTCGTACCCGGGTGGCTCCGGCCGGTGCTACCTGGGGGCGGCCGCCCCCGAGTACGCGATGCGGCATGTTGCCCCGCTGATGTTCACCGACATCGCGTCCACCCGCCTGTGCGCCAACGTCGTGCCGCACGAGCCCGCGCGGCTACCCCGTTTCCTGTGGGTTGCGCCGAACATGTGCAATGACGACCACGACTGCCCGCCGGAGGCGGGAGACCGCTGGCTACGCGCGCACGTACCGAGGTGGCTCGGCCAGGGCGCGGAGGTCTTCGTCACCTTCGACACCGGGAACCCCGACACCAGCCACGGCGGCGGTCGCGTGTACGCCGTGCTGATCGGCCGCGCCCGCGGGCATCGGCTGGACACGGCGCTGCTCACCCACTACGGCGCCCTGGCCGGGATCGAGCGGGCGTTCCATCTGCCACTGCTGGGGGCGGCGCGGGGAGCCCGGCCGGTTCCGTTCTAGATTCCGGCGGAACGGTCGATGGTCAAGACGTCCGCTCTGTCGGGCGGGTAGTTGGCCATGCACGGCGTCAGGGTGACGTCGATCTGGACGCGGTCGACGAGTCCGGTGACGTGGATGTCCGGCAGCTGGTCGGCGTGGGTTCCGATGCAGGCGACGGACTTGCCGGCATCGGAGATTCGCTGGAGACGGGCCGCAGCCGAGCACGGCGGGTCGCCCGGCTGGCAGGGGATGGTGCCGATCTTGCCGTCGCGCAGGTAGGCGGCGCAGTCCTCGGGGTCGGTCCCCGGCGGGCACGTGCCGCCCTTCGGCGTGTTCCAGACCCGCCACAGAGTGAGGTGGCCGTTGGAGGGCTGCGGTGTGGAGGACGAGCCGTAGCAGCCGGCGCAGATCCCCGCGGTCAGGATGAGCAGGAGCATGAATCGCACCGCACGAGCATACGTCAGGCTTCACACCGTCATCGCAGGCGTTTAGGCTGAATCATGGACTCCGCCGCCCAGCCCTCCGTGCGCCGCGTCGACGGGCGGTTGATGGTCGAGGGCGTGCCGGCCGTCGAGCTTGCCGAACGCTTCGGCACCCCGCTGTACGTGATGTCCGAGGCGCAGCTCCGCGCGAACATCCGGAGCTGGCAGGCGGCGATGGCCGGCGCCTGGGCACACGGGCCGGCGCGCGTGCTGGTGTCGCTCAAGGCAAACCCGAGCATCGCGCTGCGGCGGATACTGAACGAGGAGGGCGCAGGCTGCGACGTGTTCGGCGCCGCCGAGCTCGAGATCGCGCTGCGTGCCGAGGTGGCCCCCGAGCTGATCTCGGTCAACGGGTCGACCAAGTCGGTATCGCTGATCGAGCGGGCGGTGGCAGTCGGTGCGCGCCTGACGGTCGACAGCCTGGAGGAGCTTGCTGCAGCCGGCCGCGTGGCACGGTCGGCCGGGGCCACGGCCCGGGTTCGCCTGCGCCTGCGCCCGGACATGACCGACGTGCACACCACCAGTGAGTTCACGGAGGACGCGCCTTTGGGCGAGGTGGCCGACGCGTACAAGCCGGGCATCCCGCTGGCGGAGCTGCTGGCCGCCCTGCCCGGGCTCGACCTCGGCGGCGTCACGCTGATCGGGGTGCATGCCCACCTGGGCCGGCACACGGCCGACCCCGAGCCGTTCCGGCTGCACGCCCGGAGGGTGGGCGGGCTGGCCGGCGAGCTGCACCAGGCGCTCGGGACATGGCTCCCGGAGGAGATCGACCTCGGCGGCGGCTACTCGTTCGCCGGCGATCCCACCGGGCGCGGGATCCGCCCGGATCTGGCCCCGGTCTCTCCCGCCGAGTACGCCGACGCGATCGCCTCGGGGCTGGCGGAGGGGCTGGCAGGCGCCGGTATCGACCCGTCCGGCATCGCGCTGGAGATCGAGCCCGGCCGGGCGGTGTACGGCAGCGCCGGCCTGCATCTGTCGCGCGTGCTGAACGTCAAGCGGCAGTCGGCGCCGGTGCCCAGAACGTGGGTCGGCTGCGACAGCTCGGAGGTGCTGCTCAGCGACACCACCTGGGAGCACAGCCGCTGGGAGCCGGTCCCTGCCGAACCTGTCCCGGGGAAGCTGACCGAGGTCGACGTGGTTGGTGTCAGCTGCGGCTTCGACACGATCGCGCCGTCGACGCCGCTGCCCGCCGGAGTGGCGGTCGGCGACCTGCTCGCGTTCCTGGCGACCGGTGCCTACGAGGAGACGCTGGCCGGGAACTTCAACTCGATGCCGCGTCCGGCCTCGGTGCTCGTCTCGGGCAGCGAGGCCGAGGTGATCCGGCGCGCCGAGACGCTGAACGACGTCCTCGCACGCGATCGGCTGCCGCGTTCGCTGCGCACCGACCGGCCGCGGGTGCTCGGCGTTGACCACGTCGCGGTGGCCGTCGGCGACCTCGACCGGTCGCTGGAGTTCTACGTCGGCTTGCTCGGGCTTCGGGTGCGCGACCGGGGGCCGCTCGATCCCGGTCTCGTCGAGCGGATGACCGGCCTGCCGGACGCCGACGTCGAGTACGCGGACGTCGAGCTGGGCGGGCGCACGCTCGAGCTGTTGCAGTACCGCTCGTCGCAGCCGCGCGGCACGGCTCCGGCACGGCCGGAGCGGCCAGGCTCGCTGCACATCGCGCTCGAGGTGGAGGACGCGGCACTGGTTCACGACCGCCTGGCCGGCGCCGGCTTTGCGCCCTTCTCGGCCCCGCAGCTGCTGGAGGAGGACGGCACCGACTGGGCCGGCTCCCTGGTGTTCTACGTCCGCGACCCGGATGGCGCGCTTCTCGAGATCGTGCAGCGGTCGGCGGTCGCCGGCCGCGTCGTCACGCCGGCTGCTGTGTCCTACAGGCCGTAGGCGTAGAGAGTGTCCGAGTTCATGTCGGGGATGATCACCTGTCCGTTGTCGACGATCGGCGACCCGTCGGAGATCGACTCGGTCGAGACGAACAGCGGGTTGCCGGTCGCCTCGTCGAACGCCACTAGGTTGGTGTACGGGTCGGCGTAGACCACCCCGTTGGCGACCGCCGGCGACGAGAACGTCTCGGTCCCGAAGATGTTCGTGAACCACGCCTGGGCGCCGGTGCCGGCGTTCAGGGCAAGGATGCCGCCGCTGCTCCCGCCGGACGTGTTCAGGAACACCATGTGGTTGTCATAGCTGACCGAGCTGAATGCAGGGCTCGGATCGTTCGCCCAGATCTTGCTGCCGGTAGTGCCGTTCAGATCCCACAGCTGGTGCCCGGAGGAGCCGTTCGCGACCACGTATACCTCACCATTCGCGATGTCGGGCGTTCCGGCCGAGGGCCCGCCCAGCGTCGCCTTCTTCCAGTCGATCTTCCCGGTGCCGCGGTTCACCGCATACGCGGTGCCACTGTCGTCGGTGACGTACACATCGGCCGAGGTCAGCGCCGGCGAGCCGGGAATGCTCGACGAGAGGGCGCGTGTCCAGTTAACGGAGCCGTTGGTCTCGTTGACGGAGTAGAGAGCCCAGCTGGTGCCGTTGAAGCCCGTGAAGTACACGGTGTTCGAGCTGACCGCGGGGGCGGACTTGACGGTCCCGGACGTCGCGATCGACCACTTCGTCTTGCCGTTCGACGCGTTGAGGGCGAACAGAGAGCCGCCGTCGCCGACAAACACCATGTTCCCGTCAACCGCGGGAGCGGAACCGGCATCGCTGCCGGGAGTCACCATCCACTTCTGCGCGCCGGTGCCGGCGTTGATCGCATAAATGTCACCGCTGACGTCGCCGATGTACACGATCCCATTGGCCTCGACCGCGCCCTCGGGGGTGCCCGCCAGGGTGAAAGCCCAATGCCTGACCATCGAGGCGACGTTGGCGGTGGACAGCGTGTTCTCGGCTCCGTCGTTGCCGCTGCCCGAGACGTCGTGGCGGCCGTACGCCCAGTCGGTCTCGATGAGGAAGCGGATCGGGAACGAGAACGCACCGGAGAGCGCCACCAGGTCGTGCGGGCCGAAGGGTGCGTTCGGCACGGTGAAGTCGAGCGCCTGGAACCCGCCCTGAGCGTTGGTGCGGCCGGCGGCAACCTGGGTCCCGTCGAACTGCAGGACGACGTCGGCGTTGGGTGGGAAGCCAGAGCCGCTAGCCGCAACCGGCTCGCCCGGCCCCGCGTACGACGGCGATGTAACCAGGCCGGTGGTCACCTGGAACGGCTGCGGGGTCTCGGTGCTCCCCGACCTGGTAGTCACGGTCACCGTTCCCGTGACGGCGGTCGCGGGGACGATCGCCCGCACCTTGCCGGCGGTGAGGACGGTGAACGTCGCCGACTGGCCGGCGAACCTGACCAGCGTCGTGTTCAGCAGGTGGTGCCCATTGATCATCACCACGGTGCCGGCCGGCCCAGAGGTAGGGGACAGCGATGTGATCGAAGGCGTCGCCGCCGCCGCGGCCGACGGCCATGCCATGGCTGCCACGGCCATGGCCATCAATGCTGCGAACCGGCCCATCCCCGAACCCCCTCGGTCTGGTCAGCGTCAGGGCGAACGTATCAGGAGTTGCGAGTCTGCGCAACGAAGATGCCCGAGACTCTTGAGAGCTCGGCCCGTGTGTCCGATACCCCCTGGGAACCGCAATGTCGATGCTTGCGAACTTCGTCCAGGTGGAGCCGGGTCTGCTCGAGCGGATCCGTCGCGAGCCTGGCCTGGCCGAGCAGCTCTTCATGCCGCCGCTTCCAGCCTCGGCGGGATTCGACACCGACAGGATGCGGGCGCTGATCCTTGCTCGCGGCCCGGGGCTGCTCGCGGGCGCGCTCGACCAACATCCGGGGATGCGCGAGCAGGTCGAGCAGCGCCTCGGCACGACGCAGGACGCGCTGCGCAGGGGAGAGGGCGGCGAAGCGGTGCTCCGGCTGATGCTCGAGCGGCTGGGTGGATCGGCAGCGGCGCCGCTCCCGGGCAGGCATGCCGAGCTCTCCCTCGACAAGGCCTGGCACGGACTTCACTACCTGCTGTGCGGCTCGGACGAGCCCCAGCCCACACCGCTCGGTCAGGCCGTGCTGGGAGGCGACGAGGTGGGGGTCGACTTCGCCGGGTACGGGCCTGCGCGGGTGCACGATCCGGCGACGGTGGCCGCCATCGCGGCTGCGCTGACGAACCCCGAGCTCGACGCCGCGCTCCCGGGCCGGTACGAACCGGTCGCCATGAGCGAGCTGCAGCTCTACCCATTCGGCTGGGACGATCAGGACAGCGGCTGGCTGCTGGACGCGTTCCGGGATCTGCGCGGCTTCTACGTAGAGGCGGCCGCCCATGGCTGGGCGACCGTCTCCTGCCTGGTGTAGCTGCTAGCCGGCCACGGCGAACGAGAAGTACGAGCCGCCGAAGCCTGTCAGCCGGCGAGCGACCGGCCGGCGGCCGATGTTGACGACGTAGAGCGCCTGGTGCCGGTCGTTGGGGCCGTGCTCGTAGATCAGGTAGTGCCCGTCGGGCGACCACTGAGCACAGCACGAGCCGCCGTTGTCTGGGCGGGTGACGATCACGTGGGTATTCGATCCGTTCGGGCGAGTTATGAAGAGGTCGTGGTGGAAGGGGGCGTCGTTGACCCGGTCGAACGCGATCCAGTCGCCGGTGGGCGACCACTTGGCGCTGGTCGTCCACTGCCGCCATGCAGTGATCCTGACCCGGAACGCCCCGTCCCACCGAACCACGAAGACGGCGCTTCGTGAGGCGTCGTGCGCTGCGCCCCCGTTGAACGCGGCGAAGGCGACATGGCTTCCGTCGGGAGACCAGCTCGCCGGCGTACCGAAGTAGCAGCACCAGCTGTAGGAGTGAGGCGGCGTCAGCCGTACCAGCCCTTGCCCGTGGGCGGCGGTGCCGATGGTGTACAGCACCCCTACGCCGCGCTTGTTGCCGGTGGCCCGCGCCCGGAACAGCAGCAGGTGCGTCCCGTCCGGGGACACCGACAACACCCGGTCGATGGCCTGCGGCGGCGTGCGGGTGACCAGGCGGAGCGGTCTGCCCTCGCCGAGCGTTCCGATGTAGACGCCCGCCGGCTGGCCGTTGTCAGCGACCGATCGGGTGACTGCGATCCAGTTGCCCTGGGGCGCCCAGCCGCCCGGCAGGAGCCCGGTCGACGAGCCTTCGAATGACAGCGGCCGGTACGTGTCGACGCCGACCCGAAGCGTGGCGAGCGCCGGGCCGTGAGGACCGTCCACCGAGGCTGCGAGCACGTGCCTCGTCCGCGACCAGGCCGGGCAGCAGGTGATCATGCTGTGGGTGATCTGGACGCGATCCGGCCCGCCCAACGCGACCGCCGACAGCCCGCGCGTGTCGTCGGAGAACACCGACTCGCCGACGTTGCGCCCGAACACCACCGAGCCCGCCGGCCGTGGAGGCGTGGCCACCGGCAGCTGCGTAGGGCGGACGCCGTCCTGCGGATGGCCGACGCGGCTCGCACCCCGCGAGGTGCCCAGCAGGAGAGCCACCGCCGCCCCCACCACCACGAGGGCGGCTGTGAGCATCCTCAGCCACATCGTGACTGCATTCTCCCCCGGACGATCGCTGCGGGCAACCGCCGGGCGCCGATCTAAAGCCCGGACTGCACCTCGATCTTGCCCGCCTTTGCCGCCTTCGCGAGCGCCGCATAGTCGCGCTCGTTCTGGTCGGCGTACGCCTCCGAGAACTGGCAAACGGCGCGGTCGAAGGCATCGCCTCCGCCGAGGTACGAGGCGATCGCGATCCGGTCGCCCGAGCGGGCGTGCGCCCGTGCGAGCGTCCACCCGCACAACCTGCCGTAGACGCCCATCGCCTCGGGCGTCATCCCATCAAGCTCCGCCGAGCCCTTCCAGTCCTTCAGCTGCCGGACGTAGAAGTCGCGATCGATCTTCTCGACCGGGTTGCTCATCGTGCGCCAGCCCAGGAAGATGTCGCTCGACGCTTGCATCAGGTGCTGCCCGGCGACGACGCGCTCGCCGTGGTTGGAGTAGCCGCTCTTGCCGACGAACTCCTCGAGCACCGATGACTGGGCCTCCTTGACCTGCAGGAACAGGGGATCCTCGCCGTCCTTGCCGAGGAACAGGCCGATCCAGGCCCGCGTGCCGACGCTGCCGACTCCGACCACCTTGCGTGCCAGGTCAACGAACCGGAACTGCTCGAGCAGGATGCGGCGGTCGGTCTGCAGCGTACGCCTGTACCCGCGGATGAACTCGTGCACGGTCTCCAGCATTTGCTGCGCAGTAGCGGTCGGAAACAGTTCCTCGACCCGGACGATCAGTGGCGGGTCGCTGATGATCCGCGGTTCCCCGTCGACGGTCTCGGTCAGCTTGGTGAACGCGTGCATGCTGTCCTTGGTGCGCGCCTTCGCCAGGTTCTGCTCGGTGCGCCGCACCTGCTTCTCCGCGAACTGGCCGCGCACACGAGCGATCTCGGACTCGACGTCGAGGCTCGCGTACCAGACGTCCAGGTTCCGCATCCCTGCGAACTGCCGCATCGCCAGCCGGTAGGAGCCCACCGTCTGGGCGACGATCTTCGCTCGCTGCTTGTCGGCGTACTCGTTGTTTCTGGCAGCAACGACCATGCTGACCGCGAGTCGCTTGACGTCCCACTCCCAGGGACCGGGCAGCGTCTCGTCGAAGTCGTTGAGGTCGAACATCATCCGACGCTCCGGCGATGCGAACACCCCGAAGTTCGACAGATGCGCATCGCCGCAGATCTGGACGGTAAGGCCCGAGCGTGGTGTGCCGGCCAGATCGGAGGCCATGATCAGTGCGGCCCCGCGGTAAAACGTGAACGGCGAGACCAGCATCCGCCCGTAGCGGATGGGAACGAGCTCCGGGACGCGCGACTCCGCCTGGCTCTCGAGCAGCGCTACCGGATCGGGCCGGTGCGCCGGAGGGTCGAATACGGCGTGGCTGGAGCGCGGCACCTCCGAGCGAGCCGCCTTGCCGCGCGCCGCTCGCTCGGCGACGGTCAGGTGGGGTACCTCCGGTTGCGCCGATCCCTTGTCGCGGGTGTCCCGGGTCGTCCGGGTTGATTCAACGTCGGTTGCCATCGCTCGGTCCTCCATCCGCCGTCCGCCGGAAGCCAACCGATTGTTCACCACATGCCCGCGCCACGACGGGGTGGACACACCACACCGGTGGCGGGCACGGGCGTTTACGCTCGGTCCCTACGTCCAAACGCGTGATCCTGAGAGGAGAGGCGAGATGGGTCTGCGACGAGGCCGCCGGGATGGCGGCGGGGTGAAGTACCAGATGCGCGAGAAGCTGTTCTCGATCGGTGACGACTTCTGGATCGAGAACGAGGCCGGCGAGAGGGCGTTCAAGGTGGACGGCAAGGCCCTGCGGGTGCGCGACACGCTGAAGCTGGAGGACGCCTCCGGCGCCGAGTTGTTCGAGGTCCAGGAGAAGAAGGTCCGCGTCCGCGACACAATGGAGATCGAGCACGACGGCCGCACCGTGGCGACGGTCAAGAAGGCTCTTGTGACCCCTCTCCGCGACCGGTTTGCCATCGCCGTGGAGGACGGGGACGACATGGAGGCGAAGGGCAACATCGTCGACCACGAGTACAAGATCGAGCGCAACGGCGACACCGTCGCCGAGATATCGAAGCGCTGGTTCCGCGTGCGCGACACCTACGGCGTCGAGATCGAGCCCGGGCAGCCCGACGCGCTGCTCCTCGCCGTGACCGTGTGCATCGATCAGATGGCGCGCGGCTGAGCCGCTTGCTCGGCCGGAACCACGCCCTCGAGATCGCCCGCGTGTTCGGGCTGGGAGACGATGCACGGTTCACCGGTCGCGTCGGCCGCGGTGAGCAGGGGTGGGTGGAAGAGCTGCTCACGTCCACCGGCGCGTTCGCGGTGAAGCTGTCGTTCGACCCGCCCGAGCTCGACGGCGAGGACGCCGCGTTCCAGACGGCGGCGTGCGCCGCCGGTGTGCCGGCGCCCGTCGTGGTGCCGACCGCCGCCGGCGCCTGGCACGCGGATATCGGCGGGCAGCCGCTGCGGGTCTACGGCTGGGTCGACCTGCTCCCTCCCGACAGCACGTTCGATCCGGCCGAGGCGGGGAGCGTGGTGGCGGCGATCCATACCACGCCGTTCCGGGGGGTGCGCCCGGAGGATCCCTGGTACACCGACCCGATCGGCGCCGCAGCATGGGACGCGGTGATCTCCGACGTCGCGGTGGCCGGTGCGGGGTTTGCTGCTGACCTGGCCGCGATGCGCGACGAACTGGTCGCGCTGGAGGCGCTGCTCGATCGGTCGACGAATCTCCGCACGTGCCACCGCGACCTGTGGTCTGACAATCTGCGGCCGGCGGCATCGGGCGGGCTGTGCGTGATCGACTGGGAGAACTGCGGTCTGGCGGATCCCGGCCAGGAGGTCGCGGGCGTGATCTTCGAGTTCGGATACGGCGATCCGGAGCGGGCATGCGAGGTCTACCGCGCATATCGGCAGGCAGGCGGCCCGGGCACCGTGCGGACGCGGGCAGATTTCTCGATGACGATCGCCCAGCTCGGCCACATTCTCGAGGTGTCGTGTCGCATCTGGCTGGACGCCGCGACCACGCAGGACGAGCAGCGACGCCAGGAGTCCCGCGTCGCCGAGGCCGTCGACCAGCCGCTGACCATCGCGGTGATCGACGGGTTGCTCGAGGCCGTCGCCGGTGTTCCCTGACCCGGGCGGTATGATCGCCCGCGGCAAGGGAGGCGGTCACCGGATGGGGAGCTCGCAACCACAGGCATTCCTAGGCCCGCTGACCGAGGCGGCCATCTTCCTCGTGGCGACGGTGGACCCCGGCGGTGAGGAGGCGGCGCGAGGGCTGCTCGCCGACGTTGGTGGGCTGCGCCGGTCGGTCGGTTTCCGCGGGCCTGGGGAGGAGCTCAGCTGCGTCGTTGGCATCGGCGCCGATCTCTGGGCGCGAATGTTCGGCGAACCGCGCCCGACGTGCCTGCATCCGTTCGCCGAGATCCGGGGCGAGAACCACACGGCGGTCTCGACACCCGGGGATCTGCTGTTCCATCTCCGCGCTCACCGGTTCGACCTCTGCTTCGAGCTTGCCATGCGGCTGGCAGACGCGCTTGCCGGGTGGGGGCGGATCGTCGACGAGGTGCACGGCTTCCGGTCGTTCGACCAGCGCGACCTGCTCGGCTTCGTCGACGGCACCGAGAACCCGGAGGGCCGGGCGGCTGCCGATGCGACGGTGATCGGCGATGAGGATCCCGACTTCGCCGGCGGCAGCTACGTGATCGTCCAGAAGTACCTGCACGACCTGGCCGGGTGGGACCGGCTGTCGGTGGAAGAGCAGGAGGCGGCCATCGGCCGCAGCAAGCTGAGCGATATCGAGATGTCCGACGACGTGAAGCCGTCGAACTCGCACGTCGCCCTGAACGTGATTGAGAACGACGAGGGCGAGGAGCTCGCCATCTATCGCCTGAACATGCCGTTCGGCAGCGTTGGCGACGGGGAGTACGGGACGTACTTCATCGGCTACTCCAGCTCGCCTGACGTGACCGAGCAGATGCTGCGCAACATGTTCATCGGGGTGCCGCCAGGCAACCACGACCGCATCCTCGACTTCTCCCGAGCGGTCACTGGAAATCTGTTCTTCGTGCCGACCGAGGACTTCCTGGACGATCCACCTGGATTGTCATCCGCCCCGGCGACGGCGACTGACGACGCGCCGGCGCCTGAGGTCTCGTCCGAGGGGTCGCTCGGCATCGGCAGCATCCGGCCGATCTGAGCCCTGGATGTCTCGGCACCCCCCGAGGCGCGTCCGCCGCAAGCGGGCCGCTGCTGCGGGGGTCGTGTTCTTGAGGCCGTGTCAGGCGGAGCGAGTGGCGGTCACGTGGGCCGCGACGTTGTACTTCTTGACGCCCGTGCGGCTGCCGGGAGTGTCGCCCGTGGGCATCGCGTCCAGCACCTCGTGGCCTTTCCGGTAGTCCTCTTCGGTGTCGAAGAAGAGGATCGCCAGAGAAGCCTGCTCGTCCGGATCGTGAAGCAGCAGCATCTCGGAGGCGTTCAGCCCCTCGGGCTGCTCGCCGCCTTCGATCTCTCTGCGCAGCTCCGCGATCCGCTCGTCGCTCACGCCCTGGAACGACACAACTCTTGCCAGTGCCATTTTCGACCTCTCCGTAGTTGCAGATGGCACGAGCTTATCGCCCCCGAGAGGCCGATGCAGGGGCGCGGCCGGGTCCGGCGACGCCCCGGCTGGCCTCAGGCGGCGCAGATCGCCTTTGCGTGGATCTCTTGAAAGATCGCGTCCGCGCCCAGCCACATATCGGCGATGGTCGCACCCACACCGGCGACGATGACACGAGGGATTCGTCGCGGCAAACGCCGCCGCCGCGTGATCCCCCGTTTCAGCCTCCTGCCAAAGAAGTGACCCTACCGTTCAACAGAACGGCTGTCCAGGATGCCAACAGCCCTGGTTGTGCACGGTTTGACTTGAGACCTGGCATCGTGGAATAGTCGCGGACTCTTCACCGTCCTGGGGAGCGATGGTGTCTGCCGTCTCGTTCGGGCTGCGCTCTTGGTGCGCGACGGCCTGGTAACGAAGACTCTCACGGTCACCTGAGCCCAGCGCTCTCCCGACCGCGAATCAGGAGGTCTGATCCATGCCCCCCACCAACCCGACGGACGCCCTGGCCGGCAAGCTCAACCGCACCGAGCTCCAGCACAAGGCATCTTCGATTCCCGGACGCGAGATCGTCCAGGTGCTGACCGAGATACCCGCCGGCGTCGAGTCAGGCTGGCATCAACACCCCGGAGAAGAGGTGGGTTACATCCTGCAGGGGACGGTGGAGATGAAGATCGAGGGTCAGCCCACCCTCGTACTCCACAAGGGCGACCCGTTCCTCATGCCTCCCCGCACCCCGCACAATGCCCTCGACCTCGGCCCCGACACGGGCATGATGCTATCGACCTACATCGTCGAAGTGGGTGTGCCGATCGCCGAGTTCACACACACCATCACGCCGGACGAAGTCGCCGCCTTGCGCATGATGCGCCTGCCCGACGACGACTCCTAGAAGGCCTGGCCTGTGGAGTTGGCGGACACGTCCGCGTGGTCGAAATCGAGGCACGCGCCGGACGCGATCCGTGATGCCTTCGACCAGCAACTGGCGGCTGGGGAGATCGCGACGTGTGGCATGGTCATGCTGGAACTCCTCTACACGGCCCGGTCGCCCGCCGAGTTCCACCAACTGCAGGCAGATCTCCAGTCTCTTCACCAATGCCCCATAACGCGGGAGGTTTGGGACAGAGCGTTCGAGGTATTCGGGCTTCTTGCCGACTCGCACCAGCTCCGAAGCGTCAAACCTGCTGATCTACTCGCTGTCGTGCTTCTGGAGCAGATCATGGACAGCCGTTCGTCGACGGCCGCTCTGGGCGTGGTCGCGCTTCCGGTCCCGCTGGTCACAACGCTGACCGTCGACTACATCGGGGGCGCGGTGCTGGTGGCGGGCGATCAGTCAGGCACCGTCGCGATCGACACTGACGACGCGATCCAGGCCGACGTCGACCGGCCGGATGGAACAAGCGCGTCTTACTACCACGACTTCAGCAACGGTTGCAGCGGTGCAGACTTTGCGATCGATCCGTTCATCGGGTGGGTCGGCTCGCTCGTCTGGGCGCTGACCAACCCGCGTCCGATGGTGTTGTCAGCACCTACGGTTCAGGTGGTCACCGCGCCGGCCGCACCGCAGTCCACGGCCGTTGACGTATCTCAATCCGACCACACCAGAGTCGCCCGCCGAGCAGTAGTTTTGCACCCTACGAAAGTACTGGTTGGGGTGTAGGATCGCCGCAGTCCCGCTTCGGACCCGGGACTGGCAGGCTCCGCGGCTGGGGACGTCAACGGACTCAGCTACCCATCCAGATTCCCCGGCCGCGGATGCAACTCACACTGGGGACCAACGGCGCTAGCTGGATGCGGCCGGTTTCCTAGGGCCGGTCTTGAACCACGCGAAGGCGAAGCACGACAGGCCGACCAGGAGCGCTGCGATCCCGTGCTTGAAGTGGTGGACTGATGAGTTCTCCTTGCCGAGGAAGCTGGGCAGCGGCAGGTCATTGGCGGGAGTCGAGAAGTACAGGATCGCCATGCCGATGCAGATGATGCCGCCGGCGACGCCGAGGAACACCCAAGTGCGGTTCTTGTTCATAGATCCTCCGTGAGAGCGGGTTCTGATTCGAGGATACGTGTGGTTTGGTTGACGCGCGTCGGCCGGTTCAGCGAGGCGCTCGTCGCCCAGATCGCCGAGGCGCTCGCCGCGGCCGAGCTGCCCGAGCGCGGCGGCACACACACCTAGCCACCAGAACTCTCGAGCCCGTTCCGCCGCGCCCAGATGCCCGCCTGCACGCGGTCGTCGACGCCGATCTTGCGGAAGGCGCTGGTCAGGTGCGCCTTGACCGTCTTCTCGCTGATGTCCAGGCAGCGGCCGATCTGCTTGTTGGGGAGACCCTCGGCGACCAGGGCGAGGACGTCTCTCTCGCGCTCGCTGAGGGCCTGAGCCGGATCGTCGGCCCGCTGGGCGCTGAGCATGGTGCGAGCCGCGCGCGGGTCGAGGGGCGACTCTCCTCTCGCAACGGCGTGGATGGCCTGGATGAGTTCGCCCGGCTCGGCGTCCTTGAGCAGGTAGCCGATCGCGCCCGCGGCGAGTGCGTCGAGCACGCGATCCCGGTCGGCGAACGACGTCAGCACAAGCACCTGCACCGACGGCGCCAGCTCCGCGAGGCGCCGGATCGCCTCCGTTCCGTCCGTGCCCGGCATGGAGAGGTCCATCAGCACGACCTCGGGCCGCACCTCGACGCACAGCGCCACCGCCGCCGGGGCGTCTCCCGCGGAGCCGACCACCTCGATCTCGGGATCCGCCCCCAGCAGCGCGACGAGGCCGTCGCGCACGATGGTGTGGTCGTCAACGACTGCCACCCTGATCATCGTGCGGGCACCTCCATCCGCACCGTCGTGCCGGACCCGGGCTGGGACTCGACCGCCAGCGAGCCGCCTGCACGCTGTGCGAGGTCGGTCAGCATCGAAAGGCCCATGTGGCCCTCCGAGCGGCGGTCGGGGAGGGTCGCCGGGTCGAAGCCCTCCCCGTCGTCCGTGACCACCAGCGTCACCAGCCCATTCGACTGTGAGACCTCGATGCTCACGTGCTCCGCGGCTGCGTGGGAGCCCACGTTGCGCACAGCCTCCTGCGCGGTCCTGAACACCAGCTGCTCGGTCTGCTCCGAGACGGCCAGATACGGTGGCACCGCGACTGAGACCTCGATACCGCGCGCCGTCAGCGGAGCAGCCAGATCCGGGAGCGCCGCCACGAGCCCCTGGGTGCGCAGCGCGGGCGGGTAGATCTCGAGTAGGAGCGAGCGCAGCTGGCGGATCGCGTTGCGGGTTCCCGCCGCCCCTGCGGCGAGCGCCTGCCGGAGCTCGCGCTCGCCGCCCCGGCTCTCGACCGCCGCGGCCATCGCGAACGAGTTGCCCGCCAGCTCCTGGACGACGCCGTCGTGAAGCCCGGACGCGATCGTCCGGCGCTCCTCGTCGGACGCGTTGACCGCGCGCTGTAGGAGGGCTTCGCGGTCCCGCTGCGCATTGCGGATTCGTCGGGCCATCCGCCAGGCAAGCGGGATCTGGAGAACCGTCAGGACGAGCAGGGCGAGGATGACCACCGGTGCGAACAGTGCGGCGACGCTGCGGCTGCTGCCGGCGATCGAGCTGGAGCGCAGGTACTCCTCGTACAGCACCGGGGTTCCGTCCTGTGCCCGCAGGCCGAGGTAGACGGATGTGAGCGGCCCCAGGTTCTGCTCGAACGTGTTCTCGGGGCTGCTCAGGGTCGTCGGCTCGGTGGCGGTGGTCTCCATCAGCAGGGCACGGCGCTCGGCGGGGCCGAGCACGAATTGGCGGCCGATCAGCAGCGGCTGGTCGGAGTAGATGATCTTGCCGTTGGCGTTCCAGATCTTGATCCGGGCGACGTCGGGGGTCTTGACGCGGTTTCGGATCACGCGGTCGAGTCGCGTCAACGCCTGCGGGTCCCCGCGGATGACCGCCGTTGTCAGGGCGGGCTGCACGATGCCGCGCCCGGTGATCGTGGTCGCGAGCTTCGCCTCGCGCACCGCCTCCTGGGTACTCAGCGACCGCAGCGCGAACCAGCCGGCGACTGCCACGAGGACGAGCACCGCGAGGCCGGACAGCGCGAACATCAGCACCGGCCGTGCGATCTGACCGCGGGGCGACGGGGACTTCATGCTCGAACCATGACCCGATCGGTGGGTGCGCGCCACGGTCCTAGGACCAATGTCTCATTGCGGTCCCGACCCGCGGAGGGGCACCCTGCCTCTGAGCAACCAACCCACAAAGGAGAAACCATGCGACGCTCCATCACAGTCTCAGCCCTCGCCGCCGCCCTCCTGGTGCTGACCGTCGGCATCGCAGTTGCAGCCGTGAACCGGACGATCACGCTCACGCACAGCGCCTCGTTCCCGACCGCCAGCGGGTCATCCCAGTTCCAGTCCCAGGGCACGCAGCGGGAGCTGCAGGTCGAGGTCGAGCACATCAAGGTGCTCTCCGGCAAGAAGGTGAACGTGTTCGTCAACGGGGCCAAGTGGGCCACGCTGACCGTGAGCAGCCTCGGCAAGGCACAGGTCGACCGGAACACCGACGTGGGGCAGGCCGTGCCCAAGATCGCCGCCGGCTCGACGGTGCGCGTCCGCACGCTGGGCGGCACGCTGATCGCGAGCGGCTCGTACTGAGCCCAGAGGCCGCGGGGTAGGCGGAGACGGCCGCCTGCCCCGCAGCGGCACGTCGCTACCGGGCTGGGGAGAGCCCAGCCCGACGCCTCGTCCCATCGCTGGTACACCTCTCGAATACTGGCCCGGCGGCCGCGGCACGGCATCCGGGCCGTTGCCTATCCGGCTGCGGGAAAGCCGCGTGGATCGTCACGCTCGCTCGTTGCCCCGACCCGCGCGCTCAACCGACCCGGAATCACCCTCAGCCCGCCCGCCGCTAGGTGCGCTGGGGCGGCCAGATGATCGCCGGCAACCCCGCGAGATTCCCTTCTCGATTCCCACGGCCCGAGGTTAGGAACGGGATTTCGGCACTGGTGCGCAGTCTGCGGCGTGTGACGCGCGGACTACGGGTCAGCGCGTCGGGTGGGACAGTCTGCCCGCTGCTGCACTGCAGATTCCCGGCAGGGCGCGACGGGACAGTCTTCGCGGTGTGGGGTAGGTTTCACCGATGGGTAGCGAGCCTCCCAAGGATGCGCCGGTTCATGCCTCTCGTCGCGGCACCCATCGGGGACGAAGAGAACGATGAAGCGATGGCATCTCCCATCGCTTCGGTCATCGGATAAACGCACCGAGCGCGAGCCAGGGGCTGAGGCGCCGCGGGTGCCTTCGGTCGGCCAGCAGAAGCCGCGCGTCCTGTTCTCATCGCCCGAGTGCCGAGCAGTTGTTCTCGACCTTCAAAGCGGACACGACCTGGGCGATCATCACGTCCGGGAGCGCGCCGTCGTGCACGTGATTTCGGGCCGAATCTCGATCAAGACCAGCCAAGAGACGATCGAGTGCGACACGGGAACACTCGTCACATTCGAACCCGGCGAGCGCCACTCCCTCCACGGCATCCAAGACGCGCGACTGCTGCTCCTTCTCGCGCCCTGGCCCGGCGATGGTCACAACACCAAATCCGAGCCACTGCACGGCCAGCACCTCCCCAAGAACGCGACCGCCACGCCGCTCACCACTCCTCCTACCGACCAGGTTCGAAAGTCTGCCGAGACCTGAGGTTGAGGTTCCTCCACGGAGCGTCGACCGAGCAGTACGGCCTCTACTGCCACAGCGAGTCGCTGCGCTAGATCCCGGGTCTATCGAGTGATGCCGAGGCGGAGCAGCAGCTCGCTACGCCCCTCATCGAACGCGTGCCGTCGCTAACGCTCGGTCAGCGTGTCGCGCCGCACCGCTTCCGCTCCACCAACCGGATCCGTGCCGCAAGCGTTCGCGGCGGGAACCAGAGTGGGAACCGCGACGCCCCGGGATCGCTCTCGTACCGCACCGTTCCGCACCTGAACCGCACCCCATGTCTCCCATCCACCGCGCCCGCCCGGGTGAGGAACCCCGGGCCGGCCAGCTCGAGGTACTCGACTGGCGGCAGTGGACCGCCGACGCCCATCTCCTGGCGCGCTGCGCGGACCTTTTCGCCGAATGCCTCCGCCTGCTCCCGCGTGTCCCAAACCTCGATGATCCGGATCGTCCCGTCCGTGCCCTTCGCCGCGATATGCAGCTGGCCGCCGTCAGGCGGGTTGTCGCGGGCGCCGACCTCTCGCTCCTAGACCCATGGTGCGGTGCCCACCCTCCGCAGTGCCGGTCCGACAGTGTCGACCGCGGCTGGTTGGTTGTGCCCACGCGCGTGATTTCGATCCCGCTGAGTGCGGTTACACCACCTCGTCGGGGGGACGGCGAACGACTCGGTGACCGTGACCACCTCGCGACCCGCGGCGGACTACTTCTCCGGCCTGTTCGGCATCACCAACAGGACGATCACGGCCTCGGCAACCGCCACGATCCAGTCGGTGACCACGGTCACCGATGCTGATGGCGTGAAGCCGTGGGGGGTGATGAACGGTTCGTTCACCTACGGCCAGCAGGTATCGCTGTTTGGCGGGCTTGACCAGACCGGCAACTTCGGTGCTATCGACTTGCCGGTGAACCGACCCAGCTGCGGCTTCAGCAATGGTGCGTCGGGATACCGCGACAACGTCTCCGGCTCGGCCAACGGCGGCAACGTCATCTGCCCACTGTCGGTCGGCGACCAGGTGCCCACCAAGACCGGGCAGGTGGCAGGGCTCTAACGCGCAGGGCCTCGCCCTGCTGATCGGTTCCAACACCGACACGCTCAGCGACGTCGTGTGTGTGGACGGCAACGGCAACGCGACCATCATCAAGTCGTCACCGAGGATCCGGCGGCGGCGGATCAGGTGCCTGGACGCCCGGCACCTCCGGCGACACAACGGTCACACTGACGAGCTAACAGGCCGGTCGGCCCGCTCCGGCGCGTCCCGGCACAGCAGCACGAGTTCGAGGGCGACGGCGAGGTCGACGGTCTTGAGTTCGCGGGCGGCGTTCCTCGGCGAGCCAGGCGTTGCCGGTCGGAGCGCGCGCTTGAAGCGGGTGTTGGGCTGCCCTGCGCGGTCATCGAACACATGCTCGTACGCATACGGGAACGTAGCGGCCGGGTAGGGGCTCCATCCTGCCCGGCCGCCGCGTTCGACGCGCCCACATTCGGGATACTCCGCCTGGCGGGTTGGAACGCGATGTGAGTAACTTTCGGGGGGCCCTCGTAGTGGCGTCGACGCGCGGGCCAGCGTTCGCCCAACTCGTATCACAGTTTCAGAAGGAGCTCGCCCGAGCTGGCGTCCAGAATCCGTCGTGCTCCCTCGGCTCGAACGGCAAAGTCATCCTGTGCGAGGGCGGGTGGGGCGACACGTGGCACGTCCCAATCTATCGGGGAAAGGTGCCTCCCCCGAACATACCGCCGTTCCTCCAACGCGAAATCTCGGCGGGGAAGCGGACGAATCGTCGCACACGATGTCAAGTTCCGCAGCAGCGGCCCTCCCCTCAGGGCGGTAGAACTCCTCAGGCCACGGCCGCGTCGTAGGGAGCGCCGACGACGGACAGACACCGGGCCGGGCCTGCCGCCATTTGCGGCCGACCGTACACCTGCCCAGTGACGCCAGCAGAAGGCCGCGTGACACAGGCGCTGTGTCACGGCCAGAGGCCGAATAGACCGCTAGGCCGCATGCGCCCGGGAGGCGCTCTCTGCCGTCCACTGCGCGGTCGTACCGTTCAGGGTTGTCGCGGTAGAGCAGGAGCAGGCTGAGCGCTTCGGAGAGGGTGAGCGGCCGTCCGAGTTCGCGGGCGGCGCTCTCTGCAAGGAAGATGCTGCGGCTGCGGCTGCGGATGCCGCGTTGGAACTGTGCGTGTGGGCCTGCCTGAGCGGTCACGAACACATGTTCGCACAACCCGCCGCCGGGTTCTTCCGTTGTCTGGTGCGGCAGGGAGTGGGATAGTGGGCGGCGTTGTTCTTGATCGAGGACTGAGGGGGTTTTGAGGATGCGCTCGATGATGTCCAGCGGTCTCGGCCGGCGATGGTTATTGGTGGCGTTGGCGGTTGTGTCGATCTCGGTCGTGGCTTTGGTGGCTGCGGCGGTGCAGAGCGCGAGCGGTGCGGTCAGGACGTTGGCGACGTTCAAGACGCCGGGCTATTTCATGTGGAAGGTGCCGGCCGGGGTGACCCGGGTGACGTTCGATGTATTCGGCGCGCAAGGCGGCAGCGTCGTCTTCAGCCAAGGCGGGATCGTCACGCTGGTTGCGAACGGGGGGGCGGGCGGAGAGGCGAAGGGGAAGTTCGCTGTCCGTGCCGGGGAGACGTTTGAGATCGTCGTTGGGGGGCAGGGTGGCTTGGCGACCGAGGGCCAAGCGACGGGGGCCGGGGGGTTCAATGGCGGCGGCGCGGGGGATGCCACGAATATCGGCGTTTTCGTGGGCGGTGGTGGCGGTGGCGGGTCGGACGTCCGGATCGGCGTGCGCGGCAACGCGTGCGCGGCCAGCAAGGCTTGCGGCTATGGGGATCGGATCATCGTCGGCGGTGGCGGTGGTGGCGGCGGCCAGGTCAATGGCATTGATGGGGATGCGGGTGGCGGCTTGACGGGCAGTGGTCGCACCTGCGCTGACGGCGCTGGGAGCGCGACCCAGGAGTGCGCAGGCGGTCAGGCATCGTCTGAGTGCGCAGGCTCGACCGCATCACAGAGCGTCGGCGGCTTCGGCTTCGGTGGCACCGGCTGTGAGGGCACCGGTTGGGGTGGTGGCGGTGGCGGTTGGTATGGCGGTGGCGGCTTGTCCCCGGCCGGCGGTGGCAGCGGGTTCGTCAGCCCGCTCTCCGCAACCGGCTCATTCCCTGGCGGCACGAACCTCGGGGACGGAATCGTCAAGATCACTACCTAGCTCGACGTTAGCCGCCGCTTGACTATCCGGCTCGAGCACGCCGATTCGCGCCGCACGCCATCACCGGTGCGGCGGGCACAGCAGAGCGGTATAACGATCATTCCATCGCGGCGCGAACGCAGTCACGCCCGCCGACAGCGGAACTAGCTGCGCCCCAGCCCCCCGGAGCGGCCACGCGGGAGCTCCCGTCCGGCGGCCGCGATTATCCTTGCATCGCACTATCACCGCCCGGATACTCGGGGTATGGCTCCAGTTGCGCCGCAGCGCGCTCCCAGTACGGTCGCTGTGGCGCGTCGGAGCCTGTCGCGCTGAGCGCCGCGCCCAGGGAGTAGGTGATCGGGGGATGTGCCTACTGCGCGGCGCTCGCCTCGCGAGCGGTTGACCCTCACAGGAGCCGCGGGCCGGCGTCATGAGTTACTTTTGGGTGGGATGGGTATCCCCGTTGAGTGGCGCACGAACCGCACGGGCCGCACCAGCCGCGGAAGGGCACAATGACCATCGAGCAATACTGTGACCAGTGCCGCGAGATGACCGTCTGGTACCTCGGACTCGTCTCGCAGCCGCCCGGGGCGGCCGGGCAGACGTGGCACTGGCAGTGCTCCGGTCAGACTCGCGAGCACTTCCCCGCGAAGATTTAGGCCGGGTGTACGAGGGCCGGCAAACGCGGCGAGCTTTGAGGGGAGGGTCGGGCTCTGTCCAGAGCCGGCCGGCCGTCCCTTGGACTGTGCGTCGCTGGGGAGGCCGGCCGACACAGAGGAGGGTATCGCCAACAAGCCAGCTAAGAGCGGCCGGGGGTTCCCGTGGTGGGGTTACCCCGGCCGCTCCGATGCCGTTGGGAGCGATCCGCACAGGAATGCCAACTTAGCCCGCTCCAGACGGCTCCGACCGGCGCCGCGGTTCTCTTCCCGCTTCCCACCATACGGCTTGCGGAGCAGGGTTCTGGCGCTGGTGGGGCGGTTTGCGGCGGGTGACCCGCGGACTGCGGCTCAGCGCGTCACAAACCCTGTCGCCGGTGACAGCTCGGCCGGGGCGTTCACGGTCCAGCTGACCGTGCTCGTCCGTTCCCGCGCGCGAACGGGGCTGGTCGGCGGTTCTCGGGCGATTTGATCGCAGAACGACCGCCATGGTTTGCGAGCGGCTCGTCGTCAAAGCGAGGGATGACGTGCAGGTGCGCATGGTGTGCGGGCTGACCGATCTCCGAGCAGCAGTTCCAGATGAGCGTGTAGCCATCCGGCGCAAGACGTTCGTCCTGTGCTGCCTTCGCCCTGAGTAGCAGCTCGTGCGTCGCCGCCCACTCCTGTGCCGTGAACTCGAAGGGCGAGACGCGATGCGCTCTCGGGATGATCACTCCGCACCCAGGAAGTACGTCGGCCGGGTCTCGCGGATCGCGCGTCGAGGCGTACACGCAGAGGGCTTCCTCGAAGTACACCTCCGCGCCACGCAAGTTTTCGAGATCGCAGAACACGCAGTCAGAGTGCGTCACGTCCTCCATTCTCGTCTGTCCTGGAGCCTGCCGTCGCGCGGACCGCGGGTCAGCCGCGTGAGCCAGCGATCAGCTCGGCCAGCGGGTCGCCGCGCTTGCGATGCCGACCGCCGCGCCAGCACTCTCCCAGAGGCGGCCTGGTCTCCAAGATGCCCGGCTGCAGAGGCCGAGGCGTCCTAGCCAGCTTGGGGCACGTGCGAGATGCGCGGAGGCTCGCCGTTGCCGCGCAGCGCGGGGTGCGGTTTACCCGAAGGACGGTTCAGCGGTTCCGCCGATGCGGCGTCTGCTGCTTGCTGGCAGTCTCAGGCGGTGGGCAAGATGCCGGAAAGGAGTATCTGTCATGTCGACCTCACCGCCGGTTGAGTCCAAGTCGGCAGCAGACGGCGATTCGCTGTCCGGCTACTGGCTGGGGGATTGTGAGGGCTTCGCAGTTCTCACGCCGCATGGCCGTGTCGGGTTTGTGGAGTCGGTCGAGACGGATGCGTCCGGCCATCGGATGCTCGTCATCGCCGGTGGCCTGTTCCGGCGTCGCCGGCTGCTCGCCGACGCGGACGATGTCACCGAGCTGGACGCCCGACGGATGCGGGTTGTCCTCGAGCACTCCCCCGAGGTGCTCGAGGGCGCGCTCGACAGCGAGCGCGAGGGGGTGACGGGCTGATGGCCGGTATCGTGGTCGGAATCGACGGTTCGAGTTGCTCTCGGGACGCGCTCCGATTTGGCGCGGCCGAGGCCAGGCTGCGGGGTGAACCGTTGCGCGTGGTCTGCGTCTGGCACACGCCGGCTGCGGCCTATGCCGGGGGAGGGTTGATTCCCGAACTCGGCGAGGACACGTACCGGTCGAGTGCACGGCGGATGGCGGAGGATGAGCTGGCTGACGTACTGGGTGTGAATGGCGAAGGCGCCCGTCGGATCGAGTTGCGCGAGGGGAACGCGGCGGAGGCTCTGATCGAGGCGTCGCGGGATGCGTCGATGCTGGTGGTTGGGTCGCGCGGGCGGGGAGGGTTCGCGAGGCTGTTGCTGGGCTCCGTGAGCCAGCAGTGCGCGGGCCATGCACAATGCCCCGTGGTGATCGTTCGCGAGTCGACCGAGTAGGTGGGGCTGGCCCGATGCGCCGGCGCTCGGCGAGCACCGTCCCAGGCACGCCTCCGCAACCCGGACTCCGCGGGCTCAGCTCCGACGAGGCTGCCCCACGCCTCCCACAGCATTGGCCTAACGAGCTCCGCCGGCGGGGCGGGGGGCTACGGAATGCGTGAAGACCACCAGCAGGCGTCTGGTTCGGATGGATCGGTGAACGGACTCCACCCGACCGGGCGGGTCGATCGGTTGCTGGGGGATCTCCGATCCTCGCCCAAGGGGTTGTCGTCGCGGGAGGCCGAACGGCGATTGCTGCAGTTTGGTGCGAATATCCTCGAGCGCCGGGGGGGCCGGAAGTGGCCGCGGAGTCTGGCGCGTCAGCTCACCCATCCACTGGCGCTGTTGCTGTGGGCGGCGGCGGGCCTGGCATGGATCGCGGGGATCGGCGTGGTCGCGATCGCGATCGTGGCGGTGATCGTGATCAACGCGGTGTTCGCATTCGTTCAGGAGGCCCAGGCGGAGCGGGCGGTCGAGGCGCTGGCGCAGTACCTGCCGAGCGAAGCGAAGGTGCTCCGCGATGGTGGGACGCGGGTGATCGACGCCTCGTTGCTGGTGCCGGGTGATGTGCTGGTGGTCGAGGAGGGCGATGGTGTGTCGGCGGATGCGCGGATCCTGACCGGGGGCGTGGAGGTTGACCTGTCGACGCTCACCGGCGAGTCGATGCCGGCGTACCGCTCGGCGGACCTCGTCGAGTGGCGTGGGCCGCTGCTGCAGGCGCGCGACGTGGTGTTCTCCGGCACGACCTGTACCGGGGGCGAGGCGACAGCGGTCGTGTTTGCGACCGGCATGCATACCGAGATTGGGCGGATCGCGGCGTTGTCGGAGCGGGTGCAGGTGGATGAGAGCCCGCTTGAGCGACAGGTGCGGCGGGTGGCGTGGCTGATCGCGCTGATCGCCGTCGTGACCGGCGCTCTGTTCATCCCGGTGGCGATGTTCGGAGCCGGACTGTCGCTCACCAACGCGGTCGTGTTCGCCGTGGGATTACTGGTTGGGAACGTGCCGGAGGGGTTGTTGCCGGTGATCACGCTTGCCTTGGCGGTGGGTGGGCGCGAGCTGGTGCGTCGCGGCGCAGTGGTGAAGCGGTTGAGCGCGATCGAAACGCTCGGCTCAACCAGCGTGATCTGCACGGACAAGACCGGAACCCTGACCGAGAACCGAATGCGCGTGACCAGCATCTGGATGGGCGGTGCCGAACGGTCCGCAGACGCCATTGTGAACGACAGGCGCGCGGACTCCCCCGCCGTGCAGTCCCCAGCGGATCCCACTCTCAGCCTGGCGGTGGTGATGGCGAGCTGCAACAACGCCCAGGCCGGCGGCTCAGATGAGCGGCTGGGTGATCCCACCGAGCTCGCGTTGCTGGACGCCGCAGCGGCTCTCGGAGCCAATGTGGATCACGAGGAACGCCTGCGGCGGCGGCGAGCACAGTTTCATTTCGATCCGGCGCTGAAGCTGATGTCCACGCTGGATTCGCGCGACGGCGGGGTCTGGGTCGATACCAAGGGCGCGCCCGAGATGGTCGTACCGCGGTGCGTCACCGCCACGTGGGCGGACGGAACGGAGCAGGCCATCGACGATCACGTACGAGACGCAGTGACCCGTGCGGTCGACGCATACGCAGATCGAGGGCTGCGGGTACTCGCGCTTGCAACGCGGCGGCTGCAACCCGACGACCCGCTGCCCGAACACCGCCAGCAGGCCGAAACAGGCCTCTCGTTGCTGGGCTTGGTGGCGATGCTCGATCCGCCACGCGCCGAGGTCGCCGCGGCTGTGGCAACCTGCCGCCACGCCGGGATTCGGATCATCATGGTCACCGGGGATCATCCACATACGGCGACCGCGATCGCATACCAGGTCGGACTCACCGGGCCGAACCCCACAATCATCACCGGTGAACAACTGGCTGCGATGAGCGAGGATGCGCTCGATGACGTGCTCCTCGGCGCCGAGGAGCTGATCTTCGCGCGCAGCTCGCCCGAGGAGAAGCTGCGGATTGCCGACGCGCTGCGCGCGCAGGGCAAGGTCGTGGCGATGACCGGAGACGGCGTGAACGACGCCCCCGCGCTTCGCCGCGCCGACATCGGCATAGCCATGGGCCAGTCCGGCACCGACGTCGCCCGCGAGGCCTCAGTGATGGTGCTCACCGACGACAACTTCGCGACCATCGCCACCGCCGTCCAAGCCGGTCGACGCGTCTACGACAACATCCGCAAGTTCATGGTCTACATCTTCGCCCACACCACTCCCGAGGTGACGCCGTTCCTGGTCTTCGCACTGGCCGGCGGTGCCATCCCGCTGCCACTGACCGTGCTGCAACTGCTTGCTTTCGACGTCGGCACCGAAACTCTCCCCGCACTGGCCCTTGGCCGTGAGCCGGCCGAGCCGGGTCTGATGGATCGCCCCCCACGCCCGCGCTCAGAAGGGATCATCCGACGATCGATGCTGCTGCGCGCCTGGCTGTTCCTGGGGTTGATCTGCGCGGCACTGGCGATGTCCGGATTCTTCTACGTCCTCGTCCAGGCAGGCTGGCACCTCGGTGATCCCACCGGCCCCGGCCACCCACTCCATCACGCCTACCAGCAAGCCACCACCATGACCATGCTGGGGATGATCACCGGCCAGATAGGCACCGCCTTCGCCGCCCGCACCGAGCGCGCGTCGCTCCGCTCCGTCGGCGTGTTCGGGAACCACCTCCTGCTCTGGGGCATCGGATTCGAACTCGCACTGGCAGCACTCCTGATCTACGCACCTCCATTCCAGCACCTGCTCGGCACCGCCGCCCTCAACCCCACCCAACTCGCCATCGTCACCCCGTTCCCATTCATCGTTTGGGGCGCCGACGAGCTCCGCCGATACCTCATCAGACGACATTCCGCAGACGACCGCACAACCACCATGAAATAGCCAAGCCGCTGCGGCCATCGTCGCGGCGGTGTGCACAGAAGCAGCAGCCTTGGCGCCAGGATCGGCGAGGCAGGCCCGCGAACCGTCATGTCGACATCGGCGTTGCCGCCGGAAACACCGGCATCCGCCGCGGAGTCACGACTTAGCGCGCGGAAATCCCGCACGGCGCATCGGCGGATCCGCCGATGCCGAGAAGAAGTGCAGCTCGTAGTGTGGAGTCGACCCGGAGGTCTTGGTATGTGGTCGGTTGTCCGAAGACAGCGTCGATGGGCCGGCAGGTACACCAGCCGCTGCCGCAAGCTGTCGGCGTGTACCGCACGCTGATCCTCGTACTGCTGGCCGCTGGGTGCGCGGGCGGCGGCGCCGTCTCGCACGGGTCGAGCCTGGCGCCCGCATCGACCGGCACCGGGCAACCCATCAGTCAGCCGCCGACGACGATCGCGCCGGTGCGTCGCTACTCGGCGGTCGTCTCCGAGATCGGGCCGGCCCGTCGCGCGGCGATGATCCACACCGGCTCCTGGCGCCCTGGCTGTCCGGTCGCAATCGGCGACCTGCGCTTGCTCCGAGTCGGGTACTGGGGATTCGATGGGCGTCCCCACAGGGGCACCCTCGTCGTCAACCAGCGGGCGGTCGAGCCGGTCGTCGGCGCGTTCAGGGCGCTTTGGCGCTCGCGCTTCCCGATTCGGCGGATGAGCCCTGTCGAAGCGTACGGCGCAAGCGACGAGCAGTCGATGATGGCCGACAACACGTCTGCGTTCAACTGCCGTGGCGTACCCGGCTCCACCGTCTGGTCGCAGCACGCCTACGGGCTCGCGATCGACATCAACCCTCTCGAGAACCCGGAGGTGCGCGGCGGGGTCGTCGACCCACCGACCGCAGCACAGTACGCGGACCGCCGATTGCACGCCCCCGGGATGATCCATCCCGGCGGCGCAGCCGTGCGGGCGTTCTCGGCCATCGGCTGGGGGTGGGGCGGCTCCTGGCACTCGCTGAAGGACTGGCAACACTTCTCCGCCAACGGCCTCTGAAGGCCGGTCCGTGCGTGATCGCCGCCGGCTCTGGTTGCCCGGCCGGAGTGACCGGCACGAAGTCGACTCCGTCCGGCGTGTCGAGGTAGCCATGCGCCCGGCCGGCGATGCCAAAAGGGGTCGTACGGCCAGACGATCCGCCTGGTGCGCGGATCGATGATGACCACGCGATGGTTGTAGTCGTCGTTGACGGCGATCATGCCGTGCGGCAGCGTCGCCGCCAGGCTGAGATGGTCGAGCCTGCCGGGACCGGAGCTGACCCGACCTACGTCGAAGCGCGCCGATCAAGGTGCCGAGAGCTCGCGCTTGGCTTCCTCCTCCATCCGCTCGAGACGGGTGTAGTAGTCGGGGAACTCGTTGAGATGGGCGAGCGCGATCTTCGCCGTGGTTTCCGGGTCGTCATCCGTCACGTTGGTGGCTGGATCGCGCAGGCCGTGCTCTAGTTCGATATTCATGCCTCGGCGGAACTCGTGGACGTCGAACGGAGCTGAATCCCACTCGATCCCGATCGCTGCCCCCACATCGCGTGCTTGAACGTCGCTGATCAGCTGCGGCTCGGACATTTCAATCTCCAGACGTCGGTTCGGGAAGGATCATCCCCGAGGTGGCTCGGCGGCCACATCGGGGACTACGCGTGTTCTCTGGTTGGTGGGCTTAGCCGCGTAGTGCTCGTAGTGCGTTGAGGATGACGGCGAGATCGATCGCTTCCTGGAAGAGGGCGCCTGCGACCGGTGTGAGGTATCCGGCGGCGGCGACGGCCATGGCGGCGAGGCTGAGTCCCATTCCGGCGAGCACGCTCTGGCGGGCGATGTGGAGTGATCGTCGGCCGGTGTGCACTGCATCTGCTACTCGATCGATCCGGTCGACGGTGATGACGGCGTCGGCGGTCTCTGAGGACACGGTGGCGCCGGCCATGCCCATCGCGATGCCGAGGTCTGCCAGTGCCAGCGCGGGTGCGTCGTTCACTCCATCACCGACCATGATCACTGGGCGCAGGTCCGGGTCGTCGCGCAGCCGGCGGACGACTTCGAGTTTCTCCTCGGGGGACTGCTCGGCGTAGACGCGGTCGACTCCGAGCTCGCGACCGACCCGTTCGGCCACCGATCGGCGGTCGCCGGATACCATCGCGACGTGGAGGATCCCCTCGCGCGCAGTCGTTTGACGATCGGATCGGCGTCCGGGCGCAACTCGTCGGCCATCACGATCACGCCGCCGACGTGACCGTCGACGCAGACGAGCACGTGCGCCTCGCCGGAGCCGTGGCCGGGCAGCACCGCAGCGGCGGAGATCTCGTTCTCGTCTACTCCCGTCGCAGCATGAACGCACGGCTTCCGACCGCCACCTCGTGGCCGTCGACCACTGCCGCGAATGCCCTGACCGGGTACCTCTCGGACGTCGGTCGGGGTGACGAGCGGGAGGCCGGCATCGTTCGCGGCGCGTACGAGCGCGTCACCGAGCACGTGAGCCGACATCTGGTCGACCGAGGCGGCCAGCGCGAGCACCTGTCCGGGTTGGTGATCGCGGTAGGTGACGATGTCGCGGACGTCGGGCGTTCCGACGGTGAGCGTGCCGGTCTTGTCGAACAGGACGGTCCGCGCTTCGCCGAGCGTCTCGATCGCCCCCGCGCCCTTGACGATCACGCCGCAGCGGGCGGCACGCGAGAGGCCGGAGACCAGCGCGATCGGCGCGGCCAGGATCAGCGGGCAGGGCGTGGCGACGACCACCACCGCCAGTGCGCGCACGGGGTCGCCGCTGATCGCCCACGCGAGCGCAGCCGCGATCAGCGTCGCCGGGAGGAAGAAGCCGGCGTAGCGGTCGGCCATGCGAACGAACGGGGCTCGGTGCGCCTGCGCCTGCTCGACCAGGCGAACGAGCGCCGCGTAGGCGCTCTCCGCCGCCGGCCTGTCGGCGCGCACATCGAACGGGGAGCCGGCGTTCGCCGATCCGCTCAGCACAGGCATGCCCGGTCCGATCGTGACCGGCAACGGCTCGCCGCTCAGCGTGCTCGTGTCGACGACGGCCTCCGCGCCGACCACGGTGCCGTCGACGGGCACCACCTCGCCGGTGCGGACAACCACGACGTCGCCGGTCTCGACCTGGGCGACCGGCACCTGCTCGAGCCGATCTCCGACGCGCAGCTGGGCCACCTTGGGGGCTCGCTGGATAAGCGCCGTCAGCTCACGCCGCGCGCGTGTCGAGGCGATGTCCTCCAGCGTCTGGCCACCCGAGAACATGAGGCCGATGATCACGCCCGCAAACTCCTCACCCAGCGCGAGCGCCCCCACCATCGCCACCAGCGCGATCGTGTCGACCCCCATGTGATGATCGACGATCACCGTTCGGCCCACCTCGAACGCGAGCTCGGCAGCCAGCACCACCACCGCCGCGGCCCACACATCACTCGCCGCCGCGTGCTCACCCGAGAGATACAAGGCGCCGCCGACCAGTATCGACAGCGCAGCCACCGTCGCCAGAATCCGCGCACGATGAACAACCAACCAGACACCGGCGCGACGCCCCAACCCGGACGCCCCCGCCCGCGGGCCACTCCTACCCCAACCGACGGTACCCGTTCAGAGGCCATACCCCACTATCGGCGAACCACGTCCTCGTGCGCATCCGTGCCCCCGCCGAACCCTGCGTCGTAGAACCCCGCATCGTGTGCGGGAACTACACCTAGGGGTCTGCCTATCAGTGTTTGGGCCGGGAGGGCGCGTGCTGGCGACCGAGGTCGAGTGCGATCGCCAGCAACAGTGTTCCGGCCCAGATGTTGACGGGGTTCCATAGCAGTGGTGCGTGGTCGCCGATCGTGTTTGCGATCAGCCAAATGACGAACCAGAGGAGCGTCATTGCTGGACCTCCTGTTCCGAAGGACGTGGTTCAGTTCGGCTACCGAGCGGGGGGTGGCGGTTCGAAGACGACGACCGCGGTCTGGTGGGGGCGCCGGGCTGCGTAGCTGTCGAGGTTCTTGTCCAGTTCGCGCCAGCGCTGCCACAGCCGGTCGCGCTCCGCGCCGAGTGCACACCTGCCGACCACCTCACGCCGGCTTCCGTCGGCCAGCTCGACCTTCGCCCGTGGATTGGCCTGCAGGTTCAGCCACCAGGCCGGCTCGGCGGCGCCCCAACCGTTCATGGCCATCGTGACCAGGTTCGGCCCGTCGTCGTAGTAGCCCAGGATCACGCGTCGTGGCCTGCCGGTGTGTCGACCGGTGGTTGTCAGCCGCAAGGCGCCCCACTTGCCTGGACGTGCGGCCCAGAGCCCCTTCCGGCCATTGCTTGCGCGCACCACGGCTCGGTGTGCGTCCCAGAACACCTTCATGAGCCAGCGCGGCGGCAGATTCATCCGCCGTCGGGCGGTCCTTGCGTGGTCAGTGTGGGCCGACATGTCGACCACCTCCGATGCTCATTGGTGACACGTCAAGGGTTTCACTCCAGCGGTCCTCCGCGCATCGGCAGGAACCCGGATTGAGGCTTCGGACAAGTACGACCTCGCCGGCAGTCCACGTCGACGTAGCGCGATGGGCTAGGTGCGGGCATACGTAGCCGCCCGCAGCAAGGATCGGGGGCTGGGCCGATGCGGATGGGGTGGCCTGGCGCGAGACTTCGGATGGCATATGGAAGGAGATGAGATTGATGTCTTCACACGCTTACCCCTATCCGGTGCGTGTTGAGGGGCACATGGACTCGGCCCTGTCGCGGTGGTTGTGGCTCGTCAAGTGGCTGCTGGTCGTCCCGCACGTGATCGTCCTGGCGTTCCTGTGGGTCGGCTTCCTGCTTGTGAGCGTGATCGCGTTCTTGGCGATCCTCTTCACGGGCCGGTATCCGCGGCGGCTCTTCGACTACAACGTCGGCGTCCTGCGCTGGACGTGGCGAGTCGGGTTCTACGCATTCGACGCCAACGGAACCGACCGCTATCCACCGTTCACGCTCCACGAAACGGACTACCCGGCCACGCTCACCGTCGTGTATCCGGAGCGGCTCTCCCGCGGACTGGTGCTCGTCAAGTGGTGGCTGCTGGCGATCCCGCAGTACCTGGTCGTCGGCATCATCGGCGGGCTGTCCTTCGCCTCCAACGGGGGCGGCCTGGTCGGGCTGCTGGTGCTGATCGGCGTGGTCACGCTGCTCGTTCGGGGCAGTTACCCGACCAGCATCTTCGACCTCGTGCTCGGCCTGAACCGGTGGGCGCTTCGCGTCACCGCATACGCCGCGCTGATGACCGACGTCTACCCGCCCTTCCGGCTCGACATGGGGCCGGACGAGCCCAGCATGACGATCCCGCCAGCGGGGAACGCCTGACCCGCACCCCATCGCGGCCCGCTGCCTTCCAACGGCGGGCCGCGGCGGTGAGCCGGTCGGGCGACCGTCGGACCGCTAGTACCTGTTGACCGGCGGCCCGACCACTCTTCGCGTCTCCCTGCCGGCGGGAAGGCGGGGAGAGCGATTCGCCGGAGGTCACTCTCTCCGCAAAGCGCCTCCTGACGACCGGCGACCCAGGGAGGGCTCCGCCGGCGAGATCCGCGCACGGAACGGACGTTTCACGCCGACTTGCGACTCCCGGGGCAAGGTGCAGCCAGATTGGTCGGACGGCGCCGTGTCGGACGAGCGCGGCGAGCCAGTGGATGCGCGTGTTTATCGGCGGGTCAGTGTGGATGCTGTGATCGCACCGCTCCGCCCCAGCGCACGTAGATCCCGTTCTGGTAGGGGAGCCTCTTGTCGCGCAGTTCGGCTTCGAGGTTCGCCGCTAGGTATCGGGCTGATCGCAGCACACGTATGCTCTGAGGA
>CAVQZC010000015.1:0-10551 GCA_963718315.1 uncultured Actinomycetes bacterium
CCGGCCCAGGCCATCAAGCAAGGTACTGGGCAGTGTCGATGTGGTTGACGCCAAGAGCCTGGGCGTCACGGACTACGGGTTTCCCGGATGCGACTCGGCAGCCGGCAGGCGACGATGCCGCCAGGTTCGCTGACGTCGGTACACGTCCCGCAGTCGGGGCGGGAAGGAGCTCTCCATGACCCGGATCGGCATCATCCTCGGTAGCACCCGCCCGAACCGCAACGGCGAACAGGTCGCCCGCTGGGTGTTCGACATCGCGTCCCGCCGGGACGACGCGGAGTTCGAGCTGATCGACCTGCGCGACTACCCGCTGCCGCACCTGGACGAGGGGCTCCCGGCCTCGATGGGCCAGTACGCGAACGAGCACACCCGCCAGTGGGCACAGAAGATCGCGTCGTTCGACGGGTTCGTCATGGTCACGCCGGAGTACAACCACAGCACCTCCGGCGTTCTGAAGAATGCGATCGACTACCTGTACGCCGAGTGGAACAACAAGGCGGTCGGCTTCGTCTCCTACGGAGCGGTCGGCGGTGCTCGCGCCGCGGAGCACCTGCGGCTGATCTCCGCGGAGCTGCAGATGGCCGACGTCCGCCAGCAGGTCGCCCTCTCGCTCGTCACCGAGTTCGAGAACTTCTCGGTCTTCAGGCCGAGCGACTACAGCGTGCAGTCTCTCGAGATTCTGCTCGGCCAGGTGATCGCGTGGAGCAAGGCGCTCGCGCCGCTGCGTGAGGCCGCCGCCGCGATGTCCTAGTCAGCCTCGGGGCGGCGCAGGCGGCGCGGAATGCATCCAAAGGATCGACCGGACAGCCGGCGAACCTTTCGCGGTGACCCAGGGGACACGGATCGTTGCATGCCTGCTGGCAGCCCTCGTGCTGCTGCCCGCCACCGCGTCTGCGGCCAGCTACCGCGTGCACCGCGGCGACACGCTGACCGGGATTGCCCGGCACTACCACACCAATCTGTTCCGGCTCGCGCACCTGAACCACCGCAGCCCCTACGGCGTGCTGGTCATCGGCACGGTGCTGCGCATCCCGAACCACCGGGGAGCGCATCACGCCGCCCACCACCGCCGCCACCACCACGCGAAGCGCCGCCGGCACGCCCATCGGCGCGCCCATCACCACACCACGCAGATCGCCGGCCGCTACACCGTTCGCTACGGCGACACCCTGTCGGGGATCGCCTCCCGGTATTCGACCAGCATCTCCGCGCTGGCCGCCGCCAACGACCTGAACCCCGCCGGCATCCTGCTGACGGGCACCCATCTGCGGATCCCCGGCCGGCACCGCCGGCCCCCCGGACGTGCCCCAGGCCTGGGGCCGGGCACGGCATGGGAGGTGCAGAAGCTGATCGACTTCTGGTCGGTGCGCAACGGCATCTCACGCCACCTCTGCCGCGCCGTGGCCTGGATGGAGTCCGGCTACCACCCGGGGGCGGTCTCCTCGGTCGGTGCCTGGGGCGTGATGCAGGTCATGCCGGCTACCTGGAGCTGGGTCGAGTGGCGGCTGATCGGCCACCGGGTGCCGAAGACCACCTCGGGCAACATCCGGATCGGGGTCGCCTACCTCCGCCAGCTCCTGCGCGACTTCCACGGCGACGTCAGGCTTGCCCTCGCCTCCTACTACCAGGGCGAAGGCGCCGTGCGGCAGCTCGGCATCCTGCCCATCAGCCGCGTCTACGTGGCCGACATCCTGGCGCTCAGCCGGCGGATGTAACGCCCCGCGTCACACTTCCGTGGCGGGTTCCGGGTGGGGTCAGACCCCCGAAAGTCCGCGTTGCGAAGGCGTGACAGAGCGTTGCAGCTAGCGCGGGAGGGCGCCGGCGCGGGCGTCCCAGTAGTCCCGCAGGCAGTCGCAGACCCGCTCGCAGAGGCCGTAGACGCTGGTGTCGGCCACCGCGTAGTAGCTGTGCACCCCGTCGCGGCGGCGGCGGAGGATACCCGCATCGGTCATCAGCGTGAGGTGCTTGGAGACGTTCGCCTGTGTGCAGTCGAGCGCCTCGGCGAGATTCCCGACCGTGCGCTCACCGTCGCACAGCAGGTACAGCAGCCGCAGCCGTGTCGGCTCGCCGAGCAGCCGGAAGCGGTCGGCGATTGACTGGGCGGTCTCCGGGGAAAGGGGCGCGGGAATCGACATTTGCACCAAGTGTACCCCATGTGCAACTATATAACTACTGAGTTACGTAGTTTCAGACCCAAGGAGCACGATGACCGCCATCGAGATCACCCACGAGAACTTTGCGACCGAGGTTACGGAGTCGGATGTCCCCGTTCTGCTCGACATGTGGGCTGCCTGGTGCGGTCCCTGTCGCGCCCTGTCCCCCATCGTCGACGAACTGGCCAGCGAGTACGCCGGCCGGTTGAAGGTCGGCAAGATCGACGTCGACGCCGAGCCCGAGCTGGCAAGCGCCTTCAACGTGCTGAGCATTCCCACGCTCGTTCTGGTCAAGAACGGCGAAGTGGTCGCCAGCGCCATCGGCGCGCGGCCCAAGGCCCGCCTGGCCGAGGACCTGCAGCTCGCCGAGCACGCCGCCTAGGCAGCTCTGACGGATCAACGCGGGCCCCGGCGCCGGGGCCCGCAGCGAGGACGGTCGGTACCATGACGCGGTGCTGACCGTCCTCGAAGGCAACAACTTCCTGGTGGCCGACGACCTCGGCGAGGTCGGCGACGCGTCGGAAGGCCTGTATCTGAACGACACGCGCTACCTCTCGCGCTGGCGGTTGACGGTCAACGGCGAGCGGCCCCAGCTGCTCACCTCGAACACGATCGACTACTACTCGGCGGCCGTCTTCATGCAGAACGTCGAGGCGGCAGACCTGCCGGCCGGTGCGATCTCGCTGACCCGCGACATGTTCGTCGGCGCGGGCAGCATGCAGACCCGCCTGCACATTGAGAACCACACGCTGGAGCGCGTCGACCTCGCCCTGCGCCTGGAGTTCGACTTCGACTTCCTCGACGTGTTCGAGGTCAAGGCCCGCGAGTACCGCACCGAGGACCTGGTGTTCACGCTCCGCGCGCCGCCCTCGGTCGAGATCGAGCGCAGCCACGACACCCGCGAGAACTCGTGGTCGTTCGCCCACCGCGAGGACGGCTTCCAGGCGGCGGCGTTGGTCTGGTTCTCGCAGCGCGGCGAGGCGGGCGACACCAGCATCGCCCATACCCTTCAGATCGCCCCCGGCAGCTCCTGGGAGCAGCGCTCGAACGTCGTGCTGCTCTACGGCGAGGAGCAGCGGCGGCCCAGCTACACCAGCTTCTTCTTCGGACAGGGCCGGGCCCGGGTCGAGCAGTCGCTGGGGTCATGGCGCCAGCAGACCCCGCAGCTGCACACGGACTGGGAAGACCTTGCCCACGCGTACGAGACCTCGGTCGGTGACCTGGCGGCGCTGCGGATGCGGCCCCGCGGTGATGGTGGCGGCCTCCGCGACCTGCCGGCGGCCGGCTTGCCGTGGTTCATGACCGTGTTCGGCCGCGACACGCTGATCACCTCCTACCAGACGCTGCTGCTGGGGCCGACCCTGGCGGGAGGCACGCTGGACGCACTGGCCGACCTCCAGGCACACGAGCGCGACGACGAGGCAGACGCCGAGCCGGGCAAGATCGTCCACGAGGTGCGGATGGGCCGGGTGGCGGCGGCGGGGCGCTCCTTCCCCTACTACGGCAGCGTCGACTCCACCCTGCTTTTCCTGATCCTGCTCTCCGAGGCCTATCGCTGGACCGGGGACAAGGAGACGGTGCTGCGGCTGCGCGAGCCGGCGATGCAGGCGATCAACTGGATGCGCACCCAGGCCGACCTCCGCCACGACGGGTACGTCAGCTACCACCGGCGATCGGCAAAGGGGCTCGAGTCACAGTCCTGGAAGGACTCGTGGGACTCGATGCGCTATCGCGACGGCACCATCGCGCAGACCCCGATCTCGACGGCGGAAGCGCAGGGCTACGCGTTCGACGCCCGCATCCGGATGGCCCAGCTGGCGCGCTCCGTGTGGCGCGACGCTGCGCTGGCGGCCGAGCTCGAGGTCGAGGCGGCGCTGCTCCGCGAGCGGTTCAACCGCGACTACTGGACGGTGCGCGAGGACGTTGGCGGCACGTTCGTGCTCGGTCTCGACGACGAGGGCCGCCAGATCGACTCGCTGTGCTCCAACATCGGCCACCTGCTGTGGAGCGGGATCGTCGAGCCCGAGCGCGCCGCGCAGGTCGCCGAGACCCTGGTCGCGCCGGAGCTCTACTCGGGCTGGGGCGTGCGGACGATGTCCAGCGCCGACCGCGGCTTCAACCCGATCGGGTACCACACCGGCACCGTCTGGCCGCACGACAACAGCCTGGTCGTCGCGGGGCTCGCCCGGTACGGCTACCGCCAGTACGCGAACCGGATCGCACAGTCGATGATCGAAGCGTCGAGCCAGTTCGATCACCGCCTGCCGGAGGTATTCGCCGGCTACCCGCGCGAGCGGACGCCGTTCCCGGTCTCGTACCCGACCGCCTGTTCGCCACAGGCGTGGGCGGCAGGTACGCCGATCCTGTTCCTGACCGTGATGCTGGGGCTGCGGCCCGACGCCGAGACCGGCACGCTGAAGGCCGACCCGATGCTGCCGGACATCTGCAGCCACCTCGAGCTACGCGGCGTGGAAGCGCTCGGCAGGCGATTCACGGTGCGGTTCCGGGGCGGCAACGCGGACGTGACCGAAGACGGCTGAGCGCCGGCCAGCCCCGGGAGGCTCCTGATACCCGAATCCGGGTAGACAGGTTCACCGCTGCAGTGGTGTCCCGCGCCGCCGAAGCGGCCGATTCAGTGAACCAGCGGGCCGGCCCACCTCCGCCGGGGACCGGCCCGCTTAACGCTCTTAGGCGGTGACGCGGGCGTCGATGTACGCCTCGACCTGCTCGGGGTCGGCCTCGATGGAGACCGTCTCCACCGAGGGCTCGATCGCGTCGATCGTCTTCAGGCCGTCGCCGGTGATGTAGGCGACCACCGTCTCGTCGGGTGAGATCTCACCGCGCTCGGCGATCTTGCGGAGGATCGCCGTGGTGACACCGCCGGCGGTCTCGGTGAAGATGCCTGTCGTCCGTGCCAGCAACCGGATGCCCTCGACGATCTCGTCGTCGTCGGCGGCCTCGATGCTGCCCCCCGTGTCGCGGGCGACGCCGACCGCGAACACGCCGTCGGCCGGGTTCCCGATTGCCAGTGACTTCGCGATCCCGCTCGGCCTGACGGGGAAGACATCGTTGCCGCCCGAGGCAAAAGCGGTTGCCACCGGCGCGCACCCGGCGCCCTGCGCCCCGTGCATCACCGGCTCCTCCGGTCCTTCGCCGGCCAGGCCGGTGGCACGCGCCTCCCGGAACCCGCGCAGGATCTTGGTGTACAGCGAGCCCGAGGCGATCGGCGCCACGACCCGGTCGGGCACCCGCCAGCCGAGCTGCTCCACCGTCTCGTGGGCGACCGTCTTGGAGCCCTCGGCGTAGTACGGCCGCAGGTTGACGTTGACGAACGCCCACGGGCGGTCGTAGGCCAGCTCCGAGCAGAGCCGGTTGACGTCGTCGTAGGTGCCGTTGACCTCGAAGACCGTTGCGCCGTACGCCGCGGCGGCCAGGATCTTCTCCCGCTCCAGATCGTCGGGGACGAAGATGTACGTCGGCAGGCCGAGCGCTGCTCCTGCGGCCGCGGTCGCCCCGGCCAGGTTGCCGGTGGATGCGCAGCCCAGCGCCTGGTAGCCCAGCTCCACAGCCTTGGCAACGGCGATCGCGACCACCCGGTCCTTGAACGAGTGGGTCGGGTTCGAGGTCTCGGTCTTGATGTACAGCTTGCAGCGCAGCCCCAGCTCCTCGGCCAGCCGGTCGGCGGCGATCAGCGGCGAGTTTCCGACCGGGAGGCCGCGGGCCGGCGGCGCGACGGGCAGGAAGGCGGCGTACCGCCACAGGGTCGACGGGCCGGCGACGATCTGCTCGCGGGTGACGCTGCGCGCGATCGCCTCGTCGTCGTAGGCGGCCTCGAGCGGTCCGAAGCACTGGTCACAGGCGAAGCGGGCGTCGAGTGGGTAGTCAGCGCCGCAGCCCTTGCAGACGAGTCTGGTGGCAAACATCCGGTGATCCCTCGGGTCGGGCCGTTGCCGGCCGGTTCACATCTTCCGGAGCGGTGCTCCGCCGGAGTTGGCACCGCTCCCGCGAGGGCGAGATGGTTGCCGAGGCTTCACAGGGCCGGTTCCCTCCGCCTCTCTGGATGCGACGTGTCGAGGATCACCCCCGACCGGTGACGCAGTTGCTTCCTTGTTCGAAGACTAGTCGGGCCGGGTTCCAGGCGTCAACGCACAACCGAGTGAGGCACCGGTCGAGCTACGCGGCGACCTCTTCGCGGGTGCGCTCCTGGGTGACGGCGATGCCGATCAGCGACGCCAGCCGGGTGTCGGCCTGGGCGTCGGCCCACGACGAGAACGTCTCGCCTGGAGCGCGCTCGCCCTTCCAGGCGCGGACGATGCGCTCGACGGCATAGCGGGCGTCGTCGGCAGGGATCGCCTTCGACGCGACCCGGCGGCCGAACCCCGCCTCTGCGCCAAGCCGCCCGCCGACGTGCAGGATGAAGCCCTGCACCCGCTGGCCGTCAGCTCTCTTGGCGATCCCGCCCTGCAGGCCGATGTCGGCGATCTGGTACTGGGCGCAGGCGTTGGGGCACCCGTTCAGGTTGATCCGGATCGAGCCGTCGAGGTCGCCGATCCGGCGCTCCAGGTGCTCGATCAGCTCGGCGGCGCGCTGCTTGGTCTCGACGATCGCCAGCTTGCAGAACTCCATGCCCGTGCACGAGATGACGCCGCGCCGGAACGCCGACGCCTCGGTTGGCAACCCGAGGTCGGCCAGCTCGGCGGCCACCGCGTCGACGTGCTCGTCGGGGACGTCCACGACGATGATGTTCTGGCGGTTGGTGCACCGGAGCTGCCCGGAGCCGTAGCGGGTGGCGATGTCGGCGACGCCGATCATCTGATCGGCGTGGAACCGGCCGCGCAGCGTGGTGCCGCCGACGTAGTACAGCCCGTGCTGCACCTGGGGGTGGATGCCGAGGTGGTCGCGGTGCGGATCGAGCGGCTCGTTGGGCTCGACCGAGGTCGGCAGCTCGCGGCCCAGATGCTTGCAGAGCTCGGCGCGGAAGCGCTCGACGCCCCACTCGTCGACCAGGAACTTGATCCGCGCCCGGGTCCTCTTGTTGCGGCGGCCCTCGTCGCGGAAGATCTCGGTGATCCCGCGGCAGACCTCGACCGCCTCGTCGGGCAACACGAACACGTCCAGCCGCCGGCCCAGCCGGGCGGAAGCGCCCAGCCCCCCGCCGACCCAGACGTCGTAGCCGATCACCCCGTCCTTGTCGACGGCGACCAGCCCGATGTCGTTGATCTCGTGCTGGGCGCAGCCGTGCGCGCACGCCGACACCGAGACCTTGAACTTGCGGGGCAGGTTCGAGTACTCACGCTTGCCGACGAACTCCTGCTCGAGGGCATCGATCAGCGGGCGCGAATCGATCAGCTCGTGCCCGTCGACCCCCGTCAGCGGGCAGCCGACGATGTTCCGCCAGACGTCACCGCACGCCTGCGTGAACGACAGCCCAACCGCATTCAGCTCGTCGAGGACGACAGGGATGTCCTCGATCGCCAGGTTGTGCAGCTGGATGTTCTGGCGGGTGGTGATGTCGCCCATCCCGCGCCCGTACCGCTCCGCCAGCTCGCCGATCGTCCGCATCTGGTCAGCGGTGACGATCCCGTTGGGGAACTTCACCCGCAGCATGAACAGCCCGTCGGTCTCCTCGGACGGTCCCGGCTCGCCCGCCGTCGCGTTCGCTTCCGCCCGCTGGGTGTAGATGCCGTACCAGCGGAACAGCGCCAGGTCGTCGGGCTCGATGGCGGCGAAGCCCAGCTCGGCGTACCGGTAGATGTCGGCGAGCACATCGAGGCCGTTCTTGCGCGACTTGATGTGCTCGATCTCGGGAAGCTTGGCGGCGGTGTCGGTCATCGGCACACTCCTTGCTGAGCGGTCTGGCGGCTGGGGCTCACCGTAGCAAGTTTGGATCCAAACCTCAAATGTTGGGATACATTCTTCACCTGTTCACGGGAGAATCCCGCCGCTCTCTGCGCTGATACCATCGCCCCATGACCGACCGTCGCGCGACCACCAGCCTGAGCCGAGCCGATGACCTCGCCCACGAGCTCCAGGTCGAGATCATCACCGGCCGGATCCCGCTGGGCACGCGCCTGCGCCAGGAGGACCTGGCGGCGCGCTTCGGCGTCAGCCGGACGCCGATCAGGGAGGCCCTGCGCCAGCTTCAGGCGATCGGGCTGGTCGAGCAGCTCGGGCACCGGGGAGCGCTCGTGCGCTCATTCTCGGCCGACGAGTGCCGCAACATCTTCCTCGTCCGCGCCGAGCTCGAGGGCCTGGCCGCCGAGCGCGCGGCAGGCCGGCTGACCACCTACGACACCTCCGACCTGGCGGCCGCCCAGGCGTTGCTGCTGGCCGGCAGCCAGGCCCACGAGCAGCTCGACCCCAGCGCCGAGACGGAGCGGCGGATCGCCCTCGAGCAGTGCTCGCAGGCCAACGAGCTGTTCCACAACGTGATCCTGGCCGCGGCAAACTGCAACCCGCTCCGCGACACGGTGCAGTCACTCGCCAACCAGGTGCCGCGCTCAGTGGCGTGGCACACGTTCGCCGACGACCCGAGCATCATCCCGCGCAGCGCCGAGGACCACGACCGCATCATCGAGTCGCTCCAGAAGCCCGACCCCAAGCGCGCACGCCGGCTGCTGCGGGCCCATGTGCTGGACACCGGCGAGACGCTGGCCCGCTGGCTCGAGCGGCACACGCGAGGCTGAGCACGGGCGGGTTCCGCCACACCCCGGAGCTGCATGTCGAGAATCGCCGACCGGCTCCGCTCACCCAGTGATGGCCCGCACCACGCGGGGCCCTGGACAGAGGAGACGACCATGCCGAAGTACCTGATTCTCAAGCACTACCGCGGCGGTCCGGAGCCGCACCGTCCGTGCCCGCCGATGGACCGGTGGGCTCCCGAGGACGTCGAGGCGCACATGACCTTCCTCAGGCATGTCCGCGATGTGCTCCAGGAGAGCGGCGAGTACGTCGATGCGCAGGCGCTCACGCCGGCCCGGACCTGGGTCCGCTACGGCGGCCCGGACGCGGCGCCGGTCACGACCGACGGGCCGCTGCCGGAGACCAGCGATCTCGTGGCCGGCTGGTACATGGTCGACGTCGAGTCCAACAAGCGCGCGCTCGAGATCGCAGCCTGGGTCTCCTCCGAGCCGGGCCCGGGCGGGGAGCCACTGTACGAGTGGCTCGACGTCCGCGAGGTCATGACCGGCTGACCCGAGGTGACCGTCGCTCCCGTAGACCAACTGGACGAGGGTGCTCTGCGCGCCATCGTCCCACGGGTGCTGGCAGACATGGTCGGGCAGGGAGAGGACATCGATGTTGCCGAGGACGCGCTGCAGGAGGCGCTCCTGGAGGCGCTACGGGTGTGGCCGGAGCACCCGCCCCGGGCCCCGCGCGCGTGGCTGACGGCAGTGGCGACGCGCCGGCTCGTCGACGCCCGCCGCGCGGACGTCGCCCGCCTGCGCCGTGAGGAGCAGATGCCATCCGAGCCGCCCCCCGCCTCCCCGGACGTGGGCGACGACACCCTCTTCGTGCTGTTCTGCTGCTGCCACCCTGGGCTCGCGCCCGCGTCCCAGGTGGCGCTGACGCTGCGCGCGGTCGGCGGCCTCACCACACGCGAGATCGCGGACGCCTTCTACGTTCCGGAAGCCACGATGGCGCAGCGCATCAGCAGGGCGAAACGGGCGCTCCAGGGGCGCCGTCTCGACCAGCCCGGCGACCTCGGAGTCGTGCTGCGCGTGCTGTACCTCATCTACACCGCCGGCCACGCGGGGCGGGTCGACCTCGCTGTCGAGGCGATCCGGCTCTCGCGACAACTCACCCTCGTCACCGATGAGCCCGAGGCGCGCGGGCTGCTGGCACTGATGCTGCTCAACCGTGCCCGCAACGCGGCGCGGACCGACGCAGAGGGCCGGCTCGTCCCACTCGACCGGCAGGACCGCAGCCAGTGGGACACCCGCGAGATCGCAGAAGGCGTCCGGATCCTGCAGTCGGCACTGGCAGCACAGCGCCCCGGCCGCTACCAGATCGAGGCGGCCATCGCCGCCCTCCACGACGACGCGGCTTGCTCCGAGGAGACGGACTGGCCTCAGATCCTCGGGTGGTACGACGACCTCGTCGCGCTCACTAACGACCCTGTTCGGCAGGACCCCGCCGCAGTGCTCGGCCGTGCGGTCGCGGTTGGCCATGTGCACGGCGCCGCACCCGGGTTGCGCGAGACCGACCGCCTCCGCGGGGTCATCGACGAGCGGTACCGATGGCACGCCGTTCGTGGACACCTGCACGAGCTCGACGGCGACCTGTCTGCTGCGGCTGCCGCGTACGCGGCAGCCGCAAGCCTGGCTACCGCGGTCGCCGAGCGCGACCACCTTGTCCGTCAGGCCGTCCGCGCACGTTCTCGGATCTGAGCGCTTAGCGC